>JAGYJG010000001.1:0-1337500 GCA_018402155.1 Bacteroidia bacterium
GACGGATAAACGGTAAGTAAAGCAGTGTCAGTTCCGCTGCAACCGTTTGAGTCTGTTGCAATTACTACGTATTCTGTGGTTTGACTTGGGAAAGCTGTAACAGAGGCGCTAGTCGAAGATAATAGCCCAGAAAATGTCGACCAAGAATATGTGTTAAGGTTTGATGGGGATGAAGTTAAAGTAACTGTGTCTCCGGCACAAATAGATGTATCTGTTGCCGTTATGTTAGGCAATTGATTTACAGTTATTAGAATACTATCAGTATTTTGACATCCTGTTGAATCATTGGTTTCGATAAGGGTATATAGCGTTGTAACATAGGGCTGAACAAACGGGTTAGATGTAGAATCTAAATAGTTAGAATTAATAGTCCATAGATAAGAATTGCCAGCGGTACTGGTTCCTCCTAATTGGATACTGTCATATATACAAATAGAATCTCCATTTCCTACAACAGCAAGAGGTAAACTATCTACGGTAATAGTAATCGTATCAAAATTATAACATTTATATGCCTCATTTACACTTAAATAATAGTTGGTGGTAACTGTAGGTGATACGGTGGGTTGAGACGCCGTATCCGAAAACCCGCTGGGGTTACTTGACCAAGAATAATTATAACCTGCAAGAAAGGTTCCGATTTGTATTGAGTTATTTAAACAAATAGAAGAATCAGAGCCAGCATTTATTGCAGGGATGGTATCGACAGTCACTTTTATCGTGTCGAAATTTGTACAGCCAGTTATGGTATTAGAGTCTAATAGTATATAAAACGTTGTTTGGGTTGGTGCAATAGAAGGGGCTGACTGAGACGATAATAGTGAATTTGAAATGTACCAAGAATAGGCATGATTTGTTTGGATAGTAGGGTATAAGTTGATGGAATCACCATAGCATATGGTTGTGTCGATTCCAGCATTAGTATTCGGTAAAGGATGAACCACAATGGCAATTGAGTCTTCTGAAGTACATGAATAGCCAATACTATACGTGTAATGAACGTAATGAGTGCCAATGCCAGCTATACTTGGATAAAAGGTGTCAGATACAATATAGTTATGTGTTAGGCTGCTATAAGATCCCCCAGATGGTGTGCCATTAGTCAGTAAAAATGGTTGGGCATCTATACATACGTCACTCAGAGAAGAAAGTGAGATGGTAGGTGGATTTATGATTTGTATAGTATCATAAACAATAGTATCGGCACATCTATTAGTCACTTTGAATGATAAAACAAATAAACCTGCAGAATCAGAATTAAGAATTCCCGGATTCAGTTGATTTGGATTTTGAATCGAACCTCCTGTATATGTCCAAAGGTAAGTTGAGCTGTCGTGACAGTTGAGAGTGCTTATGCTGTCTAGAGATAGTACACTACCCTTACAAATAGTATCTGCTAAAACAGAGATAAAAGCTTCAGGTTGCTGACCAACATTTATAGTTTTAGAATAAGAATAGATTCCGCAAGCGCTACTGTCTCTTAGTGTGATGGTATATACTCCAGAGTGCAAAAATCTAATGAGAGGATCTTGAGACGCATCAGTTGTATTGTCTGCAAATGACCAACCAATACTATCAGGGCTACATTCGTTATTTCCGGAAACCGACCATTTGAAATATCCAGAATCACAGGATGTTAAAGTCGAAGAAAGGTTCTGAATACTAACGGTATCTAAAGCACAGAAAAAACTATCATTCAAAGTAAAATTTATGTTAGGGGTAGGAATTACGCAAATGGATTTAGTGAATGTGTCAGCTCCGCAATAATTTTTGAGAATATATTTAATGGTATAAGTCCCTAAAGAGTCAAATCTCACTGAAAGATTCTTTGAGCCATAATCAGCAGGGTCAAGAAATGCGTCACCCAATGATCCCGAGGTTACTGCGATTCCCGTCATTGGAGATATTCTCCAATATTTCATGATGCCTTGATTACAGCCACTGCCAGGTGAGCTCGAGTTAATTGAAGTTCCGGTGGAATCAGATCCAATAAATGATACAGTACTCCCTTGACATACGTTAGGGTCTGGGCTATTGGTAAACGAAGCACGGACAGGTGTATTAATTATAATCGGGAAACCCTTTGCAAATGCAGAAGCACATTGGTTTTTTGCCTCCACTTGTACATAGAAGCCATTGTCGAGTGTTAAATTTGAGGTATAGCCGCACGATGAACTGTCAAATATTATTGTAAAGGTGCTGTCGGGATTACCCGTCACTGGTTGATAAAATATAGAGTCATTAAATCCAGGATAATTGGATGAAACGATGTATTGTGTGCCTGGCGCGTTAAGTTGCCCTGCGTTATTTCTATAGTTGATACGAAAGCTAAGTGTATAAGGAGTGCAGCCAGTTGTATTACTTGGCATGGAAATACCAATGTGTGCATTAGACCCATTAAAGACAGTATCTATGACTGAATTAATACATTCGTTTGTTCCAGTAACACTGTAATTCAAGTAAAAATATCCTTGAGAATTAAAAGTATGATGTATAGTGTCGTTAAACCCAAATGAACTAGATAAATTGGAGGTATCGCCGTCACCCCAAATGATTTCATACTGATTGTTTGTGCTGGGTGATGTAGTTCTATTCTGTAAGATTAAATTAAAAGAAGTCGCTCCAACGCAATTAGAGTATGCTTTGGTGGAATTACCACTTGCCACAGACCAGTCTCGATGAAGAATGTTTGGCAAATTTTTGACTAATATGTAAGACGTGTCCGTTGAGGTACAACCTGAATCGGATACCGTAAGTATTACAGTATAAGAGGTGCTTCCAGACCCGGTAGAAGATGTTGTAAATATTTGACTTGGGTTTTGATCGGTAGACGAAGTGCTATTGCCAAAATCCCAAGAATATGTAGCATCTGCGCTTTTATGCGTGGTTGAGTCATAAAAGGAGATTGATGTACCTGAGCATACGGTATCTTCACTAAGACCAAAATTAGCATTCAGTAGAGGTACGATAACAGTTGTTGTGTCATAAAGAGTACAATGTGCATAAGAGACTGCTAAAATATAATCTTTACTGAGCATCGGGCTGTCTGAAGGTGTCGAATCTGAGGATGTAAAACCCGAAGGTATAGATGTCCAACTAAAACTAACTGGGGATGAAGTTGCTACGATGTTACCGCCTAATTGAATGGATTGGCCGTAGCACAAGATTGTGTCTCTTCCTGCATCTATAAAAGGGTTAGTTACGGTGACATTGATAGTGTCATAAATTACCGTAGAAGTAGCAGAATATGTTACTTTTAATAAATATTGAGTGCTGACATTTGGGTTCACAGAAGGTGTGGAATCTGAGGATGTGAAACCCGAAGGTATAGATGTCCAACTTATTGTGTCTAGCGTTCCGGTTGCAAAGATACCGCCACCTAATTGAATAGTTTGCCCAAGGCATATAGTGTCATCAGCACCCGCATTAGGAGTTTGTCCATTAACAAAAAGTGTCGACGCCAATATAAAGCAACTTAAAAGTATATTTTTAAACATTTAGCTTTTAAAGTGTACACAAAACTAATTTTATTTTTGAATTTTCTATATCTGAACTTCGACCATTCTAAATTCCGATAAAATTTTTGAGAGTTATTCTTTAATAAATCTACTTTTTCCCATACTCTATCAATAGGCTTTTTGGGTATCGAGGTCAGATATTTTTTTTCATTTCCACCTGACCTTTCTTAATTCTTGATCAATAATCTCTTGAGAGTTAGCGTATGGTTCGTTTTGTTTATTTCAACAACATAACCTGCGTCTAAAAAAGCCTTATACTGCTCAATGGTCTCTTTGGCTAAAGCATTGTATGCCGCACGAATTTCAGGGTCGTTTGGCAAATGTTTCATAGCCCTGAAAGCATCGCTTAATCTTTTGGCACTTGCTTTATCGAGGAATCTTGTTCCTTTAAAACTAGGTCTCTTAGTTCTGAACGCTCTTTGATAATATCTATTCGCAATTTCCGCAACTGCCTTGATGGGCTCATTGAAGAGTCTGTTCCCTGCTGCGGGGCCTTTTGGCTTGGCTCCTGTGTACTCTTCATAGGTTGTTCCTTGGAAGTCTGCGTCACGTTGGATTGCCTGCTCAAGGGTCTCATTGAAACCTTGCCCACGAGACTCAAGTCCGGACCCATCGCTCTTAACTCTTCTAATAATTTCTTTCCTTTTTCCCGTATTGACATACCTTAATTCGGTTGGTCTGAATTGTTTTTCATAATTTGTATTTTTTTCGTCTAATAACTCTGCTAAATTTCCAATTTTATCTTGAAGTTATCCATCTGTAATACCTCTCGTAATTCCAACCTGCTGAGTGAAAATTATTTCCTACTAATATGGCTTTTCGCAATATGCCCCGTTTTTTTGAGTGGGTTCTGGTTTCCACTTTGTTGTTTGCAACAAGAGGATTAAACTAATTGCTTAATTTAGTACACTCTAGTGATTTTAATAGTAATTCCTAAGGTCGTAAATTTTTCCATTTGAAGACGAAGTAAGCTCAGTAAGAACGCGTTTCGTTTTTGAGTCCCAAACCACATCGCCCACCTTACCCTGAAAAGAGACAGTAGCATCCTTACTTACTCCTTTGCAACATGCTCCAGCTCCAATTTTGCTTCCAACTCCAATTTCAACTAAACCTTTTCCATTACCACGAATTTTAAATGATATGGAGGATTTTGATTCTTCCGTTTTGTTTAAATTCTCGAAAGACGCTAATTTAAATGAGGGTGAATCTGCTGTGGCATAAAAATAACTCAATGCTCCTAGAAGTAAAAATATCAAAAAAAGAGGTGTTTGAAAGTTTTTCATGATAATTCTGTTTAAATGTGTTTATTAAAAACAAACTTAAAGTAAAAGCAAACATAAAACAAAAATTTTAAGAGCTTAATGTTCCACTTCGTTTTATTCGGTCGGATAAATCTGCTCGTTTTTAACCTCCCCTACAAACATAAATCATCTATTGAGCTACAGATATTCCGTACTTTTTATTAGGTAACGTATGCATTAATTTAAATCATGACACCCCAAAATTAAACTCGTCTGGGTTTCAAATTTTCAATCAATTATACTACATTGACAACTTGTCAAAAAAACAAGCCACTTACCATTCCAGTATATCTTTATCTTCCAAATCTTCTAGCCAAATCTTGTAAAGTCTGCCTCTCTTTAAGGGCTTCTAAGACTACCTTGGCCTTAAACCCTGAACTAAATTTTCTTCTCACTTTGCTTAAATAACAGTTCAAATTTATCAATCATCTGAATTGTCCTGTTTTTGGGGAGTACTATAATATGACCTTGCTGATTATCTGCTTTCGCTTAATCAAACCTTTTTTTTGAATTTATAATGCGATTTAAAACACATAAATGCATTTTAATACGTTTTGAAAGAGTTTTAATACGAATGTTAAAAACTTTTAAGTGCATTTAATTCGTATTAAAAAGCACTTACTCACACTTTTCATTTTACGCTAATTTTCATTGTTAATAAAGGATATAATATCACTTACATTTACATAAAAAACCACAATGATTAGAAAAGATTTACTTACTGGCGAGCCATTTGTTCCAAAAAGAATCAATCAAGTTTTCGCAAATTCTGCAAACCGTATTGCCTTTCATAATAAAAAAGCGAACGATTTGAGACACAGTGCAGCATTTATAAATAAGCCTTTGCACGTCAACTTGAAAATATTGAATGAACTAATGAAAGGAAAAAAGGAGAGAACTTTCCACAAGCAATTTCTTATGGGAAAAGGATTTTCGTTTTTTGTACATAATCACGTGAACCATTATGAGGGCAAAAATCACTATGCCGTTTACCAATATACTGTTGTGAATTTAGGAAATGACCAAATTAAAATTTTAAAAAATGATTGACTTTACTACGATTCAAGCAAATCCAATTCCGATATCGACCATAGAGTTACAAACAGCAAATACTACGCTTCAAAGAAAAAATAAGGTTTTACGGAATGTATTGATAATGGTTGGCACAATTGGTGCAATCTATCTTGTTGCTAAGGCGATAACAAATATAAAAGAGGAAAATGCACGAAAAGACAAAGGTAAACTTCCAAACATTAAAGAAAACGATAGAGTCTGATAAAATACTCAAGACTGTCGCTAATGTTGGCAATGGCGTTTTAGCGCTTTTCGTTCTTAGAGAGGCGTTCAATGGTTTGTAAGCTTCCCAAAAAATAGTACAACTGTTAGAAAGTAGAAAAAAGTAACTAAATTTAACAGTTCTTCTAAATTTTGTCTTACTTCTTATATTACAAAGACTAATTAATTAAACAAATAGTTAAACTATGATTTACCCCTTCCCCCATACAAGTGAATCATTATTTAAATAGGGGCCTGTAATTTATATCTTCTTACACTTATGTAAAAAGTAGTATTTTCGTTAATATTATATTGATTAAAATACGAAAGGAAGAATTCGACAAGAAAAAAAACTCATTAAACAAGAAAATATGAACGAGATAATTTGCCCAAATTGTAAAAGAGCATTCAAGGTTGATGAAGCAGGATTTGCCGACATATTAAAACAGGTTCGTGACCATAAATTTGAAGAGGAATTAAAAATCCGACTAAATATTGCGGACAAAGAAAAAGAGAGTGCTGTTAAATTAGCAGAGGCAAATGTTAGAAATTCTGTACAAGAACTACTTGCTAAAAAAGATAATGAGTTGACTGAACTTAAAGCTCAAAATGAACTAGCGTTATCTGAAAATCTTAACAAAAAAGAAGCTGAAATAACTCAGTTAAAAGCGAAAATGGAAAATGTCGAAGTTGAGAAAAAGCTTGCCGTTAATGAAGCTGTTCAAAAGGTCGAAAAAGAGCGAGATAATTTGACGAATGATTTAAAAACAAAAGAACTAGAAAAGCAAAATCTTGAAAGTTCCTTGAAACAACAATTTACAACTGAATTGCAAAATAAGGATGCAATAATCAAATATAAAGATGATGAAATTGCTCGGGTAAAAGATATGAAGTTGAAACTTTCAACCAAGATGCTGGGGGAAACACTCGAACAACATTGTGAAATCGAATTTAATAAACTTCGTGCCACGGCATTTCAGAGAGCATACTTTGAGAAAGACAACGACTCCAAATCAGGCAGTAAAGGAGACTTTATTTTTAGAGAAACTGACCTGGAAGAAAATGAAATTATTTCAATTATGTTCGAGATGAAAAATGAGGGTGACGAAACAGCTACGAAAAAAAAGAACGAGGACTTTTTCAAAGAACTCGATAAAGACCGAACAGAAAAAAAATGTGAGTATGCTGTTCTTGTTTCTCTTCTAGAGACAGAAAGTGAATATTACAACTCTGGCATCGTAGATGTATCGCACAAATACAGTAAAATGTATGTTATTAGACCTCAATTTTTCATTCCAATTATCACACTTCTTCGCAATGCTGCAATGAACTCTATGCAGTACAAATCAGAACTTGCATTGGTTAGAAGTCAAAATGTTGACATTACCAATTTTGAAGAAAAAATGGATAAATTTAAAGAAGGCTTTGCAAAGAATTATGATTTAGCCAGTCGTAAATTCAAAGAAGCTATAGATGGGATAGATAAAACAATAAAGGAGTTAGAGAAAACAAAACTTGCGTTGTTATCATCTGAAAATAATCTACGACTCGCAAACAACAAAACAGAAGATTTGACGATAAAAAAATTAACGCATGGCAATCCGACAATGAAAGCAAAGTTTGACGAACTTAATAATCAATGATGGCAGGATGGTTCATTCGGGTAGCTGCAAAACATTACGGGCAGTTAAACAGACATAGCGGTCAAACAAGAGAGCCACCGAAAAACGGAATTGACTCAACATAACAGCATAACTTTGCTGACAAAAAACAGTGGAGACAAGTAAACCACTTTAAAAACATCCTGCCTCGACAGGTAAACCGAGCGAGTAATCTGAAAATCGAAAAGAGTAGGAGCAAAATTTAAAATTCAAAAAAATGGAAAATCAAACAGAACTTAAATGGTATCAAAAACCAGCTGGCGTAATTATTCTTCTAATATTTTTCTTCCCAGTAGGTCTTTACCTAATGTGGAAGAATGAATTATGGACTAAACAAACAAGATGGATTGTCACAGGAGTATTAGCTTTAATAGTTATAGCCAATGCTGGTAATGACAAAAATAGTAGTAGCAACAGTGGTGTCGGATCAGATTCAAAAATAACTAAAGTTACAGTTTCAGAAGCTGAAGCATTTATGCAAAATCGATGCAATTCAACTAATCAAACTTTGATGAAAAAAAAGAGTGTCAATTTTAATGGAACTAAATTGTATATGTTTTTATCGGTTGCAGAAAATGGTTATGTATGTATCAGCAGTGTTTCAGAAAATGCACTTGAAGTATTAGCTGCAGACTGCGGTCCTTCAGAAATAAAAATCGAAGAATGGAATGCCGTGAACTAACCAGCCCATAACCGCGGTTTTGCGTCATGCGGTGCTTCGTGCTTCGTCTGACGCTTATCTTCTAAAATAAGCTTTGTGCTATTATGAACATTTGTGCTAGAAGCCCCGCCCGAACGCAAAGCCCCAAACCATTAGCGTTCATTGGAAAAAACACGACAGTAATAAAAAAAATAATTAAATGACAGGCGAAACCCGAAAAGCCTTTTAAAGAGAGTAGGGAACAATTTAAATAAAAGTAAAAATGAAAAATGTAAGTTTAATTTTAAGTGCAGTTGTGATGGCTGCAATGATGCTAAGTTCTTTTGGTGGCGGTGCATCAAAAGAAGAAGGTGCATCAACAGAAGTAACCATCGGTACACAAGTATGGATGACTGAAAACCTAAATGTTGATACCTTCCGCAATGGAGACCCCATACCTGAAGTAAAAACAGATGAGGAATGGAAAAAAGCAGGTGAAAATGGAGAGCCAGCGTGGTGTTATTACAACAACAACCCAGACAATGGAGACCGTTATGGGAAGCTATACAATTGGCGTGCTGTGAATGATTCAAGAGGACTAGCGCCTGTAGGTTGGCACGTGCCTAGTGATAAAGAATGGACTGTACTTACCGATTATTTGGGTGGTGAAGATGTTGCAGGCACAAAAATGAAAAGCAAGAGCGGATGGGATGAATATAACAACGGCACCAACGAAAGCGGCTTCTCAGGTCTTCCGGGCGGTCTCCGTTACGGCGATGGTTCATTCAACGATCGTGGTTCCTACGGCAAATGGTGGAGTTCTACGGAGTACCGTCCATACAATGCCTGGTACCGCTACCTGCATTACTACTATGGCAGTGTAACCAGGTACCCCAGCGGTAAGGGATGCGGGTTGTCTGTCCGTTGCATCAAGGATTGATTTATTTGATTCATTTGAGTCATTTCCGCACGTACTAGAATACAGTTACAACAACAGCCCGAAACAAATACCGACGTTTATTCTGAGGGTATTTAAGAGTCTTACAAAAAAACAGCACTTTATCGTGTTAAAAACAGATACCTCTAAATAAGGTCATTAATCACTATAATTTATCGGTACTAACTTCATTTTCTTTACTCTATCCTAATTTTTACGATTGTCAACAAATACATGTCTGCCGACAAGCAATGTGGGAAGCAGACTTTGAAGATTCTCCTCCAGTGGCGGATAAACGTTTGGATTGGTTGTAAGGTTTAATTACTTTTGGAGGTAATAGAAATGATACGTATAACCAGTTCACAATTTTCATCGTACACCTTTTTAATGAGACACGTTTTCTATAGTGTACATAGTGGAAATATGCACAATAGGGGGTATGTATTGGGCATATACTGATGTTATGGGCAAGTTTAGGACGACCTGTAGGCTTCCCTTCTTTAGTACCTTTTATTAATTGAAACGTCAAAATTAATTAAATTGACAAATATAGAATTTAACAGATATGCTTACCCCATTCCATTTCCCGTTTATTACACAGGCGACATAATTGTTATCAATCTTATTAAAAGCATCATCCCAAGCTTTAATATTATGTACTTCTTTATTTTTGATTCGTTTTAAAATAGGGTTCTTATAACTTTTCCTTAACCAATGTTCATAATGTTCAGGAACTTCTAAAATATCAATTATAGTTGTAACGGTGTAAGAATCATACCCACTATCAATATAAATTTTTGCCCTTTCATTGTCATTTTTAGCGTGGTTACTCCCATAATTTGGTGGTTGCCATGTTCCATTTGTTCCTAACTCAATGATGTAATCAACCGTTTTGCTCTTCTTTTCTTTCCAAGATATTATATCCACTCGGTTAATCTTTTCACCTTTGGGATTAAAACTAAACTCAGTTTCAATATTCTTATTTTCTTTATATAACTCATCAAAAAGACAATCCCTAACATAGTTCTCAATTCCACCTTTCATCGCCATTTTCACAAAACAAGGTGATTCAAATTCACTTTTTTGATTCTTTAATGCGTTTACTATTTGTCCTCTGTTCATGTTTGATAATTTTAGTTAAATGCAAGTAATACAAATAGAATGATTTATTTTAAACATTTCAATTAAGTAGGTAAAAAAGATTTATGGAACATCCTGAGCTTTACATCAAAAAATCAATTAATTTAATTTCATCCAAATGGTTATTAATATTTATTAATTATATTCGTTGGACAAAACTGATTTATTATCAAAATTCAAGAGGCATACAAAAAACTTGATTTAGCCAAAGGCTTAAATAAAGAACGCATAGAAGATAAATATCTTGAATTAAAATCTGAAATTGAATCAAAGATTTCTAGTACCCATAATGAACGACTCAAGCAAGTTTACACGAATCGTTTAACTGAAGTTGAAGAAGCATACAATCGCTTGGTGGATTATTTTAATAATGATAGTGGTAAGAATTCAAATTTATCAAATTCTGAAGAATCTAAGCCGATCATTGAGGATGTATCGGGAGCTTCTAAAGTCCAACCAAAAAGAAAAAAGACATTCATTTTTTTATCTGTATTTGCTGTGATCTTTGCAATTGGAGGATTCCTTTATTTTAATTCAGATGTTTTTGTTTCTGAAGAAGTTGATTTATTCCGAAAAATGGAAGGTGAACAACAGGTTTTTGTAAATAATTTGACCCTTCGGCAGGACCCAGATGCTAAGTCTTCTAAAATTGAAGTTTTCCCTATTGGAACACGACTTTTTTTTGAAGAAAATGAATTGCCAAAAACCGATGATAAACAACGTGTTTGGCGCAAAGTAAGGGTGATTCATCCAGTATATGGTTGGGAACGTCCAGATGAACGGTTTCCTTATCCTTATGAGGGATGGATGGCTATTGAGGAGTGCGGAGTGCCTTGGATAGAGGATTCATTAACGACAGCAAACTTATTGCGGATACTAGGGAATGAAGATGCTGGCAGATTAATATCCTCTTCCTACAGACACGGATTGGTAGAGTTTTTTCAGCAAAATAACTATTTCGGTGAATGGATCGTTTATGGTTCCGATGAAAAAGATAAAATGGAAAACGTTATGTTGACGAATCTTGGCAATTCTGATGACGACTGTAATGGAGAAAAGCAAAAAGACTTTATAGCGCTAATTGAAAGTCAGAACAGTGGTGACCAAAAATTAATAGTTATGTCCACCGATCGGGCTGGAAAGTCAAGGGTGGTTCACGAAAGTACTGAAGAGGCAATTGACGGCATGCGGAATTTGAAAAGCGCCGAGTTGAGAGCGTTTAAAAGAAAATATAATACCGATGTGGGGGAAGGGATTTTAATTAATATGGGGAAATACGACCAAAAAGTGTTATTTATCGAAAAAGGTTCAGTACAAATTGTTGAGTTTTAGGATGAACAGTTTTCTTAAAGGTTTAATTTCTGGAGTTTTAATTGTTTCTTCGTTTTATTTGCTATATTTCGCGGTCTTTCAATCGGTAGGGAGTGCTAAGGTGAATCATGATGCGAAAAATAAAATTATTATTGTGGATAAACAAAATCAAAAATTGACTGTTTACGACGCTTTTTTTGGTCCAATTAAAGCTTTTGACGTGAGTACAGGTGAAAATCCAGGAAATAAACTAATGAGAGGGGACTTAAAAACACCCGAAGGAATGTTCCCTGTTATTAGAATAGAGGACGCTGCCGATTGGACGTATGACTTTAAAGACGGGAAGGGTCCTGTCACAGGGGCTTATGGTCCTCATTTTCTTAGGTTAAAAGTAGATAGTCAGAATATATTTCATAATGTAAATTCTGATTTTAATTTTACAAGCGATGACGAATTTCTTGGAATAGGAATTCATGGTACGCACCTTAATGATTTAATTGGGAAACGCGCTTCTCATGGCTGTATTCGACTAAAGAATGAGGACCTAGAAGAATTAAAAAAATATATTACAACAGGGTCATTTGTATTGATTCATCCTGGAGATGATGACTTTCATGAAAATAAAAGTCCAAAACTCATAAATAAAGTTAACCCGAAATGATTAATTTTAGAGACGGTTATAAATCTAAACGCTAAATTTTAAAATATGCAAACAGTATTACAATTCATCGGACTTTTCCTTCTATTGATTCTCTCTTTTCTAGGCGGGAATTATATGTTAAGTGGTGATGTGATTATTTCAGGCAGCGTGAGTGTTGTCCTCGTAATTATAATGTACTTTTTGATTGAATTTTTGAAAAAAAGAAAGGTCCAAATTACCAAAAGTAAATTCTCTTTAGGGTCACTTTTCCTATGGATTATTTTTACAAGTGTGTGCATTCCAATAGGTGTTTTTCTAGTTCATGCGCTCAATGTAGAAATCAATGCTAAAAAAGATCTACAATTTTATGCAAAAGAATTGGTAATTAAAAATCAGGAAATAGTAAATCTTTTTCAAACTGAAAATCAGCAATACGTATCAGAAACTTATTTGTATGTGAGTAACGAGTTGGACAGGTATTTACACGCTGGAAGTGCAACAAAAGACTCTATAGAAGAACTTCTCAGTGAAAAGCGATATGGTATAACCGACCTAAATTCAATTAACAGTTCAAACTACCTAAACAAAGCAGTTGCGCTTCAAAGTGCTTTAGAGATAAGGAGCGAGGCGGTATTAGATTCTGTAAAAGACCGTTCTGAATCTGTAATTAATGACAACATCTACTTGGTTGATAATTGGTCTCGTTTAAGAGTTGTAACCGCAATAAATGAGCTAGAAGCTATGCTGGTTAAAAATTTGAATCAGCTCAACAGATTTCTGGCGAATGAAAATTATAAAACAGATGTGTTTGCAAATTCTTCGTCTCAAAACGATAAAGTTCTTAGTGTTTCCATAATTGAACACAACCAATTAGAAATTCAAAAATCTCCTATAAATCTTTCTAGTTTTTCAGGGCTTTGGGACTATTACTCACCTTTTCTATTGATCCTTCCTGCGTTAATTTTCTTTTTCTTTCTGCTGTTGCCTTATCTTTTGGAGAAGACAGCAGGAAGCTATTTAATTAATGATGAAACAGAAAACGATGAAGGTGGTATAGAAATTTAATTTGAATAAAAATGGATAAAATTGTTAAGCAACAAATACTTCAGGAGGTAAATGATTTGGAGGTAAGCGATTTAATGGGTCTTATCAATGAAGGTGATATTCGTCTGGAGGAAATGGTAGATGCGGGATTGGAACGTGGTAAATTAACTGCTATTCAAACAGAATTGAACCAAGTTAGAATAGAAAGTGCACCACCTGTTTCATCGCAAGATGCGTATGATGAGTTAAAAGGTATCTGCACCAGCATCGAAAACGATGAATACGATGTGTTAGAAGTTCGTAACTTTTTATTGAATGGTGTAATTACTCCAGAACAATTGAAGCAATATACCTCGATGACTGATGAGATTATAGAGCGGATTAATTATTACCAAAAGGCAGAAACACCTTTTACGGACTGGACAAATTTACCACCATTACAATTAAATAGAACTGATATTTATTTCCTCGGTCAACCAGGCTCTGGTAAATCTTGTGTTTTAGGCTCTTTATTCTATTATTTCGATAAGAAAGGATTGCTTGCAGAGAACATGCAAAATCAGATTGGCACCCTCTACAGAAATCAATTGAAAGATGAATTCGGTTATGGAATTTTGCCTGACTCTACCGCTGTTGACGGGGTCAATTATATGCCTATAGAATTGAGAAATCTTAAGGATACGAAACTTAAGCACCCACTGAATTTTGTCGAAATGTCAGGAGAAATTTTCGATAAAGCCTACGAAAAGGGCATTCAATCTATTCATCCTAAAGTGAAAGAATATTTAAGTAATAAAAATCGTAAAATATTGTTTTTCATCATTGATTATGATTTGCACAAGAGATCAGAAAAGATGTCTTTTGGCGCAGGGCAGGCTAGTAAACTTACAGCAGTATTGGAAATTTTAGATAACTACGGTACGTTGACTAAAGTGGATTCAATCTATGTGTTGGTTACGAAAAGTGATTTGTTTCCGGCAGAGAGAGATAAAGTGGAGTATGCGAATGAGTTTATTAATACGTTCTACCTCAATTTTGTCAATAACTTAAAGGATAAAAAGCAAAAGTACGCGAATAAAAATAGTTTTAAAATCACGATTTATCCTTTCACTATCGGAAATGTGAAGTTCAAGAGTTTGTTAGTTACTAATGATACTTCAGGAGCTGAATTTGCTACCAAGGCAATACAGAAACATGCTTTTGTTGGAAAGGAATCTGGTTTTTTTGGTAAAATATTTGGAAATTAATGGATTATGATTAGTAAAATAGGTGTCATCGTTTGGGGAATCCGTAATGGGTTTAAAAATAATTGGCTATCTGCGAATGTAGATACTCAAGTTTATCAGCAGTTTACTGATGATATGCGTCAAATTTGTAACAGTACAGTTGACAAGTTTTTCAGTATTGAAAAAATTGAAGATTTTACGGTGCTCAGTATTTTCAACCCTAACACGAAAGATCATGTGCAGCGTAAGGCTTATATTGCACTAAGCATAGTAATTCCGAACGGATACACGATTGTTGGAAATCCAATTGATGCGTTAGAGAAAATGATGCAGACTTACGAAGTTAAGCAAGGTAATGCGATGGTAAATATGTTAAGTACAGATGATTTAATGAATCATTTGGTTAATCTATCTATCATCCATAACCCAAATACAGTTCCACATGCGCGCGCCAAACTTGGGGTTTTTGAGTTTAGTGACTCATCTGAAATCCTGCCTCATTTTAACGATCCGTCTATTTATGCGTTTAAAAAGGTTTTCTTCATTACAGGGCAAAATGTAGCTTTGGAGAGAATGAGTGGGATTGAACGTGTACATATGTTTACCAAACCCTTGTTTTTATCTATGAGCGGATTTGATCCAAAAATCTATACAGTTAACATCAATGACCAACCCGTTTCGGCTCCTAGGTCGCAAGTTAAACAAAACGATATAGTTCAATTTATTGAAATTAAAACCAAAAGAGGTAAGCAGTTACAAGTTGGTTCACAAGATGTATCTATTTCAATGCATGAACTTTTTCCTCCTATTGTTAAGCCTCCAAAACCACCTTCTTCTCCTGGTGTAAATAAATCTAAACTAATTGCCCTTGTCGGAATTCTGGTTGTTTTTATCGGTGTAGGGGCCTACTTCTTTTTACAATCATCCGAACAACCATTTGTAGATGATCCTGCTCCGGTTGCTAAAGATTTTTCAGTTACTTATGATTTTGAGGAATTAACGTTTGATAACTTTCCTGTATCGGCAGATTCATTGATGTGGTTTGTTGTCTTTAGGCAAAATAATGATTCTATTCCTTTAGACTCGTTAAGTATTAACAAACCCAAGGTGCGAACAAATAAATTAACGGTAAACGATTCGCTCTTGACGATGAGATATAGTTTACCGGATAGTAATTACTCAACAATTCTTAGGGTGGAATTTATCATTCCAGTTAAATACACCGTAAAAAGTGGCGAATCGTTATCAAAAATAGCAGAGCGTTTTGGAATTAAGAAAGATTCTTTAATGAAATGGAACGAAATTCTCGAAGAGAATGCGATAAAAAAAGGACAAGTGCTTAGATTAGAGTATAAGTCTCCCGAAAAGGTTGATGTTGAATCTTCTTCATCATCTTTGCTCGAAAAATCAATTGATGAAAAGCCTACATTGCCGGAGCCGAAAGAAGTAATTCCACCCGCATTAGAAAAGAAGGAAGCTAAACCGGAAGACTTAACTCAATTAAAAAAAGATATCGACAAACTCATCAAAGAACTCAGTGACAATAAAGTGGATGTTACAGGATTTAAATCTGAAAAAGAAGGTTGTTCAGATGAAGATTGTTTTCAAATATTGAAAGGTAAACTGGAAAAAGAAAAGTCAAAAATATAACCAATGAAAAAACCAATAATATTTAGTGTTTTAATTATACTAGCTGGTGGTTTAATGTGGGGAATTGATTATTTATCTTCGGTTCCGCCGTTAAATAAAACAGCGTTAGGTGGTATTGTACAAGAACCTAAAGTGGTGCGTGATTTTAAAGCATTTTGCGATACGATGAGAGATAGTAAATGGGAACCGGAAGCTTTTCAGGAACGAATTGATCGTTTGAATGTTTATAAACAACAGAAGATAGTCAATGCTTCAGAATTTTTGAATTTAGAGGAATATATGTATTCCGCTTACGCTAATTCAATTGAAAATACTTATACGGACTGGAAGCTTAGTTGCAACGTGCCTGCTCTTAAAGATATTCATGCTGAATTGAAACGAATTAGCACGTTTAATAGTGCATGTAATAGCAAGCTGCAAGCTCCTCTAAAAGAAGTTGCCTCATTTTATGCGTTGCTCAATATGCCGAACAAAGTCGAGAAAATCATAAGAGGTGAGTTCAACGCAGCTTCCTACAATAAGATAGTATCAGAAGTTCAGTCACTGCCAAATCATTTTAACAGCTGCAGCAATGTGAATAGCGCCAAGCGTGATGCAAATAACGCACTGAATAAATTCAAAAACTTTAATGTAAATTACAGTGATGCCCTGAAGGCTTATCAAATAGACCCAAATTTTTCTTATACTTTAAATGACTTTCAAACACTTTGTAATGAGGCAAAGCAAGAAGGGTACACTTATTACATAACTAAATTAAAAGAAAGCAATGTGTGCAATTAAAAAAATCGCGAATATTCCAATCTTATTTTTCATGCTTGCTTTCATGAGTTGGGGACAAGTATTCGGTCAAAAAAATAGAGATATTCAAAGGATTGAGGATAAGTTGGATAGTGTTTTACTTCTACTAAAAAACGATACAGCTTCTCTGGATTTAAATAAAACCGCACCAATAGACTCGATTGACTGCAGTGCTGAAGTGGATGCTATAGAAAAAGTACATCAAGAAAAACTGAATGATCTAGATGCTGCGGCAAAAAGTGCCACTAAAGAGGTCGAAAGGATGAAAAAAGAAAATTCTAGCGTACAAAAAGAATTAGATATAGCGACAGATGAGCAGCGAAAAAACATAACTTCTATCATTCAGTACACCATGAAGGGCGGCGTATCCATTGGGGAAGAAGCAATAGATTACTTTCTTAGTTTGGCTAAATCATACAAGACAGAAAATCAAAAAGATTTTGAGGCTTACGTAGTTGTTTTTAAGGAAGTTAAAAAACTACAGCAAGATTTTGATGTTATGATAGACTTCGATAAGGTAAAAGCAATGGCTTCGAAGTTACATTCGAAAACGTATAAACATAGCGGACTGAAGCAAGATGTAATTGTCGTGATGTTCAAATTGAATAATTACTGTGATTATGAGCAAAAACTAATGGATGCCATTGCACTATCAAAAACCCAGAGTTCCGAAGATAATAGAAAAAAACAGCTCTTGAGAAGAGAGGATGACTTTAATGATTATCCTTCGTTGTTGTCAGATATTGAAAAAATAAAGGCAAATAAAGAACATCAAGTAATCCAAAAATGTAACCCTTAAATATGAGAGATTCGATATCATTGATTGCTAATACAGGTCTGCAGTTTTATCACTTTAATGCAACAATTAGTGGAGACATTCAGAAAAATTCAAAATTTCGGTTTGTTGAAAAATTTGATTCATCCAGAAGGCGTTTTTGGTTAGATGAAGTGGTTTGTATTTCTAAAGATGAAGATCTTTGGGCAAGAAAGAGTGAATTATTAAAGTTGGGTTATATTACTAAATCTGGAAAGTTATCTGATGAATTAGACACTTCTAATCTAGATCTGATTGATTCTACCGAGTTTTTCGAAATCGGAAACTTAAATAAAGTCTTGAATGCTTTTGAAAAAAAATGGATTCCACTACCTTATTTTTGTTTCAACAAGATTTCTAGTGAAAAATTTGGTCCTACCGATTGGGTTAGGTTATACTTTGAACGCGTCAATGAAACAGATTTAAAATGTGTATTGTTGGTGGATACTACGGTTACATCAGATAGTGAGGATGTTTCCACACCTTTTTTGCACGAGAATGCGAATGAAAATATTTTTAGCTTATGCGAAAATGACGAATTAACGATCAGTTACCTTGATAAAAATTTCGACTGTGAGTGGATAGAAAATTACATCAGTGGCTTTTTCCATAAACCAAATGCAGAGCTAGAAAAACCTTTTTTAAAGCATGTAGCCAATTATATATTTTTTATCCGCTTAATAAGAAGTTTAAGCGTGTTTCCGCAGATTAATTTATTGAGAAATGACATTGGTATCATTGATGTTGACTTAGTTGTAGATATTGGAAACTCTAAAACATGTGCCATTTTATTTGAAAATCCAACTGGACAGCAGTTCCACTTTAATTCGGTTAAAAAACTGGAATTGATTGATTTATCCAAACCATTGCAGAAGTATGACGATTCTTTCTCAACACGACTTGTTTTTAAATCATCTAATTTTGTCTCAGGAAATGAGGAAATCAATCAATTAAATAAATTCATTTGGCCGAGTCCAGTTCGTATTGGTTACGAGGCAGAGAGTACGATCAATAGCTCTAATATTGAATTGAAGTTGTCGCGTGAAACACGAACAATGAATTCAAGTCCCAAAAGGTATTTATGGGATGAAAAGATAGCTGATTTAGAATGGGAATTCCACCTTGACGACCCAGAACTCCCTTTTCAACGCGTGTACAAAAAAGGAGTTTCAGAACAACTAAATTCTGATGGAACCTTTTGTAAAGATGGGATTTTCGGCACAGAAGCTCGTTACGCGCGCAAGTCGTTGATGACTTTTGTGTATTTAGAAATATTTTCTCACGCCTTTCGTCAAATAAATTCTATTGAGTTTAGAGCACTTCATGGAAATCCATCCTTTAGAAGAAAAATTAGAAGGGTGGTTGTCTCTTGTCCAACAGCAATGATTAAAACAGAGCAAATTGCCTTGAGACAATGTGCAGAGGATGCCATTAAAATCATTAATAATTTAAAATCATATTCCAATTCCATAAACGATTCTAATAAAGATATCTATGATACAGAAGTAAGCGTCATTCCATCGGTGAGAGAATTATCGCTCACTGACGATAATTTAGATCAGCGGAGTGAGTGGATTTATGACGAAGCTTCTGCTGCGCAAATGGTCTATCTATACGGTATGATTGTCGATAAGTTTGGAGGGAATGCTAAGAAGTTTTATGATGTATTTAAAAGCCCACTTGAAAAATCCGCAGAGTCCAAAAAAGAATTGCGTATAGCTTCTTTCGATGTAGGAGGTGGAACATCAGATTTAATGATTACAGATTATGAGCTCAAAGATTCCCAGTATGTAGAGTTAAAGCCTAAGCCTTTGTATTGGGAGAGTTTCAAAATTGCGGGTGATGACTTATTAGAACAAATTATTCAGCAGGTAATTATTGAAGGTGAACCCAAAAATGACGATCAGCAAGGATGTTGTGGCGTTATTGAGCAGGAGCTTCGCAAACTAGGCAAACCGAATGTAGGAGGGATCTTAAACGGATTCTTTGGGCAAGATAGTAATCGGATTGGTTACAGAGGAAAGTTAATGCGTACCAATTTTGTTAATCAGATAGCACTGCCAATTGCCAATGAATTTATGGTAAGGGCTCATAAGAACGTTGAACTTACATTAAGTTATTCGGATATTTTTGACAAAATACCTCCAGGCGAGGATTTACTGAATTATTTTGATACCCATTTCGGCTTCCGTTTTGAAAATTTGAAATGGAAGATATCTAGTAAGCGCTTAAAAGAAATCTGTGAACTGGTTTACAATCGCTTATTCAAACAAATTGGTTTGATTTTAAAAGCTTATGATTGTGATATTCTAGTCTTGTCTGGAAGACCTTTCTCTCTAGATGCTATGAATGAATTGATGAATAAATCGAACCATTTACCACCGAATAGACAGATTAATTTAAATACTTTTTGGATCGGTCGATGGTATCCATTTGCTGATGATAACGGGTATGTGGATGATCCAAAGACCATCGTTTCGGTTGGAAGTTTAATTGCCTTAATGGGCGGGTCTTTATTGAAGCTTGGAGATTTTAGATTGGATACATCTGTTTTGAAACGATCGCTGAACTCCTCTGCAAACTACATTGGAAAAATTAAAAACAATACTATTGAAAAACATATCTTAGATACGAAGATTGCCGAAGCTAGTTTTCAAGTAACCAGTTTGCCTTTTCAGCTTGGATATAAAAAAATCAATTCCGACAAGTATCCAGGAAGTGTATTGTATTCTTTGCAAATCAATGAGGGCAGGGTTACGGATATTAGTAAGAAGAAAAAAGGAGATGATTTCGATAAGGTTGTTGATTCTGCTGAGGACCTTAAACATCGTATTCGCTCAAAAATGCCATTAACGGTTACAATAAGTCGAGAGTTTGACGAAAACAAAGAACTACTTCGTATTGAAGAAGTAGTGGACGTCGAAGGGAGTGATATATCGAAATTGTATTTTGAATTAAGTCCTCAAACCATGACAGACCCTGCTGGGTTTTGGTTAGATACGGGAGAGTTTAAATTAGGTAGAAGATCATAAATAACGACTCATGAAAAATTTTGAACAACATATATTAGCCACATTAGAGAAAAACGCAAGCTCTTTTTATAATTCGATTGATAACGCGGATAAGTGGGTAAATAAAAATCTGGAAAATGAACAAAAAGAGGCTGTATCAATAAAGCTCAAAAATAAAAGAAGAGTAGTTCGGAAAATTATTGAATCTATTGACTCCAAACCAGTGTTTGCTCTTTTTGGCGGTAGTCAAGTAGGGAAATCATACTTGATAAAAAATGTTTTGAGTATTGATGGAGCTCCTCTTTCTATTCAGCTAGGAAATCAAGAGATAGACTTTTTGAAAGATATAAATCCACCTGGAACAGGAGCCGAGAGTACGGGGGTTGTTACGCGCTTTACGATAGATTCAGCCTCACCATTTGAAGAGCATCCAATACGTTCGAAGCTTTTAAACACTAAAGATATACTGCTCATTATTTGCGATTCATTTTTTTCGGACTTAAAATCAATCGATTCTTATCCAACTATTGAAGAGTTTTCAGCACATTGTTCCGAGTTAAAAACGCGTTTTGAAAGTTCAAATACTGTTCAGGACATCTTAGTAGAAGATGATGTTTTTGATATGAAAGATTATTTTGAAAAAAACTTTTATAGTGTCAAATTTTACACAGATAACATTACTAAAAGTCATTTCTGGTTTGAAGCCGGAAAACTTATTGCTAAAATACCAGTTGATAGTTGGGTGGATGTATTTTCAATTTTGTGGTGTAAAAACCAGAGTTATTCGGAGTTATTTAGTTTATTAATCCAAGAACTTCGTAAAATTAATTTTGTTTCTGAAATTTATTTAGAAGCGAATACAGTTTTAAGAGGACAGGGAGAAATTTTAGATGTTCAACGATTAAAAGAATTATTTTCCCAATCTGCAAATGCCCAAGGAAAAAATAAAGAAGGTCAGGTTTCTGAAATCAATATTTCGGTCATAAGTGCGCTTAGTCGAGAAGTATCTTTGACTTGTGACCCCAAGCTTGCGGAGAAAAAACCGTTTTTAAATAATACTGATTTATTAGATTTTCCTGGTGCCCGAAGTAGACTTGAGCATACAATTGATTCGATTACTAGAGAAGCGATACCGGATCTCTATTTACGCGGTAAGGTTTCCTACTTATTTAATAAATAT
Organism: Bacteroidia bacterium; assembly: GCA_018402155.1. GTDB lineage: Bacteria > Bacteroidota > Bacteroidia > NS11-12g > UBA9320 > UBA9320. The sequence continues at coordinate 22,147 of JAGYJG010000001.1, forward strand.
TCGGGTGACTATGAAATTAACAACTTGTTGTTTTGTCAAAATGACAAGCAATTAGATGTTAATGAGCTACCTAGTTTATTAAATGATTGGATTAATACAAATGTTGGTTCAAACGCATTCGATAGAGAGAAAAATTTAGCGAATCTGCCAGTATCTCCGCTATTTATCATTTTTACTTTTTTTAATAATCAACTAAAATTTGATACCACTAATGACGATAAAGACGATATAAGTTATAAATGGAATACACGTTTCTATCGTTTTTTTGAGCAAGAATTAGTTACAGTTAATAACGACTGGCACAAAAGCTGGACGACCTCCAAGCCTTTGTTCAAAAATTTTTATATGCTGCGAGACTATAAATACTCCGAAGACTTGTTTTCAGGATTTCAGGAGGTGGGAACAGAAACAGGTATTCAACCCCAACGTATTGATTTTATTGACCGTTTGAAAGAATCATTTACACAGCATGAATTTGTGCAAAAGCATTTTGATCATCCTGAAGAATCTTTTGACCAAGCAGCTTTGCCTAATCAAGATGGTGGTGAGCGAATTATAAAGAATTTGGCCCCAGCGGCTAATAATTACGTTAAAATTAAAAATTATGTAACACAGCTACTACATCTGCAAGATGAAATGATTCAACTCTTGGCGAAATATCATTACAGTGATAATGTCGATGAAATGAGGAAGAAAGCTATTTCTAATAGTTTAAAGGTCCAATTGGAGATGAATCGAGCATTTAGCCAACGTCAGGAGATGTTTGATCAGTTTTTAACTCTGTTCATGCTCAGTGAGGTGAAAGTATTTAATTATTTGCATGATAATTTAAAAAATGCAGTAGTGCAGGAAGGGAGCACCTCTGAATATGATTTATTTAAAAGTAGTTTCTCAGGCCTCAGCGATACGAATTCTATTGAAAAAAACTTAGAAATCATTAAAAGTGAGCTTGGCTTAAGTACCATTGATGAAGTCATTCACATACTAGAAGAACAAGGGATGGAGGTGGACAAACTTTTCCCAAAACAGAATAAAGAATCTACTATTGATACTGTTCTTTCTGGTATAATTGACCTTTGGAAGAATCAAGTATCTGAGGAAGCTACCGAAGAGTTTTACGCAATGGGGTTTACTGCTGATGCGCTCAAAATTATCAGAGAAGCATATGAACGGGCTTTTGAATTCAATGATTTTAATGCTTTTTTGAAACAAATCATTAAGGAGAAATATCAAGGTATTTCGTTGGATACGGAAACTGAAAAGTACCTTGCTGCAGTATTGACACAATATTTTAATGAATTTATAGGTCAGTTCGGTGTGAATGAATTACAATTGGATGTATTTCAAAATGTAAGAACCCTTCAACCGCAGCTTTCACTTTTTGTGGAAAAATATTTACAAGAAAAAAATATGCCAGAAGAAGATTTGTTAGTTGGATTGTTTGATAAACTCGGTGATGATTCTCTTTCAGCTAAAGATACCAACGCTCTCGTGGAAGGATATAACGGTTATTTGAATAAGTTTAAAATAGCCATGTTGTCTAACTGTGGTTTTGTTCACTATGATATTGAACAAAATAATGAATTATACCAGTTAATTCAAACTACGCGCGATTATGCATTTGAAATTGATTAAATAGAAAAAAATGGGATTAGTTTACGCTATAAATGCTGGTGAGTATGTACCAATATCTTTTGGGGATAACTACTTGTATCATCAAAATGATAAAATTGCTAGCTTTTTACTTAAAAATTATGGACAAGAATATAAACAAATCTTGGCGAAACCAGTCTTGTCAAATGGAATTGTAAATTGGCATGCCAATTACGATATGGAGCTATCTCGGATTGGTGATTTGAATCAGGAAACTCAGGTTAGAATTAAAAAATTATACTGGGAATTAAAAACGCGATTAGATAAAGATATCGATGATTTAGAATATTCTTCCCTTCCTGAAAAAAAGAAATGGGGATCCATGTTGCGTCAAGTTTTTGACGATGAAAACAATGTAATCTTGTCTGACGGAAACTTTTGGTGCTTATTGTGGGGGTGGAAGTTCAAAAACAAAACAGAAAATTATTTACCGCCTGAATTTTTAAATCCAGATGCAATTATAATTGAAACAACTGAACCGGAGGAAACACCTGAATTGGAAGAAATAGTTGAAGAACATGAACCGGTTTCAATACAAGATGTAGAAATCGAAGAGGTTCAAACTCCTATAGATTCAGGTTCTAATACCACTATTTCTAAAGTTAAACGAAACAATTTCTGGTATAAACTGAAACGATTTTTTAGGAATTTTGTATATCGATATTGGGGACTGTTGTTTTTTATTTTGTTGGTGCTTTTTATTTTTTGTTTGGTCCAAAAGTGCACCAGCACAAACTGTCCTGAAATACAAGAACTCAATGAACAGTTGGATGCCTTAAATGAAGAAATTAATAATCGGTGCTTATAATTAATTAAATTGAAGAGAGTAACCTATGTAAATAGAAAAGAGAAATGGTGGTTCCACGCTGCGCGCGGTATGAACTTGTTTGCGCATAGATTTTGGTGGCTAGTACTCCTTGTTTTTGTAGTGCTAATAACCTTATTTTATTTTTTCTGTTGGCAACAAAAGGATAAACTATGCGAGGATTCCAAATACGCTTTAGGCGCTACGAATAACGCAATTGAAAACAGTTCCAACTGCTGTAGTTGCGCTCCTCCTGAAGATGTTATACCTTGTAATACTTCTACTTCTGAAAGTGGTGGTCAGGGATACCATGAAAACACACATTGGATTGGAAACTATCCAGGAACAATCTTCATCAATTTTGATATGTATAACCAAAAGGATAAAATGGATGTGTATTACGATAATCAATTAGTGGCATCAACAAATGAAGTAGTTTCCAATAAAGGGACTTTAGAATTCTATTACAGTGCCCAACCAGGAAAACCAAAATATTGTAGAATAATTATGACAGCTCCGGAGTCTGGAACAGCTTGGGAGTATTTATTGTCTTGTCCTGAATAAATTATACTGATTTGAAAAGAAGAATTGAAATAAAAAGACCTTGGTGGTACACAACCTTAAGAACCATGCATTTCTATGCTTACAAGCATTGGAGTCTTTTTCTTATTGGGTTCTTTTTAGTCATTGGGTTGTGGTTTTGGTTATGTTATTTACCGTATTGCGCTAATAAAACACAGTGCTGCTCGGTAGAGGATTACAAGAAAAAAGTTCAATCCGCCTCGCTCGCGCTAGAGGAATGTTGTAATTGTGATCCAAATCTTTCTATTGAACAAAATGAAATTGATGAATTACGAAGAGATTATGGCGGAAATATAGGGGAAATCACCATAACTCTTGCCTGGCAAACAATTGATGACCTTGACCTATATTTAGTCGAACCTTCGGGAGAAATAATCAATTTTGAAAACAGAAAATCAAGATCTGGTGGTGAGTTAGACATAGATAAAAATGCAGGCGAAAGTGTAACAGGAAACCCTATTGAAAACATCTTTTATGCCTCCAAGCCTCAAAGTGGAAAATATACAATACATGTGCATTACTTTGGTAATAATTCGGCTGCCTATTCTATTCCGTATAAAGTGTATATTAATATTGGCACAGGGTCTAAAGAACTTACAGGAACGCACTATAATGTGGGGGAGATGCATACCATTTATGAACTTATAATCCCTTAAAATAATGGTCATATTAAACAAATTTAATACATCTGTTTACCCAGTGATTCTTGACAATGGACAGCCTCTCTTTCAAAGAAGAGAAATGATCCAGGGGTTTATTCGCAAAAATCTACCTTTTTTAGACTCAATTTACTTGGCAAATCCAAAACTTAAAGAGGATAAAATTGAGTTTTCTACTGATTTACTTTACATACTAAAGCCAATTGAAGATTTTACATTGAATGAAAAAAATGAAGTTCTTCAACGCTATAACAAGGCGATTTATCAAATTGAAGATTTTTTTCTAAACTATGCTGCCGGCGACTCAAAATCCATTGGGCACTGGGAAAAGATACTTAAAAGTGTATTCCACCCGGCAAACAACTTGATCTATGCCAATGGCGAAAATATAGTGCTACTTTGGGGCTGTAACTTTTTTAATGAAGAAGAAAATTACCTACCTCGAGAGCAAGTGGCATTTGATTTAGACCAGGAGACAGAGGAAATGGCCATTCCCGATGAAGAAACCGTCGATGAACAAAACATACCTATTGAAGAAGAAGTAGTCGTTAGTTCAGTTGTGAATGCTATGAATAGTAATGTTCCATCACCAAATAAAACGGATAATATCATCCACGTAAGAAGTAATAAACATAATCCAAGAAGTTTTTTAAATAGATATTTCACAGGTGTTATCGACTTTTTAAAGAGAGGATGGGGGTTTATTCTTTTATTATTATTGCTTTTTATTTGGTTAAACGATCAGTACTGCATGAATTGCGACAATTTTGAAACGATTGTTGACCTAGAAAAAGAAAATGCCCAAGTGTACCTCCCTCCGTGGCAAGGTATTCGACCGCCAATTGATCCAATTGATATAGGGTTTGATGAAGATTCCCTTTTTATAATTGCAAATAATCGTGTCAACGTGGCCCTAAAAAATAGGCAAAAAGATTTTTATCCGTTTATCAATGAACTCGGGGAGTCTTTTTTAAACGAAAACAGAGAAATCATCTATTACAACGAAGAAACAGCGCGCATTCAATTGCAATTTGATGCAGCATCAGAACCGAATTTTAAAGATGAATTGCGCCGTGCAATGCCTTATTACGAGTTACTGATTTGGGATGAAAGTATTTTTGTGAGTTCGTTTCGGGGATTCAATGATCCATTCCTTACCCAGCCAGAAAAAAGCTGGTACTTAAAAATGATTGGAATGGACAAAGCCTGGCAAATCACAACAGGAAACAAGGATATTGTGGTAGCAGTAGTGGATGATGGCTTTGATTTAAATCACCCTGAACTGCGGAATACTTCAATCGTCAATAAATACCATTTGATTGAACAAAGAAATCAAGTTTATGGAACCCCAACACTGAGTCATGGCACACATGTTTCTTCCATATTATTGGGTGGTGCTAATAATAACAAGGGCTTACTGGGTATTTCACCCGATGTTTCCTTTCTACCGATACAGATTGGCAGCCAATCATCACCTTATTTCACCAATACAGATGTGATTGACGGAATTTTATATGCCCTTAAAAATAAAGCGAGTGTCATCAATTTATCCTTGGGCAAGCAATTCTCCCCCCAAATTGAGTCTTTGCCGGAAAGTAGGCAAAAGGAACTGATTGCGAACTTTGGCAACGATGAAGAAGCCTTTTGGAAAGAACTATTTGAGATAGCTGATTCGCAAAATACTACAATTGTAATCGCTGCGGGTAATAGCGGTATTTTAGCAGGTATTGATCCCATGCAACGATATGAAAACGCCATTATTGTTGGTGCAGTAGACCGCCGCATGCAAATGGCTGAGTTTAGCAATTACGGGAATTATAATACAGTGCAAGCCCCTGGAGTACAAATTGTAAGTGCGATACCGGGTAACGCTTTTGAAGCTAAGGACGGCACAAGTATGGCTGCTCCAATCGTGGCTGGCGCTGTTGCTTTATACAAATCATTGCACCCAAATGCGAGCAATCAGGAGATAAAAAATAAACTCGTCCAAACTGCTCAGCAGGGAGGCATAGTTAATGTAGAATTATTATTGAAATAGAATATCATGACAACACAAGAAGCATACAAAAAATTAGATTTGGCGGTAGGTATTGACAGAAATCGTGTAGAAATTAAATTCAAACAACTAAAAAATGAATTAGATGGAAAAATACATTCGACACATAACGATAAATTGAAAAGTATTTTCATAACTAGATTAAAAGAAGTTGAAACAGCTTATGATATTCTAATAGAATATTCTGAACCAACAAGCCAACAGCAAGAAGAAAAAGAGCTTTCAGAAATTACGAAAGAAATCATAAAACCTCGGATTTATTACATTTCTGATGGTATTGAAAAAAAAGGTCCTGTCTCTTTAGATGAATTAAAGGAGCAAGGTATAGTATGTAATACCTTAATATGGTATGAGGGCTTGAGCGATTGGAAAGAAGCAAAAGATATTGAGGAATTAACCCAGTTTTGTACTTCCATACCTCCACCAATAAATTATGCAATAAGTTCTTCATCGGATAAATCTTTATCTTCAAGTATGAGTAAACCATTAAAATTAAAAGGTACTTCTTTATCAGCAAAACCTAACCCTGCAGAAATGCAAGATTTTACTCCCTCTCAAAATCTTTATACCTCATCGTCTTCAAACTCAAGAGGGAACTCTCAATCTATGTTTTCAAATGCTTTTTCCTTTAGAGGAAGAATTAGGCGAAAAGAATATGGATTGAGCCTAATGCTTTATACGATTTTATATGTTTTTTGTTCAATTTTAATAACTTATGATAATTTCGATTCACTTTTATTACTTATGATATTAGTTATCCCTATGATTTGGTTTCTATGGGCACAAGGAGCTAAACGGTGCCACGATCTTGGTCATAGAGGATGGTGGCAATTAATTCCCTTTTATGTGTTTTGGCTCATTTTCCAAGAGGGAAAACCAGGAGATAATGAATATGGAAGCAACCCTAAAGAATAATAATGAACATACAAGAAGCATACAAAACACTAGGCCTAGCAAAAGGGCTGGGCATGGACCGCGTAGAAGCGCAGTTTACAAAGCTGAAAACAGAAATGGAGACAAAAATAGCCTCTACGAGCAATGGGCGCTTGAAGCAGGTTTACACCAATCGTCTGGATGAAATAGAAGAAGCTTATGCTGCTCTTTTGGAACATTTTGAGGGTGGTGTTCAAGGCGTCACTGAAGACCAACCAATTGTTCATAGTCCTTCTACTGCGCACCAAACAAAAGCCGCTAATTCCAAATGGTTGCTGCCTGCTGCAATTATTTTTGCGGGGGTTTTGGTTTCATTTACATTAATATATTTTCGTAGTTCAACAGAGGCACCCTCTTCTGTTAACGCCTCAAAAGAAGAAGGTGCATCAACACAAGTAACCATAGGTACACAAGTATGGATGACTGAAAACCTGAATGTGGACAAATTCCGCAATGGTGACCCCATACCTGAAGCAAAAACAGAATGGGAATGGGATTTAGCAGGAGACAATGGAGAACCAGCGTGGTGCTATTACGACAATGACCCAACAAATGGAGCGAAATACGGCAAACTCTATAATTGGTATGCTGTGAATGACTCAAGAGGATTAGCGCCTATAGGTTGGCACGTGCCAAGTGATAAAGAATGGACTGTACTTACCGATTATTTAGGTGGTGAAGACGTTGCAGGCACAAAAATAAAAAGCAAGAGCGGATGGGACGGCACCAACGCAAGCGGTTTCTCAGCTCTTCCGGGCGGCTACCGCTTCAGGAATGGCGCGTTCGGTCGTGGTACCTTCGGCTTCTGGTGGTCCTCGTCAGAGGCCAGCACTACCAATGCACAAAGACGCAGCTTGGGCAGCTCTCAGGCAGGCGTGAGCCGTCACAGCTACTATAAGGCCTACGGCTTTTCTGTCCGTTGCCTCAAGGATTGATTTATTTGATTCATTTGACAATTTGATTATTTGATAATTGGGGTTTGGGGCGAAGCCCCAATTTTTAAAAAAAAATGGCACTTTACAGTGATTTATCGGAAGAAAAATAAACAATTAAAATATAATAAAAATGAAAAAAATGATCTTGGCCATGATGGCTGTTGCCTTTGTAGGCTTCCCTTCTTTAGTACCTTTTATTAATTGAATAACAAAGTTATTCAAAAATCATCTAGGGGTACCCCTAGATGATTTTTGGTGAATAAAATTGGAGGTATATTCCCCAGTGATTCGTGTGGTATTTTATGGTTATAAGCATTAACCCAAATATCGGTTTGCTCTCTTACCTGATGTATATCCTCAAATATATAAGCATCCAATACTCCTCGTCTGTAGCTGCCATTAAAACGCTCTACAAATGCATTTTGTGTCGGTTTCCCAGGTTGTATATAAATGAACTCTATTTCGTTTATATCACTCCATTCAGCCGTTAATTTGGCTATAAACTCAGGTCCATTTTAACCAATCCCCATCCGTTGATGATTTGGGTGAACACTGATTCGGGTTATCTCAAGTTTGTTGTCCCCTAGAGGAGAGAATCTAATCATTGAATTTTCAGGAAAATGAAACGAAATTTAATTGTGAATTTTTAATATATAGAAAACAATATGAATAAATATGTAAATTTGAAATACTACTAATTTAGATTAAGTGAGGGGAGATTACTTAGTTTTTGTATCATATTTGTACCTCTATGCGCTGTAACCTAATACAGTAAAGGAAAAGTAGGTAATGTATCGGAAAGTAGTCGCTCTGTACGTAGAGCACCTAAATCTTACTATTTATTGACTTGGAGTAGAGAAAAATAAACGTTGAATAGACTTAGTTTGGTCGTTCTGCTAACTGTCTAAAGTCTGAGCCAGAGGGATTTTCAAAAAGCTGTAAATCAAAGTAGGGAACTACCGCTAAAAGATGGTCGAAAATATCGGTTATCACGTTTTCGTAAACCTTCCATTCTTTGTGCTTGCAAAAGGCATATATTTCTAAAGGAAGCCCGGTGGATGAAGCTGGTAGTTGGCGCACCATTACCATCATTTCAATATTAATATTGGGATTCGCCCGTAGGTAGTTTTCTATGTATACCCTAAACACACCTATGTTGGTCATATTTCTTCCATTAACCAAAGTAGATGTATTTACTTGATTTTTAGCATTATACTCCTTTATTTCGGACCTTCGCTCTTTTATATAGTTAGAGAGTAATGCCATATTTTCATACTCGTTTAACATAGACTCATCACAAAATTGGATGGTTTCTTTTTTTAAATTGATAGCTCGTTTTATACGACGGCCTCCAGATTGCTGCATACCACGCCAGTTGGTAAATGAGTCTGAGATAAAGATATAGGTAGGGATAGTGGTTATAGTAAGGTCGAAATTTTGAACTTTTATGGTGGTCAGGTTTATTTCTTGTACATCACCGTCTGCTCCATACTTGGGTACAGTAACCCAGTCGCCTACGCGCACCATGTTATTGGCAGATAGCTGTATACTGGCCACAAAGCCCAAAATACTATCTTTGAAAACCAATAAAACAACAGCCGCAATTGCACCCAACCCACTTAATAAATATATCGGACTTTTACTGATGGCAATGGATATAATGACTACAGCTCCTATACTGTAGGTTAGTATTTTGGCTAGTTGAGTAAGGCTTCCTATGGGTTTGTCTTTGTAGCGATCTTTTGTTGACAATATTTCATACACTGAGTTGAAAAATGAAACCAGAATCCAAACAATGACAGCAACTACTACGATATCTGTTCCAGCCATTATGTATGGGAGCACTACGCTATCTTTTTCAAAAAGGAGAGGCAAAAATGGGTACAAAACCAAGGCAGGAACAAGTGATGCAAGTGATTTGAGAATACGCTGGTTGAAAATAATATCGTCCCACAGTGTTTCTGTTTGAGCGGTGAGTTTCGGCACAAAGGCCGTTAGTGTTTTTTTGGTTAGCCACCATACAATCGCTACAAGTATTAAGGCGAAACTAACTAATAGTACGGTGGTAAGCTGAGGGGGCGTTGCTAGGTTGGTTTCTAACCAGTCTCGTATGTTCATGGGCTGTCCTTATTTTAAAAAATTAATGGTGAAAATAGGCGGCTAAATTACATAAAGGAGCTATAAAATCGTAGTTTTGATTAGTATTTTTTGCCTTGTAGTTAACCGCATTTCTATGGTTAATATAATTTGGGCTAAAAAGCATCTTCTAGATGGTGTACATCGCTAAAAACCGGTTCAAACATAAATATTTGTACTCTGTAGTAACCTGCTCTAAAATCACCATTTCGCGTGTAGCGAGCCATTGCTACTTGTGCAACTTCGTTACCGTCCCCGAGAATACCAAACTTGGCTTTGCCCGTTAGTACTTCTTTTCGACCAATAAGCGACGCTTGCCTACTTTTCTACGCAATAATATAGTCTGTAATTACCTTCAGTATAAATTCATCTTTTGATAGTGAATCGGGAAATGCAGATGTATTTGCCGTTGCAGTAAAGATCAGAGTAATGTCTACTGCATATAATTAGCTAGTGGATTATCTTGTGTGTGTACGTTTTATAGTCTATTTCTAAGTTAATTAGATAAACGCCTTTGGGCAACGCGCTAATATCAACGCTGTACAAATTATTATTTTCAACTAAATCAAATTGCACAATTTTTCCCTGTAAATCAGTTAATTGTATTGAACTGGCAGGTAATTTAGTGGCTACTAAAAACTTGCCTGACACCGCAGGATTTGGGTAAATATTGACTGTCTTCACATTTTTTTCTACAACCGCTGAAGCTCCCATAATTACCAACGAATAATTATCTGCTGTGTCCTTCACTGGTATTTTGAAAAAACCTAAACTCGCAAAAGCCGTCGTTGCTATCTTAATAGGATACACTCCAGATTGAGCAGATGTCGGATTTCCAGATAACTTTATACACCCCACAGATTCATGCGTAAATGAACAACTAACAGGTTCGCAGCTGTATGAAAATCCAGCAGGTAAACCCAATACATTATCAATTTTCACTGAGTCTATATTTGCATTAACCAACTGGCCATTAAACATGGTTGTTGTATCCTTAATTGCTAATACCTGAAACACAAAATTATATTCCTGATTAATATAGGCAGTATCCGGTTGCTCAGGATAAACTCCTGGTTGCGTGATGGTAACGTCTGGGTTACAGTTTTGCGCTTTAGCCAAAGATACTGCTATCAAAGACAAGATAGCTAGATGTAAAAATCTTTTCATACTGATTCGTTTAAATATATTTGTACAAAACAAAGATATGCCTACCCGACTAATCATACAAGCCCTATTATTGCTTTGTAGTGTTAGCAGCTATTCTCAAAATTCATTTCAGTATTTTGGAACAGTTAAAGATTTTGCCAATCAACCATTGATAGGCGTTCAATTTGTTTCTCCTGAAGATAATAAAATAATCGCCATAAGCAATGAAAAAGGTGTGTTTAAATTTTATTCAAACCTACTGCAAGTTAGGATAAATCACGTAGGATTCGAGTCGGTATTGATAATTCCTAATGTGAATGAAAACATTAATGAGATTATCTTAAATGAAGCCGCAGGATTACTTAATTCCATTGTAGTATCTGAGAATAAAAGAGAATCACAACTTAAAAACGCAACTATATCCCTTGAAATAATAAGACCAGAGCTAATAGGTAACACTGCTCCCACCAATATAGAAGAAACCATAGGTAGAATAAATGGAGTTCAGATTGTCGATAATCAGCCCACTATACGAAGCGGAAGCGGTTGGAGTTATGGAGCAGGTTCACGCGTTCAAGTGCTTGTTGATGGTGTGCCAATGCTAAGCGGAGACGCTGGGCAGCCTCTTTGGACCTTTTTACCTACTGAAGGTATAGATGGTATTGAAATAATAAAAGGCGCTAGTTCCGTTATTTATGGCAGTTCTGCATTAAATGGGGTTATCAATATAAAAACTAAAAAGCCAAGAGTAAAGCCTTTTACTCAAGTTACTATTTCATCAGGATTTTACAATTTACCTCAAAGAGAATCACTTCATTATCAAGGAAATAAAAGAAATGCAGTTACAAATTTTTCTGCATATCATGCCAGCACTTACAAAGGACTTGGCGTTACTTTTGGACTAAACGCACTAGATGATAAAAGCTACAAAATGAGTGATTATGATAAGCGGATTAGGAGCACATTAGGACTTCGAAAAACAATAGCCGATAAAAATTTGGTTTATGGAGTTAACATGACGTACCAACAAGGTAAATCCGGAAGTTTTTTGCTTTGGCACTCTTTTGACTTAGGATATACTGCATTAGACAGTGCTTCTACAGATAATCAGGTATCACGGTTTAGCATTGACCCTTATCTAACATGGAACAAAGGGAAATTTAGTCATTCATTAAATACACGATATTTAAACATAAACAATGTGGTAAATAACAATGACCCCGCTACTAATCAAGATAATAGCTCTGATTTGGTTTATGCTGAATATCAATCAAAGTATACGCATACACCGCAAAATATATACATAACAGGTGGTCTAGTTGCCATAAATACCTTATCACAGTCACCGTTGTATGGCGGAGACAACTCTGCAACCAATCATGCCGCGTACCTTCAGTCAGAAAAATCGTGGAGGCGATTATCACTAGCCTTAGGTGCTCGTTATGAGAAATTTAAACTTAATGATCGCTCTGAAGGTAAGCCTGTATATCGTGCAGGTTTAAATTATAAAATAGCATCATATACGTATTTTAGAAGCAGTTTTGGCCAAGGGTACAGGTTCCCAAGCATCGCCGAGTCGTACATTAAAACATCTGTAGGACCTGTTACTATTTTTCCAAACCCGAATCTAAACTCTGAAAGTGGCAACAATCTTGAATTAGGTTTAAAGCAAGGTTTATCAATAAAAGGCTTGCAAATAATGATTGATATTGCGGGATTTCAAATGCAGTTTGACCAAATGATGGAGTTTACCTTTGCACAATGGGGGACCCCAGATCAACCCAGCTTTGGTGCTGGGTTTAAAACCTTAAACATTGGAAAAACACAAGTGCGTGGCGGTGAGCTCAATATTGCCTTTCAGAAAAAAACTAGGTCTCTAGATATACAAGGTTTTATAGGTTATACATACGCTTCTTCCAAAGCACTTGAGCCCAATAAAAACATTGGTTCGGATATCAATGGAAATCAATATACTTACATAAATACTAGTTCTGACACCTTGGAGTATGAGCTTAAATACCGACCTAATCACTTAGCTAAGGCAGATATTATGATTAGTTATAAAAAATGGAATATTGGAGCAGGTATAACTTACCAAAGTATCGTTAGAAACATAGACGCAGCATTTACTACTGGCATACTTCCTTTCTTTATTCCGGGTGTACAAGAATCTATAGACAAGCGACTTACAGAACACACGCTAATCAATACGCGAATAGGTTATGAAATAAATAACCTTTGGAAATTAAACCTCTTAATCAGCAATTTAGCTAATATTGAGTACGCTATACGTCCTGCAGACTTGGGCGCACCACGCTCTGTCAGAATGCAAGTATCATACACATTAGACAAGTCAAAATAAAGTGTGAATAGATAAGACCAGTATCTGTTTGCTTTGTACCTCTCATTTGTATAATAAAAAGATTAGCTAGCGACACGGCCATATACGGTATACCTAGTATCGTGGGCAGGTCTATTAACTTTATTTTAGTCTTCTTTTTTGCTGCTTACTATTCACCATCGCTTCTCGCGCCACAAATAAAGTTTTATGCGTATGCTGCTTTCTTTTTTGTAGTAGTTCCAATCTCAGTGTTTAACCGAAAGTATCGGCTTCTGTAATCCACCACATCGCCAAGCTGCAAAACGACACCCTAACTTCAGCAACCTAAACAAAAGATATTAAGAGTTTAACTACCCTACTGAATTTGACTTACTCCTATTGCACGGTTGACATAAAAGTGGAATGCTTCGGTATGTATTTGAGCCTTCTTCGCTGAAAGGAATAATAGGGTCAAATTCTAAGTTTTCACGACTGCCATTTTGTGTGCATACTGCACCATATCTGTTTCAAATATCATCTTTTACACTTAGAGTAATATGTCTGATTCTCTCATCATCTGAAAAATAAGGCTCAGCTGGCTTTCCTTTTCCCCATTTTATTACTTCATCTTCTGTTATAAAAGAATCCATCTTTAACCAATTAACTCTTCTTTCAAACGCATCCTGTGCACGAGTGTTTATTGTTATTGAAAACGTGTCATAACCCAATCCAAACATCCCCTGCAAGTATATTTTTTATATTTCTCAAACGTATCAATCTCGTTGTTAATAAACAGTAATTTCATCTGAATATTAATCATACTCAACACCTCGTTATAATTAGATTTATCCTTTGTGAAATCTCCTTCTTCTTAGGTTAATATAATCCGGGCCAAAAAGCATCAACTAGGTGGTGTACATCAGTTTTGTATTGGTTTTTGATGATGGAAATAATGTCGTATCGCACATTTTGATCTAAATCATTATCTAGCATATAGTCCTCTATACCGTGAGCCAGCATATTTATTTTTCCGGTGCCTACACTCTCTTCTGGGTTGCCGTATTTATCGGTTTCTCGGGTTTTTACTTCTACTACTATCAGCAGATTGTCTTTTGTGGCTATAATGTCTAGCTCTGCACGGCCACTTCTATAGTTGCGTGCCAGTATTTTGTAGCCCTCTTTTATAAGGTGTGCTGTGGCTATTTCTTCGCCTTCTTTGCCTAGTTGTTGTTTGTGGATGCTCACGTTTTTTTACTGTGAGAATTGCTAGATTGAAGTTTGACTTTGTAATTCTTTAATAGCTAGCCACGCTAGTAGTCCGCTGCCCACTTCTAGTGCACTTTCGTCTATATCAAAGGTCGGAGTGTGTACCATACTGGTTTTTCCTTGTGCCTCATTTCGAGTTCCTAGCCTATAAAAACAGGCAGGTATTTCTTGGCTAAAATAGGCGAAATCTTCACCAGCAGGCCACAGTTCTAGGTCTACTACGTTTTCTACACCCAAGTATTCTTCGGCCCAAGATTTAGCCATATTGGTCAAGCCTTCATTATTCATCAAAAAAGGGTAACCTTTGCGCACTTCGGCCTCGCAGGTGGCTCCGTGTAGCTTGCATATATCATAGCACATTTGCTCTATAAGTATATGTGCTTCGGCTCGCCATTTTTCATCATAGGTGCGAAACGTACCTTCCATATACACCTCACTAGGTATTATGTTAGTACTGCCTTCTGCTATTACTTTGCCTATGCTTAGCACAGTGGGAATGCTTGGCTTGGCCCTGCGGCTAGGTATGGTTTGTAGCTGGGTGATGATGTGTGCTGCTATTACCACCGGATCTATGTTTTGGTGAGGATGTGCGCCGTGGCCCCCTTTACCAATTATTTTTATGTAAATTTCATCTGCACTTGCCATATAAAGCCCTGGTCTAAAACCTACTTTCCCGGCATCGATGAGTGGCATTACGTGCTGTCCAAATATTTTTTCTACGCTTGGATTTTGGAGTATTCCGTTTTTTATCATCAAGCTTGCACCGCCCGGTAAACGCTCCTCTCCCGGTTGAAATATACAACGCACTGTTCCTTCAAATTCATCTTTTAGCTCGTCTAAAATGCGTATAGAACCTAGCAAGCAAGTGGTGTGTACATCGTGTCCGCAAGCGTGCATTTTACCTTGGTTTACAGATTTGTAGTCTACCTCATTTTTTTCTATTATGGGAAGCGCGTCAATATCTCCACGTAATGCTATTACTTTTCGGCTTGGATTTTTGCCTCGTATATCTATATATCCACCCGTATCTGTAATAGTTTTGAGGTCGTAACCATTTTCGCTCAGCTTGGTGGCTATGTATTTGGTTGTTTCGTATTCTTCAAAACTAAGTTCTGGGTGAGCGTGCAGATGTCTGCGTGTAGCTCGTAGGTCCTCAAAATGAAGCTCGGCTAGTTGCTTTATCTTGTAAGATAGGTTCATAGGTCAAAGGTAGTGAGTTTCTTTATTATTTTAGTGCTTGTTGGCAGTTTATAGAAAATGTGAAGCTAATAAGGAATAAATGGGTAGACAATTTTCAACATTTGTACAAGTTACCCTACATTTTATTTCTTTTGTACTGAGCAATGATATCACCCGAAATTATCAATAAACTATTTGACATAGCTTCTATAGAAGAAGTGGTGGGAGAGTACGTGATGCTCAAACGAGCCGGGGCCAATTATAAAGGGCTGTGTCCTTTTCACGATGACAAGAGTCCGAGTATGAGTGTGTCTCCTAGTAAGGGTATCTTCAAATGCTTTAGTTGCGGTCAAGGTGGAAATATTTTCCAGTTTATAATGGAACATGAAGGATTATCATATCCGCTAGCTATCAAGCATTTGGCAGATAAATACAATGTTCCCATAGAAGAAGGTCAGATAGACGTTACCGAGCTGAAAGAGGAGGCAAGAGTGAAAGAAGGTGTCTATGCCTGCCTAGAATTTGCGCGCAAGTATTTTTATGAGCGACTCAATGAAAGCCAAGATGGGAAGGTTGTTTACAAGCCGTATCTTTTAGAGCGTGGTATAGCTCAGCAAACAATAGACACATTTAGCATAGGACTAAGCGGGACACAACGGACAGACCTTCTAGACGAGGGTCTGAAAAACGGCTACGGGGCACAACAGTTATATGATGCCGGTTTAGTAAAAAAAATAAATGATGCCGAAGGGGTAATACCGAGTAACCTTCGCGACACCTTTATAGAACGTATTGTATTCCCAATTTTTAGTGTTAGTGGAAAAGTACTAGGTTTTGGAGGTAGAATTATAAAAAAAGATACCAAAGCACCCAAATACTTGAATAGCCCCGAAACAGTGGTGTACGAAAAGCGCAAAGAACTCTATGGTTTGAGCGTGGGCAAGAATGATATACGGTTAAAAGATCGTGCTTTTTTGGTCGAGGGTTACATGGATGTAGTGAGTTTAAACCAAAGCGGCGTAGAAAATGTAATAGCAGCTAGTGGTACAGCTTTTACCGAGGAGCAGGCACGCTTAATCAAAAGATTTACGCATAACATTACCATGCTTTTTGATGGAGATGTAGCGGGAGTTAATGCTAGTTTGAAACATATAAAAACTCTGCTTGCTGCAGACCTTAATGTAGAAGTAGCACTTTTTCCACCAGATGAAGACCCCGATAGTTTTATTCAAAAAAGGGGTACTTCAGCTTTTAAAGAATACGTCACAGAAAAATCACAAAATTTTATTGGACTCATAGCCGAGGTGACTTTGGGCAACCAAAAGAATGACCCTATAAAAAAAGCTGAAACGGCGAGAAGCATAGCCGAAAATATAGCGGCATTACCAGATCCGTTAAAAAGAGCAGCGTTTATAAACGAAACAGCTAACCTGCTCCAAATACCCGAGCGCGTATTAATAGATGAGGTAAACAAATTTAAACAAGAAAACCGCAAACAAAAAGAGCAAGAGCAACGCCGCGAAGAGCGAATACAAGAAAAACAGAATAGTAGTGATACCTCCTCTAGCTACAATTATGTGCCAGAATTTACTAGTTTTACAACCGCAGAGGCGCTATTAGTAGACAAGAAAAGTTATCAGGAACAAGATTTACTAAAAACATTAATTCTCTTCGCAGATCAAGAATTTGACGAGGAACATAGCGTTGCGGAGTATATTTTCAAAGAATTGCAGGAAGAGGAGATATGGCCCGTGTCAAAAGAATTTGAGACAGTGTTCAAAGACGCATATGCCTATTTACTCGAGCACAAAATGCTCAATGAATTGTATTTTATCCGAAATCCATCTACAAGTAAAATGGCAGCAGGTATACTCAGTCAGCGCCATAAGCTGAGCCCCGGTTGGGAAGATAATTTTGAAAAAATAGTAAAAACTGAAGATGATAATTATAAGCATCAAGTGGTTCAAAACCTTAATTATTTGAAGCTAAACCACATAGAGATACTAATGAAAGAAAATCAAGAGAAAATGAAATGTGCAGAAACTGAGCAAGAGGTGCTGCACTGCCAGCAGTATCATGCTGTTTTGCAAGAAATTAGAAAAAAAATAACAGACGAAATAGGGACAGTAATATTGTAGTAATGACAAACGAATGGTTATTTCATTTTTGCAGAAATGCACTACGCTTGCCGATGGGTATTTATCTCAGAAAAATACACTTTGAAGGAGTAGAAAATTTTACGAAGGACGTGCCCGTACTCATTGCTAGTAATCATCCTAACTCATTTTTGGATGGCGTTATTTTTGAGCATTTTACAGGTAGGCGTGTATATACCCTAGCCAGGGGAGATGCTTTTTTGAAACCAGTAGCCAACTATATGCTTCGTAGTATGCGTATTCTTCCTATTTTTAGAGCTACTGATGCAGACACCAAAATAGCACGCCGAGGAAATGCCCAAACTATGGATGAACTTTACGAACGCTTCTTGTTAAAACACTGCATACTAATTTTTACCGAAGGAATAGCCTATCCTGAAAAAGCACTGCGAAGGCTAAAAAAAGGAACGGGAAATATAGCTACCGAAATGCTCAAGCGGAGCGATTTTACCATGGATTTACACGTAGTACCAACCGCCCTTAATTATAGTGCTTTCGGTAAGCAAATGCAAACAGTTCACGTAAGTTATGGTGAGCCCATTCGCCTGCTGGATTATGTAGATTTACTAAAAAAAGATGAAAGAGCCTTCGCTCAGTTTGTGACCGATAAGGTGCAAGCTAAGTTTGAAAGCGATGTAGTAATTACCAAAGGTGAATTCACAGAGGAGAAAGAGTTTTTGCACGAGGTAATGATTAATGAAAATTATAGACCATTTATTTTCAAGTCATTAGCTCCGTGGAAATTATCAATAGCTAAGGTTAACACAATGGATAATACTTTGGCTAAAAAGGTACAACAGTATACGAGACGCCTAAAAAAATATAAAGTTACTGATGCCAACGTAAGTAACCGTTCGTTTGATTTTTTATCAGCTTTTGTCGCGATATTCACTTTGGGTATTAGTTTTCCTATCTATGGGATATGGTTACTAATTATTGCAGGTATAAAGTCATTTGTTCATGCTAAATTCAGAAATATTGTTTTCAGAGATTCAGTAAAAATAGGCTTTGGAATGATTGCAGGTATTTTACTCACCGTTGTAGTGGCTTCAGTATTATCCTTTTTCAGTACCGGATGGATGTTGCTTGTGCTGACAGCAACTGGAATTTTTGGTGCTATTTGCTGGTTTCGTGTTGTAGAGGCCCTCCCTTATTTGCGCGGGGAGTTACATTGGTATGGCCTGTCAAATGACGTGCGCCGAGAACTAGCTGCCAAGCGGGCGAGTATTACAGCAGATTTAGCAAAATAATTTAGGGTTCCTGAAAAAAACTATTGGCCTTTTGGAAAATAATCAGATTAGGTAGTTCCCATGCCGATTACCTCGCTATTATTACTTTCTTTACGCTAGAAGTAGGACCATTTTGTACTTCAACAAAATAGGTGCCCGCTGGCCAAGCTGAGGTTTGTATTGTGCTGGCCGTAGTTTCTAGTATTTGCTGTCCATTAGCTCTGTACACAGTTACTTTCTCTACCTTTCCTGTTATAGTAAATTGGTCAGCAGCTGGATTGGGATAAAGGGTAAGTGTTTGGTCTTCTGTTTTTGGGATAGAAGCCACAATATTATCCTTTAAATCTGCCGTCCATATTCCTCTTCCATGGGTATATATGAATAATTTTCTATCGCTATGTCTGAGCCTAATCTGGTCTATGGGTACATTGGGTATACGGAGTTCTTTTTGCCAGCTCAGTCCCCCATTTGTAGTGGAATAAAGCCCGTAGTCTGTACCTAGCATAATGTGGTTGCTCATATCGGGGTCTACTTCTACCCAGTTTACTGGCATACTTTCTGGAAGGTTTGCACTTATATCTTCATAGATTATAGAATCTGTATTAGCGTTTCGGAGTCTCCAAATACGAGGCTTGTTACTGATGTTTTTCATTCCACAGTAAATAATGCTTTCATCACTTGGGTCTACTTCTATACAGCCTATGGTACTGCCTACAAAAGCAATATTATTTGGTAAGTTTGCAGCATTCCATAGTTCTATTTCGTTGCCTGCTATCGCTGTTTTTGCATTTTCTACGCGGTATATTCTAGAGGCTGTTCCCCCTATATAGGCCGTTGGATTTTCAGCATTGCTAAGTCCTACAGCATAGCTGTCGCCCAAAAGATCGTTGGTAAGTAGTGTCCAGGTATTTCCTTGGTTGGTGCTTCTATAGGTCGCTTTTCTTGTGGGCACATATATTTGGTCTCCATCGAGGTTATTTATTTCAAACGGGCTGATGAACCAAACTCCTGCATCTCCACCAACTTCATTCCGTATGTAGTTGCTAATATTCACGGATGTACCATTCTGTTGTCTTCGCACAAACAAGTTTTGGCTACTTACGTATCGCACGTTATTGTCTTGCTGATGCACAGCACAAAATGCACCGTCTCCCCCGTTTATCCAATTAAATGACTGGTTTTTGTTCATGGTCAGTTGGGTGCCATTGTCTTGTGTGCCGCCTATTATATCGTTATTTTCTGGATAGTAGTGCCCAGCATAAAATTGTGTAATGTTAAGCCCATTGTTTAAATCCACAAAAGTGTTCATGTTGAGTTTGTTATACCTATAGACTCCGCCATCATTTCCTATGAGCATTTCGTTGTTATTTAACCATGTAATGTCATGGTAGTCTGCGTGTGAATCGGCCATAGGAGACCAAGTTTGACCTCCACTTGTAGAGTAATTTGGACGAGTACTACTGGTGGCTATCACAAAATTTGTGTCTGCAGGTGCTGCACTCAGCTTGTAGCAATACCAAGAAAATATGTAATTTGTCGTAGGTGTACCACTTTGTTTGGTCCATGTGAGCCCTGCATTTGAGGTTTTGTAAATACCCTCTAAAGCTTGGTTGTTACTTTGTGCCAGCATGGCATACATCACTTGAGGGTGATTTTTCACATAAT
This sequence comes from Bacteroidia bacterium, assembly GCA_018402155.1. Classification (GTDB taxonomy): domain Bacteria; phylum Bacteroidota; class Bacteroidia; order NS11-12g; family UBA9320; genus UBA9320. The sequence continues at coordinate 42,867 of JAGYJG010000001.1, forward strand.
CAAAACTGATACGGCCATAACCGTTGGATGGCCAGTCGCCTCCAGTCATACGAGTATTTACAAGCGTTTCTTCGTTTATTTTTATGATTCCGACACCATCTACAGCTGCCATTAGGGTGCCATTTTCAAAAACTTCTATTTCATGTATTCTTCGTCCTGTGGCATATATACGCTCAAATGATTGAGCGGCGTCGGTACTTCTCCACAAGCCACCAGAGTTGGTGCCTACATAGATTGTGCTATCTTTGGTGAGCGAGTGTACTACAGACCAAATTCCTGTAAGTGGGGTGGTCACGGTATGTTCTAAATGCTGGAAAGTTGCAGCACCGTCTGTGGACCTAAATAACCCTAAACCGCCTAAATCCGCTGAATTTCCTAGAGGCTCACCAGTGCCGTAATAAAACATGTTTTTGTCAAACGGACTTTGCGTTATACTAGTAGCCGATAGGGTAGGAGCATAGTCGTCAACGATGTTCCAACTAGCGCCTCGGTCATCGGTCACCCATATACCACCCGATATACCCGCACATAAATATCGGTTATTATTTGAGTGGTCTATAATGACGCTTCGCGTACGACCACCCACATTAAATGGGCCTATTTCGGTGACGTTGATAAAGTTGTGTTCTGCTTTTTTGTATAGTGCAGCATTGTTTTGGTCAGTAGAGTACCATTGTGCTCTGAGGCCGCTCGGTATTTCACCATTTTCGTCACCTTTTAGCTCCAGATAGTGGTCATACCACCCGGGATGTTGCGCGGTATTTTGCTCTGTCTCCGTTGTTTCTTTGCCCGTATTTACTAAAATTCCCCATACTAAAAGGGCAAACGCTCCAGCGCTCAAGGTGCTGACCATTATCCATTTCTTATTCATTATTATCTTTGCTTAACGTTTCAATCTCTCCTTCTGTTCAGTCCCATACTTTTCAGCATCCAACGAGGCAATGGTTTTAGGGCATCTCTTTTGGTTAAATCCAGATACCAACCTACTTTTTTTAGAATAGGAATTTTATGTGTTTCTACAAACTCAATAAGTGTCCCGTCTGGATCTTCTATGTAGCTGAAGTGTCCTGCAGCTTCTCCCATATCAAAAGAGTTGGCACTGTCCACAGTAAAGGGGTGTCCAGCAGCTTTACATTCTTCTTGCAATGCTTTCATCCCTATTACATCAAAACAAAGATGGATAAATCCAAGGTCTCCCCAGTATCTTCCTTCGTAAATATTCTGTCCTTTTTCATCCAGATTTTGTACGAGTTCTATCTGTGTTTGGCCTAGCAACGGGCTGAAACCTCCTTTACGCGGATTGCTGTGGGTTAGTATTGCTCGCTTAAAGTTACTCTTTCCACTTTTTTGTGAGCTGAGATCTTCATACTGACCTTCTCCTTGCCACTCCACTTTATCATACCCCAATATTGAGCTATAAAAATGAATAGATTTATCAATGTCTGAAACGCCAATAACGGCACCGTAAACACCACCGGTCGAGTCACCTCTATCTTGAAACCAACTATCTGATTCTATGATTTGAAAAGGATTTCCATAAGGGTCTTTAACAAAAAAATGTTGAAGACCATTGGGAGTAGTTTCTACTTGCTCTGAGACCAAATATGACTTGTCAAAATTCGCAAATGCTTTTTTTATATTTGGACTTTTTATTTTACAAATATTGATGCCCAAGTCACCTAGCTTTGGTTCGAAACTGGGAGCAACCGGTGTACGACTCGTGTATTGCCATATCTCAAAACCACCACCACCTTGCATATTCATAGCAAGTATGGCATGTCTGTCGTGCGGTTTTCCGCCGGTGTATGGAAGCATAAGCGCAGCGGTTGCTGCTTCTTCAAAAACTGGGACATCCATGTTAAAATTCTTTCGATACCACGCCCAAGCCTCGTGAACGTTAGGGATACCAATCCCTATTTGCTGTATACCACTTATTTCCTTTTTCAAGTGTGGCGAATATACTTGATGTAGGTTTGGTGGGCAAATTGAATTTCACTTTGCACTCACCCTTTTAGCAATAAACCGAAACAACCAAGGAGTGTAACGTTTGAAGTAAATCATCAAAATCTCTACACCGCCTACATAGATTTCTGATTTATTGCGTGCTATGCCACGTTTTATTTTAGCTGCGCATACAGTTACGTCTACCCCTTTTTGTTGCCCTGGATCCATTTCCGAGTGTACAGCCCCGTCTCCTTTTAGCGCATTTTTACTGATATCGGTCTTTATTCTACCGGGACAAACTACAGTAGTATGGATATTCGTATCTTTTAGTTCTAGACCTAGGGCTTCATAAAAACCATGCAGAGCATGCTTGCTCGCAGAATAGTATGAACGTAGCGGGAAACCGAACTTGCCTGCGGCACTGCTCATCCCTACGATGTTCCCTTTGCCTGCTTTTAACATGAGTGGAAGTACCGCTTTAGTAAGGTGTACACTACCAAAGAAGTTTACCTCCATGAGTTGACGACCAACCTCATTGGATGTTTCGTTGGCTAAGGCACGCTGACTTACACCAGCATTATTTATCAAAATATCTACGCAGCCGTATTTATCTGCTATTTCTGCCACTGCCGTGGCAATGGCTTTCTCGTCTGTAACATCTAGTGGCAGTACATAGGAGTTTGGAAGTAAAGTAGCAACTTCATCTAGCTGTGCTTTTTTGCGACCCGTCAGTATGATGGTATTTCCATTTTCGGCATATGCCAAGGCTAGTTCTTTACCTATTCCACTTCCTGCTCCTGTTATCCAGATTATTTTACTCATTACGTTGTATGCAAAATAAGGTAATTATCAAAAAATTCATAATCTAGTTCTAAAGTTATAGTGTAGTCATTTTTTAAAATATGACCAGTAAGCGTACCTTTTTCTGCTAGTTTTTGGTAGTCTAGCTTCATGTGATTTTTAAAATCTAATTCCCTGAGACCGTAGTATTTATACATGGCTTCTTTAGCACACCAAAGAGTGTATAGACCGCGCAAATCTTCTTTTAAAAAGAGCTCCTCATCTGCTCTCATAAACTTATTTCCAATTTTGCGCACACGCTCGGTTATTTCCTCCAAATCTATACCGCATTCTCGTTTTTCGGTCAGCATAAATCCGGCATACTCTCCTGCGTGAGTTATCGATATTTTATGGTTAGCACTTTCAAAATAGGGTTTACCATGCTCGTCTTTTTCTATCGGAGAAAAATCAGGCTTTACCTGATGTGCTAAGACTCTAGCTGCTAGGTTGTGTGTGCGCACTTTACCAAGATCTAAAGCATCTAGCCATGTTTTTGGTAGCAGAGACTGCAGCTCTTCTTTGGTTTCTGTAATGTGCCAAAGTGCAACTATTCCACCTTTTATATGTTTCTTTGTATGTAATGGCACGTAGACCTAATATTGAGATTGCAAAAGTAGCACAAATGAAAGGGCATAAGGATGCAATTTATGATTTTGTGCTTGACAAAGACAATCGTGCCATTTTTTCGGTAGGTGCAGAAGGATATGTAGTAAAATGGGAGATAGATAATCCCGAAAACGGCACTTTAGTTCTGCAAGGTGGCGAGGCATTTTATAGTATTTGGAAACAAGATAATGTCTTAAAACTCGGGAGTAGAAGTGGCAAGATATATTCGGTAAACTTGGTAAATAATGAACTCGAAGATATTACGCAATTACATCAAGGGGGTATATTTTTTATACGCGATAAATTAAGTGGGGGAGAAGATGGAGTGCTGCTAAAATCAGAAACGATAGCCCAGGAACTGGGACGCAATTTTGAGGTGCAAGATATGGCGCTAGCCCCCGACAGCTTGCGCTGTATTACTGAAAATGACAAGCATCTTTTTATTGGTGCTTCTGATAACGCCATATATGTGTTGGATAAAGAAACCTATGAGGTAGACGAAATACTTAGAGGTCATACCAACTCTGTTTTTGCCGTGGCAATCTTAGATGACAATATACTGGTGAGTACAGGAAGGGATGCCACAATTCAGGCATGGGATCTTACCATAAATAAGCCTGTACACGCCGTGCCGGCACACGAATATCAGGTTAAGAGCTTGAGTTTTAATGGTGAGATTCTATTGAGTAGCAGTATGGATAAAACCATTAAACTATGGAATAATAAGCTTGAATTATTAAAAGTCATTGATTTTGAACGATACCGCGGACATACCAATTGTATCAATAAAGTAGAGTGGATAGATGAAAATCGTTTTGTGAGTTGCAGCGACGACCGCAGTTTGTGCCTTTGGAATGTAGAAATAATACGTTAAAATTGCCCCTAGTAAAAAGCCATGATACTTAGCGACAAACGAATTTTAGAAGAAATAGAAAAAGGTACCATACTTATTGAGCCATTTAATAGGGATGATTTGGGTACTAATAGCTACGATGTTCACCTTGGCAAGCATTTGGCGTGCTATACCAATAGAGTGTTAGATGCAAGAGAGCACAATAAAATTGAGCATTTTGAGATTCCCATTGATGGGTTTGAATTGCAGCCTGGTGTGCTCTATCTCGGCGTTACAGAGGAGTATACAGAAACACATGCACATATTCCTTTTTTAGAAGGAAAAAGTAGCACAGGTAGACTAGGTATAGACATACACGCTACTGCAGGTAAGGGTGATGTAGGTTTTTGTAATACGTGGACGCTAGAGATAAGCGTAACTCAGCCGGTGAGAGTCTACAAAGGAATGCCGATAGGTCAATTGATTTACTTCGTAGTAGAGGGAGATGTAGAGGTAATGTACAACAAGAAGAAAAACGCTAAATATAACAAGCGTACCATCAAGCCGGTAGAGAGCATGATGTGGAAGAATAAATTTTGAAGGAGAAACTAACTCCATAGTAGGGTGAACTATTTCTTAATCCCAAGGGTATTATTTCTTATAATAGTTTCCGCGTTTTTACATTTCTTATGGACTCTCTTTTATCCAATAAAATAAGTAACCCAATAAAGGGGAGTATCCAAAACACTCGCGTATTTAGACGGTCAGATATATTGGCAAATTGAGCAACGGTCCAGCTATTGATAAAAATTGCTAGTAGACAAAAAATAATTCTATTTATTTCTAAAGAGCTAAGTTTACTGGTTTTCCAAAGCCAAAGAAGGGCAATTAATAAGGCACTGTTTATCAAGAAGTACCAGGAGTTGAAAAATGAAAACGATAGGGTTTGTAGCAATTGCTTTGTCCAACCCGCAGCAGCGATATCAATGGGGTAGTATTTTTTTATAGACTGTTGGATATTTGTTTGTGGTCCGTAGCTAAAAATAGCGTCTCCTGCATCTACTTGAAATGACATAGTCATTGCTCTAAAAAGAGAGGAGATAGCGAGCTTTGGCCAATTCCTAGGGGTGCCATATAGGGTACTTAAAATGTCGCGGTGTTCTATTCTCATAGCATTCCAGCCGCCTAGTTTTTCTACTGGGCTAGATTGGTTCCATACATATTGCCATCCGCGTAGAGGGAGTGAATCTTTATAGCGGCAAAGCTCCCATTTTTTGGTGTCGCATTCTTTGCAAAGCAGACCGTATAGAAGACCGCTCTCCGCAGCTTGACCAACTAAAAATACTTCTGTAGATCTACCTAGCTCAAATTTTCCATGGTCTATCTGATTACTCAAACCTACCAAACCTAGTGAGACAAATGAAATTAGAATTAAGATTGAAGTCTTTTTTCGGCTAAATAGAGGTGACCAAATACTTAAGAATAATAATGATATAGCTAGTAAAAAATATACCACAAAGTGAGTATTGTGGAAAGTACCTATAATTATAAGTAGGAAAAGGTACAAAGCTTGTATTTTAGAGGTAGCACTAAAATAAAGTAAAACCAATAATATGGCCAATCCAGCATACACATCGGGCAGTAACTTATTTGCCTCCCAGCCTACTTGTGTGCAAAGTAATGTTAGTACTAATGCAGTAAAAACCGACTTTCTGTTTTTTAAGGAGGTAAATTCACAAATAGCCTGTTTTAGGGTCCAAAATACAATAAAACACTGTGCTAACAAGCTAAACCAAAGTGTATAATGCAGGGAGGTAATAGTTAAAAACCAACCATAAAAAACGGGTCTTTCGTATGGAACAGTCCGTTCCCAAGCTCCGTTGAGATAAGAAGCTGTATCTCCAGTAATAAATGGAAATCCGTTGTAAAAGGATAAGCTGGCCACTGCGAGACTCCCTGCAATTGCGAGAAGTATGTTTGAATGCTTGATAGCCATGTTGAGAAGTATATCTAGCTGACTAAAGTACCAATAAGTTCACCTTTTACAACTTTCAGTAGGTTACCTTTTTGGTTCATATCGAATACTATAATAGGAAGCTCATTCTCTTGACACAGTGTGAAGGCGGTCATATCCATTACTTTAAGGTTACGCTGTATAGCCTCTGTGAAACTTAGTTTATCGTATTTGGTGGCTTTGCTATCTTTTTCAGGATCTGCTGTGTATATTCCATCTACACGTGTACCTTTTAAGATTACATCCGCTTCCATTTCAACTGCCCTCAAACTTGCTGCAGTATCTGTTGTAAAGTAGGGGTTTCCCGTTCCTGCTCCGAAAATTACTACTCTGCCTTTTTCTAGGTTGCGTATCGCTTTTCGGCGAATAAATGGTTCAGCTATTTGCTCCATTTTTATTGCACTCGTTAGTCGGGTGAAAACATCTTCGTTTTCTAGTGCTCCTTGTAGTGCCATGGCATTTATCATAGTAGCCAGCATGCCCATGTAGTCAGCATTGGCCCGATCTTTCATTCCGCCCTCTACACCACTTACTCCTCTAAAAATATTGCCCCCACCAATGACGATAGCAACTTCTACTCCAGCGTTTATCACCTCCTTTATTTCCCTAGCGTACATTGTTAAGATGCTGCTGTCTATGCCAAATTCTTTTTCGCCAAGCAAAGCTTCGCCACTTAGTTTTAGTAAAATTCTTTTGTAAGTCATTGTTTTCTGTGTATTTTTAACTGAAGATATGTCTTCAGTTTGATAAGAAGTATCTGATGTGCTATGCCAATGCTCCATTCAACGCCCAAAGTTAAGGCTTATTTTGATTGTATGAAAATATTTGTTGTTGTTGACTCGGTGTTGATATACAAGAAATGAAATTATGTCTCATATTCAGCATATAATTTTATTTCAACAGATTCCTTTTTAGTCTTTATTCCTTGTATTTTTAGTAGGGTGTAGATATACAAAAAATGACAGCCACAAAGATAAATATAATCTAAGAAGACCTATTTGAGTATTCTGCTTGGTTGATTTTACCCGTTAAAACAAATAGCCGAAACTAGTTATATGCTAAAATTTTTCTTTTGCTCCCTACGGCCCTACTAATTTAGTGAGTTCTAACTTATAAAGTTATTCACTTCATAGGCGATTCCTAGAATCTGTACCTAAAGGTGAAAATGTATTGTGTGATTTATCAAAAAAAAAGGCGATTCGTACGAATCGCCTTCCAATATTAAACACCAAAAAGTTTCAATTATGCTCCCAATTGGAATCGGGTGAATGCTTTTACCACTAAGCTTTTATCTACTGTTTTCAAAAAAGATTCTACGGTCATAGAGCTATCTTTTACATACGACTGAGCCAATAGTGTGTTGTCTTTGTAGTAGCGTTGGAGTTTACCTTCTGCTATTTTGTCAAGCATTGCTTCAGGTTTTCCCTCTTGCTCTGCAATTTCTCTACCTATTTTCAACTCTTTGTCTTTTATCTCTTGTGGAACTGCATCAGCATCAACCGCTATAGGATTCATTGCTGCTATTTGCATAGCGAGATCTCTACCTGCTTCTAGCGCTTTTTCATTATTAGAATTCAAAGCTACCAATACACCTATACGGTTTGCGCCGTGGTTATAGGCGGCTACACCTTCTGAAGAGACGAGTGCATAATTAGATATTTCTACTTTTTCGCCAATTACTGCGGTTTTGTCTACCAATATTTCTCCTAAAGTTTTGCCTTCCCAAGGAGTAGCAAGAAGAGTGTCTTTATCTGCTACTTTGTTTTCCAAAGCATAATCTGCAATACTGTTGGCAAACGCTGTGAAGTCATCATTTTTGGCTACGAAATCTGTTTCGCAGTTTACTTCTACAACAATACCGTACGTGTTGTCAGAAGAAGCTTTAGCTATAGACAGACCTTCTGCAGCATCTCTATCTGCCCTTTTAGCTGCTTTTGCAGCACCTTTTTTACGAAGTACATCCACTGCTTCGTCCATATCTCCGTTGGCTTCTTGCAATGCTTTCTTGCAATCCATCATCCCTGCACCTGTCATTTGTCTGAGTTTATTTACTGCAGACGCTGTAATAGTTGTCATTGTTCTATTAGTTTATGAAAATGTGTTATTTTTTTTTAAAATTTGATTAAACTTCAGTTTCAGCAGGTGTGCCGTCAGCAATGATTTCTTCTTCCTCATCTTTGTCTTTACTTGCTTGCTCTTTAGCTTGTGCACGTTCTTGTAAACCTTTTGCAATAGCATTAGTTACCTCAGTTACTAGTAGGTGAAGTGACTTCGCAGAGTCATCATTCCCCGGTATAGGAAAATCAGCTTTAGTTGGATCAGAATTGGTATCTACGATAGCAAATATCGGGATATTCAATTTCTGTGCTTCTTTCACAGCGATATGTTCACGTTTTATATCAACTATAAAAAGTGCAGCAGGTATTCTATTCAAATCTTCTATTCCGCCAAGCACTCGGTACAATTTCTCTTGTTCACGAGACTTCATCAAGCGCTCTTTTTTGTTCATATTATCGAACGTACCATCGGATTTCATTTTCTCGATAGCTTGCATCTTCTTAATAGACTTGCGCACAGTTGCAAAATTAGTCAACATACCACCTAGCCATCTTTGACTTACGTATGGCATATTCACTCTTTTTGCTGATTCTTCTACGATATCTTTCGCTTGCTTTTTGGTAGCTACAAACATCACCTTTCGGCCAGTCCTTGCTATATTTGCTATAGCATGTTGCGCCTCATCAAGTTTTGCCGAAGTTTTATTCAAATCTATAATATGGATTCCGTTTTGCTCCATAAAAATATACGGAGCCATTTTTGGGTTCCATTTACTGGTGAGGTGACCAAAATGTACACCTGCTTCTAATAATTGTTCTGTACTAACTGCCATGATATTAACGCTTACTGAATTGTGTTTTCTTACGTGCTTTTGGTTGTCCTGGTTTTTTACGCTCTACAGAACGAGAATCTCTTGTCATTAGACCCTGTGCCCTTAAAGCAGGTTTTAAATCAGCATCTAGCTTTACTAAAGCGCGTGCAATAGCAAGTTTTATTGCATCTGCTTGCCCGGTAGTACCTCCGCCGTCTACATTTACCTTTATGTCATACTTGCCTTCTACCTCGCATATAGCTAGGGGCAAATTAACATAGTATCTCGACTCTTGAGAAGCAAAGTACTCTTCTAACGGTCTGTTGTTCACCGTAATAGCACCTTTACCTTCACTCATGTATACACGAGCTACTGATGATTTTCTTCTCCCAATTGTATTTATAACGTCCATATAATGATTAAATCTCTAATTTGGTTGGCTTTTGTGCCTCGTGTGGGTGTTCAGCACCTACATAAACATGCATATTGCTAAATAATTTTCTGCCCAATCTGTTTTTTGGTAACATACCGCGTACGCCTCGCTCTACAAGGTCTTTCGGTTTCCTTTCTAGCAAATGCTTGGCTAACGTTACTCTTCTACCTCCTGGGTATCCACTAAATGTCTCGTATTCTTTTACATCCATTTTATTACCCGTCATGGTAATTTTTTCAGCATTGATTACGATTACATTGTCTCCACAATCTACGTGCGGCGTGTAACTTGGCTTCGTTTTGCCTCTTAGTACTTTGGCTACTTCAGAACAAAAACGACCTAGCGTTTTTCCTTCAGCGTCAACTATAACCCACTGCTTGTCAACAGTTTTGCTATTAGCTGATATGGTTTTGTATGATATTGTATCCACAATTAAACTTTGTTTATTCTTAAAAATCGGGCTGCAAAAGTACCATTTTGTCCTATATATTCAAGTATTATAAAATAAAATATTGAAAGTTATGGGTATTGTTAATTTTTGACGGTTATCTATACCTTCTTTTGCCAGTACTCCACGTCTATCCATTGTTCTTTTTTGTACCCTACTTTTTCAAATCTTCCTACCTTCCTAAAACCTAATTTCTGATGTAGTTTTATGCTGTCATCATTTGGAATGGTGATGCAAGCGATAGCATTTGCAATCTCGAAAAGCTGTAAGGACGTCAGTAGTGCATTGTAGAGCCTGGCTCCAAGTCCTTTGTGATGAAAGGATGGGTGCATATATATGGTAGTCTCGGCACAGTGCTTGTAGGCTGGTTTGGTTTTCCATGCAGCGGCGTATGCGTATCCGGCTAGTTGTTCTCCCTCTGCCATCACTAGTACTGGAAGGTTCTTTTGCAAGTCAGTTATTTTCTGTTGCATATCGGGTATTGAAATAGGCTGAATATCAAACGTGATCAAGGTGTTAGCAACAAAATGGTTGTAAATATCTGCTATCGCAGCAGCATCTTTAGGTGTGGCCTCGCGTATTTGTGTAGGTGGCTGTGTTTCGGTCATAGGCCTATTCTCCGGTTAGTTCGCCCATTTGTATTTCTAATCCGTCTATGGTATCACTTACGGGTATTTGGCACATTAGTCTGCTGCCTTCTATCTCTAGTACAAATGCTTCGTCGAGCATAGCTTCTTCGTCTTCACTCATATCTGGTAGTTCGTGCTCACTTTTTACGATACAGTTGCATGTAGCGCACATGGCCATTCCGCCACACGTAGCTTTGATAGGAAGCTCATTTGCACGTATAGCTTCCATTACGTTCATTCCCATATCGGTAGGCGCTTGTATTTCGTGTGCATTGCCGTTTAGGTCTGTCACGTATATGGTTATCATATCTTCCACGGGTGCAAAGGTAGTGAAGTGTTTATTTTGATCTCAATAAATACTTTATTGATTAAAGATTGTAATGGGAAGTTGTTCTAAAGAGTAAGACTGGTCATCAATTAAAATGGAATCAATGTCTATTTGTGCGCAAATTCCACAGCACCCTCCATTCTCAGTTGGGGTGTTATTAGTGAACAAGAGTTTCTGTATAATGATATTCTTACCACTTGGTAAAGATACAACACTAGAATCATAGGCGTTGAAATCGTGAAGATGATCAAGTCGAAATTCACTGAAGGATAGAAAGGTGTCATGCAAGAAGCTGAGTTCAGACTCTTCATCGTTTCTAAAGTTCTGGAAAGTAATCTTACCAATTTCTTCTAACGTAAATGTATCTTTTCCTCTCGTATTGAATGTTAAAATTGGAAATGAACCTGCTTCGGGACAGGCTATGCACTCTACGTCATTGCATCCAAAGAATCTACAAGAGGACAAACTAAAGATTGATGCGTATAATATTAGTAATGTTATCGTTTTCATTCTTTATTTAAGATATAAAAATTACCACCTCCCAGTAGCTTCTACAGCTTTCCTCACACTTCCGTGTTTCAGCAATAAGTCTTTGGCAGTGTATTCATCCAAGCCCGTTTGCTCCATAATCATTCGTGTGCCGCGCATGATTAGTTTTTTGTTGCTTAGTTGCATGTCGACCATACTATTGCCTTGTACGTGGCCCAGTTTTATCATTAGGCTGGTGCTTATCATATTGAGTATAAGTTTCTGTGCTGTTCCGCTTTTCATTCGTGTGCTGCCGGTTACATACTCAGGACCTACTACCACGTCTATGGCATAATCAGCTATCTCACCTATTTTGCTTTGCGTATTGCAAGCTATAGCGCCACAAGTTATTCCATTCGTTTTACAGTTTTCTAAAGCGCCTAGTACATAGGGTGCTCCTCCACTGGCACTTATGCCTATCACAAAATCTCGTTTGCTTATACTGTGTTCTTGTAGGTCGTACCAGCCCTGCAAAGGGTCATCTTCGGCATTTTCTACGGCTTTACGTATAGCGGTATCTCCACCTGCAATAATTCCCACAACCAAACCTTGCGGTACACCATAAGTTGGAGGGCATTCACTGGCATCTACTATACCTAGTCTGCCGCTGGTGCCACTCCCTAGGTAAAAGAGTCTGCCACCGTTTAGCATTTTTACATACGCGGCATCTATCAATGCGCGTATACTCTCTAGTTCTTGTGCTATGGATTGGGGCACCGTTTGGTCTTCGCGGTTCATTCCTTGCAGCAGTTCTAGGGTAGATTTTTGGTCTAGGTTGTCGTGGTTGCTTTCTGATTCTGTAGTGAGCATAGTGTTGTATAGTTTAAAATTGACCTAAAACGCTGAATGCAAATTTTTTGCGCTCTGTCTTTCCATTTAGATTAAAAGTTTCAACGAGTAAGATGTAGTTTCCTACCGCTATTTTAGTGCCGTTGCCTAGCACGCCATCCCACGCTATAGCTCCACTTGTACTCAGTGTCTCATTGTTTATGGCATGGTGAGTAAGTCTACCTCCTAGGTCATACACGTATGCGTTTAGTACGTTGCCCTTCGACTCAAAAGCGTAAGAGAGTACTAACAAGTCTTCGTAGCCATCACCGTCTGGAGAAAATGTTTTGTGGGGTAGACTAAGCTCTCCTAGTGGTGCAGTGAAATCTATAAATTGCGAATTTTGATAGCCTGGAGTGGCATAGCCTGTTGTACTACTGGCGGAGTGCCACGTGCTAGGATCGTGGCTTTGACCTGTGGTATTTATACGCTCTAGACTTACTCCTTTTACGTCGCTCAGTAGTGCAAAGTGCTGGTTTTCAGTGTAGGGCACCGAGTCTAGCATTACTTCACCATTATCTAGCAGCAAAACAGTGCCATCACCATTATTCATTGCGGGCAAGCGTTCAAGTTGCACCAAATTTTGCGCAGCTGAATATGCTTCTTTTGTCTTGTTGGAATCTATACTTAACGCTACGTACCCATTGGGGAAAAGTATTTGCTTGTTGGGTGCTACAGCTACTACAGTTTCTCGTTTGTCTGTATACCGCGCTACATTCAGTGTGCTTAGGTCTATGTATTTTTTACTTGTGTTGTACAGCTCTATGAAATCTACTCCGTTTGTTTTGGGGTTAAAAAGGAGTTCGTTGATGAGCACGTCTCCTTTTTTTGGTTGTGTGGTAGTGATCAGCTGGGCGGTTATATTGGTTTTTGTGTTGCCTAGGCAGTCTTCTAGTTTGCCTATGGCTAAGCTGTAAATGCGGTTGGCTTGCAATTCCGTAGCAAACGAAAGTATGAGTGTAGTACTGGCGTTGTCATAGTTTGCGATTGTTGGTTTTTCACTGTTGGGTTGTAGGGTAAAATTATCGGCGGATAAGTCTGCTGCTACCGGTCGCTCGTTGAGGGTAAGTTCTACGGTGGTGTTATTTAGTAGCGTAACACTTAGTATTATTGGCGCTGCACTATCAGGATTTTGACCCATTACAGAGTTTGGTGCGCTGGGGGTACCGCCGGTGGGTGCTTTACTGGCTATCCAGTTGTATACTGCGGCACAGTTGCTTTCAAAATCTATGCGCTCTAGAGAGTAGCCTCCATTTTTTTTGTCACTGTCTCTGTACCACTCATCAGTATAGGCTACTTGGTCGAGTATTGTGCCAGTTTCATTTTTCAATTCTAGGTTGTCTCCGTCATTATTTAAGGTAGGAAATGAGCTTACTGACAGGATATTAGGATAGGCAGAAAAAAGATGTTCTGTGCCTTCTTTTACCAAAGTGGCATAGGCTCCTGCAGCTAGTGATGAGGCAGGCAGAGAGGCAGGTGTGCCTCCATCGCTCAGGGTGCAGTTTGTTAGGTCTAGGGTTCTTATACTATTATTATATATTTCTACGTACTCTGCACTTGGCAAACCTACACTAGGCGTTTGGTCTGCAAGTATTTCAGTTATAAGAAGTTCTTTTGCACTGGGTTTGGGCAGTACAAAGTAGTTGAATTTTGCAACCGTATCTAGCCTATTTCCAGCTAAATCACCGAGTTGGTTTATGGTCAATTCGTAGTCTCCATTCATCAAATCGGTGGCATAGGTTAGTGTGAGGGTAGTTCCGGTATTTTCCACACTGGTAGGTGTGCCATATCCGTTGTTTAGTATAAAGGTAGTGCCTGTGGTGGTTACTGGTTCGTTAGTGGTTATACGTAGGGTGTTTTTATCTAGGGCTAGGGTATGGGTTAGTGAAGGTTTTGTGATGTCTACTATGAGGGGGCCTACATAGATATCGTCGTAAAAATGTTTGAAATGAAAACTAGCGGTACTTTGTACGATCAAAAAACCAAAATGAGTAGTGCTGGTGATTTCGTTGTCGGTAGTGTTTCCCTCTGTTTGATAGTTTTGGCCACCGGCGTAGTCTGCCTGTACAGTCCATTCTCCCTGATCAGTTTTGGTGATTTTTAGAGAGATGTTTTTGTTGTGAGTCTTATTGTCTGCACCATCGGTGAGTTGGGTTTCTGTTCCATTTTGTATTTTGTAGAGTGATACTTCGTCTTTGGTGTTTCCTATGCGCACAAAATAGCCATTAACTACACGGGTAAGATCGGTGCTGTCTGCCATCAAATACACATCGGTATAATTGGCTCCTGAGGTGTTAAACTGCATGTTGACACGAAACCGCCACTCGAGGTCATCTTGGGCGATGGTGCTTGGTGTGCTGAGATAAAACAAGTCTGACGCCACAGCGCTATTGCTGCGTAGTGTTTCGTTTTCTACTACAAATTTATCTTCATCGCCGCTCCAAGTAGGGTTATTGGTAAAGTTGCCGTCGCTAAAATCATCGGTCAATTGTGCCCAGCTTGTGGTCAAAAGTAGCATTGTAGGGAGTAGATTGAGGTATCTCATTGTAAGCAAATTGTTTGGCCACAGATATTGGTGTGTATACCGAGAGATATGAGTTGTTTTTTTGGGTTATCCCAACTCGAAAATAGTGAGGAGAAACTGGTGAATGGTACAAAAAAACTGCTGCGCGTTGGCATTCCTTTGTCCCGTTTACGAATGTAGTATAGAACTTTTAGATTGATATATAAGATGAAGAAAATAATAGTCAAATGTACTATTAAAAACAAATAACTCAAGTGGAATGTATGTTTTAAAATTGAGTGCTTAATAGTAACCCCATTTTGGAACAGACAGAAATCAAAAGTATTGTATCTATCATCTTAGTGCTAGCAAGAATGCCATTGCAAAGATTTGGGATTGAAATTATCAAAGTTTTGGTTCTAAGAGAAATTTTGGTTTCATGTTAACGGAGTGGGCAAGGTTTTATAAAACGCGGCAACTATTAGACTTCAGTAGTCTAGGACAATGGTTGAAAAAATGATAATTAGCTGAAACCTATAATTGTCATAATCTTTTCTCTATTTTTTGCTAAAGTGAAAATTAGTAAATTGAAGGTATGAAACGATCAATGTAAACAATTTGTGAGGCAAAACTATTTTCCTAGCATCGGTGTGGTGGAGTTAGAATATTAATGTTTCGCCCAACATAACTAATCAAACCATATAAAAAGAACAAGTTTACTGGAAGAAGTAAAAATTAAAAAATAATGCGATGTTTCTGAGCTAATTTAGTCGTAACAAGGGGAAGTTTGATAGGCAAATAAATCAGTTACTATACTTTAACTAAGCGTATAAAACTTAACCGATATATCAAGGAATGAGTAGATTTGATGTTATTTTATGGATTTCAAAGCATACATTTGTAGATTAAATTTTATAAGTATTAAATGAAAAACGTCTTTAAATTATTTTCACTTGTTTTTAGTGCATTGTTTTTTTCGTCTTGCGGATACAACCAAATGGTAAGTATGCAAGAAGGTGTAGACCAATCATGGGCCAATGTAGAAAGTGCCTACCAACGAAGGGTAGACCTAATTCCAAATCTTGTAAGTACGGTAAAAGGGTATGCTGACTTTGAGAAAGAAACGCTAACCCAGGTAATAGAGGCGCGTGCCAAAGCGACGCAAACTACGATAGACCCTACTAATCTTACACCAGAAAAATTGCAACAATTTCAACAAGCCCAAGGAGAGTTGAGCGGTGCTTTATCTCGTCTTTTGGTAACAGTAGAGCGCTATCCAGACCTCAAAGCCAACCAAAATTTTTTGGAGCTGCAAGCTCAGTTAGAGGGTACAGAAAATAGAATAAATGTAGAACGCAATAACTACAACACTGCGGCCAAGAATTATAACACGTACATCAGACAAATACCCAGAAATATATATGCTGGCTGGTTCGATTTTGAGAAAAAACCATATTTTGAAGCTGACGCGGGAAGTGAAAAAGCACCTAAAGTAGAATTTTAACGTTGCAATGGTAATCGAACAAAGCAATTTTTTACGATGAGTTTTTGGAAATGGGAACCATTTAATTCCTACGAGGAAAAGCAAGTGCTAGAGGCTATTGCCGCTGCAGAGCTCAATACCTCCGGAGAGATACGTGTGCACATAGATAAGTGGTGCAAAACCGATCCATTGTTTAAAGCTAAAAATCTTTTCAAACATTTGAAAATGGAAGAAACAAAAGAGCGAAACGGGGTGCTTATCTATGTAGCATTGAAAGAACATAGATTTGCTATAGTAGGCGACACTGGTATCGATAGCCGTGTGCCAGCTGGTTTCTGGGAAAGTACAAAAGATGCTATGAAAGCCCATTTTTCGAATGGGAATACTGTAGCAGCTATCTGCGCGGGCATAGCGGAAGCAGGAGAACAGCTCAAGGTTTTCTTTCCCTACCAAAGCGATGATCAAAATGAACTACCCAACGAGATAAGCTATGATTAGAAAAGGAGTTGTTCTCATTCTGTTGCTTATTACGGTTCTGTCTTGGGCCAAGAAAGTGCCACCTATACCTACAGATAGACGCTGGGTGCAAGATTATGCAAATGTGCTAGAGTCTGACCAAGAGCTTTTTTTGCTGCGCAAGTTAAAAGCATACTACGATAGTACATCTACAGAGGTGGTCATCGTAACAGAAAATTCTTTAGAAGGAGATGATGTTTTTGACTACAGCTATCGTTTAGCAGAAAGCTGGGGTATCGGGGATAAAGGAAAAAACAATGGTGTACTAATATATGCTGCAATTCAAGATCGCAAGGTTTATATTCAAGTAGGAAGAGGTGCTGAGGGTGCTTTACCCGATATATATGCCAAGCGTATTGTAGAAAATCAGCTTAAACCCAATTTTATAAATAAGCAGTATGGTAAAGGATTTAATGAAGCTACAGATATCCTAATTCAAAGGCTAGAGGGGGAGTTTGTGAGTGACGGCAGAAAAGGGCCAAAGAGAGGGCTGCCTACATGGCTTATTGTTCTTTCTGTTTTTATCGCGATACTATTATTTAGTAGTGGAGGAAACAATGGGCAAACCTTTAATAGGCCAGGAAGTAACAGAGGTATGGTGCCACCTATTTGGCTAGGTGGTGGAAGCAGAAGAGGTGGCGGTTTTGGTAGCGGTGGCTTTGGTGGCGGCTTTGGTGGGGGTAGTTTTGGGGGAGGAGGTGCAGGTGGAAGTTGGTAACGAATTTTTAAACGAGATTCTCTTTTTAGACATTGAGACGGTACCTCAGGCAGAAAACTATAAACTACTGGAGCCCCAATGGAAAAAACTATGGGATAAAAAAGCAGCTAGACTGGCGCGCAACGATGAAACTGCCGAGGCACTTTATCAGCGCGCGGGTATATATGCAGAGTTTGGCAAAGTTATTTGTATTTCAGTAGGCTTTATAGCCGATTTAGACGGCGTTCGCATCCTAAGAGTAAAAAGTTTTTATGGGGAAGATGAATACCAGATACTCCAAGAATTTTGTGATTTGCTGCGAACTAGATTCTCTTCTAAAACACACTATTTATGTGCTCACAATGGTAAAGAATTTGATTTCCCATACCTGTGTAGACGCATTTTGGTACACCGTATTAAAATGCCAGATATACTTGATTTGTCGGGGAAAAAACCTTGGGATGTGAAACACCTAGATACTATGCAATTGTGGAAATTTGGAGACTTTAAAAGTTATACTTCGCTAGAATTATTGGCAACAATGTTTGGGATGGAAACACCCAAAGATGATATCGACGGAAGCGATGTATATTCGGTATATTACCACGATAAAAATTTGGAACGTATACGTGCCTACTGCGAAAAAGACGTAGTAACTCTGACCAATGTATACTTGCGTATAAACGGATTGCCGGATATTAAAAAAGAGGAGGTAGTAAAAGTATGATAGAAGCTATATACCCTATAAATTGGGCTGGGGACTATGAGTTGATTGACTCAGGAAGTGGTATGAAATTGGAAAAATTTGGTGGCCAAATACTAGCTAGGCCAGAGCCGCAGGCTATATGGAACGCTCGT
Source organism: Bacteroidia bacterium (assembly GCA_018402155.1). Taxonomy (GTDB): domain Bacteria; phylum Bacteroidota; class Bacteroidia; order NS11-12g; family UBA9320; genus UBA9320. The sequence continues at coordinate 61,223 of JAGYJG010000001.1, forward strand.
TTGAGCAAAGCCGAATGGGAGGGCATGCAGACAGGAAATTTTGCTCAGGAAGGTAGCCATAAAGGACAATGGAATCTTAAAGGACAATCAAAACCGTGGTTTATAAACTATAAATTAGGTGGGGATTCAATCAAAATGAAACTGAATTTTACCCAGTTTAAACATGTAGGTATATTTCCTGAGCAAGCAGCCAATTGGGATTACATTTATACCAAAAGTAAAGAGCTAGAAGGCAAGGCGAGCGTACTCAATCTCTTTGCCTACACAGGTGGGGCATCACTAGCAGCCAAATCGGCTGGTGTAGATGTAGTGCATGTAGACAGTATAAAACAAGTGGTAAGCTGGGCCAACGAAAACCAAGAATACAGCAAACTGAAAAATATACGTTGGGTAGTGGAAGATGCACTAAAATTTGTGAGTAGAGAGGTGAAACGCGAAAAAAAATACCAAGGTATTATTTTGGATCCGCCGGCATACGGCATAGGTGCTAAAGGAGAGCGCTGGAAACTAGAAGAAAAACTAGGAGAATTACTGCAGCAAGTTGCGAAACTATTGTCCCACGACGGATTTATGGTGCTCAATGTTTACTCGCTAGGTCTTTCTCCTTACATTATTCAAAATATGATGACCGATTATTTCTCAGACAGAGTTGTTACCATAACAGAGCTCTGCTTAAAGTCTAGAACACAACAAATATTACCCTTGGGTATAGTTGCTAGAATTTGAGAAGTGTGACCCAATCTGACTTTATAAAAGAACTTGTATTTGTTGTGTATTAAGTTTGTGTTACTACATTTGCAGTCGGCTGACATAACCAGCTCCCTTTGAACTCCCCCAGGGCAGGAATGCAGCAAGGGTAAAAGGTTGTAGCGGTATGATGTCAGCCTTTTTTATCTACATTCCCACTAAAATGCTGTTATTTTGCCCGAAAAGAAGGATATTCGCATCTAAAGCATTTAGATAAAATGAAGTTTTTTGTTGATACCGCTAATTTAACGGAAATAAAAGAAGCATTAGAATTAGGAATTCTTGATGGGGTTACCACAAATCCCTCGCTCATGGCGAAAGAGGGAATAACTGGAGAAGACAATGTACGCGCGCATTACAAAGCGATATGTGAACTAGTAGAGGGAGATATTAGTGCAGAGGTTATAGCAACTGATTTTAATGAAATGATAAAAGAGGGTAAAGCCCTTGCTGATATACACGAAAACATAGTGGTAAAAGTACCAATGACTGTTGACGGTATTAAGGCTATAAGATGGTTTTCAGATCACGATATACGTACAAATTGCACATTAGTTTTCTCTGCTGGCCAAGCTATTCTAGCTGCTAAAGCAGGCGCTACTTATCTTTCCCCATTCATAGGTCGTATAGACGATATGACTTGGGATGGGGTAGAGCTCATTGCACAAATTGCCGATATCTATACGATTCAGGGATTTCAAACTGAAATCTTAGCTGCTTCTATTCGAAATCCTCTTCATATAGTAAGAGCAGCAGAAGCCGGTGCCGACGTCTGTACTTGCCCACTCAGTGCTATTTTAGGTCTTGCTAAACATCCTCTCACGGACATTGGCTTGGCAAAATTTTTGGAAGACCACAAAAAAGCAAACTCATAAAATAAAAAAGAAAATTATATACAAGCCTGTACAGTATATACATACCTCAAAGTAGTATGAACCCTATAGTAATCATTCCCACATATAACGAATATGAGAATATACAGCGTATGATCAAAACTGTTATGGAGCTTGACAAAGTATTTGATGTGTTAGTGGTTGATGACAGCTCACCAGATGGTACAGCACTTTTGGTAAAGGAAGCACAAGGCAAATACGATAGAATCTTCCTCCTAGAAAACGGTAAGAAAAATGGTTTAGGCGGTGCGTATATAGCTGGATTCAATTGGTGTTTAGAGCGGGAGTACGATTATATTTTTGAGATGGATTGCGATTTTTCTCATAATCCTCAAGATCTAGTGCGCTTGCATACAGAGCTTGAGCAGGGAAATTGCGACATGGTAGTAGGATCAAGGTACGTTGGCAATGTAGTAAATGTTGTAAATTGGCCTATGAGTAGGGTATTGCTTAGTTACTTTGCTTCTGCGTATGTACGATTTTTTACACAAATGCAGTTGTCAGATGCCACTGCAGGTTTTGTAGGTTACTCACGTAGGGTGCTCCAGACTATAGATCTAGATAGTATTAAGTTTAAGGGATATGCATTTCAAATAGAAATGAAATACACAACTCATAGATTAGGTTTTAGCATAAAAGAAATTCCAATAATTTTTACTGACCGTACCGATGGGGAAAGTAAAATGAACGGAGGTATCATACTTGAAGCACTTTTCGGGGTCATTCAGCTCAGGTTTAAAAAAGTGTAATCTAATCTGTACTAAGTTTAGAAGTATAGTGATAACTGGTAGGATTTCACTCAAATAAAAAAGCCTTTGGGAGTTACCAAAGGCGCTTTTTTTCGTGAAAGAAGATTGTTTTTCGGGTTAAGCTAAAACAATCACTTTATTATTTAGAACTTCTACAAGCCCCCCAGAAACTTCGAAAGTCTCTTCTCCGGACTGTGTTCGAACCACTACCGTACCCTTATCCAAGCTAGATATAAGTGGGGCGTGGTTGGCTAATGCTTCGAAAGAACCACCACTGCCGGGAAGTCTCACCGAGACGGCCTCGCCACTGAATAGAACCTTGTCTGGTGTTATCACTTCTACTATCATTACGCTTCAGCTTCTGCTATCATTTTTTTACCTTTTTCTATGGCTTCATCTATACCACCTACAAGATTGAACGCTGCCTCTGGATATTCATCCACTTCACCATCCATTATCATATTAAAACCTTTGATAGTATCTTGAATGTCTACAAGACAACCCTTTAGTCCTGTAAATTGCTCTGCAACGTGAAATGGTTGAGACAAGAAACGCTGCACACGTCTTGCGCGAGATACTGCTAGCTTATCTTCTTCAGAAAGCTCATCCATACCTAAAATAGCAATAATATCTTGTAGCTCTTTATAGCGCTGCAAAAGCTCTTTTACTCGCTGTGCGGTGTTGTAATGTTCTGCGCCAACTACAGCAGGAGTAAGAATTCTAGATGTAGAGTCTAAGGGGTCTACAGCTGGATAAATACCCAAAGATGCTAAATTACGAGAAAGAACAGTGGTAGCGTCAAGGTGAGCAAATGTAGTAGCAGGGGCAGGGTCAGTGATGTCGTCTGCTGGCACATATACCGCCTGTACTGAAGTAATAGAGCCACGGTTTGTAGAGGTAATACGCTCTTGCATTACACCCATTTCTGAAGCTAGTGTAGGCTGATAACCTACTGCAGAAGGCATACGCCCGAGTAGTGCAGACACTTCCGAACCCGCTTGTGTAAAGCGGAAAATATTATCTACGAAGAAAAGAATATCTCTCCCTCCAGATTTTTCATCTCCATCGCGGAAGTATTCCGCTATAGAAAGACCAGTAAGGGCAACACGAGCTCTAGCTCCTGGAGGTTCATTCATCTGTCCGAAAACTAAAGTTGCTTGAGATTGTGCAAGCTCTTTTTTATCTACTTTGGATAAATCCCATCCGCCTTGCTCCATAGAGTGCTCAAATTCTTTACCATATTTTATAACGCCAGATTCTATCATCTCTCTTAGTAGATCATTTCCCTCTCTTGTCCGCTCACCTACACCAGCAAATACTGAAAGTCCAGAATATGCTTTTGCAATATTATTTATCAATTCTTGTATGAGTACAGTTTTACCTACTCCAGCACCGCCAAATAATCCAATTTTTCCACCTTTGGCATAAGGCTCTATTAAATCTATAACTTTTATTCCAGTAAACAAAGGCTCCGCCGCAGTAGAAAGATTTTCATACAATGGTGGATCTTGGTGTATAGAACGACCATTTGACTTGTCTAGCTCGCCTATCCCGTCAATGGCATCACCCACTACATTCAGCAATCGGCCTTTTAAAGCCTCGCCAGTAGGAACCATAATTGCATTTCCCGTATCCGTTACTTCTGCACCTCTTACTAGTCCCTCTGTCGATTCCATTGAGATGGTTCGCACTGTGTTTTGTCCTAGGTGAGATTGTACCTCGAGCACCACTTTCGTTCCGTTATCTTTGGTTACGTGCAGTGAGTTGTAAATTTGTGGTAGTGTAGACCCTTCTTGGTCGAACGCTACGTCCACCACTGGGCCAATAATTTGTGATATTTTTCCTTTGTTTGCCATGTTTTGTATGGGCTATTTTTTGTGCTGCAAAAATACATTTTTGTATTATGTAGAGTGTTTCTAAATAAAGAAAAACATTCAAAAAAATAGTCCCATTCGCAACAAGTCCATCTATGTATAACTCACTACTTTAATTAAACTGGTTAAATTTAAGTAGCAAAAATAAGCTGTAAGATTTTGATAAATTGGCAATAAAATTAATTTTAGAAGCCTTGCTTGGTCAAAGATATCTCTCATCGTATGAGCGGTTTCACGCTTTGAAGTACTCTCTTGTTTGGAAATTTGTTTTTCCTATGTTCTAGTTCAGAGGTATACTAGGTAAATTAATTCTTGGATAGTCAAATATATGAACTTATCAAGCTGGCGCGATTTGTATTATTTTCTTGAAAGACTAAGCATTACAAGAAAATAATATCAGAATAAAACAGTGGTACGACCTCCTTAAACTGTACAAGGATATTCTATTTTTGAGGAATTTCTGTTTTAGAATATTGTAACTTCCTGAGTAGTTCACAACTCTACTTTCGGCATAAATCTTTTATTGGATGCAGTGTTCGCTATGCATTTGAGAAGGTTCTTATTTCATTTAGCACATCTCTGTATTTGATGTATCCACGTATGGTTAGAATCAAGTGATTTTTGCCTTGTTTGAAGGAGAAATGATTGGGCTGGATTTGCACTGCCTGCATAATGCGGGTGAAGGTCTCTTGCTGGTAAAATTCCTCGCCTAGGTCATTGTTGAAATACAAATGCGTGCAGTTTTGCTCTAGTTTTACTTTTTCGGCATATAGTTGTTGTGCAGCTATTTTGAAGCGTACACTGAGTATCAGATTATTCAGCGAGCGTGGTAAAGTACCAAAGCGATCTATGAGCTGATTCATATACAGCTCTAGCACATCGTCTGTTTTTATTTCACTTAGTCTAGTGTATATATTAATGCGCTCTGCTACATTGCTTACAAAACTCTCTGGTATTCGGGCTTCAAAATCAGTTTCGACGGTACATTCTACTTCTAGCTCAGCAGCATTTTTTTCATTCTCATCCGCAAAAACATCTTTAAACTCCCCATTACGCAGTTCTTGTAATGCCTCATCTAGAATTTTATGGTATGTCGTAAATCCAATTTCAGCTATAAAACCACTTTGTTCTGCACCCAGTAGATTTCCTGCTCCACGTATGTCAAGATCACGCATGGCTACATTAAATCCGCTACCTAAATCGGCGTATTCCTCTATAGCTTGCATCCTACGTCTACCGTCTTCGGGAAGTGTATATAGTGGTGGTGCTAGAAGGAAGCAATAGGCTTTTTGGTTACTTCTACCTACTCTACCGCGCATTTGGTGTAGGTCACTAAGTCCAAACATATGAGCGTTGTTTATGATAATTGTATTTGCATTGGGTATGTCAAGTCCACTCTCTATAATAGTAGTAGCTACTAGCACATCGTACTCTCCTTCTATAAATTGCACCATTACTTGCTCTAGTTCGTCCCCCTTCATTTGGCCGTGCCCTACAATTACTCTTGCTGCGGGTACCATATTTCGTATGCGTTGAGCTATTTCGTTGATGTCTTTTACTCTGTTGTGTACTACAAAACTTTGACCTCCACGAGCTATTTCATTGGTTATAGCTTCTTGTATGATTTCGTCACGCCAAACTGACACTTCTGTTTGCACGGGTCTTCGGTTGGGCGGTGGGGTTTGCATTATACTCAAATCTCTGGCACCCATTAAGCTAAAATGAAGTGTGCGCGGTATGGGTGTAGCAGTCAGTGTAAGTGTATCTACATTGGCTCTAAATTCTTTAAGTCTTTCTTTGGCACTTACCCCAAACTTTTGTTCTTCGTCAATAATTAGAAGTCCTAAGTCATTGAATTTAGTTTTTTTACTCAGCAGTTTGTGTGTACCAATAATTATGTCAAGAGATCCTTCAGCTAGATTTTTCAATGTTTGGTTTTGTTGTTTTGTTGTTCTAAATCTATTGACATAGTCTACGGTGCAAGGAAAATCTTTTAGTCTATCTCGAAAGGTGTGATAGTGCTGCTGTGCCAAAATAGTAGTTGGTACTAAAATGGCCACCTGTTTGCTATCGGTCACTGCTTTGAATGCTGCACGTACCGCTATCTCTGTTTTGCCAAATCCTACATCGCCGCATACCAATCTGTCCATTGGGTTTTCACTCTCCATATCAGTCTTAAAATCTTCGGTGGCTTTAGCTTGATCTGGTGTGTCTTCATACAGAAAACTAGCTTCTAGTTCTGTTTGCAAGTACGTATCTGGGCTGTATTGAAACCCTTTTTCTGCCTTTCGTTTGGCATAGAGTTTAATAAGATCCTTGGCTATGTCCTTTACTTGCGCTTTAGTTTTTCGTTTTAGATTACTCCAAGCATCGCTGCCCAGTTTGTTCATTTTTGGCTCTGTCCCTTCTTTCCCTTTGTACTTGCTTATTTTGTATAATGAACCAATATTGACATACAATAAATCACCATTTTTGTATTCTATGCGCACTGCGTCTTGCAGTTTTCCGCCCATTTCCATGCGTTGAAGGCCTTTGAACTGACCTATGCCATGGTCTATATGCACTACGTAGTCGCCTGGGTTGAGGTCTTGCAGTTCTTTGAGCGATAGTTGACCAGAAGTAGAAACATTTTTACCCGATTTAGCCAAGTAGTACCGGTTAAAAATTTGATGTTCGGTATATGCAGCTATTTTAAGTTCATGGTCTATAAATCCTTCACTTAAACTTTTGTAAACAGGCTGGATTGTACAGCCAGCTTGTAGGTCATCAAAGATACTTTCTAATCGCTCTATTTGTTTTGCACTTTCAGAGAAAACTAGTGTGGTGTAGTGCTTTTCTTGAAGCCCTTTCAAGGTATCTATTAGCAGATTAAAATTTTTATTTATCGGCGGTTGTGGTACCTGGTCAAATTTCAATTTAACGGATGGTCGAAAAAATGTTTGACTACTGAACTCTATAATTGACTTTTTGTGAAGCAAGTTTACCAAGTTTTCTTCGTCTTGGTATATCCGTGCTACTTCGGGTCTGTCTTCAGCAATGTCTAATGTTACAGCACTAGCTTTTTCTTCTGCTTTTTCTCTACCTTTTTCTATTTTGGCCAAGGCAAAAGGAAGGTCATAGGTGCATACGATTGTTTTTTTTCCTAGATAGTCAAATATATCTGTACTATTTTGGTTTCTAGCACTTTCTTGCACATTAGGCACAACGGTTGCACGCACCAGTTTTTTGGTGCTCAGCTGACTTATAGGGTCAAACTCACGAATACTTTCTATAATTCTTCCGTCGAGTTCTAATCTAAAGGGTAATTCGCTGGCAAATGAAAACAAGTCAATAATTCCACCACGAATAGAAAATTGACCAGGTTCATAAACGAAATCTTCGCGGTAAAATGCGTATTCATTGAGCATTTCTATCAGGAAATCAAGGTCTACTTCTTCACCTATTTTAAAAGTTATCTTACTTTTCTGAAATTCTTCTTGCTGTATAATACGTTCTGCAAAAGCTTCGGGATAAGTAACCACTAGCTTGGCTTTTTCTATGTCAGCTAATGCATCTAACACACTAGCTTTGCTTTGTATTTTTGAGCTATCTGGTAGTGTTATGTCAAAACTTCTACGAAATGAATCTTTCCATAAAAAAATATAATTATGGTCTGAAAAAGCCTGTAAATCTGCGTATATGTATTCTGCTTGTTCTTGGTCATTACAGAGAACCAAAACACTTCGGTTCATCTGTTTCAGTAGGTGGGCAAAAAGTATAGATTTAGCAGATCCAATATTATTTTGAATCCCAAATCGGGTTTTGCCTGCATTAAGCTCCTGCTCCAATTCCCGGAAAATTGGATACTCGTTAAAGAGTTGTACGAATTCTCTACTATTCATCTAAACTGTTACTTCTATTTGCTTTTTTTAATCAATTGGCATAATAAAAGTGTGCGAATATAACTGCACACTTTTATTAGTGTTATTTTCTTTGAATCGGCAGTAGATAGTGAATATTTCTAAAGTATTAAATGTTAAAATCGCTCCTACTTCTGCTGCCACCAGAACTTCCTTTACCATGACTAACAACCGGAGTTGGAGTGATATTGCATGGAGTAATGATACTTTTTAATTTCCCCTTAAGCCTTCCCAATATATTTTGATTTTATGTAATCCTTTTAAGTTTCTAGTTCGGCTATTATTTTCTTAAGAATCTCTTTTAGCTGTGTTCTTTGCTTATTACCAATTTCGGCTTTGGTGTAAATTTTCTCTCCTAAGAAAAATTGTGCTTTTACTTTTAAAGTGGTAAGTTAGTATCTGTATATGACGAATTTCATACTTTGATTTTAGTTGTCCCTTAATTTAATATTCTTTGACTATAATGTGGACCAGTTGGTTTTCAATTTTTTTAAATCCACCTCAAGCGATCAACTTAGTATATCTGATATTTATATATTAGTTTTCTATTTAAAATAGTCGTCAATTTAAACTACATTCCTATTTTTGTGATAACATTAAAATAATGCTAAATCATTCTTATCTAAGCAATGCCGATGTGGACGCAGTGGACCACTTATATGAACAGTACAAAGCTGATAAAACGTCCGTAGACGAAAGTTGGCACCGATTTTTTGAAGGTTTTGACTTGGCTTACGGAGACCTAGGTCTTAGTGATGAAAATGGAGCTGTGAGTGAGGATATGTTAAAGGAAATCAATGTCCTCAATCTAATCAATAATGGGTATCGTTCTCGTGGACATCTATTTACCAAAACCAATCCAGTGCGTGAGCGCAGAACCTATACACCAGACTTGTCTATAGAAAACTTTGGGTTAACCAAAGATGATTTAGACAAAAAATTTAATGCTGGAGTGGCTATTGGTATTGGCCCTGCAAAACTCAAAGATATTATTGCTCATTGCGAGCAAACGTACTGTGGTAGCATAGGCGTAGAGTATACATACTTAGAAGATCCAAAAAAAATAGAGTGGCTACAAAGTAAGATGGAGGAACGAAAAAACACGCCTGATTTTACAATAGAGCAAAAAAAGCTAACGTTGGAGAAGCTCAATCAAGCAGTAGCTTTCGAAAATTTCTTGCATACTAAATACGTAGGTCAAAAGCGTTTTTCTCTCGAAGGATTAGAGACACTTATCCCCGCATTAGACTCGGCTATAGAGCTTGGAGCAAGTCACGGAGTACAAGAATTTGTCATAGGTATGGCTCACCGGGGTAGGTTAAATGTGCTCGCCAATATTATGCGGAAAAGCTACGCAGAGATTTTCAATGAATTTGAGGGAAAAGCGTATGAACAGTCTGTTTTTGAAGGAGATGTAAAGTATCACCTCGGATACACCAGTTTGGTGGAAACGAGCTTGGGCAAAAAAGTGAAATTAAACTTATGCCCAAATCCGAGTCATTTAGAGGCAGTAGATCCTGTAGTGCAAGGTATAGTAAGAGCAAAATTAGATAGACAATATAATAACGATCTAAGTAAAATAACGCCAATACTGATACATGGAGATGCCGCTATTGCAGGGCAGGGTATAGTATATGAGGTGACACAGATGGCTGGTTTAGATGGCTATAACGTAGGAGGAATATTGCACTTGGTTACCAATAATCAAATTGGATTTACCACTAACTACACAGATGCTCGTACCTCTATATACTGTACAGATGTAGCAAAAACGACAAAAAGCCCTGTTTTTCATGTAAATGGAGACGATGTAGAGGCAGTGATATACACTATAAAATTAGCCTTAGAATATCGTCAAGCGTTCAAAACAGATGTTTTTGTAGATATACTAGGCTACAGAAAATATGGGCACAACGAGGGTGATGAACCAAAATTTACTCAGCCAGTTTTGTACAAAGCGATAGCTAAACATCCAAATCCGCGCGAGATTTATGCCAAAAAACTTAGGGACCAAGGAAGTATAGAAGCTAATTTGGCCAAAAAAATGGAAGCTGAATTTAAGGCTATGCTTCAACAAGACCTAGAAGATGTGCGTGCAGATAAAAAACCACAAGACAATAATCTTCCCAAAAATACGTGGAGTAGCTTGAAAAGTGGCACAAAAGCTGATTTTGATGTGCCTACAAAAACGGCGGTAACTAAAAGTACATTAGAAAAAGTAGCTAAATCTATTACTCAAATTCCAGAAAATCATACTCCAATTAAAAAAGTTTCCAAACTCTATAACGATAGAAAGGATATGGTAAAAAATGGTACATATGATTGGGCTATGGGAGAGCTTTTGGCATACGGTACTCTGCTACATGAAGGCCACCCTGTGCGCATGAGCGGCCAAGACGTAGAACGTGGCACATTCTCTCACCGTCATTCCGTAGTCAATATGGAGGACGGACAAGGGGAATATATCCCTTTAAATAACATCAGCGAAAAGCAAGCAAAATTTGAAATATACAACTCCTTGCTGTCTGAGTATGCGGTACTTGGTTTTGAGTATGGGTACTCTATGACAAATCCCAATGGCCTTACAATTTGGGAGGCACAATTTGGTGACTTTTCGAATGGATGTCAGGTTACTATCGATCAGTTTATAGCTAGTGGTGAGACCAAATGGGGAAGATTCAGTGGATTGGTAATGCTGCTGCCTCACGGGTACGAGGGTCAAGGTCCAGAGCATAGCAGTGCCAGATTAGAACGCTATTTGCAGCTGTGTGCCGCCGGTAATATGCAAGTTATGAATATTACAACGCCTGCTAATTTCTTTCACGCCCTTCGCCGCCAATTGAACCGTGATTTTAGAAAACCAATGATTGTGATGAGCCCCAAAAGCCTATTGCGCCATCCTCTTGCCGTCAGTAAAACAGAAGAGTTTACGAGTAGATCTTTTCAAGAACTAATAGATGACAACTATGTGGACCCCAAAAAAGTGAAAAGGGTAAATCTGTGTTCAGGAAAAATCTACTATGACTTGCTTGAAAAACAGCAAGCAGATCAACGCAAAGATGTTGCAATTGTCAGAATAGAGCAAATCTACCCAATGCCTGAAACTCAACTTGAAGTATTGATGAAAAAATATGCAAATGCTGAATACTGCTGGGTGCAAGAAGAACCTAAAAATATGGGTGCTTGGATGCATATTTTGCGATATGATTGGGCACGTGGATTTAAAGAAATAACCCGAAAAAGTAGTGCAAGCCCTGCTACAGGATACTCTGCTGTGCACAAAAAAGAGCAAGATGACATTATCAACGAAGCGTTTAATCTTTAGATCAATACGTCATTCTAGTAACTTTAAGCGTACAATTGAAATACTGGACTGCTTTTAAACTGAAGTAAAATGTGAAGATGATGTTTGTTTAACTAATGGTGACTTAGGACTTGTCTAAGAAGTGGCAAAGGTGGAGACTATTGTGGTCCTATTTTTGGGAAGTCTAAATGCAAGCATTATTTATAATTTTCAATATTCTACTTATCATTTATAATAAGTATCTTCATAGCGTAAGTAGCTAATTTTAAGCAATTAAAAGTTGTGTTTAGGAAATAGTTTTTAGTTTTTTTATGGCTACTTGTAGCCATAAAGCAGCAAGTATACCCGCTAGTATTTCACCCAAAGGCATAGAAATCCATACACCATCTAAGCCCCAAAAGTGAGCAAGAATAAACATGAGCGGAATCATAAAAAGTCCTTGGCGTGCTAAGGTAAGCACCAATGCCGGCTTTGGTTTACCAATAGCCTGAAAAAATGCGCCCCCTATAAAACCTACGCCCATTAAAGGAAGCGAGACAAATATTAACTGCAAAACCCGGGGAGTATGCGCTAGCAAGTCTTTATCCTCAGTAAATATACCAATGAGTACATCGGGAAAAATAGCGATAAAACTGAGAAGCACAAGTGATATGATTGTAGTCCACTGTATGGCTAGCATCACAGCTTCTTTTACTCTTGTCCCATTGTTTGCCCCGTAGTTATAGCTTACAATCGGCATAAGTCCCTGCATAATACCTATAATTGGGAAAGCTACAAAAAGTGTGAATCCCCGTATCAATCCGTATATTGCTATGGCGTGTGAACCACCGCTAGCGTCCATAGTATTGGCAAATGCTATCTGCCCCCACTTGTCTAGTTGAGAATATAGTACAATCGCTAGCAGGCTAAACATACTCTGTCGTAGTAGTGTGATAGAACCTATAGATGTTATTTCTTTGACAATAGGAACATTAAAACGTAGGTTAGTTTTACTGAGGATTAGCTCACTTCTGCCCGATGAGAAAAACCAAAGAGTATATAATCCACTGAGTATATAGCCTGTCGTTGTTGCCCAGCCTGCTCCTGCTATGCCCAAGTTAAGTTCGAAAATTAGTATATAGTCTAGTATAATATTTGAAACTGCGGGTATAATCATGGTGAGCATAGCTACTTTTGGTTTGCCTTCTGCGCGTATCGTATTATTACTCATCATAGCCCATCCCAAAAAGGGTAACCCCAGAAGTAGGATGTTGAAATATTTCTTGGCATAAGGCATAATTTCGCTATTAGCCCCAAAAAGAGTGAGTAGCTCTGTTTGAAATACAAAGCCAATGAGTACAAAAGAAAATACAAAGCCGAGGGTAAGTAGGATTTGATTACTAAATGTTTTTTGTGCTTTTTCGGGTTGCCCTTCGCCAAGTGCACGTGCCAGTACAGACGCACCGCCCACACCAATTGCCATTCCAAAGGAGGAAATTAGAAATGTAATAGGTAGTACAACGGTGATGGCGGCAATGGCAAGCTCACCTTCCGCGTGTCTGCTTACAAACCAAATATCAACCATCTGATAAATGGACATTACCAAAAAACCAATAGATGCAGGAAGTGATTGCTGAATTAAAAGTTTTCCGATGCTCTCAGAACCTAATCTGTCAGATGTCTTTGTTTTTTGGTTCAAGTCGGCAAAAGTAGAATTTTAGGCCAAGTACGAGCGGTACATCCACATTTCTTTTTCTTGTAGTGTAATATAATCGCTCATTTGAGATACGGTACCTTCGTCCTGTATATGAGAGGCCAATGCTAAGATTTCTCTCTGCAATACAATGATAGTTTTATATCCATCTAAAATGTATTGTAATGCTATTTTACCATCAGATACATTATTTTGTTCAGTTATTTTTGAGTGAGCAATATTGTCAGAAAAACTATGTAATGGTATACCTTCTAGGGTAAGTATTCGCTCAGCTATTTCATCTATTTGTACTATAAGCGAGTTGTAAATTTCTTCAAATTTGACATGCAATTCAAAAAATTCTTTGCCTTTAATATTCCAGTGAAATCCCCTTGTGTTCATATAGTGCACAGAGTAGGTTGCTAGCAAATCATTTAGTTTACTAACTATATTTTTGGTTTCTTTTTGAGGTAGTCCTATAGTATTCATGATACAAAGGTACTACATACATACGGCGTACAAAATCTCATTGATAGATACCTCAATAGGTTATAGATATACCAAGAATACAATGTCTTATGTTCTCTTTCGCAGCCTCAACCTTAAAAAACCTTGCTGTTTATTGCTCACATTTCATTTTCTTTGCACTAGTGAATTATTTAAGCCATTACTATTTCGACCAAGACGAAGAAAATAAGTACTACAACATTGGATTAATTTTGCCTGATCTAGCTCGACATTATATTCCGAAACTTAGAATAAATCCGTATAAGAATATTACCTTCACTACCAAGGAAATATCGAGTATGAATGATGGTACAAACAAGCACTTTGCAAGCGATCGTAAATTTCATAATTGGATGGTTTTTGTAGACCTTACCAATAAAGCTACTGATATGATTCGTGAGAGCGGAGACAAGGATATTAACAGAGATTATTTCATCACTCACATTATGGTTGAAGTATTATTGGATAAAATATTGCTTGATAAAAATCCGAACTTAGCAAATGATTTTTATGCTATGGTAGATAGTGTAGAGCAAGAGTGGATACTCAAATTTATGCGATATGCTGGCCTGCAAGATGATGAATTATGGAAGGGACAACACAAACGTTTTATGAAAGCAGGTTGGCTGAAAAACTATACAACCCTTGAAAATGTGGTGGGTGCGGTAGAGCAAGTGTGTCGCAGTTTGGATATGATAGAATTATCCGATGACCAACGTCAATTATTAATTGATATTTGTGAGACAATAGAACCCCAATTGGCACGTTCTATTGATGCTTTAGAAATACAGCTATTATAAAAAAAGGCCAGTTTATCATGCATTTTTCTTTACTCAAATACACGCTTTTGGCGGGCTCTATTCTTGCGCTTACAAAGCAAAGCGCTTTTGCCCAATCTACTCCTAAGTATAGCAACGAGTTTTTGTCTATAGGTGTGGGTGCGCGTGCATTTGGTATGTCAAATACGGTGATAGCTTCCGTAGACGATGTCACAGCTGGATATTGGAATCCAGCAGCATTGGTCGATCAAGAGGATAAATTACAAATTAGCGTTATGCATAGTGACTACCTCAATGGACTAGCAAATTACGACTACATAGCCCTCAGTACCAAAGTGAAAGATAATGCCGCGTTGAGTTTTTCTATGGTTCGTTTTGGCGTTGATGACATTCCTAATACGTTAGACCTTATCAGAAATGGACAAATAGATTATAATCGAGTTTCCTCTTTTAGTGCAGTAGATTACGGTTTCTTTGTGAGCTATGCACAAAAAGCATTGGTTGAAGGCCTTAGTTTTGGAGGTAGTGCCAAAATAGTTCATCGAAAAGCGGGAGAATTTACCAAGGCGTGGGGCTTTGGTATAGATGCTAGCGTAAAATACAAAACAGAAAATGATTGGTCTTTTGCGTTTGTGGGAAGAGATATTACCACTACCTTCAACGCGTGGCAGTTTAATTTCACAGAGGCAGAAGAAGACGTTTTTAGGGCTACTGACAACGTTGTACCAGAGAATTCTCTAGAACTTACATTACCCAAATTTTTACTGGGTGCAGCCAAAAAGTTTACTTTTTCAGATGATTTTAGTTTACTCGCCGAGGTCAATTTAGACCTCAATACTGACGGGAAAAGAAATACCTTACTAAAGACCAACTTTATAAGTGGAGATCCGCACGTGGGTCTAGAAGCGGCGTATAAAAAAATTATATTCTTGCGGGGCGGTTTGGGAAATTTACAAGAAGAAAGACTAGGAGAAAACTATGAAAAAGAGTGGACATTTATGCCAAATATAGGCTTAGGCTTAAAACTCAAAAAAATTAGTATAGACTATGCGCTTACCGATATCGGAGACAATAGTGGCGCGAATTACTCTCACGTTTTTAGCATTCGTGCAACTGTTAATCCTTAGGAGAAACCAAGTTTAGTTAGTCATTTCGGTGGCTTGTACTACCATATGTTTTGGAGCTATTTTATTAAGTCAATTTCTGAAGCTTTTTAATAGCCTGTTAAAAAATGAAATCACCCTTTGAAGCGGTTTTGAGATGTGCCTAAGTAGCACTCAACCGAACTGTTTTTTTTGATCTGAGTTGTATTAGTTTCGCTAAAAGTATTTCCAACAAATCGAGTTTATAGAGGTAGCATAAATAGTAAGTTGTTAGGGCTTTTAAAGTGATAGTATCTCTAAATATATTCAGCTCATTTTTAAATGCTCAAAACCTCCTAAACTTAAAAGAATAAAGTCATAAATTGGCAATGCAGTGATTAGGGAGATTAATATATTGCTTTGTATTTTTAGACTATAGATGAGTATATATTTTTAGCATTTACAATTCTTTCTTCCAGGTAGTTTCATTTTTTCATCGTTTGAATATATGTATACTTGTACTCAGATTTAATAAATGCTATGTCATTATCTCCATCCAATTTTGCAGAGGAAGTAATTCAATGTTTTGAGGTTAATAGTAATGATGGTTTGGCTATTAAAATGGCCGCGTATATGCGTAACAAATTTAAGTTCTATGGTATTCCTGCTCCTGTAAGATACACGCTTTGCAGGGAATTATATGCCAAATACGGAATTCCTGAAGATGCTTTTGCAGTAGCCCACCTTCTGTGGGCACAGCCCCACAGAGAACTCCACTATGTGGCTCAAGAATTAGTGCTAAAAACCCACAAACAATGGCGTTTAGAGCATATTGAAGACATCGAACGACTGATCATTAATAATAGTTGGTGGGATACCATAGATTTTTTGGCAAGCAATATAGTAGGGAAGTATTTTAAAAAATGGCCGAAATTCAGCCAACAGGTTATAGGGCAATGGAATAAAAGTGAGAATTTTTGGTTGGTAAGAACGAGTATTTTATTTCAACTGAGATATAAACATAAAACAGATACTGGACTTTTGACTGTATGTATCTTGTCCAATGCAGATAACAAAGAGTTTTTTGTAAAAAAAGCCATAGGCTGGGCGCTACGTGAGTATGCCAAAATTAATCCTAAATGGGTACAACTTTTTTTGGACAAGCATACCCTCCAGTCTCTGAGCGCAAGAGAAGCTCAGAAATACTTGAAAAGCAACTTAAAATGAAGGGCTATGACTTATGTATTTTACTTAGTAGAACAGTGGTTATTTGTTTTTACCATTTGAGGTGGGAGCGAGTAGAGCGCCGGCCCATCCAAAAAGCCCTGCTAATAGGCCACCTATCATAGCAGCTAATAGAGGAGTAGCAAATGCAGCGATACTAAATAATTCTCCAAGTAGGATACTAACAGCGCCAGTGTCTATCAAATATATGCTAAGCAACCACGCTAAAAACACAGCAACAAAAGGAATCACAAATCCGGCAGATGTAGATACATTGTTATAGTAAGTGAGCGCCAAAGCTAGGGGGGCAATAACCCACCAAGTAAGAAGAAGTGAAGAGAGAATAGTGGTGACAAAAAGAAGTAATAATACAAGACTATTTTTCATGACGAAAGGTTATGTTAAAGATGGGTTTAGAAATGTCCTCTGGTTTGATTACCAGAGGTATGCGGTGGTAGTGACCATTGGCCCATTTTTCTATATTATTTTTATAAAATGCACTTGCAGGATTTCCACTTTGACCACCGGGATAGATACCATAAGCTTCTGGAATATCTCCCAATGCTACTATCATGCGCCAGCTCGGCCCAGAGCTTTGTTTCATAGCATTGAGCGCATGCTTGGTGCCGCCTACGAAAAAGGTATCTGAAGAAAAAGCAGACAATCGCAAAAGGTGAGGTATGTATGCTTTTTTGGTTTCACCTAGCGATGTTAAGGGTTCATTGATCACAGACAGAAAAGACGTATTGACTAAATCGCTTAAAGTTTCTTTTTTAGGCGTAGCTTGTATATCATAAAACTTGTGCTCTGCATTTCTTTCCATTAGCTGCAGAGTAACCCAGCTGTCTGGTGCAGGAAGTTTGACATTGTTTTGAGCAAAAACCTCATCCCAAATTAGGTTTTCTAGGGCAGAAAACCACTTATCAAATAAAGGAGCGGCTTTGGATAGGGGATCGTAATCATAATTCCAAGCACTTAGTATACGTGCCTTTTTTAAATTAGCACTGTCTAGAAGTGGCAACATTACAGCCAATGCTTCTTCAGCTTGTAAGCTATATGTACTAAGCTGCATTGCTTTCATATCTTCTGCTGAAAAGGTGTCATTTTGAGACAAAATTTGATGTACGATACGACCTCGGTAGGCTTCAAAATTTCCATTGTAAAAATGGGGATAAGCTTCAGAAGTGCTCCATTGATTTGCGCTGCTCACGTAGCCTCGCTTTGGATTTCGTTCTTGGGGATTTTCGTCTCTAGGTATAAAACCTTGCCACCCATTCCCGCGCATAGTGCCATCGGTGACTTTCACGCCTTGTCCGTATGCTTTAAGCGGTAGTTTACCGTTTATACGAAGGCCTATTTCATTGTGTTTGTCAGCATATACAAAATTTTGTGCTGGTGCCTCAAAGCTGCCAGTAGCAGTAAGATATTCGTCATAAGTTTTGCATGTCATCCCACTTATAAATGTCATAAATTCAGGACCATTTGCGCTATCGTGGACCACCCAGCGCAGGGCAAGATTTGTGTTATCATCTACTATCGGTCCCCACGTGGTATAGCGGACAGTATCGTAAATTTCGCCCACATATTTTACTGCATATTTTTCTATTTTTAATGTGGCTTCTATAGGTACATTGTCTAGTATGTAGCTTGTTTTATTCTCGTCTGTCCAGTGTATATTATAGTAGTCCATTACGTCGTGTCCAGCGTTTGTTTCGCCCCACGCTATATGCTCATTAAATCCTATCATAATACCTGGCATACCCAATAGTGTAACACCATGGGCTGAGAAATCGGGGGTAGTTATGGCTATTTCGTACCAGGTGCTGGGCAGTGTCAAAGCTAGGTGTGGATCGTTGGCGAGTATGGGTAATCCTGTTTGGCTCTTGTTGCCGCTTATGGCCCAGTTATTACTGCCTATGCCGTCTGGTGAGCGCGGTCGCACTATGCTAGGTAAGTATACACTAAGCTCTTGCAGCACGACGTTATTCACCGTAGGAGTTTTTAAGGGTGCGTAGGGGCCTGATATTACTGGTATATCCTTGGGGTTATATAGTGGATAAATGGTTTCGAAATCCTCTTTGCCAAAGAATTTAAGAGCATTTGACATTTCGATATCTTCTTCATAGCTAGCTAGCGACTGGCTCATTGCTTTGAGCAATAAAGCGCAGTGTCTGTTGGTCCATTCCTGTGGTTCAAAATCTAGTAATTTATATTCCATAGGATATTCTGCAGGTTTCAGGCCAGCAATGTAGTGATTGACTCCGGCGGTGTAAGCATCTATATTCTCTAGTAGTTTTGGGTACTTATTCCAACTCTTTACAGCATTGTCAGCGGCATAACTTAGCCCTAGGCGGCGTTGTTTTTTATCGTACGCTAGCAGATTCTCACCCAGTACCTCAGAGAGCTTACCGTCTGGGAATCGTGTGCTCATATCCATCTGAAAAAGGCGGTGGTAGGCCTCCACATAGCCTTGGGCAAACAAAGCATCTTTTAGATTTTGGGCGAATATATGGGGCACCATTCGTTCGTCAAAAATAATTCGTATGTCCTCACTTACTTGCTCGCTCTTGAGTTCTAGGTCTAGGTAGTGGCCTTCTGTGTTCTGCCATACTCCGCTATACGGATTTAGAAAATTGCCCAATGGTGGAAAAGCTTTACCACCCAAAGTGAATGTACTTTGCAAAAAGTACAAAACAAATAGGGCGACAAATAATACTAGTAGTCCAAATATTTTACGCATCTCTTAAAGAATCAAAAGTAACTAAAAAAATGAGAGTGTAATAACCCCCTACTATAGACCCCGAAATATATTGAAATTGACTTTCGATTAGTACTTCATTGTACACATTTCTGTGATAGTATGACTAATCTACTTTTGATTATATTCTTGCGTATTTTAACTTTAGACTAGTGGGAAATACATTTATTATGCCAGCTGAATAATTTGAATGCAATAAATTTTTCTATTGTAGTTGGTTTCTTCTACACAGCATTATCAGTTCATATGTTAAAGTGCTTTATATTATTTGATAAGGTTGATATTTTGAGAAGCTAGATGGATTAATTATCTGTTAGTAGGTATACCATTTTTAGCTAATGTAGTTGTAAAATTCAAAAAATGGGATAGTTCTTTTAGGCAATTTTTAGGATCTTCAAGCATACTTAGATGTCCCACGTTTGAAAGGCTACTTATTTGCGCTATGGTGCAGGAGGCAACTTGCTCGTACGTATCTGATGGTATGTAGTGTTGATCTTCATCTCCACACAAGAAAAGTATAGGTTTCTGAAAGGCATGCAAGCTGTTTTCGCGACCAACTCTGCTTCGCATAGCTTGGAGTCCTGCTATTACAGAAGCTTGCGATGTGGTATTCACCATTGCCGTGAGAGTGTCTCTAAGACGAGCTCTGTGGGGTAAAGCTACCAAACCTGACACAAACAATCTAAAAAATTCGGCAGTGCCATTTTTTTCTACAAAATCAATTGATTTTAGCCGGTTTTCCATTTTTAATGGCGTATCGGCTTTAGTACTAGAATGTATATATGCCGCTGCAGAGAGGCTAGATGGAAACCGGTGCATATACTCTGCTAGTATATAGCCACCTAGGGAGTGTCCCAGCAGTATAGGTTGTTGTATCTTTTCGTACTCCAGTAGATTTTTTATTTGCGTGGCAACTTGTGGAATGGTGGTAAACGGGGTGTTTTTACTTTTTCCAAATCCTGGCAAATCTATTAAAACACAGGTATGGCTTTTGGCCAGTTGAGTTACTAGTGGTTCCCATATTCTAGAGTCTTCACAAAATCCGTGTAAAAAACAAAGGTGGGGTCCTTTCCCCACCTTTGTGTATATGATATTATTAAAACTTGCTAGCAAGAAAGTTTTGCTTTAGTTATAAAACTTATAGCGCTGGTCTATAACATTCGCTTTTTCGGTAAGTGCATTTCTGATACCCCCAGTTGCATTTTGTTTGCTTTCCATTTGTATCTGAGTTTTTAGCGATTTTATGTCTTCCGCTTGGTATTCGTTTGCATTATTTACAAAAACTACTGCTACGCCTGTATTTCCCTCTATCACAGTAGAGTTTTTACCTACTGCTGTTCCAAGAATGGTTCCTATTATTTTGTAATCTTGACCAACGTATGGAAGGCTCCCAGTATTTATGGATGCTGCGGGTACAGGTGTTATCACGGCATTTAGGATTTTACTTAAATCTTCTGCAGTAGTAGCACTAGCTAAAGCATCATTCATTTTTGGTAAAAGTAAGGCGGCTTTTTTCTTATTTTTCAAGATCAATTCTATTTCGCCTCTCAAATCTTCAGGGTCGGGTAGTCCTTCTTTACGTATTTTAGTTACTTTGGCAACTACATAGCTGCCATCTACATCCAAAATCGGAGATATACTACCTTCTTTTGTTGTATTTTCAAACAGCCATTTAGCTATTTTATCTGATTGTGAAATGCCTGGAATACTGCGTCTTTCTTCGGTTATTTTACTTGCTATACGTTTGGTAAGACCCATATTTTCTGCAAGTTCTTCAAAACTTTGACTACCTGAAGCATTGCTTAAAAACTCTCCAGCTTTTTGGTAGTAAAATCCATCGGTAGCGGTACTAGCAAATATACGTTGATCTACAATCGCCACCTTCACAGTTTTACGGCTTACAGCAGACGTTGCTTTCGCTAGGTGCACGCCACGTCTACTTCTTACTATCACGTAGTTATTTTCACCCGAGGTCATCAGTCGATTTATCAATTTTGTAGGGTATGCTCCAGATTCTTCTCTTATCCAGCCCATGTCACCTCCTGTTGCTCTACTTGCATCAAAATTTCGCGTAGAAGCCTCTGCAGCAAAAGTTGTTGCACCACTTTTTATTTTTGCTAATACCTCTCTAGCGTCTGCTTCAGCTTGTGCAGTATCTGTTCCTGCTACGTTAAATAAAATATGGCTACCTTGTACAGAGCGCAAAGAATCTGTGCCAAAGTCTAATACTTTAAAAACACTGTACACACCATCTTGTTGGAAAGGGCCAATAACTTTTCCTTTTTCATTGTCAAAAATTCTGTTTTCTATTTGAGGTGAAAAAGAGCCTCTAGATTTATAACGTGGGTCAAACATGGTCTCACTTCCCATACTACTCACAAATAACGAGTCGTTGTTTGTTGTTTCGAATTTTTCTGCTATTTCAGCTGCCCATTCTAGCATTCTAGTCGAGTCTTCAACCGAAGGACTTACCTCTAATTTTATGTATTCTATATCTCTACTAGCATCTTGTTTGTACTTGTTACTGTACTGCTTTGCATACTTCAAAATTTCTGAATTTGATACAATAATACCTGAATCTGCTATGTTTGAGTACGGCAGACTAACCACCGAAGCATTTACTGTTTGGTTATTATCGCGACCTTTCACGCGCGCTTCTAAATCCGTGGCATAATAGGAACTTGCCACCAACTCTTGATATTTTTGAGCTACCAAGCCAGCAGTAAATTGCTCTTGAAACGAATTCCAACTTTGTTTAGCCTCGGGGTTTTCGTTTATGTCCTGTTTCAAAAACTGGATCAGTCTAGGTTGATCAAACTGATTAGTTTGCGGGTCGCGAAAAGATTGCTGTATCTGAGGGTGTGGGTTGGCTCCAACTGTTAGGTCTTCCAGCTCGGCTGCACTCACTACAAGACCAAGCTTAGCGTACTGAGGTTCTATGGCTTTTGATTCTATCAAAGAGTTCCATGCTTCGGCTCTGTACTGCTGGGCTACAGATTCATCTATAGTCATTCCCGGGTTGTTTTGGCGCAGTTGCTCTTTCATTTCTTCAAAGGTTCTGTTAAATTCCTCGTATGAAACAGGAGCACCATTGATGCTGCCCACGTTGTTTTGATTAGAGCTAAACAAACTTGTTCCACTACTAAATAAATCAGTGAGCACAAAAGCAAGCATAGCTATACCAATGATTAAAAAAAGACAACCGGTTTGGTTTTGGATTTTTTGTAAGAGACTAGGTTCTTCTTTGTTGTATTTATCTGACATTCTTTTCGTCGTTAAAAAATAGTTTGCAAATTAAGTCGTTTTGACCTGAAAAGTCAAAGTAAATATCTGTGGTAAAAAATCTCTTGGGAATACATATTTTTTTTAAGGTTGTTTTAAGTTTATTGTGCGCTTGTAGACGTGGCGCACATCGCGGTCTCTTATTTTGTATTTTAGTGTTTTGAGTATAGTTTGGTCGTCCAACAGAAACGTACCTAGTACATCGTCCCAGCTGGTCTGTTTGCCCGAATAGCTAGCCACAAAACGGTAACGATTTTTCTTTCCGTTTTTCGTGGTTTTTATCTTTATAATGGTTTTATGAGGATGCTCCACATTTAGCAATACCAAGGCTGTATCTCCATTTTTCACTACAGCAGGTGTATTGTTGATACCAATTTTACTAAAAATACCATCAGACAAACTTCCTTCTCTGATCAGTTTTATACTAGTTTTACCACTTAGATCATAGGCTGTGTAAGCTACTGCTAGCTGGTTATTGTATATATCAATGTCTAAATAATCTCCGTAAAATATTTTTTTACCCGGTAGTGCGGTCACATAAGGTGTGAGTTGAGTATTCGACACTCTACCAGAAGTGTCATATTGCGCCAAGCTGATAGAGTAAAAAGTATTGCTCGGGCTGGTTTTAAAATCATAATATGCCACATACACAGAACCTGTGGCTGGGTCTATTGCTATGTTGGGAAAATATTGGTGGGTGTTAGTCTTATCTAGATTTAGTAAGATCGGCTCGCTCCAAGATAGACTATTATTTGTACTTTTGGTGAGCCATATATCGGCATGCCCGTTTCGCTCATCGGCCCAACAAATATAAAGCGTATTACGCTGCTTATCTGCTACTATAAATGGCATTCCGTTGGCTCGCATTATATTTGGCATGTCCATATTCCAGCCTTTTACTTGTGTTTGTATTATCTGGTCTTTGTGCCACGTGGTGCCGCCATCGGTGCTATAGTCTAAATACAGATTGTTATGACCAGCCCATACAGCGTATATAGTTCCCACAGAATCCACGCACGTGTTTGCTCCCTCCAGCGTATTATCACCATCAAGGCAATCGCCCGTAGTATCTGATATTGTAATGGCATTGCTAAATGTAGAGTCGTTTGGCTGCAATACTGAGAAACGAATACGTGATTTATCTGAAGGATTAGCACTACCATAGGTGTCAAATTCGGTCCAGGTGACATATACATTACCTGCATGAATGCCTGACGTATTATCAGAGTATAACCATGGTTTATCTTGCATTTTGTAGCCATTATAACCTACACTATACGAGTGTTCTACCCATGGATGTGTACTTTCTATGCGCTGCACTACTATTCTGTCAAACCATTTGCCGTAGTCCTTTCCTTCAGTTTTAGATAGATGTGCAAAATATAATTGATGGTCTGCATAATGCACCACGGGATCACCATAGACTCCTAGTTTTGAGGTAGCTTTTTGCCTTAACACTGTTTCGTTTTTGTGGTTGATGGTATAAAAATTTCTAATATTGGCTGCAGCGTACAAAAGACTGTCATTGGTTTGCGAAAAACATACACTAGGTTCGTTAGGATTGCTTACGTTGTCTACAACTATTTCTGTCAATTGTCCGCTGACACGAGTAACAGAACCTACCAAGATAAGAAAAAAAACAATATTTTTAAGATGCATATTAGCTGGCGAAGTTCTGCTTTTTTTTGAGCAAAGCAGTTAATTTTCGAGTGAAATAATTGCACTGTCAAAAATGTCTTATGTGGGTTTTTGCTGAGTGATGAACTGCAAAAAGTGTAGGATTATTTTAAAACTAAAGCAAATAGTAAAATAGTTATCTGTTTTAAATCGCTGATTTGTAGCGGCATAAAAAATAAGTTGGCGTTAAAAAAGGAAAATGGGGGTGAATTTTTATTGCAAATTATCGTCTGTATTTACTCTAGCTTTCATACACTATAAACTACTTGGTAAAGAAAGAAAAAACTGTAGTACGTGAAGTCTTTGCTACACAAGTGCTACATTCTTTCGTATTAGTTCTTTTAGTTCCTCAATGTTTTGTCCATTAGTGGCAGAAACAAAAACTATATTCTCATTGAGTTTGGCCATCCATGTCTTTTTGAGCGTAGGCAGGTCATAAATTGCCTCATCTTCAAAAATATCATCGCTAGTAGCCTCTGGGTAGTATTGGTCTATTTTATTAAATATAGTAATCATTGGCGTATTGCCTGCGCCTATTTCTGCCAATGTTTCCTGCACGGTATTCATTTGGTCTTCAAACTGAGGGTGGCTCACATCTACCACGTGCAGCAGCAAATCCGCTTCTAGCACCTCGTCTAGTGTGCTCTTAAAACTTTCTATAAGCTGGTGCGGTAGTTTGCGTATAAACCCGACTGTATCTGATAGTAAAAATATACATGGGGCATAGGTTATTTCGTCGGGTGGGAAAACGACCTTTCGGACAGTACTATCTAGGGTAGCAAACAGCTTATCTTGCGCTAAAACATCAGCTTTGGCCAGCAAGTTTATCAAGGTAGACTTACCTACGTTAGTATACCCGACTAAGGCAACTCGTTTTTGACTTTCGCGATTTTTTCGGCGGGTCACAGCTTGTTTATCTATATCTCTTAGGTCTTCCTTAAGTTTAGCTATTTTATCCCGTATTACTCGTCTATCAGTCTCTATTTCTTTTTCTCCCGGACCTTTCATTCCTATGCCTCCTTTTTGTTTTTGAAGGTGGGTCCACATTCCAGTTAAACGAGGAAGTAAGTATTCACTTTGAGCGAGTTCCACTTGGGTTCGAGCTTGAGCGGTTTGTGCATTTTTAGCAAATATATCGAGTATCAAGCTACTTCGATCGACTATTTTACATTGTATATGTTCTTCTAAATTGCGTATTTGAGATGGACTGAGTTCGTCATCAAATATAGCAAGGTCTATGCTGTGTAGTTTTACGTAAGCGCTTATCTCTTCTATTTTACCCTTACCTATATAGGTTTTTGGGTTTGGGTGTTCTAGCCGTTGAGTGAATCTTCTGATGGTTTCAGCTCCTGCCGTATAAGCCAAAAATTCTAGCTCGTCTAAATAAATACTCGTGCTGCTCAGAGGTGTATTTTTGGGTTCTACACCTACAAGAATCGCCTTTTCTGCCTCTTGTTCATTATTTACTTTGTAGCTCAATGGTGTTTTGTGTTTTAATTTTCGTTCTTTGTGTGCTTCTTTTGGTCTGATGCAAAGATACACTCAAAACACTTGCTTAGTTATGCTCTTTGTCATAGCAAATAGTTTTTTTGCTTCGGGGCAGGTATTGCAATGGAGTAATGCCACCAAGCTAAAGGGAGGTGCTGTATTTGCCAAAGTGATAGGGGAAAACGAAAAAGGAGTATATTTACTTCGTTATCGCAATAGGTTTTATAACAAAAATATTGTAATAGATAGGTATAATCGTCAGTTGGTATTGCAGAAAAGTATTAATATAGAGCTGCGCAAAGCCAGACTCACAAAACTTTACCTCACACCCAAAGGAATATTAGTAATAAGAACAAAGTACGTAAGACAGAAACAAGAAAACAGAGCCATCGCACAGTGGTACGATTTTGATTTTAATGAAATAGGAGATTCAAAAGTCTTGGCAACTTTAGCGGTAAAAAAGTTTGGAGATAGAGGAGATTTTAACATTCGGATAAGTGACGATTTACGGCATTTTGTGGTGATGCATAGCCAACCTGACGCTAAAAATAAAACAGCGATTTTTTATACGTTATTTTCAGACTCACTTCTTCAAGTAGCTCAACACAATTTTTTGACGCCTTATCCTTTTGCTAATTTTATGCTACACGATGCAGTTTTGACAAATTCACAAGAAATTAGTATTTTGGCGAATGTATCTTCACGGTTTAATAAAAACGGACAACAAACCGATTTTCACTTTTTTACTATCTCCGATACATCTTTTTTTGATGCGTGCATAACTGATAGCATGAGTCTGAAATCCCCTAAATTGGTATATCACAGAAATAAAGATAAATCCTCAGTAATTAGTTTCTATGGTGAGCATGGGCAACCAGGTATTTTGGGCACCCTTTTTTTTGCTCCAGATTTTTGTTCCGATACAGGTAGGCTAGTGTGGAGCAAGTTTGATGACAGTTTGGTGAAATCAATTTCTGCAAATAATCGTAATGAGAAAGGTATTTCTGAAGGGTTTAATATACTGCAAGCAACTCCTCGGTCAGATGGGGGCATATTACTTATTGCCGAGCACACAAATATAGCCACTGAAGATGATATTGTTTTGGTAAATGGATTGCCGCAAAGTACAAGCAGAAATGTCTATAGCTTTGACGATATAATCCTGCTAAACTATGATGATAGTTCTTTTCTAGATTGGTATAAAGTGATTAAAAAAAGCCAAACTACGGTAAATGACGGGGGATATTTTAGCTCTGTGGTCATCTATACTGCTCCTAGATATGTGCAACTACTTTATAATGATCAGATGCGTAGCTCAGGAGAGGTGATACAGCACACAATATATAATAACGGATCAGAAAAAAGTAAGAAACTTTTGAAAACTGAGATAGACTATGTAGCTATAGTTCCCTCAGAAGCTAAACAAGTTTCGACCAACAAAATAATAATTCCTACGTCAAAAAACAGGAGATTTGCACTGCTAAAATTGGTTTATAAGTGATAAAGCTACTGACAGAAAAAAAAAGTTCGGCCCTACTTGTAGCGGCAGTTATATTGACCTACTATGGCTTTGTAGTTGGAGATAATAGTATGGGCACTATTTCTAAACTAATTCTGCTATTAGTAGAAGGTTTGTTGCTCAACTACCTATGTTTCCGGTTTGGCATCTTGGGTATGAGAACCAACTTGCCTTTGGTGATTTTTTGCACACTAGGGGTCTTGGTAGTTCCGCAGATTTCACTAGGAGACCTTATTTACGGAGCTGTGTTTCTTGGGGCATTTTTCTTAGCATTTGAAAGCAGTGAACATCAAGAGCTTTCGGGTGCTTATATGATTTATTTCGGTGTTCTGCTTGGTGTTGCACAAAGCGTAAACGCCATTAGTATTTTACTTATGCCACCAGTTTTTGTTCTCTTTATGCAGGCCGGAAGGCGAAGACCGCGTCACTTTATATTAAGTGTTATTTATTTTTTGATGGTGTCAGCAGCATACGCAGGTTTACTTTTTGTTATGGAGTTGGAGCACAAAATTGTACAACTTATACCGGTACTTACCTTCGATTATTCAGTGTTTAATAGTATACTTTTTAAATTGACCGTTCCATTTATTGTGGGTAGCCTCATTGTCCACTTTTTGTCACTCGGCAGATACTCATTTCGCTACCCGAATAAGTCGAAAATAGTGAACTACACAATGCTTTTTCAGCTCATTCTATCAGTATTTTTGGTCCTACTCACAGCTGAATTGGATATACTGGTTTATACCATTATGGCAGCAAGTGTTTTACTTTCTTTTGCATTTGGATATAAGCAGCAAAATTTCTTTGTCAACGCTTCTTTTGTTGCCATTATCTGTATTTGCTTGGTGTCTCTCTATTTTTTTGAAATATTAATTTTGTCACACTAGGTTTATTTATTTTTCTTTGCCATTCAATAAAATAAAAATTGAGCATATGAATGAGGATATAAAAATAGTGCTGAGTGAATTAAAGAGGTCAAGCGAAAAAGCTTTAGAACACGTAGCTGCTGAAGTTGGTAAACTCAGAGCTGGTAAAGCTACTCCTAGTATGCTGGATAGTGTGATGGTAGAGTACTACGGTAGTAAAGTGCCCTTGAGCCAAGTAGCTAACGTAAATACACCAGACCCCAAAACAATTATTGTGAAGCCTTGGGAAAAGGGAATGTTAGACGAAATAAGCAAGGGTGTTATGTATGCCAACTTAGGTTTAAATCCACAAAATGATGGAGAGCAAGTGATCATAAACGTGCCCCCTCTTACTGAAGAACGAAGACTACAGCTGGTAAAACAGGCCAAAGGAGAAAGCGAAAATGGGAAAATAGGTTTGCGTAGCGCACGAAAAGACGCCATCGATACCATAAAAATGCTAGAAAAAGAGGGACTAAGTGAGGACATGGCTAAAGACGCTGAAGCAGAAGTACAAAAGCTAATAGAAGTCTACACCAAACGTATTGAAGACACCATAGCTCTCAAAGAAAAAGAAATAATGACCATATAATTTAGAGTTTTTGCTCTTCCTTTTGCATCATAATGAACAATCCTGCTTATGGAATGAAGCTAAACGACTATCTTTTTAGACCAGTAGATAACACTCCACTAGTGCTTTGGCGCATCGTTTTTGGTCTTGTCATGTTTTTCGAGTCCTGGGGTGCTATAGCTGTAGGTTGGGTAAAACAAGTTTACATTGAACCGCCCATTTTTACGTTCAATTTTATTGGTTTCGAGTTTTTGCAGCCGCTTCCAGGTTATGGTATGTACATTTGGTTTGGCCTTTTGGGTATTTTTTCGCTAGGAGTTGTGCTCGGTTACCGCTATCGGCTCAGCATTGCCCTGCTCACTATCGGTTGGCTCGGTGTGTACCTAATGCACAAAACATCGTACAACAATCACCATTATCTTATGACACTACTTTGTCTTGTAATGTGTGTGCAGCCAGCGCACAAAGCACTGAGCCTTGATGCCAAAAGTGGAAGAACAACACCCTTGTCTGTATGTTATAATATTTATTTGCAGCTATTTGTAGGGCTTTTTCTTATAGTTTTTACCTACGCAGCTGTTGCCAAAATATATCCAGATTGGTTGAAAGGAATTCCGCTAACTCAGTGGCTAATTACAAAAAGAGAGTCAAGTATTGGATTTTTGTATCATTCTGATCTTCAAGCATTAATTATGTCTTGGGGCGGTATTCTCTTCGATTTGCTTGTGATACCTGCTTTACTGTGGAAACCTACTCGAAACTCCGCCTTTTGGATTAGTGTATACTTTCATTTGATGAACAGTATCACTTTTCAAATAGGGACTTTTCCTTATATGATGATTGGTGCATGTGTGTTGTTTTATCCTGCAAATAAGCTACGTAAATGGTTCAAAATAAAAAATCATCATAGTGTCTATTTACCTCTTCCTAGCCAACGATACGCAAGTGTGCTAAAATATTCTGTTATCCTTTTTTTTGTAGTGCAGATTCTTTTGCCACTTCGCCATTATGCTTTACCGGGAAATGTATTCTGGACAGAAGAAGGACACAGACTCAGCTGGCGGATGATGCTGCGTAGCAAAGGGGGAAGTGCTACATTTTTAATTATTAAACCAGACGGAATACGCATTAAAAGAGACGCACATCGTGATATGACTAGTAAGCAGTATCGTACAATGTCTACTCATCCGGATATGGTATGGCAATATGTGCAGTTTCTCAAAAAACAGTATCCTGAAAGTGAGATATATGCGTCTGTTCTAGTGAGTTTAAATTTCAGAAAAAGTCGTCCGCTCATAGTACCTAATTACAATATGGCAAAAGCTGAATGGCACATGTTTCAGCGCGAGGAGTGGATTACTGATGGACCATCTTGGGATGATGAGTAAGGTATTAAAAAAAAAGTCCTGGCCTCAATAAGTAGTTTTTAGCAGTTTCTTAAACTTGCCTTATACTTGACTAAGCTTATACGTGTAGCAGTTTACATAAAGGAGTATATGTTTTAGTAAACTTCCTTACTTTTGCATTCTTTTTAAAATT
The DNA here is from genome assembly GCA_018402155.1 of Bacteroidia bacterium. GTDB lineage: Bacteria > Bacteroidota > Bacteroidia > NS11-12g > UBA9320 > UBA9320. The sequence goes on from JAGYJG010000001.1 coordinate 91,692, forward strand.
TAAAACAATGGCATATTATTTCACCTCAGAGTCCGTATCAGAAGGACACCCAGACAAGGTAGCAGATCAGATATCAGACGCGCTTATAGATCATTTTTTAGCATTTGACCCAAGTAGTAAAGTAGCTTGCGAAACGCTAGTAACAACCGGCCAGGTAATCTTAGCAGGTGAAGTGAAAAGCAATACCTACCTCGATGTGCAAAAAATAGCGCGAGAGACAATCAATAAAATAGGGTACACAAAAGGTGAATATATGTTTGACGGGAGCTCTTGCGGGGTACTAAGTGCTATACACGAGCAGTCTCCAGACATAAACCAAGGTGTAGAACGCTCTAATCCAGAGGAGCAAGGTGCAGGAGATCAAGGCATGATGTTTGGCTATGCCACCAACGAAACAGAGAGCTACATGCCTTTAGCATTGGAGTTAAGCCATTTGCTGCTTAAAGAGTTAGCAAAACTAAGACGAGAAAACAAGGAGATAAACTATCTGAGGCCTGATAGCAAATCTCAAGTAACCATAAAATACAGTGATTCTAACAAGCCTATTGCTATAGAAGCTATAGTTGTATCCACTCAACACGATGATTTTGATGCCGAAGAAGCTATGTTGGCCAAAATAAAAAAGGATATAATAAACATACTTATTCCCCGTGTAAAAAAGCTTTTGCCTAAGGAAACTCAAGCATTATTTACAGATGAGATAAAATACCATATTAATCCTACGGGTATCTTTGTGATAGGTGGTCCACATGGAGATACCGGACTGACAGGGAGGAAAATAATAGTAGATACCTACGGAGGAAAAGGAGCCCACGGTGGTGGAGCTTTCTCTGGCAAAGACCCTAGTAAGGTGGACAGAAGTGCGGCATATGCTACGCGCCATATAGCCAAAAACCTTGTAGCCGCAGGAGTATGTGAAGAAGCATTAGTCCAGGTAGCCTACGCTATAGGCGTAGCAGAGCCTATGGGTTTATATGTGAATACCTATGGAACTAGTAAAGTGAGCCAAAGCGACGGAGAAATAGCCGAAATTATTTTAAAGATGGATGTATTTAATATGCGTCCATATTTCATAGAAAATCGCTTCAACCTGCGAACACCGATATATTCAGATACCGCAGCTTATGGTCACATGGGTCGAAAGACTGAAATTGTGACCAAAACTTTTGTAGACGGTGGCGGAAACACCTTAACATTAGATGTGAAACTTTTTCCTTGGGAAGAACTAAACGGTGTTGAGGCCTTGAAAAACACCTTTGGTATTTAAGCGTGATTAACAAATAAAACGTCAGCGCTTTCATGTGTTGACCCCTAGAAATAAACCAAATATAAATAGAACAAAATGTGTGGAATAGTTGCCTACTACGGACCAGATCAGGCTTATGACTTCTTGATAAAAGGGCTTCAACGATTGGAATATCGCGGATATGATAGCGCTGGAATAGCTTTGCTAGATGGAGAACTTAAAGTGTATAAAAACAAAGGAAAAGTGGCTGACTTGCAAGAAGCCGCAAATGGTAAAAATATCTCAGGTACTCGTGGGATAGGCCATACCAGATGGGCTACACACGGCGAACCAAATACCGTAAATGCTCATCCTCATCTGTCGCAAAGTGGTGATATAGCGCTCATACATAATGGCATTATAGAAAACTACGCTACCTTAAAAAAGGTACTAGTAGAAAGAGGGCATATTTTTAAAAGTGATACCGACACAGAGGTGCTTTCTCACCTGATAGAGGAAATAAAAGATAACGAGCAAGTCGACCTGCTAGAGGCAGTAAGACTAGCACTCAATGAAGTTATTGGAGCCTATGCCATCGTTATTTTAAGTAAAAATGACCCAAATACACTTATAGCTGCTAGAAATGGAAGTCCACTTGTTGTTGGAATTAGTGACCGTAAAGGTGAATTTTACTTGGCTAGTGACGCTACCCCGATAGTAGAATATACAAAAACAGTAACCTATCTGAATGATAACGAAATTGTGGCTATTCACAATGGTGAAATGACTATTAAAACCATTGACAATGTAAAAAAATCGCCTTTTATCCAAGAGCTTGAAATAAGTTTAGAAGCATTGGAAAAAGGCGGATATGAGCACTTTATGCTCAAGGAAATCTTTGAACAGCCCAAATCCATATATGATTCGATGCGTGGTAGATTTGATCCGCAAAGTCTCACCTTTGCAATGCGTAGTTTAGAAGAATATGCTAGTAAGATAAAAAACCTAGATAGGATTATAATTGTGGCATGTGGAACCTCTTGGCATGCGGGCTTGGTAGGTGAGTATCTTATCGAAGAATTTGGAAGAATACCTGTAGAAGTGGAGTATGCTTCAGAGTTTAGGTATAGAAATCCGATCATTACAGAAGATGATTTGGTAATTGCTATATCTCAAAGTGGCGAGACCGCAGATACCCTAGCAGCATTGGAAATGGCCAAAGAAAAAGGGGCTACTATCTATGGAATCTGTAATGTGGTAGGCAGCAGCATACCACGAATGACCCACGCAGGTGCGTATACACACGCAGGACCAGAGATAGGAGTAGCCAGTACTAAGGCATTTACTGCACAAGTAACGGTACTCACATTACTAGCACTAGGCATAGCAGATATAAGGGGCAGCGTATCGCGCAAACGATTGCGAGAAATGTTTGCCGAGCTAAACACTATTCCTAAAAAAGTAGAAGAATTACTCCAAAGCTGTAACCAAAAGTGCCAGGAAATAGCGGAAATTTATAAGGACGTTCCAAATTGTTTGTACCTAGGTAGAGGGTATAATTTTCCTGTGGCGTTAGAAGGAGCGCTCAAATTAAAAGAAATATCATATATACATGCTGAAGGATACCCGGCAGCTGAGATGAAACATGGTCCTATTGCATTAATTGACGAAAATATGCCTGTAGTAGTAATTGCTACCAAACGCAATTATTACGAGAAAGTAGTGTCAAATATTCAGGAAGTAAAAGCACGCAAGGGTAAGATTATAGCTATAGTAACGGAGGGAGACGATAAGGTGGCTGAAATAGCAGATCATTTTATCGAAATACCTGATACCGAAGATTGCCTTACACCTATTTTAGCTACTATACCGCTACAGTTGCTTTCCTACTATATCGCTGTGCTAAGAGGCTGCAATGTAGACCAGCCACGAAACCTTGCTAAATCAGTTACGGTGGAGTAGAGCATAGACAACTTCTAGCTTATTTCTGAATAAACCATCGGAATTTTAGAACATATTTGGGCGAATAGAGATTTAGTATAAAGTACCGCTATATAGTTTCTATTACCTGCTTGTAACCACTGTTTCTTCTGAAAAAAAGAATAGGACCAACACTAAAAAATGGGTTCAATAAGAACAGAAACAATGCGCTTGTACTTATTTTTTGGTAAAACTGCCTTATTGTTGCATTATGTATGATTTCATAGAGGGAAAGATAGCACGGTTAACACCGACAGAAGTAGTAGTAAATGCTGGAGGTATAGGCTACATTCTACATATTTCGCTCAACACCTTTGAGGTAATAAAGGCACTAAAGGAAGTGAAAATATACGCACATCTCATTGTGCGGGAAGATAGTCATACACTTTATGGCTTTGCAACCATAAGCGAACGTCAGATGTATGTAAAACTTGTGGCTGTGAATGGTGTAGGTCCAAGTACTGCTCGTATGATACTTAGTAGTTTGAGTGTAGATGAGGTGGTCAGCGCTATTACCAACAATAATTTGGCAGTACTAAAAAGCATCAAAGGAATAGGCCCTAAAGCTGCTCAACGTCTAGTAGTAGAGTTACAAGATAAGCTAGGAGGTATAGGCACAGATACTGCCTACAGCCTAGTTGGAGCTAACATAGAAATGGAGGAAGCTACGGATGCCCTTTTGGCCTTAGGTTTTGCAAGGCCAGCCGTTGTAAAAATACTTGCTAAAATAACCAGAGAGGCAGACAATAATCTCACCACAGAAGAGTTAATAAAGAAATCGTTACAATTGTTGTAATTTTGTTCACCTAAATTTTAAACAACCACCAGCGTATAAGAAAAACACGTACTCCAGAAACACAAGTTTTATAGCAAAACTTTTGAAAAAAACTATTTTTAAAATGAATGTCGGGAGAGCTTTTGTGGCGCTTTTATCAGTTGCTGCGTGTTTGTGTTATAGCACAGTGGTTTATGCGCAGCAAGACACCACACGGCTAAAGTATGAGCTGAAAGATAAAAAGCCAGGTGAGGATGCACCCCGAAATTTAGTGGATCTTAAAGACCCACCCAACATAAAAACTATTTATGAGTATGACGATAAAACAGGTAACTATTTAGAGATAATTACCGTAGGAGGAAAGCCTATTGGCAGCCCTCGCGTGCTTACACTTACTGAGTATATACGAGCCAAAGAAAAACGCGATCGTGAAGTATACTACCGAAAGAAAAGTAATGCAGACAATTATATAAAAGGTGGTGGTTTAATACCAAAAATAGCAGTTACTCCCGAAATTTTTGATAAAGTTTTTGGCGGTGGTGTTATAGATATACGGCCTACTGGAAGTGCGGAAGTCACATTTGGAGGCAACTACAACAAAGTTGAAAATCCTACCTTCCCGGTGCGTCAGCAGCGCAATGGTCAGTTTGATTTTGGGATGAAAATGCAGCTAAATGTTACCGGTCAAATAGGTGACAGGCTCAAATTAAATTGGAATTATGACACCGAGGCTACTTTTGAGTTTGAAAACCAAATGAAGCTCAACTGGGGTGGAGGTGAAGATGATATAGTAAAAAACATAGAGCTAGGAAACGTAAGTCTACCACTCAATGGTAGCTTAATACAAGGAGGTAGAAATCTATTTGGTGCCAAAACTGAATTACAGTTTGGGAAGCTTCAAGTAGCTGTAATAGCTACACAAGACAAAGGAGAAACTAAAGAAACTGAAGTTACAGGTGGTGCTCAAGTTACCAACTACGATATACAAGCACACAACTACGATGCAAATAGGCATTACTTTTTGTCTCAGTACTTTGCCAATAATTATGATGATGCACTTCGAAATCTGCCTATTATTTCTAGTAATATACAGATAAACTATGTAGAGGTGTGGGTGACCAATAGAAACAATGCTGTTGGAAACTCGAGAGATGCTATGGGCTTTTTGGATTTGGGAGAAATAGAGTCTCAAGCATACCGCAAATGGATAAGATCTACTGGCGGTGGTTTTCCAGACAACGCTGGTACCAATTATTACAACGATGTAGTGCGTGGACAAGCTTTTTGCGATCCAACAGATCCACGACTAGAGCTTGGAATCGACTATGAGTGTTTGAGTAATGCTCGTAAATTAAATGATAATGAGTTTGTGTTTCACCCTACACTAGGGTATATATCGTTAAATCAATCGTTAAATAATGATGAGGTACTGATGGTTGCTTACGATTATACCGCTAATGGAGCTAGTTTTAAAGTGGGTGACCTAACAGTAGATAATCCACAAACTACGGGCAATAACGCACACCTAAATCTAAAACTACTCAAACATTCTACTATAAAAACTAATCTGCCCACTTGGGATTTGATGATGAAAAATATCTACTCGCTAAATACCTATAATCTGCAACGAGAGGATTTTTCTATGAATGTGGTCTATGCAGATGATCCTAGTGGCGCAGACTTAAACTACCTTCCTGTAGAAGCTTCTGAACCCGCCATACGGGAGAAACAACTCATTACTGTGCTAAATTTAGATAAAATAAATAAGCAAATGGAAGCAAAACCCGATGGGGTTTTTGATTTGATAGATGGAGTAACCATAGATGCTCAAAAAGGCAGAATTATTTTCCCTGTACGTGAGCCGTTTGGTAAGTTTTTACGCTCTAAATTTGTTAGTAAAGACCTAGCAGATTATTACGCCTTTGACTCCTTGTATAGTACTACAAAATGGAATGCCGAACAAGATTTAAAACACAATAAATTCTTTTTGCGTGGGTCATTCAAAGGTTCGTCTTCTGACCAAATACGCTTGCAATGCTACAATATTTCGCAAGGCTCTGTTAGAGTTACTGCCAATGGTAATGCACTGCAAGAGGGCTCAGATTATACCGTAGACTATACACTCGGTACAGTTAAAATAGTGAATCAAGGTATATTAAACTCGGGGGCTGCCATTAAAGCTACGTGCGAGAGTAATTCACTGATTAACATTCAGCAACGTTCGCTAGTAGGTGCTCGGCTAGACTATAAACACTCCGATAAACTAGTACTAGGAGGTACGTTTATGCATATGTCTGAAAGGCCACTTACAAATAAAGTAAACATAGGTGACGAGCCTCTAAGAAACAGTATTTGGGGACTAGATGGATCGTACAATACCGAAAGTAGATTTTTGACAAGAATGGTAGATAAACTACCTTTTGTAGAAACCAAAGAAATTTCAACGATTAGTTTTACGGGTGAGTTTGCCCACCTCATACCACACAAGGCCAAAACACAAGGAGATAACGGTACGTCGTATATTGATGATTTTGAGGGTGCAGAAACACCTTATGACCTGAAGTTTGTGAGAAGCTGGTTCATGGCTAGCACACCACAAGGGCAGCCAGATTTATTTCCAGAAACATCAGTGGTAAGCCAAAAAGATAGTGCTTTTAATTCTAAACGTGCAGCTCTAGCGTGGTATAATATCGACCCCGTTTTTCAAGGAGACGATAATAGATTGACACCTGAAAATATTAGAGCAAATACTCTAGAACGCAGTAGTCATTGGGTGCGTACTATCATGCTAAAAGAAATCTTTCCAGACATAGAATTGCAGCAAGGTATGCCGCAACAAATTCCCACGCTAGATTTAGCCTATTATCCGAAAGAGCGAGGAATGTATAACTACAATACGCTAAATCTGAAAGCTGATGGTACACTAGATAGACCGGAGGAAAATTGGGCAGGTATAATGCGTAGAATTGAAACAAATGATTTTGAGGCTACTAACATAGACTATATCGAAATTTGGTTGATGGATCCTTTTGTGTACTCTAAATACAATGGAGATCAACCAAAAACAGGTCAACTCTACATAAATCTGGGCAGCGTGTCTGAAGATGTTATAGCAGACCGGAGGCGCTCTGCAGAAAATGGTCTTCCAACGCCAAATAGCTCTTTTTCTATAGATAGTGGCGACTATGCACTCACGCCTAATGGACAAATAATTAACAAAGCATTTGATAATGATCCGCAATCAAGACCATTTCAAGATGTTGGCCTAGATGGTATGAATGACGCTCTGGAGCGTAACCATTTAAAAAAATACCTAACCGCCGTTGAAACAAAATTTGGTAAAGAATCTGAAGTATATCAGCAAATTTTCCAAGACCCGTCAGGTGATAACTATGCCCATCCAAGAGACCCTATTTATGACGAGCAACAAGCCTTGGTGCTCCAACGATACAAAAAATTTAATGGAGTTGAAGGGAATTCTACATTGGCCACACTTCCAGACGGGACACCGCAATCTGGGAATACAATACCCGACGATGAAGACATTAATCAAGATTTTACCATAAATCTTACTGAAGAATACTATCAATATAGAATTGATATCGACCCTTCTAGACTAAGGATAGGAGAAAACTTTGTAACAGATTCTATTAATGTGGAGGCTACACAAATAGACCCTGGGGCAAAACCGAATAGAATAACGTGGTACCAACTTAAAGTACCCGTTAGGCAGTTTGAAAAGAAAGTAGGTGGAATTCAAGATTTTAAATCCATCCGGTTTATGCGCATGTATCTCAAAGGTTTTGAAGATAGTGTGGTTCTTAGATTTGCCAATTTACAACTGGTAAGAGCAGATTGGAGACGCTACCTTAGAACACTAAAATTCCCGCCTAGACTAGGCCCAGCACAAGACCTAAATGATGATGCAGACCTAGTAGTGTCTACGGTAAATATTAATGAAAATAGTAAAAGAAGCCCCATACCTTATAGGGTTCCGCCAGGTTTCAATAGAGAGATAGACCCTACTCAGCAGGGTAGTGTGCAGCAAAATGAGCAATCCCTTAGTATTGCCGTTTGTAATTTAGAAAAAGAAGATGCACGAGGAGCATTTCGTATGTTAGATTTTGATATTAGAAATTATAAAACCTTGAAAATGTTTATCCACGCTGAGTCCGAAATGGCACAAGACGGTGATATGGTTGCCATAATGCGTGTAGGTACAGATTTAGAGAATAACTTTTATCAATATGAGGTGCCCTTAAGATTGACCCCTTATGGGACGGCAGATGACAAAGCTATTTGGCCAGAGATTAATGAGTTGGTTGTAGCTCTTGATGATTTTTATAAAATTAAATTGCAACGACAAAAGAATAATCCTGCCAATGCAAATGGATATTATGCTGAAATATTGCCAAACGGACATAAAATTAGTATAATTGGTTTGCCAGATTTGAGTAACGTGCGTACTATTCTTTTGGGAGTGAAAAATGCGGAAACTAGCACTCAAAATGCACTTTGTGGTGAGGTATGGTTCAATGAATTGAGACTTGTAGACTTTGCCAATAAGGGTGGATATGCTGCCAACGCACGTCTGGTTGCTAAACTAGCGGATTTTGCCAATCTTACTGTCTCTGGCAATTATCAAACCATAGGATTTGGTGCCATAGATAAAAAACTGAATGAGCGAAATCTCAATGAGCAGATACAATATGATATTGCTGCAAATGTAGAGCTCGGCAAGTTTTTTCCTAAAAAATCAGGAATTACCGTACCTATGTTTATTGGGTACAGCGAAAATATCATAAATCCCAAGTTCTATCCGCTAAATCCAGATATAGAATTACGTACAGTGATAGACAATGCTAGCAGTTCATTGGAGAGAAATGCTATAAGAGAAGCTGCGCAAGACTACTCATCCAGATATAGCCTAAACTTTACTAATGTAAAAAAGAATAGAACGGCTACATCTGCTGGTCAGCCGCGATTTTATGATATAGAAAACTGGAATTATTCTTTTGCTTATCAAAGACTTTTTAGAAGAAGCCAAGTTATAGAACTAAATGATGCCAAAACCTATAAATCTAGTCTAGGGTACAATCACAGTATAAAACCTAAGTATTGGGAACCTTTTAAGAAAATAATTAAAGGAAAGAAACTTGCACTAATAAAGGATTTTAATGTCGGATTGACGCCGTCTAATCTCAATTTTAGAGTAGATGTAGACCGCAGGTACAGTGTACTCAAGAATAGAGATAATGACAATTTCAAATCTATAGTGCCACTTTTGTATGATAAGACCTTTAGTATAAATAGGGTGTACGGGTGGAAGTGGAATCTTACCAAAGCACTATCTGTAGACTACGCAGCTACCGCAAATTCTTGGGTAGAAGAGCCTTTTGGGGAGCTCAATACTCAAGAAAAACGGGATACTCTATGGCAAAACTTTTGGTCGTTGGGTAGATTAAATAATTTTAATCAAAGTGTAAACGCCAATTACAGCTTGCCTTTCAGAAAAATAAAAATGTTAGACTGGGCCACAGTAACAACTAGGTACAGTGCTAGCTACGAATGGAGAAACGCTCCACCCGCAGTACAAACATTGGGAAATACGATACAAAATTCGCGCACAATGGGAGTAGTAACTAATTTGAATTTCATTACACTGTATAATAAATCTAAATTTTTGCGTGATGTGAACAGACCCGCACGACGTTCAGTGTCTAAGAGTGACAGTGAGGAAGCAACTGAAGAGGATGAAAAAAAGAAAAAAGGCGAACTAGGAGAAGGAACTAAGGGCTTAATTAAATTTTTAATGATGCTCAAACAAGCTCAGATTACCGCAAATTTTACTGATGGAACGACGCTTCCTGGGTTTGCCAAAAGTATAGACGCTATAGGACAAAATTTTGCCAACAGTACCCCTGGTTTACCATTTATTTTAGGCGCTCAAAGGGATGATTTTAGAAATAATATTGCTCAAAATGGATTTCTAACACGAGATACTAATCAGATAGCGCGATTCATTAATATGAGTGGAATGGATATCAATGGCTCTGCTACATTAGAGCCAGTGAAAGGCTTTAGAATTAATGTTTCTTTCAGTAAGCGACAAAGTTTGAATGTAAATAGTAACTTTAGATTTCAGGAGTCAGAGCAGGGATTTAATGACGTATTTTATACAGAAGTGGGTACATATACTACCTCCTTTGGCTCATGGAATACCATGTTTGATAAAATGGCAGACGACTATTCATCTGCTGCCTTCGATCAATTTAAAAATGACAGATTTGTTATAGCACAACGATTGCAAAATAGAGATTTTGGCAAAGGTGGAGCATACAATGACCGCTACGGAGATAAGTTAAATCAACTCGACTCTTCTGGTTTTCCAATAGGATATACAAATAAGCACCAAGAGGTTATGCTCCATGCTTTCATAGCGGCATACAGCGGTAGAAATGCTGCCTCTGTTAATCTGAATCCGCTAAAAGGATTGCCCATTCCTAATTGGCGTATTAATTATAGCGGCTTATCTCAACTTAAAGTGCTGAAAGATATTTTTAGTAACATTACACTATCGCACGGTTATTCTAGTACACTAAATATTGGTACGTTTCAGCGGCCGCAAGAATATGGAATTGCTATTTTAGACTCCGGTGGAAATGTGCCTACCGAATTTCGTTTTCAATCCGGAGTCTCTATCATAGAACGACTCACCCCACTTATAGGTATAGATATTACTACCAAAGAGGGAATATCAGCTAAATTTGAATATAAAACAGATAGGAATCTGCAATTAAATGTAATATCTGCACGTATGGTAGAGGTGCGCAATACAGAGTTTGTAATTGGAGCAGGATACCGTACTACAGGTTTGCGGTTACCTATAAAAATGGATGGCAAACGCGTCGTACTGGCCAATGACCTCAACATCCGTTTTGATTTCTCATTGCGTGATGGTATTACTATTGTGCGTACGCTGGAAGCAAATAATGGAATAGATCAATACCAACCTACTGCGGGAATTCGCACTGTGAGTATTCGCCCTTCTATTGATTATAAAATAAATGATGCGCTAAATCTCAGAATGTTTTATAATAGGAATAGCAATACACCTGCTACTAGTAATTCTTTTCCATCTGCTCTTACTGATTTTGGCGTTACTATTCGCTATGTGTTGCAATAACAGCTAGGCTTTGTTTTTCTGGATGTATTCTTTGAGGCAAGATAACTGCAGTAACTAGCCTATACCTTCACTGATAAGTGATTGTAAGTTTTTATTCGTAATACGGTGTTTTATAAGTTGTAGCCTTTGAGTCTTTTGGGATATAGTCCTTGTATAATATGTAATGCAGTCTAGCTATGCTACTCAATATCTTACTTTTTTAATCCATGAAAATAGTATACGCGTTTCCTGCTTTCTTTAATTACAACATGAGTTTACAGGTATTATTAAAAAAAATATAGAAGGTGCTATTGATTTTTTGGCTGATGGATAGTGGTATTAGCCATCTCTGAAAGTTGTAAGAAATAGCTTCACAAGAGTATTAAAACATTTTTTTTACTCCAATTTTAACAATTTTTATATTGTTTTTTAGGAATAAAAAATGGAAAAGACTGGTCAGAAGATTAAGTAGGATAATAATTCATAAACTACTGTTTTTAGTGAATATATTGATTATTTTAGCATACTAGATAGTACTATATTCTCGATAAATTGTATCGAAAATTCCATTTTCTTTGGCGATAGTTAGGTCATCAGGCTAATGATTAAACACGATTTTGCTTATGAAAGGTCAAAAGCCTATGAATATCAATTAGCTATCTATTTTTTCTCTGTTGTGTAAATTCATAAGTATATTACCATAAAGAATAAGCACACGTGGTATACTAGTCTAAAAAACCGCATGGATTAGTTATAATGTTGTTTATTCTCTGTCAAAATTGATGCCACAGGCATACATAGGCTTGTAAATTAGAACATAATATATTACTGTTGCACACCCAACAGGGAATCAGTCAAAATTTTTTCAAAAATTTTCTCGGTCATTAATTAAAACAATTATTTTAAAACAAACACATGTATGATATTCTTTCATTAGGAGAGATGCTCCTTCCAGAATTGCGCAAGATAGCTGAAAAGCACGGCGTTCAACATAAAGGATTAAAGAAGCAAGACTTAGCCTATCAAATATTGGATTACCAAGCTGTAAATCCAGATAAATTTAAAGATGTAAAACCAAAGGCAGACGGAGGAGCAAGTCTAGATAATGCCAAAATCGAAATGAAGGATGCTTCTGTGTCAGAAGCTGAGGATAGAAAAAATACCGCTGTATCTAAAAAACCAAAAATTGTGCAGCAAAAAAAAATCCGGGAACCCAATATTGAAGCTCGTACGAGTGATGCGACGGAGCTAAAAAGTGAGGAAAAAGTAGACAGAGATCTAAGAAATCAACAGGGACGGCAAAATGAAAGAATATCTAGAGAAGATAGACTAGATAAAAAACCTAGCCGAGATTCTACATCATCTAACGAGAAAATAACAGCAACAAATGAGAAGCAAAGTTCAGAGAAGCTGGAAGATAGGCAAGTACGAAAACCAAATCCTAATAACCAACGCGCCAATGCAAATAACCCGAATCACAAACAGCTAAGCCCTGAAGAGAAAGAAGAAAGAGACAAGGAAAGAGCTGCACGTGAGACAGAACGCATAGAGCGTGAAGCAGACCGTAAACGAGCTGAAGAGGAAAAGCGAAAAAAACGGGAGGCGGAAGATAAGTTAGTGAATTATCTGGAGTTAGAGGGAGTTGTTAGCACTCAAGGAGTATTAGAGGTTATATCGGACGGGTATGGGTTTTTAAGATCAGCAGACTATAACTATCAACCCTCGCCAGACGATGTTTATATAAGTCCGCAGCAAGTGCGTCAAAATGGTTTAAAAACTGGTGATACCGTCAAAGGTAGTATACGCCCACCCAAAGAAGGTGAAAAGTATTTTGCACTCATCAGTATTTTGAGTATAAACGGACGTACCGTTGAATTTGTGAAAGATAGAGTAGCATTTCATCATCTTACTCCACTTTTCCCTGATGAGAAATTCAACCTTGAATATAAAAGTGATAACTATAGTACCCGTATTATGGATATTATTTCACCTATTGGAAAAGGTCAGCGTGGCCTCATAGTAGCACAACCGAAAACTGGTAAAACAAACTTACTCAAAGATGTAGCCAATGCTATATCTGCAAATCATCCAGAAGTTTATATGATTATACTACTCATAGATGAACGACCAGAGGAAGTGACTGATATGGCTAGGAATGTGAATGCTGAAGTAGTAGCTTCTACTTTTGATGAACCAGCAGATAAACACGTTAAACTCGCTAATATCGTGCTAGAAAAAGCCAAAAGACTAACGGAGTGTGGCCATGACGTAGTCATATTACTAGACTCCATTACTCGACTGGCAAGGGCATATAACACTGTGCAGCCTGCAAGTGGTAAAATACTAAGTGGTGGTGTAGACGCCAATGCCCTCCAAAAACCAAAACGATTCTTTGGAGCCGCACGAAACATAGAAAATGGGGGCTCCCTTACCATCATTGCTACAGCTCTTACAGATACAGGTTCAAAAATGGATGAAGTGATTTTTGAAGAATTTAAAGGTACCGGTAATATGGAACTGCAGTTAGATAGAAAATTATCCAATAAACGAATATATCCAGCTATTGATATTGTATCTAGTAGCACGAGAAGAGAGGATTTACTTCTAGATAAAATGGTACTTCAAAAAATGTGGGTAATGCGAAACCATTTGGCCGACATGAATCCGGAAGAAGCCATGAATACAATGCTTAATTATATGAAAGGAACCAAAGACAATGATGAGTTTTTGGTGAGTATGAATGGTTAAGACCTATACAACTTTGTAAACTGAAGCGGCGCCAATAATAAGGTGCCGTTTTTTTTGCCTACTAAAATTTAATCCCAAACGGTTTCTGGATTAGTAAATCCTTTTTATTCGATTTCAGTAAACCCTAAAGCGGTATATGTCTGATTCTTGCGATACACGAAGTTTTTCGCTTAATCGCTTGCCGCATATCCAGAGAACTTCACTGCCTTTACAAATCAGCGGAGTTTTATATTTTTCTAACACATTAATTTTTTCATCAATGAAAAAATCACTTAATAACTTACTCCCACTCATACCTAATGGCTGTATGCGGTCTCCCTCTAGCCAGTAGCGAAGTGTCAGAGGGAATGTAGTCATTGCTATGCTTACAGTTTCACTTTTTAGATCAGTAGTAAAATTTATTTTTTTAGTGGATTTTAGCTCTATGTTGTTAGTACCTAGAGTATATATACCTGGTTTTGTTATCAATATTTGCTGAGGACTTTTTAAAGAGACTGGCTGCACTAAATAAACTTCTCTGTCGACAAGAAGCTCGTGCGTTTCTGAAAAAAAAAGAGCCCCTGTATTTGTTCTTTTGCGAAGTATTTGAGTGCATTGTGACATCTTAAATCCAAACGGTTTAAGGATTTGGAATAAAAAAAGTGGCGAGTGATGAAAACTCATAAGACGCTGCTTGTCTATATATAATCGATCTTCGGCGTAGCTTAATAAAGATGCTATTTTCTCTTGTATCAACCAATTGAAGACCTCGTTTTCTTGTTGCAGTATGGAAATACTGCCTGCTACATTATCATCGAAATTTGGAATGGTTTTCTCAATAGTTGGTAATACTATATTTCTCCACTTATTTCTTATGTATTTGTTCTTGTCGTTAGAACTATCTTGGCGATAGATTATATTGTGGTCAGTGAGGTACTGCGTTATTTGCGCGCTAGTTACCGCCATAAGAGGTCTTATAATATAGTCTCTCTTTATTGGAATGCTTTTCAATCCGCTTATGCCTGATTGTCTATTCAGGTTTATAAAGAACGTTTCCACAAGGTCGCTTTGGTGGTGCGCCGTTATAAGTTTAGTGAAAACACCTGTATTTTTTAACTCTTCAAAATAAGCATAACGAATTTCTCGCGCTGCCAGTTGAGTGTTTTTTTTTTGCTGCTGAGCATAGTTTGCTGCATCTTCTTTTTTAGAATAAACATGCGAACAGTAGCTTAGTGATGAGCCGAGCTCTAGTACAAAACGAGCATCATTATCGCTTTCTTTGCCTCGGAGACAAAAATTGACATGTACCATAACAAAAGGGATACACAATTGCTCTAAGATGTAAGCCATACATACAGAATCTTTACCACCACTAATTGCTAAACCTATTTTGTCTGATTTATCTATAAGTTGGTGATTGGCTATGAATGTTTTTACGGCTTGTAGCACGATGTTTGATAAAAATACCTCACAAACATAAAGTATACGGTTAATTTTGTCACCAATTAATATGTTAAAATACGTTTTTACATGCTTATTTTTAGTAGTTCGTTTGGTCTCAATAGCTCAAGACACCAATAATCCGAATACTAAAATCGAAATTCTGAGAACAGATGAGCTTATTTATAACCAAGAACGGGGTCGCTATCAAATTTGTAGAGGTAATGTACGATTTAAACAAGATGCTATAGTAATGGACTGCGACAGTGCCTATTTTTTTGAAGACAAAAATAGAATTGAGGCTTTTGGCAAAATCTATATCCGCCAGCGGGATACTCTAGACCTATGGGGTGGTTATTTGGAGTATGACGGAGATACTCGCCTAGCAAAAGTGAGTAAAGATGTGAAACTAACCGATGGGAAAATGGTGCTAACTACTCAGTTGCTCAATTATAATATGGTAGATAAAGTAGGTTACTATACTACCGGAGGAACTACTACAAACGGGCAAGACACCTTGTATAGTGAGAGAGGAACTTATTACTCTCGCAGCAAGGATTTATTTTTTAAAGACTCAGTAAAACTAACTAACCCAGAGTATACTATGACTAGTGACACGTTGAAGTATAATACACTAACTAAGCTAGCTACTTTTTTGGGTCCTACATTTATTCGTAGTGAAGAAAACGTAATTTACTGCCAATACGGTTGGTACAATACCCAAACCAATATCTCTCAGTTTAGTAGAGGCGCTTTCATTGAAGGTAGAGATAATAAGTTAATAGCTGATAGTATGATGTACTATCGAAATACTGGGTTAGGAGAAGCTTTTGGAAATATTACACTCTTAGATACATTGGAGGAGATTACTATAACAGGGGACTACGGAAGGTATGAGCGACTCAATAAAATAACACTGATAACAGGAAATCCATTGGCAAAAAAAAATATAGATGGGGATTCTTTTTACCTAAAAGCGGACACATTTATAGATCTTGCTGATACATCTTTTGGTCACAAAAGACTTTTAAATGCTTTTAGTGGTGTACAAGTGTACAAGAGCGACCTACAAGCAGTAGCAGATTCTTTGGTGTATAATTTTACTGACAGTATGATTAGTTTTTTTACAAATCCAATAATTTGGACGGATAGTAATCAGATAACAGGTGACACCATACATATCTTTAGAAATCAAGATGGTATAGAACGATTGGAGGCTTACAATAATGGTTTTGTGATAGAAAAAGATGTCAATGGTTTTTTTAACCAAATAAAAGGCAAACATTTGGAAGCGTTCTTTGCTGCCGGTAAAATATACCGTGTAGATGTAGATGGCAATGGACAAAGTGTTTACTACGCCAGAGAAGATAGTACCAAATATAGCGGAGTTAATGAAGTTGTATGCGGAAAAATGGTCATAAACATAGATACAGCCAAAAGTATTCGCTCAATTGTATTCAAAAATAAACCGAAGGCTGTATTTTATCCGTTAGAGTTATTTCCTGCCGAAAAAAGTACATTACAAGGATTTAGATGGGATTTTGTTTTGAGACCAACGCGATTTTCTTTTTTAAATTAGTGTACATTTGCACCCAATGACGAATATAGTTTTACCAAAATTTAAGTCTGCCACTGATTTTAGTCGTGAGCTTAGAACTAACGTGGAGATGTATTTTAGAACTTCCAATATCTCCAAGTTTGCAACTCCATCGCTTAAAGTGAAAGCAGTAATCCTGCTTGTTACTTTTTTCGGGGCTTATTTCTCCATTCTTTTTTTTGGTCTCTCTGCTTGGCCAATATTACTCTTATGTGTACTAATGGGCTTGGCAAAAGCCGGTATTGGTATGGGTTTGATGCACGATGCAAATCACGGGTCTTTCTCCAAAAATCAAACTGTCAACAAAATATTTGGGCATACAGCTGATATCTTAGGAGTCAGCTCTAGTAACTGGAAAAACCAACACAATAGACTTCACCATACATATACGAATATATATGAGCACGACGAAGACGTGCATGGGAAAGGGTTATTCCGTTTTACAAAGGATGCCCCACGAAATAAAATACACCGTTTTCAGCACATTTATTGGGCATTCTTTTATGGATTACTCACTTTAGGTTGGTTTTTTGCAGATTTTGCTAAGTATAGTGTTTACCGAAAAAAAGGGCTCAACCAAGCCAAAGGACTAGAAATGGTAAAAGAATATGGAGAAATGGTGTTTTTCAAACTTGTCTTCTTATCGTATATGGTCATAATTCCAATGCTAGTTTTAGACTTTGCTTTTTGGCAAGTGCTTATTGGGGCATTTACCGTAGAATTTGTGGCAGGTTGGATTTTGGCTGTTATCTTTTCACTCGCTCACGTTGTAGATAAATTTGATCTGTCTAACCACGATAAATTTAATGGAACTACAGAAGATGAGTGGACAGTGCACCAAATACACAATACGTTTGATTTTGCCGTAAAAAATAAAGCATTAACTTGGTACTGCGGGGGATTAAATTATCAGGTAATCCATCATTTATTCCCAAATATATCTCATGCTCATTACCCGAAATTGTATGATATAGTAAAAGATACAGCACGTAAACATGGGATTAATTACCAAGAATTTGCTACGTTTAGAGAGGCTTTCATCTCGCACCTAGTATTTTTGAAGAAATTGGGAAGTTCTCAGTTTGCCTAATTAAATTGTACTAATTATCAAACACTTAGGTTTATAACTTAGAGGTGTTTTTAGGTACTCTTTTGGGAGTTAATAGCATACTTTGTAAGCTATTAAAATAAGTACTATTATTCATGATAAAGACATTTAAAAGAATCACGACATTATCTCTCGTGCTCGTTACCCTAAGACTGTTTGCTCCACCCAGCCAACAGTTAGTCATAAATAGCAGTACTTGGGCAGAAACCACCTTTGATTCCTTGAGTGTTGACGAAAGATTGTCGCAACTATTCATGATAGAGGTGCGGCCCACCTATGGAGAAAAGCATTTAGCCGCCGTAGAAAAAACTATCAAAGAACATAAGGTGGGGGGGATTATTTTCTTCAAAGGAAACCCAACAGAGCAAGTAAAATTGACCAATCGGTATCAGCGGCTGAGCAAGACGAAAATGCTCGTTGGGATAGATGGTGAGTGGGGTTTGGCCATGCGGCTGTCAAATACAATACCTTTCCCCTATCAACTTGGCTTAGGAAGTATCCGGGATGACGCTATTATCTATGAGATGGGCAAAGAGATAGGTAGACAGTGTAAAAGGATAGGTGTGCATGTCAATTTTGCGCCAGTTATTGATGTTAATAATAACCCTGATAATCCTGTAATAAACTACCGTTCTTTTGGGGAAAATCCCAAAAATGTGAGTACAAAAGGTTGGGCATATGCAAGTGGCTTACAAGATGCAGGAGTAATTGCTTGTGCGAAACATTTTCCAGGACACGGGGATACTGATGTAGACTCCCACAAAGATTTACCTGTTATAAATCATACCATGGAGCGATTGCGCCAAGTTGAGTTTCAGCCGTTTCAGTACCTCATAGATAAAGGAATAATGTCTGTAATGACTGCACACTTGTATATACCAGCAATAGACAATCGGAAAAATATTGCGGTAAGTATATCAGATAAAGCTATTAATGGAATTTTGCGCAGAGAAATGGGTTTCTCTGGACTCTCCTTTACAGATGCATTAAATATGCAAGGAGTAGCGAAGTATCATCCCGACGGGGAATTAGAACTCAAAGCACTACTTGCTGGAAATGATATTTTATTAGCGCCCGGTGATATTCCCAAGGCAATAGAGCTAATGAAAAAAGCAATGGATCAAGGCTCTCTTAGCGAAGAGTATGTATGGAATAAGGTAAGAAAAATACTTAATTACAAACATACAATGGGTCTTCATAATTGGCAGCCACTAAACGAGCAAAGTGTAGAGGAAGACCTTAACAGCACGCGTGCCAAAGAAATAAATTTTGCCCTAGTAGAGCAAAGTTTATGTCTAGCCAAAGATGATAACCGTCTACTCCCTGTAAATCCTATAGAACATAAAAAAATACTGTCTATTGCCATTGGTGACGGTAATAAAACTACTTTTCAACGAAAAATGACGACCATAGGCAAATTAGAAACTATTGGGATTAGTAAAAATGCTACTGCAGCTCAATTTACAGCTCTTAGCAATCAAATAAAAAACTATGACCTAGCAATAGTATCGCTGCACCAAACTAGTAAATATCCGCCTAATTATGGAGTCACTGCTACCACCGCTGGCTTTATATCTCAAATAGGGAAAATGGGAAATACACTTGTGGTAGATTTTGGTAATCCTTATAACCTGAAAAAATTTGAGACAATAAATAGTGTGTTAATTGCATTTGAAGACCAAGAAGCCCATCAAATAAAGGCTGCACAAGCCGTTTTTGGGATGACTACTATCAGTGGAACTTTGGCTGTATCCATAGGAGATAGCTATAAATCGAACATGGGAATAACCACAAAAGCCTTCAGTAAATTTGGAGCTGTGCTTCCGGAGGAAGTGGGAATGACAAGTGCCACACTTCAAAAAATTGATAAAATAGCTAATGATGCAATACGTAATGGATCTACACCAGGATGCCAGGTATTAGTCGCCAAAAATGGAAGAGTAGTATACAATAAAAGCTTTGGTAAACATACTTTCAATAGTGAACAAAATGTACAAAATACTGATTTGTATGACCTAGCAAGTATTACTAAAGTAGCAGCGACTACTATCAGTATTATGAAGCTAGTGGAGCAGGGATTGCTCTCTCTTGACGATAAAATGGTGAAGTATTTGCCAGAGCTAAAAGGCACTAACAAAGAGGTTATGACAATACAAGAGGTTTTGGAACACAAAGCTGGGCTTGAAAGTTGGATACCTTTTTACCGCGAAACAATACAAAGTCCCAAAATCTATGACTCTGTTTATTCTGCCGTTGCTACAGATTTACATACTACCTACTTGGGCAATAATCTGTATATGTTAAATACATATAAGAAGCATATTATGCAGAAAATTTATGATTCTAAAATCGGTTTAAGATCTACGTATAAGTATAGCGACCTTGGCATGATACTAATGAAAGAACTTATAGAAAGAGTAACTAAATCAGATTTTCACGAGTTTGTAAACACGTCATTTTATGAGCCAATGGGTATAGAAAGACTTACTTTTTTGCCTTTGAATAAATTTAAAAAATCGGAAATAGTACCTACTTCGCTCAGCCCTGATATGCGCAAAGGACTGGTACACGGAACTGTACACGACCCTGCAGCTGCTATGCTAGGTGGCGTCAGTGGGCATGCAGGTCTTTTTGCAAATGCAGAAAGCCTAGCTAAACTTATGCAAATGTTGTTAAACGGGGGGACCTACGATAATGTACAGTATCTGAAACCTGAAACAATTGCTCAATTTACAAGGAAACAAGCAAATGATTCCCGAAGAGGCATTGGCTGGGATAAGCCGGAGACAAATAGGAGTAAGGTGAATCCTGCTTCAGATTATGCCTCTACAAAATGCTTTGGGCATACTGGTTTTACCGGCACAATGACTTGGGTAGATCCTCATTACAATTTAGTTTATGTGTTTTTGAGTAATAGAGTATACCCGACGCAGGAAAATACAAAATTAATTAGGTCCGGGGTGAGAACAACCATCATGGATGTAATTTATGAAAGTTTTCTCAAACCGTAAGATTTAGGCATTATTTTTGACTGCTCTGATAATCTAACAATGAAATGTAAATAAACACATGAAAAAAAGTATTCTCGCCTTTTTATTAGCATTTACCATTACATCTTGTCAAGAATTATTAGAGGTATTAAACTCTAATATAGGAGGAGGTCTGCCTGGTATTACTCAAGCAGAGGCATCTTCAGGCCTCAAGCAAGCACTAGAAAAAGGAGTCATATTAGGTACTTCTTCCTTAGGGCAAAGTGGAGGATTTCTGAACAATGCATCGTACAAGATTTTGATGCCAACAGAAGTGCAAAGTGCGGTATTGAAAATAAAGGAAAACCCGGTAACTAATGCGCTTGCCGGTCCTTTTTTGGAAAAAGTAGAAGTAGCCATGAATACGGGGGCCGAAAAAGCTATGGCAGAGGCTAAACCTATTTTTTTAAATGCTATAAAGTCTATGAGCATAACTGACGCCATAGGTATTGTGACAGGTGGTGAAGGAGCAGGTACTGCATTTCTTCAGCGCACTACTACAGAAAGTTTGAAAAGTAAATGTTCACCTGTTATTAAAAATTCACTGGACAAAGTGAATATCAATGAGCCATGGAGTAAAGTCACTTCAGCATATAATATTGTGATGGGCAAAAGTGTAAATACTGATCTCAATGAATATGTCACAGACAAGGCTATACTTGCCTTATTTGCTCAAATAAAACAAGAGGAGGATAAAATACGCGGTAATCCTTTAGCACGAACTACAGACCTACTGAAAAAAGTATTTGGATATGCGGATACCCAAAAATAATGAAAGTAAATTAATACTACCGAAGCACTCGCTACTTGCGGGTGCTTTTTTATTGTTGGTGATTTTTGGAGCCAAAATAAATATAAAGGTTGCTGCACCTGTGTCGTTTACCTTACAAACCTTGTTTATTGGGTTGGCATATAATTATTTGCCTTTCTGGTGGCGAAGTGGCCTTATTATTTGCTACTTGATTTTGGGTGTTGCCGGTTTACCCGTTTTTAGTGGTGGGATAGGATGGCACTACTTTGTGTCTATACCATTGGGCTTTTTTATAGGATTTGTAATTGGAGTTATATTGCCCTGGCAGAGTAAAACTAGCAGTATTTCTCCGTTATATAACTTTCTAATTTTTCACGGGGTTGTAGTATGTTGCGGGGTGTTTTGGGTGGGATTTCATTTAGAGTCGGCAAGTATGGCCCTAGATATGGGAGTAGAGTTGCTACCTGGAGCACTACTGAAAAGCATACTGGGAGCAGTTATCGTTTGGTTCATAGGTCAAGTTGAAACCTAGTAAACATAAGTACATAATTTTTTCATCAAGTCATAAAACTAGTTATAAGTGTTGTAATTTTTAAATCTTCGAACTTGCAATGCTAATAGGAGTACGATTTAAGCTATTTCTATCGCAGACCTAATATTTTTATGTCTCATTCTTCACTGGTTTTCTTTTGGCTTATTTAGGATGACCAAAGCTCCAATAACACCCGGAACCCAGCCCACTAAAGTGAGCAGAAAAACAATGGTTATAGAACCACAACCTCTATCGTACACAGCTAATGGTGGTAAAATAACGGATAGTATTACACGCCAAATACTCATAATCTAATGGCTAAGTTTTGTTAAAATATCTATTGCTGCTTCTGCAATTACAGTGCCTGGGCCAAAAACAAAGTGTACACCTGCATCATACAAAAAGGCATAATCTTGTTCAGGTATCACGCCGCCAGCTACTACTACCACATCATTCATTCCTAGGCTTTTCAGCTCCTCTATTACTTGTGGCATTAAGCTTTTGTGTCCTGCAGCTAGTGATGACACACCCAAAATATGAACGTCGTTTTCCATGGCCTGTTTCGCCACTTCCGCAGGGGTTTGAAAAAGTGGTCCTATATCTACATCAAATCCTAAATCAGCAAAGGCAGACGCTATTATTTTTGCCCCACGGTCATGCCCGTCTTGGCCCATTTTGGCTACAAGTATGCGGGGTCTTCTGCCATCTAAGGCTGCAAAATTATCTGCTGCCTTGCGCGCCGTTATAACTATTTTATTGTCTTGCACTTCCTTCAAATATACACCACTTATTGTTGTATTTTTTGCTTGAAATCTTCCGAATACCCTCTCTAGTGCATCGGATATTTCGCCGAGTGTGGCTCTAGCTTCTGCTGCCTCTACGCATATTGCAAGAAGATTTTGGGTGGCATCTGCATTGTCAACGCTTCTATTTGCAGCTGATTCTAGTCTAGCTAATATATTTTCGACCGTATAATTATCCCTCTCAGCCTTTATTTTTTTTAATCTTACAATCTGGCTTTTACGTACCGCTTCATTGTCTACTTCTAGTATGTCAAAATCTGATTTCTCATCTGTTTTATACTTATTTACGCCTACTATTATATCCTTACCTGCGTCTATATTAGCTTGTTTTATGGCTGCACATTCTTCTATGCGCATTTTAGGAATGCCACTTTCTATGGCTTTTGCCATACCGCCGAGTTCCTCTATTTCTATAAGGTACTCCCAAGCTTTTTCTGCAAGTTCTTGAGTGTATAGCTCTATGATTTCACTGCCTCCCCATGGGTCTATTATTTTGGTAATATCTGTCTCTTCTTGAATGATTTTTTGTGTATTTCGAGCTATTTTGGCACTAAAATCAGTGGGAAGTGCCATGGCTTCGTCAAAGCTATTGGTGTGTAAGCTTTGTGTTCCGCCAAATACTGCTGCTAATGCTTCTATGGTGGTTCGGGCTACATTGTTGTATGGGTCTTGCTCTGTAAGGCTCCATCCACTGGTTTGGCAGTGGGTGCGGAGTGCCATAGATTTTTCATTTTTCGGATTAAATTCTTTTATAAGTTTTGCCCAAAGAAGCCGTCCCGCCCTCATTTTGGCTATTTCTTTGTAGAAAGACATACCAATACCCCAAAAAAAGCTAAGTCTGGGAGCAAAATCGTCTATAGCAAGTCCTGCGGCTATTCCTGTGCGTACGTAGTCTAGCCCATCGGCCAAGGTATAGGCTAGCTCCAATTCTGGAGTGGCTCCCGCCTCTTGCATATGGTAACCGCTGATGCTAATGCTGTTAAATTTAGGCATATAGGTACTTGTGTATCTAAAAATATCCGAAATAATACGCATACTTGGTGCGGGAGGATATATGTAGGTATTACGCACCATAAATTCTTTTAAAATATCGTTTTGTATGGTTCCTGCTAGTTTGCTTTGGTCTACACCCTGCTCTTTTGCGGCAGCAATATAAAATGCCATAATAGGCAAAACGGCACCATTCATAGTCATACTTACAGAAATATCATCAAGCGGTATTTGATCAAACAAGATTTTCATATCTTCAATTGTATCTATGGCTACACCGGCCATACCTACATCACCAGTTACGCGTGGGTGGTCACTGTCATAGCCGCGGTGTGTGGCTAAGTCAAAAGCAACAGATAGCCCTTTTTGGCCAGCAGCTAGGTTTCTTCGATAAAAGGCGTTGCTTTTTTCTGCTGTACTAAATCCAGCGTATTGACGGATGGTCCACGGTCTTATGGCGTACATCGTAGAATAGGGGCCACGTAGGTAAGGAGGTATGCCTGGCTGCGTTTTTAGGAGTTCTTGATTCTTTCTTATTATTTGACCATTAATACGGGCTTTTGTACCTATTTTATTGAGGTACGCGCTTGTCAACTCCTCTATAAACCAACTTCCTCTCGCAGCGTCGTATACATTTGCCATGTGGCTTTCACTTTTTAGCAGTACTAAAATATTTTTGGCTAGCCTATGACCTTGCTCGGTGTTTTTTTGATTGAATGGGGAAATGCAAATATGCTTTGCACCACCTATGATAGCAGAAGCTGCTGCTATGGTCTGTCTTATCAAGTTGTTGTGCGTAAAGGCATCATCAGAAGCGGGAATTACGGCATTGATTTCCGTGTCGGGATATGCTATTCTCAAAGCCCGAAGTTTTGCTATGTTTTCATAAAACGCGGTACTTATTTCAAAGTAAACGGCACCATTGTTAGCTGGTTTTTTTAAGTTTTTGAGAATCAATTCGCCGCAGTTTTTGCCCAGTTCGGTGAGTTTTGATACAGATTTGTCCACACCCTCCAGTTTCACATCAGAATGAGTTGTAATCAGCCAATCTGTGTGAGGTATTTGATGAAAATTTGAGCTATTTTGATCAGTGTAATACAGATCTAAGACAAGGCCGTCAGAAGTGGTATATGCCAAGTCTTCTAGGCTTTTTCCTTTGAGGTCTCTAGTTGCTTTTGCTCTCCACTCTGCTAAGCTACAGGCAGCAAACTCATCAAACGTTAGTTTTTTGTTTAGATGCATATGGCAAAGGTAAGCTTAACACTCATTATTTATAAATTTCATGTGGTGTAGTAAAGTAAGTTGTATCGCAAGCCCTTTTTTATATTTTTTTAATCAAATGGTGATTCTACTTTTAAATGGTAATCTATAGCTTACATCTTATAATGTCCAATAGCCATTGTTCAAATTAGTACTATAAGCTAAATTCAATATAGTATTTGTACCATTTTAAATCAAAAAAATATCAGTGACGCATACGTGCTTATATCATTTTATAGATGGCAATTTAGCAATGCACTAGTTGCGCTTAAAGTAAAGTGTGAAAATCAAAAAAAAATGTAGCAGTCGGAGTGTCAAAACTGTGGTTAGATTTGAATGTTAAAATATGGTATAATGTAAGGAAAGTAGCTCAATTTGGTACTAATTTAGTATAAGGCTAAGGTAACTGAAGCAGAGCTATTCAAAAGAGCTTGGCGGAATTCATAGTGTTTAACTTAGTGGCCTCGGCAAGAATCGAACTTGCATCTAAAGTTTAGGAAACTTCTATTCTATCCATTGAACTACGAGGCCTTTTAATAGATTGCAAAGATGATGCGTCCAAAGGAATTTTGCAACTATTAGAAATTCGGTTGGGAGAATACATATTCCTATCTTTGTGCCAACAATGTACAATAATATAATCTCAGAAAACCGAGGTGTGGTGCAAATTATTACCATAAATCGAGAACAAAAACTCAATGCGCTAAATGTAGAGTTAATCCAAGAAATAGGGCAAGAAGTAGCTCGATTGAATATCGAAGAATCTGTGCGAGGGATTATAATCACAGGTAAAGGAGAAAAAGCTTTTGCGGCGGGTGCCGATATTTCAGAGTTTGCAAATTTTGGAGAGGATGAAGCAAAGAAAATGAGTGCCAAAGGAGGTAAAGTATTTTGCCAAATCGAAGAAAGTACAATACCTATAATTGCGGCGGTAAACGGATATGCCCTTGGCGGTGGTTGCGAGCTTACTATGGCTTGCCATGTGCGCATTGCAAGCCAAAATGCCATTTTTGGACAGCCTGAAGTGAATCTTGGCTTGCCCCCAGGATACGGTGGTACGCAGCGTCTTGCTCAGATTGTAGGCAGAGGTAGAGCGCTAGATATGCTCATTACAGCCAAATCTATTGATGCAGATACGGCCTTACATTATGGACTAGTAACACAAGTGGTAGCTTTAGATGAATTGCTTTCTACTTGCATAAATTATGTAGAAAAATTGACAAGTAAATCTCCATTAGCCATAGCTGAAGTTATAAAATGTACCAATGCATTGTATGAAAACAAGGACGGCCTTCAGTTTGAAATAGATAGTTTTGCTAAAAGTTTCCAAACTACAGATTTTAAGGAAGGCACTACTGCATTTTTAGAAAAACGGAAGCCCAATTACTCATAAAAAGATATTTAACGTTCATTTTTGCTTAATCTTCCTGTAAATATTATTGGCTGAATTAATGCTGGAAAAAAAGCTCGGGTATTCTTTATGGCTCTTTTGATAAATGGAAGGTGTTATTTACTAAGAGTTAATGTATCTCTTTATTTTTTGGGAATGAGCTTTAATTATTGTAAATTTTATTGAGAAACGTGAAAAAGGAACATTAGTTGTAAAATTAGTCTAGTACTTGGTAAGTTTTCTGTTTTTTTGGCATTCTATTTGTAGATTCCCAATAGAACATTAATTTTGAACAATATTTAAAGAAAAAAAATGAAAAATTTAATCTTACTCTCTGCTTTCGTATTTGGATTCTCCACATTATGCATAGCTCAGTCAGGAACGACTAAAGCTAATGTAACGCTAACTTCTGAGGCACAGGCTAAAATGACTTTAGAGAAAAAATCGCACGATTTTGGTACTATTGAAGAAGGTGTACAAGCCACCATATCATTTACCTTCAAAAATACAGGAAACGAAGCATTAGTTCTAAATAGTGTAAAACCATCTTGCGGATGTACTACACCAAAGTGGACAAAAGAACCAATTGCTCCCGGGGAAGAAGGTGTAATCACTGCTATATATAACTCCAAAGGAAGGCCGGGTAATTTTACCAAAACTATAACAGTAAAGCATAATGGAGAAGGAGGAACTGAGTTTTTGACTATTCGTGGAGTAGTAAATAAAGCAGCTGTAGAGGTGCAGCCCACAGTAGTAGCTCCTGAGTAAATAAAATGCATTAGAAATATGAAAAAAAAAGCCTTACGCTAACGTGAGGCTTTTTTTTTCATAGATTTCAGTCAAAACGAACTTATCTCCGCTTCTTTATAATTTTACTGGTATTCAAATTTAGTGGTATTCAAACTGTTTTTACCGGGGCTTACAAAGAGAGTGTTGGCATAATCGGAAGAATGTAAAAAGAAATTAAATGGGGCTGGATTTTGAGAACTGTTTAGTGTGAGTTGAAAATATAAGAGGGCTTTGTAATCTCAATCTTAACTAAAGGCCTAATGTCTCTCCCTTGCCAAACCAACCGGTGAGGCCACCTGTGTGTATTGCCAATATTCTTTCACCATTTTTTATTTCTCCGTTTTCGCACATTTCTTTTAAGGCAAAAAATAATTTTCCAGTATAGATAGGGTCGAGCAAAACACCAGTTTCTTGATTAAAATCCTGGATAAATGAAATAAGTTCATCAGTAGTTTTTGCATATCCTCCCATGTGAAATGTGTCGTAAACCGGCACGTCGTCTATGCCATAGACCGTTTTTAGCTCATTGGCTATATAAGATTCTCCCTTCAACACCTGAACTCCAAAAAGTTTTGTAGATGTCTGATTTTTTAGGTGCGTTGCCATACCTGCTAGCGTGGTACCTGTGCCGCAAGCTATACAGACTTTATCATAGCTATTCAAATCTACTTCTTTTAGTATTTGGCTACATCCGGTAGCACCTTGTGCGCACGCTCCACCTTCTGGCACGTGAAGCACGCCATTCACTATTCCAATCGTACGGTTTGTCTCTTTATATTTAGCCCTAGACACAAACTGAAGTTCCATACCATACAGAATGCACAGTTTTAATACAGGGTTGATTTCTTTAGGTTCGTCTCCCCGCACAATACCCTTACAGGGTAACCCCAATATGGCACAAGCCGCTGCTGTAGCTACCAAATGATTACTGAAAGCGCCACCATAAGTGACTAGTTGCGTATATTGATTAGAGTTGTAATGGTTAAATATGCCAGATAGTTTTCTCCATTTGTTGCCAGAAATGATGGGATGTATGAGGTCATCTCGTTTTATACTAAGGCGAATACCCGCCGCTTTGGTCCATGCGGTGTGAACAGTATGCTCAGGGCTTGGAATATTTAAATGGTGTTGTATGCTCAAGATGCTGAAAATTCTTTTTTAATGATTTCCCAAGCTATATCAGACTCATAGCCCTTGGCTATTACAAATTGTGCGGCTTTATAGTTTTTTTGATAGTCTTGCATAGAGGGCAGCGAGTCTATTTTTTTGGATAGTAAACCCCTCAAAACTTCGATATATGTATCGTCATTTATTTCTTTCATTCCTTTTTTTATGCAGTATTCTGATATTTTTCGACGCTTCAGTTCTTGTTTTATTTTGTTTTTGCCCCATTTTTTATAGGTAAATTTACCACGTACAAAGGCTAATGAAAAGCGTTCTTCGTTTAAAAAGTCATGTTGAATAAGCTCGCAAATGATCTCTTCGACATCGCTCTGCATTAAGCCAAAGGAGTATAGCTTATCTCTTACCTCTTGATGGCATCGCTCCTGGTAAGCACAAAATTTGGCTATCTTTTCTTTTGCCTGTTTGGGTGTGTATCTATTTGTGTAATCGCTATGCAAAACTGAGCTGCTAAAATACCTACAATACATGTACTTTTGTAGGTAGGTTGTATACATTATCTCAAATAGCCCAAATTGTAGGAGGTAGTCTTCACGGAAACGCCAGTATTCAAGTGACAGAACTATACACAGATACACGCAAAATTCAAGAAAAAGTGTACGCTTTATTTTTTGCAATAGCTACACCAAGAAATGATGGGCATAACTATGTGGAAAATGCTATAAGTGCTGGTGTGTCTGCTTTGGTAGTTTCATGCAAGCCGTTGCAGACGTGCAATTATATTTTGGTGCAAGATACGCTAGCAGCTTTGCAAGTACTTTGCACGCACCATCGAAATAGATTTAACATACCTATGGTAGCCATTACCGGTAGTAATGGAAAGACCATTGTAAAAGAATGGTTAGCTCGTATTTTGTCTACTCAATATGCAGTGTGCAAAAATCCTAAAAGTTACAACTCACAGATAGGTGTTCCACTTTCGGTATGGCAGTTAAATGCTCACCACCAAGTGGGGGTTTTTGAAGCTGGGATATCGGAGCCCGGCGAAATGCCTCGGTTAAAAAAAATAATACAACCCACGATAGGTGTTTTTACTCATCTAGGAGATGCACACGCTAGCAATTTTGTTAGCAACGAAGAAAAACTGTCAGAAAAATTTGCTCTTTTTACTCATTGTGATACGGTAGTTTTAGGTTCTAGCCAACCAGAGGTGCTTCAAAAAATGAGCAGTAGTAGGAGTAATTTATTTGTATGGGGTTCCTCTCCGAGTTGCCAGTTGCGCATAACAAAAAATAATGAAGGAGCATTCGTGATGACCTACCAAGGGATTAGTGAAATTGTTATATTGCCCTTTTCAGACAAAGCTTCAGTAGAAAACGCTTTTTCGGCTGCAGCAACCGCTCTAGTTTTTGGTATATCTCTTAGCACTATTGCAAGTGTTTTACCCACACTTTTGCCAGTAGACATGCGCTTACAACAAGTGAATGGACAGAATAATACACAACTTATACTTGATTATTATACCAATGATTACCAATCGGTGGTTATGGCCTTGGATTTTTTTAATCAGCAAAAGACAAAAGAGAAATCGGTGGTTCTTTTGTCTGATATTTTAGAAAGTAACTTGATTGATGATGTGCTTTATCAAAACGTAAACAAACTGTTATTGGCTAATAAAATCACCTCACTTATTACTATAGGCCCGCGTATAAAAGATAATCGGAAAGTATTTAAAATTCCTACTATCTCATATGAATCTACTGAGGAGTTTCTGAAAAAACATCCAATACATGATATTAAAGATACGGCATTGCTATTAAAGGGAGCGCGGGAGTTTGCTTTTGAACGAATAGCAAATAAATTGAAAGTAAAGATGCATCAAACCAAGCTAGAGGTAAATCTGACCCGGTTGCAGCACAATATAGATGTGATAAAAACCGCAACAGGAAAGTCTACTAAACTAATGGCCATGGTGAAGGCTTTGGGCTATGGGAGTGGGGGATATCAGATAGCCAAAGTTTTGGAGTATAATAACATAGACTATCTTGGAGTGGCCTATACAGATGAGGCTATTGAGCTTCGTGAGTGCGGTATTAGTACACCCATAATGGTTTTAAATCCCGATTTGAATGATTTGAGTCCATACTTGGAAATGGGTATAGAGCCAGTTATTCATTCGTTTGCTAGTTTGTCCAAAGTGGAGCTATTTTCTATCCGTATCCATTTAGAATTTGATACGGGAATGCACCGATTGGGTTTTGAAGAAACACAATTGGTAGAAGTGGTTAAACGCATAGAGCAGTCTTCTTCGGTGCGTGTGGCATCTGTCTTCAGTCATCTGGCTACAGCGGATAATTTGGCTATGGATGATTTTACACAAAAACAACTAGCAAGTTTTGCACGAATTAGTCAAACGGTAGAGCAGAAACTTGGCTACACGGTACTGAAACACATAGCTAATACAGCTGGAATAGAGCGATTTACAAATGCACGTTTTGATATGGTGCGTGTTGGAATAGGTTTGTACGGTGTTACTAACTTCGGGTCTACCTCTAAGCTACTTCCAGTCAGTACATTCAAATCCTATATATCGCAGATACGCACTGTAAAAGCGGGTGAGGGAATAGGCTACGGACAATACAGTGTAGCAAGAGAAGATAGGAAAATAGCTGTAGTGGCGGTAGGGTATGCCGATGGCTATACTAGGCTTTTTAGTCAAGGAATAGGCTCTTTTTATATACAAAATAAGGAAGCTAAAGTGGTAGGCAATGTCTGTATGGATATGACTATGTGCGATGTATCTCACATAAAATGTGACGAAGGGGATGAAGTTGTAATTTTTGGAGATAGACCTAGAGTTGAGATTGTAGCAAAACAAATAGGGACAATTCCATATGAAGTATTAACCAATGTAAGCGAACGTGTAACCCGTGTTTTTTATCAAGAATGATTAAAGAAGAACTTATACAAGGCATAGCAGCAGGAGATAGGCGTATTTTAAGCAAGGCTATTACGTTAGCTGAGAGCACTATAGAACAAAAGCGAAATCTAGCCTTGGAGATTATTACTCATTTTGGTCCACAAGATAATACGCTGAGAATTGGAATAACCGGCACACCAGGAGCAGGGAAAAGTACTTTTATAGATGCTATTGGTATAAACTTGCTGCAGCAAGATACAAATCGAAAAATCGCGGTACTAAGCGTTGATCCGAGCAGCGGAATAACTCAGGGAAGTATACTTGGTGATAAGACCCGAATGAACAAATTGAGTGCGCATAATAGAGCCTATATAAGGCCTACTGCTGCAGGCACACAGCTGGGAGGATTGGCCAAAAATACTAGACTAGCAATGCTATTGTGTGAGGCGGCAGGCTACAATACTATACTAATAGAAAGTGTAGGGGTAGGTCAGGGAGAAACCGAGGTAGCCCAGCTTACCGATTTTTTTACATTGGTACTAAACCCTGGAGGTGGAGATGAACTGCAAGGTATAAAACGGGGTATTATGGAAATGGCGGATATAATTGTAATAAATAAAGCCGATGGTGATGCTGAAAAACAAGCTAAGTTGACTGCTAAAGAATATAGCATGGCATTGCATTTATTTCCAAGTGCAGGAGGATTTGAAGGGGATATTCAAAAATGGATACCAAAAGTAATAACGACAAGTGCTACAGAAAATAAAGGGATTGACGTATATTGGGAGAAAGTAGGAGAATTTGATAAACTGACTGTCGCAAACCTTAGTAAGGCTAAAAATCGGCAAATTCAGAAATACTATTGGGCACGCAAAAGTTTGCAAGACTTGCTTTTTGCAAAACTTGGAAACTATGAAGCCGAAATAGCCAAAGATTTAGCTGAGGGTAAGTTGCCAGAAGTTGCAGCAAGAGATATACTTCGAAACATAGAATGAAATAAATATAGTATGGACTATTGAGGTGATACTTTCAGCAGTGCGAAAGCCTCTGCAAGAAATGGCAATCGTTTTTAGTTCTGTATCTTTTTGGGGGCTAATTTTTGTCGAATACATCATTTTTGAGTGGGGGGTTAATTGCTAAAAATTGAATGTTTAATCTGCCGTAAAAAAAGCGTAGTAGATTTTGTAAAACACCTATTTTTGCCACCATATTTAAAAAGTAATAAAATGATAATTGGCGTACCTACAGAAATTAAAAACAACGAAAATAGAATTGCACTAACACCCGGTGGAGCTCTAGAACTGACAAAACGTGGACACACAGTTTACGTTCAAAAAAATGGAGGTGTTGGCAGTGGTTTTAGTGATCAAATGTATAGAGAAGGTGGCGCAAAAATATTGGAAACTATCGAAGAGATATATGAGATAGCTGAAATGATAATGAAGGTTAAAGAGCCAATAGAAGCAGAATACAAGCTAATCAAAAAAGACCAACTCGTTTTCACTTATTTTCACTTTGCTAGCCACAGGCCGCTCACAGATGCTATGATAAAAAGTAACTCTGTATGTTTGGCTTATGAAACAGTAGAATCTGCCGATAGAAGCTTACCATTACTCATACCTATGAGTGAGGTAGCTGGAAGAATGGCCGTACAGCAAGGGGCAAAATACTTAGAAAAACCCATAAAAGGTAAAGGAGTTTTGCTAGGTGGCGTACCCGGAGTAACACCAGGTAAAGTGCTCATAATTGGTGGTGGCGTTGTAGGTACCCAAGCAGCTAAGATGGCTGCAGGACTCGGAGCACAAGTTACCATACTT
Organism: Bacteroidia bacterium; assembly: GCA_018402155.1. Classification (GTDB taxonomy): domain Bacteria; phylum Bacteroidota; class Bacteroidia; order NS11-12g; family UBA9320; genus UBA9320. Next base: position 125,112 of record JAGYJG010000001.1, read on the forward strand.
GATGTGAGTTTATCCCGATTGAGATACCTAAATGATGTCATGCCAGCAAACGTTGTAACTCGTTTTAGTAATGAGATGAACATTAGAGACTTGATACCACATATGGATTTGGTAGTAGGAGCAGTGCTTATACCCGGAGCAAAAGCACCAAACCTAATCACACGTGATATGCTGAAACTAATGTCTCCTGGTACCGTTGTAGTAGATGTAGCTGTAGACCAAGGTGGCTGTATAGAAACTTGTAAGCCCACTACGCACGAAGATCCTACATTTATTATCGATGATATTGTGCACTATTGCGTTGCAAATATGCCTGGTGCAGTTCCTTACACTTCTACAGTAGCACTCACTAATGCGACTTTGCCCTATGCTATACAGCTAGCAAACAAAGGATGGAGACAGGCGTGTAGCGATAATCTTGAGCTAAAACTCGGTCTAAATGTGGTGAATGGAAAAGTATGTTACCGCGGAGTTGCAGACGCTTTTGACCTTGATTACACTCCTGTAGAGGATGTTCTTGGCTACACTGCACAAGGCTAGTTATTTTAAAATTTACTTAATGTTTTAATACCCATTAAAACATTAAGTAAACTAGTGCTCGTAGTATATTTTGACACCTTTACTTTTTATTTCCTATGCTTTTAAACCATAAAATATATCCCCGCAATCATTCCGCAGAATACCTCTTTATATTGCATGGGCTTTTTGGCATGTTAGACAATTGGCACAATATGGCGCGAAAACTATCTGCACATTATAATGTAGTGACTGTAGATCTACGAAACCATGGACATAGTGAACATACAAGTGAAATGTCTTTTGAGCTCATGGCACAAGATTTGGTAGAGCTCATGGATTTTTTGAAAGTAGAATATGCTCATGTATTGGGTCACTCTATGGGCGGAAAAGTCGCTATGAAATTTGCAGACCTCTTCTCTAATCGGCTCAATAAGCTAATTGTAGCAGACATAGCTCCTAAAAAATATCCGGCAGGTCATACGGTTTATTTTGACGCTTTTCATTCTATTGATTTTGCAAAGTGTGAAACCAGAAAAGATGCAGATGCTGAACTAGCTGTCATAGAAACTAATGTTGGTGTGCGCCAATTTTTACTCAAAAATCTAGAAAAAACTGAAAATGGATATGCTTTGAAATTTAATCTGGAAGCTATAAAGTCATTTTATCCTGCGATGATAGATGCTATGGAGTTTCGAGCACTAGTAACTACTGAATCACTATTCATGTATGGTGAAAGATCAGATTATATTACTAAAAATGACCAAATTAATATAGCAAAAATATTTGCTAATGTACAATTCGTGGGAATACCAGACGCTGGTCACTGGTTGCACGCAGAACAGCCCGGTGCATTTTATGACGCTATTGTTGTGTTTCTGGCACCGAAAGGAGATTTACTTTTTAGTTAATATTGTAGGATATTTTTCTCATGAGAGAGCTACTATTTGGATTTATAATGTTTATTACCTTCTCTAGTTTATTGGGGCAAACCTCCGTAAAAGGAAGGGTGACCGATGCTAATACAGGAGAACCACTGCCCTACGTAGCACTTCGGGGAGCTAATGTACCTGTGGGAGCGATTACAGATTTTGATGGATATTACAGCATAGAAACAAATGAGATTATAGATACTCTCATAGCCTTATATATGGGCTACACTGACGAAAAACAAGTTGTAGAGCTCAACAAAGAACAACGCATTGATTTTTCTTTATCCCAATCCGCTAACATGTTGAAAGAGTTTGTGGTGCGACCCGGCGGAGTAAATCCCGCTTTGGTCATCATGAAGCGAGCTCAAAAAATGAAAAAAGACCATAACCCTGAAAAAATAGAATACTACGAATACGAAGGATACAATAAGGTACAGCTAGCTGTAGATAATGTTACAGAAAAATTTAGAAAGCGAAAAATATTCGCTGCAATGGAGCCACTTTTTGACACAATTAGTAGTTTTAGCGACAGTAGCTCTCAAAAAGTATTGCCCGTTTTCGTGTCAGAGACGATCAGTGATTATTTCTATCGTAAGTTTCCTCGAAGAACTAAAGAAATTATCAAAGCTACTAAATTACAAGGTGTGGGCGTAGGAGATGAGAGCTACGTTTCGCAGATACTAGGCTCTACTTTTCAGCAATATAACTTTTATGAAAATAACCTCTATATACTAGATAAAGACTTTATCTCTCCAATGAGTAGTACAGCCAATGCTTACTATTATTTCACACTAAGAGATAGTGTGATTATAGATGGAAAATCTTGTTATCAAATACAAGTGGATCCTAAAAATCCTATTGATTTAGTTTTTCGTGGGATGATTTGGATAGAAGCTAAATCGTACGCTATGAAACAGCTCAGCTTAGAAATAACGAGTGAAGCCAACCTTAATTTTGTAGAGAAATTAAAGATACAGCAAGAATTTCAAGAGGTGGAACCATCATATTGGCTTCCAAACAAAACAAGGGTTCTTATCGATATAGCTGAATTGACGAATAACACAGTAGGGATGATAGGTTTGTACTATAACTCTAATAAAAATATTAAAATAAATAAAGTACACGAACTGCCTTTTTATGAAGAAAAATTGGGGGTAGTAGATAATTCATTTTCACGCACAGAGGAGTATTGGGATACTGCTCGGCATGAGCGTATAACCGAAGATGATAAACGGGTATATAAAATGGTGGATTCTCTAAAAAATCAACCATTGGTAAAAACATACATTGATATTGTAGAGATAGCTGTGGAGGGCCACTTTCCCAAAGGAAAAGTAGACTTAGGACCGTGGTATTATCTCCTAGGATATAACCGTCTAGAGGGCTTTCGAACACGTGTAGGATTTAGAACTTCACCACAGTTTCATAAAGATTTTCAACTAAGGACCTATGGAGCTTATGGTTTTCAAGATAGGCAGTTTAAGTATGGAGTATTTGCAGACTACGTATTTAGTCGAACCAAGTGGGCCAAAGCAGGACTAGCTGTAAAACGTGACGTGGAGCTCATAGGACTTACAGATGAGGATATTGGCACTAGTGCTATTTATGACGCATTTGCTCTTTTTGGTACTGACCAGATAAATAGGTCGTTTACAAAAAAAATATGGGCAGAAAAAGAGTTGGTAAAAGGATATACTCAGCGCATAAATGTGAGCCATAAAACATTTGACTTTGAACCCGTTAATGATTTTAACTTTGGATATTACAGCACACCCGGAGATAATACTTCTGCCGTCCGTTCAAATTTTGACATCTTTTCCGTAAATCTGCGTGGGCGGTTTTCAAGGAAGGAACAGTTTATTTACAGACGCACCAATAGGTACAGTTTGGGTAATCTTAAAGCACCAGTCCTTTCTATAGACTATACCCGAAGTTTTGATAATTTGCTAGGTGGCGATTTTACCTTCGATAAAATAGGATTAGAGTTGTGGCAGTTTAACAGCTTAGGAAATTTTGGGACGTTTATATATAATGTGAAAGCCTACCGAACCTTTGGTGAGGCGCCCTACCCCGCTCTCTACATTATGCGTGGTAATCAGTCGTTTTTTAGTAATGCACAATCTTACAATTTGATGGATTTCTTTGAATTTGCAGCTGATAGGTTTATAGCAGCAGACTATGAACATCAATTTAATGGGCTAATTATGAATAGAATACCGCTAGCAAAACGCTTGAAATGGCGAAGTTTTGTAAATACTAAAGCTGTATATGGCACTATGAGTGAAGCTAATAGAGCCTATATGCCTTTTGATAATACCATCTATACAAACCCGAGTTTCTTTGCCAACGGTATACCCTATGTAGAGATGGGTTACGGCATAGAGAATATCTTTCGTTTTTTGCGTTTAGATTTCATTCATCGTCTTACCTACTTAGACGAAAATCATCCTAACGCACAGCCTTTTGGAGTGAAATTTAACGCAGTTTTGCGTTTCTAAAAGACTGAAGTACCTAGTGTGTTTATAGCTAATAACTATACTACAAAACCTTTAAAAATAATGTAAAATTAAAAGTTGTATGCCTAAGATTAAGCTACCCAAACCATGGGTTATTGCTTACTTAAACTTTTGAAGTGTATACACATTTTCATCCAATTGTTTTTGACATTTTGTAATGCTCCATACCCACTTCTTCAAAAACAGCCGAACAAACAGAGTAGCCCAATTTTTGATAAAATCCAACGGCATAGTGACGTGCGTGTAAAACAATGGAATCCATGTTGTTTTTAATGGCATAGTTTTCTAATGCAGACACAAGTTGCAAACCATAACCTTTACCGCGTATTTTTTCTGAAGTCGCCATTTGGCGAAGCTTGCCAATACCGGCTGAATAGTGGGGTATGAGAACAACACAGCCTACTAATTGTGTATTCTCTATGGCAGCAAAATGCACTTGACGTGCTTCGTCAGACAAATCTTCGTTAAATATGTTTTGGCCCAAGGGTATGCGGAGTATCTCATTGCGCAAGATGAGCGCTTGTTTATACAGTTCAGTATGTACTGTTATCTGTTTTATTATCATTTATCTACTCCAAATTCTCATTCCAAAGGATACTGTATTTCCTGTAAAAACCTGCTTATTATCAAAATATTTACCTACCTCTATAAACATGTCAAATTTCACGTTTACGGCGGTTATTCCTACTTCTCCCGAAATGCGATGAGCTTGACTCACAAATCCTCCTAATGAAGTTTCTCCTAGCAGAAGTCTGTAGCTTCCTTTGCCATAAAAAGGACTGTCTCCTATATACTCACTAAAACTAAGTCCCGCGTTAAAGGCTGAATGTCGTTGGGGCAAACGGGTATATAGATTACTGTCAATGCTCAAAAAAGTAGCACCAATCTCTATCTTTATTCTTTTTCCTATCTCTAGTTGCGGGGTAAAAAGCGTTCCTGCTACAGGTTCGCTGGTGTTAGAGCTTAAATGACCTACAGACATGCTCACACCACCTAACTTATCTGCCGATTGCAGCTTTGATTGTGTGTCTGTTTGGGCATAGACTTTTGTCCCAAAAATACATAAAATCAGTAGCAGAATCTTTTTCATAACGGTAAAAATATGGTTTTTCTGTATTAGTTCCGTTGATTAACCGGGATGTAAAGTTTTTTTAGGGTGTTAAAACAGACCTTTTTTACCCTGTGCATCTACTACGGCGAGGTTTATCATATTCACAATTTCTCGCACGGAGCTACCAAGCTGAAGCACATGCACTGATTTCTTGAAACCTAAAAGTACAGGCCCTATAGCCTCGGATATACCTAGACTTTGTACCATTTTGTAAGCTATATTCCCAGAGCTGAGTGCCGGAAATATAAATACATTGGCATTTTCTTTGCCCAATTTGCAAAAAGGAAATAATTCTTGTCTTAACTCGGCATCTAGTGCCGTGTTGGCTTGCATCTCACCATCTACTAGTATCTCAGGATTTTCTGTATGCAGTCGTTTCAAGGCTTGTTGTATGGTTGTTACGGTTGTGCCTTTTGCCGATCCAAAATTGCTATAGCTCAACATAGCAATACGTGGTTTTACTTGAAGTTTAGAAACCATTTTGTGCGTCAATTTCACAATGTCTACCAAATCGTTTGCATTGGGTTCTATATTAACTGTTGTGTCTGCAAAAAAGAGTGGACCTTGCTTAGTCATAATGATATACATACCTGCTACTTTTTCAGTTCCTTCCTCCTTTCCAATGATACCTAGGGCAGGGCGTATAGTTTCTGGGTAGTTACTGTTTTGTCCACTAATAAAAGCATCTGCTTCACCCAGTTCTACCATCATTGTACCGAAATAGGTACGTTGGCGCATTTTGCGCTTGGCTTGAAAAAGGGTTAGCCCTTTTCGTTGTCTTTTTTCGTAGTACGCTTGTCCGTAGGCATCTGTTTTTTTTGGAGATCTACTGGGATCTATGATTTGGCAATCAGCTAGATTTAAACCAAGATCAGCGATAGTTTCTCGAATCTGATCTTCAAAACCTAGTAGTATCGGAATACAGCTACCTTCTTCTCTTGCGGCGTGTGCAGCTTTCAATATTTTTGGATTATCAGCCTCTCCAAAAACGATACGCTGTGGATTTTGTTTTGCTCTTCCAGCTATGCTTCGCAAAAATTGATTGTCTAGTCCCATGCGTTTGCGCAGCTCGGTGCGGTAGGCATCCCAGTCATCAATATTGAGTTGGGCCACGCCACTGTCCATAGCTGCTTTGGCTACGGCGGGTGCTACAGTGGTAATAAGGCGTGAGTCTAAAGGTTTTGGGATAATATAGTTTTGTCCAAAACTCATATCAGATTGATTGTAAGCAATTAGCACCCCATCTGGCACGGGTTCTTTAGCTAGTTCTGCGAGTGCTTTTACAGCAGCTAGTTTCATTTCTTCGTTTATAGCTGTAGCTCGCACATCTAAAGCTCCTCTGAATATAAATGGGAATCCTAGTACATTATTTACTTGGTTGGGGTAGTCTGATCGACCTGTTGCCATTATTACATCCTCCCTCGCGGCTACGGCATCTTCATATTTTATTTCGGGATTAGGATTTGCCAGGGCAAAAACAATGGGCTTTGCTGCCATAGATTTTATCATATCTGGGCTTACTATATTTCCTACTGACAGTCCTAAAAAAACATCTGCACCAACCAACGCTTCACTCAATTCATTGTATTTTTTTGGTGTTGTGAAATGTGCCTTCCATTTGTCTAGGTCTGTGCGATCGTCACTCACCTGGCCTTCTCTATCAAACATATAGATATTTTCTTTCTTTATGCCCACACTTATCCAAAGTTTAACACATGAAATACCAGCAGCTCCGGCGCCACTTACAACCACTCGCACTTCTTCAGCTTTTTTACCGGCCAATTCTAGCGCATTGAGTAGTCCAGCGGTACTTATAATTGCAGTGCCGTGCTGGTCGTCATGCATTAATGGTATTTTCATTTCCCTTTTTAAGGTTTCTTCTATTAAGAAACTTTCAGGTGCTTTAATATCTTCTAAATTTATACCGCCAAATGTGGGCTCTAATGCTTTGACTACATCTATGAATTTTTGTGGATCTGTGGCGTCTACTTCTATATCAAACACATCTATATCCGCAAATATTTTAAATAGAACTCCCTTCCCCTCCATTACAGGCTTAGATGCAAGGGGTCCAAGATTTCCTAAACCTAAAACTGCGCTGCCATTTGTAATAACGCCTACTAAGTTCCCCTTTGCTGTATATTTATATGCGTCTTGAGGGTTTTTGAATATCTCTTCGCAAGGATCTGCCACTCCTGGAGAGTAAGCCAAGCTCAGGTCTCGTTTTGTTTGAGTTGGTTTCGTAGGTATTACCTCTATTTTTCCCGGTCTACCCTTAGAGTGATAGTCTAGTGCGTTGTCAAATTGACTGTCCATATATTTTGGTTATTAATTTAGCTCGATTATGATAAAGCAAAGATATTTTTTGTTGGCTAACAGTGACCCATTTCTCCTGTTTTTTTTAAGTAAGATATTTGGTGAATATTGCTGATTTATAGCCACTGTTTATAGGGCCTGTATCTATCAATACAAAGAAAAAAATAGACGATAAAACGCGAGAGTATTTACTTATTTTTTGGGTGCGGTAAAGATTTATTGAAGGACGATGCGGTCAAACGTCTTTTCCTCCCCAAGTAGCATGCTAGATACTTTCCCTCGGTAGTTTAGCTGCACCATATTCTTTTGATTGGGAAATTGTTTTTGTAAGAGCGTATTTTCCATACTAAGGGACTTTATTTTTTTGCGGTACTTTAAGGGTTTAAAGTGAATAATTGTTTCTGCAAATGTTACTTCAATTAATTCTACGCTTAGCAGCTGTTTTTTAGCATTAATGTAAAGTGTTGTATTAAGTTGTATGTACTTATTTAAGAGTGGTATATGATTTTCTACGGACGTATTTTCTAAGTAAATTTCTCTGTTTTGGAGATCATTAAGCACAGTTTCTAAGTGCTCTGTATCTGTGCGCCACACCATGTCAAAGGCCTTATTTTTTTCGTTATATGTCATAGTAAGCCACGAGGTATGAAAATCGTGATGTGGCATAATGAAACTTAAAATGAATGAAAGTAAAAAAAACAACACAGTTACAAAGCTATTAAATTTTGTTACTTTGTGCCACTTTTATGAAAAAAGCAGGAATAATACTTGGTATCGCAGTCGGGTTTTTAACCCTTAGTTCTTGGGCTCAAAACCCAAACACAAATCAAAATAAATTTCGTCAATTAGACGCAGACTTACCTACACCCAATGTATATCGCACTGCAAGTGGAGCTCCGGGTCATCTCTATTGGCAAAATACCGCAGATTACGTGATGAATATTTCTTTGGATGATGACAATCAAAGGGTATACGGTGATGAGGTAATCACTTATACCAATGCCTCGCCAGACCAGTTGGAGTATCTATGGGTACAGTTAGATCAGAATATTAGAAGTAAAACATCTGAAACCTACAAAATACAACAGGGGAAACTCGACAATGGTGTTAGTCTTTACGAATATTTTAGAATGTTTCACACTTTCCCAGGTGGGTTCAATATAGAGTATGTGAAAGATGCCAAAGATCAGGATTTTGCTGTAAAGGTGAACCACACTATGATGCGGATAAATCTTGACGAACCCCTGCAATCGGGAAAATCTATTGAGATAAAAATAAAATGGTGGTATAATATAAATGACCGGATGGAAGACGGAGGAAGAAGTGGGTATGAATATTTTAAAGAGGATAATAATTATTTGTATACTATAGCTCAGTTTTTTCCACGTATGGCAGTTTATAGTGATGTAACCGGCTGGCAAAACAAACAGTTTTTGGGCAATGGAGAGTTTACTTTACCATTTGGCAATTATGATGTAAAACTAACCGTGCCAAGTGATATGATAGTAGGTGCTACAGGGGAGATTCAGAATACAAACGACGTGCTATCTGCTAAACAACTAGCGCGACTAGAGATGGCAAAAACAAGTGTTAAACCCGTTGTTATCGTGACGCAAGAAGAGGCTACTGAAAATGAAAACAGCAAATCTAAAGATACTAAAACGTGGCATTTTAAGGCGGAAAATGTGCGTGATTACGGTTGGTGTGCTAGTCGTAAGTTTATTTGGGATGCGCAAGGCGTGCCTTTTGGAGACCGAACTGTGATGGCTATGTCTCTATATCCTAAAGAGGGTAATCCACTGTGGGAGCGATACAGTACAAAAGCCATTGTACTAACGCTAGAAACCTACTCAAAGTTTACTATGGAATATCCCTATCCGGTGGCTTATTCTATAAATGGGAAAAGCATAGGGATGGAATATCCAATGATTTGCTTTAACGGAGGAAGGGCAGATGCTGAAGGGAAATATAGCGATGCAGTAAAGTATAGAACTATTCTCGTCATTATACATGAAGTTGGACACAACTATTTTCCAATGATCATAAACTCGGATGAGCGACAATGGACTTGGATGGACGAAGGCCTAAACACCTTTTTGCAATATCAAACCGAAAAGGCTTGGACAGACGAAACAGGTAAAGCTTTCCCTAGTAGCCGAGGACCTGCACATAAAATAGTACCTTATATGGCGGGAGATAAACGCTATATTTCTCCAATAATGACCAACTCCGAGAGTATACACCAATTTGGTAACAATGCGTATGGTAAACCTTGCACAGCACTCAATATACTGAGAGAAACTGTTATGGGTCCAGAGCTTTTTGATTACTCATTTAAAGTGTATGCCAACAGATGGAAATTTAAACACCCCAGTCCTGCAGATTTTTTTCGTACAATGGAAGATGCAAGTGCCATAGACTTAGATTGGTTTTGGAGAGGATGGTTTTACACGACAGACCATTGTGATGTGGCTATAACTGACGTAAAAGAATATCAAGTAGATTTTACCGCCCCAAAAACCGGAACCTCAAGGAAAAATGTGCAAAAAATGATAAAAAAACAGAGTAATAAAGGAACGTTTGATCCTATACTGCAGAGTATAGCGAATTCTAATGACCCTGCCAAGGCATACGAAAGTGTAAAAGCTAGTCTTACTGATGCACGCAAAGACTTGTTGAATTCTAATGCCTTTTTCTATCAAGTTGATTTACAGATGATAGGAGGCTTGGTAATGCCTGTTATCTTTAAACTAGAATATACCGACGGAACAGAAGATGAAATAAGACTACCTGCTGAAATTTGGAAAATGCAAAACGAAAGACTAGAAGAGACTGTAAGTAAAGTACTTATAACCAATAAGCAAGTTACTAAAATAGTGCTTGACCCAAATCTAGAAACAGCGGATACAGATACCAGTAACAATACGTGGGAACGATAAAATGAAACATTGGATTGCGGCAATTCGGCTGAAAACATTGCCACTAGCATTAGGTTCGATTGTGCTAGGCAGTAGGATGCACGAGCTTGCCTTCGATTTCCAAATTTTTATTTTTGCTGTATCTACCGCTATTTTTTTACAAATACTTAGTAACTTGGCCAATGATTATGGCGATTTTGTGAAAGGAACAGACATTCATCGCAAGGACAGACAACTCTCTAGTGGGCACATCTCTAAAAAATCCATGCTAATTGCTATGGTGCTTTTTACTGGGCTTACACTTGCTAGCGGTATTTATTTATTGCACCTCGCTTTTGCCAATAATTGGACCTATTGGTTCAAGTTTTTTCCAATAGGTATTGCCAGTATTAGTGCTGCTATTTTATACACCGTTGGTAAAAAAGCATATGGATATCATGGCTTAGGTGATGTTTTTGTATTTCTGTTTTTTGGCTTAGTTGGAGTAGTTGGCACAGCCTTTCTTTTCAAACCTACTATTACTATGGAAATTTGGTTTGCTGCTTTTGGTTATGGTGCATTGTGTGTAGGGGTGCTCAATGTGAACAATATAAGAGACTTAGATAAAGATGTGCTTACAAATAAAATAACATTAGCCTCGAAAATGGGTAGTCAAGGTGCAGTAGACTACCAGATCGCCTTAATGAGTGTTGCATTTTTAGGATTTATTACCCATCATTTTGCTTCCAACTATTTTAGTCTTGCACCTTTTGCAGTGCTGGTATTGGGCTACACTCATATTGTGAAGCTAAAAGCCAGTAAAACTTCGGAGGATTACAATCAACAACTTAAGTTTTTGTCCTTAGGCAGTTTGGGAGTTGTTATACTTTTCCTAATTAAGTTGTTTGTGTAGTATGTACTCTTATGCGCTCTCAAAACATATTCTCCAATTTATACAACCTGCTCAAACATCTCGAAATACCTTTACTGATAGGGTAATATACCTCATAACATTACTGGACATAAAAACTGGAAAACACGGAATAGGTGAGGCTGCTCCGCTACTAATGCTCAGTATAGACGACGTATCGGATTACGAAAAAGTATTGCACCAAAAGATGAAGCTATTTTGTGAATGCGGTAGACTAGAAGATACCGATTTAGATGCTTTCCCAAGCATACGTTTCGGAATAGAGACTGCACTTCTGTCTTTGCATGCCGATCAATTTGGTAGAATGTATCGTACACCTTTTACGCTAGGCAGTGGGTATATTCCTGTAAATGGACTTGTTTGGATGAACGATATAGAAACAATGTACCATGAAGCTATAGCCAAAATAAAGGCGGGATTTAAGGTGATAAAATTTAAAATTGGTGCATTGGATTTTGATGAGGAATGCCGCCTTCTAGAGCGTGTTAGAAATCGATATTCTGCTTTTGACATTACGATTAGGGTAGACGCTAATGGGGCTTTTTTGGCAAGTGAAGCAATGGAACAGTTGAATGAATTAAAACGATTTGAGCTGCACAGTATTGAGCAGCCTATTGCTACGCAGCAATGGGACGATATGGCAAAGCTTTGCAAAGAAAGCCCTATAGCCATAGCGTTAGACGAAGAACTGATAGGAGTAGATGTTTGGGAACAAGGGTCTAAATTGCTTCAAAATATCAAACCGCAGTACCTCGTATTGAAACCTAACCTTATAGGTGGTCTGTCCTTATCTGATGCGTGGATAAATGAAGCGAGAAAGTTCCATATAGATTGGTGGGCAACCTCAGCATTAGAAAGTAATGTGGGGCTTAATGCTATAGCTCAATGGGTAAGTACCTACGATGTGTCTCTGCATCAAGGATTGGGAACGGGTACTTTATTTACCAATAATCTAGATACGCAGTTAATTATTACAAAAGGTAGAATGCACTATACAGTCACAGAAGTCTAATTTAATAACAAATCAATACTGACTTATTTTTACACCATAATGTAGCCATTATTCATTGCGTGGCAGAGAACTTTGTAAAGTCTATATAGTGGAATATATAGCTAATTTTAGCTTAACAGCAAAGAATTTGAAACCATTAAAGAATATGCATTATTTTTGCAGAGGATAATATGCAAAAAATAATTTTCATCACACTCTTTCAGCTTTTTGCTATTTCAGCATTAGTAGCAGGTGATGTTCCAAAATTGGGTCAGAATTACCCCAATCCAGCAAAAGATAAAACTTCTATAGCTGTAGAGTTTAACTCAAATGAAGCCTTGCTGACTTTATCCAATATTTTGGGAGAGGTGATTTCTGTGCAAAGCCTTCCTCACTCGGGTACCTTTACGATAGATTTAACAGAAATCCCAGAAGGATTTTATTTCTATACCCTCACAGTAGATGGTCATAAGTTGACCAAAAAACTTACGGTTAAGAAGTGAGAACTTTATAGTATTATTTATATTCTTGGGTTGTTGCAACAATAGCGGCTTTCAGATCTATATTTTTAGTTCAGATTATATCCTACACTACCGATTCTGAAAATAGTTTATGGCAGCTGATCTCCCATATTGCATTACTCTCAGTTTTGCAGCCTTCTTTTGCCGCTTTATTTTGGGATTAAATTGACAAGTGTTTACAAATATAGTTTGGGATTTTTGCTGCGGTCCTAGGTGCCTACGATTCAAATATTCGCTACTCAGCAAGCCAAAAGCCATCACATAATCCCTCGTTTTGAGTATATATTTTGGGGCAATATCTGTAGAAGACATATCATACTCTAGTTTTATGCCTAGAGTGTTTAGATTGCATTTATAATAAAAATTGGTCCCGTTATTTATAGATACTAATGTATCAAAAACGTAGAAGGGATAGTTGTCCAAAATGCCACCGTCCACCATTACCTTGGTTGTAGAGTCAGCATTTGGTTTTTCTACTAAGCTTCCATTTGGCTGCATAAAAACAGCTTCAAAGTACATGGGTATACTGATACTAATACGTATGGCATCCAAAATTTTCATGGTAGGATAGGTCTCGTGGCTAAATATTTCTATTCTTTGATCGGTGAGATTAGCCCCTGTAATGTAGAGTAACTTTATTTTTTTTTCTGCTTGGTGTGCGTCGTATAGGTCTTTGAAAGTCATGTTTTTAGAATATCCTTTGGCCTGTATCAAAGCTCCTAAATCTTCTATTAATCGGTCGGTTTTATAATAACCATAGGTTTTTTTTAGACGGAGAAGGCCACCAATTATTGGGATACCAACCTGATTGTATTTACCAAAATTAGTAGTCAGATTAAGTTGCCTTATTTCCTTACCGCTAAAGCCTATAGCATACATTAAGCCATTCATAGCCCCCGAGCTAGAACCTGCTACTTGTGTTATTTGATCTGTGATTCCTAGGCTATCTAATACTTCAAAAACGCCTGCATAAGCTAGTCCTTTCATTCCTCCACCCTCTAGTACAAGGTTGGTATATTGCGCTTGTACATTTGCACAGCTGCATAGTATCAGGAGGTATAGTAGCTTTTTCATACTTGCAATCGTTTTTTTGGGTATTCCCGTTAGGCTAAAAATATATTTCCTATAATGAAATAAAGAAATAAGCCCAGCAGGTCGTTGCTGGTAGTAATGAATGGTCCTGTAGCCAATGCTGGATCTATTTTTAACCTATCAAGAGCAAGAGGCACTACTGTTCCTATTATAGCAGCCATTAGGATTACGGATAGCAGCGCTAGACTAACAGTCATCATGATGTTCAGGTGATTTCCAGAAATAAATCCGTATCCCATTAATAATCCAGAGCAAACTAAACCATTTATGATAGCAATTATTAATTCTTTGCCGAGTTTACCCCATACGTCACTATTTGTTATAGAATTATTGGCAAGACCCTGAACCATAATTGAGCTAGATTGCACTCCAACATTACCCGCCATAGCCATAATAAGGGGCATAAAAAGTGCGAGTTGTACGTTTCGCGCTAGTTCTGACTCAAATCCACCTATAACAAGTGAGCTGGCTATACCACCGGCAAGACCAACAATGAGCCACGGAAGTCGTGCTCGCGTATTACTTAATACAGTATCAGAAGTATCTTTTCCGCCGGTGATACCTGATAACATTTGGTAATCCTTTTCCGCTTCGTCTTTTACATAGTCGAGCACATCATCAAAAGTTACTCTGCCTACAAGTCTATTAAAAGCATCTACTATAGGTACCGCTACAAGGTCGTACTTTTGCATGGTAGCAGCTACCTCTTCGCCACTAGAGTAGGTACTTTCAGAAATAATGTTATTATCGTAAATGTCTTCTACCTTTTGATTTTCGGGGGTGAGTAGTATTTTCTTTAAGGAAATCCATCCTAGCAATTCTTCAAACTCGTCTACAACATATGCGGTGTACACTTGGCTAACTTCCTCGGCTTGTATGCGTATTTCATCTGTACATTGCTTTATGGTCCAGTTTTCTTTTACGCGTATTAGTTCCTTGGCCATAAGTGATCCAGCAGTATTCTCAGGGAATTTTAAAAGTGAAGCAATATTTCTGCTGTGTTCCTTATCTGTTATTGTTCGCAGTATTTCTTTACTCTGCCTTGAGTCCATTGCATTGAGTATATCGGCAGCATCGTCGGAGTCTATATACGCAAAAAAGTCGTGTGCAATCTGCTCATTAGTATAACCAGCCAAAAATTTAAGTTTCACATTATCTTCAAGTTCAGTAAGTACATCTACTTTTTTTTGCGGTTCTAGTAGTGATGCCAAATAGACTGCCTGCTTCAAGTTTAACTCGTCAAATAGTTCAGCAATATCAGCAGGATACAGCTTTTCTAATACTGGAAGGAGCTCTTCCTGATTGGTGCTTTCTATATGCGAAATAAGCTCGTGTACAAATTCCTTTGTTATTTCAATTGCAGACATTTTTTTCTATAAAAGCAGTTAATTCTTCAAATTGCAAATAAGTCAAAGACTCGGGGCGCAAGGTACTAAAACGATGGGTATTTAAAATATCTTTAGGAATAATAGTAGATAGGCTATTGCTTAGGGTTTTCCGACGCTGGCCAAAAGCAGTTTTTACAACGTGTTTCAGTGTTTTGGGATCGCATTGCCATTCGTGAGATATTTTACTGGCTCTCACGACGATGCTATTTACTCGTGGCGGTGGGTCAAAAGCCTCAGGCCCTAATGTCATTATTTTTTCTATTTTGTAGTAAAATGGGGTGAGCACACTTAGTATGCCGTAGTCTTTTTTGTCAGCAGGCACCGCTATCAGGCGTATGCCCATTTCAAGCTGAAACATGCCTACCCATCTTTCTACAAGATCGTGATTTTCTAATATTTTAAATACAATTTGAGACGAAATATTATATGGAAAGTTACCAATTAAACTAAATGGATTTTTGTAATAATCACGAAGGTTTATTTTTAAAAAATCTGCCTCAACTATAGCGATGTCATGAAAATGTTCCTTGAGGTAGGAGGCTGCTTCAGGGTCTATTTCTATGGCTCTAAAACGCTTGGTTTTTTTAATCATATGCTGAGTGATCATTCCCATTCCCGGGCCTATTTCTAGTACGTCTTGCAATGCTAAATCTCCTAGACCATTGACAATGGTTTGGGCAGTTTCATTATTAGTTAGAAAATGCTGTCCAAAATGTTTTTTAGCCTTCATTATTTTCGGTATGTCCAATTTTTGGTGTTATACAAGATTTTTGGGTGCTTATATTGTCCTTTAACCAAGGAATGAAAGCTACGTCTCCTTCAATTTTATTGGTTATTTTGATATGTTTTATTTGATCTACTCCCTCCAGATATTTTATTTTCATCCAGTCTTTTTCGGTGCAAACTAAGGTAGCTCCATTGGCCTTAATTTTGAGAGCATCTATGTCTTTTTGTTCAAATGAATAGTGGTCTTTGTATTCTTTAAAATTCTTAAGTGTGTAATTTTCAGATAGATACTTGGCAAATAATGAGTTATTCGCTAGTCCACTGAAACCAAATACTGGTTCGTTTATGTTGATCTTTTGGTACACCATTTTGGCATAAAAAGTAGGTATTTTTAATTTGGTGTAAGGAGTATAATGGTCAGGACATTTCGTAAATATAAGAGCATTTGCTCTTTTGATTCCTTTTCTACTCTCGCGTAGCCTGCCCACCGGCAAAAGGAAGTCTTGAAAATAGGGCTGGTCATATGTGCTCAATACCAATTGTGAAAGTGGTGTGATTGCCCTATGTTGAAAAGCGTCGTCTAAAAGGACTAAATTCACCATAGGTTGCTCTGTTAATATACGTTTTATACCTTCTACTCTATCCTCGCATACAGCTACCCATATGTTGCTAAACTTTGTTTTTATTTGCAAAGGCTCATCTCCCGTGGCCAAAGCTGTATGCTGAGTTTCTACCCATCTAAAACCTTTTGTTTTTCGGCCATAGCCTCGGCTCAAAACGGCAATGTTGTAGTCCTCTTGCAAGGTAGTAATAAGATGCTCAACAAGCGGAGTTTTACCACTGCCTCCTACCGCTAGATTTCCAACTGAAACAATGGGAATTTCAAACGAGGTAGTTCGTAAAATACCCTTGTCGTAACACCAATTTCGCACAGAAGTTACCACCCATAAAATAGCAGAAAACGGCCAAAATAATATATAACTAATCTTTTTGATATCCTGCAAAGTAACGTAAATACAGTAGGAAAATTGGACCTTTGATTTCTAATTGTTTTTTTGTGGTAAAATATTTGAAGGTTTATTTCAATAGTTCGTCTACATAAATTGAAATTTACTGTCTTACCGTGCAAAACACTTCTTCGTGTGTTAACTATTTTTTATGGTAAGAACCATATCTTCGCCCTATGTACGTAGCAGATGTAATTAATCATTTGGAAAGTATAGCACCAGCTAGCCTCCAAGAGAGTTATGATAATAGTGGCCTTTTGGTAGGCCAAAAAGATACGCCCGTTAGTGGAGTTCTAGTCTGCTTGGACTGCATAGAATCTACGGTAGTAGAAGCAATAGAAAAAAAATGTAATCTCATAGTGGCTCATCATCCTATTGTTTTTAGTGGATTGAAACGTTTCAACAATGAAAATTATGTTCAACGTACCGTTCAGCTTGCTATTAAATATGATATAGCTATATACGCTATTCATACCAATTTGGACAACGTTTATGAAAATGGAGTTAATGCTAAAATTGCCGAACAATTGGGGTTAATAAATACGAAAATTTTAGCTCCAAAATCAGGTGATTTGGTAAAACTAGTATGCTATTGTCCATTAGCAAATGAGGAACACATAAAAGAAGTACTTTTTGAAGCTGGTGCGGGTCATATAAGCAAGTATAGTGAGTGCTCTTTTACTACAGAGGGAATTGGCACTTTCAAACCCGGTGTGGGTACAAATCCAGTACTAGGAAAGGTAGGTACGCGACACGCTGAAAAGGAAGTGAAAATAGAGGTTATTTTGACAAAGCGCGATATGAATGCCGCAATAACGGCGCTGAAAAAAGCTCATTCTTATGAGGAAATAGGCTACGAAATCTACCCCACTTTGAATGAAACATCGTACGAGGGAAGCGGCATGGTAGGTGAGTTACCAGCAGCTATGAGTCCGGTTGAATTCTTGACATTTCTCAAATTGACAATGAACCTAGTGGTTATAAAACATACAATATGGAGTAAAGAAATACGCAAAGTTGCGGTATGTGGAGGGGCTGGGCAGTTTTTAATGAGTTATGCAAAGGCTTGTAATGCAGATGCTTATGTCACTTCAGATTTTAAATACCATGAGTATTTCGATGCGGAAAATAAGCTGATGATTTGCGATATAGGTCACTATGAAAGTGAAAAGTATACAATTGACCTACTATTTGATATTTTGAGTAAAAAATTTACTACCTTTGCCGTCCTTAAAACAGAGGTGAACACCAATCCGGTTAATTATTTTACATAAATGGCAGCAAAAACAATAGCACAGAAACTCGAGCAACTTTACAAATTACAAACTATAGATACGCGTCTAGACCAGCTTCGTGCTGTGAGAGGTGAATTACCTATGGAGGTTTCTGACCTAGAAGATGAACTCATCGGTCTAAACACGAGACTTACAAATTTCACGGTTGAAATTGAAACCTTTAGTGAGCAGATACTTGCGAATAGAGAGCAAATAAGAACTTCTACAGAATTGATAAGAAAGTATAAGGCTCAACTAGAGAATGTGAAAAATAACCGCGAGTTTGATGCATTGAATAAGGAAGTAGAAATACAAGATTTGACCATTCAGGCAGCAGAAAAAAAGATAGGGGAAATAGAACGCTCCGTTAAACTAAAAGAAGAACTCATAAGTGATGTTCAAGAAAGGCTTAATGAACGAGAAAAAGATCTCGAAAATAAAAAATCTGAACTTCAGGAAATTACTGAAGAAACAGAAAAAGAAGAAGCCGCGATAACAGCAGAAAAAACAAATGCCTTGGAGTCTGTAGATGAAAAATTAATCAAAGCATACGAAAGAATTAGAGATAATTTTAGAAATGGGATAGCTGTAGCTCCTATTTTAAGAGGTGCATGCGGAGGTTGTTTTGCAAAAGTACCACCACAACTGCAATCAGATATTCGACAATCAAAAAAAATCGTAATTTGTGAAGCCTGTGGAAGGATTCAAATCGATGCGCGTATGGCTGGCATTGAAGAGCATGTGCAAGAAGATACGCCAAAACCAAAAAGAAGAGCTGTTCGTAAGAAATAAGCTCCTTAGGACTTTTCTTTTACTTCTGCTGATCAACAGTGCTTACCTCTGCAAAGCTGATCATAGATTCTACTTTAGTGAAAAATTACTTTCAGCACAAGCTCAAAATTTAGAGCTTCGCTTAAATTGTGCGTATAGTCTTCTGCAAGAAGAACTAGTAGATGACCCAACTAACAGTGCAGTGCACTACCTCCTTCATTTCAATGCGTTTTTAAAAGCATTTATATCAGAAGATCAAAGTGATTATGCAATTTATCGGCAGGTTCAAAATAATGCTCTATTTCATTACGAGGGTCTGCATGACAGTATTGCGTTTAAAAAACTAGCACAATCTGATGCGTACTTTTATGGAGCTACACTTAAAGCAAAGCTTGAAGAGTTTTATGGCGCTGCTATAGATGTGAATAGAGCCTATTCATTGGTCAACGAAAATCACAGGTTATTTCCAAAATTTTTACCGAATAATAAAATACGGGGCATCATAAAGATCTATCTGAGCAAAGTCCCAGACAACTATATATGGGTAGTACGTTTGCTGGGAATAGGCGGAGATATGCAGGAGGGACTCAGGCTTCTCAGGAATTTGGCACATACTAGGCAAGATTCTGGTTTTATGCAACATTTTGCTAAAGAAGCTGCATACTTATACTCTTTTTCATTGATGCATGTTGCCAAACTTCCTGCCTTGGCTTGGAGTGAAACGCTAAAGTGTACTAATGACTATACTACCAATCTTATGAGTACCTATTTTAGAAGTACAATCGCTGTTAAACTTAATAAAAATGAAACGGCTATTGGTATTTTGGAACGCAGGCCAATAAGTGCTGATTATGCCACCGTATATTTTTTAGACTATCTTTCAGGTGTGGCCAAACTAAATAAATTGGACGTTACTAGTATCCTAGATTTGTATCAGTTTTACACACATAGTGAAGGCAAAAATTATCAAAAAAGTGTCTTACAAAAGATGAGCTGGTACTATGTTATTTTTAAAAACGAATCGAAGGCAACGTACTATAAAATGCAAATTTCGTCGGTGGGAAAAAATATAAACGAAGAAGATAAGCAAGCTATGCGATATTCTAGTAAAGACTTACCCCATGAACAGTTGTTGAAAATTAGATTATTGTATGACGGAGGATATGTAAATAAAGCACAGGCAGTTGCTGTAGAGATTGATGTTAAAAGTCTCGAAAATATCCAACTGAAGGCAGAATACTGCTATCGCCGAGGTCGGATAATGGAAAAACTTGGACAATGGGATAATGCTATAAAACTTTACGAGGCGTGCACCCTCTATGGCGCAGATAGTGACGAATATTATGCTTCATTTGCTAGCATTTATCTGGGGGACTTTTATCTAAAGCAAGGACGAAAGATTGAAGCTAAAAAATTTTATGAAAGGGCTTTAGGTTTTAAAAATAATAAGGAATATGTCAGTGCAGCTAAAAATAGAGCTTTGGAAGGTCTGCATCAACTGAAATAGTACTTGGAGTAGATATTATTGAGTTGCCTCATTACTATTAAATTCGGTTGTAAAAAAGTGAGTTGTACAATCTACTATTTATAGCTATGTGATTTGTAAGGTATTAGACTAAATCGGTTTATTTTTGCGGCTTAAAGAGAATATTCGATACATATGAGTGAAAGACCAGTACGCGTACGATTTGCGCCTAGTCCAACAGGCCCCTTGCATATTGGTGGGGTGAGAACAGCATTATATAATTACTTATTTGCTAAACAAAATGGAGGAAAGTTTTTGCTTAGAATAGAAGATACCGACCAAAAAAGATTTGTGCCGGGAGCTGAGGAGTATATAAATCAAAGTTTGGCGTGGCTTGGAATGTCACCAGACGAAGGCGTTAAAGAAGGCGGTGAATATGGCCCCTATAAGCAAAGCGAACGTATGGATCAATATGCTGCATATGCAGAGCAACTTGTGCAAAACGGTAATGCCTACTATGCGTTTGATACGCCTGAAGAACTAGACGAAATGCGTGCTAAACTTGAAGCGAATAGTATGAGTGCCAAGTATGATTCTACCTCGCGCATGAGCATGAAAAATTCTTTGACGTTGAGTGAAGATGAGGTGAAGGAGCGATTGAAACGGGGAGACAAGTATATTATCCGTATTAAACTTCAACGCAATGAAGAGATTCGTTTTCACGACGAAATACGTGGTTGGATAGTGTTTAATAGTAGCCAGCTTGATGACAAGGTTTTACTCAAGGAAGATGGGCTTCCGACGTATCACCTTGCCAATATAGTAGATGATCATTTGATGGAAATCACCCACGTGATACGTGGCGAAGAGTGGCTGCCAAGTGCCCCACTCCACGTCATACTCTATAGCTATTTGGGGTGGGAGAGTACCATGCCAAAGTTTGCCCACCTCCCGCTTATTTTAAAGCCAGATGGCAAAGGTAAACTGAGTAAGCGAGACGGGGATAGACTGGGGTTTCCGGTATTTCCTTTAGAGTGGAAATCTACCGAGGGAGAAATAAGTAGCGGATATCGGGAGAGTGGATATATGCCAGAGGCTGTAGTTAATATGCTTGCTATGTTGGGGTGGCACCCCACAGATAACCAAGAACTATTTACAATGAATGAGCTTATAAATGCTTTCAGTCTAGAAAAAGTCTCAAAAAGTGGAGCGAAATTTGATATGGATAAAGCAAAATGGTACAATCACCATTATCTAATGAAAGCTAGTAGTTCACAACTCAGAAATATGGTAGACCATCAAATTTCGGAGGTACATTTATCCAGAGGTGAACATTATCTACTTCAGGTTTTAGAAATACTCAAAGAAAAGGTAAGTTTTGCGGGAGATATTTTACCATTAGGCCAATACTTCTTCGATGTGCCAGAGACGTATGACGAAAATGTGAAACGGAAAAAATGGAAAGATGAAATACCTATGCACATTACAAATTATGTAGATGGACTATTGTCAGAACATAAATCTAAAGCTTCAGAAATGGAAGAGTACTTGCAAACATATGCAGATGACCAGAGGCTAAGCAAAGGGATACTCATGCAACCTCTGCGTTGGGTAGTTAGTGGTCAGGCTGGTGGTCCTCCTATTTTTCAAATGTTAGAGCTAATAGGGCTCGAAGAAATCCGAAGAAGAGTAGATATAGCAAAAGAAAAGTTTTAATAAATATTAGAAAAATAATTTGCATCAAAGAGGGTTAGTTGCCCTGTTTTGTATTGAGGTCTAAAATTGCACAAGCTTTTTCGCTTGCCAATTGTTCTGCTACTTTTTTTGACGACGCTCGTGCTTTTGTTATTTCTATACCATCTAGCACAATACCTATTATAAAGATTTTAATTTTATGTTCTTCCTCAGGATTTAGTATTTTAAAATCGAGTTGCTTTTTCTCTTTTTGCGCGTATTGGTTGAGCAAGCTTTTGAAATTTACGGTTACGTCTTTTAATTCATCAAAATCGATATGGGGTGTTACTATTTTTTGTTTCACGAATTTCTTTGCAAACGTAAATCCCTTGTCTAGATAGATAGCACCAACAAGAGCTTCTAGAGCATTTCCTGCTATACCTCGAACAGCAGTTTGATTTTTGGCGATACTTTTATCATAAATAATGTATTCGTGGAGTCCCATTTTGAATGCGATATCAGCGAGCATTTTTCTGCTTACACTTTTACTTCTCATATCTGTAAGGAATCCTTCTCCTTGGAACGGAAATTTTTTAAATAAAAACTCAGCTATAATTAGATCTAGAACGGCATCTCCGAGATATTCTAGACGTTCATTGTTATTTCTACTGTCTAATCCTTGAAGTACTTGTGCTGTAGAATTGTGCAAGAAAGCTTGCCTGTATATAACCCCATTAACAGGGAAAAAACCTAGCAATCTATACAGATTAGAGTAAAATTGTTTATTTCTAGAAAACTGTGTAAAGTATATTTTTTTAACACTGTTTATCACAGTATTAATTGCATTTTCCGATAATGACAGACGCGTTATGCCCTCCAAATCCAAAGGTATTACTCAATGCGTAGTTTATCTCTCGTCGTTGAGCAGTGTTGAAAGTGAAATTTAGTTTTTTATCAAATTGGTCATCATCAGTGAAATGATTAATGGTAGGCGGGATTATACCTGTATTGATGGCAGCTATACAGGCTAAGGCCTCTACAGCACCTGCAGCACCTAATAAATGTCCAGTCATAGATTTTGTAGAGCTTATATTTAGTTTATAAGCGTGGTCACCAAAAACCCCCCGTATAGCTTTTGTTTCGCTAATATCTCCGAGAGGAGTAGACGTACCGTGTACATTTACGTAGTCTATATCCTCGGGATTGAGGTGTGCGTCTCTTAAGGCAAATTTCATAACATTGAGAGCGCCCAACCCCTCTGGATGAGGAGCTGTGATGTGGTGAGCATCTGCTGTGAGACCCCCACCAAGTATTTCACCATAAATTTTAGCTCCTCTAGCTTTTGCGTGCTCGTATTCTTCTAGTACTAGTGAGGCGGCCCCTTCTCCAAGAACAAAACCATCTCTATCTGCATCAAAAGGACGTGAAGCTGTTTTTGGGCTATCGTTTCGCTCAGAAAGTGCTTTCATACTGTTAAAACCACCTATGGCAGATGGTGTAACACACGCCTCAGATCCCCCTGTTACAATGGCTTTGGACATACCTAGCCGTATGTAGTTATATGAGTCTATAATTGCGTTATTGGATGAAGCACAAGCAGAAATAGTACCAAAATTAGGACCTCTAAAGCCATACTTAATTGAGATATAACCAGGGGCTATATCTCCTATCATTTTAGGAATAAAAAATGGATTGAATCGAGGAGCACCGTCTCCTTTAGTAAAATCGCCTATCTCTTTCTCTAGAGTAGTTAGTCCACCTATACCAGAAGCCCAGATAACGCCTATTTCTTCCGGGATAAAGTCTGTATCCATAAGACCAGAATCCAGTACAGCTTCATCTGCTACTACCATAGCATATTGGGTAAAGGGATCCATTTTTCTTGCTTCTTTTCGATCCATGTGGTTGTGAATATCAAAGTTTTTCACTTCGCACGCAAACCGTGTCTTGAACTTTTCAGCATCAAAACGGGTTATCAGCGCAGCACCACTGGTTCCTTTTGCAAGGGCATCCCAATATTCTTTGGCTGTATTTCCTATAGGTGTAAGAGCCCCTATACCGGTTACTACTACTCGCTTGAGTTGCATATATCGGTTAGGCTATGTTAACCTGCGTTTTCAGTGATGTAAGTTACTGCATCCCCAACAGTAGCAATTTTTTCTGCTTGCTCATCAGGTATTGCTATGTTAAATTCTTTCTCAAATTCCATGATTAATTCCACAGTATCCAGTGAGTCAGCGCCAAGATCATTAGTGAAACTTGCTGTAGTTGTTACCTCAGATTCCTCAACACCTAGCTTATCTACAATAATTGATGTTACTTTTTCTGCTATTTCAGACATATTAATTTTATTTTTGTTGTGAACTGCAAAGAACATTTTTTTAGATTTAAAAGACAAAATTAATTTATAATTACTGAAATCTATCTGTAAAGCAAACTTATGCATTCACTTTTTACTGCTGCCGAATCTGTCTTAGAGTACCCTACAATCTACGGTATATCTACATCTTTGCGTCATATTAAACTTGCTTATACCTTATCTAAACACCCAGATTTAGAGGTGGAATTTGCCGAAGATATACCGGATTTTTATAAAGAAAGTTTGCACGCAGCCTACCTTTTGACCTTTCTCGACGATCAAACACGCTGTTTACTCATTAAAAATAAAGGCTCAGAGAACTATTTTTACTCAAAATATAAAAAAGCAGATTACTTATTGTGCAGTTTAAGCGATGACGAAATTAATATAGAAATAATACAAATACTTTCTAAACTTTCGGGTATATCTATTTGCTTTGCATTAGATATACCAAATCAAAAAGAAATACAAAATTTTTCACAATTGCAATGAAACAAACTGTTAAATATAACAAAACGAAAATAATAGCTACCATGGGCCCCGCTTGTTCTTCGGTAGAGAATCTTAAACAAATAATACAAGCTGGTGTAGACGTGTGCCGTGTGAATTTTTCGCACGGAGACTGGGATACACACCTAGCCGTGGTGCAAAACATTAGAAAAGCAAACGAGGAGCTGGGTACTAATATTGCAATATTAGGTGATCTACAAGGGCCTAAATTGCGCATAGGTGAGGTGCAAGACGATAGTATGTTTTTAGAAACAGGGGCTACAATGACACTTACAACTAAAGCTACCATAAGTACTGGGAATACTATTTATGTAAAATATTCTACCCTAGCTCGTGATGTAAAAGTAGGCGAACGCGTACTGCTTGATGACGGTAAATTGGAGCTGGAATTTACCAAACGAGTAGATCAGGACACTGTAGAGGCCATTGTTATCAATGGAGGTTTTCTAAGCTCCAATAAAGGATTTAATCTACCAAGTTCTACCCTTTCGGTAGATAGTTTGACCCAAAAAGATAAAAAAGACTTAGAATTTATCATGAAGCATGATTTTGACTGGGTAGCCTTATCTTTTGTTCGCTCCGCAGACGATATACTCCAGTTAAGAAAGATTCTAGAAGCTAATAATAGTAATGCACATATTGTGGCGAAAATTGAAAAGCCGCAGGCAGTTGATAATATTGATTCAATAATTGAGGTGACCGACGCAATTATGGTGGCACGTGGAGATTTGGGAGTGGAAATGCCAATGGAGCAAGTGCCTGTTATTCAAAAGAAAATTGTGAATAAGTGTATTGAGGCTAGCAAACCTGTTATTATTGCTACCCAAATGATGGAGAGTATGATTACATCACCAACACCTACTCGGGCGGAAGCTAGTGACGTTGCTAATGCTGTTATGGATGGCGCAGATGCAGTAATGCTTAGTGCAGAAACTTCCGTTGGAGATTATCCTCTCAAAGCAGTAGAAGCTGTAGAAAAGATTTTGGGTAGCACAGAGCTAGGTTGGGATGTCTATAATAAGGTAAAGAAACCAGACCCTCACTCTCCTTCTTTTATAAGTGACAGGATATGTTACGCATCTGTGAGTATGAGCCAAGGTTTAGAGGCAAATGCAATTATCAGTATGACGCAAACTGGCTATACAGCTTATAAAATAGCTAGTGGTAGACCCAATTGCGATATCTTCATTTTTACCGCTAACAAGCGTTTGCTAAGCAGACTTAGCTTAGTTTGGAATGTGCGAGCATACTACTATGACAAACGAACTAATACAGACGAGACTATAAGTGATGTTATCTCAGTTCTTAAAGGAGAAAACTTATTGAAGGATGGAGATGTTGTAATAAACACAGCAGCAATGCCGGTGTTAGAAAATAAAAAGACAAACGCCATAAAAATCAGTACTGTAGGTGAGTGAAATTATAAATAAAGTAGCCCAAAGCGGAATTGTAACCTTAGATTTAGAGGATCTTATCCCAGAAAGACAAGAATCTATAATAGATATTGTTGATCAGCTTTTTCAAGGATTAATTTTGAGAGAGAAAGACTTTAGAGCCTGGATAAAGGTACATAATTGGAGCGCCTATAAAAATCGCAATGTAGCGGTTTACTGTAGTAGCGACGCTGTAATACCTACGTGGGCATATATGCTAATTGCTTCTGCACTTAGGCCCCATACCAATCATGTATTTTTTTCGCCGCCAGAAGGTTTGCCAGCTCTCATTGCGGAGCGTGCACTAGCATCTATAAGACAAGAAGACTACCGTGATAAGAGGGTGGTAATTAAAGGCTGTGGTCATAGAGCAATAAGTAACCATGCCTATATGCTTCTCACTAACAAACTAGTGGAAACCGCCAAAACTGTTATGTATGGAGAGCCTTGCAGTACTGTACCCGTATATAAACAACCAAAGTAGGATGTTTCTTTCACAAGAGGTATTTCAAAAGCATTAAATTAAAGTACTGCTATTTCCAAACAAAGATTTAGAGTTTAAACGCTAGTGTGATGCTCGGGTTGTATTATTTACGATCCAATAGCCCTATTTCTATAAGGCGTTGAGTTAAAAAATCTCCTGCACAAATATCGTCGTAGGCTTTTGGGTTGTCTGCTGTTACACAGTTTGGTAGGCAGTTTAGACTCATTTCCGATACTGGATGCAAGAAAAATGGAATTGAAAAACGCGTGGTTCCCCAATCTTCTTTGGGTGGGTTTACTACCCTATGTGTGGTACTTCGCAGTATGTTATTTGTTAGGCGTTGAAGCATATCGCCTACGTTCACCACTAGTTGGTTTGGTAGTGCGGTTATGGGTATCCAGTTGTTTTGCTTATCAAGTACTTCTAGTCCAGCTGCACTAGCGCCCATTAGCAGTGTTATTAGATTAATGTCTTCGTGTTGGCCTGCACGAACTGCATTTTTTGGTGCATCTACTATAGGGCCATAATGTATTGGACGCAATATACTATTTCCGTAAGCAATATAGGTGTCAAAATAGGTTTCTTCTAATTGCAGATATAGTGCAATAGCTCGGAGTATGTACTTCCCCGTTTCTTGTAATGCAGCGTAGGCTTTTAGGCCGTATTCATTGAAACCGGGGACTTCCTCTACCCATACATTTTTGTGGTAACTGTAGGTGTCTTGCAGCTCTGTTGGTATTGTTTGTCCAAAGTGGTAAAATTCTTTTAAGTCTCCTACTTTGCTGTCTTTGGCATGCTCTGTACCCCAAGAGGTAAAACCACGTTGTCCTGCTATACCGGCTACGTGGTATTTCATTTTAGTAGTTAGTGGTAAGGCATAGAACTCCTTGGTATAGCGGTATAAATTTTCTGTGAGCTCATCGCTAAGTTGGTGATTATAGATGGCTACAAAGCCAATATTTTTGTAGGCATCGCCCAGATTTTGTACAAATTTAGCTTTGGTAAACCTATCGCCGTGTTTGAAATCATCTAAATTAAGCGAACGTATATTTTGAGTCATTTTGAATGGTTTTTAACAAAAAACGAAATTAGGCAAAGCTCACGATTTTAACCCTATCATTCTTTTATTTTTGGAATGCTTACATACTTTTTTTAAAACTTGAAACTAAGTATGGATTTGTGGGCTTTTTAAAAATCTAATGTCTCTTTTATGGCCTTTACCTTTAGCTGTACTTCGTTCCACTCTTGCTCCGGTACAGAGTCAATGGTAATAGCACCTCCCGCATTGTAGTTGAGTTGTTTTTTGTGCATATCACAAATCACACTACGTATCACTACATTAAAATCAAAATCACCACCAGGAGCGATGTAGCCTACAGAGCCACTATACCATCCTCTTTTAAAATTTTCTAGAGTATCTATATGTTTCATTGCAGCTATTTTTGGAGCGCCGGTCATACTTCCCATAGGAAAAGTACCACTCAAAATATCGGTCAGTGATGCGCTAGGATTTATCTCACCTTCTACCGTAGAAATCATTTGATGCACTTGCAGATAGCTATATATACCAAAGAGTTCGGCTACATGCACCGTACCCCTTTGACATATTCTATTGAGATCATTTCTGACTAGGTCTACAATCATTACGTTTTCTGCTCTCTCTTTTTTTGATTTTTGCAGTTCGTTTATTAGCAGTTGGTCCTCTTGGGTGTTGGCCCCTTTCCGTATGGTTCCTTTAATAGGCTGGCTTATTAGTTGTGTGCCTTTTTTTAGAAGGTAGCGTTCCATACTGGCACCACACATATGCAGGTGGTTAGTTTTGAGGTAAGAAGCCATAGGTACCGGAGATCTTTGGAGTAGATCTAGCTGAAAGCGAACAGCAGAAAAGGCTTCAAAGGTGTGGGTGTATGGCACGCAGTAGTTGAGCTCATATACTTCTCCAGCACGTATAAGTTCGTGTATGTTTTTTATTTTTTGGAGGTAGGCATTCTTTGACTGGGGGCTCAAGTTATTGCTTAGTCTATGGTGATTCGGTAGTTGTGAGGGGTGCCAAAAACTTGATTCAAGGGGCTCTCCATGTATTTCTATTATCCCGTTTTTATTTATTAGCAGCAGGGTTCTTGGTTCAAAAAAAAGTAAATCTGGAGTGTGTATTAGTGGAGTATTAGTGCTACTAAGCTCTTCAAATTCATTTTTGAGATCATAGCCAAATACACCAAACAACCACTTTTGAGAATCGGTGGCGTTTTGTAGCTGGATTAGATTGGTATAGATATGCTCGGCGCCAAAGGCTGCCATCAGTTCGTAGCTACCTCCATGCACCCCCGTATTTAGCTGGCAGCTATCTAGTATACAACTGTGAGAGAATTGCTCGCTATGGACATAGCAAAGACGCTTTAATGCATCTAGGCCGTTTGTCGATATATACTGATTTATTTTTTGTTGCATTTCTTTAGCGTAAAAAACTTAAAGGTCCTTAAGGTTCATTTTGGTGAAATGGAAATCGATATCTTTTTCAAATATGGTGCAATGTTAGCCATAATTGTACCAAAATTCCCCTATTTTGAGCGACCTTTTTAGCAATTTTACGGATATAGTGGAAGTAGAATTAGAAGTAAAATTCGGCTAGTGAATGCAAGATTTGGTCAATTTCTTGCCGGATTAAGAACCTACGTTTATCGCAGATTTATTTATATAGTTTGTGTTATATTAGTGGCCCGTAGTGTATTCTTTGTTACACTATCTGTTTTATATTATTTTTTTCTAAGATGAATGGCTGTTTTATTTCTCAAAATAATTTACCACTAAACTTGCTTTTGCTGGGCCTATAATATTTGCTAGTTCATCTACGGATGTTTTTTTGATGCGTGCTACACTTTTAAAAACACGGAGCAGCTCTGCTGCTGTTTCGTCTCCTATGCCGTTTATCTCGGTGAGTTGACTTACTATAGTGCCCTTGCTTCTGCGGTTGCGGTGGTGCGTGATACCGAAACGGTGCGCTTCATCCCGCATATGTTGTATCACCCGCAAACTTGTAGATTTTTTGTCAATGTATAAAGGCGTACTATCTTCAGGATAGTAGATTTCCTCTAGCCGCTTAGCTATCCCGACTATGGCTATTTTTCCGTATAAGCCAAGGTCTTTGAGTGCCTGTACAGAGCTACTTAGTTGGCCTTTGCCACCATCTATTATAATAAGCTGAGGAAAAGGTTCTTTTTCTGCTATCATTCGGCTATATCTCCGAGTCAAAGCCTCGTACATACTTGCAAAATCATTTGGGCCTTCTACAGTTTTTATGTTAAAATGGCGGTAGTCTTTTTTGCTGGGTTTCCCATTTTTGAAAACTACGCATGCGCTTACAGGAAATGCTCCCTGTATGTTTGAGTTATCAAAACACTCCATATGCACAGGAAGGTCTTTTAGTCGGAGATCAGTTTTTAGGGTGGTTAATAACCTTTCTACTCGCAGGTCTGGGTCTATTTTCTCATATTGATTAGTTTTCTCTTGCATATAGAGTTGTGCATTTTTGTAGCTTAGCTCCAAGAGTTTCTTTTTGTCACCGCTTTGTGGGACTATAAAATTGTTTGCTAAGGGCACCTTTATGGGCACTAAAATCTCTTCGGTTTCTGTATTTTTATTTAAATTTTGGATTTCTCCATACGCTATTTCTAGGAGTTCTGTGGTGGTTTCATCCATCTGTTTTTTCAATTCTAGATTTTTAGATTGAATAATTATACCGCCCGATATGCGCATATAGTTGATGTAGGCATATCGAGCATTTTGGGCTATATTTAGCACATCTACATCGCTTATGCGGGGATTTACAACGGTGCTGCGTGTCTGGTATTTATCTATTATGGTTAGTTTTTCCTTGTATTTTCCTGCTTCTTCGTACTGCCAGTCGGCAGCGGCGCGCTCCATTTTATGTTTTAAGTGGTCTTTCACTTCTTTTAGATTGCCGCGTAGTATGTTTTTAATTCCGTTTATGCTTTCTAGGTATTCTTCTTCACTCTCTAGTCCTTCGCAGGCCCCTTTGCAATTACCTATTTGATATTCTAGGCATACTCTAAATTTATTGGCAGTTATATTTTTTTCGGACAGTGTGTAGTTGCAGTTACGTGTAGGATATATTTTTTTACAGAGCTCAAGTACTATTTTCATTAGCCGTACATTTGCATAAGGACCAAAATATTTACTGCCGTCTTTTATTGGATTCCGAACTGAAAATACCTTGGGAAAACGCTCGTTGGTTACTTTTATAAGCGGAAAACTCTTGTCGTCTTTTAAGTTGATATTGTACTTCGGTTGAAATTCTTTGATGAGGCTGTTTTCTAACAAAAGCGCGTCCATTTCTGTTGGGACTACGGTCACGTTTACATCCCATATTTTACTTACTAGTACTTGGGTTTTACGGTTTTCATATTGGTTTTTGTTGAAATAGGAACTTACTCGTTTTTTTAGACTTTTAGCTTTGCCGATGTAGAGTAGTACATTGTTTTTATCAAAATACTTATATACGCCTGGTGCGTCGGGTAGTATTTTTAATTTAATTTTTACGGGCGCTATTTCAGTAGTTTTAGCCAAGGATACGAAGGTAAATGTATTTCCTATTTATCTGAAATATTTTCAAAATGCCTATTGACCTTTCTGTCATGAAAACGAGTATAGATCAAGATAAAGTGAGATTAAGCATAAAAAAGCATGATAATGCGGTAACTATTTTGTTGATTTGTACGTTTTAAAGTTTCACTTGAGAGTTGTATTACTTTTTGTATGGATATGCCTGGTATGTCAAGCTAAAGCGCAAGTTTCCACGTTTTCTGCCCAGTTCAAAAATCTGGCAGACGGAGAGGAGGTGCTCTATGCTAAGGTGATGAACAGCGACGGAGAGTCTAAACTTACTAATATCTATGGTTTTGTGTCTTTAGCCCACAAACCAAATACGGCCATTACCATTTCTCACTTGATCTACGATACCCTAGTGATAAATACCGCAGACTTTAAAGGAAAAGATTCTCTCACGTTTTACCTTAAACCCAAAACCTACTTGCTAAAAGAAGTGACCTTTTCCATTCTAGGTGAGCGTAGTTTGTTTGATAATAAATTTGTAAAAAATGACTTGGGACAGTCTGACGAGGAAAAAGTTCGAGAAAAACTTAATTTAAAGAGTATGAAAAAAGAACTCAAAGGGCTAGACCAAGCAGCACAAAGTGGCTTGGTTTTGGGTAGTCCTATAACTTATTTGTATGACAGGTTTAGCAAAGATGGTAAAGAACGAAGAAAATACCAGGAACTCCTAGAGCGGGATAGAATACGCGGACAAAGCAAGGAAAAATATGATGACCTCATCATCACCACACTTACAAATTTTACAGATACTGATCTTATTAAATTTAAGGAATTCTGTAGCTTTCATCCATCATACATAGACCAAGTCCAGTTGGTCGAGCTATACTACGAGATATTACGTTGCAAACACGAGTATGAAGATAATGGACTTGCTCCATAGTTTGGGCAGCTCATATAATAACTAAGTCAACTATCCCTATTTTAACTTCTATTATATTGATATACTGACAATTTCTTCTTCAAACTTAACTGAGCTTATGAGCTAAGATTAAGGTCACTCGTGTTTCGTTTTTTACTTTTAAATATATGGTAGCATATAAGATACCTTGGTGATAATTATGCTATACAAAAGGTTATTACTCTCGTGTAAAAAAAGCTGCACTTTAACAAAACTTTGGCTCTTTAATGATGTCACAATTAGTATTAAAATAGTGTTATTGAAAATTTAGGGCTAGTTTTGTCCTTTAAATTATTTTAGAATTGGTCTCCTCAAAAGTTTATTTTTTACATGTCTAAATTGCCTACAGCGCATAAGTTTGTTGACTTATCAGATTATGGAAGACCCGCAGCAAAGATCATAGCACATTTTTTAAAAACTACGCGATATACTCCAATACATGTTACTTTGGCTTTCACAGTCTCTGGTTTAGTTGCGGTTTGGGCCATTATAATGGGTCATGCTTTTACCGCAGCGTTGTTTCTAATCTTAAAATCTATATTGGATGCTGCAGACGGTGAGCTAGCACGTATTAAAAAAACACCTTCGCATACCGGTCGTTATTTAGATTCAGTAGCAGATATATGCTTAAATGCAGTTATATTTTTGGCCATATGGTACAGTAGCAGCGCTACTATTTGGTTAACTATTTTGGCCTTTATGGGTGTGCAGCTTCAAGGCACACTTTACAACTACTACTACGTCATTCTAAGAAACAGATTTGGCGGCGATACCACAAGCCGTGTATTTGAAAATAAAACTCCGCTTGCTTTTGACGGAGAAAAACAAAAAAATGTAGATATCCTTTATAAACTATACAGCCTATTATACGCTCCGTTTGATAAAACAATTTATTTTTTGGATTCTCGTGCGGCGTATGGCAAACTGTTTCCAAATTGGCTCATGACTGCGGTTTCTACTTTCGGTTTGGGTTTTCAGCTGCTTGTTATTGCGGTACTCTTGGTTGTAGGTCTTCAGGAACTTATAATTCCATTTTTTGTAGCCTATACAGGTATGATTGTCATATTCATTGCCATTAGAAAAGGTATTTATACCTAAAACGCTTTTTTTCGCTGTAATGCCACCAATCAAAATGTGCAAAATGATAAGTGAAAATTTGATAATATAATTTTAATAGGACTTTTTGTAAATGCAATCATTACCCGCTTATTTTTGCAAATCAGTTTTGAGAAATTTACTACTTATTTTAAGTCTTTCAGTTGTATTGACTTCTTTTGGACAAATCTTACCTAATTTCGGAGGCCAGCGTGCAGGTTTGTCTGCGCTCAGCTTTTTGAAAAACGATATGAGTCCAACCTCCTTTGGTATGGCGGGTGCTAGTGTTGCCAATCCAGGAAATTTGTATAGTGCGGAGATAAATCCCGCAGCACTGGTTCAGATAAGTGGTAGCGGTTTTGCCTTGAGTAATATGGTCATTGGTGCCGGCATAAATCAGTCACTGTTTAATGGTGCAAAAATCCTTGAAGATGGCTCCATTATTGGGTTTGGGGTTAATAGCCTAAACAGCGGTGCCATGGAAGTCCGTACAGAATTTGAACCCAACGGTACCGGCCAGCAGTTTTATGTAAATAACACGGCTGTAGGTCTCAACTATGCACGCAGATTATCACAGCAGTTCAGTATAGGCATTGGTATAAAGTATGTTTTTGAAGGTATATCTACCTATCGAAACCATACAGTAACTAGTGATATCGGCTTTTTATATACAACAGATTTTAAGAATTTAACCTTTGCCGTAGCTGTCAAAAATTTTGGAGGTAATTCCTCTATGAGTGGCGATGACTTGGAGGTTGGATACAATCGTACAGCTGTAGCTTTAGAAAAATATACGGCGCCTACTGTTTTTAAAATGGGACTGAGCTTCGTACCTTACAAAACAGAAACAAAAAAACTTCTAATCTCTGCTGAACTCAATCATCCTAGTGATAATGCCGAAAACATACGAATTGGGGGAGAATTAGGTCTCAGAGAACTACTTTTTGTTCGGTTTGGGTATAAACTTAGCGTAAAGGGTCAAAACTACCCTACAGCGGGTATCGGCATAAAAACCAGAATTGGCGCGAATCCATTGTATATAGACTATGGCATAAATCCTACGAATCAAATGGGTGTTCAACACATATTTGGTGTTCATATTCCTTTCAATAACGACCAACGATGAAAACACGCAATTCAATACTCAGCTTACTAGGTTTTAGCGCGGTGCTTTTTCTTTCAGCTTGCCAAGGTTTTTTTGGCACTAAAACGGATATAGATTTTATAGAAGTACCTACCTACAGCCCCAGAGAAGTGGCCTATGTGCCAGTACAGCCTGCTTTGCAATCCTTTGTAGAGCCGGTAGACATTATTACTGGTTTTGATGAGCTGATTTACGTGGTAGATCAAGCCACAGAGGAAATAATATCGCTGGACGAAAGCGGGAGAGAGCTTGGTAGATTCAAAGTGCGCGGAGTGAAAGCAGTGGCCCAAACACGGAGACTCGACCTATTGGCTATTGGTAAAAATACTACCACTGTAGCAGGTATTGATTATGATGTGACGTGTATTTATAAAATAGATATGCACGGTGCAGGAGCAGATTTTGGCATACGCTATGCACGAATGGTAGATACTATAACACATCCTTTTTATTTTAAAACTACATTTTCTAGTAGCGATGCTAGAGTAGAGTTTAATAAAATTGCGGTGTTGTCAGACAATAGATTTTATGTAACTCGACGAGGTACAGACAACAATCTGCAAAAGGTGGGCGGACCAGATGACGCAGTTCTGCTGTTTGACAGCGATGGCAGCTACCTTACCCCGGTAGTAGTAAATACACCCAGTGGGTTTTTTAGAGATTTTTTTAAAAATCCTATAGGAATTGCCAGTTTTGTGCAGCCTCCACAAATATCTGCCGGAGGTTCAGACCACTTTGTCTTTACATCCTTAGATGAAAATACATCCATAAAAATTCAAGTTATCGACTACTTAGAATCTGAATTTGGGTCTAGCTACGAACCGCGTATATTGTTTGAAAGTGACACTACAATTGCCGATGGGAATTTAGCTACACCGCATAAATTTGAAGAGCCAATGGGAGTAACCATTACCGGAGATGGAACAAATTTTATACTCGTAGTAGACCGAGCAAAAGACTCACTCTATCAGTTTACAACCACCGGATTAGAAGGGGTAAAACCACCAGCTGGAGCTGCTACTACCAAGTATCAAATGGCAAGTTTTGGTGGCAAGGGACAAGGGCTTTCTCAGTTTGACCGGCCTAGTGCTGTGGCCTACAAAAATCGGATTGTATGGGTATGCGATACCGGTAATGGACGTGTATTGCGCTTCAAGTTAACCACCGATTTTCAGTAGTTTGTAGATTAGGCTTTGACGTTATGGTATTTTTTCTGTTTCTATACGTCTTCTTTTTAACCTAAATTTATCAAATCTGTATCGAAATGATAGACCAACACCTGCAGTCTGTATGCTATTTAAGTTGCCCAAAGTAGGGTCAGCAGTTTGTTTCTGAAACCCATTAATACGCACATTTCCGTCTTCGGTTATACTGTAACTAATGTTCAAATCATACGGTCTGCTGCCTTGGGCAGCTGCATCTACAGAGGCAGAGAGTTCTAGTCTATCCTCTAAAAACTTTCGTCGCATGGAGACAATAATCTCCGCTTGGTCGGTTTGATTAGAGTTTTGGTAGTCTACACCCAACTGCAGGCGGGTATCTAGTTTCCCAAGCCAGTTGTTGAGCTGACTGCTGGCAAAGTCGCTCAAACTGTTTATGCCTGTATTCTCTACACCATCTAGAGCATTATAGCTAGAGCCTGTAGCAAAACTGGGAGGTACAAATGTACCCAAAACCATAAGTGCAAAAACTTGCCTGTTGAGTTCTTCTTGGTCCAGCTTTATACGGTCTATGGTAGTATTTAGTGCGCTAGTAGCATTTCCGCTTAAAGAGTTTTGTGTAGGGAACTTGAGGTCAAATGCGACCTCCGGGTCAAAAAGTAAGCCGGTCAGTTTGAGGTAGCAATCTACGGGTATAGCCTGGTTATATTGCTCTGGGTTTTCTGCTGTACCGCTCATCAATGTTTTTGGTACAGGGTATTCCCTTTTTATGGCTTCTAGATTTATTTTTGCATTATAAGGGCTGCCATCCCAAAATAATGTTCCGCCCGGTTTGACTGTAAAATATTTGTTGATTAGATTCAACGCCGTAAATAAGTAGTTGCCTCGGTCTATGGTAAGCCCACCATACATATTGAAATCTCCAAAAGTATTTATTTCCATACGTAAGTTGCCATGTCCAGCTGCTTCTATTTTGTCGCCTAGCAATTCGTCAAATAACAAAGTCACACTGGCGTCATTAGTTATTTCAATGTTAAAATCCATACGCACGCCGGCTTTGGTTTGAAAACCTTGGTTTAGGTTATTATTGTCTTCCTTTAGGTTTACAAATTCTACGTAGCTGAGGTTTCCGCTGGTCTCAAAATTGTCTAACGGTATCACCAGGGCTGTTCCTTTTCGGCTTTTTGCATTTATCTGCAATAGAATATTATCTAGTGGCCCTAGTATTTTCATAGATCCATCTACGAACACTGTTCCATAAAAAAGATTGTTGTCTTTTCTAGTAGTATTCATTATTTCAAAATTTTCTAACCTATCTATAAATAGGTTAAAATGAAAATCAGAAAAATTCGTATGATTGACATTTCCACTTATTTGTCCTTTGTTTTCATAGCGGTCTACCAGTTGTGCGCTTTTCAGGGTAAAAGAGTTGTAGTCGATATCTACCGCCGCAGAGCCAGTATATCCCGTTTGAAGGTAATCTACTACAAAGGCTAAGCTATCTAGTCGTAAAGTGCCTTTTAGCTTTGGTTTATCTAGTGGCCCCGTTATTTTGATATCTGTAGTAGAGTAGCCGTCTATATTGGATGCTAATCCATTTAAGTATTTTTCAAATGGTTTTATACTGCTATGCTGGGTGAGTAGCTGTAGATCGAGTGGGGAGTCTTTGTGACTGAAATCTATGCTACCAAGAATCTTCATATCATTGAGGAGGCCATTTGTTATTTTTCCATTTATGCCAACAGCCAGCAGGTTTTTATTTTTGCTCGTTAAGGTTAAATTTCCTAATGTATCATTATCTAGTTGTAAGTGGTCTATTGTTAAATCTGCTTCTATTATAGGAAATCCTTGACGGTCAGATACATCGATGTAGCCGTTTGTTGTGCCTTGTAGTCTGAGGTCAAACCCCGCTATAAAAGGGTTTAAATTGTCTAGTTGGAATTCGGCAAGTATTACGTTTATTTTGTCTGCTTGATAGCCTGTGGAAGCCTCCACATACAAAATTTGCTCCCCATTTCTAAAATCAAAAGAACGCAATTCTGTAATGCCATTTTGGTAGATTAGGTTGGGGGATAGCGACTTGCGGAGGGCCCACTCTTCGTCATATATTTTTACCTTACTTTCATCTACATATACCATAGCACTATCGTTTTGATATATAAATCGGCCGTTGATAGCTAAGTCGAGTGTACTATTTTGCTTTGCGGTTGTCTCAAAATGTACTATACCGTTTTTAATAAAGCCGTTTGCGTCTAACTCAGTAAAGATTGTGCTATCATTTTGTATAAGCCCTGCCGTGGTTATGCTAAAATTTAACGGTTCAAAGTTTACCTCATTTTTTAAATTAATGGTTATGAGAGAGGTAGATAGTACATCATACTCAAATCCATTGATGGTGTTATTAGAAGTGAGTTTGCCTGCTTGGTGGTCGTAGTTAAAATTAAAAGCCAAGCTATCAAAGTATATATCTTTAAAAAATTCGGTATAAAGTGGATCAAAACTAGAAATATTAGCCTCTATACACAAGTCTTTTGTAGCAAGTATAGCTTCTGGTTTTTCAAATTCTTTGGGATATATGAGGTGTTCAATATAGGCGAATATAGTCTGGGTTTCTGATGGAATAAAATCACCCTCTACAGATACATTTAGCGCACTAGAAAGTAACTTATATTGCCGTTTTTCTCTTGTTTTGCTCGCTATTAGCAATAGATTGTTTATTGTATAGCTTGTTTCATTGCGGGTCAATGTAAAACTATCTAGCGCTATATTACCGGTTATATCGTCTATGTTATCTCCATTCAAATCAATATCTCCCTTAAAGCACAACATATTATCCAAGGTGTCTATCCCTAAGGTTTTTAAATTGATACCCCTTACGTTGGCTGTGATGTCAATGGAGGGATGTACTTTAGTTATATCTATCACACCATCAAAATTTAAATTAAAATTGGGGTCAGTAATACGGCCTCCTCCACGGAATATACTCTCACTAAAACTTCCATTTAAGGCAATGTTTTTGTAGTCATAGTCGTTATATTCGATGTGATATACTTCTCCATCTATTGCTGCACTCAGTGCTGCGGCATTTAACCCTTGTCCCTCTATTGTAATATCGAAAGAGGTCCTGCCCAGTTTTCCGATGTTGAACAGCTTTTTTAGGTTTATGTCTTTACTTCGAAAAGAACCTTGGTACTTTGGATTGGCCTTTGGTGGCTGGCTATAGTGCAACTCAGCTGTTAGATTACCTATGTCTGTGCCAAAATCTCCTTGGATTTTAAAATCGCTTAGCAAGCCCATATATGTCCCGCGATAGGAGATAGTACCTAAGTTTGTAAATGCTTGCGGTATAGGGTTTAACTCTATGAGTTTAGCTAGGTCTGCGGTATTAGTTTGAAAATGTAACGCACTTAGACTAAAAACGGTTCTGTCTATGTCGGGTAGCCCAATTAATTCAGCACTTCCGGTATATTGGGTGTGATTCCCTAGTTTTAATACTAGTTTTTTGCTGTGCAGGTTATCTATAGTTCCCGCTAGGCGTCCTGTGCCATTTATGGTTTCTTCGTACCGTCCCAAATGATTAGAAAACAAGGCTAAATCATCAGTGTGCAAGCGGCTGTCTGCTAGATTTACATCTACGGTTACTACAGAAATAAAATCAGAAAAATCAGCATAGGTTTTGTAGTTAAAGCAGAGGTAGTCACGAATCACACTGCGGGGAGTTTGTATGTACAAATCTCTAAATTCCATAGTAGTGGAGCTGATTATACTTTTGGCGTGCAAATCTTCTATAATTAAACCAGATTTTTCCTTACCGCTTATGTCATCTAGATAAAAAGTAAGCGAATCGTTGATGATCTCAAAGTTATGCAAATGACCGTTGAGGTTGCTGTATATCATATTGTTTTCGTCAAAAGCACGGCTTATAGGTGGGCTGTAGTTTTGGTTGAAATAATGAAAACGTGTGTTGCTAAGTTCTACTTGATCAAAAATAAGCTTAGTAGAGCTTGTCGGTTTGCCGTTGGGCGGTGCGTTAAAATAGTTTATTAAAAATTGGATGTTTAATTCTTTTCCTCCCTTGGGAACACCTATAGCGATATTCCCACCATCTATCTGTACGTCGTTTAGTCGTATTTCTCTTTTGTTGAATGAAAATATATCATAGTCTATTTGTAGCGTTTTGATGTAGATGAGTGTGTCTGATTTTTGATCTGTCAAAAATATATTACTAGCCTTTAGTGCATCAAAATAAGATAACTCGATGCTTCCTATGCTCACTGTGGTACCTAGCTCTGTACTTAGATAGTGGGTAGCTTTTTGCACCATATAGTTTTTGAACCAAGTAGTTTGTACCAATGCCAATAGTGCTAACGCCATTCCCAAAAGACTAGCTAATACTATGATTGGTATTTTGATTATTTTTGGCATCTATTTTAAATAAACACTACGAGCCTACAAACATACCTTACAAATGGCAAAGATTAATTCACAAACTTGTATACTTGGCATAGAATCGTCTTGTGACGATACATCTGCAGCGGTATATATAGATGGTAATATTTGTTCTAATGTGGTTGCCTCTCAGAAAATACATGAGGAATTTGGTGGGGTGGTACCAGAGTGGGCTAGCAGAAAACATCAACAAAACATAGTACCTACAGTAGATGCAGCCTTGAGAAAAGCAGGCTGTACTATAAAAGATATAGACGCTATAGCTTGCACTCAAGGCCCAGGTTTAATGGGTTCGCTGCTAGTAGGGCACTCTTTTGCCAAAGGTTTGGCACTAGCTGCTGGTATACCGTATGTCAATGTTGACCATATAGATGCCCATGTTTTGGCACATTTTATAGATGGCAACATACCCCTACTGCCGTTTTTGTGCTTGCTGGTTTCTGGTGGACATACGCAGCTGGTGGTAGTAGATCAAAATTTGGACATAGAAGTATTGGGAAAAACTATAGACGATGCTGCCGGGGAAGCTTTTGATAAAGCAGGCAAAATGCTCAACTTATCTTATCCAGCTGGGCCAATCATTGACCGAAATGCAAAGTTGGGAAATCCCAATGCCTTTGTGTTTAATACACCAAAAGTAGAAGCATTCAATTTTAGCTTTTCCGGGCTTAAAACATCGATATTGTACTTTTTGCAAAAAGAAACACAAAAAAATAAATCCTTTGTTCAAGAAAATATAAATGACCTCTGTGCATCTATTCAGCATACTATAGTGTCTTATCTGCTGAGCAGACTTGAAGTAGCAATGATAGAAACAGGTATAAAACATATCGGCATAGCAGGAGGTGTAGCAGCGAATAGCCAATTGCGAGCAGAATTGCACACGCTTGCTACAAAATACCAAGCTACAGCATACGAGCCCAAGTTTGAGTACTGTACAGATAATGCAGCAATGATAGCCTTTGCGGGAAAATTGAAACTAGAACAAAAAAAATATGGCACATTTACTGACGTGTGTTTTACTAGAAAATGAAAAAAATAAATATTCTAATTGTGTTTTTATTTGGGGCTATTTTGCTCCATGCACAGCAAAATAAAGAAGATATTCTAAAAAGCTTGAAGGTCTCAGAAATTAAAAAGTTCCAGGTAATACACGCATTTACAAGCCGTGCAGATACCTGTTTGACAGAGCAAACAATACTTGATGAAAATGGAAAAATCATATACGAAATGAGAGATTATAATTGCTCCGGGTATCGAAAAATAGACGAAACGTACAAGTTCTATAAAAATACTAATGTAGTAAAGGAAGTATTACTGGTAAATGGAGATAGTATAGCTATCTATTTGTGGGATTATTCCAAAAAAGATAAACTCCCTCAAATCAGTACTGTTATAGACCTCAAAAACGCAGATACGACCCATACAAAATATACGTACTACACTCCTCGTAGATCAAATCGAATAGATAGTATGAAAATAGATGTTGTAAATCGAGGAAGCACTATAGTTTACTATTCCCAAAATACATACGATAAAAAAGATAATCTCTTATCCACTCGTACAACCAACGATAAAGGTGATCTTTTGGAGGAAAGTACTTCTGAGTGGGACGAGCAAGGAAACG
Organism: Bacteroidia bacterium; assembly: GCA_018402155.1. Taxonomy (GTDB): domain Bacteria; phylum Bacteroidota; class Bacteroidia; order NS11-12g; family UBA9320; genus UBA9320. The sequence goes on from JAGYJG010000001.1 coordinate 167,028, forward strand.
TGACAAGTACATCTAGCTCTGCTTATGGGGATAGACCTGTTTTTGAGCAAACTTTTTTGAAATATGATGAAGAGGGTCTCTTAGTGGAAACCAACAATTCGCATAATAGGCAAAATAAGTTTTTTTATATGGAAAATGGCTTACTTCGTAACATGGAGAGTTACAATGCTCAAGGAGCACTCGAAATAGAATATATTTACAACTATATATTTTGGAAATGAATTGGTTATTGGTCTTTTTGGGAGGAGGATTTGGCGCGGTTTGCCGTTGGATAATTAGTGGCCAACTCACAAGTTCAACGGGTCTGCCTTGGGGTACACTTACAGTCAATTTACTAGGATGTTTTCTCATCGGTCTCCTAAGTGTATATCTTCTTGAACAGCCCAAAACAAGTCTTTTTCTTATAATTGGCTTTTTGGGGGGATTTACCACTTTTAGCTCTTTTGGGCTAGAAACTTGGCAAATGCTGGCATCTGCGGAGTATAAATATTTATTAATATATCTTGGCCTTAGCAATGTGGTAGGTCTTGTGCTCGTAATCATTGGGCACAAAATGGGTACACTTTTTGTATCCTAATCCCAAAGCCACATAAATACAATGCCTTACAAAAAAACATTTCTAATATTGATTACACTAGCAAGCACGGCGCTAGTGGTGCGTGCAGACAAATTGCTAGTGCCAATGGATGCATCGCAAAAAAATCATCTTAAAGCATATGGTATAGCTTACTGGGTGCTAGAAAAAGAAGTAGAAGTAGAGTGGCTGCTCAATTACAAAGGAGGTAGTTTTTTGATGGATGCGTATGAAAACATAGAAAAAGAATGCCTTCTTAGAGGCGTTTCTTATACCACCATAAGTGAGGTGAAGGCTAACAGTATAAAAAATGAATTGGCAAGTCCTGTAGTAAATGCCGATGTGGTAAAACTGCTCAAAGTCCCCAAAATAGCTGTATATTCGCCTAAAACTGCCCAGCCTTGGGATGATGCAGTGACCTTAGTACTCACCTATGCCGAAATCCCTTATGATGTGATATTTGACGATGAGGTTTTGGATGGTAAACTTCCAACGTATGATTGGCTTCATCTGCATCACGAGGATTTTACAGGGCAATATGGCAAGTTTTTTGCAAGTTTTCGTAATGCGCCTTGGTATCAAAAGCAAGTAGCCGAAGCTGAAGAGATGGCTCGCAAACATGGGTTCAACAAAGTGAGTGAACTTAAACTTGCAGTTACCAAAAAAATAAGAGATTTTACTGTTGGTGGTGGATTTCTCTTTGCTATGTGTAGCGCCACTGACAGCTATGATATAGCTATGGCTGCAGATGGCGTAGATATTTGTGAAAGGATGTTTGATGGCGATGGTATACAGCCTGGGGCGCAGGCTGCTTTGGACTATAACAAGTCTTTTGCTTTTCACAATTTTCAAATAGAAATGAACCCTATGCGCTATGAAGTGAGCAGTATAGATGTAGATCCAAGTACACGGAGAGTACGGGAAGAAAATGATCTTTTTGCCTTAAATGAATTTAGTGCTAAATGGGATGTTATACCCACCATTCTCACCCAAAACCACGAGCGCATTATTAAGGCGTTTATGGGCCAAACTACCGCGTTCAAAAAAGAACTTGTAAAAAGTACAGTAATCATAATGGGAGAAAATAAAAGCCTGAATGAAGCGCGATATATCCATGGAACTTTTGGTAAAGGGCAATTTACTTTTTATGGCGGTCACGACCCCGAAGACTACCAGCATATGGTAGGAGAACCACCCACAGATTTGGCGTTGCACCCCAATTCCCCAGGCTACAGACTAATACTCAACAATATTCTATTCCCAAGTGTGAAAAAGAAAAAGCAGAAAACCTAAGATCCTAGCTCTTCCATTAACGTTATTTTTTTTACTAACATAATAGAAAAATTGTTACCTCAGAATTTTAGGTTTTTTGGGTATTACATGGCAGTGTCAAAAACAAAATTACACGCCATAAGTTATTGATTTACTAGCAGTCAGTTTTTAAAAAAGAATTACCTTTGTTAGCGTTTGAAGAAATGAGAAAATCGTGGTGGAAAATACTCTCTGTGGTGTGCATAGTCTACGCCATAATTGGTGGCCTGCTAATGCCCGCTCCCGATGATATAGGGATACTCGCCAAAACCATACGCAATCTGCATTTTCATGTCCCCATGTGGTTTACTATGATAGTCCTCTTAGTTGTGTCTTATATATATGGCATAAAATTTTTGTCTAGTAATAATCTCGCACATGATACTATGAGCAGCAGCTTTGTTAAAGTGTCAATGCTTTTCGGACTTATGGGGTTGGCCACTGGCTCGTTTTGGGCACGATTTACGTGGGGAACTTGGTGGATAGAAGATGCCAAATTAAATGGTGCAGCTATTGGAATGCTTATATATATAGCCTATTACATCCTGCGAAATAGTATAGAAGATGAGGTTAAACGGGGAAAGTTTTCTTCTGTATATAATCTATTTGCTTTTCCTCTTTATATAGTCCTTATAATAGTTATACCACGCTTGGCAGAAACTAGCCTGCATCCAGCTAGTGGAGATACTATTGGGTTTAGTAGTCTAGATTTAGATAATAACCTGCGTAAGGTGTTCTATTTAGCCACAGTAGGTTGGATTTTGCTTGGGGTTTGGATTGCAACCCTTAAATACAGATTGATAGAATTGATAAGAAAAAATGAGAAAATATAGTATAATACTGTTATTTGTAGCATTATCTGCCATAGCCCAAACTCCTGTAGATGATTTGCTTTACCAAAGTGGTAAAATTTACGTAGTGGTTTCTATACTGGTAATCATTTTCGCCTTTTTGGCGGCATATTTAGTAAGATTAGAGAAGAAGATAACAGAATTAGAGAAGAAAACGAAATGAAACCTAAAGTAATTGTATTATTGGTACTACTAGCTGTGGCCATAGCTGGAATAATGAGCACATACTCTGGAGCTCAGAAAAGCTCGACGTTTTCTGAGGCAACAGAAAATCCCGGGGAAACCTTTCATATCACGGGCTTTTTGGTGAAAGATAAGCCTATGGAGTACGATCCCGTGAAAGATGCTAATTATTTTTCTTTTTATCTTAAAGATAAAGAAGGGAATATAAGAAAAGTTGTATCTACCGAACCCAAACAACAAGATTTTGAACGTGCAGAATCTGTAAATATGTATGGTCACGTAGATGGTGATATTTTTAGGGCTACAAAAGTGATACCCAAATGTCCGTCTAAATATAAGGATGAGCAAAACAATGCAAGTGCTCAAGCTTCTCAACTCTAATAAATGGAAAAAATAACCTACGTAGGTGAGAACCTATTTATCGGAAATCTAGGACACTTTTTTGTAGTTCTGTCCTTTATAAGTGCCATTCTTAGCGTCATTTTTTATTCCAAAGCTAAAGAAGATAGAGGCCCTGATGTGGCTCTCGGTCGTTTGTTTTACAGCATACACGCTGTAGCTGTATTGGGCATATTTGTTACCCTGTTTTTTATAATTCAACAGCATCTTTTTGAGTACGCATATGCCTACGAGCACAGCAGTAAAACACTGCCCTTACGCTACATGATTTCCTGCTTTTGGGAAGGACAAGAGGGAAGCTTCTTGCTGTGGATGGTATGGAATGCACTACTCGGGGTGCTACTTATTTTCACAGCCAAGCGCTGGGAGCGCGGTGTAGTTGCCATTATGGCGCTGTCCCAAGTAGTTCTCTCAGCAATGTTGTTGGGGATTAATGTGCTTGATATTTATACACTAGGCAGTAGCCCTTTTGAACTTCTAAGAGACAAGATGCAAGCGCCTATTTTTTCTCTGCCCAACTATCTAGAAAATGTAGTGGACGGCACTGGGCTCAATCCACTGTTACAAAACTACTGGATGGTCATTCACCCTCCAACATTATTCTTAGGTTTTGCTTTAACTATTGTCCCTTTTGCTTTTGCCGTTACCTCCCTATTTCAAAAAGAATATCGAGCGTGGATAAAACCTGCTTTACCGTGGGCCCTTGCCGGAGGTATGATATTGGGTGCGGGGATTATTATGGGTGGATTTTGGGCTTACGAATCACTTAGTTTTGGCGGATATTGGGCATGGGATCCTGTAGAAAATGCCTCACTCGTCCCTTGGCTATTACTCATCAGCGGTATACACCTTATGCTTATCAAAAAAGTAACCAACGGCTCTACTATAGCAGCATATACCTTAGTTATTAGCTCATATATTATGGTACTATATGCCACCTTCCTCACGCGTAGCGGAGTACTCGGAGATACATCTGTACATTCCTTTACAGACTTAGGTCTCGCTGGCCAGTTGATGCAGTTTGTGGTACTATTTATTTGGCTGCCCATAGTAGCAGTTACTCAAGGGGCAAGAAAGAGATGGTACATCATTATACCCATTAGTATCTTAGTATTGCTCCTACCTTTTTATACGAAACTTAGTTTTTACCCACTGTTAGTTCTCTCTTTACTAGGCATAGCTTGGTTTGTGCTTAATATCAATAAAAATTTGTCAACCAATGCGAGTGATGATAACGTAGGCAGCCGTGAGTTTTGGATGTTTATTGGCTCGTTGATGCTTGTATTGAGTGCGGTGCAGGTACTTGTAGGTACATCAAAACCAGTATTTAATAAGATTTTTGGGACGGCTATGGTGCCGCCAGAAGATGTGATAGGGTATTATAATATGTATCAAATGCCTATTGCCATTGTTATCGCTATTCTGATGGCAATGACTCAGTTTTTTAGGTACAAAAACACACCTGACAAAGGTAAATTAGCCAGAGAAATTTTGATTACTGCGGGAATATCAGTTATACTAACTATAGGTGGTATATTCCTTTTTGGTATAAGTAATCCGCTATATGTAGTATTTATGTTGGCGGGTATTTATGCTTTTTTTGCTAATTTAGCTTACCTTGTACTTTATGTCAGAAAGGTTAAACTATCTGGTGCGTCAATTGCTCATATGGGTTTTGGCCTTATGCTGCTCGGAGTACTCGTAAGTAGTGCAAAAAAACAAGTTATTACTGCTGATTTTAGTGGGCAAATGGGAAATTTTGATGAACGAGCACGTAGAGAAAATATGCTGCTAATTAAAGATGAACCTACACGACTAGGAGATTTTATGGTCACCTACCAAGGGGACAGTACAAGTGGCGAAGACATCTATTTCAAAGTCAATTATAAAAGCTTAGACGGTAAAGAAGAGTTTACATTAATGCCAAACACACAAATAAACGAGGATATGGGGGGTATTTTACCTAATCCAGATACCAGACATTATCTGACTTACGACGTTTATACCCACATCACTTCGCTACCCAAACCCCTTACAGATAGTATAGATTGGCAAAATGTAAAAGAATATACTGTGAACAAAGGAGACAGTATAGTGACCAATAATGGTACAGTGTTTTTTACCGGAGTAGAACAAGGTGACGGCAAGTCTATAGGACTTAAAAATACCACGCTAGCCAAAGCGTTACTTCAAATAAAAACCGGAAAATCTATGATAGAAGCTGCACCTATTTTTGGTATAAATGCCAACACGTATTTTAGTATACGAGAGGAGGTAGCTGAGGCGGGGCTGCGTTTTGGATTTGAGATACGACCGACATTGGGCGGCGAACCAATAGCTGTATTGGAGATAGCAGAAACTACACCGCAGTCAAAATTTATTGTGATGAAAGGGATTGTTTTCCCATATATCAACTTGCTTTGGCTTGGTACTGTGATGATGGTTATCGGTTTTGGAATAGCTACATGGCATAGGCTCGAGCTTCGTAAAAGAGTATAAATGAAGTATAAAATTACCTTAGTAGGCAGTGGCAATGTGGCTACCCATCTAGCTCAAGCGTTTGACAATGCAGGCCATACTATAAATCAGGTAATTAGTAGAGATATAGGTCGTGCCAGAATCTTAGCAAGCAGGTTTGGTGCTTTCTACGGCGATAAGCCCAGCACTATGTACAAAGATGCTGATTTTGTCATATTGTGTGTTAGTGACGAAGCGTATTTCAGCGTATTGGATGATTTGCCAAGTAGTATGAATGCAATTATATGCCACACTTCAGGTCCAGTGTCTATCAATGTTCTTAAAGGATATGCTACTAATTATGGCGTCTTTTATCCCCTTCAGAGTTTTAGGAAAGAAGAAGTTAAAAGTATGTTGGAAGTACCGGTTTTTATAGAATATAATAATGATATGACTAGACAAAAACTGCACGATCTTGCCGATTCAATAACCAATAAAGTAAGAGAAGTGGATAGCGCTCAACGTGAAAAATATCATCTCGCTGCGGTATTTGCCAATAATTTTACCAATGCTATGTACTCGGTGGCCGAAGAGTATTTGGAAAGCAATGGATTGGAGTTCGACCATTTACTGCCTATAATAGCCGAAACTGCAAACCGACTAAAGCAAGGCAAGCCAAGCCAGTGGCAAACAGGCCCAGCCAAACGGGGGGATAATTCTGTGATACAGAAACACCTAGATATGTTGACCAACGATCAGCTAAGAGGAATTTATGAACAAATTAGCGAATACATAGCACGAAAAGCTAAAAACAAGCTTTATGATGTACCTTAGACCCCAATAAGTTATCGCTGATGAGCAAAAAAAGAACCATTACATTAGATCTATCAGAGACAGAAAAATATGACATATTTGCTGTCTGTCAAGATTTTAGACAACGCATTAAAGAATTGAATCGTCTGAAAGAGGAACTTATTAATAAGCCGAACCTTGCGAAATAATATGTTTATCAAAATAATAAAATATGGTATTGCATTGATAGTATGCGCTTTTGGATACACTACTTCCGCACAAGTGGTACAAGTGAATCCTCGGTCAGATTGGAAATATGTTCGATCACAAGAACTTACACTTCAAGAAAATAGTCTGTACCAGTTTGAAGTACCTGCAGATGCTGCGTATGATTATCTTCTCAATCTTACTATAAAAGAAGCGAATGTGGAAACGTTTATATCTGTAACGGACTTACAAGGCAAGCCAATATCAAAACATTCTGCTAGCCAAAAACTCGAGCAACTAGAGTTTAACGTACCAGCCTCAGGCACATACAAAATATCTATTTTATACAAAGGTTCTGAAGATGACGATGGTACTACGCCAATCACCGTAAATCTTATTCGTCGACCAACTATAAATTAAGCAAACGTTTTATTCAAAATAAATTTGGTGCAAGCCATTTTTTGGTGATTTTTAAATCTGATTTTTTACGTTCGGCATAATCTCTCACTTGGTCGTCACCTATTTTCCCTACGGCAAAATATTTACTATTTGGATGAGAAAAATACAAGCCAGAAACTGATGCTGCGGGATACATAGCAAAGCTCTCTGTTAGGCTGATACCGGTATTTTTTTCTACCTCTAGGAGTTTCCATAGCGTTTCTTTTTCTGTATGGTCCGGGCTTGCAGGGTAACCTGCCGCGGGTCGTATTCCTTGGTATTTTTCGCGGATCAATTCGTCATTTGTGAGTTGCTCGTCTGCGGTATAGCCCCATAATTTTGTTCTCACTTCGTGGTGCAGACACTCAGCAAATGCCTCTGCTAGTCTATCTGCTAGAGCTTTTATCATAATGGAATTATAGTCGTCATGGTCAGCTTCATATTTCTCTACCAGTGCTTCTATTCCTATACCTGCCGTTACAGCAAACGCACCGATATAGTCTTTATATCCACTACTGGCTGGGGCTATATAGTCGGCTAGTGATAAATTGGGGATGCCATTACCCATCTTACGTTGCTGTCGCAAAAAATGAAATGTTTTACTTTCATTTGGTAATCGTACGTCTCCATTGGTTTCCTCTGCTTCAAAAATTCCTACCACAGCTTTAGCTTTTAGTTTTTTGTTTGATATGATGTCGTCTAGCATACTAGTGGCATCTGCAAATAGTTTTTTGGCCTCCTCGCCCACATATTCATCGTCAAAAATACGGGGGTATTTTCCATGAAGTTCCCACGTTTGAAAAAAGGGAGTCCAGTCAATGTATTTTCGCAGTATACTCAAGTCAAAATCGGAGTATACTTTTGTATTATTTACTAGTATTGGGGTAGGAGGGATATAGGTTCCCCAATCTATACTAGGTTTATTGGCCACAGATTGTTCGTAGGTCAATATGTTTTTGTCTGCTTGTCGTTTGGCATGCTGCTCTGCCAGTTCTTTATATTCGGCGTGTGTTTCTGCTTCAAATTTTTGGCGAGTGTTTTTACCAATCAGTTGGCCTGCTACGGGTACTGAGCGCGAAGCATCAAGAACGTGCACTACTGGGCCAGAGTAATTGGGGGCTATTTTTACGGCAGTATGAACTCGGCTAGTCGTGGCACCGCCTATTAGTAGGGGTACTTTCATACCACGACGCTCCATTTCTGTAGCTACATCTACCATCTCATCTAGGCTTGGGGTTATCAACCCACTCAGACCTATAACGTCCACTTTGTGCTTTACAGCTTCGTCTAATATTTTAGCGGTAGGCACCATTACACCTAGGTCTGTTATTGCATAGTTGTTACACGCCATTACTACACCTACTATATTTTTCCCAATGTCGTGCACATCACCTTTTACGGTGGCTAATAATATTTTACCCTGTGTTTGTCCCTCCGATTTTTCTGCTTCTAAGTAGGGCTGTAAATAGGCTACAGATTTTTTCATAACCCGTGCACTTTTTACAACTTGTGGCAAAAACATTTTTCCGGCACCAAATAAATCACCTACTACATTCATCCCGGCCATTAGTGGCCCTTCAATCACGTGCAGCGGCTTTTCATACTGTTCGCGTGCTTCTTCTGTATCTTCGTCTATGTATTCTGTTATACCTTTTATGAGGGAGTGTTTTAGACGTTCCTCTACAGTTTGCTCTCTCCAGCTAAGATCCACTACTATTTTTTTTCCATCTCCTTTTACGGTTTCGGCGAGTTCTACCAGGCGTTCAGTAGCGTCTGGCCTGCGGTTTAGCAACACATCTTCTACAGCTATCAGTAGGTTTTTAGGGATTTCTTCATAGACTTCTATCATCCCGGCATTTACTATACCCATGTCTAAGCCAGCTCGTATAGAATGATATAAAAAAGCCGAGTGCATCGCTTCACGCACTGGATTATTACCTCTAAAGGAAAAAGAAATATTACTAACGCCACCACTTACTTTAGCATAGGGCAGATTTTCTTTTATCCAGCGTGTGGCGTTTATGAAATCTACTGCATAGTTGTTGTGCTCGTCTATTCCTGTCGCTACAGTAAGTATATTGGGGTCAAAAATGATGTCTTGTGGAGGAAATTTCACTTCATTTACCAATAGGTCATAACTGCGTTGGCATATGGCAATTCGTTTTTCATATGAATCTGCTTGCCCGTTTTCATCAAATGCCATAACAACTGTTGCAGCACCGTACCTTTTTATTCGTGAAGCACGCTCTATAAAAGTGCTTTCTCCATCTTTCAGACTTATTGAGTTTACTATGCCTTTACCTTGTATAGCTTTTAGGCCGGCTTCAATAATTTCCCACTTGCTAGAGTCTATCATGACAGGTACACGACTAATGTCCGGTTCAGCGGCAATTAGGTTTAGGAAGGTAACCATGGCATCTTTACCGTCTAACATGCCCTCATCCATATTTATATCTATTACTTGCGCACCATTTTCTACCTGTTGGCGTGCTACGTCGAGTGCCTCATCATATTTGTTATTAAGTATCAGTCGTGCAAATTTTTTAGACCCCGTAACGTTCGTTCGTTCACCAATATTAATAAAATTAATATTGGGCGTTTGAACCATTGGCTCTAGTCCACTCAGGCGAAGATGCGTTTCTATTTTTGTAGGCATATTTGGTAAGACGCTCAGCCCTACGTTAGTGCTGTGCTTTATATCATATACAACCTCAAAATTACAATTTTAGTTTGTCGTAACGCTTAATTAGTACTCTTTTATCATTACTTGACAAAGCAGAATTTACAAAATGCTTTGTTATATGTTTTGGGTACACGGTTTATGTTCTTTTAATATATAGTTCTCGTTTACAATTTTCTGAAAATTAGGCATAAAAAAACCTGCAACTACTATATAGTTGCAGGTTTTTTCATTCGTCTGACTACAGAATTAGCGAATTAGGTCTACGGTACCTTCTATAGGCCCTAATCCCTCATTTTCTACTCCAAATCGGAAGGTATAGTTGATAATGTAGAAGTATGTGCCACTCGGACAATCTATGCCAGTATTATTTACTTTTCCATTCCAAGATATATTTATATCTTTAGATTCAAATACTCTTTCCCCCCAACGGTTGAAGATTTTAATACTGAATTCATCAATAGTCTCACCATCAATCACAAATAAATTGTTGGATTCGTCGACACCTGGAGTGAATACATTGTAGGGGACTAATCGTCTTACAAAAGTGTGCGAAATAGGCTTACAAATCGTGTCTGAACATCCTCGTTCTGTAGTAGCTACATGGCATACATTCCAAGTACCTTTCCTGTCTGCCCAGTCGTAGCAGTCGTCTTTTTCTGCACTGTATCCTTCGCCTGGGGTAGGTTCTTCATCTTCAAAAAACCACTCATAGGATTTGGTTCCTGTAGCAGAAGCACTAAACACAGATTCGTCAGTAAAACAGAATTTAGGACTAGCACTGCTGTCTATAGAGAAATCTGCGGTTACAGATTCTACAGTTACCTCTATGGTATCTCGACTCCAGCATCTAGGCAATTGATCGTATTCTGGTGCTAGAATTATTTGATAGGTGCTGTCCTTGGAGTAGGAATATGTAAGTGTATTATTACTTGCATCTGGCTCGTTGATGGTATCACCATTACCCATTATCCAAGATATGCGTGTGTAGCGGGCATCTATAGTAGCGGTGAAGGTTATCAATTCGTTTGGACATACAATAAGTGGATCAGCACCTATAGTTACATCTGGTGTTGGATTTACTATCACTACAATTTTACGTTTCACTAATAGTGCGTCACTGGTATCTGGGAAAATTCGCTGGCAACGTACTCCGTTTACCTCATCTTCTTGGGTCATGTAAAGCTCGTAAACTCCTGGATTGAGGTAGGTATGTCTGAAGGTGTCACCCACTGTTCCAGGATTTGAGTTTGTTTTGTCACCCCAGTCAAAATCAAATACCGGGTTAATGTCTCCCTTACTAAAGTTGACTACCTCTATCATATCTCCGGCACATATTTCTGCGGTATCCTTATCTCGCCACACTTTATTTCTGAAACCAAATTCTGGTTGCGGTCCGGGGATTACAAGTGTCTTTTTGATGCTATCTATACACCCAAGCTCAGTAGTTACTATCAAAGTTACTTCAAATGTGCCTGCAGAGGTATAGTTGTGTGCAGGGTTTTGCAGTAAACTTTTACGGGTGTTGTCTCCAAAATCCCATAACCAAGATACAATGCGCTCACATGAGAGGTCGGTTCCATTAGTACACGTATCCTTAGCCGCACATGGATCATAGAATGTGGTACTATCATAGAAATTAACAATAGTGGCACAGCTTACTAGTGTATCGCCAAACCCAAAATCAGGATACACTTCAGAAACCAATGCTCTTAGCATAGTTGTGTCTGTACAGCCTATACTGTCTTTGGCTACTATGGTGATATCATATTCTCCGGGTGTATCATATATCCAAGTCAATGTAGGAATAGAGCGAGTACTATCAAATCTAGCTGTAGAAGCATCCCAATCTGCCATAAATGTTTCAAGAGATGGACTTGCTACATATCGAACAGGATCTCTCCAAAAGGCAGAATCTTTGATGGGATAAGTGAATGGGTCTTCCTCACCATATTGATAGTAGCGTATGTAGTTATCTACTTCTATTTCCAGTCCTTGGCAAATGGTATTGTTTTGTAGGCTAAAATTATTGAGGAAGCCGACGTTAAGGAATCTAGCTGCTCTAGCTTCGCACCCTACCGTACTATTCAAAATTGGGCCTGGTGTCATAGCCCCATTTGCAAATCGAACCACGGTGTCTAGGTCGCCAGGGTTACATTCATCGTCTATAACCAATTCTTTATAACGGTATATGTGTCGGTACAAGCCTGTTATCGTGTCTTTCACCCCGTTGCCAGTAGTATCTAATAAAAGAGTGTCAAAACCTATAACAGACGAATCTCTAAAGTGCAAGATGTGTTGCGTCTCTATAGTGTCGTGTGGCGTAAATGTTGTATCTACACGGTATACTTTATTGTTTTCACGAAAAACTCCAAAATCTCTATTCTTTTCAGAATATATTTGTTTACCAAATGCAAAGAATTGACTTATACCAGTAGTGTCAAGACAGCCCGCAGTGCCATCACCTAAATATAAAGCTACCTCATCGGGTGGTATTTCTGAGTATGTTAGTCCAAGTAGTTGTTCAAATGCGTCTTTTATTAATTGGTCAGTGTTTGTTTTTATAGCAACTACTTTCCAATCTTTAATTATACTTGTTACGATGACTTCTAGCGTGTCAGTAATAAACACATCTGTTTTTCCTTCTCGTTCTAGCGAATAAGTATTGGTTCTAACCACATAGTTATATAGCCAATTTTCACCATTATACACGATATTTTCATCATTTCGTCCTACTACAGGCCCTTCATAAGGTTGGTAGTATTTGAAATCCTCAAAGTAATAAGAAACCTTAGGACCACGACCAAATTCTTTGGTTGCAGGATATCCCCAGTTCCAACGTATGTTTCTTATACTATCTTGTAGGGAAGTATTGAATTTAAAGTATGCTGTGTCGCCAGCACACATAAAGTATTTCCCATCTGCAGTTGGTTGAGGGTATATTATTTCAAAAGTAGCATCTAGTGGGAGTATTCTAAATAAATCAGGGTAGTAGAAGGTGTCTAGGCATCGTGCAGGATGGTTTGCAGGAGTCACTCCTGGGATAGGAGCTCCGTTTCCTACGATCAATCCGAATGCAAATGAACCTATAGGATCTCGGTCATAAGGATTTCCAATTTGCCCTGAGGTGAATGACCTAAAGAAAGTAGTGGCTGTATTTCCGGCTATGTCGTAAGGTAGCACAAAGGGTAAAGGAATAGCTGGTTTTGCGCCAAATACTCCACCACTATTGTACACTGTCCAAGAGCTTGTCAACGTATGATCAAAGCTAAAGGTGTCATAGTTTATGGCAAACCACTGTTGGCTGCAACCTGGTTTTGTTTCAGCAATACTAAATTCTAGAATGTAGTTAAAATTAGCTCCGTCAAAAGGGCACGGTGCACCGGATACCCATTCCAATCCTTTGGCATTTGGTGGTATAAGTGCCAATTGTTTGGTGCCTTCAGACTCGCACAATAGCGGGTGAATAGTGTCTTTTTGCCACAGCGTTACTGTGTTACAAGAAGCGTTGTCTAAGAACCAATTTTCGCGGTGTCCAGCAGAATCTATAAAAACAGCTTGTCTTACAACCCGCGTTTCTATGCCAAATATAACTTCTTGAGTTACGTAGCCGGACGGCTGCGCGTAGGCAGTGTCAGCCATACTCTCATCTATGTAGGATTGGGTGAAGATACTGTCATTTGACTTTATACTAAACTGCCAATCTGGATCTATGGTCACGAGTCGCGGACCAGATAAGGTTTGTGTAGTTCCGGGTGCGGCTCCACCAGGAGCTGCACCTATTGGGGGCTCTAGTTTTAGAAGATCAATGGTAACTCCGGCTGGTATTTGGAAATTCATCGGGTTATAGGTTACCGTCCACTTTGTAGTACCGTTGCCCGCCAGCGGATTGTTGCGTCCTAGTGAGTCTGCACTGTGCCACAAGGTATCTCTTTGTGCTCTGTTATTCACTGATACAAAAGAGTCTCGAAGTATATCGTAATATAGCTCAGTACCGTAGAACGCAGCTGGGGGCCTACGTACAGTTAGGTTAAATGGTTCAAATTCGGTAATAGGATTAGCTCTCCATTGATTGACTACAGATGTGTCTATATACCAATTTTCGAAGTCCCAAAAATCAAAATCAAAAAGTTGGCCAACAAAAAGAACATCTCCATTGCTTAAGGCTACTATAGAATCTAGGGTGTTGCCATTTTTGTCGACAATGTAGTAGGTGAGAGATGAGTCAGACGGTACGGTCATCACTACTTTTTTGGGAGTAATCATTGTGTCATCGGCATATACCCTTACTTGGTAGCACTCTCTCAGAGCCTTATTAATACGAGTTTCTAAGAACGGTTGTGTATAATTTCTACCATCTTGGAATGTACGATAAATTTCGTCCCAAGGTGTATACCAATGACAAGGAGCGCTGTCTATGACGTAGTTACAGTTGATTCCTACGTTTTGGTTTACCCACGGTCTACTATCTGTTGTACATTGGGGTGCAAAATTGTCACCCATAGTCCATACTCTCCAAACATTAGGTCTGTAGTCTCTATTTGGTAACGGTGACGGGGGTAGTGGAACAGCCACTTGGTCGCCAGCTCCCATACCTTGTCCATTAGCTGGCGGTACGTAGTTAAACACGTATCTCAATCGGTTATTTAGGCCAAATCGGTAGCTCGGACCCCCGTTGATAGTTTCTTTGTGCCACGTAGTATCTTGAGGTACTACGTTTGTATTAATAGCAGCTATGGAGTCTTTGGATGCATCGTAATACACTTTGTATCCTTGCTCAGATATAGTATCGGCTGTAGAAGCATAAAGGGAGTCTGAAACTATTTTGTTGCCGTAAGGATCTTCTTCCCATACGCGAAAACGCCATTGAAATTGCCCTGTATTTAATTGAAAAATCCTATCGAAACTATAGGTTGGATAATATACTACAGAGTCTTCATCTGTACGATCAAAGTCATTTCTATAAAACGAGGAGTTATTGGTCATACACACTGTATCCTCTATAATACATTGGTAGGTTTGATCCAAAGGAACTCTATTAAATGGAACTTCTATGGTCGTACCTGGACCTACCACTTCTATAGTATCATATACGGTGACATCACAAGGACCAGATACTACGTTTAGGCTTATCATATATACTCCAGGACCATAAGAGGGATTTGGTCTCACGGGACTAAAGGTTTGGTTATTAACATTTTGATTACCCCAAGGTGGTTGGCCAAAGTTCCATAAAAACCGACTCGGGCTTGCACCATTCATACCGGTTACAGTAAATACGGGTTGATAAGGAGCACAAGCTGGAGTTTCAGCATTTATTTTAGGTTCTAGTATAATGTTGACTACCGAAACTTTGGACACAAAAGTGTCAGAACAACCATAGGCAGAAGCGATAAGATTTGGGAAAAAGGTACCGGCAGTGGTGTACAAGTGACTTACTATACCGTCATTGGCAGGGCCGTTCCACCACTCTTGATTTTTGGTTTGACTTCCTTGCACCTCTGTTCCATCCGTCCACACCCATTTAAAAGAGTCCATATCCGCAAAGGGTAAAGTTGATCTATTTTGAAAAACTCCGTTTATTTGGCGACAGCCTGGATTTGGCGGCGGAGTAAGATTGAGATAAGATGCGCCAATTTTTGGGGATACTTCAAAGTAATCTTTAAACTCTATTCGGCGAAGACACCCACTAGTGTCTAAGGATTCTATTATAACATCATACAAGCCACCTAAGGGGTCAGCAAAATTCACACAAAACTCAAACGGGAATGTTGGATTTGTAATTGTGGTATCTTGACCATCACTGAATACATAGCGTTGTTGTACTATAAGACCATCAGGAGCTTGCGAGGAGTCTTTGAAACAGAAGAGATTGTTTCGGTAGCATTGCAAGCTGTCGTTTGTTCTGCGTATATAAATATCTGGAGATGCGCGTATTTTCACCTCTAGGGTTTCTGAGCAGGTGCCGGCAAATCCTGACCCTGTGAAGGTCACGGTGTAGTCACCTGCTTCATCAAAACTGTAGGTTACATTCTCGTCTGAGCTAGTTCCAGCAGGTGGTCCATCACCAAAATCCCATGTAACGGAAGTGTTGACATATCCTGGTGAGTTTGCCTGAAAAGATATGAGTTGGCCCTCGCAAAACGTTCCAGAAGTAGCCTTAGTTCCATCTGATAATGTAAGCTGAGGTGCACACTGGGAGTAAGCTACAGTGCTCATAAAAACGAGTAATAGCGCAATGAGGCTCTTGCCTAGTACGTTGGTTTCAATCAATTTATTCATACGTTTATTCGGTTTGTGTATATTTTTATGCATCAAAAAGTTGGTAAATTTAGTGTGGTTCTTCATAATATTCAAATTTACTATCGGATTAAGGTTATTTTTATTGACTTCACTTGCGGAGATTCCCCTTTTAGTTGGTAGCTAATCTTGGCATAGTATTCATCGGAGGGGCAGTCTGCTCCTTCGTTGTTTATTTTACCATTCCACTTATAGTCAGGAGATTGAGACAAGAATATACGTCTATTTTCTCTGTCATATATTTGAATCGAAAAGTTTTCATAGTGTAATATATCGACACCATACTCGTCGTTTTTACCATCTCCATCTGGGGTGAAAATTTCATATAAAGTAATGCTTCCAATTGGTTCTATGCTAATGTCTTTGTAAATGGTGGTATTGCAAACGTGGTTTACCACCGTCGCCTTTATGCGGTGTGTGCCTACTTGAAGTAAAGTAAGGTCTATAGTGCTTGCGTTGGTTGCTATCAACTTACTGTCCAGGTACCAATTGCCTATGAGGTCAGTTCCTAGTGAGCAGTGGTAGGTACCATTCTCTTGCAAGGTAGCTGTTATGTCAGTGGATAAGGTACTCACTCGTATGCTTTTGATTTGGCTTCCGTTTGACACTGTTAGTAAGCCTTCCTCATTAGCGGTAAGAGTGTAGCTTTTAGTATTTCGGGATACAATATTACCATTTACGAGCCAGTTTGTTGGCGTATTTTGGGAGATAGTAACGCGTTCACCTTTACATGGCAAACTATTTGAAATAGCAAAAGGGCTCTGTAAGTTTTCTGCTACAATTTCATTGGTTTGGGGTACGTTGCTTGGCAACGTACTCATAGTCTTCGTTGCAGTATTACGCTCGGCAGGTGCTTTTGGCGTTTGTCTTCGTTGTAGTGCGTATGTGTTAGAATTTGAACTAGTGTTTGCTGGTGTTTTGCGGTATAGGCTTTTGGTGTTCTCAGCTTTAGGCAGCGATATGTCCATAGCCTTTGGTGATACCTGGCTGAGTTTTTCTGTTTCTAATTGAGGTGACGTATCGAGTGGTACAGAGTTGTTTTGTTGAGGTGACGGATTGTAGTTTATAGTATATACCAATGAGCCTACAGTGGCTATTATTCCTGACAACAATACTACTTTCATAAGGCTAGAAGTAGAGTTCATCAAATTACTGACTTGGCTGATTAAGCCCACTGATTGAGCTGTAGAAGCTGCTACGCTGCTCCACACGTTGGGAGGTGCAGGTGTGCTGTGCCCGCTCAAGCCTTTTTTAAGACTATCTTCAAAAGTAGATATGTTTTTGAATTTATTCATTATTCAAACCAACCTTTTAGCCGGAATTGGAGCTGTTTTCGAGCTTTAAAAAGCTGGGATTTACTAGTGTTTTCATTTATGCCAAGGTGTTCACTGATTTCCTTGTGCGAGTATCCATCTACGACGAACATGTTGAAAACAGTGCGATAACCTGCGGGGAGTTGCTGTACAAGTAGCATCATTTTATCTGCGTCCATATTACCTGTTTCTTGGGCATGGGTCAATTTTATTTCGTTGGTATTTATATCTGTAACGTCTAGGTGGATTTTACGCTTTCGTATTTGCTCTATACTGGTATTTATGAATATACGTTTGAGCCAACCTTCAAAACTTCCAGAGGATTTAAATTTTCCTATATTTTTAAAAACCTTAATAAATCCCTCTTGAAGAGCGTCCTGGGCTTCGTCTTGGTTGTTCATATAGCGTAAGCAAATGCTGTACATAGTGCCTGAATGTTGGTCGTATATTTTTTTGAATGCCTTGTGGTCTCCCTTACTGCAAGCCTTGATCAATGATATTTCATCGTAGTGGTCATTTGTGCTCATAGCAATGGATAATTAATAGATGGACTAAGAAACCCGAAGGTTGCCCACCTAGTGTATTTTTTTGACGTGGTACTTTTCAGCTAAATATTCGCGAAGATTTTCGGCGTAGTAACCTACGGCTTCTAGCGGTTCTATTATTTCCGTATCGTTTAGTCCTTCTAGCACTCGTTTATATTGTATGCTCACTATTTTTTGCTCGGAATTGGCTATAAAACTAGCCGAAAAGAGGTGAAAATTAAGGTGAGCTAATTCCTCCATAAATAGTGCAATATGTTCATCTTCTGGGTAGTGGCATACTGGTGCCACTATTTGAAAAACGCCAGCCACCTCCTCGCGGTTGAAATACTGCCACTGGCTACTTTCTTTGGGTTGCCAGATATCTACATAGAGTTCAGTGTCTTCTCCTCGTAGCACAATGTATTCACCTTCATTTTCGCAGCGTATTTGTTCTGGTTTTAGGGTAAGGTGTTTTTCTATTGTTTTCTCAAATAGAGCTATTGCTTCTGATGCTTGCATATCGGTGGTGCGAAAATAATGCAGTTATCTAGATTTTTAAATAAATGCCGTTTCTATCAGCATGTATATATACATGCTCAGATTTTTTTTACTAAGGTTATATGCGAGCCGCAGTTGGAATTTTGGATTGAGCAAAAATCATTGTTTCACATTAATCTATATAACCAACGTATAACTTTAATTTTATGGGCCTTCTATACCATTTAATTTTTGATTTTATAATAATCTGAAAGTTTTGAAGGATGTTCTGTAAAAATATATGATAGTAACCTTATCAATACAATGTCACGCGCACTTTCTTTTTCTTTAGACGGGTATTGTTGATTTTTGAAATAGCTTGTTGAGCTTTTTCTCTTTTTACAGCAACAAAAGTACATTCTAGTTTAGCCTCTATTATACCCACTTCAAAAGAGGCTAATTCGCCTTGTTTCATAAGTAGCCCAGCAACATCACCTTTGCTTATCTTATCTTTTTTGCCTCCAGATATGAATAAGGTAGCCCACGGCGAAGGCAGTAGTTTTTTCGAACTTGTGGGATTTAGCTCCTCTAGGTCTGGCATGTACTCAGGCACTTCTTGTCCTTTTTGTGCCAAAATATAAGCGGAACCTTCGGAGTTCATTCTGGCGGTACGGCCATTGCGGTGTATGTATTCTTCTTCTCTAGAGGGTAGCTCGTAGTGCACAATAAAACCAAGCTCGGGTACATCTATGCCACGGGCTGCTAGGTCAGTAGCTAGTAGGATCTGGTGCGTGCCGTTTCTAAATTTGATGAGCGCACTCTCTCGGTCTCGCTGCTCCAGTCCGCCATAAAATACTCCGTGGGAAACATCGTGGTTTGTTAAAAATTCAGATACTCCAGCGATGGTATCTTTAAAATTACAAAAAATAATGCCGGGGACGTTGCCTATATGTTGCAGTAGTTTAAGAAGGTGAGATAGTTTTTCTTCCTTTGGAGCTATGGTCAAGATTTCTTTTAGCTTACTTGTTTTGGTGGCTACAAAATCTATACGAAGTGGATTATTAAGTTGAACGTAGCTTGGTATTTCTAGTGCTTGAGTAGCAGAGGTGAGTATTTTTTTTTCTACAGCCGGCAAATGATTAAGTATATCAATCATTTCAGTTTCAAAACCTATTTCTAAAGACTTGTCAAACTCGTCTAGTATCAGGATTTTGATGTGTGCAGTAGCAAACGCTTGGCGCGCTAGGTGGTCTGCTACTCTGCCGGGTGTGCCTACTAGTATAGCTGGTCGTGTATCTATATCTCGACGGTCTTGCGAGCCACTTCTGCCGCCATACACTACGTTGGTCTTGTAGCCAGAACCCATTGACCTAGCTACCTGCTCTATCTGCATAGCTAGCTCGCGGGTGGGTGCTATCACTAGGGCTTGTATTTCTTCAATTAAGGGGTCTAGCGAGGCTACTAAAGGTAGCAAAAAAGCCAATGTTTTCCCACTTCCCGTGGGCGAAAGTAGCACCATGTCGTTTGGTTTTTTAAAAGCTGAAAGAGCTTGTAGTTGCATTTCGTTGAGTTCGTCAATACGAAGTTTTGCGAGTATTTCAGCAGTAGTTTTGTATGATGCAGACATGGGCGCAAAGCTAGTCTTTGTCTCGTATAGTATGGTACAACCTTACAGTCTACGAATTTTTGTATTGTAGTTAGTTTAGTAAATACTCTGTGTTACAGATAGCTAGGTGTGATTTGTTGATTAAAATGACTTTGTTGCTTCATTTGTTTTGAAAAAAGCGGTGTTTGTTTGGGGAAGTATTCGAGTTAAATTCGCATTGGAATAATGAGTTTCTTGCAACCACAATTTTTATGGGCTCTTGGCCTGCTTGCAGTACCACTTATTATTCATTTGTTCAATTTTAGACGCTATAAAAAAGTTATTTTCGGCAATGTAGCTATGCTAAAAGAATTGAAAGCAGCAAGCAGGAAGACGCGACAATTAAAAAAATGGCTTGTATTGACGTCTCGTATGTTGGCATTGTTAGCACTCATTTTAGCTTTTGCTCAGCCTTTTTTACCTCAAAAAAATAAGCGTGAGGGTCGTCAACTTATTAGTTTGTACCTCGACAATTCAGAGAGTATGCGTGCCGAAGGAGAAAATGGACAGCTTTTTGAAAACGGTAAAAACACAGCACGCCAGATACTACAGAGCCTGCCAAGAGAAATTGAAGTGCAAGTTTTGGATAACGCACTTAGCCCTTTTAGTAATAGACTTTACTCACCTGAAAAGGCGATGAATATCATAGATGATTTAGAGATAGACTATCACCCAAATGACTTTGCAAAAGTGATACAAAAGGTAAATAACACTTTTGTTTCTGAAGGTTTTTCCTCACAGCATTCGTTTGTTGTGAGTGATTTTCAACAAACGGAGTCACCTTCTATGGTGCTAGATAGCAACATGGTGGTGCATCTTTTTAGAATGAAACCTGAGCCCAAAACTAATCTATCGGTAGATTCTGTATGGCTAGAAGAGCCAGTGAGTAGACCCAACATACCCATTAAATTAAAGGTAAAAGTAGTAAATAACGGCGCAGAAAGTATAGCGTCTAGTATGCTAATGCTCAAAGTAAATGGGGTGCAGCAAGGAGTAGAAAGTTTTAGTGTAGATGCGCACGGTCAGCACATTATTGATATAACTTTTACAAGTGCACAAAAAGGGTGGGTTGCTGGCGAAATAAGCATCAACGATGTTCCCGTAGTTTTCGATAACGTTTATCACTTTGCGGTGCATATAAAACCAACCGTAAGCGTATTGTTGGTGGGTTCTCCATCTGTGGATATAGCCAAAGTTTTTGGTAGCGATCCTATTTTTTCACTTACCCAAACTGACGCAGGAAACATAGATTACGGGAGTTTAGGGCGGTATGATTTTATAGTGCTGCACGAGTTGATGGAGGTGGGCTCAGGTTTGGCAGAGCAGCTCAAACTATTTGCTCGAAAAGGCGGTGTAGTAGCGATTATACCGTCCCCAAAAAGTCCCAATTATACAGCGATGAATGCTGCTCTAACAATGGCTAGCTATGGTGCTCTTACGCCTAAAAATCTTAGTATTGGGGCTCGTGATTTGAAAAATTCTTTTTTGCAAGATGTATACAAAAAAGTACCTGATAATGTGCTGCTTCCAAAGGTGAAAAAGTGCTATGAATTTAAAAGTAATGCAGCCTCGCAACGCATACTTTCACTCGTAGATGGCACAGATATTTTAATCCGAACTCCATTAGGTGCAGGCTCGGTATTCCAATTTTCGATGCCGCTAGGTAGTGAATACAGTAATTTGGTAAAACACGAGCTATTCGTACTTGTAATGCTCAAAATGGCTTTTAGTAAAAGCAATAAACAACAACTGTCTTACCCTCTTTTTATGCAAGAATCTATTCCCCTAGATGAAGCAGTACAAGCAAACACCCTCATACTGACCAAAGGAAAGAAAAAAGTATTGGTAGAGACTGGTATAGCAGCAGGCAATGTGCGGTTTTGGCTAAATGATGAATTAGATGAAGCCGGTATTTACAGCTTGAATGATGGCAGTGGTGTGGAGCTGACCAAAGTAGCGCTCAACTACAGTAGACAGGAATCCAAACAGCGCTATGCTACTGATGAGGAATTACGCGATCAATTGAAAGGAGTGACAGTAAACAGTCAGGCAAATACCACGGCAGCCATTAAAAATGCCACCGATAAAGTTACCAAAGGAAAACCATTGTGGAAACTCTTTATAGGACTATGTTTGATTTTTCTAATGATAGAGATACTTTTGTTGAGATACTTAAAAAACTAAAATAACACGTGCCCAAATCTTACCTTATACGTCAAGCGACTATTCTGCAAAAAGGACACTCGCTCCATGAAAAAAAAGTAGATGTTCTTTTAACAAATGGTTTTATAGAGCAAATAGGCCAAAATTTGAAAGCAGACGCTATAGAGATTAGAGGAAAAAACCTTTGGTTAACGGCCGGTTGGGTGGATATGCGTTGTCATCTATCTGACCCAGGAAATGAGCACAAAGATTCCCTAATAAACATGCTAGATACTGCTGCAAGTGGTGGTTTTACTGGAATCCTTACTCTGCCCCACAGTGTACCAGAAATTAGCGATAAATCAGGTGTGAACTACCTGAGAAGGGCAAGTAACGACCACTTAGTAGACCTGCATATATCTGGAGTATTATCAGACGTAAAACAACCCGAAAATTTGGCCGAATTATACGATATGCACCTAGCAGGAGCAGTGGCTTTCACCAACGGAGACCAATCCGTAAGCAATGGCCTGCTCAAAAAAGCCTTGCTCTACACCAAATCTTTTGGTGCGCGAGTGGTGACACATCCCAGTGACAAATCCATAGAACAAGGCGGTTGTGTAAATGAAAGTGAAAATACGATACACACCGGTTTAAAAACTAGTCCTGCGCTTGCCGAGTATGTAAGTGTGCGTGAGCAGATAGAGGTGGCTCGCTACTGTGGAGCAGCGGTACATTTTAGTTGTATTTCGGCGGCAGAGTCTGTTCAGCTCATTCACCAAGCCAAAAAAGAAGGTCTTCCTATAACGTGCGATGTGAGTATATTTAATCTTTGTTTTACCGACGAAGAGGTGTTAGGTTTTGATGAAAATTTTAAACTCTATCCCCCTTTGCGAAGCGAAAAGGACAAAAAAGCACTAATAGACGGTGTAAATGACGGCACCATAGATGCAATATGTAGCAATCATCACCCACAAAATATAGAGAGTAAACAAGTGGAGTTTGACTATGCAGACACTGGTGCTTTGAGTCTGCAGCTTATGTTGCCTTGGTACATTAAATACCTCGGTGCAACTATGCAAAAAACAACATTTATAGCCGCAGTTACGTCGGGTCCACGTTCTATTTTAGGACTGTCCCAAGTTTCATTACAAGAAAAAAGTGCAGCTAATCTAACGGTGATAGATATAGATGAGGTATGGACCTTAGACAAAAACACCAATCAATCTGCAAGTAAAAATACCCATGAGTGGGGTCTAGTACAAAAAGGTAGAGTGGTGGCAACATTTAACAAAAACAATGTAAAATTAACATAATATGGAAGACTACAGACCAGCAGTAAAACAAGGAGTGAGAATGGCTATTTTCAGTGTTTTAATATTTTTGACACTTTATGCAATAGACCCTATGATATATGCCAAACCTGCAGGATGGGTTGTTCTCTTGGTAGGCAATTTTTTAGCTATTCCTATTGTGTTTTTGATTCTTGGTGTGCGCGATACCAAGAAGAATTTTAGTGTTTTTACATTTGGAACAGCTTTGTCGGCGGGTATGGTTACTGGAATCATTTCGACTGTAGTCGTTTTATTGTTCAATATTGTTTTTATGACTATAATAGACCCAGAGTGGGAACAGCAGTTAAGTGAGGAGGTAATGGTGAGCACACAGGAACTGATGGAAAAGATGGGTACACCCGATGAAGTTGTAGAAGAGGCCATGCAAAAAGCCAGAGAAGAAGCAGCCGCCAAACCAAAAGGAATAATTGGTCAAATGAAATCATCGTTAGGAAGCCTAGGGTGGTACCTTATTTTATCGCTCATTATAGCAGCGGTGTATAGAGACAAAGGCTCCAAAGAAGAAGCATTGATAGATGAAGTAGTAACGTAATTTTGAATATATCAATCGTAATACCACTGCTCAACGAAGCAGAATCATTGCCGGAATTGCACGCTTGGATAAAGCGCGTAATGGACGAGCACGCTTTTAGCTATGAAATTATTTTTATAGATGACGGCAGTACGGATGAGTCTTGGAGTGTGATACACGGCTTGCAAAATGAAAATACTGAGGTAAAAGCTTTGAAATTTAGAAGAAACTATGGCAAATCAGCAGCACTAAATGAAGGGTTTGCTTTAGCAAAAGGCGATAGTGTTTTTACGATGGATGCGGATTTGCAAGATAGCCCAGACGAACTGCCAGAAATGCACCGCATGCTATGGCAAGAAAATTTTGACTTAGTAAGTGGGTGGAAGAAAAAACGCTACGATCCTATTACCAAAACTATTCCGACAAAACTATATAACTGGGCCACTCGAAAAATGAGTGGAATCTACTTGCACGATTTCAATTGCGGACTTAAAGCATACAAAAATGAAGTTGTGAAAAGTGTGGAAGTATATGGAGAAATGCATCGCTACATACCCGTTATGGCGCACCGCGCAGGCTACAAAAAAATAGGGGAAAAAGTGGTAATACACCGCGCACGGCAATATGGTGAGACTAAGTTTGGGCTGAGTAGATTTATTCGTGGACCATTGGATTTACTTAGTATTATATTCGTTTCTAAATTTGGTAAACGCCCCATGCATTTCTTTGGATTTTGGGGTGCCATAGCTTTTTTAGCTGGATTTTTTCTCACTGCATATGTGCTCATTGACAAATTTATTGCATTATCAAATGGAGTAACACAAACCTTGGTGACCAACAATCCGTTGTTTTACCTTGCCTTGGTCATGCTCATAGTTGGTTCTCAGCTTTTTATGGGTGGATTTTTGGCTGAAATGGTTAGCCGAAATGCTCCCAATAGAAATAAATATGAAATTTCAGAACACCTGAATTTAGACTAAGCCTATATGAGGATAGTATTATTTTTAATTTGTAGTGTTTTTATTACCTTGATTAAATTCTACTTACAGTCAGAAGAGATAACTGAAAGTACTTCAAGAACAGTATACTCTAGTTCTTTATGCTACAGACAATCAATATGTGACGAAGAAAAGAAATTGGATTTTTTTTGCAGGCTTACTTTAATAACAAGAAAGTCATCCTATTTAGGTAATGCATAACGGTATAGGATACAAAGTGAAAACAGTAAAAGATATAGTCATAGTGGGGTCGGCATATCCACTTCGCGGTGGCGGAATAACCACCTATAACGAGCTGCTAGCAACGAAGCTGCAAGAGGCTGGTCATAAAGTGCGCATCGTCACCTTTAGTTTGCAATATCCGGCTATTTTATTTCCAGGCAAAACCCAATATAGCGAAGAAAAAAGACCAGAACATCTAACTATTGAGGTGGCTATAAACTCCATAAATCCTTTCAATTGGTGGCGTGTGGGCGACAAAATACGCAAAGAAAGTCCGGACCTAGTTGTTATGCGTTATTGGATACCGTTTATGGCACCGTGCTTGGGTGTCATCGCGCGCAGAATACGAAAAAATAAACATACTAAAGTTGTAGCTATTGCCGATAACGTTATTCCGCATGAGACCCACTTTTTCGATAAACCACTCACTCAGTTTTTTGTAAACAGTTGCGATGGTTTTGTGACTATGAGCAAGTCAGTTTTGAATGATTTAAAGACATTTACCACTTTAAAACCAGTGGTTTATAATCCTCACCCCATGTATGAAAACTTTGGAGAATCGATATCGCAAAAAAGTGCACGTGAAAAATTAGGTCTGAACGAAACTGGCAAGTATTTGCTGTTTTTTGGCTTTATCCGAAAATACAAAGGATTGGATGTCTTATTAAAAGCACTCACAGATACTAGAATTCAAGCGGCCGGTATAAAACTCATCATCGCTGGGGAATACTATGATAAACCAAATGAGTATCAAGTATTCATAAAAGAACACAATCTAGAACACGCACTAGTACAACGCAATGATTTCATTCCCGATAGTGAGGTGAGCACCTATTTTTGCGCAGCAGATATGGTGGTTCAAACGTATAAAACGGCTACACAAAGTGGGGTGACCCAAATAGCGTACTACTATCACAAGCCGATGCTAGTAACCGACGTAGGTGGACTGGCTGAGCTGGTGCCGCACGATGTTGTTGGATATGTGACCACTGTAGACCATAAAGCTATAGCAGATGCCATAATCGAATTTTATGAAAATGACCGAGCGCCTTTTTTTGTTCATAACGTGCAAACCGAACGGCAAAGGTTTACATGGGATAGTATGATAGATAAAATTTTTGAGGTAGGGGGCTTGGAGGATTAAACGCTATTCTACACGTTTAGTTGTTTTTGCGATTCGTTCCCTTCCTGTTGGTTATAGTTACACTTTATTACCTTGTAAATAAAGAAGTTAGCTCTACGGACGACCTATTTTTTTTGGTTCAGTATTGCCTCTTACATACTACACTGTCTTATATTTACTATGCATGGAGCTATCGCAAGCCTTTATTTACAGGGTGTTTTCTGTCGTCTTTTGAAAAATAGCTAAGACAGTGGCTATTTCTGATACGCTATTTATGGAGTTTGGTTGCTCCGCTATTTTTAAGGGATTGTTTGTTTGCCATATAGGTTTGGTTGCTATAGCCAAAGCTGCTATAGTAATAAAAATGACGACCAATAGGCTTTGAATATTCTATTTCAATATTCACTCTCATAAGCGCCTATATCTGGAGCATTATCACGCAGCCTATCATGGTAGTCTTCTGTTATGGCTGGTGTTAAAGTTAGCGCTTTATCTTTGGCTACAGGAGTGTTAGTAGAGTCTAGATCTAGGTTGTAGTTAAAAGCATTTTTATATAGGTTTTGGGCGCCTAGTTTTATGTTGTTGCTACCCGCTCTAAAATAAAATCCGTCTTCACTTTTCAGTATATTATAATCTACGGTAGATGGAGTTTCTATGGTTCCTTCTAGGTCTCCAAATATTTCTCCATCACTATTTATCCCATCTATGATGTTGTTCAAAAAGTTAAATTTCAGCGTATAACGCTGTAAAATTGCATTGCTTATGGGGTCGCGCTTTACACTAAGGTAAGCAAAAGTAGGATTTTGCCTACTAAAGTCTTTTCCTCCTGTGAAGAAGGTGTTGTGAATGAGTGTATAATCGCCTCCTTCATTGCCAAAAAAAGTAAAACGACCGCAGTTTGTACTCACACAGTTTTCGGCGTATAGGGTACTTCCTTTCCCACTTATTCCGTCAAAACTCATGTTGCGAATCATAGTTTTTTTGAGGGTGACATTTCGTTCTCCAACTAGGCCTGGCACAGAGTCACAGTACACGCCTACGGTACCATTTTTTATAACAGCGTGCTCTATAGAGCTACCATAGCTTGGGTAGCTTATCCATATGCCGCCCCATTGTCCTGCTCGCTCTTCCCACTCGGGTTGTAGTCGGTCTCCCTGCATTACAACGGGCTCATCTTTAATACCTTTTATGTCTACTTTTCCTTCTACAAAAAGCCAGCTACTTGGCGCAAAATAGATATGCATACCTTTTTCTATAGTGAGTCTTACATCAGGTTTTACATAGCAGTAGCCGTACACTACTATAGGTAAGTTGGTATTGGCCCAAGTGGTATCTGCTATTATGCTATCGCGAAAAATATAATGAGCATCTTGTCCCCAGCCTATTAGCATGGTTTTACTTTCGTTTCCGTTGGTATTAAATAATAGGGAGTCACGTATAATTAGCGGATTGAAATTTGGGTTATTATTGTTAGGGTCGGGGTGCACTTCTACAAATAGAAAAATACTATCTTCTGGAAAAATTTCTATATTTTGGAAACTGTGACCAGGCTGGCCGTCCACATTTAATCTAAAGTGTGATTGGGGACCGCCGCCAAGTGTAATAGACGTTCGTATACTATTTTTAGATGGGTTTTTTACAATAATTTGTTTATTGACTGAGAGAGGAGCACTAAGTCTAGCTCGGGTAAAAACGGTATCAAACCATAGTGTGTCTGTATTTACGGTTACACTATCGGTAGCGGCTGTAGTAAAAGATTCTTTGCGGCACGCAGAAAACGTCAGATAAATACAAATGAATAGAAGGGTGTATGTGCCTAGAAGCTTCATATTTATATTATATGTAACGAGTATTCAAAGTAAATATTTTAAATTAATAACTTCTGAAAGAGATTAAAAAAAAGAGCCTGCATCAGAGATGTGCAGGCTCTTTTTTGCGCCCTCACCTGGACTCGAACCAGGGACCTATTGATTAACAGTCAACCGCTCTAACCAGCTGAGCTATGAAGGCATTTTCGCTTTTTCGTTTAAAGCGAGTGCAAAAATAGTTTATTTTCTAAAACGAAAAATTATTTTGATAAAAAATTAGACGGAAGTCAAAACACAGCTTCCTAGAGTCTGTACTTTGGCAGTTATTTTTGTATTTATTGGTATAAATTCTGCAGGTGTGGCCGCTCCGGCTAATATCACTTGTCCTTCTAATAATTGCTCACCATATTTTTTTGCTAGTCTGCTGGCATTGCACACCGATAGGTAGGGGTTGTCTAGTATGGCGTTGCTTTGGTCTGCTTGCACTGTTTGTGTACCAAAAGTGAGGGAAATTGCAAGGTCATTTAAACTAGTTGGTAATGGTTGCCAAGCTCCTATACAAAATGCTGCCGAAGAGCAATTGTCTGCTATTACATCTTCTAGCGAAAATCTAAAATTTTGATAACGCGAGTCTATTACTTCTATAGCTGGAGCGCAGGCCAAAATGTATTCTGGAATCTCTTCTAAACTGATTTCTTGGAGTATATCTTTTTTAATGAGAAAGGCTATTTCGGGCTCTGCTCTAGGGTGTATGAATTTAGCTAAAGGTAGTTGGTCTCCGCTTTTGTAGCACATGGCGTCTGTGAGACGACCCCATATCATGTCGTGCACTCCCATTTGTTCCATTTTGGCAAAGGATGTGAAGCCTAATTTCATGCCTACATATTTTTCTCCACGGGCATACCTTTTTTCTAATGAAAGTCTTTGTATTTCGTAGGCTTCATCCTCATCAAAGCTTTGTGTGGTACTTATTTGAGAGGTAGCTTTGGCAGTTGCTGCAGCTGCGTCTAGTGTTGTGGCTATTTCACTTAAAGTCATAGCTGCGAAAATAACAAGTAATCTGCAATAGCTCCAAAAAGCTTAATTGCACTATTATCTTTAGTTTAGAATGCAAGTAAACGGTCAGTTGTAGCAGACTTTTTGGCTAGTGATGGTGGGCACTGATAGCAGCGGTATCCCCGAAATGCGGCAGGAGATGTAGCTCTGGTACATCAGATATAACGGCAGGGAATATACTGCTGCGCCAAGCGAGCTGCACTGCTGGCGCACAAGGGATACAAGTGAAAATCGGTGTAAGCCCCCTGAGAAAACTTAATGTGATGTATAGTAATTAATGCTGTCAAGTTGTGTATTTGGGAACGATGTACAGGGTAAAATATATACCTTTGTACCAATGAGTTTATTAGTAATAGGGAGTGTGGCTTTTGATGCCATAGAAACGCCTTTTGGCAAAACAGATAAAATAATAGGGGGAGCAGCGACATACATAGCACTCAGTAGCAGTTACTTTACAGAAGAAGTAAAACTGGTGGCTGTGGTTGGAGGTGATTTTCCAAAAGAAGACATAGCATTACTTCAAAACCACGGTGTAAACACAGAAGGCTTACAAATAAAGGAGAACGAGAAGTCATTTTTTTGGAGTGGTAAGTACCATAACGACATGAATAGCCGCGACACGTTAGTGACTGAGCTAAATGTTTTGGGAGATTTTAATCCTATAATACCGGAAAGTTACCAAGGCAGCGAATACGTGATGCTGGGCAATCTAAGCCCAGAGGTTCAACGACAAGTGATAGAGCGAATGGAGACTAAACCTAAATTTATAGCTATGGACACCATGAATTTCTGGATGGATATAGCGCGTGAGGAGCTAGATAAAACAATTGCTATGGTTGATGTACTTATTATCAACGATGAAGAGGCGCGCCAGTTGAGTGGCGAATACGCACTGAAAACTGCCGCCCAAAAAATAATAGACATGGGACCTAAGTATTTGATAATAAAAAAAGGAGAGCATGGGGCTTTGCTTTTTGGTGAGGGTAAAATGTACTACTGCCCGGCACTGCTGCTAGAGTCTGTTTTTGATCCTACTGGGGCTGGAGATACATTTGCAGGCGGTTTTATTGGCTATATAGCAGCAACTGATGACATCTCTTTTGCCAATATGAAGCGGGCCGTGATTTATGGTAGTGCAATGGCTAGTTTCTGTGTGGAGAAATTTGGGACAGAACGAATAGTAAAGCTAAGTAAAAGTGAGATAAATGAGCGTGTACAGGAGTTTATAGATTTGAGTCAGGTAGAGATTTCACTATAGCAAACTAGATTGAGGCACTTATTTGTCTTTCATTGAAGAGGTTTGAAATACGGCACTTTTCAAGAAAAAGAAATTAGGAGTTTCAAAAATGTAAGACATTGGAGTAAAATTCGATGTATTTTGTGACCGTAAAAAAATAATCTATTGCATTAATTAACGAATCACTATAACAGTTTAAAAAACAAATGAGACACACGACCAAAATCTGGAAACAGAAAGCCGAACCAGACTATGAGACGGTGCGCGACTTGGTCTCTGTGCTAAAAGCACCGGAGATAATTGCCAAAATGCTAGTGCAGCGAGGTTTAGACACGCCGGGTAAGGTAAAAAAATTTTTTAATCCACGCATAGGCGACTTGCATGATCCTTTTTTGATGAAGGATATGGACAAAGCCATAGAGCGTATACAGCAAGCAGAAAAGGCTAGAGAGGGGGTTCTTATTTTTGGAGATTATGATGTTGATGGCACTACTTCGGTGGCTTTGGCCTATTCTTTTTTTAGAGACAAATTTGATAAAATAGACTACTACATACCCGATAGGTATAAGGAGGGCTATGGAATAAGTACTGCAGGTATAGACTATGCCAAGGAGCACGGACTGAGTCTAATTATAGCTTTAGACTGCGGTATACGCAGTGTAGACAAAGTGGCTTATGCTGCCACACTAGGGATAGATTTTATCATTTGTGATCATCATTTACCGGGAGCTACACTGCCAGACGCTGTGGCTGTGCTAGACCCCAAGCGAAGTGATTGTGACTATCCTTTCAAAGAATTGGCAGGTTGTGGAATAGGGCTAAAATTGGCTCAAGCATACTGCCAAGTGTATGACTTAGATGAGCGTGAGTACTTGCAGTATTTGGACTACGCTACGTTGAGTATAGCTAGTGATATAGTACCTATAGTAGACGAAAACAGAATAATAGCTCACTTTGGGCTCAAAATAATAAACCAACAACCGCGTATCGGAATAAAGAAACTGATAGAAGTGTCTATCAATAAAGAAAACTTGGGTATAGGAGACTTGGTATTTTATTTGGGTCCTAGAATAAATGCAGCAGGGCGAATGGACGATGCTAAAAGTGCTGTAAAAATGCTGATAGCAGAAAGTAATGAAATGGCAGACGAGTATGCCAAAGAGCTACAAACTCAAAACGCCAGTAGAAAGGTAGTAGATCAGAAAATTACTGCAGATTTTCAGGAGATAGTTGCCGCAAATCCGCACTTGCTCGATCGTAAAACACACGTATTTTACAAAGAAGATTGGCACAAAGGTGTAGTGGGTATAGCAGCGAGCAGGGCTATAGAGCTGTACTATCGACCTACTATTATTTTGACCAAAAGTGGTGAAGGATTACTAGCGGGTAGCGCTCGAAGTGTAAAGGGTTTTGATGTGCATGCTGCTTTAGATAAATGCAGTGAATATCTACTTCAGTTTGGCGGACACATGTATGCAGCTGGAATGACCTTAAAAGCTGAAAACTTAGAGGCATTTCGCGCAGCATTTGAAGCAGTAGGAGAGGAGATGTTAGACGAAGATATGCTCACACCAAAGGTGTATTATGATACGGTCTTAGATGTGAATTTGGTTGATGAAAAGTTGCTTAATATTGTGCAGCAAATGGCTCCGTTTGGCCCGGCAAATATGACGCCAGTATTTTTTGCCCAAGGTTTAAAGGACGACGGAACTGGACGAATTATAGGGAAAACTGAGGAGCACCTCAGGCTCAATATAAAGCGAGAGAAAGATAGCCTAGCAGCAATAGGATTTGGCTTGGCAGGGGCTCTTCCAGCCATCAAAAAAGCAGACTCTTTTGAAGCCTGCTTTCAGATAAATGAAAATGTCTTTAGAGGGATTAGTTCTATTCAACTAATGCTAAAAGATATACGAACTACCACCGATGTTTAATATGTTTTCGGCTAGTAAGGCTAATATCTAATGCAATATAGCCCACAGCAGAGAAGTTTGTGGCTACGCCAAGTCTGTTGTCTCTGTACAGATTAATAAAACCATAATTAGCACGTGTGCCAATTATTAAGCGTCTTTTTCCTTCGTCTCCTAGGTTAAAGTTTATACCTACACCTACGGTGACGCCTAAATCGAAGTTTCTCGGAGTAAGATCTTTGGTGGTAAAGGTGTCACTATCCTGGTCTGCCCATTGATCCAAAACCAGACTATCATTGTAAGAAGTTACATTGAGGCCATAAGCTAAGTGAGGTCCACCTTCTATAAACCAATAGGATTTTGGCTGCCCCATACGGTAAGGAACTAGTTCTTTCTTTTTAAATGGAATTTTATATTGAAGTGTTATAGGTACTTGGATGTAAGTAGCAGCAGTACTAAAATATATTGGTTGCTCGTCTATATCTGTAAAGCCGGTGTAGAAATCCGAAACGCGGGAATCTAGCAATAAATCTCCCTCTAGCATCATACGTTTAGAGATTTGGTGCTTGTAACCCAAACCAAAGTTGGTAGCTACTCCTGCATTCACATTTCTAGAATAACCCAAATTAGTTCCTATGCCTCCGCCACCTTTTACTGTGAGCCAGTTTTGAGCATAGCTACTGAAAGAAAACGTGGCTACTAGCGCCAATGTTATTAAAATTTTTTTCATCTTGATAATCTAATAATTGGACAAATATAATTGAAAAGGGATATTACTTATAAAATAGTGTACTACTTTTGACCACAACATGCTGCTGAGAGCTGAGAATTTAGTAAAACAATACAAAAAACGAAGGGTAGTCAATGATATGTCGCTGGAAGTAGAGCAAGGCGAAATTGTTGGGCTACTTGGGCCTAATGGTGCAGGCAAAACTACAACTTTTTATATGGTAGTGGGTCTTGTAAAACCAGACTATGGTAAAGTGTACCTTGATAATGAAGATATTACATCAAAGGCAATGTATCAAAGAGCTCAGAAAGGGGTAGGCTATTTGCCCCAGGAAGCATCGGTATTTAGAGATTTGACTGTAGAGGATAACATAAGTGCGGTGCTAGAAATGACCAATAAAAGTAAGGAGGAGCAACGCGATAAAACGGAATCGCTAATTGCGGAATTTGGTTTGGAAAAAGTGCGAAAAAATTTGGGAAAGGTCCTCAGTGGCGGAGAACGTAGACGATGTGAGATAGCACGAGCCTTGGCTACAGACCCCAAGTTTGTGTTGCTAGATGAGCCTTTTGCCGGGGTAGATCCCATAGCGGTGGAAGATATTCAAGAAATAGTACAAAAACTTGTAACGAAAAACATAGGGGTGCTAATAACCGACCACGACGTGCAAGCAACACTAAATTTGGTAGACCGGGCATACTTACTTTTTGAAGGTAAATTGCTTAAAAAAGGAACACCACAAGAACTAGCAGACGACGAAATGGTGCGCACGGTATATTTGGGTAGTAATTTTAAGCTACGGCGATAGTTTTGGTGTTTTCTTCAAACACCAATTGGCTACATACTACGTAATTTTTCAGTACATTTTTTATAATGAACTCAATTCTTTAAAGTCCTTGATAACCTGTTGAATTTAAAGAATATACTGTTTTTTAGTGGATACCTGTTCTAGAATGTCTGGGGCTAATATACTCAACAGTAACCTACTCAATAGGTTGAGTAGTCTTTAAAATTATCATAGAGGTATCTTAATACTTTGTTATAATTTGTTAGACTGCGATACAGCAATGGATTATATACGTTTTTAGCAGCTGTACTTTTTCAGTCGTAATGAAATCTACATTTTGCAATTAATATTTCTTCTTCGTTATATTTATAAATCAGTCTTGTGTAAGCTCCAAACAAAAAATGTCAGTATTGTTAATATATGTTTCATTATCGTCTTTTAAAATGCCCTATAACGGTGAGTGTATACGTAGTGCCGCCTCTACAACGTGGTAAAAAGCGGCATTACGTTATACATAGTGTTGGTGTTAGCCTATCATACTAGCGTGTAAAAATTTTGGTGCACGTATCCATAACTTCGCCTTCTAGCGTTTCCCATTTCAGGTGAAGTCTAAACAGTTTGGTGTCAAGCTGTACCAAGTAAGGCCTTAGATAGCAGGTCTTGCCATTTATTTGCTTAGTGATGGACTCAGCTGTTCGGCCAAGGCCAAATCCTTTTTCGTTTCTATAAGGATAAAATGAGGCGGAATCATCTTGTTTTGGTTTGCGAACTGTTGTACTTAAGTTTGATTGATAGATATCCCCAGCTTCCCTATCTTCAACTAAAATTATTTCAGCAAATTCAGAATTTACTCCAGAAGCCACCCACGGTGAAATAGCTACTAGTTGCGGTTTTGAATTGAAGGTAAAATTTGATGAAGAATTATTATCGAAGCTATAATATAGATTATCTCCAACTGCTGGTAGATAGTTAGTTAATTCATTTACGGATTTATAACATTTTGAACCATTTATATAGCCCATACACTGACATTCATTATTTACAAGACCATATCCATCGGGGCAGGTCTTACAATCATCCTTGCAGGATGAAAATCCTGCAAGGAATAAAATTGTTATGATAAGGTAATTTCTCATTGTTTTAATATTTTAAGATAGTGAACCTCATTATTTACAGTTAATCTGAGGGAGTAATAGCCGTGACGTAGTCCCGCTGTACTTAGTACTTGATTTTTGAGCATGGCGAGCGTAATAGGAGTACTATTTACTCCTGTTCCACATGATTCGCTAAAATCTCCATTTGAAACAAGATTGGGAACCTGAGAGTAGCACAAATTGCAAATAAGGGTGAGCAAGCTTATAATTATTATTTTTTTTAATATTTTCATTTTATTTATTTTTAAGTTTAAAATTCAGCCCAACTGAAAGAAGAAAAGGGGCTGTAGTAATGGTTCGATTTCGATCTTCAAAAACTTGCCGCCCGAAACCAAGAGTTGTCAAACTCACAAGATGTATTTGCTGATTTATTCTGTAACCAGTGCCGATTCCCAAATTTCCTGATAGTAAATTATAGTTTTCAAACTTTTGAGGATCATTATGGTTTTTTCTAGAATAAATAAGTTGAAAGGTAGGATAGAATTTTATTCGTTGGACCTTTTTTAATCCAAGTACATAGTTGATATCTAATCCTAAACCTTTCTCGTAGACATCAGTAGATGAAGGAGGTAGAATAACTAGCAAAGAGCTATTGAACTTATTAATTGTATAACCCACTTTACTATAAATCCCAGTTGCTCGTAATCCATCGTGACCTAGAGCAGTTATATTTGGTGTAAATGGGACTCCAACTTCAAAATTGATCTGTGCAGAACAGATACTCTGCACAAATAGTAGTAAAATGTAAGTCCAGTTATTTCTCTGCTTTGATATGATATATTTTCTCATGTGTTTCATTTTTTAGTTTTATTTTAAGGTCCAAATGTGTTTCAGAGATTAGTGTAGCAAATATCTCCCCTTTATAGTAATCTTGACAGATAATATCAGTGTGAAAGTCTGAGTAAAATCCATTCAAAGCATACTTCGTAATGTAAAAACTAGGAAAACAAGTTCCTTCAATTGAAAGAAGCATCAAATGAGAATTACCGTATGTAGTGTCAATTATTTTAACCTCTCGAGAATTATTTAAGCTGTCACTGTAGCTATAAACCCCAGAGTACTCAAAATTCAAATTAAAAGGAGAATTATAATCTTCATTTTGATTGGACTCTCTATAGTTTATTAAATTAATTTTGGTAGTAAAAAGAGAAGTATCAATTGTAAGGTTATAACTGTTATATCCCTCAGGTGAGGTGCCACGATACCCAACAGTATGATCTGAAACTGGTAAGAACTCGAATGAATCTGAATGTTCTTCATGTTGAAGGTCACTATCTATATACCAACTTGAGTGTATATAATTATTAGTAGATATGGCTTTTACCTTGTTCCCTTGAAAGATCTTACCGTTTGAGACATGCACACTAAAATCTGACGTCAATATTTCAAATAAGTCAAAATTATTAGTAATTGTTAAATCTATTTTGGGAGATACCATTGGATTTTCATCTGACCGACATCCAGCTACTAATGCACCACTTATTAAAACAAATAATTGTAATAAGGATTTCATTATTCTATTGTTTAAGTATTTGCATATCCGCCTTCATTTTTTCCATTTCTTTTTTGAGTTGGATAATGTACAAAGTTAACTCTTCTATCTTTTGCTGCTGTATGGCTTGCATATTTGCTACGTCTATGCCGTTTTCTAGTACTTCGGCCTCACTTGGTACGTTGGGTAAGTGCTTGTTTATCGCTATAAACGCTTCCACTTCTGCCAAACTAGGAAGTTTGTAATCATCTGCAAATACAAAATCACTCCACCATTTGGCGTCTACATTCATCTTAATAGCTCGTAGTGTTCCGTGAAATTCGGTATTCCCCATGGCATCCATACGCATACCGCCTATGTCTGAGTTCCCTTGCGATGCCCAAGGAGCGAGTACAAAAGAACCATTTAAATTCGAGCCATCTTTTTCATTCATAGCTGTTACACCTTTACCATCAGTAAAAAACATCCCTTGGTCGCCTTGTTGGGTGATTTGGTTATATCCATTCGCCTTTAATCTAGGGATGAATTGGACTTGTTGCGTATGATATTGTGTAAGTCCTTGTCCGTTTTGTGGTTGATAACCAAAAGCCCTAGCACCAATAATTGCCGCAGGATAATTATACCTGTTACTGCCTCTTACGTCAAGAGATGCTCTAGGTGCAGCTATGTTTATACCACAGCTTCCATCCGGCATTACTATAAAGTTGGTTTCATATTCAGGTTGTCCTGAGTTTGAATTTACAGCAACACCGTTTGGGTGCTCCTGTCTCACCCAAAAAAGAGGACTTTTATTGTTAAATGTTGGGAATCCGAAATTGGTTATATTCCCGGTTAGAAAGCTAAGTGGAGCCTTAAATGTACCACTTCCTTCATTACCAGTTATTGGGCCAACGGTACCTGTACCTATGACATCATCCATACTGAAGTCGAATAGTACTTGGTCGCTAAAGCATTTATTCAATGTGACGATAAGACCACTTTCGCTCTGTCCAGGAGGTGGGCAATAATTGATTTCTTGCCAAGCACGTGGTTGGTCTATACCC
Organism: Bacteroidia bacterium; assembly: GCA_018402155.1. Classification (GTDB taxonomy): domain Bacteria; phylum Bacteroidota; class Bacteroidia; order NS11-12g; family UBA9320; genus UBA9320. Next base: position 204,741 of record JAGYJG010000001.1, read on the forward strand.
AGACCTAGCCTTCCTTGCTGTGTCAAACTCATCCTAAATTGGCCATCGGTTATAAATTTAAAGTCGGTGGGCGAACTTGTCCCAATTTCGTTAGGAGTTGGATTAGAGTTTCCCCCAAGATCCCAAGTAGTCTGTGCATTTGCTGTTAAGCTCATTCCTAGAACGAGCATCATTACGCTGAGTTTTTTGATGTTTTTTCTCATAGTTTTATATTTTTCTTACGCCGTTAAGCCAAACCGTTTTTTGCTACCTATGTGGATAGCTCCCCAAGCAAGCGAGAGAAGCGGAGGTTTAGAGTGTGTGCAACACTCTCTAAATCTGGTTATTTTCTTCTTTCTTACTTGCATATTACGGTAAGTGTATGCGTAGTGCCGCCCGTGTGTGGCTGGTGCGGATGGGCGGCATTACGTATACATAGTGTTGGCGGTTCGTCTGTCAATCTAAAATGACATAATTTTTCACTTGTCCATTAACGAACTTTATTACATAGTTTTCCATTAGGCTGAGACCATACTTCTCAATAGCTGAGGTGTTTAATTTTATAATTTTTTTGGCATTTGGAAGGTAAGATGTCACTTCTGACCATTTGTCCTCAGAATTGCCTACAACTACCACTATCTTAGCACTATCCAGCTCTAATGATTTGTTAATTTTAGACAATTTTTTGTTATTACAAACATTGCATTTGTCAGATTGCAGAAGAATTAGATTTATTGTATCTCTTCTGTTTATCTCCTTATTGACAGCACTAATTTTTTTTAAGTTGTTGAAACGAAATTCATTTAAACTTTCTGTGTTAGGCAAATCGATTGGAGTATTATTAGACTCTTGTTGAGTACAACTAACTAGACTCATCAGTAAAAAAATCGATACAAGTAAACTTTTCATCTTTTTTGTTCTTTAAATATAACTTACCATCCAATACAGCGGAGTAATCCCAAATGACAGAAGGTTCGAGATATTGTGATGTCTGAAATTTTCCATTTGATGATATTACCTTAATTAGCAGACCTTTGTCTTTTATGGTATTGAATGTTTTGTCTTCATTAACTAATGGGATGCCTTCCCAAATTAATTGATAGAGAACCTTGTTAACATCATCATAAATCAGTTTGGCCATATAGTCATTTTGTATTAAATGATTAAATATTGAGGTCATATCTGACTTTAGCGAAGTATCAAACGAATTACAATTAAACTGGTAATTATCGTTGCCAGAATAAAGTGTTTTTTGAGATTTATCTTTGAAGCTATAAACGAATAAATCTGGGGACGCATTAGCACCGTAAAACAATCTATCACCAGACGCAGTATATACAATATTATTAGCATTTCCATAACTATTAAGACTGTAAATGTGAGGATATTTAATTGGAACCTCAGTATAAGTTTGTCTAGCTGTGTCAAAAAACACAAACTGCTTGAGTTTGTAGAACTGCTTGTCCCAATAACTAAAGTCCATTGAATATTGAGGAAAAAGAACACCGTTTTCCTGCATTATTATTTCCATATTCTCGGAGGTGAATGAACCAATGTTTATAAATAAACTATCAGAGTTGTAGTATGGGTTTTTGAACTCTACCCTGTTAAGAACACTCCCAGTTTGATTGGCTAACACTATACCTCTTTGAAAAATTGAAACTGTAGTATTAGTGTTTATTGGTTTAGAACTATAAAACATACCTAAGTCTCTAATATTGGGTATTTTAAAGTGAAGTCTTGGTAAAAGAGTTTTATCGAACAAAGTAAGTTTAAAGCTATCAGGAAAGAAAACTCCTAAATAGATTTCGTCATTAATGCTATATGTTTTGAGACTAGATAGGTCTGCATTCTCCGATAGTTCAAATTCAGTCTGAGTGATACTTGTTTTCAATTCTTTTTCTATACAAGCTACAAAAAAAAACATATGGAGGATAAGCAATTTAATAATTATTTTTCTCATATCTAAAAGTAATAAGAGGGCATAAAGAATGCCCTCTTTTTTTTAAGGGTAATAAAAATCTAATAGAGATTGCTTGCCGATTTGACGAGTGATTTCGTAATCCTCTGGGAGATAAAAATCATTGTCAACCATCCAGGTTGCGTGTTCGTGAGAATAAATTTCAATTTCTTCAAAAGTAGGGACACCAACTATCCCGGCTTTCACCGGTCTGCATCCATTTAGCCATCTACATTTACCTACACCATTTACACATTTAGTTCCTGCCTCGTCTCCTTTAACACAGGCCATCTCAACTTCACAATTACAGCTTTCTCCGCTGTTTGGAACACTAGATATTTCTTCTATTGTAGAGTTCTCTGAGGAGGGAGCTACTTTCTCAGAATCGTTACAAGCTGTAATTCCTAGAACCACTGCCGTTAAAATAAAAATGTACTTTTTCATTTTTCTTATTTTTAAAAATGTTAAACTAACCGAAATCAGTCGGTCACTGTTTTGGCTAACTCCTTTCTGTCGGCTTGGTGCTTAGTTGCCACGTTTCACCTTTGGGTCTTCTTCATTTTGACAGATTAGAACGTTTCTAATTTGTTTTGCCTTTTCATTTTTAGGCCGTTTTAGTTCTTTCTGTCCTTACTTTTTCTACAAATTTATGCAGAAAAAATCTTTCTTCGGATGACCGCTTACATTAGTATATGCGCAATACGTTCCCCCTATTGTGCATATTTCCACTATGTACGCAATAGAAAACTTGGGCTCTCAAAACGGTGTATTACGCAAATAGTGATTTGGCAGTGTCATTCTTGTTACCACGAAAGTAGTTATACCTTACAACAAATGCTAAAATCTATCCGCCGCAGCGGATCTGTTGTTTTTGCTACTACTGTGTCCTAATGCACTTTATATAGTACTTCACCCTTTCATAATTCTCCTATCCTCCCAAATAGCAGGTAAAAGCATAGTTATAAATAGAGATACTGTATTTGAAAACGGATTGATTAAATCTCAAATCGTCGAAGAAAATACCAAAGACTCCAAAATGCATTAAACTTAGATAAACCCTAAGTAAAAAGAATAAATGATATTTGACAATGATATAAATCAATTACAACTTATTTATTAGTCGTTTGAAGATGGGCTTTTAAAAGACGCATTTATTGATACGCTTCCAACTCTAGCATCAAAATAACCAATGCTATCTGGTACTAGGCAGGGTTAATAGCTCCATTCAGTTGCATAAAATGATATCACAGAAGGGACATCTGCAAGCACCGTCTGACCTTGAAACTCACTCATCGAAATTGAGGTAATATATTGAGGGCCAAAAAAAAATCCAATTCTTAAACATTATAGGTCTTTTTAGGGTACCAGCCTAACTAAGTTTGCTATAATCCTGTCTAGTAAACCAAATTTTACTGTCCAAAATATTCTTTCACTTTCTTTTGGTAGTAGGGCTGTAGGTCTGGCGATACTGTGCGCAGCAGTTCAGTTTCTTTCTTTTTTTTGTCAAGGTATTTTTGTATACTCGGTGGTATAGGGCGATCTTGTCTTTGTCCTTCGTTGCTTGTGCGTTTGTTGTCTTCCTCTTGCTCGCGCTCTGCACGTTCGTGTTCACTCAGTTTTATCTCTATTTGGTTCAGTTTTTTGAAGGTTTCACTATTTAGCCGTTTGTTGTATAAATCTTCTTCTAGTTTATCCATCAGGTCTTCGGTTTTTTTGATATCGCCCAGACTTCCACCTTTACCTTCTTTTTGTAGTTTGCTTCCTAGTTCTTGCAGTTTTTTGCGTATGGCAGCTTGCTGTGCGGCCATCTCAGCAAATTCTTTGCTTCCCGGTTTTCCTTGTCCTTTTTTCTGGCCTTCTTGCAGTTCTTTCATTTGCTTGGCTAGTTCATCTTGCATCTTTTGTAATGCCTTGGCATTTGGTTTTTTACCAGATTTTGGTTCACCACTACCAGGTTTTTTGCACTCGCCTTTAGGTTTTCCTTTGTTTTGCTTTTGAGCCTTCATCTGCTCTTGCATTTTTTGTAGAGATTCGCTCAGCATCAGCGCCAAGTTATTGTACCCTGTCATAGCATACTGTTGATGTACTACGGCATTGTTGGTATATCGTTCACCCAGGTATTTTAAAGATTTGTCTATATTGTCGTTTACCCGCGCTATTTCCTCATTTACAAAACTTTTAATCGTTAGGTTTCTTTTGCTTAGTGCTAGTAGTGAGTCTTCTACCATTTTTGTTTCGTCTTTTATTTTTCGTTGCTTTTGGCGTAGTTCTACGTATTTTGGGCTGTATCTCGTATTTTCTTGGAAACCTTCTATCACTTTTTCTTGGTCAAAGGAAAGCTGTACTAAGTTTTCTAATATTTGTCGGAGGTTATTGTAGTCCTCTTCTTGCTGATCTTCTTGTGCATCTTCCATTTCCTGCTGCATTTGCTCAGCCATTTCTTTCATTTTTTTGGCGGCATCGTCCATGCTTTTTGCAGCACCCTCGTTTTTACCTTTGCTCTGTTTTTGTTGAGCATCATTCATTTTAGCATCTACTTCCTCTTTGTTTTCCTCTTGCTTGCTTATCTGCATAGGAGTTTCCAGCTCTTGGTTCTTTTTATCAATATCTTGAAGGTCTTTTTTTAGCTCTCCAAATTCTTCCTTCAGAGATTCTTGGTCTTTTTGTAGTTCTTCGCTTTTACTTTTTTCGTTTTTCGTTTTTTCGGCAAGTTCCTTCTCTTTTTTGGCTAATTCATTGAGTTTACCTATAGTTTCTGTTAGTTTTTTTTCCAATTCTAATTCTTTGAAAAGCTCGAGCATTCGATCCATTTCTTTGCTCATTTCTTTTTCGCTAAACTTAAATTTGTCCATTGCTTTTTGTAGTTCGTCTTTCCTATTTTCATCAAGCAATTTTTGGATTTTTTCCATAAGTTTTCTGGTGTCTTCATCTAGCACCTCCTCCATGAGTTCCTCTAGTTTTTTTTGTTTTTCTAGTAGATTCTCGTCTGTCGGATTAAATTCTTTTTCCTTGCTATTTTTCTCTTTATTCTTGTTTATCGCATCGCGTATTTTTTGTTCCAGCTCTTTCTGCTTATCTAGTAGATCTTGTATTTTCTTTTTGTCATTCCAATCCAAATTTTTCTTTTCGGTTAGCATTTTCTCTATGCTAGATATTTCTTTTTTGAGTTCTTCAGCTTCGCTTTGTGCTCCTGCCATTGCACTTTTTATATCTTTATTGGCTTGTTCGGTTTGCTCCTTTATTTCCTTCAAAGACGGCGCTTTGTATATCTCAATGGCTGTTTTGGTAGGTTTGGCTCCATTTATACCATCATTATCCCACACGGTAAAATAGTATTCTATTTCATCATCTGCTTGTATGTTGATTTCATCTAAATTCCAGTAGTGATAAAACGTTTGGCTAACGACTTGGGGTATCACATTTATGGGTATTATGCCTTTTTTATCCTGGTTATTGGCTGATTGTGATTTTACAAAATGGTAGTGAAATTGCAGTTTGGAAAATCCATAATCATCGGCTATATCTCCCAAAAAGTAAAATATTTTATTGCTCAAGCTATCATTTTTTCGCTCTACGGCTATTTTCGGAAACTTGTCGGGTATCACATTAATTTGATAAAACACGGAGTCGCCTTTTGTCACTTTAGAGTTTCTGGTGTTGACACGCAGTAGTGTAGAGTGCAGAAACTGCTTAGCAAATGAAACCTTGTTTTTTTTGGGTTGTAGCGTTTTATTGTCTGGTAGTATAGAAAGTTGATTCACATTTTTAGTGTCAAAATCCCATAGAATACGAGTCCCCTCTGGCACAGTTAGTTCACCTACGTTACGTAGTTTTTCGCTGGGGCGGCCTACATAGGCAGGGTAGGTCAGTGTAGCGCTATAGCCTATCAAACTGGGTTTTAGGACTATGGCTAGGTCGTACTCTTTGCTGGCAAAACCACCTGCTTCAAAGTGTATTTTTTCGGAGTGCTGTATGTTACTTACAGTATAGCTAAAATCACCGCGTTCGTTTGATCTCATTTTATAACGTTGATTCCCTATGTGTATGTATGCGTCTGCTGGTATTTCTGTACCTAGTAATGTCAGGGGGATCTCTATGTTTTCATTTTGCACAACTTGTTTTTGGCCTAGATTTGTGATAAAAGCGAAAGGAGCGGGTATTTCAAAATGGGTCTTGTAGTTGACCACTCGTTCAGTACTTTGTTTGAAACCTGGACTTATTAGTAGAATAACTGCTAATACTAACGCGGGAATTAGCGCGTATTTTACATAGGTGAGATTGGCTTGGTAGGCTATTGCTTTCCCAAAAGGGATAGGTCGGAGTGACTCTGTGCGTTGATCTATGCTGGCTAGCAACAAGGTATCTTGGTTTTGTTTAGCGTCGTTTTGTAGTTGCAGAGTATTTAGCAGTTTATCTTGTATCTCTGGAAAATATTGGCCAATGAGTAGAGAGGCCTCTTTGGTTCCAAAGCGCCTATTGATATTAATAAGACCAAGAATGGGTCGCACAATGTACCATCCGAAAACAGTTATACATACGGAAATAAAGCTATAGAAAAGTATAGTTCTAGTACGGGTATTAAAATGTGCGAAATACTCAAAAAATGCAAGTATAAAAAAGGCTGAAAAAATTAAAGAAATAGCCAAAATTAAACCTTTCAAAAGCTGGTTTTGGTAGTACTTCTTAATGAAGTTTTCTATTTTTTGTAAGAGTGTGTTTTGGTTGTTATTCACGAGGGCTATAGCACTGTACGCAAATGTAACAATTTAGTTGTTTGTTCCGTGGTAGACAAAAAAGAATAAATATATACTATCTCCTGCTAATCTTGATTTATTCAGTATGGTAAACTAATTTTCTATAGCAGGTTTTGATAATTTTTAGTAGATTATTTTTCTATTCAAACGACTCAATTTTCCAATCGATTATGGTTTGTGTGGCATGTACAATTTCTCACCGTGTATAAAATATTTTCTGTTCTTTTATAGCTAAAAAAATCGTAGGCTGTAGGCGAAATTTAAGAAAAAAATTGTGAGTTGTATGTTTATTGGTATTACGTCATTATGAAGTATTGTATTCCTGTAAACGAGTATTTTTTTTGAGATAAAACCCATTTAATAATACAATAGTGTCATCGAGTTCCTTTCAACTTCTCATGCTTGTCCCACACGCCCCAGTGAGGCCCTACTTCGCCTTCAGCACCTATTTTCCAGCTTTCGTCAAAAGATGAAAAATAAAATGTTTCAATATTGTTATGTTCCGCCCAAGTGTGGGAATCGATAAAGTATTTCATCGCATTTTTAGGTGTGGGTATAGACCCGTGCAATGTTTCGCCGTGCCACGGCCAACCTGTTTCTGTTATAATTACTTTTTTTCCTTGTCCCGCTGCCATTGCTTGGTGATACATGCTGTTCATGTGCCCAAGCGAATACTCAAGGGGGCAACCTTCCCAGTAGGGGTAACAATTACTCAAAATAACGTCGCAAACAGCAGTAATCCTTGGTTTTATGGAAAACTCGTAATAGGCATCTACGTAGCCAACCGGAATGTCATCAGGTATAGCTTTTCGTACGCGTTCTATATAGGCTATAAGAGCGTCTTCGCTCAAGTCTTTTCGGTAAAGTACTTCATTTCCTACAGCGGCTATGTCTACTAATCCCTCGTTAGCCAGTTTTATAAGTGATTCAATTTCCTCTTCATTTTTTGTTAAGTCATCGCTCAACCATGCACCTACTAGGGTTTTCATTCCAAGTTCTTTGGCCACTATAGGCACAAATTCGTTACCCTCTATACAAGAGAAAGAGCGTACCCACTTGCAATGAAGTTTCAAAATTTGCATTCTATGTATCACTTGCGCTTTGGTGATAATATCGCCAGGTTTTTGGCCATCTTCGTATATACTGAAACAAAAACCATGTACACCTTTATTCAAAATATCGCGAAATTGGGCATTTAAATCTTCTGGAGCTGTCGGAAGTTGAAAATCATAGATATTCTCATTTACATTTAAATTGAGTTGCTCCTTAAGTGGATCGTGCTGGTATAAGTGGTCTTTACGGTATGACATAAGTATTTTTTTTTAAAATTTTAAGTTTCCCTTACTATCCCATAGTCCCCAATGTGCACCTACTGCTCCTTCTTCTGTTATTTTCCAAGTCTCATCAAACGAAGAAAAATGGAAAATTTCAATAGAATTATTTTTAGCCCATGTTTGTGTATCTATGAAATATTTTAATGCATTTTCTTTAGATGGTTCTGCAAGGTGTACGCCAGCACCCGCAGTTGGCCATCCTGTTTCAGTTATCATTACTTTTTTATTAAATGCTACTTTTTGTAGTTCATCATATGCCTTTTTCAGTTGTAGTCCGGCGTGTTTAAAAGGATATCCCTCCCAAAATGGATAAGCATTTGCAAGGATTATATCGCACGCAGAAATCACTTGCGGTCTATTTTTTAGCTCGTGGTACACCTCTACGGTAGATACGGGGATATTCACCGTTATGGCTGCTTTCACTTTTTCTATATAGGCTAGTAATTCAGTTTCAGAGAGGTCATTTCTAAACAGAGTTTCGTTACCGATGACGGCAATATCCACGTATCCTCGATTTATATTTCCAATAAGATTTTGGATTTCCATCTCATTGTTGACTTTATCTTTGTTTATCCATGCTCCAGCCATTGTTTTCATACCCATTTCTTTGGCTATTTTCGGAATATTTTCATGGCCTTTAGTGCACGAGAATGTTCGTATCCATTCGGTATACGGTTGTATCGTGGCTAGCCTGTTCGTTATTTGCTTTTCTGAAATATAATACCCAGGTTTTTGCCTGTTTTCGTAGGGACTAAAGCAAATACCTTTCATTTTAGTGTTTAGAATTTGCTTAAAAATAGTATTCAATTCCTCTTCCGTTAAGATTTTAAAATCCAAACCGGATATATATTTAATTGTATCGTCATCAATTGAAACAAATTCCGAGTCAGCCTCCGGTAAATTATGGGAGTAAGAATTGGTTGCTTTTTCTTTTAATTTTTTTCGTTTGCTTTCCAATTCTATTTTAACCTCAGCTACTCTGTCTTCGTTTAGATTATATTTTATCATAATAAGTACAGCCAGACCGGCAGTAATAGATGGAACAATAATATCAAAAACTCTTAAATCATGCATAGTTTCTCCGCTTTGTACGGCTAGTGACCCATCAAAGCCTACGTAGCTCAATACCAATCCTCCCAAGGCCAATGCAATTGATTGACCAATTTTTACCATCCACCAATAAATGGCAGCAAAAGTTCCTTCTCGTCGTGGCAATCCGTTTTCTAGCTCATCCAAATCGCAAACATCTGCGGTCATTGACATCATGAGTGTAAATAACCCTCCAAGACCAAAAGCCATAAAAGGGATAGGTATAAGAAGTCTTATTGGCATTGCTAGCGGAAATTTCACTACACCAAACTGTAGGACAACATCTTTCAGCAGAATAATTGAATTTTCGTCTACTTCGAAAAATGCCCACCATTTCAAAATATAACCAACTATAGAGATCAATGTTGAATATATAAATGCCCTTCTTTTGCCAAATCTATTGGCCATCCAAGTTACGATTGGGATGATGACCGCAGCAGTTAAAAAAGCGGTAATAATAGAAAAAAATGGTGCAACATTACCCGCTGCCTCGTAGCTCCCCTGAAACATGTAATAAACGATAATAAAGAAACTAAATGAGGCTACCATTTGAAATCCATTGAAAACCAAAAAAGTGGCTCCGCATAATCTCATAAAGGGGTGGTTTTTTGTCATATTGAGCATATCTCTACCCAATATTCTTAAATTTTTTGCCAAGCTTTTAAGGTTTAAGTCAGCTTGATTCTCCGAAGCTACCGGAGCTTCTTTTGAAAAAATAGCAGGCAATACACCAAAAATTAGGCAAACAAAGCCAACAAAAATGGATAATGAGCGTACACCATCGGCTTGTGAGTCAAATAGGTCTTTATTGGCTATCAAAGACCAAAAAAGTGGAACTATCATCCAAGATATTTGGCCTATCGTATTGGCTAATCCCATAAGATTATTTCTTTCTTTCGTGTCAGAGGTAAGTTCGTAGCCCAACCCCATCAACGGAGTAGAAAAAATAGTATTTGCCAAAATAAAGAGAACAGAAAATGACATAAAATACCAAAAATTATAGTTTGCTCCATTTGCTTCAAACATTTGCCACTGTATGGCAAAAAGCAGTGCGCATAAAATAGCACCAATAAAAATATAGGGTCGTCTTCTTCCCCAGCGTGTATTTGTATTGTCCGTTATAAAACCCATTATAGGGTCAGATATGGCATCAAAAAAACGTGGGATAGCAGAGAGTAATCCAGCTAAAGCAGGGTCAATACCAAAAGCAGTTATCAAAAAAAAGGAAAATACGCCTAATGCACCAGGAAGTAAGTTATTTACTAAATGCCCAGATCCAAATGCTATTTTCTGTAGTATCGGTAATTTTCCTTTTTTTGTTTCGGATTTGCTCATAGTTATTGCTTTATTCAATGAAACATAATTGTTTGTATTGCCTCTCCATTTAATGTCGTTTTTTGGGTTTCCCCTCTTAGCTTTATGGCTATGTTTTTGATATTTTTAGTGGGGTTAAAAACTACTATTACAATGCTGCCGTTTTCATTTTCCACGGCAGTACATACTAAGTCTCTATCGTCCATTTCCCAACCTATTCGCTTAGCCTTTGGCCGTATGTATTTGCTAAAATGTTTCATGGCATAAAACAACGGAGTAAAGTATACTTCGTCTTTTTGGGGATCTACAATGACAGGTGCTACACACCAATTCTCAAACCAGTTGGGGCCACCTTGCTTATCTAAGACCATATTCCAATCTACCCATCCGTCTACTCCGTGGTTGAAACAGCCAATCATATCCGTTACGTATCGATGTACGGGAGCGTATTTGGGATGCAGATGTTTGTCAGCTGCGCTGGCCCAATCCCAGCCCCAATCCGTCGCTTCTTTTTGCCAATACCAGTCATCTTCATTCCAATGTGGTATTTCAGAGTCAATACATCCTTCAGTTTGTATAAGGTGTTTGTCTTTTCTTTTTTTATGACCATAGTCTAGAGCCTCTCCAAAATAGTCATAGGTACTCTCGTACCAATGCACCGCTGTACCAGCGTAGTATTTTGACGAGGTCTCATTGCGGTACATCTCGTCTACCCATTCTTTTATGCCTGCTCTGTTTTGGTCGTATCCTAGTATTTTGACATGTGCCCACCCTGTATTTTCCAAGGTTGGTCCAAGGTGAAATTCCACAAAATCGGTCATTTCTTTTGGACTGAAAATGGTGCTCTCCCAATTATTACCATTGCCATGCGGCTCATTTATTGCTGTTATAGCCCATATATCAATGCCATACGTTTTATACGCCTCTAAATATTTTGTAAAATATTGGGCAAAAACAGCATTGTACTCTGGCAAAAGTTTTCCGCCGACATAGTTGTTGTTGTCTTTCATCCAAGGGGGTGCACTCCATGGAGACGCAATTATATTAAAGCCATTCTTGGATATTTTTTGAGCTTGTTTGATGATAGGAATTAAATCATTGGTATCGTGGTTTACAGTAAAATGCTCCAGAGTCATATCATTTTTTACTGGTGCATACGTGTAGTTGCTCAACGAAAAATCACACGACGCTATGTGCGTGCGTGTCAAAGAATAATTGGCTCCTTCTTCGCTAAAATAGGCCTCCAAAATTTTGGTCTTATTTGCTTTACTCATTTTATTTAGCAAGTAACACGTAGATTCTGTAAATGAACCTCCTATGCCGGTTATGGTCTGAAATTTTTGGTCGGGATATAAATCTAGTGTTACTTCTGTCGTATTGCTTTCTTGAGCAATTGTTTTTTCAAACAGCTTCCCAGACCTGGTGGTTTCGTATATTTCTACATTCATTGTTGAGTTTGTGCAACTTGCCGCTGTTAATAGTACTAAAGCTAATAGGTTTGTAATTAGTGTAGTATTTTTAAAAAACCTCATATGTTAATTGTTGACCAAAGGTATTTTGACATCTAGCATTACTTTATTTTTATCACCGGCATAGGTCTTTACTATCTTTTTTTCATTTCTTTTTAAGTTTTTGAAAGTGCCTTTATTCACCTCATCCCACAGCGTATATTTTGCCTTACCATCTACAGTGAAGAGCCCAAAGTGGTTTTCTGAACCGTATGGATTCTCTACATCTTTCCAACTTTCATCAAATGCCTCAAAATAAAAACACGATATGTTTTCCTTATTCGTCCATTCTCTCATTTGTTTATAATACAGTGCTGACTTGTATTCATCGCACGCCATGGAGCCGTCGTTGCCATACAATTGTTCTCTTGATTGGGTTGCCCATCCAGTTTCACCTAGGTGTATAGGTTTGTCTATCCCTAAAGTTTTCAAATAGTTTTTCACACTATAGTATTGATTTTTGGCATAGGTAGTCGCTCTGTTCATCAACGAGTCCAATTGTTCTTCTTGTGTTAGTGAAGTTTCGTAGGGCAAAACTCCCCAAAATTCAGGATTATAGTGCGTATCGTGCATTGGGTAGGTATGCATAGAGATAAAATCTACGGTGCTGCAGAGTTGCTTTAAATCTGTAGTGTGGTAAGAAGTATCACCGCCGCCCCAAGATGCAAAATTGTCTGAGGATGTGATCCAAACTGCAGGGTTTAGTTTATTCTGTTTTTTAAGGGATTGCAAGTAGGTTACCCATTTCAAAATAATGTTTGGTGTAACATAATAACTAGTTGCCCATTTTACCATCGCCTCATTGCCTACAGCTAGTACCTTTACGATAGCAGGATACTCATTAGCTAAGCGTACGCTTTCTTCTATTTCTACTGCATTTCTAGGACTTTCTTGATTGTGTATAGGGATTTGATCGGTAAAAGCATTTTTGCAATCTATCCAAGCCCCAAGCATTACATACATTTCAAAGCTAGGGTTCTCCTTTGTCATTTCAGAAATCACTTCAAGTAGATTTTTCACCTCTTCATAATGAACATTATATGTTCTTATAAATTTGATATTTAACGCTGATAAAATCAACATGTCTTCTTTGAGCTCTGCCAAAGTAGGCTGCACTTTTCTAGTATTTGTTCTATAACCACCATAGCAAATGGCTTGATAATCTACATTTCCTAATATTTCTGCCGCAGTTTTTTCTTCGTTCATTTGTATTATCTTCTCGTTTTGTTTTGTTGTGTTGCCACACCCCAGTACAGTACCAACAGCAAAGAGTACTAGTAGCCAGCTCTTGCACATATACACTTTACTAAATAAGATTGATTTTTTGTGTTTAGTAAAGGTACTCATAATGTTTATTGGAATTAACTATAGTAGTTAATACTCTGAAATATAGACCATTAAAACATACCTTCGTTGACTTGTTATCATCATAGACTTCACGCGAAGTGTGATTAGAATTTATTTGGAAATATCCAATATGTATATGCATTATGGTAATTATTTTAAGGTGGATTGATTTATGTAAACGGTTATAAAGGTAACATCACCTGTTCGGTTAAAAATTTGAGCGCTAGTCTCTTGGTCTATAACAAGAGACTCGTACATGACAAGACTATGATCTTTTTTGGTAATCTCCATACGGTCTTTATTGTCTAGTCTATATATAATTGGTACTTGACAGAAGGTGAAACATAAAGAGCCTAGTTCTGGTTCAAATGTCTTGGATTCTTGATGTACATCTACGTAATTAAAATTTCGAGCTTTTACAGTGAATTCATTTTTGCGGAGTAGACAAGGGTAAAAATACAGTTTTCCTAGATTTACAAATACCCCAAGTTCTCCAAATCTACTGATGATATCCTCTTTTACTTGTCCAGTCATACCTGGTTGTTGTGCTCCTCTTCCAGCGGGTGTGTGAGAGTATGGATCTGTGGTGAATGCACCATAAAGAGAGGGAGATTTATGTACACCTATACCAGCGTTTATTTCGTAATAATGTTCTAGAAGACGGCCAATCACTGTTGCAGATTCTTGCTTTTTAACTGCAGCAAGACACACTTCTTGAACAGCTAGCTGAAGCTTGGAGACCATGTGCCAATAGATAGAACCTAACCCTTCGTATCCATAAAATGTGCCAGACCTTCCGGTAAATGCTTTGTGATTGAAAACATCCTCAAAAGTATGTAATAAAGTTTTTTTGTTCTGAATTACTAAAGTTGCATAAGGAGTGTTTTGCAGTTGGTCTATGGCAGCTTCTAGATCAGCTGCATTTTTGAAATTACCATTAAAATGATAGTTACCTTTAACGTCTCTTTCTACTAGTGTATTATTTCCATCGTTAAGCATCTTTTGTAGTAGTTCTGATTGCTCAACGGCTTCTTTGGGTATTAAGTTTTTAAGCAAAAACCGCGGAAGATTCTTATTGGGGTACAGCAAGTAGCTATATTGATCTGGACGAAATAGTGCACTCTTCTTCATACTATCTAGCAGTTTAAGTGCTTTTTTAGGCGATAAATATCCTGAGCTAAGTACGGCAACTTGTCCTTCCAACATTTCGTCTAAGTGAGAAATAGATATTTCCTTTTGCTCTTTAATAGTCATCAAATTGTAAGCCTGATACATACTATCTTGTCGCTTATTTGCTTTAATGGTATGTTCTATGTATTTTAAGCTTAATTGCACAAAACGCCTCAAACGATTGTAAGATATAGTCCTTTTTTGCCCCCAAAATCCTCGTTTGTAAATATGTTCCCGATACTCACTGGCAGCAGTACCCAAGCCAGTTGTGATGTACAGCCGTTGTTTATCGCTTATGCCGTCCTTTAGTAGGTGTTTATTTTCTTCAAAAATAGTTTGAATTTTTTTGAAGAAAATAATGAGTTCGTTGGACAATTCTACGCGTTCTTCTTGAGTATTTTCTATTTGGTTGCCAAAGAAAATAAGGAATCTACGAAGGTAGTAAAGCGTAACCATGGACACCCCGTTACCTACCAGTGCATTGTTAGCATCGTTCCACTCGGGACGCTGAGTATTCATCCAAATACCACCTTCTGGAATAAAATTAGATAATTTAGAGAGTACCGTAGCTAGTATTTTTTCAATAAAATTTACTGAGTAAATCTCCTCCTGTTCATTCATCAAAAGGGCAGCATCTGACCCTATATTTTCTTTCTTCTTTCTTATTTCGCTATCTAGCGATTCGTCAAATTCTATGGTGTCTTTTGCATTTGTAAGAATGTCCTGAAAACTTTTTATCTTGTAAGGTACATTGGCGTATACAAAAACGTCATTTTCAAACTGGGATTTGAGTTGGCCTGGGTAGTATTTCTCGCTTATTTCTAAGAGTTTTAATAGGTAAATGATTTGGTGATCGCCCCAGTAGCCTATATATGACCAAGGATTATCTGGTTCTACGGTTTCCCAATCAAAACCGCCTTTGGTTACCCGGTAAGGATTGTAGCCTTCAAATGTAGTAGCATTCAAAAATTTGTAGAGCGTGCTTTGTATGAATGCCGGGTAGGAGAGAGCTAAAGCTTCCCAGTTTTGGAAAATATCTCTCCAATTGCCCTCATAGTCCAATATCTTTGAGCCGTCTACTTCGCTCCTGGTGTTGATAGAAAACTTATTCCAAGGTCTACTTGGATCACCGTGCCTTCGGCTAAATTTTAGAGGCAGATATTCTGTACATAGTCTTTTAAAATCCCTGTTACTACTTTGTTTCGTGAGCTTTTGTAGGTCAAAATAACTAAAAGATTCTGATAAACTCTCTAGATGCGATTTATGTTGTTCGCTTACTTTCTTATTCGCAGCCTTTAAATAAGTTATTAAATCGTGTTTTTCTATTTGATAGTTGAAGTCAAAAACGCCACCTCGCATGATATTAAACAGAGTATTGGAATAGTGACGAGTATCTCTGAATACGTCTGCAGAAAGCTGTATGCCGTCTGAGGAAGCTACCAATTGAAAAAGTTTTTTTGAACCTAATTGTATATCAGTATTTAGATCTTCTTGCAGATCTTGATTATTATTTATACGTTCTATGTGCGCAATTACATCGGCTTGGCTTTGATTTACATCAGCTACTATGGTCCATTGTTTTGACGCTTTGGGTGCTAAATCTAAACTGGCATTTATGAAATAAGCTCCTTTTTCTGCCTTTACATCCTCTTCTTGATATACTGGCAGCCCTTTGCGAAAAGACTCAAGTTGTAAAGATGAAACTAGGTAGATTGCATTTTCTAAACCAACAGACCAAGCAATATTTGCTTTGAGTGCTTCACTTGGTTCTGCTTTGTCTACTATTATAGCACTTAGTGCATATATACCTAGCCCTGATGTTGCATCTAGTTCGTTTCTTTTGTAAGCGTCCACTAGGTTGCTAGCAGCATTTTGTAAGTCGCTATTAACACCATCGGGCATTATGTTTTGTATGCCATCTACAATGTTTACTTCTTGTGCTTTTCCACCTGTATTGATGAGGGTAGATTTTCGGACAAATCCGTATTTATCACTCGTGTTCCATTCGTATCTGAAACCCAGTTCTAAATCAATATTTAATTCTTCGAAAATAATTTTGTTACCAATGGCATTTTTATAAATATTACGACTGGTTTTGTAGCGGCCTTGGTTTCGTTCCGAGAATGGCTCCCAAATGTAAATTTGCCCTTCTCTAGGTATTTGAACAATGGTTTTACTACCCGTAGTGTCATATGACTCTGTTATTTTATCTACGGTGTAGTAGGGAAATAATGCGTATTCAGAATTTTTTCGCCCTGCACTCAGAGCGCCGTTACTGGATATAAACATCCAATGGTGTGAGTCGCTGACTACGCTCATAAAAAAAGGAGGTATTTCATCGTAATTTGAGATTAGATAAAAATTTTCACCATCTAATTTAAGCCGTTTTATGGCTGGTTCTACTTCATTGGCAATACGTTCAATAGACATTCTGTATCTTCTTTATAGGGTGCTTTTTTAAGTTATAGTTTGCTTATTTTTTTGAGGCTGCTATGTAAGTTTCTCATTGTTCATAGCATTTCTCGTCTTTTTAAAATGAGATTATTTATCGTCTAATATTATCAGGGGTGTAAGTTTACAGCTAATTAGGTGTCTAGCATTGATTAACTGTATTTGTAGTATATTCACGGGGGAATTAATTTTCATTAAATGAGCTTTTTGGATGTTCAATTTTCGTAAAAATATATGTTATCAAGATAAAAATCTTTTAAGGACGATCCGTTTACATTTTCGTAAATGATTTGGCCAATATTATTTCTGTTAGACAAACTTAGGGGAATTTCTAAGGTAGCCCAGGTATCTGCAACAAAGTCGGCGCGTTTAAAAAATACTTGCATCATTTGATCATCTCCACCGCCATCTTCTTTGTTTGCGCCAAAATCTTTTATGGTGATCAAAAAATCTAAATTAGCAGGCACATTGTTTGGGATATACATGTTTATGTGTAGATTGGACTTAGTTGTGGCATCTACAGTTGGATTTCCAAATTGATTTCCAACAAAGTTGAAGTCGGTATATCCAAGTATATTATCGCCATTCACTGCAAAGTCTTCAGATAACGTGGTTTGCCAAGGTTCCCAGTAGCCATTATAAAAATCTACAGGTACGTTAACATAGTGGTCACTAAAAATTGAAGTCACTTTACTGGGATTTCTTGTGGGGGTAGGTGCCAATTTAAAATCGCCTACAGAATTTATAGTTAGTGAGCCTTCTGCATCTTCCCCATTTAGGCTTGCAGTTATTACTGTAGAGCCCGTGCCTAGTATAGTTGCCACTCCTTTCTCATTTATAGTAGCTACACTTTCATTTGTGGATTTGAGTACCAAATAGGCTGCTGCTACGTTTGTTTTTTGATCAAGGCCAGAGGGTAGATTATGGAGTATAGATATTCCAGATAGTGTAATAGGTACTCCAAAAAAAGCAGTTTGTTCTACATCTTTACCGTCAAATATCGCTGGCTTAGATGCCTTTATATCTCCTAGTTTTTCAAACTTTATTTCGTCAAACCAAAGGGTATATCCTGCACCACTGGTGCCGTCTGATCCTGCCGAAAACCAAAATAGTCCTCTTTCTTCTAGGAGCTTAGCTGGATTTGGTAAAGGAATAATGACTTTAGTCCAATTGGTACCTACATTTATGTTATTTACAGATACTCTATATTTATCTTCAAGGTAGTCTATACCATACCCAGCTTCACCTAGTTTTATGCCGGTAGATGCTTTTGTATAAAATGTCAGAGCATCGTACTGTGTTAGATTTCTTCCCGGACCTTCTGTTCTGAAAATAGCACCTGCATAGCCTCCAGACGGATCATCTGCATTGGGTACATCAATACGTATAGAGGCGTTACTCTCAAAACCCTCTGAATTATCTACTGAGAATACATCCGGCTTGGCATCGGCAAATGGGAAATAGAAATCAGATCCCATTTCCACAAAGTCATCCGTAAACACCTGGGGCGTAGCGGAAAAAGTAGGTAAAACTGCTTTTTCTGAGAGCTCTCTTTCGCAGCTAGTTGTGAATAAAAGCACGGCTATTATTAAGCCTGCTTGCATACTGATTTTTATGGGCTTTAAGTTCATTTATGTATCGTATCTTTTAGTGTAGTTGCGGACTGTTATTAGTTATTGATATTTATTTGGATATAGGTTTGGAATTCCCACTCATTGCCATTAGGGAAACCAAATGCTGTTGGATCTGGGACAAATTGACCTTGTGCATTCAATGTTTCGGTAGGAGAGTATCGGTTAGAAAAATCGTCTAGTGTACGGTATGTAGTTCGTAGACCTATTTTTGTGCCGGGGAGCATAAACCAATCGGGCTTTCCTATTTCTATAGACAGATCGCCAATTAACTGTAACGGAAAAGTTAGGTTAAAATCGCGATGGTAGTCAAATGGACCCCAATCGTCTACCTTGATTATGGTTATAAATTTCATCTTTTTGTAGATGGTTCGCACATCCATTCCATATCGATTTATCGTTCTGATATCGTCTCCATTTGCTTGCCCGTTACCAAAATATATATTGCCAATAACACCAAAAGTAGGATTTATTTTGGAGACCATTCTAGCATTTACCTCCCAGAGATCTTGAGCGGGTGCTGAGCCCGGAAAATTAAACGTAGTACGTCCATTGCCTAATATACCTATTGCAGCATCTTGTATGGTAGGTAGGTGTCTGTAAACAAAACCGGCACTCATTGCAAATTTGGCATCTTCCATTCTATCATTGTCCCACTCATACATCCAAGTAGCTGGAGTTGGATCATAGGTGAGTAGTAATTCTCCGCCTACAGTCTCTCTGTTTCCGCGCACAGAAAACGGATCTGTTAGTATGTTTCTTGCACGCGCTGGTGCAGCCAAAGTGCTAGCCATAGGGCCAGCAAGTGGTTTTTGATACAAGAAATTTGGGGCTACTTGTAGTTTGCCTACATTGTATGTGAAACCCGTGAGTGCATTATACATGTTTCCGCTTCCTATATCTTTTAGTCTCCATCCGGTGAAGGTTTGTGTTTGGTCTACTCCTCCATTAGCCACCAAGCCCATATAGGAAGTAAGTCCGTACCAGCGTATAGCACCGCTAGAGTAGGTCACTTTCGCTTTACCGCCAAAGTTGTCGCTACTTTGTATCTCGTCTTCGTATACTATACCGTCATATTCTAATTGAAATTTTCTACCATTCAAGGGTTGGCCGCCCCATATACCACCAACGTCAATGGTTAGTTTTTCCATTTTCTTGCTTACAGAAATGGTTGCTCTTCTGGTTTTGGGTACAGGCACTGCAAACGAGCTTTGCAAGTTGCTTCTTTGTGTAATATCTTCATGAAATATCCCTGTAATATCAACACCCGCTACATTTTTGCTATACTTTAATAAAAAAGCAGGATTGGCTCCCCACCACAATTCGGGGCCAAAAGCTAGTTTAAAGTCTTTTAATTTTTTCTTTCCTTCTACCTCAAAACCAAAAGGGGCAATACCGTTGTACAAATCTATGTTAGGGCCATAGTTTGCCTCAGGGTATAGCCCAAAAAAGTCACCTTCGTATCCCCAGTGGTAGTGTCCTGTTCGGTAAAATCCTACCAATTTAAAATCTTCAGCATCCCAAGAGTAGTCTGCTCTGTATAGTTGGACCCTATTCCCTGGGTTAGTTATAGCTGTACCGTTGGGCGTTTGTACCACTATATTTCTGCCTCTATTTTCATAAAATAGTTCGTCTATAGGATTTACAGCTACATTACCCAATACATTAAACTGCACAGTTGCTTTCATACCTGGAGCAGGTCTTGCGGTAACTCCTATATTAAAATACTGCATATGGTCAAATCCTTGTGCTGCAGGGTAAGTAGTGGTATTTCGAGGATCTAAAGTTTCTGGCGTAGTCAATAGACTACCCCCAGTTTGGTAGGTGTTGAAGTTGGCCTGAAAATTACTTAAATATAGTTTGCTCTTATCGTTAGACTGCAGTGCTGCTTTATCCCCTCTTGCTTTTAGCATAGCTGCACCAAGTGATATTTCATTCATTACATTCAGATCTGCTTTACTACTTGATTGGTATGGATTAAAACGGTGAGCATCTTTCAAAGCGTAATAGGCCGCCCTAGGATACAGCTCGTAGGTGCCTCGCTCATTTGTAAGGCCTTTGGCACAAATGCCAAACCACTCTTCGTTCATATTATTCTGGCCTTCTTTGAAATCATTGCTGTATCCACCGTTAGACCATGATGCAGTAATATCGTGCTCGTCTAGATTTATAGTCTGTCCTGTTTTCCACCAACCGTCGCTAAACTGAAATGTATAGCCACCTAGGGAGTTTCCTGAGCCAGCTAAACCAGAAGCATTAGCGTAAATTTCTTTCCAATTGCTTAATAAAACTTTTGCTTGGTATTCTTGGTCTTCTTGGTTGGTCAAACTGTTATACGCATCAGAACCAAATTCTGTGAGTAATACGGGTTTACCATATTCTTTCTGTACTCGGTCATATAGATCTGTGAATGATGGTCCTCTGTACACATTTATACCTAGGATATCTATATCTTTACACTCCTTGGCTATTAGGTCTAAAAATAAAAGATCACCATTGCAAATAGCCACTGGGTGGTTGGTGCTTATACTTTTCATTGATGCAGCCGCTTCATTAAATAGGCGGTACATGTTTTTTGCATCTTTTGTAGATTGTCTATCACTTACTGGAATGTTTTCAGTCTCTGCTCCTCTCCAAAATAAACCATAGTTATTCTCATTTCCTAATAAAAATAATAGTAAGCCAGGGGTGTTTTGATATTCTTGTACCATTTGGCGCGTTTCATCCAGGAGTAGTTCTTTTACCAATGGATTTGCATAGTCTATATTTGGATTCCAATTACCATTTAGGAGTAAGCCATAGCGCCCAAATGAGTGATTAAGCATGGTATAGATACCATAATTTTCATAAATGTATTTAATCCACTTCGCAGGCACACCAGTGTACATACGTACTGAATTTACACCCATGTTTTTTAGCAGTGACATTTCAGCATCTAACGCTGATTGTATTAGGTCGTTGGGCTGCTTCCAAAGGCTGTAATTGAAATTTGTACCAACTGGGAAATAATCCCAGTTCATACCATTTACAAAAAATGGTTTTCCGTCTACTTGCAGCTGATGACCATCTGCTGTTTTTAAAATTTTAACTTTATTTGGATTTTGTGCTACCGTTATTATGTCTTGTTTGTTTTTCTCTTTTTGGTTGATCAGTGGCACATTGTAAGATGTATGTGCCTCAGAATAAATTGCTTTTTTGGCAAAAGAGAAATGCGCTATACTCCAAAAGAGAATAACAAGTTTTATTTTGTATAACATAAGACTAAATACTTTTGTATTGGCGAATATAAATTTTCTTATGGTAAAAAAAACTATAAGTAATTATTAGTTGAATGTTTCATTTGCTAAATACCATTTAAGTTTAGTTTTTAATGGGGGTTCATTGTATTCACTTGAAGCTTTATTATTTGCTTTATGATACAAGAAAGGTCTCTTTTAGGTTTGGGTAGTCAAAAAGGAGTAATTACTATAAGCAATCACTTAAAATTGGTTAAGGAGGGTAGCCTGTTGTATAACTTAGAAAATAGTGAGAGTAAATTTCCAGTTTTCTTAAGGTATTCGGTATTAGTGGGCTTCTATTGAAATACCCTCACGTAGTCTACGTGCATTTGCTGTGGAAATCGAGTAGTTTCATCTGGAGATCCAGGCCATCGTCCACCCACTGCAACATTTATAATGAAGAAAAAAGTTTGATGAAATTCACTCATAGCAGCAGAAGAAATTTCGATTGTATGAAAATGTCGATCGTCCAAAAACCACTGGATAGTATTTTCATTCCATTCTATGGAATAAACGTGAAACTCTTCATTTAGATTTGTTTTTGTTGTGGTAGTCTTGCCACCAAACGAAGCGTAAGATCCATTATTATCCCAGTGAAGTGTACCATGTGTAACTCGATCAGATTTTCCAGCTGCTGTTCCACCTACCATTTCCATAATATCAATTTCTCCACAATCTGGCCATCCTGCGGTTGCGAAGTTATCGCCAAGCATCCAAAGTGCAGGCCACAATCCTTGGCCCTTTGGCATTGCGGCTCGGATATCAATTCGACCATACTGGAAGCTTTTTTTACCTTGTGTTGTAAGTCTACTGCTGGTATACAAACTACTTTCAACTGCTTGTTGCTTAGCTTCTATCGTAAGATAACCATTTTTTACACTTGTATTTTCTTTCAGGTAGTATTGTAGTTCATTGTTTCCCCAGCCATTATTTCCGGTTCCTATTTCAAAGTTCCAATTATTGAGGTCTAGTCCGCTGCCATCAAACTCATCATTCCAAACGAGGGTGTATCCTTCTCTAACTAATGGGCTGTTGTATCCGTGAAGTGGGACTCCGTCCGCATTTTTAGTAGGCGTTTTGTAGATCCTTATAGTATCTTCCCGTTGAGTATAATCTAAAGACGTTGCATGCGCTCTTGTGACTATGGTATAAAGCCCGCTAGTTGAGTAGGTATGAGAAGCTTCACCGGTGTTGGCTACTATTTCACTGGTATTGGCTCCATCTTGAAATATGATTGTATAGTAGTTTACATTTTTAGCAGTTGCTTTCACATTTACTTGACCTTCATTTTCATCAGATAATGTGATTTCTACTTTCAGGTCAGTTGGCAATACCAAGGTGGCTTGCGGCTTATCGTCATCGCATCCCCAAAGTATAGTTAGTAGTATATTTAGTAAAATAAGGGTGTGTTTCACGTGTTTTTTTACCTATAAAAGGGAGGCTGTCAAATGACAGTCCTCCCTTGTATTTGAGTTGCTAAGCAACGTTTATTTTTGGTCTATGTCATCTATATAAAATGTACCAGCATTGGCTACATCCCATCCCGGGAATAGTACGAGTCTATCAAAGTTTGTAGCGCCGGCATCAGAAAAGTCTACGCTTATTTCTACCCATTGATTAGCAGTACTGACCGTAATGTCTTTTTCAACGTTCTCTGTTGGTTTAGCAAAGTTTTCCATTTTCACTCTGAATGTTCCTGTCGCAGGAGCAAATACTTTCATTGTAATGGTGGAACCGCCTGTAGTGAAGTCGAACTTATCTTTTAAGTTTACAAAGATTCCGGCCCAGGTTTCTCCACCATGCACGGTTTCTAAAACCTTGTTACTCGTATTTATTCCACCATTTTGGGGATTATTAATTACGGCTAAAGTGCTTCCTCCGAAGCTTTCCCACTGAGCAGTATCGCTGCCATCTTCAAAATCTATGGGCAATACAATCGTACTAGTATTCTCCGGATTTTCTCCTCCTGATCCACCACCATCTACAGGAAAGTTTTCGGGCACCAAGCGAAGGTACCAAGCTGTGGTTGGGTCTGCTACATCCACATACCTTAACGATAATTCATTTTCTGATAATTTTGTGATTTTATATTCTCTAACACCTGTATACATACCCAAAAAACCCTTTCCTGTTAATTTTAAAGTCGTATCTTTTTCAGTTTCTATTATAGTCCAAGATTCGCCAATTTGGTCTGCAAAAGGAGCGGTCCAGTCATCTGAATTTTGAAATGCACCAGAAAATTGACTTTGAGATCCTGTTTTCACAAAAACGTAACCTCCAGTAAAATGATCAAATTTAAAATCCGTTAAAGTGAAAGAATACTTATCGTTATATAGACCAGATGTGGTCTTTATGAGAGGGTCCGCGCTCCACCACTCTGGCCATGTGCCTCCCACTGGACCTACGCCCAAGTGCGCTGATCTTGTAGAGTCTATTACCCAGGTTTTTGTACCGCCTGCAGCTGCACCTCCTGTTAAAAAAGTAAATAGTGGGCTATTGAGTAAAGTTGCATCATCTTCTGCTATAATGATGTCTTGTGACGATTTTGCGCTACCGCCACTATTAAAAACAGTCAAAGTAACAGTATATGTTCCTTTAGACGGATAAGAAGCTGAAGCTTCTTTGGTAGTGGCCGTGGTTCCATTACTAAAATCCCAGCTGTACGTAAATCCTGTATTACTTGCAGTAAATTCAATGATGTTTTTATTACTAGCGGAAGGAGCATAGGTAAATGCAGCATCGGCCTCCGTTGGTGCTACACCTAGCGTAGGTGCTTCATCGTCTTTGCAGCTGGATATTCCTAGAATAAGAGCTGCAGAAAAAATTAAAAATGTTGTTTTTTTCATTGTTTTGTTTTTAAAAAAAATCTTGTTAGTAGTTAGGATTTTGAGTCCATTTCCCACCGGCTAGGTCTATTTCTATCTGAGGTATTGGGAAAACTTCATGCTTGCCTACTGTGAAACCATCGATTTCTGCAGCAGCCTGACCAGTTCGCACCAAGTCGAAAAAACGGTGACCTTCTCCAGATAACTCGTAGTTTCGCTCTGCCCAGATTGCCTCTGTGAGCTGGGATCCACCGGATGTTATTTCTGGCATAGACACTCTATCTCGAACAATTTTGAGGTATGTGCGTGCTGCGCCGTCGTCTGAAGGAAGTTTTCGGTTATGTGCTTCAGCTGCCATTAGAAGTACATCTGCAAATCGTATTGCTCTATAATTTACAGGGCTCGTCAAGTCATTATCAGGTAAACCTATTTCACCTATCCTTTTTATATACTTGTTATTGTAATATCCTGTATGGCCGCCGCCACCTTTAGCATAGGTTATATCTCGTCCAGCTATGAACGCATCTATGTCTAATATACTCGCGTCTTTTCGTATATCGCTTGGGGCAAATGAGTTGTAGAGTTTTTGGGTTGGTAAATTGTAGCTATTACCATCTCCATAAACAGGACCATTATACTGCCGTATTCCGTGAAATCCGGGAGCAGCATTCCCTTCTAAACATATCAAGCAGCCATAGCTGCCACCCTCAGCCCCGCTGTACTCTACATCAAAAATAGTCTCGCTGTTACCCTCATTTACTACAGAAAACAGTGTAGTATAGTCATCTAGGAGTCGATACGGCCCCTCGTTGATGACGCGGTCAAGAATCGTTGCAGCTTCTGCAAACTTGTTTTGGTAAAGCAATACTTTTCCTAAAAGTGATAGACAAGCGCCCTTAGTGATTCGCCCTTTTTGTGCAGCAGTCCAGTCTAGTATATTAGCAGCATTTGTTAAATCAGTTTCTATTTGTGCATAGACTTCTGATTTTGGAGCGCGCTCTATATCGGTCACTTCATCAGCTCCCAAACGCTTATCTACCACCAAAGGCACATCGCCAAAATATCGTACTAATTCAAAGTAGTAATAAGCTCGAAGGAATTCTGCTTGTGCAATGATTTTGTCTTTGCCTTCAAAGTCTATCTTATTTTTATTTTCTAAAAGATAATTTGCACGAGTAACACCAGCGTAGTTCCATCTGAAAACATTTCTAAGTTCCGTATTGACGCCGTTATGACTCATATTTTCTATTTGGTGCAAACCTTCAGTATCAGAAATACTTTCCCCTCCAGCAATAGCATTATCGCTAGCTATTTCGCCTATCCAAACAGTCATGAAGGAGGATTGGAGCAAGTCGTAAGTACCGGTGAGAGCGCGATCGTAGTCAACAGGGTTGTTGAAGAAATTTTCTGCATCTTGGGTATAAAGTGGGTTAATGTCTAAAAACTTTTGGCATCCAGCAAAAAGTAGTACAGTAAAGTAAGATAATACTGAAAGTTGAAGTGCTAATTTTTTCATGGTTATATAGCTTAAAATTTGATAGAAAGGCCTGTCATAATGGAACGTGCTTGTGGATAGAATCCATAATCTACCCCTGCTGAAAGTGGACCACCAAAAGAACCTAAATCTGGATCGTACCCTTGGTAATTGGTGATAGTAATCAAGTTATTAGCAGCCAAGTATATACGAGTACTAGATACTTTGAATCGACTGAGTAAGTTGGCAGGAAGAGTATACCCTATTTGTAAATTTCTTAACCGTAAAAACGAGCCGTTTTCTACATAAAAATCTGAAAATCTCGTGTTGTCTGTTAGACCTGTAGTTAATCTAGGATTTTCATTAGAAGGGTTATCAGCAGTCCACCTATCTATGGTATAAGCCAATTGATTTGCATAGGGTTGTTGGCGCTCGTAGTTACGTATTATTTTTTGGCCTATTGCGCTGTATAGATTTGCAGACATATCAAATCCTTTGTAATTCATCGATACATTATAGCCAAAAGTGAATGTTGGAATAGCAGAGCCAAGATTAGTTAAATCACTGTCGTCGCTAAAATTAATTACCCCATCGCCATTTTGGTCTACAAAACGTAAATCTCCCACTTTTGCATCTTTTTGGGCACTATTGTCTATTTCCGCCTGACTCTGAAAAACACCATCTGTTTCTAAACCAATAAAGTAACCAATCGCGTATCCTTCTTGAAATCGGGTAGCTACATTTCCTCCAACACCAAATTGGGCACCGGGCAAGAAATCAACTCCCGAAGGAGTTTTTAACACCCTGTTTCTAAGTTGGGTAGCATTGAAACTGGTACTCCAGTTGAAATTTTTTCGTTTTTTGCTTACATAGCCTAGTTCCATCTCTACTCCTTTATTACTCACATCACCAGCATTTATAATAGGAGGGAAACTGCCAGGTCCCGCAGTCCCAAGTACTGCACTTACCTCGGGTTGAAAAAGAAGATCTCGGGTGTTTTTGATAAAATAATTTAGTGTGAGGTCCATTCTTTTGAATATTTTCAGGTCTGTTCCTACATTAAATTGGCGTGTTGTTTCCCATTTTAAATCAGGGTTTGCAGCTCTACCTATAGCAATACCCTTTATAATAACATCATCAAACACATAGTCACCTTCCCCGTCTAAAAGGCCCCTATAAGCAAAATTTGGTATTTGGTCATTTCCGCTTATACCGTAACTCATTCTGAGTTTGGCGTAGGTGATTTTACTCCATCTGAAAAAATCCTCTTCAGAAATCATCCAGCTTCCTGATACGGTAGGAAAAATGCCGTATCTATTGTTTGGTCCAAATCGGCTAGACCCATCTCTACGCACAATAAGCGATCCATTATACTTGGTCTTATAACGGTATTCCGATCGTATAAAAGTGGATAGTAGCCTTTCTTGAAACTGAAAAGAGTTGGTATTATTCAAAAATCCTCCCGGTGCCAAATTTGCGGAAATATCGGCATACTCAATACTATTATTTGGTATATTGAATGCCGTGCCGCCCAAGCCTTGACCGTTTCTGCTAAAAACAGACACCCCAGCAGTACTTTTTATATAATGTATTTCATTTATATCAAACTCATGATTGATGAAACTCTCAAAATTGAGATCAGCATATGTGGCACGTGCCTCATACACACTAGCACCCCTATCAATTAAAGTTCCTGGAGCTATTTCTACTTGAGTCGGATCCAAGTCCTCATTCAAAGCAGTATTTTGAGATTTTCCTGGGCCAAACCATGCAAGTGGCGAAAATACTTTCTGGTCTACTAGTGCAAAGTTGTAGTTAAATCTGTTGGTAAAGGTCAGTTTATCTGTAATATCATAAGCGAGCTCTTCCTTACCCACAAACTTGTCTACGTAGCTTGTATTGTAGGTATTCTGGATCTGTAGTAATGGGTTTATAATATCGCTTACCTCCTCCAAATATGAGTTTTTTCCTTGGGTGGGAAATGCATTTATAGTGTTGTAAAGTACCGAGCCTAAACCGTTTTCAGGCAATGCGTTGCGCTCCTCGTTGGTATACAGAAAAACACTGCTCAGCCTCAAGCGGGTACTCATTTCTGTATTTAAATTTACCCTAGCATTCATTCTAGTGAAATTTGCCTTATCTCCGCCTACTATGCCATCTTGGGTAAAGAAACTTCCACCTATAGAGTATGTCGTCTTTTCGCTACCGCCACTTATAGAGACGTTGTGGCTAGACATAGTGGCATTCTGGAAAATAGCATCTTGCCAGTCTGTTCCTTCTCCTAGCTGCACATTACTAAATGGAGGTGTCTCTCCACCATTCGCGTGCATTTCATTTTTGAGAACAGCATATTGGTTAGCATTCAATAGACTCAGTCTTTTGGCAGATTGCTGTGCCCCAAAGAATGTGGAGTACTCTATTTTTGGCTTAGTATTAGCCCTACCTTGCTTTGTTGTTATCAATATTACCCCATTTGCCGCGCGTACACCATATATACCAGCCGTTGCATCTTTTAGTACATTCACACTCTCTATGTCGTTTGGATTTAGGGCATTCAAACCCTCCGAATCATACACTACCCCGTCTACAAGTATCAGGGGGTCATTATCTCCAAATGTAGAAAGACCACGTATACGAATGCTAGCACCTCCACCCGGTGAGCCAGAATTCGTGTTTATCGTGACACCTGCAACTTTTCCTTGTAGCGCCTGGTCTACTCGGGGAATGTTTAGTTTCTCGAGGTCTTCCCCAGCTACCTGACTACTAGCGCCGGTAAACTCTCTTTTCGTAGATGTACCATATCCAACAACCATTACCTCACTTATACCCACTGAGTTTTCACTTAATTGTATGCTTAATTTGATCCGGCCGAGTACGGCCACTTCCTTGGTTTGAAAACCACTATAGGAGACTCTTAATACCGCGTTTTTTGCGTCTGGTACTTGTACTGAAAACGAACCATTTTCGTCGGTTATTTTCCCGTTTTTTGTGCCTTTTACAACTACGGCTGCTCCTAATATGGGCTGGTTTAAGCTATCTTTTACTGTTCCAGAAATGACGGTTTGAGCACTTATTTGTGTCACAAAGCCAACGATTACAACTACTGAGATGAGGTATTTAATCATTTATTAACTTTTTGATAATTGCGAATATATGTATTCTTATGGTAAATTAAACTATAAGTGCTACTTTTATAATTTTTTTGGCTATAACTGTGATTTGCCAAAGATACCTTGATTGTACTCTTTTACAGATTTGTAATTAGAGAATTAGGTCAATAAAAGCACCTATTTTGTACTACGCACCTATCAAATCCATTGTAGGCAAACGGAACAGATATTCAACAAGTGAACCGTTGCCGTGGTCTAGAAAATAGTTTTACGAACTAATACCTCTTCGTTGTACCGTTCTATCTATTTTGGCGATCATCCCTTGCAGGGCTGTGCCTGGTCCAACCTCTATGAATGTACTCGCTCCATCAGCTATCATATTTTGTACACTTTGACTCCATTTTACCGAGCTTGTAAGTTGCGCTATAAGATTTTCTTTTATGATTTGCGGGTCTATCTCTGGTTTGGTACTTACATTTTGGTACACAGGACAACTAGGTTTGTTGAATGTTGTACGTTCTATGGCTTTTGCCAACACCTCTCGGGCGGGTTCCATGAGTGGCGAGTGAAAAGCACCTCCTACAGAAAGTTTCAAAGCCCTTCTAGCTCCTTTTTCAGTTAATAACTCACACGCCTTATTTATACCAGCAATACTTCCAGATATGACCAGCTGCCCAGGGCAGTTATAATTGGCAGGTACTACTATTTCAGTTATACTAGAACACACAGTTTCTACAATACTATCCTCTAAACCTATGATAGCTGCCATAGTACTTGGATTTTCTTCACAAGCTTTTTGCATAGCGTTAGCTCTTATAGCTACAAGTTGAAGCCCGTCTTCAAAAGCGAGACTGCCGCTTGCTACTAGGGCAGATAGTTCACCAAGACTATGTCCTGCTACCATAGCAGGGTTAAAATCAGCCAAAGTCTTGGCTAATATAACAGAGTGTAAAAACACAGCTGGTTGGGTTATATTGGTTTGCTTAAGACCTTCTTCGGTGCCTTCAAACATTTCTTCAGTAATTCTAAATCCAAGTATTTCATTGGCTTTTTCAAATAGTGCTTTTGCCTCTTCATTCGAAGTATAAAGCTCTTTACCCATTCCTACAAATTGGGCTCCTTGTCCGGGAAATACATATGCGTTCATTTTTGTGTATTTTGTTGTTTCTTGTAATTTTTTAAGGGGTGCCAAGTCACTTGTAAGTTAGTTTTAGCCAAATTTTATTAGTACAAGATAATTTTGTTGTTCTTTTACCGTCACTTAATTATTGTTTGATCTCTTCCTGGGCCTACAGATATAATATTGATAGGAGTTTTTATTTGTTGCTCTATCTTAGTAATATAGTTCTTAAATGTCTGGGGTAAATCTTCGTGTTCCTTTATTGAAGTGATATCCTCTTTCCATCCAGAAT
Source organism: Bacteroidia bacterium (assembly GCA_018402155.1). Lineage (GTDB taxonomy): Bacteria > Bacteroidota > Bacteroidia > NS11-12g > UBA9320 > UBA9320. The sequence continues at coordinate 235,377 of JAGYJG010000001.1, forward strand.
GCACTTCGTACACTGATTTAAAATTATCTACATTGAGATCATAAGGTACTTCTTGGGTCGATATCCTGTCTCCTTTATAGCTTGTACCCACCATTATTTCGTCTATACCACTCAGGCAATCTGCTTTCATCATGCATAGCTCATCAACGCCACTTAGCATAATGGCATATTTAAGTGCAACAAGATCTAGCCAGCCAGTTCTGCGGGGTCGTCCCGTTGTCGCTCCATATTCGTTACCCATTTTTCTGATGTGCGCTCCCATTTCGTTATCTAATTCAGAGGGAAACGGTCCGCTGCCTACTCGTGTGCAGTAGGCTTTGAAAATACCAATTACCTTATTAATATGCTTGGGTGCTATACCCAAACCAGTAGATACTCCACCTACTGTAGTATTACTACTAGTAACAAAGGGATACGAGCCAAAATCTATGTCAAGCATACTGCCTTGTGCGCCCTCTGCCAATATATTGCTTCCCTTGGTAATATGTTCATTTACCAAGTATTCACTATTCACAAATTGATACTCACGGAGTCTCTCAATTGCTGAGAAAAACTCTTCCTCCATCGCTTCTAGGTTGAAATCTGTAAATCCAAATTGCTCTACCAATTGCAGCGAACGTTTTTTCTTTTCGTGGTAGTTTTTTTCAAAATCTGGTGTAAAAAGCTCACCAATACGAAGGCCCCCACGTCCTATTTTTTCTCGGTAAGTAGGCCCAATACCTCGCAAAGTGCTGCCTATCTTCTTATCGCCTTTGCTCCATTCACTAGCAGCGTCCAGTATTTTGTGGGTCGGCATGATAATATGGGCCTTGTATGAAATGCGTAAATTTTCTTTGACATTGGCACCTGCTGCTACCGTACGATCAATTTCTGCCATAAAAAGAACAGGGTCTATCACTACACCATTACCTATAATATTTACACAACCATCGTGAAATATTCCAGACGGAATTGTGTTTAGCACATGCTTTATGCCATTAAATTCTAAGGAATGTCCCGCGTTGGGTCCTCCTTGAAAACGCGCTACTACGTCATATTTTGGAGTAAGGTAATCAGCAATTTTACCTTTTCCTTCATCGCCCCATTGCAGTCCTAATAATACATCTACCATTTATTTTTTTTCTACTACTTTTACTTGATTGTCACAATTCATACAAAGCCCTAAGTCGTCAACTAAAGGATTCCCGTACAGGTTTAATGAGTGTCTTGAAACCTCAAAATTCAGCAGTTCTGCCATTTTTGAGGTAATTTGTTGTATTCTAGGATCGCAAAACTCCATGACTTTACTGCATGTATTGCATATGATGTGGTCATGCTGTTTGTACCCATATGCTTGCTCAAATTGAGCCATATTTTGACCAAACTGATGCTTAATTACCAAACCACACTCTTGAAGCAAGTCCAATGTGTTATATACCGTGGCTCTACTTACATGGTAGTTGCGGTTTTTCATTTGTATATACAGTGTATCTACATCAAAATGTTTTTTGTTGCTATATATCTCATCCAATATTGCGTAGCGCTCTGGTGTTTTACGCTGCCCTTTCTTCTCAAGATAGCTCGTAAACAATTTTATTACATCTTCTTTTATGTTCGGTGCGTGATCCATGCTTAATCTGTTAATTTGGGTGTACTATCTAAATCTATTCTACTTACTTTTATATATTGGTCTATTCCCTTCAAAACAACCATAAGCTGCTCTAGATGCTTGGTATCTGACACTTGAAGTCTCAGTTTACCAATAAATGTTCCATCCAAGGATTCAAAACTGATTGATTTCATGTTTACTTTCAACTGTTTGGAAACAATGTCAGTAACTTTACTTACAAGTCCTAGTGAATCGATGCCTGAAATTTCAAGTGCAGCCTCAAATTCTTCTTCATCTATACCCGATCCCGCCCATCTTGCTTTTAGTATGCGATAACCATATTTGGACATCAGGTTTTGGGCATTTTTGCAACTGGTCTTGTGTACTTTTATTTCGCCTCCTACGGTTATAAATCCTACTACTTGATCACCTGGTATGGGGCTGCAGCAAGGAGCTAACGTATAGTCCATATCAATGGTTGCATCTCCAAGGAGTAATTCATCAGCAACTACAGTTTTTCTGGCAGGGTGAGAGGTCTCACGTTCAGAACCTGGTTTATGTACCTTCGTAACTTCCACCAGTATTTCCGAAAGTTTTATTTTTTCCTTATCAATAATTCCTTTTCCTATTTGGTAGGTGAGCTCTAGGTCGTCTTCTGTTTTGTAATAAGCAACTAGCTTATTCAAATTTTCCACGGTGTACTCATAGCCTGCATTTCTCATTTTACGCCCTAGAGATTCTTTGCCTATACTTGCTATTACCCGTTTTTCATCTTTCAGACTCTGCTTTATTTTAGTCTTAGCCTTTGATGTTTTTACGAAGTGTAACCAATCTTTACTCGGTTTCTGTTTGGAACTGGTTATTATTTCTATTTGATCCCCATTCTTTATCTCATAACTCAATGGTACGAGTTTCCCATTGACTTTTGCCCCTAAGCATTTGGCCCCTATTTCGGTGTGTATGTCAAAGGCAAAATCAAGAGCAGTTCCGCCTTTAGGTAGTTTACGAAGTAAACCTTTTGGAGTGAAAGCAAAGACCTCTTTGGAGTACAAGTTCATCTTAAACTCGTCTAAAAAATCTAATGCATTCCCGTCTTGATCTTCTAATATTTCCCTTACTTGAGAAAGCCAATTGTCAAGATTATTAACTGTATTCCTAGCGTTGTTATCTTCCTTATATTTCCAGTGAGCAGCATATCCTTTTTCTGCAATTGCATCCATACGTGTGGTCCGTATTTGTACTTCTACCCACTGTCCTTTTGGTCCCATCACTGTGGCATGCAAACTTTCATACCCATTACTTTTTGGTATACTTATCCAGTCGCGCATACGTTCGGGGTTTGGTTGGTAGATACTCGTTATGATTGAATAAACATTCCAGCAATCCATTTTCTCGTCTTCGGGATCGCTATCCAATATTATTCTTATGGCAAACAAATCATATACCTGCTCAAATTCCAGCTGCTTGCTTACCATTTTATTATAAATGCTGTGTATGCTTTTTGGTCTTCCTTTTATCTCATAATCTATTCCCAATTCGTCTATCTCTAATTTTACTGGTTGTATAAATGAGCGTATGTACCTATTTCGTTGCTCTTTTGTAGCATTTAGTTTGTGTTTTAGCTCTTGATAAAGAATGGGTTGTGTGTATTTGAGAGAAAGATCCTCTAGCTCTGTTTTAATGGCATAAAGTCCAAGTCTGTGTGCTAAAGGGGCATAGATAAATGTAGTCTCAGACGCTATTTTTAGCTGGCCGCGGTCGCTCATATGCTCCAAAGTTCGCATGTTATGCAGTCTGTCACAAAGCTTTATCAATATTACGCGTACGTCATCTGCCATAGTCAGCAGCATTTTTCTAAAATTCTCCGCCTGTGGAGAGTTAGTATCAAATACCCCTGATATTTTTGTAAGACCATCGATTATGTTTGCCACTTTTGGATTGAACTCTCGTTCTATATCCTCTAAAGTTACGTCAGTATCTTCTACTACATCATGGAGTAATGCACATACTATAGATGTGGTCCCCAATCCAATTTCTTCAGCAGCTATGCGCGCTACCGCTATAGGATGGTATATATATGGTTCGCCCGATTTTCTCCGCATAGCACTGTGGGCATTTACTGCCATTACAAAAGCCTTGCGTATTATGGTTACGTCTCCTTTCTCTCGTGACCATTTGGAAACTTTCAGTAGTTGCCTATAGCGTCCTGCTATCTCTTTATTTTCTGAGGTGATGTCTAGTCTCACTTATGGTATTTACTGCGCTGCGAAGTTACATTTTTTGATGCAATACAATTCTGAGTCTATTGAATCAGATTTTGTACATTATCGTATAAGATTTACCGTACCTTGATAGGTGTACTCAAGTCCAGATTTATTTACTAATACTATGGCGTAAATATACACTCCATTTTGGCAATAGCTCCCCATAAAGGTCCCATCCCACACTTCGTCTATATTATTTGATGCATATACTTTTTGTCCCCATTTATTGAAAATATCTATACGATATTCTTGTGCGTGGTCACTGGTTACCCTAAATACTGCATTTGCTTTTGGGCCCTTCTGGTTAGGAGTAAATGCATTAGGAATGAATGCTATGATTTCAGGCATTATAACTACAGCCTGGGTGGTAGTGTCTGTACAAGTATAGTCACTCTCAGTTATCAAACTAATATGAAATACTCCGGTATCTGCCGGTAACCTGTATGTAGGATGCGCAGCATTACTAAAATTAATTGTTTCGTTTAGCTTTTTATAGTACCATTTATGCCTAAGTGTTCCTGTTGTAATACTAGAGTAGTTGTACAACAGTATCTCACGTTTAGATAGTGTAAGCTTTTCATCGTTTCCCATACTAAATGCTGATTTTGGTTTAGCGTGAATTTCTAAAAAATGGTTTTGAGTTATCTTGTTTTCACAACCATTTTCATCTTTTTTTAATGCTACAAGATCATAGTTTCCTTCATAAACATGCTGGTTTCTCAATGTTTCCATAGTGCCACTTAATCTAGTTGTACTGCTACTGAGTTCAAAATAGGTATCCTCTGGTAGCAAAGCTTCACGTAGCAAAAAAGGTTCACAAAATACTGAAATAGGTGGCAGTGGTATAGCAGGTTTTCTCCAGTAAGGGATATCAAGTGATGCAGAGTGACTCGGGCAGTTTGCTGTACTTTTACTTCTCAATACTAAGGAAACGAAACCAGAGGATAGTTCACAATCACTTGGAATGTATTTTTGAAGATTGAAGTTAGTTAGCGTCGACCCACAATTTTCTAAAGTTAGTGTAGAGTATGATCGTTTGGTTATGTCCATATACAGTGTATCGCCTTGGCAGAGTTGTCTCTGTGGGCTGCTTAGTAACAAAGTAATAGGTTCTAGTACTGTGATATTTTTGGTGGTATCAAAAATGCAACTATTTTTAGTGCTTGTAGCACTCAGATTGTGCTCACCTTTTGTTAGTTGGTTTGGTTCCAATCGCGTTATATAAGAACCCTCAGCGTCTTTCCATCTGTAGTTCTTACACAAGTCAATTGATTCTGCATCTGTGCAAATACTATCTGGCATTGACAGTTCAAATTCAGGCTTACAAACTATCGTAAGCACTGTATCTAGGGTTGCATAGCAATTATTTCTATCGTAAACATACCGAAAAGCTGCATTACCGCAATGTATGCTCGTGTTTACATTTATTCCATCAGTGAGATCTAAAATACTAGACTCCCAAAATCCCCCGTCTACACTAGTATTTAGTAGCTTATTGAGATCCGTAGGCTTGGTTTCTTCGCATATTTCTTTAACATCATTTATATGTATCTCAAGATTGTCTGTAACTGTTATTAGAGCGGTGTCTACCGCAGTACATCCGTTTGGCAAACTATTGGTCGCTTTTATTATGTATTTTCCCATACCTAGTTTTGGAACATTCAGCGCAGCTTGGGGATCTATCGTTATTGCTTCAGTTGTTTCATTGTCCAATAATTCCCAAGAAATAGTCCTATCCCTAGAAGCATAAGGCAGTTCTACAGCATTATTTAAATAGTAAACGTTGGTTTTACCGCATATACTTTGATTCCTAAGTGCAAGCAAAGGAGATTTTTTCAAAGAAAAAGGAATCTCGCAGGTAGAAGTGCATCCGGTGTTTTTGTCACTTATACTATAACTAAGTTGCAGTGTAGTGTCAGAATTATATACTAGCTTGCTTAAATCAAACAATGGACTGATAGTTAGACCCGAGTAAGTCCATTGACCATTGGCGGGTTTTACTTGCACAGCGCTCAAGTCTAAAATGGGTTCAAAACACGTAGACAAAGGTGTTGTGTATGAAATTTCAGGAGAGGGAACAATAGTAAGCAAAAAACTATCTGTCATAGGACATTGTATACCTTCTTTTGTAAGGGTGTATTCCCATCCTAATTTCTTTTCAGTTATTTTAGCTATAAAAGTATCGGTTTCTTGTTTAGCAGAATTGTATTGCCATTTTATATTGGCTATACTACCTTCGATAGGCTGCAAGTAGTAGGCCTTTTCTTCTTGGTAACAAGGATTTAGTTTTCCGATTAAAGATGCTTTTTTTACGAGATTTTTTCCGGTATTTAGTTTTTGTTGTTTGATAGAATCCGTGCAGCCTAAATCATCGGTGTAGTATAATGCATAGGTTGAGTTTCCGGCTAGAAAATCTTGGATAGTATATGGAAAAGTGATGGTATCGTGTTCACTTAATTCACCTACACAGTTGGTATAATTCAATTGGGTAGAAAGTGTTCTGTTACTTACTAAGGTTATTTCATTAAAACCACAAAACTGCTCATCTATATCCATAGTGATGGTAGGTTTGGCGACTACCTCTATTTTTATAGTGTAGCTACTACTGGCATATACCGGACATTGATTGTCTTTAGCACGTATTGAGAGGTAGTGAATTCCTACTTGGCTACTTAGTGGGGTAAAGGCAAAAACTGCCTGCACGTAAGGTGCTTCTGTAGTCAACATCTTCTTAGCTACAAAGCCTTCTATATCGTATTCGAAATCAAGATGGACAGAGTCAAACACTACTGTATTTATTGGTAGGTCTGAAACTGTAAGTGTATCGGAAAATGATTGGCCAACGCACAATGTATAGGCTAAATTGGGCGTTAGGGTAGGGGGATTGTTTGAGGGTGCGTTCGTCACCAAAGCGAGTGATTCTCTTCGTATTTTTCCAGCAAGGTAGTAGCTCCCATTCATTTTTCGCCATTGTTCTACTTCTACCACGCATATTGTTTTCTCGTTGTCTTGGGTAGGTGTCACTATAAAATCTCCAGTATAGTTATTTAAGAATAATCCTGCGGGAGGATTACTCATAGGCTCAGGGGTACAATTGGTTTGTGTCCCGTTACAATATCCTGTTATCCAATTATTAGAGGAATACCCGCTAGTATAGTTTATCGGGACTTTATAGTTAGTCTGTGGTGTACCCCAAGAGTAGTAAAGCGAGTCGCCGCTTTGAGATTTTGCGTGAGCTGTAGCGTATGCCGGACGGTTAACTTGAAAAACCATACGTGGTTTGTATTCAAAGAAAGGAGAATTCACCTGCTCCTGCCAAGGATTGATGAGAGCATAGGTATAGACGTGTGCTTGTTCTGAAGAAATGGAAGTGAGGTTTTTACTTCGTTCTGCTTTGTGTATAAATATTTGAAACATACAACCCGAGTAGGTCGTGAACTGGTCAAAGTCAACGGTGCCACTGTAATAGTGTGCTTCTATACCGTAAGACACAGTTGGGTTTGTTCCACACCTAGAGTCTTCTGGCACACAGGTTTCAGTAATATTTTCAAAACCAGATTTAGTCAAGGTTATACTTCCTATATTTCGATCTTCACATGCGGTTGTTGTAGTTCGCAAAAAAGCTTGTGTCAAATCAGAGCAATTAGTAGTGGAGTTCCCACCACCGTCACCGGCAAATTTACAGTCATTGCAATCTCGAAATAAGGTCACTTTGACTCGGTATTTTTTATTTGAGATATGCTCATAGGTTATTTCACCACCCATTAAGTGGTCGGCAAACGCGCTCAAACAAAGTAATAAGAACGCAAAGCAAAAAAATAAATATCTCATCTATATATTGTCAAATATACAAAATAAAAAAAGGAAACCGAGGTCTCCTTTTTTTATTCTTATTCCGTTAGTTTAACGGATTAGAGTGATTGTTCCAGTATAGGTGTATGGCTCGTCATTTAGAGCTGTTACCTTGAGTTGGTATGCATACACATCTTGCTGCGCGGGTTCTCCTTTGTATGTTCCGTCCCACTCGTTATCTTTTTCGGTAGTTTGAAACAAAATTTCACCCCAACGATTGAAAATGGTGAGTTCCATAGACTTTTCACCAGAGATAATGGCTTTAAACCCTTCGTTTTCAGTTGGCCCAGAAACGTTTGGTGTAAATGCATTTGGAATAAAAACAATTAGATCTGGCCCCACTACAACACATACAGTAGTGTCATCTATACAGCCATGATTTGTGGTCACTTCAAGGTTTACACAGTATGTGGCGGTATCTGTATTGTAATAAAACGATGGACTTTCTTCACTCGAAGTATCAGTTATGCTATTTATATCTCCAAAATCCCAAGCATTACTCACAATAGTTGCCCCATTGATGTCTGCTACGCTACTTGTGTTATTGAAAATAAAACGTGGTAATGCTGCAGTCGTATAGTTATTTGGATTAGGCACAAAACTGGCATTTGGTATAGGGTTTACTTGCACATTAGAAGTAAATGTGCTGTCACAACCTTTGTCAGTAGTGATGGTAACAGATACAGGGAATTGACCATCTGTATTATATATTGTGTTCAAACTGCCACTTGTGGCGCTTCTTCCATCGCCAAGAGACCAATTGTAGGTCGCAGTTGTGGTGTTTACTTCATTGGTTATGTTTACACCAAAATCAGTAGTAACAGGATTACAACCTTCAGGATTACTATTTGTAATCGCGCCAATTGGGAGCGGATTTACAATAATTTCAAATGCATCTCCCTTATCTCTACATGCCCCCAGAGCTTCTGCATTTGCTCCTATTCTAAACGTATCTGCTCGTTGTGTGATGAGGTCTAATGTAACTTGGCCCTGACCCGATGTTTGATCTATGGGCGTTGTATTTATTCTATCTCTATTACCATATATATTAGTTGGTATCCAAGCAATATTGCTAGCATTAGTGGCGGATATATCCAACGTTAATGATAAAGTAGTTTGACCTTCTGGTCTACAGTAAATTGCATTTGTAGGCAGATTTAACGTGGGTTCTAAATCTACAGATGAAAAAATAGAATCTCGCTGACGGCATCCGGTTGTGTTATTGGTATAATCGTAATAGAAGATGATGTCTGTCCCACTAACCGAAGCACCGCTCGGACTAAACTGATTACCTCCAACAAGTGCAGAAGGATCTGAGCTCGTCCAAGTACCACCTCCAGGGTTCGCATTTAATTGTATGTTAGCTTCAGTCTCACAAATCCTCTTAACTAAGGGAGTTAGATTGATATTAGGTAATGGATTGATGCGCAAGTTAGTATCCAATGTAGCTGGACATCCAGTTGAAGTATGTGTGTAACGAAGTCTCCAACTGTTTGGAGTTATGTTTTCATTTGCTAGCTGAATACTCGCTAGAGTATTGATAGAATCTCCTGTTAAACCACCTAAAGAAGAAGAATTTCTGTAGCCTGGCAAGTTTTGTACAGTCCAGATACCATCTCTAAGGGAGGGAGTTACGTCAAACAATTCATTCAATAATACTCCTCCTTCATCAAAGCATAAGTCTCTACCCGCTCTAAACTCTATTTTTGGTACTTTTGAAACAATAACACTTGCGGTATCCTTGTTTAGACATCCAAACTGATTTCTATAGGTAAATTCTAAAACGATAGTATCTGAGTTGGGATTTTGTATTTCGTAGGCAGACTCACTAATATTTAACCAATAGTCAATAAATCCAGGACCCCCACGGTTTTCGAGCATATTATCCCGAAATTTGTTCACGCTAGAGTTAGAGTCTAAACACCTCCAAGTTGGTGTTCCTAATGAAACATTAGAAGGACTTACGATTACACCTTCAGTGTTGCTCGCTAGTCTAAACGCCCCATAATCTTGACAATATTGCTTTTCTTGTGTTATAATTGTAGGCAATGCTCTAACTATGAATGACATAGAATCCTCGTTTATACATGTTGTGTTTGGATCTTGGTAGCGGTAATTAGCCATTATATTTATAGATGTAGCTGGACTTGCAATCAGATCACACGCCGTGCTAGGTATAAATTCATTGTTGCTCACCGTAGAAGGATGAAGCTTACTAGACCATTGTCCTCCTCTCTCGGAGTTTACTTTCAATATTAAGTTGTATGCTCCTGCATCGCAACATACTTCTTCATCTTGCCCTAGTGATATCACCGGCAGTTGATTTACATTAATGGCTACAGTGTCATCATCAATACATTCAATACCACCTTGAGTTCGAGATAGCTCAAGTCGATACAATCGGTCACCTTGTGCCTGGAATGAAATAGAAGTGCTCGTACCAACACTCAAAGGAGTATTATTAGTAGGTGTAATGTCATACCACTCATACAATCCAGAAGCTATACCTCCTGCGGTATCTATACCCCCAGCAACTATAGTGAAAGTATCATTTAAACAAACCGTTTGGTCTGGACCTGCATCGGCGACTACGGTATCATTAACGAATATATACATAGTATCTTTATCAGAACAGCCCAGGCTGTCGATAATGGAGATAACATACATACCCTCAAGTCTCACAGTGACACTGTCTTCTATACTGAAAGGTGTTGTCACTCCATTTAAATACCATTCTTTGAATAAAGTATCACCTTGTTTTAAGAGCTGTCCATTAGGATCTATCCAGTACGCTGTGTCTAAGTTTGGTACTATCGTGAATTCGTCATAAGTACACAGACGCAAGTCAGCAGGTAAGGTAGCTCTTGGGTTTGCCTTTAAGAAAACGCGTACCTTATCTTCTGCTGTACAACCAGATCCGTCTTGGATTAAAATACCTACAGCCGTGTCATATTGTACATTTGGTATCGATAGTGTATAAGTACTTAGTGTATCCGCCAAATTTGTTGTTACGTTATTTAAAAATGTGCCGTCATCATCTATTCCCATAGTGGTCCATTGGTAGCTTAGTGGCGGATTGAAATTGGAGATAATAGGATCAAACTCTATGTCAGTACCAGCACAAACAAAAGTATCTTTCCCAATAGATAAATCTGCTTCTAGCAATGGGGGTACAATAAGCGTATCAAGAAACACACTTGGGCAGTTAGAGCTGTTGTTCAAGTTGAGTTGTATGATGTATTTACCACCTCTTTGAAAAATCAATGTGTCCGATTGGGTGTTACTCAAGAAAGAACCTGAAGCTTTAAATGCACCTGATTTATCACTTAAGATTAGATTTCTATTGGAGTCTAGCAATGACCAACTGTAAGTAGCAATACCACTAAATCCATCAGCAAGTACAGCGGTAATAGGATATACACCACATGCCATAGTATCAAGATCGATTTCAGCAAATGCTTTTGGTTTTACTGTTATTCGGTAACCACGCACTGTAACAGCGTTTAGCGGACAAGCGTCATCCCTTGCAGTAGCGGTAAATGTGTAGGGTAATGTGCTAGCAGATCCTATAGGAGGAGTCCAGCAGAATCGCCCAGTTTTGAGGCGTGAAGAAGGGTCTAGTATGGTAAACGTAGCGCCAGGTATAGCTCCATTCCAATCGAGTGTTACCGTATCTGCTGGAGGTATAGGCGCAGGCGGTGGTGGCACAAATGGCTGATCATCTGTAGTTATATTAAAACATAATTGCTGGCCCTCGCAGATGGAATGCGAGTAAGGACCATTTACCACTGGGGGCTTATTCCCAGGACAACTTTTTACTAAAAACTGCAAGTCACGCCTTGTTTTTCCGATATCTTCCATAACACCAGTACTGTCATTTTCACGCCATTCAGTGATTTCTATTACCGCAATTGTTTCTTCAGAACAATTGGTAGGCGTTAAAATTATATCCCCTGTAAGAGGATCCAAATAGGTTCCAATTGGTGGGTTTGCATTTGGATTATTAAATGGATGAGTTAAAGCAGGACTTGGAAAGTATACTGAAAATGGATGGGTATAAGCCCAATTTCCTCCATAGCTTACTGACGATCCTGAGGCTGATAGTGGTTGAGCCCATGCATAGCTCAAAGAATCGTAATTTGCAGTATCTAATGCTCCATTGTTAAAGAAAAAAGGTTGGTCACAACACAAAATAGCTATAGGCTCACTAGTAAGTCCTGGCGAAGTATTACAAGGGGCTTTTGAAATGTCTATTTCAGCTGTTGTGAAAAAGTTTGCATTTGCACCCCCAGTAGTGATTGAGCTATTCCTGCAGCACTGGCCAGTGCTGAAAATTATTCGTCCAGAGCAATTTGCGAGCGCACTCAAGGGGGCAGTATTAAAATCTACCGTGGCAGTGAATGTATGTTCTTCAACTCCATTTCCCGTTCCATAGGTATTAGCTGGAGAGCATTTGGATGGCTCAGTGGCACATATAGGGGTAATTTCTCTAATGCTAGTCCTTGAAAGTGCGACAGTTCGTGTTCCTCCATTGCTGCAGCGAACGGTTAAAGATATACCACCCATGCCAACTCCTCTGCAATCACGGTACATTTTTACGGTAACTGCAAACTTGAGCGTATCAATACAACGGTAAGTGATATCCGCTCCCATAACGTGTGTAGCCTCAGCTTTATTCCCAGACAATAAGAAAGGTACCGTAAAAAGAAGCACTAAAGTATATTTTTTCAATAATCTAACCATAGCGTATTTGTCAAATAATGTCATATTTAGTTTTGACGTCGCAAAGTATTGTTTCTGTTTCATATTTCCTATTATTTTATTAGTTATTTCTATTTTATACATAATTTTTCAGTTCTTGTCCCCAATTTACTAGTGTATTGTAAAAAGTAGACTCCAGGTGGTAGCGAAACGTTGCACCGAGTGGTTCCTTTTTCAATATGCAGATTGTGAAACCGCTCTACTCCTTGTATATCATACACTTGCAGTGTTGCTTTCTCTGCACTGTTAATCATAAAATAGCCTGAACTAGAAGGGTTTGGATAGATGGAAAAGTTGGCCTGCATGGGAGGGAAAAAAGTGTGTGACATTTTTCGATAATTTGTCATACTTTCTAAACACTTAGATTCTATGACAGCTATTCTATTTTCTTCATTTTGGTAAGTGCCAAAATTGAGTCCTATGTCTAGTCGTATAAAGTCTTTTTCTAGCCAGTTTGCACGTTCGGTTATTCCCAAAATAGTTCGTCTACCAGGTTCATTTATCGGTACTTTCTCTATCCAGAAAGTCGAACTGCTGATGCTTTGTCCAAAAATATACGAAGCTTGAGTGCTTTTATTTAGACCTTTACCTCCATACTGCAGCAGTTGCCCATTTTTCCAATTTCCCTTGCCTATTTGGGCAAACTCATCAACTTCCTTCGGTGCTCCGTTAGTTGCTCCGCTTTTGTCAAAAGCGATACTTTGGGTCATGTTTTCATTTAAAAATGTAGCAGACACATAGGGCAGATTTGTGCCGAAAAAATCTTCATCATTATCGTCAGCATTGTATACAAATATACTTTGCGGAAAGTTTTGTAACGTCCCTGCAAAATTATCGTTGGCATTCCCGCATTGGCCGTCTAAAATAAAACTAATCCAAACTTTTTCGTAGTTGGTAGCGCTGCGATTTATGAGGTAATATTCTAGGTATATGGTTTGTAAATCAGGAAGTTGGTAAGCGAGCAGCTGCACTTCTATGCCAAGTTCTATACCTAGTGAGGCGTGATGTTCTTTTGCTTTATCATTAAAAATACAGTAAGCTGATTTTTTCCCACGTATAGCGGGATAATCTCCAAGGGTGGGGTTGTATACTTTGTCGCCATTATAGTCCACAAAAGGAGCTAGGTAGGTCGCAAAACCCCCAGAACCATTAGCCGGCCATTCGGCTATATTTTTTGAAGGGGTATAGCCGGATGTATTCCAATTTTTTTTGTGGTAGTCAATTTCTTCTTTAGTTAGACTCCAAACATTATCCCATGTACTAGCATTACCAGTTTGCCCAGTAAATGTGTCTAGTGGACCCGGCCAAAAGTCAAGAGAATCCTTATTTTGGAGATATTGAATCGCACTGTGATAAACCCCATTATTATCTTGAGCCACAATGTAGAGCCCAGCTTGTCTCAGAAAATGATTTTTTGGTTGGTTGTTGGCGTTGCTGCTAGGTGATAAGTCACTCATATTCACGCCCAAACTACCATTGCTGTTTATGCGCAGATGTACGGAGTCTCCTATGGTTGCAAAACTATTTTGGGCGTGCATTGTGCTCGCCCAAAATGAAACTAAAAAAACAACGAATAAATTTTTAATCATTTTAATTTTATAGACCTATGCGCAAACCAATGTGTGTAAAAATGCCCCAGTCTTTTTGTGAAAATTCTGCTTTGCTAGTTGTGCTAGAGTTTATCTGTAGAGTCGCTTGGGGATAAGCTATCAAAGAGATTCTTGGAGTTAGATGATACTGAGCTCCCAGACCTAAAACTACCTGATGAATGCCTGTGGTGCGCATTGGTACTGAAGTATACGTTTGTGTCTCGTATGCTGAGGTGAGTAGCATTCCCTGGTGTTTTGCATAAATACCTGCCAAAACTCCAGCTTTGGCTAGCAGTGTCCATTTTTGAGACGTGAATAGACTTCGTTCTAGTACCAAAGGGATACTAATTTTATGGAAATCATTTTTAGCTGATGTTTCTTCGTATTGAGCGGTGCTATCAATTATGGTTTCTTGATAAGTGCGCTCTATCTCACCTAGTATGGGGTGAATTATCGTTTCTGAGCGTTCCACTTCTCTACTTTGTGTGCTGTATGTTTTCTTCTCGTGCCAAAAGTGCTCATTGCGTTGCGTGTAATTTACGCCAGATTGTACATTCCACTTTGGTGAAAATTGATAGATGACGTCTAATCCAAGTTGATACGATACTCGATTTTTTTCGCTGCTGTTTCGGTTGGCGACGTACTGTGGTGTTGTAGCAGAAACTATTCGGCTGGCGTATCCTACACCCGCACTAGCTTGTATTCTCCATTTACTGATTGCTACGAGTTTGCCGGTAGGAAATGGCGCTATGGTGCAGGAGGCAACTTGCTCGTACGTATTTTTTTCAGCACTCGCTAGGCTAGGTTGGTTTCTTTTTTCATAAGATACTAGCGCATTCTCTTGTGTCCTGGTTTTAGAACTACCCAACAAGCTAGGTTGTCCATCCACTGTCTGTTTTTTAGTACCTAGGTATAACGTATTTTGTGTAGCGTCTGAATGTTGGTTCTCTTTTTCTATTTTGTTAAAAAGTTTCGCCCACTGTTGTTTGGTATCTGAGGTTTTTTGTGTAGTGAAATCTTTGCTTGATAGGCTAGAGATAGTATTTTGTACTTGTTTTTCTAATGGATTAGAGGCTGTTTGTTGTTCAAAATACGAGTTTTTAGTTTTTTGTGCAGTGTGCTGTTCTGTATATTTCGCTTGTGTTTTAATGACTTTTTTTGTGTCGTAAGTTACAGTGGTTTTGTTGCTAGATCCGGGATGGTCCGATGCTTTGTCGACAATCTGAGGTTTAGTGGGATCCTCAGTTTCACTTTTTACCAACGTTTTAGAAAGGTTGTCATATTTGTGGCTAGACTGCGGCCAAAGTGTAAAACCTGCGCCAGCGAGTATCAACATAGCTGCACTCCACATCCAAATGGCGCGTTTCTTTTTCTTGATTATTTTGGCTTGTATAGCGTCAAAAAGTCCCTCACTTGGGGTCATCTCAAAGTTTTTGAATTTTTGTTGGAAGCTATTTTCTATATCGTTTTTCATCTATTTTCTATGCCGTATTTGGCGAGTAGTTTTATTAAGTGTTGTTTTGCTCGGCTATACTGCGTGCGGCTTGTTACATCGCTTATGCTAAGCATTTTTCCTATTTCTTTGTGGCTATATCCTTCTATGGCGTAGAGGTTGAAAACAGCTTTATAACCATCTGGCAATTCTTGCAATATGTGGAGTAAACTGGCGGTTTCCATATTGCTTATAGCTTTGGGTGCGGTGCTCTGTTCTGGCATGGTTTCTAATGATCCCGGCTCAAATTTATATACCCGTTTGTCGTTACTTTTTAGTGCTGTAAATACCACGATTTTTCGTATCCATCCCTCAAAAGAACCTATTCCTTTGTATGTGTTTATTTTATTAAAAATTTTGATGAAAGCATCTTGAAGTACATCTTCTGCTTCCATTTTACTATTACAATATCTCAAACTAACACCCATCATTTTTGGGGCATATTTTTGGTACAATGCTTTTTGGCACTGCACGTCGTTATTTATACATCCTGTGATAAGCTGTTGTTCATCCAATAGATTTACTTTAATATTTGTTTCAGTTTTGTTCAATGGAGACCCGTATGGCTGCAAATATGTTGCTTCTTTGGTAGATTAAATTTTAACGAAAAGTTGTAATGGTTATAAACAATTTAATATCAAGCGATTAACATATCAAAAAAAGGTACATATTTGTAAAATAATGCAAGTTGTAAGCAAAAATGAATTGGACGTTCTTAGCGCAGACATCTTTATGTCAATGGGGGCTAATGTTGACGATGCAAAGCAAGCGGCTTCTGTGCTGACGAGCGCCGATTTGCGTGGTGTTGATAGTCATGGAGTTTCGCGGCTGGTAGGCTACGTAGCCTTATGGGAAGCTGGCCGTATAAATATGATCCCTAATGTTAAAATAGTGCGCGAGCACAAATCTACGTTTACTATAGATGGTGATTGCGGGCTAGGCTTGGTAGTGGCTCCTAGGGCAATGGCCATAGCCATAGAACGTGCTAAAGTTTATGGCAGTGGCTGGGGTGCAGTCAGAAATAGCAATCATTTTGGAGTGGCGGGTTATCACGCTATGATGGCACTGCCGCACGATATGATAGGTATGGCCATGACAAACGCTACTCCTTTTATTCCACCTACTTACAGTAAAGAGGCAATGTTAGGTACCAATCCTATTGCTTATGCCTTTCCTACTCACCAAGAGAATCCGCTGGTGATAGACCTGGCCACTTCCTCTGTAGCACGGGGTAAAATTGAAATAGCTAAAAGAGAAGGCAAGAAAATACCGAAGGGGTGGATGGTAGACAAGCACGGAAACGACAGCCAAAACGTGGACGAACTCAAGGATGGAGGAATGCTCACTCCTTTGGGTAGTTTAGAAGAATTAAGTAGCCACAAAGGTTATGCCCTAGGTGGGTTGGTAGACCTACTCTGCGGTGTGCTTTCTGGTGCCAACTACGGCAAATGGGTTCCTCCTTTTGTGCCTTATTTGCCAGTGTTGCCTGATTTGCCAGGTAAAGGCCTTGGCCACTTTGTAGGGGCAATGGAGGTAGAAGGATTTCAAGATACTCATGAGTTTAAACTGAGAATGGATCACTGGATTCGCAGTTTTAAAAATGCTAAACGCATAAACAAAGCACAGCCGGTATTTGTGCCTGGAGAAAAAGAATTTGCAACGGAAGCAGAACGCAAAGTAAACGGAATTCCCTTGAATGATAAGGTGGCTTCCGACTTGGAAGTTTTGAAGAAAAAATTTGGACTCTAAGCTAAAGATAATGACTGTATTTTGATTTGGTGATTGGTTTTTTGCAGCATTTATTTTTAAATAAAATACTGCACTCCTAGCTCTTTTTGCCTAGGCTATTTTGTTAGACTTGAAATTATGTATTAGGCATTTTACATATATTCGCCCTTCAAGTTCAAAAGTTTATGAAAAAATATTTCACGTTAGTGGCAATTGCATCGCTTTTTATAGCGTGCAGTACAGCACCAAAAGAAGCTAAAAACCCCAAAGAAGAAAATGACCCTAATCGTTTTGCTGATTTACAAATATTGTCTTACGATGCCAGTGGTATCATTGACCTTACTACCAAGCAAAAAGAGTTGGTCTATTACCTTAGTCAAGCAGCGCTGAGTGGCAGAGAAATCACTTACGCACAGAATTACAAGCACAATATTCAGATAAAAAGAACACTCGAAGCCATCTATGAAAATTATACTGGGGAAAAGACAACCGAAGATTGGAAAAACTTTGAGACATATCTTAAGCGAATATGGTTTTCCAATGGAATTCACCACCATTATGCCGAAAAGAAATTTTTACCAAATTTTAGTCAAGAATATTTTGCAGAACTTATAGAAAATAGTCCTGAAGCAAAATGGCCCACACTCGAAGGAGAAACCCCTGAGCAAATGGTTGCTAAGTTGTTACCCGCTATGTTTGACCCTAAGGTGGATGCAAAAAAAGTGGTAAAAGATAAAGGAGTAGACAAAGTACTAGAAAGTGCGAATAACCATTATGGAGAAGGAGTAACAGAGGATGAGGCAATTAGACATTATGCCGCTATGGGTACTTTAGGCGAGGCTCAACCGATAGAGTATGGACTGAACTCTCGGTTGGTAAAACAAGATGGCAAGTTAATAGATCTCACCATAAAAAGTGGTGGACTATACGGTGGTGCCATGGATAAAATGATTTATTGGCTCAAAAAAGCAGAAGTAGTGGCTGAAAACGAAGCCCAAGCAAAACACATCGGTATGCTGGCTGAATATTTTAAAACAGGTGACCTAAGGCAGTGGGATGCTACGAATATAAATTGGGTGAAAAGTATAGAAGGTGAAATAGACTTTATACTCGGATTTATAGAAGTGTACGGCGATGCTATAGGTACCAAGGGTGCTTTTGAAGGGATAATTCAAGTGAATGACAAAGAAGCAAGTAAGCGTATGGCTGTGTTAAGTGAAAATGCTCAGTATTTCGAAGATAATAGTTCTATAATGGACGAACACAAGAAAGAAAAAGTAGTAGGAGTAAGTTATCGAGTTATAGATGCAGTGATGGAAGCTGGAGATGCAGCACCCGCTACGCCTATTGGGGTGAATCTGCCCAATAGTAACTGGATACGCAGTACTCACGGAAGTAAGTCGGTGAGTTTGGGAAACATAGTGTCAGCCTATGATGCCGCAGGAGGAAGCAGCTCGCTCAATGAGTTTTATTTGGATGAATCTACACGGGCGCGCATCAAAGAACACAGCAAACTATGCGGTAAAATGCATACAGCTATGCACGAGGTAATAGGCCACGCCAGTGGTAAAATAAACCCTGGAATAGGTACGCCTAAGGAGACACTTAAAAACTACAGCAATACATTAGAAGAAGCTAGAGCTGATCTTGTGGCACTTTACTACATCTATGACCAAAAGCTGGTCGATATAGGTCTTGTGCCAAGCTTGGAAGTGGGAATGGCAGAGTATGATAGCTATATTGCCAACGGGATGATGCTGCAACTGCGAAGACTAGACGAAGGAGAAAATATAGAAGAAGACCACATGCGAAATCGACAGCTCAATGCAAGTTGGGCCTATGAAAAAGGACTAAATGAGAATGTAATAGAGAGAAAAGTAGTAGATGGGAAAACATATTTTATAGTTAATGATTACGCAAAGTTAAGAGTGATTTTTGGTGATTTACTGCGTGAAATTCAACGAATTAAGTCTGAAGGAGATTATGCAGCTGCAGAAAAACTAGTAGAAGCTTATGGAGTTAAAGTAGATCCAGATCTTCACAAGGAAGTGGTAGCACGCTATGAGAGTTTGAACCTAGCCCCATATAGCGGTTTTGTGCAGCCGAAGCTGGTTGCAGAATTTGATTCTCAGGGTAACTTTGTAGACCTGAAGGTAGAGCAAGAAGCTTATGTAGACCAGATGCTTAGGTTTGCTAAAGAATATGCTTTTGTAAAACCAGGAGAATAAATTAGCAAAGTACTAGTTAGATTCAGAGCGTAGCGTGGAATATCGGTGAGATCAAGAGAATCTGAACGTCATTCCAAATCGAAGGTTTGGAATCTATAATTGAGTTTTTAGCTAGTTGTTAAGAGGATTAAAAAAATAGAAGGATTGGATATTTGGAACGATTCCTTCTATTTTTTGTTTAAAAAAGTAATGAAAAATAAATATACTAAACTACTCATCTTATTTCTCTTTGTGGGATTATTTATAGGGTCTGCGGTTTGGATGTACAAAAAGTACGTAATCCCAAATAGCCCTTACAACACAGAGATAAAGTTGAGAGGGACGAAGTGATGAACTGGGCTTGTAAAATAGTGCTATCATTACTCTTTTTTGGAAGCAGTATAGCTGTGTTAGCACAATCCGATTCAGTGCTAAATGCAGGCTTTATCTCAATGCTCAAAACTAAAGAGGGTTGGCACTCTGCAGGCCCTGATGCCGCTTTTTATAGGTACTGTGAAAATGGTCTATGCCAAGGGGACTATTTATACTACTATGAAAGTGGAGCTTCGAAGCATAGAGGTTTTTATAAGGATGTGCTGATATACGGTAAGTACTTCGATTATAACCAAAACGGACAGATAGAGGATTCTGGGGAGATATATTTCGGTCATTGGGTTGACACGAGTTGGCGTTACTATCCAAGTGGTAAGCTCCAAAGGATGTGTGTCCATCTCACGGGTGGTGGTTATGGCTCTCCGCTTATCAGTTACTATGAAAATGGTCAAGTTGAAGATTACGAGTATCTTGATACTCAAGGATATTTTAGATTTAGGTATATGTTGGAAGAAAATGGAGATACCATTTATGCAGAATATCTAATAGATGAAAAGAACTTGACTTATGAAAATTACTCTAGGTATGACAATGGGCAATTAGAATATGAAGGGCAAACGATGTACTCCCTAAAAACGGGTTATAAAAATTTAGGTACCTGGAAAAATTACAACGAAGATGGTGAATTAATTGAGTCCTAGGAATATCCGAAATTTGAAGACGTTGAAACATATAAATAACTCTTGGCAATCCTTCTTGTCCTCACAAATATCACAGTCCTACTACGAAAACCTTCAAGACTATATAGAAGTTAGAAGACAAGAAGGAGCAATTATATATCCACCAAAAGATGAGGTCTTCACTGCTTTTGAGCTAACACCGCTAAGTAGTATAAAAGTAGTCATTTTGGGCCAAGACCCTTACCATAGGAAAGGACAAGCACATGGACTGAGCTTTTCTGTACGAGAAGGAACGAAAATACCTCCATCACTTCGTATTATTTTCAAAGAATTAAAATCAGACTTAGGTACTGAAATACCCGCCAAAGGAGAGTTAACCCAATGGGCCAAGAATGGAATATTTTTATTGAATACGGCACTCACTGTAGAGCAAAAGACTCCGGGTGCACATAAAGGCAAAGGTTGGGAGACGTTTACCGATAAGACAATACAATATATCTCTACCCACAAAGAGAAAGTAGTATTTATCTTATGGGGCGCGCTAGCTCAAAAAAAGGTAAAATTGATAGATGAAACCAAACACCTTATTTTAAAATCTCCACATCCTGCAGCTGAATTATATACTGGAGGGAAAGCTGGTTTTTTTGGAAGCAAACCGTTTAGCAAAGCCAATGCTTTTTTGGACGAAAAGATAGATTGGAAACTTTGTTAGTCATTTAATACTTCTACCATGAAAACGAAATTTTTAGAATCTCCTAAAAATGGGACTGATACATACTTTTCATTATAGTGTAGCGAAACTCTATGTCCAGATTTCATGGCTTCACTCAAGTCTTGTAAAACTTTTTGATCATTTGGTTTTACAGAAAAGGGCCATAATCCTTGCTGGATTTCGCCCGTGTTTAGCTGACCCTCCCACGTTTTGAAGACATAGCCTTTTTTACTGATTTTTATTATTTTACCTACACGCTCTCCGCCACTAAAATTACCGTACAATGCAAACAGTACTAAAAGCACCGCCCCAGTTATTGAGATACCAAAAATCCAAAGTATTATTTTTTTTAAAAAATTCATAAAAGGTTTCTTACGAAGATAAAGTTTTATGCCACTCGTTTTTAAAACTATTTACAAATGCGGTACTAAAGTCTGACACTGAGCCTTCTCCTATTTCTTGATAAATAGAGGTAACACCTTTGTCTGATATACCACATGGTACTATATGGTCGAAATAGCTGAGGTCCGTTCTCACATTTAGTGCAAAACCGTGCATACTTATACCGTTGCAAACACGTATTCCAATTGCCCCTATTTTTCTCTTTGGTGCTCCTACCTTACCTACCCATATGCCTGTGAGTCCTTCTAGCTGATAGGCTTCTATATTAAAATTAGCTAGAGTTTGAATGATGCTGCGCTCAAGTGTTTCTACATATTTTTTCACACCAATACCGTGCTTTCGGAGATTTATTATTGGGTATCCTACCAATTGTCCAGGACCGTGATAGGTGATGTCTCCACCACGCTCTGTTTTGTGTACTTCCGCGTGTATATTTGTTAGAAATTCTGGTGATATAAGTAGGTTGTTTTTATTGGCACTTTTGCCAAAAGTGTATACATGTGGATGCTCGCAAAGTATAAGGGTGTCTGTACTACCTTCTAGCACTTCTTTATGCACTTCATGCTGTATGGTAAGTGCTTCAGCATATGGTTTTTGGCCTATGTTTTTAATCTTTAGTCCCAATTTTGCTTCTTCCTTTGACAAACATTCCTAAAATAAAAAATACCCCAATAAAACTAGCTAGTCTTCCTATAATATCACCGTACTGACTATAAAAAGTGAGTTTGGAGTAGTGATTGGCACTTACTTTTAGCACGGTAGGCTTCCACCACTGAGTACGTTCTGTAATTTGGCCAAGGGCATTTATGCGGCAGGTAATCCCTGTATTGGCGCTGCGCAGTACCTCCCGGCGATTTTCGATAGCACGTAGTGTAGCATAGTACATGTGCTGCTTGTAGCCATCGGTGTCTTTCCACCAACCGTCGTTGGTTATTACTAGTAATATTTCTGCACCTTCTCGCGTAAATCCTGCTACATGGCCCGGAAATACACTCTCGTAACAGATAAGTGGTGCAAGGTTTGGTTTTTCTCCTGCATCAAAAATAGTAGGGTAAGGGTCTCTTCCCAAACTACCAGATATGCCACCTAGGTCTAAGGCGAAGTATTCTAAAAAACTAAAAATAGCTGGGTAAGGCATTTTCTCTGCGCCAGGCACTAATTTGCTTTTGTGGTAAAGGTTTAAATCACCTTGGGCGTTTATTTCTAATGCCGTGTTGTAGCTCTCGTAGTATTGACCAGATTCTGTTTTGCGGGCGGTCTCGCTCATTGCCTCTCCTTTTGCATAAAAATTATAGGTAGATATTCCTGTTACCAAATGTATTTGTGGGTGTTTTTGCACAAACGATCGTAGTATCTGCATACTTTCGTACTGAAATGGATAATCTTCGTCTACGTATTCTACTACGGCCGTTTCGGGCATTATTACGTACTTGGTACGAGGTGTGATTTCTTTTTCAGTCATAGCTAGCATTTTTTTCAAATTGCTCACCTTAGTACCTTCATCAAATTTCAGATAAGGATCTACATTGGGTTGTATAAGCAGTGTCTCGTGCGCGCCCTCTTTATCTACTTTCATTATTCTAGCGTTAATCACATAAAAGGGTATGGAGATAAATATAGGGATAATGACCCAACTCGCAGGGACGATCCATTTTTTCCACGTAGCTTTTATAGTACTTGCTTTATAAAATAGCACATTCACCAGTAACACCCATAAACTTCCACCTAATGTTCCAGTTATTTCGTACCACTGCACTACTTCATTATGCTTTGCAAAAATATTTCCTAGAGTAAACCACGGCCAGGTTATCTGCCAATTGAGGTGCAGGTATTCGAATGAAAGCCAAAGTGCGATAAAAACTAAAAAAGATTTGTCTTTGAGCCTTGTTTTTTTTGCTTTGCGATAGCCGTACCATGGTAAATACATTAGCCCAGCATTAGCTACCATCATAACTATACTGCTCACGGCTTCTGCGTTCCAAACCCACCACGATATCACTATATTCCACAGAAGTAAGGATAAGTATATAAGCCAACCTCCGCCTTTTCTGCCACTGGTCTCTTTCTCGAGCATAAATAGCGGTACAAATCCTATAAAACTAAGAAAAAATAAATCTCTAGGAGGCCATGCTAGCCAAAAAAGAACAGAAGGAAGTATCGTAAGTAAGGCGAGTTTTAATGTTTTATTTTTAGTCATTTCCTGCTACTAACAATACAAACTCTCCTTTTGGTACATTTGATTCGAAATGTACCAAAACTTCCGTCACGGTTCCACGGACGTACTCTTCAAATTTTTTGGTCAACTCTCTTCCTATAACTACTCCACGTTCCTCGCCAAGCAGTTCCTTTATCATAGTAAGGGTTTTTACGATACGATGTGGACTCTCATAAAATATCGTGGTTCGTTTCTCTTCCGCAAGACTCAATATCTTGGTTTGTTTTCCTTTTTTATGTGGTAAAAAGCCTTCGTATACAAATGTGTCACACGGTAGACCACTATTTACCAAAGCTACGATTGCAGCTACCGCACCGGGCAGTGTGATTACATTAATTCCCTCTTGTACCACTTCGCGTATTAGTAAGAATCCAGGATCTGAAATGCCTGGCATACCAGCATCTGTGCATACAGCAAAGGTTTCACCGTCCTTAAGCTTGTCTATGACCATACTAAGATTTTTATGCTCATTGTGCTGGTGGTAAGGAATCAGTTTTTTTTCTATGCCGTAATGGTCTAGTAGTTTTTTCGTTTGGCGTGTATCCTCTGCAAGTATTGCATCTACTTTACCGAGTACTTCTACAGCTCGGTAAGTAATATCCCCCAGATTGCCGATGGGTGTTGGCACTATATATAATGTTCCGCTCATGAGGCCATGCAAAAATAGGGCGTACCTTCTTAGAATAGATTAATTTCTTTAAAATATCGCTCTTCTGGTTTGTTAATCTGGCTAATAATGATAAGTCATGGTCCATTTCTCGGGTTTATCTTAAAGAGAGGCGAGGTGTTTTAGAATGAAAGTCAAAAGTATTATAATGCTAGATGTGCTAGTTACTAAAGGAAATAATTAGTATTTACAGTGATTTTCAATCTATAGAAAAATAGGTAGATTAAATCAAAATTAATGGCATAGAATCAAAGTAATACTCAGAGACTTTCGGACGCGAATGACGCGATATAAAAATTATCTAGACCAAATAATTTTATCACCTTTGTACCTACGATTTATGAGATTAGTTGTTAGTTTTTTCATTGCAGTACTTATGGCATTTACCACAAAACAAAATCCAGGGTTCAAAGACATTCAACTAGAGCACTATACAGTTTTTCAAGCCTATAAAGACAAAGCCGAGGAGGCGTATGCCAAGCTCAAGGCGCAGGACATAGACCATTTTAATTGTCAAGTATTTATTCGCGCTTTTAAGTTTGAAGAGGATGTTGAAGTATGGGCTAAAAATATACAAGACTCTACCTATAAGCTCATCACTACCTATAAATTTTGTAATAA
Source organism: Bacteroidia bacterium (assembly GCA_018402155.1). Taxonomy (GTDB): domain Bacteria; phylum Bacteroidota; class Bacteroidia; order NS11-12g; family UBA9320; genus UBA9320. Next base: position 260,488 of record JAGYJG010000001.1, read on the forward strand.
TGTGGGTGAGCTGGGTCCTAAACGCAAAGAAGGCGATATGCAAATACCAGAAGGTTTTTATTCATTGAGTAAGTTTAACCCTACTAGCGTTTATTTTTTGTCGCTCAAGATAGATTATCCTAACGAAAGTGATGTCGTATTTGCCGACAAGCGAAATCCTGGGGGAATGATTTTTGTGCACGGCGGCTGCACTACAGTAGGGTGTATTCCCATTACAGACGAGTGGATAAAAGAGTTATACGTGTTTTGTGTAGAGGCCAAAAACAATGGGCAAGAAGATATACCAATACATATTTTCCCTGCCCGGCTCACAAATCAAAACTATACCTTGCTCACGGAACAATACCGCAGCGATTATCTCACAGACTTTTGGGGACAGCTAAAACAAGGGTATGCCTACTTTGAGACCCATAAAAAACCACCGGTAGTAAAGGTGCAAACAAATGGGGTATACCGATTTTATTAATGTAAAAGAGTGATGCGTTGTAATTTGAATATCAGCCTATTGTCAAAGAGCAGCATCCAGTCTGTGTCTATAGTTTCATTAATTTTCTGGTAGTTCTGTTGCTGTCTACACTTGCGCCACAACCCTTGTTGCTATTATCACGACGTCTAGTATTACTGTTGTTGATTTTATATTTATACAGTACTTATTATTGGATTGCTTGGTATTTGATTAAACCCCAGCCTTAGATATAGTCCCCTGATTGATGATTAAATCATTTTCCTTTTATTGGTCCTACAATTTTATCTAATAATATTTGTCGGAATTACCTTTCTAAATATTGTATTGATCTACTTTATTAACAAAAATATTATAGAACAATTATTGGAGATAATGCTGGGATTTACGGTCTGTAGCCACTTTGCTGAAAAATAGCTCCGTGGTCCTTTTCCTTTAGCAAATCGTGAATAGATTTTTCAGGATGTTCGTCCATATACTTGCGCACTATTTGCCAACCTATCCATGTGCCTGTGCGGGGCGGACTATCGCTGCCAAATGGAGCTGTAAAGGGTCCTTCATTGAAATAATGACGCTGAAACATATTTTTGTCTGAGCTAAAAATAATTTCTTTTTCTACCAAGTAGGTCCACATGTTTTTTTCCTGCTTTTCACAGTATTCTATTTGCCCGGCGTGGTAGCTTATTTTGAGTGAGTCGTGGTAGTCTGGCATTAGCAGGTCTAGTAGGTAAAGACGTTTTCCTTCTGCCACCGCTTGGTCTATGAATCTGCTGCCTGTGTATTTTGGTACTTTGTAGTCTACATAGGTCTGTAAACAGTTGGGCACTATTCGGTATGGCTCAAATTTTTTGATACGGTATAGGGGGAAATTTTGTGGATTGAGCATACCGTATACCTCAAAATTCCTTCCCAAGTACATATCTAGCCCTACTCCAAAAGTTTGGTTTTCCTGATCATATACAGCACCGTACTGAAAAGTGCTTACAAATGTGATAACCTCGTCTATAGAGTCAGTAGGAAAGTAGTAATATATATATTTTGCAGCTTTTTCTAACCCATTAGCATATTTTTCAAAATCAGCATAATAAGCTTGTGTTATGCTATATAGCGAGTCCATGTCTGGGTGAGATATGTAACGGTAAAGTTCTACGGCCACATCTTTTTCACTACTTTCTATACCTCTCACATTGGCTGCTACGATGTTTTTGGTATATAGATTATAAAATACCGGATATTCTTTGGCTAGTTTTTCTATGTCGGATACGCTTCTGCACGCAAATAGCGCCTGCTCAAAATGAATAGTTTTCATAGTGAGGTCGATAGCTGAGAGATCTTTGACATGACGGTGGTTGCTGCATCCTGCCAAAAGCAAGATTGCCAATACTTTGTAGATGTTGTGTAGCATTATTCGATTTTTTAACATAACCTTTGCAGAATTGGAAATAGTGAAAAGTATAAAAATGAAAAACGTTGCAATGTTAGTTTTAGGTATGTTACTCACACAACTAACTTTTGCACAAGAAGAATTTAGATTTGGCCTAAAAGGACAGTTAAATGCTGCGTGGCTTACGAGAACAAGCAATAAATTAGAAAACGATGGCGTAAAACTAGGTCTTGCCTATGGTATAATGGGAGATTATTATTTTACCGACAATTATGGCATTAGCGGAGAAATTTTACTTTCTACTGTAAGAAGTCAATTTAATCTTATCTCAAATCATTTTTTTGTGGCTGACAATAATAAAACACCAGTTACAAATTTAAACTATGAGTATAGAGTGCAATACCTAGAACTACCGATCAGTATGAAATTTCGTACCAAAGAAATAGGCAACTTGGTGTACTGGGGAAATTTTGGGTTTTCGCCAGGTTTTGCGCTCAATGCAAGAGCAACTATTACCGGAGATGACATACCCCAATTTATTTTAGACCAAGCGCCTACGGATTTTAAGGTGAATGATAAAGAAGGAGACAATTATACCCTAGAAGGTTTTGATGATAAGGTGTTTTTATTGCGCTTCCCGCTTATTATTGGTGGGGGTGTAGAGTATAAAATGGCAGGTAACACATCCTTGCAAGGGGGAGTCAGATTGGCAAATACATTCACGGATATGTTTGTGAAAGATAAAACAAATGATGCTAAAAACAACTACGTTGCACTAAGTATCGGGGTTCTGTTTTGAATCTAATCAACCTGAAAATATATGAATATAGCACTTGCTCAACTCAATTATGTCATCGGTGATATAGAAGGAAATACTTCAAAAATTCTAACCCAAATTGCTAAAGCAAAGCAACAAGAGGTTGATATTGTGGTATTCTCTGAGTTGGCAGTCTGCGGCTACCCACCCAAAGATTTACTTGACTATCCTAGCTTTATAGATCGCTGTGAAACAAGCTTAGAAATTATACGACAAAATACTGAGGGCATAGCGGTGTTGGTAGGTAGTCCATCTTGGAGTGGTTTGACAAAGGGCAAAAAACTATACAACTCTGCTTATTTTTTTGCAAACCGAACATTGCTGCGTAGAATAGATAAAACTCTGCTCCCTACCTACGATATTTTTGATGAGTATCGCTACTTTGAACCCAATGAAGTATTTGAGTGTGTCGAATATATGGGCGAAAAAATTGCAGTAACCATTTGCGAAGACCTATGGAATATTGATGATGAAAAACTGTACAAAGTGACTCCAATGGATGAGCTGTATCGTCAAAAACCTAGCGTGATGATCAATCTGAGTGGCTCACCATACAGCTATAATCACGTAGAAAAACGGCGAACACGCATGCAGCTCAATGCCAAAACATACGGTATACCTTTATTTTATGTAAACCAAGTGGGGGGCAATACTGATATATTATTTGACGGCGGGTCAATGTTCATAAACAGAGTAGGACAAATAGTTGAAGAATGTGCGTTTTACGAAGAAGATTTTAAAGTAATAACATGGGATAGTAAGTGTATATATAAAGATAACCATCAAGACTATTACGACTATGATATTGGACTTATACACGATGCGCTAGTAATGGGCGTTCGCGATTATTTTACAAAAATCGGTTTTAAAAATGCAGTAATAGGCAGTAGTGGTGGCATAGATAGTGCTGTGGTACATGCTATAGCAGCAGAAGCTTTAGGCGCACAAAATGTGAAAGCCATTACCATGCCTAGTCAATACAGCAGTACTGGCTCTATTGAAGATGCCAAAAAACTTGCAGATAATCTGGGTTCTCCATTTAGTATAATTCCGATAAAAGAGGTGTTTGATACATTTAGTGAAACACTAGCTGCCGAGTTTGCCGGGACAGAGTCCAATGTGACTGAGGAAAATTTACAGGCAAGAAGTAGAGGTGTCATCCTAATGGCATACAGCAATAAGTTTGGTAATATGGTGCTTAATACTAGTAACAAAAGCGAAAGCGCTGTGGGCTACACTACATTATATGGGGATATGTGTGGGGGACTTTCTGTCATAGGAGATTTGTACAAAGAGCAAGTATACGAGCTAGCCCGATTTATAAATAGGTACGGAGAGGTGATACCCTTTGAGATAATAAATAAAGAGCCTAGTGCCGAGCTTCGTCCAAATCAAAAAGATAGCGATAGTTTGCCGCCCTATCCTATTTTGGATAAAATACTTTTTTACTACATTGAAGAAAAAAAAGGTTGGCGAGAGATCGTAGCGATGAAAATAGAAGGAGTAGACGAAATGTTGGTACGAAAAATAATACAGCTCGTAGACCGCAATGAATATAAACGTTTTCAGGCTAGTCCTACATTGCGCATTAGCCACAAAGCTTTTGGCACGGGTAGGCGTATGCCTATTGTTGCTAGGTATAACCATTAATAGCTGTGAGCCATCAAGGCAAACCTTTCATCTATTATTTCAATAAAATATACAAGAATACTCGTACTTTCGAAGTATGCGTATGTATTTAACCATTTCACTTGTGGTAGGGTTCTTTTGGCTCTCTACAGCCCAAAGTCAAATGTCTTCAGCTTCCCGCCAAGCGATTCTTCTTTCATCAAAACCAACAGTGGCTTTAGTAGCCAAAGTGAATGTAGATTTTGACGCTAGTCATTGGGACAGCACAGAGATAAAAATAGGTGCACAAATAGGCAAAATAGTGACACTACGGGTATCGAAAAATGCGCTACATTTACTAGATCATACTGCAGGTTTTGATTACCTAGAGCTAGCACAACCCATCGCTCCAAACTTGAAGCGTGTAGTGCCCGATATACGAGCTGATAGTGTGCACGCTGGTTTCGGACTGGAATCCTCGTACACAGGTAAAGACGTAATTATAGGTGTCACCGACTGGGGTTTTGACTACACTCACCCTATGTTTTATGACACAGCTCTGCAGCATACCCGTATACTTGCGGCTTGGGATCAGTTTAAGAAAAGTGGCCCTGCACCCAAAGGATACGACTACGGCACAGAATACCTTGGCGAGGCAGAACTTTTGGCAGCTCAGAGCGATACCTCAAATATATATGGCAATGCATACCACGGAAGCCATGTAGCTGGCATAGCCGGGGGTAGCGGTGGGGGAACAGACCACAGAGGATTAGCCTATGAAGCCGATTTTCTGTTTGTCACTTTTTTGGTAGATGAGGCTGCGGTCATCGACGCCTTTCACTGGATGAAAACTAAAGCTGATGCGGCTCAAAAGCGCTTGGTGATCAACATGAGTTGGGGATTATATAACCTCGGACCGCTAGACGGTACTTCGCTTGTGAGCCAGGCAATAGACGAGCTTAGTACACAAGGAGTTATTTTCGTTACCTCGGCGGGAAACAATGGAGATGCTCCATTTCACTTGAAACACACCTTTGAAGAGGATACCATACGCTCAAAAATAGATTTTTGGCGAGGTGCTAATCCAAACAGGTATGGGCAAAGTGTCTCTGCTTGGGGAGAAATAAAAAAGCCTTTTGCTACGAGTATAGAGGTGTATGATGCAAAACAAAATAAGGTGGCAGAATCACCTATTTATAAGAGTATTGGGAGTCTTACTGCAGATACATTTTTTACTGTTGCCACGGATACTGTTTTTTATAAAGTAGCACTAGATGGTGAGCATCCGTTAAATGATAAACCAACTATACGGCTGAGAGTACGCAATGAAAATACCAACCTACACATAGTACTAAAGGCATACGCTGCCTCTGGTACGGTGCATTTTTATAATGTGGCAGACCTTACGACAGATGTAGGTAATTGGGGAATGCCATTTGTAGCTTGGAAAAATGGTTGGAAAGAAGGTGATAATAGCTATGGCTTGGGTGAGCCAGCTAGCACGCGATCCGTCATTACAGTGGCGGCACATCAAAGTGAAATAAGCATCAATGGAGAAATCCGCGGTGGCGGTTTTAAAGCTAATTTTTCTAGCCTAGGCCCTACGATAGATGAGCGCGAAAAACCCGATGTATCAGCCCCAGGAGTGGGTGTAATGAGCAGCATTTCTTCATTTACAGATGCTAATGTATCTGTCGATCAAAGTATTGTTTTTAAAGGTAAAAATTATCCTTTTTCTAGGCTGTCTGGTACCAGTATGAGTAGTCCAGCTACTGCAGGTGTGGTAGCTCTTATGATGCAAGCCAATCCTCAATTGTGGTACGATGAGGCCAAAGATATATTATGTGCTACGGCCCGTCAAGATACACATACCGGCGACCTAGCTGAAGGAGGAGATACTCAGTGGGGCTGGGGCAAGGTAAATGCACTAGCAGCTGTAGTGCGTAGCGAGGCCAAATATGCTGGGGTAAAACATTTTGAAACTGCAAACAGGCCTATACTTATTTTTCCAAACCCTGCTAAAAATGTACTACATATAGCCGCTGATAAGGAGTATAAGGTGAGAGTATATACTTTAGATGGCAAAGAGTTGTTGATTGGAAACGTTAGTAATTTGATAAGTTTAGATATAAGCTCGTTACAAAATGGGCTTTACATACTGCATTTTGAGAATGGGTTTTTACCTGCTCAGTTATTTTCAATTGATCGTTAGGATACAAAAGCGGTTCAAAAGAGAATACAATGTTTCAAAGAAAAACGCACGTTAAATTTTCCGGAAGAAGTTTAACGTGCGTTTTATGTTTAAATTTGTGCTAGTCTTATTTACTTCCTTACATTAAATCCGAAAGAAAAGCCGTAGCGTGTACTCGTTTTACTTGGAATGACGAATACATTTATCGGTATATTTAGTTTTCCACTTTTTAGCGAGTAGCCTGCTGCAAGCACTACGTAGCTTTTTAGTGCAACAGTTCCTCTGCTATCCATTACCTTTTTGCTGTCAAGTTTGCTTAGGTCTTCGGCCATATTGGTGATATCTATATCTTCGCTGCGCACCCATTGTTCGTTAATACTGTAAGCCGTTGTTTCTCTTGAAATATTTATGGATGGACCTATGGCAAATTCTAGTCCGTTCTTGTTGTTTCTGATGCCATTCATTACAGTAAAACTCGGTACAAATAAACCTTGATCTAGGCCGCTTACCATTGGGATAAACTCAAAAAGTGCTTGCCATTTTCCTTCATTCAGGTATTGCTTTTCAAACTGGTAGCCCATTTGAAAAAATGCGGGATAGCCATCATATCCACCTTTAGATCGGGGCGCACTAAGCGTTTTTCCCATTTCCCCGGTAAAAAAAGTATACCCCATTCGTGGCCCAGCTAAGCTTAAGGTTTGGTAGTATGGATTGTTTACTGCGCTCTCGTAGCTCTCTCTATTACTCAGGCTATTTACAATAAGGTCATCATTGGGAAGCCCCAATAGCTCATTTACACAGATGCTTATCATGGTGTTTACTTTTTCAGGAATATTCAAAAACTCCCGAACTACTTCTTTTTTCATAGTATTCCCAGCTAAGTCTATCATCCTAAGACGAATAAAAAGTGCATCTCCTAGCAGGTCTGCACTTCCACTCATCACATAGTCTACACCTAGTGTTTTTCCCGCTTCTTTTAGGCAGGTTTTGCTATAACAAGAAGCATTGTTTATTTCAGCTTTCTTTAGCATTTCTGCTATTTCGTAGCGGTCTATCATTTCATACTGCTCGTGTTTGCTTATTTCTATGCGCAGCAGCTCGGTGAGTTGTGCCTTATCTAGTTGTGCGCCTATAGCATCAAAACTGATTACGGCTAATTTTGGATTTTGTGCCAAAAGTAGCTGAGCTAAAGTGGCAAATGCGATGGTTAAAAATGTTTTTTTCATGATGTTTGTTTATGTTTAGTTCTAATAAATTGTGATTTGTAGGTTCCAGTAATAAGTGCAAGAGATAAATTGTGCGCTATGCTTCATTGTTTTTTTTTATACTTCAAAGGTGCGGAGGTAAGTCAATTATTGATAATCGAATTTTATAGTAAGTTTATTTAAAAAGCATTTATTAAGTTAAATATGAGATTATTAATTAAATGAAATATAAAATACAATAAAATGCACTATAAAATAGTAAATAAAATTTATTTATACATAATTATTATGTAATTTAAATATATTTTTGCAAAAAACAATAAAATGAGTCAAAATATATTAATACAGCAATGCAAAGAGCGGATAGGAGCCAAAAATTTGGCTTTAGAGTTGGCAGAGTTACTCGGAGTAAATCCCGATGCCGCATATCGACGCATGCGTGGCGATACTGCTCTTACTTTTGATGAAATTCAAAAAATTTGTACACGATTTAATATTTCATTTGATTCGGTGATAAACTATCAAGGTAGATTGGTGCCATTTCAGTTTAATGCAATGTTCCGAGACAAGTTTAGTATTATAAACTACCTCATGGGTATTGAGCAAGAGTTACTAATGCTATCTAAAATGGGTACTACCGATGCGCGCATTGTTATGACAGCGATGGATTTGCCTTACTTTAGGCAGTTTGGCTTTAAAAGTTTGAGCAGATTCAAACTATTTTTTTGGCAGCGAAGCGTACTTAATTTGCCTGATTTTTCTACGAAAAAATATGACGCCAACGAGAGCCTAGGAGAGTACGAGGATATAACGGATCGAATTTACGAAAATTATCACGGTGTGCCAAGTGTAGAAATTTGGGCGCCAGAAACACTAGATAGCACCATAAAACAGATTCAGTATTATCTAGAATCCGGGCTTTTTGTTGATAAACAAAGTGCTGTGCAAATATGCGACGATGTAGAATCCCTGCTCACCAAGCTAGAAAGAGAGGCTCAAATAGGGCGTAAATTCATTCAAACTTCTAAGGGTTCTATTGCAAGCACTTTTGAAATGTATCAAAGTGATGTGTTTCTTAGCAATAACTGTATACAGGCTTTCAAAGATGGTAAAACATATACCTATGTAAGTTTTAATTCATTCAACTCCCTGATGTCTTTTAGTCCTCATTTTTCTGATGAATGTAATCGATGGATTGAACAAATTCGCCTGAAATCTATTCTGCTCAGCGAAGTTTCTGAAAAATTGCGCTATCAGTTTTTTAAACGACTGAGAGAAAAACTGGCTCAACTCAGAGAAATGATTTGATAAAATAGTTTCATTTCTTTGTGAATCTTTTATAGTTGCGAACCAAAACGGTAGCTCCTAAAGCCGCTGCTATGAACTGACCCCAATAGCTAGTACTGTCAATATTAGTTGGTATATTAAATAACCAGCTGCCAATCCAACCACCAAGAACTCCCAAAATTACATTTGCTATTTGACCATATCCTTCTGTTTGATTGAATTTTCCAGTGAGCCATCCGACTATACCACCTATTATTAGTATGAGTATTATGCCAAAAATATTTGTCATTTATCAAAGTTACTCTTTTTCGTCTCTAAAAAATAAAAAAGTATAGTAGAAATTATTTCTCTTGTCAAGTGCGGTGCTATATTTGAGGCAATGCTCAATATTTCACTTATTCAGGTGCAATACCTTATTGCTCTGGACGAACACCGTAATTTTTTAAGAGCGGCTGATGCTAGTTTTGTTACTCAGCCTACGCTTAGTATGCAAATGAAAAAACTTGAAGAAGAGCTTGGTGTACTAATATTTGACCGCAGTAAGCAGCCAATTAAGCCAACGGCTATTGGCCAAAAAATCATAGAACAAGCTCGTGTAATTTTCAACGAAACAAAACAAATTGAAAATATTTTAAAGCAACATACAGGTTCAGTAAGTGGCTCGATTAATATTGGGGTATTGCCTACTATAGCCAACTCTCTGGTTCCGAAACTTATCAGCCAAGTAAGTAAAAAATATCCAGAACTGAAACTCAATATTAAGGAAGCCCTTACAAGTGACATTGTTATGGACCTACAAAACAACGATCTAGATGTAGGAATAGTAAGTACACCACTTCTAAATAACAGTTTGATAGAAAAAGAGCTCTACGTAGAGAAATTTAGAATTTATGCGCACCCTGGTCATCCAGCCTACAACAAGCGTGCATGGAATGCTGCTGATCTACTTTCTGATAAACTATGGCTGCTGAGTGAGGGCAATTGTTTTAGAACGCAATCTATAAACCTATGTGCTATACCCGACGATAAACTCAATCATGTGGCACTAAACTATGAAAGTGGAAGTCTTCAAACTCTTAAAAAAGTTGTAGACTTAGAGGGCGGAGCTACTATTATGCCTGAATGGGAGGCTGCCGAGCTTGATGATTCTAGCGTAGATAATCTTCGAGCGTTTAAAGGAGATAATGCAGGAAGAGCAGTTGGCCTAATCTACACAAAGTTTTATGCCAAAGAAAATGTTATTGATCAATTGAATATAATGATAACTAATGCATTACCTAGATTCATTGCAGATAATAAAGACCTAGATATAGTTCAAGTTTTGTAGTTTGTCTTAGTTTTATTCACTTTTTCCAAAGTCTGCTAACTTCTAACTTACCATCACTTCCTGTAGATTTTTTTGTCATGTGGTTTTTAGAAATATTGGCTTGCAGAAATGAAATGTACTGAAAATAAAAATCTTTTTTGATTTAAAATTATTGATTTTAGGAACTCAATCTATCACTCAAACAGCTTAAATATTCTTGTTTTATATTTGACTGGAGCGTCTGTGCTGTTTTTTGTGTCATTACGCCGCTGGAAGTATTTTGGCGTTTCGCAAGGTAAAATATCCACCTATACCACATATTAAAGATGCTACGAAAATTCCGATTTTTGCTTGTATTACATAGGTAGAACTTACAAATGCAAGATCAGTTATAAATAGTGACATAGTAAAACCTACACCTGCAAGCATCGCAACACCATATAGATGTTGCCAACTGACACCTTCCGGAAGAGATGCTAAATTTAGTTTTACTAGTATTTTTGAAATGGAGACAATTCCGATAAACTTACCAAAAGTCAAGCCTAAAATTACCCCTAATCCGATAGTACTTGTTAAGTTTTCAAAAAAGTTACTTGAGAAAGTAATACCGGCATTAGCAAGTGCGAATATGGGCATTACCACAAATGCCACAAGGGGGTGCATTGCGTGCTCTAGACGCTGCAGAGGAGTCATAGCTGCTTTCGAATAAAGAAGTATTTTTTCTAGTATGTGGAGTTGGCTAGATGTTAGTAGCGTTACATCATTTGGTGCGCTTTGTTCAAAATCATTTGTAAGACTTTTCATTTTACTTACATATTTTTTGTCTTCAAGTTTTACGGAGGCTGGTATGGTAAGTGCTGCAAGTACCCCGGCAATAGTTGCGTGAATACCTGATAGTAAAAAGGCCATCCATAGTCCACCGATACCAATTATGCCATAAAAAATAGTATTGCGTACGCCCAAAAAATTGGCTGCTATAAGCACACCTAGGAAACCACTAGCCACTAGCAGGCTGATGCTAGAAATATCTGAGGTGTAAAATAGTGCTATCACTATAACTGCGCCAAGGTCGTCGGCAATAGCCAGTGCAGTTAAAAATACTTTGAGCGATAATGGTATTCTGTCTCCTAGCAGGTAAAGGATACCCAAGGCAAAGGCAATGTCTGTAGCCATAGGTATGCCCCAGCCAGCCGACGCTGTACCGGTAAAGTTTAACAATAAGTAAAACAAGGCCGGAAATGCCATGCCACCAATACCAGCGGCTATAGGTAAAATCGCGTCTTTGGGTGTAGATAGTGATCCTGCCATTATTTCGCGCTTTAGTTCCAACCCTATTACAAAAAAGAATACAGACATTAGTCCGTCATTGATCCAGTGATGTAGAGATTTACTCACCAAAAAATCGCCAAAACCAATAGTAAAAGTATATTCCCAAAAAAGATGGTAAGCGTCTTTCAAAGGTGAATTTGCAAGGGAAAGTGCCACTATTGCTGAGGCAAATAATACTATGCCACTGGTCGTTGAGTTGCTAATAAATCTCTTTAATGGAATGAGCAAAAGCTTATCTATCGGTTCTATCTTCACGCTTTTGGCACTCTTTTGATTTGCCTCAAAGTTATGGTTAGTTCTTGATTACACAAACGTGCAAAAATTGCGGACTTTGTAGCCATTAAGCAGACAAATTGTGTTACTTAAAGTGTTCAAAAAAGAGATTAACTGCCTAAAATTCTGATTTCGATTGCATTTGGTCCATATTATAGGCTAGCCAGTATGAGAGTATTTTTAATTTTTCTTTGGATTTGGTATTTTAAGTGTACTCCTACTTTCAAAAAAAATTACAAAATTGAGAACAGACTGACTTTTCTTGGCAAATACCTATGAAGTCTAATGTGAGACTTTTTTTGTGATTGACAAACCTCAGTACTGCACTTATTTGCTAGGATTGACAACTAAAATCAAATTGTATTTCAGTTTTAGGGAATTAATAGCATAAAGGTACGTACAGATTTCATTGCTGAAAACAGTTGCCATTGGCCACCCAATAGTAGTGCTTTTTATTTTATGGTCTTTATTTCCAGACTGATTCTATTGGAGTACTTGTAGCTATAATCCCATCAAAATATCCATAGGGTCTTTGCCCATTAGCATGGTTCTTGGGTTTTCTAAGTAGTTTTTTACTGTCACCAAAAAACCTACGGATTCTTTGCCATCAATGATACGGTGATCGTAGCTCAAGGCAACATACATAACCGGTCTAGCAACGATTTGGCCGTTTTCAACTACAGCACGATCTACGATATTATGCATACCTAATATGGCACTTTGTGGCGGGTTTATAATAGGTGTACTGAGCATAGAGCCAAAAACGCCCCCGTTGGTGATGGTAAATGTGCCGCCAGTCATTTCGGGTATAGTGAGTTTACCATCTCTCGCTTTTATGGCTAGGCGTTTCACTTCAGCTTCTATTTCCCACATAGTCATGGTTTCTACGTTGCGCATTACTGGAACCATTAGGCCTTTAGGGCTGCTTACCGCTATGGAGACATCCACAAAATCGTTTATCACCATTTCATCCCCATCTAAAAATGCATTTACCTTAGGATATTTTTGAAGGGCCAGAGCGCAAGCCCTTGTAAAAAAGGACATAAAGCCAAGTCCTACTCCGTGTATTTCTTTAAACTTTTCTTTATACTCATCACGCACGTCAAATATAGGCTGCATATTTACCTCATTAAATGTGGTGAGCATTGCTGTTTCGTTTTTGGCTGCTACGAGTCTTCGGGCAATGGTTTTTCGCAAGTTGCTCATTTTCTGGCGATTTTGCTCACGACTTGGCTGGGTAATGGTGGAGTAGTCCATAGCTCCTGCCTCTGCCATTATTGCATCGTATTTGGTGATGCGGCCATCTTTGCCAGTTCCCCGCACAGTGACAGAGGCTATCCCCTTCTCCGAAAGTATTTTTGCAGCAGCAGGACTTGGTGTTCCCGTTGCGTAGTTAGTCTCTTTGGTATTTGTGTCGTTGTCTTGTTTGGTTGCAGTATCCTCTTTCAGATTTGCTGTTTTGGCTGGTTTGTCATCTTCCACTGGATTTTCTTTTATGGGTGAAGCTCCAGCTGGGACCGCTGCGTCTGTATCTATACTAGCTACTACAGCACCTATTTCTACATCTTCACCTTCTGCTACCAGTATTTTTAAAACTCCTGATTTTTCTGCGTTTAGCTCTACGGTAGCTTTGTCACTTTCTAGCTCTGCTACTGCTTCATCCATCTCCACATAGTCTCCATCCTCTTTTAGCCAAGAGGCTATAGTCACCTGTGTTACTGATTCTCCTACTGAAGGTATTTTTAGTTCGATTGCCATGGATTTGATATTGTTTGGCAAATTTAAAAGAGAAATTCAACTTAGAGCCGTTAAACTTAAATTATTACGAAAACACAAAGCCAACCAATAATTTTGTCTTACCGGTATAATATGGCTAAGTATTGAAGTAGTTTATGTATTCAAATTTTTAATTACAAGGTACTCATAAAAAAAATAAGTTCAGCAGCTTTTCTGATCAATTGCAGTTGTACTTTTGATGTGAAATGAATTTACAGCATTGTATTAATTCTATAGTTAGTCTATTACCCGGAAACCACGCAGTGATTTCACCCGGAAGTCGCAATGCTCCAGTCATTTTTGCATTGCATCAAAGTGCGAAAAAATGCTACAGTATCGTAGATGAGCGCAGCGCAGCTTTTGTAGCTTTGGGGATGGCCAAACACACTAAGCAGCCAGTTATATTATCGTGCACCAGTGGTACAGCAGCACTCAATTATTACCCTGCTATTGCAGAAGCGTATTATGCACGTGTGCCTCTTATAATACTAACAGCAGATAGACCACCAGAAAAAATTGATGCGTGGGACGGGCAGGCTATCCGTCAAAAGGGGGTGTACAAAAGTCATTTACGCGCAGAGTTTCAAACACCAGATGAGTATCACGATATAGATGGTTTTGTAGCTATAGCAAAGCGAGTGCTAAGTTGTATGAATTCTGAAATATGTGGACCAATTCACATTAATATCCCTATTCGGGAGCCATTTTATGATTTTAATATCAACGGAATAGAAGTGCAAAATCTGGATCCACAACTAGGACATATATATGAACTAAGTGCAGCAGCGGTAGCCAATCATACTAACTTAGATTTTAGCCAAAAAAAAGTACTGATTTTTAATGGTATGGTTGATGGTGAAGACATTCGCCTTGCAAGTGATAATTACAGTGTTATTTTAAGTGATATCACGTCCAATCAAACGAGCGACGTGCACTATTGGGACGCTTTGCTGTTCTCTGCCCAAAGTAAGCCAAACGGACTTGATTTTTTGAGCGTCTTGAGACCAGATGTTCTGATAACCACAGGCACTACTACTATATCTAAGGGACTAAAACGTTTTTTACAGCACCATAAACCAGCGCATCATTTTCATTTGACTAGTTATTATGAAGTAGGAGATATGTTTGAAACCAAGCCGCGTATTATACACCCACAAGATGTAGCGCAGGTGATCGAAACTGAAAACGACACCAACGGAGAACGCAGTGGCCCATATATTCGCGCTTGGCTCAATATGACAAGGGCTTTTCAAGAACGGTTTGGAATGTTAGATTGGAGCAATTTTAATGAGTTTTGTGTAGTGAACTATGCACTCAGCCAACTTCCTAAAAACTCTATTTTGCACATCAGTAATAGTATGCCGCCGAGGTATGTGTCTTTTTTGTTAAACAGTGATAATAATAATCTAACTATACATTGCAATAGAGGTACAAGTGGTATAGATGGAAGTACAAGTACAGCAGTGGGAAACGCTATGTTAACAGATAATGATGTTTATTTGATAACAGGAGATATAGCTTTTTTTTATGATATAAATGCCTTTTACAATGAGCAATTACCACCAAACTTAAAAATCGTACTGTTAAATAACGGAGCAGGAGGAATATTTGAGATGATAGCCGGACCGCAGAAAATGGGGGAGGCATTGCCGTACCAAACTACTCCCCACTCACGAAATGCTGTTTTGCTTGCACAGCACTTTGGTTTAGAATATCGTATGGCAGACACTGTAGGCAAATTTGCCCAAGGATGCGATGCACTTTTGGCCAGTAAAAATGCGATGATTTTGGAGGTGCAAACTAGTAAAGAAAGTAATCTACGTTTTTTTGAAGCCTTTAAAAATTTATGAGTGTTTTCGTCGTGGAATAAAATTTTGCAACGAAGGCTAACTCAACTTAAAAATCGCTGCCTGTGGGGAGGGTTAGATATGGCCATTGAATAAAAATTACCTGACTTGCCTGTGACGCTATTAATAGCTTGGCGTGAAGGCAAGTTAAGTTAGATGGGCAGTATTTTTTTCCGGTGAGGAGTGACTGTTGTTGTAAGGTTTTTTGAGTTGATTTTTTTGGACGACGTCCAGAAAAAATCAACTTAATTGATACAGGACAGGCCTGAATACTGTTTTTGCTTTTTATACCTATTGAAGATAGAAAACCGTGGGGCCTGAAGGAGTAGAGATGGCACTTCTAATCAGAGTCATTTTTATACGACTTTATATTTTATATCATTTTTACTCGTTTTGCGGTTGCGCTACATCAGTATGAATACTTTGTCTTTTAAAGCAATAATTGCTTTTGCTGCCTTTTTGGAAGGCTTGAATCTGGTTGTTAGTTTATCGTTATGTAGAGTCAATTGCCACGAATTTTCATCGAACATATCTTTAATCTTACTCAGTAAGAGCGTAGTCGTAAACCTTGATGTGAATCCAGTTTTATTCTTTTCGTTGAAAAGCAAACTGATTTCGCTAGTACTGATATTAGTTACTTTATTGATTAGTTTCAAGCTATCAATGGATTTTATTAGCGTAGTACTTGTTACACTAAAGTTTACTACAGCGGAGTCTTTAATTTCATCCTTATATCGGAAGGTCATGTCTAAAAGTACCTCTTGATTTTCGGTGTCGGAAAAAAACCTTACGGGTTTTATAAAATATTGACTACCGTCTACTCCGACATAAAATGTCTCAAAATATTTTTTACCTGATTTATTCGTTGATGGTTTAACAGAGAAACAACCGCAAAGCAATACAACCATTGCCAAAAGAATACTTGTTTTAGAGCTGAACATAGTTGAGTCTTTTTTCTGAATATTCATAGGTTAATTTTTAAATCGCGCTGAAAGTGATTTAGCCTTGGATAAAAAGTCGGGAAATTCAGCTATTTTCGAAACGGCAAGTAGATATATTAAATTGTTGCTAAAATTTTGTGTGTGGATCGCAATGTGCGTTGTGTCGTTATCGTACGTGCTTAGCAGATATGTGGTAGAGTCTCCTTCAAAGTAGGTTTTTACGGTGTTTTCTGCGAGTTGAATATCACCTAATTCCTTGATAGAAGTGTTGAATGGAATTCCGATAAATATCAGTAGACTATCTGATTCAATACATCTGTACAGCGGTATTTGTATTGTGTTTTGCATAAAAAAAGAGCCGAAAAACGACTTTTTATGTGCAGTAATTTTCGCTAGCTTTTCCCCACTCTCTAGTTGAAACTCAATGTCATTAAAAATGGGAATAGTGTTGGAAGTCGAAGACTTGCATCCAACCCAACTAACGATAAATAAAAACGAGAAGTAATAAAGTGTTTTTTTCACTACGTAAAATAAAATAGGTCAAGGATGTTTATATTCCTTGACCTATCGTCTGAAATTACTCTCCAGTTACTATTGTGGTGTAGGTGGTTATTATATTAAGCACATTTGTTTGCTTAATATCAACCGTTGATATTTTTGTGATTCCACCATTTTTTGCAGCAGTTCTTATGCTTGCGTCTGCATCAAAAAATAGAATTCCTAGATACCCTGTGCCAGACGATTGTCCAACTTTGTTGCCAACAGGATTGCTTGTAGCCGCTACTGGTAAAGTTAGTGAGCAGCTAGACATCATTGCAACAATTGCAAGTGATGCGAAAATTGATTTTACTGATTTCATTTTTGCTTTTTTTATATAAATTATCTGTGTCCTATTCATTTGGCTTTTAGGTTTCGCCCCGTTTGTTAAAGTGATTTCTGGACTCCACTTGACGACACAAAAATAATTTCTTTTGTGACATAAATGATAAAGTGCTTCAAATGGCCCATAAAAAATAAAAAATAAGAGAGAGATAAACTCATATTAGGGTAACTCTTGTATACGAAACAAAATTAATATCCGGCCGAAAAAGCGGTTTAAATACAAAAGGCCTTTCTTCGAGATGAAAGAATTATGAGGGAATGATAGAGTTGCACTTGTGACTAGAATATAGCTTTCTATAAAAAAGCCAATGCCAAGCAAACCGATACACAGTATAAAGGATACCCATGTTTAGGCGTAGTTGTGATTATTGCTTTTTTGCCAGTTTGTAAAGTTACAAAAGGGTGAACATAGAAGGTGTAGTTTTCGTTCGGCAACAAGTTATTTAGAAATCATTTAGTAAAAAAACACAATGGTTAAACCCATTTATTACTTTTTCTTTGCACCATGTCTACAGATATAAATGCTTTGAAACGCACGTCACTTTACAATAAGCACATAGGTCTTGGTGCTAAAATGGTACCCTTTGCGGGTTATGATATGCCCGTACAATACGATGGTTTAGCAATTGAACACCACGCGGTGAGAAATAGTGTAGGAATTTTTGATGTGAGCCACATGGGTGAGTTTGGCGTGAAAGGGAAAGATGCACAAGCCCTAGTAGCTTGGATTTGCTCCAATGATATAGGCAAAATGGTTAACCTACAAGCGCAGTATAACTGTATGCCAAACGACCAAGGAGGTATTATAGACGACCTTATAGTATACCGCTGGAATGCTGAAGATTTTACACTAGTGGTAAATGCTAGCAACATAGCAAAAGATTGGGATTGGATTATGCAACAAAAAGAGGTAAAAGATTTTGATTGTGAATTGATAGACCAGTCTGACGATATTTCGCTATTGGCAGTGCAAGGGCCAAAAGCTACTGAGCTACTACAAAAATTGACCGATGTAGACCTTTCTAGCATTAAGTTTTACCATTTTGCGGCCGGTGCTTTAGGCGGCAGTAGTGATGTAGTGATAAGCAACACAGGCTATACTGGTAGCGGTGGCTTTGAGCTATATGTTTTTAATAAAGATGCAGAAATGATTTGGGATGCGGTGATGGAAGCCGGAAAAGAATACGATATAAAACCTTGTGGTCTTGGTGCTAGAGATACTCTCAGGCTAGAAAAAGGGTATTGCTTGTATGGCAATGATATTGATGACACGACCAGCCCCATAGAGGCAGGACTAGGTTGGATTACCAAGTTTACAGAGCCGTTCAACAATCAAGCGTATCATCAAAATTTAAAAAATGATGGAGTTTCTCGAAAGCTTGTGGGCTTCGAAATGATAGAAAGGGGAATACCCCGTCAGCACTATTTACTCGTAAATGCCGCTGGCGAGACTATTGGTGAGGTGACAAGTGGTACGCAAAGTCCATCACTAAATAAAGCTATAGGTATGGGCTACGTGAAACCTGAATATGCCGCAGCTGGATGCCATATTTACGTCCAAATACGAAAAAACACCCTTAAAGCTGTAGTGACTAAGCTTCCTTTTTTGTAAGAACAAGTGCCAAAGCTTCCTATAGCTCATACCAGAGATTTATAGACTAATATTTATTGAGGAAGAAGTCAAAAAAAATCGCCAATTTAGGTTGCAATAAATGGTGGTTCTTTTTAAGAAGCAGAATCACAAACCTAAATTGGCGAGTATTTTGGCATATTGCCAAATTTTGGCCTGGTTGTAGGTAATACATTTTTTTCTTAGGATTAATAACTTTTGGAGTTTTCACTGTGGGTTTTCGAAGCATTACCGGAGATTTTATAACTATAATCTTTGGTTGATTCCTTTTTTACAAGGTGGGCTATTTATTCTCTGGATTTCTAGAATAGTAGATTAAAACGTTTAGCAACTGAAGTGGAAATGATATACGGGCTGTTTGATTCTACTAGTTTGAGAGACAATAATGAGGCATGTTATGATGGAAATGCATGCAACATGTCCTAATAAACAAGCAGACAAGTAAGCTTCGCGTAAAACTTAACCTCTTTCTAACTACCTTTGCAACTTCATAAAAATATCAGGAGTGAAGTCGAGCGTATTGCGGTGGATTATCATTTCACCAGCACTAAAACAAATACACATTAGATGACATTTAAAGAACTAGGCTTATCAGAAGCCTTACTAAAAGCAGTAGCCGACCAAGGCTACGAAACTCCAAGTCCTATACAAGAAAAGGCTATTCCGAAAATACTGCAAGGGCAAGACGTGCTAGCAAGTGCCCAAACAGGCACAGGTAAGACTGCTGGATTTGCTATGCCTATGATACAATTATTGGCAAAGGAACCACCTCGCCAGCGAAGACCTATACGAGCACTAGTTCTCACACCCACGCGAGAACTAGCCTCACAGGTGCTAGAAGATGTACAAAATTATAGCAAGTACGTAGATTTGCGAAGTACAGTGATTTTTGGGGGAGTAAAACAAAATCCTCAAGTAGACCAACTAAAGAGGGGTATTGACATACTCGTAGCTTGCCCAGGTAGATTGATGGATTTAGAAAGTCAGGGTTTTGTAGACCTCCGACAAATAGAATTTTTGGTGCTAGACGAAGCAGATCGGATGTTAGACATGGGTTTCTTGAGAGATATCAAACGCATCATTGCCATGATGCCTCTAAAAAGACAGAATTTATTATTTTCTGCTACCTTTAGTTCAGATATACGCAAGCTAGCTAATGGTCTACTAACCAACCCTGTAACCGTAGAAGCCACACCAGAAAACACCACTGCCGATCGCGTAGACCAAATAGTTTACAAAGTAGACCAAGCGCGGAAAACAGAACTTATAACCAAACTTATATGGGACGGAAACTGGCATCAAGTACTTGTGTTTACCCGCACTAAACACGGTGCAAATAGACTTGTACAGAAACTAGAAAAAGCAAAAATAACTGCAGCTGCGATTCATGGGAATAAATCGCAGGCAGCCCGCACAAAAGCATTGGCAAATTTTAAGAAAGGGGAAGTTAGTGTGCTGGTGGCTACAGATATTGCCGCGCGTGGTTTAGATATACCGCTATTACCGTATGTTATAAATTTTGAATTGCCCAATGTGCCAGAAGACTATGTACATCGCATAGGGCGAACAGGCAGGGCAGGGGCAGCAGGTATTGCTATATCATTGGTTTCTGTGGAGGAGCTAGAGTACGTCCGTGGTATAGAAAAACTACTTGGTATGCCACTCGTGCAAGAGATTATTGAGGGTTTTGAACCAACTAAAGGCCCTGTAGAAGGGGGTAAAAAACGTATGCATGGGAAAGGTGGAAATACGAGTGGTGGTAGAGAGATTAGAAATAATAATACGACAAACCGAAATAACGGAAATACAAATCGCAATGTAAGACAAAAATCACGATCCAAAGGAGGTGACAATAGAAACTAATTATACAATCAAACTTCGGTAATCGTACTTTTTCTGCTAAATATTGACTGTCGTATTGGTCAAAAAAATGGTTCAAGTCAGAGTTGTCGACTTGAACCATTTGGTAAATTAGAGTTCGCAGTTTTGTTTTAGTCTATTAGCAAAGGCGCTTTTCCGTCGGTTACTATGACTTTACTGTTGGGTGATTTGGCTAACTCTCTAAATGCTTCTATACTCTTTAGTTTAATAATTTCAGGAGTAAGTCCCTCAGCTAAAATCTTTTGTGCATCGCGTGTACCTGTTGCTTCTATTATTTTTCGGTCTGCTTCTAGTTTTTCTTGCTGCAAGATAAATTGCATGCGCATAGCATCTTGCTCAGCTTGCAATTTTTGCTCTATAGAATTAGCAAGGCCAGGTGGTAGTTTTATACTTTTCATTAGCACAGATTCTATAATAATGCCACTGCCGTTTAGTAGTTCATCCATTTTATTTTTGATGGAAAGCTCTATATTTGATCGCATACCGCTGTGCATGTCTTTGGCAAAATATTTGGCACAGACATCTGACGAAGCTGAACGAAAAACACTACTTACAATAGACTCATAATTCGCACCATACGTGCGTATAATGTGAGATATGCTGTCTTTTTGAATACGGTGTAATATGGATATTTCGGAGGTGACACTTAAACCCTCTTTACTTGGCAGATTGAGCACTAGCATTAGGTTATTTGTCTGGGTTGTGGCCAAAATTATTTTTGTAATAAATGGATTGAAGCCTACTATGCCTTCACTGTATACTGTCTCATTTAGTTTACCGAGACGTTGTTTTACTGCTACCTGACCGGGGCGCACTACCGTGCAATTGCTCAGTAAAACGGAAATCATTACAAAGAGGACTAGAATCTTTTTTTTCATGCTATATAATATTTGTGATTTACGGTTGTAAATATAACAAAACTCAATCCAAAAACAATTTGCTCCGTTTTGGTGGGTATGTAAGAGTGACATTGTACTTGTGATTATACATATACTTCCATTTTGATAGACAATGTGCAAGATGTAAGACAATTTTCAGTGGAGTTTTAGCATGTAGACTCGCGATGCAACGTTAGTATTACATAGTTTATTTTGAGTATATATGTTTTCGGCATAGTGCGCTAATAAGTTCAGATATAAATAACATGTAATATACGTTCGGTCCTAACATGGAAGAAAGCTATAATCTTACGGAAATAATTTTTTGTGATATTTAAGTAAAGCTATAAAATTTGGGGATAAAGTGGGTGCTAAAAAAAACGGTGGATACTATTATTAGCATCCACCGTTTTTTTTAGTGAATAATGTACTTTCTGTTTACTTACACAAACTTAGGTTGTGGTTTACTTTATATCAAATCTATCTAGGTTCATTACTTTCGACCAAGCTTTAGCAAAGTCTAGAATAAATTTGTCTTTTGCGTCTGCACTAGCATACACCTCTGCTATGGCTCTCAGCTCCGAGTTGGAGCCCAAAACAAGATCCGCTCTAGAGGCTGTCCAACTTGTTTCTTTAGTATCTCTATTTACTATTGCAAAACGCTCTTTTTGCTCATCTAAAGGCTTCCATTCGTATTTCATATCTAGTAGGTTTACAAAATAGTCGTTGCTAAGGGAGTTTTTGTCTGCAGTGAGCACACCAAAATTTGAATCATCATAGGTGGCTCCTATACTATGCATACCACCAATTAGTATGGTCATTTCAGGTGGAGTAAGAGTAAGTAGTTGAGCTTTGTCTATTAAAAGCTGCTCTGTAGTATAGGTATATTGAGTTTTTTTGTAGTTCACAAAGCCGTCGGCCATAGGCTCTAATAGGTTGAATGAGGCTATATCTGTTTGCTCTTGCAGTGCGTCCATTCTGCCGGGAGTAAAAGGCAGCTTCAATGGTTTTCCGGCGTTTTTAGCGGCAGTTTCTACACCTACATTCCCTGCTAATATAAGTAAATCAGCCATCGAAACCTTCTTATCTTTATGAGTTTTGTTAAAATCCTCTTGAATTTTTCTTAAAACTTGTTCGACTTTTTCGAGTTTACCAGTGTTGTTTATTGACCAGCTCCTTTGAGGTTCTAGTAATATCCTAGCTCCGTTAGCGCCACCTCGTCTATCGGAATTTCGGTAGGTAGCAGCAGATGACCAGGCCACCACAACCATATCTTGTATACTCAATCCAGAAGTGGCAAGTGCTAGTTTCAAGTCATCAATATCTGTTGTATTAACAAGTGTATGATTTACAGCAGGAATGGGATCTTGCCAAATAAACTGTTCTTCTGGCACTTCCGGCCCGACATAGGATGAGCTTGGCCCCATATCTCTGTGGGTTAGTTTAAACCAAGCTTTAGCAAATACTTTTTCAAATTCTGCAGGATTTTCATAAAATCGTCGCGCAATTTTTTCGTAAGCCGGGTCAAACCTAAAGGCCAAATCTGTGGTCAGCATAGTAGGTTTATGTTTGATAGTAGAATCAAACGCATCGGGAATAAAAGTCTTATCGCTTTTTGCCACCCATTGGTGCGCACCTGCCGGACTTTTGGTCAATTCCCATTCATTTTCAAAAAGAATTTTAAAAAATCCGTGATTCCACTCTGTTGGTCTTCCTGTCCACGTCACCTCCAAACCAGAAGTTATGGCATCCTTGCCTTTTCCAGTACCGTAGGTGCTTTTCCATCCTAAGCCTTGTTCTTCTATGCCAGATGCTTCAGGATCGTAACCTACGTGATGGGCAGGTCCTTTTCCGTGCGTTTTGCCAAAAGTGTGTCCGCCAGCATTTAACGCGGTAGTTTCTTCATCATTCATTCCCATTCTAGCAAATGTTTCTCTAATTGCTTTTGCAGCCTCTAAAGGGTCAGGATTTCCGCCTGGTCCTTCAGGATTTACATAGATTAAGCCCATTTGTGAGGCCGCTAGTGGGTTTTCTAATTCTCCGTTTTTGTGTCGTATGTCATCCAAAAATTTTGTTTCAGATCCCCAGTAAACATTACTTTCTGGCTCCCAAACATCTGTTCTACCGCCAGCAAAACCAATGGTTTCAAAGCCCATAGATTCAAGTGCTACATTTCCTGTTAGTATCATTAGGTCTGCCCAAGATATTTTGCTACCATACTTTTGCTTTATTGGCCAAAGTAGACGTCTTGCTTTGTCTAAGTTGGCGTTGTCTGGCCAGCTATTCAACGGTGCAAATCTTTGCTGACCTGCCCTAGAACCACCTCGACCATCCCCCGATCTATATGTACCGGCACTGTGCCAAGCCATTCGAATAAACAAAGGACCGTAATTTCCAAAATCTGCCGGCCACCAATCTTTTGAGTCTGTTAAAATTGCCTGAATGTCAGCTTTTAATCCACGGTAGTCTAGTGTATTGAATGCCTCTACATAGTTAAAATCAGACCCCATTGGATTGGATTCAATAGAGTTTTGGCGTAAGACACTTAAATCTAGTTGATTGGGCCACCAGTCTTTGTTGGTGTTTACGTGCATTGCATTCTCTCGCAGTTGTGTGGTTGCTGTTGTTTCCGATGTGGCTGTTCCGTGACCCATAGGGCATTTGCCAGCGGTTTCTTGGCTAAATGCGTTTTGTGCGAGTGCTAGTGTGGCTAAGATAATGATGTTTCTTTTCATGTTTATATAGTTAATTTCAGTTTACGTTGGCTAATTTGCTATCGTAGAAACTATTTTATTAAGGTACAAATTTATGAGCGGATTTCTTATTTACAAAGATAATAGTTTTTATATTTGCTATTGACAACATCAATACTTGC
The DNA here is from genome assembly GCA_018402155.1 of Bacteroidia bacterium. GTDB lineage: Bacteria > Bacteroidota > Bacteroidia > NS11-12g > UBA9320 > UBA9320. The sequence goes on from JAGYJG010000001.1 coordinate 285,061, forward strand.
ACATGAACCTACAACAACTAGAATACATCATAGCCCTAGACAAATTTAAAAGTTTTAGCAAAGCAGCTGATTCTTGTTTTATAACTCAGGCTACGCTGAGTACAATGGTAAAACGATTGGAAACAGAGCTTAAGTTGACTCTCTTTGATAGAAAAATAAGTCCGATACTGACCACAGAATGTGGATTTGAGGTAATAGAGGCAGCGAAAATAGCTGTTTCCCATATTAACCGAATGAAGCAGATGTCTGCCGAGTTGGTAGGCAAGGTAGAAGGGGAGCTAAAACTAGGTGTAATACCTACTGTAGCTAGCAATCTCCTGCATCGGTTGATGCCATTTGTGCTTAGAAAATATCCCAATTTGAAGTTCTCTATAAAAGAGATTACCACGCAAAATATTGTAGAGCAATTAAAAACTGGCCAGCTAGATGCAGGTATTGTCTCTACTCCACTGCGTATGGATGGACTAGTAGAAGATCTTTTGTATTACGAAAAGCTGAAGGTGTACGGGAAAATAAACCAAGAAAAAATTCGCTATCTCAAGCCTGATGATATTGCGAGGGAAAACGTTTGGCTGATGGAGGAGGGGAATTGTATCAGTGATCAAATAGTGAATGTTTGCTCTTTAAAAAACAAAAGAATTCACCCTAATCTTAATTTTCATCCTAATTCGTTTGATAGTCTTATTAATATGGTGGACTGTTTGAACGGCATTACACTTGTTCCTGAATTATATGTTACAGATTTAGCAAAAGATAAAAAAATGAAAGTCACAGATTTCATCTCTCCTTTTCCAGTCAGAGAAATAAGTTTGATATATAATAGGCCTTATGCAAAACTTCGGTTAATAGAAGCATTAAAAAGCGAGATTATTAGCACCATAAGACCACTATTAGAGACTGTGGGCTTACAAAATGATGAAATGATTATAGCAGAAATGTAGATAACTAACGTCATCCAAATAAGTACTAAACGAGTCAGATTTTACACTTCTGGCCAAACAATATTTTCGCCATCCTCGGTATATTTTGGGAAGAGTGTGATACTTTCAACAAAACCGTCCTGCACCCAAAAACTGAGGCCTAAGCTATCGGAGGTAAAATCTTTTGATTCTGGTGTAGCAAATTCTTCATCTTGTTCTAAATCTGTGAACGGAGCTATATTTGAGAAATCAGTTTCACTAAGACCAATATATGCAGTTCCTTCTAGGACGAAAGACGGAGCATAGCATGTTATAAGCCCAAGGCGAAAATCGTCTTCTGACATAAAACTAAGTTCTGCACCTAAATCGCCGTAAAGCAAAGAAACATCGTTAGTACCGTCGTCGTATTTTTCTTTGGTGGAGCTGGTAGGCTCACCCAAAAGACTTTTTACTTGATCTAGCGTTTGTCCAAATTTTATTTGTCCAAATCCCACGAATGGTTGAATTTCTATATTCATTATACGTTATACTCTAAGGTACGAATAACGGTAAAAATAGTGAGTAAAAAAGTGCTTTTTTAAAAAAAATGATAGCAGATGTTTATCCTAATTATTTGAATCTAGAGTTTAAGACAATCCGTATATTTTTTCTGATATACCACAATGGGTATTAACTACCAAAAAGGTATAATCGCTAGTTCTAGTTTATCTTGCCGATAAAACGCTCGGCTTGATCTACCATATCTGGACTACCCATAAAAACAGGGTTTCTTTGGTGTATTTCTGTAGGCTCAATATCTAGGATGCGTTTACCATCTCCTGTAGTCGCCTTTCCTCCAGCTTGCTCTGTTATAAATGCAATAGGGTTGCTCTCAAACATAAGTCTAAGTTTTCCATTTGGAGCATCGCTGGTTGCGGGGTACATAAAAATGCCGCCTTTGAGCAAGTTTCGGTGAAAATCTGACACCATACTGCCTATATAACGTGCGCTATATGCCTCTTTTACGGTAGAATTTCTGCAATAGTCTACGTAATCTTTTACACCTTGGTCAAAGCGGTCGTAGTTTCCATCGTTTATGGAGTAAATGGTTCCGTTTTTGGGCACTTGTATATTTGGGTGACTCAAGCAAAAGTCACCAATCGAAGCATCTAATGTAAAAGCATTTACCCCGTTGCCTGTGGTAAAAACAATCATTGTACTGCTTCCATAAATGATATAGCCAGCGGCTACTTGATTGGCACCTTTTTGTAGTACGTCTTTCATTTCTACCGGTCCTCCCACGGGACTTATACGCTGGTATACCGAAAAAATAGTACCTATACTCGCATTTACATCAATATTGCTACTGCCATCTAGTGGGTCTATAGCTACTATATATTTACTGTCCTTGTTTAGAGTGGTTTCTATCTGGTGTATATCTTCTTCTTCTTCAGATATTATGGCACAACAATCCCCGCCCAAAGTAAGAGATGATTTAAATTCCTCATTGGCAAGAATATCGAGTTTTTTCACTTCTTCACCTTGCACATTTACAGTACCGTGAGCTCCCAAAATATCTACAAGACCAGCTTTACGCACATCTCGATTTACTATTTTGGCTGCAAATTTAATATCTCTAAATATTTTTGATAAGTCACCCTTTGCCTCTGGATGCTTACTTTGTTGGTCTGCAATAAACTGGCTAAGACTTATTACTCGATTGATTCTCATTGTTATTTATTTGGGTAATTTTGTGCAAATTTAATCTTTAATGAGAGTATTCAAATTTGGAGGTGCAAGTGTAAAAAGTGCAACCGCTGTAAAAAACGTATCGAAGGTGCTTTCTACGCATACTGAGGCCCCATTATTGGTCGTAATTTCGGCCATGGGTAAAATCACCAATAAGATGGAAGAATTGGTAGATGCTTACTACCACACCAAAGAGAGTAAAAAAAATATTTTCGAAGAAATTAAATATTTTCATCAAAATATAATTGCAGAGCTGCAAATCGATGAGTATGATTACTATGAGGTAGACAATCTGCTCATAGAATTGGAGTGTATGGTAGAAAAAAAACGAGATCAAACATCCTCTTACGATGTAGAGTATGATAGAATCGTGCCCTTTGGAGAGCTAATAAGTACCAAAATAGTGAGTATTTTTCTGAATAAAATGGGCTACAAAAACCGTTGGATAGATGCTCGAAACTTTGTAATAACTACCAATAAAAATAGGGCTGCAAATGTATTATGGGATGAGAGTGTTCCGCTCATTAAAAGCGGTTTGAAGCCATTGGTGGAAAAACAAACTGTGATTACACAGGGGTTTATAGGCCGCGGGCTAAATCATAAAAATACAACTTTGGGCAGAGAAGGATCTGATTATTCGGCAGCCATTTTTGCTTATGCTTTAGATGCAGATAGTGTTACGATTTGGAAGGACGTGGAAGGAGTTATGAATGCAGATCCGCGCAAATTTGAAAATGCTGTATTAATACCAAAACTTAGCTATAACGAGGCTATAGAGCTGGCTTATTACGGTGCATCTGTCATACATCCCAAAACTATACAGCCTTTAAAAAGTAAGGATATTCCCTTGTATGTAAAGTCATTTCTAGATCCAAAAAAACCAGGTACGGTAGTGCTAGAAAATGCGAGCAGAACACTAAATGAAACACAATGTTACATCATTAAAGAACGGCAGTCCCTTATCAAAATAGCCTCGCGAGATTTTTCTTTTATCGTGGAAGACAATCTTGAAATAATTTTTAGTGCATTCAATTCATCGGGAGTGCAGCTAAATCTAATGCAAAATTCTGCCATTAGTTTTATGGCCTGTTTCAATGCCGACAAGATGAAGCGCAATGCTCTAGTAGAGCTCTTAAAAGAAAAATTTGTAGTAGAATGGAGTGAAGGATACACGCTAATCACAGTATTTAATTACGCGCTTGGTAGTACGCAGCTGCCCACCATAATAGCGGGTAGGAAAATAGCTTTGGAGCAAAAATCGAGCAGCGCGCTGCAATTATTATTGGAGGATTAAAGCAATTTTATAGCTAAGTTATTGGCTTTTTGGCACTACCTCAATATCATTTTCATAGTATATGATTCGTTCTTCTCCCAAAACAAGTGCAGTAAATTTCCCGTTTTTCTTGCCGTTTTCAAAGGGTCCTGTCACCGTTTGAAGATTATCTTTTGTGGTCTGTATGCAAACACCATGTGGTTTCCCATCCTTAAATGTGCCTGATATAGTGCCCTGAGGGGTGGTTACAATTCCTTTTCCAGTAAGTTTATTTTGTACTACCTCTCCTTGGTAAGTGTATCTGTTTCCTACCGAGTATACCCCAACTCCGTGCATATAGTCTTGTACCCAAAATCCCTGGTATTTGATGCCGTTACCATACTCTGCACGGCCTTCGCCGTGTTTGGCACTCATAGCATAAGAACCTGAGTAATTATAATTATTTAATTTAGAGTAGAATTTACCTTGTCCCCAAAAAAATCCTAATTTAAAATCACCTTCGTATTTGTTTCCAAAAGTGTCGAGGTATTGGCCTCTGCCGTGCGGCAAGCCATACGACCATGCTCCTTTGTAAAAAGCAGTCCCCTTACCCCATACCATTGTGCCTTCACCATCTACTACGTTGCCTTCAGTTGCTTCACCATTGGGTAGTAATCTCATTTGGTTTGCTACTATCAGTTTTTCCTCTTTTTCCTCCATAGTTTGAGGCGTTGCAGTAATGCGCAAGTGTGAAAACTTTTTGTCGGTAAAATAAAATTCCATTTGGTGTTTTGTAGTGGCTAAAACAGTAGCATGTTCATTTCCGACCATGGGGTCATGAACTCCGGTGATATCCTCTATTTCGATTAAATTCATACCCCATTTTAGATTGTAAGGTAGTTTTTTTGAGTACGCATTGTAGCTAAATCCACTGTCATAAAGCAGGATTCGATATACGGCTATGTCAGAGTTATAGTCTATTGATATGCCATCATCGTAATAATTTTGACGATAAAGTCTCAGGTATGGAAGAAATTCTTCTTCGGGTTTATTTGTGCTCAGGGAGTTTATATATGCTGTAGTAGATTGAGAAACATAGGGCTCACCGAGTATTTTTTCGGGCGTTTGGCCGCGTAATTCTGCTAAATAGCATACAGAAACAAGTATAAAAAGATAGGATTTGTATTTTTTGAGCATCTGGTGTTATTGTGTGTTTAGAAAACAAATGTATGGCGTGATTAGTTTAATTCAAGAGGTTAAGCCACGAAGTAAGTTATATTTTGGATATAAGACGCCCATACATAAATGGAAGTTGTCTTTACCCTTTTATAAAATCATAAGTATTGCACAGAGTGCGATGTAAATATTAGCTTTGTACCTACTTAAAGAAATGAAAAAACATAAAGTTACTTTTAGGTTTGAGACCGAACCGGGTAAAGAACTTACCGTAGAAATAAATCAAGGAGATACTGTATTGGATGCCGCTCATGATAATAATATACACCTCAATCACAACTGTGGTGCGGTGTGCGCGTGCAGCACTTGTCAGGTTTATATAGATAAAGGAATGGATGATCTACCTGAAATTTCAGATAAAGAAGAGGATTTTATTGACAGAGCAATCAATCCGCGCATCAATTCAAGATTGGGTTGTCAATGCGTTATAAATGCAGATATAGAAGTAACGATACCAGACCAAAGTACCATTATAGGACACTAAAAAAAATGAGCGATACTAATTTTTTTGAGCCACCAATAAATTGGGGCGATTACGAAGACATAGCACTAGCGTTATACGAAAAGTTTGGCGATGATTTTACGGAGAGTAAAATTTATCGTATCCGCTTTACAGATTTGCTAGATTGGGTACTAGAACTACCCAACTTTCAAGGAAAAAGAGAGGAAAGCAACGAAGGCCACCTAGAGATGATACAAAGTAGCTGGGTGTACGAGTGGCGAGATAACCAGTAAACCCATTTACCATGATTTTTGATAAATTTCAGCAGATTGATACATTCATTCTAGATGTAGACGGAGTACTTACCACAGGCACTGTACTGGCCACAGAGTCCGGTGAAATGCAGAGAGATTTCAATATTAAAGATGGATTTGCTTTACAATATGCAATCAAAAGAAATTACTCCATTATTATCATTAGTGGAGGTAGCTCAGAGGGTGTGCGTACCCGACTAAAAAGTCTAGGGATATCACAAGTACATATGGCCGTAGCAGATAAGCGGGCACTTCTGCAGCAGCTAGTTACAGGTCAGCACGTGAAGTTAGAAAACGCACTTTATATGGGTGATGATTTTCCAGATCTCAGTATAATGCGAATGTGTGCTGTAAAAGTATGTCCGGCTGATGCAGTTTGGCAGGTACAAGAAGAGGTAGATATAGTAACCAAAGCTCTAGGCGGAAAAGGCGCCGTACGCGAAATAATAGAAAAAGTGCTCACCACACAAGATAGTTGGGAAAGCTCAGACCATTCTGTATGGTAATGGATACATTTTTTTTAATCTGTGTTTTCCTATAGGTCTGTAGCTACTATATTTGTAACCAATTGTTTGTTATTTATCACATAACCAAGTATAAGTACTTTATAAGTCTTTCTGTATTTTCAGTGTGGATGTTATTTTTTGACGGTAATAGTGCCTTATTCATGTACAAGCAGTATAATGAGTTGAAAAATCTTAAAACTCAGGAGGAGTTTCTTTCTGAAGAAATACGGGAAATGCAAAAACAAAAAGCAGAACTTTTTTCTGATAACGATAAGCTTGAACGATATGCTAGAGAAAATTATTTTTTCAAAAAAGATGATGAAGATGTGTTTTTGATAGAAAGTAGTGATTAAAATTTCTGAATATCTATTACTTCTTTCATTTTAGGATAAATTTTTGTACTCCCCGCTAATATACTTGACCCAAAAGTATAGTCATTTCCTCCATTAAAATCGGTTACTGTGCCACCTGCTTGTTGTACAATGTAGGCTCCAGCCGCTACGTCCCATGGACTAAGATTTAGTTCAAAAAAAGCATCAAATCTGCCGCAAGCAGTATAAGCCAAATCAATTGCCGCACTTCCCATTCTACGCAATCCTCTAGTATCTTTCATAAGTTGAGACAGGGTGGCAAGGTATGCGTCCATTTCTTTAAAGTTATAATAAGGGAATCCTGTTGCGATTAGTGTATCTTGTAGATTGTTTCTCGTGGCAACGCAAATCGGGTTTCCATTTAGAAAGGCGCCTTTTGGTGTGGCTACAAAGTTTTCACGATCTGCGGGTACATATACGCAGCCATACACCGGTAGCCCATTGGCATAAAGGGCAATAGATATAGCATATTTACTATGACCAAAAAGGTAATTGGTAGTGCCATCTACTGGGTCTATAATCCAATAAAGTTGGTCATTTTTTACAGTAGAGGTATTTTCTTCTCCCAGATAACCTGCCGTGGGTGTTATTATGCTGAGCCCAGCTACTAGCATTTTTTCACTTTCTATATCTACAAAACTTACTAGTTGGTTCAAGCTTTTTTCATCTATATCTTCTGAAGATATATTGGCTTGATTGTTTTGTTGAAATTGGCCTACCTCCATTACAAGAGATTCTATGGCCGCTAGTTGGTTTTCAGTTAGCATGTTGTGTGTGTATCAGGGTGTGTTTTAGTTTAGATAGTAAGACTTTGGCAGCGCCTAGTGTTGCGATAATGGCATGGCGAAAGCCAACATTTTTTAGCATAAATAGCACAACATAAACCGCGGGTATTATATTTCTGTGAAGCAGTAATTGGGCTATGCGGTATTTGGAACTATGTGCTAATCCATTTTTGCCTATAAGGATATCTTTTTTGGTAAATATGCCGTCTTGTAGCATTTTTTGCTGAAAGAGTAATTCTAACTTAAGTATGTCAATGTCACTAAAATTTCGGGTATCATTACTCTCATGTGTTCGGTAGGTATGCAGCACATCTGTGATATAGAGTGAAGGAAAATTAGCCGTTACACGAGTCCACATGTCCCAATCTGATGTATGAGGGGCATATTTCCTGAATTGCATTTCTTTGGCTACGGCAGTTTTTAGTACAACTGCACTTGCAGCTAGGCAGTTTCGGAATTTAAGGTGCTCAAAAAGACCTTTGGTATTGTAGTTTACCTTGGGTGGCTGTCTGTAGTTTTTGCCATCAAAAGTTTGTGAGGCGCAAGCGATTAGGCAGAGGTTGCTGTCTTTATTTATCTCTGTGGCTACGCGGTGATAAAAATCGGGTTCTAGTATATCATCAGCGTGCATCACGTGTACATAGTTATGAGTACTCATTTCCAAACATCGGTTAAAATTGCCTACTAAGCCAAGATTTTGATCGTTGAAATGAAATTTAACCCCACTTTTTTCGTAGTATGGTTGTAGTTTCGTTAGGCTTTCGTTTTTGGAACCATCATCTACCACATATATGTTTAGGCTAAATAATTCTGACGTCTGTTGTAAAATAGAATCAAGTGTCTTACTCAAAAACGGACTATTATAATGTGGGATTGCTACGTCAATGTATATGGGCTCCATTGGAAGCACAAAGGTATTAGAATAAGATGAAAGATACTTCGGATATAGCTAGTATTTCTAAAGTGATATCTACGTACAAGTCTTTAGATGCTTAGGCTCATTCACCAGTAAAATGCTAGAAAATGAATTCTATAGAGCTGTAAAATGTGTTGGACAAAGACAACGATTTTAGTAATTAAAAGGGATCACTGACAATAAAAATTGTAAAGAATAATGCAATATGAAGATGAGATTTTAGCTTGATTTTAGTACTACTGAGGTGCAAATTAGACTTGCCCTAAGTAAGTAAATGAAATAGAAAAACACTCAACTAGTGCACTTTTAAGACCATTTTTTGTGATAAAATATGGCAATAGTATTAGACCTTTTAGAAAAAACAAAACTGCGAGTATAAAAGACTTTACGGAGCTTGTCTTTATTGCTTTTTTACGATACACACCTTTCTGGTAGGCAGAATTTAGAAAGTGATGTACACGTTTATAATGAGATTGATGATCTACTTTGAGGTGTGGACTATAGAATATGGTATAGCCAGCGCTTTTAATTTTATTTTGAATATCAACCTCATCGTAGTAGCCTATTTTTTTTGCACGCATTCCTAAACTAGTATTAAAACCTCCTACGGCTTCTAGCGCTTTTACACTAAATCCGCACGCACAACCATTTATATAGCCGCTAGCCGGCATACGGCCAAAGTCTGCACGGAATATTGGCGGAACAACATATTTCGCTTTTATCCAGCTAGGAGAATTGTGATTCCAATATAGTGTACGACCTGATATGCAATCTATTTCATTATTTGAGAGAATTAAGTTGATTTGATGTAGCAAGTCTGCGTGAGGCTTCGCATCATCATCTATGTAAAAAACAAAAGGTGCAAGGGCATTTTTATATCCTGTATTGCGTGCATTACTGAGGCCAATTTTATCTTCTGTCACATATCGAATCAGTTTATTTTTATTCATTGCCTCGTGAATAATATCTAAAGTTTGATCAGTACAACTGTTGATAACAATCAAAATTTCATAGGGAACGGATGTTTTTAAATCTGCGTAATAATCTAGGCTTTTTTTTAAGGTGTTTGCTCTGTTATGTGAGCAAATTAAAAGCGTTATCTCTGGTTTTTCTTGCAACTTAGCTGCAAAATTATTCCAAAACGGGACACTTTATGATTTCATACGTGTTTTGAAAAGGCTTCATTCTAATTAATTATCTGTTATAACATATCTTAGATCGAAAAAATTCTTGTATGTATTTCCTTGGATGGAGACTTTTTTTGAGGCTGTTTTAACTAATTTTTAGTATTTAAGTTGGTTCAGAGTCTGTGGATATATACACTAAAATATAACTACGGCAGCGGTTAGTGTAGGAATTGCTAGAGCTGCTCCACTTGGGGCCCTTTTTTCGAAGTTTGCTTTTCAAAGACCGAGATGAGCTTTTTTTCAAAAACATTCCAAGACAAATGTTGCTAGTAGTATTTTCAATGTGGGAGTGTTTTTTTGATTTGTGTTGGTCTATCTATGACCTATTATTGTGTGAGCAAATATCATTAATATGAGGAATACACTTTTAGTGTTTTGGCTAAAATAATCTATTTTTTCTTCCATATTGCCCCATTTAATGTGCAATTTAGCCCCCAGTTTGACATTTAATCTAGTTATACCAGTTTTTAATAGGCTTTATTCACTTCAACGTTTGCTGCAAAGTATAGAATGTGCCTCAGTAAAAGGTACTATGAATCTATATATCAGTTGCGATGGAGGTGCATCTGATGAGGTAGTTTCCTATGCCCAAAATTTTATGTGGCGGTATGGGAAATTTGAAGTAATAAAACAAGAGGTACAATTGGGAGTAGATGCCCACAATCTTGCTTGTATGAAACTTGCCAAGGAACTAGGAAGTGTAGTGGTTTTGGAAGATGATTTGGTAGTATCCCCATCGTTTCAATTGTACCTTCTTACTATACAGCCGCTTGCAAAATTAGAAAGACAATTGGCCGGTATTAGCTTGTATCGCTACCCTATGGTAGAGCATGATCATTTTCCCTTTGACCTAATACCCAATGATGAGTTCGTTTATTATCAACAGCGGTCTAGTAGTAATGGATGTTTTTATACGTGGGATATGTTGCGGCCATACTTTGATTTCCTTGAAATATTTGATGGAGATTTTGATAGGTATAACCTGCCTGAAAACGTAAAAAAATGGGGAGACGAAGTATGGGAAAAAAGTTTTTATTGTTACCTGCAACATGCAGACTTGTACCTTGCTTTTCCTAGGTTTAGCTTAACGACAGATTTTGCAGATATTGGTGTTCATATGAAAAAACAGACCAATAAATATGCACATCAGTCAAACCTTTATCTTGGTCAAAAATTTGATTTTCCAGCAAGATATGAAAATACTGAAAATGTCTATGATGCTTATTATGAGGTTCACCGTAGTACCCTTATTAACTATCTTCCTGAGTTGGAAGAGTATGACTTTGAAGTAGATATATATGGATATAAGAAGCTAGATAAAATAACAAAACCTTTTTTGCTGTCATCCAAAAAGTGTAACAAAGCAATACACCGATGGGATAGGAGGATGAAACCTGAATTGAACAATATTTTGCTCAATGAACCTGGATATTTTTATTCGCTTGGCTTAACTTCAGATTTTATCGCACAGACCTCAGAAAGTCTCAAAGAAAAGTTCTTGTACTACTATCCAGATACGCGATTTACTTCTTTGATTAAAATGAAGTTGTCTGAGATTTTTTCTCGTTTTCGTAGATAGTCATCTTGTAGAGCCCTAGACTGTCTGTTCTGTTTTTGTACAAGGAATGTAAGGTGAGCCTACCTTGAATGGGATGTATGATTTTTGTGGGTGAGGCTTTGCACGAGGGGTTAAATTTTTTCAACAGATTTTCGAATATTTTTATATCTCCAGTATTGGTCAAATAGGCAACATCACCGGGGAGTGGTTTTGTTGCTAATGAAAAATGTGATGTATCTCTCAATATCATCATTTTAGCTTTTGCGGATTTGGCATAGAGGGGGAATCCTATGTGCTGGTCTATGAAAATAGCTCGTTTGGCATAGTGTGCATTTTTATCAATATAATTTACAATTTGTGTTGCTTGCTCTGCATATTTTGGGTGTTCTAGATGCACATATATAGGATTTACAATTGATATAAGTACGTTGAATGATATAGCTATAACTAAGGTCAATTTTGATAAATTATCCCAGGATAAGTGGGTGCAAACTAAAAAGGGTACAAATAGAAATATATAATAGTAGTGAGGACTGAAAAGGAAAGTGAATAGGAAGAGGACCAAGTAATTGAGAGCAAATAATTTTGTCCAAATCTTACGTTTTATTATTGCGAGTGCGATAAGAGTAAGACCCCCGTATTTTAGAAACTGCAAAAAGTTAGCAAACTGATTACCCCCTAATATTCTATTTTTTAGAAAGGTAAAGTAGAACATTTCAGTCGGAACCAAGATGATAATAATCAGAAAAGTAATGGCAACTACATAAAGGAAGATGAAAAGAGTGCTTCGATGCAATAGTAAACGTTTGCTTGCTAGAAGTGCTACTCCTAATATTACAGCGTTTGCAGGATGAACAAGAAATAGAAACAGCCCAACTGGTATGGCTATAGGCCAATTGATTCTTTTATTTTTGAATAAAAATGGGAAGGCGAAAATCCCTACAATTACACTAAAAACTTCGGGTCTATGGGTTAATATGAGGTAATTTGCTATCAACAGAATAATGATACCCGTATTGAGGTGTCCTTTTTTATGGCGGACAACTAATATGATTGTAAGTGTAATTAGTAAGAAAGAGTAAAATATTTTGGGTGTATATGTATTAGAGGAAACTGCTGCTAATGGAGCAATTAAAAATCCATACCAATAGGTTGCATTATCGTGTAAATAGTCATTATAAAAAAGACCTTTGTCATTTCTAATAAGCGAATAAGCATGTCCGAAATCCCACCCGGTGTCCATTGGGTTAGTTGGCAGAATAAATTTAACACCTATAGCCGCCAAAAGGGCAAGTACTATCCAGAGTGGATTTTTCATATACTACCTCATTAGATATATCTTACCATAGCCTTTATGGAAAAATTTATCACCAGCAGTTTCGCGTTGTTGTATTTCCTCCCCATTTATTCTTGCAGTTACTTTGTATAGATAAACTCCGTTAGCCAATTGATCGCCAAACTCATCCGTACCATTCCATGTAAATTCAGATATGTTGTTTCCTATGCGTATCAATCCTAGTTCGTTTTGAGTTATTTCTCGCACTACCTTTCCTGTTATAGTCAGTATTTGAATTTTCATATAATCGGGTATTTGTTCTCCGGTCAACGTATAAACAAATTTCATGCTAGTGGAAAATGGATTTGGATATGGATATATATTGGTGATTTGAGATTCTTTAATAACTTCAAAATGTATGCGGTAATTTAGGTCGCTACTTGCATTTCCTGATGCGTCGGTAACTGCTACATCGAGTCTATATTTTCCTGATTCCAAGTCATCTGGCAGATATTCTAAAACAGCCTTATCGCCAGGTGCAGTAGCAGGATAAAAGGTAGCATTGGACAGTGTGTGGAGTAAAGAATCTACCGTTCCTATCGGATTACCGAGCTCATCCACAGGGGTGATTGCAGCTTTAATTGCAGTGGGATCATTTATAAAAAGAAAGTCGTTGTCATCTAACACGGACATGGTAATAACGGGCGAGGGTGAAACAATGTCGTAATCTAGGATGTGTAGTCCGTCGAAAACTACGTCGAGTATTGGATTTTTAACATCTTTTTCTACCACATAGTGAAGGTTTATTATGTTATTTTCTAAGCGCTCTTCTGGTTGGTCAAAATTGGGGTTCACAGCGATAATAAAGCTGTTGTTTGCAATTTTTCCAAGGGTGTGCAATTTATAAGATAGAACAACTGAGTCGCCCGGCGCAAGTGGTTGGTATCGTTTGAGTTCAATGGTGTCTCGGCTATTGCTGCTGGCTAAATTGACAGCCATTACCAAAAGGCTATCCATACCAAAAGTTGAAATGTTTTTATAAGCTATCTTAAATCCAATAGAATCTCCTTCTTGTATGGTGTCGTGTGTTTGTTCAAAAACAAGATCGGGCATCAAGGATCCCTCTGGAACTCCGTCGTACAAGACTGTCCAGCGCTTTTGAGGTGCAGGAGTTCTCATCTCTTCATCTTTGAAAAATGCGCGAATTTTCAAATAGGGGTATTCAGTTGCATCTATAAAAGAGAGGTCTACTGTTTTAGCCAAAGTTCTATGTACTAAAACAGTGTCCCTATTTGTATGGGTTATACCAATTATGGAATAATTGAACGAATCAGCCTCACTATCTTTTTCATCTCCAAATATTCTATAAAACTGTTTCCATTTTTGCGATGGTCCTATTTTTTGTGATGTTATACTCCCAGATGTTAGTAATGGAGTAAATTGCTTAGAACCAGGAATTTCTTGGTAACTTGGGTCCACATTAGATTCAGGATTGGCTACTAGTTCCGTAGCTTTTCCTATTTCGTCTCCTTTATAGCCCATTAAGCCATAGGGCTCACCATGTTTAAGGGGTCTTATTTTTGCTGCACCAAATTGCTCCAAAGCCGTAAACATAGAGTCATTCCAATTATCTAAACCCACGTCTCCATTAATCAAAAGAAATATGTGCCAGCCATGCGGCACACGGTTTAGGAAATTATACATAGAATCATATCCTACATCAGTTTTAGGGTAAAAATAATATACTGCTGATTTTTCACCAGCAATGTAGTACTTGTAACCGGGTATAGCATCTCTGTCCCTATTGGTTCTATTGTATACATTATCTTCCTCATTATACCTGTCTAAATTATCAGGATTTACTACCATTACTTCAACCGCATTTCTAGCATAATTACCGTGAGATTTTCGGTTGTCCTCCATAAGGTTTATTTTAAACCAAGTCGTATTGATTCCGCCGCTATACATATCATATCTCCAAGACAGGGTTCTTTGAAAAGCAAGTTTATTTCTGTCGGCGTCAAAATATATACCATCACCCTTAGACTCAGCTAGTTTTCCCTTGTACCCTTGCGACCATCCGTTTTCGCTTGCCAAAACGAGCGAAAATGTTGATGATACCCATTTTTCAGGTTTTTCTTGGTCACTTACAAAAGCAGCCTTCCAAAAAAAATCAGTACTATCAAAAGGGGGCAATAGAAATGAATGTTCGATAATATTGTCAGCAACAATTTCTTGCGATAGTTGCATTATTGGGCTATTGAAGAGTGGCGTTGTGTCTATCTGAAAAACAACTACATTACCTTTTCTTAGTAGATTATTATTTTGAACTTTTAGTGTGACTTTGTTCTCCGGCTGGATATCGTCCTTTTTTGGATAGAGAACACTTAAACTATTGGAAGGGAGGTTGAAATCAAAAATTACAGTGTTGTTCAACTCTCCCAAAGGCTCTAGTTCTTTAATACTATCACCGTAGTCGATGGTGATAGTCGCTGTTTGAAATCCGGCACCAAACGGTGTTACTGGAAGCCAAAAAAGACATGGTTGAGAATTGTGAATAGGGCCAAAAGTTTTAGGTTTAAAGTTACGAATAGAGTCATTACTATATTTTAGGCTCACGTGCACTAGGGGTTCCTTTTTTTGAGCGCTGCCCACATTGAACAGCCTCATATCTAAGGCAAAGGAATCCATCTCTGCATTTGCATTTTCTGGATAAATTTTCAAGCCACTCTCATCTATTTGGAAATCAGGTTTTTCTGGAGCATAGAGTCGTATTGCAGGATCACCGTGGTACAAAGTCTGTCGGCATTGGGATCTATTGTAATCATTAGTTGGTTGTTGGTACTTCTCCATGGTAGCAGCCATCACTTTTCCTATACTTTCTCCGTAGTATTCGTTGTATAAATTTTGGTAAAAAATTCTTGTCCAAGTAGCCAAAGGGGAAATGAAATTGTATGCACTACCCGCTATCCAAGCTATTCCGCCTGTTTTTTCTTCAAAAAGAAATTCCTCAGGCAATGAAATGTCTGCAAAAGTATTGCCCAATAGACATCCGTTGAATACAAATAAGGGGTACTTACCTTCATTATTTAATTGATTTGGCTTCCCTATATCTATTTCTAAAATTTGAGAAGCACCATGTCCAAAATAACTAAGAGTCTGTATTCCATCATTTATATTTTTCTGAATTTCTTCTGCATAAGACTTAGCTATTGATTCATTATCTTTCTTTTCAACCATTACACCTTGTGCCCCAAATTTTTCTCCCTTCATTGTATTGTAATACGAAAGCTGATGTGCCTGAAGTCTGGCTTGTTCGCTGAGGCCATAACCTCCTGTTACAAAAAGAACCTTCTTTGATTTATTTAGAAATTCCTCGTGTTTTTTTAATTTATAGAGATACTTTCTTACATCATTATTATTTCTAGCAGGAATACGTCCTATTGCCATTACAGGGGTCAAATCATTAGTCGTGTAATCCGTAACAAATGGATAGTCGGAAGCAGGCTCCCCCCAGGTAGGCACTAGATTTTCTAATTCTCTTCGTGAATAGTTGAATCGCGTCCGAAAGTAACTTTGTCCTTTGCCTAGTAGCAATACGTATTCAGGTTTTTTAGATTGAGAGGTATAGATATCTTTACAAAAGTTGCGTAAAGCTAAAGGATGCTTCAGTCCGTAGTAGTATTTCTCATATATTTCTGGCATATATGCTATCAATACATTGTAGTTACCGCCCTCTGCAGATTCTCTGTAATCTTTGTACTCTTTGGCGCTTTCAGCTAATTTTGGGTGCGTTACAATGATAAAATCATAGCTCGTATTACTATAATCTGTGGTATTGAAAACAACTTCTTCAATTGTACTCGGTTGTACTTGTTTTTTAGAAGCATCATTTACAATTACTATTTTTTTTGCGCCTGTGGTAGGGGTAATAAATCGCAAGAAAGAGGAGCTTATATCTCCTAGTATTCTTTTTTTATTTTCTAAGTCGTAAATAGTAGCGTGTGATCCAATAAAATCAGAGAATTCAAAATAATCATTTGTTGCGGTGTAATTAAATTCGAAGTAGTCTTTATTTTTTAAACTAAGGTTTCTTGGGTAGCTTATTTTTACAAATGATAACCCATGTCTCGCTCTAGAGAGGTAAGTAGATGCAAATCGTATTGGGGTGGTAACACCTATAAGATTACTTGGTATTGATAGATTTGGCACATTTATACCCGTTTCTATACGGGTGTAGCCTTTGTGTGTTAGCCCAAATATAAAGGTAGAGCCTATAGTAACCTCCAGCCGCATATTTTTACCATCTATATTATTTTCCGGATTGGCTTTTCCATAGGCACCAAAACTTAGCTGGGCTGCAGGTCCATTGCTATTATATTCTTCTGTATTTACTTGAAATGTAGTATTTCTAGTACTCGATATATCGACACTAAACCAGCCCTCACCTTCTGTGTATTCTGAGAAATATCCAGGATTATCGTACGGGCTTCCATCATGAAAGGCATCGGTAAAAAATAGAAGTGATTCGTACATTATCCATGGGTCATTTACCTTGCCGGCATAGTTACTATTTTGGAAATCAGCCAATCTTTTGCCAGGTGTTGTTGCACTCCAAGTCAGGTAGTAGTTAGTGGTGTCTTCATACAAACTCATATACTTGTGAGGCTGGTCAGCTGGGTTCAAATACAAAGGCTTATCCAGCTCACCATCATTCTTCTCACCATAAAATTCCAAAAAATCACCACTGTCAAAGCTGTTGTCATTTTCGCCTGCTACGTATATATGCTGTTCTTTGCCGTTTTTATACAGTTGAAAATTTTTAGGATTAATGGACTCCAGTGGAAGGCCTGCCTCTGAAAGTGCAGCAAAATCAAGGGTATATATATGGCTCTCCCCTATGGATATTTTATAGTATTTTTGATTGGGCTCTATCCATTCTTTGCCATACTGTGCTCGGGCAATTGACGGCAATAAGAAAAAAAATGACCAAAGTATAAAAAAATTTAATTGTCTGTGGTGCATTAATTAATTTTTGACAAGACAAAGTTAACGAATTAGATCGTAAAGAGTTTATTAATTTGCTTTTACATTACTAAAAACTAAAGTTTACTACTAGTTTTATTGACTTTTAATGCCGTTGTATCCCACTTCGGTCTGGAAGTAAGTTTTATATCAAGATTAATTGTGCATCTTTACTTAATTTCTTTGCACTTTGAAATGAAATATACTAAGCCTTGTATGTGAAATGAAGTTAATTTGCTTTGTAGTCTTTTATATAGTTAAAAACGTAGCACTTACATAAAATTTTTTGAGGTGTTTTCAATCTCTTCTTAGTATAAAGAAAATAGTACTAAGTGGCAGGAGTTGTTATCAAGATATTGTGTTGGAAAATCTTTATGCACCTGAGGTGTTACGATATAATTGGCTTTAATAATAGAAAAATGAGCAAGGAGGTTCAATATAATTAGTGATAAAATTCTTGAGTTGGCAACAGTTTTTTTAACTTCGCATAAGAAAATCTATGAATAAAGTAGTACAAAATGCTGAAGAGGCGATTATAGGAATACGCAGTGGAATGACTTTAATGTTAGGAGGATTTGGTCTTTGCGGTATACCCGAAAATACCATTGGGGCACTGGTAGCATCAGGGGTTAAAGATCTTACGTGCATCAGTAACAATGCTGGGGTAGATGATTTTGGCATTGGTCTTCTGTTAAAGGGCAAACAGGTAAAAAAAATGATATCATCATATGTGGGTGAAAATGCTGAATTTGAGCGACAATTATTGAGTGGTGAGCTAGAAGTAGAGCTTCTACCTCAAGGCACACTAGCGGAAAGATGCAGAGCAGCGGGTGCAGGTATCCCTGCATTTTTTACTCCTGCAGGATATGGTACTGAGGTGGCATACGGCAAAGAAGTGAGAATATTTGACGGTAAAAATTATATTCTTGAACACGCATTTAAGTCAGATTATGCTATTGTGAAAGCGTGGAAAGGAGACACTGACGGCAATCTTATTTTTAAAGCAACTGCACGAAATTTTAATCCACTGATGGCAATGGCAGGTAAAGTTACCATAGCAGAAGTAGAAGAACTGGTGCAGCCAGGGGAACTAGACCCTAATAGTATTCATACACCAAGTATTTTTGTGAATAAAATATTTCAAGGTGTAAATTATGAGAAAAGAATAGAGCAAAGGACGATTTCAGCATGATTGCTGCGTATTACGTATACACCCAAGAGATTCGAAAATTAGTAGACCAATTTGAGGAATTTCATGGTAACCAAGATAGTTTTATTTTTCACTCAAAGGAGGTGAAACAGCCAGCAGGTGCAGTAGAGTTTCAAAGCGATAGTTGGTATATTGCCTTACAAAAGAAAATAGAGTATTGTGTAGCAATTTTAAAAAAATACCCCAACAATTTACTACTTTTTATAGACATTGATATTTTTATATATCGACCAGAAGAATTGCACGATTACGTTTTAAAGCGCTTTGAAAATGAAAAACTAAGCTTTTTGGCTATGCAAGAGCATACGTCAGACAGGCATAATGGAGGCTTTATATTTGTAAAAGCTACAGCAGATATTTTATCACTTTATGAAAAAACATTGGAAGTACTTTCTTTTTACATTAACCATAGGAAAAGAGTGCTGAATAAACTTCTTTTGCTCTGCAAGTGTGGGATAACAACCTTGCCCTACGCCGATCAAACAATAATGGATAAATACTTGAAAAAGAGTTATATTAGATATGCATATATCCCCAATGAAATAGGCTGTTGGGGTAAAAATCCAATTGAAAAAACTACCCTATATCACCATGCTGTATGCACTAAGAACCAAGAAGAAAAAATAAGCCTGCTGACCCAAAAATATGAGGAGTACTTGCAGCTAACTAAAGATAAATTTTAAATTTTAACCACATACCATTATGCTAACTAAAGAACAAATAGCTAAACGAATAGCCCAAGAATTGAAAGACGGGTATTATGTAAATCTCGGTATTGGTATACCGACTTTGGTAGCCAATTATGTGCCTGAAGGTATGGATGTAACTCTACAGAGCGAGAATGGGTTGCTAGGAATGGGGCCTTTCCCTACAGAGGAAGAACTAGATGCCGATCTTATCAATGCTGGTAAGCAAACAGTAACTACTTTGCCCGGTTCTGTCTTCTTTGATAGTGCTACCAGTTTTGCAATGATACGCAGCGGACGAGTAGACCTGACGGTACTGGGTGCCATGGAAGTAAATGACAAGGGAGATATAGCCAACTGGAAAATACCCGGAAAAATGGTAAAAGGTATGGGAGGAGCTATGGATTTAGTGGCATCCGCTCAGAATATAATTGTAGCTATGCAGCATACCAATAGAGACGGAGAAAGTAAATTACTAAAAGAATTGAGTCTCCCAGTAACTGGATTAGGATGTGTAAAAAAAATAGTAACTAATTTGTGTGTCATGGACGTTACGGCTAGTGGTTTTGAATTAAAAGAACTGGCTCCGGGCGTATCCATAGAAGATGTGAAAGCTGCCACAGAAGGTAAACTTATCGTAAACGGTAAAATTCCGGAAATTGAAGTATAATACTTTGCTTAAAAATTTGCTTATCAATATGATTTTAGCCCAATTTATGTAATGCATAGTAAAAAGTGCTAGCAGTAGGTATATTTTCATAAAAGTTTCTTCCTAAAGTATAAAACTTCTCAAAAGCCACTCAAATGTGTACAAAGACATCAATAAATTTTACTAAAAAAAAGCAATTAGCTATTCTCACTAGTAGGACTTATTGGTAGTATTGCTAAATTTGCACCAATGAAAGTAACAGTAGTAGGAGCAGGGGCGGTAGGTGCTAGTTGTGCCGAATATATAGCCATTAAGAATTTTGCATCAGAAGTTTGTCTGATAGATATCAAAGAGGGTTTTGCAGAAGGGAAAGCGATGGACCTTATGCAGACAGCATCATTAAATGGTTTTGATACTAAAATAATCGGAGCCACCAATGATTATGCTAAAACTGCAGGTAGTGACGTTGCTGTAATAACGAGCGGAATACCTCGCAAACCAGGAATGACTCGTGAAGAGCTTATTGGGATTAATGCCGGTATTGTTAAATCGGTGTCCTCGAGTATATTGGAACATTCTCCACAAGCAATTATTATTGTTGTTTCAAACCCAATGGATACCATGACTTATCTGGTACATAAAACTACGGGCTTACCTAAAAATAGAATTATAGGTATGGGCGGCGCTTTAGATAGTGCACGTTTCAAATATAGACTAGCCGAAGCACTAGACTGCCCTGCATCTGACGTAGAAGGAATGGTAATAGGCGGACATAGCGATACTGGAATGGTACCTCTCATAGAAAAAGCAACTAGAAATAGTATAAGTGTTTCTGAATTTCTTGCAACTGATAAAATGGATAAAATAGTACACGATACTAAAGTTGGAGGTGCTACACTTACTGGTTTGTTGGGTACTAGTGCTTGGTACGCCCCCGGAGCAGCAGTATCTGAGATAGTAAAAGCAATTGCACTCGATTCCAAAAAAATGATTCCATGCTCGGCTTTGCTCTCTGGAGAATACGAACTGAATGATTTATGTATTGGAGTTCCATGTATTTTGGGCAAAAATGGTATCGAGCGTATCATAGAAGTTTCACTAAGCGATGCGGAAAAATCTCAGATGCAAGAGAGTGCAGTTGGTGTACAAAAAACAAACAGCCTCTTAGATTAATACACCGGGCAGCCAAGTCATTTTGACATACTACTTTTAACAAATACAACCGAAAAAATTTAGTTGGAGATTCTAAATGGATTTTTTTAGGATACTTCATAACCTAACAGGAGTGCTTCTGCTAGAAAAAATCCGACATTGCTCGATATCAATGGTTTGAAACAAAACAATAAAATGTTAAAAGACGTACTATGGTGCGTTATTGCTCAAACCTACTATCCACTTGCGGTTATGCATCGACTAATTATTATAATGATTTAGGCTTTAAAGGTGTAAATTAAGTAAACGAAGATTGGCGTATTAAATCTATTGTTATGAGTCATAAAGATAACAGAACAGCGGTTGGTTATATGCTACTAGCGGGCTTAATTTTTGCTTTGATGAATATTATTGTGAAGCACTTGGAGCATATTCCCGTAGCGCAAATTGTATTTATGCGGAGTATTGTAATGTTGATAATGGTGGTTATTGCTATTCGAAGAAATGGGATTTCCCCTTGGGGCACACAACGAAAATTGTTAGTTTTTAGAGGTTTTTTTGGTTCTTTGGGCATCGCTTTTTTCTTTTATACTTTGCATACTATGCCATTAGCAGGTGCAGTTATTATTCATTATCTCACGCCTATATTTACGGTTATCCTCTCGGTTCTTATCACACGTGTAAGAATTGCTCCTATACGTTGGCTATTTTTCTTGCTCTGTTTTGTTGGCATTTTTGTCATCAAAGATTTTGATGAAAGGGTAAGCACATTGCCTGTAATTATAGGTATTTTGGGAACTATTGCAGCGTCATCGGCTTACAATATAATTAATGTCCTTAAAAAAACAGAGCACCACCTCGTTATCATGTTTTATTTTCCATTGGTTACTGTACCGTTTGTACTCACGTTCATAGCTGCTACGGGCCAGTGGGTTTGGACCACAGCTTGGCACTGGTTGCTTCTTTCTACGGTAGGAATGTGCACTTATTTTGCACAGTATTTTCTTACCAAAGCGTATCAAATAGGAGAGGTTAGCAAGGTAAGCATTGTGTCATATATAGGCATTGTTTACGCATTACTTTTGGGGTATTTAATTTGGGATGAGTGGTATGAGCCTATGGTTTTTGTCGGACTTTTTATTGTTTTGACAGGGGTCATCGGCAATTTGAGTTATCGCAATAAACAGGGCATGTAGCATTTATTTTTCGTAGGTTTATCGTTCTTTGGATACGCTGCTTTTAGAAAAGGTGATACAATCAGTATTTTTGATTTTGGTAATAAGTTAGCAGTAAAATATTGAACAAGGCAAAGATACTTTTGTAAATTTATTTGCGTAAGGCAACAACAGGATCCATACGGGCAGCTAACATAGCAGGCGCAATTCCAGCTATCAAACCAATTAAAATTGAAAATCCTATACCGCTTATAAAAATGGACGAGCTAAAATAAATTTGGAAGGATGAAAACGTGCTAGCTGCATAGCTTAAAACAACTACTAAAAGAATGCCAATAATAGCACCAATAATACATAGAAAAATTGCCTCAAAAAGAAACTGAGACAGTATGAAACTACGCTCTGCCCCCAATGCTTTTTGAAGTCCGATGATACCTGTGCGCTCCTTCACAGAAACAAACATAATATTAGCTATGCCAAAACCCCCAACTAGTAGCGAAAAGCCACCGATAATTACGGCTACAATATCAATAACACCAAAGGTTTGACTGAGATTATCGCTGACCATTGTTAGTTTATTGATGGCAAAATTATCACTGTCTTTGGGTCTAAGTTTTCTGAGGGATCTCATTATTCGTTTTATTTCAAAATCTAGTGAGGAGAGTTTTATGTCATCTCGGCCTTTGATAATGATTGAAGAACTCACCCCTCGGGCATTTGGTTTTTTAAATTTTGTGGCAAAACGAGCAGGCAACACCACTACATCATCATATTGAGGTCCACCAATTGACTGTCCCTGAAGGCTTAAAACTCCAATTATTGTTACCTTATGACCGTTAATTTTGATGCTTCTACCCACAGGATCTGCCCCAGCAAAGAGGGTAAATGCCAAATTGTAGCCCAAAATAGCAGAGTTTTTTCCATTGGCAGTTTCAAAATCGGTAAAGCTTCGGCCAGTAAAAAAATCCCATTGATTGATTGAAAAAAAATCACCCATTACGGCAGTTATTTTTACGTCTGACACTTCTTCAAGATTACTTTTGGCTGTATTACTGCTAAAGTCAAAAAAGAAGGCAGTATTTTTTATAAGATTTTTGTTTCCCTCTTTAGTAACACGCTGGTATTCTCTGATGGTCGTTTCTGGCCTATTGAGATAATCCCACCATTGGTAGCCTCCACCAAAACCCCATGGCCATTTTTGGATATAGACTATTTTATCACCCATTTTATCTACGTTAGATCGTATGTTTTGTTCCAATGAGTGTGTAGCAGTAAAAATAGCTACAATGCAAAATATGCCAATTGTGATACCTAGCACAGATAGAAAGCTGCGTAGCTTATTTGCCCTCAAAAAATTTAGTGAAAGGGCAATTGACTCCTTTAGTAATTGAACTGCAGTCATATTATTGAGGTCAATAATACGATATTGGCCGCGTTCCCCTTTCTATTTATCGATTAACACGTGATTTTTAGATACAATTGAAGCACTTTTTTATAGCGTTAAATAATTCACTTGACATAGCTTGCTGAAAAGATTACTTTTGCACTCGTTTTACGCAGATTATTGCATACAAATACTACATGAAATTATCAGAATTCCACCTAGAATTAGACCCCAATAGAATAGCTAAAGCACCACCTTTTAATAGAGACGAGTGCAAACTAATGATAGTAGATAAAACTACTAAAACCATAGAACATAAGATGTTTAAAGATATCTTAGATGAGTTTGACGATGGAGACGTAATGGTGCTCAATGATGCAAAAGTATTTCCAGCACGTTTGTATGGTAACAAAGAGAAAACAGGTGCTAAAATTGAAGTTTTTTTACTAAGAGAACTCAACAATGAATTACGTCTTTGGGATGTTTTGGTAGATCCTGCAAGGAAAATACGCGTAGGGAATAAACTGTTTTTTGGAGAAGATGAGCTTGTAGCCGAAGTCATAGACAACACTACGAGTAGGGGAAGAACCATTCGTTTCCTGTTTGATGGTACAGATATTGAATTTAGAAATGTCGTAAAAAAATTGGGGCATACTCCAATACCCAAATATTTGGATCGTGAGGCCACAGAAGAAGATGCAGAAATGTATCAAACTATTTTTGCTGATAGAGATGGAGCTATTGCTCCACCAGCTGCCGGATTACATTTTACAAAGGCCTTAATGATGCGTCTGGAAATAAAAGGAGTGAAATTTGCAAAGGTTAATTTGAATATTGGCCTTGGTTCTTTCAGACCAGTAGAAGTAGAAGACCTTACAAAACATAAAATGGATAGTGAACATTTTATTGTAGAGCAAGAGGCCGCTGACATAGTAAATGAGGCCAAACAAAATAAAAAACAAGTGCTGGCTGTAGGTAGTAGCGTTATGCGCGCTTTGGAGAGCTCCGTTTCTGCCTTTGGTAAGTTAAATGCTGATGACAATTGGACCGATAAATTTATCTTCCCACCCTACGAACCTCGAATAGCTACGGCGTATCTCACCAATTTCCATCAGCCAAAATCTACTCTTATGATGCTTGCTTCTGCATATCTAGATGACCACAAGTTGGCGATGAAAGTATATGAAACTGCCATTAAAGAAGAATATAATTTCTTGTGCTATGGCGATGCGTTGCTTATAAAATAAACACAAAAAGTAATTATAGTAAGCATTTGCTTGCTCTAATGTACTTTTGCATTTCACTCGTATGGAGATTATTTTAGTTTTTAGTATGGCAGTGGCCTCTTATCTTATAGGTAGTTTACCTAGTAGTGTTTGGGTGGGAAAAGCCTATCACGGATTAGATGTTCGAGACTTTGGAAGTGGTAATGCTGGAGCTACAAATACTTTTCGTGTTTTGGGCACTCCAACAGGTATCGTTGTTCTATTTTTGGATGTGATTAAGGGCGTTACAGCTACTAGTCTTATTCACTATATTCCCTCGGTGCAGTGGGGTACAGAACAGTTTGTAAATTTGCAATTGCTCTTTGGATTAATGGCGGTAATTGGTCACATTTTTCCCATATATGTAGATTTTAAGGGGGGAAAAGGCATTGCAACTTTATTTGGTATGCTGATTGGAATTCATTATGCTCTCGCATTGGCTTGCGTGGGTCTTTTCCTCATTGTCTTACTTTCCACAAAATACGTGTCTCTCAGTAGTATTTTAGCTGCAGTGGCATTTCCAATTTTTACTATTTTTGTTTTCAAAAGAGATGAGCCTCTGTTTATAGCTTTTGGAATCGCCGCAGCTGTACTCGTAATACTCACTCACAAGAAAAATATTACTCGTTTGATTCAAGGCGAAGAAAGTAAAGCGAATTTATTTAAAAGTAAATCATGATTGGGAATACAAAAACAGAAGAGCAAGAAGAGGTTGGCGTTTTGGTAAATGAAGATCTGGGTGCCGCGATTATTTTGTATAATGATGACGTAAATACTTTCGACCACGTTATTTATTGCCTTATAAAGTATTGTAAACACACTGCAGAGCAAGCAGAGCAGTGCGCCATGCTTGTCCATTATAAAGGGAAATGTCAGGTTAAAAGTGGTTCTGAAGTAGAGTTGCTACCTGTTTGTCAAGCGCTAAATGAGAAAGGGTTAAGCGCTGTCATAGAAGAACTTTAATACTGCTCTTCTTGATTAGGAAAATTCAGAGATTTCACATCTTTGATATATTGGTCAACAGCACCTTTCATCTCTTCATATAGATTGAGGTATCTCCGTAGGAAACGAGGAGAAAACTCTTTGGTAACACCCAGCATATCGTGTAAAACAAGTACTTGCCCGTCTACTCCGCTACCGGCGCCTATTCCTATAACAGGTATTTGAATAGCTTTGGCTACTTCAGTGGCTAGTTTTGCAGGTATTTTTTCTAAAACAAGTGCAAAACAACCGGCTTCTTCCAGCAGTTTAGCATCTTCTATCAACTTGGTGGCTTCTTCTACTTCTTTTGCTCTTACAGTGTACGTGCCAAATTTATAGATGCTTTGTGGAGTTAGGCCTAAGTGCCCCATTATCGGTATACCCGCAGATAAAATTCTTTTTACAGAATCAATAACTTCACTACCTCCCTCTAATTTTACAGAGTGAGCACCACTTTCTTTCATAATTCGTATCGCACTGCGAAGTGCTTCAGAGCTATTCCCTTGGTAACTTCCAAAAGGTAAGTCGACTACCACGAAGGCTCTATCTACTGCACGAACCACTGACTGTGCGTGATAAATCATTTGATCTAAAGTAATAGGTAGCGTACTGTCGTGTCCAGCCATTACATTACTTGCGGAGTCGCCTACTAATATGACATCAATTCCGGCATCATCCACTATTTTGGCATACGAATAATCGTAGGCTGTAAGCATACTTATTTTCTCACCTCTGTTCTTCATTTCTTGAAGCTGGTGAGTAGTCATCTTTTTAATATTCTTCTTAGCTGTACTCATACTTGTCTTTTTACCTTGATTCTAAAAGGGATTTTATACGTTCTATTTCACGAAGCAATACAGCATTATCTTTTTTTAATTGTGTATTGATCTCTGCTAGAGTTGTATTGGTAGTTTTTAGGCTCATGTTTTCTCGTTTTATTCCTGCCAATATAGTAGTTAGATTCATCACCAAATCTCCGTTGGCACCTTCCTCTATGTCTTCTTTTATTGATTCCAGATAATTTAAGCGCTTAGTAGCCGTGCTCAGTGCCTTTGTAGTAGAATCTAGTTGGTGAGTTATTCGTTGGTTATTTTTAATTAATTCTATATTTTTGGTTATTAGAGTGGTATCGTAGTTTAGCATACTTTTACACTTATTAACTTGCTTTTCTAGGTTTGCTATTTCTTTTTGTTGCAAGTCTATTTTAGTTTTGAAAATAAGAATTACTTCTTCAAATGCAGGCTCTACTGGTGTCTGCATGCCAAGCTTATTTCCGGTTGCAAGCTGAGCAAGGTTTTTTCCAGATTTTTTAATGGAAAATTGGTCAATGAGTACCTCAGTACGGGGCCCAGAGAAAATACCGACCTTACCTCTATCAAACTGTGTATCGTATATCGTGTATGTATACTGACCATTGAAGTAGATATCAAAATAGCCCTGCTCTACACTTACGGTTATCGTATTTTTTTTAGAAGTTAGATTTTTGCTCTTTATCCATCCTTTGTTTTGAGGTGAGCCACTTAGTAATCCCTGTTGAGTGCCATTAATCTTATATGCACGGTATTTTTTTTTGCTGCTTAATTCTATAAAAATTCCACCGTTGGTCAATGTTTGGCCATGGAGTATGAGTCCTGCCGTACCTTTTTTATTAAATTTTGTAAGGGTAAAATCAGCACTAATCTGGTAGCTTACAAGTGGTTGGTCTGTTTTATAATACGTGACAGATTGCCCGTCTTTATCTAGGCGCTTTATCCGGTAAAGCCCATCTTCAAGTATAGAAATTTCTGAGGCATTATACTTTTGAGGGAAATTATTGCGGTCTGTGGTAAAATCGTCATACACCAATGTGTCAAGGAATGTAGTGAATACATTTTGACCCAAACAGAATTGTGACAAACTTATTATTACTAGTAATGGTAGTATTCTCATTTATATTATGAAAGTTTGCAAAAGTAAACTAAAAATATGCGTAAAACGATTTGGTTAAAAGTACTTATTTTGATTGTAGCTACAGGTTTTTATGGCTGTGACAATGAGCTAAAGGTAGCCGCCGAGTGGAAAGAAATTGCTATAATATATGGTGCACTAAATCCTAGTGTAGACAAAAACTATGTGCGCATACAGCGCGCATACCTTGATGCAACTACTAGTGCGCTAGCTTTTTCTAGCCTCAAAGATTCACTTTACTTTGATACTCTGGTAGTGTATGTAGACGAGTTTGACAATAGCGTATTTACGCGGCGAATAAATTTAACAAAAGTAGATGGAAACCTACTTGGCATACCAAAAGATACAGGCCTTTTTTATTCGGATGAAAACATACTATATGAATTGGATGCAGATATCAAACCCTCGTTGAACGCCACTGCCTGGGAGTACAGAATCACAGTGATGAATCCTAAAAATGGCTATGTTGCTACGGCATCCTCAAAGAGCTTGGGCGATATACAAGCGCGAAGCCCAATAACTCCCACAGGTGGCAGCGTCTACATATCTAACAACCAAAATCATGTAGTTCCTGTCCAATTCCAAGAGGCTAGATTTGCAAGAGCCTACAGGGTAGCAATGAATATCCGTATAGAGGAGTCTAACCGACTAGATACAAGCCAGAAAGTAGTAAAAGAGTTGGAGTGGGTAATGGTAAATTCTGGAAACACACAAACGTTAGAAGGTTTTAGAGAAGCAAAATATAATGTGCTCTCTCAAGGGTTTTTTGCCAAACTAAATGGCAGTTTAGACGTGAATCCTTCTATTAAAAGAAAGCTTAAGAACTACGATTTAGTTTTTTACGGGATATCAGATGATTTCAATACTTTCTTGAGTGTTTCGAAGCCATCAAATACAATAGTTCAGAAAAAACCAGAATTTACAAATGTAGAAAACGGTTTGGGCATATTTACTTCTAGAAATATTACCTTATTTGATAATCGTATTTTCAATTCAACTATTTTACCTCAAATACAGGCGTCACCTTTGACCAAAGATTTGGGCTTTGTAAACTAATACATGTGTCGTTTTGTCACACATTTTTTTACCTTATGTGACAGAACCCGCATATTACTCAATTGGCATTGTAGTTGTTTTGAGGTTTGTCAAAAAATAATCGTATTTTAGACAAATGAGCAAAGTAATAGGAATTGACTTGGGAACAACAAACAGTTGTGTTTCAGTAATGGAAGGAAATGAACCTGTAGTGATACCCAACAGTGAAGGAAGAAGAACAACGCCATCTATTGTAGCCTTTATGGACAATGGTAATGGAGAAAGAAAAGTAGGCGATCCAGCCAAAAGGCAAGCGATAACTAACCCGCAAAATACTATCAGCTCGATCAAACGATTTATGGGCTCCACATTTGACGAAGTTGCTACTGAAGCAGGTCAAATGTCTTATAAAGTAGTAAAAGGAGATAACAATACCCCGCGTGTGTTGATCGGAGATAGAAAGTATACTCCACAAGAAATATCAGCTATCATTCTTCAAAAAATGAAGAAAACCGCTGAAGACTATTTGGGAACTACTGTAGACAGAGCAGTTATTACAGTACCAGCATATTTTAACGATAGCCAAAGACAAGCTACGAAAGAAGCTGGAGAAATAGCTGGATTGAAAGTAGAGCGAGTAGTAAACGAGCCTACAGCTGCTGCACTTGCATACGGGTTAGATAAAAAAGACATCGACCAAAAAATAGCAGTGTACGACCTCGGTGGAGGAACTTTTGATATATCCATTTTAGAATTAGGTGATGGCGTATTTGAGGTGAAATCTACCAATGGTGACACCCATCTAGGTGGAGATGATTTTGATAGAGTAATCATAGATTGGTTGGCAGAGGAGTTTAAATCAGAAGAAGATATGGATTTAAGAAAAGATCCTATGGCATTACAAAGACTCAAAGAAGCTGCAGAAAAAGCTAAAATTGAGTTGTCAAGCTCTACACAAACTGAGATAAATTTACCTTACGTAACAGCCACTGCCAGTGGTCCTAAACATTTAGTTCGATCACTTACCAGAGCCAAATTTGAGCAGCTAGCTGACAATCTAATTAAGCGAAGCATGGAGCCTGTAAAACAGGCTATGAAAGATGCTGGCTATACAGCTGCAGATATTGATGAAGTAATACTTGTAGGTGGAAGTACACGAATTCCTCGCATACAAGAGGAAGTAGAAAAATTCTTTGGAAAAGCTCCAAGTAAAGGTGTAAACCCAGATGAAGTTGTGGCTATTGGAGCTGCCATACAAGGTGGTGTTCTCACAGGAGAAGTAAAAGATGTTTTACTCCTAGACGTAACACCTCTGTCTTTGGGTATAGAAACAATGGGTGGAGTATCTACTGTATTAATTGAAAGTAATACTACAATTCCCTCAAAAAAATCACAGGTTTTTTCTACTGCTGCTGATAGTCAGCCTAGTGTAGAAATACATGTGCTGCAAGGTGAACGTGCTATGGCTAGAGACAACCGAACCATAGGTAAGTTTCATTTAGACGGTATTCCGCCAGCACCCAGAGGAAGACCACAAATAGAGGTAACTTTTGATATAGATGCTAATGGTATACTCAACGTGAGTGCCAAAGATAAAGATACCGGTAAAGAGCAAAATATTCGAATAGAAGCAAGCTCTGGCTTGAGTGATCAAGAGATAGAAAGAATGCGCAAAGAAGCAGAAGCTAACGCCGATGCCGATAAAGCAGAAAAAGAAAAGATTGATAAACTCAATCAAGCAGACCAGCTTGCTTTTACAACAGAAAGTCAACTCAAAGAATACGGAGATAAAATTCCTGAAGAGAAGAAAACTGCTATAGAAGCTGCACTAGAAGAGCTCAAAAAAGCACATGCTGCTGGAGATGTAGAGGCGTTAGACAGTCGTATGGAAGACCTAAATAAGACTTGGGAGGCTGCAAGCCAAGACATCTATGCTGCGCAGCAAGAAGGCGGAGCAGAAGGTGCAGAACCATCGGCTAGCTCAGATCAAGAATCTACCGGCGGTGATGCCAAAGACGTAGAGGATGTTGATTTTGAAGAGGTGAAATAATCCTCTTCTTGAATACAATCATATTATACACCAGCATGAAGTAATGCTGTTTCTAAATTAATTTAAAGAGCCGCTTTAAAAGTGGCTCTTTTTATTACATCTGTTTGAAAATGTAATAAAGGTATTAGCAGCATTCAAAAAATTTGGAATCTTCAAATTCTATTTTCTTCATCTTTTGTAATTGTGTAAGCATTTTCTGTTACAGTAAGAACATGAAATCAATGAATACAGAACTTGCCAACTAATTTTTTCAAAATCATTTCTTAGATTAAAATAAAAAATAAATTTTATATCGCAGTGTAAGCCTATTGAATCTATTTGTTGTATGTTAGGGTTACAGTAGGCCTTAATAATTTTTTAGAGTTGGGAGTACTACCTATAATTTCCATTTATTTAATAATACATCACATGCTTAACCATTTCATTTGAGAATTCAAATAATTAGTGTTCAGATATTTGGAAGTATCTTAGAGTTTACAATATAAGAATTGTACATTGTACTATAGAAATAAAAATGGAAAGCATATTCCTTAAATGGAGTATTTAAATTAATTTTACACCAAAATTCAAGCATTTTGAAACTTTCAGTTCTTAAAGAAACCGATAAAGGGGAGACCCGAGTAGCCATCGTACCAAAATCAATTTCCAAGTTAAAGGGCCTTGGTTTTGAAGTGGTTATAGAGACTAATGCAGGGAGTAACGCTGCCTTTACAGATGAAGAATATATAAAAGCAGGAGCAACCATAGCTACGAGCTCATCGGAGGCAATTGATTCTGCTGATGTGGTCGTGAAAATTAATCCGCCAACTCCTGAGGATATTGCATTACTGAGTGAGGGACAAATTTTGATTTCGCAGCTTTTTCATTTACTGCGGCCCGAGATCACTGACGCGTTGAAATCCAAAGGTGTCAAAGGACTTAGTTTAGATGCTATGCCCCGAATAAGCCGTGCACAAAGTATGGATATACTTAGTTCTCAGAGTAATTTGTCAGGATATAAAGCAGTGATTTGCGGGGCAGACAATTTAGGTAAAATTTTTCCTATGCTCACCACCGCCGCTGGGACGATAACTCCAGCGCGAGTTCTTATATTTGGTGTAGGCGTGGCTGGATTGCAGGCAATAGCAACGGCTAAACGCCTTGGAGCTATTGTAGAGGCAACCGATGTGCGACCCGAATGTAAAGAACAAGCAGAATCCCTTGGGGCTAAATTTTTAACAGTAGAAGGAGAAGGAGTTTTAGTAGAAGGTGGCTATGCAAAAGAAGTATCACAAGAATATTTACTCAAACAGAAAGAAGTTGTAAATAAATCACTATCACAGGCAGATTTAGTGATTACTACGGCCCTAGTACAGGGTGCCAAATCCCCTATTCTGATAAGTCAAGAGCAAATCGAAATGATGAAAAATGGCTCAGTAATAGTGGATATGGCAGTTGCCAAAGGCGGTAATACTGCACTGAGCAAAGCAGACGAAACAGTGATACATAACGGTGTGAAGATAGTAGGGATAAGCAACTTCCCCGCTCAAATACCAACCAATGCCAGTGAGTTACTAAGCCGAAACATCGATACATTTTTATCTCATATGGTAAGTGAGGACAGTTTTAAATGGGATATGGAGGATGAAATAACTATCGGAACTCTAGTAACAAAGTAACTAACCCCCTAAAATTTAACGTATAAATAAAATTGAAATGATAGAATTTTTCACAGAGAATAAAGACATGATCTTCATTGTCATCCTAATGATATTCGTTGGAGTAGAAGTAATAGGCAAAGTACCAGCAGTATTACACACACCACTTATGTCGGGAGCTAATGCTATTCATGGTGTGGTAGTAGTGGGAGCGATATTGCTGATGTTAAATACAGAAGCGGATAATTACCTTGCACTTGGGCTTGGCACTGTTGCTGTTTTCTTAGGTACTCTCAATGTAGTAGGAGGGTTTGTAGTTACAGATAGAATGTTAGAAATGTTTAAGAAGAGAAAATAATGCAGATAGATATACAACATATTATATATTTATTGGCTTCAGTCACTTTTATTTTAGGACTGAAAATGCTGAGCAATGCAAAAACAGCCAAAAATGGGAACTTACTAGCTGCAGGAGGGATGGTTGCCGCTATTATTACGGCTATTGTATTTCATGAAGGAGCAGTAAGTGCAGTGATATACGGACTCATTTTTGGCGCTATAGTTTTGGGCACCGTCGTTGGTTGGCTGACTGCCAAGCGAGTGCAGATGACAAAAATGCCCGAATTAGTTTCACTGTTTAATGGAATGGGAGGAGCATGTGCTGCCTTGATAGGATTAGTAGAATTTCACCACAATGTAGGAGACTCTATGAGCATGACCGTTATTCTAGCAGGCATGGTTATCGGTTCTGTCTCCTTTAGCGGTAGTATGATTGCCTGGGCTAAGCTGAACGGTAAAATTAAAAACGCCATACGATTACCTAAGTACAATATTCTGAATACCCTTATTCTTATAAGTCTTTTTGCTTATGGGGCTTGGATTGTTTGGACCGGTACAGGAAGTGAATTGCATTTGTACGTGCTATTTGTGGCAGCATTGGGGTATGGTATATTATTCGTGCTACCTATTGGTGGTGCAGATATGCCAGTGGTTATTTCACTTTTAAATTCATTCACTGGACTTGCAGCTGCCTTTGGTGGGTTCTTATATGGTAATCAAGTAATGCTTACAGGTGGAATACTGGTAGGAAGTGCAGGAACCTTGCTTACCTTGGTAATGTGTAAAGCGATGAACCGACCACTATTTAATGTAATATTTGGTGCGTTTGGAGCAGGAACTGAGTCTGTTGGGGAAAGTGGACCTCAGGGAAGCGTGAGAGAAGTAGGGCCAAGTGATCTAGCCGTGCAGTTAAATTACAGTAAGAAAGTAATCATAGTTCCAGGGTACGGACTCGCTGTAGCTCAAGCGCAGCACGTCATCAAAGAATTAGAAACGATATTAGAAGAAAGAGGGGTAGAAGTTACGTATGCTATTCATCCAGTTGCCGGTCGCATGCCTGGCCATATGAATGTACTCTTGGCAGAAAGTAACGTAGAGTACGATAAGCTCAAGGAGATGGAGGATATAAATCCAGAATTTTCACAGACGGATGTAGTGCTCGTGGTGGGCGCTAACGATGTTGTAAATCCCGCAGCTAAAAATGATCCGAGCAGTCCGATATACGGTATGCCAATACTGGATGTAGAAAATGCCAAAGCGTGCATCGTAAATAAACGCAGTATGAATGCTGGGTATGCTGGTATAGAAAACGAATTGTTTTTTAGAGATAAGACGCAAATGCTCTTTGGCGATGCCAAGAAAGTATTGACTGAACTGGTAACCGAGTTAAAAGCGTTGGATTAAGGAATAGACTTGAATAATCTATTTTATACCCAATCCATATCTGGAGTATCACTTACTCTCGAAGACCAAGAAGCAGCGCACTGCTCACTTGTGCTACGCAAAAAAGTAGGTGAAATTATCTACGTGATAGACGGGAAGGGGAATAGATACAAGTGCGGTATAGATAAACTTAATAAACGAGAAGTTGCGTGTATCATACTAAGTACCGAAACCAAGCAAAAATCTGAACATATTACCATTGCTATTGCGCCTACCAAAAATAGAGACCGGCTGGAGTGGATGTTGGAAAAACTGGTAGAAATAGGAGTAGAGCGTATTGTGCTTATGAATACAAACAATACGGAGCGTACGCGTACTAACTTAGATCGCCTCGAGAAAAAAGCCATCTCAGCCGTAAAGCAAAGTCTTCGATTTTATATTCCTGAAATAGTAGTTATGGAATATGTAGAAGTGCTAAAATTAAAAGCTACAGCAAAGTACATTGCGCATTGTTACCCCGAACAGTCAAAGAGTGCATGCCAATTGTTGGATAACAAATCAACCGATACACTAATCTTGATAGGACCCGAAGGTGACTTTACAACACAAGAAGTTGAACAGGCGTTCAAACTAGGTTTTCAAGGATTGGATTTAGGTGAATTTAGGCTACGTACAGAGACTGCAGCTATAGTGGCAGTGACTCTGTTTCAATAAATTTTCATTAATTTTGATCATCTAAGATATGAAGTATATACTTTTACTCATTACGGTATTAATAGCATCTAGTTTTCAGGCGGACTATGCCGTCAAAATAGCCAAACTAAAATACGATGGCGGAGGT
This sequence comes from Bacteroidia bacterium, assembly GCA_018402155.1. Lineage (GTDB taxonomy): Bacteria > Bacteroidota > Bacteroidia > NS11-12g > UBA9320 > UBA9320. The sequence goes on from JAGYJG010000001.1 coordinate 320,311, forward strand.
GATTGGTATGGTAATCGAACGGCATTGCCAAATCTGGCTAGGTTCTGTAATGAGAATCTGAACACTAGCATAAATCCTCAAGACGAAGTTATAGAAGCTGGAAGTGTAGAGATCTTCAACTACCCGTATGTTTATATGACTGGGCACGGGAATGTAGTTTTTAATACTAAAGAAGCTGAAAATTTGCGTAAGTATTTGATAGCAGGCGGGTTTCTTCATATCGATGATAACTATGGCTTAGATAAATATGTGCGTCTAGAAATGAAAAAGGTATTTCCTGAATTGAAGTTTGTAGAGCTTCCATTTAATCATCCTATCTATTTTCAAAAATATAAATTTCCCAATGGATTGCCCAAAATACACGAACACGATGGCAAACCTGCTCAAGGATTTGGGTTAATATTTAAAGGCAGGTTGGTTTGCTTTTATGACTATGAATGCGACCTCGGTAATGGCTGGGAAGATGCTGGAATTTATGACGATGGTGAAGCAAAGCGAATAGCTGCACTTAAGATGGGATCAAATATTATACAATACGCTTTTAGTAATTGAAATAGTCCTTAATCACTGTTATTTCTCCATTTGGTAAAATTTCTTACTAAATAATAAATCATAAAACTGGTGCATCACAAATACGTGAGGAAGGGTTATAGACGATATGACAATAAGTAAGCAGAAACCGTATGACATTGCTAGGATGTTTAAGTATATCAAAGCAAATAAAAACGCTATTCCAAAAAAAGATAAAAGGGTAAGCGGTGCTACAAGGTAAACGAATGCCAAAGTAGATTTGACGGTTCCTTCAGATTTTAGAAAACGAAATTCTTCACTAATAACCTTGTAGGAGTGGAGTACAATAAAATATAGAGTAAACCCAATTAGTAGAGGCAGTAAATAGAAACTTGTAAGTATTAGGCCTAAAACTAAAAGCTCCATAAGTAAGTTCTCCAAGGAAATAACGTTTGTTACTTTCGAAAATATAAGTAAACCAAGAGTGGAAATTATAGAGATGAGGAATAATAATCCAATAAAATCTTCTGAAAAAAGAGTGTTTATCTCAGCAAATTGAGGCTGCTCGTTATTGATTTCTAAAATTTCATTCGTATTAAAAAATAGAAGTCCAGATAATATAGTTAAACCCCAAAAAAGATAAATCATTTTCGAAATGAATGCTTGCTTGCTCAAATAGTGCGAAAACTGGGACTGGCCAAAGTGATATGCAGAAATAGTAAGAAACATGCAGTAAGCTAAAACTGGTGCTAAGTACCACAAAGCGACATTTAAAGCAATAATTATCAAGTATACAGTAATGAATACAGTATTGCCTACAGAGTGATTTTTGCGATAAAGTATATTGTCTATAGCGCCGTGGGGAATACCCAAAAATAGAATAAAAGGTGCACAAATAATAAGCTGTGTTGTAATTGGGATAGCGCCATAGTGAAAAAGTATAGGTATTAAAATCAATAGACTGGCTAAAAATATGAAAATTGCTTTGGTCATTGATTTCAGTTGAGTTATGCAAAAAAAATAAACCCTTGTACTGGTTCATTTAAGAATCCAATACAAGGGTTTGAATACGTTTATTTTAATTAAGCTGCTTTTTTGGAAGATGAAATAGCAATATTGTATACTACTAAACCAAAACCAATTTTGTTGATAGCGTCAGCAATGTTGTAGAATAAATCAACATTTTGTGATCCCCATCCAAAAGCGGTATTCAACCATCCACCTGGCATACACATGTAACCTATTGGGTAAATAGCCCATCCTACAAGTACGAACCAAGCCAAAATACGAACTCCTGTCTTAACTACTTCGCTTTCGCTATTTTTTGCTAGTTGAGCAACTTCACCGAACCAAGCAGTGTAAAGAATGTAAATATATCCAATCGTAGATATAACACCCCACATTACTGAGTGACTGGTTGCTCCATCGCTTGGGCTTCCGTCAGCGTTCAATGGTACAAAGGCTTCACCTATGTAACCAGCTACTAGCATTAATACTGAAGCTAAAATTAGCTTCCATAAAAGATCAACTTTTGCACCAGCTGCTTTGGTCAACAAATAAAACTCCACACACATCAATGGTACGGTCAACGTCCAGTCAATGTAACGCAAAACAGTTGGGTTGTCACCAGTTGCTACATAGTAATCTCGCATGTAGTAGTAATGTACCGCTGCGATGAATGTGATAAGACCGGAAACTAACAAAGATAATTTCCATTTGTCGTCTACTCTACTCCTTTCAAAAAAGAAGAAAATTGAAGCTGCAAGCATAGCCATGTAGCCTGTGAAGAAAGTAAATGCAACTGCATCGTCTTTCGGAATCGTTAAAATGTCATTTAAAATCATAATTTTTATTATATTTAAGGTTCACAAAAATAACAGAAAGTGTTTAAGAATGTTTTTTTTTTTTGAGTTTAGTGAGTAATTTTTTGTTATATTACTGAAAATTAGAGATATAACATTTAAAAAAAATTTGAACTTTTTTTCAGAAATGCAAGTTTTATAACAATTTTTTTATGATGTTTATCCATAAAAATGGTATTTCTGTCATGCTTTTTGGTCAAAATTTTCATATCCTTTATTTGCAAAATGAGTCGATGGTGAAGATTTATGTCAATTTGATGCTTGGTATTAGAATAATAGCTAGCGTGCGTCAGCCTCGAAAATTATGATTTACTGTTTCACACCTCTGGAATTAAGAGATTTTGATAATCAAAAAACGTTACTAATTATCAAAGCTTTATTTTGTGTTTTGAAATTGAGCTCAATATATAATATGCACAGCTTTCACGATAGTGGTAGAATGTGATCTGCTCTACCCGTGTTTTTTCAATGCCTATTTTTTCATACTGTCAGCCAATTCTTCGCCAAGGTATTTATCTATCAAAAAATGAGCCAGATAGATAACAGGAGTAAGTACCACTGCTACAAAAAACTTGTAGAAGTAATTGGTAAGCCCTACCGCAAAAACCAACGCCCAGCTCCAGTTTGCTCCAAGTTTAAATGCAATAATTAAAACAACGAAGCTATCAATAAACTGACTTACAAGTGTGCTCCCAGTGGCCCTTAGCCAAATTTTTCCTTCTCCTGTCATTTGTTTCAACCGTTGAAATACATATACATCTATTAACTGCCCTATTAAAAAAGCAACCAGAGAACCTAAAATAATCCAAAGCCCCTGTCCAAAAATTTGAGCAAAAGCGATTTGAAAGTTTGGCACACCGCTACTCGCTGCGCTAGTTATCCACCATTCGGCTGGGGCTAGATGTATAGCCAGATAAACCATAGCAAATGCATAGCTTACGAGTACTGCTGTTATGTAAGATAAATAACGTACCCCTCTTATCCCATAATATTCGTTTATAATATCCGTCATTACAAATACAATGGGCCATAAAACTACTCCAGCTTTTAGGTTTAGACTCATGTGCTCACCAAGTAGTTTGTAACTGAGCGGAGTTATGCCAAGCGTGCCCTCTAATGAAAATATTTTAACACCAATAAACTCAGCTAAAAGAGCATTGGTTATAAATATTACACTTAGTATAAGAAATAAACGGGTATCTTTTTTTTGAAAAATGTTCATTTATGTGGCTATAATTAAACTACTGTGGAAACAAAGGTGCAATCGTTCTCGTAAGCGTATTTAATATTGCAACATTGTATGATGAAAATAGTTTTTAGTATATCATTTGTTATTTTTACTTGGGCAGCTTGTGCTCAAGATGCCATATCATATTATAACTCAGGCATAGACAAGTTTGAAGAAGGTAATATGCTCGGAGCTATAAAAGACTTCGACTCCGCACTAGTCAATAATCCAATGATGGCAGAGGCGTATTGGGGCCGTGGTAGTGTCTATGCAGAAATGCAAGAGTTTGGCAATGCCCTAAAAGATCTGAATAAGTGCATAGAAGTAGATCCCGGTGTTGTGGATGCTTTTTACAATAGAGCATACATTTATATGGCTATGGCAGAGCAGCAAAAAGCACTAAACGACCTCAACATGTATTGCCTAATGAGACCAAAGGATATCAATGGATATTTGTCTCGACTTGATATTTTGGTAAAAAATTCGATGCATAAAGAAGCATTTCAAGATATGGAAACAATAGCCGGTTTAGAGGCTAATGCACCTGGAGAATATGTACAACGTGCTCGCGTAAAATACTTGATGAAAGATACTGTTGGTTCTATCAAAGATTTAGATGAAGGCATTAAATTGGCGCCTGGATTTATGGATGCATATTTTTTAAGAGGTAAATACAACTATGAATTTGGCTTTTACAACAAAGCGTTGCAAGACTTCAATATTTACTTGCTGACCAACCAAACTGACCACGAAGCTTATGTTATACGTGGCGAATGCTTTGCACGTCAAGGAGATTATAGCCTAGCGGCAAATGACTATACTAAAGCTATTGACATAGAGGGAGAAAATCCGACCTACTACTTTGACCGTGGCTTTTTTTATATTCAGTTAGAAGAATATGAACAAGCTCAAAAAGATTTTAAAAAAGCTATATACTTTAACCACAATGATATACGGTTGGCCTATTACAATTTGGGGATAGCAGAATATAGACTAGGAAACAAGGAAGATGCATGTAATTACTGGCAAAAATCTGAATCGCTAGGTGTAGACTACCTTACTAAGTACTGCCTTTAGTGACTGTGTACTTTTGAGCCCACTTGACTGCGGAAATAGGGGACGACTTGGTGAGATTATAATGCGTAGACTTGCAATGACCAAGTCTGCTAACCAAACGAGCGTTGCATTAGTGAAGGGCAAAGTAACCCCACTAACCCAACAAAAATAGCAGATGGAAGACAGTCTTAGTCAATTTATAACCTTACTATCACTTTAGCTCAAAAATACCAAATTTGCTTATACCCCATTTTGCTAGTCGGTATTGAATAGATACCAATAACACACCTAGACCATAAATCGAGCTTCGTTTTAAATTGATGGAGCTCGCATCGTCAAAATATTTGGTAGGACAAGTTACTTCGCCTATTTCAAAACCTGCAAAAAACACCTGAGCTGTCATTTGATTATCGAACACAAAGTCATCAGAGTTTTTTTCTATGTCTATTTTTTGAAATATCTTAGTGTCAAATGCACGATAGCCTGTGTGGTACTCGCTCAGTTTTTGGTTTATAACTATGTTTTGAAACAACGTTAAAATTCTATTTGCTATGTACTTGTACCAGGGCATTCCTCCTTTTATGGCTCCTTTTCCTAGTATTCTGCTGGCATATACTGCCGGGAAAACGCCGTTGGCAATAATGCTACACATACTTTTTACTAGAAGTGGGGTGTATTGATAGTCTGGGTGTACCATAATGACTATATCCGCACCTATCTCTATGGCCTTGGTATAACAGCTTTTTTGGTTGCCACCATAGCCTTTGTTTTGGTCATGAATGATTACGTGATTTACTCCAATACGTTCTGCCAAAGCAGCCGTGTCATCCTTACTAGCATCGTCTACCAGTATGGTCTCGTCTACTATGTCGAAGGGGAGTTCGTGGTATGTTTTTTCCAGTGTTTTAGCTGCGTTGTACGCCGGAAAAACTACGACTACCTTTTTGCCGTCTATCATAGAAACATTAAGTAATAAACCATAGCACCTGAGAGATAGCCGATAATAGCCAACCAGCTGATTTTTTTTAGGTACCACATAAAGTCTATTTTTTCTAAACCCATGGCGGCTACTCCAGCAGCAGAGCCTATTATAAGTGCACTACCTCCTGTACCCGCACAGTAGGCCAATAACTCCCAAAAGTGACCGTTAGCTGCAAAAACCCCTGATTGGGCTATATCGTACATACCCTGTGCTGCGGCTACAAGAGGCACGTTATCTACGATACTCGATAAAAGACCTATCACAATATTTATAGAGAAAATATTCCCACCAAAGCCTTTGTCAAGTGCCATTGCAGCCGTTTTTAGGTGGCCAAATTCTTGAAGTGCTGACACAGCCATTAGTATTCCCAAAAAGAATAACACACTAGCAACATCTATTTTTTGCAGTACACTTATTACACTGAGAGATTGCTTGTCAGCCTTGCTTTTCCCCTTGTGCATAATTTCGGTAACGGTCCATATAACACCCAAACTAAGCATCATCCCCATGAAAGGAGGTAGATGGGTTACTGTTTTGAACACGGGCACGAAAACCAGACCCAATATACCAAGAATAAATACAGTTAACCGTTCGCTAGATGATGTTTCAGTATGGTAGTGGTCCGTATTTTCTAGTTTATCTGGTCGCTCTACTTGCCCTTTGAAGGTGAAACTTAAAATAGTGAGGGGCATCAATAAGGCGACCATACTTGGAATTATAAGATTTACGATAATATTTGGAACGTTGGGTAGTTGACCTTTTATCCAAAGCATAGTAGTAGTGACGTCACCTATTGGTGACCAAGCGCCACCTGCATTTGCAGCTATTACTACCATTCCTACAAATACCCACCGAGTTTTTTGATCTTTTACAAGCTTTCTTAATAAAGACACCATAACGATAGTAGTGGTAAGATTATCTAATGCCGCAGAGAAAAAGAAGGTTAGTATACATATAATCCAAAGTAGTTTGGTAATATCTTTAGTTTTTATCCTATCCGTGATTACCGCAAATCCTTCGTGAGCATCAACTAACTCTACAATAGTCATAGCGCCCATCAAAAAGAAAAGGATATTGGCAATATCATACATATGGTGGTATAATCCACCGTTTCCATCGGCTCCGTGCTCTATAATGTGGATCACATCGTGACCGTCTCCGCCAAGGGAGAAGACGTATATAGCCCAGCATATCATTCCAGTGACTAATGCACTGGCTGCTTTGTCTATTTTTAGAGGATGCTCTAGTGCTATTGCTGCATAGCCAAGCACAAAAACTATGATGATGAGTGTCGCCATTTTCTGTTATTTTGGTGGCAAAAAAAAGGTTTTTATTTCACTATATGGTGGGATTTCTGTCAGAATTTTCAGCTCCTGTCTTACTCTTGCTATAAAAACATGTTGGATACCATTGGTTAGTAATACAAAGGGTGCTTCTTGCAGGTGAATATATCCTAGGACTTGGTCTAGTGTTTTTTGAGTTATTTTTACATCGGGCGCTTTACACTCCATCAGCATCTCAGGTTTTCCACTTTTGTCGTATAAAACAGCGTCGTATCTTTTTTGGCTTTTCGGTAAGGCGCGTTCTATGCTTATTCTGCTTGCGGTCCATCCTTGTTTTATAAGGTGATGAACGGCATGCTGGCGCACCCACTCTTCTGGAGTAAGCAGCACATACTTTTTGCGCACAATGTCGAAAATGAGATTTTTTCCATTATTATCTTCTTTTACTTGAAAGTTAAATTTTTCGAAGTTTAATTGCACAACTATTTAATTAAAAGAATGGCCAAAGGTACAAGTTCATATAATGATTTCAATACATTAATGCAGCAACTGCAGAACAAGCAGGTGGCACCTGTTTATCTTTTGCAAGGTGAGGAGTACCGCATGCTAGAGCAGTTGCTGACTAAAATAGAGGAAGTAGTTCTGGATGAAAGTACTAAAAGTTTCAATTATCATCTTTTTTATGGCAAAGAAACTACGTCAACAGACATACTAAACGTAGCACGTAGATTCCCAATGACGGCAGAAAAGCAGCTAGTAGTCTATAAAGAAGCACAGTACTGTCGTGCGCCAGATGATATGTTAGAGTACCTTAATAATCCAGTGCCTAGTACAGTATTGGTGTGGTATCATCCGGGTAAAAAAATAGCAAGTAATCGTAAGATAGCTAAAGCGTTTACGACTGCAGGTGTTGTATTTAATGCGGATGCAGTGTCAGAAAAACAAGTGATACCCGTGGTCACGCAATATATAAAAGACGCCGGATATGACATAGAGCCTAAGCCGCTGCATATGCTCGTAGAAAATAGTGGAGGAGCTTTTAGTGTCATTTTAAAAGAACTGGATAAGGTTTTTCATAATGTAGATAAAGGAAGTAAAATTCGCTTAGAGCATATAGAGCGGTATGTAGGTATTAACAAAAATTACAATATATTCAGTTTGCAAAATGCCTTGGCCAAAAAACAACGTGTAAAAGCCATTGAGATTCTTAATTTTTTTACTGCCAATATCAACAATCATCCCGTACCGCTTATGGTAGGAGCTTTGTTTAGTTATTTCAGAAAAGTAGCTACCGTACAAAGTTTGCGGGGTCGTACAGATAAAGAGATAATGACCCTGGTAGGTATTTCGTTTTATCATATTGGGGAATATCGCGAAGCTTCCCGAAATTTTGAAGGAAGAAAAATAGTAAAAGTTATAGAAGCACTAAATGATTGCGATTTAAAATTTAAAGGTATTAAGGAATCTGCAGGTGGTCACGCAGCTATTTTTGAAGAGACAATTTTGAAAATTTTAGCTCTGTGATAAAAATGGCTAGATTATTATTATGTTATTTAAAAATTATGTAATTTGCCGCCCATTAAAATTAAACGATTAAACAAATGAAAAAAACGTTACTCACTGCGTTATGTACAACGCCATTTTTGCTATTTGCGCAAAACCAAATGAAAGAGCTGCCTGTGCCAAAGGCTATTGATGTGAAAGTTAGTGCAGAGCACTTGCGAGTAACGGATAATGAGATACCCTTAGGTCATATGCCTGGAAGCTCAGTTTTTGAACAAAAAACTAAAAAAGATAAAAACTATAGCAGTGTGTTACTCGGCAAAACCTATTATGATTTGCAAACAAATTCTAGCCCAGGAAGACGTATAGTACTGCATCCAGACGGAACTATAAGTGCAGTGTGGACTGCTAGTCCTGACGCAGGCACGGGCTACCCAAATAGAGGCACCGGCTATAATTTTTTTGATGGATCTACATGGCTAACAGATAGAGACAATAGTATAGAAACAGCAGGCCGTACAGGATGGCCATCTATTATGCTGCTAGATGACGGTAGAGAGAGAATTTTGGCACATGAAGCAGGTACAGGAGGTTTTATAGCCACTACAAATAGTGCCAAAGGAAGTACAGACTTTACAAGTGTTGGTCCAATTTTAGACGATGAGACCGAAGTAAATGTAAATAGAGTACCCATTTGGAATAGAAGTGTTGCTTCTAATGGAAAAATACATACGATTGCAAACTACTGGGTAAGCGAAGACGCCAATGTACCATTGGTAATCATAAATGGAGTTGCTAGCCCTACCACTTACAGTCGCTGGGATGTGGCAGGAGATACTGCTGATATATCTCATAGTATCTTACCTGGTTTTGATTCTACACGGTACGAGAGTGGAGCAGGTGACCGATACGCCATAGATTCGCGAGATAGTATAGTGGCTATTCTAATAGGAGGCTTGGGTGAACCCGTTTCGTTGTGGAAGAGTACAGATAATGGAACAAGTTGGACCTACACTGATGTAGATAGTATACCTTTTAAAGGGCCGCGTAAAAATCAAGAGCTGATACTAAGCGGAGATACAGTAAATACAAATGATGGATCTTTGGACGTAATGATAGATGCCAATGGAGATGTGCACGCTTTCTACGGAAGAGGTCGTATTCTAGGAGGTCTAGATCAAAGTGGAGATAGTTCATTTTTCTTTTTTCCTGCTCAAACTGCACTGATGCATTGGAAAGAAGGAGACAGAGAGCCCAAAATAGCGGGTACTGCTTTTGATCAAAATGGTAATGGAGAGCTGGATATCAACGCAGAAACTTTTCAGTTTTTGGATGCCAATAACAACGTGCCAAACAATTTACTTTCGGCTGCGCGCACAGGTTCTACATCACTTGTTACTATGCCTAGTGCTAGCGTAGATGCAGAGGGCAATTTATTCGTAGTTTACTCTGCACCGGTAGAGGAGGCAGTACACTTTTTGAATGCTAATTTTAGAGATATATTTGTCTCTTACTCTACGGATGGAGGAGCTACTTGGAATGGCCCACAAAATATAACAAAAAGAGGCACTGCAGAGTGTAATTTTCCTTGCGTAGCAAAGGTGACCAATGATTTTCTTCACCTTATTTGGCAAGAAGATGCAACACCAGGAACCCATCTGCAGAATCATTCGGCCTCTGCTGGAACGCACCCTAATGATGTTAGCTACATAAACTACGCTGCTGTGCCTGTTACAGATATTTTGAACAATGTAGTAGGGACGGAATTGACTAACGTAAACGAAGGAGATTTCGGTAAAGATGCAGAGGTCTTTGTGGTGAGCCAAAATCAGCCAAATCCGTTTACCAGCTCATCTGAAGTTATTATTTATTTAAGAGATGCTTCGCAACTTACCCTCACAGTTACTGACTTGTTGGGTAATATAGTAAATACCGGTGATCTCGGTATTTTGACTCGAGGAAATCATACGGTTACTATAGACGCTTCTACGCTTAGTGCAGGTATGTATTTCTACACTATTGCAAGTGAAAAAAATAGTATTACAAAAAGAATGCAAGTTAATTAAATATAGTACTTCTTTTTGGGGCTTTCCTGATTAGATAAAAAATGTGTCTTGCGAAGTGCAAGGCACATTTTTTTTTGAAAATAATTTGAAAACAAATTATTATAGTCGTACATTTGCAGCCCTTCAAAACGGAGAAGAAATAAGCGGGCGTGGTGAAATTGGTAGACACGCTAGACTTAGGATCTAGTGCCGCAAGGTGTGAAGGTTCGAGTCCTTTCGCCCGCACTGTGCGATACAGTTTGACAAAACCCTGGTAATACAGGGTTTTGTTTTTTTAAAATATTTCTCTTTGTTTGGAAGCCATAAAAAAAGTTTAACAGTAAGTAAGTTTTAATAACACACTCTCAATAATAACCTTTAATAATTATATTTCAGTGAACGTTACATATGAAAAAAAAGACGATTTGAATGCCATCATTGGTATTCAAATACAGAAAGAGGATTACCAAGAAAATATTAATAAACAATTTAAAGACTATCGAAAAAAAGCGAAAATACCTGGTTTTAGACCTGGTACTGTACCATTGGGTATGGTGAAACAAATGGTAGGAAAAAGTGTACTCTTCGAAGAAGTAAATAGACTAACGTCAGAAAACTTATATACCTATCTCAAGGAAAATAATATTGATATACTTGGCCAGCCGATGACAAGCTTGCAGAAAGAAAGTATCACCGATTTTGACAACTATGGTGATTTTACCTTTTACTTTGATTTGGGTCTTGCTCCAAATGTAGTGCTAAATCTATCTCAAAAAGATGCATTAACACGCTATAGCATAGAACTTGACAAAAAAGAAGTGCAAACTGAAATAACGAATTTACAGAGACAAAACGGGAAACTCGAAACAATTGAGAAATCTGAGACTGAAAATGATTCCATCGTTTTTGTAATGACTGAGGTAGATAAAAACAACCAACACAAAGACGGAGGAGTTTTTGAGCAGGAAGTAACCGTTCTGCCTGAAGTGGTGAAAAATAAAAAAGTCAAGAAGCAATTGGTAGGAGTTTCTGTGGGAGACGAGCTTAATGTAAATGTGTTTGATCTTTTTAATGAGAATGAAATGGTTATTACACAGTCTCTGGGGATAGAAAAGGCGGCAGTAGCAACTTTAAACAAAACCTTTACTGCTAAAGTAAAAGAAATACGCAGAGTAGAACCTGCTGCTCTCGATCAAGCATTTTTTGATCTTGTTATGGGGCCAGGAACCGTGGGTGATCGAACTGAATTCGAAACAAAAATTGAAGAAAACTTAGGGTCTTATTATGCTGCTGAAGCTGAAAAACAACTAGAAGCAGAAATAAATATTATGTTAGAAGACAAGCACAGACTAACCTTGCCAGATGACTTTTTGAAGAGATGGCTGAGCGAAACAAAACCTGAGACATACAACTCGGAAAATGTAGATACCCTATATGCCACAGAGTCTGTGGTACTGCGAAAGCAACTTATACGTGAAAAAATAGCCGAAGAACAAAATGTCGAAGTGACAGATGAAGACATTAATCAAACCTCTTTTGCTTATACTTCACAGATGTTGCGGCAATATGGCCTCAACAATCCAGACCCTGCTATGGTTCAAAATTTTGAAGCTAAAAATAGAGAAGATAAAGGGTATTTAATGCGCATACGCGATGTTGTGGTTGATAAAAAAGTACTTGATAAGGTGAAAGATGTTATCACAATAAAAAGTAAAAAAATTAGCGTAGATAAATTCTACGATGAGGTTAAAAAATTTAATGAAAAAGTTAAAAAATAGTAGAAAATAATACAGTACATCGTAATACTACTTGCTGACAGAGTGGAATTTTTCTTAAACGATATACTCAACGGTTTGTTATATATTTGATACAAATAAAAACATTATGGATTACGGAAAAGAATTTAGAAAATACGCAATAAAACACCATGGAATAAGTAGTACCAAAGTAGATCATTACATCGGCAGCTCAATTCACACGCCTCAAGATATGACCCGAACGGTTATTGAAGAAAGACAAATGCCTTTTAGAGAGGTAGATGTTTTCTCTAGATTGATGGCAGATAGAATCATTTTTTTGGGTACTCCAATAGATGATTATATAGCCAATGTGGTGCAAGCTCAATTGCTATTTTTAGAGAGCTCTGATGCTAAAAGGGATATACAGATTTACATAAATAGCCCAGGAGGAAGCGTTTATGCAGGTCTTGGTATCTATGATACGATGCAGTACATATCTCCAGATGTTGCTACAATTTGCACAGGTATAGCAGCTAGTATGGGTGCAGTATTGATGTGTGCAGGTACTAAGGGTAAACGAACCGCTTTGAAACATAGTCGTGTTATGATACATCAACCTTTAGGTGGAGCTCAAGGGCAGGCTACTGATATGGAAATTACAGTTAGAGAAATAATGAAGCTGAAAAAAGAGCTTTATACAATCATCGCTAACCATAGTGGCCAAAAGTATGCTAAAGTAGAAAAAGACAGTGAACGTGATTACTGGATGACTTCTATCGAGGCAAAGGAATATGGAATGCTGGACGAGGTGCTAGAGAAAAAGAATTAAGGTTTGGCAAAAAAAAAAGAAATGCAACTGAGTTGCTCGTTTTGCGGTAGAACCAAGAGTGAGGTAGGTTTACTCATTTCTGGTATTGATGCTCATATCTGTGAGGGTTGTATACAGCAAGGAAATGAAATACTAATGAATGAAACAAAAGTGAAGAAACAGTCTGGACTGTCTTCTTTTTTGTTGCGTAAACCCAATGAAATAAAGAAACTCTTGGATGAATATGTTATTGGACAAGATCAAGCTAAGCGTGCATTAAGCGTAGCGGTATATAACCATTACAAGAGACTACAATATACTTCTGCAGATGAAGGAGTGGAGATAGAGAAATCTAACTTGCTACTTATAGGAGAAACAGGTACTGGTAAAACACTACTTGCCAAAACACTGGCTCGCTCATTAGAAGTACCTTTTTGTATAGCGGACGCTACGGTGTTAACTGAGGCAGGCTACGTTGGTGAAGATGTAGAAAGCGTTATCTCTCGCTTGTATCAAGCTGCAGACTACGATATAGTGGCTACTGAGAGAGGTATCGTGTATATAGACGAAATAGATAAAATAGCTAGGAAAAGCGATAATCCAAGTATCACACGTGATGTGAGTGGCGAAGGCGTACAGCAAGGATTACTCAAAATACTAGAAGGAACTGTCGCTAATGTAGCGCCACAAGGAGGTAGAAAGCATCCAGACCAAAAAATGGTTCAAATAGACACAAAAAATATCTTGTTTATTTGTGGGGGTGCGTTTGATGGAATTGAAAAAATTATCTCTCGAAGACTGAAAGCAAATGCCTTAGGTTTTAAATCTAAAGGAGAAGAAATCACAGAGGCAGAGCACTACTTACAATATGCCATTCCATCTGATGTTAAACAGTATGGTTTGATACCTGAAATTATAGGCCGTGTACCCATACTAACCACATTAAAACCTCTAGACAGAGCCGCATTAAAATCAATACTTCTCGAGCCTAAAAATGCACTTGTGCGTCAGTATCAAGCACTCTTTGCTATGGAAGGAATAACTCTTACTATTGGCGATGCAGTTATAGATTATATCGTAGAAAAAGCATTGGAATATAAACTTGGTGCTAGAGGCCTACGATCTATTTGCGAGGCAATATTGGCAGATCATATGTTTGAAGCACCATCCACAGAGGGAATTTCTGAGGTGAATATCGAAATAAATGAAGCAGAAAAAATGCTGCAAAGACTCAAACTTAATGTAGCTTGAGATCTGTAGTTGGTTGAGATTTATTTTTGTAAGTAACTTATTTACAAGTATTAATCTTACTGTTTTCGATGTTAAATAAAGATTATTTTTCTGTGTGATTATCTGAACAGAATGTGTACAACTGAGCACCCCGTTACTACTTTTTACGGATAAAATTTTGGAACAACACATTTGCATATTGTATGATATTAAAAAAAATGCATTGTTGAATCCATTATTTATATTTGATTTGAAGTACTATTGTGGCACAAGTATTTAAAAAAAACGACCCAAAAGTTATAACTGCCTGGGCTTTTTATGATTGGGCCAATTCGGTCTATAATCTAATTATTTCAACCGCTATTTTTCCTATTTTTTATATAGCTAAGACGAGTGGTACAAAAAAAGTTATTAATGAACTGGAGGTTGATATTGTCTCGTTTTTTGGTATTGAATTTGTGAATACTGAGCTTTATTCCTACGTGTATTCTGCATCTTTTTTTATTGTAGTTTTGCTTGTGCCTATCTTATCGGGCATAGCAGACTATTCAGGCACCAAAAAAATGTTTCTTAAGATTTTTTGCTATATGGGTGCTTTGGCTTGCATGAGTCTTTATTGGTTTGACCCTGCATATCTAGAGTGGGGTATGCTCTCCATTTTTGTTGCTAGTATTGGTTTTTGGAGTAGTATTGTATTTTACAATTCTTTTTTACTAGAAATAGCAGACAAAGACCAGCATGATGCTATTAGTGCCAAAGGATTCAGTTTGGGTTATTTTGGCAGTGTGTTACTGCTAGTTACTATTCTTATTCTTAGCCAGTTTACAGAGGTTATGCCCATCAAAGTAGGTTTTTTATTGGTCGGTATTTGGTGGGTAGGGTTTGCTCAATATACCTATTACTATCTCCCTAATAAAAGTCATTATCCGACAAAGGCTAAGCGAAAAAATTGGATTACAAATGGCTATAGAGAGCTAATCAAAGTATGGAAAGAACTTCAATATTATCCAAAATTGCGTTTGTTTTTGGCGAGTTACTTTACGTATAATACAGGCGTACAAACGGTGATGTTGTTGGCTGTTCTTTTTGCAAGTAAAGAAATAAAATGGGTACCAGCCGAACAAAATCCTGTGTGGTGGCAAACGAGAGAAACCGGACTTATTGTGAGTATCATTTTAATCCAATTGATAGCCGTCGCAGGTGCTTATGCATTGTCTAGTCTCAGCTCTAGGTTGGGCAATATTCGGACACTTATGGTGGCTACTATTGTTTGGGTTTTTTGCACCATTTTAGCCTATTTTATAACTACACCTATCCAATTTTATATTTTAGCCGGCTTAGTTGGATTTGTCATGGGAGGTACCCAATCTTTGAGCAGGAGTACTTACAGTAAAATGCTGCCACCAACCAATGACCATGCGTTGTACTTTAGTTTTTTTGACGTAATGGAAAAAGTTGGCCTGATTATAGGTCCACTATTATTTGGATTTTTGGAAGGTTATTTTGGTAGTATGCGAATTTCAGTACTCATGCTTATGACCTTCTTTGTTATAGGGTTTTTGTTACTTAACATGACCAGAAGAATTGAAAATAAAAACGAGAAAATCCCACTTTTGTAACATATGTTAAGAAAGTACATAGGAGATTTAGCCTTTATACAAGTTCTTAACCTACTAGTAAAACCCATTTGGATACTGGTAATAGACGCTGCCGTGCAAGAGGCACTTCCGCAAGAAGTATATGGTAATTATTTTGCTTTATATAATACTTCACTACTCTTTTTTATTATTTTGGACCTTGGGTTAAATAATTTTAATATCACGGAAGTTGCGCATGATAGACGAAAAATTAATGCCATTACTGGAGGAATTATTGGCCTAAAATTGATACTTTCTGTATTGTATATCCTAATAGTTTTGGCTGTTGGTTTTGTGCTGGGATTCTCCTCTTCAGAGTTTCAATTGTTATTCGTCCTTTGTGTTTTACAGATACTTACATCATTCAATCAGTTTTTGCGAAGTATTGTAGCCAGTATGCAAAGGTTCAAGATAGATGGAGTTTTCATGGTGTTAGACCGTATACTTGTAATTGTTTTTGTAAGTATTTTATTGTGGTCCGGAGTTCCAAATTTCAAACTCACTATTCATAGTTTTGCTTATGCTCAAGTGCTCAGTCTACTATTAGTACTGTTTGCTCTTTTCTTTTTTTTAAGGAGTCAAATAGCTACAATATCCGTATCTCTTAGACTTCACGCGATTTTACCGATTATCAAAAAATCTTGGCCCTTCGCCTTATTAGTTACATTGATGGGTCTATATACATACGTAGATGGAGTAATGTTGAAAGTCTTGGCAGGAGATGCAGCTGCAGGAATTTATGCATTAGGGTATAGGTTTTATTTTGCCTTATTAATGTTTGCTTCTGTTTTTAGTAACGTGCTTTTGCCTCTTTTTAGTAAAAATTTACAGAATGAGGAAATGCTATTATCTATAAGTAGTTTCACTACACGGCTATTGCTTTTTGGGGGCTTAGTTGCTAGCTTGTTGGCTGGTTCTTATGGGCTAGAGCTTATTTCGTTTATCAACCCTAGTAAAGCTACACCTGAAGCCGCTTCTGTACTGGTATTTTTGCTTGTTGGTTTTCTGGGTGCATCACTTACACTCGTTTATGGAGCGCTACTTACTGCTGCCAAAGACCTCAAATGGCTCAATAGATTTGCTGCTATCACCGTTATTGTTAATCTGACGTTAAATACACTGCTTATTCCATTATACACTGCACAAGGTGCAGCAATTGCGACTATGATAAGTCAGTTGGCATTTGGCATCGTTTGTCTGATCGTGTGTGCTAGAAAGTACAAGTTTTCAATTTCAATTTTATCTCTATTAAAGCCATTTTTTGGTACCTTACTTTTGGCTCTTATAATTTTTGTCGGTAAGCAATATGTACTAAATTTATACGTTCACTTTCTAATTATTGCTCCTATGGCATTATATCTAGCTTATTTATTCAAGCTTTACCAGGTCAAAGACATAAAGACTTTGTTCTAGAAATAATGTATTTGGGAGTAATGATTTACATTTGCCAACTTAATTTTATTTTAACGGATGACCCAAAACAAAGAGTTTGATTTCAATTTTATAGACATTGTTTCATTGATATGGAAATACCGCAAGCATTTAAGTATCATAACACTTTCTTCAGCCATACTTTCCATTGTATTTTCATCTTCCTTTTTTATCACACCCAAGTATGAATCTGAGGTAATATTCTACCCTACGACTATCAATTCTATTGGTAACGCTATGTTTACAGATTTGACTCAACGTCAGGTCGATCCTTTGGCTTTTGGTGAAGAAGAAGAAGCAGAAAACGCACTTCAATTGCTAAATTCATCTGCGCTACAAAATCGTATTATCAGCAATTTTGATTTGCTTAAACATTACAAAATAGATAGTGAAGGGGGTAGCCCCCAAACAGATCTAGCTCGGATGATGAAAAGTAATATTAAGTTTAGTCGTACTCGCCACCTTGCGGTAGCAATAAACGTACTGGATGAAGATCCTATCAAGGCTGCAGAAATAGCAAACGGTATAGGTTCCTTGTATGATAGTGTGAAAACTGAGATACAACGACAAGTTTCGCTAGAAGCACTCATTATTATCGAAGATGAATTTAAAGGGAAGGAAAAAGAAGTTTTTGAGCTACGCCAAAGGCTTCAAGAATTGGGTAAAAAAGGAATTACTAACTACGAGGAACAGAGTAGGGCTATAGCAGAAGAACTTTACAAAGTAGATGCTAATACTTCTACAGGTAAACGCCTTCAAGCCGTACAAGACAAACTAGCAGGCTATGCTGGAGAATTTACTTATCTTAATGAAACACTAATACTAGAATTGGAGAGCTTAAGTAAACTTCGAAAACGCTATGAAAAAGCTAAAGTGGATGTAGAGAAAACGTTGCCTCAAAAATTCATTCTCACAAGTGCTACCCCTGCAGAAAAGAAATCGTACCCCATACGCTCTCTCATCGTTTTTTTGGTGACAGCTGCAGTAGGACTCTTTAGCGTAGTGGTTTTAATAATTCTTCAACAATTGAACCAACTCAAAAAATAAAACGTGAATCTGTCTTTGGACATTAAACGTTTGTACCTTTTCTCAGGTATCTTTTTTTTGTACTGCTTGGCTGCGGTATATTTTGAGGTATACGTTGCGTTAGTATTTCCAGTGGTCTTAATGCTTGGTTGGGTGGCTGTTACCAAAACAAAGTATATCTTATATTTTCTGGCTTTTGCTACTCCTTTATCCGTTCATTTATTGGATGAGCGATATAGCTCAATAAATTTAAGCTTGCCAACAGAACCACTTATTATTCTTTTATTCATTGGGGTTATATTAAAGTTGCTTAAAGCAAAAAAAATTTATTTGCCAGAGATGTCAACTATTTTAGGCATTCTCATTATTGTAGATCTTGCGTGGCTCATAATTACTGCTGTATTTAGTACAATGCCACTCATATCGGCCAAGTATGTTTTAATGAAAAGTTGGTATATAGGCGTGTTCTACTTTTTGCTTACTAGATATTTTCGTTCCGATAGTGTTGCTAAAAAATTTATTTGGAGTTTTATTACCGCAGTTGTTCTACTAAGTATTTATACTCTTATAGTGCATGCTAGTGGAGGGTTTAGCAGGGCATATGCCTATACCGCAATGCGACCATTTTTGCCAGATCATGGAATGTATGCAGCGTGTATCTCTTTTGTGGTACCTGTCTTATTTGTATTTGCTATACACGGCCAGCACTTTGGTTATTCGCGTGCTTTAAGATTTGTTTGTTTTGTATTATTTGTTTTCATGATTGTGGCTGTTGCACTTTCTTTCACCCGTGCATCGTGGCTCAGCTTAGTTGTTAGTTTAGGTTTATATTTTATACTTTTAGCAGGTATTCGATTCAAGTATGTTGTATTAGTCTTACTGGTACTCGTAGGAGGTTTATTAGCCAATATGGACTATCTGCTCACCGACTTATCTCGAAACAAAAATGAGAGTGATGATAATATTGAAAATCATCTTCAAAGCGTTGGTAACGTATCTAGTGACCCTAGCAACTTAGAGCGGCTCAATAGATGGGGTAGTGGCATACGTATGTGGGAGGAAAAACCTTGGTTGGGCTGGGGTCCTGGTACATACACTTTTCAGTATGGACAGTTTCAGTTACCCCACCAGATGACTATAATAAGTACAAATGTCGGTGATTTGGGTGGAATACACTCAGAATACTTAAGGCCTTTGGCCGAAAGTGGTTTGCTGGGGGTTTTCCTTTTATTATCTATTGTTTTTGTAGTATTTAGTACAGCTTTCAAGCATTATCGTGTGCTTTCGGGTAGTGATCGATATCTTAGTCTTGCCGTTTTCCTTGGTCTTGTTACCTATTTTGCGCACGGCATTCTCAATAATTATATAGAGTTTGACAAAATAGCGGTACCCTTGTATAGCTTTATGGCAATTATAACTGCCATTGAAATGAATCGAAAAAATGCTAAAAAAAATAGCCAAAAATAGACTTGGACTTTTTGGGCTGGTGTTTATAACACTGCTTGTTGTAGTTTCAATACTGGGCTATCTTATTACTCCAGATGCTACCCCAAATGCTAATGAGATACATTTAGAAATAGCCTTACAAAAACCAATGTTTTCGGTAAATATGCTACAAATAGAAAGGGATAAACAAATTGATAAATCACCTCTTTGGTCTGATTTATGGTCTGGTGTTCAAGCTAGTCAAGTTCTAGTGCCTGTAGCGGAAATACGCGGAGATAGCTTTGCTATATTTTCTAAAAATGGTTTGCTAAATTGGCAGTTAGCGGAGCAGCCCATTACAAAAAAACACATAATACAGCGAACCTATTGGTTTGGTACTGACCGCTATGGGAGAGATCTGCTCAGCCGTGTCATAATTGGTGCTAGAGTATCGCTGCTGGTTGGATTTATGTCAGTACTCATTACCTTATTTATTGGAACTATTCTTGGTTTGCTTAGCGGCTACTTCGGTGGTTGGTTAGATAGTCTTATCCTTTGGCTTATCAACGTAGTGTGGAGTTTGCCTAGTCTACTTATTGCTATTGCTATTAGTTTTGCATTCCAGGAAAAAGGATTGTACCAAGTTTTTTTGGCTATAGGACTGAGTATGTGGGTAGAGCTAGCTCGTATAGTACGCGGGCAGGTTTTGCAAATAAAAGAGATGGAATATATACAAGCTGCTAAAGTTTTGGGATTTGGAAATGGTAGAATTCTATTCAAACATATCCTCCCTAACATACTTGCTCCAATTATTGTGGTATGTGCTGCTAATTTTGCAAGTGCTATACTACTTGAGGCAGGCCTTAGCTTTTTAGGTCTCGGTGTTCAACCTCCAACCCCAAGCTGGGGAAGTATTATAAAAGAGCATTATAATTATATCGTTTTTGATGCTGCGTATCTTGCAATTATTCCAGGTATTTGCATAATGCTCTTAGTAATGAGTTTCAATTTTTTGGGTAATGCATTAAGAGATGCCCTAGATGTAAATATGAAGTAAGGTTTTTTCTATCAGAGAATTAATGTTAAAAGTATTCTTCTATTGTAATTCCATTTAGTAAAAAGACGATTTCTGCTCCTAGATAAGATTTCAACCAAATTTTTATTAGCGCAAAGTTTTTCGAACTTAGATCTTATTTATATCTTCTGATAATTTTGAAGGTTTTGTTGGCTACGTATGTATATTGCCCCTTAAGCTAAGAAGTATGAGTCCTTCTAGGTTTAATATTTCTGTTTTGTAATTAAGATGTACCTTACTGCAAACACTTTTATGCATAGTAAAATAGTGTCTAGTATTCTTAAATCTGCACAATCTATATAGGCATCACTTTTGAGCAGGTTGAAAGCGATGTGGTCATATAGTAAAATCGTTGACTCCTTGAACTGGCTGAGGCTACTTGTCCTCTTTGAAGTTAATACTTTATTTGCTTATTAGAGGCATACCATTTGATTATCTGGGGTCAATAAACAGATTAGTGTTTTTAAAGCTCTCACTATTTACCAAATGTAGCACCATATCACCATATTATAGAATTATCTTTCCATTAAAAATCAGCACCGCTGGTCCGCTGAGGTAGATGTTTTCAAAACTAGTTGCTTTTTTTTCAAATGATACAGTTAGTGTTCCGCCACGGGTTTGTAGTTTTTGGGTAAATCGCTTTTGTGTACTTTCTGTTTCTAGGTAATGAGCTATAGCTGCAGCGGTTACTCCTGTACCACAGCTCAGTGTTTCGTCTTCAACACCACGTTCGTAAGTGCGTATATAGAGTACCCCGTTTCTGGGCTCTAGGTAGTTTACATTGATTCCAGTTTCTATAAAAGTATCATTATATCGTATGATATGTGCTGCCGCTATAAGATCTAATTCATCTATTTCTTGTGTGTAGGCTATATAGTGCGGAGACCCAGTGTGGAGTATATATCCATTATCTTCTACGAGTACCATATCTACGTTGTGCATTTGTAGGCGCACTTCATTGCCACTTATCTCTGCTCGGTGTTCCCCATCATTGGAGTTGAAAACACATTCGTTTTCTATCCATCCTAAGTACCTAGCATGCATTACTGCGCATCTACTCCCGTTGCCACAAAAACTTGTCGTGCCATCAGAGTTATAGTACATCATATCAAAATGTGGAGAATCCCTTTTTGTCATTAGAATTAGCCCATCAGCACCAATACCATATTTTCTGTCACACAAGAATTGAATTTGCTCGGTAGTCACATTTTTTAGTTCGGTAGTGATTATAAAATCATTACCAGTTCCTTGGTATTTATAAAATTGTATTTCTTTATTCACGGAGTACGTTTAATAGGGTTGAGTTGGTCACTTCTATAAGTCTATTATATTCTGAATTCTTTTTTAAAAAATAATATTTCCCATCTAGCATTGTGTACAGTCTGTTATCCAATTCTTTGAAAATTAGTTTTTTCTGCTTGTCTAAGCCATAAAGTTTTACAACACGTCCGTTGTATTGATAGCCTATGTAGTTAACTACACTTTTCCAATATTCTACTGTTATTTCCCTTTTGGCAGCATTTGTTATTTGAGTATTCACTTCATTTTCAGTTGCTTTATTACTGAATTTTTCTGGCTCTGCATTATTTTGTGGTTTTGCTTCATCATTAGTTTTTACCACATTATTGGTGTAGTACATATCTACGTCATGTACTGAAAATATTTTCTTGTCTATTAATTCGTCACTGCGTACTATAATTTCATCATCGATTTTTTCAGACTTTTCAGTTTTGATGGATTCTTGTGGCTGGCCAGAATATTTGTTTCCAATAGTCTGATTATTATCTGATGAAGCATTGCTATTTTTTTCTTCTTCTTTTTCTTCTTCTTCTTCTTCTGACGGATTTGTCTTAATGTCTGTTGGTATTTCTGCAGATACCTCTCCACTGTCCGTATGGAATGGTGCTAACTCCAACTCAAGAGCTTGTGTATCTGCTGACATTTGGTTTGCACCAGCAGTAGTATCCAGTTCTGTTAGGTCTACTACTTTTTTACTGCGTTGCGGAGTATTCTTTTTTTCTATTTCTTGCTTTGTTGTGAGTGGTCTAGTAGTCTTTTTAAAAGGTTTTAATGTGCTAATAACTACTGAAATAAGCGCTATTGCAGCAATAAATACCAATATAAATGTAAGTTTGGGTCGTAGGGTTGGGTTATTTTTATTGGCTATTGAAGTGCGCAAAAAAAGTTTTAATTCCTGCTCTCTTGAAGTTTTTATAGCCTGTATTATTTGACGCTGCGAAGCGAGTTTTTTTTGTAGAGCATGATCCTCTTTTAGGTTTGCCTTGAACTTATCAAGCTCGGAACCTTGTAATTCACCATTGAGATAATCATTGATTAAGTGATATGTTTGCTCGTCTTTATTCACCCTAAGTCATCTTTTTCGTAATGGCTCATTACGCTAGTTCTTAGCTTTTTAAAGCATTGATATTTTTTACTCTTTACCATGTTTGGATTAGCTAATTGAAGTTTTTTAGCAATAAGTTTAGTAGTCAAGCCATCAAAATAAAAGTATGAAAGTAGTTTACGAGAGGTATCATCCATTTCGTCTATGAGGGATACAATAATACTTTGATTCATTTCTAAATGCGTAATTTCTGCGTCTTGTTCAGCTTTGTTACTTTCGTCTACAAGTTGAAACTTTGTACGCTTTTTTAGTACTTTAAACCATAAATTTTTGGCAGTTCGCATGATATAATCACTGAGCTTACTTTGCAAAACAAAATCGCTTTTCGTAGCATTCTTCCATACCGTGATTATGGTATTCTGCACTATGTCTTCTGCTTCATTTTCGTCTCCGTCATTTTTTAGTACAAAGCTTTTTATTGCAGTATGGTGCTCGTGATACAGGTAAATTAGAATCTGCTCATCTGCTTGTTCCAACTTTTCCAGCACGGTATGATCGGCTAGTTTACCTATGCCAAACATTTTGTAGAAACTTAATACTTATTAATCGATAAGGATAAACACAAGGTAATGAAAACATCTTTATAGTCGTTATGTTTACAATGTTTAAATGCATACTGATGTTGCAAATTTAAGAAATAAAGTTGGTCTTAGTTAAATTCTTAATTGAATGAATTTGGAACAGCAATTGTATGTGATTTGGTTCAATTTTAATAAGAAAAAAAAGATGAATAGTAAAAAAGTTTTAGGGATTTTGGGTATTGCTACTATAGGTGGTTTGGTGGCGTTGGGCATAAGCCGTGTATTTAGTCCACAAGATAAGCCGGTAAATTTCACGTATCACGAAACTGCTAAGTTTACATTGGCTGAAAAAATGGCAGATGCTTCTGTGTTAGACTTTGTTTCTGTGGCAGAAGTTAGCACCCCTGCGGTTGTTCATATCAAAAGTACAATTAAAAATACAAGTAGATCTCAAGCATTTAATCCATTTGAAGATTTTTTTGGGCCGGGTTTTGGAAGCCCTCAGCCCGGTCCTCAACAAAGTACAGGATCTGGTGTCATTATCAGAAAAAATGGTTATATCGTAACCAATAATCACGTAGTAGATAATGCGACGCTTGTAGAAGTGGTATTGGACGATAAACGTAGTTATGTAGCTGAAGTAATGGGTGTAGACCCAGAAACAGATTTAGCCCTACTCAAAATAGAAGAGGATAATCTTCCATTTTTAAATTTGGGTAATAGTGATGAATTGAAAGTAGGAGAGTGGGTAGTCGCCGTGGGTAATCCATTTAATCTGACTAGTACAGTAACAGTCGGAATAGTAAGTGCAAAAGGGCGTAGTATTAATTTACTTCGCCAGCGAGGGGGTGAGTATGCTATAGAAAATTTTATTCAAACAGATGCTGCAGTTAACCCAGGAAACAGTGGAGGAGCCTTAGTCAATACAAGTGGCGAGCTTATTGGTATCAACACGGCCATAGCTTCTCAGACTGGGTCATTTTCAGGATACTCTTTTGCCATTCCCATAAATTTAGCAAAAAAAATTATTTCAGATTTGAAAGATTATGGCGAAGTGAAAAGAGCCATATTGGGTGTGCGCATACAAGATATCACTCAAGAACTAGCAGACGAAAAAGGTCTTAAAGAGTTGACAGGTGTATATATACCCAATGTTTCTGAGGGAGGAAGTGCTGATAAAGCGGGTATAAAAGATGGTGATGTGATTGTTAAAATTAATAACATTGTAATCAATAAGTCTTCCGAATTGCAGGAGGAAATAAGTAAATACCACCCCGGTGATAAAGTAGATATTACTCTAATTCGCGATGGTAAAGAGAAACTTGTGACCGCAACGCTGCTGTCTAAAGATGGAGAAAGTGAAATTGTGAAAGAGGTGGCAAAAGAGGAGATGAAAGTGTTGGGTGCTGAAATTATTAATTTGAGCAGAGAGGAAAGATTGGCACTTAAAGTAAAAAACGGGGTGAAAGTAGTTAAAATTGGCGTTGGACAGATGAAGGATAAAGGTATTCCAAGCGGCTTTGTAATAACCCACATAGATAAAATACCCATGTATGTGAGTCAAGATGTAAAAAATGCATTGCAAGATAAAGAGGGTGCGGTACTAATAGAAGGCGTAGCACCTAACGGAAAAAAAGAAGCATATGCTATCCGTTTGGATTAGCACTGGCGGGAATAATTTTGAAGTCACACTCTGTGAATGATGGTAAGTACTTACTATCATTATTTGCCAAATGCAGAAAAGTTTCTCTAAAGTTAAGTTTCTTTAAAGTTAACAAAGAAACTTTTTTTGATTTGGTTCTTTTAGATAGGCTTAAAGCATTTCAATGAAGAAATTTAGATATCAAATCCATTCCAGGTTTCAAATTTCCATATTTCAAGTATTTGATCTATATGTAAAGTGTAAGGAGCATAAGCGCTATTGGTGCTTACTAGCGTGAGACTTTGTTCTGCCTTGATTGAATTATATAATCGTTTGAATACTATGCCCTCATCTTTGGTTACAATAATATAGTTTTCACCATCTTTTATCTCGTGCCAGTCTTGCAGGTAACTAGCTGTCACCCAAGACCCTTCGCTCACTGGAGGCATGCTATCTCCTTTTATTTGAAAACTCCGGTAGGTTTTATTCTTGGGTAAAAAGGGAAGTTTGAATTTTGGTAGCTCCTTTATAAACTCGGGGTCTGAATATCCTCCAGTGTATCCGGCCTGGGCTTTCATGCTCACTATTTCTATATTTTCATCTTCATTAGCATCCACACTTACTGTGAGCAGTCTAAGTTTTCGTCCACGTACGTCAGCTTCACTTCCTTTTAGTATCTGAGTAAGTTTAAAATGGGTTAGCTTACTTAAATCATGCCGTACCAATCCGTCTAAAGTAACATTGAAATAGTCAGCAATATCTATTTGAATATCAAAAGGTGGTTGAACACCCCGTTCGTAACTGTTTAATTTTGAGCGAGTAAGATTTAAAGAGTCGGCAAGATCTTGTTGAGATAATCCTTTTTGTGTCCTAAGTAACTTAATGTTTTTATCGAAATACATATGAAGTGCAAATATAGACTAAAATATTATCTTTTTTATGACAAAAATATAATCAAAAATTTATTTCACCTTATTTACTAGTCTTATTCCGTTCTTATGAAGTGCTTTTATATCCTTTTTTTTGGCGTTGAAAGAAAAAGAAACGTCGGGTATTTTATTTTTGTGTTGAATAACCCTTAAAATATAGATACTTTTGCATTAAATCCAGATAATCATACTTTAGTACAACCCAAATGGGAATTTTTAATTTTTTCACACAAGAACTTGCCATAGATTTAGGCACGGCAAATACACTTATTATTTATAAGGATAAGCTAGTAGTAGATGAACCCTCTATTATTGCTATAAACAGAACTACAAAAGAGGTTTTGGCTATAGGGAGCGAAGCGCAAAAAATGCATGGTAAAACCCACGAAGAGATAAAAACTATAAGGCCTTTGAAGGATGGTGTAATAGCAGATTTTGAAGCCGCCGAGCAAATGATTAGCGGTTTTATAAAAATGATTAATACCAAAGGTACCTTTGGTAGTCCGCAGCTTAGAATGGTTATTTGTATACCTAGTGGCATTACTCAAGTGGAAAAGCGAGCTGTAAAAGAAAGTGCTGAACGAAGTGGAGGTAAAGAAGTATATATGATTCCTGAACCAATGGCTGCAGCAATAGGCATAGGTATTGATGTAGCTGAGCCAATGGGAAATATGATAATTGATATAGGTGGTGGTACTACGGAAATTGCAGTAATTGCCCTGTCAGGTATTGTTTCAGACGAGTCTATTCGGGTAGCTGGAGATGACTTTACCAACGATATAATTGAGTATATGCGCCGTCAGCACAATCTAATGATTGGTGAGCGTACCGCAGAAAACATAAAGGTAGAAGTTGGAGCAGCTTTACCAGAACTAGAAAATCCACCAGAAGATTATGCCGTAAATGGAAGAGACTTAATGACGGGTATCCCGAAGCAAATCATGGTATCGTATTCTGAAATTGCCCTAGCATTAGATAAATCCATCTCTAAAATAGAAGAAGCCGTAATGAAAGCCCTTGAGCTGACACCACCCGAGCTTTCTGCAGATATATATCAAACAGGCCTTTATCTTACCGGGGGAGGAGCTCTGCTAAGAGGCCTAGGAAGACGTATCAGTAGTAAAACAAAATTGCCCGTTTATGTAGCGGAAGATCCGCTAAGAGCAGTGGTAAGGGGAACAGCAGTAGCACTTAAAAACCTGAAAAGCTATAAAACTATTTTTACTACTTAATGCAACGCCTGCTTGCGTTCATAGAGCATAACCTTCATCTTATACTATTTGTAGTGCTACAAATGGTGTGCGGGTTTCTTATTTTTGGACTCAATCCATACCAACAAGCCTCTTTTACCCATAGAGCTAGTAATGTAACAGCATTTGTCAATACCCTCACTTCTGATTTTGTAAACTATCTTAACCTCAAAGAACAAAATATTATGCTGCAAGATCAGGTGGCCTTTCAGTTTAGAGATTTACCTAGTACTACTTTTTTATATTTGGACGATACACTTACAGTCTCCGATACTACAAGTAGACCAGTTTTTGACTTAGTGCCTGTTCAAGTCGTTTATCAAACTGCCAATAAGGCGGAAAATATTTTCATTATTAATAAGGGGAGTAAACAAGGCATAAAACGCAACATGGGCGTACTGTCTTCTGAAGGTGTGGCAGGAATTGTTTTAGCCACAAACGAAAGTTACAGTACAGTTATGTCTTTGTTAAATGTGAACTTCAGTCTCACCCCAAATATCAAAGGTGTTGAATATTTTCTTCCTATTAAATGGGAAAATAAGCGTACCAATATCTTGCGCATCAAAGGTGTAAATAAACTTGAAAACATTAGTCTGGGTGATGTGGTAAAAACAGGCAACTCTACAGTACTTTTTCCTCCAGGTTTATCTATTGGTAAAGTGGTAAACATTGAAACTACAAGTACAAGCCAATACTCGGATATTGAAATCGAATCTGCTACGGATTTTAGAAAACTTCAATACGCATACGTAGTAATCAATAAGGATTATAATCAAATTCAAGAATTGTTAGAATATGCAAATTAAACTAGTCTATTGGGGGGTTATTATGGCGTTGCAATTGCTTGTTTTAAATCATCTTGGTTTTTCAGCGTTTGTAATGCCGCAGGTCTTTATCGTATTACTAATTTCTATGCCCCTACATTGGAGTAAAATGATTCAGGTGGCTGTTGGCTTTGGTTTAGGACTTCTCATAGATCTTTTTATAGGATCTCCTGGTATACACGCCTCTGCTTGTTTGTGGCTAGTCTTGTTGCGTATCGGTATACTAAATACGCAAGATATTAAACAGCAAATTGCTAATAAATTGCCCTACGATATTTATTCAGTGGGTGTTACGCCTTTCTTTTATTCCGCGCTAGTGTTGGTGTTTTTCTATCACTTTTATATTTTTTGGATACAAAATATAGGATCTGCTAACGGGCATAGATATCTAATAACTACATTAATAAGTTCTTTTTTAGCTCTTACAATTATTGCAATTACACAGTACTTATTACCTAAGCGTGCATCGTGAATAAACAGCGTACATATATTATAAACGTAGCCGTTGTATTGGTCGGACTTATTTTTATTTTTCGTCTGTTTCAAATCCAAGTTTTGGATGA
The DNA here is from genome assembly GCA_018402155.1 of Bacteroidia bacterium. Taxonomy (GTDB): domain Bacteria; phylum Bacteroidota; class Bacteroidia; order NS11-12g; family UBA9320; genus UBA9320. The sequence goes on from JAGYJG010000001.1 coordinate 349,284, forward strand.
TAAATATGTGAATATTGCCGAAAAAATATCACTAAGAAGACAAACAGTATACCCACAGAGAGGACTTATTTTTGATAGAAATGATAAACTAATCGTTTATAACGACCCAGTTTACGACTTGATGATTGCGGTACCTATACGATTGAAAGGTATTGATACAACTGCATTTTGCGCCTTACTGCAGATCGATAGAAGCGAGTTTGATAAAATGCTTGAACGAGCAAAAACAAATTCTTACAGGGGAAAGTCTGTTTTTAAAAGAAATGTGTCAAACTTGCTTTATGCCCGCTTGCAAGAGCGTTTGTACGAATTTTCCGGTTTTTTCTTTGAAATTAGACAAGATAGAAATTATAAATACAATAGCGCAGCACACGTACTAGGTTATTTGGGTGAAATAAATAAGTCTGAACTAGATAAACAAGAGGAAGAATATTACGAGCAAGGAGATTTTAATGGAAAAAAAGGTGTAGAACGGTTTTATGAAAAAGAATTGCGCGGTGTAAAAGGTGAACAATACCTCTATGTAGATAAGTTTGGAGTAATTAAAGGCTCTTACAAAGAGGGCAAACTAGATCAAGATGCTATAGATGGCAATAATTTACACCTCAGTATAGATATAGATTTACAACTATATGGAGAGCAGTTGTTGGATAATAAGATGGGAAGTGTTGTTGCTATTGAGCCGAGTACAGGCCAAATTCTAGCGCTTATCTCTAGCCCGTTTTATAATCCCGCAAAGTTCAACATTCAAAATCGAGGAAAATACTACACCATGGCGATAAGTGATCCTACAAAGCCAATTTTTAATAGAGCCGTTAGTGCGCCATATCCGCCGGGTAGTACTTTTAAACCACTGATGGCTCTTGTTGGACTGCAAGACGAGGCTATAAATAAGCAAACGCACTTTGGGTGTCCGGGGTTTTATAGGCTGGGTAGGCGTATTATTAAGTGCCACCCACATGCTTTTAATACTGGTCTCCAACTGAGTATTGCCAGTAGCTGTAATACATTTTATTGCAATACATTTAAAAATATGATGCAGTTAGATAAGTATGAAAATAGTGAGGAATCTTACAACGCATGGAGGAGTTATCTGAAAAGTTTTGGTGTGGGTGATAAACTAGGAATAGACGTAAGTAGCGAGGTCAGCGGATGGCTCAAAGATGCAGCCTATTATGATAAAATATACGGTAATGGATCTTGGAAGTATTCTAACATTATTTCACTATCATTTGGCCAAGGTGAATTAGGCCTCACGCCTGTACAAATTGCAAACATAGCAGCAGCAATTGCTAATAGAGGTTTTTATTATACCCCGCATGTAGTCCGTAAAATAGAAAATATGGAATACATTCCTGAAAAATATTTGGTTAAAAATCATACAAAAATTTCCCCTTCTCATTTCGATGCAGTTGTACAAGGTATGCAAGAGGTAACTCTTTCTGGTACTGCGTCGCATCTTGTCATACCAGGAATAGCAATAGCAGGTAAAACAGGGACAGTTCAAAACCCCCATGGTAAAAATCACTCTGCTTACATGGCATTCGCACCTGTTATACAACCAAAAATTGCAATAGCAGTGGTGGTTGAAGAAGCTGGATACGGATCGTCTTGGGCAGCTCCTATAGCCCACCTTATGATAGAAAAATACCTTATGCCAGATAGCGTCTCTAAAAGTTCTAAAGTAGATTTAGAAAGAAAAATGATGGAAAGCGATCTAATTCCATTAAAATATAAATCTCAAAGAAATGAAGCTTTATATGGAAAGTAAAAGTAGAATTGATATAGTAAGTTTACTACTTTTTTTGTCCATTGCTTTGCTCGGTATAGCTAGTGTATATTCTGCTACCTATGAATCTGGTGCAGAGTCTTTATGGCAGGGGAGAAGTGGCAAACAGCTCATGTGGTTTGGAGTCTCTGCAGCTGTAGGAGTAGTTATTTTCCTACTAAATTCTAATTTTTTCGAATTATTCAGTATGTATATATATGTTACCTTTATGATACTGCTGATAGTAGTGCTGGTTATTGGGGCAGATATCAATGGAGCACGCTCTTGGATACGAATTGGCTCTATTAGTATTCAGCCATCTGAGTTTGCTAAATATGGTACATCCTTCGCAGTGGCGTCTTTACTCAGTAATATCGGATTTTCGTGGCAAAACAGGAAAGAACTAATACAGGTAGCTGCAGTTATACTTATTCCTATGGTGCTAATTGTCTTGCAAGGAGATACAGGATCTGCACTAGTATTTCTTAGCTTTTTTTTGGTATTTTATCGTGAGGGCCTATCTCCAGTCATACTAATTGTTGGCCTGTTGGCAATACTTATTTTTATACTCACTCTGATATTTACCTCTTTCTATTTATGCAGCGCTTTAGTGGTTGGTTTTCTTGTCTTTTATGCGTTTACTTATACCAATAAAAAAATAATTGTGCCTAGTCTCATCATTCTGTCTATTGCCATATTTTTTAGTCTCAGTGTACAGTTTTTATTTGATAATGTGCTGCAAGAACACCAACAAAAACGCATCCAAGTTACCCTAAATTTGATAGAGGATAATAGAGGTGCTGGTTACAATGTGAATCAAAGTAAAATCGCTATTGGATCAGGCAGTTTTACTGGGAAAGGTTTTTTAAACGGTTCACATACCAAAGGTAATTTTATTCCTGAACAAGAAACTGATTTTATATTTTGCACTATAGGTGAGGAAGGTGGTTGGGCCATTAGTGCGCTCACCGTTATATTATTTATAGCATTTATTTTGCGGCTGTACCATTTGGCTCGTAGAGCCAAAAAGAAATTTAAACGTATTTTTATTTTCTCTTTGGCTTCCATAATTTTCTTTCACGTTCTTGTTAATATTGGCATGACAATTGGTTTAATGCCCGTCATTGGCATACCCTTACCGCTTATTTCATATGGTGGCTCTTCCGTGTTAGGCTTTTGTATTTTTATTTTTACTGCCTTAAAAATGGATGCTACTAGAGATCAAGACTTAATTTCAACATACTCATGACCCACGTTCATCAACTTACCTTCGGACCTTTTAGTGAAAATACTTACCTCATTTCTGATGATGAAGGTAATGCGCTTGTCATAGACCCAGGAATGTATTATCCTGAAGAAAATGCTAGGATGTTTGAATATCTCTCTGCTCAGCACTTAAAGCCCACACGGCTCTTTCTCACTCACGCTCATCTTGATCATGTTTTTGGTGTAAATTGGTTTCATGCTCACTATGACCTCACTCCCGAGATACATCCACTAGAAAATATAGTATATGGTAGTGCTCAATCTGTTGCAAATCAGTACGGACTAAAAATGGATTCATTGGTTCCGGCACAAGTTGATTTAGCTGCTGGTCACGAAATAGTCTTTGCAAATTCAGTGTTTTTTGTACTATTTGCACCGGGTCACTCACCAGGAAGTGTGTGCTTTTATAACGAAAATGAGAAATATGTAATTGGAGGGGATGTTCTTTTTCAAGGGAGTATTGGACGTACAGATTTACCTGGAGGAGATTATGCTACACTTATTACTAGTATAAAATCCCAGCTGCTAACATTACCAGATGATGTAGTCGTGTATAGTGGTCATGGACCGATAACCACTATTGGCCAAGAAAAATTAAGTAACCCCTTTTTACAAGATTAGATTATTCACTGATTGCTCCATATAGCATGTAAAATAATCTAATCGAGAGTTTAGTCTTTTTTTTCTGAAGTATCTTTCTTGAATGATACTTGATTACCGTTGGTTTTTGAAAGCGTCTAAATCAAAGAGTAAACTAAATCGAATAGTGTTTTGCAAAGGATGTCTATTGGCAAATGGCTGAAGGTATGAAGCATCGATTTGAAAAACTTTGTATTTTAAACCTGCGCCAAAAGTAGCATATTGGCGGGCACCTTTAGTTTCAGCCTCATGAAAATAGCCTGCTCTTAGGGCAAATTGTTTAGCATACCAATACTCTATACCCACCGATATAGTAAATTCATTTAATTCTTCTCTAAAGCCGCCTGGTGCATCACCAAAAGAGGCTAGCGCGCCGCTGATGGGCGGATCTTGACTCAATACTCTACCTGTTATGATATCGTAACCATCGCCATCTTTTATACGATTTCCATTAGTGTCCAATTGAAACGTATATTGAGGAGTTGGCACTAATAATTTATTGAAATCTACACCAAATCCGATTTCGTTGTAATCATCAATTTGAGTTTTCCAAAATGTACCTAAACGAAGGTTCATTGGTATAAAATCTCTGTTTGCCTCTGTGGTGTAAGTTACTTTATTACCGAGATTACTTATGTTGGCTCCTATGGTGTAGTCAAAAGTTTTTCCACTTATTTTAGTATCGTTTAGGTAAGTCATTGACAGGTCGCCTGCTCCTGCGATACCAGGTTTTATTTCTGCTGCGGTTGTACCTGCATTTCCCCGAGCTAGGTTTGAGTATATAAAACGAAGCGCCACACCAAGAGATAAATTGTCGGACAGCTTACGGGCATAGGCACCGTCTAGAGCAAACTCAATTGGCTCGGCCGTTCCTTGTGGTGTGCCTACCGCATCGGTGAATTGTATTTCTCCCAAAGTGAAGTAGCGCAAGGAACCTGCTACTGTACTTAGTTTATCTATTCTTTTATATCCGCTCATGTAGTAAAACCAGATATCTGGCACAAGCTGACGAAGCCAAGGGGCTGCATTTATGGCTAGACCGCCATCACCTTCTATAAAAGCAAGTTTTGAGGCATTCCAATGAATGGAGTTGGCATCTGCTGAAGTTGCTACACCCATATCTCCCATAGCCGAGGCTCTAGAGTCTGGGGAAATGAGTAAAAAAGGAGCAGCAGTAGTAATCACATTCCGTTGACCGAGCAGATCCTTATTTGTATTTACAGCATTTTGTGCAAAAGCTGCTTCAATCACGCAGCATAATATTATTAGACTTATAAACTTCTTCAATCTCGTAAAATTTAACTACAAATGTACTATTAATTTTTTTGTGCTTATTTGATGATATAAAGTTTTTCTGTTTTTGAGCTAGTGGTTCCGTCTTCTGCTTTTACGCTAAGGGTATACAGATAGACACCTCTCCCTATTTGATCACCGTATTCATCTCGCCCATCCCAGTCTATAGACTGCACGTGTGCAGGAGCATTCGCTATTTCTTGAGTAATATTTTTGATTACTCTGCCAGTAACATTCATGATACTTATCTGCACCATAATGTTTTGTCCACTTTTATTGTGGTCAAAATGAAAAGTTGTAAAAGATGTAAATGGATTTGGGTAGTTTAAGATATTATTAAGTGCAATACCTTCTGCATTTGCGACCAAAAACTCTGTGTATGCTTCGGCAGAATTATTATAAACATCCCAAACTTTTAAGCTTAGAGTATGTCTGCCATCTGGGATGTTTGCAAATGGGTATTCTATTCTTCCAGATTGATAACTATTAAGATCTGGCTTATAGTAGTCATTTAGTATTATGGTTTGTTCAGCATCTGTTCCTTTATCAAGTATACCTACCATCTCGCGGCCTATCCCACTACCTATGGTATTTATCCCATTACTATCACTTAGCCGGGCTAGAAGCAAAGGCGTATTTGAGGTGGTACCACCATGCACCCAAGACTCATCATCTATAAATAAATCTAATGCATCAAACTTATTATCCACTAATATACTATCGGATGTCCCACCCACATAGTAGTTGAGTTCTGTACCACCAGCGTGTACCAGCCCGTCTTTTGCATAGTATGATAGTTTACCTTTACCTATGTTATAGGCGATATCTTTGGGCACAATAAACTGAAATTTAAATTTTCCATTAGTGGCAGTTATAACGCCTTTGTACAGGACTCTATTTTGCTCCTGAAAATCTAATACATAGCTAGTAGGGTCATTCCCAAGGGTTTTGTAACTGGACGGTTTGTCAAAAAAAGTAGGGAATACTTCGCCGTTAAAATTACTAAGTAGTTGATTGTTTTTGTCGCGAATTTCTCCTTCTATAGTTATCAGTTCTAGCGCATTCAGGGTATCATGTAGTGCATTTGTAGTATCGTTGAAAAGACCTATTGGTACGTCATTTATAGCTGTCGTTGCTACTCTATTTTCTGGGTATAGTAGACTCATAGCTGGGTCTGCAAGCAAAATAAAACAGCGCTTATTGGTAGTTTCGTTAGGATCTGAGTTTCTCATTTCTTTGTAGGCATTGCCGAGGCTAGGAAGCTTACCGTCTACTGCGCGCAGTAAGTTACCATTTACCAATCGAGTATTTAGTTGGGTGTTTGCGCCTATGTAGACCAATCGCGTTGTAGCCAGCATTCCCACTGCTCCGCCAGTTGTATTTAGTAACATTAGTTCTCCCGGCGATTCTATTTCTAGGTTGTCTATCTTTGCAAGTTCACAGCTTGCCGTTATATAAAAAGATAGCTTGTCATAGTTATTCCAAGCCATAATATCAGCACGAGTAACCACTCGTTCATGAGCCATACCATTTTCGCCGCCATGCCCTACATAGTTAAAAATAAGCGAACCTTTACTTTCAATACTTTTCGTGATTTCTGCATTTACTTGTGGGTATTTATTGCCACTGCCAAAAGAAACCTGCTCAAAAGCATCCATCCATATTTTTTTTATGTTAAACATCGGACTTTCAATGCTTAGGGCTCGTGTCATTTGCTCAGAAGGTATTACATGATCATTGTAATTTTCGTCATCGGCTAAAAAGGTTAGATTCTGTATCCAATTTCCGCGGCTGGCAGCACTGTGGTAGTGCAGTATTTTATCTACCATTATTTGCGCTTCACTACTATTGCTGGCGGGTAGTCTTCCCACGCCTATATCCAAACTTTCATCTACGGACTGAGTACCCCATCTACCTTCATTGTCATCGAGTATGGCATAGTAGTCGTCAGAGCAATAGGATATGGGAGGATTATTGCTTTCATAACTTTGATAAATAGGAACCACATTGGTATTGTTTTGCTCTACGTCTTTATAGTCATAGCTAGCATCGCCTAGCAAGAGTACATACTTGAACGTACGTTTTGCAGTTGGAAGGTTTCCGCGGTCGTACAGAAGTTTGGTAAAATCGCGTATGCCGGTTACGTCTTGACTTCCGCTCGAAAATTCATTGAAAATTTGATTGGAGGTAAATACCTCTACAACTAGTCCGTTTTCTCTATGAAAATTTGCTAACCGTGTGGCCTGCGTGCGCAGATCTTCCCGGGTTATTATGAGATAGTCTATATCCTTGGTTGCGTGGAGATTTTGATTTATGACTTTCTCTACAAACTCAGGCGTGGCGCAGCCTGTAGGTTGAAAAAGAACAAATAGAGGGGGGGTATTGGCTAATGTATTTTCTGTTGCAAAGGCTACTCCCGAACCTTCAATAAAAGTATTTTGTATGCTTGGGATATTTTGTGTACTGATGTCCCATATTTCGTAGCCGACATTGTAAGGTGAAAGAGTATACTTTATATTTCCAGATAAATTGTAAGAGTGGGTGCGGATAACTTGCTGTTGTTCAAATGTGCCTAGTTTACGAGGTACAGAAAGCACAAAATAGTCTATCCAAGCGCTAGCTTCGTTAAGTGTTTTTTGGTAATTGTACGCTACACTAATACTGTTGCCTGATGCTATACGGCTTCGCACGGTGGTTATAGGACTAGAGCCAAAAGAGTCGTCGTAATCTCCCCTAACAGAATTGTATGACACTATTGCAGCTAAACTATCGTTTAATGTAATACGCATACTGCTGCTAAAACCAGTGAGAGACCGAGCCATGGTAACGGTATTTAGGTAAATTTTTTTACCTATCTCAACTCCTGGTACAATGTAATCAAATCGTTTGGATGGATTGATTTGCATCTTATCTCCCCACCATCTTCTGCCTGACTTTATGTGATTTTCTTCATTTTTTTCGTGGTATATAAGGTGATCATAACTACTCACAGTAGCAGTGGTGTTTACGTTCTGACCACTATTTTTAGTAGAAATTCGTTTTCCAGTACCCTTGTCCCAGTTCAAGTAATAATACGAAGCTACGTCAAAGTCATGACCTTCAGCAGTATATGATGCCGGATTGGTTTGATAAAGCAACCTATTTGGACCAGTAGCATACCATAAAAAGTAATCACCATCATCCAATTTGTTATTGTTATTGTTATCTACAGCTTTTAGCGCATTTTCTTGCAGGTCTTCAGGCCTGTCTCTGGCTATCAATTCGGGTAGCATATTACCGCCGTTACCATAAATTCTAAAGTTGGACATAATAATGGTACTAGGGTCAGCCCCCATAGCAGAAATAAAATTAGCATCTATTTTGTACACCCCGTCTTGCGTTACGCGTACTTTATAGAAATCTCCGGAGGTAAGTACAGATTCGTATGTATGGTCTTTTTTAGATTTTAGATTTTGAGCACGTGCGAGCGGAGCGGGCGTTGTTTTTATATCCCAGTCAAAAGAGGTGATGTACTCGGTTTGATTACCAATTTTTCTCAGCGGTGTGAGGATCATATTTAAATATGGGATGCCGTTTTCTGTAGTTTTTAGTTGCTTTATATCAAAACTGCTGCTTAGGTAGTCGTGCAGCCTTCTGCTATTTGTTGCGACGCTTGTTATATTTTTAATATTTACTGAAAGAACGTCGTTTTGCAAAAGGTTTATTTTAGTCACAATATAAGGTAAGGTATATAAATTATCATTAGTTGTGTTTGCAAAGCATTGATTGCAGTAATAAGGTGAAAGTACTTGGTGTATTCCTAACTCTTTATCTACAGCTACCGTTTCATTTATTTGCCATGTTAATACAGTTGTTTCAAATTGACCATAAGCGCTTTGAAAAAAGCTTATTGAAGCGGTTAGTAACCAGAATATTGAAGTTGATTTAAAAGCCATGCTTTTGTGTATAGTTTCTTATTATTAGTTGAACAATAGTACGACACCTTTTATTGCCTTTGGTAAGTTTTTAGTTAAAATTGACACAATAATTATATTTTATAGGCGTATCTTTATAAATGTTATATCTTTGTAAATTACAATTGAAGCGAGAGATAGAAATGAGGAAATTTAAAACTGCCATTTTTTTAACGGTAAGTCTGGCTACAGCATTCCAGGCTCAGGCTCAAGATCCTGAGTTTACACAATTTTATGCGGCACCCATTTATACTAATCCAGCAATGGCAGGGACAGCTACTTGCGGTGGAGGGGGTAGGGTAGTACTCAATTATAGAAATCAATGGCCATCACTTCCAGGAACCTTCATAACTACAAGCGCAAGTTATGATCAGCACTTTGATAAAATAGGAGGAGGAGTATCCTTGATGGTTTTAGACGATAGAGCTGGGGAAGGGCTTTTACGAAGCCAAAGTGTATCGGCTGGATACGCCTTTCAATTGGCCGTAAATAGACGTTTTACTATGCGCTTTGGACTAGAAGGTCAATACGGTCAACGCAGTATTGACTGGAAGCGACTTCGTTTTGAAGATCAAATAGATCCAAGCTCAGGATTTACCGGTATCACAGCGGAACCTTTTGTTACAGACCCCGTAAAATACGCTAATTTTTCTACAGGAGTAGTTGGTTATACCGAAAGGTTTTATGCTGGTTTGGCTGTACATAATTTAATAGAGCCTGTTCAATCATTTTTTGGAGATGATAGAGCTGTAATACCCCGCAGATACACTGCGCATGGCGGTATAGTCATTCCGCTAGATGGTCGCAAGAATCCTGAAAGTACTATATCTCCAAATGTACTTTTTATGCAACAAAATAAATTTACTCAAATGAACATTGGTTTCTACTATAACAAAGGACCTTTGGTTACTGGTTTATGGTTCAGGCAAACTTTTGGTACGTATACCAACTCAGACGCCTTGATGGCTTTGGTAGGTTTCAGAAAAGATAAGTTTAAATTTGGCTATAGCTTCGATTTAACGGTGTCTGACGCAAGATCTGCAGCCCCTGTAAGTCATGAGATTTCTGCCGGAATAGAATGGTGTGCAAAAAAACCCAGTAGGAAATATCGTAAGTTGTCGTGTCCAGATTTTTAATTTTTGATTTGAAAATGTATCATTGCACAATATTTAAAAAGAGAATGTAGTTGAATATATAAGGTTTTTAAAAATAATATGAGATTAAATAAATTCACAATTGGCTTTCTATCTATGGCACTTATGACCATAGTAGCCTGTAAAAAAGAAAAATCTGCCAGCACAGGATGGAATTATAATGATTCTAAGTGGGGAGGTTTTGAAAAGCACGAGTATGCTGGCCAAGAAACAGGCCCGGGTCTTGTATTGGTTCACGGAGGAACTTTTACTATGGGGTCGTCTGAGCAAGATGTAACATATGAGCATAATAATATCGAAAGAAAAGTTACTGTCCCCTCTTTTTATATGGATGAGACGGAAGTGACTAATTCTCACTATCGAGAATATGTATATTGGCTGAAAAGAGTATACCTTGACTATCCTGAGGTGGCTACAAATGCACTTCCAGATACAAACGTATGGAGAAATAGACTAGCGTATAACGAACCATACGTAGATCTATATTACAGACACCCTGCTTATCAAGATTATCCAGTAGTTGGAGTAAATTGGCAACAAGCAACAGCTTATTCCGCGTGGAGAACTGACCGTGTAAACGAAATGATATTAGTTCGTGAAGGTATCTTAGAGCCGGATCCTGACCAAATTAACGAAGCAAATTTTAACACTCAAGCATATTATGTTGGTCAAAGCGACGGACTAAGTTTAGGTAAGCACCAAATGAAAGATTATAGAGTGAAAAAAGGGGGTACACGCCAAGTAAGAATGGAAGACGGAATATTACTGCCGAAGTACAGACTCCCTACAGAGGCTGAATGGGAATATGCTGCGCAAGCCAACGTTGGTGCATCCACCTATGAGAACATAAACAATAAAAAAGTATACTCATGGGAGGGCCTAACCGTAAGATATAGCGGCGGTAAAGAAAGAGATAGAGGACTTATTTACGGAAATATTAAACGTGGTAAAGGTGATCAAGGTGGTATTGCTAATAAATTGAATGATGGAGCTATTATAACTGCGCCGGTTGCTTCTTATTGGCCCAATGACAACGGTTTATACAATATGAGTGGTAACGTGTCTGAATGGGTAATGGATGTTTACAGACCAATGTCGTACGAAGATGTTAGTGACTTTAACTCTTTTCGAGGTAATGTCTTTGATAAAGTGAAGCTAGACGAAGACGGCATTGTAGATCTTAAGGACAGCTTGGGTCGAGTAATTTATGTAGATGTAACGGAAGAGGAAAACGTTGGTAGACGAAATTATAAAAGAGCTGACAATATAGGATATCTAGATGAAGAATCATATATGGACGGTGAACAAGGATATGAATACAGTGTTAGCACACTTATTGATAATCAAGCACGTGTGTTTAAGGGTGGATCCTGGAACGATAGAATTTATTGGGCATCCCCCGGCACTCGTAGATTTCTAGATGAGCAACAGTCAACCTCTACTCTAGGGTTTCGTTGTGCTATGCACCGCGTAGGTGCGCCTTGAGAACGTCAAAATTCTCTCATACAGTTTTTCTAGAGTACTGATAAAAAATAGAAATAGATATATCTCCCAACCATTCTTATGGTTGGGATTTTTTTTAATTTCTGTTGCACGATAACCGATATACTATTTTTACGCTGGTATCGAATTGCATGATAGCTGTTGTCTCAGCTCATAGTATAATTCTCAATTAATATTATTAATCGGTTATGGTATTCAAGTTTTTTTACTCATATTTTTTTACATGTGTGGTATTCACAGTACTCATTAATGTAGTTTTTGAAGTCAAAAAACGATTGCTACTTTGGTATCTTTTATTAATTTCAGATTTATTTACTACTAGTTGGGTTTAACTACTAATATTTCGTAAAAATACTGCTTAGAGATACAATGACCTCAAACCTACTTTCTAATTTGTATTTTGGCTCAGTTTACGTAGGGGTAATCTATGTTAGTGATATTATGGCAGAACTTAGCTTGTGGAATTTCATCAGAAACCAACATGAGGATTAAAGTTCTTTAAGTGTTCAAATTTTCTTTTACTGGCACAGATGAAAACTTTTTAAAAGGTAGTGTGAGTTTTATATCATTAGTTGATTACAGTTTCAACTTTAATACTTTCACATACTGACTAAAGTTTAATCTTATGTTTAAAGAAAAGAATAGAAGAGGTGTGTTTTTTTCTTATTCTTTACGGAATTTGGTAGCGAACTTAGTATTTTTTATTTGGCAATGTACTATATACAAACCTGCATCTAAGTGATTTAGACCATCTATATACAAGTAGTTTGATGGGGAAGAGATATCTAGTGTTTTCACACAAACACCAATAGAATTATAAATTTGAATATGAACCGGTTCGTCCGGAAAATCACTAAGATTTATGGTGAAATTATCTTGAACAGGATTTGGGTAAACAATAGGGACTTCAGCGGTCTTTTGACGAGTATTGGCCTTTCTGATGCCATAGACTCTTACATAATCAATTTCCATAGCTCCTTTTGAAAAATTTTTATCAATACTTGGTTGTATAGCAACATTTAAAAGTAAATATTGTGCTTTATCAAAAGGCCAAGTTTCAGGATTTTTTTCATCGGGCTGATAGGTGAAATGCACATTCCCATCAATACTGAAAATAAGTTTTTCTTCTGACCAATCTAGTTCATAGGTGTGAAATGAGTCAGAAGTGGTCGGTAGCATTCTGCCACCTACGTTGGTAGTATTTCCACTGCTAGAAGTTGTATGTGTGGCGCTAGAAACGTAATTTTGATTGCTGCCCCAGTGTTCTATAATATCTATCTCACCACATGCCGGCCAAGGTGTAGTGGCAAAACCTTGCTCCTGCCAATATGCTCCGGGTTCTTCTATGTTTTTACCAAGCATCCAAATGGCTGGCCAAGTGCCTATGCCTTTAGGCATTCGTGCACGTACTTCCACCCTACCATAGGTAAATGCAAACTTTGAGTTAAGTCGTGCTGATGTATAATTCTTAGTGATATTTTGGTTGGTATAATTTTCTTTTCTGGCGGTTATAGACAAAACACCATTGCGCACATATGAATTAGAATCTTGGTCTGTATAGTGTTGTATTTCTCCATTATACCAGGTATTGCCATTTGGTAACTTTGTTTGATGAAACCATTTATGTTGGTCTACAGGTCCGTCTTCGTCAAATTCATCGAACCAAATCAAATGGTCATAAACGGATTGACGAATTGCGGCAGCCGTATCTAGAAAAATAAAATCATCTAAGTAAGCAGTCACTTTATCGGTATTATTTTCTCCATTTACTTGCAGTACAACGCGGTTAAAATCTTGACGTTCAGTTGGTTTTAATGATTTATCATCTAGATTTATGTATGGATCAGAAGCAAAATCAAAAGATAGTTCTTGCCATTCGTTTAGTAAGATGGGTTTTATTATTTCGCACTGCGTAGCCCAAGGAGCGTTGAGATTTGAATTTTGCAGTTTCAACGATATCTGATTGCGTTGGTTCCCAGTGATATCAGCAGAGGATACGTATACTTTCAACGTAAATTTTGCATTTCTTTCTAATGAAATTATCTTTTTGCTATCAAATCTTACATTGGCATATAAGCCGCCATTATCTTGGTATTTCATAACACTTCTACTTGAATTTTTGACACTTGAATACGGATTAGAATAAGAAGTGTTTACAGTGCAGTCATCGCCATACCAAGATGTGATATTACCGTTTCCTTCAAAGTCGTCTTGTAAAGTTTGTGCAAATCCTACATTGAAAAAAAAGGTTGAAGCAAATAGTAAGATAGAGTAAAAAAAAGTGTTTTTAGTTGCTAATGTCATACTTATGGTAAAAGTAACTATAATTAAGTTTTAGGCAAAATAAGGGCATAGAATTAACGACATTTTACATTAAAATGTGGTCTATTTAGGTATAAAACAAAGCTAGCTACATCCTTTGTTTTTATCTCCATTACTATTTTTCATATATTTTTCCATACCTTGATTATTGGGATTTCCGTGTTTTTTGATAAACTTGTTTGCTCGTCCTTTGTATCGTTTTTTATCGGGGCTGGCTTTGCCCAGCAAGGTATTAATAAGTCCAGCCTGCTTGGTGCCGTGAAGCCTGTCTCGTATCCATTGACGATTTTCTGGTTTGTACCAAAAGAAAAATCGGTGTTGATTTTCCTTATCCTTTTTGCTCTTTGGCACATAGTACTCATCTAGTCTGTAGGGGTGGTAGCCGGAGTAATATATAACAGTAGCTACGGTCATAGGAGTAGGGGTAAAGTCTTGTACCTGTTCCAATTGAAAACCCATATCCTTGGTTTCGGCGGCAAGGTTGGCCATATCTTCTTCTTTGCAAGCAGGGTGGCTCGAGATGAAGTATGGAGTAAGCTTTTGATTTAGCCCAAATTTTTTGTCGATTTTGTCATACATTTTTTTGAAACTGTGAAAATGCTCAAATTTAGGTTTGCGCATTATTTTAAGGGTATCATCTGAGGTATGTTCGGGAGCTACTTTCAATCTACCAGAAACATGGCGGGTTTGTACCTGTTCCATGTAGGCTATCATATCTTTTTCGTCTCCCTTTTTATTGTAAGATTTGGTGAGTAGGTCATATCGAATGCCAGAACCAATAAATGCTTTTTTTATTTTAGGGTTTGCATCTATTTTTTGATACAGATCGGTCATAGGCTTATGGCTCGTGTCTAGATTATCACAAACTACAGGATGTATACAGCTGGGAGTATTGCATCTGTCGCATATTGATTGGTCTTTGCCTTTCATTTTGTACATATTAGCACTTGGGCCAGCTATATCACTGATGTAGCCTTTAAAATCTGGCATTTCGGTCACTCGTTCTACTTCTTTTAAAATAGACTCTTCGGATCTGCTAGCAATAAATTTTCCTTGATGAGCAGAGATGGTACAGAAGCTACATCCACCAAAACAGCCTCTATGGGTATTGATACTAAATTTAATCATATCGTAGGCTGGAATAGGTCCTTTTTGGTTATACTTTGGGTGTGGAAGGCGAGTGTAGGGTAGGTCAAAAGCAAAATCAATTTCCTTTTCAGTCATAGTCTCAAATGGAGGATTAATTATTAGATTTTTGTCAAAAGTATTTTGAATTATGCGTTTGGCTTGAACACTATTACTCTCTTGCTCCACAAATTTAAAATTGGAGGCAAACGCTTTCTTATCTTGCAAACAGACTTCATGTGCGTTTAATGTGATGTCTTTCCAATTCTTATTTTTTGGTATTCCCTCGGTTTCACGACGCTGATAAGCTGTTTGTTTTACCATAGTTAGCTGATGAAAAGGTACCCCTTTTTTCAGTAAATGAAGAATTTCTCTGAGGGGTTTTTCACCCATACCGTATACCAATAAATCAGCGCCGCTAGTTTCCAAAATATTCGGCATAAGTGTGTCACTCCAGTAGTCGTAATGAGTTACTCTGCGCAGCGAAGCTTCTATCCCACCTGCTAATATGGGAACATTTGGGTAGAGTTTTTTTAGTATTTTGGTATACACTGTGAGCGCATAGTCTGGTCTAAAATTATTAGCGCCCCCCGGTGAGTATGCATCTGTTGCTCGTTTACGCTTTCGGGCGGTGTAATGATTTACCATAGAGTCCATATTTCCACTAGTTACAGCAAAAAAGAGCTTAGGAGCTCCCAGTTTTTTAAAATCTCTTAAATCGTCTTGCCAATTGGGCTGTGGTATGATAGCTATTTTAAACCCTTCACTCTGTATAATACGACCAATAACGGCCGCACCAAAAGCTGGGTGATCTATGTAGGCATCTCCTGTAATTAAAATTACGTCGAGGTCTGTCCATCCTCTTGCTTCTACCTCTTTTTTAGTAATTGGTAGCCATTTTGAAATGTCTAGGTTATTCTTCACGTACTGCAAAAATAGTTCAAATTTGTGGTGTCGCTTTTGGTTAGATTGATTTAAGTAAATTCCAAAACCAGTAAATAGGGTGATTTAGAGTTTAAAGTGATTTTTATTTTGAAGATAGGTCACTTTACTGATCTGTCAATTTATCGGATGTGTCTCTTTACGGAGCAATTTCCATGTTTGGTTTTTTGTACAAAAAGGTATGTCCCTGGTGTATATGGTGCCTCTACTTGTCGGCCATACGTATCAAATAAAAGTCTATCTGAAGCAGGTAGATTCAGTAATAGATTCTCTGTGGTCTCCAAACGTAGCTCATCGCAAAGTTTATGGAGTGTTTGTTTATCAATGTGTGCAGTTTCTGATACGTCAAAAGTTTTGGTTATTAGTTCAGAACCATCATATTCTAATTGTACAGTCCAGGTGCCTATTTGCAAGTTCTGGTGGTTTATGAAGCTCCAATAATAATAGTACCAATAGTCTTTATCTAAGGTCACGGAGTAGCTGAACCATGGGGTGTTTTCAGGAGTATACCAGGTTATATCAAGTGCTTTTCCAGCTCTTAGTCCATAGAGTTGTGCCCAAAAGTTGAGAGAAGAATCAGATGACGGAGCAATAGATGAATTATTTTTCAAACGACCTCTTCTGTCTCGTAAATGGTCTATCGTAAGATTATTTTGAGAAATAAATCCGTACTCAAAAATTCCGATAGTCGTATCGTACTTTTCGGGATTTAGCCACAATGTATTAGCATTGCCACAAGATCCCGAAAAGGGATCCACGACATATGCGCTATCGTAGTATAACTCAAAATGAAGGTGCGGGTCTGTACTGTTCCCACTACTGCCAACCAATGCTATGAAATCACCGGCATTTACGCTATCTCCTACGGCTACATTAATGCTGTTTTTTTTGAGATGAGCGTAGTAAGTATAGTATCCATTACCGTGCTGGATTGCTAGGTAGTTGCCTAGTTTTTTTGTTACGTCTCCCTCAGTTTCACGATCATATAATCCATCTTGTGCGTAGGTCACTCTTCCTGCAGCTGCCGCAAGTACATGCACACCGCTGTCCATCTGTGCAAAACTACGAATAACAAAATCAGTACCTTGATGACCGTCATAACTCTTTGTACCACATTGGTGGTCTTTGAACCCATCAGTTTCCCAGTCTACGTAGTTTACGATAGTCCAATCTCTGCCCTGTTCACCTTCTATGGGTGTTTCAAGAAAAGCTTGAGCAGAGGTAGATAGACTTGCCACACACCACGTAAAAATTAAAGTAACCACTAAAAGATTTTTTTTCATGACTTTATTTTTTATATCCAACCAATTCTTACTATTTTGATGGTCAAATAAATGATAATTCTATGTAAATAATAAAAAAATATCAACCTAGCTACTGGGTATGCAATCAAACTTGGCTCATCTCAAATTTTTTGGGTGTTACACCAAATTTTTTTTTGAATGCATCGATAAAATGACTCACATTGGTATATCCAAGTTGATCAGCAATTTCTGCAATTTGAAATTCACGCTTTACAATTAGTTCGCGGGATTTACTCATTTTGTAATCTTTGAGAAAGGCATGGATAGTTTTACCATATATTTCTTTAAATCCAGTTTTTAGATTGTGTTCGTTTAATCCTACAAGTTTCGCAAGCTCTTTTATGGTGGGAGAGTTTTGTAAGTCACGAAGCAGAAACTCTTTTGCATCTCGAACTTTCTCTACGTTGTCTTTTTGATTCAAAAATGGACACTTGTAAGTAGTTTGGCGACGGCTGGTATTAAAGTAATCATCTAGAATTGCGTATTTTTTTGCTTCCTTCAGTAGATGATTATTTTTATTTTCTAAAATCTCGTGTACGCATCTTCTTACAGTGGTACTCGCTTCCTCAAAATGGTGGTATTGCTCTTTTTCAAAAATAGCTGCTTGCGAGAAATTAAGCTCATCTGTACCTAAAGCTAAGATGTGATGCAAAGTGTCTATACTCAAATTGATGATACACAAAGACGTCTCTTCTTTTGCTAAAAAACTGAGGTTAAAACTCCTTTTTTGATCATAAAATAGGTAAGCTGAATGTGGTGGAAGTGGAATGCTACGCTGGCCCATTGGCATTTCCATTGTA
Organism: Bacteroidia bacterium; assembly: GCA_018402155.1. Taxonomy (GTDB): domain Bacteria; phylum Bacteroidota; class Bacteroidia; order NS11-12g; family UBA9320; genus UBA9320. The sequence goes on from JAGYJG010000001.1 coordinate 367,353, forward strand.
CATGCGTCTGAAATAAACAAGCAGATAGTTCCATTTTTATATTGATAATCAGTAGGTTGTAGTGCTACTTCAAGTATTTGTAAATCAATAGTTTCGCTATTCATTTTTGGGTTATTTATAGAGTAACAATTAAATGATTAAATAGATTTAAAATTATAAGTACCTCATTTGTAAGTTGTTTTGTCGCTATTTTGTTTCTGTTGTAATTTCTTTTTTGGGTATTTTTATTTCTTTATAGGTTATTTTGTGTCTCTATATGACCCCACATTTGCAGTCAAAATAAAATATAAGAAATGAAAAAAATTATTACAAGTGTATTCTTCCTGCTATCTTTTATTGCTAACGCTCAAACTGCTGATACTGTTGTTTCACAAGGTGGCACATTAGATGTTTATTACGATTTTGAAACAACTAGTAAGGTATCACTCAATAAATCTACATGGGATATAGGGTTGACCACAGACGCACGTGGAGCTAGCATTATTATAAATGAAAATGGCGGTGTTGAGTTGTTTTTATATAGTTCTGACACTACTGAGTGGAACACCGTAGATACGACTGATTTCGGTTTCAATAATATTTATAACTCCGAGTCAACTTGGAATGCAGGTGCATTTGCTAACCAAGGTACAGTGCATCCAGACTATGGATGGGGTATATACGATATGAATAGACACAACATTAATGGGAATAGAATCTTTATACTAAAAACTAAAACAGAGGTTTTTAAAAAAATAGTTATAGACCAGATGAGCCCAAGTGGAGTATACAAGCTCAGAGTTGCCAACTTGGACGGAAGCGAATTAAAGTCCTATGAATATAGCAAAACTGCACCTGAGTCTTTGGGTAAGAATTTTGCTTTACTTGACGTTGACGCCGGACTATTCATAAACGGAAATCCCTTAGCAAAGAATTGGGATATTCTATTTACCAAATATATCACTTCAGTTTCGCAAGGTCCTGTGACGTTGGATATGTCAGTAAGTGGCGTAAAAATAAATGCAGGTTGTCAAGTTGCAGAGCGAAATAGTGTAGATGTAGTTAGCGATGATACGGCTTCGCTCAATTGGAATGAAAACATCACAGAGATAGGTTACGATTGGAAATCGTTTAATAGAAATACATTTACGTATGACATCGCTCAAGATAGGGCGTATTTTGTACGAACAAAAAATGGTGCAGTATACAAGATTTGGTTTACTGACTATACCTTGGGTAGCGGAAATTATGTTTTTAATACAAAAGAAATAAAAGCAGGAGTAAATAGCGTTGAGAAGTATGCTAACTTGAACACTACCGTGTATCCAAATCCTACCAATGGCGTATTGCACATTTCTAACAAAGAGAATGAAGAGCTGAATGTTACTTTACTTAATGCTCAAGGAGCAGTAGTACTTGAGACAGCTATAAACGCTTTTGATGAGACAATATTTGATACAAAAGATTTAGCTAAAGGAATTTATTTTCTACAACTAAGCACTTCAAATGCTACTAGCACGAAACGTGTAATCTTTGAATAAGTTAAGTTACATAGCACTATTATTTATGTTTGTCCCTGCGTTTTCGTGGGGACAAATATCTATTACGGCATTGGATGGTGAGACTTCCGATCCCGTGGACTTTAGCTTACTAGGAAGAGCTGAAAATGGAGATACTTTAAAGCTGTTCTCTGCGAACGGTCAGATATCTTTTTCATCTGCTAACTCTCAGAAAGTAACAGTGTATGCTAAAGGCTACGAACAAAAGTTTTTGATAGTATATCCAAATACCAGTTACACAATTCAGCTTCAAAGAGGCTATTATAACATAGATGAAGCTATAGTCACAGACATTCATTCCACTAAAAGTCTGCACAATACAGTACTCAATATTTCTAAAATATCTGCGAAAAAGATAGAAGAACTTGGAGCGGTAGACCTCCGAGATGCTCTCACATTTGAAAATAATATCAGAATGAGTAGAGATAATGCAATAGGATCAACGGGTATAACTATGATGGGTATAGGTGGAGACAATGTAAAGTTGTTGATTGATGGAGTTCCTGTTATAGGACGCTTATTCAACCAGCTAGATTTGGAACAATTTAATCTAGAAAATGCCAAACAGATAGAGGTGATTCGTGGACCAATGTCTGTAATATATGGTAGTAATGCGCTAGCGGGAACTATCAATATAGTGACTAATAATACGAGTGTAAAGCCCCGCCTTAATCTAAATTCAAACTATGAAACAGATGGACAATATGCTTTAACTGGTACGGCATCAAAATCATGGGGTAAACACTTTGTGACCCTCAGTGGAGGTAGAACTATGTTCACTGGATGGAGTGCAAATGATGTAGATAGGACTTTTGACTGGCTGCCCAAAGAGCAATATACGGGTAGGGTACAATATAGCTATAAACATAATAATGCGAGTATAAATGTGAGAAGCGAGATGCTACGTTCACAACTGCTGGATAGGGGTGCACCAATTTTGCCCTATAAAGAAACGGCAGTTGACCAACATTATACAAACAAAAGATTTGATAATAGTTTGAGTTATCAGAATCAAATAGGCAAATCAAGCTTACAGATTATAGCGGGAAACAATAGTTTTAGCAGAATAAAAAATAAGTACTTCCGAAACCTAGTATACTTAGAGGATGTGTTAGTAGTAGGAGAGGAGGAGCAAGACACGCAAACGTTTAACGCTTCTGTGCTTAGAGCTATTTATGGACTAGATAAAGCTAAAACATGGGGGATAGAAACATTGATCGGTTTTGACGGAAACTATGAAACAGGGACAGGAAATCGCCTACAAGGAGGGCAAAAAGAGCAGCTGGATGCAGCACTTTTTGCAAGTGCGGAAAAGCAACTTAACTCATTTGCTTTAGTACGTGGCGGGATTCGCTATGCCTACAATTCTGTTTTTGCATCGCCTTTGCTCTATTCTTTGCAAACAAAATTTAACCTCCGTAATTCACAAATAATCAAATTGGCATATGGTAAAGGTTTTAGAGCGCCTTCTCTAAAGGAATTGTATTTGGATTTTACAGATAGTCGTCACGAGGTGTTCGGAGATAGCTCGCTACTTTCAGAAACCTCACATTCCTTCACTGCTAGCTATGCCAAGTTTTACAAAGTGAAAAATGCACAAATGACAACTACTATAGACGGTTTTTATAACAACATAGGTAATAAAATTGAGCTAATAGTAACAGGACCTATACAAGCAAGGTACGGAAATATTGGTAACTATGAGTCTGTGGGTGGAGATGTTACCCAAAAGATAGTTCACGATGATTTTTCGGTTAGTGCTACTTTCAATTATACCGGTATATATAATGGTGTAGAGGGAAGCAAAAAAGAATTTTTCTTCTCTCCACAAGTAGTTATTAATCCTTCTTACAGATGGAAAAAGCATGGAATATCTGCTAATTTATTTTTCAATCATTTTGGTGAGGTATCAAGGGTTTTCAGCAATGCAGATAGTGTCAATGTAAATATTCAACAACAAGCTGCCTACTCTATGCTAGATTTTACCATTAATAAATCATTTAAGAATAAGCAACTAAGATTAACTTTAGGCGCTCGAAACATACTTGGCGTAGTTAATATAAATGCCAATTCAACTGATGTTGGAGCTCATACACCTAGTACTACGTTTATATCTGTGAGTCCAGGTCGAACCTATTTTATCAATGTACGTTATGAACTATTTAAGAAAGACTAATTACCTATATATATTGTTTTTAGCTGCTTGTTTTCCGAAGGAGGAAGCAGTATCTCCAATACCTCGTATCAATGCGTCTGTCAGTTTGGATGCAGGTGAATATAAAAATACAGTAGTTTTCTATTCATTGGACAGTTCTAAAGTAGTGGCACAGGCTAGCCCTATGAGTTGGGACTTTTATGTAGATGAAGAGGTTATTCGTCTAAATTATTTTAGGAGTATGCGTGTGGCTATTTTTGACGGTGCCTGGGATAAGTTAGCTGACACTTCTGGATTAAAATTTAAGTACTTGACTCATGACAATGAAGACACTTTAGAACAATGGGAAATGGCAGAAAACCAAGTCTATGTGGTTGATTATGGATTGGATAATGAGTTTAATCCAATTGGATTAATTTCTGTGCGTTTTGAAAGAAGTCGAAATGGACTAAAAATAGCTTATAAACACTTAGGAGAGTTAGAGCTTCAGCAGATATTAGTAGATAAATCTTCTTTTTATTACAACCTACGTACCCAAACAATTCTTGATTTGCCCACCGAACGAGAATATGATTTGGCCTTTGGGAGGTATACAGACTTAGTAACATTAGATAATATCACCCAAGAGTATACAATATACGGGGTCATTCAAGGACGGGCAAGTGCTTATGCTGAAAACAAATCGTTTGATGAAATTGGAGAGGCAAATTTTGAGACCATGAAGTTATCTTATCACAAAACTGTGATTGGCTGGGACTGGAAGAATTTTAATCTAAGTAAAAATGCTTTTGAAATTCTGGAAAATCGTACCTACCTAGTCCAAAGCAATGCACAATTTGAATTTAAACTTCGATTTGTGAATTTTTATAATTCTTTGGGCCAGTCGGGGCATCCTACCTTTGAGTGGCAGTTGCTCTGAAGGTATTTATAAGAGTTTACTAGAGGTATCTAGTAAACTTCTTAAGTTGCATTTCTAGAATTGATGAATAATTTTTTGTTTTTTGGGACTAAGGGCTGTTTTGCCGGAATCACAAAACTGTGCTACAAAACAAAACGTCTATTTGGCAATCTCGTTAAATAATCTACTTCTAAAAGCTATTATAGTGAAAACTCCAGTACTAATAGCGGCATCCGCAATATTAAAAACTGGTCTAAAAAACTGGAAACGTGAGCCCCCAAAATAAGGAATCCAATTTGGCCAAAAAGTATCGATGAGTGGGAAATAAAGCATATCTACAACTTTTCCCTTAAAAAAAGGTGCGTACCCGCCACCTTCGGGCAGTAATGTGGCAACAGTGTGGTAGGTGCTTTCACTAAATATTTTTCCGTAAATCAAGCTATCAACAATATTGCCTAAAGCGCCAGCTAGTATCAAGGAAACCAGGACTACAAGAGCGGTTTTAGCACCCTCTTTGATTAAGTTTTTTATATATATAAATATAATTAAAGAGGCGATGATTCGAAACGAAGTAAGTACTATTTTCCCCCAATTTCCGCCGATTTCTAATCCAAAGGCCATACCAGGATTTTCTGTGAAATGAAGTTCAAACCAATTGTTAATTATCATCTTGCTCTCACCTAAAGTGAAAGATGTTTTGATATGGTATTTTAGCCACTGGTCTAACACTAGCACAATGAGCACAGTTATAGCCACTAAAGCAAGTTGTGATTTTTTCGATAGCGTTTTACCCAACTCCATTATCTACTTATACTGGTTCCTTTTTGCATCCATACTTTGGGTAGTGTGTGGCACAGCCTTCAATCTATCTTTATGTATTAATTTACCTGTTACCCTGCAAATACCATATGTTTTATTTTCTATACGCACTAGTGCATTTTGCAAGTTGATAATGAATTTTTGTTGGCGGGCAGCAAGTTGACCTGCATTTTCCTTTTGCTGAGAGGCACTACCGTCATCTATTGCAACGTATGCACTTGCTGTATCGTCTGTGCCATTTTCATTTTCAAAGGCTATTTGATTTTTGAGGTATTGATATTCCTCAGTAGCACTTTCCAGTTTTGCTAAAATGAGTTGTTTAAATTCAGCTAAGTCTGCATCGCTGTATCGTAATGATTCTGTCATAGTAATTTTTAGTGAGAAAGTTTTATTTTAATAATGTGTTGATTGATATCTATTGTTTCGTTGCTGTTTAATTCAGATGTCGTATTTATAGCATCAGCTAAAATTTCGCCGCAAATATATTCATTATAATTAAGCAAAACTTCATTAATGTAATTGTGACTTTCTAAGGTTACAATTATTTTATCAGTTACAACAAAATCATGCTCCTTTCTCAAATTTTGTATTTTATTGACTAATTCACGAGCTATTCCCTCTTGCTTTAGCTCATGAGTGAGTTCTAAATCTAATGCCACGGTATAGTTAGTATCACTCATTATTTGCCAACCAGGAATGTCGGCTGTTTTTATCTCTACATCATGTGCACTTATTTGGTAAATAGTTCCGTTTGCAGTAACCTCTACTGTATTTCCACCCTCTAGGGTTGCAATTTGTTCGTTTGTAAATGCAGCTATGGGTGCGGTTATGGCTTTCATATCTTTACCAACTTTAGCGCCCAAAGCCTTAAAATTTGGTTTAGCAGATTTTTTTATAATGGAGGAATTTCGGTCAATTATTTCTATTTCTTTGATATTAACTTCAGATTTTATAACGTCCGCTACTTTTTTTAAATTAGTTGCAAATGTCTCATTTAAGGCAGGGATAATTGCTTTACTCAATGGCTGACGTACTTTTATATTTTCAAGTTTTCGTATGCGTAAAATTAGTGAAGTAATACGCTGTGATATTTCAATTTGAGCTTCTAACTCAACGTTGATTAGTTGTTCATTTTCAGTTGGGAAATCTTGCAGATGAACAGACGTTTCGGTAAAATTTAAGTCGCGGAATAGCTGATCTGCATAAAAAGGACTGAAGCTACACATTAGTTTTGCGACGGTATCTAGGCAGGTATGTAGTGTTTGGTATGCTGCTATTTTATCTTGGCTGATTTCATCTTTCCAAAATCTACGTCTATTTAACCTGATATACCAATTACTTAGGTCGTCTATGACAAAGCTTTGTATTGCTCTAGTAGCTTTAGTAGGTTCGTAGTCGTCCATTTCAGCAGCCACAAGTTTTATAAGTGAGTTTAGTTTACTTAGTATCCAGCGGTCTAGTTCAGACCGTTGAGCCATAGGTACAGATTCTTCCTCATTTTTAAATGTATCAATATTGGCATATAAAGCATAAAATCCATAGGTATTGTGCAATGTGCCAAAAAACTTCCGCTTGGTTTCATCTAAGCCAGCAGTGTCAAATTTTAAATTATCCCAAGGTGCTGAGTTACTTAGCATATACCAACGTATAATATCTGCACCATGCTGATCTACGGCCGTAAAAGGATCTATTGTATTGCCTTTACTTTTTGACATTTTATTGCCATTTTTGTCTTGCACAAGGCCGTTTGCCATTACGGTTTTGTAGGCTACGGAGTCTTCTAGCATTACGGATATAGTATGTAAGGTGAAAAACCACCCTCTGGTTTGGTCGACACCTTCTGCTATAAAATCGGCAGGATAGTGAGTTCGGTTATTTATTTTGTTCTCATTTTCGAAAGGATAGTGTAGTTGTGCAAAAGGCATAGATCCCGAGTCAAACCATACGTCTATTAGATCGGTTTCTCGTATCATAGGCTTACCGTCTTCAGACACTAATATCACATCATCAATAAATGGACGGTGTAAATCAAAATTTTCGTTAATGGGATTATGGGTCATTAGCCCAGCATCTACTGATTTATCCACCTCAATTTTTAATTCATTTACAGAACCAATGCATACTTCTTGTTCGCCATCTTCTGTCCGCCATATGGGCAAAGGCGTACCCCAATAGCGGCTTCTACTCAGATTCCAATCGACAAGATTTTCTAACCAATTACCGAATCTTCCTACACCTGTACTGGCAGGTTTCCAGTTTATAGTTTTGTTCAGTTCTATGAGCCGATCTTTTACAGCTGTTGTTTTTATAAACCAGCTCTCCAAAGGATAATAAAGTATTGGCTTGTCTGTGCGCCAGCAGTGTGGGTAGGTATGCTCGTATTTTTCTACTTTAAAAGCTTTATTTTCCGTTTTGAGCTTTATCGCAATTTTCACATCAGTGCTTTGATAACCCGGTACTGTCTCGTCCTCGTTGGTATAGTTTTTTACATACAAACCCGAAAACTCGCCTAGACCTTCTACAAACTTGCCTTGCTTGTCTACTAAGGTAAGAGACCCAATATTATTTTGCTTTGCCACTATATAGTCATCGCTCCCAAAGCTTGGAGCTAAGTGTACTATGCCTGTTCCATCTTCTGTGGTTACAAAGTTGGCCGCTATTATTTCGAAGGCCTTCCCATCCTCGGGTTGTTTATATGGCAAAAGTTGTTCATATTGTTGACCTACAAGCGTCTCGCCTTTCAGTTCTTTTATTATCTCAAATGGTATTACTTTGTCCCCTGCTTTGTAGTCTAAGAGCAAAAGATTTTCATTTTTTGGACTAAAATACTTGCCTACTAATTTGCTCGCGAGTATAACAGTGATTTTTTCGAAGGTGTACGGATTATACGTTTTTACTACGGTATAGTCTATTTTAGGGCCAATACCCAGTGCAGTATTGCTTGGCAAAGTCCAAGGGGTAGTGGTCCAAGCTATGCAGTAGGTATCTCCCCAGTCTAGATTAAGCTGCACTTGTTCAGCATTTTTCAACTTAAATTGGGCCACAACAGTGGTGTCTTTAACATCTTTATAGGTTCCGGGTTGGTTTAGCTCATGAGAGCTGAGGCCTGTACCTGCAGCTGGTGAATAAGGCTGTATAGTATGTCCCTTATAAATGAAACCCTTATCATAAAGTCTTTTGAGTAGATTCCATACTGACTCTATATATGCTTGCTCGTAGGTGACATAAGGATGTTCTAAATCTACCCAATAGCCAATTTTTTGCGTTAGCTCATCCCATTTATCCTTGTATTTTAGTACATCTTGACGACAAGCGGCATTGTATTCCTCAACGCTTATTTTAGAGCCAATATCCTCTTTTGTTATGCCTAAGTTCTTTTCTACCTGCAATTCTACTGGAAGGCCGTGAGTATCCCAGCCTGCCTTTCGCTCTACAAGAAAACCTTGCATTGTTTTATACCTGCAAAAAACATCTTTGATGCTGCGACTAATAACGTGATGTATACCCGGCATACCATTGGCTGATGGCGGTCCTTCATAAAATACAAACGCCTTATTATTCTGACGGTTTGTTACACTTTTTTCGAATACAAGATTATGTTTCCAGTATTCAAGTACTTCTTTTTCAGTCTCGGGTATATCTAATTGATTGTACTGATTATATTTTTTGATGCTGGCCATGTGTTGTAGTACTGCGCTGTTTTTTTTGAAGTTGACAAAGGTAGTACTTTTGTATACTTATTTTTTTGATAAGCAGCCTGTATGAAAATTGTAGTAAAAGCAAATGGTGGATTGGGAAATAAAATGAGGGTTATTTCCTCTTGCGTCGCGCTTAGTCAAAAATTAGAAGAAACTATATATATACTTTGGGTCAGAAACTATGAGCTAAATTGCGCCTACAGAGATTTATTTGAGCCTATAGATGGACTAGTTGTTACCGATTTAGCTTACATACCCAGTTGGAACAAAATTGGCTTAAAATTACGAGCCTTGAAGTTAAAAAAAACGTACGAATACTTCGATATTTGTTATACCGATATAGATATTCTTGAGATACTTCAAGGTAATAAAGATATTTCTGATTGCATAAGTGGAATGAAATCTGTGTTCTTAGATACTTGTCAGCAGTTTTATGGCGAAACACAATTTTTATCTTACCCTTCACCCATTGCACCAATTAGATCAGAAATTAAACGTAGAATTGCTCTTTTAGGTTCAGGATATATTGGAGTTCACATACGGCGCGGAGATAACAACAAGGCCAGAGAATATAGCATTACAGAATTGTTTGTGGCTCAGATGAGCAAAAAGATTGAGCAATATCCATCCGTAAAGTTTTTTTTGGCAACAGATGACAAAAATGAAGTAACTACTCTGAAAGATTTTTTTGGAAATCGTATTTTTCATTTTACTAAACGTCTCAAAAGAAATGAACCTGAGCATATTGTTCAGGCTTTGGTGGACCTGATGGTGCTATCCAATGCAAGCGAAATTTTTGGCAGTTATTTCAGTAGTTTTAGTGAAGTGGCAGCATCAATTGGAAGAATAAAATTAAATGTTATCAAAAGTGAATGAAAGTTAGATTGTGTATCAGAGCTACCTTTTTTTTCTTAGTTTTTTTAAAGATTTTGATTGTATTTCAATAATTTAAAAAGGGGTAAATTATACTATTTTTTTTTACTTTATTCAAGCCAATAATTATGGCGCTTTAAAAAAGTACTAGATTTAGGTATAAAAACTCCCTTTTAGCATTCGAAATTAGCGGTATAGATTTTTTGCTTATACCTTAAGCTCCAAGTGCAATACCAGGTGCATTTTTGGGCACTTATGCCTCTTAAAAAAAATCAAAGCGGTTCAATATACAATTGCTTGGAAATTTGCTCATTTTGGTTTTAAAATCTTTTTGCGGTAACCACCACACTATATCCCAATCTTGTTGTAATCTGATTTTTTTTTCTTTTCCTTTGCTATAAGAAGCTAATAATGAAAATTTATCAATAACTCTATTGTCTTGAAAAATAGAAGAGAAATAGGAGTTAAAATGAAAATAAGTTTAGACCTAAGAATGCTTTATTTTTTTACTATCATAGGAAAGAAGCAAGCTAGGCAGAAGTATTAGATTACTCAATAAAGCTACAAGTAGCGTAAGTGCTGTAAATAAGCCCAGTGCTATCGTGCCACCAAAATCTGAAAAAACAAAAATAATAAAACCGAAGAAGAGAATAACAGCAGTATAAATCATACTTGTGCTAATTTCTCGTTGTACTTTCGCTACAGCTTTAGGTACACTTGCTGAATGTTTTAATTCCATTTTATATTTGGTGAGAAAGTGAATAGAAAAATCTACTGCAATACCAAATGCCACACTAAAAACCAGAACGGTACTTGGCTTAAAATTCACACCAAAAAATCCCATGATCCCTGCTGTAAATAGTAAGGGTATGAGATTTGGAATAATACTAATTACAATCATTCGTGTAGATTTGAAAATGCTAGCCATGAGCATAGAAATTATTATGAAGGCGATCATTAGGCTCATCAAAAGATTATTTATGAGATAGTCATTGCCTTTTAAGAATATTATACTCGTGCCGGTTATTGACAAGTCTGTCCTACTTGTACTATCTACTGGTGTATAGGTGACCTTCGCTATACTATGATATGTAGTATCAAAAGATGCAGTAACAGAGTCAATTAGTTCTATGGCTATTATAGAGTCAGTAAACGTGTATTGTGTTTTTTTGCGAAAATTGAAAATGGTATCTGCCAACAATTCAACTTGCTCTTTTAGTTTTTTGATTTGCACGCTGCCCACATCCGCCATTTGTACGCTTATTCTAGCTTTTTGTTTGTTTTCGTCTACTAGGCTGTTTAACATTTCGGTATTTGTGTTTCCTTTTGGCAGAGCATCCATTATGCTTCCTAGGTCTAACATGCTTGGAGGCCTATATCTTCTCGGGTCCCCGTCATAATAGGATTGGTTTAAGAATTTCATAGTTTGTGAGATGCTGACTGGTTTGCTAAATTCGGGATAATCACTCAGTTTTCTCTCCAATAGATCTATGTTTAGTAGCGTACGTACATCTGAAATACCTTGTTCCCTTCGTGTATTTACTACAATTTCAAAGGGCATTACACCATTGATATTTTCTTCAAAAAACTTTAAATCTGTATACAATTTATCAGTCTTTGAAATGTCATCTACCATATATCCTACGTTTTTGAGCCTAGTCATTCCAAAAATGGATGTAGCCACTAACGCAATGGTCACAATGTAAACGGCTTTTCGTTGGGTCTGCACCAAATTTGCTATTTTGGCTATTAAAACATTTAAAAATTTGTAATCTAAATGTTTTGTATGGCGTTTTTTTGGTGCTGGGAGGTAGCTAAATAAAACAGGAATTAGAATAATGGAAACAAGAAAAACGGCCATAAGAGCTAGAAATGCAGTCAGCCCAAATTCTTGTAACACCGAGCTACCTGTCAACACAAATACACCAAATCCTACAGCAGTCGTTAGATTTGTAAAAAGTACTGCTCTACCTACTTTGGAGATAACCCGTTGTAGCGATTTAATCTTATTTTTATGATTTCGGTATTCTTCGTGGTATTTATTGAGCAAGTAAATACAGTTGGCTATACCTATGACTACTATGAGTGGGGGTAGTAATCCAATAAACATAGTAATCTTGAAGCCGAGGGTGACAAGAATTCCCATGCACCAAATCACACCGACTATAACCGTGAGTAGTGAAAATATGAGGGTAGGAAAACTCCTAAAAAAGAAAAGCAAAATAAGTGAGGTTAGAAGTATGGAGACCAACGTAAAACGTACAAGTTCTTGCTGTATTATTTGGGACATTTTAGTCCGAATAAATGGGAGACCCGAAAAGTGTACGTCCACACCAAATTTGTCACATACTGCGGTTACTTGGTCTTCTATACCACCCACAAATGGCACGCGTTCTTTTGTGTCGAGTATATTTTTTTCCAACGTAATCGCCATTAACGTGAAATTACTGCTGTCCTTAAAAACTAATCCTTCGTAAAATCTTAAATCGTGAAGAGCAACAAAGATGCTATCAAGATCTTTTTGAGTTTGGGGTTTTTCGTGTATAAAGTTTTCACTAACTAGTTGTATTTTCTCGCTAGGATAACCCTCAAAGGTGTCTAATTTAGTTTGCTTTTTTAAAACCTTTAGATTGGTCAGAGAAAGTACTTGTTTTATATTTTTTTTGTGGCTGAGGGATTCCGTTAAATCATACCACGCATTAAAAAAGTTCAGCTGGCGAAGTTTGTCGGTTTTTATTCCGACTACCATCACACTGCCGTCATCCCCAAAGGTTTTTTTAAATTCTTTGTAGGCTATCATGTCGGAATCATCATCCGGAATGAATTTTGGATTATCGTATGCTAGTTGCACATTCATTGTTTGGTACAGCATAAATGCAGTAGTCACAACTAATGAAATAATGAGCACTAACCTATTACGTAGTATTGTACTTGCGATTTTTTCCCACATACTAGAAATCGCTGCAAAAGTAATTAATTACGAACCACAGACAACAGCAAATCATAAGATGGGAATCGGCTTTCATTATCATATATTTAGAGTACTACTTCCACTCCTGTTGGAGTGCTGCAGCACGCTGCTAATCAGATAAAATTTCGAATTTTTTTTTCTACTAGTTTAGTATTAAAATATCCAATTCTTTAAGTAGTATTGAAATTGATTTGTAATGAATAGAGCCGTCAGTAGATAATTCAAATGGCCCGTTTTATTCAAATGGTAATCCAAGGTGAGTGATATCATAACCATTCAAAAAATCTTGAATATTCATCTGTCGCTTTCCCTGAATTTTTACATTGAGTAATGTCACAAAGCCGTCGGAAACTGCTACTTTTAAATATTTTTTTCCATCGCTTATATAGGTGCCTGCCTTGTGTTGATGTTGTATTTCTTCGGATACTGCATGGTATATCTGCATTTTTTTGCCGTGAAACATAGTGTGAGCGGTGGGAGATGGACTTAGTCCTCTAATCAAATTTACGATATTTTTATGTGTATCTGCCCAGTTTATTCCTGTGTTTTCTGTAAATAGTTTTGGAGCACTTTTAAGATTTTCTCCGCCTATTTGAGGAATAGTTGCCGTATCTCCTTTGGTCAGCATTTGTAGGGTTTGGTGTACGGCTTCTGCTCCGAGATACATCAGTTTGTTGTGTAAGTTGCCTGCATTGTCTTCTGGGTTTATGTTACATTTTTTTTGTACCAGTAAGTCTCCTGTATCTATCTCATGTTTTAATTTAAATGTGGTTACTCCAGTCTCTGTCTCGCCATTTATTATAGCCCAGTTGATGGGTGCAGCACCGCGATATTGTGGTAGGAGTGAGGCATGAAGGTTATAAGTGCCCATAGGGGGCATATTCCAAACGGCTTCGGGTAACATTCTAAAAGCAATAACTAATTGTAAATCAGCCTTGTATGATTCTAATTCTAATAAAAATTCTTCGTTTTTGAGATTTGTGGGTTGCAAGCAAGCTATGTTCTGCTCACGAGCATATGTGGTTACTGGTGTGGCGACTAGCTTCATACCTCTGCCAGCTGGTCGGTCTGGTGCCGATACTACGACCACTACATTATAGCCGCATGCAATAATCTGCTCAAGTTGATACCGAGCAAATTCTGGATTTCCCAAGAAAGCAATTCGCAGTTCTATTTTTTTTTTCGACACTAATGAATTCTATTAAACAATCTACTCCATCGTATGCGGCTCAAAATATTTTTATGCCTCCCGCCATAAATTCCATCTTGCTCTATGCTCATCCAAATAAAAAGTGCTTTCCCTACAATGTGATCTTCTGGTACAAAACCCCAATAACGCGAGTCTGCACTTCGGTGCCGGTTATCTCCCATCATAAAGTAGTAGTTCATTTTTACAGTATATTCAGCTATCTCTTTACCGTTTATGTATGCTTTATCTCCTTTTATTTCATAGCTGTTATTGCCCTCATATTTTTGTATTAGGTCTTTATATATCCAAATCGTTCGGCTATTCATCGGCAGTATATCCCCTTTTTTGGGTACATAAATGCTGCCGTAGTTGTCTCTACTCCAAGGAAGTTGTTCTGGTATATGAGGAAAAATTTCTGGATAATTTCCTAGTTCATCAATCTTTTTGGAAATATCTATAACACCCTGAAATTGAGCTAATGCATCCTTATTTTGTTCGGTTATAAAAAGCTCGTAATAACCTGTACCATTAGTGCCATATTCAGATATATCTATATTTTCTAAGTCTCTTCTACCAACAGCAATACTTGTTTGCATTGCATAACTCATCTGCCCGTTAATTGCTACTTGTGCTCGTTTTCCGTTTACATATACCCAGCCGTCTACCACTTTTAGGCTATCACCTGCTATAGCTACACAACGCTTTATATAGTTGGTTTTTTTATCTGTTGGGTGATTATCCTCGCCAGGATAATTGAAAACTACAATATCATTGTTTTCTATAGTTTCAATTCCGGGTAGTCTGCAGTAGGCTAGTTTTAGTGCCTCTGAGTATGCTTTACCTCCAAGTAGTGGGAGTTCTTGGTGGACAAAAGGAAAAGAAATGGGCGTCATAGGCACACGCGGGCCATAGTTTAGTTTGCTCACAAATAAAAAATCTCCACGCAGCAATGATTTTTCCATACTTGATGTAGGTATTTGATATGCCTCTATAAAAAATGTACGAATAAGTGTGGCAGCTATAATTGCAAACATACCTGCGTCTATCCACTCTCCGCCAGACATGCTTTTTCGCATCTTATAGCGAAACATGTAATAAACCCAAATAGCTACTTGCCAAAAAACAAAGTAAATAATCGGTGAAATAATTCCACTGTTAGAGCTCAAAATAAGTATTACAAATGTGAGCAGGTTGAGAACACTGAAAACGATATAAAAAATGGCAGCTCGCTTGCTTAGTAGTTGCCAATCTTTTTTGAAGTTGAATTTCATATTTTTTTATTTTTAAAATTGTAGTAAATCTTTCATTCCATAAACGCCTTTTTTATTAGCCACCCATTCGGCTGCTAGTACTGCTCCTTGGGCAAAACCAAGCCTATTTTTCGCGTTATGACTTATAGTTATTTCATCTATTTTACTATCGTATGTTACTGCGTGAAAACCGGGGATTCCTTCGCTGCGTTTACATTTTATTTGCAAATCAAGCGGAGATAAGCTGGCTTTTTGCCCCTCCAGTAATCCAACGTAGTTATTTTTTCTATCAACTTGAGATAGTATGCCCTCTGCCAGTGTCACAGCTGTGCCGCTTGGATGATCCAACTTTTGCAAGTGATGTGTTTCTGTTATTTGTACCTCATACTGATTGAAGTTATTCATAATTCTTCCTAGCTGCTCATTAATATGAAACAATATGTTTACACCTATACTAAAGTTGGTTGCGGTAAAAAGTGTTTTTTTTTCTGAAATGGCGCGCTGTGCTAATTTTTCATAATGCTCGTACCATGCTGTAGTGCCCACTACTACTGGAATGTCGGCATCAAAACATTTGGCAATATTAAGATGAGCAACATTTGGCTGCGTAAATTCTATTGCCACATCAGCTTGGTGCAGATCTGTGGACTTAAAATCTCCACAATCTATTCTAGCAACTATCGTGTGGCCGCGTTCTTTAGAAACTTGTTCTATGGTTTTACCCATCCTTCCATATCCGATAAGAGCTATTTTAAGCATAAAGGCGCAAAATTAATAGATAAGTTCACTTACTTTGCCTTTTCAATTTTTAAGATTTGAACAAAGCAACACGAAAAGGATTTGGAGTATTTTTAGTTTTGGCACTTTTTGCCATAGCGGGAGCTTATATTGTATTGTTCAAAGGCAATACATCCGCCATAGACGAAGACTATTTTTATGTACGACAAAACGAGAGCTACGAGCAGATGCGTGCTAACCTAGTGCAGCACTCTATTGTGAAAAATATACAAACCTTTGACATAGTGGCCATGCAAATGAATCTCAGTAGTGACTTCAAGCCAGGTCGTTATAAAATACCTAAAGGACTCAGTAATATAGAATTAGTTCAGAAATTGAGACAGGGTAAGTGGGAAAAAGTAGTAATAAAAATACCGATAGAAATGACACGTAAAGAATTACTAGATTATCTCAGCAAAAACTTAGAGCCAGATCGTGATGAAATTGTACGAGCATTAAATGGTGATTGGGTTAAGCAAAATGGCTTTACTTCCGAAAATAAATGGTGTATTTTTTTACCAGATCATTATTATTTCAATTGGGCTACAACTGCAGATATGTTGGTAAGGCGTTTTGAAAATGAGTACAATTCGTTTTGGATAGAAAGTAGACTCAGTAAGGCAAAACAACTTGGAATGACTACCAAGGAAGTTACGATTTTAGCTAGCATTGTAGATGGGGAGGCTATTCATGTAGATGAAATGCCAATAATAGCTGGACTTTATATCAATAGGCTAAAAAAAGGTCAACGCCTACAAAGTGACCCTACAGTACTATATGCAGTAGGAGGGGAGGGTAGACGACGAGTTCTTTATGATGACTTGCGCAGGGCTCATCCCTACAATACATATATTAATGTTGGATTACCTCCTGGTCCAATTTTTGTTCCAGATAAACGAGCTGTAGATGCGGTGCTTAACCCTACCTCACACAATTTTATTTTTATGTGTGCAAGACCAGACGGTTCTTTTCGGCATAATTTTACCTCCAGCTTGGCTCAGCATAATAAGAATGCCGCAGAGTATCGTAAAAGTTTAGATAAAAAAGGAGTCAAACGATAATATGCTCTAAGCTGCGCATATTATCGTTAAAAATTTAATAGTAAGTTGCTTGTATTCTGGCGATTGTAGCGTTATACATTTATTGCAATTGCATCCAGATTAAAACAAAAAGAACGGTTGGGTAAATTTAGAATCTGCGTCTGCGTTTAGCGCCGTGGCTACCTCCTGGCCGGCTACTTCCACCACCTCTATGCTCTCGCCCACCGCCACTTTTTGGGCTCCGCTCGCGGGTACCTCTATCTCTGCTATCGCTTCTGTCTCTGCTATCGCTGCTTCTTCTTTCTCCACGGTCTGCAATGGTGCCGCCTGTTTTTGGTGAGCTTTCCTCTATACTTACCTCTCTTCCATTATGCTCCATATTCTTAGATGCGCGTTGCAAATCTTCGGTGTAGCCTTTTTCCATTTCAAAGAACGAGAACATTTTCATAATTTCAATCTGGCCTATTTCGGGTGATTTGCCTTCCATATGAGAGTTTATCATGCCCATTAATATCTTTGGATTGAAACCGTCTTTTTTTCCTTGATTTATGAAGTAGCGTGTCATGTTTGCAGCTGTTTTGTGCTCTTTTCGCTCTCTTCTATCTCCACTATCTCCTCGGTCTCTTCTGTCTCCTCGGTCTCTTCTATCTCCTCGGTCGTCATCCCTCTGGGCATCCTTTTCTCTATTTCTGTCACGCTCGCGCTTGTCAGAGGTTTTATTTAAATCTGGCGCGTCTCGGTAGTATTCTAAAAAGCGATTAAACTCTGTTGAAACTATTTTCTTGATAACCTCCTCTTTACTCATTTCCTCAAATTTTGCATAAATCTGTGGAAGGAAGCTATCAATATGACTATTGGCTATTTCCGTTTCTTTGATGTTGTCTATGAGGTTAAAAAGCTGTTTCTCGCATATTTCTTGTCCTCCGGGTATATCAACGCGTTCAAATTTTCTACCAATTTTTTTCTCAAGGTATCTTAGGCGTTTTTCTTCGTTTCCTGTGAGTAGAGAGATAGAGTAGCCCTCGTTTCCAGCTCTTCCTGTTCTACCACTTCGGTGCACATAAACAGCATCTTCGTCTGGTAGTTTAAAATTGATAACGTGGGTCAGTTCGTTTACATCTAAACCGCGAGCTGCCACATCGGTAGCCACTAGCAGTTGTAGTGCACGGTTACGAAATTTACCCATAACATAGTCCCGTTGGGCTTGAGATAAATCGCCGTGTAGTGCGTCGGTGTTGTATCCATCCTCTGCCAAGCGTTCTGCTACTTCCTTTGTTTCCGCTCTAGTTCTACAAAAAATAATACCATATATATCTGGAGATATATCCACTGCTCTTTTTAGTGCAGGGTAGCGGTCTCTATTGTTTATTTTATAGTATTGGTGGGTTACGCTGGTATTGGCCTCTTGCTTACTACCTGCGGTTATCTCAGCTGGGTTGTTCATATACTTTTTACTTAGCTTTACCATGTCTGGTGGCATAGTAGCAGAGAAAAGTAGTGTTTGTTTTTCAGCAGGAGTATTGGCTAAAATAGCATCTAAGTCTTCGGCAAAACCCATACTCAACATCTCGTCGGCCTCGTCTAATACTAGAAATTCAACGGTCTCAAGGTTTAGTCGGTTACGCTTTATTAGGTCTAGAGTACGGCCAGGTGTTCCCACCACAATATCGCATCCATTTTCTATCTTTTTAATTTGGCTGCTTATATCAGCTCCGCCGTATACAGCTACAACCTTTAGACCAGACATATTTTTACTGTAGCTTTTTATGTCTTCAGTTATTTGTAAACCCAGCTCTCGTGTAGGACTGAGTATAATGCATTTCACTCCTTTTTTGCTGGTGTCTATTTGGTTTAGGATAGGCAGACCAAAAGCAGCTGTTTTTCCTGTGCCGGTTTGGGCAAATGCTATTAGGTCCTGTTTCGATTCTAAAATCTTTGGTAGGGCTAGTTCTTGAATTCTGGTTGGATGTTCATAACCCAATTCTTCTATGGCGCTCAAAATCTCAGATTTTAAACCCATCTCTTTAAATGTACTCATTCTTCTATATGTTTGATATAGCGATAGAGCACATTTCTAAAACCTCAAACGACTAAGGTGTTGTTATTCTGACAGTGGTGCTCCGCTGCTAATTTTGCTGCAAAGGTAACAATAAAGTCGACTGCTGATGTTTTTGTTTTTTTTTAAATTTAAAAACTTACACTCAATTAACAAGTGCGACACCACTTAGTTGGTGAAGGTGTATAAGAAACAAAAGGTATCTGGGGCATGCCCCAGATACCTTTTGTTTCTTATTTTACATTTTCTTTCCTCCAAGTAAGTATATTTTAATACGAAAGTACGTTATTCGTTCCGAACCGTTTAGAACGAATAAAGCGCAAACTCTTCTACTATCTCCCCTGTTTTTTGTTCATATTAGCTCTATGATATCTGCAACTTCAAGACAAAGCACTACTAACCAAAAGATTACCATCTACAAACCACTGCCCAAAAGCAAGCGAATAAAGTTACACATACCGTATCAGATGAAACTAGAACGAGAAGCCTTTAAACAGCTCAACACTTCATTTTACCACCCTACTCAAAAGCTATGGAGTATTGTGAATACGGAGGAGAATAAAGAAGAGGTGAGAAAGCTATTTAAAGGCAAATTGGTAGTCAAGGACACAGATACCACGCCTGCCCAACCTAAGGTATTGCTATCAGAAAAAAGCCAAAACGAGCTAGATAAAAATTACCAAAAACTGGTGCTAAAAGGGCTAAGCACAAATACTATAAATACCTACCAAGGAAACTTGGTGCAGTTTTTCTCCTACTTTGAAAATGCTGATTTGCACAATGTTACCAAAGATCAGATCGAAGGCTTTGTGTATACCTTGGTAAGTAAATATAAAATAAGTGAGCAAAAGCAAAACAGTGTAATAAATGCCATAAAGAGCTATTACGAGCATACACTAGGCAAGCCGCGAGAATATTATAATATAACACGACCCAAAAAGAGTAAAGACTTGCCTAACGTACTAAGCAAGGAAGAAGTGAAAGCCATTATAAACTCGCCACAAAACATAAAACACAAGGCTATACTGTACACCATATATAGCGGGGGATTGCGGCTAGGCGAACTGATTCGGCTGCGGGTAACGGATATACGCAGCGACGAAGGATTTATTTTTATAAAAGACAGTAAAGGCAAGCGGGATAGACACACCGTTTTAAGTCCTAGCTTGCTGATAATACTCCGGCAATACTACAAATCACATAAACCCAGTTACTGGTTATTCGAAGGACAGGATGGCGGGCAGTATTCTGCCACCAGTATACAATCCATATTTCGAAAATCGGTAAAGGACACGAAATCAAATCCTTGGAGCACGCCACACACATTGAGGCATAGCTTTGCTACGCATCTATTACAAGCAGGGGTAAGCATGAGGCACATACAAAGTGCATTAGGACACAGTAGTAGCAAGACAACAGAGGTATATACCCACGTAATGAATATTTCTAACAAAACCATAAAAAGTCCTTTGGATTTATTGTAAGGTTTAGTTAATTTTGGGGGGTAATAGAAATGATACGTATAACCAGTTCACAATGTTTCATCGTATACCTTTTTAATGAGACATGTTTTCTATAGTGTACATAGTGGAAATATGCACAATAGGGTGTTTCTATTGCGCATATACTGATGTTGCAAGATATGTAGAGAGAAAAAAATGCGGTCTAATTCGTTGATTTTTTTAAAGTCATTTTAACAAAAAAACCAACACCAAATAACCACACCGAACGCCTTTAAAACGAAAAAAGTTCATAAAAAAACAACTGTTGCGAAAAAAGATTTGATTCTCTAAAACCAAACAACGCCGAACTAAAAACAGACCCGAAAAGCCAGTCAACAACCTAATTGAAGAAAGCATTTTTGCGAAATTTAAGAAAGAAAAAAAGGAAAAAACCAACGCCGAACTAGTTAAAAGATTAGGGAGTTAGCTTGCAAAAGCAATACATAAAGTCGAGTATCATCCCGCATTTTTGCGGACTTAGAGAAAGATTAAAAAAAGAAAAAGCAGGGCGCAATCGTTGTGGATAAGACACACCTTGCAACAACAGCTACACAAAATGCACGAGTAAAGTTTGTATTTTTTTGTGTATTTTTAGAGAATTAAAAGATTAAAGGTTTCTTTGCTGAGTGAGTGTTTGTGCACTTCGTGTAGCTGAGACCGTTGGTGATAACCAAAAGAAAGAAAAGTAGGCGAGTTAGTGATTGCGAAAAAAGCAGTATATTAGCTGACCGAACCATTCGCTTGTAAACGAATGCAGCTTTTTCTGACAGTTAAAAACCAGCATTAAAAACTGCAAGAACTTAATCAACTCTAGCAGTGATTTTTAATGTTCCGCAGAAAACGGAACGGTTTAAACAAATTAGAAAAAATGAAAAAAACAATTTTAAGAAAAATGGTGCTGCTAGTAGGGCTAGCATTGCTCGGATTTACAACGTATGGACAGGATGAAAATGATGGGGAGTCATATTTTGATTCCAGCAAACTATCTGGTAATGCACCTGCTTTAATGACGGAGTGTTACTCACAAGGGATAAAACAAAGTTTTGTATTACACTTCGCAGAAGAAAGTGCTCTTGTCCTCGATTTACACGAAACACCCGTTTATCCTATCACAATTCAATCGTCTAGCGATATTATCCTAAGTAGTATATACTCTAAGAATAATGTAATTCCGTTACCCAAGTTCTCTAACTATAAGGTGAAATCATTTAATAGCTGCGGTGACGAGGTCGTTTTATTAGATGTAAGTACTACTCCTGTAAGCATAGGAGGTTCTTTTGGGCTACCCCAGAAGCTATACGACCAGCTAGCGAAAAATAGCACTGACGGTCAAGATAGAACTATCCTTGATTATCTGAGTAGTAACGAAGTACTGAATAAAGTAGAAAAACTCTTTGTGCTCCAAAACTACTATTTCGAAGGTGATTTAGCTTTAGCTAAACTACCAACAGATAATGATGATATTCCCACTGAGCATGGTGGAGGTCCCTTTGGTCATTTAGGTGACAGTATTATATTGGGTGTAGAAGATGGGTTTGGCAGACTAGGAGATATTATAGGTGCAGTTGTATGGGCAGATCCTACCAGAAACTGCTTATGTAAGGCTACTTTTCCATACGCCCAAGGTGATCACTCTATAAAAGAACGTAAGCATTTGAGAAATCCAAGTGATCCAAATTCATTCAACTGGTTTGAGCACAAATATACGTGGGGCAAGCACTACTGGCCTTCTAGTACAGGAGACCATAAAGTGTGGTGGTGGAATGACTGGAACAAAGGCGCTATCCGTAATCATGAAGCTGACATTTATATGAAGCGAGTAGGCTCTGATAAAGCAGGAAGTTGGAAAAGACCTGACGCTACAAATGCCGCTTCACCTTATCTGACACACTTAGAATACAACCTGAACTGTGAAAGTAAAGAATACCAAAAAGATGACTGCATGTGTGAAGATAGAGTATTATACGTAGGAGCTAATTATACTACTCAGATCAATGCAGGTGGAGGAAAATTAAATTGTTTTGGATGTGGCAAAGGTTATGCGTGGCAAGCTAGCGGTGAAGATTGGGCTTTTCTAACTAAATCTTCGCAAAAAACGGGAATGGGCATTCTGGATGGAGGAAGGTTAAAAGTAGTTGCTTGGGATCAAGTATCACCTAATACCGATTGGGATAGGGCTTGGTTTGATTTAGCTAAAAACCTGCTAATTACCGCAGGAAAAGTAGCATTAGGTGACAGCACAGCGTGGGCAGATAGCGGGACTATCTCACGAGTAGTAGATAACGTGAAAACACTAGCAACATCTAGCCCCGTCGTCGGGGTTTCTGGGCGGGCAGCGAGTGCAAACGGTGCTCTAATATCTGGAGGTGCCGGAACAGCAGGCTACTCAGTAAACCTATTACCCAATGACCCTACTTGGATTACGATTCATTCTTTTGCCTCTCACTATCTCACTGGTCATACCAAATATGAAGCAGATGTGCGAATCAATAGTTATGATTGGCTAGC
Source organism: Bacteroidia bacterium (assembly GCA_018402155.1). Lineage (GTDB taxonomy): Bacteria > Bacteroidota > Bacteroidia > NS11-12g > UBA9320 > UBA9320. The sequence goes on from JAGYJG010000001.1 coordinate 390,627, forward strand.
TGGGTTTCTAGACTATAAGAAGACGGACGAATGCTGCACAGAAGAATTTTTCAATTGGGTGGTTGGTGTAAATGATATTGCTCAAAATGAGTTAGCACTTAGACAAGTCAATCAATTCATAAAATCTAAAAATCCAAGATTAACACCACAGTTTCCTAATCTAGTTGATCTAGAGTTTACTGGCCACAATGAATTTTGTCATCTCATACCTTTCAGCACAATTGGCCCAAAATACGAGGGCAATTTATGCCCACCAGAGTATTTTAGCAGTTTTGCACTGACTGCAGGAGGTAATACACCTGTAGATTCAGACATACTTCCTATCGGCACACAGTACCAAGTTGCAAATATGCTAGATGGTGTGGTGGCTGATCAAGGTAGCACCAACTATGAAATGACTCTGGGTAATCTAAAGAACCAAGTTTTACAGAATGGGGCTTTAAGGCACGGCTACTACTCTCTAATGATAACCGTAAACAATGAAGTTTACTATATTAAAATATTGAAACAATGAGAAATACTATTTTTATAGCTACAATTTTCATCCTTGCAGGGTTATCGTCCTGCAAGGAAGAATGTAAAACCTGTCCAGATGGATATGGATTAGTAAATGACGAATGCGAATGCTTAGGATATGTGAATGGCGGTCAATGTTATTCCTTAAATAATTTACTAAGATCAGACCCAAAATTCGAAGGTGATCTTTATTATAGTTTTGATGAAAACTCTTCGTCAAATTTTACTTTTTCTTCAAATCCTCAGCTTATTTCTATTTCTCCATGGATTGAGACAGGAGTTAATTCTGAGTCAGCTAAAATTCTACTTGTAGAAAACAGAGAAGCTAGTAATTTTAATAATGTTACTTTAATGACCACAGTCAAACGACCAAAAGGACAAGATTCTGCGTGGTTTGAACCTTTTTGGAATGAAAAAGGTTTTGGTCCAGGTAGCACTGCATTTGCAGAAACCAAAGTAATTAACGAGAAAACTTGCTATCTAAGGCCTTATCTAGTTCAACTGGATAGCCGCCTGTATCGTCTTCATCTGAAATGGGAAACTGAAGCAGGTGAGGTGGTGGATATTTGCACAAAAATATTCCGTAAATAAGATAGGCTAATCACCAACACTATGTATACGTAATGCCGCTTATGTACACGCTGTAGCAGGGCTTGTTCGCCGTGGCGAAGCGGCACTACGCATACACTCACCGTTAGCGGTTATTCAAAAGAAAGAAAAGTAGGCGAGTTAGTGATTGCGAAAAAAGCAGTATATTAGCCGACCGAACCATTCGCTTGTAAACGAATGCAGCTCTGGAATAAGGTTAAAACCCACATTGAAAAAACTGCAAGAACTTAATCAACACTTGTAGCAATTTTAATGTTCCGAAGAAAACGGAATGGTTTAACAAATAAGACAGAATGAAAAAAACAATTTTAACAAAAATGGTAATGCTAGTAGGACTAGTATTGCTGGGTTTTACAAGCTACAGTCAGGCTGATTGTCAGGTAATTGCAAATCCATTAACGGTCAATAATAGTAATGCAAGTATTGCTGCAACACCTATATGCGGTACTCACAAAGACTACATTCCTAGTAATACCAATCCAGAATACACTCCAATAAAAACTATTAGGTTAGTACTGCATTCCTTTTGCGACGATAACGGGAATGGTAATTATAATGACATTCAAATTGACAACCCTTCTCACAATACACAGTCTCAATACTGGAACTCAATCATCAACGGCTTTAATAATAAATTTTCAGATTTTAAATTAGAAACTAGACAAGTGCCTAGTTTTCCTTCGCCTCTTTTAAGTGACAGTAGAGTGAGATTTCAACTGAATCAGTCTGATATATTTATTCATAAAAACACAGCTGATATGAATAAATTTGGTAGTACATATTTTATCTACAACAAATACGTGAGCAATAATTCTTCAATGACATATAAAGATGACGCTCTACATATTTTTCTGATGGCAAATGGTAGTTACTCCTACTCGTCAATTGGGGCCAACTATGTAATGATAGGCAGCGATTTTATTGGGTACTTTGCAAATGGCGAAGTGTGGAATAGCACGAATAATATAGCACACGAAATGGGTCATGCAATGGGCTTGTATCATACCAACCGCTTTAATACAACGCCACAAGGTACATCTAATAGTTGCTCAAGTACTTGGGATGATTATTGCGATGATACTCCCCCAGCAGGTACACTAAATCCATGTCCTTGTTGGAATGGTAATGCTGACGAATGGGGGCATAATGACCCCAACCCGTGCTCATATAATTTAATGGCTTACAACGCGAAACAATACTCGTTGACTAGAGAACAAATAGGCCGAATCCATTGGTTCTTAACCAATAATAGCACGTGCAGAAAGTATGTTATTGAAAATTATTGTACTTACAATGCAACTAATTCAATATCTATCGGTAATTCATCACATTTGGTTTGGTCAAACACAAGATTTTTTGATGGAGACATTGTTATTGAAGCGAATTCTTCATTGACAATTAAGTGCTTTTTGGGAATGTCGAGTGGTTCAAAGATCATAGTAAACAAGGGGGGTAAACTAAATATTGATGGAGGGACGATTGGCACTAAATGCGGCGGTCAATGGCAAGGCATCTACGTAGAAGGTGATAAAAGTTTATCTCAAGGTCCGGCAGGTAATCAAGGTTCTGTATTTATTCAGAATGGTGGAATAATAGAACACGCCAGAACAGGAGTTACTCTATGTGGATTAGATGCAAATGGTAATTTAGATCTCTCAAAAAGTGGAGGAAGAATAATTGCTAATGAGGCCATATTTCGAGATAACTTTAGAGATGTATCATTTACAGGCTACCATCATTTCCCTTCTAGTTCATCTTTCTCTACTGCAAATGTGTCAAGTTTTATTAAATGTGAGTTCATTACTACTAACAACTACAAAAGTGATTTTGTCTCAGATATATGGCCTAATGTCACTATGTGGGGAGTAGTTCATGTTCGCTTCAGAGGCTGCACTTGGCACGATCAAAGAGATGGGTCAGTGGATGCTAGAATGGATGACTATTTACAACGAAGAGTTGGAATGTTCACCATGGACGCTAGTTACATTATCACAGACTTATATTCTAGTCAGCCATTAGAGGGTAGCCCACCAAATGCCTTAACGAATTCTAGTTTCATCGATATGAGATATGGTATTGAATCAATAGACAATCCACTCTCAGGCAATAACTACACTGCTGGCAGACCCAGTACAGTCCAAGATGTACAGTTTGAGAACTGTCTTGGAGGTATTTATCATAGTGGTGTAGAAGGAGCTTTACTCAGCAGAAATGAGTTCCAAATAAAGCCCTATGCAGTGCCTACTTTTAGAGATATAGAAGCTTACGGTATTTACTTGGACAATTGCAACGGATATCAAGCAGAAGGCAACAAGTTCTCATCTAACTGGGCTGTAGACCCTAGTAATAATCTCTCGGTTGGATTCATAACCACTGCAAACGAAGATAGAAATAATGATATCTATAGAAATACTTTTGATGATAATCTGCTCGGTGCTGAAGCTATTGGTTGGAATCGTCACCAAGATGTTGGCAATCATTGGACCGTTGGACTTAAATACCGATGCAATAGTTTTGCTAACATCAGTGATAATGATTTAGATATATGGGCCACCCACCATCAGACTATCCCATATACTGCAGCACAGACAGGTTTACCACAGCAAGGGGGTGGGTTAGATCCTATGGGAAATGTATTTGGAGTGTATGGCAGTACAGGTAACAGAAACTTCAACTACCTGCAAAACCCAAATACTTTTGTTCAATATTTTCACCATGATCCAGTTTCAGAGCCAAGAGTGGAGCCTGTTATCCACTTCGGAGTGAATAGCCATAATACTGGGGTTGCATATTCAAATTCTCAATGCCCTGACAACACTGCAACAGGTTACTACGTAAATGGAACCAGCATAAGCAGCACAAATGCTCATATGAGCATGTTGATAGTAAAGACTGGTGAGCTGCGAGATCTTGTAGATGGAGGCAATACCGTAGATTTAGTTAATCAATTATTGGCAGTGACCCCAAGTACCGCAGTTGGTCTAGTGACAAATATGACGGACTATTCGCCCTACTTGTCAGATGAAGTGCTCTTATTACTCAGCACGAGTTACTCAGTTATTACTCACTCACAGATAAGGGATTTGCTGTTGCTGAATCCACATAGTGCTCGTAATCCGAATATAATAAATGCACTGCAAAACAGAACTGATAATTTTCCAACGGCATACATTGACTCTGTCATTGGGGTATCTAACATTTATACAGCTAGAGATTATCTCATGGATGAAGTGTATCACCATAGCAATGCCTACGATGCGGGAGTTAATAGTATACTGATAAAAGCACTCAATGATAGTGTAGATAGATTTGAGGAGATTGTGGAGCCTCTTTTGCTAGCATCCAACAGACCGCAACACAAGTATCGTTTAGCCTCATTATATGACAGTAGAGGTAATGCGTCTGACGCCAATTCTACTTTAGTATCTATACCTGTTATGCCTGATTTTGACCCAAGCCGTCTTGACTTTCACAATGATTTATTGGCACTCCGAGCTACATTGAGTTCATGGAATCAAGCCAATGTGGATATTACCAATCTTGATGCTGCTCAGATTGCTCTACTTCAGACTTATGAGCAAAAATCAAATGGGATACAATATAAAGTAAAGCCGCTACTCAAACTTAATGAGGCATCCAGCTATATAGCACCTATCTATGCCCCAGATATGACACCTTCCAGTGCCCTTCGCACAAGTAAGAATGAGAATACTTCAAGTATCTCTGCTGAACGGTCAAATGATAGAATTAGACAAACTGAATCAATTGTATCAGGTGAGCACAAAGTCTTAGGATTAAAACTTTATCCCAATCCTGTACAGAAGCAACTTAATGTCGCCTACGAAATAGAAGGAGATATCCATACAGGATCTATTACAATCTATACTTTACAGGGCAAACAAGTAAATACAGTGAAATTGACAGAAGCATCTGGCGTGGAGTTATTAGATGTGTCTGGCATTCGCAATGGACAGTATATATGCACCATAGAAGCGAACGGAGAAGTCTTGAAACGGCTTAAATTTACCATCACCCGCTAATGAGAAGTCTAATAACAATAATGTACTTACTGAGCATCTGCCTTCTGGCAGATGCTCAGCAGGTATATACGTATGTGCTCACAGATGGGTGGCAGGCTACAAAGGCTTTTGACTATGGTGATGACACCTGTGTCATAGTAGGATTGGTCTCAGACCCAAACCCGAGTACAAAACATCGTTTTCATTTTACGACTATCGATGGTGAAAATGAAATATTAAAAGTAGATACCTTCAAATTGCCCAAAAGTGAGTATGTGTCTTACAATTATCCATTTGGGGTTTCAAAGTCTGAAAATTCTATAATAATTGCAGGTACAAGAGACTCTACTGGTGGTAAACCGAAAAGTACAACATATAGTGTAGATAAAGATAAGGGAATTTCAAAGGTTTTTGATGAGTCTATAGGCTACGTAAGTTTACTTGCTGCCTCTTATTACAAAGGAGAGAACAATACGAGGATTTCTTTTGGTTCGTATTTAGATAGTAGCAGAGAAAATACATATCAGTCTCATTTGAATATAAATAATAACAATAGACAAGTTATTAAGACTTTTCACAACAAAAATCTGCTATCTGAATACGGCCCTACAAATACATACGCAAAACAATTAATTCCAACAAAAGACTTAGGGTTTTTACTCGTAAATCAGATCAAACCTAGAGATCATCCATTTGTAGACATCCACCAAGGTCTCATCATAAAAGTGGATAGCCTCGGCCAGGAGCAGTGGCGACTACCTATATGGGAAGATAGTACTACGGTGTATGATCTACAAGCAGCACCTCTTGCAAACGGGAATTTTTTGGCTATGTATCAAGATTTTTATTATCAACCTGATAAACCGCCGGGTAATACCAACAAATTTTATCCTGCTGGTAATCTTCGATATCAACCTTGGTTTGTAGAATTTAATGAGGAGGGACAAATCGTAAGCAAGTGGAATATACGAAAGGAATTAGAGAAAAAAAGGGGGGTGCAAGATGCTTATAACGCTCGATTTAGTCATTATTTGGTTGAAGAAGATGGTAGTATATTATGTGTAGGATCTTCTCGTGATAATGGCAAGTACGGTTATGACGTAGGCTTTTTACTCAAACTAGACAAGAATGGCCAATATCTTTGGTATAGACAGTATGAACTATCTATAGCTGCACCTTACAATGGAGGAAAAGAAAATATATACATCTACGGTATCACTGCTCTGAAAAATGGCGGGTATGCCCTTGCCGGCGAATACCGCAGTGATCCGAGTGATAGTTTTCCGAATGGTACGCAGCGAGGGTTGGCACTTTTTGTAGATAGCTTTGGTTGTATGGAGCCTGGCTGTCAGAAGAATGATAATATAAGTGTAAATGAACTACGGGCAGATAAGGCATTATTCTCAGTATATCCTAATCCGAGTAGTCGTAGCATACAAATCTCCAGTGCACATAACCAACTTCCTGAAAAAGTAGAAGTATATGATATGCAAGGCAGAGCCGTAGATTATACCCTAAGCAACTCACTAACAAATAACGAAATATCGATTGACTGCCATTCAGGTATTTACTATCTGAAAATATACCGTGACGACGGATTCTATGAAACACATAAAATAATTATACAATGAGAAAACTATATACATTTCTGATACTGTTAATATCCATAGCGACAAATGCTCAGTATTTCGGTAATGAAATCTGTTTCCTAGAGAAACATATAAGTGCTCAGTCAAATACACTCTCTGGGAACGTAGTTCGTTTAAAATATCTAAATTCTACGGGTATTGATAAAAAATATAGCTTCAAATCAGACACGATTATAGAAAGGAATGATTCCATTTTTATACAAAAAAATACAATTCCTCAAGGAATAAGCACGACTTTTTTGTACTCACCATATATAAAAGATTTAGATAGCTTCATTATTCAATATACGTATCTCAACAACGAGGTTGAGACCATCACTTTTTATATTGATTCAGTAACTTCAAATGGCATTTCTGAAATCACACACTTTCACAACAAACCAACTCAAAATGGATATATAGAATATTTTTCTTGGCGAGATAGTCTTGGTGATTTAAACTATGGACCAAATTTTTTAGATGTATTTAATTGGATTGATTATAGTATCGAATACTTAGCATATTCAAAAAATAATGAGATCTATTTCATGGATGGACAGCCTTGGGAAACTGAAGGAGACACAAGCTGCGAGTTTAATCAAAGTCTTAAGACGTTGAGTATCAAAGAACCGACCTTACAAAGCTTGGTCTTATATCCCAATCCAAGCTGTGGCTACATCAATTTAAATTTAAATGCATCTACGGGGTACAGTATTTATAATTCTAAGGGTATTCTGGTTATGCAAGGATCTTATAATAGCCAAATTGACATTTCTGGTTTAAAGACAGGCATTTATTATATAGAAATATTGGGTATTGAAGGAAATGTAAGACGAGGTAGATTCATCAAAGAATAACAAAGGCTAATCACCAACACATGTATATACAGAATGCCAAGCCCACCCACAAGCTACCGCACATTTGGCACTTCGCATATACCCACGTTGGTGATAACCTAAAGAAAGAAAAGTAGGCGAGTTAGTGATTGCGAAAAAAGCAGTATATTAGTCGACCGAACCATTCGCTTGTAAACGAATGCAGCTCTGGACTAAAGGTTAAAACCAGCATTGAAAAACTGCAAGAACTTCATCAACCCTTGCAGCAATTTTAATGTTCCGAAGAAAACGGAACGGTTTAAACAAATAAGACAAAATGAAAAAAACAATTTTAACAAAAATGATGCTGCTACTTGTAGTAGTTGCATTTAGCACAGCCAGTATGGCTCAAACCGACAGTTTAGCTAGTCTCTTCTATCAAAATGTTCAAACTTCTAACAACGTCTTACGTTTTGAAAATGACGCACTTGCATCCGTAAGATTTACAAGCGGTAGCTTAACTGACAACTTCCAATACTACCTGAAAGACGAAAATGGGTTAATCGTCTCCCCTAAACAAACGAATAATGCTTGGAACGAAGTTTTATTCGAGAATCTGCACCTTGATACAGATTATTCTATTCACACTAGTTTTCAAGGCCAAGAATATCTAGTAGGCTATTTTCATACCAGAGATAACTCTCTTGAACCCTTTGAAGCATCTGAAACCCTATTTAACGCCCTAGAAGATTGGTATGAAATCCCTCAGGCAACAAGACCAGAAGCAGGTGAGTACCTTATTGCCCAACCGTCTATTCCGTTTTTTGAGAGTATTGCCTATCTGCAAGCATTGTATGATATGCCTCATCTGCCAAATTCTCTTTTAGAAGAAAATTCTGTATCAAACATTATTGATATTTGGGTAGACTATGGAGACCCAAATGATAGTATCCCTACACCTCCAGATTTAGGAGATGAAGTTTATGAAGCAACACTCAACTTCAAACCTCTCGACCCAGCTACCATAGACAAGTGCATTTGTCAGTATACGTTGAAAACTAGACCAACAAAGGATGCTAAAACAAGTTATATTGATAAAGACTACAACTACTACATCACTCAAAAACCACGACGCTACTTCCAACTGGGTAATTGGTTTCCTAACTCAAACACTAATACGTACGAGTACATAGAAAATGGTTTTGCTGGCCCAGCAAAGCACGTAGAATACGAGCTTAATGGCTATCGAACTGGACAAACAATAAGCGGGGACGACGGATTTTTAAGTTCAGACCCTAGCTTAACCACAGCAGACCACTATGCTGGCATAGAAATGCTTCTCTTCTGTGAAGGTCTTCCTCAAAAGATTTTGAATCGCCTAGTGTTAGTTTATCCTTCTGATGAAGAGCCCGATTTCGACTTTCTTACTCCTACTCCTGCCGAAGAATGCCTATGCTCGAAAAAAGTGGATCTTTGCTGGCGGTATGATGCAGAAATCTTTGTCGAAGCTAAAGAAAATAGCTGCGGTGGGTTAAGGGATAACAAAGGAGCACTCACCGTGCAGGACTATATAGAGGTGACTCTCCAGCAAGGTAGCGGCTCGACTGAACTCCTACGCTCTAATAATGCATCTATTCTAGCCAAGTGTAACGCCAATAGATTAGAAAAAACGGTAAAACAAACCGAGCTTATAGCTAAAAATGCAGAAATTATAGCTAAAAATGCCGAGATAGCCGCTGTGCAGACTGAACTTGATAGTGAACGTGCAAAAAGCCCACAAGACCCTGTAAAGATTGCTGAACTTGAAGCAAAGTTGGCAACTAAGCTAGCAGAACTTCAGGCGAAACAGTCAGAACTATTAGGTAAGATTAAAGAAGTAGATGATGTAGAAATTGATTGTTCCTCCTCCACATCGAGAAACAATCTTACTGAAGAGTGCAGACAAATCACCTTAAAAAGCAATGAAACTACCATTTTTAGAATGAATAATGGTTATAAGATTACTGCTGAGGGGAAAAACTGTTTTGTAGCCAGAGCAGACATAAAAAGTGATTTTTATCTTACTGCTATTATGCAGCAGCCCAACCTCACACCTAATGATATAAACTACTGTTGCTCTAAGAAATGGGGCAGGTATTTCTTAGGTTCTTTTGCTGGTGCTCCTTTGTCTTTAGTTCAAGCCAAACAAGAAGTAGGTTCTCGATTTGATTTTGCTGGTAGTTGGGATGCTCCGTATAACAATCTTTCCACCAACCCTACTATGGTTTACGATATGGATGTGCTCATCGGTGGGCAGAATTGTGATGATGTTATCTTTAACAACACACGAGTTGAACAAAAACGTAACACCTATTTTAATGACGTAGATGCAAGAATTATCGGTTTAGATAAGATAGCTATCTCACAAATACCAACCACTGAAGAACAAACAGTAAACACTCAAGTAGTTATAACGGATATGACAGGAAAAGTAATAGCTAACACCAACACCTTTAATTCTCAAATAACCATAGAAAACTTGCCTCTTAGAAAAGGAGTGTACTTTGTATCACTCATAGCGGGCAATAATTTCAAAACCTTTAAAATTTTAAATTATGAATAAGCAATTAATTTTAGCAATAATAGTAGGTGCTTTTATTTTTATAATAGGCTGCAAAGACGATTGTGAAGAACCCAATACCAACTGTCAAGGGATGTATGTTTTCAGGGATGGTAACTGCCAATGCCCTGAAAACAGTGTGGATATGGGTAGGTATGTGTGTAAAGAATACTCAGAAAACAATTTTTGGATACAAGAAGGTGACCCTTGCCTTGGGCAGGCTTACATCTTTTTTGGTAATACAGGTAAGGACATTTTTGACCAAAACCAGCAAACCATTGATATGTCTTGGAGTATTGGAGAAGAAAGCGGTGGTATTGGAGGCAGTTATGAAAAGATTGATAAGATTGGTAATCAGTACTATCTAATCTATAGCAGTCACAACACTATACAGCACGATTTGAATGAATTTAAAGAGTGTGTAGGCGAAGAATATGGATTTTATGACCTAGAACTTAAAATTGATTTAGACTGGTCTACTGCTGATGTGACTTATAAATTTTGGAACGATTCCGACACCTCTATTCACGTAAAAAAAGAATGGGGGCCGGAATTTAAAGCGGTTTACAAAAGCAATACAGGCCCAAAAGAAAGATAGGCTATCACCAACACAAAATAAAACGCAATGCCGCTCCTGCCCACACGCCATACAAGGGCGGCACTACGCATACACTCACGTTACCCAACATTAAAAAAACAGACAATTAGAATTTAAACTGAACGGAAAAATCAAAAAATTAATATGAAATTTTACACTTCAATGCCTGAAAGTCTGAAACCATATTTTAAAGCGGAATTGGACAAATATCGAACTGAATACTCAATCGGAAATTTACAAATTGCTTGGAATCATTTAGAACGGGCTCATATAATTGGACAAAAATATCCTTACGCTCATACTTTTGTGCATTGGAAAATGTTACAATTCGGAATTAAAATAAAAAGTGGAAAAGAAATTATCGGACAAATTCCACGTCTGATTTTTGGAGGTGTAAAATCCTTTGTTGGGAAAATTCCAGTTGGAAACCCTGGAGGAGCGAATGTTCCACCTTTAAAGCCATTTCCGATTGAACAGGAATTGCAAAATATTTTTGCGAAAGCAAGAATTGATATAATCTGAAAAGAATAAACGTTGGGTAACAGCGTGTATAAGAAATAGCGGGTTTAGTGATAAATTTAAAGGTTAGTGCTTTCTGAACACACGTTATGACAAGACAAGTTGGTCAGTCGAAAAAATCCAATTATCAAAAGGAGAACTTATGATTAGTAGTATCTCGACAAAGAAAGAAATTGAAAATCTACAAGATATCACTGAAGTTGCCCAAGATACTGTAGCTCCTTACAATTTTACAGCAACCAAAAGACAGTTTAAGAAGTTTGTGAAAAATGATGGATTTAGAGATAGTGAAACATTTGTAAAATTGAAAAAATAAAAAACGCTCTACAACACTGTATATAGCTTATGGCGGGTGAACGGCTGCCAGCAAGGTTTTCGTTCCTTAGCCAACTTTGGTTTCGGTGGATAGGAAAGTACTTCGAAACCGCCACAAGCCATACACTCGCCGTTGGCAGTAATTATAAAGAACAATTAAAACAATAGAATATGAACAGAAAAAAAATCATCACAGCAGTATTAATTTTGACAAGTTGGACAGCAACTTTTGGACAAAATTTAATTGAAACATCAAAAGACAAATCAAATCTAAAAATGCAAACATTTAACAACCGAATGGCAGTAACAGATTTTCTTCCAATAAATATTAATTTAGACGCTTTAAATAATAAGAAGGGGAAAATCAAATTTTGGGAAATAGATGAAGAAATACAACAAACGAAACTTGATGTTAGAAGTTTAAAAAATTATTCTTGGTTTGGAAGCAACTTGGAAAAGACAACATCAGTTATTATTTCTGTTTCAGACAATGATATACAAGGAATAGTAACATACAATACTGAACTTTTTAGAATTGAAACAATTGACAACAAATATTATTTAACAAAAATAGACCAAAATAAGTACCCTAAAGAAGAATGCGGAGTTCATTCAATTCAAAAACAAGAAGATAGAGATACTAATTCTGTTTCACCATATAATGACACAAATGATAACTATGGTTTTAATAAAATGATTTCGGGCGAACCTTTTACTTGTCGTTTAAGATTGTTGGTGCTATATACGCCTGCTGCTAAGAATGCTGTGTCAGATATTTCAAATACTATTCAACTTGCCGTTGATGAAATGAAATTATCTTTTATTAATAGTAATGTAAATCGAGAAATTGAGCTAGTGTTTGTTGGTGAAACAAATTATGTTGAGTCTGGTCTTTCATATAGCGGAAGCGACAACGATTTAACAAGATTTTCAGGAACATCAGACGGACATATGGACGAAGTGCACAATCTAAGAGAAAAACATCAAGCTGACATTTGTATTTTGGTCTATGATGACCAAAGTTTATGCGGTATAGCGAGGGGGATTAAAGTTTCAACAGGAAATGCTTTTTGTTTGGTAAACTATGATTGTGCAACAGGCAATTACTCTTTTGCTCACGAAATTGCTCATTTAATAGGTTGTCAGCATCATACAAATGACCCAACTCATTCAGGTGCAGCATCTGCATATCCATTTGCACACGGATATAAAAGCCCTAATAACGATTGGCGAACAATTATGGCTTATAGTTGCACGGGAGGCTGCCCTAGATTGTTATTTTGGTCTAATCCAAATATTAATTTTGGAGGTGTACCAATGGGTACAACAAATTCCCATAACAATACAAGAATGTTAAACGAAAAAATACCCAATGCTATGTCTTTCTTACAGCCTACAAATAATTTAATTATTCAAAATAGCGACATCAGTAATTCGTTAGGGGGCGATATAATTGCAAAGAACAAAATTGAAACATCGGGTGTTGTAACCATTCAAAGTGGACAAGAATACTCATTCAGGTCAGGAGGTGAGATTATATTAGAGCCAGGATTTACGGCAGAAGCAGGCAGTAATTTTGTAGCTGAAATAGTTGAAGTAAACGATTGTGGACAGCCAGATGGAGAAAACTCAGATTATGGCGTAGCGACTGATGAACCACAATACTTAACGGATGAATCTAAAAAAATCTTTTTAGATTTTATTGTATATCCTAACCCCACAGAAAACACTATTCAGGTAAGTTTTAATGTTGAAAATCAAGGAAACATCAAAATAACAGTATTCGATTATACTGGACGTAAAGTAAAAGACCTAGGAGTTCATACGGTTTCTAATGGCTCATTTAACAAAGAATTTAATTTATCAGAGTTACAAAGCAATATTTATTTTATTGTCCTGTCTTTTGAGGACAAAAAGATATTAGTTCAAAAAATTGTAAAAAAATAAAGCTATGAAAAGTAAAATATTATTATCGATAACACTCCTCTTATTAATCTTTTCTTGTAAAAAGGAGCAAATAGAAAAAGAAGTTACCATTAGATTTAATAATGGTTCAGGAGACTTTGTTTGTGGTGAATGGTGCGGGACGACTATAGAAATAGTCAATGGCAAAAATTATTTAAAATCTAAATTTGAACTTCCTGATGAGGTTGTAAGTAAATGGGAATGGTGGAATAGAGAATATATCGCAACAATAAAATTCTTAAAAGAAACCTGTAACTGCAAAAATGGAGATATTGAACCTTTTCCACCGGGTTCAAACAATTTTCCTATGGAAGAGTTGAAGATGATTGAAATAATTAAAATTAGAGAAAAATAACTACTGCCAACATCATATTTGCAAAAGCGGGGGTTTCGTGTTTCAATGAAAGTGAATTGCTAAATTCAAGTTTTGTTCATCTAATGAAGTTCAGTGCTAAAAATCCCCGCCTTCGCAAATATGAGAAACGTTAGCGGTTATTCAAGAAAAGATTTTTGCCTATCTTTGGGTAAGCAGAAATAAGGAAAGAAAGAACAAAATCCCTCTATTAATAGAGAAAACTCAAAAATGTTCTAATCTATTAACCATTGAAAACCAAAACGGTGAAACGTGACAACTAAGCACCAAGCTAAAAAAAAGGAGTTAGCCAAAACAGTGACCGACTGAATTCGGTTTTTAAAATTTATAAAAACAAATTATGAAAAAAAGTATTTTTATTTTAATGATTTCCATCTTAAGTTTAACTTTTTGTGGAAGTCCTGTTTATGGTCAAGTTGTAGGGGAACTCCAAGGAGGCGTCCCAGTAATTACTGTAGATCAACAATCTTTGATATCTACTTATAACAAAAATCTTCTTACCTTGTCAGGTATTGATGGACAGTTTATAAGTGTTAGTTTAGTAATTTCTACTGAGGCTGGTATTGATTATTATTTGGTTTTTAATGGCCCGGTTTACAAATCTTCTTTGCCAGCCAACTTAGGAAGTGATGGACTTTCTATTATCGCTATTGGAACAATGAGTTGTACTACAAGTGCATGTTCAAGTGAAGATTTTGGGTGCGTCCCAAGAGGAAACGGTCTCAGTTGCTCCCCTTGTGCGAACAAAGGTACATGCACTAAAACTGTTTCGTCAGATTCTATGATCGAATCAATGTAAAACAAACCGCTAACACAAAATGAAACGCAATGCCGCTCCGCCGCGGCGGACAGGCTGTGCTGCACGTGCGTTTATTCGAAACGTCATGCATTAAAAGACAAATAGCACATTACTTTCTTTTCTATTTTTAAGAAAAAAAGTAACCGAATTATGGACTCACACTAGCATATTTTTTTCGGCCATGCTAAAAAAGCTATACAAACATCCGCTTGTTGAATGCAAACAGATCAGTACTAAGCCAAATTTTATCCACGCTATCATTCCCAAAATAGAATAACGTCAAACACTACTCTACGTAGGAAGCATATTCGCAGCAGTTTATTTTTACTGAGCATAAAGTTGAGATATCGTTTAAACTTATACCCAAATACACAAAATATATGTGAGCAAAGGTCAGTTTGCTTTTACTTTGCAGTAGATTTTTAATAAGACAACAAAAAATGGAAAAAGTAGAATGTTTAATCATAGGCTCCGGACCAGCAGGATATACAGCTGCAATATATGCGGCCCGTGCTGATATGAAACCGGTTGTTTATGAAGGACTTCAGCCCGGAGGTCAGCTCACTATTACTACTGACGTAGAAAATTATCCTGGATATCCAGATGGGATTATGGGGCCTCAAATGATGGAACACTTTAAAAATCAGGCTGTGCGTTTGGGTGCAGATGTGCGCTTTGGTATGGTCACCTCTGTGCGTTTTAGTGAAACTGGTGAAAATCATTTTGTGACAGTAGATGAAAAAACAGAGATTGAAGCAGAAACGGTAATTATAAGCACAGGAGCTAGTGCAAAATGGCTCGGAATACCAAGCGAGCAGAGACTCAATGGAAGTGGTGTTAGTGCATGCGCCGTTTGTGATGGTTTTTTTTACCGTGGACGTGATGTGGCTATTGTAGGCGCTGGAGATACTGCCGCTGAAGAAGCTAGTTATCTTGCAAAAATTTGCAGTAAAGTGTATATGCTTGTGCGCAAAGACGAAATGCGCGCCTCTAAAGCTATGCAGCACCGAGTAAATAGCCTTACCAATGTAGAAATACTTTACAATACCGAAACTGATGAAATACTAGGGGAGTCTGCTGTAGAGGCGGTGCGCATTGTAAATAACGTTACTGGTGAGAAAAAAGAAATACCCATTCACGGTTTTTTTGTGGCTATAGGTCATAAACCGAATACAGATATTTTTAAGAAGTACCTCAAAATGAATGATGCTGGATATATTTTGACGCATCCAGATAGTACTAAAACTGATATACCAGGTGTATTTGTATGTGGCGATGCTCAGGATTTTACATACAGACAAGCTGTTACTGCAGCAGGCACCGGCTGCATGGCTGCTTTGGATGCCGAACGCTATATTAGTGCTAGAGGAATGACTAATATGGAATAAATTATTTAGAAATACTTCAGATTACAGGGCTTCATGTCGGCTATTTTACTGAAAAGTGTAAGCCACATCAAGCCTTCTTTTATTGCTCACGACAAAGAATTTTTTATTAAATTCTAAATATTCGAATGCCTTATTTAAAGAAGTTCTATTTTATTGGACGCATGATAAGTTTTGTGAATAACGCGAAGATGGCTAGTATTTCAAAAAAGGATTACATTTGCAGTAAATCTTTAAACCAGAGCAGACAGCAAAATTAATAAAATATCCTCAAGAATCCGCTCTAACTTAAAAATAAATCCAAAAAACTTTCTAATGAAAAATTTGAGCAAGCACAATTCATTGGGTGCATTATTATGTATAGTAATAGTGGCTACTAGTTTTGTGAACAGACAAAAAGTCCAGAAGAATGTACCTAACGTATTTGATGCGGGAGTTGAGAAAAAAACACCAACACCAATACCTATAGTAGTAAAATCTAAATCAGTACTAGAAGTTGCAGACTCCATCTGTAAAGAGGCCGGTGTTCCTTTTGAATTGGTAAAGGAAATAGGTCAAAATGAGAGTGCATGGCGCTATATAAAAAATACCAAAGGGGGGTCAGATAATGGCGACCTTCAGGTGATAGACCAAACCTACTGGTATTGGTACAAAAAACTAAACCTCGAGGGCGGCAAAACACGAAGAAATTATCTCAAGGTTGGCATTTATTATTTAAAAAGTTTGCATACCCGCTATGGGAGCTGGGAGAAAGCAAGGTTCGCTTATGGCCGGGGGCATTGGCGTGGTCCAGAGACTTGGACCGCTTTAGAACACAAGTTTATGTCAAAAATAGACTTCACCAAATATGATAATAATTAATTTTTTTTGGATAATATGCCAATGAAAAATTAGGAATTACCCATTCTGTTAACTGTAATATAGTAGCTATCTTTACTTTTCAATATTTGTTTTATTTAGCTATGTATACTAAAATAATTTGGTTCACAGTTAGTTATTGTTAAATCAATACTGCAGATAATTTTGACCATTATCCAATCGCAATTTATCTAGTCAGAATTCTGAGCATTTATTTGGTTTCGCCGCTCATGGCAAGTGAATTCAGTAGGATAGTAGAACAGTGTTGGGTTATTCAGTTGATTGAACTCTTTGCATTTACATCTTGAATAACTCTATTTTTTTTATAAAAAAGTTTTAAAATTTGATTGTATATTCCTCATAAAAATTCTTGCACTTACATATCTTGAATAACAGAAAAAGTATAATTATTTTCATACGCAGGTTATGTCAAAGATATTAATTTGGAAAACGTAGCATTCTGACGCATATCAAAGCTCAGAACTATTAGTCGGGTTGCATTGTGAAAACTAGTCATATTTAAATTCAATATGGTGACTGGGTTAAATGCAATAAATAGTGTAAAGTGTTGCATATCAGAAAATCATTTAATACTGCAGTATTGGTATTAATTCTTGGGTTTTTGTTCTTTTAGGTAAAGTAGCACATAACGTAAATCTTCTATGTATTTTTGTTAAAATTGTATGAAAATATGCAAGATGCTTCTCAAAAATATAGGCGTAGTGTAGCTGTCCCAGTATTTGTAGTTTTATTCATTTTTTCTTTGAGTTTGTCTATGTATTTATTCGTTAGATACGCAGAAAATTCGAAGATGTTACAAAATCAGCAAGAGGAGTTAATAGAATTATACTTAGGTCTTCAGCTCAATAAAGATTCTATTCAAGATCGACTAATAGAGGTAGAGCGACTATTACAGGAACGTATAGATAAAAACTTAGCACAGTTAGATTTAAACAATGAATTGCGTAAAGAACTAGTAGCCAAAAAAAGTGAGCTAAAGTTGGCTTATGGTCGAATATCAAAGATATTAAATAAAAAAGATGAGTTTACTTCACCCACAGTTGGTTACAAAAATTTGTTGAGGGCCCAAGATGAAATTAGTAAATTACAAAAAATAAATTCCATGTATTTAAGTCAAATAGAAGAATTACAAAAAATAAATTCAAATACTAAGCAAGATGCACAATTGGCATTTGATAGAGCTGCGTCATTTGGTGCTCAAAATGATAGTCTTTTGTTGGCTAGTACTATTGTCAACCAAAAACTTCGGGCAGCAAATATTTTGCAGGTTGTAAATTTTAGAATATCACCTATTCGTATGTACAGAGGAAGGCAAGAAACAATAAATAAAGCACGTAAAGTAGAGCGATTAAAATGTGAATTTATGGTATCTGCAAGTAACTTTATATCCTGTGGCGATAAGGAGGTATCAATTAGAGTCAAATCTCCAAATGGTTCTGTTATTGTCAAAGAAACACAGGAGCTGACTGACATTAGTGAGCCTGTTACTTTAAGACAAACAATGACATACGATGGCACAGAGAAACTAGTTACTTACTACTATCAGCAGTTAGAAGCATATACTAAAGGTGAGTATAGTGCAGAATTGCTAGAAGACAGTGCTGTTTTGGCGAGATGCACCTTCCTTTTATTATAGCTCGATTTCTATCTGATTTTCAAGGAGGTATTCCAGATTTTCACGCTTTCGAATAAGGTGTGCTTTCCCATTATAAACCAATACCTCAGCTGGTCGAAGTCTACTATTGTAATTACTACTCATACTAAATCCGTAGGCTCCAGCATTACCAATGGCTAATATATCGCCTACACGAACCTCATTTAGTCTTCTGTCGTAGCCTAGAGTATCACTCTCACATATGTACCCTACAACGGAATATATACGTTCAGTTCCCTTTGGGTTGCTTACATTCACAATATGGTGATATGCGTCGTACATCATAGGCCTTAATAAATGGTTTTGTCCTGAATTTACTCCCGCAAATACTGTGGACGTAGTTTGTTTAACCACATTCACACTAACAAGAAACTGCCCAGCATTACTTACCAAATATTTTCCTGGCTCAAACCACAGCTCTAGATTTTTACCATAATCCTTGCAAAAGGCCTTAAAACTGTCAACAATTTTAGCTCCTATATCGTTTACATCCGTGGTTATGTCACCTTCTTTGTATTTTACTTTAAAACCACTACCAAAATCCATAAATTCCAGATTTGCAAAAGACTTTGCTGCTTCATATAGTAATTGAGCGCCTCTCAAAAAGACTTCAGCATCTAGAATATCACTACCCGTGTGCATATGCAAACCATTGACATTTATATTTAGTGCATCTACAATCCTTTTAATATGTGGCACTTGGTAAATACTGATACCAAATTTACTGTCAATATGACCTACGGAAATGTGAGTGTTGCCACCTGCCATTATATGTGGATTTAGACGAATACAGCAAGGAACTGTATTCCCATACTCATTCCCAAATCGTTCTAAAATACTTAGCTCATCAATGTTAATAATTAAACCAAGTTTTACGGCTTCCTTTATTTCTTCAAAAGACACACTGTTTGGTGTAAATAGGATTTCATTTGGCTCAAAACCCGCATGAAGACCAAGTTTTGCCTCCTCAATGCTTACAGTATCTAATCCAGCACCCTCATTTTTTAGCAGTTTTAGTACATTTATATTGGTGAGTGCTTTACACGCATATTTCAGCTTGACTTCTACACCTGTAAATGCATTTTTTAATTCGTGGTAATTTGCTATGATTTGATCCGCGTCATATACATATACTGGGGTCTCAAATTTTTTTGCTATGCCTTGCAGAGTTACTCCACCCACTGCATAACCGTCTTTGGTTAATTCCATATTTTTCTTTTCTCTGTGTTTTAAGATTTAGTTTGGGGGCTAAAGCTAATTATTTTTATTTTTTTACGTCGTAATTCTTAGTTGTTTTATACCCGAGTATCTCGCATTTTATTGTGCTGTAAAATAGCTTGTGCTCTATATTTTGGATTAGTGTTTGAGCTAAAAAACTGCGGTATAACAACTCTATCTAAATCTTCTAATTCTTCAAATAATCGAGCAAATCCTTTTGTATCCAATGAAATGTCATAATCAGGTGAAAATACATTGAGCTCTTTACTATTTCCAGTATCATATTCACACACCGAGATAATTAGCAAAATAGCTAATAATAATTCTATATTTTTGGACGGTTTTAATCGTCGGTGGTGACATTTATACATTAAACAAGTTGATTTTCTGCTGGTTTTAAAATGGAAAACCGACGGCGAAATTAAGTGCTGTGTTGTCAAAAATCCATCTTTTTTGCGAAAAGTCTTTGATGACCCATTTTTCTCCTGTTAGTTTAGAGGGGTCGTGTAAAGCTATACCCCAATCCGTACGAAAAACCACATACGTTAAATCAAATCGTAAGCCTATTCCGGAATTGAAAGCTATTTCTTTATAAAATCGGTTAAACTTAAACTCTGCATTTTCAAAATTCGGGTTTTCTCTGAAATTCCAAATATTTCCTGCGTCGGCAAAAATAGCACCATCCACAATTTTGTCAATTATGTCAAATCTGAATTCAGCACTTCCTTGCAGCATTAGTTCGCCTGTTTTTTCTATTCTAACATCATTTGCACTGTCGCTGTAGCTTCCAGGGCCTAGTGTGCGTGGTCTCCAGGCGCGAAGACCACTACCTCCACCTACAAAAAATCGACGTTCGAAGGGCAAAAAAACAGTATTGCCGTAAGGTATACCTGCACCTGCAAAAAATCTGTAAGCTAATGCGTTATTTTCATCGATACTATGATTTAGGCTTATATCTATGTCTGAGCGAGCATATTGTGAATATTTGATTTGGCCTATTTCTTTATCAATTCCTGTTTGAGTAGTGAATAGATTAAAATATAATGAAGCTAAATTCCCAGAAAGTTCTGCAACATTTGAGCGCACCTGCCAATAGTGAAATGGATTAAGATCTTTGTTACTCCAAAACAAAGAAGCCGTAGGACCAGATATAATATTATTGGTCAATAATTGCTCTGTATAAAAACGGGATCCGGCATCCAGAGATTGTAAAAATTCTCCTTCTACCACGGCTTGATTTATACTAAGTCTGAGTGGGGTTATACCATATGAAAACCGCCCACGACTAAAAGCATAGGTAAAGTTGAATGGTATCACATTTCGGGTAAAATTTATATTTCTATCATGTAAAAATGAGACATTGAGTCTAGTACTTTTTTTGACAAAAACTTGGCTGAATTTATTGCGTTCAAAAAAGACTAAGGAGGGTATTTTCAATTCTGCGTTCATACCTTGTCTAAAACTATTGATTGTGTTTGCCTGATCGCTTTTTTTGAGCTGAGTTTCTAATGCAGTAATTGAACTAATACTGAATGTTTCTCCCCCACCAAATACATTTCTATTAGCAAGAGAAAGTACATTAGCTATACCTGCACTTTGCTGACTACCAAATACGTTGTTTTGGTTATTTACAGCAATACCATCACCCTGAGCAGTAATAATGGCTTGAGGCTCCCAAGTAAAATCGTGCTTTGGTGCTGTTTGTAGTATGATTTTTGCCGTAAGCTTATTAAGGCTATCTGTGCTGGACGGCTCAAACCGGATGGTTACAAAATTAAACAATCCAGTAGACAGTAAATTACTGTATGTGCCCTGCACCTTGCTAGCGTTATACACATCCCCTGGTCTAAAAAGAATATTCTTGCTCAAGGATGTTGGTTTTATGTAATAGCTGCCCTCCAAAAAAAGCAGCCCTTGGTGATAAAATGTGTCTTGGCTTTCAGCATCTCCTATGCTTACAAAAATTTTATCTATGGTCTGTTTGTAATGAGGTTCCCTATTTTTTTTATTCCTAATGTTTACTACTACATCTGCTTTGAGTTTATTTTGATTAGTGTCTATTTGAAAATCTATAAATGAACTATTAAAGTAGTAATAACCTTGGTTGCGAAGCAAGGTATTTAGCCTGTTTCGTTCTTCTTCAATTTTTTCAAAATCAAGACGCTGACCTACTCGTAGTTTCTGCTCACTTATTGTAGCTTGAATTTCCCGTTCTATAGATAATGATGTACTATTGTATACTAGACTATTTATAGTGTGTACTTTATCTAAGTTTACTGTATAGGTTACCCTTGCTCGTTTGTTTAAAAGTTTTTTTGGAATGATTTTGTAGGTTACCTCGTTTTCTAAAAAGCCTTTACTGAAATAGTACTCTGATAGGCGCTTAGCTGACAGGTTCATTTTGTTGCTGTCTATCAATACAGGGGCTTCGCCTACTTTTTCCATTAACCTTCTAAAACCTCTCTTCTTTTTACCTACTCCTATACCTTTAGTACCATATTGATAGGCCCAAAGATGAAATTTTATAAATCCAAGAAGTTCTCGGTTTGGGCGCTGCTTTATATTGTCTTTTTCATCGCTCAGATCTATTGACTTTACATCTGCACGTTGTATTTTATTTTGCACCAAAAGTTGCTGGCCTTCGGGTACTACTTTCGTAATATTACAAGCACTTAAACTCCCAAACAGGAGAAGTATGAGACAATATTTTAACTTTGTGTTCAAATTTATACAAAACCATTGATTAGTAAAGCTAAGTTAAGGCAGTACCAACAATTAAGTTCTAAAAAGTTTAGACAAAAGTATGGTCTATTTGTCGTTGAAGGACAAAAATCTGTTAGTGAATTAGTAGCAAGCGATTGGCCAGTGGAGTCTATTCTATGCACTTCTGCTTTTTTGAGCAGTTATACAGGTGTTCTAGAGGATAACTGTAAGGTAGTGAGTAGGGCAGATTTTCAAGCTATATCACAGCTCAAAAATCCACAAGAAATTTTAGCTATAGCTCGTCACCACGAAATAATTCATAATATTTCACCTTGGCAAATTGCTCTGGACGGCATCAATGACCCAGGTAATTTGGGCACAATTATTCGCATAGCAGATTGGTTTGGAATAAATACCATCTATGCAAGCAAGGATACAGTAGACTTGTACAACAATAAGGTGATACAGAGCACTATGGGTTCGTTTTTGCGCGTTAATGTAATTCAAGGAGATTTATGCGATCTGTTGGTTGGAAAAACAGTTTTTGCTACCTTGCTAAATGGTCAAAACATTCGCAATGTACCCAGTACTAGTGGCGGTGTTTTACTCATTGGTAACGAAGCAAATGGGATTAAACCGGAATTACTTCATAGGCTGGTTCATACGGCTATAACTATACCTGGCAGTGGCTCTACCGAAAGCCTAAATGCAGCAATGGCAACTGCTATTTGTTGCGAACGATTATTGGGAGGGTAGTTTAAACTATACTAAATTGAGATTTACCAAGAAATTCGAAGGCCTATACCGTGCTGTGCATTTGCCTGTGTTACAGTATGTAACTCTGGTATGGAAGTCACATTGATACTTGGTCTCATCTCATAAAACAAATGTGTTTGTTGCCAAAAGTCTCTTTTATTTCCTACCCTAAAATCAACTCCTAATGGAATGTACGCTGATGCTCCGAAATTGGTTTTATTTCGTTGTTTCTCAAACTTTTTGTTACTGTTGGGTAAATAGTAATCCAATGTGGTCCTACCATCCGAAAATGTTGCTGCTGTTCTGCTAAATTGGCTTTGCTCTATTTCAGTAAAAGCATTCAGTGAAACACCAGCCGCAATTCCAATACCGGTAAATAGCGACCATCGTCCCATCGGATTGGTTCTGAAAATAAGAGAAGCATCAATTTGAAGTTGTTCTGATGAGTAGGTCATTTGATGAATTTCTGTATTCACTGAATCTAAAAATACTGTCTCATTTGTTTGCGATGAGATTAAAGTGTCGTAAGGCGTCCGATCTTCTTTGTATACGTTGAAAGCTAGTGAAGAGGCTGACAGGTAACGAATGCCTAGTCGAAATTGAGGGGTGGTTTTCGGTGGTGATGCATGCTCATTTTTGAGTTCAAAACCCAACATAAAAGAAAATGAAGAATTTAGGTCTCCATTATAGATTTTGTATTGAGAAAAATCAGAGATAGAACTATTTAGTAATACAGACTGGGGAGCTAGGGACTTAAAATCTGCAAGTGTTCCGTTGGTGTTTTGAGCAAAGCTTATGCATTGCAGTACTTGAACATCTTGAATTCTTATTTTTTTGCTGGGTGTACTTGGTGTGTCTTGGCCAAAACTTGCGCCGAACGCAATAATCAGTGTAAATGTAATTGAAAATTGTATGGTTTTCATAGGTTGTATAATTGTTCTATAAGTCAGGCAGAGTTTTTGTCAAGGATGTTATTATTATAATTACTCATTCAAAAATACTCCAAATTGTTGAAATACGGTTGCAACTATTTGGGTGGCAGTATTTTTTCAGCCCCTTTTTGCGATTCCAACTAAAACAGCTAGATTGTTTTTTGAGAAGTGAAAGCGGTAGTGCGTAGCGAGTACTATCAATAGCTACAAAAAAGCGCTACTTGTTAAAATAGCGCTCAAAAATGTCTTATTTTGAAGGTTTGTGTTATGTTTTAATGGTGAACATAAGGAGGGCTAACAGTACTCCTTGTATACCTCTTGCAAATGTCCGGCAATCATTTCTGCAGTGCGTCCTTCTATATGGTGACGCTCTACAAAATGTACAAGTTCTCCATCTTTAAAAAATCCAATACTTGGGCTACTAGGAGGGTACGGAAGAAGATGCTCGCGAGCTGCAGCTACTGCCTCAGAATCTTGACCGGCAAATACGGTGAAAAGGTTATCTGGTTTTTTATCACCTAAGAGGGAACCCACAGCACCGGGTCTTGCACTTCCTGCGGCACATCCACATACGCTATTTACTACTAGAAGTGCTGTTCCTTTAGCAGATGATAGGGCAGTATTTACTTGGCTTGCGTCTCTTAATTCTGTGAAACCATTATTTGTTAAATCGGCTCGCATTGGAGCCACTAATTCTTCTGGATACATGTTGTTCTTATAAATAATTGCAAATATGCAACAAAACGAAGGAAAGGTTTGTTCTTAAAGTATTAAATTTGCAGCCGTAATTTATAAATAATGACAACACAAACAATGAGCAATTACAAAGTAAAAGACATTTCGCTAGCAGACTGGGGACGAAAAGAAATCAACATTGCCGAAGCAGAAATGCCAGGACTAATGGCACTGAGGGAAGAGTTTGGCGAGAGTAAACCGCTGGCAGGTGCTCGCATTGCTGGATGTCTACACATGACCATACAGACCGCTGTACTTATAGAAACCCTACAAGCTTTGGGAGCAGAAGTGACCTGGAGTAGCTGTAATATATTTTCTACCCAAGATCAAGCTGCAGCTGCTGTTGCAGCTGCAGGTACTGCTGTTTTTGCGTGGAAAGGGATGAACGAGGAGGAGTTTGATTGGTGTATAGAGCAAACATTGCATGCATTTGAAGGAGGGAAATCGCTCAATATGATTCTTGACGATGGTGGAGATTTAACCAACATGGTGCTAGACAAATACCCTCAATTGGTGGGTGATATACGGGGTATTTCTGAAGAAACTACTACCGGTGTACTTAGATTGTACGATAGGTTTAAAGCGGGAACGCTGCCACTTCCAGCCATAAATATAAATGACTCTGTGACCAAGTCTAAATTTGATAACAAATACGGATGCAAAGAATCTGCTGTAGATGCTATACGAAGAGCAACAGATGTTATGATAGCTGGTAAAGTAGCAATAGTTGCAGGATATGGTGATGTTGGAAAAGGTACTGCTGCGTCTCTAGCCGGAGCCGGTGCTAGAGTTATAGTAACCGAAATAGACCCTATCTGTGCCTTGCAAGCTGCAATGGACGGATTTGAGGTTAAAAAAATGGAAAATGCAATTCCTAGAGCTCAAATCATTGTTACTGCCACAGGCAATAAAGATATTTTGACAGAGAAACACTTCAAACTAATGAATGATAAGACTATAGTTTGTAACATTGGCCACTTCGATAATGAGATAGATATTGCCTATTTAAATAAGGCCTATGGAGACACCAAATATGAAGTAAAACCACAAGTTGATGTTTATAATGTAGATGGCAATGAGCTTATTGTTCTTGCCGAAGGTAGACTGGTAAATTTAGGTTGTGCTACGGGTCATCCATCGTTTGTGATGAGTAACTCGTTTACAAATCAAACCTTAGCACAATTAGAACTCTGGCAAAATAGTGAGAACTACGAAAATCAAGTATATGTTTTACCAAAACACCTTGATGAGAAAGTAGCTGCGCTCCACCTTGCCAAAATAGGAGTGGAGCTAGAAGAATTATCCGTAGACCAAGCAGACTATATCGGTGTTGGTCTTAATGGACCATACAAAAGCGACGCTTACAGATACTAGTATTTAGTAGGTGTACGCTACACAAAAAAAGCCCAATCACAATTTGTGATAGGGCTTTTTTTGTAGTTGAATCGTAAAGTCCTATTTTATTCTGATTACTCCTGTGGTAGCTTTACACAAGTATACTGCATCTGCTATTTCTATATCTTGCATAGTTAAGTTTTTTTCTGAGATAGCGAAGCCATAATTGCTAAGCAAGTATCGCTGTGTTACCCCATTTACCCCACCAGAATGCAAACTAGGAATGAAAAAATGTTCTCCTTGCTGAATGAGAACAGTACTATTTAATTCTTCGCAAATAATGCCGTGAGTGTTTTGCAAAAACAAGTAATCTACTTGTTTGGCTTGTTTATATTTTGCAGCTAACACATAGTATACACTGCTCATACTTTTTACCGTCATCCATTTTGTGATGGGTTTTGATTCGGAATAAAGCGAAAAACTCCCTTTTTGGATGGGCGCTTGATGCAGGTCTGAGGCTAAATCTAGAGAAGTAGGTAGAAAAAAAGTGAGCGAGTGCGGTTCAAAAGAATGATCAAAGGCTACATAGTCTGAGTTGGGTAGGTATTTGCCTTCTCCATCTCTAAAAAAATTGATTCGTAAGCTCCCGTTTGGCATGTATGAGTTTGCTATTCCATAAATAAAATCTTCAGTAATATCAAAGCTTGCGCGTAAGGAATAAATTTCTAGTGCTTCGGAAATACGCTGAAGATGATTAAAAATCAGGGGGATACTTCCGTTTAAAATTCGTATGGTCTCAAAAAAACCGTCGCCATATAAATATCCTCTGTTCATAGTTTTATGTAAATAGCATACCTGCTATAGTTGCCGTCATAAGACAAGCGAGCGTGCCGCCAAGGAGTGCGCGAAGCCCGAGTTTAGCCAATACGCCACGTTGGTTTGGGGCTATTGCGCTTATGCCGCCTATTTGAATGCCAATAGATGCAAAGTTGGAAAATCCGCACAATGCGTATGTGAGAATTACTGTAGAGCGGTGCCCAAGTTGTGAGCCCCCTTCCGCAGCTATCAAATCTTTCAGTGATAGGTAAGCTATAAACTCATTTATTACAGTTTTTTCGCCTAGCAATTGGCCGCTCAATAGAATGTCTTGCGCGTCTATACCTATCACCCAAGCTAGCGGAGCGAATGCAAAACCTAGTATCATCTGTAAATTAAGACCTTGGTATTGAGTGTTCTCTGCTATACTTGCGTTCAGACCGGTATAGCTTCCTACAATGTCAAATAAGAAATAATTTATCATAGCGATAAATGCCAAGAATACGAGAATCATTCCACCTACATTTATCGCTAGTTTGATACCATCAGTGGTGCCGTTAGATATAGCTTCTAGTGGTCCTGAACCTATGGTGTCTTTATCTATATCTAGCTGTTGATTCACATTTTCGGTTTCGGGGTAAAGTATTTTAGCACACACAATAGCAGCGGGAGCCGATAGAATAGAAGCTGTGAGGAGATGTTTTGCAAATTCTTGTTGAGCTGCTAAATCGTCACCGCCCAAAAATCCAATAAAAGCTGCAAATACGCCACCTGCTATTGTAGCCATTCCGCCAGTCATTAAACACAATATTTCTGACTTACTCATTTTGGCAATGTAGGGCTTTACCAAAAGCGGAGCCTCGGTTTGCCCTACAAATATATTGGCAGCTGCAGCCAGACTCTCGGCACCAGATAGACGCATCGTCTTGCTCAATATCCACGCAAATCCGAAAACAATTTTTTGTAAAAAACCAAGGTAATACAATAACGAAGTTAGAGCAGAGACGAAAACAACTGTAGGTAATACTTTAAACGCAAATATATAACCAATAGTTTTTGTGATTTCTGGATCATTTGATACCATATTGCCAAAAATAAAAGCTGCTCCTGCATCAGTAAAAGAGAGTAATTGAGTGAAAAAACCTGCAAAAACACCAAAAATAGAAGCGAAAACAGGCACCTTAAAAACTAGTAAACCTAAAATGAGCTGGATAATAATACCTGCACCTACTAGCCTCCAGTTGATTCTTTTCTTGTGTTTGCTAAATGAGAAAGCAATACCGATTAGTATAATCAAGCCGAGTAAACCCCTAAATATGTCCATTTATCTATTTTAAAGCGGTAAATATAAGATTATCTCTTTGTTGGCTTTCTTGTTTGAGTATGATCTACACTTTTTTTTGCAAATCTTTTTTGTAAAGCCTTTTTCTTTATTAAAGCAACCTTAGTTATTAAGGTACTATTCGAAATAAATATTGATTTATTTGGTATAACAATTCGAGTATGGCTATTTTTTAGTCAATCTATACTACTATGTAGGTTATTAGAAATGTGAGCTTGCATTACCTTTGTAGAGTTTATAAAATATACTATCAGCAAAACGAGATAACAGATATGCAAGACCAAACTCCATATACTCCCATAAATAAGGTTCGAATAGTAACAGCAGCCTCTCTTTTTGACGGACATGATGCAGCTATCAATGTTATGCGAAGAATCATACAAGCTACTGGCTGTGAGGTAATCCACTTGGGCCATGACCGAAGTGCAGAAGAAGTAGTAAATACGGCTATACAAGAAGATGCAAATGCCATAGCTATTACAAGTTATCAAGGTGGGCATAATGAATATTTTAAGTATATGCGAGACTTGCTAGTAGAAAAAGGTGCAGGGCACATCAAGTTATTTGGTGGAGGTGGAGGCACTATTTTACCGTCAGAGATAAAGGAGTTAGAGGATTACGGTATTTCTAAAATATATCATCCCGATGATGGTAGATCTATGGGTCTTCAAGGAATGATAAATGATTTGGTTCAATCATCAGATTTCCCAACGGGCCAAAATCTTGATAATGAAGCTGAGTCATTTCGTTCTATGAATAAGATGTCTATTGCTCGTATTATCTCAGCAGCAGAAAATTTTCCAGATGAAAATAAAGTTCTGCTTGCAGAAATTTCAAAAGAGGCCGCAGCATTAGCCACACCCGTACTTGGGATTACAGGAACAGGAGGCGCGGGTAAAAGTAGTTTGGTAGATGAGTTGGTGAGAAGATTTTTAGTAGACTTTCCGAGTAAAAATATTGCAATAATATCTGTAGATCCTTCAAAAAGAAAAACAGGTGGGGCATTGTTAGGAGATAGAATACGAATGAATAGCATAAGAAATAATCGAGTTTATATGCGTTCTTTGGCCACTCGTCAAGCTAATTTGGCTCTTTCTGCTCATATTGACGTTGCGAAAGATATCTTGAAGGTAGCAGGCTTTGATTTAATTATATTAGAAACTTCTGGTATTGGTCAAAGTGATACAGAAATTACAGATCACTGTGATGCAAGCCTATACGTAATGACACCTGAGTATGGTGCAGCTACTCAGCTAGAAAAGATAGATATGCTTGATTTTGCCGATGTCATCGCACTCAATAAATTTGATAAACGTGGCGGGCTAGATGCATTGAGAGATGTAAAAAAGCAGTACCAAAGAAACCATGTCCGTTTTGATGATGATGTGGATAGCATGCCAGTCTATGGAACTATTGCAAGCCAGTTTAACGATCCAGGAGTGAACTCCCTTTATGCTAAATTGATACATACGATCAATGAAAAAACTTCGGCTGGATTAAACTCCGGACTCGTTGCAGCTAACGAAATGTCTGAAAAGGTATTTATCATACCACCTAAAAGAGTACGATACCTCTCCGAAATAGCTGAGAGTAATAGAAACTATGATAAATGGGCTAAGGAACAATCTGAAATAGCTCAAAAATTATATGGTATTAATAAGACGATTACCACTATAAAAGAGACACAGATTGAAGACTCTGCTAGACTTATAAAAGACTTAAAAGAAACTTATACTAAAGTTGCCTTAGACTTTGATCCTAAACTTCAGCTTGTTCTAGATACTTGGGATAAGGTGAAGGAATCGTATGCAAATGATATTTATACCTATTTAGTCAGAAATAAAGAAATAAAGGTAGAGACAAAGAGTATTTCACTTTCTCACCAAAAAATTAGCAAAGTATCGTTACCGAAATATGAAGCTTGGGGTGATGTATTGCAATGGAATTTGCAAGAAAATGTACCTGGTAAATTTCCATATACTGCGGGTATTTATCCTTTTAAAAGACAGGGTGAGGACCCCACTAGGATGTTTGCCGGTGAGGGTGGTCCAGAACGAACCAATAAGCGGTTTCATTATTTGAGTAGTAGTATGCCAGCAAAAAGGTTGTCTACTGCTTTCGACTCTGTAACACTGTATGGGAATGACCCCGACTATCGTCCAGATATTTATGGAAAAATTGGTAATGCGGGCGTGAGCATATGCTGCCTAGATGATGCAAAAAAATTGTATTCAGGGTTCAATTTAGCACACGCTATGACCTCTGTAAGTATGACAATTAATGGTCCAGCTCCGATGTTGCTAGGTTTCTTTATGAATGCAGCTATAGATCAGCAGTGTGAATTGTATATCAAAGAAAATGGTTTGGTAGATGAGATACAGAAAAAAATAGATAATTATTTTAGCAAAAAAGGGAGTAAACAACCTAGTTATAGTGGTGAATTACCACATGGGAATGATGGTCTAGGCCTCATGTTGTTGGGTCTAACAGGAGATAAAGTACTTCCTATTTCGGTTTATGATAAGATAAAAGCAGATACCCTA
This sequence comes from Bacteroidia bacterium, assembly GCA_018402155.1. Classification (GTDB taxonomy): domain Bacteria; phylum Bacteroidota; class Bacteroidia; order NS11-12g; family UBA9320; genus UBA9320. The sequence goes on from JAGYJG010000001.1 coordinate 421,680, forward strand.
AAACAAGTAAGAGGGACAGTACAAGCAGATATTTTGAAAGAGGACCAAGCGCAAAATACGTGTATTTTTTCCACTGAATTTGCGCTTAGACTTATGGGAGACGTGCAGCAGTATTTTACCAATGAAGGAGTGCGAAATTTCTACTCTGTAAGTATATCTGGATACCACATTGCAGAGGCAGGAGCAAATCCTATAACACAGCTTGCTTTTACCTTAGCCAATGGATTTACATATGTAGAGTATTATCTAAGTAGAGGTATGGATATCAATGATTTTGGGCCAAATTTATCCTTCTTCTTCTCCAATGGTATAGATCCAGAATATGCGGTAATAGGGCGGGTGGCAAGAAGAATTTGGGCTAAAGCAATGAAGTTAAAATACGGAGCTGATGAGCGAAGCCAAATGTTGAAATACCACATCCAGACTAGTGGCAGAAGCTTACACGCTCAAGAAATAGATTTTAACGATATACGTACCACACTGCAGGCCTTGTATGCAATATATGATAACTGCAACTCACTGCATACAAACGCCTACGACGAGGCTATTACTACGCCTACAGAAGAAAGTGTGCGCCGTGCAGTAGCCATACAGCTCATCATAAATAAGGAATTTGGGTTGGCAAAAAATGAAAACCCTATGCAAGGTTCATTTATTACCGAAGAGCTTACCGAGTTGGTAGAGGAGGCGGTACTTGCAGAGTTTGATAAAATAACCGAGCGTGGCGGAGTGCTAGGTGCTATGGAAACCATGTATCAGCGGTCTAAAATACAAGAAGAAAGTTTGTACTACGAAACGCTAAAGCACAATGGAGATTTTCCCATTATCGGCGTAAATACCTTCCTGAGTAGCAAAGGATCTCCTACTGTTTTGCCCAAAGAAGTGATACGAGCTACAGAGGACGAAAAACAGTTTCAAATTAATACACTTAACAGTCTCAATATGCGCTACGAAGTGGAAGCGAAGGAACAATTGAGCCATATACAGAAGATAGCTTTACAAAATGGAAATGTTTTTGAAGCCTTGATGGAGGCAACCAAAGTATGTTCTTTGGGTCAAATTACTAATGCTCTATTCGAGGTGGGTGGGCAATATAGAAGAAACATGTAGAGCATCTAGCATCTAAATGTTAGCTTAAGTATATTTTAACGATAAAAGAAGACTTTGAGAAATATATTTCACCTAGATTTTGAAAGGGTTTAATATTAATTTTTAAAGTACATTAATAAACAGTTTTACCTCGTTATTCTAAAATTTTAGTAAAAACCTAAAATATATGAATATGGATTTTAACAAATAAAAAGCAGTTTTTTGCTCCAGCCTTTGATCGCCAAATTAGAACTTCTTAGGCGGTGGTTATTCTATTAATTTAGCAGTTTGTCACTCGTTAATAAATAGAGACAATTCAAAAATTATGAAAGAGAAAGCCAATTGCACAAGCTTTACCAATAAGTGAAACTAACCTGCGGCGGCCTGCATCAGATATCCGCTTATAAGTGCACCGTAGGTGCCCAAAGCATAGCCTAGCACAGCTAGTAAAACTCCTACGGGTGCTAAAGATGGGTGAAAAGCAGCAGCTACCACAGGGGCCGACGCAGCTCCTCCTATATTTGCTTTGCTACCCACAGCTAGAAAAAAGAATGGAGCTTTGATAATTTTTGCTACCACTACTAGAAGGATAACGTGAACTAGCATCCAAGTTAACCCGACCAAAAATATTGCAGGATTTTCAAATATGGCCATCACGTTCATTTTCATTCCAATAGTGGCGACCAATATATAAATGAACACACCGCCAATTTTTGATGCACCAGCACCTTCAAAATTTCGTAGGCGTGTAAAACTAAAAACTATACCTAATCCCGTAGCAATTACTATCAGCCAAAAAAAACTAGATCCTAAGCTGAAGGTTTTTGCAAGGTAAGGAGAGTATTCTTGGACAAAGGGAGACAACATATCGGCAAAGAAATGGGCTACTCCAGTAGCTCCTAATCCAAGCCCAAGTATGATTACAATGTCATTAAAACTAGGAATGCGAGCAATTCGTTGGCTAAACTCCTGCATTTGGTTTTTAAGGGTATTTACAGCAGTGGCGTCTGCCTTAAAAAAAGCGTCAATTTTGTCTGCTCGGCCTACTCCTAGCAATAAGAAAAACATCCATACTTCTGCTACAATTATATCGACGGTAATCATCATAGAGTACATGCTCCCCGTTATTAGATTATTTTCTCCATCTTTAAAAATCTCATACATGGCAGCTTGGTTGGCTCCTCCGCCTATCCAACTGCCAGCTATAGTTGTCATACCTCTCCATACCTCGTGAGGTGCAGCACCTCCTACTACTTCTGGAGCGAGGAATGAAAAGAGCAATATCGCTAATGGCCCACCTATGATAACGCCTATAGTGCCAGTAATGAACATAATCAGCGCTTTGTAACCAAGATTAAAAACTTCTTTGAGATTGATACTTAGCGTAAGCAGGACCAAACTGGCCGGTAGTAAATAGCGTGAGGCCACGAAATAAAGTTGAGATTTGCCGATGTAAGGTTTTAGTAAATCACCACCAATCTCATTTTTTAGGACAAAGTTTTTAAAATCTTTAAACGTAGATATATCAGAAACATCGTATCCACTCGTACTTAAAGCTTTTAGTGCAGCGTCCATATCTATCCACATAGGCGAGATGATACCTAGTGTACTAAAAAGCGAGGGTAAAAAGTAACATAGTAGTAAGGCTGGAATTATTTTATAAAAGGATTGAAATTTGGTCAACTCACTTGATTTAAAAATCAAGGCGAGTAGAGTGATAAGTATGCCGAAAACTACAGCATCATTTGTTATGAGGGGTATATCTGATACAACTTCTTCCATTTTTCTAATTATTTTTAATCTCCATCGAGTACTTACAAAGCGTATTGATTTTGATGTTTAGCAGTTAGTTTATCTTGTATTAAATATCCCAATTATTTGAAAATATGGCTTCTTTTTTCTTACCATTTCGTCCTATTTTGGGGATACTACCATCACTACGTATATAGTGATCATTGTAAGACACATTCTTTTTAAATATACCATTTTGATTAAGGGGAATATGAAGTTTGAAGCCAAGTAAGAAATAACTATCGTTTATGCTGCTATTTCCTCTTTTGCTGCCAGGAGTTCCAACTTTTTTTGCATTATTCCCGTAAGCTGGATTACTGAAATAAGCAGCTTCTTCTCCAGAATTTATAAGAATTGCTTCTCTATCATAGTAGTTGCCCGACACGTCGTCCAGATAGTCAGTAAACGATTTTCTTAGTGATAGATCTATACCTAGAATCATACCGTTCTGTAAGTAAAACTTTTTACCAAATCCAAAAGGTATAACCGCAGAGTAAATATTGTAAGGACTTTGTGCTGGGTCTACCAACTGCCCTTCAGTACCTAATGGTCTTAGTTTGTACCAAACTCCATTCATTTCGTTCATCGGCTGGTAGAAAAAGACCCCACCGCCTACATTTGCATAGAATCCTTTTAGAAGTCTCACATTTCTGGGTACCGTGTATTCTATTTTAAATGCCGTTTCTAAGACGTCCGTCCTTACCTTTAATTGGCGGTATTTTCTATCCCAGTTTGTTTCAGCATCGTCTGCGCGAAGGCGGGTGTAAAAAGCATCAAAACCGAAGGAAAAACCATTAGGCAAGTTATATTGTAAGCCGCTACCGATAGCGTATCTCGTTTGACTTATATTTAAATCTTCTGCATCATTTGTGCCAATATAATTTTTACCTCCTAAATCGCTGAGTAGCGAGGAAGAAGATATTAAAACGTGTGTAGACCAATTAGGATAAGACTTACTTTGGTCTTGGGCGTCAACTTTCATCGCAAAAAATGATAGTAGTGATAGTAATAATAACAGATGTTTTGTCATAAGAATATGTGTTGCCGAAATTACGACTTTTTGTTTGTTAGGTCAAAAAAAATAGTAGTTTGACTCTATTATTTTGTTCCTAAAACTGCTGTATCAAGTTGACGAAAATAAAATAGATAAATGAATCATTAGTTTATGAACTTAAATTTAACAAAGTGGTTTATCATTTATCTAAGTTTTAACTTTGCAGAACATAAACGTAAATAATGTACAAGGAACAATTTTCTGACCGTCATAACAGCATTTCTCCAAGTGAGGAATCGCAAATGATAGCAATGCTGGGCTATGCCAATACCGAGCAGCTAATTTCTCAAACAATACCAGACGAGATACGGCTCAAAAAAGAGCTGAACTTGTCTGATCCATTGACAGAAGTAGAACTTTTGGCAAGTCTAAAACAAATAGGGAGTAAGAATATCATAGCAAAGAGTTATATTGGTATGGGCTATTATGGCACGCATACGCCTCAAGTAATATTGCGCAATATTTTAGAAAATCCAGGATGGTATACGCAGTACACTCCATACCAAGCTGAAATAGCGCAAGGCCGATTAGAGGCTCTTTTAAATTTTCAAACTATGATTATGGATTTGACGGGTATGGAGCTTGCAAATTCAAGTTTGTTAGATGAGGCAACTGCAGCTGCAGAGGCTATGGCTATGCTATACAGTGCAAAGAGTAGGCAAACAGGAAATAAAATTTTCGTTTCAGAAAAAGCTTTCCCTCAGACCATAGATGTACTTCAGACACGTGCTAACCCCCTCAATATTGAGGTAGTTATTGGCAATCCGTTTCAAGTAGATTTTACAGAAGAATATTTTGCGGTATTTGTTCAATACCCTACAGGTGATGGATGTGTAGAAGATTATGCAGAAATGACCGAAAATGCTTTGCGCAGCGGAGTGAAGACTATAGTAGCTGCGGATATATTATCACTAACATTGCTAAAGCCACCCGGGGAATGGGGAGCTGAGGTGGTTGTGGGAAGCACACAGCGCTTTGGCATACCTATGGGTAATGGTGGTCCACACGCGGCATTTTTTGCTACTAAGGAAGAGCATAAACGAAGATTGCCCGGCAGAATTATTGGGGTATCACTTGATGCACAAGGCAATAACGCACTGCGTATGGCGCTCCAAACCAGAGAGCAGCATATAAAACGTGATAAGGCTACAAGCAATATCTGTACGGCTCAAGCTTTACTTGCGGTAATGGCAGGTATGTATGCAGCATACCAAGGTCCAAAACGATTGAAAGCTATAGCGCAAAGGGTAAATGAGCTAACCAGTATACTGGCTAATAACATTATTGCAATGGGTTATGAGCTGAAGAATAATAGTGCATTCGATACACTAGCTGTAGTTGCTGGAAAAGAACAGCAGGCAAAAATTTTTTCTATACTTGATTCTCAAAATATCAATGTAAGGTATGCCGAGGATTTCATAGGTATAAGTTTGGACGAAACTACGACACTGGAGGATATACGGTTGCTAGCTGGTCTATTGGCAGAGGCAAATGGCGTATCAGTTGTCTTTACAGAAAAGGTATCTCAAATGTGGGATTTACATCTTACTAGGGAGTCCTCATTTTTGGAGCATCCAGTTTTTAATTCATATCACACAGAGCATGAAATGCTTAGGTATCTGAAGTCTTTGGAAAACAAAGATTTATCGCTAGCGCACTCCATGATTGCATTGGGTAGTTGTACAATGAAGCTGAATGCAACCACAGAGATGGTTCCCGTTACTTGGGAGTCTTTTGGTAACATACACCCTTTTGCACCCAAGCATCAATTGCTTGGTTATACACAAATGCTGAGTGAGTTGGAAAGAGATTTATCGGAAATTACAGGCTTTCATAGAGTGAGCCTACAGCCCAATGCAGGTGCCCAAGGAGAGTATGCGGGACTAATGACTATTCGCGCATATTTTCTAGATAGAAATGAAGCACACAGAGATATTGTGATTATACCAGATTCTGCACATGGTACCAATCCCGCAAGTGCTGTAATGGCAGGTATGAAAGTGGTTGTCATAAAATGTCATCCCAATGGATATATTGATTTGAATGATTTGCGAGAAAAAGCTGAACACCATAAGGATAACCTTGCGGCTGTAATGGTAACATACCCAAGTACCACCGGAATTTATGAGGAAACTATAAAGGAAATAACGTCGGTTATTCATGGATATGGAGGACAAGTATACATGGATGGGGCCAACATGAACGCTCAAGTAGGTTATACAAATCCAGCAAATATAGGCGCGGATGTGTGTCATTTAAATCTGCATAAAACATTCTGTATACCACACGGTGGGGGAGGTCCAGGCATGGGGCCAATAGGAGTGGCAGAGCATTTGAGCCCATATTTACCTGGGCACTCAGTTGTATCTGGAGTAAGTACAGAAAAAGGAATGCAGGCAATAAGCGCAGCACCATTTGGCAGTGCTAGTATTTTGCTGATAAGCTATGCCTATATCAAAATGATGGGCACGGTAGGATTAAAGCGCGCTACAGCACTTGCTATTTTGAATGCCAATTATATAAAGCATCGTCTGTCTGAAGGGTATGAAGTATTATTCAAAGGACAAAATGGAACGGTAGCACATGAGATGATTATAGATACGAGGCCTTTCAAGATAACGGCTAATGTGCAAGTGGAAGATATAGCAAAACGTATGATAGATTATGGATTTCATGCTCCAACGGTAAGCTTTCCAATTCCAGGAACGATGATGATAGAACCTACAGAGAGTGAAAGTAAACAGGAGTTGGATAGATTTTGTGATGCATTACTGAGTATACGCAAGGAGATAGCTGAGATAGAAATTGGAGCTGCAGATACGGAAAATAATGTACTAAAAAATGCTCCACATACCGCGCAAACTGTTACAGCGAGCAACTGGGACAAACCTTATACTCGAGAGAAAGCTGTGTATCCAAGTACACATTCATTAACACACAAGTTTTGGCCCTCAGTAGGCAGAGTGGACAATACCTACGGAGATAGAAATTTAGTTTGTAGCTGCTTGCCACTTTCAGCTTATGTAGAGGCTACTTCTTGATAACTGATCAAAATAAACGCAACCGTTTTGTAATATTAGGCTACCTTAGCACTCTCTTATGACTTTGTCACTTATAGTAGGTATGATTTTCTTCGGGGTATTGCTTATCTTGATTGAAATTTTTGTGACGCCAGGGTTTGTAGTCGGGGTGGTAGGAGCTTTATTTTTGGTTATAGGCATAGCTTATACCTACAATGAGTTTGGAGCTTTGTTTGGGAATATTACTCTAGGAATAACAAGTGTTTTTTTGGGAACGACCATAGTAATGGCTTTTCGAAAAGGAGCTTGGAAACGATTTGCGCTTACAGATGTTATTGAAGGAAAGGCTAATAACATACACGAACTTAGGATAGACGTAGGTGACGTTGGCATAACAGTAAGTGCACTGAGACCAGCAGGGACTGCAATAATAAATGAACAAAGAGCCGAAGTTCACGCAGATGGTGAATTTATACTAGCAAATGAACAAATTGTGGTTGTCAAAAAAAACCACAATAGAATATATATTAAAAAATTAAAATCTTAACTTAAAAATCAAAATGGGAATGTTACCAATTATTATCGGAGGAGTAGTTTTACTCTTCATTTTTTTATACTTTGTGCCTGTTGGCTTGTGGGTTACTGCCCAAGTATCTGGAGCACGTGTAGGCATTGTGCAACTAATTGTAATGCGCATACGCAAGGTTCCGCCATCTCTCATCGTTAATGCACTTATCAATGCAAATAAAGCAGGATTGCCAGTCACAGCAAATGATCTTGAGACACATTTTATGGCAGGGGGTAATGTAAACAACGTAGTAAAAGCGCTCATATCTGCAGATAAAGCAAATATTCCATTGAATTTTAATATGGCAGCAGCCATAGATTTGGCCGGAAGAGATGTAGCAGATGCTGTTCAACTTTCGGTAAATCCTAGAGTGATAAATACTCCTCCTGTGGCAGCAGTAGCAAAAGATGGCATACAGTTGATAGCCAAAGCACGAGTTACCGTACGGGCAAATATAGCTCAGCTAGTAGGTGGTGCCGGAGAAGACACCATTTTAGCTCGTGTGGGTGAAGGTATAGTTACTACGATTGGTTCTGCATCAAGCCATAAGGCAGTGCTGGAAAACCCAGATATGATATCTACTACTGTTTTGGCTAAAGGGTTGGACGCGGGAACAGCGTTTGAAATACTCTCAATAGACATAGCAGATATTGACATAGGCAAAAACATAGGGGCAGAGCTACAAACAGACCAAGCAGAAGCTGATCTTAAAGTAGCCAATGCAAAAGCAGAAGAGCGCCGAGCAATGGCTGTGGCAGAGGAGCAAGAGATGAAAGCCAAAGCACAAGACGCTAGAGCCTTGGTTATTCTTGCAGAAGCAGAAATACCTAAAGCTATGGCGGAAGCTTTTCGAAGTGGGAATTTGGGCATAATGGACTATTACAAAATGAAAAATATAGAAGCAGATACAGATATGAGAGATAGTATTTCTAAAGCGGATAATAAGAAGTAATCGCTATCTCAAATGTATTTTTTAGGGGGAGGGATTTGCCGCAGGCAAATCCCTCCCCCTTTTTTAGTTTTTTCTTCAAGAAATTAAAAAAATACTGTTATTCTTTCAATGATTGTCAATATTGATGCAGATTGAACCCTACTAAAACTGCTCGCTACAAGTTGATTTGGAATCTAATAGAATCTACTTCTGTGGATTGAATCTACTCAAAAGTAGTAACTTATTAGAGATAGACAGAATAATGTTTTTTTTTGAATAGAGAAACCTCCAACTTAAATACTTTTAAATTGTCAAGAACTTTAAACACTCTGTAACTTCGATTTATGTGCCAATAAACATAGTATGAATATTTAATGAAGCCTTTATGTGCAATTTCTTTAAAGCTGAGCTTGAATACTGAAGATAATATTGCGACCGGGGGCGGTGATACCAGATCCATATGGCCTGTAGCGTTTATCCATTACGTTCTCTAGAGCCACATTTGCGGCTATATTGGAAGTAATAGGATAGACAAATCGCACGTTAAAAATAGCCCACGCTGGGGAGTAGGGGAGTCCTTGTTTATCTCTAGTATAAAGGTGTTTGTCTTCACGTTCGTTGATGGTGAATTGTGCATTGGAAAACTCTTGATTGTACTGTGCATACGCCACTAACTGTCCTTTTTTCATGGTGTAAATTAGACTGGATCCGCCAAAATTTGGAGTAATATGTCGAATAGGCTCACCATCGCTCGCATTGCTTTGTAAAAGAGTGTACGTACTCTCCAACTTTAGAGTTTGATTTATTTCAAACAAAAGGGAAACCTGCAAACCGTAGACAGATGCAAAATCTTGATTTTGAAGTGTTTGTACACGGCTGAGTTGGTTATCATAAAGTAAGCTATCTGATCCGTTCAGAGTAGTTTCTGCAGTAGTTAATGCATTATCTAAATAGGTAAAAAATAAAGAGGTATTTAGTTTTATACTATTGGAAAATAGGTATTCTCCATTGATTTCTGCATTATAAGCATATTCGGGTTTTAAATTTGGATTTGGCACTGTGACAAAGCCTGGGTTGCTATCAAAGACCTTTGCAATGTCATCTATATTTGGTGATTTGAAGGCTGTGGAAAGTAAAGCACCAATAAAACCTTGATGCAGTTTCATAATATGTGACACGGAGCCCGTAATTGCTTTATTGGTATTTTTGTAATGGTTTATTGGCAATTGATAAAAAGATGTATCAAATTCACCTTTGGTGCTTACCCTATTTAGTCTTATACCACCTTCTGTAGAGTGCCTTGGATTCCATTTTTTTAATAAATTGAGGTATAGTCCCTCAGAATTCCAGCTCGCTCCGTCTGGGTAGCGGGTGCTAGTAGCAGTACTTATTTCGGTGCTAATGTCTAGAATATTGCCAGAACTTTTTAAACCGTTATGGATGTACTCCAAGCCGTAGCTCAAGTTTAAGCGATTATTGAGCCTTTTTTGTACGTCAATGTTGGCACTCAATGCCAATAAATTTTCGGTACGTTGCCTCAGCTCATTCTGTCCAAATTTACGGTCATTCCTGCTTTCTTCAAAAGATTGTTGTGCGACAATAATCTTCATTCCGTCACTCCATTTTGTTTCTCTAATATTCTCATAGCTCAAGTTGTTCATAAGCCACTGTTGTGGCCCATAATACCAATCTCCGTTTGTTAGTCCATTACTGTCGCGCAATAGTAACCTATCATAGCGAGGGTTATTGGATGTGCTGCTCCAATGTAGCCCGTATTTTAGTGTTTCGTATTTGCTGAGTTTGTAGGCAAACTTCTGCATCAAATTCAGTTGACGATAGGCACTAAATTGCTGTATTTCAGGGTCATTATTGGTTACCAAGGTATCACCTTTGTGTGGTCTGTGTATCACATAGTCTGGTCTCAGATAGTCGGCTGGGCCATTACTCCCCATTTTGAGATCACCAAAACTTGAAAAAGAAATGCTAGTAAGCGATGATATTTGCTTGTTACTAAAGCCATAGTCAAAATGCCAAGTACCTGCATTATTTGCCGATCCATAGCGAGCGGTTATATTCCCTCCGTGGGTCATACTGTCACCAAAATCAATATTTTTGGTTGAAAAGCTAAGAACTCCTCCAATGGCATCACTGCCATAAAATTGACTTGCTGGCCCAAAAATAACCTCGCTACTGGCAATACTGAAAGGGTCTATACTTAATACGTTTTGTACATTGCCTGCCCGAAAAATGGCCGTGTTCATTCTCACTCCATCTACTACCAGCAGTATTCTGTTAGTAGCAAACCCTCTAATCATAGGGCTGCCTCCTCCTTGTTGACTTTTTTGTATATAGACTTTGTTGTTTATTGTTAGCATATCTGCAGAGGTTTGTGGCTGAAAAATCCCAATGTCTTTCGGATTTATTACATCTACATGTACAGCTATATCTGAGGTAAGTCGTTTACCTCTGCGTGGTGTTATGATTACCGGACTAAAACTGTTGGTTTTATGGCTCAACATGAAGGTTGATCCTATTTTTAAAACATTTCTAGTGAATGTTTTGGTGTGAAAATTGGTGTGAGACAATTTCCAAGTGTTGCTTTTAATTGACGCTGTGTCTATATAAATGACACCCTCATCATTTGAAATGCCCAAATAACGATTTTCTCCAAAAAGTTGAACTCCTGCTATGGGCTGCAAAGAGGAGTTTACTACCTTGATTTGTGCAAAGAGTGCCTGTATAAGTAGAAGAAAAATGAAGGAGATTATTAATCTCATATACATTGTAAAAGCATATCTGTTTCCTAGTGTCAAAAAATATACCGAAATGTTAAAACTAATAGTAGGAGAGAGTGTTTAAGTACATAATAACACTATTCAAAATCAATAATCATGAAAAAAGTATTTTTACTTACCGCCATTGCAGCGCTATTCGTTGCCTGTGGCAGTCCAAGTGCTTCTACGGAAGCAGGAGAAGCAAACGAAGCAGCAAATGCATCAGATTCTAGCACACAATATGAGGTGAGTGTGGCTGAAAGTTCAGTAAACTGGAAAGGTACCAAGCCTACAGGTTCTGCTCACGTAGGAACGGTGGCTATTAAAGAAGGTAAATTAGCTGTTACTGACGGTACCATCACTGCGGGTGGTTTTGTTATGGATCTTACACAATTGGCTGTTACAGACGAAGGAATGGATGAAGAAACTAGGGCAAAATTATTAGGTCACTTAACCACCAAAGATTTCTTTTTGGTAGAAGAATTTCCTACGGCTACTTTCGAAATCACCAACGCTACGGCAGATAGTTTAACGGCAAATTTAACTATCAAAAATATTACAAAGTCAATTACAATTCCATATGTTACAGAGATAACAGAAGGAAGACTAAGTGCGAATTCTTCATTTTCTATAGATAGAACACAATGGGGAGTTACTTTCAACAGCGGAAATTTCTTTGAAAACTTAGGAGAGTATCTAATTGACGATGCTATTCAGTTTAACGTTGCTATCGTGGCAAACGGTAAATAAAAAAAATATAGTTTTTAAAGTCGCCACTACACTCTTGTAGTGGCGACTTTTTTTTGTTAATTTTTAGTTAGAGAAAGGAATATGTATTTTCGTTTTATGAAAAAAGTATTGCTTCTATTGGGTTTAAGTTTATTCATAGGATTGTTATTACCGGGGTGTAAAGCAAAACATTGTGCCGCATTTCAAGACGACATGGAAGGTTACAAAAAGAAAAATGGCAAGAAAAAGAGAGGGAGACAAGAAGGCCTTTTCCCGCGAAATTTATAGTATTTTTAAGTAGTCAAATTGCTATGACTATAAGAAAGGCATGTAATAAAATCTTGTGGCTTTTAACCGCCAATCATAACATATCTTAATGTTTTTTTCTGTTGTCTTAGACTAGCTGCGATATATTGGTAAGCCATAAAGCACGATAGATAAATGATACTTTTGAACTACGCAAAATACAATTTGATTACTAGTGGTATTTGGAGTATGTTGTATTTTTTTTATCATGAATCTTCATTTTAATAATAGGGAGGTATCCACTTCATTGCTAATTGTTTAGCCAGTTGAGAACAATGAAGGAACTCAGGTGTTAAGTTACTATGTTTGGGTTATTTAAAAAGAAATCAGAAAAAGAAAAGTTGGAAGAGTTGTATGAAAAATTACTCGGAGAAGCACATAAACTAAGTACCGTAAATAGGACTGCATCTGACGCAAAAGCAGCAGAAGCAGACGCTGTACTCAAAAAAATAGAGGGCTTAGAATCTTAAGTGTACCCATTTCTCTTAAATAATTTAAGAGAAGGGCTAGTAAAATCAAATGCTAATAAGTACTAGTCAAAATTTAACATGCTACCAAAAAGGTCTTTAAATTCAAGACCTTCTGCCATTGTGTTTTTACTTAATTTACTGTATTCTGCTAAACCGTGTAGCACAAATTCCATCCAAAGCATTTTCTCGTTGGGATGAATTTCTGGAAGTTGTTCATCTATAAATAGGGCTAGACCATCTACCGAGTTAAGTATCCTACCATATTCTTTATCACTCGAATCATTGGGAAGTTCTATGGTTTTCCCACGTTCAAACCAGTCCGTTATTCGGCTAAATGCTGTGTTGATGGGTTGCCCGTCTGCATCTTTGGTATTTAGTTTTTCTGGATTTGGAAAATGTTGAATAAATTCAGTTCGTATAGCCTTACCTATTAATTGATTAGCTACGTTTATAGGTCCCTCCTGTTCACCTTCGTAAACCATCTCTATTTTGCCGGTAATTGCCGGAATGATAGCAGCTAGGTCACTAATTCTAACCAATGATTTCTTGTCCATGTTAATGGCTACACGGCGCTCTACACCGCTATAAATATTCTCTAATGCAGATATTGCTAGTCTAGCAGATACACCACTTTTTGCGTCTACAAATTCGCTAGTTCTAGCCTCTATAACGACTCTTTCAATGAGCGTCGGAATTAGGTCGTGTAAGATGACTACTTTATCTTTTTGTGCATCTCTTTTGGCTTCTAGTGATGTTATGGACTTGCTCAACGCAAGAGTTTTGGGGTAGTGTGTTAGTATTTGGCTACCTATTCTGTCTTTAAGTGGCGTCACAATGCTGCCACGGTTGGTATAATCTTCAGGGTTTGCAGTAAAAACAAATTGCATATCAAGTTTCATTCTCATTTTGAAACCTCTTATTTGGATGTCTCCCTCTTGTAGTATATTGAATAAAGCGACTTGTATGCGCGGTTGCAAATCAGGCAACTCATTTATTACAAAAATACAGCGATTTGCTCTTGGTATTATTCCATAGTGAATAACACGCTCATCATTGTAGCTTAATTTTTCGTTGATGGCTTTTATAGGGTCTACATCTCCTATAAGATCTGCTACAGAAACGTCAGGTGTAGCCAATTTTTCTACGTATCGATCATCTCGGTGTAGCCAGGCTATTGGTGTCTGGTCACCGTGCTCTTTTAGCTGTTGCTTTCCAAAATGTGATATGGGATGTAGCGGGTCGTCATTAGTTTCACTTCCGGCTATGTATGGGATATATTCATCTAGTAGATTAGTCAGCTGCCTAGCCATTTTAGTTTTGGCTTGTCCGCGTAGCCCAAGCAAATTTATACTGTGACCACTTAGAATGGCTCGTTCGAAGTCAGGAACCACAGTATTTTCATATCCTAATATGCCAGTAAATATTGGTTCTCTGGCAGCTAGTTTTTTGCGTAAGTTGCCTTTTAGTTCTTCGTGTATATTCTTAGTCTCGTAGTTCGAGGCTTTCAATTGACCTAGTGTTGTTGGTAGCATTTATTCAGTTAAAATTGATTGTTCTATTTTTTTGGCGATTCGTATTGCTACAACCTAAAACTTTTTTCTTTTGTTTTTGGCATAATCTGTAAATACAATTTCTCCTAGACCTTGCAGCCCCGTAAAAAAAGCTTTACCGTTATTAGTCTCAGTAAATTCTTCTACAAAATTTTGAAGATGAGGGTCTTGCGCTATCATAAAGGTCGTTATTTGGATGCCCAAACGACGGCAGGCAGCAGCCTCATTATAGCATTTGTTCACGATTTTTTTATCCAATCCAAAGCTATTTTTGTAATAATTATTTCCTTCTTTTAAACAGCTTGGCTTACCATCTGTAATCATAAAAATTTGCTTATTCGGATTTCTTTTTCTGCGCAATAATTCTCGGGCAAGTTGTAAGCCCGCTACTGTATTGGTGTGGTATGGACCTACTTTTAGGTAAGGGAGCTCTTTTAGTGGTATTTGCCAAGCATCATTACCAAATACTAAAATGTCTAAGGTGTCTTTTGGAAATTGTGTTTTTATATATTCAGCCAAAGCAAGTGCTACTCGTTTAGCTGGAGTTATTCTATCTTCACCGTATAATATCATACTGTGGCTGATATCTATCATTAGCACGGTACTAGTTTGGGTTTTGTACTCTTTTTCATTGACTATTAAATCTTTCGAAGTTATGAAATTAGTTCCCCCATTATTCAGTTGAGCATTTTTTATACTCTCTGTAAGGGCTATTTGATCAAGACTATCGCCGTACTGGTAGTTTCTGGCATCTGCTGTGCTCTCATCACCTATACCTGTAAAACGGGTTTTATGGTTTCCTTTCCCAGATTTTTTTAGTTTCCCAAATACTTCAGATAGTGCGTTTTGCCGAATGGCTTGCTCCATCTTAGATGTTATATCATATTGTCCAGTGCGGGATTTTTCTGTCATATATCCCTTTGCCTTTAGGTCTTCTATGAAATGCCCCATACCGTATTCGTTGGTCGTTATGTTGTGTTGCTTGTCTAATTCGTTCATCCAATCTAGTGCTTCTGCAATATCTCCACTAGTGTAGAGCAACAATTGCTTGAGCAAGTCCATCAAGTTTTCGAAATTACTTCCGTTTGTTTTGGTGGGTATATATTTTGAAAATTGAAATCCTTTCACCTTATGTACAAAGAGTAACAAACGAAACTCTAAATGGGTTTATGTCTGATTTAAACTAGTATTTTTTGTAACCCACCCACCAGGCCCAAAGTATGAAAATAGGCTGACCGAGTAAGAGCCTTAGCCATGCTATCCAGGGAGCTACGCATAGGCCGCCCTGAATACAGCTGCCACTCTGTATAAAAAATAGATGAGAAGGTATAAGAAGAACTAGCAGCAGTATAGAACCCGTTGCCCCTAGTTTTCTGTACTTGCGCTGTAAGATAAGTGCACCCAATGCTAATTCAATTGCTCCTACTAGCAGATTTATTAATAGTGGTGCAGGCAGATAGTCTGGAATTAATGGAATATAATAGTCAGCATTTGCAAAATGATATCCACCAGCCAAAATGAAAAACACCCCCAATCCATGAGATAAATAGGGTTTTAGGTTAATTTCCATTGATAAGATTTATGTACCTTTTTTAAAATTAAAAAAAATGGAATCCACCATATAAAATCATTGGTAATAAGTGTGTAGATAAACTGCAACGGAACATTTCCGTTAGCATAGTTCACAAAGAAACCAATAGGGCCAAAAATTTTGCCTAAAAAACCAACGGCCACTATAGGCCAATGCACTACAGGATTGTATGAAGCCCACCAATAGCCTAGTCCGTATACACCTATAACCATTCCCATTCCTTGCCACACCATAGGATGGTTGAGGGGATCCATCCCTACTAGTTCAAAAAAATGGTTGGGAAAAAGAACAACCCAAGCACCCCATATTAAGTTATAAATGGCAGCAAGTTTTAATGTCAATTGCATAATTATCTTAACAAATAATTTTAAAAATAGTTGTTGTACAACAATAAATTGAATTAAGTATTACGCATGCAATTGGCTTTTTATTTTGGGTTTTGTATTCTAATCACTAGTGTCAAATACTACTGTTAAATTTTGCAAATCCAAAGTACCAAATTATTATCTTGTTCCCCCTTCTTGAAAAAATGAGCCCTTTATCGTACTTACTTTGAAAGCCTCACTACGTTAGATTAGGAAGATATATTTCGTGACTTAAAAATCATGTGAACAATAAAAAAACTCCTCAAATATCTTTTGATCTATTCGTCTAATGCCTCCAATAGTACTGAACAAACCTCTATTATTTGTTCTTCGGTGATTATAAGTGGTGGCGAAATACGCAAGCACTCTAGATTATACAAAAACCAATCAATAATTACACCTCGTTCTATGCATCTGGTCATGGTGCGTTCTACTTCATTAAATGAGTCTAGCTGAATAGCAAGCATAAGACCTTTGCCGCTTATTCCTTTTATTTTGGGATGAATAAGCAGTTTGCGGAATAAGGATTCTTTATGCGGTACAGTATCCATCAATTTGCTTTTTAGTAGATATTTAAGAGCTGCATTACCTGCAGCACAACTTACAGCGTGACCACCAAAAGTAGTGATATGACCAAGTATAGGATTGTCACTAAGCCCATTCATTATTTCGTTGGAAGAAATAAATACCCCTATAGGCATGCCTCCTCCTAGTGCTTTGGCACTCAGCAATACATCAGGTACCACCTTATAATGTTCAAAGGCAAAGAGTTTTCCAGTTCGACCCATACCACTTTGTATTTCATCAAAAATAAGAAGTGTGCCTGTCTCTGTGCATTTTTTTCGTAGGGCCTCTAGAAAGGCAGGAGTAGCTGGTATATATCCCTTTTCGGCTTGTATGGGTTCTATAAATACTGCTGCGGTTTGTTGGTCTATTACGTTTAGGGTTGACTCATTATTAAATTCAGCAAAATGAATGTTTGGAAGTAGAGGTTTGAATGGAGCGGCATAGTACTCTTCGCTCATCATACTCAAAGAGCCACTAGTACTGCCATGATAGGCATTGCGCATTGCTACAATTTTTCCTCTTCTAGTATGTTTTTTTGCCAGCTTCATAGCGCCCTCTACAGCTTCACTGCCGCTATTCAAAAAATAAAATGATTGCAAATTTTCTGGTAGTTCTTTTGCAAGATTCTTAGCTAATTTTATTTGTGGTCCAACTATATATTCGCCATATACCATTTGATGGCTGTATTTACTGGCTTGCTTTCGTATAGCTTTTACAATGTATTTGTTGTTATGACCAAGATTATTTACCGCAATACCGCTTATTAGGTCTATGTATGGGGTATTTATTTTATCGTATAAATAGATTCCTTCTCCCCGCACAAATTCATACATAGGTGGGGTAGGAGAGGTTTGTGCTAGGTATTTAAGAAATGATTTTTTGATGGGTCAAAAATACTATTTTTACTAAGGCTTTGTGGCATAAATCTTCAACAGACAATAGTACAAGACGGCATACATTAATGAAGCACTATTGCTACTTCATGATGGAGTTTATAGTTTAAAAAAAACCACTAGGATTTCCTTAGTGGTTTTTTTTGGTTTTCAAAAAAAATGTGAGGTCTGCACTCCCAGATTAATTTACATTTTCTGAAAGTCCAGCTCCCGCTTTAAACTTTACAACATTTTTAGCAGAAATTTGAATTTCTTTACCTGTTCTTGGATTTCTTCCAGCTCTTGCAGCTCTTTTATTCACAGAGAAAGTTCCAAATCCTACAAGGACAAGTTTTTCACCATTTTTAAGGGCAGAAGCAGTGGAGTCCATAAATGCTTCTAAGGCATCACTAGCTTTTGCTTTGCTGATGCCAGCTTTATCAGCCATGGCTGATATTAAATCTGATTTGTTCATATACTTTTTGTTTTAGTGTTAATGTTAGTCCAATTTTAGCTTTAGATATGTCCGCTGGCAAGACCTGTTATCTATTTGTTGATAATTTCAAATAATTGATAAGTCTTTGTATTTGCCAATTTTCATCTAAGTTTATTTTCAACTGACTATATTCATAATAAGTCACTCGCTTATGGTAGAGGGCTTCCAACTCTTCTTCAGTATGTTGAACTATAAGGGGTCTGTTTGCTAGGGCACCCAGCTGCTTTTGTAGTACTCTCCAAGGCTGAAAGAGATATACGGCTATACCAAACCGCAAGATTTCACTATGATTGTTTAGATGGCACATGGTACCACCGCCCAAGGCCACTACGTGATTCTGTTTGATTGTGCATACATCTAGCAAAATCTCCCGCTCTATTTCTCTAAATGCTTTTTCTCCGTGAGTATTGAAAATTTCAGGAATATCCTTTCCCATTTTTGTGTAAATCAAATCATCTAAATCTATGAAAGGCAAACCAAGAGACGTGCTTAGTTGCTTGCCGATTGTAGTTTTACCCACGCCCATATAACCTACCATGAAAATGTGCATCAATTGAGTTTTATACGTGGATCTAGTTTAATGTATAGTATATCTACCACAATATTTATGACAACAAAAAGCAGAGCTATGAATACGATTGCACCCATCACTATGGGCAAATCATTCATCTCTAAAGCTTCAATAGTGAGTTTACCTAAGCCTCTCCAATTAAAAATAAACTCTACAAAAAAAGCACCTGCTAGTAGGGATGCAAACCAACCACTTATTGCGGTTATAACCGGATTTAGTGCATTCGGTAATGCATGTTTTAGCAATATTTCTGCCGCACCAAGCCCCTTAGATTTAGCCGTTTTAATGAAGTCCTTGTTCAACGTTTCTAAAATAGAACTGCGAGTGAGTAATGTAAATATGGATAATGGTCGGCTTCCGAGAGCGAGTGCAGGTAGTATTATATTTTTCCATTGATAGGATGCACCAGTGAATGGATCTAAATCTATCCAACTTCCTGACATGGATAGACCAGTGATGTCGTGAAGCACAAAGCCAAAAAGCCAAGCTAATATGATGGCAGAAAAAAACGAAGGGATAGATATACCTAAAGTACTCACAAAAACAATAGCCTGATCTGTCAATGTGTTGGCGCGTGTACCAGAAAGTATACCTAGTAAAATGCCAAAAAAGGCAGCAATGATTATACTTACTAGGGCTAAAATAAAAGTGCCCTTAAAACTTTGAGCGATTAGTGCATCCGTGCGCTGTCTATTTTGAAAAGATCTCCTTAAAAACGGTTTTTTAAAAAGTATCGTCGCAAATCTTGTTTGAATAAGCAGAACTTTCCCATATTTAGAGTAGAGCTGTTGAACATTCGTCTTGGTGTGAAATGAAACTGGCGAGATATCATTTAAGTATAGTAAGTACTGAACAAAAAGTGGTTGGTCTAAACCAAATTCTTTCTTTATTGCTTCTTGAGTATCTGCATCTGTCCGCTGGCCTACCGCCATTTTTTCTGGATTAGGAAATGAAAAGCTAAATAAGAAAAATACTATAGTTATTACACTAAATAATATCAGTATTCCACTTCCTATGCGCCTCAATAAAAAGCGTATCATTTACCTATCTTTTTTGTAAATTGCTTTATAGAAGGGAGGCGTGTGCTTGGCCAGTTTTTTCGTACTACGTTCCCTTTTAGTAGTACAAGACCCGGATTACTTCGGATTATGGATTTTAAATTTGTTTTGTCGCCATAATAAAAGGGAATTTGAAGGCTGTGTTTGTCGCAGAAGGCTTGGACCTCTTCGCTGCTGCTGGCCGTTATTGGGTATACTTCTACTCCTTCTTTTTGACACGTATTTAGTATATCGTGTAGCTCTTTCATTGCCGCCTCATTTGCTTTGGCCACCTCGTTTAGCACTATCAGTAGTTTGTAAGCTGTATCATTTGCAAAAAAATTAGCTACATAATCGTTGGCTCTACTTTCATCCATTATTTTGAAATCGTGTATAGCTGGTTCGTACCCTTTGCTCAGCAGTTTGTCGCGGCGGTCTACAAACGAATATCCTTCTTTTTTGAGATCTCTCCCGCGCATTTCTGCTAAAGTGAATTCTTGTTCCTCCCCATTTTTTTTGTATATAAATACATTTTCATATATATCCGCTGGAGCCCCGTCAGGTACAACTGTCAATGCGCGTATATCATTGCCTTTTTTAAATAGTAAAAAGTTTTTGATAGGAAGATAATGCCAACAATAAACAGAAAAACTAACTGATATCAAGGTGAATACAGTAAGTAATTTTACCGCAAATGGTTTGCTGAATACTGGTTTTATGTTCCGAATACCTATAGAAATGAACAAAATGGAAATACAAAGTATAATGTCTTTATAAAAACTTTCCCAAGGAGTAAGTTTTATTGCGTCACCAAAACATCCGCAGTCAGTTACTTTATTGTAAAAGGCACTATACCAAGTTAGAAATGTAAAAAATATAATGAGCACTGACAAGAATGTTACTATTGTTCGCGGTGCCCAGCCTATTAACAATGCAATACCCAATACTATTTCCAACACACACAAAAAAATTGCCATTACCAATACGTAAGAGCGCATTTTTTGAAAAAAATCTACCAACCAAGACTGGGGAGTACCATATTCTCCAGTCTCTATTTCTATCGTTGTTGGACTCATGGTTTGGTTTGCCAATGAGATACTTTTTGATTTTATAATTTTACCATTTATGGACGCCGATACTGTCAGTATCTTTTGAGCAGTATCTGATGCCCGTTTGTGCAGTGATGTAGACCACAATACATTTTTGTTTAGCCGCACCCAAGCTTGACTTGTATAGCTTTTATCAGAACTTTTAGCTTCTGGTGTCCTGATTTTCCAGGGAGATTTTTCTATGGTAATATCAAAGGTTTCGGTATCGTGAGCTATGAGAGCAGATTCGAATATGCTCTCATTGTTGTAGCTTATTTGTAGCCCTATGCTATCTTGAGTCTCAAGTTCTGAGGAAAATACGGAAAAATACTCGTCTAGTTTGTAGCTAAATCCTGTAGGGTCGTTTGCTTTGATAAGACCCGAAAAAATAAAAACCAAACCAACAAATACCCTAAAAAAAGTGGTTATGTATTTCATTTATCTTCAAAAAATTCATTTAGTCTTATTAATGCAAATATAGCGTAGTTCAACATATCACTAAAATTAGCTTCTATGCCTTCAGAAATAAGCGTTTTACCCTTTTTGTCTTCTATTTGTTTTGTCCGTAAAATTTTCATAAGTATAAGATCTGTGTAGGTGCTCACTCGCATGGCTCTCCAAGCCTCACCGTAGTCGTGGTTTTTGTCCATCATCAGTTCTTTGCACATAGTAGCTTTTGTGTCGTAATGCGTCAACACTTGAGCTGTGTCCATTTCTAAGTTTTCATCGGTATCTAGTTCTAGCTGTATGAGTGCTATAATGCAATAGTTTACTATACCTATAAATTCATTCTCTATACTCTCACCAACTTTATTTTCTCGCTTCTCCTCAATGCTGCGTATGCGTTGTGCTTTTATAAAAATTTGATCGGTAATGGATAATGGCCTTAAAATGCGCCAAGCTGTTCCATAGTCGTGGGTTTTTTTTTCAAATATTTCGCGGCATTGTGCTAGCGCGTGATCAAATAGAAGTGGTGTATCTGTGTGCAAAATGAATTTAATTTGCTGCGAAGATAATTTTCAAACTGAAACAAATGAAACGAAGCATCAACATAAAAGGCACAGAGATAAATTTTGACAGGCCCAAAGTGATGGGGATATTAAATGTAACGCCGGATTCATTCTCTGATGGGGGCAAGTATACTGACGCAGATTCTGCTTTGCTGCAAGCACTGAGTATGCAAGCTGAAGGAGCAGAAATAATAGATGTAGGAGGGTACAGCACCCGCCCAGGAGCATCAGATGTAGACCTTCAGGAAGAGCTAGATAGAGTACTGCCGGTTATACAAAAAATAACGCAACATTCTGATGTTTATATTTCGATTGATACGTTTAGAAGCCAAGTGGCAGCTGCCGCAGTAGGAGAAGGAGCCCACATCGTAAATGACGTGAGTGCAGGAGATGGCGATCAGGCTATGCTCACTACTGTGGCCAATTTGGGTGTTCCGTACATCGCTATGCACAAGAAAGGTACTCCACTATCAATGCAGCAAAATCCAAAGTACGAAAATGTGCTACAAGAGGTTTATGAATATCTTGCCGCCAAAAAAATAGAATGTGAAATAGCTGGAATATCAGATCTGATTTTAGACCCCGGTTTTGGTTTTGGTAAAACTTTAGAGCACAACTTCAAATTACTTAAGAATTTTTCTATTTTTAGGAATTTGGATGTGCCCATATTAGCCGGTTTATCTCGCAAAAGTATGATATACCGTAGTCTGGGCTTATCGCACATGGATGCCCTTAATGGTACAAGCTTTCTTCATGCTTTCGCACTGCAAGCGGGAGCTTCAATTTTGCGCGTGCATGATGTAAGAGAAGCCAAAGAATGTGTTGTACTATTTCAATCCTTCCAGCATGGTTCTTAAAACTTTCCATTAAAATATAAATAATTTGAAAAATAATAATCAGTTCATATAAAATTAACATTGGGAAGTCACCATTGCAGTATAAAATATTCAATAAAAAATATAATGAAACACAAAATTAAATTTTTGACGATGGTAGCTCTTTCTACCCTAATGTTTGTATCAGGCTGTAAAGATGACGAAGAGGATGTTATTCCTCCAACTCCTATAGAAGCTGGTACTGGTACTATTATAGTGGATGCTAACATAACAGCAAACACTACTTGGACGCGTGACAAGGTTTATCAACTTGCAGGTAGAATTACCGTTGTTGACGGTGTTACATTGACCATTGAAGCAGGAACAGTTATTAAAGGTGAGGCAGGATCAGGAGCAAATGCTACAGCACTTATCATCGCAAGAGGTGGTGTATTGCTAGCAGAGGGAACGGCTGCTGCACCTATTATTTTTACTTCTGTAGCTGATGAAATTAAGTCTGGTCAAATAGCTTCACCAAACATGGATCCTACTTTACAGGGTTTGTGGGGCGGTTTAATTGTGTTGGGTAAAGCTCCAAGTTCATTCAAAGGTGATGTTTCAGAAAATGCTATAGAAGGTATTCCAGCTTCAGACGGTAATGGATTGTACGGAGGAAGTATTGCGGATGATTATTCAGGGGTAATTAAATATATATCTATTAGACACGGTGGTTCAAACATTGGTGAAGGAAACGAAATTAATGGATTAACTCTTGGTGGTGTTGGAAGTAAAACTATCATCGAAAATGTAGAAGTAATAGCAAATGCTGACGATGGTATAGAGTGGTTTGGAGGTACAGTAAGCGTTACGAATGCACTTGTTTGGAACTCCGGTGACGATGCATTAGATTCAGATCAAGCCTGGGCAGGAACTATGGATAACTTCGTAATTATTTGCGGAAGTAATACTGATCACGCCCTAGAAATAGACGGTCCAGAAGGTTCTTACAGAGACGGTCACACTTTAAAAAACGGTACAATAAAAGGTCACGAAAACTCTGAATTGGGAGATTTTAGAGACGGTGCTGAGGGTACGTTCGAAAACATGTACTTCTTCGGGTTTGAATCACCAGCTGATACAGACGGTAGAGGCGATTTTTCATTAAGTGGAGATGAATCTAGAAGTAATTTTGCGGATGGGGTGCTTGTTTTCAATAAGTTAGAAGTTACCCTTCCAGCCTCTACTGAGTTAGCAGATGTCTTTAAAAATGGTACAGATGCAAGAGCGTCAAACGTTGCTAAAAATGCAAATACGGTAGGTGCAGATCTTACTAAATTTGCCAATTGGACTTGGGCATCAGCAGCAGGACAACTTAATTTTTAACAAAACGATACATATATAAATTTACAAGGTGCCAAGTTTCATTCAATATATGAGACTTGGCACTTTTTTTTACTTTAGGATAAACAAATGAAAAAAATACTATTGCTGCTTAGTTGTGTTCTTCCTTTGTCGCTTTTGGCTCAAGAGGGAAGTATAAAAGGTCAAGTAATTGACAATGAGAATGCGGAAGAAATGATAGGTGTTTCTGTTTTGGTAGAAGGAGCATCTGCCGGAGCAATTACCGATTTGGATGGTAAATTTGAGATTAAAATAAAGCCAGGAGTTTACACACTTCGGATTTCTTATATATCTTACCAAACTTTAGCTGTAGAAAATGTGAAGGTTGTGGCTGGAGATGTAAATGTATTAGATGTGTTGCGAATGATTTCTAACAGTGAAGTGGTAGAAGGTGTGGTAGTAAGAGCCACTGCAGTGCGCAATACCGAGACTGCACTGATGACAGTAAAACGAAAGTCCCCTAATCTTATTGATGGTATCTCGTCCGCAAGTTTTAAAAAGATTGGAGATTCAGATGCTGCATCTGCTATGAAAAGAGTGACAGGTGTATCGGTAGAGGGAGGCAAGTACGTGTATGTAAGAGGTCTAGGCGATAGATATACTAAAACAACTCTAAATGGTATGGATATTCCTGGACTAGATCCGGACAGAAATACCTTACAAATGGATATTTTCCCTACAAATATTATTAGCAACATTACAGTATCCAAGTCATTTAGTGCTGAGCAATCGGCTGATTTTACTGGAGGTGCAGTAAATATAGACCTTATTGATTTTGCAGATAAACGGTCTATGACTGCTGGCGTGGGAATTGGGTACAATCCTGCTATGCATTTCAACAATAACTACACGACCTACACAGGAGGACAAACAGATGCCTTTGGATTTGATGATGGTACAAGAACTATACCTACGGGAAGAAGTCAAAATGTGCCACAATATGCTAATGTCTTGGGTAATCCAAGTGGAGAGCGAGGTAAGCAGTATACTACTATTTTAAATGATTTCAATAAAGAAATGGGAGTAGATAGAGCAATGAGTTTGATGAATTACGACTTGAATTTTGCTTTTTCAGATGCTAAAAAAGTAGACGACGATTATACCATCGGCTATAATTTAGCTATAACATACAAAAATGAAACTGATTTTTATGAAGATGCCGAATTTAACCTTTTTGGTAAAGATGCTCAACCTTCTAAGGTTAATTTGATTCCGCTTGAGAGACAAAAAGGCGATTTTGGCGTCAATAATGTTCTCATTGGTGGTCTTGCAGGACTTTCATTGAAAACAGAAAACTCCAAGTACCGATTAAATATTTTGCACTTGCAAAATGGCGAGAAAAAAGCAGGCCTTTTTGATTTTGTTAATACCAATCTTGGGGCAAACTTTGAGGCTGATCAGTATAACCTAGAATACAGTCAAAAAGAACTTACAAATATCCTTTTTGATGGTTCTCATAGATTGAGAAATAATCTAAGACTAGATTGGAAAGTATCCCCAACCAGATCGGCTATTACAGACCCCGACATCCGGTTCTTGCGATTCCGACAGCCCACCAATAACATCTCTACTGAGGCTGGTCTTCCTGAACGAATTTGGAGATTTTTGGAAGAGTATAACTTATCAACAAAGGTTGACTTAGCCAAGGACTACAGATTGTTAGGTCGGGATTCTAAAATTAAATTTGGGGGTAGTTATACTTTCAAAATGAGAGATTATGAAATTCAAAGCTTTCAAATACAACCAGGTAATACTGTATTTACTGGAAATCCGGATGAGCTTTTTGCGGAGGAAAACTTGTTTTCTGCCGCCAATAGAAATGGTGTTCGCTACGATCCATCGTTTATTCCAACCAATCCAAATAAATTTAATTCTTCTCTTCACCACTTTGGTTCCTATGTGTCTACAGAGCTGAAAATTGTGGATGCCCTGAAAACAGTGGTAGGTGTAAGGGTAGAAAAATACGACCAATTTTATACTGGAACCAACCAAACCGGGTCTCTTTCACTAGACAATGATAGAGTGATTAGTGATTTAGATCTGTTCCCTAGCTTAAACCTCATTTATGCGCTTAGCGAAATGCAAAATTTGAGATTTTCATTTTCTCAAACCATCGCTCGCCCCTCATTTAAGGAAATGTCATTCGCCGAAATACTAGACCCTATTACAGGTAGAACATTTATTGGTAGCTTGCTTCCAGAAACTACAAATGGAGGTACAGAGATACTATGGGATGGGAATTTGCAATCTTCAAAAATTGCGAACCTAGATTTACGTTGGGAATTGTTTCAAGATAAAGGTAGAATGATTTCACTTGGAGCATTCTACAAAAGGTTTAATAATCCTATTGAGATGGTTCAGTTTTTGGCAGATCCAGGATCGTTCCAAGCCAGAAATGTCGGAGACGCAACAGTTCTAGGGTCAGAATTTGAATTGCGCCAAAATTTTAAATTTATAAGTCATAAATTAGAAGAACTGACTTTTAGCACCAATGTTACTTACACCTATTCTAGTATCGAGCTATCTGAGTCTGAGTTTAGATCGCGTACGTTGAGTGCCAGAGATGGAGAAACAGTGGAAAGAACAAGAAAGATGGCAGGACAAGCCCCATTTATCTTAAATTCAGGATTGTCCTACAACGTTGAGAAGTGGGATGCTGAAGGTGGTATTTTTTATAACGTGCAAGGCGAAACATTGCTTTTTGTAGGTTTTGCAAATAGAACCGATGTTTATTCAGTTCCTTTCCATAACTTGGGCTTGAAGTTTTCTAAATCTTTTGGTGAAAAAATAAGTTTGTCTGTTAAAGCATCTAATTTACTAAACGACGAAAGAGAGCAAATATTTAAAAATTTTGAAGCACAAAATGAAATTTTCACTAGACTTAGACCGCAGAGATCATTCAGTTTAAGTTTTGGGTACCGTTTTTAAAAATAGTCTTGGTACCATAGTTTAGTATCAAGGATTTTATAGTTGGTGCGATTTGCGAATAATGCACTCCTAAATAACTTCAGCTAGCAGTCAAATTAATATTTTTGAATTGGCTACGTTAAAAAAAGCCTACTCCGTTGAGAAGGCTTTTTTTATAACGGTTATTAGATCTATATTAACTTTAAGCTATTTAAAATGGTAAACTCGAGAAAAAGAACCTTTCTAGCGATTTACACCACCGTATCATAGCTTTTTCTTATTAGTCTTTTGTAAAGTAGTTTCGTGGCTTTTAACGTACTCTCACTCTCAAAGTATGTATAAATAAAACTACAACCATGTCAACTTTATGTTTTGTAATACTACGCCCATTGATTTACTCCAAACAATTAGTCTTGTCTGGTACTTTGTAAGTCGATAAAATCAGCCAGCTAATTTGACTGTTCTAAAAAAAAAATAAGTTACTGTATATGAGCTCTAGTAAAACGTTGGCTGCTGATATTAGTGTTGGTCATATTCTAACCTTTCTGTTTTGGCGTTTTCTAGTTGTGTAAGTACCACTGCAATGTCTATGTTTTATAGCGCTATTGAGGTTTATGTATTCGAAAAGTATTTCAGTTTTTATAACATAAACAAGAACTCTAAGTACAAAAAAATAGGTAAAATACATCTCATTAACCTTCACTTTATGAGTAATCTTCACTTTTTTGTTATCTGCTCAAGTTCTATTCGTGTCCAGCAATTAGACTATTGCTGCCCGTCAAAACGGATTTATTGCAGCTCTAGACGATATCAAAAATGAAGTAACAATTGATTTGGCTCTTTCGTCATATCTTCATGTACTTGGCGATGATTTCGAAAACTCGACTATCTCAGTAGACGGATTTGTCAATATGGAAGGTACTGCTTAAATCGTAAAAGGCAGCTCAATTTCCAATTTGGATAATAAGAATACTACTACAATCCTTGCCGATAAAGCATTAATAAGCAATAAATTGAAATTTACTTCCGGTATAGCAGTGTTCAAAGAGTCAATTGAGTTAAACTCAACTAACGCTTTTGGCAGTATAAATTTTTCTTCACTATCACACGGGCCATATCACATGGTGATTGAGTCTAAAACTGATAAGTGGTCTGGTATGTTTATGTTACAGTCTATAAAAAATCTCTAATGTGATGCCATATACTAGCTATCATATTAATATTTTGATAAAGGAGGCTTCATTTTACGAAGGAGCCTTTTTCGTTTATTTTTTACTCTTACTTTAATTATGGAGCTGTTTTTATTTTCATATCAGAAAACGGAATAAGTATGAGTTAATAAAACAAGTAATAATTTGTTGTTTTACTAATCAAAATATAACACGAATAATATATTTTGTTAATGAACGAGTATGACACTTGTGTCATGATGTATACTTTTTTAATTTTAGTGTTTAATCCTTATTTCTGGAGATCTATATGAGTCGACGTCTTGTAGATCTTGTGGTTATTTCTGATATTCACTTGGGCACCTATGGCTGCAGAGCCTCCGAAGCTTTGGCTTATTTGTCGAGCATAAAGCCTCAAAGGTTAATATTGAATGGAGATATAGTGGACGGTTGGCAGTTTAAGAAAAAGTATTGGCCGGCCTCTCATACTAAAGTAGTAAAAGAAATTTTACACCTGGCTGCAAAAGGCACGGAAGTGTATTACTTGCCAGGAAATCATGATGAATATTTTAGAAAATTTGTTGGATACACCTTGGGTAACATCCACATTGAGAATAAGTTGGTGCAAGAAATAGATGGTAAAACTGCGTGGTTTTTCCATGGCGATGTTTTTGATGTAACTATGCAGCATAGCAAGTGGTTGACACGTTTAGGATCTGAGAGTTATGATTTTCTAATATGGCTAAATTACCAGGTCAACAGAGTATTAGAATTTATGGGTAAGGAAAAGAAATCTTTTTCAAAGCAAATAAAAAATGGAGTGAAATCTGCAGTAAAGTATATCAATAAATTTGAGGAATTGTGTGCAGAAATAGCAGTCAGTAAGGGATATGATTATGTTATATGCGGACATATACATCAGCCAGAAATACGTACCATTTCATTTGAAGAAAAGAATGTGATGTATCTAAATAGTGGAGATTGGGTAGAAAACATGACTGCTTTAGAATACAATAAAGGAGAGTGGAACATTCACACTGAGGGTGCAGCACCAAAGGACACCACAGAGGATAAAAATACGGAAGAAATATTTCAGGAAATGCTACTAGAACTTGGCTTACCCACGGCGGCTAGATGAAAATTTTATACGGTATACAATGCACTGGTAATGGACATATCACGCGCTCCATTGCAATAATAGAAGAGTTGCAAAAGTATGCTCGAGTAGATGTACTTGTCAGTGGATTGAACCATGAGGTCTCACTGCCATTTCCAGTAAAGTACAGGTGCGAAGGGCTGTCCTATTTCTTCGGTAAAAATGGTGGTTTTGATATTTGGAGAACACTATTACGCAACAACCCTTTTCGTTTTCTTCGAGAAATAAAGGAGATACCCGCACATTTATACGATATTGTTATTTCTGATTTTGAACCTATTTCAGCTTGGAGTGCACGCAGAGATTGG
The DNA here is from genome assembly GCA_018402155.1 of Bacteroidia bacterium. Lineage (GTDB taxonomy): Bacteria > Bacteroidota > Bacteroidia > NS11-12g > UBA9320 > UBA9320. The sequence continues at coordinate 451,315 of JAGYJG010000001.1, forward strand.
GTGTACTCAATTGGTATTAGCAACCAAGCAGCACTGCGAGAGATAGTTGTTTTAAAGCCAAATGTATTCAGTCCGTTTTCTAAATTAATTATTGAGTATTTCTGCCCTGTTTTCAAACGGTACGGTCTACACTACAACAAGCTAAACGACAATCTATTTTTTCCGCCCATACGCCAAGATATATTAAAAGCAACTGTTAGTAATGACGGTCATTATGTGGTTTATCTGCCATTTTTCAGTGCGAAAAAAATTATAAAAGCACTAAAAGTAATTTGTCGTAAAACACAATGGCATGTATTTTCCAACGATATTAAAGAGGCTTATATTCTTGAAAACATTTCGGTAAATCCTATTTTAGATAGTAAATTTGTGAAAAGCCTGGCTAGTTGTGCAGGAGTTTTATGTAGTGCTAGTTTTAGCACTACAAGTGAAGCACTTTTTCTTGGTAAAAAACTGATGGTAATACCTATGAAAAGCCAATACGAGCAACAGTGCAATGCATTCAGCTTAGGTAATGCAGGAGTTGGTGTCGTTAAATCTTTGAAAACTAAACAGCTAAAAAAGATTGGTGAATGGGTTGTAAGCAATGATTATCCTCAGCTAGCATTAGTAAATGAAACTGAACAATTGGTAAGGACTATAGTGACTGATTATGTGGAGTACATCAATCAGCAGGCTATACAGAAACCTTCCTACTCTTGAAAGATTTGTATTCCTTTCCACACGATTTTACTTGGGGAGCTGGTATTTCTGCCTACCAAACAGAGGGAGGCGTAAATGCTGGAGGGAGAGGCGTCTCTATTTGGGATGAGTTTGAGAAAAAAAAATCGATAAGGAATAAACATTCTGCTAGTGTAGCGTGTGATTTTTATAATAGGTACGCTAGTGATTTACGGTCAGTTAAGTGGCTCGGACTGTCTCATTTCAAAACGAGTATTAGCTGGCCGCGTATTCAGCCCAGTGGCAAAGGAAATATTAATAAAGCGGGAGCAGATTTTTATGATAGGCTTACTGACGAAATGCTTGAGCAAGGTATAGAACCATGGTATGTAGCGTATCATTGGGACTTGCCTGCCGAGCTCCAAAAAAAAGGAGGCTGGACCAATAGAGATACTGTTTTTCGTTTTCTTGATTACTGTGATTTATGTTTTGGTCTACTGGGCGATAGGGTGAATAATTGGATAGTTATGAACGAGCCTTTGGTGTTTGTTGGCGCAGGATATTTTATGGGTATTCACGCCCCAGGAAGGCGCGGGATGAATAATTTTTTGCCGGCCTTACACCATGTAAATTTGGCCAATGCACAAGGGATAAAAAATCTAAAAAATCTCGGAGCAAAGCACGTTGGCACTGCTCATTCTTTTGCTAGTATCCATCCAAGCACTAAACTAGATGTAGATATAAAAGCCGCAAATAGAGTACACTTAGCCATAAATCAGAGTTTTATTGATCCAATGCTGGGCTACGGATACCCAACTGAGAAATTGCCTTTCATGAAAAAAATAGAGCGTTATTGGGAGCAAAATGATGGACAACTTCTACTGGCTTCCCCAGATTTTTGGGGCGTGCAAGTATATACCCGTGAGATTGTAAAATATGCCTGGTGGATGCCATATATACAAGCACGTATAATCTCTGCAAAAAGTCGAAAAAAGATCGTTTCTAGCATTGGGCAAGAGGTGTATTATCCAGCACTGAGCGAGGTATTAGATTGGTTTATACAGCATAAGGCCTCTGATACTCCAGTATACATTACTGAATGCGGTATAAGTATGCAAGAGTCCTTTTTAGAACAGCCGTTTGACGATACCTACCGAATAGAGTATTATCAAAATGTTTTAGAAACTTTAAAACCACACATTCAAAACTCTAATGTTAAGGGTCTTTTTTATTGGAGTTTAATGGATAATTTTGAGTGGGCTGAGGGGTATTTTGCACCTTTTGGTCTTTTTCACGTAGATTTTAAAACTCTAAAACGTACACCTAAAAAGAGCGCAGAGTGGGTGAGAAATTTATTAGGACAATAGCTTAATTTGCCAATATTTTTCTTGTGTTTTAGTAACTTTCGTAGGCCATTATCACATTACATCCTATCAGGGACATCTATTCCCATAAGTTTAAAGCCGTGTTTTATAGTCTGTCCTACTGCCATACACAGAGATAGCCTAAAGCCTCTTAGGTTATAATCCTCTTCGCCCAAAATAATATGTTCATGATAAAATTTATTAAATGCTTTTGCTAAATCGTAAACAGCATTGGCTATTTCACTAGGATTATAATTTTTGGCAGCACTGTTTACCGCAGTAGGGTAGTCGTGCATCAATATAATCAGGTCTTTTTCTTCGGCCGCTAAGTTAGGAGGTGTTCTGAAGTTTGTGTCTTTATTGGTTTCATTCGCAGCGCGCAGTATTGAGCTTATCCGTGCATAGGTATATTGTATAAACGGCGCTGTATTTCCCTGAAAATCAATGGATTCTTTGGGATCATATAACATACGTTTCTTTGCGTCTACTTTTAACAAGAAATACTTTAACGCACCTATACCCAATGTCTCGTATAGTACACTGAGCTCCTCTTCAGTCATTCCCTCAGTTTTACCCAAATCCTCTGTTTGCTTTTTAGCTGTACTTACTACTTCGTCCATTAACTCATCAGCATCTACAACAGTTCCTTCGCGGCTTTTCATTTTACCCTCAGGTAGGTCTACCATGCCGTAGCTCATATGGTAAAGACCATTAGCGTACTGCTTGTTTAGTTTTTGTAAAATATGCTTTAGAACTTTGAAATGATAATCTTGTTCATTTCCCACAACATAAATAAATTGGTCCATTCCAAAATCATCATATTTTAGCTGTGCAGTCCCTATATCTTGAGTTATATATACTGAAGTACCATCGGCACGTTGTACAATTTTTTCATCCAGACCCTCAGCGGTCAAATCTACCCATACACTGCCGTCTGCTTTTTGGTAAAAAGCCTCAGATTCTAACCCTTCTTGCACCATCGATTTGCCAAGTAAGTACGTGTCAGACTCGTAGTATATTTTATCAAATGCAATACCAAGTCGATTGTAGGTTACATCAAAACCGTTGTACACCCATCCATTCATTTTTCTCCAAAGTGTAATGACATCTTCGTCACCCTCTTCCCATTTTTGAAGAATTATTTTAACTGATGCACCAAGTAAACTATGGTTATTGAAGTAGGTATTTGTATAATCAGTTTTGAAGGCTTTGGCTAAGTCTGTTCCTTCCTTAATATGTTTTTTTGCCTCGTTAGATGCTTTAAATACTTCCAATTGAGATAGGCCTTCAGAACTAGTTAACCACTTACTATATTCTAACTGAAATTTCTTTTCAAATTCCACATAGTATTTGCCTACCAAGTGGTCGCCCTTTATACCCGAACTATCTGGCGTTTCTCCATTTCCCCATTCTTGCCAAGCAAGCATACTTTTACAGATATGAATGCCACGATCATTGACTAGGTTATTTTTAACTACATCATACCCATTGGCAAGCATGATTTCACTGTAACTGTGGCCTAAAACTACATTTCTGACGTGTCCCAGGTGAAGTGGTTTATTGGTGTTTGGAGATGCGTATTCTACTACAACTTTTTGGCCCTTTCCAATACTCGGGATACGAACACCTGTACTCGATAGATTTTCGGCTACCGCAAGCCAGTAAGAATCGCTCAGCTCAAGGTTTAAAAATCCTTTTACTACATTATATCCATCGACCTCAGCTAGCTCTTTTTTGAGAAATTCCCCGATTTCAGATGCAGTATCTTCTGGCTTTTTACGGCTAGCTCTTAAAAATGGGAAAACAACAAAAGTATAATCACCAGCAAAGTTGGCATTGGTTTTTTCAAAACTGATTTCAGAATCTTGTACATTATACAGTGCGACTAAAGCTTCGTTTACTTTGTCAGTTAGTGCGGTAAGTATATTCATTACTTTTTTATGGGTGAATTGGGTTCAGCGGCAATTACTTTATGTATTTTTCGCTCTACGAATTTTGGAAAAAACTTATTCATCCAATAGATGGCCTTCCCTTGCTTATTAGTGAGCATAAAATCTTTTCTATCACGTATGGCTTGAAGTATATCCAAAGCTACTGACTCTGCAGTGTCCATTTTACTTTCATCTCCGGGAGTATCAGCCTGAGAGGTTCCGTCAGCTTTACGAGCATTTAATCTGATGTTGCTCGCAGTGAATCCAGGACAAGCTATAAGCGTATGAAGACCTCTTTGAGAGTATTCCATTCGAATACTCTCAAAGAGCCCATTCATAGCGAATTTTGAAGCAGCATATCCGGAACGGCCAGGAAGACCTTTGAAACCGGTAACGGAGGATACGGCTACAAGACTTCCTTTAGTTTCTAGTAAATAAGGGATGGCGGCTTGACTACAATAGGTAGCTCCCCATAAGTTCACATCCATAATTTCACGGAGTACTTTAGTCTCTACTTCATCAAAAGCTGCACGCATACTAATGCCCGCATTATTTATAAGGACGTCGATACTGCCCAGTTCTCGGTTAGCAGTCGCAACAAGATTTTTGCACTGAGATTCGCTAGTAACATCTGTGGGTACGGTGATTATTTTTACAGAATACGAAGAGAGACTACTCTTTAGTGCTTCTAATTTTTCTTGACTTCTAGCAGCAAGGACTATGTTAGCGCCTATTTTGGCACATGCAACAGCAAGTGCTTCTCCTATTCCTGAGGAAGCTCCTGTTATGATTATATTTTTTTCTTTGAGTCTATCTACCAAAGCGTTCTTTTACTTTTTCCACTTCACGCTACAGCCTACTGCTGGTATCTCTGTGTAGTCGGGTTCCATACCATCTAACGTGTATTCTATTGCGTCTTCCAAAAAAACACGAGTTACCATATGTTCATTTTCCCAGTTATCGTCTATCGCTCCTTGATAAACCAATTCACGCTTACTGTTGAAAACAAAAACCTCTGGAGTGCGTGTGGCACCAAGTTTTTTTGCTATTTTTTGATCTTCATCGTGCAGGTAGGGAAATGGTAACTGAAGCTGCTTAGCTAAATCTTTCATCGCTTGAAATGAATCTGCAGGATATTGTTCGGCATCATTTGGGTTTATGGCAATAATACCCATATTATCCTCTTCGTATTGGTTTGACATCTTAATGAGTCTACTCCAATATGCACGAGCATAAGGACAATGGTTGCAAGTCACCACGAGTACCAAAGCTGTTCTGTCAGCAAATGTAAATTTGTTGTACATCTTATTATCGGCACCTCTTAACTCAAAATCAAAAAGTTTTTTTCCTATCTCCATTTACAGGCAAAAGTAAGAAATTAGGCGGAAAATAGATGGATAGTTTTTTTGACCAATAGGGTTTCAAATTCTTGTCTTTGAAAGGATAAATTTTATCCCAGCGTGCTATCTAATTTGAACTAAAATTATGTATTAATTTACCCCAAAAAAAAAACCAACCGCGATCACGTGGTTGGTTTTTTTGTTTTTGTTTTTGTGAAGCAGATTAAAAACTACTCGGCTTGTTTCTTCTCTTCTATTGTTGTTTTGGACTTTTCTTTTTTGAATATCAAAGTGTCTTTCTTTTTATCGAAATCTACTGCAATTACATCACCTGCTGTAATGTCAGATTTTAAAATTTCCTCAGCCAACGGGTCCTCCAAGTATTTTTGTATAGCCCTATTAAGTGGCCTTGCGCCAAAATTAGAATCGAAACCTTTTTCCGCTAAATATGTTTTTGCAGATTTACTGAGTTTTATATCAAATCCTATTTGGTTGATACGGGTGATTAATTCTGCAATTGAAAGCTCCAATATTTTTGTAATATCCTCTTTCTCTAATGAATTGAAGACAATGACATCATCTATTCTATTCAAAAACTCTGGAGAGAAAAATCGTTTCAATGCATTTTCAATTACACCTTTCGAGTTTAGATCTGAGTTGGCATTTTTGGCACTAGTTCCAAAACCTACACCTGCTCCAAACTCTTTGAGCTGCCTGCTTCCGATATTAGATGTCATAATAATGATTGTATTTCTAAAATCAACTTTTCGTCCAAGACTATCGGTCAAAAAACCTTCATCTAAAACTTGTAGCAATAGATTGAAGACATCCGGGTGAGCTTTTTCTATCTCATCAAATAAGATGACGGAGTAAGGTTTACGCCTAACTTTCTCGGTAAGTATACCCCCTTCTTCGTATCCTACATATCCCGGAGGTGCACCCACCAAGCGGGAAACCGCAAATTTCTCCATGTACTCACTCATATCTATGCGTAGCAAGGCGTCTCTAGAGTCAAAAAGATATTTAGCCAATGTTTTTGCCATTTCAGTCTTCCCTACGCCAGTGCTGCCCAAGAAAATAAAAGAGCCAATTGGCTTATTAGGAGATTTTAGACCTGCACGGGTTCGCTGTATAGCCCGTGTTAGTTTTTCTACAGCTTCGTCTTGCCCTATTACACTGCCTCTTAGTTCCTCTCCCATTTTTAGGAGCCTATTACCCTCTTTTTGTTGAATCCGCTTGGCAGGGATACCTGTCATCATCCCAATTACATCTGCCACATCGTCCTCAGTTACAGTATATCGTTGGTTCTTACTGTCCTCTTCCCACTTGTTTTTTTCAGCCTCTAGATTCTCTAATAATGACTTTTCGCTATCTCTTAGTCTGGCAGCTTCCTCGTATTTTTGACTTTTTACTACTCTATTTTTCTCCTCTTTTATTTCTTCTATTTTCTTTTCTAAATCCAATATGTCTTGAGGCACATGTATATTGCTTAAGTGCACTCGTGCGCCCACTTCATCCATTACGTCTATAGCTTTATCAGGCAAATAACGATCAGTAATATAGCGAACGCTCATTCTTACAGCAGCATCCAAAGCTTCATCTGAGTATGAAACACTATGGTGATCTTCATACTTCGATTTTATATTGTTGAGTATTTCAAGTGTCTCCTCTGGATTAGTTGGTTCTACCATCACACTCTGAAATCTGCGCTCTAGTGCTCCATCTTTTTCAATATATTGACGGTATTCGTCTAATGTTGTTGCACCTACACATTGTATCTCACCACGTGCCAGTGCAGGTTTGAACATATTAGATGCATCTAACGAACCACTTGCCCCTCCAGCTCCCACTATGGTGTGTATTTCGTCTATGAATAAAATGACATCATCTGTTTTTTCGAGCTCGGTCATCACGGCTTTCATCCGTTCCTCAAACTGCCCTCTGTATTTGGTGCCTGCTACCAAACTTGCTAAATCAAGCGTTACCACTCGTTTATCAAATAGTACACGCGATACTTTTCTTTGAGAAATGCGAAGTGCTAAACCTTCTGCTATAGCTGTTTTGCCAACGCCTGGTTCCCCTATTAGTACAGGATTATTTTTTTTTCGTCTACTTAAAATTTGAGAAACACGTTCGATTTCTTTATCTCGACCTACTATTGGGTCTAGTTTGTCAGCCTCGGCCAATTTTGTCAGGTCTTTACCAAAATTGTCCAATACTGGTGTCTTACTTTTACTTTTAGTTCCTGGCTTATTAGGCGTCGCAGATTTACTGCTTTCTTCGTTATAATAATCTTCTGGAGAATCAGTGCTCATTTCAATCGTTGTATCAGGTAATTTATCTTCCATTGCTCGCTTGAACAAATCGTAATCTATCCCAAACTGATTTAATATCTGGGAAGCTACATTATCCTCATCCCTCAATATAGACAATAATAAGTGCTCTGTCCGTATGATGTCATCTTTGAATATCTTTGCTTCTAAATACGTGATTTTCAGTGATTTCTCTGCCTGTTTGGTGAGCGGTATATTGCCAATATTAGTAGATTTTCCTGTTGTGTCTCGTATGCTATCTTCTACTGTTTTTTTCAATCGTAACATATCTATACCCATATTTTTGAGGTGGCGTATAGCTTTGCCATCTCCTTGGCGGATAAGACCTAAAAGAAGATGCTCTGTGCCAATGTAACTATGACCAAGGCGTATCGCTTCTTCTCTGCTAAATTGAATAACTTCTTTTACTCCGGGTGAAAACTGTGCTTCCATTATTTATATCAAACAAATATAAGACCAAATTGATGTTTTATGTCGCCTTGATTTTAGCTTTTTAGTTTTAATCCTCGCTTTTTAGTTAAATCTCAAGACATTTTCGGTGTGTTTTTAGAGCTTCTATTTCCAAATTATTACACTATCAGTCTGATTTTAATTACTTTGTAACAAGTGATTTTCTTCCACTATTTTTTCGATACAAATAAGTATCTCAAAGTGATGTAGTTAAGTGTCATATAGAATTTTATTGAAATTAGGTATAGATAGCACGCTTTACGTTTTATTACTTATACGCATTTTCCCGTGCATAACTATTAATTATGGTGGTTTATAGATGTTTACACTTCCAAAGAATTAAGTGATTTACGCCATAAAATGGTAAAAACTAATGACCTTTATATTTGAGATGTGGAAAACAATACGTTATCTATCAGTTAATTAAGAAAACTTTAAAAGTTTGCGAACATTTTTTTAACATTTTTGGTGTGTGTGTGGGTAAGTAGAAACGCACACCCAGTGTGGATTTAGTGATAAATAACCTCCGTACATTTGACAACCCAAAATTAGAATAGTGTCCGTATTCGTTGGGAGAAATTGGAAAATAAGAAGATACATATGGATAATAAACGCGCATTAAGTAAGAAATCAACACTAACCTTTGGCAATATGGATATGTCAAAATTACAGCCGCAAGCTAGAGACTTAGAAGAAGCAGTACTCGGGGCGATGATGCTCGAAAAATTTGCTCCTGAAAAAGTAGCTAGTTACTTGAAAAAAGATGCATTTTATACAGAAGCACATCAGTACATTTATGAGGCTATCTTACAGCTCTTTACAGATGGTCATCCTATAGATATTCTCACTGTAACAGAGAAGCTTCGAAAGAATGGAACTTTAGAGCAAGTGGGCGGCGCATACTACATTACCTCGCTTACCAATAGGGTGAGTAGTGCTGCTAATATTGAATATCACGCACACATTGTTATTCAAAAAAGTATCCAAAGGCAACTTATTTCAGTTGCTGGAGAGATAGGTACTAGGGCATTTGAAGAGACTTCAGATGCATTTGAGCTTTTAGATCAATCAGAAAAAAAGCTTTTTGAGATAAAAAATGAGAGTATGACCAAAAGCTATGATACGGTAACAGATTTAATAGCAAAAGCCATAAAAGACATAGAAGAAAGCAAAACTCACGGAGCCGAAGGCCTTACTGGAGTTCCTACGGGTTTTACTGAGCTAGATCGGATGACCTCAGGTTGGCAAAAAAGTGATTTAATTATTTTGGCTGCACGTCCTGGGATGGGTAAAACAGCGTTTGTTTTATCAATGGCACGCAATGCCGCAGTTCTAGCCCAAAAAAGTGTTGCTATTTTCTCCCTAGAAATGAGTAGTTTACAACTAGTTAAACGATTAATAGCTTCCGAAGCAGAACTTAGCTCTGAAAAGATAAGAAGCGGTAAACTAGAAGAGCACGAGTGGCAGCAACTTCATACCAAAATAAGTACCATAGAGGATGCCAATATATTTATAGATGATACACCTGCTCTCACCGTTCTTGACCTTAAGGCTAAAGCTCGAAGAATGCAACGAAAACGAGGCCTAGACATGATAATTATTGACTATCTACAACTCATGCGGGCTGAGGAAGGAAATAAATCCGCTGGGAACAGAGAACAAGAGATTTCGTACATATCAAGGTCTCTTAAAGGTCTTGCTAAAGAGCTAGATATTCCAGTTATCGCGCTTTCTCAATTGAGTAGAGCTGTAGAGCAGCGTCAAGATAAACGACCTATGCTTTCAGACCTCAGGGAATCTGGGTCTATTGAGCAAGACGCAGATTTGGTTACATTCATATTTAGACCAGAGTACTACGGTATAACCCAAGATGAAGAAGGGAACGATAATGAAGGCCTAACTGAAATTATAATACGTAAGCATAGAAATGGTTCGCCCGGTACGGTCAATCTAAAGTTTGTCAAAAACTTTGGTAAATTCAGCGACTGGAGTTATTCCGATTTCGGTCCCGATACTTTTAAAGAAAATAGTGTCACTATGCCAAGTAAGATGAATGATATGTCTCCTTACGAACCCGAAGGAGATGTACCATTTTAGGAAACTTCTATTCGGTAATGAATGCTCCCTTCATTAAACCCCAGTGTCCTGGATATGAACATATAAATGAATAATCTCCGGCCGCTGGCGTAGTAAAGGTGAAGTATTCCGTTTCTCCTATTTGTACCAAAGGCGAATGAGCAAGAACATTTTCGTCATTAGGTTTTACATAATGGTTTTCTTTGTATGCTAATCCTGCTTGACCAACTTCGTTTCCTTTTCCTTCACGTATAATTACAATATTGTGCGGCATAGTGGCATCAGTGCTTTGGTTTTCCAGCGCTATAGTTAGCTTCTTGCCAGCGGGTACTTTTATATTTTTTAAGTCAAAACGCATTTCACTCATAGTTTCTCCAGTCGCTATAACGCGTATCGTATCTCGTTCATCTAGAGGAATCATTATTTTGGCAGGGGCTGTGCTTAGCTCTTTCTCGTTTTCTTCGGAAAAACCATCTTTCTGACTTCCACTACAAGCCCATAGGCTGAGTAGAAGGGTGCTGTATACTATGTATTTCATTATTTTTTGAATAGTCCTTTTAATTTATCCTCTGCTTGTTTCTTGACTTCGTCTTTCTTTTTTGCTGTTTCTTTTCGTATTTGCCCTTCAGCTTCTTTTTGCTTCTGCTTTAGTTCTTCTTGTAATTTTGCCTTCGCTTCAGAGGCTTTCCGCAAAACTTCCTCTTTTCGCTTGGTGATTTCGTCTGATGCCAATTGTTGAGCATCTTCCTTCTTCTCACTTAGCTTATTGATAACAGTATTTTTTATGGTTTGTTTCATAGAGTTTTTTATCTCCTTTAAATGCAGTTCTATGATTGGCTTTTTAAAACTTCCTTGTATACGTATGGCGATGTCTAAAAAATCATTGGGTTTTAATTTTAAATCACGGAATTGTGTTCCTGCTGTAAGATTGTTAATTATGCTTACTTCATCTTTTACATAGGAGCTAGGTATGCTAAATATTCCGTTGTAGTTTATTGATCCATCTAATTTTGAGACACCAGATAACAAGAATTTTGCACTGTCTATGGATACATTAAAGGGGGATACAACTAGTTCTCCATTTTGTATTTTGAAATTGACTAAAAAGTCGTGCAATTGGTTTTCATTAAAATGATTTGTACCTAGTTTTGAGTCTATATCTTTTAATACTTGCAGTTGGTTTATGACTAAATTTTGAAAGTTCAGTGATCCTCCTAAATTTATGCTTTCTAGTTTGGGCGACATGTCCTTATTTAGCTCAGCAGCCATAGTTAGCTTAGCTGTGGTCATAGCTTGAATGCTCTCAAAAATTGGAACAAATGCCTTTATCACGTTAAACTTTCGCAGCAAGTCAACTATTTTTATGTTGGAATAAGAAAAGTCGAAATTGGCCCACGGTTTATGTATATCGTATGTGTAAGATGCATCCAGATTTACACTACCACCCAATAGATCGGTATTTATTTGTTGCAGTTTTATAGTTTTGTTCTCTATGCCAACTTTTCCATTAAAATTGGTCAATTCTAAATCGTCGTAAATTAGGTTTTCTATAGAGGCTGTTAAAGTTAAATTTATGTTGCCAGGCACTTCTACCAATGTCATTTCTGAACTCCCTTCGTTTTCTTCAGTCTTCATTAAAAAGTCATTTATATTCAGTCTTCTAGAAATGAGTATTGCATCACCTTTCAAGGTCTTATCGGCCAATATATAGGCAAAAAAGTTGTCAAATTTACCAGAGAATTGAATATCGTTATTACCAATCATTCCGTTAAATACTGGTATGTTTACGTGATGATCTTGCACAATAATAGTTGCTTTTTCTAGGTCTAAATTGCCACTCATGTCTTCAGTTTTATAACCAAGATTTTGAGTGTTAATAAACCCACTTGCCTCAAACTTTTCGAAAGCGGAGGCACTGATATCATTCACTCTTCCATTTATATCTATTTTAGCGTCTATTAGTCCGCTTATTTGCGTGCCTTCTAGAGGTACTATTTTTGTTATATTACCAAGGTCTATTTTTCCTTGAATACCCATATTCAGAAGAATATTGCCAAAAATATCTTGCATATGTAGCTTAAGGTCAAAAGGGTCATTTCCCATTTTAAAATGCATTTTCGAAATATCAATTACTGTTTGATTAATATTTCCGTCTTTACTATATACGTGCAGATTTAGGTCGATATCTTCCATTGGTAGTGGTAGTTCTGCATATTTGAAATAACCCTGATTTACTTGCATAGCTATATCGTATGCCGGAAAAGATGTTTTACTGTATACCCCTCTAAATTGTGCATTCAGGGTTCCGCCACCTTTGGTCTGCATGGTGCCAAAATCTGAGGTGTAAATAGCAGGTATCAAGGTTAGAAATTTATTGAGGTCGGGGGTTTTAGAATGTATGTCTAAGTCAAAAATCATATCATCGTTATTGAGTTGAATGAAGCCAGTAAGATCTGCATCTAGTCCGTTGATAGTGAGCGTATTTTTTGGAAGTGCGTATTTATTATTGACTAAATTCACGTCTATCTTACCCACTTGATTTATTTTCCACCTGTTGAGGTACGTGGTTCCATCATATATCAAGGCTAGCTGTGTTATATCTGTTTCTGCATCTAGTAAAAATGATTCGGAATTAAAATTACCCGAAGAGGTGTGTGTTATGCCACGCAAGTGTACATCTGTTTTTGATAAGGCGTCAAGATAGCGAAAATTGCCATCAGTAATTCGTATTTCTGAGAGTTCAAAGTTGATGGGAGTGCCGGTGCTAGTGTCAGTTACACTAGACACATCCCAATTATTTATACTATCACTAGTTGCCTCAAGGTGTATGAAAGGCTTGTCGAGTAGGATACTCCCAAAAACATACTGCTGCTTTTTGTAAAATTTCATCAAATCAAATGATACTTCAATTTCTTTAGCAGAAAACAGAGTATCATTGGTGTAAAATCCCTCATTGTAGCACAGCGATACATCTTTAAGCGAGAGGTTTAAGTTTGGAAAGGATTTAAAAATATTGATACCAATATTCTTATTGAAATGTAATTCTGCTTTTAGGCTTTTATTAGCTGCATTTCGTACTGTTTCTATAATTTGGTCTTTGAATATGTATGGCAGGAAAATGGCGGAACTTAGTATCAGTAGTACAAGTATAGATAGACTTAAAATTATTTTTTTCATGAAAGTAAACTAGATTCGAAGGTTAATACGAGAGTACGACGTTACAGTCAATTTTTGTTAAATTATTAGATGAAATTATTGAAATATTAGTACAGTAAAAATTATTCTATTCTGCAAATTTTAATACTTAAAAACACATTTTGAATTGTCTATTGTAATTGGAATAAAACAGGCTTTTTACTAATGCAAAAAAGTAATAAATGTTGCTATAGTTAGCATACTCTGGATATAGTAAGTTGTGAGAAAAAACAGAGTAAAATAAAATTGAAAATAAAAAAAGCCAGTGAATAAACACTGGCTTTTTTTATTTTCAACTACCAAAAACATAGCGTTTATATGTTGAAGTTAGTACAGGAAATTATATTTCGAGTATTTTACTAGCTATGAAAAGGGTATTCGTAACTTTTAGGTGCCACAAAGGTTTCTTTTATCGTTCGCATGGAGGTCCATCTCATTAAGTTAATGGGTGCACCAGCTTTATCATTGGTTCCACTAGCTCTTGCACCACCAAAGGGTTGCTGACCTACAACAGCACCGGTTGGCTTGTCATTGATGTAGAAGTTTCCTGCAGCATTGCGTAGGTGATGTAAAGCTTGGTTAATTTGCTCTCTACCTTGGGCAAAAATAGCGCCAGTAAGCGCATACTCTGAAGTGTCATCTAGCAATTTCATGGTTTCTATATATTGGGCATCCTCATACACATAAATGGTCAGCACAGGACCAAATAGCTCTTCGCACATTGTTGTGTATTTTGGGTTAGAGGTTTCTATGATGGTAGGACGTATGAAGTAACCCTCACTATCATCGTAACTGCCACCTGCTATTATTTCAGCATCGCTTGCTTGAGCCACTTTATCGATATAAGTACTCAGTTTTATAAAAGATTTTTTATCAATCACCGCATTTATAAAATTGCTAAAATCTTCGGTGGTTCCCATCTTTAGTTTATTGGTATTTTCTACCAACATAGGTTTTAATTCTGGCCACATACTAGCAGGAATATAAGCTCTACTAGCAGCACTGCATTTTTGTCCTTGATACTCAAAGGCACCGCGCACCAGAGCTGTATTAACTTGCTGTACGTTCGCACTTTTGTGTACCATTACAAAATCTTTTCCACCGGTTTCTCCCACTATTCGTGGGTAGCTGCGGTATTTGTTGATGTTATTTCCAATGGTTTTCCATATATGACGAAAAACGCCCGTACTTCCAGTAAAGTGGATTCCGGCAAAATCTTTATGATTGAATACTACTTCGCCTGTAGTTGGGCCGTCCACATATACTATATTAATTACTCCTTGTGGTAATCCAGCTTCTTCAAATAATTCCATAATAACTTGAGCACTATATATCTGAGATTCAGCTGGTTTCCATACGACTGTATTTCCCATCATAGCAGGGGCTGCACAAAGGTTGGCACATATACTCGTAAAGTTGAATGGGGTTAGAGCAAATACAAATCCTTCTAAGGGTCTATATTCCAATTGATTCCATACTCCTGGAGAGTTTTCAGGTGGTTGTTGAGCATAAATTTCACTCATATACTGTACATTGAATTTGAAAAAATCTATCATTTCACAAGCGGCATCAATTTCAGCTTGCATAGCATTTTTCGATTGAGCCAACATTGTAGCAGCATTCATTTTGTCTCTAAAAGGTCCGGCAAGCAAATCTGCAGCTTTTAAAAATATAGCAGCTCTAGCTTCCCACGGCATACTGGCCCAAGCATCTTTGGCTGCTAGAGCTGCTTCAATAGCCGCTGTTACATGGCTTGCATTACCTTTACTATAAGTGCCCAAATTGTGACTTATTTCGTGTGGTGGATGCATTGATATTTTAGTATCAGTATACACTTTTTTATCCCCGATATACATCGGTATATCTACCTGAGTGCTTTTTAGTTCTTGAATTTTACTTTTTAGACGTTGTGTTTCCTCAGTGCCAGGAGCATAGGCTATCACGGGTTCGTTTGTTGCTGTCGGTATTTTTACTACTTGGTTCATTTTGCTAATAAGTTTTGTTCTATATCTTTAAAAAATTTCCAATTCCCAAAATCAGGCATCGGAGCGTGCAAATTTAAATTTTCTCTCGTCACAGGGTGCAAAAATGACAAGCCCAAAGCGTGTAAGTATATACTCTTATCCTCTGTGGGCTTGGTTTGTCCATATTTTACATCGCCTACTATACCGGTAAATGTGCGAGCCAGCTGAACTCGTATCTGGTGTGGTCTCCCCGTGATAGGATTTACCTTCACCAAAAAACAATGGTTTGCAGTATTAATATATTGATAATGCAAAACAGCTTTTTTACTTCCTTCTCTTTCTTCTTCGTATAGCTTAGTGCGATTTTGTTTTGGGTCTTTTTTTAGCCAGTGAGTTAAGGTGCCAGCCATAGGCTGGGGCTTTCTGCGTATGAGTGCAGCATATGTTTTCGTAATATCACGCTCTTTAAATTGAGCATTCATTCGTATTAGTGCTTTACTCGTGCGTGCAAAGAGTACAATACCTGTTACATTGGTATCTAAACGGTGTATGCAACCTAAAAAGACAGCTCCAGGTTTCTTATATTTCTCTTTTATGTAGGCTTTTACGTGCATCTCAAGCGATGGAAGGCCATGCTCATTATCCTGCACAACTAACCCGGCTGGTTTACTTACAGCTATAAGGTGATTATCTTCGAAGATTACGTGTAAATTCATTTACGTCTTGCAAAGGTAACCATTCGGAGCCTAGGCCAAAGCATAGATGCTATTTAAAGAGTGTTGATCGCCCAAATCTTTTGCAAATAGGACATTCAGTGGGACGGTGTCCCCTTGCAGGACAGTACTTTCTGCCAAAAAAAATGATTTGTAAATGAACTTTATTCCACGATTCTCTCGGAAAAATGGCTTTTAAATCTTTTTCAGTTTTTGCCACATTTTTTCCAGTACTCAATTTCCAACGATATGCCAGCCTATGAATATGTGTGTCTACAGGAAATGCAGGAACATCAAACGCTTGACTCATAACAACACTAGCAGTTTTATGCCCCACCGCAGGCAGCGCCTCCAAAGCTTCAAAACTAGAAGGTACTTCCCCATTATATTGCTCTATGAGTATTTTACTGAGACCATAGATTCCCTTACTTTTCATAGGAGATAATCCACAAGGCCGAATGACTTCTTTTATTTCTTCTACACTTAGTTTTACCATGTCTTGAGGATTATCTGCTTTTTCAAATAATAACGGAGTGATTTTATTTACACGCTCATCTGTGCATTGAGCAGAAAGCAGCACTGCTATTAAGAGGGTATAAGGATCTTTGTGATCTAAGGGTATAGGCACCTCCGGAAACTCATCGTCCAAAATTTTATGAATTTGTGCGGCTCTTTCTCTATTGGTCATATAATACTTCATCAAAACGTTTGCCTATCCATTTGGTTTCTAAACAATCAGTTACGTGGGCTTTTCGCACTCGCATCTCGGTACCATCTCCTGTAATAAACGAAAATTGTGGGGTGTGTCCAAAATTCCAATCCCACGTAGAGTATTTAGAGTTGACCAAAGATGATACCTCTGCAACTTCCTCGGGCAATAGTTTTTCTATACTTCGTATATCCAAGTATTGATGCAATTGCTGTATTAATGCGTTCAAAAATTCTGTTGTACTTCCTAAGTCCTTAACTTCTCGTATATTAATCACTGGGCTACGAACTGAATCTACAGCATGGGTTCTTATGTCTAACTTTTTTTTCGGTTTGATACTGCCATTTAGTTTTACAATATTACTGTCATAGAGCAACGTGCCATGATGAAGTATTCTTTTCACTTTGCTATTTACGTGTTCTGCATTTCCACTCACTTTATGGTTTTTAACAAAAATATCATTTCGGAGTGATATTTCATTGGGTATTCCCATTGATGCAAGTGCATTACTAATGGGCTCTATATGCTCCCTGAAATTTACAAAATCTTGGTTTTTATTCCTAATAAAAGAAAAATTTATGTTTCCGATGTCTTGAAAAACAGTTCCGCCACCACTCAATCTTCGTGCTACGGTATGTGCATCTTTTATTTTACTGCTAGAGGACAGGTCAACTTCTTTCCAAGGATTTTGATGTTTGCCTATCACAACCGCATCGGTGTTTATGTAAAATAGAAGTATATCCTCGATACTTCGAAGTACGAGGTACTCCTCTAGTGCTAGATTAGCATATACCTCTTGAGATTGGGATAGTATGATTTTAAGGCTTTTCAAATAATGGGTACGAAGAAAATCAAATAGTTATGTTTTATTGAATTTTTTTGACTTTTTTGGGTCCTACTTTAGTGCCTATCATCCAAGAATTTATGAATGTGTCTGGGTCTAAGAATTTCATGGTCAACTCTTTTTATGTGAGTCATTTTTTTGATCATGAAAAAATATCTCTTCTATTATAAAAGTATTGATTTTAAATATTTTCCGAAAAAAACATAATTGTAACACAGTAAACTGTTTTTAAAGTGACTGATTTTTTAATCTAGTAAAAATGTTAAGAAATAGTTTTTCACCAAATCTTTAACTTAATGATTGCATAACTGAAATTTCATTTTAGTTTTGTATCATTAATGGGGGTTAATAAAAGATCTTGCCCTTTATAAGGCTAGATCGCCGGATTTTCATTTTTATGAAAATCCGGTTTTTTTTGCCTAAATTTCGAAAAGTCAGATATAATCTAAAGCCTTCTGATCTGTTTCCCTAATTCTTTCGATATATAAATCTCCATTCAATAGTCAGAATCGCTCTTTATGTTAGAGTTAGTTGTCTCTGCTTGATAGCATATAAACAATCTCTGAGAGGTAGCTTTGGTCTCCGACGGTATTTATTTGTGCCAAAGTTTCGAGACTTTTTAGATTGTAATGTTCTGCTAGATTCAAAGTGGCATCTTTGGCGCCAGTTTGAACCATATATCTTTTTACAGAAGTTATTATTTCACTATCAGGCTCAGCATAAAGACTCTCTATCTCTTTTTGTTGTGAATTTTCTAGCCTGTTCCACATCTCATTCCATAGATAGGTCTTCTTTTTTTCTAGGATGTCACCGCCAATGCGTTTCCCTACTTTGGCAGTTTCCCCAAAACTGTCTAAGTAATCATCCATCAGTTGAAAAGATAGACCAATAGATATACCTAAATCATATAATTGTTGACTTTGTGCGGTACTTGCTCCACCCAATAATGCGCCCGCTTGTAGGCTAAACCCGAGCAAAACAGCTGTTTTTTGGTGAATCATATGCAGGTATTCGTCGTTGCTCACATGAGCCATTTGCTCAAATTGCATATCGTTCATTTGCCCTTCGCATAGCTCTCTTGCCATAGCATTAAAAAGTTTTAAAATGGTAATATCACCTACCTCGGCTAGCTTTTCGTATACTTCTATCTGTAGCAAATCTCCAGAGAGAATAGCAGTAGCCTCATCCCATTTTATATGAACTGTTTGTTTTCCTCTGCGAATTGGAGATCGGTCCATAATATCATCATGTAATAAGGTGAAATTATGAAACATTTCTACAGCCTGTGCTACCTGTATTACCTGAGGAGAATAGTGTTCATTGAATAACTTATAAGCCGCTAAGACCATAGCTGGTCGTATGCGTTTTCCTCCTAAACCTAAAATATAACTTATAGGTTCGTATACTGCTCTTGGATAACCCGGTTGTTGTGAAATTTCTGCCATAGCAGGCTTCAATTCAGCGAGTAGTTCTTTCAGTTTATTCAAGGGTTCAAAGTTAATAAAAATACTAAAAACTAAATATTAAGCCCCGAAACTTGAATTGGTATTAAAAAACATCAAAACCTATTTCCAAATACTGCTTAAAATGTGCTCAAAATGGTTGGCATAGACTGAACACATTATCTAACTCTGTGGTATTATTCACTTTCCACAAACAAAAAATCAATGTTTCGTTTTGCTAAATCAGTGTTCTTTACCAGAATTCTTACTTGCTGGCCCATAGCATATGTTTTTCGAGTTCGATCTCCTATAACCTTCTTTTTTTCAGGCAAAAAGGTGTAGTGATCGTCTTTCATATCGCGAAGTCTTACCATTCCTTCACATTTATTTTCTACTATTTCTACAAAAATTCCCCAATCGGTGACACCACTAATAATACCATCAAATTCTTCTCCTTTGAAACTAGACATATACTCTACTTGCTTATACTTAATACTTGCTCGTTCTGCATTAGTAGCTTTTTGCTCTTGTTTACTGCTATGGCTTGCCATTTTTTCTACAGTTGTGTAATCAAAAGATTTGTGCTTGCTGAGAAAGTCTTGCAACATTCGGTGGGTGATCAGGTCTGGGTACCTGCGAATTGGTGAGGTAAAATGGGCATAAAAATCAAAGGCAAGTCCAAAATGTCCTATCTTCTTACTCGTGTAGTACGCTTTTTCCATGCTGCGTATGGCCAATGGCTGTAAAATATCACCCTCCATCGTGCCCTCTATTTTAGCCACCATGTCATTGATTGATTGACTGTAGGCCTTGTTTGAGCTCATATCAATCTTAAATCCAAATTCTAAAGCGGTGGTTGCAAATTCAGTCATTTTTTCTTCGGTAGGTTCCTCATGTACACGATAGGGTAGAGGCATTTTATCATTTTTTGTATACAAGTGCATAGCCACATATTTGTTGGCTAATAGCATGTATTCCTCTATCATTTTGTGTGCATCTTTACGTACTTTGGGTATTACAGCTGTTGGCGCACCGTTCTTATCTAGCACGAATCGAAATTCAGTGGTTTCAAAATTAATAGCGCCGTTTTTGTAGCGTGCATTTCTCAGATTTAGAGCAATGTCATTCATCGTTTTCAGCTCCTTGGCGTAGTTACCTTTTTGAGTTTCGATTACCTTTTGGGCATCTTCGTATGCAAATCGGTGGTCAGAATAAATTATAGTTTTTGCAAAACGGTATTTTTTTACAACTCCTTGGTTATCAAGTTCAAAAATAACTGAAAAAGTAAGTGATTCCTCGTGAGGACGAAGTGAACAAAGTTCATTGCTTAGTCGCTCGGGCAGCATTGGTATTGTTCTGTCTACTAAGTATACTGAGGTGGCTCGGTCGACTGCTTCTTGGTCTATAATGCTGCCTGGCGTTACATAGTGCGAAACATCTGCAATGTGCACACCAACTTCAATATTGCCATTTGGCAACGTTTGAAAACTAAGGGCATCGTCAAAATCTTTGGCGTCTGCAGGATCTACAGTAAAAGTAGTTATACCTCTAAAATCCTCTCGTTTAGCTATTTCTTCTGGCGAAATTTGCTTTGCAAATCGCTCAGCTTCTTGTTCTAGGGCATCGCTAAACTTAGTGCTAAACCCAAATTCTGCAACAATCGCATGCATTTCTGCCGTATTTTCACCCGATCTTCCCAAAATATCAACTACTGTTGCATAAGGGTTTTTAGCTTTTGCAGGCCAGTCTTTGAATTTAAAAATGACTTTGTCTCCATCTGTAGCACCGTTTAAACGCTCTTTTGGGATGAAAAAGTCAGTGTGCATCTTGCTACTATCGGGCAGTATGAAAAATGAGTTTCCTCCGGCAGATATCGTACCTACATAAGTCTCTCTTGCTCGCGACACTACTCGGTTTACAAAAGCACGCGGTTTTGATTTGCCTTGTGTGTATTTTAATACAACAGCTACTTCGTCCCCATCAAAAGCATCTAGCGTATCACCAGATTTCACTTTGATATCTTCATCTATATTTTCTACAACTAAATAAGCATCTCCTCTAGCATTGAAATCTAGTTTACCTATTACTTCGTCTTTGGATTCACGTTTTATTATGTATTTGCCTGTTTCGGGTTCAGTTAATTTACCGTCACGCTTTAGTAATACCAATATATGACTGAGTTCTTTGTGCGAAATATGTGGTAGTTGAGCACCTATTTGCTTATAATTTTGTGGTTTATTCGCACTTTGTGCTAGCACGTCTAGCACTTGGTCGTATGTTTTCGACTTTCGGGTGCGTTTGTTTGTTTTTTTCAAAATAGTTTGTTTTAATTTATGCTGTATTCCAGCAGTGTTTTGGTGTAATCCTCTTTAGGTCTACGAATTAATTGTTCTGTGTCTCCCATTTCTATTATTCTTCCTTGCCTCAAAACTATTATTTTGTTGCAGAAATAGCTTACCACGTTCATGTCATGGCTAATAAGCAGATAAGTAAGACCTTTTTTTCTTTTGAGCTCGTTTAGCAGATTTAGTACTTTGGCCTGTACACTTACATCTAGCGCACTCACAGCCTCGTCTAAAACTATTATTTTCGGATTTTTTGCGAGTGCTTTGGCTATGCAAATTCGTTGTCTTTGACCGCCAGAAAACTCGTGAGGATATTTGTCAAAATCAGAAGCTTGTAACCCAACTTCTTCCAACAAAGATACTACTTTATTTTTAAGTGAACCAATGGTCGATAAGTCAACCTGCTTTTTATCTAACGTTTCTAGTACCTCTAATAAGGCATTTCCTATCCTATGCTTAGGGTTGAGTGATGAAAAAGGATCTTGAAACACCAACTGTATTTTCGATGAAAAATGAGAGACGTCGTTTATGTTTTCTCCGTAGAGCTCAATAGTGCCGCGTGTAGTTTTCCAAATTTTTAAAATAAGTTTGGCTATAGTGCTTTTTCCACTGCCACTTTCTCCTATTAACCCAATAATATCCCCGTTGTTTAGCTCAAAATTGATGTTATGTAGCACCTTTGTTTCTTCTTTTCTAAATAATAATGTTTTGAAGTGTGATTTTTCTACACTATCGATTCTTAAAAGAGAATCTTCCGATTTTTTGTCTGGAGTTAATGTTCTTTTGGGCAGTCGGTTAAAATGAAGTTGCCCATCTTTTATTTGTAGCAAATCGTCTATTTCTGCAAGAATACTCCCGCGCTTTTTGTAGGTGGCTCTACTTTCTATCAGTGCTTTGGTATAGGGGTGTATGGGTGTATTTAAGATAGTTGCTGCATTTCCCTGCTCTACAAGGCTGCCTTGGTACATCACAGCTATTTGGTCTGCAAACCCATGCAGAGACAGTAAATCGTGGGTGATAAAGAGAATACCCATTTTTTCAGTTTTGCTCAGTTTTCTCAGAAGAGTTAAAATTTCAGATTGCACAGCAATATCTAAGGCTGTGGTGGGCTCGTCAGCTATTAGTAGTTTTGGCTTTTTGGCTAGTGCCATAGCTATCATTATACGCTGTCTTTGTCCTCCGCTCAGCTCATGTGGATAACTGCCAGCCACTCGCTCTATATCCGTGAGCTCCACTTTTTGCAACAGCTCGTTTAGATAATCTTTACTTGGTACTTCTGCGCATTCAAGTATCTGCCTTCCGCAAGTTATCAGAGGATTTAGTGCCGTCATAGGCTCCTGAAAAATATAGGCTACCAATCTTTTGCGCACCGCTCTGAGTGAGTTCTTGTCTATTTTTAACAGATCAAGTGGATCATCTTTGTCATAAAAAAAAACTTCGCCACCTAATATAGCCTCATCTATTAGGCGAGTGATGCATTGGCTTGCTACCGACTTTCCACTGCCACTTTCGCCAATGAGACCTAAGATTTCACCTTGGTTTATACAGAAACTAATTCCTTTTACTGCAGTAAAATATGCTGACTTATCTAGCTTAAATTTTACGCTAAAGTTATGTACATCAAGGATTTTCAATGATTATCTGAGTCTATCCATAGAGCGTATGAGCTGCTCGTCTTTTCTTACTCCTCTAAGAGCTAAAAAGTTGAAAAACAAGATTGCCAAAGGAAGAAGTGCACTAAATGTATAGTTTGCTTGTGAGTCTTGTCCCTCAAAATAATTCATGTGAAGGCTATACATATACATCATTACTATGAGGCCAAGTATAATAAGGAAGTTGAATGAGGAGAGAAGTACTTGCATTTTTCTATTTTTGAATACCAATAATGCAGCTAAACTTAGTAAAGAAATTGCTCCGATAAAATATATTAGCCACGTATTACTCTCTTTGATAGTACCGTCTTTAGCTATTATTTCTGTTTCGTCGTATTCAACATTATATTTTTCTTGAGTGGAGGTATTTTCTGCTATAAAAAAAACCGTATCAGAAAATAGTAACATCAAGCTGATAGCTACTATAGCTAAAAAATATAGTGTTTGTGGTCTTTGTATCATTGTTGGCAAAGTTAAACATTAAGTGTCTTTTTGTGTTTTACCTTTGACCAAATATTTAGCTATTTGCCCACAATTTGAAACACCCACAAAAAAATACAACAGCTACCGTGATTGGTGCAGGTGTAGCAGGCCTAGCTACAGCTATTCGTTTAGCTAGTAAAGGCGTGGAGGTCACTGTTTTTGAGCAACAATCAACCTATGGCGGGAAAATGGGTGTTTGGCAAAATAAAGGTTATCGATTTGATACTGGGCCATCTCTTTTTACTATGCCTCACTATGTGAAAGAATTGTTGGCTATCGACGGAAAAAATGATGTTAATTTTGAATTCAAAGAGCTTGACATAGTATGCAATTATTTTTGGGATGACGGCACTACCTTGCAAGCAACCAAGGATCTAGAAAAACTCCAAAATGCTTTTGAAAATAACTTAAACGAACCTAAAACTAATATTGCCGCGTTTTTAGCAGATAGCAAGAAGAAGTACGATATCACAAGTCATGTTTTTTTAGAGAAATCACTCCACAAACTCAGAACTTATCTCGATTGGAGTACTTTTCGAAGCATTTTTAAGTTGCCGCAAGTGGAAATTTTCAAACAAATGAACTACCAAAATGAACGAAGGTTCAAAAATCCTAAGACCGTTCAGTTTTTCAACCGATATGCCACATACAACGGTTCTAATCCCTATTTGGCACCCGCTACTTTAAATGTAATCCCTCACTATGAATATGGTTTTGGAGCATTCTTCCCAACAAAGGGTATTCGCTCAATAGCTACTTCGCTGTACCACAAAGCAGTAAATTTAGGGGTTTCATTTCACTTTGATTCACCTGTGAGTCAAATACATAAATATGGAAATCGCTACGTGGTGAATGGTACGCAAGAAAGTGATATTTTAGTGTGTAATATGGATGTAGCCTCCGCTGCTCGTGGCCCTCTGAGAAATATTATACCTAGTAAACGAAAAAAATACGAGCCATCCAGCTCAGCACTCATTTTTTATTGGGGGATTAATCGTACGTTCCCAAATCTAGATGTACATAATATCTTCTTCTCAAACAATTACAAAAAGGAGTTTACTTCAATTTTTACAGAAAAGAAAATAGATGATGACCCTACAGTCTACATACATATTAGCAGTAAATGCAATGCTGCCGACGCTCCCCAAGGTAGTGAAAATTGGTTTGTAATGGTGAATGCTCCGTATACAGAAAATCAAGATTGGGAAGTGATTATTGCAAAGACTAAAGTACGTATTTTAGAAAAGCTAAATAAGGTATTAGGTATAGATATTACCAAACACATAGTGCTAGAACACAAGCTAACCCCCGAACTAATTCAGAGTAAAACTGGCAGTTACAAAGGAGCGCTCTACGGATCTAGTTCAAATAGTAGGATGGCAGCATTTCTTCGTCAGCCTAATTTTAGTAGCAAGCACAAAGGGCTGTATTTCTGCGGAGGTAGTGTGCACCCCGGTGGTGGTATTCCGCTATGTTTGCTTTCCGGAAAAATAACATCAGATTGTATACAACGTGATTTCAAACTTTATTAAAAAACACTTTTTTACGTTACTTTTTGTCCCTTATGCCGTGGGTACAATCGGAATACTGCTACCTCTGAGTAGGTCTTTTTTCTTGGGACTAACCCCCATTATGCTGCTTTTTAGTTTTGTCTTGGTGGTGGTAGAAGAAGGCAGATGGGTAAGATATAACATTCTGGGGTTGCTTTTCATTGTTGCTAGTGGTTTTTTTGTAGAGTATTTGGGTGTCAATTTCGGATACCTTTTTGGCGACTATCAATATGGCAGCACACTTGGTCCAAAATTTAAAGGCGTGCCAATTACTATTGCCTTGAATTGGGCCATGCTTTGCATTGCATCAAGAAGTATGGTTAACTTAATTTCTAACGATGTGTGGATCTCATCTTTTCTTGCAGCTGCGGTGGTCACAGCATACGATGTACTGCTAGAACCTGTCGCAATAAAATTTAACTGGTGGTCATGGGATGGAGGTAATATACCCCTTTTCAACTATATCTGCTGGTTTGTTTTTTCATTTATTTTCCAGCTCATTTTCAGAAAAGTGTCAAAAACAACAGGAAGAAGCTTCTGGATGATTTTTGTGCATGCAATATTCTATTGGATTCTAGTATTGTTGTAGCATGGTTTGGTTGACTTTATTATGTATAGGGACTTTATTTAGTAGCATAGAAAACATTCGAGCGGTGTACCAGTCGCAAGATGAAGAAAAGGTGCTTGCCACCTTGAAGCAGCTGGAAACAAAAGTTTTACTCTCTCCTGATGAAAAATGCTATAAGGCAGTATTTTTATGTATGAAAGCAGATTATTTGTTGTGGCCAAATGATAAACTAGCGGCGTTTAGAAAAGGATATGCTGAATTGAATGAATTAATAGATGCTTATCCTACGAATGCAGAGTATAAATATCATCGCTATATGATTGAAAAACACACACCCTCTTGGCTTGTAGAGGTAAGCCATATGAATAGTGACAAAGCATTTGTAAAAGCCACTATGAATTCAAACCATCCGATGTATAGCTTTATGCTAAATACACTAGAAAAATAAGTGTGAAATTGATCTTCTGCGTATTTGAATCACGCACTTTTTCTTTATTGATCTAATTCCTTTCTAGGTATTTATCTTCATTCTTTCACAGTGAGATTGAAGTGACTATTTTTGCTCACAAATGAAACGAGCATTTGTAGTAGACGCTACCCGAACAGCGGTAGGAAAATTTGGAGGTACTCTCGCCTCTGTGCGCCCTGATGATTTGGGTGCGGCGGTAATAAAAGCATTAGTAGCTAGAAATTCATCAATAGATACCAACGATATTGAAGACGTCATTTTTGGGGCTGCAAATCAGGCTGGCGAAGACAACAGAAATGTTGCACGTATGAGTTTACTTTTGGCTGGCCTTCCGGTAACCGTGCCAGGTATTACCATCAATAGGCTTTGTGCTAGTAGTTTGCAAGCAATAGGTGACGCTGCCAAAAATATTGCAGTTGGCTATGGAGATATGTTTGTAGCAGGTGGAGTAGAGAGTATGACCCGTGCCCCTTTGGTGATGCCCAAAGCAGATACAGCCTACTCCCGAAACGCTACAATTTATGATACCTCTATCGGTTGGCGTTTTGTAAACCCAGCACTTTCTAAAATGTACTATCCGTTTCCGATGGGCGAAACTGCCGAAAATTTGGCAGATAAATACAAAATAACACGCGAAGAACAAGATCAATTTGCTCATTATTCGCAACAGAAGTACCAAAATGCTCACGAAGCTGGAAAATTTGGTAATGAAATAATACCAATTCATATACCGCAACGCAAGTCCGATGCTATTGTGTTTGATAAAGATGAGCACCCCAGACTTAGTAGTATTGAAAAGTTGGCAGGTCTAAATGCAGCCTTCAGAAGAGGTGGATCTGTGACTGCAGGAAATTCTAGTGGAGTGAATGATGGTGCGGCGGCGTTGCTTATAGTGAGTGAAGAAGCACTAAAACGATACAACTTAGAGCCAATAGCTGAAATAGTGAGTAGTGCAGCCGCAGGTGTACCGCCCGAAATTATGGGAATAGGACCAGTACCTGCTACTCAAAAAGCACTAAAGCGTGCAGGTATTGGGGTCAAAGATCTTGATTTGATTGAGTTAAACGAGGCCTTCGCTGCCCAAGCTATAGCGTGTATGCGAGACTTAGATTTTAATCCAGAAATAGTTAATGTTAATGGTGGTTCTATTGCTATAGGTCATCCACTGGGTGCATCTGGTGCTCGTATTGCGGCTACTTTGATGCACGAGTTGAAGAATAGGCCAAATGCTAAATACGCCTTGGCAACCATGTGTATAGGTGTAGGACAGGGGGTAGCCGTCGTATTCAAAAAATGCTGAAATAAAGAAGTGTGAGTTCTATATTAAATAGACTATATAATTAAAACTTTTCACCATTTTGTAACGGTATGCTTAGTCAGATTAAAACTATATTGGTATAAAATTAACTGCTTTTATTTTATGTCTACCATTCAATATTTGAAGTGTTTTAAACCTAAAGTGTTTGGTTTAATCTATGCTATAAATATTTCTTTATTAGGTATACTAATTTAATCTGTTAGCATGTAAGCTTTCTTTTCAATAAAAATGTTTGGATAAAAAAAAGGCGACCAATTGGTCGCCTTTTTTTAAGTATTGTATTAGTATTCCCAGAGATCGTGCTCCAAAATAAATAGATCATTCTTGATTCTATCACTTTCGAGTAGAGCCTCTACACCATCATCTCTGAATTCTTCAAACATGGCTATGTCAAGGTCGTACATATTGTTCTCTTTCACAATGTAGCTGCTAAATTGCCTCATTTGAAACCATTGATCAAAACTTATCCGAGCTGCATCATTTTTTGCATTAAATACCTCTTGATTAGAAAGTTTGTCTCTCAAATCTTCCATTTTAAGCCAGTAAAGTGGTATTTCTCCAAGTTCAATTCCTGACTCGGTTAGTGGTTTAACTAGTGGTGCTATAGCAATGATTCGTGCTCTGAAGTCAGAATAATTATAGTCGAATATCCAATCTTCCATTAGTCTATACTTCTGAATTTTGGATGGCTCTAACGTTTCCCTTACCGTTATTGGCACAAGGTCATACGGGTCATTTGGATTGTCTGGGTTAGGCACCATTACTGTAGATTCGATACTGATTTCTTTTAGTATGTCTTCAGGAGTTTTGATGGATGTTAGCGAGTCATCTCTGTAAGCTGCAACCTCACCATCCATTGCTGCATTCCAAATCATCAGATAAAATGGGTTACGAGGCCAGTGCATTACTTTGTTTTGCTTTTCTCGTACGTCAATGATTCGGTGTACCCTCTTACTCCATTTTACATTTGCTTCGCGGATATATCGATAAGGAACAGCTTTACGTTCCTTTACAGCTGTGTGCGGGTAAGTGAAGTCTTCGAACGCACTTATTTGGGCATTTGATGCACCTACAATAAGTATGCAGGACATTATTATTAAAAGTGTTCTCTTCATATCTATTTTATCTACTTCGCAAAAATAACGTTATTTTTATTCTATCTATTATCTTATTGTGATAATAATTGGACTTAGATTAGCTGAAAAACCGTATTTGGCTTCAGTTGCTCTAATTTCCTCTAACAAAATTCTATCACCAGATTGTGCAGATCTCATTAGACTTTGCATCTCTCCGGTAAGTGTACCACTGCCAGATGATTTTATAACTGGCGGTTTCCTTTTATAAGCCATTATCATTTTAAAACCAGTAACTCTATAGTTTAAATTGTATGCAAATCCTGCACCCATAGAAGCTATTATAGTAGTTTGAGCACCCACTGCAGATTTACCTTTTGGTAAGCCATCATTGGGTATTCCACCTAGTTGTGCTGTAGGTTGCGGCAAACTTCTGACCCTAAATTTCGAAGATCCTACTGTCTTAGTTTTACCATCTCTAGTGATGGAGGCTGTGATGGTAACTTCTTTACTAGTACTCGCTGGCACTTTAGCATTGTATTTACCACCTCCAAGTGATTGTAAATTCAAACCTGGTGCAGATATTTTCACCTCGCTAGCAGCAAAACCTGGTACAGAGATAGACATAGGATTGTCGATTCCTTTATACAATAAATTCATTTCTGTAGCTGCGATTGTAGCTGCTGGTTTAAATACAGTAAACTCATTTTCAAATGGGAATTCTTTCGGACCTTCAGGTCCATCAACTACGATTTTACCCGCAAATGTTTTTATACCTACGCCGCTGGCTCTTTGAGTATACTTACCTACACCTCCATCTACGTCTATATCAGTATCTCCCACAGTGATGTTTGGCTGACCTTTAGAGTTTGAGGCAACTAAAAGTATATCAGCTTCATAATTTTCACCTTCCATTACATAGTTTGACTTGGCTAATACTTTTGCTTCTAGTTTATCAAACTTATAATCAGTAGCATCTATGCGAAGCGCCAATCTGTCTAACGCATCAGATTCTGTAGTTTTAGCATCATTTTTGATTCGGGCTAAGAGAGCCATAAGACCTGCGGCAGGGTTGTGCTCAAGATTCTCTTCTATCCATCCTACACCACTTACTCCTGATTTGTCGTCCATAGCGTGTAACTGAGACGCTGCCAGAGCAGCTTTATATTCAGTGAGATCTGTAATATTTGTACTGTCAGATAGTCCAGCGTCGGGCTTTAAGTATTTCAGAATGTTTTCACGAGCTTCGTTTATTTTATTCATGAATTCTTTGCCTTTAGCACCGTCATCTTTTACAGTGAAATAAAGTGCGTGATCTTCCATTTGGTCAGGAGAAACGAGCGCTCCGGTTTCGGGGTCTCTGCCTCCGTACCACTCTTCCACCATTTTGCCAATACCATCTACATAAGCAATAAAGTCGTTCGTCGCTTTTTGAACACCTTTAGCTCTTTCCATGTAAGGTTTGGTTTTAGCTGCATTCTTCTCCATTGAAGCTTCCAAAGCTTTTATTGTTGAATTGTTTTTACTGTCAATATTTTCTGCAGCACTATAGAAACTCTTTTCAAATAAATAAAAAGATTTTAATATTTCTTTCGATACGTTTAAGGCGAGAAGAGCCATGAGTACAAGGTACATCATGTTGATCATCTTCTGCCTTGGGGACATTTTTCCTCCGGCCATAATTTCTTATATAATTAAATTAAATAATTGAGTTGAAACTATAAGCTTAAGAGTTTGGACGCATAGCGTTCAACATTCCACCATATACTTTATTTAAATTCTGAATATTTTGGTCAAAACTAACCAAACTATCATTTAAGGTAGCATTTATACTAGCTACTTTGCTAGTAGTTTCCTTGAAGGATTCAGTAGTTTCAGATAAACTGTCTAAGGCACTAACAGCTCTTCCGTACGAAGAATTCATGCCACGCAGTTGCTCGTTTGCCATATTAACATTATCAGCATATTCTTTTGTAGCAACAGTTGCTCCACTCAGGTCAGCCATAGAACTAACATTAGTTGATAGCGATTTTAAACCAGATCCTAGTCCCTCTATTAATTCTGGTCCTATCTTAGCCTCAGCAAGCATCTTATCCAATTGCTGTGATACTGCGTCTCCTTGCGTTAGGGAAGCATTTTTTGCTCTTTCGTCCCCTTCCATGCCTGCAAGTTCTGGGTATACAAGACTCCAATCCCATTCTTCATGGATGGGCTCAAAAGCAGAAATAAAGAATATGAGAGCTTCAGTTCCCATTCCGAGGATAAGCATTTCGTTAGCACCTGTCCAGTGCATGATTTTAAAAAGTGCGCCTACAATTACAATTGCTGCTCCAATACCATAGGCCATCGCCATGATTTTTTTACCTGATTTTGATTCAAAGAAACTTGCCATAATTTTTGTTGTTTTTGATTAAAGTGTTTGTTATGTTAAAATTAATATAAAAATAATTCGTCAAATATAAAAGGGTATCTGAATTTAATTTGATTTACTTAAAAATTTAATGTGTAGTAAATAGGACGTCAATAATAGTATTTCACTATCTTGAGTCATTTGCTGATCTACCTATGTATGTTTGTACGCAACGGAAGCCCACATAGGATTTAGATGTGTCTTGGTATTCGTATGATCTTGACCCATTTTGTATGAAGTAGGCTACATCTTTCCAGCTACCTCCACGAGTTACTTTACGTTTTAGTGTCAGAGGCCCATCATCATCTGCATCGTATTGATAGTCTGAGTTTAAGTCATGCGTAAATTGCATACTAGATTCATCGTACGCAGAAATAGTCCATTCAGCTACATTTCCCGCCATATTGTATAATCCATAGTCGTTTGGAAAATAAGAGTCAGCTCTTATTGGGTATAAACCACCGTCACTCATATAGTCTCCTCGATTAGGTTTGAAGTTTGCAAGCAGACAACCTTTACTATTTCTGGTGTATGGGCCACCCCAAGGGTACATGTTATTGTCCCTACCACCACGAGCTGCAAATTCCCACTCAAATTCTGTTGGGAGTCTCCAGTCTTCGGTAATCGGCATTTCTTGACCTTCCCAGTACCTATTTAGCCAGCGTGTTCTCCAATTACAAAACGCATTTGCTTGATGCCAATTTATGCCGACTACAGGGTAATCATCATATTTTGGGTGGTTGTAGTATTGACGCGCCATCGGCTCATTGTATGAGTAAGTGAAATCTCTAACCCAAACTAGGGTGTCGGGGTATATCGCTCGTGTTTTGGTCACTAGATAATCAGCCCTATTAGATTCTAAATAGCTATTTCTTGCCGCAGCCTGAAAATCAACATATGTATAGGTATATTCCAATTTTCTAATATCCCATTGTTTTCTATGGTCATACCGTTCTTTACCGCGATAAAAGTATTTATCGCCATACTCATCATAAAATTCTTTAGGATCTATTTCCGAGTCGTAATCCAATATTTCATAATCATCATGTTCGTCCTCTACTTCTAGAGTAGCCTCCATAGATAAACGCATGAAACTATCTTTTACATATCCTACAAACTGCCTATATTCATTATTAGTGATTTCGGTATCATCCATCCACATAGCGTGAACAGAGATTTGTTTGTTTGGAGCTATGTAGGTGTGAAAAATATCCTCATCGCTTTGTCCGGTATGGAATGTACCCGTAGGTATATATACTGTGCCATAGGGTTGAGGGTGAAACCAAGGACGTCGTCCTTGTACTCCAATCAACTCTCCATTGTCTCCAAATCCGCATCCAATGAGCGTCATTATTGACATAATTACAAGTGCCTTCGCTGTGTATTTCATATAAAATTACTCTTTACTTTTATCTAAAAGTTGGACAAATTAAGTTGTAATTGTTGATAAAAACAATTTTTTTAACTTTCAACTTCATTTTTTATTTAACGTTATTGATTTTCGCTTTAGTATTCTTTTGATTAGATTTATTTAAAGAAAACGTGCACTTTCTCTAAAAAAGGTAGAAGGAGCGGATGTTTTAATTGGTATGCAGTATCGCACAAAAACTTCGTGAGTGCCGTTACTTACGCCTTGCACATTAGATAGTGTGATGTCGTAAGAATATCCAATTTGAATCCTTTTTGCATCATTTTGGTAACCCAACAGTATAGAAAGTGCGTCACTATTTCCCCATTGCCTGTATGCCAAACCTCCTCTAAAAGTATTTGAAAATAATGCAGTAGTGTTTAAGTCTACTTGGGGTTTGTATGCATCATTGAGAAGACCATATTTAATTAATACTGCAGGCTCTAAAATTATGTTTCCGCCGTTGATAGGCACATCTGCTCCTACTATGGTGTAGTAATGTGGTACAAATTGTTCGGAAATAATTTGGAAATTTGGTCCTGCGGGTATTTGATACAATGGTCGATTTACATTAGTAATCGAAAGGCCTGCGTACGCGTTTTTAATTTTGCCACTAAATAAGCTTGCTATTTTGTATTGTAAGCCTACATTGAGATTAAATTTTGATTCTGTCGCGCTTTGTTGTGGTATGTTTACATCTCCAGCGTCTCTTGCTTTGAATGAAGGATTTTTCCAACCCCATTGGCGAACGCCCAAACCTATACCACCGCTTATTTCGCTAAATCCTCCTTGAAATTGTTGTCTATAATTCAAATTAGCCATAAAGCCAGTAGATGTTCTGAAATTTACCTTGTCATCTATAAGAGTAAGTCCCGCGCCTACGAACTTACTTTCTGTTAATTTGAAAACAGAATTTACGTTTAAGTTGTAGGTTACTGGTGCTACATTGGTTCTACCTGTTCCCTCTACACCGTCAGTCCCTCTAGCAAGCGTTTGATCTCCATAGTCTCTCCACTGGTGGTGAGTGAGTCCGGTAACGCATATTTCACCATACTCGTGCCCAGCTGCGGCAGGATTGTAAGCTTGCATAACGTCTTTAAAATGCGTGTAGTAGGGGTCTTGCTGCGCTAAAGCGGAAGCGGAAACCACTATTAAAAGAGCCGATAATGCGTGTTTAATCTGTATCTTCATCCTTGGTTATATATCATTTCAGAGACCACAATATTAATAAAAAAATATGATTGGGTCGTATCTTTATTTTCAATGAGTTAGATTTTTTTTGAAATATTTACACATTTATATTGCAATTTCTTTATGCACAACAGCCAGTATACTTTGCATTTCTTGTCGTGCATGCTGCATCAGTTCCTCTGCTTTGGTGTTCAAATTTGCTGCAAAAGTTTTATCTCCTAAGTCCTTTGTATTGATACGGACATTCATGTATGCACCCTCTATGGCAGTGAGGCAGCATAGTGCACCCACGCCAGCATCGGTTACAGAGGCTGGATTCCCTATTTCTACCATAGCTGATAGAAGGGTTTTGGCTTTGTTAGCAGTTTGCATTACTCTGTAGGGTACTTCAGCAGCATATTTACTTGCTTGTTCTATAGTTGTCTTTCGCACTGTGATTTCTTCTTCATTTGTTTTAGGCATTCGAATAGCATCAATGATTGCGTTAAACGAGCGTGTGTCTTCATCTACTAGGAAAAGTAATTCTTTTTTGAGTTTTTGCCCTTGTTCTGCCCAAGTCGAAAATAGCTCGATTCTTTCTTCCCATCCGGGCTTATTAGCGGATAAATTTGCCACCATTGTACCTAGTGAAACTCCAAGTGCGCCCACGTAAGCAGCTATACTTCCGCCACCCGGAGCCATACTTTCACTAGCTGTTTCTGTTGCCAGGTCTTTTGCTGTGAGGCGTATTAGTTTTTCGTCTTCCGCATTTCGTAGTTGGTATTCTATGATCTTTTTTTCTGGATCAAACGGCGCTAATTCGTCTAATCCCAGAGATTTGACAGCAATGTGTATTAATTCAGCGTCGTCTACTCCTAGAGATCGACCTTGTTTTTTGAGATAGTGTTTACCCGCATCCAGCAAAGCCTGAAGTGGTATTAGGCCTACAAGCTCGCTACCAGTGATACGTACCCCGCGGTCCATACAACTTTTTTGTACTTCGTCAAAAAAAATATGTAAAGGTGTTAGTTTAAAATTAGTGAGATTGGCACTTACCTGTGCCACGTTATATTCGTCTATAAACCAACCAACGGCTTGTACAGCTTTGCATGCGCCAGGTATTCTCACAGCATTTCCATTTTGATCGGTCACTATTTTGCCATTATAAGGGTTTCCTTCTCGGTGTACTCTTCCTGTTTCACGTACATCAAAAGCTATTCTATTCGCTATTCGGGTAGATGTTGTATTTAGATTTACATTATATGCAATTAGAAAATCCCGGGCTCCTATAGTAGTAGCTCCACTTCTAATGCTGTATACTGCAGGACCAAAGTCTGGTTTCCATTCAGGTTTTTTTATCTTTTCAAAAAAGCCTTCATACTCACCGGCACGTATTATACTCAGTACATTGCGTTTACTATTTGGCTGGGCAGCACCGTAGAGATACGTCGGTATGTGGGTGGTTTCTCCGACCCGC
The DNA here is from genome assembly GCA_018402155.1 of Bacteroidia bacterium. GTDB lineage: Bacteria > Bacteroidota > Bacteroidia > NS11-12g > UBA9320 > UBA9320. Next base: position 486,259 of record JAGYJG010000001.1, read on the forward strand.
TTGGCTAGCTTTATAGCCCACTCTGCAGTTTCTTCCATAGTGATATTTGCTATAGGTATTAGCGGGCATACATCTGTAGCACCCATACGCGCGTGCTCACCAGTATGTTTACTCATGTCTATCAGTTCTCCCGCTTTTACAATAGCCAAGTATGCAGCCTCTACAACGGCTTCTGGCGTACCCACAAATGTGACTACTGTTCTATTGGTGGCAGAGCCTGGGTCTACATCAAGCAATTTTATACCGTCTACTCGCTCTATCTCGTCGGTTATTTGTTTTATAATGGACAAATCTCTTCCCTCACTAAAGTTGGGTACACATTCTATTAGTTGTTTGTTCATTTTTGTTTCTTTTTTGGCGCACAAAAATAGAATTCATACGGAATAAATAGCTCTAACCACGCGAATGAAAATATATTTGTTGCTAAATTTGAGATACGTCCTAGAAATAGCATACGACGGTACCCACTATAACGGTTGGCAGTCACAGTTAAACGGCACTACATTGCAGGAGGCTCTTGAGGGTGAATTGGCCAAAATTTTGGAAACAAAAATAGACGTAATGGGTTGTGGACGAACAGATGCTGGAGTGCATGCTACGCACTTTATTTTGCATTTTGACTATGATAATGTGTTGCCCCATAGATTTTTATTTAGAATAAATCAAATGTTGCCAGCAGATATAGCTGTTTATGACGCCTTTGAAGTAAAAGAGCATTTTCATTCCCGCTTTTCGGCTACGTACCGCAAATACATTTACAAAACTCATACCCGTAAAAATCCTTTCAAGGAGGGCGGGTCGTTATTTTTATATCAAACTCCTTCTATAGATCGAATGAATGAAGCGTGTGAATTACTGTTGAAACAAGATGATTTCGCATCATTCTGCAAACGTGGCGCAGACGGTAAAACAACTTTGTGTGACTTAATGTTAGCTGAATGGGTAGAAGTACCTTTTGGTTTTGAGTTTCATATTAAAGCCAATCGTTTTTTGCGCAACATGGTAAGATCGCTTGTAGGTACGTTACTGGATGTGGGTACCGGAAAGCTATCAATGATTCAATTGGAAAAAATAATTGAGGATAGAAAAAGAAGTAGCAGCGGCAAAAGCGTGGCCGCTAAGGGACTTTATTTAGACGAAATAGGATACAACTGGGATGAGTACAAAAAGTAAGAAAGAGGGAGCCGCGTTTGATTTCCAGCTTATTGGTAGAATTATACGTTTGGCGCTGCCCCATAAAAAATTGCTCACAACTGCCATTATTTTTGTTTTACTGCTGACTGCATTGGCTCCTATACGGCCTATTTTGGTGCAGTTAAGTATAGATGAAGGCATGGCACGCGGAGATAAAGATGCGATATTGTTTTTTAGTAGCTTAATTCTCCTTCACTTAGTGGTTCAAAGTTTTACCGTTTTTGGTCACGCATATATCACCAATTTACTTGGCCAGAAAGTAATTAAGGATTTGCGTATGCGGGTTTACAACCATATTCTTTCGCTTAATTCTGCTTTTTTTGATAAGAGTAAAGTTGGTACGTTAGTCACTCGTTCGGTTTCTGATGTGGAAACAATTTCTTCCTTTTTCTCTGAAGGCTTTATTTCTATAGTTGGTGATTTGGTACAAATAGTAACAATACTTGTCATTATGTTCTTCACTAATTGGGAGCTCACTTTGGTGTCTCTTGCGGTTATGCCAATACTGCTAGTAGCATCTGAAATTTTTAGACGCGGTGTACGAAAATCTTTTCAGGTAGTAAGGCAACAAGTCTCCAGGCTCAATGCCTTTGTACAAGAGCAGATTGTGGGAATGGAAGTGGTACAGATTTTTGGTAAAGAGGATCAAGAGTTTAAAAAATTTGAGGTGATGAATAGAATGCACCGTGATGCCTATAAGCAAAGTATATCCTATTACGCAGTCTATTTTCCGGTGGTAGATATACTCAGTAGCTTATCTTTAGCACTTATTATTTGGTGGATAGCTGGTGCACCTAGCATCGGCAGTGCAGGTCTAATAGCTTCATTTTATCTTTACGTGCAGATGATTTTCAGGCCCATACGGTTTATTGCAGATAGGTTTAATACCATGCAAATGGGTGTGGTAGCAAGTGAGCGAATTTTTGAATTGATAGACAATACAGACCCTCAAGAAAACAAAGGGACTATAGAGCTTAAAACTGTAAGAGGAGCTATAGCTTTTGATAAAGTTTGGTTTGCTTATACAGATGAAGACTACGTACTAAAGGATTTGAGTTTTGAGCTAGAGGAGGGGAAAAGTTTAGCCATAGTAGGTGCTACAGGAGCAGGAAAATCAAGTATAATAAACCTAATAACTCGTTTGTATACAATACAAAAAGGCGCTATAACAATTGATGGGCATAATGTAAATGACTTAGATGTTAAAACTCTGAGAGAGCAGGTAGGAGTAGTACTGCAAGATGTGTTTCTCTTTGCAGGCAGCATAGCTGATAATGTGAATCTCAAAAACCAACACATCACCCAACAAAAAATGAATGAAGCTGCAGCGAGTATAGATGCCTTAACATTTATACAAGATTTGGAAAAAGGCTGGGAATATGAGGTGATGGAGCGGGGCAGTTCACTCAGTGTGGGGCAGCGCCAATTGATAAGCTTTATTCGGGCGATGGCTGCAAACCCTAGTGTACTTATTTTGGACGAAGCTACAAGTAGTGTAGATTCTGAAACTGAAGAACTAATACAGGCAGCGACCCGAAAACTGATGAAGGGCAGAACCAGTATAGTGATAGCGCACCGACTAAGCACGATACGAGAGGCCGATACTATATTGGTGCTAGATAAGGGTAGTGTGATAGAGCTAGGTAGTCACGAAGAACTAATAAACCTAGAAGGAGCTTACTATGAGCTGTTTCAGAAACAATTTGAGTTGACGTAGGGTAAATCGTAAATTGGGTATTTAATTTTCGAATTTTAAAAGAACTAACGATTTATTTTTCTATTAAATAGTTTGTTGCCAGACTTAAAAGTCTTATCGGTTATCATAGATTTTGGATGAGAACGTCACAAGATAATTGAAATTCAAGTTTTAAATATCCACAACATTGGTAAACTTGAAGTAGTACTTCTATTTTTGAACCCTGTAAAATAAAAAGAATGGCGAGAGTGGTATCAGGAATAAGGCCTACAGGGAAGTTACATTTGGGTAACTACTTTGGTGCGGTTAAAAACTTCTTAAACATGCAAGAGGAGCACGAATGCTTCTTTTTCATTGCGGATATACACTCCCTTACTACACACCCTACGCCTGCTGACCTACACAATAATGTACATCAAGTACTAGCAGAGCACCTTGCTATGGGTGTAGATCCTGAAAAATGTGCCTTGTTTGTACAAAGTGATGTACCCGCAATAAGTGAGCTATATACCTACATGAACATGAATGCGTATATTGGTGAGTTAGAAAGAAGTACATCATTTAAAGATAAAATCCGGAGCCAAAAAAATAATATTAATGCAGGCTTGCTTACTTATCCGGTGCTTATGGCAGTAGACATACTAGTGCACCATGCCGATATGGTGCCGGTAGGCAAAGATCAGCAGCAGCACTTAGAAATGACACGGACCTTTGCCAATAGATTTAACCATATGTATGCGACTGATTATTTTGCAGAACCACAGGCCTTCAGTGGAGGAGGAGATTTGGTGAAGGTGCCAGGACTCACTGCACAAGGTAAAATGAGCAAGAGTAGTGGTGATGCAGATACAATTACATTTGATGAAGAGGAAAAAGGTTTGCGTAAAAAAATAATGCGAGCAGTGACCGATAACGGTCCTACAGGACCAGGCCAGCCAAAAAGCGAAGGGCTACAAAATTTGTTTGATATTATGACACTCGTTTCTGATACCAGTACTGTGGCTCATTTTGAAGTAGAACAGCAAAATGGAACGATACGATACGGCGATTTTAAAAAACAACTTGCAGACGACGTAGTTAAATTTGTGTCACCCATCAAAGAAAGAATAGGCTACTACAAACAAAATACCTCAGCACTAGCCAAAGCGGCTAAAATAGGACAGGAAAAAGCTAATGACAGTGCACAAAAAACACTGAAAGAAGTTCGAGAAATTATCGGATTCAAGAAATTTTACTAAAACTAAAAAACGTACAAATATAAATATCATGCATATAGCCATAGCAGGAAACATAGGAGCCGGAAAGACAACACTCACCAAGCTTTTGTCTAAACACTACGATTGGGAGGCCCATTTTGAGGCAATGGACGACAATCCATACATCACGGATTTTTATGATGACATGACCCGTTGGTCATTTAATTTGCAGATATATTTTTTACACACTCGTTTTAGCAGTTTAATACAGGCTAGGTCGAATCCTAAAACCATAATACAGGATAGAACTATCTATGAAGATGCCTATATTTTTGCGCCAAACCTGCACGCTATGGGTTTAATGAGTACTCGTGATTTTGACACCTACCAAGCACTGTTTACCAATATAAAAACTAGTGTAAATCCACCAGATTTGATGATATACCTGCGCAGTAGTATTGGCAATATTGTAAGCCAAATACAAAAGCGGGGCAGAGAATACGAAGATAGCATACGCTTAGACTACCTCAAAAGATTAAACGAACGCTATGAGGCTTGGATAAGTACCTACAAAGATGGCAAATTACTAATCATAGATGTAGATGATATAGATTTTGAGAATAATCCTGAACACCTCGGTGAAATTATCAATAAAATAGACGCCGAAATCAACGGACTATTTTGATCGCAGAGCGCTCTAGTTGCGAAGGTCTTTTTTCAAGGGGCTAGATTAAGTATTTCCTTTTAGAACTAGATGCGGTTTAAAGGTACATGCTTAACATCTATGTTTTACATACGGCATAACCCATATTAGGTGTCAAATTGGCGCACTTTGAACAGTAAATCTTGCAAAATACGACTATTTGTCTTATTTTTAGTACATTAAGGCAAAAGGAGAAATTTGGTTTTAGTTTTGATACTGTGTCAATGTATTATAACAAGGCCGAAATTTGGACTACGTTAATACCCAATAATAATGAATAATGGACACTAAAAATTTTACGATAAAAAGTCAAGAAGCTTTTCAAAAAGCACAAGAACTGGCTATGGTAGGTCAGCAGCAAGCTATAGAAACAGGTCATATACTAAAAGCACTACTTACTGTAGATGAAGATGTTATAAGCTACGCTCTTAAAAAAGTGAATGCCAATATGCAGCGTATAGATCAAGCATTACAAAGTATTTTGCAAAGCTACCCAAAAGTTAGTGGATCAGGTAGCCAATATCTCAGCAACCAAGCTCAGCAGGTTTTACTAAAAGCCAATAGTTATCTGACGGAATTTGATGATGAATTTGTGACTATAGAGCATATTTTTTTGGGGTTGATAGGTGGCAGTGATCAGGTAGCCAGCATGTTACAAGATTCTGGTGTGAGCCAAAAAGATGCCATCAAGGCATTTAAGGAACTGCGTGGGGGTAGTAGAGCCACCTCTGAAAGTGCAGAGGGGCAGTATAACTCGCTAAACAAATATGCACGAAACCTAAACACTCTAGCTAAAAGTGGCAAACTAGACCCTGTGATAGGGCGCGATGAGGAAATACGACGGGTGCTGCAAATACTTTCTCGCCGGACAAAGAATAATCCCATATTGATAGGTGAACCTGGAGTAGGAAAAACTGCTATAGCAGAAGGATTGGCGCACCGTATTATAAGCGGAGACGTGCCAGAAAACCTCAAATCGAAAGAAATTTATAGCTTAGACATGGGTTCACTTATAGCTGGAGCTAAATATAAAGGTGAGTTTGAGGAGCGACTAAAAGCAGTGGTGAAGGAAGTGACTTCGGCAGATGGAGAAATTGTTTTGTTCATAGATGAGATCCACACGCTGGTGGGAGCAGGAGCTAGTGGTGAGGGAGCTATGGATGCAGCCAATATATTAAAACCTGCTTTGGCGCGCGGAGAACTCAAAGCCATTGGAGCTACTACGTTAGCCGAGTATCAAAAGTACATTGAAAAAGACAAAGCGTTAGAGCGAAGATTTCAAGCGGTAATGGTAAATGAACCAGATGAGGAAGACGCTATATCCATATTGCGCGGTATAAAGGAAAAATACGAAGTGCATCACAAAGTACGCATTAAAGATGAAGCAGTTATAGCTGCAGTACAATTATCTCAACGGTATATTTCTGATCGATTTTTACCAGATAAAGCTATAGATTTGATAGATGAGGCATCGGCAAAATTGCGTTTGGAGATAGATTCTGTGCCAGAAGAGCTGGACGCTATAGAGCGCAAAATTATGCAAATGGAAATAGAGCGAGAAGCTATAAAACGAGAAAAAGACGAAAAGAAGCTAACGATACTAAACGAGGAAATAGCCAATCTGAGCGAAGAGCGCAACCAGCTAAAAGCCAAGTGGCAAGAAGAAAAATCGGTGGTTGATGGAATACAAAACAAGAAGAAAGAGATAGAGGCTTACCGGCTGGAGGCAGACCAAGCGGAGCGTGCAGGTGATTTTGGTAAGGTAGCGGAAATACGCTACGGGAGAATAAAAGTTTCGGAAGTGGAATTAGAAACACTGAAAACAGAGCTTCACGAAAAGCAAGCGAATAGCTCACTAGTAAAGGAAGAAGTAACTAGCGAAGATATAGCTGAAGTAATAAGCAAATGGACAGGTATACCGGTCCAAAGTATGTTGCAAAGTGAGCGACAAAAACTACTCAATCTAGAGGCCGAATTGCACAATAGAGTGGTGGGCCAAGAAGAGGCTATATCAGCTATATCTGACGCTATACGTAGAAGTAGGGCTGGACTAAGCGATCCAAAAAAGCCTATAGGTTCATTTATCTTTTTGGGGACTACAGGTGTAGGGAAAACTGAACTAGCCAAAGCGTTAGCCTCTTATTTATTTGACAAAGATGATGCTATGGTACGCATAGATATGAGCGAATACCAAGAAAAACACACCGTGAGCAGACTTATAGGTGCCCCTCCCGGATATGTGGGCTATGACGAAGGTGGACAGCTTACAGAAGTAGTGCGAAGAAAACCGTACTCTGTGGTATTACTTGACGAAATTGAAAAAGCACATTCCGATGTTTTCAATATTTTGCTGCAGGTGCTTGATGACGGTAGACTTACCGATAATAAAGGACGAATAGCGAATTTTAAAAATACCATAATAATAATGACGAGCAATATTGGTAGTCATCTTATACAAGAACGTTTTACCGAGATGCTCCCTGGAAACGAAGAGGAGGTAGAAGCCAAAACCAAAGTAGAGGTATTTGATTTGTTAAAAAAAACTATAAGACCAGAGTTTTTAAACCGCATAGACGAAGTGATAATGTTCAAGCCACTGAGCCGAGAGAACATTCGCGGTATTGTAGAATTACAGTTTGCTATTTTGGAAGAAATGCTTCATAACCAAGGAATTAGTATTACTGCCACTACCGAGGCATTGGATTGGCTAGGAGAGATAGGGTATGATCCTCAGTTTGGAGCTAGACCGCTAAAAAGAGCTATGCAGAGACAGGTGCTCAATAAATTATCCAAAGAAATATTGGCTGGCAAAATAGCGCCTGACAGTCATATTATATTGGACCTTAGTAAGACTAAAGAGTTTGTATTTACAAATAAAGTAGAACCCAGTTTGAATTGATTTTGGGATTATGTCTCTTACTATTGATTAATGATTATATATAAAGGGTGAGCAGGGTTGAGTTTAGTATCTATGCGATGAAGCAGCACGTTTATATCTCGAATAAGATTAATCTGTCTTTGAAAAAGTTAATCCTCCCAAATTTTACTTGGGTTAAGTATGCCATTGGGGTCAAAAACGGCTTTAATGCCTTTCATTAATGCTATATTAGTAGGGCTTAGTACTTCATTCAGGTATTTACGTTGCACAAGGCCTATCCCGTGTTCGCCGCTTATGGTTCCTCCCAGTTCTTTACAGAGTCTAAACAATTTTCGTATGCCCTCCTCTAGGTGTGGTCCGTTCCATTGCTCATCGCTCATGGTGCCTTTCAGTATATTGACGTGCAGATTTCCATCGCCAGCGTGTCCATAGCATACGCTTTCAAAACCGTAAGCTAAACCGATTTCTTTGACACCAGTCATAAGCTGGGGCAGATTTGCACGTTTTACCACGGTATCTTCTTCCTTGTATATGCTGTGGTTTTTCACTTTTTCGCCTATACTTCGGCGTATTTTCCAGAGTTTTTCTTTTTGTTCGGATGTATCGGCAAACTGTACTTCCATTACGTTGTGTTGTTCTAGCACATTATTTATTGTCTCACAAGCTACAAAAAGATGATTCATGTCGTTACCATCTACTTCTATTAGTAAAAAGGCTTGGGCCTCGGGATTTAGATCAAAGTTAATTTCTGGGCTATGTTTTAGAGTAAAAGCCACAGCATTACTTTCCATTAGCTCTAGAGCACTGGGGCTGATACCATGCGTAAAAATATGAGGAACGGCGGTGCAGGCATCGTGTACGCTTCTAAAACTAGCAAATAGCAGGAGGTCGTGTAGCGGCAGGGGTAGTAGTTTGAAAACAATTTTGGTAACCACACCTAGCGTGCCTTCGCTGCCGATTATCAGCTGGGTAAGGTTGTATCCGGTGCTATTTTTTAGGGTGTCTGCACCTGTCCATATCACTTCACCAGTCGGCAAAACTACTTCTAGATTTAGCACATAATCTTTTGTAGTGCCGTATTTTAGTGCTTTTGGGCCGCCACTGCTGTGTGCTATGTTCCCCCCCAAAAAGCAGCTCCCTTTGCTTGCGGGGTCTGGCGGATAAAAAAGACCCACCTCTTTTACAGCTTGCTGAAAAACTTCATTGATAACACCACTTTCGACTGTAGCCTGAAAATTTTTTTGATCTATGTTTAGTATTTTATTGAAACGCTCCATAGAAAGGGATATGCCGCCGTGCACAGGCAAGCTGCCACCACTAAGGCCTGTCCCCGCGCCACGAGGGGTCACAGGTATATTATGGGTACTTGCAAATTTTAAAATTTTGGAAACCTCATCTACTGTTCGGGGTATAGCCACCACTTGGGGTAAGTAGTGCAAGTCTTCTGTATAGTCACTAGCATAGTTGCTTCTTTTTAGCTCGCTTGTGTATAGTATTTCTGTATCTACACATTTTTCTAGTTCGGTTATCCAATTCATTGTAGCATTTCAAAGGTATTTTTTTTTATAAATTAGGGATAATAGAAGCGAAAATTTCTGCTTAGCCGTTTGTTAGTTTAGGGCACATTAAATTTAGTAGATTTGGAATAAAACTAAGACTTTATGACGTTTTGAAGAGAATATGTTGTATCACGAATTAATTTTAAACTTTATATGAGTTTTCAATTTGGTTTGGGGTCTTATTTATATTTATAATTGAACCAAAATTAGTAGCAATAATGAAAAATACCTTTATTACGGTCCTCAGCTTTTTGAGTATCTCAGCTTTTGGACAGCAGCGTCATATAGAACTTTCAGATATTTGGGCCACAGGCACTTTTTTCCCTACTACTGTAAGCGGTTTTATAAATATGAATGATGGTAAAAGCTACTGTGTACAAGAGACCGACGAAGATGGATACTCTGTTATAAATCAATATAAATATGTGTCTGGAGACTTGGTAAAAGAAGTGGTGAATGCTAAGGACGTATTTAGAGGAAAAAAAATACCGTTTAGCTCTTATGCTTTCAGCGCGGATCAAAGCATTGTACTTTTATATCACAGTTCTCAGCAAATATATCGTCATTCGTCTCGCGGAGACTATGTGGTGATAGACCTGAAAGGAAACGCAGAACTGGGAAAAGGACAAGGTGTAAGGTATCCTACTCTAAATTCACAAGGTACAAAATTGGCTTTTGTAAAAGAAAACAACCTATATGTACACGACTTAGAAAAGGACCAACAAAAGGAAATTACCAAAGACGGGGCTCTAAACCAAATCATAAATGGTGCGGTAGATTGGGTGTACGAGGAGGAGTTTGGTATGAGTCGTGGTTTTGAGTGGAATGAAGACGGAAGCAAACTAGCGTATTATAAATTTAACGAAACACAGGTAAAAGAGTGGCAAATGACCCAATACGGGGATTTGTATCCTGAGCGATACAAGTTTAAGTATCCCAAAGCAGGAGAAGTCAATAGTGTGGTAGAGGTATATGTAGCCGATGCTTCTAAAGGCAAATCTAAGAAATTAGAGCTAGGGAGTGAGAATGACCAATACCTACCTCGTATAAAATGGACAAAAAATCCTAATGTATTGAGCATACAGCGATTAAATAGGCTACAAAATAAGTGGGAGCTACTTTTGGCCACGGATACAGAAATAACACAATCTCTCGAGGAGACCAGCCCTTATTATGTAGACATCACAGATGATATATATTTTTTGAAAGACAGCAAGCATATGATAGTGAGCAGTGAGTCTGATGGCTACAAGCATTTGTATTTTCACAAAGTTGATGGGCCACGGATATATCAAATAACAAAGGGAGATTGGGACATCGATGAAGTACTCGGAATAGATGAGCAGAATGAGAAGATTTACTACACAAGTACAGAGGTAAGTCCCACCGAGCGACATATTTTTCGAGTTAATTTTCAAGGTAAAAATAAGCAGCGACTGAGTACCGAATCGGGCTGGCATACTGCCCAATTTAGCAAAGACTTTTCATTGGCATTGCATCATTTTACTGCACTGGATGCTCCACATCATTATACCGTAAAAAATGCCCAATGGGAAACGGTTCGTGTCTTAGAAGCTAATGAAGATTTTGTAGAGCGTACGGCCAATTTTATCACTAGCAAACCAGAGTTTGGGGTTTTGGATGTAAATGGAGTAAGTTTAAACTATTGGATGATAAAACCTGCCAATTTTAATGATACCACCAAGTATGCATTATTGATGCATGTATATGGTGGTCCTGGTTCACAAACAGTAAAAAACGAATTTTCGTGGAGCAACTATTATTGGCATCAAATGCTTGCCAATACTAACAACATTATAGTAGTATCAGTAGATAATAGAGGAACTGGAGGGCGTGGGGCAGAATTCAAAAAAATGACTTACCAACAATTGGGTAAATATGAAACAGAAGATCAAGTTGCAGCAGCTCAGTGGATGGGTAAATTAAGCTTTATAGATTCCACTAGAATAGGCATTTGGGGTTGGAGTTATGGCGGGTACATGAGTAGTCTAGCATTGGCTAAAGGAAATAATGTATTCAAAATGGCCATTGCAGTAGCACCAGTAACCAATTGGCGATATTACGACAATATTTATACAGAGCGATATATGGGGTTACCTCAAGAAAATGGAGCGGGATATGATGACAATTCACCTATTAATTTTGTGAATGATATTCGAGGAAAATATTTAATTATCCATGGTACGGGAGATGACAATGTACATTTTCAAAATAGCGTCATGATGGTGGACCAATTGATCAAAAATAATATTCCATTTGATTCCGAGTTTTATCCCAATAAGAACCATGGTATCTATGGAGGTTATACGCGTTTACATTTGTATACCAAGATGACCAATTTTATAGAAGAAAATTTGTAAAATCTTGTTTTCTAAAATTTAAAATTATTTTTACCGAAATTAAAAACCAACTAAAATGTCAAATACAACTATTAATCAAAAGGAGTTATTCGGTCATCCGATAGGGCTTTTCGTGTTATTTTTTACTGAGATGTGGGAGCGTTTCTCGTATTATGGAATGCGTGCTATATTGGTACTTTATTTGGTGACCGAGGTAGCCGACAAAAATTCGGGTTTGGGCTGGACAGATGGAGAGGCATTATCCCTATATGGGTGGTATACCATGATGGTGTATGTCATGTCTATACCTGGCGGAATAATAGCAGATAAGCTTCTTGGTCAGCGTAAGTCGGTATTGATAGGGAGTATACTATTGGTAGCCGGTCATGGAGTGTTGGCTATAGAAGAGATGTGGGCTTTCTACGCGGGTTTGATACTTATTGTATTAGGAGTTGGTATGCTCAAGCCAAATATATCTACTATGGTAGGAGGACTTTATAAGCAGGGCGATATAAGAAGAGATAAGGGATTTACGATTTTTTACATTGGTATCAATCTAGGTGCATTTTTATCGAGTTTAGTAGTAGGTTATGTAGGAGAAGTACACGGATGGCATTATGGTTTTGGTCTTGCGGGAATAGGAATGCTACTGGGTATGATGGTTTATCTTTTGGGACAAAAATATTTACTCCATGTTGGTAACTTTATAGGATCTTCACAGAGCGAAGAAGAAAGAGAAGCAGCAAAAAGACCATTGACTAAAGTAGAAAAAGACAGGGTTTCGGTACTCTTGCTTTCCTTTTTATTAGTAGTTGTTTTTTGGGGAGCCTTCGAGCAAGCGGGTGGTCTTATGAATATTTATACGATGAACAAAACAGATAGAATGTTTATGGGTTTTGAAATTCCTGCATCTGTATTCCAATCTATAAATGCGATGTTTATAATTTTCTTTGGTACTTCTATCGCTTTATTTTGGGCCAATAGAAAATTGAAAGGGAAAGTGTCTACTTCACTTTTTAAAATGATTATTGGCCTCATTATTATGGGAGCGGGATTTTTCTTTATGACTGGAGCTACAGTTCAGTTTGAGGCAGAAGGATCTTCAGCCATGTATTGGCTTGTACTTGCGTATTTGTTTCACACTATCGGCGAGTTGTGTTTATCTCCAGTAGCTCTGTCATACATTACAAAGTTGGCACCATTAAAGTATGCCTCCATCATGATGGGTGTTTATTTTGCTGTTACGGGTTTTGGTAGCAAACTTGCAGGGCTCCTTGGAGAGTGGTCTCAAAGCCTAGGTGAGTTTAAAATATTTACAGGTATTGCAGTATTTTGTGTCTTTTTTGGTATTATTATGTTGGCCCTCAGAAATAAAATTGAGCCATTGACACATGGCGTAGAAGATAATGAAGGTCAAATCCACGATGAAGCAGAAGGATTTGAACTAGCAGACCTTAAAGAATCATAGTACAATAATTATGTCAATCACAAAATCATACAGATTTGAGGGTTCTGAAATGAACCAAAAACTATTGATGGGCCATCCTAGTGGCTTATTTATCTTATTTTTTACAGAAATGTGGGAGCGTTTCTCTTACTATGGTATGCGGGCTCTCTTGGTATTATTTCTAACCTCTAGTCTTGTGGAAGGCGGATGGGCGTGGAGCAGAGAGGAGGCTCTTGGACTTTATGGAACGTACACTATGTTAGTATATTTTACACCTATCATAGGTGGGTTGCTAGCAGATAAGCTGCTTGGTTACCGATGGGCTGTGGCAATTGGAGCGTTGATTATGACTTTGGGACATGCTTCTATGGCATTAGATACTCCTTGGGGCCTTTATGCTGGTATTGGTTTGCTGGTGGCTGGTAATGGTTTATTCAAACCAAATATCACCTCAATTATCAATGGAGTGTATAAAAATGCTCAGGACAAAAAAGATGGTGCTTTTACTATATTTTATATGGGAGTAAATGCTGGTGCATTTTTAGGAATTATGCTTTGCGGCTATGTCGGCGAAAGCGAAGGCTGGCATTGGGGTTTTGGTCTAGCGGGTATTTTTATGTTCTTTGGAATGCTGCAATTTTGGTTTGCACAAGGTATTTTTGGTAAAATAGGCTTAGGTCCTAAAAAATCTGCTGAATTTGATATTTCAGATGCCATAGAAAGCAAAGATACCCTAGCAAATGGGGGAGATGAAAAGGTAGAGGATGACGAAGTAGTGTCAGTTAATGTTCAAAGAGACCGGTATATTGTAGTCGGTATTTTAGCTGTATTTACTATATTCTTTTGGGCATGTTTTGAGCAGGCTGGAGGGTCTATGACCATTTTTGCAAAGGACTATACCAATAGGGTGCTAGAGGGTGCAGCTGCAAATAGTTTTCGTATAGCAAACACATTACTTACTGTTGTTCCGCTTATAATAATCACGTATGTGCTTATAAAATTATTTAAAATTACCTACAAAAAATACTTTGCATCTAATTTTTTTCTAGGTATTTCCTTCGCTATTATCTGGATTATTGTGGTTTGGATGCTAGCTAAACAGTGGGATACACAAAATCCTGAAATTCCAGCATCTTGGTTTGGCATTTTAAATTCTTTTTTTATAATTGCTTTTGCACCATTGATATCTAAAATATGGGAGAGCAAGTATAATCCGTCCGCTCCTGTTAAGTTTGGTATCGGTTTGGTTCTTTTAGGCTTAGGATTCGGGGTTTTGGCGTATGGTTCTGCAGGTATTCCTCAAGGAGCTCAAACAGCTTCTGTGAGTATTATTTGGTTGATTTTAGCTTATCTGTTACATACCTTGGGCGAGCTTTCTCTTTCTCCTGTAGGCTTATCGTATGTTTCTAAATTAGTGCCAGCCAAAGTGATAGGAATGATGTTTGGTTTGTGGTATATCGCCGTTGGATTAGGAAATAAGGCTGCTGGTGCTATTGGGGGACAGATTGATGCTATCGTTGAAAGTCATAGTATGAGTTATTTCTTTATGATTTTTACCTTGGTGCCTGTTTCTGCTGGTCTTTTGTTGATGTTGCTCAACCCTGTTCTCAAAAAATTGATGCACGGCGTGAAATGATGCAACAAGGAAATAGAATATTCATCGACCAATAGGGAGAGTTAGATTTTTTTAAAAAAAATGACAGAAAATAATTGTTGGAATTTAGTTTATGTGGCAAGCCGGCAAGAAAAAAAAGTTGCTCTACAGCTTGGTAAGGAGGGCATTGAGCACTTTCTGCCGCTACACAAAAAACTGAGGCAATGGAGTGACCGCAAAAAGTGGGTAGAGCTTCCTTTATTTAGCGGGTATATTTTTGTAAATATAACTCCAGTTCAACGCGACAAGGTATTGCAAGTGTCGGGTGCACTAGCTTATGTGCGCTATAATGGTGCAGATGCAAAAGTGAAACAGAAGGAGATTGATACTATACACGCATTACTTCAATCAGGCTACACACTAGAGACCGTAAGTGTGCCTGAAGATTTTGAAAAAGGAGAAGAAGTCATGGTGACTGAAGGACCGCTAATAGGAAAAGTAGGAGAAATCATCAGAAGAAATAAAAAGAAGGTATTTCTTATAAGTTTTGAAACACTGGGACAAAGTATCAAAGTAGAATTACCTTACCAAATTCTCAGAAAACAAAAATAGGCTCTCAGTTTTCAATCAATTACATCGAGTATTTGCATGTTTTTAGTTTAAAAACGGGATATTCGCCGTTCGATAGAAAGAACGATGATTAAATTGAATTTATCTGAACAAAAAATCGCAATCATCGGTCTGGGGTATGTGGGGTTACCTTTGGCCGTAGAATTTGGGAAAAAATATCAAACTGTTGGTTTTGACATAAACCAAGCTCGTATCAAAGAACTAGAAACAGGCGTAGATTCTACCCTAGAAGTAGAGCCAGAAAACTTGGCTAGTTCTACTCAGCTTAGCTTCAGTCAAAATGTGGATGACATAGCAGATTCTACTATCTACATAGTTACAGTCCCTACACCCATTGATGCCAATAAAAGACCTGATCTCACTCCTCTCGAAAAATCGAGTGCTACTATAGGTCGAGTTTTGAAAAAAAATGACATTGTGATTTATGAATCAACTGTTTTCCCGGGCTGTACAGAAGAAGTGTGTGTGCCCATACTTGCTAGGGAAAGTGGTTTGGTTTTCAATCAAGACTTCTTCTGCGGATACTCTCCGGAGCGCATCAACCCGGGAGATAAAGTCCATACAATTACCAAAATTAAAAAAGTAACATCAGGTTCTACACCAGAAATAGCACAAGTAGTAGATGATTTGTATAACACAATTATTGAAGCAGGTACTTTTAAAGCATCTTCGCTAAAAGTGGCTGAAGGCTCTAAGGTGATTGAAAATTGTCAAAGAGATTTGAATATATCTTTTGTGAATGAATTGGCACTTATTTTTGATAGAATAGGAATAGATACTGTAGAAGTGCTTGAGGCTGCTGGTTCTAAATGGAATTTTTTGCCTTTTAGGCCGGGGCTAGTAGGCGGTCATTGCATATCAGTAGATCCGTACTATCTAACGTACAAGGCGCAACAACTCGGGTATTACCCCGAAGTAATTTTGAGCGGACGTCGCATAAACGAAAACATGGGTGCTTTTGTAGCCAATAAGGTTATAAAAATGCTTATTAATAAAAATCACATAATAAGTGGCGCCAAAGTACTTATCTTGGGTATTACATTTAAGGAGAATTGTCCTGATATTAGGAATTCCGGTGTGGTTGATATTATCAATGAATTTGCAGATTTTAGTACCGCTGTTTCTGTATACGACCCTTGGGTAAACAAAGATGAAGTGAAACACGAGTACGGCATAGATATGATAGATGAACCAAGAGAAAAGTATGCTGCTATAATCCACGCCGTAGCTCATCACCAATTTATAGGAATGGACTTTAAGGCAATGCTGCAACCTAATGGAGTTATTTTTGACGTAAAATCCTCGCTGCCCAAAGATATTGTAGATCGAAGGCTTTGAACTTGACTCACTCTATAAGTACTTCAGTTTATCAGTTAAATCACTTTTATCCATTTATTTTAGTTCTCTCAGTTGTAAATAGTAATTAGACTACGTTTATTGTTAAGGATATTTCGACTTAGGCTTCTATTAAGAAGCTACAACTATCTTTTTTTCGCTTTAGTCATTTATCTCTATGGATTAATAAGAGTAAAAAATACTTAACATTAAAACCGAGTAAATCTTAATTTAGTGTCTTGTTTTCTATAAATAATTTTCCAGCTATCGTAAGGTACTTTTGCTACCAAATGATTGCTCGGTATAGAAGTTTTTTTTAATCAGTACTGTGACTGAAGAAGCGAAGCTGTAAAATTGCATATCAAACCCAATGAAAAAAAAATATGATTATCTCATTGTAGGCGCAGGTTTATATGGTTGTGTGTTTGCTCACGAGATGAAGAAACAAGGGAAAACCTCCCTAGTAATAGATAAACGTGAGCACCTAGGTGGAAATGTGTATACTGAGAAAATGGAGGGAATAAATGTACATATGTATGGACCTCATATTTTTCATACAAACGATAAAAGTATTTGGGACTATGTAAATTCGATAGTACCATTCAATCGATTTACCAATTCTCCTTTAGCTTTTTACCAAGGAAAGATGTTCAACCTTCCTTTCAATATGAATACCTATACTCAACTTTGGGGTATTTTGACACCTGAAGAAGCCAAAGTAAAAATAGCAACTCAAATAGTACCAAATGCCAACCCTAAAAACTTAGAAGAATATGCACTTTCTGCGGTAGGAAGGGATATATATGAAGTACTTATAAAAGGATATACTGAAAAACAATGGGGAAGAAAATGCAAAGACTTGCCTGTATCTATAATCAAACGCCTACCTGTAAGGTTTACATATGATAATAATTACTACAACGATGCGTATCAAGGTGTACCCATAGGTGGTTATACTTTGCTCATAGAGAGGTTACTAGATGGTATAGAGGTAAAGCTGAATACTGATTTTTTTGCGGACAAAGAGCAGTTGCAAAACCTTGCAAATCATACTATATATACAGGTAAAATAGATCAGTTTTATGACTACAAGTTTGGTAAATTAGCCTATCGAAGTGTTACTTTTGAGCATTTAATAGTGCAAAAAAAGAGTTATCAAGGTAATGCATTGGTCAATTATACAGACATTAATGTACCTTACACACGAATAATTGAGCACAAACATTTCGAATTCGGAAATCAACCCAATACAGTTATTAGTAAAGAGTTTCCAAAAGAGTCAGCAGCTACAGACGAGCCACATTATCCCATTGGTGATGCAATAAATAAAACTAGATTTGCTCAATATAAAAAACTAACTCAAGAAGAAAAAACAATCTCTTTTGGAGGTAGACTTGCAGAATATAAATATTATGACATGCACCAAGTTATTGCCTCAGCACTGTCCAAATGTAAAATAAAGGAGATTTAGATTAGAAAAAGTGCAGATTTGCAGTACAAACAACATCGGAAAATCGCAGCAATAAAATGACTAGACCCATATCAATAGAAATGGTCGATTTGAAAACACAATACGACCGACTAAAACCAGAGATTGACGCAGCTATTTTTGCAGTTATTGAGCAAAGTTCTTTTATAAAAGGTCCTGCGCTAGATGCTTTCGAAACTGGCCTAGCCAAATACTTGGGTGTGAAGCATGTGATAGGAGTAGCAAATGGAACAGATGCTTTGCAAATAGCGCTAATGGCACTGGGATTAAAACAGGGGGACGAAGTACTTGTACCATCATTTACTTATGTAGCAACTGCAGAGGTCATAGGCTTATTGGGTTTAGTTCCAGTAATGTTAGATGTAGATATTACCACTTATAATGTTGATATTGCTAAGGCCGAGGGACTTATTACTAAAAAAACTAAGGCTGTAGTGCCTGTACATCTATACGGACAAAGCGCACCCATGGACGAAATTTTAGCTTTTGCTAAGCAACACAATCTCTATGTGGTGGAGGATGCGGCTCAAGCTATTGGCAGCTCATATTGCAGCAAATCTGGAAAAAGTGGTAAAACAGGAACGTTTGGAGATATAGGGTGTACTTCATTTTTTCCTAGCAAAAATCTCGGATGTTTTGGAGACGGTGGAGCTATGTTTACCAACAATGATGAGCTAGCTTCTAAAATACGAATGATTGCCAACCACGGGCAGCCCCGTAAATATGTGCATCAAGTAATAGGGGTAAATAGTAGATTAGATACCTTACAAGCTGCAGTACTGCTAGTAAAACTGCAACACCTTGATGATTTTGCGCTAAGAAGACAACGTGTAGCTGCCGCATATGATGCAGCTTTTTTAAGTATAAAGGATATAGTTTGTCAAGAAATTGTGCCTTATTCTTCACACGTTTATCATCAATACACAGTGAGAATAACCAATGGTAAACGGGATAATTTACAGACTTTCTTAAAAGAAAAAGGAGTTCCATCTATGATATATTACCCCATACCGCTATATAAACAAGAGGCTTTTTCAAGTTATTTTAATGGAGAACCTCACGCTGGCACTGAGAGACTATGTCAGGAAGTTATTTCATTGCCTATACATACAGAAATGAAAGATGAAACCCAAGCATATATCATCGAAATGGTACAATCTTTTTTTTCTTAGTGCCTGCCCAATAACACACTTTTTCTTTGTGATAGAATGTATGGCAATATACCGAAACTAAGTCTTCAAATAAACTAAAGTAAACCTATGTATCCAGAAATAATAGCAAGTGCTATAGAAGCCGGTGAAGCTATTTTAGCCATATACCAAACAGCTAATTTAGAAATAGAAGAAAAAGGAGATGGCTCACCACTTACTAAAGCAGATAAGATGGCTCACGCTATTATACAAAAAGCTTTGAACAAAACAGGTCTACCCATACTAAGTGAAGAAGGAAGTCAGATCAGTTATTCTGAACGAAAAAATTGGAAAAAGTATTGGTTAGTAGATCCATTAGATGGCACCAAAGAGTTTATAAGAAGAAATGGAGAATTTACAGTAAACATAGCACTCATCGAAAACGGTAAACCTATTTATGGCATTATTCATGTGCCGGTAACGGGTGAAACCTTTTTTGGGGGAAAGGATGTTGAAGCTGTGAAAATAGAAAATAAACTAAGGTTTAGTCTTAGGAGAAAATCTAACCCATCATCGCTAATGGAAATTATGAAAACAAACAAGTTGAAGGTAGTTGTATCTAGGTCTCATCTGAATACTGAAACAGAAACTTTTTTGTCAAAACTTAGTAATCCGGAAACGGTCACCATGGGCAGTTCCCTCAAGTTTTTGGCACTAGTAGATTCTAAAGCAGATTTGTACCCCCGCTTTGCTCCTACTATGGAATGGGATACTGCTGCCGCTCACGCCATATTAAATAGTTTGGGATACAAAATTTTTCAAAAACAGACCAAATCTGAGTTAATCTACAACAAAGAGAACTTACTAAATCCAAATTTTATTTGTTTTTGAGTAGTGAAGATGCCTTCGGACTAAATATATATTCTAATGGTGGCTTGGTTGCTTTTAAGAAAAATACAGTATAAATCCATAGAATAGAAATTAGCACGATTAGGAGTTTTTAATATCCCATTATTCATGGTAGTATACCTAAATGTTGTGCCAACTAGTCTTAAATGATTTCTCATTCTTAAACTTTTTCTTTTTTTGAATAAAATATATGGAATAGAAGACCAACCGGAGTATTAAGTGTAACTTCGCCAATCTAATTTTTTAGAAATCTTACCCTATTAATGAATATTATCATAACAAAGAATCAGTCAATTAGTCTTACTACACATTCTGCGGTTAAAAGTAACAATTGAGGTGAAAACTTCTTTTTCATTAAGGAGATTATTTAGACCAATACTCGTATAACTTTGAAGATTATATATATATCAAAATACGCTTCATATGCCCCCTTTGGCATAGAAACAAGACACTTTTATTTGTCTAAGGAGTTTGCGCGGCTCGGATATGAGTCAGAAGTATATCTTTCGACGTCAAATCATAGTTTATCTCGGCTACCTGACCTTTTAGAAGATAATTTAAATGGCGTAGCTATTCATTGGATTCCAACATTACAGTACGCCAATGCGTATGGGTTGAGAAGAATAATAAGCTGGTTTCATTTTGAGTATAGGCTAAGAAATCGGCTAAAAAACGTAAAACTTACATCTGATGATGTGGTTATTTGCTCTTCGTTGTCATTGCTAACCATTTTGACAGGGATAAAACTAAAGAAAAAATGGAAATGCAAATTGGTTTTTGAGGTAAGAGATATATGGCCTTTGGTGCTCACACGGCTTATCAATATATCAAAGAAAAATCCTATGTACCTTATGCTTAGATATATAGAGATGAAAGGTTACCGAAATTCCGATATACTTATAGGTACTATGCCAAATTTGGATGAACACGTAAGGTGTAGCTTGGGCTATACCAAAAAAACCTTATGGATTCCTCATCTTATAAATACGACGATATCTTACAAAACTACTCACCGATATCAAAATGAGTTGTCAGAAATTAAAAAAAATGGAGGAAAAATTATTGGATATACTGGCAGTATAAATAGGTCTAGTGCATTGACTTATTTTTTGGATGCAGCTAAAGAATTATCAAATATTAAGGACAATATTCACGTTGTACTGCTGGGTGCAGGTCCTTCGCTTGTTGAGTTTAAGGAAAAGTATAAAGAAATAAGAAGTATTCATTTTTTTACTAAAATACCGCAAGATGAGGTGTTGGCATTTTGTCAAGATTGTGATGTATTGTATGACGGTTATTTGAAAAGCGAACTCTATAAATATGGTAATAGCCGCAATAAATACGTAGAATACTGTTTGGCAAAACGACCAATACTACTAGCTTACGAGGGATTTAAGCATTTTGTAGAGGAGTATAAATGTGGTTTAGTAGTGGCTCCAGAGTCTCACCTGGCTATTGTTGAAGGAATACGGACAGTCTTGAATAAAGAACCTAACATACTGGCTAAAATGGGAGAAAACGCTCTTATTTTTGCACAACAAACCTTAAGTACAAATTGGCACGTAGATCGTTTAATTAAAGAAATAAATAGTGTATAAGGACATAAAGCGTATCGTTGATATTATGATTTCTCTTGTCGTTATTGTGCTGGCATCGCCATTATTTTTACTAACGGTATTACTTTTAAGCTGGGTTAATGGGGGTAGTCCTTTTTTTACTCAAATGCGACCAGGAAGATTTGACATACCCTTTAAGCTTCTAAAGTTTAAAACAATGAACGATAAGTGCAATGATAGTGGTGAGCTTCTAGATGATGCGCAGCGACTAACTGCAATAGGTAGAATAGTACGAAAACTGTCATTGGACGAGCTTCCTCAGCTTTTTAATGTTTTGAAAGGTGATATGTCACTTATTGGCCCTAGACCCCTATTAATGGATTATCTACCACTTTACAATGAGCAGCAGAAAAGACGTCACGAGATAAAACCCGGTATCACTGGCTGGGCGCAGGTAAATGGAAGAAATGCTAATAGCTGGAAGAAAAAGTTTGAACTAGACGTTTGGTACGTTGACAATTGCTCGTTTACTTTGGATTGTAAAATTTTGCTACTGACAGTTATAAAGGTTTTGCAAAGTGACGGAATAAATTCCAAAACTGCTTCTACAATGGAAAAATTTAAAGGAACAACATGATTTTATTTGGAACGAATGGACATGGGAAGGTAGTATACGATGCTTTGAAACGTCAGGCGCCCTTATTTTTTGACGATAATGAGTCAATTTTAGTTTTTCTAGATAAAAAAGTAGTAAGATACCACAGAGATATTCTGCCAGAAGAAAAGGTGTTAATTACCATAGGAAACAATAAAATACGTTTTTCTGTGGCTAAAAAACTAAAACATTCTGTAGGTCTTTTAATTGCCGATACTGCGTGTGTAAGTTCGATGTCAGAAATATTGGAGGGTAGTCAAATATTGCAAGGTACTGTTATACAAGCGGGTGTTAAAATCGGAAAACACGTCATAGTAAATACTGGAGCAAGCGTAGACCATGATTGTGAGATAGACGATTTTTGTCATATAGCACCGCAAGCAACCTTGTGCGGCAATGTAAGGGTAGGAGAAGGAACAATGATAGGAGCAGGCACTACTATCATTCCGGGTATTTCCATTGGCAAATGGTGTACAATAGGTGCCGGTTCTGTGGTTATCAATGATATACCTGATCACGCTACCGTTGTAGGAAATCCGGCAAGAATCATAAAGATAAATGAATAAATTAAGGACAAACGTACAACCTCTAAACTTGCAAGTAAAAGTACTAGTTGCCACTAAAGAAGTGCCTATTTGTTTAGTTGACCGTGTAATCTTGCTGCTTTGCGATCTACGCCCTCACTACCATTGTGCTTTAATCAAAATATTTTGAAAGTTTTATATTTTTTAACGAATTATCCGTCTTATTCAGAAACGTTTATTGCTGAAGAGATAAACCAACTTCGTGCACTTGGCCACACACCCATTATATGTAATTTTACGTTTAAAACAGATGCACAACTAGACTCTGATTTTAAAATCCGAAACAACTCCAAAAATGTCTTCACTCTTTTCAAAGCTATTTATGAGAATTCATTAGATGGGGACTCTCTTTTTTTTAATATATCTTTTTTACGTGCCATTATTTCTAGTATTCTACAAAAACCGAAATACTTTCTGAAATATGTATTTATGCTATTAAGTTCAGACTATATGCTGCAGCAAGCCAAGAAGGAGAATGCAGAGATGGCGGTTAATCATTTTTTATTTAAATCTACGCTGGCAGGGAGTTTTATTTGTGAAAAACTCAGTTTGCCCTATCATCTTAGATTACATACAAAAAATTACTTTTATGATGACAAACAATTGGCTCGGATACTTTTTAATGCGCAAAGAGTGACAGCAATAGCGATGGATGTTAAATCATTTTATGAGGCAAAACTTGGTACTCTAGTTATCGATGTGGTGCGTCAAAGTGTAGACATTTCTTTTTTGACAGGATTGAATTCAGCCCCGAAAAATTCATCTATTTGTAAAATTATTTGTATTGGCCGTCTAGTCAAAAAGAAAGGCTTCAATTATCTAATAGGTGCATTGGGAGAGATAAAAAAAAATAATGTGACAAATTGGAAATTAGATATTTATGGTGATGGTGCAGAATATTCTTACTTAGATAGTTTAATAGTTGCGCATGGGCTATCAGAAAATGTAAAGCTCTGGGGTCAAAAAAAACATGCTGAACTAATGATACTACTCGCTCAATCAGATTTATTAGTAGTGCCTAGTGTAGAAATGAAAAATGATATCGATGGGATTCCAACGGTACTTATAGAAGCCATGCTCATGAGGATACCAGTCTTGGCTTATAATACAGCTGGCATTCCCGAAATAGTTGTATCAGATAAAACTGGCTTTTTGGTAGAAGCAAAAAATATAAAGGAATTGAGCGATAAGCTGATTTATCTCATAGAAAATCCAACGATACGGCAAAGTGTGGTAGAGCAGGCATATAGCCATGTGCTCAAAGAATATAAAAGGAATTTGGCCAATGAATTTTTCCTCTAACAAAGAAAAAAGAACTATAGCATTTCTTTTTAGTGGCGATTTTCCTGAGGGAAATACCAAAAATGCACGCTTAAAAGTCTTAATCGATGGATTGAAAAAACACCATTGGGAACCTACTGTTTTTTCTGTATATCCATCTAAGTTTTCAGCCACTATACCTACTGCTCAACCAAAACATTGGAATAATACAGCAATTTCGTACTTTAGTATTTCACGAAGATATTGGAGACATAAACCTTTTCGTCTTGTCCAAGTTCTTTTTTCACATGTTCATCTGCTTTGTTGGTCACTACTATTTGCGCATAAATATGATGTTTTTTACTACTATAACCCCCGTTTTACGGACACGCTTCCGTCCTTACTTTTACAACGTATCCTTGGTAGAAAAGTAGTTGTAGACCAAACAGAGCTTTTTAGCTCAGGAAAAAATAAAACCATTCATTTATTAGAAGAAAAGCTCATAGCCCGACATTCATCTGTCCTACTTGTAATTTCAGATAAATTAATGAAATACTATCTAGAATTTAGACAAAGAAATATATATAAGTTTCCAATTATTGTAGATTTTAAGAGGTTTGATGTTGTTGCAAATGAGCAAGAGCATCTAATAGGATATATTGGCTCTTTTGCCACAAAAGATGGAATAAATGTTCTTTTGGATGGAGTAAAAAAAGCCAGAAGTAAGTTACCTCAACTCAGGTTGAGACTTATAGGATACAATCCAAATATGAGAGCTTTACAGGAGTTATGTGCATTTAAAGGAATGTCAGAAAGCGTAGAAATAACTGGAACAGTGGCCTATGCCGAAATACCTTACTTGCTAAATGAGTGCGATACCTTTCTGATGAACAGGAGTAAGGATGCTTTTTCGACTTATGGTTATCCTATAAAACTAGGCGAATATTTTGCTTGCAGAAAACCAATTTTGATGAGTGATGGCGTGGGGTTTTCGCAGGAGTTTGTGCACGGTGTGGAGGTTTATAAATTTGAAGAGGAAAATGCTGAATCACTAGCTACTGCATTACTTAATAGGTATAAAAATAGGGAGGTAAGTGATGAAATTGCTAGA
The DNA here is from genome assembly GCA_018402155.1 of Bacteroidia bacterium. Classification (GTDB taxonomy): domain Bacteria; phylum Bacteroidota; class Bacteroidia; order NS11-12g; family UBA9320; genus UBA9320. The sequence continues at coordinate 511,545 of JAGYJG010000001.1, forward strand.
CGTGGATTTACATTCTCTAGGCAGCATTTTGACGGAGAAAAAATGGTAAAATTTTTAAACCAAATTTTAATGAAATTATGAAAAAAATAGCTGTGCTAGGAGGTGGTGGATTTATAGGTAACCATCTCATCAAAAGATTGAAACAAAATATTGTACACATAGTTGCTGTAGATCTGAAATACCCGGAGTTTGATAAAACAATGGCTGATGAATTTATAATTGGGGATCTCAGAAATCAAGAATTTGTCAAAAAAATACTCGCAATTCATTTTGATGAAGTGTATCAACTAGCGGCAGATATGGGAGGAGCAGGTTATATTTTTGTAGGTGAAAACGATGCAGATATTATGCATAATTCAGCTCAAATAAATATCAATGTAGCAGAATGTTTGAAAAATACTAAAACTAGGGTTTTTTATTCATCTTCGGCATGTATTTATCCTGAAGAAAATCAAATGGATGCTCAAAATCCAAATTGTGCAGAGGCTTCCGCTTTTCCGGCAAATCCAGATAGTGAGTATGGTTGGGAAAAATTATTTAGTGAAAGGCTTTATCTGAGTTATTATAGAAATTATGGATTAGATGTTAGAATAGCGCGTTTTCATAATATTTTTGGTCCATTGGCTGCTTATGAGGGAGGTAGAGAAAAAGCTCCCGCAGCTATTGTACGCAAGGTTGCCTTGGCGAAAGATGGAGATGAGATAGAGGTTTGGGGCTCTGGCTATCAAACTCGTTCTTTTCTTTATATCGATGAATGTTTAGAAGGTATACTAAGACTAATGGAATCTGATATAATAATGCCCATAAATATAGGTTCAGCAGAGATGGTTACTATCAATGAACTTACGGCTATGGTAATAGGCATAAGCGGAAAAACACTGACTATCAAAAATATTGATGGACCAGTTGGGGTAAATGGCAGATGCTCAGACAATAAACTTATTGCTAATAAACTGCAATGGCAACCTAATTTCCCACTCCATAAAGGGATGGAAATTCTATATAATTGGGTTCATTCTAAACTTTAATTTTAACGTTACAAATAAATAATGGAAGTACATTTGTTGTAAAATATATGAACTTATCTTTTGATAATACAGAGGTAGCTTTTGCTCATAAAACGAATGCAGATTTAAAAAAGGCATACCGACTTTTTCAAACGTTTGGTTCTCCATTTTTAGTAAAATATGGTCCTAAACTCACCAATTTAGCACTGAATTTTGGTCTTCCCATAAAAGGTATTATCAAGAAAACACTTTTTGCCCAATTTTGCGGTGGAGAGACTATAGCCGAGAGTTTTCCTTCTGCTAAACAACTTTATGAAAATGGTATCGGTGCAATTCTGGATTACAGTGTAGAGGGGGAGGGTACAGGAGAAAACTTCGCAAAAGCTTTTGGAGAGCTTCAAAAGGTGATTATAGAGGCTACCGATAAGCCAGAGTATCCGTTTGCTGTTTTTAAATGTACTGGTATTGGTAATTTTCAAATGCTAGCCAACGTTACCAGCGCTCTACGTAATGGTGCTGAAACGACATATAGAGACGAACTAGACTATCAGCATTTTCGCTCGCGATTTGAAGCGCTCTGCAAATTGGCATACGAAAATGGCACTAAGCTTTTTGTGGATGCTGAAGAAACATGGATTCAAGACGCCATTGACGAAATAACATATCAGAATATGGCTAATTATAATATTGACAATACTATTTTGTACAATACTATTCAGCTTTATCGTAAAGAGCGTATACCTGAAATGAAGTATAGAATAGAAGAAGCACGTATAGGTGGATATAAGATTGGATTTAAATTAGTGCGAGGAGCGTATATGGAAAAAGAAGCTGCTAGAGCAGCAGAATTAGGCTATCAAAATCCTATACATCGAAGTAAAAAAGAAACGGATGACGACTACAATGCAGCCTTAAAGCTTTGTTTCGAAAATAGAGACGTAGTAAGTATTTGTGCAGGTACCCACAACGAGGAAAGCTCGCTGATTTTGGCACATCTTTTAGAGAGTGGAGAAATAGATAGAAATGATGACCGATTTTGGTTTGCTCAGTTGTATGGAATGAGCGATCACATCAGCTATAATCTAGCTGCTTCTGGATACAACGTAGCTAAATATTTGCCTTACGGACCTATAAAAGAAGTGCTTCCTTACCTTAGCCGTAGAGCACAAGAAAACAGCAGTGTTAAAGGACAAGCTGGCAGGGAACTTACTTTAATAAGTGCGGAACTAAAACGTCGTCGATTGGTTTAAAGGACTATCGTCCAAACAGTAGCGTAATATCTTTGCCTTTTTGCTTTTTACTCGTTATGTGTGATCTATTTTTTGTGTTTTGGAAATAACTACTCAAGGCCATATTGCTGAAATCCATTTTGGTTGCACGTGCTGTTGACAAATCCAGGATAGCCTTCGAAACTTTATATATTGGCTAGTAAAATCAATCTGAAAAGCCATAAATATATACTTTATAGAATAGTCCAATGCAAGTAGAATTAACTTTCTTCTACTTATATTTATCTATTACTCGACCGCCAAATTAAGACGGATTGTTTCATAAAAGAGTATTTCCATGGTCTTTGTTTTTAATATATCCGTGGTCTACAGATAGGCTTTTCCCTTCAGCTGCTTTTTTGGCTAGCGTGTCACATACTTCGTTTTCTGGTACGCCACTATGGCCTTTTACCCATACAAAATGTATACTGTACCTAGGGTATATGTCAAGAAACCGTCTCCATAAGTCATCGTTGGCTTTATTCTTAAATCCTTTTTTTACCCAGTTAAAAACCCACTTTTTTTCTACAGCGTCAATTACATATTTAGAGTCAGAGTAAATCACTATTTGTTTATCTTTAGCAAAATCATTGAGCATATGGAGTGCTTCTACTACGGCCAACAGCTCCATTCTGTTATTGGTTGTCTTTTTAAAACCTTGGCTTGCTGTTTTGCGTATTTCACGCCATTTTAGCACTATTCCGTATCCTCCGGGTCCGGGATTTCCTAAGGCACTTCCATCGGTGTATATTTCTATTTTTTCCACCCTTTGCTTGTCAAAACTGTTTTATTTTCTGCAATTAATTGTAAAATATCTGCAACTACAAAATTACTTCCCCCTATAAATAATATTTCATCTTTTTGCATATCTGCCAAACTGTTTTTTAGCGCTTCTGACATACTTGGGTATGCTTCTCCATGTATATTATACTCAGAAAATTTTTGCTTTGTAGTTTCTTGATGCATTCCACGTATAACATTAGGTTTTACAAAATGATACGATTGGCCTTTGGGCAATAAAGGGATTATATTTTCTAATTTCTTGTCACTAACAAAACCCAATAGATAATGAATCGGCTTGTTTAGTGCTAGGAGCTGACTCGATATCAGTTCAAAACCTTCTTCATTGTGTCCTACATCGCAAATAATAAGTGGCTTTTCACTGAGAGTCTGCCACCTTCCTACGAAATTGGTAATCCGCCCTACCTGCTGAAGTGCTTCACTATTTTTGGTGGCAGTTGTGGGTAAACTGTGCTGGGTCAATTCTACACATCTCAAAGCACAACCGATGTTCCATTGCTGGTGCTCTCCTTGTAGGTCAGTTTTGAATGTATGATTCAAATACATATGATATGAAGCGTTTTTTGCGATAGCATTTTCATGTAATACATGCAATGGATCTGCACCTATGTGACCAAATACTACAGGTACATTTTGTTTGATTATTCCAGCTTTTTCTGCGGCTATAAGTTCAAGTGTATCGCCTAGCATATCCATGTGGTCATAGCCTATGGATGTGATTATACTGACCAATGGAGATATGACATTAGTACTATCTAGTCTACCCCCTAAACCTGTTTCTATAATGGCTATATCTACTTTTTTCTCTGCAAAATAGGCGAAGGCCATTGCCACGGTTATCTCAAAAAAAGACGGTTGTATGCGTTCTATTTCGGGTGTTATACGCTTTGTAAAATCTACAATAAATTTTTTTGTACATAATTGTCCGTTAAGTTTGATTCGCTCACGAAAATCAACCAAATGGGGTGAAGTGTATAACCCAACGTCGTATCCATTGTGCTGATAAATTGCCGCAAGTATGTGGCTTGTAGAGCCTTTGCCATTAGTTCCTGCTACGTGAATACTTTTAAATGATTTGTGTGGATTGTCTAATGCCGCACATAACTCAATGATGTTTGTTAGATCTTTTTTGAAAGCAGCGGTACCAATGCGCTGGTACATAGGCAACTTGGTATACAAGTAATCAAGCGTTTGCTCGTAGGTCACTTGAGGTTTGATCTAATTAGTTTACTTTGAAGGTGAAATTTACGTAACCACAGCCACTTTGTGCGTTGGTCACATTGGTGAATTTAAATTTGCGTAATGCTGCTGTGGCCCTCTGTACCAACTCTGGGTCGTTAGTCATGTTGATGTTTCTAAACTTAGCATTTTTGGTTACAGATGTTACATTACCATTATTGTCGACACACACTTTTAAGCTTACAATCCCGTTTTTTTGTACGCCTCCTTCTGGTTTTACATAGTTTTTTATCTGAAAACCGCCTATTCCTCCGTCTATTCCGGGGCCTATAGCAGGACCACTTCCTGTGCCGTCACCCATATTTCCGCTTCCTCCGGTACCCTCTGGATTACCATTTGGCTTTCCGTCTTTAGTGCCCGTATACCCAACTTTTTCACTATCTTTTCCACTTCCGCCACCTGCTTTGTCCTTGCCAAAAAGGCTTCTCTCATTTGGCTTACGTTCTAAGGGTTTCGTATTCTCCGGTTGCTTCTGTTCCGACGGTTTATCAACAGGTTTTGTGGGTTGCTTCGTTGGCTTGGGGCTAGGTTTATTTTGTTTTACCTCTGGCGCCTCGTCTATATTGCTGGTCAGTTGATTTTCTGGGGTGTATTCTTCCTCTAGAGGTGGGGTATATTTTTCTTGTTGTTGGGCTGCACTGTTATCAGGTCCTCCCTGGTCTGGTTGTCCTAAGCTTACTGTAACTCCACCACTAGGTTCTATGTCTGCCTGGGATGTGTTCCAAGCAAATATTGATAGTAGTACCAATAAAAGAAGTAGCAACGAAAAGAACGTTACTGTTCCTATCAATGCTTTTTTGTCTTCTTCTCGGTGTATGTCTATCATCTTATTGTACTTCTTTATTTAGATCCGTCGAGAGCCAAAACTACCTTAGCTCCAAGCTTATCTGCAATCATGACAACATTCATGACATCTTCATAACGTATATTTTTGTCTCCTCGCACACTTACTGTTGCTTGTGGTGCGTCCTTTAGTACCAATTGAAGGTCAGATGGTAAACGCTCTTGGGTGGTTTTTTTATCGTCTATTGCAAAATTGAGGTTTTTATCTACCGATACGATGATAACTTTATTTACAGGATTTACATTGTTTACACCCTTAGGTAATACAAGCTTTAATGCGGGATCTTTTACTACAGAGCTAATTATGATAAAGAAAATAAGCAACAGAAATACAATATCCGTCATGCTTGAGGCATTGAATTCTGTGTTTATCTTGCTATTTTTTCGGAGGTTCATATTATGCTGGTTCGTGTAGTATATCCAAAAACTCTACTGATGTAGCCTCCATTTTGTAAACTACTTTATTTATCATACTGCTTAACAGATTGTAAGCGATATAGGCAAAAATACCAACTACAAGTCCTGCTACTGTAGTCATCATCGCTTCTCCTATACCGCCGCTGAGTAAATCAGCGGTAATCTGCTGTCCGCTATCCTGCATTTGGTTGAATGTACGTATCATGCCTGTTACAGTTCCCAAGAAGCCAAGCATAGGCGCAGCTCCTGAAATGGTAGCTAACATAACCATTCCTTTTTCTAGTTTGTATACCTCTAGTTTACCTACATTTTCTACAGCCACACTAATGTCCTTAAGCGGTTTGCCTATACGAGAGAGTCCTTTTTCTACCATAAGCCCTATAGGGGTACCTTTTTCGTGGCATAGTCGCTGCGCAGATTTTATATCTCCATCTAGAACCATTCCTTTTATTCCACCCATAAACTGTGAGTCTAAAATACCCGCTTTTTTAATAGTAAAATAGCGTTCAAAGGTTAGATAGACCGCTATCACAAATAAAATTGCTATAGGTATCATTACAATACCTCCTTTGTACAAAAGACTTAGTGCGTCTAATGCTCCACCACCAATGGGTGCTGTTGCTGTATCTGATACGGCGCTTCCGCCCTCTACAAATTGAAGTAGTATGCTCATATTATTTCTGTCTTATAACTAATTTTTGCTCCATTATATTTTGTAGGAGATTTTTATATTCTTGGGCCAGCTCTTGGCTGCTAAAAGATATTACGAAAACGCTAGTGTTTTTTTCTGATTCGGTATCTATAGTAGCATTCTCATACTTATGTCTCAATAGGTTAACGAGTTGTATCGCCTCCTCACCATTTCTAGTTTCTGCAAAAATACCAAAACTTGTTTCGCTGGCTTGCTCTAGTGTGGTTGCAGTTATTGGATTTTCTAATAGTAGTGAAGCTATTTCTTGATCTACATAAAGTTGGCTAGTTTGGTTTTTTTCAAATTGAAATAAGGCGAATGTCATTCCTAGTAGAAAGAATATTCCCAAAGTATTTACAATGGCTAGTACAGATATTTTGGATTTTTTATTTCCTTTTTTTTCGTGTTTTACTCGTTTATTTTCTTGCAGTTGTTCGGTGCGTTTTTTTGTTTTTGCAGCGGCCAAGGTTATGTCAACTTCTTTGATTTTTGTTAAAGTCTGTTCAGCTCCGGTATTCGTTTTTTTGCTATTGTCTGCTGGCGCATATAATGTCTGATTACGCGTGCCTCCTTCTTCATGAGGCTCTAAAATTACAGCGGTTTCAGTTTTAGGTACTAAGGGTTTGATTTTAAGTTTGGGTAGGCCGTACGTAGATATATCAAAATTGACTGAAAGATGGGGTACAAATACCAATTTGTTTTCTTGGGTATAGTAGAAGGTACCAATTTCTACTATTTCTACATTTCGTTTTATTTTTAGTGTGTCCCAAAGAGATTGTGTGAAGGCATTTATTTTTTCGATACCTTGCTCGTAAGTGCATTTATGAACTGTACTAATATAGTTGGCTACTAATCCATCGTTGTTTATTATTTGTCTGTTAAAGGTAACGGTGCGTTTTTTGGGCAATACATACTTTGCTATTTCATTATGCTCTGCAGGTTTTTCGTGCAATAAAAAGGCACCGAAACCAGGTAGTATAACGCAGTTGTGTTTATACAGTAAGAATGATATTTCTTTTGCCAAATTCATTTGTCTGCAATATTACTAAAATAAGCACTTAATACATCGCAATTTCCATTAAAGTGAAAAGGTAATCCCTGCTAATACATTTAGTCCCTGTGCCCGGTAGTTGTTCCATATTTCGTAGCGTTGGTTTAGTATGTTATTTATTTTTATAAATCCGCTTATATTCTCTTTATAGCGATATTCTGCACCAATGTTTATATCATTGATAGCTGCTAGTGTACTCACATTATTTGCCAAATCTCTTGCTTTTCTTGTACTTGTGGCGAAGTATCCACCGTTTAAGTAGATTTTTTCTGCTAGGCGAATGTTCGCGAACAGCGCGGCGTCATAGGTAGGCATATGCCAAGCTTCTAGCTCCGTATCCAAACTGTAGGTATAAAAATTTCCTCTAAATCCAATGTCAAGATTTTGACTTACTTTAAACTTTAGTTCACTAGAAAACGTAAATTTATTCATGTCATCCTCTACGGTTGTGAAATTTCTCAGAGAGTTTGTATCATTTACAAAAAAGTATTGATTTTGAATGATTTCCGGCTGAATCTTTATACCGTATTCCAAAAATTGTTTGAAACGTCCATTCATACCAAAAAATAATTGCCAAACATACGGATTAGAATACTCCAGATTGTTACCCAAAAATAGATTTTCGTAACTGATGCTTCGTAACGTATTTTTTTGCAGGTTACCAAGCACACCTGCATATGCCCTAAGTTTGTCTGGCACTAGGTAGGTTTCAACTTTGATATATGGTGCTGGCAGGAGTTCAGTTCTGCTAGAGTCTATTTCTGCTATATAGTTGATATTTATACCTAGATCAAAGCTGTATTTTTTATGTTCAAACTGGTAGTGAGGAAGTATGTCAATAAATAGGCGTGTGTAGTCGGCAGTTTCAGTGAGTTGGGTAAAGGTAGCCCCAAGGTCTAGAAGTGCGTGTCCCTTATTTACTTTTAGCTTAGTGGTGTTGAGCATTTGTATAGTGGTTTCGTTTTCACCCAATTTGTCAAAAAGATTAAATCCAAGATCGAAATCATTATTTAGTCGTCTTTTATTGACAGACCAAAGTGCTTTTGCGTTTACGTCATTATAGATTTGATTGATATCAACAAGCTCTTTTGGGCTTTCTAGTTCGTCTGAGTAGCCGTAATAGTGTACTACATTTCTAGCATAATCTATTTCGCCATAGAAATCATTTCCTTTTTCTCTAAGTCCATATGCTTTTACCCTATTTTGGCTAAACAGACCTTGGTTTGGATTATTAGAAGCACTAGCAGCGTGATGTTTCACCTGTAATCCGTAGGTATAATATTTGTCTTGAGTATTGTGAATGCTGGCATCTAGGTAGGAGGTAAGGTAGTTTCCACCACCTATTTCTAGGTAGTTATCAAAAAGATCTACAGCGGGTTCTGGTTTAATGAAAACAGGGTCAATAGGAGAAAAAACTGACTTTGGCTTATAAGCTACAAGTGGAAAAATATAGGTATAAATAGGTGCTTTTACTTTGGGTTCATCTAAGGTGGGTTGGATATCTATTTTTTTTGATTCAGCCACATCAGGTTGATATTTCGTATTTATAGTAACATCGGCAAGAGTAGAATCTTGTCCATTGTTTTGAGCTACAGCTACAATAGCCACGAGCAATGCGAGCAAAGTATATAGATATTTCAATGTAATATTTTTAGTATGTAAATTAGACAACGAATTTACACGTAGTGTAGTACATCAAAACAGGGTATTTACTTTTTATATCAACACCTTTTCCAATAGTTGTCAAGTAAATAGGTTTAGGCTATATTTGGCAAAAATAGTTTAGATAAAAATAATGTCAAAGAACGAAAACGCGGATAAGTTGAAAGCCCTAAAAATGACCATCGATAAGCTCGAGAAGTCTTACGGTAAAGGGGTAGTAATGAGAATGGACGATGAAAGCATTGTGAAGGTTGATGCTATTTCTACTGGCTCTCTTGGTCTAGATATAGGTCTAGGAGTAGGCGGTTTTCCAAAAGGTAGAGTCATAGAAATTTATGGTCCAGAGTCTTCTGGTAAAACCACATTGGCCATGCACTGTATAGCAGAGGCCCAAAAAAAAGGAGGTATTTGCGCGTTTATAGACGCTGAGCACGCTTTTGATAAATTTTATGGAGAAAAAATAGGTATAGATACTAATGAGCTACTCATTTCTCAGCCCGATGACGGTGAGCAAGCTCTAGAAATAGCGGATAATTTAATACGCTCGGGAGCCATTGATGTAATAGTTATAGACTCTGTAGCAGCTCTTGTGCCACGGGCAGAGCTAGAAGGCGATATGGGTGATTCTAAAATGGGGCTTCACGCTAGATTAATGTCGCAAGCGCTGAGAAAACTCACCGGTACTATTAATAAAACAGGCTGTATCTGCATATTCATAAACCAACTTAGAGAAAAAATTGGAGTGATGTTTGGAAATCCTGAAACAACCACTGGTGGTAATGCACTTAAATTTTATGCCTCGGTAAGATTAGATATACGTAGAATAGGTAGTATAAAAGATGGGGTAGACATAGTAGGGAATAGGGTGAAAGTGAAAGTAGCCAAAAATAAAGTAGCACCACCGTTTAGGGTAGTTGAGTTTGATATTATGTACGGACAAGGAATTTCCAAGGTAGGTGAGGTCATAGATCTAGGCGTAGAAAATAATGTAATACAAAAAAGTGGAAGTTGGTTTAGCTATGGGGAGACCCGCCTTGGACAGGGCCGAGACGCTGTAAAACAGATATTGCTAGATAACCCAGAAATGATGGACGAAATGGAGGCCAAAATATTTGAAATCATCAATGGAGTTGAACTAGCTTCAGAAAATACCATATTAGAGTAAGTTTCTGATTAGGTTTCTTTTTACTTACCAAAACAAAAACAGGCTCTTTGCTTGCACAATAGGGCTGTTTTTGTTTGAATTTGGAGAAAGTCACTATTTCGTATTCTTTTGGTAGGGGATCGTCCGTTAGCGAAACTAAACCAAAACTAAGCTGCAGTTAATCTAGAAATAACCATCCAAAATGCTCTAGTGGTGCAAAACTCAGCAAGTTAGAAACATCCATTGCTTCTGCATATAAACTAAACTAGTTAGTGTTGCTTACATCTGCAAACACAATTTAATACAATTACCTTATTTTTGAATTGGATAGCACTAAAAACACGGCAGTAGATTGAGGCTTACACCCAAGATTTTGACTGTATATGATTTATTAGCGGATCGGAGCGTTGCAAGTTGTATAAAATATTCGGTAGTTAAAGGCAACCCGACGCACCAAAAACATTGTATTGTGGTCATTAATACAGTATTGAGAAATTATTTACTTCTGTGATTGAGAGTCAATTTGTCATCGTTTCCCCTTGTAGTCTCCTTTGTACTTGCGGTAGGGTGCCGCTATATACATCATAAGTAACCGGCTCATTCTGAAACTAATAGGTGAGGTAAACAAGGTGAAAGAGATAACAGCTCCTATGTACCATCCTAGGCTATAATCTACAAAATATGAGAAATAGAAAAAACCGATGATAATAAATGAGGCTACACTATATGCGTAGCTAAAATACATAGCTCCCCAAAAAAAACCAGGTTCACTCTCAAATTTCACTTCACATGATGGGCATTTTCCGTGCATATCCCTAAAATGCTTGAGATTGGTTACTGAGTGAGTAAACACTTTACCATCTCTGCACTGTGGGCATTTTCCTCGAAAAAAAGCGGTAAGACTTGACAAATCAGTAGTTAGCTGTTATTTTTTTTCTTGTAGTACCATGCGCCTCCGATAGCTGCAATAGCTAAATATGGTGTAGCGAGCAAGTATAGTATACCGTCATTTAGTCCTTTTCCTTTGGTGTGTCCTTTTTCCATGCCACTTTCTACAGCAGTTTTACACATAGGACATTGTGCCATAGTCGATATACTGAAAAGATTTATACCAGCTATTAAGAAAAAAATAATTAATCCCTTTTTCATACTTGCAAAGATATACTTAACTAGGTATAAAGAAGAAGTTTTGAATGTGACTGGGGTTACTTTGTATTGCTTCTAACTTGCCTTTTTGCAAAACCATAGGGATGTACTTTAATGATTGCAAGTAATCAAAGCAATCAAGTCTATTTTGGTTGTTCCAAAGCTCACAATAGATAATTGGTTTGCATCTTTTCAGTAGTTGTTCTGCGCCTTTAAATACCTCATATTCAAAATTTTCTACATCTATTTTTATTGCATCTATTTGTTTACCTTTTAGTTCTTCTTGGTCATCCAGTTTTTTGCACTGCGAGGTATATAGGCTTCCATCATTGTATTCGGTCATTTTGTGATCTACTACATGAGATAATCCTTGTTTTTTTACGCCGTTTACTATAGGTAATATCAGTTGAATTTCCTTGTTTTCATTGCCTAATGCGTTTGTTATTAGGGTTAGATTATCTAAATGGTAGCGTTTTTTTACTTTGCGTATCACCTCATAGTTGTTAGGCATAGGCTCAAAAGCAATAGTTTCCTTGCTTTGTTTGGCCAAGTAGTAACTCATCAGGCCCAGGTTTGCTCCTATGTCTAGTGTGGTAGCATTCTCTTTAATCAAACTCAAAAAATGGAAAAAATCATTTTCATTGGTATCGCCACGCAGTGTCTTAAGTTTGTACAATGTAAAGTACCACAAATACCTGTCATATCCTAAAAGTTGTTGTAATATACGCTGAATTGCAGCCTTCACTCTCTAACAATTAAAACGAGTAATATGGCGAAATCATGACATAGACCAATACCCCTGTAACTGCTACATAAAGCCAAATAGGAAAGGTAAATCGTACAATTTTTCGATGCTTGGCTATTTTTTGGTTTAATGCGTACCAAAAAGACAACAGAATCATGGGGAGTACAATGGCAGCAAGCACAATGTGAGTTATGAGTATGATATAGTACGCATAGCGCATTATGCCTGTCCCACCATAGGTTGTTTCGGGTACAAAAAAGTGGTATACGACATAACTGATAAGAAATAGTGCCGATAGACCAAAGGCTGTAAGGTTGAGTGCTTTGTGTGTATCTATTTTTTTAGCTTTTATAGCGCGCAAGGACAGCACCAAAAGTATAGCGCACGTACCGTTGATAATAGCGTGTAGCAGAGGTAGTTTGTATATAAAATCAGGAAAATCTGAAGGAGGGTTTAGAACGCGCTTGTTGAGCAATACGACCAATAGAAATACAACAATGCCAACGATCATAGCTATTCTAAAAAATGCTTTATCACTTATTTTATTCATCATCTTTTGCTTCTAAATCTTTATAGGTTTTCAGAAGGAAACGAGCATCTTGTATCATTTCCATTATTTCTGTAATATTGAGTCCATCGTATATACCACGCACTCTAAAGTCTTTGTCTACCAGCATTACTTTCTCACTATGTATAAAATCATTTGTATCTGGCACTTCTTGTATTACTGCTTTATAGCTATCTCTGGCAAGATGATAGATTGTACTTTTTTTTCCGGTCAGAAATTTCCATTGTTTATCATTTATTTCAAACTTGTCTGCGTATGCTCTAAGCACATCTATGCTGTCGTTGTATGGATCTACTGTATGAGACAGAAAAAGTATATCAGTACTGTTTTCTAATTTTTGACTTGCTATTTTAAGGTGTCCATTGATGGTAGGACAGATATCTGGACATGAAGCGAAGAAGAAATTTGCAATAAAAACGCGGTCACCAATGCTGTCTCGTGTAAAATTAATTCCATTTTGATCGATCAAAGAAAACGAATCGATGGTATACGGAACCTCCTTACCCATTTCGTTAGTGGTATAGATGGGCAAATCGTTATATCCAAATTCTGACTTTTTGAGCAGTATACCAAACAATACTGGAAGGCCAAGAATGGCCAATATGACGGAGACTACGAGTATACGTCTGCCTGTAGATTGTTTCATATATAAAAGAGGATAAAGTCTTTAAAAAGATCCCCAAAAATTACCCTCGTACATCATCCACACGAGAAAAAAAATAATAAAAAACATAGGCAATACAATCATAGAAGCTAAGCCAAGTTTTTCGTGTTTCATGTGCATAAATGTTCCGGTGATATAAATTGCCTTTACTACTCCAAGTGCAATAAAAATGATATTTCTTGCCATGGAGGGTTCCATTACGAAATAAAAGACAACGTCTATAATGGTAAGAACCAAAAGTATCCAGAATTTTTTCCAAATATCGGAGGTTCCGTGACTATGAACTTTAGGTACCCATACAGTTGGGTCATAATTTACTTCGTCGTGTATATCAACTTTTTGGTTTGAATGTGATGCCATATTTTACGTAATGATTAAATAATAAATAGTGTATTATGGTTAGAATATTAGAAATTATCAAAGTTAGATAAGATAAAAGAATGTGAATACAAAAACCCAAACTAAATCAACAAAGTGCCAGTATAGGCCAACTTTTTCTACCATTTCATAGTGTCCTCGTTTGGCATATGTACCTTTCAAGTTATTTATATAGACTATAATATTGAGCACTACTCCTGAGAAAACGTGAAATCCATGAAATCCTGTAACCAAGAAAAATAAAGCTGCAAAAGAGGGTGGACCATAAGGATTAGCCCAAGGAGTAGCTCCAGCCGTAATAAAATTGGTCCATTCCCACGCTTGACAACCCAAGAACATAAAACCACCTATAATAGTGTATAGCATCCATTTTGATACTGCTTTTTCATCACCTCGCTGTCCAGCTTCTACGCCTAACACCATTGTAACACTGCTCAATATGAGTATAAGTGTCATTAAACTTACGAATATGAGGGGTAGGTGCAGTCCATGTGCAAACGGAAAATGATTGAAAACTAAATCCGGTGAAGGCCATTGGTGCTCACTAAAAACAGTAAGTTCTCTAAGGGCTGGTATAAAGTGCTCGCCGTGGTGAGCATCAACACCTGGCGCAGCAAACTTCTCTTGTATATTTTCACCAAATCCTAAGTCTAAGCTTTCTATTTGTTCAATTGGTGTAGACGGATTACTGTAGCGAATGGCTCCATATCCTATGAGCAAGGAGGAGAACGTAAATGCATCTGATAATAGGAATACCCACATCATGAGTTTTCCATAACTTACATTGAAAGGCGAGTTTCCTCCGCCCCAAGTGCGAGATTTTGGTATTGTTTGTGTTGACATTAGTTAAAAATCGGGTGCAAAATATAAAAACAAATATAAATAAACCCATAAGAAGCCTACAAAGTGCCAATAAGTATTGCACATACTGATTTGCAGAGTGTTTTTCTTATGAACTTGGAGTTTCATCGTTTTACCTAATATCACAGACAAATAGATGAGACCTCCGAAAATGTGTACTAAATGAATGGCAGCTATAGCTATTAGAAAAGATGCAGAAACGCGATCTCCGTATTTTGGATTTACAAAGTGAAGCCCATTTTCCGATAATTGTACCCAGCCCATGTACTGCGTAAAACCAAAAGCAATACCAAGAAGAATAGTCAAACTGAGTCCTATTTTTATACCAGTAATTTCATCCTTTTTCGCACTTCTGTAGGCATAAAGCATAGTAATAGAACTTAGGAGAACAACGATGGTAGAATATAAAAATACCGAAGGTAGCTCAAAGTTATACCAATTTCCGTCGCCTTTTCGTACGATATAGGCACTGGTAAGTCCAGAAAATAGCATCAAAATACCGAGTAACAGCAACCATAAACTAAATTTTTTAGGATGAACTCGGCCAGTGTATGTCAATTCTTCAGTCATAAGATTATATTTTGTCTATGAGTAACACTATTAGCGCTAAAGGGTTGTAGACTATAGATGCAAACATTAGTTTTTTTGCTGCATCTATGGAGAGTGTCTTATACAGCTGATGTGCAAAGTAAACAAGTATTAAAGAGCCTATAGTAAGTAAGAAAATACTCAAAACACCGCTCATATTTATCGCATAAGGCAATGCACTAATGGGCACTAGTAGGGTGGTTACCATTAGAATAAGAAGAGCAGTCGTTTTAGTTTTGCCTTTCTTTAAGGGTAAAAGCCGGTATCCTGCTTTTTTATAATCGTCATCTAAAATCCAAGCTATAGCCCAAAAATGTGGAAATTGCCAAACGAACTGAATTAGGAAAAGTATGCCTGCAGCGGCAGAAAATCTACCCGTAGCTGCTACCCAGCCTAATAATGGGGGAATAGCACCAGGCACTGCACCTATATAAACTGCAACACTGGATACGCGCTTTAGCGGAGTATACAAAAATGCATAACTTATCAATGATCCAATACCTAAAATTGCAGCATGTTGATTTAGGTAATAGCCCAATAAAAAAACTCCAAGTGCTCCAGTTAGGGTACAAAATATGGCCGCTTCCAAAACACTCATTCTGTTTTGTGCAAGTGGTCTGTTTTCCGTACGAGTCATAAGTATGTCATAGTTTTTTTCAATAATTTGGTTTAGTCCATTAGAAGATGCTACCACCAAAAAACCACCTAGTATAAGTGCAGTAAGTTCTACCCAATTTAGCGCACCCGAGAAACCAATTAAATAACCGAATACGGATGATAATACGATTGTAAAGGTCAATCTGAATTTTATCAGTTGACTATAATCTGTTAACTTGGCTCTTATGCCCATATATTCAGTATGTATACTAGCTGATTTCAATTGCTATTTGTAATTTTATTTACGGTTAAAAACGAAGTGCAAATATAAAATTGTATGACGAATATCGCTGCACCCATACTTATATGGAACAGTTTTGAAATAGACGCCGTGGTGGGGTGTAAGGCTAGTGGTCCCCATACTAATTGAGCTATGCACAAAAACAGTATCCATTGGTACAATTTCTTTTTGTTGTTCTGTTTTTTTGCTACTATAAACTGGTAAATAGACATAACCAAAACGATAGAGCCAAGTACGGCGTGCCATTGGAAGGTGGGATACATTAGTTCAATTTTAGCTGCCATGTCACCGATAGTAGGGAGTAAATCATACAATTCGCGTACTTCTGCTCCCAGTATTACCTGTATAGCTGTAAGTATGAGTAAAGCTGTTCCTATTTGTTTAGTTTTACTATCGTATTCTTCGACAATCTGAGAAATGGAATAGTGCCTGGCGAGTATAAAAAAACCAATACTAGCAAAAGCTGCAATAAAATGCAGTGTAACAATGCTGCCAATCAAGTTACTGTGAACTACCACTGCTCCCAATAGTGCATTGACCATTACAAAAATAAATCCAGCTAATGTATACCAAAATACGGGTTTATTTTTTCTAAAATACCTTAAACTCCATACAAAACATAGCAAAACTACCACACCTGTGAGTGCACCCCACAACCGATTTATATATTCTACATAGGCTTTAATTGCATTGAATTTGTGAGATTCTTCGACCTGTGTATTATTTCTGAGGGCATCAGCTTTTTTATTCCAGCCTATATGCTCTAGCAGTGATACAAATCTTTCATTTTTGGTAATCCGTTGCTCTTTAAAATAATTTTCGTAATCTGCTGGGAGTTCCTTTTCTGATAATGGTGGGATATACTCACCGAAACATTTAGGCCAATCTGGACAACCCATGCCACTGCCTGTACTACGCACCAATCCGCCAATCACAAATAACATAAAAATCAGTAATATGGATGTTCCGTTGAGTTGCTGATATGTTACTTTTTTCATTGTATTTAGGGTTTTGGGCAAAAAAAAGCCGTCTTCTGCAAAAAGACGGCTTTTTTGTCTCTTGTTGTCTTATGCAGTTCTGGGTTTAAACCAGTTGCGGATTAAGTCGAAGAAGTTAGTGTTTTCTACCACTGATTCATCGTTGGTAGAGAGCACACTTTGTTTTTTAGTTTCAAATAGTTCTACATCTTGTCCTTCGTCAGGTACATTTTGCATTTTAAAATCTTCTTCGTATGCAGGATTGCTGTAGTCATAAGCCCAACGGTATACTGTTGGTATTTCTCCTGGCCAGTTTCCGTGTATTCTTTCTACAGGTGTAGTCCATTCTAGGGTATTTGCCTGCCAAGGGTTCTGCGATGCTTTTTTACCAATGAATATGCTTGAAAAGAAATTGTAGATAAAAAGCAATTGTGCAATACCACCTAAAATAGCAGCAAGTGTCATTAGTACGTTAACATCTGCCCATACACCATACTCTGGAAGAAGCGTAAAAGCATAATATCTCCTAGGCACACCAGCTAAACCAATAAAGTGCATCGGGAAGAATACCAAATAAGCGGATATGAAAGTCAACCAGAAGTGAAGATAACCAAGAGGTTTATTCATCATTCTACCAAACATTTTTGGGAACCAGTGATAAATACCAGCTAGCATACCAAAAATGGCAGCACAACCCATAACTATATGGAAATGACCAACTACAAAATACGTATCGTGTAACTGAATGTCTAGCGTGGCATTTCCTAAAAATATACCTGTAAGACCACCAGAGATGAAGAAAGATACAAGACCAATAGCAAACATCATAGCATTTGTAAATCTGATGTTACCTCTCCAAAGTGTTGCTAGATAATTAAATGTTTTTACCGCAGAAGGTACAGCAATTATGAGCGTAGTTACCAAAAATACTGCACCAAGAAGTGGATTCATTCCTGTGATAAACATATGGTGCCCCCAAACTATAAATGATAAGAATGCGATACCCAAAAGAGAGATGACCATTGCGGTATATCCAAAAATAGGTTTACGTGAATTTATGGCGATTACCTCTGAGGTAATACCCAAAGCAGGCATTATTATAATATACACCTCTGGATGACCCAAGAACCAAAATAGATGTTGGAAGAGAACAGGACTTCCCCCGGTATGCTCTAAGGCACCTGCAGAACCTAGATAAATATCAGACAAGTAGAAACTTGTTCCAAAGCCTCGATCAAACAAAAGAAGTAAACCACCTCCTAGTAAAACTGGGAAAGATAGCAGACCCAATACAGCAGTTAGAAATAATGCCCAAACAGTGAGAGGTAAACGTGTCATTGACATCCCTTTTGTACGCATGTTTAACACTGTACTGATATAATTTATACCACCTAAAAGAGATGATGCTATGAAGAGTATAATTGCTACTAGCCAGAGGGTCATCCCCATACCTGATCCTGGCATAGCTTTGGGTAGTGCACTTAGCGGAGGATAAATTGTCCAACCTCCTGATGCAGGTCCTGTTTCTACAAATAATGACGAAAGTAACACTATGCTGCTAAGAAAAAAGAACCAATATGAAAGCATATTCATGAAGGGAGAAGCCATATCTCGGGCTCCAATTTGAAGTGGCAGAAGTAAATTGGCAAACGTGCCACTCAGACCTGCAGTGAGTACATAAAATACCATTATGGTCCCATGCATAGTCACTAATGCCATATAATATCCTGCATCCAATTTTCCATCTGGCGCCCATTTGCTTCCAAATAGCCACTCTAAAATAGGAAATGAAGTGTCTGGATAAGCTAATTGTAGTCGAAATGCAATAGACATTCCCATGCCAATTAGTCCCATTATAATTCCAGTTATCAAAAATTGTTTAGAGATCATCTTATGATCCATGCTAAAGACATACTTCGAGATGAAGGACTCTTTGTGGTGGTGATGTTCCTCTGTGTTTGCGTGTGCTACTGCTGTACTCATTATTTTAAATTTTACTTTATAAATTAATTTGAAGCTACTGTTTCAGTTCCCTTTTCGGTTGTACTTTCTGTTTCCGCATTTTCAGTTTCTGTATTCTCTATTTTATTAACAAACAAACCTGCTTGTTCGTTCATCCATTTATCACGAGATTTTTGATCTTCTACTACTACTTTCATTTTCATATTAAAATGTGCGTTTCCACAAATCTTATTACATACTAAGTAATAGTCAAACTCTGGATCATTTTTTATGATTCGCATTTCCTCCGTGGAAATAATAGGTTTAAAGGTAAACTCAGTAGGTAATCCAGGTACCACGTTCATCTGTGTCCTAAAATATGGCAGATAGGCAGAATGTATTACGTCTCTTGCTCTAAAATTTAGTGTGACTGGTACATCTTTTACGAGGTGAATTTCACCTACCACTTGGTCGTCATCTCCCTCACTACTAAACATAGAACCTTCTTTTACAGCTAAAGCTCCTTTCAAACGCTCTATTTGAGTATTACGCGCTCTTATTGTAAGTCTTAGCTCATTTTCTTTATCCCCACTTGTATACGAATGGATATTTTTTAGATGAGATTCTCTTTCTTTATCTAATAAGCCACCCAATGTAGCCCGCAGTTTAGCCTCTTCTTGCGGCAAGCGTGAGATTGCTTCTTCCAGCGAAACTATTTCTTCTTGTAGTTCGGTAATTAAAGCAGTAGCATGTTCTCTATTTGCTACGCCTAGCGGATTCGTACCATTTATTAGGTTATAATTTGCCTTGCCTAATTTTCCGTCTGGACCAGGATAACGAGCATTCCACCCAAATTGATAGGCAAATACTTCTATTTGTTCTGCATTTTTACTTGAATCACTTCGTAGTATTTCATTCCACATTTTAAACCCACCAGACACCAATACAGCTAAAACTACCGCGGGGATTAAGGTCCAAACATATTCTAAATTATTGTTGTGCGACAAGAAATAAGCTTTTCTTCCGGGCTTTTGTCGGTATTTAAATGAAAAATAAAACAATAAAAACTGTGTAATAAAAAATACTGGTAAAGTCGCTGCAAAGGTCCATTGCATCATTTTATCCATATCTACACCATGCTCTGATGCACTTTGTGGTAGTAAAAATTGTTTGTGAATACTATATTCATAAAGCACTAATCCAAAAAAACCAATTAAAAAGATTAACATCATATATGCATTGATGTTATTCCAATTGATGATTTCTCGACCAGTGACATTTGATACCAATTCCAATATCCCGAATATGAGTAAGATAATGACAAAAACTAGTATTGACATTACCACAACTGCCCAGTTTACATTATTGAAAAGGGAATCATTTATTGGAGCAGTGGGGACTGGCTCACCGCCCTCTACTGCAGCTGGAGCATCACCATCCCCTTTGTTGTCTATCCACATTAATATTGAGGTGATTTGGTCATCACTCAGATTCTCAAAAATGTTCATGGCTGCACCGTTATATTCATTGTAAATGGCCAATGCACGTTCGTCTCCAGCTTTTACTAATTTTTGATTGTTCTTTATCCAAGCATTCAACCATTCATAATCCTCATCGTATTTATCTATAAGACCGGCTAGAGCTGGGCCTACTACTTTACCATTTAGAGCGTGGCAAGAAGCACAATTCGCAGAGAATAACTCGCTACCTTCTTTTATACGTTCATCTGTACCCTCTTGGCCCGCTATAGGACGGGTCAAATTATTTTTGTATGCAAAAGAGTGATGTACGAAAAATATTCCGATGATCAGGAATAGCCATTTAAAATTTTGTTTGAAATTGTTTGACATTAATACCCTATTTTTTATGTTCAAAATTAAGTGAGGCAAAAGTACCTTTTATCCCACATAAATGTAACAAGGAAATAACAATAATTATACAATCTAAAAACTTTTTAGATTGGGTATAAATAGAGAATAGATAACCGCATTTCTCCGCATTAATTTGCTAATCAACACACTAAGTAAAAAGAATACTGTAACGCACAGTTTTAAAAATTGTAATCACTTGTTTTTGAGCGGAATAATGTGTGCATTTAGAAACATTATTGTGTATGAAAGTTTTATTTTATTATGTTTTTTTGAGTAGTAAGTGATAAGAAAATTACCCATCTCTCAAGATTTATTTTAGTAAGAATATGACTGTTTTATGTCTTAAAATTTAATTGCGTGCGTACTCCGATTATTTTACTGATAATCATTGTTTTGTTAGCGACCAAATGTGATGCGTTTGTTGTGTAACCATGAAGCACTCATAAAATTTATTGGACATAAAAAAGAGGGGATTTTCCCCTCTTTTTAAACCAAAAACTAAAACTGAAATATCTATCGCGTGTAGTTTAGCGATAGTCAAATTCAAAGGTAAGAATTGTTACTTTTACATTTTGTCACACAGTAGTCATAACCAAAAACTTAGACATTGTTATGACGCAATAAGTTCTGAGTATATATCTTCATATCTTTTTAGTAGGGAATTAGATTCGAAATTTTGTAATTGTGCAGGAATGTTTTGCTCTAGTTGTTTTCTTAGCTCGGAATTGAGCATAAAATTTATGGCTTGAGCTATACTTTCTGTATTCTCGGGTTCAAAATAAATCGCAGCATTGCCACCCACTTCTGGCATACTACTACTGCTAGATGTTGCAACGGTTTTTCCGAAAGAAAAGGCCTCTAATATGGGAATACCAAACCCCTCAAATACCGATGGGTAGATGCAGAATAAAGCATTCTTATATAGCGTGTTAAGTTCTGATTGGTTGGCACCTGTTTTTAGAATGATATTATTATTATGTGATGCTAAAGACTTGACTGATTTTAGGGTATCTCCAGCATGACCAGCTAAAACTAGTTTTATTGGTATATTTTGTAGAGAATTGAAGGCTTCAACCAATCGAAGAATATTTTTCCTTTTGCTAAAGCTACTAACACAAAGAATGTACTCACCTAGATTAGAATCTGTGTGCACTTCTATTTCATGAGGTGTAAGACTTAGTGGAATAACTTCAATTTTGTCTGGAGAGGTACCGTAGAATTTAATAATGTCTTGTTTTGTTTGTATACTAGGTGTTATAATTTTTACTGCGTGTTTTTGAGCGTAGTGTAATTTTTTGTTGTAAATAATACGGTCTATTGTTTTATAATTTTCGGGATACCGCTTATTTATGAGATCGTGTATGGTAACTACTGCTTTTATTGCTGTTTTGTGTATACCAAATGGTATTTCGTTGCTCAGTCCGTGGAATATACGGATTTTATCGTTTTCTAATCGAGAGCAGACAAATTTAGAACGCCACAAACTTGGTGTAGCTTTTCCTATACCTGTAGGAAAGTGTGTAGGTAATTCTACCTTTTGAGATACTTCTTTGGGCTGATATAGGTGATAGTCAAACTTTTTTCGCTCGGCTAGTCCGTCTACTAGCCAACGAGCGTAGTTCCCCAAACCGCTATTGTTGTAAAAGTATCTTTTGGCGTCAAATCCAATTTTCATTAAACTGCTACTTGAAAGTCTCTGAGAACATCGTTTAACGATGTTTTTTTATCGGTAGATGCCTTTCTAGTGCCAATAATAAGGGCACAATTTACGCCATAACTACCTGCTCCAAACTCTTTTTGTATGCTGCCAGGTATTACAACGCTGCGTGCAGGCACTCTTCCTTTGTATTCTATGGGTTCAATTCCAGAAACGTCTATAATTTTTGTACTCATAGTTAATGTGACACCTGCGCCTATTACCGCTTCACTTTCTATGTGTACACCCTCTACAATAATACATCGGCTACCTATAAAACAGTTATCTTCTATGATCACCGGTGCTGCTTGTACTGGCTCTAGTACACCTCCTATGCCTACACCGCCACTGAGATGTACGTTTTTGCCAATTTGTGCACAACTGCCAACTGTAGCCCATGTATCTACCATCGTACCACTATCCACATACGCCCCTATGTTAATGTAACTTGGCATCATTACTACACCGCTTGCTATGTAGGCACCATAACGAGCTATTGCGTGGGGTACTACGCGTATACCTTGCTCAGCATAGTTGCTTTTTAACAACATTTTATCGTGAAATTCAAAGGGGCCTATTTCAATGGTCTGCATCTTTTGTATAGGAAAGTATAAAATTACCGCTTTTTTTACCCAATCATTTACTTGCCAGCCGTTTTTACTTGGTTCCGCACACCGTAAAATACCTTTATCTAAATCTTCTATAACCGCTCGTATTGCTTTTTGCGTTTCATCTTCTTGAAGTTTTGTTCGATCTTCCCATGCCTCCAAAATAATCTCTTTGTATTTGCTCATTATCGTGTGGCGAATGTACATATTTTATTTACCATAAAAAATCTGTTGAGTATCTCAAAATAGCATAATTCAACTAGATTATCTACTGTTTTTGGTGCATTTACACCAGAGGGATATCAATTTTACTTTTAAAGTTTAGTGCCACTTATGCACTCTTTACCATTGTAATGAGTTACCTTTCATTGTAAGGAAGTCTCATAAAAAAAGTCATTTTATAAATAGGTTTGAATAGAAAAAAATGTAAAGATGCTCAAGATAAGTTGATGCTCATCTTACCCTCGTGCTCTTCGTAGGAAATATGTTCTTTCACTGTAGTGGCTAAAGAAATTCCTACAAAATTTGCCTGTATAGGAAATTTGTGATGATCTCTATTTGCTAGTACAGCGGTTTTAATACTTTTTGGTTGGTATTTTAGTGTTTCTTTGAGTGCTATGGCCATTGTGATTCCCGAGTTTAGCACATCATCAACTAAAACTACAGCTTTATCTGTTATCCTTTCACTGTTTTCTAAAGTTATCTTTGAAGAAAATGCATTTTCTTTGTCCAGAACGATGGTTAGTAGTTCTATTTGTATTGAGCTGTATTTTTCTAAACGTTGTTTTATTTTGAGTGCTACATCCGTACCTCTGTCTACCAAACCAATGAGAACTATATGTTTCTCATTAAAAAGTTCTTCTATTATCTGCCACGCCATACGATCTAGCTTCAATGATATTTGTGCGTGATTTAAAATTAGTGATTTTTCCATAATTTTAAGATTTGAATGCTACGGTGCCTTTTTCTCTGAGGTTCAGTATAGTTTGGTGTATCTCGAGCGCTTGATTTATTAGTGAATGTTGTCCGTCATTAAATATTACCCAATCAGCTTTGCTCATGCGATCTCGGTCTGTCATTTGGTTTTGTATTCGCTTAAGAATATCTTCTTTTTTTACGTGATCCCGCTTCATTATTCGTTCTATACGCGTTTCTATTGGGCAGGTTACTACAATTACCTTATGTAGTATTTTGTAGGTTTTACTCTCAAATAATAAAGCCGCTTCTTTTAGCGAATAGGGGTCATCTTTGTGCTCAGCTACCCACAATTCGTAGTCTTTTTTTACCGCTGGGTGTACTATACTATTTAGTAATGCGAGTTTTTCTTCGTTATTGAAAACAACTTTTGCAAGATACTCTCTGTTGAGTTCTTCTTTACGCGTATAACTATCCCACCCAAAACCTTCGGAAATGATTTTCTTAAGATCTACATCATTATTCATCAGCCATTTAGCTCTGGCGTCTGCATCATAAATTGCTATGCCTAGTTGTCCAAAAACTTTACAAATGGTAGATTTTCCAGCACCCATTCCTCCAGTAATCCCTATTCTTAGATGCTGCATTAATTCTCTTTTTTAGTTTTCTTTGGTAGTGGTATCTGCTAATGTGGTAGCTTCCAAGCTTAGGGCAGCTCTGTTTATTTTTAGTTTATTGCCCTCCCCCGTATCTATAACGCAGGTTAGGTCTTTTAGTTCTACAATTTTACCATGTATACCTCCTGTCGTAACTACTTTATCTCCTTTTTTTAGTTCTGTAATAAATTTCTTTTGCTTTTTCTGCTTTCGTATTTGAGGTAAAAAAAAGAAAGTGTACATCACTATGATTAGCAGTATTGGAAATAATAATCCTCCGTTATCAAACATAATTATTGGTCTTTTTTAGTTATAAAAACATTGATTTGAAGAATTGATTTGACAGGATTTGTATTGGCCAAAATAGTAATATCCTTGGTGACCATATCGCTTTTTCCTGTGCTGTTAAATTCTACTTTTATCTCACCTTTCTCTCCTGGAGCGATTGGTTCTTTTGGCCACTCAGGTATGGTACACCCGCAGCTTGCAGTAGCACTACTTATCACTAAGTCACTATTGCCGTCATTTACAAATTTAAATGTATGTTCTACTCTCTCTCCTTCAGTTATAGTTCCAAAGTCCCAAGAGGTGGAGGAAAAAGTCATTTTTGGCTCTGTAGTGCTGTTGTCGTTTGTTTCAATTACAGCTGTATCCATCTTGTTTTTCTTTTTGGAGGCATTGTTGCAAGCTGTTGTTAAGGCTGCTACCATCACTATTAAAATTACTTTTCTCATATGGTTTGTTTGTTTAAAAATTAATTGTTTTTCTAATTTTGGACTCGACAAATTTAATAATAAGTTCCTATTCGATTAATCCTCTACCTATTTTCTTTATAATGTTTTGTGTTTTCCAGTCTTGAAGTATTTTATCTAGAGTCCCATTCAAGAATTTACTGCTTTTTGGAGTACTGTACATTTTTGCTATTTCGATGTATTCGTTTAGAGTTACTTTAACTGGTATCATTGGCATATATTTAAATTCTAGTAGCGCCATAGTCATAAGGGTATAGTCTACTTTTGTTATTCGGTCGCTGTCCCAACCGGGGGTATAATTACTAATTATTTCGAATATTTCTGCTTTGTGAGCAAAATATATTTCCACCAACTCGTCAGCCATTTGTAAGTCCTCTTTTTCGTTTTTAAATAATTCAGGTATTTCTATGACTCCATTTGTTTCATAGGTTTCCATGATTTTATCAATACTTTTTAGAATTGGGATTTTCTCGTCATACCAATATATATTTTTATCTTCAATGAGTTGTTCAAATGCTACAGAATCTAACAGTAAATACTTATAAAGAGATTTCGAAAATTCGGTAAAATTCAAATCAGAAAGGGGCATAGCCAAAGCTAATTTATAAAAATCAGTTTCTTTAATGTCCTTATATATTGCAAATATGGAATCTTTTTCTGCGTGCCAGTCTATAGTGGGACGTTTTGAATAAGCATCCATCTTTTCGCTTTGAAGCAAGTTGTCTATGAAAGTATTTTTAGTGATAAGATCAAAATTTTTCAAGTCCGCTTCTGAGGTATTAAATTTATAGTCTGTAGGGTTGTGCTCTGTAGCTATATAATGACTAAAAACAGGAAGAAAATTTAACACAGCCAACAAATTTGAACCCATACCATGCATCGATTTTTTTACATTCTTGGCCACTAGTGAAGGGTTGCTTTTTTCTTGCCCGTGTTCACTAAACAAAGCTTGAAATGTCTTAATGCGTATTAATCTTCTGTTTAACATTTAGTATTTATTTTTCAAAGAAATGAGGGGCAAACCTACATCATTTTTCACTCTTTCCGTTTACTTTTATTGCACTATTTTATCTTTTTAAATACGTGTATTTCAAACTCTTTGTCATTTAAAGTCTTAATGGGCTGCTTTGGTATTATGCTATGTATTTTTTGCCAAGTAGAGTCGTGCTCCAACACGTGCAACGGGGTACCACTCTCGTGTGGACCAAAATGACCGTCCCAAATCAAAATATCGTCTTTCTTGCTAAATTGTAGGCTGCTATTCCAAAAATCAAGATGCTCTAACTCGTTGTATGGATTTATATCTGCCAATAATGAGAAGTATGGATACAAGTATATTTTTCTGTGGGCTTCAAGGTTTTGGGATTTGTACCATTCGGCTAATTTATGATATTCGGATTGTTCTGCAGAAATCTGCAAAGGATACTTGTACGCATAGTATCTATATGGTGTATAAATAGCATTTGATACAAGAAGTGCGAGTATCAACATAAATACAAATGGAAGAAGTTTGGCTGCATACTGCTTGAGGTTACGATAAAAAGTATTTACTGCAAATACCATCAGAATAGCTGCTAGTGGAGCTATTACTACCATTACTCTGACATACCCGCAACTACCCATTTTCCCAAGCCACCATATTGCCGTATGACTCAAAAAGTAGAGTATAAAAGTTAAAAATATAAGACCTAAAGTATTATTGGCAGGTTTGCTCTTATGCAATAAAGATAGTAGATAATATAACCCACCTAGCGTCATGAGAACTGAACCTACAAGACCAAAGGTATAATGGCCGGCATAGACGTAATGAAATAGTCCTCCGTTTCCACATACGTTTCGTCCCGAAAGTTCGAAATTGATATACGGATTTGATGTGATAATCCAAAAAGGCTCACCTTCAATAATCCAACCCAGTACATTAAATAGTAAGCTTCCCAGTATAGTATATCCTAAAATTTTATATTTTTTATCTACAAAAAGGAGAAATACAGCAATGGCAAAAAGTACAATGAAACCCTCTGAACGCACAAAAGGCAAAAAGCCCGCCAAAATAGCTGCTGCCGTAAAATGTTTACTGCTGTAAAAATAAATTGTAAGTGTAACTAGTAGTGCACAAAGAGGTTCCGTAAGTACCGATAGAGTATTATCTAAAAAAATAGGAGAGGTTAAGGTGAAGATATAGCCGAGCCAAGCAAATCGTAGACCTATTTTACGGATAATATGATAGGTTAATATTGAGGACCCCAAAAGCGAAAAAGTATTGAGCACGTATGCACCTGCCACGCCAAATTGCACAAAAGGAGAAGCTATAATATTGTACAAAGGCTTACCCCATTGATCTAAAAAGAGGCTAGGGTAAGACCAGGAATACCGTGCAATAAGGTAGTGATTGTAAGAATCCATCCCACCTTCTAATCCAGGAGAAAGATAGGCTAAAATAGCGATTACAGAAAAAACTGCAAAGGTGAATATAACGAGTAATGGTATTTCCCAATTACGTATTATTCTAAGCACAATGCTCTTTTTATCGTTAGTAGGTAGATTGGACACCTAAAATGGCATCTATGCGTTGTTCAGCAATTACTGTAGCCGCTTTTTGAGTATGGATATTTCTATCTGCAGCTAGTGCATAAATCGATAAAGTTGTGTCGTATATTTTTTCGGTATCGCGCAATGCATTTTCTCTATTGTAACCAATATATTCGGAATACACATTGATTAGTCCACCTGCATTTATCAAAAAATCGGGTGCATATAAAATACCTCTATTATGTATCAAAGTACCGTGCTCATCCTCTGAGGCTAATTGATTATTAGCCGCGCCTGCAATTATATCACATTTTAGAGCATTTATAGTCTCTGTATTGAGTATGGCTCCCAAGGCACACGGTGCAAAAATATCCACGTCCAATCCATATATTTCGTCTCCTTCAACCACAGTAGCTCCGTACTCATGAGCTGCGTGTTTCAAGCTTGCTTCGTTTATATCAGAGACATAGACTATACCTCCATCTTTTTTTATTAATTCTACAAGGTGCATTCCTACCTTTCCTATACCCTGAATAGCTACTTTTTTTCCTTTCAAGCTATCGCTTCCATATGCCTTCTGTGCACTTGCTTTCATTCCCATATAGGTTCCATAGGCCGTAACTGGACTGGGGTCTCCGCCTCCTCCCATGCTTTCTGGTAATCCCACTACACTGTCTGTGCTCATATTTACGTACTCCATATCTTTGGTTGTAGTACCTACGTCTTCAGCCGTTATATATTTACCATTTAAGTTTTCTACAAATCTTCCAAATTTTCGCATCAATGCTTCAGACTTGTGCTTATTGGCATCGCCAATTATGACCGCTTTTGCGCCTCCTAGATTAAGTCCAGAAATAGCTGCTTTGTAGGTCATACCTCTAGATAAACGAAGTACATCAGTAAGTGCCTCAGCTTCTGTGGCGTAATTCCACATACGTGTACCTCCAAGACCTGGTCCAAGTACTGTATTGTGTATGGCAATAATAGCTTTAAGGCCAGTTGCATTATCATTGCAAAAGACAACCTGCTCGTGATTTGTAGCATGAACCTGAGCAAATAGTCCGTCTTTTGTTTGATGCGATTCGATTGATGTTGTACTCATTATGTTTCGATTTTATTAATGCTAAATTTGCGGCAAAAGTAAAATTAATTTAACTTGTATATCTCATTAATTTGAAGTCACTCAAAACCTTAAGAAAATACGTAGCTCGGCACAAAAAATATCTGGTCATCGGCTTAGTATTTATAGTACTTTCAAATGTTTTTGCGGTGATGATACCGCCTATCGTTCGTGAAAGTATAGATGGTGTGAAACTTTTGCTCGAAAAAAATGAGTTGCCCAATTATGCTAAAAAGCTACCTAGCTACTTTCAAACAACTACTGGCATCGCTTTACTCGCTGGTTTGTTGTTACTTGGCTTTGCCCTTCTCAAAGGGGTGTCTATGTATATTATGCGAATGACCATTATCATAATGTCTCGGCACATAGAGTATGAACAAAAAAATGACATCTTCCGGCATTATCAGAAATTGGGCCAAAGTTTTTATGGTAAAAACTATACGGGCGACCTTATGAACAGAATAAGCGATGATGTGAGCAAAGTTCGTCTGTTTACAGGTCCAGCTATCATGTATGCGCTCAATCTTTCGTGTATGATTATATTGGTAGTAGGTCTTATGCTATATACCAACGCGGAAATCACTCTTTACGTACTTATACCTCTTCCTATTTTAGCAGTGACTATTTATTTGGTAAGTGACGCCATGAATAAAAAAAGCGATAAGATACAGCAAAAATTATCAAACATTACATCTTTTGTTCAAGAGACTTTTGCCGGTGTTCATGTGTTAAAATCTTACGCAGCAGAGGATTATTTTGCAAGCGATTTTGAGAAAATAAATGAAGAGTATAAAAATGATAATATAGACCTAGTCAAAATAAACGGTGTTTTTATGCCTGTAGTCTTAGGTTTAGTCGGACTAAGTATTTTAATAACTATTTATGTTGGAGGAAATGCAGTAGTAGATGGCTCATTTTCTTTGGGTAATATAGTGGAATTTATAATCTACGTGAATATGTTGACTTGGCCGGTGGCTAGCTTAGGGTATGTAACATCGCTAGTGCAGCGGGGTGCTGCATCTCAAAAAAGGATAGACGAGTTTATGAATGTCAAACCAGATCTAGATGAAGGAGAATTAGTGATTACTTCACTGCAAAATTCTATTGAATTTGTGAATGTGTTTTTTCAGTATCCTGAGACTGACTCGTGGGTGCTTAGAGATATATCCTTTAAGATTAAGACAAATACAAAATTTGGTATCATAGGTACGACGGGTAGTGGTAAAAGTACTATAGCTAAGTTGCTAGTTGGAGTTTATAGACCCACCAAAGGTCAGATTTTGGTAGACGGAAAGCCAATAGAAGACTATAACAGATCTAAGTTAAATGAACTTTTCGGCTACGTTGCTCAAGATATATTTTTGTTTTCGGAAACACTGCGTGATAATATACTTTTTGGAAGTGCCAATTCCTCAGTAGAGAAGAATCTCTCGTATGCAATACGAGCTGCAGCGCTAGATGTAGAAATTGCCAATTTCCCAAACGGATTAGAAACTATGCTAGGGGAGCGTGGTATAACTCTAAGCGGCGGGCAAAAACAACGCACAGCAATCGCAAGGGCATTAGTAAAAAAACCAAAGATACTTCTCATTGATGATGGACTTTCAGCCGTAGATACGAAAACAGAGGTAGCTATAAAAAATAGCCTGAGTATACATTCAAATGAACAAACATTTATTAACATCAGTCATAGAATTTCCTCTGTGCAAGACTGCGAGCACATTATTTTTTTAGATGAAGGAGTCATCATAGAGGAAGGAAATCATCAAAATTTGCTGTATAAAAAAGGTATTTATGCTGAACTTTTTGATAAACAAATGATGGTTGCAGAAGACTAAATTAAAGTCACAGGCTGTAATAGGGACCTACAAAAAAACGATATGATAGTAAACTAAAATGTACGTGAGTCCGTGTGTACTTTTTTGAGTAAAAAAAAGCACAAAGAAGTGTTTGGCTCAGATATGAAAGTCTTGTTTTTTTTGCGTTCTTTGTTCCCGAAATCATATAACACTAAATTTACAAAGATGGGAGAGTCGAGATTTGACAGAGAGGAGCATTTTACAAAGAAAGTACGAGCGGGAAAGCGTACCTATTATTTTGATGTAAAAACAACAACGAAGGACGATTACTTTATCACTATTACAGAGAGTAAAAAGCTCTACGACGATGGGGGATTCGTGAAGCATAAGATATTTTTATATAAAGAGGATTTCAATAAATTTTCGGAAGCATTTGCCGAAACGGTAAATTTCGTGAAAAGCAAACAGATGCCAGCGTATGATTTTGAGGAATATTCCCACCCGAGTTCTGATACTGCAGAGGGTCACTAAAACGTATATAGCTAAATAAAATTATATGCAAAAATCAATTTGGATTTTTGGGACAATTTCCGGATTAATCTGTGCTGCCCTCGAGTTTGTATTTTTTGGTGGGGAAGGCGGAAGTGCCAATGTCATGTTTGTATCAAAAATAGCAGTGCTTCTGGTTGGAATATCATCGGGACTAATTCTTATAAAAAAGTTGCTAGGAGGAGTAATAAGTATAGCGCGTACTGTAGTAAGTGGAGTGCTCATTGCACTCGTACGCTCAATAGCTATGGTGATAGTATTTGGGTTTTTGTACTATCCTGATGGGGCCTTTTATCAGACAAGAACTCAAGAGGCTTGGGAGCAAGCAGAAAAAAAAATAGCCGCAGATGAAAAAATAAAACCCGCAGACAAACCTATGGAACTAGAGATTGTTAAAGATCAAATTTCAGGGTTATATCAGCCAAAAGGCTATACTATGATTACCATCGGAGGTAGCCTAATCACCGGCCTTATAGTCTCTATTCTTATGGCTGCCTTTATTGGAACAAATACTATGTACAATGAATCTTAGAAATACTAAAAATGATAAAAATAGAAAGTAAAAAATCCGTCATACACCTAAAAGCACAGAAGCTATTTGACTACCTTGCTGTGCCGCAAAACTATGAAGTATTAATGCCCAATAAGGTACGTAGCTTTGAAGCAACAGAAAACGCAGCAACCTTAGATATAGAGGGAATAGGAAAGGTAGAGCTCGCAATTACAGAGCGAGTAGCTCCGTTTAAAATTGTAATGACACCGCAGAACAAAGTTCCTTTCAAATTTTTCATACAGTGGGATATAGTAGCACAGGGAGATTTTGCGGAAACTCAAGCTGTTATTCACGCTGATTTAAATTTTATGATGAAAATGATGGCGGAATCTTTGTTGCAAAATTTTGTTAATGTGCAAGTAGAAAAACTAACACAGCATCTTAACCATTGATACTTACAGCACTCAAAAAACTTTGGTCCATCTATTTTTTTGTATGGTTTATTGTAATATTTCTAATGCTATATCCCTTATTTAAGGTATTACTTTCTAAAAAAAAGTGGTATACAAAGGCTCATTCTCTTAGGCGTTTTTGGGGTAAGACTCTTATGTGGCTTACTGGATTGAGAGGAGAAACGACATACGAAGAACCCTTAGATAGAAATAAGACGTATGTATTCACACCTAACCATTTTTCGTATTTTGATATTGTGAGTGTAAATACCCAAATGGCTCACTTTTTTAGTTTTATGGCAAAAAAAGAGTTAGCGAATATTCCATTGTTTCGGATTTTTTTTAAAACATTGGATTTGCCTGTAGACAGAAAAAGCAAAGATGGAGCTAAAAAAGCGTATTATGACGCATACAGAAAATTGAGTCAAGGCACAAGCCTACTAAATTTTCCAGAAGGAGGAATAGGGCCTCAAGTTCCCAATATGCGCAAATTTAAATTAGGACCATTTAAACTTGCAGTGGAGCTAGGATTAGATATCGTTCCTATTACCTTGCCAGATAATTGGAAACGCTTGCCGTGTGGCGAATTTGTGCCAGCGGGAAGCCCTGGTCTGATGCGAATGTATGTTCATCGACCGATACCAACTAAAAATCTAAAACAGGGAGATGAATTAGCCTTAAGTGACAAAGTTTATGCTATTATTGAAAAAAAATTTAACGAATTAAACGGTTTATGAGTATATCAGAATTGAAAGTGGATGAGCTAGCCCACTTGGCTAGATTAGAGTTTACTAATAGAGAAAAGCAGGCTATAAAAGATGATTTGAGACGAATAATTTCATTTTGTAATAAGTTAAAAGAGGTAAATACTGATGGGGTAGATCCATTAATCTACTTGAGTCAAGAACAAAACATTTTGCGCAAAGATGTAGTAGGAGAAATGCTGTCAAAGAAACAAGCGCTTTACAATGCACCTTCTGCAGATTCAGATTATTTTAAAGTGCCAAAGGTAATTACCAAGTAATGGCATTAATAGACCTTCAAAATATTTTTAAAACCTATGTCATGGGATCTACGCAAATAAATGCGTTAGATGGATTGAACTGTACCATAGATAAGGGGGAATATGTAGCTCTAATGGGCCCTTCAGGATCTGGAAAGTCCACATTGATGAACGTGATTGGCTGTTTAGACTCACCTACATCTGGAATCTATTTGCTAAATGGTAAAGACGTTAGCGGTATGTCTGACGATGCACTTGCTAGCGTTCGAAATGTGGAAATTGGGTTTGTTTTTCAGTCGTTTAATCTATTGCCAAGAACAAGTGCGCTAGAAAATGTGGCTCTACCGCTTGTATACGCAGGTATCGGTAAAAAAGAGCGTATGGAAAGAGCACAGATAGTACTACAAAAAGTGGGTTTAGGAGACCGTGGAAATCATAAGCCAAACGAGCTAAGTGGAGGGCAACGCCAGCGTGTGGCCATAGCCCGTGCACTTATCAATAATCCGAGTATAGTGTTGGCTGACGAACCTACAGGAAATTTAGATAGTAAAAGTAGCTATGAAATTATTCAGCTTTTCAAAGAAATACACGAAGAAGGAAATACAGTAGTGATGGTAACTCACGAAGAAGACATAGCTACACACGCAAAAAGAACTATAAGGATAATTGATGGCAAACTTGCTACGCAGTTGTCTGTTACATAATTTGTAAAACCATTAAACTAAGAATGAAAATTTATACCAAAACAGGAGATAAAGGACAAACCTCATTAGTAGGAGGCACCAGAGTAAGTAAAACAAACGCTAAAATAGAGGCATATGGCACGGTAGACGAGTTAAACTCCTCGCTAGGGATAATCGCGGCACTTAGCCAAGAGTATGCTGCATTCATTCACGGAATACAACACAAATTATTCAATATTGGTAGTGCTTTGGCTGCGGAAAAAGATTTAAAATTTGAATTGCCAAGTATAGAAATAGAACACATAGAGATGCTTGAAAACGAAATAGATAGAATTATCCACCTGCTTCCAGTTCTTAAAAATTTTATTCTCCCAGGAGGTTCTATAATTAGTGCTCATGCACATGTGTCCAGATGTATTTGCAGAAGAGCTGAAAGGAGAGTCGTCGACCTTGAAGACAAAGATTATGCAATACACATACAATATCTCAATAGACTCAGTGATTATCTCTTTGTGCTGAGTAGAGAATTTTTGAGATTGGAAGGTAAAGAGGAAGTGATTTGGCAGAAAGACTAATAAGTCTTTTTACCTGCCTCCGTACATCATCTTTTCTAACTCCATGAGGACGTATCGTGGCATTTCAAATTGTTCATATTCTTGTATGCTCTCCTTTAGGTACTTTACGGCCGTATTTACATCTTGATTTCGCTCCAAAGCGTTGTTGCCTATCAAAAATAGTGTGGCAGCTTTGATAGGGACTAATTGCTGTCTTCCTGATACAGGTCCCGGCATTGGAACTACAGTAGACGCAATCAAACTATCTGAATTCGCTTGATTTAGTATGTCAGTACTCAAACTATCAAATATTATTTGGTTTCCATTCTCATATTGTATTACCAATTTTTGGTATAAATATTTGTAATCTTTGGTTTCTTGCAAAAGGCTTTCAATAAAGTTTTGTGCTTTTTCTGTTTCCCCAGTTTGCTGGTATGCTATTGCCATATTCTCTCTCAGCTTGGTGCTAGCTTTACCAGCGTTATACACTGCTTCAGCGTATCGTATCCCCGCATCAAAATTCCCATTTCGCATATAGATTCGCGACAGAGAATCCATATAATCTGTATTTGTAGTGTCTAGCAATAAAATTTGATTTAAGGCCAATTGACTAGTAGTTGCATCTTTATTTTGTAAAGCTTGCTTATAAAGCGAAACAGCGTCATTTAATCGTTTATCATTTGATGTACAAGCCCCTAAAAAGAGTATTAAAATGAGAGCAGTTAATTTATTAAATATTTTCATTATGATGTGATAATTTTTCTCAAAAAGTATTTGCAAAGAAAACTAAAATTGTCACTTGCGGCAAATGAACCTTTGCCAAATGTAGTAAAGTCATACTTTATCTTGTATAATTTAAACTCATTATCGCAAAGCAATGGAATAATTTGGAGGTAGTTGCCGATTAGAATCAGTTCTGTTTGCTAAGTAGTCTAAAGTTTCAAGTCATGATTTCTTTGCTGGTCCAAACACAATATATGTGATATATAATTGTTTTGTTTTTGGACAAATAAACGGAATAAATTCTTCATTATGTCAGTAACATTGTAAGTGTAACACCCCACCAAAGGGTAGTAATTTTGTTTTTCAGGAAACTAAAATATTGAAGTTTTTTGCTTCCTGACTTGTGAATATTTATCTTATCTCACTCAATTCATTATCAAATAGCGTAACACCTCAAAATATAATGCAGAATTGTATTAAAAATACTGTAAAGTAATAATTGGAATAAAAGATTAATCTTTACTTACAGCATTCTTTCTTGCTTCTAAAAATTTGTTATTCGGTAGTTTATGTATCTTTTTGCGTAGTAAAGCCAAAACCTCATCAAATGACTTTGGCGGCTTTATAATTATGGTAAATTTGCGCTAGAAAAATAGAATTATGTTCGAGAATTTATCAGGTAGATTAGACAAAGCGTTTCAAACCTTAAAAGGACACAGTAAACTTACTGAGCTAAATATTGCAGAAACCGTAAAGGAGATACGAAGAGCACTAGTAGATGCAGACGTAAGTTATATAATAGCAAAGGATTTCACCAATACTGTAAAAGATAAGGCAATTGGTCAAAATGTATTAACTAGCGTTTCGCCGGGCCAATTGATGACTAAAATAGTTAACGATGAGCTTAAGGAGCTATTAGGTGGAGAAACAAAACCACTAAATTTGACAGGTAATCCTACTATTATTCTAATAGCTGGTCTGCAAGGCTCAGGAAAAACGACATTCTCTGGCAAAATTGCTGCACATTTAAAGTCTAAGGGAAGAAGTCCGCTTTTGGTAGCTTGTGATGTTTATCGTCCTGCGGCTATAAATCAGATAAAAGTGCTTGGTGAGCAAGTAGGCGTTTCTGTTTTTGCTAATGAAGAGGATAAAAATCCGGTAAGTATTGCTCAAGATGCCATAAAGTACGCTAAAATTAATCAACACAATGTGGTCATCATTGATACTGCTGGAAGACTAAGTGTAGATGAAAAAATGATGGACGAGATAGGAAATTTAAAGCGGGAACTCCAACCCCAAGAAATCCTTTTCGTAGTTGATTCAATGACCGGTCAAGATGCCGTGAATACAGCTAAGGCTTTTAATGATAGACTTAATTTTGATGGGGTAGTGCTAACTAAACTTGATGGAGATACCCGCGGTGGAGCGGCAATTTCCATAAAAAAGGTTGTAAACAAACCAATCAAATTTGTCAGTACTGGAGAAAAAATGGATGCTTTAGACGTATTTCATCCAGATAGAATGGCAAATCGTATCTTGGGAATGGGTGATATCGTTTCTTTTGTGGAAAAAGCACAACAAAGCTTTGATGAAGATGAAGCGGCTGCTTTACAAAAGAAAATGCGAAAAAATCAATTTGATTTTGATGACTTTTTGAAGCAACTCAACCAAATAAAAAAGATGGGTAATATCAAAGACCTGATGGGCATGATACCTGGTGTGGGTAAAGCTATAAAGGATGTTGATATCGACGATAACAGTTTTAAAAGTATTGAAGCTATAATTACTAGTATGACTGCTTATGAACGGCAAAACCCACAAGTGCTGGATGGGAGTCGTAAAAAACGAATTGCTGCTGGTAGTGGTACGTCTACATCTGAAGTCAATAAACTGGTAAAACAATTTGATGAAATGCGCAAAATGATGAAAAGTATGAATAACAATAAAGGGGTACGCGCTACAAAAAACTTGTTCAAAAGGTAATGCTATGAAAGATTTACGAAAGCATTATACGAGAGGTGAATTACTAGAAGAAAATGTTCCTAAATGCCCTTTTGAGCTGTTTACTATTTGGTTTGAAGAAGCTATTTCTTGCCCAGAGATAATAGAGCCCAATGCAATGGTGCTGACCACTGTAAATAATATGTCTGCCCCAGATGCGCGAATAGTTCTACTCAAAGATCTACGAGATGAGGAATTTGTTTTTTATACCAACTATCAGAGTCATAAGGGGCAGCAACTGGAGAAAAACCCCAACTGTACTGCTTTATTGCCTTGGATAAATTTGGAGCGCCAAATTATCATTCGTGGGTCTGCTAGTAAAGTATCAGAAAATGAGTCTGAGGCGTACTTCGATTCTAGACCTCGAAGCAGCAAAATAGGAGCGTGGGCCAGCACGCAAAGTAGGAATATAAGTAGTAGGCAGGAGCTAGAAAAACAACTCAAAGAATTTGAAATAAAGTTTGCAAATATCGAACCTTCCAAACCACCGCATTGGGGAGGTATGGCTATAGCACCACTAGAATTTGAATTTTGGCAAGGAAGACCAAATAGAATGCACGATAGATTACTATACGAAAAATCATCTGAGGGCTGGATTTTGAGCAGGCTACAGCCTTAATCTGTCTCATTTTTTTGTCATAGCAATGGAGTGCTGTTTGTTTCATCGTGCACAGTACTACATTTGTTATTATATTAAATCTTTGTGGGTTCGAAACAAGATAGCTTAAATGAAAAACTGACGTCCAAATCACCTTTGGTCTCATGGTTGTTAACACCTGCTATTTTGGGAGGTATTGCTCTTCTTGGGTTCCAAACATATAGCATTGTAACAGGTAAATCATTTGCCGATTTTGATTTTGGTATAGGCAAGCTTTGGATGAACGAAGAAGTAAGTTCTCACAAAGAAATAGACAATATTAAACCTTTCAAAGCCGCGACAGGAGAACGACAATCTTTAGCTACTAGTAATATGCAAGGTGATAATGTGGCTCTCACCGTCATCGTGCCGCGCAGTAAAAATAATAAATCTTTAGTCAAAGAAAACAACACATCAAGCACTCGATCTCCGCAAAAAATAGCTAAAATAGTATCTTTGGATATCATAGAAGCGACGAGTTTGTCTGCTAATTTTGGGACTAAACAATTACAAAAATACACCAAAAGATTGCAGCAAGAATATTTGATAAATCCGAAACTTGTTCCTGACGTTGGGCGTTGGTTTGTAGGATTTAGCTTTTCGCCAAGCGTATGTTACAGAGCCTTTAGTTACAACACTAGTGATCTGCCAGGAGTGGCTGTTGAAGGAAATACACGGTATACTTTTAGTATGCCAGAAGAGGAAAGAAATCGCACAGATAAAGCAATTACCTCTTACGCTATTGGTTTGGATTTTGGCATTCGAATATCAAAAAAAGTATCCATATTTTCGGGTGTGCATTATGCTAAGTATGGGGAGCAGATACAGGTGAAGCAAACAGATGAGCTAAATCCCAACTACCACCTAGCGTACTTCATGGACAAAAAACCACAATACGAAAGAACTGAAAACAGCCAAGAGGCTAGCTTACCCTATACAAATAGGTATTCGTTTATAGAAGTGCCTATTGGTTTGAGTTATACACTAAAAGAGTATACAAAATCAAAAATAGCATTGCAAACTGCAATAATCCTTCAAAAACTAGACCACGTGAATGCCTTGGTTTACGACTTTGATACTGATTACTACTATTGGATGAACAGTAAAAATGAAGTATTTAGATCACATGGTTTTGGCGGAAGTTTGGGCGTATCCTTTTCCCAATTTGTTGGAGAAAGACTAGAACTGTATGCGGCACCGCAATTTAAATATAATGTGAAGTCTACTTTTAAAGCAACTTATCCGATCAATCAAAACCAATATACAGCTGGTCTGCAGGTAGGATTTAGGCAACAACTCCTATAATACATTTTCCCAATATTCGGTTATTTTTGTCCCTGATGAAACGAGTATATATAATAGCAGCAGTACGCACCCCTATGGGAAGTTTTAATGGTAAATTAAGTAGTATATCTGCGCCAAAATTGGGCGCAGTAGCTATAAAAGGCGCATTAGAGAAAGCAAACATAAAACCTACAGATGTAGATGAGGTTTACTTCGGAAATGTTTTGCAGGCTGGCGTTGGTCAAGCTCCGGCTCGGCAAGCAGCTATTTTTGCGGGTTTACCAGATACAGTGCCTTGCACTACCATAAATAAAGTATGCGCAAGTGGAATGAAATCTGTAGCGCTAGGTGCTACCTCCATTATGCTCGGGCATAATGGTATTGTGGTTACTGGAGGAATGGAAAATATGAGCCAAGTTCCACATTATTTACCAGGTAGTCGTGAAGGACACAAATATGGAAATTTTACTGCTATTGATGGGCTAGCCCATGATGGACTCCGAGATGTATATAATGAGTATATGATGGGTAGTGCTGCAGATTTTACCGCCAAAGAACACAGCATTACCAGAGAAGAGCAAGATAGTTTTGCCATAAATTCGTATAAAACTGCTGCAGCCTCTTGGGAAGCGGGTAAATTTAAAGAAGAAATAATACCAGTAGAAATACCCCAGCGTAAAGGAGATCCTATTATAATGGACGAAGACGAAGAGTATAAAAATGTGCGTTTTGACAAAATACCAGAGTTGCGGCCTGTTTTTGAAAAGGACGGCACTGTAACTGCTGCCAATGCAAGTACTATCAACGATGGTGCAGCGTGCATTATATTAGCTAGTGAAGAAAAAGTGAAAGAGCTGGGGCTTACACCAATAGCAGAAGTAGTTTCTTTTGCAGATGCTGCTCATCAGCCAGATCGATTTACTACGGCTCCTGCAAAAGCAGTTCCGATAGCTTTAGAAAGAGCTGGGTGTACCCTGGCAGATGTAGATGCTTTTGAACTAAATGAAGCTTTTTCTGTAGTTGGTATTGTAAACACACGTCTGCTAAATATTGATGCAGAAAAGGTCAATATGAATGGAGGTGCAGTTGCTTTAGGTCATCCTCTAGGAGCTTCCGGTGCTAGAATTTTAGTTACTCTTATCCATGTTCTAAAGCAAAATGGAGGTAAAATTGGAGCTGCTGGCATATGCAACGGTGGAGGAGGGGCAAGTGCTATGGTCATAAAAAATATTTGATGAATACATAGCATAAACACAAAGTTATATACGAAAATGAGAATAGGTGAGTTGTACTAAGATGAGATACTTATCAGCGTTAGCATTTTCTTTTTTATTCCTTGTATCTTTAGGACAAAGAGTTGATGTAAAAACGGGTGATTCTACTTACATAGATTCTATACGAAACTATGAGTATCAATTGGAGGGCTTAAGTCATAATATCATAAACGCTCAAGACCAAGTAGAACGCATCACCAGTTGCTACTACTTCATTCAAACCCTAAAAACTGCGCTTAGTATTCCAAACTCTTTTGATTATGATTTTACTACCATCAAAACCGTATCAGTTATCCGGTCAGATGATGATAGGTTTAGATTATTTACCTGGAATTTATTGCTAGATAGTGGCGTGTATATGTATTTTGGTGCAATTCAAATGAATAATTTTGATAGTTTAGAGCTATATGGATTATACGATAGCTCAGAATACAATAAAGATTTGTACTACGGCCAATTCGATAATCGTCATTGGATGGGTGCGTTAGTCTATCAAATGCACCACTATAAGTTCAAGAAAAAAAATTATTACCTTACTTTTGGATGGGATGGACAAGATGCTAAAACCAATCGAAAAATTTTAGATGTACTTTGGTTTGATGAAGAAGGAAAGCCCCAGTTTGGAGAAGAAATATTCGACTTTGACGGTGATCTGCAGTCGCGAATTATTTTTGATTTTAATGATAACGCTGCTATGCTATTGCGGTATGATAAAAACGAAGAAGCTATCGTATTTGCAAATTTGGTTCCTATCAACCCACTCATGGTTGGTATGCACGAAAACTATGTACCCGACGGTACATACGACTATCTTAAGTTTGAAAAGGGAATTTGGAGACGCTATAAAATGATGTTTGAGAGCCGTGGTAAAAAGCATGGTGGCGATCTCAGAAAGTTTTAGCAAAAAGTAAATTTAGAAATGGAAAAAGTGAGCTTTCAGACCTTTGCCGGTATCATACTCAATAGTGGGCAGGGGTATTTTGATACAATTGGCTACAATCAGTAGTGCGCGTAAGCCTTTTCGCTTGGTTTTGACTCGAGTAAGATCTATGTCTGGTGAGAGGTAAAACTGTCGTGTTCGGTCAAATATTTGTGTGTAATCGTATTCTATACCGTCTTTTATAAAGGTGTTGTCTCTGCCACCGACCATACCGTCTGCCCCATAACCTACTGCCAAATTCAACCAGGTTGGCCATTTGCTCTCTGGTCTTAGCCATGCACTTATACTGGTACTTAGCCAGTAGGTTTGTCCATTATAGTCCTTGAGCATACGCTCTGTCAAACTTTCACCTAGTATACTGGGTCGTACCTGAGCATACGGTGAGGCAGAGTAGGAGTATTTTAGCCAAAATCGCTGCTCGTCCCACGCTAAACTCTGAGCTATGACTAAAGCACTACCAAAACTATTGGCTGCTACATCGCCCAAGCTAGCTCCCCATCCTGCTGAAAAACCATCAAAGATTTCTACGCCTGTCTGTATTAAAAAGCCATATGATCCACCAATAAGCGAATACTGTTTTTTGGAATAACCAGCCCATTTCATCATTTCTATACCTGCTACACCCTCGTAATAGCAGGTATATGCATGGCCTACTTTGTCCATTTGCTGCCAGTGATAATTATCATTAAAAAAATGAAATTTTTGCCAAGGATAGTCCTTGTACCACAAGTGATAAAGTCCAATCATAGTACCTGTGTACGCTAACGTATTACTACTTACGACTATCTGTTTTCGTAGTTTGTAGTTTACGCTCAAAGTATCTTGTGCACGACTCTGCCAAAATAGGCAAACGAGACATGCAGCTGCAAGGTATTTATGCCAGTATAGTGGCCTTGGTAGCATCTAGTATGGCAATAGTGTCTGCTGCAGTAGCTGCTTGAGCATATACGCGCAGTAGAGGTTCTGTCCCACTTGGGCGTATCATTACCCAGCTGTCGTCACTTAATATAAATTTGTAGCCGTCTATAGTTTCGGTTCCGTTTACAAGGTGGCTTCCAAAATTGTAATAATCAGCATTTTTGCATTTTTCAATAATTGCAAGTTTTTGCTCTTCTGGCACATGTAAATCATATCTGTCCATTGCAAAAGAACCAATCAAATCGTATATTTCCTGTATAAGTTCGTCTAGGCTTTTGCCAGTTTTTGCCATATACTCCCATATAATTAATCCCATCCAAATTCCGTCTCTCTCGGGTATATGTGTGCTCACCGCTATTCCTCCGCTTTCTTCACCACCTAGCAGGCTTTCATTCTCTATCATCTCTTTGCAGATGTATTTAAAACCTATTTTTGTTACGTGATTTTTTATTCCGTAGTAGTCGCACAGGTCTTTTATTTTAGAAGTACAGCTAAAACTGTTGTATACATTTCCTTTTTCTCCTTTAAACTCTACAAGGTACCTTATGAGTAAAAGAATAATGTGATGGGAGTCTACAAATTCTCCTTTTGCGTTAAAAAGTCCAATTCTATCAGCATCCCCATCGGTAGCTAGTCCGCAAGCAATATCACTATTTTTTATAAGCTCTGCAAATGGTACTAAATTTCTAGCTATGGGTTCTGGAGCTTGTCCCATAAAACTTGGATTGTCTTCTGCATGGAGTAATATAGCGTCAGGAAAAAGTCTTCTCACTACATTTTGACC
Source organism: Bacteroidia bacterium (assembly GCA_018402155.1). GTDB lineage: Bacteria > Bacteroidota > Bacteroidia > NS11-12g > UBA9320 > UBA9320. The sequence continues at coordinate 554,675 of JAGYJG010000001.1, forward strand.
TGCACCATACATAGCATCGTAGCCAAGTTTTATGCCACTGTTAATTATACCGTCGATATCAAAATTTTCTCGCACATGATCTATATACTCTTGCTCCATGTCTATGTAATTTACCATATCATGCTCAGCACACTGCTCAGCCGTAAGTAGGGTGTAATCGTGGTTTTCGGGTATAAGTGCCTCTACAGCATCAATCTCATCTTGTATAGCAGGCCCCCCGTAGTGGGCTTTAATTTTGAAGCCGTTATAGCTAGGTGGGTTATGACTAGCAGTTATCACTATACCGGCATAAGCTTTATGTATTAAAGTAGATAGCGATACCATTGGGGTAGATACAAAACCTTTTGAAGTAAGCACTTCTATCCCTTCATTTACAAAAACAGAGATACTCACACGATTAAATAGTTCTCCACCAAAGCGGCAATCATGGCCTATTACTACCTTATGATTTTTGGTATTCTCTTTAATCCATTGTGCCGTGGCATACGCTACTCGTGCTACATTGTCAGTAGTATAATCTTGTGCTATGATGGCTCTCCACCCGTCGGTTCCAAATTTTATTTTCTTCATTATTATTAATACGTTATTTTATTCCATGGACTGTTTATCAAGGCGTTATATAGTTTTTCTGATTTGTGTGCTGGTACTTCCTGATTATTGATAGTTTCTACTAAAAAATCGAAACGTTTTTCACTTAGGTATTCTTCTAATCCTTGCAAATTTATTTGCACATTCATTTCGCGCAATTGGTTTATAGATAAGTGAATGGAATGTTTATCTATAAATAAATCAATACCCTCAATAGTTTGAGTAGGAATATTTTTGAATTTACCCCAGTTTTCGTACACTGTAATGTTTACCACCTGCAAAGGTTTGTTTGATATATGGGAGAAATATGCATCACCGCCTGCATTCAATATAGTCTGTTTATTGTCGTTGATGTATTGTTCTATGATTTTATAAAAGCCCTTATTTTCTTTATTAGAATTGATGTCAGGATGAAGAACTCTGTAGGTTATTCTTTTAGTATTGTCGAGAGTATAAAATTCTCTAAAAATTTTTTTATCAGATATGGCTTGATACTTTAAAGCAGCCGATAAGCGAGGGTTTCTTATAAAGTCATTAGCACCAAATTGTACTAAATTAAAATTGAAAGTGTTGCTATGCAGAGCGTCCCAAAAGGTCAGGTTTGCCGGTCCATTAGCATTGGTAGGTATTTTTTCTGATTGTAATAGAAGTATTAGGTCGGGGCAGTGTACATAACCATAATTTATTTTTTTGCCATTTTTGTCTTGCCCAATGAAAGAAAATCCTTCTACAGAAAAGTCAAAATTTCTTTTGAATAATTGCCAGTACTCGTGCAAAAACATATCTGAAACATTCACAAAAGGTACTTTTGCATTTTTTTCTGAGATAATCAGGAGTTGAGGATCCAAAATTATACGTCTTTTACTATCTTCCCAAAGTGGTATATCACCAGTAAGTATTCTGGGGTAAATTAATTCTGCTATACCAGTTGTCAAATTAAATCCAACACTGTCTGCCTGTGAAAGAGCATCAACATGAAGCAGTGCAGGGGTCACTTCATAATTTTTTGGTGTACCGTTTGTATTGTTAGGTGCACAAGATGTAAGCCAAATTGCCGCTATGCTCCAAGTGTATTTAAACAAACGCATTTTCGCCTGTTATTTCCATACCAAGTATGAGGAGGTGTACGTCATGCGTTCCTTCATAAGTAACTACACTTTCTAAATTCATCAAATGACGCATCATTGGATAATCACCTGTAATGCCCATGCCACCGTGCATTTGTCTTGCGTGGCGAGCTACATTTATGGCTATTTCTACATTATTACGTTTGGCGAGTGAAATTTGAGCAGGAGTTGCTCTACCCTCATTCATGAGCATGCCAAGGCGCCAGCATATTAATTGAGCTTTGGTTATTTCGGTCAACATTTCTGCAAGTTTTTTTTGTTGCAATTGGAATCCACCTATTGGTCTACCAAATTGATGACGCTCTGCTGCATATTTTTTTGCGGCTTCATAGCAGTCCATAGCTGCACCCAGTGCGCCCCAGCTTATTCCGTAGCGTGCAGAGTTTAGGCAGGTCAAGGGACCTTTCAGACCTTTTACACCGGGCAAAATATTTGTTTTAGGTATGCGAACATTGTCAAATACAAGCTCGCCAGTTATACTCGCTCTTAAACTCCATTTTCCATGGGTTTCTGGTGTCGTAAATCCCGGCATACCTCGCTCTACGAGTATGCCGCGTACTATACCATTGGGGTCTTTTGCCCAAACTACTGCTACGTCTGCTTGTGGAGAGTTGCTTATCCATAGCTTGGCACCGTTCAAAATAATATAATCTCCGTCCTCTGTAAAACTCGTGGTCATCCCTTCGGGATTACTTCCGTGGTCTGGCTCTGTTAGGCCAAAACAACCAAGCATATCTCCATTACCTAATTTTGGTAAGAATTTTATTTTTTGCTCTTCACTGCCAAATTTGTGTATAGGATACATCACTAGAGAGCCTTGCACACTAGCGGTTGACCTTATGCCACTATCGCAGCGTTCCAGCTCTTGCATGGCAAGACCATAGCTTATATAATCTAGCCCGCCACCACCATACTCTGAGGGTATTTGTGGGCCAAAACAGCCTACCTCCCCAAGTTGTTTGACAATATGACTAGGAAAATAATTATTTTGAGCGCATTCTTCAATTATAGGAGATAACTCACGTTTCACATATGAACGTACGCTATCCCGTACCATTTTGTGTTCATCGGAAAGTAAATCATCTAAGCTGTAAAAATCAGGATGATCAAAGGTATCTCTTCCTTTATTTATTTCCTTTAATTCGTTTATTTCTTCTATGGTCATCTATTATCTGTGCTAACTTTGCAAATGTAAAATTATTACCCAACAAAGTATACAAATGCAAGAGAGTTTAGAAACAATACTAAGTGTAAATAAGGTCAGAGTAAAGGCAAATCACGGTTGGTATGCAAGTGAGCGAAAAATTGGAGGGATGTACACCGTCAGTGTACGCATCTTTTCCTCAATTCAAAGAATTGAGAATTTTGGAGATATTGGAGATACTATAAACTACGAGATAATTTATGAGATTATAATTCGCCATATGAAAAAGGAATATAAATTAATAGAAACCTGCTGCAAAGCAATGTGGAATGAACTTAAGCCGCTAGCAGAAAATAATGTTTGGGAGGTTGTTGTGGAAAAAGAGGACGTTCCAATAAAATTTATTGGAAACACAAGTTTTACTGTAAAAGGATAGCATCATCTTTGCTATTCAACGTAGAAATAAAATACTTTATCCATTAGCATGGTAAGGCATGTATCATTAGCTTATAAAAAGCTACTTTCGCGCTCAATTTTTACATTTTAAAATAACTAGTACAAATAATGGGAACATTAATAATGGCAGGTCAGCTAATTCTGGCTTTAGCAATATTGGTATCGCTGCACGAGTGGGGTCACTATGCAGCAGCGCGTAGTTTTGGTATTCGCGTAGAGAAATTTTTCATATTTTTCGACGCTTGGGGAACGAAGATTTTCAGTAAAAAAATAGGAGATACCGAATGGGGTATAGGCTGGCTACCTCTTGGTGGCTATGTAAAAATAAGTGGTATGATAGACGAAAGTCTAGACCAAGATCAATTGGGTTCTGACCCTGAAGATCACGAATTTAGAAGCAAACCCGCTTGGCAACGACTCATTGTAATGATTGGCGGTGTTACTGTAAATTTTGTCCTAGGAATTATAATTTTTTCCATGGCTTTGTGGTATTATGGCGATACTTGGCTTCCAGCCAAAGCAGTGAATGATGCACACGGTATTGTGGTTACAGATTTTGGAAAGCAAGCAGGTTTTGCGTCTGGGGATAAACTACTCACTGTAAATGGGGAAAAACGTGACAAATTTCGAGATTACGCAAATCCCGCTATTGTATTAAAAAGCGACTCTTTGGTTTTTGAAGTAGATCGAAATGGTGAAACGATAACAATTGATATATCTCCTGAACTTAGTAAAGAGCTATTGGAAAGTAAAGGCCAACGCTTATTTAACTACAGAACGGTAGCCATTGTAGATACTGTGGTGTCCGAATCTGCCAAGGATGGAGGTTTTATAAAAGGGGATATTCCTATAACTGTGGAGGGTAATCCAGCATATTTTTATGACCAATTGCAAGATGCACTTGCTTCGCACAAAGGTGAAACCGTAAATATAAGTGTTTTGCGAGGAGCAGATACAATATCACTAAATACAAAATTAGACACCTCAGGAAGTATAGGTATAGGACTTGCCGCCCCTAAAGAGCTACTAGCTCAGGTACAAAAAACAAACTATGGATTTTTTGAGTCTTTCCCGGCTGGAACTAAAAAAGGTCTGTCTGCTCTTGCTGATAATATCAATGCTTTTGGCTTGATGTTTAAAGGAAAACTTAATCCAGTAAAATCAGTGAGTGGACCGCTTGGTATCGCTAAAATTTTTGGAGCACAATGGAACTGGCAACGTTTTTGGGAAATAACAGGAATGCTTTCCTTCATACTTGCTTTTATGAATTTACTTCCCATACCAGCTCTAGACGGTGGCCACGTGTTATTTCTGTTGATTGAGATGGTACGACGTAAACCCCTACCAGAGAAAGTGATGTACTATTTCCAAGTAGCGGGTATGGTCATCCTTTTTGCCCTAATGGGTTTCATTATTTTGATTGATTTTTTTAACGCAATGTTCAGCTAAGGAAAAGTCTTGTGAAAAATTATTTTGAATTTTATGGAATAAAGCAGCAATTTTTTATCGATGAGTATCAACTAAAGCAAGACTATCTTAGAATTAGTAAAGAAAACCATCCGGACTTTTTTATAGCAGATGAACAACGCTATGAGAAAGCATTAGATATCACTAGTACCAATAATACAGCTTATAAAACCTTGAAGAACTTCTACACTCGGGTGCCGTATGTTTTGAAGCAGCATAATTTATTAGTGGAGCAAGAAAATACATTATCTCCAGTATTTTTGATGGAAATGATGGAAATCAACGAAGAGATAATGGACTTGAAGATAAATCTTGATGCAAAAAGACTAGAACTTGTAAAGACTAAAGTAATCGCACTAGAGAATGAATGTAGTGAAGAGCTTAAAAATGCAGCAACCCTCGCGGATAGAACCACTGATATGGAAGATAATTTAGTAATAGTTCAAAAAGTAAAAGAATTTTACTTAAAACAAAAGTATGTGTTGCGATTGAAAGAAAGTCTGAATACTTTTGCACCGCTTTAAGGAAATTTAAAAGCAAACACATATAAATATAATACCTAAGACTAGCCCGGATGGCGGAATTGGTAGACGCGTCGGTCTCAAACACCGATGCCGCAAGGCGTGCCGGTTCGACCCCGGCTCCGGGTACTTCAAACGAAACCCTCTCAAAAATGAGAGGGTTTCGTTGTTTTCTAATAGAGTATATTTTACTGAAAATAGCCGTTTGTTTTACTATTTTTGAGTAGCTAGGCAGTTTATTTCCGCTCAGTTATTAGATTATTAAATACATCGCATATGAAGCAGAATAGATCAGTAGCAATGGTCAATAAACAATTGAAACCTCCATCTTATAAAAGTTTTGAATTGCTATTGCTATTGATAAAAATGATGCATTTGCTTTTTTTGTGCTGTTGCACTTTTAGCAGTTAATGACTAATAGATCAAGGCTATTTTATAGGTGAATGTAAAACAATAGTTGTGTTATCTAATGTAAGGCATTCTTTTACTTGCTTGTCTCATAACCTGGTCAATGAGTCTTGCAGGGCTGCTGCCTAGTCCACCCGAAAATCTATTATCGTAATTCCATATCAGTTTTTTATTGTCACAATCAGTGATATTTAACGATGCACTGAGTTCATTTGTAGCTCCATAGGTACCAGCTAGTAGTGCGAGTGCTACTGCAGCTCCATCTGACATTGGTTTAGATAAAGCATAATTAGAGCCTAAAACGCCATCAACGCCCAAAATTTCACACATTTCACTCGGCGTTAAAGGAGTTTCAGGATAGCCAGCTTTTTTTAGCTTGGCATTGGTAGTTTCTATATCCAGAATCTCTTGAGTTATTATGCTTTGCATTTTTCGTCTCAACATCCAAGAATACATTTCCTTTTGAAAGTTTAATGATTCTGTTCGCTGCTGTTCCTTTATAGCTTCTGCGTCAGTATTTCTCTTTGCTGATATAGAAACAGACGGTGGTAGTATTGCAATAGAGGAATGACTGGTGGCTAGCATAGTAGCATCAGGGCTATAAAATATGCGTGCACATGATGATGATAATAGGGCGAAAACGCACAAGACGAGAATAATTCTATTTTCTTTCATAGACTCAAATATAATGGAAATCGGTGATTTTTTATTGTTTTTTTGACTGAAAAATACGAGTTTAAAGACTTTTTATAAAAATAAAATTGAAGGTAAGTTTTAAAATTTCGTTTAATCTTCTGTCATTTACTATGACACGCTAGCTATCACAGAGTGATATTTTGTTTGCTACTTATTTTTTTTTCGACAAATATCGGGGCATTCTTTTTTTAAAACAGTGAAATTGAATGGACTTTATGGTTGATATGCATCTATCAAGATATTGGTGCACACCTATAATACAGTTGAAATAGATAATTTAATATCTGCCCATAAACCTATCTAGCAGCAGCACGGTTTAGTCTGTCTGCAATAGCGCGACCTATACCTTTTTGTTGAATTTTTTCAATTATTATTACATCTCCATCTGTTTGGTCAGCTTTTCTCATTCCAGCGAAAAGTGAAGCTGCAATTTCAGAAAGCACATAGCTTTTAGATAGAAGAACATTAGCAATTTTTAGGTTCTTTTCCTCGTAAAGTAAAGCAATGGGTTTTTTATGGGGGTTTTCATTTATCCACTGCTCTAAATTGTCTACAATCAATAAAGGCTTTTTCGTAGCGTAGTGCTTTTTTAGTTGGCCTGGGGTTTGTATAGTATGCTGTTTAATTTCAATTACATCTAGACCCATCTCCATAATTTGTTCTTGTGTCACTCCTCCTTCCCTCAAAATAGCTATTTGGTCATTTTCGAAAGATACAATGGTACTTTCTACGCCTACAAAACAAGTTCCTCCGTCTAGTACATAGCCTATTTGATGACCAATGGTACTATCTACGTGCAGAGCACTAGTAGGACTTACGGTATTAGATATATTGGCACTGGGAGCAGCTAGTGGAAAATCTAGTTTAGCAAGTAAGTCTAAGGTTAGAGGATGATTAGGAATTCGTATGACTACATTTTGAGATCCCGCTGTGATAAGGTCTGGCACTAAGCTACTTTTTGGTAGTAAGAAACTTATACTACCTGGCCAAAATGTTTGGGCTAGTAGTTCTGCATTTTTTGGCCATTTACGGGTATATTTTTTTGCCTCCTCTATGGAGGCACAGTGCAGAATAAGGGGATTGAATTGTGGCCTATTTTTTACGGTATATAATTGGGAAACTGCTTCGTGGTTTAAAGCATTAGCAGCTAGCCCATAAACAGTTTCTGTAGGTATAGCTACTAGCTTACCAGCTATAAGAAGAGATGCCGCTTTTACAACATCTGTACCTATCATTTTCGATCCCTTTTTAGGTCAAATTTCTCGATTTTATTGTACAAATGACTTCGCTGTATGTCTATTTCAGTAGCGGTTTTTGCTACGTTCCAATTGTTCTTTTTAAGTTTGGCATCAATAAACATTTTTTCTGCGTGGTCTTTAAAATCTTGAAAACGACTAAAATCAGTTATTGCATCAATTGTTCCTGGTTTTTTCTTTCCATTATTAGCATACAACTGCACATCGTCCTCCGTTATTTTTTGATCGCAAAGTATGATTAAACGTTCAATAACATTGCGAAGCTCACGGATGTTACCACTCCAGTATATATTTTTTAGTGCCTCTAAAGCACCGGCAGTTATTTGTTTTTTATTTATGCCGTTATCTTGACATATTTCTTCCATAAAACGCTCTGCTAATGTAGGAATATCACTACTACGCTCATTGAGTGTAGGAACGTGTATTACTATGACCGAAATACGGTGATACAAATCCTCCCTAAAATTACCATTAGCGATTTCCTGCATCAAATCTTTGTTTGTCGCTGCTATTACGCGTACATCAATATTGATATCTTTTTCCCCTCCAACACGTATTATTTTATTTTCTTGTAAAGCACGTAAAACTTTAGCTTGTGCAGATAAGGACATATCGCCAATTTCGTCTAAAAAGAGTGTTCCTCCGTTAGCTTTTTCAAACTTGCCTAGTTTCTGTTTGTGCGCAGATGTAAACGAACCTTTTTCGTGTCCAAAAAGCTCACTTTCTATTAGTTCTCCGGGAATAGCGGCGCAATTTACTTCTACAAGCGGCTTGTCTGCTCTGTTACTTCTTTCGTGTATCCATCTGGCTACTAGCTCTTTTCCTGTTCCGTTTTCACCTGTTATTAGTACACGTGCATCGGTAGGGGCTACTTTTTCAATGGTCTTTTTTATTTTTTTTATGCTTGGAGCCTCACCTACTATTTCTCGGGTTTTGGAGATTTGACGCTTTAGAACCTTGGTCTCTATTACTAGGCTATTTTTGTCGGCCGCATTCCGCACAGTTATCAAAAGTTTGTTGAGGTCTGGAGGTTTATTTATGAAATCAAATGCTCCTTTTTTGGTTGCCTCTACAGCAGTCTCCACTGTGCCGTGGCCGCTAATCATAATAAATGGGAGCTCTGGAGCTAATTCTTTCGCTTTTTCTAATAGTTCCAAACCGTCAATTTTAGGCATTTTAATGTCTGCCAAAACTACATCATAGTTATATTTTTTTATCAGATTAAGAGCATTTTCTCCATCTTCTGCCTCCTCTATTTCGTATCCTTCATACTCCAATATTTCTCTCAGAGTTTCTCTAATGCTCTGCTCGTCGTCTACTATTAAAATTCTCGCCATTACTTGGTTTTTTTCTTTTCTGTTATTCGTATTCTAAAAAAAAATGCAAAACTATAAGCCGGGTTCTGTACTCGCCGAAGCAAGTGCTTACCATTTATCTATGCTACCTACCCTCTATAGTTTCTCAATTATATTGAAAATCGGACGAGCTGCCCTCTACCTATAGTTTACTTGGTATTACAACGTGCAAGGTTTGTACCAAATGAATGTTGCCACTCAAGCGCGTGAGCTCTTACCTCACATTTTCACCCTTACTCACGATTTCTCGGAGCGGTTATTTTCTGCTACCCTTTCTGTTACCAAGGTATTCCTACCTCAGCACCCTTTATTTCTAAAGGTACACTGCTCTGTGTTGCCCGGACTTTCCTCCCTCCGCCGAAGCGAACAGCGATAAGCCGTTTTGCAGTACAAATGTATAGTTTTTTGAACGTTATTTTATACTCTCGTTTATTCACGTGTTAGCCACAATTCTTGCTCAATCTGTGTTATTTTAAAATAAGTGTAACCATGATATCATTTTGTGACTTTCTGAGAATTGTCTCAATTTTTCGATACAGAAAGTATTTTAATGTTAGATTCAAATCGCTAATCCAATTTTTTTTGGGTACAAAAGATTTTCTTGAGTTAAATTTAATAAGAGATATTTGCTTTTTTCAACTATTTGACTTGAGTTTTTTCTTGTTTCTAGAGTTATGAAACCATAAGCTAAGACATCAATAAGTCATTAATGGATTTCTTTAGCAGCCTCATAGCATTTAGTAATCATCTTGTAACGTGTCAAATAGATTTGGGCTACGTCATAGTGTAAGCTATAAAAATAGCGTTGGCCGCAATCAAAGTTTGGGAGTTGCAATACTGAAATGGTTTAGTGGTAAGTAGTGCGAATACTACTGATTTTAAGAATATCAAATTAAGGCTTAGATAAGAAAGTGTATTCAAAATAAAGTATTCCACAACGCCTATGCGTATATGTTATTTAGTTTTCGTAGTAATTTACTAAAAAAGACCCGTTTTTTGTAGGCTTGAATTTAAAATGACTTTAATAAAATCAATATCAGGAATACGGGGTACCATAGGGGGTAAAGAAGACGAATCCCTTACTCCGCTAGACATAGTGAAATTTACAACAGCGTTTGCAGATGTTATAGCTAGGGAAAACAATAAAACAATAGTTGTAGGCAGAGATGCTCGCATATCTGGGTTTATGGTAAATCAATTGGTTTGTGCAACCCTCATCAGCAAGGGAATGAAAGTAATAGATCTAGGATTAAGCACTACACCTACAGTAGAAATGGCTGTGGTAAATGAAAATGCAGTTGGTGGAATAATTCTAACGGCTAGTCATAACCCCAAACAATGGAATGCACTAAAATTGCTAAATGATAAAGGTGAATTTATATCAGAAGCATTAGGGGCAGATATTATAGAACGCGTAAAAAAGTCAGATTTTTTTTATGATGAAATAGATAAGTTAGGAGATTACACTGAAAAGACTGGATATATCGATTGGCATATAGACCAAATTTTACAATTGGATATGGTAGATGTACAAGCCATAAAAAAGCGGAATTTTACAATTGCAATAGATGCGGTAAATTCTACCGGAGGAATAGCACTACCCGCTTTATTAAAAAAATTGGGTGTGCAAAATGTCATAGAACTCTACTGCGAGCCAACTGGAATTTTTCCGCACAATCCTGAGCCACTTCCCGAACACCTAAAAGATTTAAGCGATGCTGTATTAAAAAATAATGCGGACCTCGGCATTACTGTAGACCCCGACGTAGACAGACTTGCTTTTGTAAGTGAAAATGGAGATATGTTCGGAGAAGAATATACATTAGTAGCAGTAGCTGATTATGTATTAAGTCAGAAAAAAGGTAGTACTGTTTCAAATTTGAGTAGTACTCGCGCGCTACGAGATGTCACAGAGAAACACGGAGAACACTACAGTGCTAGTGCAGTGGGAGAGGTGAATGTGGTTGCGATGATGAAAGAAACAAATGCAATCATAGGAGGAGAAGGAAATGGTGGAATTATACTGCCAGAGTTACACTACGGTAGAGATGCCCTAGTAGGTATCGCTCTTTTTCTGACGCATTTAGCAAAGAGTAATAAACCTATGAGTCATCTCAGAGCATCATATCCCAGCTATATGATAAGTAAAAATAAAATAGAACTGACTCCAGATATAGATGTAGATTTCATTTTAGAAAAACTTATTGAGAAATACAAAAACCATCCAATGAATACCGTAGATGGGGTGAAAATAGAGTTTGATACAGAATGGGTACACCTCAGAAAATCGAATACCGAACCTATTATCCGAATATATGCTGAGGGAAGCACAATGCGTGTGGCCGAAAGTTTAACTAATAAAATAAAATCTGATATAAAAGAACTCTTAGCGTAAGAAGTAAAATTATATATAGGCCGTCAGCTATATTTTTTTAATGTTTCGAGTAATCGGGGCCCATACCACGAGTAGAGTTTGCCATCTACCAAACTTATTTTGCATTTAGGAAGCAGTTTCTGGAGCTCTGAGATATGATTCTCGCCAAAAGGAAAAGGCTCAGATGAAAGAAGAATGTTGTCCGGATTTAGATGTTTAATCTGTTCTATGCTGAGTTCTGGGTATCTAGTATTTTTTTGTTTGAGTGCATTTTGGAAACCAATTTTTTTTAGAACACTATGTATAAATGTATGGCAGCCAGAGGCCATATAGGGATTATACCAGATAAGATAAAGTACAGTTCCAAGAGATACTGAGTTTAATTTTGAAAAACCATTGGAGATTTTATTTGCCAATAGATTTGCCTTTTTTTCTTTGTTTATAAGGTTACCTATACTCTTTATCATTTCTACGGCGTCTTCTATAGTGTATATATCACTAAGCCAAACTGGGAACTCGCTCCTAAGTTGCTGAATTTGTTTCTGGTCGTTTTCTTCTTTGTTACCAATGATGAGGTCGGGTTGCAAATCTCGTATCTTTTGAAGTCTAAGTTTTTTAGTGCCACCTATTTTAGTAGACCCATTGAATTTAGAGGATGGATGTAAACAAAAAATGGTTTGTCCTATGGGTACGATATCCAAATAGTAAAGTAGCTCCGTTTGCGATGGTACTATTGAAATAATACGTATCGGAGGTCTAGTAAGGGTAATCTTGTATCCCGTTTGATCAATATAGTTCATAGTACTATAAGTAATGGTATATTTGCCAAAAATAAAGAATTTGAACGGCACAAAGACCAACTTATTTTTCTGTTTGTCACTTATTTTTACCACTTCGGTATTTGGCCAAAGCTATTTTACCAATGGAGATGCAAGAGCGTTAGCGGGATCTTGCTATGAACTAACTGCAGCTAGAAACTGGCAACTAGGCTCGGTGTGGTATGCAGACAAATTAAATCTATCTAAAGATTTTGACCTCGAGTTTGAGCTAAATTTTGGCAACAATGATGGAGGTGCGGATGGTATTTTATTTGTAATGCAAACCGTAGGAGTTAGAGCTATTGGCCAGTCTGGAGGAGGTATTGGATTTGAAGGTTTTTCTCCAAGTTTGGGTATAGAATTCGATACGTGGAGAAACATCGATATGGGAGATATAGTTGCAGACCATATTGCCATATTGCGCAATGGAAGCGTAAATCATACGAGCACAAATTCTCTTGCAGCTCCAATAGCAGCATTACCCAACGGTGGAAATATAGAGGATGGTTTAAATCACTTGGTACGTATCACTTGGCAGGCTGCTACCAATAGCCTGGAAGTATGGTTTGACTGTAGCAAGCGGCATAGTATTACTCTAGACATAAGTAATTCTATTTTTGGAGGAGAAAGAGAAGTATTCTGGGGTTTTACATCTGCCACTGGCGGCGCCAATAATAGGCACGTAGCTTGCCTTAGAGACGATATTTTGGTACAAGATACTTTTACACTTTGCAAAGGTGATACTATACTATTGAATGCTAAAGAGAGTTTTGATAATAGTTATCTGTGGACACCCTCAGACTTCCTGAACGACCCAACTAGTAGAACCCCTGAATGCTTTAGCTTAGAGCCGTTTACCTACTACGTGGAGTATAAAGATCAATGTAATACTATTTTTAGAGATACCGTAGAGATACGTATTGATCAACCATTTACTATGGATGAAGGAAAAGATACTTTACTATGTAATGGTAGTTTATATTCTTTTGATCTCAGAAATGAGTATGACAGTATCCGCTGGAACGACGGCTCAGTAAACCCGCTAAAATCTTGGCGCGATCCTGGTCTGTATACTCTTCGTGCTTGGAAAGGAGTGTGTTTTGATAATGACACATTTTCTATACGTACAGATGTTTCTCCATCCGTTTCTATCTCTGGGGATTCTATATTTTGCGAAGATAAACAAACAGAAATACGGGCAGATTTGAACCCAACTTCTGTATCATTTCAGTGGCAAGACGGCTTGGCTCAAAATCCTCGTATTTTTGATGAAAGCAATATCATCAGTGCTACTGTTCAAAATGAATGTGGTATGGCGGAAGATTCGTATCGTATTAGAGAAATTTTACTTCCGAAGCTCTTTTTGGGAAGAGACTCTGCTTTTTGTGAGGGAGATACTATACTACTGGAAGCGCCCGGGCAATCTAATTTAGTGTATCAGTGGAATACAGGTCAGAATACTCGTTCTATTAAAATTACTGAGCCAGGAGACTATTCACTTGTTATGAGTGAAGCTGATTTATGTTTTGAGTATGATACGATAACGTTTGCTGGAATACCCTTGCCAGTAATTGGCCTTGTAGAAGACGTATTGCTGTGCAAAAACGAAGAAATACTCTTGACTGTAAGCAATGACTTTGGAAGTGTATTCTGGAATAATACCACACAGGGCGATAGTTTTTTACTGAAGAACATCGCAGGCCTAATCTCTGTAAAATCTGTAAATGAATGTGGAACTGATAGTACTAATCTTTTTGTCAATTTGATAGACTGCTATTGTAGAATTTGGCTGCCAACTGCGATTACCACTAATAATGACAACCTCAACGAAACCTTACGCCCTACATTAGATTGCCCAAAGCTGATGGAGTATAACTTAACGGTCTACAATAGGTGGGGCGAAAAACTTTGGCAGAGCAGTGATACTAATGAGTATTGGGACGCGACATACAATAACCAAGAAGTACAAAGTGGTGTTTATTTTTGGATAGCAAATTGGAGTGGAATTCAAAATGGTTTATTAGAGCGGTTTGCTGATAAAGGCATTTTTCACGTTATACACTAAAACGACAGCGACAGTTTTGCGCTGAGGAATATATTTTATGCATTTATTCTAGTGAAATCTGCTGCTATTATTTCTCATTTCGTTTTGTTCTACCTCTTAGTTTTATGATTTTCAATCAGTGTATTTTTTTCTAAAGCAGACAAGAATAGTGAGGTATTTAAAAAAATAGAGGCCTCTCTGAATCTCAGAAAGGCCTCTAAAGCATTAATCTATTTATAGTGTTTTTTACTCTTGCTCTTCAGTAGGATTTTTTTCGGTCTTAGCGGGTTTTGCTTTTGCACTGATAATATCAGTAACATCACCTACAATAACTCCAGATTCAGCTTTGAATGGAGACTCTACGGTTACCTTAGTCTTCATTCTTTTGATAGTAGCTACTCTTACTTTAGCTACTGTTTTATTTTTTCGTCCTTTTCTTTCTAATCTTGTTACTCCCATTGCTACAATTTTTGGCAAAAGTAATACTTTTACAGTTCTTTAAGTCAAATGATAACAAAATTTTTCGACAATGGTATTCCTTCGCTGTTTTTCAATTATGATACAGGCGCTCCTTTTTCTTCGTGTACCTTCTGCGAAAAAAAATTGACCTCAGAAACTAAGTATGCAGTAGAGAAAATGATAAATCAAAATACTGTAATACAGAGTAGGGAAATTGTGTATGAATATGCTATGTGCTGGGATTGTGCTTTAACACTAGGTAGCGATATAAGCCAGGAGAGTAAAGCTGCTATACAGCAACTTTACATTGCGCATGGAGATATACTGATGAGAAAGCTTGATTACTTGCATCGTACAGAGAAGTACAATATCGATAGCTGGCTAGAGCGCTGTTCACTTACAGGTAAAGAGATAAGAAATTGCGGAGAGTTTTCTGTAAGTGGGATAATTGAGAGCGGAAATTTGGTCTATGAGCAGACACCTATGGTGGTATCTGGAGAGTTTATGCAAAAACTACACGACGTATTGAGCGAAGAAACAAAAAAAGGGTTTGAGGGGCTAAGGGATAAGATAACAGATGGATCGCCATCAGTAGAAGATTTGGTATATGGTCCGGTGCCAGGATTATTTTGATAAGTAAATTCTTATTTGAAAAAGGCTAAGCTTGGTTTACATTAACCTAGACAAATGCTGACATTATAGACAAAAAAAGCCTTGAATCATTAAGATTCAAGGCTTTTTTTGTAGTGAGTTCCTATTATTAATCTACTATTGATATTTTCTTAGAAGCTGATGCATTTCCAGCTTTTATGGAGTAGATGTACATTCCTGCTGAAAGATCAGAAATACTTACATCTATTTTGTGCTCACCACTGGTATAAAATCCGTTAGCTACATCTTTTACTTTATTTCCCAGTAAATCAAATATTTCAATCGAAACATCTGTACTATTAACGAGATTGAAATCGGCTTTCAGGATATCTAAAGATGAAATAGGATTTGGGTACACGCCAAAAGTGATATTATTATTCAAATCTTCTGTACCTAAAGTATTCGTAGAAATATGGAATGCATAATTCACATATCTATCATCAAAATAAGCATTTCCAGGTATGGAGTTTGACCAACCATTAACTGTATTACCAGTAGCTAGCACTTTGTCAACCCACCAAGAATTGTTGATGTGCTCTTTTTGCTTAACTTCGACTGATGCATTTAAGAACATAGAGTGACCAAAATAATTTAATTTGTTTGTAATATTGGCACCATTTCTTGCTTCTATTGTGTCTCCAAAGTTGTATGGGAGCATCGTTTTGAATGACACACTGAAGCCTACTGCATTGGTAAACTGGAGTTCTACTGTAGCTGCATCAGAAGCGATGTTAAAACCAGAAGGTAAACCTATAATTTGAGATGATGACACCCAGCCATCAGCTGATGGTCTAGTAGTAGAGTCAGCACCTTTTAGAGGAATTTTAACCTCGTATGAAACATTGTTAGAACCTTGTATGGAGGGAGTCCAGTTATCAGGTTTCATAAATAATTCAGTGTCTTCATTAGGTGGTGTGAAAGATCTGTTGTCCAAATTATCAGATTTATAAAATTGAACAATCAGAGTATCCACGACTTCTGCCATGGTTCCTTCTACTTCTAAAGAGTCTACGTATCTAACATACAAGTACGGAAAGAACAATGAGTCTAAGGTATATTCATTGTACCTTGATAGTCTGATATTATCATCAGACAAATCGAGTATTGGATCGTTTGGAGTAAATGCAGCTCCTACAGACACCCATGTATTGAAGTTTTCAGATCCATCATTTGAAACGAATTTCACAGTTGAATCTTGGAATAAAAAGTTTACATATCTGTCAAGTGTAGTTAGTTGAGACACAGCATCCACAGGAGATTTCCAATTACTATAGTTTGCTTTCATTTTTTGATTTACAAGTACTTGCTCTCCACTAATAATTTCTGTACCTAAAATACCTTCTGCTTTCATCTCACCTTGTGCCTTTGCTTGTGCGATAGATCCCACTATTAAGAGACCAACAAGGGTAATACGTTGTAATTTTTGTTTCATTTCTGTGTTTATTATTTTAAAATTTTGCCAAAAGTAAATTATATTTCAAAATTACATAACATAAAGTTTAGATAATGTCACTAAACCGTAACATTGTTCTATGTAATATCACCTTCCATGGGTCTCATCAAGATTTCCTCTATCACTGTGCCGTCAGGCAATTGATAAGCAGCCCAAATCATTTGAGCAATGGAGAGTGGTGCGCTAAATCGCTCGCTGGGCAGATCTGTGTTGGCCCAAGAATTGGTCAATGTAGCACCTGGCATCACCGCACTCACTTTTATCCTATCGGCTTTTAGTTCTTCACGGAGCACTTTAGTAAATCCCAGTTGAGCATATTTGCTTATGCAATAAGAACCCCCATTCATATATGGTGTAATACTCGCAGTAGAGCAAATATTAAAAATATAGGGTTTAGCAGACTTTCGGATATGTGAAATAGTAGCTCTAGTCAAATGATAAGTGCTTGCCAAATTGGTGTTTATTTGAGTTTCAAAACTTCCATCTTCTTCTTCCAGCAGACTGCCGGGCATAAACACACCCACATTATTGACTAAAATATCAATGTGGTCTTCTTTTGCTTTAATTTCTTGAGCAAAGTCAAAAACACCATCTTTGGTGCTAAGATCCGCTTTGCATTGTACAAGATTTTTGTGTACAAAAGCTAAATTGATATTTCTGGCAGATATATATACTTTGAACCCTTGCTCTAAGAGCAACTCTGCGATTGCTCTGCCTATACCTTTGGTGCCACCGCTTATAACTGCTACATTCATCCTCCTTTTAGTTTTAAAACACAGCAAATGTACATTATGCTGGCTTCATTATGCTTTAAAATGAGTAGATTTTCTTGGAGTTCTATGAAGATATTGTGCAGTTTTTAAACGTGAGATCTGATTATTCTTTGAGGGATTATGCTTTCAATTAGTGCACTAGAATGTGTTGTATCCAAAAATTTTCTCTACCAGAATAGAATTTCAAATTATAGTGAAGATCACGTTTTAAACAATCTGTGGACTTTTTATTTAGTGTAGAATACAGATGGTATTACCTTTACCCCCGTTATGACGTTTTTCCACCAATTTGGCAAATACTTATTGTTTCTTAAAGGAATGTTTAGTAAGCCTGAGAAGCGCTGGGTATATATAGACCGTACTGTTACAGAAATGAATAATATAGGTGTAGGATCATTGGCTATAGTTGTCATTATTGCTATCTTTCAGGGAGCAGTAACTACGCTTCAAATTGCCTATCAGCTTATTTCTCCACTCATAGCCAAGCCAGTAATAGGCAGTATAGTTAGCGATAGTAGTATGCTAGAACTGGCACCTACCATTACGTGTTTGGTATTGGCCGGTAAAGTAGGGTCTCACATAGCCTCAGAAATTGGTACTATGCGGGTGAGCGAGCAAATAGATGCGCTCGAAGTTATGGGAATAAACTCTAGTGGTTACTTGGCCTTGCCTAAGATAATAGGTGGTCTCATAATGATACCATTACTTGTTGTGATATCTATATTTTTAAGTAATTTGGGAGGCATCATTGCCGGAGAGGCATCAGGGATATTGACTTCCGAGGAATATTTGCAGGGAGCACGCGAGTCATTTTTGCCTTACAATTTATTTTTTTCATTGGTTAAAGCATTTACCTACGCGTTTATTATCACCTCTGTTTCAGCTTTCCACGGATATACCACTAGCGGAGGTGCATTAGAAGTAGGAGCTAGCAGTACTAAAGCCGTAGTCTATAGTGCTGTCGCTATATTGTTTTCAGATTATATTTTAGCCCAGATACTACTATGATAGAATTAAAAGATGTCAGAAAATCATTTGATGGGGTAGAAGTTCTGCGAGGTATATCGACCAGATTTGAAACAGGAAAAGTGAATCTAGTTATAGGAAGTAGTGGTCACGGTAAAAGTGTTATGATGAAATGTATGGTTGGTTTGCTGAATCCTACCAGCGGTAATGTGTTTTATGATGATCGCGATTTTACTAATTTAGAATATAGCCAACTACGTCAAGTAAGGCAGGAGATAGGGATGCTTTTTCAAGGTACTGCCTTGTTTGATTCTCTCTCTGTGGAAGAAAATGTAGAATTTGCCCTAAAAATGTTTACCAATATGACCAAAGCAGAACGTAGAGATCGCGTGAATTTTTGCTTGGAACAAGTAGATATGGCGGGTGTAAATGCCAAATTTCCTGCTGAAATAAGCGGTGGAATGAAAAAAAGAGTAGGTATTGCTCGAGCCATTGCTCTAGATATAAAGTACTTATTTTGCGATGAGCCAAATTCTGGTCTAGATCCTGTAACAAGCCGCTTAATAGATGAACTGCTAAAGCAGATAACTGAAGAGTTCAATATTACAACTATCATCAATACCCATGACATGAAAACAGTATTTGACATTGGAGACGATGTAGTATTCATTTACAAAGGGACAAATGAGTGGGATGGGAAAGTGAAAGATATAAAAAATAGCGGCAACGAGATGCTTACAAATTTTATTAAAGCCTCTTTTTTTGACTAACCGAGTGCACTACTTTCAAACGCTAACTTAACCGATAGATACATTACATTTAGATACAATGAAAAATATAGCCATTACACTAATACTTTTTTCTACTATGCTCTTCTCTTTCAAGTATACTGTGGACGAGGAAGGCATGTTTCCTATGAGTGATCTAAATAAGCTTGATTTAAAAAAAGCTGGTTTAGAGATTCCTGTTGATGAAATATATAATGAGAGTAAACCTGCCTTAGTAAATGCCCTCGTACGCTTAGGAGGTTGTACGGGATCATTTATCTCGGAAACTGGACTTATTATTACCAATCATCACTGTGTTTTTAGTCAGGTGGCAGCTGCTAGTAGCTCGCAAAATAATTACTTGGAAAATGGGTTTTATGCCAAAGAAAGTAATGATGAAATAAAAACTACCTTACCGTGTAAGATCACTCAGTCCTACATAGATGTGTCACACGAAGTACTGCAAAATATTGAAGCAGGAATGGACGCCTTGTTACGCCAAAAGACTATTAAAGAAAATAGCGATAGAATACAGCAAGTAGAGCAGAAAAAGTATCCTAACCTCTCAATTGAAATATCAGAAATGCTGGTAGGTAAAAAGTATACTTTATTCCGATACAAGACTTTGGATGACGTTAGACTAGTATATGTGCCACCAAAAAATATTGGAAAATTTGGTGGCGAAACAGATAACTGGGAGTGGCCCAGACACAATGCTGATTTTTCAATAGTTCGGGCCTATGAAAACGGCATACCCTACAAGCCAGAAAGTCATTTAGAGATAAATCCTAAAGGCACTAAAGAAGGTGATTTTACTTTTATTTTGGGATATCCCGGTAAAACGTACCGCAATCAAACAGCAGAATTTTTGGACTATCAAAACAATTTTGTTTTACCAATTATATCCGATTGGTTTGATTACCGAATAGCTGCTACACAAAAGTTTACAGAAAATAATATAGACCTACAATTGGCATACAGTGGCAGTCTCGCAAGTTTGAACAATACGGCCAAAAACTTTAAAGGTAAACTACAAGGCCTGCAACGCACAGATGTAATAGCACAAACCTATAAAGACCAAAGCTACTTAGAGCAATATGCCTTAAGCAATGGAGATTTAGCTACGTATGTGCCTCTTTTCGAAAAAAATAGACAACTCTACAAGCGGAAGTTTCAATTGAGCCGAGATTATTTATACCTAAATCAGTTGTATGGCAATGGAATTTTTGCTGGCGCAGCTTATACTGCGCTTTTTGCAAAGAATGCTGCGACCGCAGCAGACAAAAAAGCCTACATAATAGAAAATAATGAAACCATACTGAAAGCCCTCAGTAGCTACAGAAGTGTAGCAAATAAGGAGTCATTGGAAATAGATTTGTTTGCAGAACTTTACTATCGCTTATCTCAAAGTACATTGCCAGAAATTAGCCATGTCTTTTTGCCAAGTGTATTGGGTTTGAATAAGGCCAATATAAAAGAACAAGCTAAAAAGCTTTGGGAAGATTCTAAGCTTTTTGAGGTGAAGAAAAATACAGAACTAATGAATGCAAATCTTGCTAAGTATTTGAAAACAAAAGGAGATTTGATAAGTCTAGGAGGTAAGTTAAATGACATTTTTGGAGCGATGCAAACGGAAATGAATCAATTAAATGCAGAAATAGATGAAATCATACCTAGATTTAATGACTTGGAAATGGAGCTCAATGGAGGAAAATTCATACCCGATGCCAATGGGACTTTGCGTTTTACCTTTGGCTACATCAAAGGTTATGAACCTGAAGATGCGGTAAGACTTAGCCCTTTTACTACTATACAAGGAATAATAGAAAAAGCAGAAGGTACAGATAACATAGATTACTACCTGCAGAAGGAATACCTTGATAAAATGAGAGAAATAGAACCTGCAGATGTACTAAAACACCCTGAAAATGGGAAAGTAGTTGTAGGTTTATTATACAACATGGATACTACAGGAGGCAATAGTGGTAGCCCTATAATGGACAGTAAGGGAAGATTGATAGGTGTAAACTTTGACAGAGCATACACGGCTACTATAAATGATTACGCTTGGAATGAGAGCTATAGCCGTTCTATAGGAGTAGATATTCGATACGTATTGTACGTGATGAAGTATTTTGGTGAGGCAGATGATGTGCTAGCCGAGATGGGCGTAGAGTTATAAGCGAAAAAAAACTAGTAGGTGTGGTGAAAATTTGCATTTTAATAGTGAGTGCATAAATTTTAGTAAAGAGTGAGATCAAACTCAGTGTAAGAAGGAGCACCGAGCAGCGTAAAGTTTCTAATTGCTTTACAATGTCTTCTACAAAATATGTTACCTCAAAATTGGTAAAAAAAACGCAGTGTTTTGGCGCGACAAGAAATTGCTGGAATCGTATTTAGACGAGGTTTGTGGCCGTTCACTCACAGAGTTTGCACTTCTTCGCTTATATGAAATAGGGCATCTCCTTGATTTACGACAGGAGCGTGGTTTTGACATATGATATAACCAGCATTCGGTGCTTTTACAGATTTTTCTTTACCACCAAATGGGTCGGACACACTCCCAAGAATTTGTTTTTTTTCTACAAAAGTACCTAGTTTAGTAAAACTACGATACATACCTGATTTAGGTGAGCGTACCCAAGTGCTTTGTGTGATATAGTGCTGAGGGATACGTGCTATAGATTTTAGTTCTTCTTTTTGTGTACGACAGCCAAGGTGATGTAGCACACTGAGTGTTCCTTCGATGGCACGGTGTGTCACAATACGATCTAAATCAAGAGTTTTACCGCCTTCAAAAAGTATAATAGGTTTACCAAGTAGTGATACAGATTTTCTAAATGATTTTTCGAGTATGGGAGAATTTACTATAAACTTACTTCCAAATACTTTGGCTAATTCCAGGGTTTTTGGGTAGGTACTGTCTATCCGTACCTGCGAGTAGTTGAATCGTTGGCCGCCTCCGGTATGGTAGTCTATGCAATAGTCAATATGCGGAATGATTTGAGTCATAATAGCATGTGCAAATCGAGCGGCTAAAGAGCCTTTTTTCCCACCGGGGAACACACGGTTGAGGTCTCTACCATCGGGAAATTTTCTTTCTTGGTTAATAAATCCAAATACATTGACTACCGGCATACAAATGATAGTACCTTGTTGTGGTACGTTATATTTTTTTTGTATTATCTGACGTACTATTTCTATGCCGTTGATTTCATTTCCGTGAATACCCGCGGTGAGTAGAATTGTGGGCCCCGGTTTTTTTGCTCGTTCTATTATAACTGGCACATCTAGGGGTGTACCAGTATGCAGTTTAGCTATATCAAGGTTGAGTATTGTTTTACCGTACTTTATATCTTGGCCAAGTATGGTCATTTGTTTTTTAATCGGCGTTTCGCTCAATGTATCGAATAATTGATTTAGCTATATCTTTTCCCGTTGCGGCTTCTATGCCTTGCAAACCAGGAGAAGAGTTGACTTCCATTATTTTTGGACCATCATTAGATTGTAGCATATCTACACCTGCTATTCCCAAACCCAAAACTTTGGCTGCTTTTAATGCCATATTTTCTTCAGCTTCGCTTAGTTCTATATAAGTAGCGGAGCCTCCCCGGTGAAGATTGCTTCTAAATTCACCCTCTTTTCCTTGTCGTTTCATGGCACCCACCACCACACCATCTATTACAAATGCTCTAATGTCTGCTCCACCTGCTTCTTTAATAAACTCTTGCACCATAACCCGTGCATTTAGACCTTGAAAGGCCTCTAACACAGAATGTGCAGCACTTTTAGTTTCTGCCAAAAGTACCCCAACACCTTGTGTTCCCTCCAATAGTTTTATGATACAAGGTGGGCCACCTACTTTTTTTATCATGCTATCTGAGTCTTTTGAGTAATCTGTAAAGGCTGTTTTGGGTAGGTTTATATTGGCTCTAGATAGTATTTGCAGAGAGCGAAGTTTATCCCTAGAGCGCACTAATGCTTGAGATTCGGTGGTTGTAAATACTTTCATCATCTCAAACTGACGCACCACTGCTGTACCATAAAAAGTAACTGAGGCACCAATACGTGGGATGATTGCGTCTACACCTTCTATCAATTCTCCATAATAATACAATTGTGGATTTCTCTTTTCAATAAGAATATCGCATTTTAGGTGATCAAGTACAAGCATTTCGTGACCTCGTTTCTGACCAGCTTCCACTATTCTCTTTGTAGAGTAAAGTTTAGAATTGCGCGATAGAATTACAATTTTCATACGTTCACTATTTTTTGAGATGTACTGCTAGCGAAGAACATCATTGCTCACTCCAGTGAAACTAAATCCGCCGTCGTGAAAGAGATTTTGCATAGTCACCATTTTTGTATAGTCTGAAAACAATGAAATACAGTAATCGGCACAAGCGTTTGCATCGGCATTTCCAAGCGGACTCATTTTTTCTGCATAATTTATAAAATCATCAAAACCTTTTACCCCGCTGCCAGCTGTAGTCACCGTTGGAGATTGAGATATTGTATTTACGCGGACTTTAGATTTTTTTCCGTAATGATAGCCAAAGTTTCGTGCTATACTTTCCAGCAGTGCTTTACTTTCAGCCATTTCGCTGTAGTCTGGGAATACACGTTGGGCAGCTATATAGGTTAGACCCAATACGCTTCCCCAATCGTTTAAAGCATCAGCTTGGTAGCATGCTTGCAGCATTTTGTGAAATGAAAGTGCCGAAATATCGTATGTTTTGTGTGTCCAATCATATTTTAAATCGGTGTATTCTCTACCCTTGCGCACGTTTAGGCTCATGCCAATGCTGTGAAGCATAAAGTCAAATTTGCCACCGAAGTGGTCCATGGACCGGTTCACTAGGTCTATTACTTGGTCGTTTTCTGTAACGTCGCAAGGAATAATAGGGGCATTTAGTTTTTCAGATAGTTCAGTTATAGCTCCCATACGCATAGCTATAGGTGCATTGGTTAGTACTATTTCTGCACCTTGTTCTACACATTTTTCCGCTACTTTCCACGCTATAGATTGGCTATCTAAAGCGCCAGATATAATCCCTTTTTTTCCTTTTAAAAGATTGTTTGACATAAATATTCTTTTTGGTTTTGCAATGTTAGAAAAATAAAAGACTTTTGACTGCTAATGAAAAAGGTTTTTTATCTAATAATTACAGTAGCTGCATTTTTTGTTGCCTGTACGCACAAAAACAACAAAGGAGCTATGGAGACCCTAGCCAAAAGTTTGGAAAAAGGAGAGTCGGGGATCTTAACATTTGAGGCTGCTGACGGCGTATTGGTTACCGCAGATTATTACCCAAATAAGGATGCTACTCAGCTAATTGTGCTGCTGCATCAAGCCGATTTTAGTAGAGGAGCTTATAGGATTATTGCTCCTCGTTTAGTAGACAGTGGTTTTGCTTGCTTGGCTGTAGATCTTAGAGGTGGCAAAATAGCCAATGAGGTGTATAATGAAACTCAAAAAAGTGCCGAATCATTAGGATTATCTACTGAATACATAGAAGCTCTAAAAGATATTGCTGCAACTACCGCCTATCTTTTAGATAATAATACAAAGGAGATTATTCTATGGGGGAGTTCTTATTCTGCATCTTTAGCTCTTATGCATGCAGCTAAAGAGTCTAGTGTATCTAAAGTGGTTGCTTTTAGTCCGGGCGAGTATCTGAGCAATCAAAATACGGTGCGCAATACCATTGCTAATTTGGATAAGCCTGTATTTTTGACTGGCGGTAGTGCAGAGTTTGATTTGGTTGTACAGCCTATTATCAATGGGCTACCAAAGGCGCAAATAACTCAATGGAAACCTACAGGAAGGTCAGATCACGGATCTAAAACTCTTTGGCAGGCTGGCGAGGCAACAGATCGGTTGTATACACAGATCTGTACTTTTTTGAAACGCTAGCGCCAAAGTAGCGAATCTCTTTGTAGGGTTATTTTTTGAAAAAGAGTCACGTAAGCATTACAACGAATTTGCCAAGAGCGAATAAGCAAATTTTACATAAGTTTAGAAAATGAAGCACAAGACTACATGATGTCCATTGCTTTGATTATGAGCTTGTTTTGATCATAAATATCATAAGTGAAATGTGGGTTCCAATATTGGTCATAGTATAGTGTGCGGTAGTCCAAGTAAAGTGGCATAGGGGTGTCTAGGTGTATCTTCGTAGTTTTTTCAAGTTTTTGTATGACTGCCGTACTATCGGTTGGGTCATACTCCTCTAGACGGTTCTTATCATGTGGGGCAAATCCCATTAGTATTCTAAAATCATCGGCATCATAATCGCTATTATTCTGCATTAAAAACTCTCCAAACAATATGGGTTGTTCTAGTCGAACGCAACCGTGGCTTACTGCTCGCTGTGTTCTTTTAAATGCGTTTTTGTTAGGAGTATCATGTAGGTATATGCTAAATGGATTATTGAACATAAACTTGACAGTTCCAAGTGCATTTTGAGGGCCAGGTACTTGAACTATGGTATATGGAATTTGATTTTTATTTATCTCATTCCACTTTATGGTGTCTCCGTTTATCTCTATATCACCTTTAAATACCTTATACCCATTCCGACTCAAGTAGGTAGGATCTTTCAACAGTTTCCACCACATTTCACGCCGTATGATACTATATGGAATTGTCCAAGTCGGGTTTATTTCCAAATAGGTTATTTGGCTGGCTATTTGCGGTGTTTCCATATTTTGAGGTAGTTTGTACAACCATCCGCTGTCTGTGTATTCTTTCACCATCGCATCATAGTTATCTGGCAGGTTCTTACCTATACAAACTTTCATAGCTTTTATACTATCTTCCCAGTGCAAGTAGGCATTATACTCCGGTAGGTTAAGATATACAAATTGTCCTTTTTTTGGTTTATGAAACCAGCGTTCACGCTCCAAGTTTGCCTTTACTTGGTCTATCTTATCTTGCGGAGTGGCATTTATGATAATAAATGTTTTGTAGCCTAATATACCGTCAGGTGTTAGGTTATACTTTTCCTGAAGTTTTTTTATTTGGTTTTGTAGGTCAGCTGTAAAACTCGTTGTGTCTGCCAAATGCTGTATGCTCGAATCAGGGAGGTTTCTAGATTTTAGTTTTAAAATGATTTGAGATATAATAGCACCACTATCTCCCAATTGTAATTTGGGATATTGTGAGAAGTCAATGGATGTGTTACGTGCTAATCTTTTCTTTTCAAGGTAGTAATACAGTACTTTCAGTATTTCGTTGTAGGCTGTATCTCCGCTATGTATAGCATCTATTTCGGCAAGTTTATTGTCATTTTGCAAATATGCCGTATAGTTCCAATTTTTTTTATTGTTTCGGGGCAGCATGTAGGTGTACCCGTACACTGTTTTTGGGTTGGTACGTCCATTGGTGATGTCTTCTCTCATACGCAATAATCCGTTGCTAATAATGAGTTCACATTCGGCTATGAGTTGGTATGCACTGTCTGCAGTGCTGAATGTTTCTATTTTTTTGCGATGATATTCTACTACGGGCAGATGGTAGTATCGAGCATCCATTCCGTGTAGTTCGCTATGCGCAAAGGTTTGTTGTAGTTCAATCCAGTTGGTACTGTCTTTAAGTATGGCATTCCACCAAAAGGGTTGGAAATCTCGATTGGCATAGATACTTCGCAGGGTGTCTAAAAATGGTAGATTATCTTGGCAAACTAAAGTGGTTTGTCTATCAAACTGTGCTTCCAAAGCAGAAGAAAGACCCTTGGGAGTGAGTATCAAATCATTTTCTGTAGTAACGGTTTTTACTTCGTTTTTGCAACTAATAAAAGACAGTGTATAAAAAATGACTAGTATAAGGAAATCTTTGAAGCCCATAATACAAGGTGTTACAAAAATATTCCATTAATAGTTTAATTCATCCACCGTCAGGTACAAATTATCATTAAGAAGTTTGGAGGATTTTAAATACGCCGGTGTGGGATGCCATATAAATAAGCAAGAGCCACCTTTTATTATGTTTATCAGTTTTTGATTTATTGATTGACGCACTGCAGGACAGCCGAAGCTTCTCCCTATTCTTTCAGTACTTTTTATTATGTTTTCACTCACATAGTTGGCACCGTGTATCACAATACCACGTGCAAAAGCATTGGTATTGAAATCTTTTTCTAAACCATGCAGTTTTAGCGAAAGATTATTACTACCGCTATATAATCCTCCTGTAGTATAAAAACCAAGTGAGCTTTTGTTGCTGCTGTGTTTGTTGCTAAAGTATTTGGCGTATGTATCACCACTTTTAGCCCCATGAGCTACCCATTCATTTAGTACGACTAGCTTAGTCTCTAAATCTATAACCCACATTCTACGTTTATTGCAGTGCTGCGCAAAATCGATAACGGTGAGGTATTTGGTATTGGTAAGTTCTTTGGTATGTTTTAGGAAGGTATATCCTCGTAGTGCGTGACGCAATAACTCTTGTGGTATAGTATCAAAATTGGAACTATACTCTAGTTGGCGATAGATTCTATCTGTATATGATTTAAAATATTCTGAGTTTAGAGTAATGAGTTCTTTGCCTTTAATCTCATGTTTATCACTCAGGTTTTGTATTTGTGTAAGTTGAAAAGAAGTCGTTAGAATAAACAAAAAAAAGCAAGTTAAACCTTTGGCTAGTATTTGTGACTTGTCACTTTTTATAGCAATTGTTTGGTTTAACCTGCTCATAGTGCTTTTTCAGGTTGATTATAAACTGAAGTTTATAACTACGACTTGTTCTGCAGTTGATTTTGTAGAACAGGTCTTGAGGGTTCTTTACTGCTAAGGTTTGGACCAGACTGTTCTAATAATATAACTGATTCTTTTTGGTTTTTATCGTCTTTGCTGCAGCAAGCTTTTTTAACACCTGATTTATAATCACATTCTTCGTGACTTTCTTTGTTGCAAGCAGTTTCGTGTGCCACTTTCTCCTGTGGGGTGCAGCATGCTTTTTTGCCGGACTCGCCATGGCTACCTAGCATAGGAGCTATAACCAAGCCGATGAGGCAAGTAAGTTTGATTAGTATATTCATAGATGGGCCGGAAGTGTCTTTAAATGGGTCTCCAACAGTATCTCCAGTTACGGCTGCCTTATGAGCTTCAGATCCTTTATAGGTCATTTCACCATTTATTTCCACACCTGCTTCAAAAGATTTTTTAGCGTTATCCCAAGCACCCCCAGCATTGTTTTGGAAGATAGCCCAAAGTACACCAGAAACAGTAACACCAGCCATATAACCACCTAGCATTTCTGCTATAAGCATATTGTTGTTTGGATAAACCAATTTACCTAAAAGTACAATAGCAATGGGGAATCCAATAGTAAGTAAACCCGGAAGCATCATTTCTTTAAGAGAGGCTTTGGTAGAAATAGCAACACATTTATCGTATTCAGGTTTACCTGTACCTTCCATTATCCCTGGTATTTCTCTAAATTGCCGTCTTACCTCTTCTACCATTTCCATTGCGGCTTTTCCAACTGCATTCATTGCCAAAGCAGAGAATACGACAGGTATCATACCTCCAATGAAAAGCATTGCCAAAACAGGAGCTTTAAATATGTTTATACCATCTATACCAGTGAAAGTTACATAAGCTGCAAATAGTGCCAGAGATGTAAGTGCAGCAGAAGCAATGGCAAAACCTTTGCCAGTGGCTGCTGTAGTATTTCCTACAGAGTCTAATATATCTGTACGTTCACGTACAATAGGATCTTGCTCACTCATTTCTGCAATACCTCCTGCATTGTCAGCAATAGGACCAAATGCATCAATAGCCAATTGCATAGCAGTAGTAGCCATCATAGCTGATGCAGCCATAGCTACCCCATAAAATCCTGCAAAACCATAAGAAGTCCAAATGGCGCCTGCAAATAATAAGACAGTTGGAAATGTAGATATCATACCAGTAGCTAGTCCGGCAATAATATTGGTTCCAGCACCAGTACTAGATTGCTGAACTATTTTTAGAATTGGTTTTTTACCAAGACCGGTATAATATTCAGTTACAGAAGAAATTACTGCTCCTACTATTAAGCCAACAATTGTTGCAGCAAAAACACGCAAAGACGAAATTTCCTTATCGGCTTCGCCAAAAAAAGTCATTGTCATTGATTCTGGTAGCATCCAAGTTACTAGCCCATAGCATGATACTGCAACAAGTGCAATAGAAACCCAGTTTCCAATATTTAAGGCTCCCATTACCTGTTTTTCTTTCGCATCGTTACTCTTTATACCAACTAGCATAGTGCCAATAATTGATATAATGATACCCACACCAGCTATTGCCATTGGCAATAGAATAGGGCCAATACCGTCAAAAGCCTCTACTGCTCCATTGTCTCTTATTACATAATTACCTAAAACCATAGCTGCAAGGACAGTAGCAACATAAGAACCAAATAAATCTGCTCCCATTCCTGCTACGTCGCCTACGTTATCGCCTACGTTATCTGCTATAGTTGCAGGGTTACGAGGATCATCTTCAGGTATACCTGCTTCTACTTTTCCCACGAGGTCAGCACCTACGTCAGCAGCTTTTGTATATATACCGCCACCCACTCTAGCAAAGAGTGCTATAGACTCTGCTCCCAACGAGAAGCCTGCAAGTGTTTCCAAAACTAGTGTCATTTGTTCTGAAGAAAATGCTTCTCCAGGATTCATAAACAAATTATAAAACAAGATAAAGAATGCAGTTAGCCCTAAAACAGCAAGGCCTGCAACACCAAGACCCATCACTGTACCACCACCAAAAGACACTTTCAATGCTTGAGGAAGGCTAGTACGTGCTGCTTGTGTGGTTCTTACATTGGTTTTTGTAGCAATTTTCATTCCCATATTTCCAGCAAAAGCCGAAAATAAAGCTCCAAAAATAAATGCGATTACGATTAAGTAACTGGTTGTTTCTACAAAGTATGCAACCCCGGCAAGCGCAATACTCACGCCAATGACAAAATAGGTAAGTAACTTATATTCAGCGTTTAAAAAAGCTAAAGCTCCTTCGTAAATATAGTCGGCAATTTCTTTCATTTTGCCATCTCCTGCATCTTGTTTCATTACCCAACTTCTTTTTACGACCATATATAATAGGCCTAAAAGTGCCATTAGTATTGGCATGTAAATCATCATTTTTTCCATGAGTTTTAAGGTTTAAATTTCTAATTATTTGTTTTAAAGCCTGCAAAAGTAAAATTATTATACTAAAACAGTAATTTAGATAAGACTATTTATCTAATGATACTTATAGCGAGGTTAGAAGGCATAGTATTTAACGTTATATATTCATATTTCAAGCCACTACATTTTATGATTTCTTGGAATGCCTTGAATTCCACATTTTGGCAAACTAAGTAGTTTGAAAACTCATCGAAAACGATAATAGTCCCAAGTTTTATTCTAGCTTTACCTTGTCAAACATCGTTTTGGTACTCAGATACATATCAAAAACTATGTAAATGCAGCGTCTAGTGCTAGCTGTTTTTTTTAATTTTAGATAATACGTTGTTATTAAATAATCAAGGGTAACATAATGGGTATTGAAGAATAGATTGACAGTTAGTTTAAAATTGTGTAGCAGACAAAAACATTGTAATTTTTACAGTGTTTAAAATGTACTTTTGCACGAACATGGAGAACATCCGAAACTTTTGTATTATAGCCCATATAGATCACGGTAAGAGCACCTTGGCAGATCGTTTGTTGCAAATCACAGGTACGGTGAGTGACCGAGATATGAAGGAACAAACGCTGGATGACATGGATATAGAGCGTGAACGAGGTATTACCATAAAGTCTCACGCTATACAAATGAAATATAAACGTGACGGTATAGAATATATTTTGAATCTCATTGATACTCCGGGGCACGTAGATTTTAGCTACGAGGTAAGTAGGAGTATAGCTGCGTGTGAAGGTGCATTGCTCATTGTAGATGCCGCACAAGGCATACAAGCACAAACTATCTCTAATCTTTACCTTGCCTTAGATCACGAGTTAGAAATCATTCCGATATTAAATAAAATGGACTTACCAGGTGCAGAACCAGAGGAGGTGAAAGACCAAATAGAGGAACTTATTTTGTGCAATAGAGAAGATATTATACCTGCTAGTGGAAAAACAGGAATGGGGGTTTTAGATATCTTGAATGCTGTAATAGACC
Source organism: Bacteroidia bacterium (assembly GCA_018402155.1). GTDB lineage: Bacteria > Bacteroidota > Bacteroidia > NS11-12g > UBA9320 > UBA9320. Next base: position 586,163 of record JAGYJG010000001.1, read on the forward strand.
GAGTACCACCTCCAAAAGGTGATCCTAAGGGTGCTTTAAAAGCGCTTATTTTTGACTCTGTTTTCAATCCATTCAGAGGCATTATTGCCTATTTTCGAATTATAGATGGTGAACTTAGTAAGCGAGACCACATCAAGTTTATGAATACTGGAAAATCTTATTACGCAGAGGAAATCGGGGTACTAAAACTAAAACCTGAAATGCGCCAAACTGTATCCACAGGTGATGTAGGCTATATTATTTGCAGTATAAAAGAGGCTAAAGAGGTAAAAGTAGGAGATACAATCACCCTTACAGGTAGGCCTACAGAAATAGCTATTGATGGATTTGAAGATGTTAAACCAATGGTTTTTGCAGGTATTTTCCCGGTAGATACCGAAGATTTTGAGGAGCTAAGAGACTCTATGGGCAAGCTACAACTCAATGATGCAAGTTTGGTTTTTGAACCAGAAAGTTCAGCAGCTCTTGGTTTTGGCTTCCGTTGTGGCTTTTTGGGTATGCTGCATATGGAAATTATACAAGAACGTCTAGAAAGAGAGTTTGGGATGACCGTGATTACTACGGTGCCAAACGTAAGTTACCACGCATATCTGAAAAAAGAACCTGATAATGTAGTGGTGGTAAATAACCCATCAGACTTACCAGAGCCAAACTACTACGATAGGCTAGAGGAACCGTACATCAACGCACAAATAATAACCGCCGGAGATTACGTAGGAGCTATTATGTCACTTTGTATCGAAAAACGTGGACTAATAAAAAATCAAGTGTATCTCACGAGCAATAGGGTAGAACTTACCTTTGAGATGCCAATGGCGGAGGTTGTTTTTGATTTTTATGACAAGCTTAAAAGTGTGAGCAGAGGCTACGCTAGTTTTGATTACCATCCTATAGGTTATCGTTCTTCGGAGTTGGTGAAACTAGATATACTGCTCAATGGCAAGGTCGTAGACGCACTCAGTGCGGTTATACACAGAGAAAAAGCTTATTCTTTTGGGAAAAAGATATGTGAAAAACTTAGAGAACTCATACCGCGTCACCAATTCGAAATACCCATACAAGCAGCTATAGGAGCAAAGGTAATTTCTAGGGAAAACATACGTGCTATGCGCAAAGATGTGACTGCCAAGTGCTATGGGGGAGACATATCGCGAAAACGTAAACTGTTAGAAAAACAAAAGAAAGGGAAGAAACGCATGCGTCAAGTGGGCAATGTTGAAATACCTCAAAGTGCATTTATGGCGGTGTTGAAACTGGAATAAAGAAGCCATAAAAGGTAGATACAATAAATCATATTAAATCCTTATTATAGCATAAAAAGAATGGAAAACTAGACTTTTTTACTCATGACAAAAGCTAGAAACAAAATTATTTTCTTTGGAGATTCTGAAATATCCAACAAGCGATGTACATTTTTGACTATGTACTTGCAAATAAATAAGGTATAATTAAAATTTTCTCACGACCCATTGTTATAGCATTACGCTACGTTTTATAAATTCCTTACTCTAATCCCGAGATCGTATTCTGGATATTACACTTTAAGCTAATTTTATGAAAACTACTCAATCTACTTTAACTTACTACGTACAAAAAGTTGATTGAAATGCTCAGGATCAATGTCTTACAAGCCATTTTCTTTGACAATGCCTATAGTGAGCCAGTTAGCTATAGCTTGTCGATTGTTCACTATTAGTAGTCTTCGTTGGTCAAATTCATTGGTGATATTCCCAAGCTCTATATACACCACAGGTGGTTTGCACTCTCTTAGTGTATGAAGATCGCGACTTTTTACCTCGCCTCTGTATCCTCTGTTTGCTTGGTGTTCATCATACTTGTCTTTTATGGTAGAATACAGCGTATTAGCAAGATTTTTGCCTGTATTACTGCCAGGGTAGTAGTAGAAAAAAATATCTACTTTTTGTGTTTCATACCTGCTATCTATGTGAGTTTCTATAACACGTTGTGTGGTAGCTCCTTCGTTCTTGTGCTTTTCATACAACTCATTAATTTTTGAGGTCCGCTGCCTCAATCTGCTTGCTTGGTTTAGGGGTATGCTTTGGTTGAACCAAACTGTTTCATCCTTGTCGCAATCTAGGTATTCTACATCGCGAATACCATCATCGTCACGCACTATTATATATACTGTAGCACTGTGTTGCAAAAGGTTACGGGCAAATCTCAGTGTTATATCATACGCATATTCGTCTTCGCATAGAGTGTGGCCATCCTTTTTTCCAATAGCACCAGGATCTGGCCCACCGTGTCCGCTAATAAGGTAGTAAACTTGTCCTTCTAAGTGTTTTGTGAAAATAGGGGTTTTTTCGTGTTCCTTGCCAAAAATAGGGAATGTTTCCCACGAAAGTGCTTTAGAATCTTCTTGTTCTTCCCCTTCGGTATCCTTAGTGAGATCTGCATCCCCGTCATCTATTTTTTGTTTTATTACATTTATTTTTTTTATGTCAGACACTGCTGTACAATACAGAGCGTGCACTGGTACCCAAAGTACTTTGTCTACCCTATAGTCATACTCACGAAGCCCGGCTTGCAAAAGACCTTCATTGTATTCTTGAATAAAAACAGCCAAGTCATAATCATTTCTGCCAATGGTAGAGCGGATACTAACGCCATCATAGTCATAAACATAAATGGGCATTTTATATGCCTGAGAAAGATTGAGCTTATCAGAGCGATTTAGGTTATTTTGCATTAAAAAAGTGTCTATACTACACTTATATGCAGCTAGATTGTACCTGTTTAGTACTATTGATATCCCATCTCCTTGTTTTGCTCTTATTTTCAAATATTCTTGTGCGTACGCAGAGTACGAAAGAGATAGAACTAAAAGCAAAAAGTAATATTTTTTATGTAGTAGACCAACCATGAATTCCTGTAAGTGGCACAAAATTAAAATTTCCGTGATCAGTTTCGGTGTAGTCATTATCATCATTGCGGGTTACTAGTATCATTTTTTGGACAGCAAGGTCTCCAACGGGGGCTACTAGTTTACCATTTATTGCGAGTTGTTGTGTGAGTGATTTCCTGAGTTGCGGTGCTGCTGCTGTCAGTATTATTTTGTTAAAAGGTGCTAGCTCTTGTAGGCCTAATGATCCATCGCCTTTTATTGCAACGATGTCTAAGCCTAGTTTTGCAAAAAGTACTTTGGCTTGCACGTGCAATTTTTCTACAGTTTCTATACTATAGACATGTGCACCAAGTATTTTGAGAATAGCACTTTGATAACCAGAACCTGTACCTATTTCTAAAATTTTGTCACCTTTTTTCACATCGAGCAGCTCAGTTTGTTTAGCTACTGTGTAGGGTTGACTTATAGTTTGCCCACCGTCTATAGGGAAAGCAATATTCTCATACGCCTTGTCTATAAAGTCGATGGGAAAGAAAAAATGACGCGGTACTGCTTGCATAGCCTTTAGCACTTTGGAAGAGGAAATACCAAGGTTTTTTAATTCTTTTATCAACTGAGCGCGCTGACCTTGTAGTTTATAGGTGTCTTTTAACAAGTGTTTAGTATTTGATACGCTGCAAATATCATTGTTTTTAGCAGACAAAAAATTACGCCTTACTTCGTGCCAACATTAACCGAAAAAATACATAGTGAAAATTGGAATTATAGGAACAGGAAATTTTTCGGAACGAGTATTACACGCTCTTCGGACGAATAGTGCACTCACTATAGTTGGTGGATATGATTGTCATCCATACCCCGGTTTTCAGGTTTTCCCTACTTTAGATGATCTTTTTTCGGCAGTAGACAGTGTTCTTGTATTAGATATCTTATCCAGCAACTTCGAAACCTTGAGTCTTGCTGTGAAATACGGCAAACATATGTATATAGAAACTCCAGCATTGTGCGGTTCTAGAGATTTGCGAAAGCTCGAAATGCTGGCTTATGAGTCTAATACGTTTATTCAAATAGGACTAAAACAAAGGTTTTACTCCTTTTTTGATGATTTAGATAAGTATGAGGTAACTCCTCGTATTATTGAAAGTAGCCGATTTGTTAAATTTAACAAAAAATCTACACAATTAAGTGTCATTGACGATTTAATGCTGCACGATATTGACATTGCTTTGAAGCTATGCTCTGCGGAAGTAAAATCAGTATACAGTACTGCTGTAGGTGTACTATATAAAGATCCAGATGTTGTAAATACTCGTATTGAGTTTTATAATGGTTGTGTGGCAAATTTGTCGGCAAGTAAAATTTCAAATAAAGAGGTGCACGAAACCAAGTTTTTCCAAAACAATACTTACTGCTCTATAGACTTTGTAAACCAGCTACTCAAGGTGCAAAAAAATACCGGCGAAGAAACTGAAATGGGAGAGGAGTGGGGTGTGCGCACAATCTACCGCCAAGCAAAAGATAGCGATGGATATATTACAATGCTCGGAAAAGAGATAAATTCGTTTTACCATTGCATTACAAATAGTGTAGAACCCAATGCAGGAATTTTACAATATTTGCAACTCCAGTCAGTGACGGATAAAATAAAAGAGCAATTAGAACGCAATTTCACAACCAACGTTTAGTCCTTTTTACACTACCTTTGGTGGCGTTGCTTTTTGCAATGCCCGGTTGTAATGACAAAGAAGAGCCTATCCCATCGTATCTATACATCCCAAATATAGAGCTAGAAGTGAGTGCAGACGGCAGTCAAGGGAGCAATGCTCACGATATAGTAGATGCCTGGGTCTATGTCAATGGTAAGTTAATTGGTGTTTTTGAAATGCCTTCTACCATCCCCATACTTGCATCCGGAAATAGTAAAATAAATGTCTTTGCAGGGATAAAAAAGAATGCAATAACAAGTCAGCGCATTCGGTATCCCTTATATCGCTCTTTTGATATAGACTTGGATTTGACTCCCGGAAAAGTAGATACCTTGATACCTCGAGTAGTATACAATCAAAATGCCAAATTTTCGTGGATAGAGGATTTCGAAGATGGAAATATTTCACTAGAAAAATCGGGAAACCTAACCACACATGATCTTCTTTTTATTACCACAGATTCTGCTGATGTTTTTGATTTTAATGGGACTACTAATACACGAAGCGGCAGGGTAAATATTCCTACCGGTTTTCAGATTTTCGAAAACAGAACCACAAAAGAATATGAGCTACCACGTTTTGGACAAGATATTTACTTAGAACTCAATTTTAAGTGCAATACCGAATTAGTAGTGGGTATGTATGCACTTTTGGGTACCTCTGTACAGGGCTATTATCCTGTGGTCAATTTATTTTCTACCGTAGACGACATGGGAGAAATGCAATGGAAAAAGGTGTACATAAGTCTATCTGAAGATGTAAATAACCCAGCATATAACGGTGCAGTTTTTAAACCCTTTTTGAAAGCTCAAAGTAATAGTACAGGAAATCCTCAATTGTTTTTTGATAATATAAAACTAGTGCACTTTTGAACAAAAATCGGCTCATACTAAAATACATTGTCCTAGATTTTTTGGCAGCTATGCTGGCCTGGGGACTGTTTTTTATCTACCGAAAATGCTATGTAGACGGAGGGTTTAATCCCTACTATTTGCGCTATGTTTGGATCGATAGCAAACTGTATCTGGGTTTGCTAGTTATACCATCTTTTTGGATTTGTTTGCACGCTTTGGTAGGCTTGTATAGGAGTGTGTATCGCAAAAGTAGACTCAAAGAGTTTTTACAAGTGCTCACTACGAGTGTATTAGGTGTCTTAGTACTCTTTTTTGTGGTACTGCTAGACGACGAGGTTTCGGTATACCAAAGTTATTATGAGTCTATCTTGGTTTTATTTGTTCTTCATTTTACGCCAACTTCGCTCTTCAGAATTATTCTCTCTTCGCGGATAGCATACAGAATAAAAAGTAGAAAAATTGGATTTCAAACCTTGCTCGTGGGTTCAGGACCGCGTGCTCAAAACATATATTCAGAACTTAGTACGGCGAAAAAATCTGAAGGGCATTTTTTTAGAGGATACGTCAACATCAACGGAGAAAATACTGCCGTTACTAACCTTTCCAAACTTGGTAGCAAAAATGAAATACCTGCTCTTATTGCACACTATGGTATAGACGAAGTTTTAATAGCCACAGAAGAACACCAAAAAGCGGAGATAGCCTCCATCATAAGTATGCTCGACGGACTAAATGTAGTCATTAAAATAATTCCAGATTTGTATCAACACTTGGCAGGTATGGTGAAAATGGGCAATGTCTTTGGTGCAATACTCATAGAAATAGAAACCAACGTGCTGCCTCCGTGGCAAAAATTTGTAAAACGTAGCTTTGATATATTGGCTGCTGTATTAGTGCTAGTTTTGGGTTTACCGTTTTATGTTGTAATAGCTGTTCTCGTAAAAATAGGATCCACAGGACCAATTTTTTATACCCAAAAGCGTATAGGTCTTGGAGGAAGATCATTTGATATTATAAAATTTAGAAGTATGAAGGTAGATGCTGAGGCTGCAGGGCCACAGTTGAGCAAGGAAAACGACCCACGCATTACCCGTATTGGAAAAATTTTGCGCAAAACACGTGTAGACGAATTTCCGCAGTTTTGGAATGTGCTCGTAGGTGAAATGAGCTTGGTAGGGCCTAGGCCAGAACGTCAGTTTTTTATAGACCAAATACTGCAAAAAGCACCACATTATAAGCGGTTGCATAAGGTGAAACCTGGAATTACCTCCTGGGGACAAGTTAAATACGGTTATGCCGAAAATGTAGAAGAAATGATAGCTAGACTTCAGTATGATTTACTCTATCTAGAAAATATTTCCTTGATCTTGGACCTTAAAATTCTGATATACACTGTACTCATAATGATACAGCGAAGAGGCAAATAAAATCGTAATACAAGACTAAAAATAGGGAAGGATTACTGTGTGTTGCTCAATGCGTCTAGCACAGCCATAGGCTCAGCTCTATTGCGGTAGTCAGCATCCAAGTAGGCATAGGTTATTTTTTTGTCTGTACCGATTACATAGGTGGCTGCTAGGGGTAGTTCTCCCTTGTTATTCCCATTGTAGTCACTTAGCCCAAAGCCTTTTTCATAGTATTTTTTTACTTCAGGTGTCAGTTGGTATACTACACCATATTTTTTGGCGATAGCATTGTCATGGTCTGTCAGAAGTCCAAATTCTAATTCATTTTTACCTGCTGTAGCTAGGCTACTATCTGGTGCTTCGGGTGCTATGGCAAAAAGCTGTGCTCCACCTGCTTTGTAGAGTGGCAGCATATCTTGCATAGCTTTTAGCGTGAGATTGCAATACGGACACCAGCCGCCTCTGTACCATACCAATATGACTGGGCCTTTTTTTAGCTCGCTATAGAGCGATATTTTTTCTCCTTTGGCATTGTTTAGCACAAAGTTTGGAGCGGTATTGCCTACTTGCAATGCTTTTTCGGTTATTTTAGCGTCTACTATGGCTTGTATCCCCGCTGCGTATACTTGTTTTTTGGTAGAATCTGCTGAGGCGTTAAACCCAGCTTTTTTCTCATCTAGCACGTCTTGCAGTATCCTGCTGTCTTTAGCCATATTTTCAAGCTGCGAGTTTTTTACCTCTTTAGGTTCGCTGGTGCATGCAGCCAAAAATATGGGAAATATAAATAGATAGGATTTTTTCATAACGATACAAAGATAACCGGAGTATGCAGACTTGTGGTCAAAACTGAATAAGGATTTGGTTTTTATAAATCGGCTACTTTATCAATGAGATTAGGCAGAAGTTTTAGACCACATTTACTTCCATTTCCAAATGGATAGCATACGTATTTTGTACACTCTTTTGTATTTCTTTGGCCAAGTTGTAAACTTCTTGCCCTTTGGCATTGCCATAGTTTACCAATACTAGAGCTTGTTTGGCGTGGCTACCGGTGTTTCCTATTTGTTTACCCTTCCACCCTAGGCTTTCTATGAGCCATCCTGCGGGTACTTTAGCTTGGTGCTCGTTTAAGGGGTAGCTCTTTATCTCTGGAAAATCTATTTTTAGCTTAGCTAGATGCGTAGTAGCTATAATTGGGTTTTTAAAAAAACTGCCGCTATTTCCAAGTATTGCCGGGTCTGGAAGTTTACTTTGGCGTATCGCTATCACAGCATTGCTCACATCTGCTAGGGTAGGAGCTGTTATGTTTTGTTCTTTGAGGTGGTTTTCTATATCACCATAGCTCGTGTTTAGCTGATGGTTGCGCTTGGTAAGTTTTATTCCTATAGAGCTTATAAAGTATTTTCCTTTCGCCTGTTTTTTGAAAATACTCTCGCGGTATCCAAACTTGCATTCCTCATTGGTAAAGCGTACCTCGTTCATAGATACTAGGTCTATGGCTTCTACATACGTGAGCACGTCTTTTATTTCGGCACCATACGCACCAATGTTTTGCATAGGTGCTGCGCCTACAGATCCGGGAATAAGGCTCATATTTTCTAAGCCACCATACCCACGATGGATGCACCACAGCACGAGTTGGTGCCAGTTTTCGCCGCTAGCAATTGCTAGTTCTACGTGGTCTTGGTCTTCGGCCACAGTGTATATTCCTTTGGTTTGGTTTATGATGACAGTTTGTTCTAGGTCTTGGGTAAACAAAACATTGCTACCACCGCCTAAGATAAGGCAATTATCACGATTTTCTATATCGGCTAATTCTTGCCATTGGGATAGAAAAACTACGTTTTGGGCATATACCTCTAGCCCGAAGGTATTGTACTTTTTGAGCGATAGATTGGTTTTGTGCTGACTCACTGGGCAAAAATAGAACGGTATTTTGATATTAGCTCTTATTGAGTCAAAAGTTATGCGTGAGATGAGCAGCGGGAGTAATCATGAATTGCAGGCATACTATAACAAAAAATGCGTACAAGTAGGGATTTTGAAAAAAAGTACGGTATTATTGCGGGTACATGCTACTTGCAGGTTATTGGAGTAAAACCGCAGATCTAAAATAAACAATGAATTTTTTTTAGAACAAGTGACGTTTAAAAGTATGACAGAGAATACGAAAAGAAATGTTGGAAATGGAATTGGTATTGGTGCAGCACTGGGAGTTTCTTTCGGAGCAGCTTACGGTTATCAATCTGGCAACTTAAAGCAAAGTATGGCAGTCGGACTTTCGATTGGCGTTGCCCTCGGAGCAATTTTTGACTTTACAATTAGAAAGAAAAATAGCGAATGAAACAACAAAAAACCGATAACATCTGGTATGGAAAATAACAATTTGATTTTTAAAGCAAAGGTTAGAATTCGCCGTCGTGGATTCTGTACAATATTAAAAGTGAAGTACTTTTTAATTCGCTAACTCTCATATATGAAAAATGTTGTAAAATACCATGCTAGATTGTTAAAAAGGTTTAAGACAATTGTTTAAATCATTAAATGAGACTCATTATATTTAAAAAAAGTGGAGGCAAATTAATCAAAAGGTGGTTCACAGATTACAAAAGGAAATTTGTAGGTGAACTACTTAAATCATAAATAAGTTATAAAAATTATTTTTAAGACGTGATTAAAGGTAATAGGATGGACAGAATTATAGTTAGCAAAATTGAAAGAAATGAATAAAAATCAACTAACTAGTTTGGAAAAGGCAGGAATTGATATGCCAATTCTCAACTAGTTTTAATCATTATGAATGAAGGAATATAATGAAGAGTTAGTAACGCAATTAGTTTCTCGAACTTGGGAGTATTGATAAAGAAGTTTTTTTATCAATAAATCAGTTTTGGATAAGGAGGAGAGGCTTCTAATGTTTTATCCAAACATTTAGCACAAACTATCAAGAACGCATTGAATTATGTCAAAGGTGAAAAAATCAAAGTGAAACTCAAATTAAAATTGCTAATAAAATTATTTTATTTCTTAAAGAGGAGCTTAAGAAAGAAGAATTTGAAAATGATTTGATATCAGTAGAAGGTGAAATTTTGAAGGCGGTATTTACGAAAATCGACGCCCATTTTACAGATTTAAATTTACATCTCAGGGAAATTACTCCATATACTAGATTAACTCATAGTGAATTATTTACAGGAGGGAATGTTGGACTTTCTCTTGAAAGCGAACTAAAAAAGGAAATACTCTCATCAAATCAAATCGACTTACTTGTTTCTTTTATTAAATTTAAAGGAATTATTATTCTAGAAAGAGAATTGATTGAATTTACAAAACGCGGAGGAAAACTGAGAGTTATTACAACTACTTATATGGGTGCTTCTGACTATAAAGCCATTCAACTTCTCTCAAAACTGGATAATACTAGAATAAAAATATCTTATAATTCAGGAAATGAGCGGTTACATGCCAAAGCATATTTATTTAAGAGGAATACAGGCTTTCATACTGGCTATATAGGTTCTTCAAACTTTTCTCGTTCTGCATTAACGGATGGACTAGAATGGAATCTTAAAATAACAACAAAAGAGGTTAGTCATATCATTGATAAATTTCAAAAGACATTTGATTCTTATTGGAAAAGTGATGATTTTGAATTGTTTGATGATTCTATTCATAAAGAAAAATTAATTCAGTCCTTAAATCAGGGAAAATCAGGGAAAACATTAGACTTAAACCTTTCCTTTTTTGATATTAAACCTTTTCCGTTTCAATCAGAAATTTTAGAGAAATTAGATGTTGAGCGAACTATTCATAATAGAAATAGAAACCTTTTAGTTGCTGCTACAGGTACAGGGAAAACTGTGATTTCCGCTTTTGATTACAAAAGGTTTAAAATAGATAATCCATCTGCTAAACTTCTTTTTCTTGCTCATAGAAAAGAAATTCTATTGCAATCTATCGCTGTATTCAGAGGAATTTTAAGAGACAACAATTTTGGAGAACTTTGGGTGGATGGTTTGGTGCCTAATTCTTACGAATTTGTTTTTGCATCTGTCCAAACAATCAATAACCGTTTAGACGAGATTAAATTTTCACCAGAATATTTTGATTTTATTGTCATTGATGAATGTCATCACATGACAGCTAATAGCTATCGTGGGATATTAAACTACTTTAAACCCAAAGTTTTACTTGGTTTAACAGCAACCCCCGAAAGAATGGATGGGGGAGATATTCAAGAGGATTTTCACAATAGGATCGCTGCTGAAATTCGGTTACCTGAAGCATTAAATAGAAAGCTTTTATGTCCTTTTCAATATTTTGGAATTACTGATAGCGTAGACCTCTCTAAAGTTGGATGGGAAAGAGGGCGTTATATAGGAAGTGAGTTATCTTCTGTTTATACAGCTAATGATAGAAGAGTTAGAGAAATCATTGATGCTTTAGGAAAATACACGAAAGATATCAATGATGTTCGAGCCATCGGATTTTGTGTCACAATGGATCACGCAAGATTTATGGCCGAAAAATTTTGTCAAGCCGGTCTTAAAGCTGATTATCTAACAAGTGACAATAATCAAAATAGAGATAATGTTAAAAACCAATTGCTTAAAAAGGAGATAAGTTATTTGTTTGTCGTAGATATCTTCAACGAAGGTGTTGATATTCCGGAAATTGATACTGTTCTTTTTTTAAGACCTACTGAAAGTTTAACTATATTCTTACAACAACTTGGGCGAGGGTTGAGAATGGCAGAAAATAAAGATTGTCTAACCGTATTGGACTTTGTCGGAAATGCAAGGCCAGAGTACAATTTTGAGAATAAGTTTAGGGCCCTAATCGGTAAAACAGCTACCACGGTTAAAAAGGAAGTAGAAGACAATTTCCCGCATTTACCTTTGGGTTGTTCCATTATTCTAGAAAAAAAAGCCAAACAGACTATTTTAGAAAATATTGCGGCATCAACTTCTTTAAACCGAAATCAATTAATTCAAAAGATTCGAAATTTTCAGCATCAAACTACCCTTGAATTAAACTTGAAGAATTTCGTTTGCTTTAATAACATCCCTCTTCAAATGATTTATAAAAGAGGGAGTTGGAAAAAACTTTGTTTTGAAGCAGGCAAATTAGATAGTTTTGATTCTACTTATGAAATTGAAATCACAAAGGCAATTTCTAATAGGTGGTTATCAAGTAGTTCAACAAGCTATTTTAAATTTATTTTAAACCTTGCAAAGAAGAATTTTAGAATTTCACTGAGTGATTTTAACGATTCTGAAAAATTAATGCTATTAATGCTTCATTATGATGTTTGGCAAATAGCTGGAAGATTTGATTCCCTAGAATCAAGTATCAAAGTACTAGGGGAAAACAAATTGATGTTAAATGAAATTATTCAAGTTTTAGAATTGCTCATTGATGATATTAGCTTTAAGGAAATAGAGATAAAATTACCATACATTCAACCGCTCAAAATTCACGCTCGTTACACAAGAGATCAGATATTAGCTGCATTTGGTTTAAGTACTTTCGAAAGAAAATCCCCCAGTAGAGAAGGAGTTGCAGAGAATCAATCATTAAACACTGAACTACTTTTTATAAATCTAATTAAGTCTGAAGAAAATTTTTCTCCAACTACAATGTACGATGATTATGCAATCAACGAGACTTTATTCCATTGGCAAAGTCAAAATTCAGCAGGGCCAGAAACTCCGAAAGGAATTTCTTATATAAAGCACCAAGAGAAAGAAAAAAAAATCTTACTCTTTATTCGTGAAAAAAATAAAGATGAATATGGTAATACTATGGGTTACGTTTTTATTGGTGAAGGACTTTTAAATGAGCATTACGGAGCAAAGCCTATGAATATTAAATGGGAATTAAATGAGCCGTTACCTCATTACTTATGGAAAGATGCGGCCAAACTTAGAGTCGGCTAGTTACGTAATCGGTTAATCTTATAGATTTTTGCTGGAGTTGCATTAGTTGATTTTTGTAATCAACAAAGTGCGAAATTATAACATTAAAATCTGTTTGTTTACTCAAGACTCAGTTGATAAAGATTTGTTCTTTGAGTAGAGTTTCTATTATATGCTACCCTTTAATAGTTCGGTGAAGGTTGAAAGAATAAATATTTTCAAACCATACAAAAACTACCACTCAATATTACCTAAACGCAATACTAATAAAGTAGCTAACTCAATATTCAGTTTTCGCTGCAGTAAGTGCACCCCAAAAAATTCCTACCTTCGCCACATCCAAAATGAACCTTAGGAGTAAGCTGACAAACCCCAAAAAAAGATGAACATAAAACAATTAACATTCGGACTTCTGAGCATAGTCCTCATAAGTTTTACCTCCATAACGCACTATGACAATACCAAAGAAACTGAATCATATCCCGATATAAAAATTGTGGGAGCGATGAAAAATGTGATGTGGAAAGGACAACTTGGTAGCAGCATAGACCTGGATACTATCTCAGATAAAAATGGACTTTATGGACTGGGTCCTGTAAGCTATTTAGCAGGCGAATTACTCATAAATAACGGTAAAAGCTACGTGTCAAAAGTAACTTCAGATTCAACTATGTCCGTTGAAAATACCTTTAAAACATCAGCACCCTTTTTGGTGTATGGAAATGTAACCGAATGGAACGAAATGAACCTGCCTTCTGACGTTAAGACAATTCAGGAATTGGAAAAATTCATTGATAATAATACGACCGAGTTCAAAAGACCTTTTGCCTTTAAATTAATTGGCCAAGTCTCAAGTGCCATTATTCATATTCAAAACTTACCCAAAGGAGCAAAAGTGTCTTCGCCTGAGCAAGCACATCAAGGACAAACAAATTACCGTATTGCTAACGAGAACGCTGAAATAATTGGATTTTTCTCGACTGAACATAAAGGAGTCTTCACACACCACGACTCATTTTTGCACATGCACTTGATAACAAAAGACGAAAGTAAAATGGGACATTTAGACAAATTAGAAATCGGAGAAATGAAGTTGTTCCTTCCTACAAAATAAAAAAATACCGCCAACTAATTGTCTTCACCTTCCCTCACTTTTATTCGTGCGAAAAAAAACTTGAAAGTACTTAATTGAAAGTTCTTTGGTCTCCGCACCACTGGTCTTACTCCAAAATCTTCCGTCTTTTTGCAGCTGTCAAACCTTAATTGACAATTGTATAATCACTGCAGACACGATAGTGAAAATGACTATCTCATAGCCAAAAGCTACAAAAAAAACGGTATAGCCAAGGCAACAAAAGAGGCGGAAAGCGCCTACTGCAGCGCCGTTTTTAATTTACGTTTATTATATGCAAAAACAACTGACTATAGTATTTTATAGGAAATCAGGTTGTCTATACCCCAGTTATCTAACTCATCTTTGCTCCACAATTCTGGGAAAAAAATTCGTTTTTGGTATTTTGGTAGCATGTATTTGCGCCAGTCGCTGCCACCGGTAGCCTCCTCTACGGTACCGTCTGGTTTTGCCAGGTACTTGCCTGCTGCGTGGTAGTGTGCCATTACCCACCGCACATTCATCGTGTGGTCGTAGTGCCTCATTGCATTCAGTAGTTTTGGGTCTTTGCGTTGTTCTTCTGGTAGCGATTTAAATTTGGTCCACATATTGGTTTCGTTATATTTTTTCATAAAACGAATAAAATCTTTGCGGTATTTTTTTTCAAAATTACTGAGCAAAGCATTTTTTTTGCCGGTTTTGTGGTCTTTGCCCGCAGCCTGCCAATACAAGTGTTCAAAAGCGTGGCTAAACGGTGTGCTTCGGTCTATGGTAGTTCTATAACGATTGTCTATAAGATTGATCAACTCGGTACTAGCAAACTCTATTTTGCGGTATTGCGCGCTCTGAAAACCACTAGCCGGTGTCAGTGTATGTCTGAATTTTTGGTATTGTTCTAAACTCATACCATCACCCATTACCTCAAAAGAAGAAGCGAGCACATCTACATACCGACTTACACGGTAGAGCTTTTCTGCAAAAAAATCTACGGTCAATTCAGTGTTGCTTGCTACTTGCTCTATCTCCCAAAGCATCATTTTAAAGAGAAGCTCATTTACCTGATGATACACTATAAATACCATCTCATCCGGATACTGGGTGCGCTGCTGTTGTAGGCTGAGCAGTGCATCTGTTTTTATGTAGTCCCAGTAGGTTATATAGTTGGCATGTAGCAGCCCTTCTAGGTGCGTGTCCAAGTCTTGCCCTGCCGCATCAAATTTTGCTTCCAACTGTTTTAGTAGATTTTCTCTATCCCTCATCACTGCAAAGTAAGGAATTTTTGGCATTGCAAATGTGCCGATTTGTGCACACAGGTAGTCTGCTTTTTCAATGAACGAGACACAACTATAAAGAGACGATACGTCAACCTAGGGGATAGGAAAGTTGAAATATCGATCTTACATTGGCAAGAAGTTGGTGGTTGCGATCATTTTTTATAGCTACTGGCGACTATACAAAAATATCTGCTGCCAACGTGTCAAATTGAGCCATACCATAGGTAGAATAAATACGTACACTTATGACAAGCCAAAGATGTTTATTTAGTAATAATATCAGAGCATCAAAATGGGTTACTCGTCTTCCGTTAGCGTAGAATTTTCCAAGGTGTTTTCTGACTCGGTTATTTGTGTTAGTTTTATTCGGCAAATATCTAGTAGCCCGTCGTCTTCCTTATCGTAGTTATCTAGTATACTTTGCAATGTAGCTTTAGCCTGAAAAAGATCATCTTTTTTGAGGTATACATCACTCAATAAAATAAACCCTTTCACAACCCAAAACTCATAAGCCGAGTAGTTATCTTGAAGTGTATATACATTTGATACAGCACTGTCTAGCTCTCCTTGCTCGTATTCTATTAGAGCTCTTGTGTACAGAGCTTCGGCGGTTTTTTCACTTCTACTGTTCGCTATTACATAGTCAAAATGATACTTTGCACTACGCAGGTTAGAGTCTTTCAGCTGTATTTTGCCTAAAATCATATTGGCTTCCACCAAATTTTCGGTAGGTACAGCCTCTATAGGGAGTATTTGGATTGCTTTTTTCTTTGCTAGTTGATACTCTTTTAGCAAATAGTAGGATTTTATTTGTCCCATTATGGCACTTATAAAAGTACTTTTAGACGCTGCCATAGGTTCCAACCGGGCGTAATAATCCACTGCTTTCGTATAGTTTTCTCGGTAAAAGTAAGTTCCAGAAAGTTTGATAAGCGCTTTTTCTGTAAACTCATTTACTCCCTGATTTACTACATATTGATAATGAGTAAGTGCCTCATCTTCGTTATCTGTATAAAAATCGCATTCTGCTTTAAAGTAGTGAGCAGGTAAAATAAAAAATCCGTTGTCACCAAACTTTTGTATATATCCACCCAATTCTTTACTCGCTCTAGTGTAGTTTGCACTGGTATATGTGCGTATAGCTTGTTGGTACACCACACTATCTTGATATGATAAACTAACGCTAGCTCCTGGTATAGTTTCTGCGTAGGCAAAGTACTCATTCGGACTGCCTTGGTTAGTATAAATTATTTCAATAAACGAGAGTGCCTCTTTGGCTTCTTTAGTTTTAGGAAAACGCTGGACTACGGTTTTGTAGTAGCCAAGAGCGGCATCATCACTACTTTGGTTGTAGCTCATTAAACCCAATTTTAAGTAGCTCTCGGGCAAAAATGGGGAGTAATCATGTTGTGATATAATTACATTAAAGAGGTTTTCTGCACTGCTAAAATCACCGATATTCATATATTCACGTGCTGTTTGAAAAAGTGCATCATCTATATAAATACTCTGTTTGAAATCTTTTGGAATTTTTTTAAGAACATTTATTTTTTCGGAATGACGTTCTTGTAAACCGTATAACATTCCTTGTTGAAATACTGCATAATCTGCATTTTTATAATTATTTCTGATAATAAATTCATATGCTTCTATTGCCGCATTGTACTGCCCATTTAGAAAATAACAGTCTGCCAAACGCTGAGCATTGTCTAAATAGATATCTTTATTTTCGTCTGAAAAGGTTTCATTTTTCTTGTATTGAGCAAAGTAGTTTTGGGCTTTTATGAAATCGTGTTTTTTGAAGTAACTGTATGCCAATGAATAGTAACCATAGGCTTTGCTTTGGCTTTTTATCTCACCGCTGCTGCTCATAAATCTATTCATTAAATTTATGCTTTCATCATTGTCATTGGTCTTGTAGGCTATTTCAGCTCGCCAAAAGTAAGAGAGTGCGGCTAGTTTATTATCCTTAGGGTACCTCAGAGATTTTTGAAAAAACTCATCAGCACTTTCGTACTGCTTGTTGAGGTATAGCTCCTCTGCCCGGTGAAAAGTTAACTCTTGGTAAGCTCTTTTTGAGTCCTCATTCAAATTGCCTATTTCTTCGAGAACAGCTATGGCAGCTTTATAATTTTTGGTGCTCAAAAAAATGTCAGCCATTAAACTTTTAGCAGCATTTGTATTTTCGGAATTAGGATATTGGTCCAAAAAATCTTTGATTGCTCCTACAGCAGTGGTATTTTTTTGAAGTTCTGCAGCTAGTTTAGCGTAATTGAATAGTGCGAGTTCCCCAAGTTTTTTGTCGAAGTTTTTTCGCTTAGCTTCTGCAAATGCATTCAATGCGCGTTCTTTTTTGCCCGTATTGACATATGATACACCAATGTAGTAGTTGGCTGCTTGCCCCATAGCATTGTCCAGACTAGCTACCATTAAAAAGTATTGAGTAGACTTTTCGTAGCGTTTTGCCTCATAATTCGCAGAGGCAAACTGATAAATCTCTTCTGAGGTTAGCTCTTTTATATCTGCAGTATATTTATCAAAGTGTGTCAATGCAATGCTCTTATTGTTAAGTTGGTACTGTATTTTTCCCAAAAGTAGTTCAGTCTCATTCTGCTTGTTTTTGAGCTGTATGTTATTGACTATTTCAAAAGCTTTCTCATATTCTTCTTGTTCATAGTACATCTGTGCTATGTACAATTTCATTGTTTTAGGTCCTTTGTCACCTATTTTATTGAAGATAGCCATAGCGCAAGCATAGTCTTTTAGTATGTAGCACTGGTAGCCGTAGTAATAATTAGATTCTACAGCATATTTTCCTGTGCCATTCATTACTTTTTTAAATTGATTCTTGGCTTGTTCATATTCCTCATTTTTAAAATAGGCGTATCCTGTTTTAAAAGCGAGCTCCTCACGCAGTGATTTTGGTATATCGGATTCTTTTACTTCTTCAAAAAATTTGAGCGATTTCGAAAATTTTTCCTTGTTGAAGTAGTACAACCCTAATTCAAAGTTTATCTCTGTGGTAAGTTCATGCTCTGGTTCTGCACGGAGCATTTTGCTTAAATCATTACTTGCGTTTTGTTTTTCTAATTTGAGGCGAGACAAATTAATGTACGCTCTAGATTCAAAATTATAATTTGGTTCGGGACGGGTAGCTAAAAATGCCTCAAACGTTTGAATAGCTGGCACATATTGTTGTTTTATGTACAGTGTTTTTGCTTGCTCAAAAAGCGATATTGAGGCAGTGTATTCACGGGTTTGTTGAGCGTTTGCCTGCTGCCAAAAGCAGAGGAGAATGGCTACTAAGCCAATAAACGGTAGTATTCTTTTCATGGGTTATCTAAACAAGCGCTTCAAAGGAACTATGTTTTTTGGTGATTTAGTATGCTAATTGCCCACAATCTATTCAGTATGCTCTACGGTGTAGTTTTTTTTAAATATTCTAATTTTTTATGTTTTAAATAAAAACTGTAAGATTATATTCGCAGCCGCTTTTGAGAACTATTCTCAAAATAGTAAAATGGTGGTTGTAGCTCAGTTGGTTAGAGCACTGGTTTGTGGTACCAGGGGTCGCCGGTTCGAGCCCGGTCTTCCACCCTCACTTATATAAAAAGGTTTTCTACTCAAAGAAAACCTTTTTTCTATATACAAAAAACCAATAGTCTATTACTCCTTTACGGTTTTTGGAAATACACTTCCAACGGGGTGAGTTTTCTTTTTTTACCCCACAAATACTTGTACATTCGCAGCTATGAAATATACAATAATACTACTTACTATTATAGCATTTTACTCTTGTTCGCCTTCCGCCACCAAATCAAACGATTCGGCAGAAAATATAGCTACAGAAAACACTGATGGCTCTGTTGCCTTACTCGAAGATGGGAATGGAGTATCTTTTTTAAATATACAAGATGGGGCTACGCTGACCTCTCCATTTGTTTTAGAAATGGGAGTTTCAGGAATGCAAGTAGAACCAAAAGGTGCACCGCGTGAAGGATACGGACACCACCACCTTTTAATAAATGATACTTTTGTGCCAGCAGGTATTGTAATTGTAGCAGACGAAACACATATACATTATGGTGGAGGACAAATAAACGACTCTGTATACTTAAATCCCGGAACATATCAGCTGACCCTCCAATTTGCTGACGGTATGCATGTTTCTTATGGCAAAGAATGGTCAAAAACTATACAGGTTAGCGTAGAATAAAAAAAGCAAGCATTTTTGGTGAACTATATTCCGCTTTATAAGAGGTATAGTTTGCTCAAGGCCTCCGGTAAAGCAACTCATTTCTCAAAAGATAATCACATTTCTTTGATAAGAATAGTTGGTCTTCATTTAATGTTTTTCTTCTGAAATATTTTAGAGTACCTATTCTGTGGTATTCCAGTATTTGTGACGTTTTTTAGGGTGGTATATGTGAAAAATCACCCTATATACAACCTTTGTTTTGAGATGTTTGTCGATAGACGCTTTGGTTTTTGAATAACAATCGTTTTTTTGCACCCACAAATCAATATATAATGAAGAAATCAATACTTTTTTTTAATTTAATTTTAGCCGGACTTTTGGCTACTGCTCAGACTAGCTGGGAATTGGTAGAAAAAATAGAACCGACAGCAGACAAAGTAGTTATACCATACGAAAAATATAAACTACCGGGCAATGAGCTTACATTGGTTATCCACGAAGACCACTCTGACCCTATAGTGCATGTGGAAGTAGCATACCACGTAGGAAGCGCAAGGGAAAGTATCCGAAATAGTGGTTTTGCTCACTTTTTTGAGCATATGATGTTTCAAGGTTCTAAAAACATAGCAGACGAAGAACATTTTAAAATAATAAGCGAGTCAGGAGGTACCAATAATGCGTATACTTCTTTTGATAAAACGGTGTATCATCAAACTGCACCATCCAACATGACTGAGACCCTACTTTGGCTGGAGGCTGACAGAATGGGAACGCACCTTGAAGGGTTTACACAAGAAAAATTTGAAAACCAGCGAGATGCTGTAAAAAATGAGAAGAGACAACGCTACGATAACCAACCTTATGGAATGGTCAATGAAGTTCTCTTCAAATCCTTGTTTTCTAACCATCCGTATGAGTGGACACCGATTGGCTATGTAGATGATTTAGATATAGCTACATATGAAGACCTAAAAAATTTCTTTTTGAGATGGTATGGCCCTAATAATGCTACACTCGTAGTATCGGGTGATGTTAATCCTGAGGAGGTTAAATTATGGGCTGAAAAATACTTTGAAGGAATACAAAAATGCCCCGAGGTAAGAAATATGTATCCTAAAAAGCCTCAACTTTCTATGGACTATTATGTAAAGACATATGACAATATATCAGCACCGCTTACCTTGATGGCTTTCCCAACGGTTCCAGAGTTTCACAAAGATGAAGCTGCTCTCGATATATTGGCTGAAATACTAGGTGGCGGAAATAACTCATTGCTTTATAAAAACCTAGAAAAAGAAGAATTAGCCTTGCAGGCTGGAGCATTTCATAGTACATTAGAACTTGCAGGTATGATGGCGTTTCAGGTGGTTACCATGCCACAGATAGCTGGAGGCTTGCCACTGAATGAGGTAGAAGAAAAGCTGAGGGAAGCTATTGCTGAGTTTGAAACCAGAGGCGTGACAGACGAAGATTTAGAAATTACCAAAACCCAAGTTCTTGCTTCTACCTATGGATCTATGACCAGTATAGATGGAAAATCAGGGGTTTTGAGCCACTATGCTATGATGAAAGGAAACGGATACAATCTGCAAGATGATATAGACAGATACAGCTCCGTTACCAAAGAAGACATCGTAAGAGTCTACAACAAATACATTAAAAATAAAAAATCTGTTATACTCACCGTAGAAAAAGAGCAGGAAAGAGATGAGGATGATGAAACACCTAAAAGTGTAAATCCACACGCCAATACACCCAAAGTGACAGATAAGCAGTATGAAGGATTGAGCTACACAGCTCCAAAAGATGATTTTGATAGAAGTGTAAGGCCTACCAAACCTACTGCTAAAGCCTTTACAATTCCGGATTTTTACGAAGAAAAATTTTCAAATGGGCTAAAAGTTATAGGCAATGAGAGCAACGAAGCTCCTCTAACTTATTTCTATATCGAAATGGAAGGTGGCCACCTGCTGGCATCAGACAAAAAAGTAGCTACAGGTACAGCTATGATGACGGCGAGTATGATGGGAGAGGGCACCAAAAATTTGACTACAGAGGAGTTTTCCAGAGAGCTAGACAAACTTGGGAGCAGTATCAGTTTCAATAGTGGGACTTTTAGTTCGTCTGTTTTTGTAAGCTGCCTAGCTAGTAAGGTAGACGAAACACTTGCTTTGCTAAAAGACGCACTATTTGAACCAAGATTTGATGAGAAAGATTTTAAACGTATCAAAGGTCAAATCATAGAAAACCTAAAATCACAAAAAAGCAACCCAAGTGTAATGGCCACAAAAGCGTGGAATAGCATTATGTATGAAGGTACAATTTTAGAAGAATATTACTATGGCAATTATAAATCGTTGAGTAAAATTGATTTAGATGATGTGAAGTTATTTTATGAAACCTACTACTCACCAAATATCAGTACGCTAGTGGTTTCCGGAGACATTACAAAAGAAGATGCATTAAGTAAATTGTCATTTTTGAAAGAGTGGAAAAATACCAACGTAGCTATTCCTTCAATACCAGAATTGAAAATGCCAGCTACTACAACCGTTTATTTGATTGACAAACCTTATGCAGCACAAAGTACTATTTGGGCAGGTCACCCAGGTCCCAAGTTCGATTACAATGGAGATTATTTCAAAGCAGGTGTTATGAACTTTTCTTTGGGCGGGGCTTTCAATAGTAGAATAAATTTGAACCTGCGCGAAGACAAAGGATACACCTATGGTGCAAGAGCTAGTTTTGGTGGAAACAAGCAATATGGTACGTACAGATTTGCCTCCGAGATAAAAAAAGAAGCAACAGACAGCGCTATCACTGAGTTGATGAAAGAAATACGCAACTTTGTAAACACAGGCATCACAGATGAGGAACTTGCGTTTACAAAAAGTGCAATTACCTTGAGCGAGGCTTTGAATTATGAAACACCGTTTGATAAGCTAAACTTTTTGAGCCGAATAGCCGAATACGACTTGCCAAAGGACTATACTACACAGCAGGCTAGTATAGTAAACGAAATGACTAAGGCAGACATCAATGAAATGGCAAAAAAGATGCTCAAGCCAGATAATACCGTAATCATAGTAGTGGGCCACGCTTACAAAATACGCGAAGGACTGGCAAACTTAGGCTATGGTAAACTCAAGGAAATTACCGTAGATTAAGCTATTTTACTGGTGATTTAGTATCAAAAATCATCTTTATTTATTGTAACGGCCGACACATTCTGCAAGAATGTGTCGGCCGTTTTCATGCAAGTCCGTGCTAGACTTTAGTAATCATTTTTCGACGTGCAAAAACTTTTAGTGCACTAATTTAACAGGCAGTGTTTATCTTCGTTGCTTTATGCAGTTAGCCGAGTATCATAGTATAGACGATATCAGAAAAATAATAGAAAGTGGCATTGGTGTGGAGCTTTCTGAGCTTTCTAAAGCCAAAATTAATAAGTGCAATAGCTATTTGCTTCAAAAAGTGGCACAAGATGGGCCGCCTATTTATGGAGTGAATACAGGTTTTGGTTCGCTATGCAATACCGAAATTAGCAAAGAAAAACTAACAGAATTGCAAATCAATCTTTTACGGTCTCACGCCTGTGGTACAGGAGCATATGTACCTCATTCGATAGTAAAACTGATGCTTCTGCTCAAAGCACAAAGCCTGAGCTACGGACACAGTGGAGTGCAATTAGCCACAGTAGAAAAACTACTGGAATTTTACAATAGCAATACTCTCCCCGTTATATATGAACTAGGTAGTTTAGGAGCTAGTGGAGATTTAGCTCCATTAAGTCATTTGGCCTTGCCACTGATAGGCGAAGGCCAAATCTGGGCGTACCAAAATCCTTCCAAAAGTAAAGAAGAACCGTTTGCCTATGCCAAAAAAGCACTACCTAGTGACTTGAAACTTGGGGCTAAAGAGGGATTGGCACTTATAAACGGCACCCAATTTATGCAAGCATACGGATTACACTGTTTATTCAAAGCACAAGATATATTGAAAAGAGCAGACTTGCATGCAGCGCTATGTGTCGATGCTTATGATGCACGCATAGAGCCTTTTTTATCATACAGTCACGAGATACGTCCACACCAAGGTCAGCTTCATACTGCAAAAACGGTCTTAAATCATTTACACGGAAGTGAGATTTTAGCTCAAAAAAAAGGGCATGTGCAAGATCCTTATAGCCTGCGCTGTGTGCCACAAGTACATGGGGCAAGCAAAGATGCTGTGGCGCATGCTATGGCAGTTTTTGAAACAGAAATAAACTCAGTTACAGATAATCCCAATGTTTTTCCTGATGAAGATTTGGTGCTGAGTGCTGGAAATTTCCATGGACAAACTCTCGCCCTGCAACTAGATTTTTTGGCCATAGCTATAGCCGAAATAGGAAGCATAGCCGAACGCAGAATATATAGATTACTAGAAGGTAAGCGTGGTTTGCCTGCATTTCTTACATCAAATCCTGGTTTAGAAAGTGGGCTAATGATAGCCCAGTATACCGCTGCTAGCATTGTGAGCCAAAACAAGCAACTTTGCACGCCAAGTAGTGTAGATACTATAGAAAGTAGCAACGGCCAAGAAGACCACGTAAGCATGGGAGCCAACGCTGCCACTAAATGCCTGCGTGTAGTAGAAAACGTAGAGCGAATACAAGCTATAGAACTACTAACAGCCTGCAAAGCGCTGGAGTATCGAAGACCGCTAAAATCTTCGATGGTTATAGAAGAATTGGTAGCCTCGGTAAAATCCATAGCAGACATAAGCGAGGGAGACAAAATTTGGGCAAATGAGGTTGAAAAAATAAGGCTAAGTTTTTTTTAGACCATAACTTTTTTTAAAACCTCAGAAGTTTTGGGTGCTTTTTTGTTAGGTAAACTTTTACTTATTCATTGTTCAAACACTTACAAAAAAATCGGCTCAACGAAAACGCTGAGCCGATAAAACAATCAAATGAAACTTCTGATTAAGCCTATTGAATTACTAAAGTAAAATCTACTTCTACATCTGTTTCTCCGACATCACAGCTGCCATTTTTAACACCAGGTTGGTGTTTTAAACGTATCATAAAGTTGGTTTGTTGGGTTGCTTGTGTTGCCACAGTAGCACGTAGCCCAAGTGCCTGATTATTGCCGTCTTGGTCTGTAATAGTGGTTGTAATGTTTCCTGCAGAGGTGTAGCACACAAGGTGTTCGTCTGCCTCTTCGCGCACTTCTTCTGTAATGTCCTCTACTGGCGACTTACTTTCGTCCAAAAATCGTATACCTAAGTTGTAGGTGCTATTGGCTTCCAGTTTAATGGTGTCAAATTGGGTTGGTGCATTACCGCCGTCACCGTCAGGATCTGCAAATTTGAAAATTCGTACATCATTAGAATTACTACTGTTTTCAAAAGTGAGCTCTACAGTAGTTATAAGTTCCTCTTCGTTTTCGTTTGGTGGTGCAATTACCTCATCGTCTTTGCAGCCAGTAAAGGTGATAGTAAAGCTGGCTACTGTAGCTAGCATTAGTGGTTTTAAAAATCTGTTGTTCATACTGTTAAATTGTTAAAATTGTTAAAATGTTAAATTAAAAAGTGTAATTAAGTGTTAAATAAAAATTTATGCCCAAATCGTCGGCATAGTATCGATAGCGGTTCATATAGTCTCTATATGCCGTATTAAGTAGATTTTGCACACCAAAATTAAAATACAAAGGAGTGTTTTTGTACTGTCCGCCTAGCTCTGTGTTTATTAGAAGGTAGCCTGACGGTGAGTCGGAAAAATCTTCATTGAGTTCTATTCTATTTTGCTTTGCGGTATATTCTGTGCCAATTTTCCAGTTGCCATTTTGCACACCGAGTAGCTCGGCAAAGGTGTATCGTACCATAGCGGTAGCTTGCTGTGCTGGTATACCAAAAATATGTGTATCGTTGGTTATGTCCCTCACGTAGACCAAAGCTGCGGTTAGTTCTGCTGTCCACTGGGAAGCTATTCTATACTGCATGCCTAAGTCAGATCCTACATAAGTGGCATCTGTTTGCACATAGTTAAATACTGGGAATGCCCCTCTTATAGTCAGTTGTTTTTGTCCGCTGGGTTTCAAATAAATGTAGTTCTCAAAGTAGTGAAAATAGGGTTCTACCTGAAATCTCAGTCGGTTGTGGTTATAATTTAATGCGGAATTGACGGAAAATGATCGTTCTTGGGTGAGTGTTAAATCACCAAATTCTAATGCAGCAGACCCGTGGTGTAGCCCATTGCTAAACAGCTCGTTAATGTCTGGGCTTCGAAAACGGGTAGCCGCTGAAAGGTGTAACTGTAGGTCTTGATTTAGTCTTTTCCATCCACTAATGTTTGCAGAAAATCCGTCAAAATCAAATTGTTCTTCAAGGAGTATATCTTTATTGTACCTGTACGTGGTGGTTTTTTGTAGGTCGTATCGCAATCCTGCCTCTATTAGGTAGTCCTCCTTTTCTACCGTTGCTATAGCAAAAATACCGGTTTTGTATCGCTGGTAGTTGGGTATAAAATAGCGACCCTTAAAAATATTTTGTTGAGATTCACCTGAAAGACCATACTGCCACCTGTACTGCTGCATATGCTTGTCTATAAATACATTTATTTGTTGTGTTACTAGATTCAGATCTAGCGCAGCGGCGTTTTTTCCTGTATGGTTATCAAACTCTTGGCGGTGATTATTTTGCAAGGTGTAGCTACCATTTATAGCACCCAATGGTTCACTTTCATAGTTCCATTTTATTTTGGTGGCGTAGTGCTGTATGCGCTGAGATGGTGCCTGTATTTCATATGAAAATGGTTTTAGAATAAGTGGTGTATCACTCGCAAGCGCTCTATTCAAATCTGTTAGATTTCCTATATGAGCTGCAGAAAGTATACCGAGCTGTTGTACAAAAGCAGATGCCGTAGCCGAGAACATATGCCTGCCAGTTTCTAACTGTGCATAGTATGCTCCACTCAGCTGTCCAAATGCAGTGTTGCTCAGGTTATAATTGGCAGCTTGGGCATCTCCGTTGCGTTTCATGTTTACTATAAAACGTTGTCCAAGGGATAACTCTTTTGCATATCTTTCTAGTTTTAGACCAAAGTGACCGCCATTTGGGTTTGTTTCTCCTTTAGCTATTAGAGATAGCCGAGTGTAGGTAGAGTCAGAAAATGTGGCTGGGAGCACTCGTATCACCCCGCCCATAGCATCGCCGCCATATCGCAAGGTAGATGCTCCCTTTATTAGTTCAATACTTCCTGCACTTAGTGGGTCTATCTCTGGTGCGTGCTCGCTTCCCCACTGTTGACCTTCTTGTTTGCTGTCATCATTTATGACCGATATTCGGTTACTATGCATACCGTTTATGATGGGCTTGGCTATTGTATTTCCGGTTCTTAAAAAACGCACTCCGTTTGAGTTTTTCAGAGCTTCACTCAAGTTTGTGGCTGCTAGGTGCTCTAGTTTTTTAGCACTCACAGTGTGTATAAATCGAGCGTCTGGCTCTTGGTTGTGCTCATGTCCATAGGCTACAACTTCCTGAAAACTGTGCAAATGATGAGGTAAATAAACGTTAATAAACGTATCTCCGGCTATAGTTATTTGCCAAAATTTTGTGGTGCAACCTACGTGGCTCACGCTTACAGTATGCTTGCCTAAGGGCAGAGGAGGAGATATAAATTTCCCCTGCCTGTTGGTCACCAAACTATGATTGTCAATAACCACTATAGCCTGAGCCATTGGTTCGTTTGTGACACTGTCTAGCACCGCTCCAGATAGAGTAACTTGTCCAAATACTAGTGGGCCAAAACCTAGCAGCATATAAAAGGCGAAAATTTTTCGCATACTATTTTATTTTTATCTTTTTTAAAAGCTCTTGAAATGATTGAATATAATGGAAACTAAGGTATACGTCTAGCCATTGTATAGATCTAGTAGATAGTACTCCTGAGAGTTTTTTATGAAATACATTAGAGCTTATCTTTTTGATTGTGAATCAAAGGGATATTTATGCATTCCGAGAAAAAAACTAGAAACCTATACTAAACAATTCAGCGTTACTGACAGCTAAAGTAATTCCGATTGCACTTTCAAGGTAGTTTGAAACACATCTTTAAAAACTAAATCGACGTTATCCTAGAAGATCTTTAAAAGAGGTGCGCTTGCTTTACGGAAACCGTACGTCAGAAACCAAATTATTTTGTAAATCAGGCTTTTGGGGCAGGTGGAGCTCTACCTTTTGCCGGTTGAGATAAGCAAGAAAAAATAGGGTGAAGAGTTTCTGAGGAGAATGTTTTGTACCAAACTTGGTTTGAGTCCTCTGAAAGTGAGGAGGGGATATCACCAAACTGCAAAACCACATCGCATAACGAGCAGTGGTGATGGTGGTCCGGTTCACATAGGTGAGTCCCTTCTTTGTGGTTATGATTTTCAGATTGCTCTAGCTGATGCACAATGCTGCTAGCCCCAACAAGGACGAGTTGCATAATGAGCAGTATTGAAACCAATCTTTTCATGGGTACAAAACTAGGTAATTTCATTTATTAAAGACGAATGGATTAATAAATACTATTCAGTTAACAGAGATTAGATGATTATTTAGGGTTAGTTTTTGTTTATTGGATAGATTTTTGAAAATGCCCAACCGCAGCATAAAGCTATGGCAAAGGAAGGAGCGAGCACGTCTAATCTCTCAATATAAACGCCGATTCCATCCATGGGTTGCAGGACAAATTTAAAAAAACTAACACTAAAAAAGCCACTAATAATACTAGCAATAGCTCCAGCTTCAGAGTAATTTTTCCAAAAAAGAGAAAGAATAATTACAGGACAAAAGCAAGCGGCAATTCCACTCCAGCCAAATATCATTACCCAAAAAACTTGTCTATCTGGACTGAAATAGGCCATTGAAAAAGCAAGAAAAAGGGAAATAATGGCCATAGAAAGTGTTACATACCGAGATATTTTAGTGAGTTTATCATCAGATAGGGTAGGGTTAAAAATTTTTTGATAAAAATCTCGAGTAACGGCACTTGAAGCCATTACGAGTAAAGAGTCAATAGTAGACATTATCGCTGAAAGCACAATAGCTACGTATATGGCAGCAATGCTAAGTGGCAAAAACTCGGTTGTTACAAGATGAAGTACATCGGTAGCACCGGTTCCGAAAATGACTTCCGGGTCTTGACCTGTTTTGGTAAAAACCACGCGAGCTAATAGTCCAATTGTAACTGCAGCTGCATCTGTAAATAAGGTATAAAAAATAGCTACCCATTTTCCTTTCACAATTTCCTGTTCATTTTTTATAGACATAAATCGAACATAGACTTGAGGAGAGCCTAAAAAGCCAAGACCTATCATTGAAAACCCTAAAATAGTCGCTAAATTGAGCCAAAAACCTTCACCACCCCATACATTGGTTAACCTAGGGTCTATGGCGTGCAATGTGTTGATGATATCTAAGTTATCATCTAAATTATAATAAACCACAATAGGCAATAGTACAAGACCTAAAAACATCAAAAAGCCTTGAAATAAGTCAGACCACACTACGGCAACAAATCCACCAATAAATATATAAGCTAGTACTATAAAGAAGCCCAATAATGCGCCACTGTAGTAGTTCATTCCCATCATAGACTCAAAAGCTATTCCCGTGGCATCTATTTGGGTACTGACGTAGATTACCACAAATACCGATAATATAGATGCAGCAAGTCCTCTCAAAAATCTGGTATTTGTTTTAAAATGGGATTCTAAATAATCGGGTATTGTTAGCGATTTATATTGGTCAGACTGGCGTTTGAAACGTTTTGCCATATAAATCCATGATACAGCCACTCCAAAAACTTCTCCAAGAACCACCCAATATGCAGAGACGCCAGCTAAAGCGCCCATACCGGTGAGACCAATGAGTAGCCAACCTGATTCACCTGTTGCACGCGCCGAAAAAGCAACAGCCCAATATCCTATTTTTTTACCTCCAACATAATAGTCGCTGATATTTTTTACACGTTTGGAGGCTACTATTCCTATTAGAAATAGAACAAAAACATATACTGCTAGTGCTATAATTTTTGCTAGCATAATTGATGATTAAGTGTTAGAAACCGTGACAGCTCCAAGCTCCAAAACGGCAAAAAATCGCAAAATATCTTCCTTCGTATTGGTTGCATTAATGGTGACTAGCCTTACGAACTCTCGGCCAGCAAATTCACCATAGCCAACCATGAGATTACCCTTTTCGTAAAGCGAAGTGCACAGGTCTTTTGGATTTACGCTGTGGTAGTTGAAACATACAGAAATAGAATCAGAAAAACTGTAAAGCGTGTATTTAGGGTTTGATTTACAATATTCTCTAGCTATATCCGCCAAGTAAAATTGATGGTCTATAATTTTTTCTAAACCCTTGTTGCCTTTAGATTTCCAAAGGGTCCAAAGTTTTAATGCGTCGTTTCTTCGGCCGCACTGTATACTGGTACGTCCCAAGTCAAAGTCTTCGTCTCCAGTTTGGTATAGGTAGTCTGCCTCATTCGAAAATGAGTTTGCCAACTGCTCCTTGTGTTTGGTCACTACTACAGAGCTGCTCAGTGGCGTACCTAGCATTTTGTGAGCATTGAAACTGAAACTATCGCTGCGATGTAATCCGGCTACAAGGTGCTTATATTTTTGGCTAAAAATAACAGCACCGCAATATGCTCCGTCTACGTGCAGCCAAAGATTGAAATTTTGAGCTACGTCTGCTAAGGCATTTATGTCATCAAAAGCACCCAATACCGTTGTGCCTGCTGTAGCATTTATCAAAAATGGTGTGTATCCTGCAGCGGTATCTTCTTCTATGCATTGTTGCAAGTGCTTAGCATCCATTTTCCCATGTTCATCGTTGAGTATGTAGCGTATATTGTTTCTCCCTATACCTGCAAAAGCTGCATTTTTAGGAATAGAATAGTGCGAAGTTTCTGAGGTGTAAAGGGTCATTTGTTTAGTCATACCTATACGCTTTGCTGCGTGGTCTTTAGCATCTCTAGCCATTACTAGCCCCATATAGTTGCTCATAGATCCTCCAGGAGGCATAGTGCCATCGCCATTGGTGTAGCCTGCAAGCTTACACACTTCTTTTATTATGGTTTTTTCTATGCCTGCTTGCGGTCCTGCTACTTTGTAAGTATACATACTATTGTTGAGCATCACTGCCAGAAGATCGCCTACTATAGCCTTGGGCTGTCTACCCCCAAAAAGTTGATTAAAAAAAAGTTTAGAGGCTGTGCGTGGTGTTTTCATTACTACATTTTCTACAGCTTTTTGCCAATCTTCTTCGCTCATAGGATTATCTCTAAAACGTAAGTCTAAATCTGAAGTTATTGATGCCGCAGGAAGGTGTTCCACAACGGGTTCAGTTTTCTCTTTTTGGAGTAATTTTTCTACTAATTTTTGAAAGAATTTCAATTCATTTTGCATAAATAATTTTCAAGTCTCAGGCTATTTTTTGGATAATGCAAGGTTTTATTGATTTAATTAAAAAATACAGTAAAAATGTCGTTTTTTATCCATTTTCTAAAGAAAATACGTATTTTTGACTCAAATTTATGGTTTTTTCTAAAAAAAGTAATTTGAAAATTACCGACTTAAATCAGCTTGTAAACGCACTTCTTAACCAAGAGTATGACCTTGCCATAAATGAAGCAGCTTATTGTCATTTTGCACCAGAAGATTTTGTCCCTTATATGCACTGGAATGCAAATCATTATACCCGAAATTGCATTGCTCGAAACAAGGATTTTGAGCTAATTTTACTCTGTTGGGAGCCAGGTCAAAAAACCGCGATCCATTGCCACAATGAGCAGGAGTGCTGGGTGAAGGTGATAGCTGGTCAGTTTGAAGAAGAAGTATATACGTACAATCAAGCTTCTGGAGAGCTAAAGGTTAAAGATATAAGTATGCTGGGCAAACACGAAGTAACATCTATTAAAGACGCCTCCATCTTTCATACTTTAAAAAATACGCACACCGGCAGATCTATGAGTTTACATTTATATATGAACCCGATTACACAATGCCGGTATTATAGTACACAAGATAAATGCCTGCAAACAGTTTCGCTAAGTTATCACTCGTTTCGTGGGGAGCTTGTTTGAAATTTAGAAAATACGTTAAGATAAACCGCACAGAGCGTATCTTTGCTCTGTCGTTATGATTAGAAATACAATTCTACTATTTACCACTGTTTTGAGCTTCAGTGCCGTATTTGCACAAACTTTTCCGATAGGTGGAAAACTCAAAAATGCTGAAACTAAAGAAAGTATTGCCGGTGCTACCATATTTGTGCTAACGCTAGATAGTAATATTGCCGCAGGTGCAG
Organism: Bacteroidia bacterium; assembly: GCA_018402155.1. GTDB lineage: Bacteria > Bacteroidota > Bacteroidia > NS11-12g > UBA9320 > UBA9320. The sequence goes on from JAGYJG010000001.1 coordinate 617,835, forward strand.
TATCTGATGATAACGGTGCTTTTACTGTAGATCTCAAAAGAGGTGAGTATACCCTAAAAATAAGCTACCTTGGCTTGCAGCCCTATAGTGAGCCCCTGCGAGTGTGGCGAGATGACTACTTGGGTACTATTTTTTTGAGTGAAAAAGCAACAGAATTAAAAGCAGTAAGCATAAAAGAGCAAACTTTGCAAGCTACTACACAAGGAGACACAACCTCATTTAACGCTAAAGCATACAAAACCAACCAAAATGCAAGTGCAAAAGATTTACTCGAAAAAATGCCAGGTGTACAAAATGACAATGGAGAAATAAAAGCACAAGGAGAAAGAGTGCAACAAGTACTGGTAGACGGCAAACAGTTTTTTGGTCAAGATCCCAAAACTGCGCTCACTACATTGCCTGCTGAGGTAGTAGATAAAATTCAGATTTTTGACGATAAAAGTGAACAAAGCAAGGCCAGCGGCATAGACGATGGAACGCGTGTGAAAACCATCAATATAGTGACCAAGATAAATATGAGAAACGGAGAGTTTGGTAAATTGTATGGCGGAGCAGGTACAGACAATCGCTACAGTGCAGGGGGAAGTCTCAATATGTTTAGAGGAGAAAGAAGGCTCTCTGTTTTGGGTCAGGTAAATAATATAAACCAACAGAATTTCAGTGCAGAAGATCTGCTTGGCGTAGTAGGTGACAATAGCGGGGGAGGTGGAAATAGAGGTGGCAGAGGACCTAGTGGTGGAGGTAGACCCTCATTTCTTAGTGGTTTTAGTGCAGGAGGTAGTGCATCAGATTTTCAGGTGAGTAGCGCCGGCGGTATTACCGAAACCATGGCAGGTGGGCTAAATTATCAAGACCAATGGGGTAAAAAAATAGAAGTTAGTAGTAGTTATTTTTATAATCAAGGTGAAAATATTGCTATAAATGAAACCTATCAATCGTACTATTTAGAGAATGCAAACGGACAGCAATATATGGAAACAGATTCGAGCAGTAGTGTCAATACCAATCATAAGCTCAATGCTAAGTTAGTGTATAAAGTGAATCCCAAGATGTCGTTTTTTTATATTCCTAGTGTTATTGTGCAGCAAAACCATGGAGCGAGTGCAATACTTGGTAAAACCAGCCGAGAAACTAACCCTATAAATGAACTTCGTCAAACCTTTAGTAGTGACTTGTTTGCCTTAAAAATGAGCAATGATTTGATGTTTAGGTACAACGGAGAAAAACGAGGTAGAAGCCTGTTTGTACAAGTGAAAAGTGATGTAGACCGGACCAACGGAGATAATCAGCTAAACTCTGAAAACAAGACGAATGACGTGATTAACAACATAGACCAACTTGGAAATTTGGATGAAAATACTGATGGAATAACTACCAGCGTGATGTACAGTGAGCCAATAGGAGATAAGGGGCTTGGGTCTTTTATGAGTTACGATTTTAGCAACAGTATAAATATAAATAACCAGCAGATACTTAGTGGTGTTATTTCTCCAGGTTCAGGCACCATAGACTCTTCGCTTTCGTCCCGTTTTAATAACGATTGGAACACCCACCAAGCCGGAATTGGATTTAGAAAATTTAATAGAAAAGGCGGGTTTGTTGTACGATTGAAGTATGAAATAGCAACTCTAGAAAATGCACAATCGATACCCTCCCGTGAAAATGTAAATCAAACATTCGGAAACATACTGCCCTTTGCCATCTACCGCGCCAAACTTAAAAATGAGGCGTCTTGGTTTAGTATGTATAGAACCTACACCACCAAACCACAAGCAAGTCAGCTTACTACTACTGTTAATAATACAAATACACTGCAATTGTCTACTGGTAATCCTGCCTTAAATCAGACTTATGGCCATTGGTTTATGAGTAAATACAATGTTACTAATGTGAAAAAAAACAGTGTTTTTTATGCGATGATAAATGGGGGTTTTGCCAAAAATTTTATAGGTCAAAGCACATTTACAGCGCTGCAAGATACGATGTACAACGGTGTTAGTATACCGCGAGGTGGACAACTGAGCAACCCAACTAATTTAAATGGGCAGTACACAGCAAACGCATTTATAACCTATGGTTTTCCATTAGCTAAACTGAAAAGTAACCTCAATATTAATTTGAATACAGGAGTTACCAATATTCCGTCGCTGATTAATGACCAAATAGCCAATACTTTTAACCAAAACTATGGATTAGGTATGGTGCTTAGTAGCAACATTAGCGAGAATATAGATTTTACAATTTCTACAGAAAGTAGCTACGTTTTGAGCGATAACTCACTAAACATCGGATTGAGCAATAGCTACTTGGTGCAAACAAGTAAAATAAAGTATGATTGGGTAATGCCACTCGGATTTACTTTTCGTACCCAGTTGCAGCATCAAGAGTTTTTTGGTCTAAATGCGTCATTGACAAACAGAGTACTTCTTTGGACTACAGGAGTAGGTAAACAGGTTTTTAAAAATAAGCGTGGAGAAATACAGCTATCGATGTACGATATTTTAGGGCAAAACAACAATGTTGCTCAAAATTTTTATGACAGTTATTATGAAGAGACTAACAGCAACGTGCTTACTCGCTATGTTATGTTTTCGTTTTCGTACAATATTAGAAAATTTAGAGATAGTGAGGTGCAGGAATAAACAGTAGTGCTTATCAATTTTCCAGATTTAATACTAAATCCTTAGGCTAGTATTTTAACCTTGGCTTATTCTGGTAATATTTTTTGGTACGCTACAGATTTATTCTTGAAAAAAGTTTAAAATGGAGCAGAATTAATCTAGGATAGGCAGTTAATAAAATGCAGGCCTTGTTCTCAGATATAGAAACATAGTAATAGCCAGTAATTAATAAGTTTCTAAAATAGAATGTAGAAATATCATTTATTAGTAGAGGTTTAAAAAATCAGTAGGTTCAATAGTTTATTTGATAGGTTCATTAAGTCCACAGATTTTCTTATTAAACCAAAAAAATCTTCAAAAATGTTTCTGATTGGGTGTTATAAAAATTTCGTAACAATGACCATAACGGTTATTAATACTATCAAATTTAGAACAATAAAAATCAATCGCTCTTTTATTTCTTTGCTACTATCTGTACTTCCAAGGTTTGGATAGTTTTCTTTTTTGGATTGCTTAGCTGAGTATTTGATGTTCCAAAGCATAAGGTTTACATAAACCATAAAAATGATTCCTCCGATTATAAAAAATTCTAAACTCATTATTCTTTCGCTCTGATTTGTTTTTTTTTGAATTGACTTACAATTTATCTGATGGTACATCGCAACCTTCTCCGCCTAAGTTGGGGTAGTTTTTTTTACCCAGTGGTTTGGCAGGATAACGTATATTCCAAACTACTAAGAAGACGTAAATAAAAAAGATTACACCACCTATGATAAAAAAAGGCAAACTCATTATTTTCTTCTTTGACGTATTGCGATAGCAAATAAAAGTATTGTTCCTGGCCAATGTGCTGAGTATTGTGCCTCATCGAATCTACCCAAAAGACCCAAAGTTATAGAGTATAGCATGCAAATGAATGCCAAAATAATAGGATACCAGACTGAAATAAAGTTTGTAAATTTTTCCATTTCTATATAGGACAAAAGTAAGTAAAAATAGTGTAGTTGCCCATCAAGAGTAGTGTATTTTTAATTTTTCTTTAGTAAGGAGTGGTTTTGCCCTTTCTGAATTAATTCGTTGAAGTAATGGGATTTTTAGCATGATTCATAAATGGTAGGCAACAGAAATCTAAAGCCGTTTCTTTGAGTTAATTCATTACTTCAAATAGTAATATAAGGGTAAATAGGATAAAGGTGAGGTGTAGTTTTGGTAGTCTAATTATCTTATTTTGATGGATGTAAAAAGTATGAATAGCCAGGTATTATCTTCTTTTTTCTTTCCATCTCAGACTGTTACCTTTGCAAAAGTGAATCTTGCTGAAACAGAAATACAACTAAAAAAACGCCGGTCTTCGGCCTACGAGTGGGGACGAAAACAAGCAGATATTTGGGATATCCAAACAAATTTTGTCTATGATATTTCAGAGTTTGATGAAGTTTTAGATAGAGTTTATGATACATTTTCTGTTCATGCCAAGTACACTGATGTACGTAACTATGCTCTCAATAGATGGTATAATTTTCAGAGTGCAATGGCTGTAGAACATATTTTCAATACACATCCTAAAGTGCGGAAGGTGAGCAATATAAAGGATAGAGAGAAGGACTTTTATATTAATGGATTGGCTTTTGATCACGAAATGATTGTATATCCTAAGGGATTTGGTCAAAATATTGATTTTGCGCTAAATAATCCAAAGGAACTTGCCAAGTGGCTCTATGTAAATAAAAGTGGAGAGCAGCATTTTCAAACCCAAAATAGACTTTTTTTGGTGTTGTATAGAAAAGATGGTGAACACTGGCGACTAAAGGCTGAGATAGAGTGGATAAAACTACTGATATACAAGTACATGGAAGGCTATAAAGAGAGCAGCTTGATAGATTTGAAACACAGTGCTGGAGTAGTGAAAACAGACGTAATTTTTGGAGTACATGAGTAAAATCAAATTTTTGCACACCAATTTGTATACCGCTATAAACAAACTATAGTATTCTCTTCAAAATATATTTGTAATTTAAGGAAGAAAGACGATTTTTGCAGCCCTGCTAGAAAAAGGAGAACTAGCAGTATTTAAAAAATACAAAAATGGTAAAATTAAGACTTCGTAGAAAAGGAAGAAAAGGAAAACCTTTCTACTACATTGTGGCGGCGGATGCAAGAGCTCCTAGAGATGGTCGATTTATTGAGAGAATTGGTTCGTACAATCCGAACACAAATCCAGCAACAATTGATTTGAACTTGGACGATGCGGTTCGTTGGTTAGGTAATGGTGCAGTTCCGACTGACACTTGTAGAGCAATACTTTCTTACAAAGGTGTTTTGTACAAACACCACCTCAATAAGGGTGTAACAAAAGGTGCATTAACTCAAGAACAAGCAGATGCAAAATTTGCAGCTTGGATGGATGAGAAAAATGCTAAGGTAGCAGCTAAGGCCGATGGTCTTTCTAATACCGCAGCAGAAAAAGCAGCCGAACAACACAAGAGGGAAGAAGAAATGCGTATAGCTCGAGAAAAGGCAATTGCTGAAAAAAATGCACCTACCGAAATAGTGGCTGATGCAGAAGCGGCAGTAGAAACAGCAGAAGGAGAGGTTCAAGCAATTGACGCAGAAACTCCAGTAGCTGAGGAAACTCCAGTAGCTGAGGAAACTCCAGCAGCAGAGGAAACTCCAACAGCTGAAGCATAATATTACTGAGCTATGATAAACAAGGATAGTCTGATATCTATAGGATACATCAGTCGTCCGCATAGCTATAAAGGAGAACTTCAACTTAGGTTGGAGCGAAAAATCGTCTCGCTAAAGCGAGACGATTTTGTTTTTATACAACTTGATGGACAGTTTATTCCTTTCAAGGTCGAAAATATCAAGGGTAAATCTGATGAACCCGTGCTGAAACTGTTGTTCGTAGACACTTACGACTATGCCCAAAAACTTTCTGGTAATTTAGTATTTACAGACCAAGATGTTTTACCTGAAGAATCCGAACTAAATTTTATTGGTTTTGAAATTATTGATAAGAAATTGGGAACGATAGGAATTGTGCTCGATGTACAAGAAATGCCTCAGCAGCTCATGCTAACAGTATTATTTAGAGGGGAGGAAAAATATATTCCACTTGTAGATCCATTTATTGATTATATTTCTGAAGAAAATAAAGAAATTTGGTTGCACTTACCTGACGGATTACTAGACTTATGATGCACCGAATAGATATCATATCAGTTCAACCTAAGCTTATGGAAAGTCCACTAAGCCATAGTATTGTGCAACGAGCTAAGGATAAAGGAATTGTAGACATAGTACTGCATGATCTCAAACAATTTGGCTTGGGTAAATACAAGCAAGTAGATGACACCGTATACGGAGGTGGAGCAGGCATGGTTATTCGTTGTGAACCTGTTTTTGACTGCATCAATGCGTTAAAAGCACAACGACACTATGATGAGATTATATATATGTGTCCGGACGGTGAGTTGTACAATCAAAGTACGGCCAATCAGCTGTCACTTAAAAAAAATATCATAATTCTATGCGGACATTATAAGGGTATTGATCAACGCATAAGGGATGAAATTATAACCAAAGAAATAAGTATAGGGGATTATGTGCTAAGTGGCGGAGAACTGGCTGCTGTAGTGGTAGCAGATTCCATTTGTAGACTTATTCCTGGCGTAATATCAGACGAAGAAAGTGCACTTACCGACTCATTTCAAGACGGATTACTAGCACCGCCAGTTTATACTCGACCTGCAGATTATAATGGTCTAAAAGTCCCAGAAGTGTTGCAATCAGGACATTTTGGTAAGATTGAAGAATGGCGAGAAGAGCAAGCCCTAAAAATCACACAGGAAAGAAGACCTGATTTGCTGGATACCTGACAGTGCTCTAGTACTTTTCACTAACATCCAGCTCCATAGCTTCACTAAAAAGCAAATCTCGATCTATGGGTACCACACCCACTTGCTCGCATACAATACCGCCTGCCAAATTGGATAGGGCCGCAGTAGTTTCATCAGATACTCCACACGCCACACACAATGCAGCTACAGATAATACGGAGTCTCCTGCACCACTCACATCCAGTATTTTGCGTGCATGGGCAGGTAGGTGTATAGTATCTTCTGCTGAAACTATCAATACGCCATCCTCTGATAAAGTAGTCATAATGCGCTCAGCACTCAGCTTTTTACGAACGGTATTTGCCACCTTTTTTATATCGTTGAGACTTAGTTTTTCTACAATGTTTTCCGCCTGTGTTAGTTCTTTCTTATTTGGTTTGAAGAGTGATACCCCTTGGTATTCATAAAAATTACTAAATTTAGGATCGACTACCATAGGTACATTATGCTGCTTGCAAAGTTGTATAACCCTAGCTATGAGGGTAGTAGATAGCAATCCCTTGTTGTAGTCTTGAAAAATGAGCACATCAACCTGACCTATGAGGCTTTTTGCGGCTTGAAATACCAATTCTTCGACAGATTCTGTTATATCGTGTGTATCTTCCTCGTCTATTCTGAGCAGCTGATGCTTATTGCCTATGATTCTTGTTTTTACAGTTGTTCTTCTACTGTAATCATTGATTAGTGCATGGGTTACTAGACCTGCTTTTTCACATAGTTCTTTGAGTGTTTTTCCATCGGCATCATTTCCTTTTATAGCACAAATAATAGCTTCTGCGCCTAGTGATTTTAGGTTAAGCGCTACATTTGCTGCCCCACCTAAGCGCTGTTCTTTGCCTCTTAGGTTTACGATGGGTACTGGCGCTTCCGGGCTGATGCGCGATACGTCCCCTGTGAAATAGGCGTCTATCATTACATCTCCAAGTACCAGTACTTTGGTATTTTCAAATTCTTTAAAAAGCCGGTTTATATTCATACAGTCAATACTTCTTTTATGCGTTTGGCTGCTTCTCTGAGCTCCGTTTCACTATTTGCATAACTTATGCGCACATGGTCATCCATACCAAAAGCTATACCAGGTACTAAACTAACTAATGCGTGCTCCAAGATATAACTGCAAAATTCTAAACTGTTGGAAATAACAACACCTCTAAATGTTTTGCCATAGAAAGATGATACACGTGGAAAAAGGTAGTATGCACCTTTGGGACTGTCTAGTTCCATACCTTTTATTTCTGATAGTAGGGAGAGCATCAAATCCCTTCGCTCTTTGAAGGTGGCAACCATAGCGTATGTGGGTGTCAAATCACTATTTAGTGCCGCAACCGAGGCCCATTGTGCTATGCTGTTTGCTCCACTAGTAAATTGTCCTTGCAATATGTCACATTTTTGAATTATAGCCGCAGACGCAGCCATCCATCCTATTCGCCATCCTGTCATTGCAAATCCCTTAGAAACACCATTAATTATAATGAGTTGATCCCTTATTTCTGTATACTGTGAAATACTTTGGTGTGCCTGCTCAAAAACTAGGTGCTCGTATATCTCGTCACTTATAACGGTGATTTGCGGATTCTTTTTTACCAAGTTGGCTATTTGCTGCAGCTGCTCACCACTCATCATGCTACCAGCAGGATTATTTGGGCTTGAAAATATTAAAATTTTGGTTTTTGGCGTTATGCTTTGCTCCAGTGCATCTATGTCTATCGCAAATCCATCTTCAAACTTGGATGGCACATATACACACTTGCCACCACTATACTCTACCATAGCGGAGTAACTCACCCAATAAGGAAGTGGAATGAGTACTTCGTCTCCCTGCTGCACAAGGCATTGTATTACATTCATAATGCACTGCTTGGCTCCAGAGCTTACCATCACCTCATTTGGTCTGTATTGCAGTGAGTAGTCTCTATTCAATTTATCACAAATGGCTTGTCTTAGCTCAGGAATACCACCAACAGGAGTATACTTGGTTTTTCCCTCTTGCATGGCCTGTATAGCTGCATCTTTAATATGTTGGGGTGTGTCAAAATCCGGTTCGCCTAAGCTTAAACTTATTACATCTTTACCTTGCGATTTTAACTCACGTGCTTTTTTTGCCATTCCAATGGTAAGCGATTCCTCAACTCTATTGATTCTATGCGTAAATTTCATTTAGATAGCGAAGTTATTACTTTTACATTTGCATCATTCACGAATGGAAAATATTTTTAAAAAAAAATTATTTAAGGCTCTGCAACAAGCATGGTCTTCGTGGTATCCAAAGCATATAGAAGTTGCACTGTCATTTAGCCATGTGCGTCACTGTCAGGTCCTTGCAGATAGGCTAGATTTATTAAACGAACTGCCTAAAAACGCAGTAGTAGCTGAGCTTGGCGTAGAATACGGACTCTTTTCTAAAGAAATATTGCACCGTTGTAGTCCAAAGGAACTCTTCCTTGTAGATACTTGGCCTAGCAGTCAGATGAAAGAATCGTGCATGAAAAATGTAGTAGCTCATGAAAAAACTTTTTTTAAACAAACCACCTCTGTGAATTATCTTAACGAAGTAGAAGAAAATACCCTTGACTGGGTATACATAGATACAGATCATACCTACATGACCACCAAATTAGAGCTGCTTGCAGCGGCTAAAGCTGTAAAAAATGACGGTTTTATTTGTGGTCATGACTATACCAGTATTAGCTACTCCGGCTTAAAAAGATACGGAGTAGTTGAAGCTGTCAATGAGTTTTGTGTGAAGCAAAACTATGAGTTCATTTACCTCACCTCAGAAACTACTCGGCACATTAGCTTTGCTCTCCGCAAAATCAAAGAATAAATGTTTATTGACTGGTAAAAAATAAAATTAAACATTTTGAAAGTGATAGCCACCAACATATCGAAATCTAAAACCATCACCTGGAAAGGGAGAGAAGAGCAAACGGGGATATTCAAATATCCATCTGAAAATGGCATTTATTTGGGCCACACAGATGTACAAAATGACGTTGTGGTAGACCGTAAATACCACGGAGGCATTGATAAAGCTTGCTATCTTTTTTCTGCAGATGTTTATGATGAGTGGAAGATAAAATTTCCAAATGCGGAATGGAGTCTGGGCATGTTTGGCGAAAATTTGACCGTTGAGCATTTAGACGAACGCGCTATTTATATTGGTGACCATTACAAAGTGGGAGAGGCATTAATAGAAGTTTCTGAGCCGAGAGATCCATGTTATAAGTTAGGTATACGTTTTGGCACGCAGCACGTGTTGAAACCCTTTATAAACCAGCCGCATTGTGGCGTTTATGTGAGAGTGTTGCAATGCGGCAAAGTGAAGGCTGGTGACAGACTGAAGCTGATAAGCAGATTGCAAACAGAGTTTTCTGTAGCCCGTGTGTATTGGCTGAGATACCATGCAACAAAAGCCGATTTTGAAGAAATTTATCGCGCAATTAATGAGCCTCTTTTGGCGCAGAGTGCCAAAAGAGGACTTATCAAGCGATTGAAATTTTTGGAACAGTAAAACAGTATTTTTATTTTGTGTTGATTGATTTTACACCAATTATATGGAATTCTGAAGCTATTTTTTGTATGAATTTGCGGGGAAGACTTTCTTCTTTTAGCGCACAACTACTGCATCAAATAGAACATCGGTGCGTTTTTTTATCTTGGGTATCATTGCCCAGTTCATATTTAATGCAAGTGGTAAACAAACCCCAGATTCATATACTCGAACGGTGTAAGTGACTTTTTGATTTCCCTTTTGAATCACCTCTCGATTATACTCTCTAGAACAACCACTTGACTCTGTGAGGGTGCCGATTAGCGTATGCTTTTCAAAATCTATGTGAGGTGGTTGCGCTTTAGAGCAATCATTAAACGTATTTCTCCTAGCTTCGAAAAATTCTTCGTACTCGTTAGCCGAACGGATTACAACAGTAGTATCATCACGAGATATTTGCATGCAATTTCCCCAAAATGAATGCTCTAAAAATGTAACATTGGGCGTGATGTTTTCCGGTGAGCAGGCGGTCATAAAATTAATAACACATGCTAATATTGTAGAAAGGAAGAACGAATATTTCATATTTCAAAAGTACACGAGTTGTGCCGATTTTTTTTTATTGTCATATTTTACTAAGTTTTTTTTAGATAGTCTCTAAAATAATGAAGATTAAGTATCATACTTTACGAATTCGTAGAGCACATCTGCATTATATTAATCCTGCTCTTTTTAACAATGCGTCTACCTTTGCTTCTCTACCTCTGAAACGTTTATATAATATAGATGGATGCTCTGTACCACCAGCAGAAAGTATATTTTCTTTAAAGCTATTGGCCGTTTTACTATCAAAAATTCCGTGTTCTAAAAATGCTTCAAATGCATCTGCATCTAATACTTCGGCCCATTTATAGCTGTAGTATCCGCTACTATATCCTCCCTGAAAAATGTGAGAAAAGCTGGTGCTTACACAACTTTCAGATACGGTTGGAAAGAAATCTAGTCCCAAAATACTTGTGGTCTCTTTTTCCTTGATTTTTTGTTTATCCAAGATCAGAGTTTTATACTTTTCTTGATGCCAGCCCATGTCTATTTTTGCAAGGCTAATTTGGCGTATGGTTGCCATACCGGTCATAAAGTTATACGAGTCTTTTATTTTTTGAACGTATTCTTCTGGTATCGACTCTCCAGTTTTATAATGCTTTGCAAAAAGGTCAAGACATGGTTTTTCATAGCACCAGTTTTCTAATAACTGGCTCGGTAGTTCTACAAAGTCCCAGTACACACTTGTGCCGCTCAAACTTGCATAAGTGCCTGCTGCCAACATGCCGTGTAGTGCATGGCCAAATTCGTGAAAAAGAGTAGTTACCTCATTGAAAGTTAAAAGAGAAGGAGTAGTGTCCGTGGGTTTTGTAAAATTACAAACAATACTTACATGTGGACGTTGGTCTTCGTTGTTGTGTAATTTTTGATTTCTAAAACTTGTCATCCATGCACCTTGACGCTTGCCAGGTCTTGGAAAAAAATCAGCATAAAACAATGCGACGTGTTTATCGTTGTTGTCTTTTACTTCATAGACTGTTACATCGGGATGGTACACTGCTATGTCGTCCCGCTTTTGAAAATGGATACCAAATAATAGTTTGGCAGTTTGAAAGACACCTTCAACTACTTTTTCCAATTGAAAATAAGGGCGTAAAAGTTCGTCATCAATGCTAAACCTCTCTTTTTTCATTTTTTCTTGATAGTATGCCGCATCCCATTTTTGCAGTTGATCTATATTATCCAAGGAGCGCGCATATGCCGAAAGTTCCTCAAACTCTTTTTGTGCAAAAGGCAGAGCTTTGTGTTGTAAATTGTTTAAAAAGGAAAGGACATTTTCTGGATTTTTTGCCATACGTTCGGCTAGCACGTAGTGAGCATGAGTGTCATACCCCAATAGGTTGGCACGCTCTGCACGCAGCTTTACTATACCGCGAATAATGCTCTCATTGTTGAACTCATTATTATGAAATGCTTTAGAACTGAATGCTTTATATATTTTTTCACGCAAATCTCTACGAGTACTGTAAGTTATAAACGGTATGTAGCTTGGGTAGTCTAGCGTAAAAAGCCATCCGTCTTTATTTCTTGCCTTTGCCAGCAGTCTAGCAGCATCTTTGACACCAACAGGTAGGCCGTCCAGGTCTTTATTTTCTGTCAGTAACAGCTCAAATGCATTGCTTTCTTTTAAAACGTTTTCGCCAAAAGTGAGAGATAATTTTGCTTTTTTAGCATCAATATCCCTCAGTTTAGCTTTTTCAGCTTCGTTGAGATTGGCACCGTTTCGTGCAAAACTTTTGTATGCATTTTCTAGCAGTGTTTTTTGCTCAGCAGTTAGTCCATCAAAACCTTTGTTATAAACTGTTTTCACCTTGGCAAACAAAGCTTCATTCATACTTACATAATTACTATGAGCCGAAAGTAGTGGGCTTATTTCTTGTGCTATAGCTTGCATTTCATCATTGGTCTCGGCGCTATTAAGATTAAAAAATGCTGAAGTCACTCGGTTGAGCATTTCGCCGCTGTTTTCTAAAGCTACCAATACATTATCAAATGTAGGCTGATCCGGGTTTTTAACTATTTCATTAATTTCGTTTTTAGCTTCTTCTATACCTTTTTTAATAGCAGGTATATAGTGAGCATTTTTTATTTTATCGAACGGAATATTTGCAAACGGTGTGGTGTATGGATTGACAAAAGGATTCATAGTGCGAAGGTAGGCATATTTAGTTTTTTGAAAGGCTTCAGGTGCAACTGCGATCTATAAAAACATAAACCTCTAAAAGTTCTATAGTCGAACAGTTTTGTTTTTGAATGGGTTATTTTTATTGTACCAAAACCTTTGTATTATTTACAGTTCCATCTTTCTCTACACGCAATAGACAGCTACCTTTTATGATATCTTGAACATTTATGAAGTTTAGCCAATTAGAAAGTGTCCCTTGTTTTATTACTTTGCCTTGGGAGTCTACAAGAGAATAATTACTGCCTGGTGTGGTACGCACGTGTAGTTCATTTGTTACTGGATTTGGGTAAATGGATACTTCCAAAGTTTTGAGTTGAGGAGTACTCAACATTGGCATTGTTTTCAAAATACTATCGGCACGTAATACATCGGGAAGGCCATATCCATATTCGGGATTTGGAGTATTGTATTTGTCGCAGCTTTGTTTTACTGCCTGCAAAATTTGGCTATTATTTTTAGTAGGGTGTGCGCCTTTTAGGCAGGCTACTAATCCGGCCACGAGTGGTCCTGAAAATGAAGTTCCACTTCCACGGCGTAAAATTCCATTTGCATTTGGTATGGTATTGCGGCTGCCCATTGCTACTACATCAGGTTTTACACGTCCATCTGCAGATGGTCCCCGGCTACTAAAAGCCGTTATTTTTTCAAAACTATCTACAGCACCTACGCACAGGACATTTATTCCGTCACATGGAGCAGTGATATAGTACCAAGGGTCATTGCCGGAGTTTCCAGCACTATTGGTCACAAATATTCCTCGTTTCACAGCTTCTTCTGCGGCTAAAGTGATGATTGTACTTTTTCCGTCCATGTCTTGGTAGGAGTAATCTCCCTGAAGTGTATCAAACAGTGAATAACCCAAGCTACTGTGTATAATATCTACGCCCACGCTATCTGCCCATTCCATGGCTCGCAGCCAGTTGAGTTCTTCCAAGTGAGTTTCGCTATAGGTGTCTTCTGTACGTGCAAGCACAAAATTCGCATTTGGAGCAGCCCCAACCATGCTATCCGGATAGTTGATTCCTGCTAAGGCGAGCACTTGCATACCGTGAGTACTTTGGTTGTAGGTAAGCCCCGTATTCTCAACAAAGTCATAGGCTGCTTTTATTTGATTGTGCTTCCAAAGTGAGTCAAAAATGGGTAAGCTATCTACCTTCCAAAACCCGCCATCAAATAGAGCAATAGTTATATCCCTACCCGTATTTCCACGCTCATGATACCGGTGTAAATTGAGCATTTCTATCTGCCAATCTCCTTTGCCATAGCCAAAGACTTCGTCGGTACGATTTTCTAGAGCGTTGTAATTTCCCATGGGTTCGATGTGTACCACACATGCTAGCCCTTGAAGTTTTTCTATATCGTGGTTGTCTATGCAAGCGGCATTGAGCCATTTGCTAGTGCCCACCACAGAGGTTCCAGTTTGTTTTATAGTGTTCAGGTATTCTTCGCAAACGTTTGTATTGAAGTAATCCGTGGTAGTTTCGCATTTGTCTATGAGGTATACCCAAGAGTGTTGGGCGCATACGGCGCTATAAATAAAAGCCGTAAATACAAGTAGTTTAGTCCTCCAAAAGTTGTTTAATTTCATTTAATTTCATCAAAGCCTCTATGGGTGTGAGACTGTCCACGTGCAAAGTGCTAATAGTTTGCATAACTTCTGCTGTTTTTGGGTCATTTATTTGAAATAAATTCAATTGGTAGTTTTGTTCTTGCACTTTTTTGATTGAATCTTTAGTGCTTATACTAGCTCTGTCACTTTCCAATTGTTTTAAAATTTGATCAGCACGTTTTAGGACTTTTTTGGGTATACCAGCCATACGAGCCACGTGAATACCAAAGCTGTGTTCACTGCCACCTCTCTTCATTTTTCGCAAAAATATTACCTTATTTCGTTTTTCTTCAGTGCTCACGTAGTAATTTACGACTCCTTCGCTGGTGCTCTCTAGTTCATTTAGCTCGTGGTAATGCGTTGCAAAAAGTGTTTTGGGTTTTTCTTCACTTTGGCTCAAAAATTCAGCAATACTCCAAGCCAAGCTAACTCCATCAAAAGTACTCGTACCTCGTCCTATTTCGTCTAATATAACCAGGCTACGATCGCTAAGATTATTTAAAATACTAGCGGTTTCTACCATTTCTACCATAAATGTTGATTCCCCTTGAGAAATATTATCTGATGCACCTACTCTGGTATAAATTTTATCAACTACTCCTATTTCTGCATGTCTTGCAGGCACAAAGCATCCTACTTGTGCTAGAAGCACAGTTAAGGCTGTTTGTCTGAGAATAGCTGATTTTCCACTCATATTTGGACCAGTCAGAATAATTATTTGTTGGTTTTCTTGATTTAGGAAGATATCATTTGGTATATAGGAATCTCCTATGGCTAGTTGGCGTTCTATCACCGGGTGTCTTCCATCTTTTATGGCTAAGTTTTTAGAGTGGTTTACCTCTGGTTTGGTATAGTTATTTTCGCTCGAAACTCTAGCAAAAGAGCACAGGCAGTCAAGTTTTGCTATTTCGCGTGCATTTTGTTGCACGTACATTATGTATACACTTATAGTATCTATGAGAGTAGTGTAAAGCTTAGATTCTATGTCACTAATTTTCTCTTCGGCTGCTAGTATTTTTTCTTCAAATTCTTTAAGTTCTGGAGTTATGTACCGCTCTGCGCTAACCAATGTTTGTTTTCTAATCCAATCATCGGGTACTTTATCTTTGTGGGTATGTGTGACCTCAAGATAGTATCCAAACACATTATTAAATGCTAATTTTAGACTAGATATACCCGTGCGAATCACTTCTCGTTCTTTGATGCCTAGAAGGTAGTCTTTTCCATTTTTAGAAATATTGAGGTATTCGTCTAATTCTTCATTAATGCCAAGTTTAAAAATACCACCTTTACTTGCTACCACTGGAGCATCTTCGGCTATATTAGAGTCAATGATTGAAACTAATTCTGCGCACGTTTGTAACCTGTTGGCACTGTTTTCTAATGGTCTACATTCTACCTCCTCACAAGCTTTTTTGATGGCGGCAGTAGACTTTAGAGATGCTGAAAGCTGCAGTAGTTCTTTTGGATTTATTCGTTTTAGTGCTACCTTACTTATTAGTCGTTCTAAATCCCCAATTCGAGAAATTTCTTTGGCTAGCTTTTCAAAAAGAGAAGTATCAGCCATGAGGTATTCTACGGTATCTTGGCGTTGTTTTATTTCATCTATATCTAATAAGGGCAGCACCAGCCAGTTTTTCATCAACCTACTGCCCATGGGAGAAATAGATTTGTCTACCACATCTAACAAACTGATTCCCGTATGGTGATTACTATGTATTATTTCGAGGTTACGTATGGTAAAAGAGTCTATCCATACGTGGTTTTGTTCATCTATTCGTTTTATACTGTTAATATGCTCAAGGTCAGTATGGTGCGTTTGGTTGAGATAATGAATTATGGCACCAGCAGCAATTGTTGCCTCCTCCATATGTTCTATCCCAAAACCACGAAGAGATTCTATGTTAAAGTGTTTATTGAGTTGTTCTTTGCAGTAGTCTGCTTCAAAAAACCATTTGTCTATGGCATAGCTATAGTGCTCTTCGCCATAGGTTCGATCAAATTTTTCTCGGTAGGCCTTGCTCAGTACTATTTCACTTGGGTTGAGTGTTTTAATTAGTCTCTCTATGTAGTCTTGGTTTCCTTGTGCTACCATAAACTCACCTGTACTAAGATCTGCAAAAGCTACGCCAACGCGATTGTTGCTTTCGTGTATGGCTGCCAAAAAGTTATTACTTCTACTATCGTAGGTTTTATCGTTTGCAGACACTCCGGGTGTTATGAGTTCTGTTACACCACGTTTCACTATACTTTTTGTGTCCTTAGGATTTTCCAGTTGCTCGCATACAGCCACACGCTGGCCAGAGCGACTAAGTTTTGGGAGATACGTGTCTAGAGAGTGATAGGGAAAACCTGCAAGCTCTATTTTACTACCACCATTATTGCGGTAGGTCTGCACTATATCCAGAATTTCAGCAGCTATTATGGCGTCCTCTCCAAACAACTCGTAGAAATCTCCCACTCTAAACAGCAATAAAGTACCAGGATATGCGGCTTTTATCTCGCCATACTGTTTCATTAGTGGTGTTTCTTTTTGCTGCTTTAACTTTGTACTCAAATTAATAATTACTTACAATTGACGCGCAAGATAAAAAATCAAGACTTGAATAGGCTATCTGTTGAAAACTATAGGAAAGTTTCTAAGTCGCCAATCATCGTTGTGCTTGACAATGTGCGCAGTATGCACAATGTAGGAGCTATATTTAGAACCAGCGATGCGTTTAGAGTGGCCAAAATATATTTATGTGGTATAACCGCTACTCCGCCTCACCGCGATATTCGTAAAACAGCCTTAGGGGCAGAAGAAAGTGTAGAATGGAGTTATAGGGCAACCACTCAAGAAGCTATTGCAGAACTAGCTGACTGCCATATCTGCGCTCTAGAGCAAGTACTCGGAAGTGTGCCCTTACGTGATGTACATTTGCCACAAGATAAAACTATTGTGTTAATTGTGGGTAATGAGGTGGATGGAGTAGATGAAAAATTACTTCAATTTTGTAACCAAGTAATTGAAATACCGCAATTTGGTACCAAGCACTCGTTCAATGTGTCAGTATCTGCTGGGATTACACTATGGGAAATTTTTAATAAAATTGGATGAATAGAATTTATATACTACTTCTTTTAGCTTGTTTTATGCTAGCTTCATTTACTTCTGCAGAGGCAAATGAAGCACTTACCAAATACGCAGATAAAATTGCAAAAGAACAACGTAGGATAGATTTGCTAGATGGGAGCGAAGATCAACAAGTGATATTAAAAAGTTCCTTGCAAAGTAATCGTGCTACTCATACTTATCTGATTTCTCCAAAAAATATTACAGATGTTATTCTTGCAAATACTTTAAGTACAGATGCACAAAAGATAAGTCAACTTTCACGAATCAACGATTTACTAAAAGATGTTACTAGTAAGAATGTACATTTTTATACCCAGTTTAGTCTTGTTTTTAATCTTATAGAAAAAGTGCAAACTGTTAAAGAGGATCTTCGGCTAGAATCTATTTTGCGAAGTAACGTACTCGCTTCTCTCAACTTAATTGCATTTTATATAGACAGACCTGGAGCCGAGCGTTTTTTTAAAATAGCTGCACAGAGCGATCCCTCAGAACTACTCAAGCATTACAGCGAATTTGACCATAAACCTTGGTGTGGTGCTGTGCTAGATCGAGTAGCTAGTGTAGCACCAATGAAAATTAAAACCTACCTACACAGTTGGAATAGTGTGCATCAAAAAATAAAAGGCAGCAGCAATGAACTAACGGAATTGGTTTATGAAATATTTCGAGAAAAAGGAACCGCTACTCGCGCTTACATTCTGCTAAACGATATATACAATTCCAAACTGACCATAGATGAAGCACATGAAATAGCCAAGTTTGACAGTACCCTTTTTGAATACCTTATCACGATGCGGGCAGATATAAATCTTCTTGGAGAGCACTCAGTAGATGAGGCCTTGAAACATCAGTGCCTGAAACATGTGAGAGAAATAAATGACCTTCATGAGGAGACGGATGCTTACCGATTTGCTAGTTTAAAAAAGTTTAGCGCAGCAGAGATTTATACCCTATTGGTATACAGCGAAGATGAAATTTATACCAGTACCTTTTTGGGAATGTATGAGCGAATGATGACCAAACTGGGTACTGAGGATAGTTATCAGTTTCTAGATGGTCTAAATTTCAATCAGTTTCGAACCTTTATAAAAATGTGTGCTGGTTACAATGAGCTTCATTCTTTCTTGGATAAAATGGGAGAGTGGGAAAAGCAACAACTTTTTGTCAAGCTAGTAGAAGGAATAGAAAAAGCTAATGACAACCTTAGCAGCGCCGTGGCAATAGCAGATACGTATGGAAGTCTCAGAAATGCTGGTAGTAAATACTTATTTGAACAGGCCATACTCAGTTATTATCAAAAAATACGATATTCGGATGTAGAAGCTGAAAAACTATACAGAATTTTACTACATGTTTTTCAAATAGGAGAGACCAGTGTAAGCGAAGAACTCAACAAACAGGCCTTTAATCTGAAAATATTGCCTATAGACCGTATATATAAAGAAGGTAAAAATGTACAGCAGCATTTTTTCTTTGATGATCCAGATGGTAAAGCTAGCTATGCACATTTTTTGGCAACCTTCGGAAATGGTAACTGGAATATATTAGATAAAGGAACCTATGTGCTTCTAAAAAGCAGAACAGGTATGGCCATAGAAATATATGCCAACAAGCCTACAAGCGAATATGCAGGTCAAGATGATATAAAAGCTTATTTTACCAGTACAGGTAGATGGCCAGATGTAGTAGTTCATCGTGGACACTCCTACTTTGCTAGTGCTGCTATAGAGAGTCTAACTCCTAGTGCTGAAATTGTTTTTTTAGGCTCGTGTGGTGGGTATAATAACATCAGCCAAGTGTTAAAATATTCGCCAGATGCACAAATCATTAGTAGTAAACAGATTGGCACTATGCAGGTAAATGACATACTTGCCCTAGAGCTAAATGAGATAATACGCAGAGGGCAAGATATAGTATGGGATAATCTTTGGGCCAATTTAGATAAGAAATTTGCGAAAGGAAGTTCAGCAGAAAGCCGTTTTCAAGACTATATCCCACCGCATAAAAACCTTGGAGCCCTGCTCATAAAAACGTACCGGAGCATTTTATAAAGTACTGTAATCAACTATTTTTTTTTGTAAAATAGTGAAAAAAGCTGTCGTTTTATTTTCTGAACAAGTGGCTAGTCCCGCAATGATGCTGAAGGGTAAGAACTAAAGCATCGTGTGATAATAATCAAGACGGAGTGCCAATTTTTGCGGTAAGTAACATTAAAATAGCCTTAGTTTGCTATAAAATTATAAAATTGTACTTGTGCTAGAGGGCCTACTCAAAAAATATTGGGGTTATGACAATTTCAGACCATTGCAGCGCGACATTATAGTTTCTGTAATGCAAGGAAAAGATACCCTTGCCCTATTACCTACCGGTGGTGGAAAGAGTATTTGTTTTCAGTTACCTGCTTTAGCCCAAGAAGGTGTATGTTTTGTTTTTAGCCCTCTTATTGCATTGATGAAAGACCAAGTAGACAACCTAACTATGCGTAATATTCCTGCGATAGCGTTGCATAGTGGTATGACCAGCGGTGAGATAGATGCAGAAATGCAAAATACTTTAAATGGCAAGTACAAACTTGTATATTTGAGTCCTGAGCGTGCTTCAACTAAGGTTTTTCGCAGTTATTTGGCTAATATACCGGTAAGTTTTTTGGTGGTAGACGAAGCACATTGCATCTCACAATGGGGACATCAGTTCAGACCGGAGTATCTGCGGCTAGGTGAGTTGCGGGATATAGTGCCTAAAGCAAATTTTATAGCAGTAACGGCAACAGCAACACAAGCAGTGGTAAAAGATATAACCCACTATTTAGGGTTTAAATCAGGTTATAAGTCATACAAAAAATCTTTTAGCCGAGATAATTTGAGCTATTTGGTACTGCAAGATAATAATAAAATAAAACGGATAATAACCATACTATCTAAGTTGAAAGGCACCTGTATTGTGTATGCCAATACGCGCAGAAAGTGTGAGGAAATAGCCCGTGCATTAAATGCTGCTGCATTGTCTGCTGCATACTACCATGGCGGACTAGAAAATGATAAACGTGCTAATATACAGCAGCAGTGGATTGACAATAAAATTCGTGTAGTTGTTTGTACCAATGCATTTGGTATGGGAATAGATAAACCCGATGTGCGCGCGGTGGTGCACTATGAGAGGCCAGAGAGCCCAGAGGCTTACTACCAAGAAGCAGGCCGGGCAGGTAGAGATGGTAAAATGGCCTATTGCGTGCTGTTAGGAGATCACCAGACAGTATCTGAGCGTTGGAATAGTTTTCCTACATTAAAACAACTGGAGCATACCTTGCAATGCTTGTACAATCACCATCAAATTGCTTTTACCGCAGGCAAGGGTGTTAGTTATAAATTTGATATTTTGGCTTTTACCAAAAATTTTAATCTCAATGTGTGGCAAGTCATGAATAGCCTTGGAATATTACATTCGCTGGGGTTTGTAAAACTTAATGAGCAGGTTTTTCAGATGCCAAGGGCAAAATTTGTGGTACAACAGAGTGAACTTTATGCGTATCAGGTAAAAAATAAAGTACAAGATATGTTTATTAAGCTGCTGCTACGTTCATACGGTGGCATGTTTGATCACTACATACCACTGCATTTTGGGGAGCTAGCTAAGCGACAAAAGTGCAGTATTTCTGACATAAAACGCGAAATAAACAAATTACACAAAGATGGAATCATAGAGTATATAGATGGACACGATGGCAATACACTTACCTATTTGGAAGCGCGCCCAAGTATCGTTAGTTTTGATAAAAAGGAGTATCTTATGTTGCGTGAAAGGGAGGAATATCGCAAAGAATATATAGTGGGCTACGAGGGAAGCACGTTAGATTGTCGCGAAAATTATCTTTTGCGCTATTTTGGTGAAAAAAAAGACTCAGTTTGTGGTCTGTGTGATATATGTAGACTTGCCAAAAAATCTAAAACAAATAAAAATGACATAGATGCTATCATTGAAAAAATAAAGCAGCAAACGCAGAATAAAAATATAACCCTTGAAATACTAGTTGCTAACTTTGCAACGTTTGAAGAAAAACAAATAATAACCGTTGTTAAATGGTTGTTAGAAAATCAATATCTTATAAAAAATAATCAATTGTACAGTTGGAAAATAGGCTTAAAGTGATAGCAACCGTTATTAATGATACAATATACGACCAACGTATGATTCGTATCTGCACCTCACTGTCAACTGACTATGAAGTGTCTCTATGGGGAAGAAAACAATCCAAAAGTGTATCACCCGAGCGCTCATTTATGCAAAGGCGTTTTTTGTTTCTGCTATCCGGTGGCCCATTATTTTATATAGCGTATAATCTTAGAATTTTTTGTTGCCTATTGGTTGCCAAGGTAGACATCTTACACGCTGTTGATTTAGATACACTACCTGCCTGTTTTGCGGTTAGTAAAATACGAAATAAAAAATTGGTATACGATGCGCACGAATATTTTACCGAGGTACCAGAGTTAGTTACTAGGCCACGAAAAAGAGCACTGTGGCTATACCTAGAAAAGACAATACTTCCTCACATAAAGCAGGGCATAACAGTAGGTCAGATGATAGCAAAACAGTACGAATCGAAATATGGAGTACCTTTTTCGGTGATAAGAAATGTGCCTGTTTTGCAAAACTACAAACCCAACCCAACCGACAAAAAGTACTTATTATATCAAGGTGCACTAAATAAGGGACGAGGACTAGAGGCTCTTATTGCTGCCATTAAAGACGTAGATATAGAACTGAGAATAGCTGGTAGTGGTGATTTGGACGAAGAGCTTCGTTCTTTAGCACGAAGATTAAACGTAGATCATAAGGTCATCTTTTTAGGAATGATACCACCCCAAGATCTGCCGCCACTCACAGCCGGGGCATTTGCAGGTATCAATGTGTCTGAAAATTTGGGACTTAGTTATTATTACTCGCTCAATAATAAGTATTTTGATTATATACATGCCGGTTTACCATCTATTACCAATCCGTTTCCGGAGTACGTTAATTTAGATAAGGTTTATAAATGCAGCGTTTTTTCCATTGCGAATTCTGCTGATATTGTAAGTGCAATAAATTTACTTTTGATGAACGAGGAGTTGTATGCCGATCTAAAAAAAAACTGCTTAATTGCACGCACCAAACTAAATTGGACAGAAGAAGAAAAAAAATTAAAACAACTTTATGCTAGCATTGCCTAAGAGAATACACGTAGTAGCTTTTGATGTGCCTTACCCTGCAGATTATGGCGGTGTTATAGATATTTATCATAAATTAGAGGCACTTCACGCTATTGGTTTAGATATTACTTTACATATGTATCACTATGGCCGAGTAAAGAATAAAAGGACATTGAGTAAGTTTTGTAACAGTTTGCACTATTACAAGAGAAATACATATAAAAATCCATTTATAGGAAATGTGCCTTACATCGTAAACTCTCGTAGTAGTGATGAGCTACTTACAGAGCTTCAAAAAGATAATGCTCCCATACTTTTTGAAGGGTTACACTGCACGTATCACCTCAATGCTCCATCCCTCAAAAATAGATTTAAAATAGTACGCACGCACAACATAGAGCATCACTATTATAAGCATCTCGAGAAATCTGAAATACGATATTTTAAAAAATATTTTTTTAGAATAGAAGCCGAAAAGCTTCGAAAGTACGAAAGTGTCTTGAAGCATGCTAGTCTAGTAGCAGCTATTAGCCCAAATGATACCAAGCACTTCAATAGAAAATATTCTAATACCATTTACTTGCCTGCATTTCATAGCAACAATGAGATGCACTACCCCGGAACGAAAGGTCATTATATTTTGTATCACGGCAACCTTGCAGTGCCAGAAAATTATAAAGCTGCAATGGATTTGGTCTTGCATGTTTTCAGTAAGGTTAGTATTCCAAGCATCATAGCGGGAAATAATCCTCCGAAAGAGTTGGTTCAATTATGTTCAAAATATAATCAAATTACCTTAAAAACTCAGCTAAGTACGGAGGCTATTCATAGTTTGATTGCCGATGCACACATCAACGTATTGTATACTAACCAAAATACAGGAATCAAGTTAAAGCTGTTAAATGCTTTATATCGCGGAAAATTTGCAGTAGTAAATCCATTAATGGTAGAGGGTAGTGGACTGAATAAATTGTGCGCCGTTGCGCAAAATTTTGAGGAAATGACATCAAAAATAGACGAGTATATTTTGTTGGATTATACTCGGGCATATTTTGATAAGCGAAAAGAGATATTGCTCGCTAGTTTTGGCAATGCTGCAGGTGCTCAAAAAATGGTAGATCACATCAAATTTCCTGAGAAAACGGAAGCTGAGCAGCGTACAGACCATAGAATAACGAACGGATTATCTCGATTATACTCTTTTATGTCTTACTTCTCTTTGTAATCTTTCGCAATTTAGCGAATTGCGTCTACATTTGCACCCACAAAAATTAGAACATGGAAAGAAATTCCACCATAGGTTATATACTAATACTTGTTCTTTTTGCTGGTTTTTGGTACCTTAATAAAGATACTGCCGAGCAAATAGAGCAAGAAAAGACAAAAAAAGAACAACTTGCCGAGGAGACAGAAGCTGGAGATAAAAACTCAGTCAGTTCTGAATTTAGTGAGCTAAATACTGAAAATGAAAGTTCAACCAATACAACTCTTCCTGAAGATAGTAATAAAAAAGTGGAGCAAATCTTCACGCTATCAAACGAACTTCTTCAGTTAGATTTTACCAATATTGGCGGTGTGCCAAAAAAAGTAAATCTTAAAGATTTTCATAGATATGACTCCGGAGATTTGATATTGTTTGAAGATAATCAGATGAAATTTGGCTACAGTATACCTTTGGCCAGTGGAGTTGTTGTAAATACGCTAGACAAGGCGTTTGTGGTGACTTCTCAGACCGATAGTACCATCATCTTCGAAACTAACCTAGGAGACAGTGCCACAATGGTACAAGCCTATACTATGCACGCTGCATCTTATGGTATTGATTATGATGTTACATTTAAAAACATTAATACGGCTGTTTCACCCAACAATAGATTTGCCGAGTTGCAATGGAAAGCTGCTATACAAGGCCAAGAAAAAACATTAAAAGATGAGCGTTCTGTAACTACAGTATATTACCACTATGACTCAGATGACGATGTAGACTACCTCAGTGAAACTAGCGATGATGATGACAAACTAGAAGGTGGAGTTAAGTGGATTTCATTCAAACAAAAGTTCTTTAACCAAACGCTGATACACGATACAAAGTTCGTTGAAACCGGTGCTATAATTTCTTCCACAGAAAATGAAGCTTATGTGAAAGACCTTAGTGCCCAGGTATTTATTCCTCTAGAAGGCACTACCGTAGTGGAAAATATGCGTTTTTTCTTTGGCCCAAATCATTACCCTACCTTAAAAAATGAGGACGTAGAACTCCAAAAGATAGTGCCACTAGGATGGGGTATTTTTGGCTGGGTTAATAAATTAATTGTTATCCCAATATTCAATTGGCTTGATGATTATTTTTCCAACTATGGTCTCATCATTTTATTGCTTACTCTTATTATAAAAATGGCCTTATTTTTTCCAATGTACAAAACGTACAAGAGTACGGCTAAAATGCGTTTGTTGAAGCCAGAGCTAGACGAGATAAAAGAGCGAACTGGCGATGACATGCAAAAGGCCCAACAGGAACAAATGAAGCTTTATAAGCAAGCGGGAGTTAGTCCGCTGGGAGGTTGTCTACCGCAGCTTGTACAGATGCCTATTCTTTTTGCAATGTTTAGATTTTTTCCTAGTAGTATAGAGCTGCGCCAAGAGCAACTTTGGTGGGCAGATGATCTCAGTAGCTACGACAGTATATACGATTTGGGCTTTGAAATACCCTTCTATGGCGATCATGTGAGTCTATTTACCCTGCTGATGACTGCAGTGACAGTGCTCTATACTTATATGAATAGCCAAAATAGTGGACAAATGGTAGGCCCTATGAAAACGGTAATGTACCTCATGCCTATCATGTTCTTAGGTTTTTTTAATAACTATGCCGCTGCACTTTCTTTTTATTACTTCCTTTCTACGTGTATCACCATCATTCAAAACTATGTGATACGCAAATTTGTGATAGATGAAGATAAGCTTCACAAGCAGATACAAGCTAGTAAAAAGAAAAAAGTTAACATGAAAAAAACAGGCCTTCAAAAAAGGCTAGAAGACATGGCCAAAAAACGAGGTATAGATCCGTATGCTGGTAAAGCAAAATCTGCGCCCAAAGGCAAAAACAAAAAATAATCCTACTGTGATTTTTTGTTTTTAAGATCTGCAAACTATCAAAATATAGCAGTTAAACGGTGTTTACTTTATTTCAACTACTGCAAAATTGCCATCGATTGTCAGCTTATAATATTGACTAAAAGGGGTACAAAACCTGTGTTTCGAAAAATGATAAACGTATGGTTAGAGTTGTATGTCATAACACCAGAAAACTTTTTCAAAACTATCACGGGTATAGTTATAGATGAAAAGCAAGTGTAAAAGATTACGCAGTATTTAATGGTGTAGCCTACAAAATTGTGGGATGAAGTTTATTTTGAAATTTTTCCGAGGTAAATCATACTTTTTCAAAAATCACAATCTTTTTCATCCTGTAGCTGTACCTTTGAATCGTTTATGAAAAGATATGTAAGTTTAATTATTTTGGTAATATTTGGTTCAGGAATCTATTACATCTTTATTAGTGATAGAAATAAGCCAAAAATTAATGACAAAAATTTTGTTTTAGAAAATACAGATAATGTAACTCGAATATCACTTGAGGATAGGTCAAGAAGCAAAGTGGTGCTTACTAAAAAAGATAATATTTGGTATGTAAATGATAGCTTCAAGGTCTTTGAGCCTCAAATGGAGTTGTTTTTGAATACAACTATAAGTAAAATAAGGGTAAAAGGACCGGTACCAAAAACCGCACATGAAACTACAATTCGAAAAATGGTGGGTAAAGCTATTCATGTGAGAATATATGAAGGTGAAAAAATGGTCCGAGACTACTATGTAGGCGAAGCTACTCCTGAAAATAATGCTTCTTATCTGCATATAAACGGGAGTAAAACTCCGTATCTAGCCCATATATTAGGGTATAATTCAATTTTGTATCCTAAATTTAGCGTATCAGCGAGTGATTGGATAGATCGGACCGTTTTTGACTATAAGCCGGATCAAATAGTCTCAATTAGTGTCAATTATACTCACGAACCCCATGAGTCATTTACCTTGAGTCGTATTGACTCTACTTATAATATTTCGCCGGGTACTTTTACCGTAAATCAAGTAGCAGCGAAGAGTTATTTTACTTTATTTTCATTCAAAAATTTTGAGGGATATGCCGAATACCTGACGCAGGAGGTAAAAGATAGCTTGAAATCAAGTTTACCTTTTGTGACTATAGGCGTAACACTCACCGATGGAACTATAAAATCACTGCGTCTTTTTCAAAAGAAATCTGGAGACGGGAATACGGTATATGACAAAAATGGAAACCCATTGGTAGAAGACACTGAGCGCTATTTTGCTACATTCTCAGGTTTTCCCCACTTGGTTACAGTTCAAGATTATGTATTTGGAAAACAATTGGTAAAACGCAGCTATTGGCTCGAGTAGCTAGTTTTGAAAACGATATGTTGCTGAAGTTTTTCGCCATTTCTCCACTACAGTTGCCATATCGTTTGGCATTTCAGCGTCAAATTGCATCCATTTTCCGGTAGTAGGGTGCTCAAAACCAAGTGATTTTGCATGCAGCCCTTGGCGAGGCATTATGCTAAAGCAATTTTCTACAAACTGTTTATATTTACTAAAAACGACGCCCTTCAAAATCCTGTTACCCCCATAAAAATCATCACTAAATAAGCTGTGTCCTAGATGTTTCATGTGCACACGTATTTGGTGTGTACGTCCAGTTTCTAGTTTGCACTCTACTAGTGAGGTGTACAAAAAATCTTCTAAAACCTTGTAGTGAGTGATGGCGTGTTTTCCTCTGCCTGCTTCTTCGGGCAATACAACAAAACGTTTTCTGTCGTACTGGTCTCTTCCAATAATGGTGTCTACAGTGCCTTGGGTTTCGCTCATGCTGCCCCACACCAATGCGTGGTAAGTGCGTTCTATTGTGTGTTCCTTAAACTGTTTGCTTAGGTGGGCAAGAGCAGCATCAGTTTTAGCAATGACAAGCAGGCCACTTGTATTTTTATCTATTCGGTGCACCAGCCAAGGACGCTTCCCTTTGTGAAGTGCTTTTTTATCGAGCAAAAAAGCCAAAGCATTGAGAAGGGTTCCTGTATGATTTCCAAAACCAGGATGTACCACCATTCCAGCGGCTTTGTTTACTATCATCAAATCCTCATCTTGATATACAATATCTAAAGTAATATCTTCCGGTATCACTTCCATATCGGTTGGCTCCTTATCTACACTTACCTCTATATAGTCGGTAGGTTTCACTTTGTAATTAGATTTTATAGCTTTACCATTTACCACCACTTGTTTTCGTTCTATCGCTTCTTGCAATTTGTTTCGGCTTGCACCTTCTATTTTATTGACCAAGTATTTATCTACTCTTTCAGGCTCTTGACCACCATCTACAGCAAACGTATATTTTAAAAAAAGTTCGCTTTCTGTGATCTGTACATTATTTTTTTCTTGTTTTGACATATTATCTAGGTATTCTTATAGTAGATTTACCATATTAAAAAAATACGGTCTATCTTTGCATGCTACAAAGGTATTAAGAATAACACATGATAACACATGAATCATCTTTAGAGAATTTTACTGAACAATTTGACTACGTTCTAGAAAATTATACTCCTCACGGTTTTAATATTAATGATTTTGACAATATTGTACTTGGCGGCCTTGGTGGCAGTGGTATAGGAGCTATGTTGGCCAAAAATTGGTTTTTTGATAAATGTCCCATTCCAATAGAAACCGTAGCCGACTATCACTTGCCTTCATACATCAGTAGTAAGACTCTAGTTGTGTTGAATTCATACTCCGGCAACACCGAGGAAACTCTGCAAATGTTTGAAGAGGCTAAAATTAATGGATGTCACATTATCATAATGACAGGAGGAGGTGAGTTAAAGAATCTTGCAAATGTAAATAACCTCAAGACATATGATTTGAAAGGCGGATATCAGCCCAGAATGACCGTAGGATTTGGATTAAGTTTTATCTGCATGATTTTGGGTGAGTTAATGCAGGACAACTACGCTTCTCACTTGGAGGAAGTAAAAAATCACTTTACCACTAATCTAGCTAAACAGCAAGAAAGCGGTCAACGCATATTCGATTTTTTTAAGGACAGGCCTCAAAGTAAATTTGTTATTGTTGCGGATAGAGAGTTTGCTCCTGTAGCAGTTAGATTTGCACAACAGCTAAATGAAAATAGTAAGTTAGAAGCATTTGTAAATGTGCTGCCAGAGGCAAATCATAATGTCATAGAAAGTTATATTGACAAATTGGATACTAACTTTATTATGCTTTATTCTAATCAAAATGAGCGAGTTGCAGCCCGATTTGATTTCTTAATCTCGCACCTAGAGTTAGAAAACAATAAAGTATTGCCGTTACAAATACCCGAGTTTACGTTGACTTCTATATTTGATGTCATCTACAGACTAGATTGGGTAAGTGTACACTTGGCAAATGAGTTGGGCGCTGATTTAATGAATGTGCCTATTATTATGAATTTAAAAGGCTTTTTAAGTGATTTAGAAATTATAGACGAAGAGGAATAGCATTTATTTTCCAATCAAAGCATAAAAGCACTTTTTTTGATTAAAATGGTGCTTTTTTTTTATAACCTCGCTCCCCACAAGTAGTAGGAAATGAACATTGAGTAATATACAATGTGTTCAATACAGCACAAAGCACAAATACAAGAGGACTACCAGAAGAGTAGTTGATACCTAATGAAATTAGTGAATAATTACTTTAAAACTACGTTTTTCAATCTTTTAATCAAAACGTTAAAAACACAGGTTACTTTATTTCAAAAAAAACAGGTACTTAAAGACTTAACAATGTAAGAAACGATATTTCTTCAGTGAGTTGTATTTATTTGTGTATCACAAATAAAATACCTCTCCTCTATTAGGGATAATTACTTTATTGCGTAAGTCTTCAGTTAGCACCTCCTTAAGGTCATACATTGCCATTTCTTCACCGTGGACAAAAAATATAGTCTTTAGCTTATCACTGTTTGATTGTTCAAAATACTGCTGCAAACCAATCGTGTCTGGATGTGCACTAAACACGTCTGTTTGTAAAACTTTAGCGTATACGTACTTATCTTTTCCTTTTATGCGTATTGTGCTTTGTCCCATAAGCAGTTGTGCACCTAACGTACCTGGCGAGCAGAATCCTGCAATTAGAATCGTACATAAAGGATTTTGGATATGGTCACTTATGTGGTGTTGTATTCTGCCACCTTCTAGCATACCAGCAGATGATACAATGATACAAGAATCTCGGTATAGTTCCATATCTTCTATATCGTTGGCATCTTCGACTAAATATAGGCTTTTAAAATCAAATAAACTACCATCATTGTCTCTCTTGTAATCTTGTGTTTCTGAGTTGAGGTAATGAGAATAGCGGTTGTGTATATTATTGCTTGCTAGAGCAAGAGGACTATCTGCAAATACGCGTATTGATGGCAGTTTTCCTTCATTAAAAAGTTTTTTAAGTGTAAATAGAATTGCTTGTGTGCGACCTACACTGAAAGCTGGAATAATCAATCTTCCGTCTTGTTTTATACAGGTATTGGTAACGTGTTCTATGAGTACTTCCTCCGGCGTCCGTTTTTCTTGATGATGTCTATTTCCGTAAGTGGTTTCGCTTATTAGGGCGTCTAGATTCTTCATAGAAACTGCGTTTACAATTAGTTTACTTCCGGGGTTGCCCAAATCTCCTGTAAATCCAATCACTTTTTTTTCACCTTCTTCATCTATTTCAAGACGCACACTTGCAGCACCTATAATATGGCCAGCCTCGTGCAATGATATGGCCACATTCTTATTTAATTCAAAACGCTCATAAAATGGTAATGTAAAAACTTGCTCGTTTGATGCTTTTACCTCTTTAAAACCATACAAACGTGCACTTTTGTTTCGTTTATTATTGCTGTTTTGAATGTTAACTGAATCTATCCATAATTTTTCTAAAAGATAGGCCGTTGGCTCCGTGCATATTATTTCTCCCTTAAAACCTTGTTTGACCAAGTTTGGAATGTTGCCACTGTGGTCTATGTGGGCGTGGGTCAAAATTAGAACATCAATTTGTTTTACGTCAAATGGAAAACGAGCATTGATTTCCTTATTTGTCTTGTCCTCATAGTCTATACCACAATCTATTAAAATAGTATAGCCACTGTCTAATTGTAATAGGTGCATACTGCCTGTTACTTGCTTAGCAGCTCCCCAACATGTGTACTTCATTTCGCTTTAGAATAACTAACGTGCAATTATAAGTTTTGTTGAGTTAATGTAAGATTCTTCTATGGTATAAATGCTAAAGGTATACAAACCATTGCTAACCGAAGGCACAGGTATTTTGGTCCCTACGAAGACCTCTTCACTCGCAACCTCTTGACCTATTGAGTTATACAGTTTATACAACACTTTGTCTTGACCATCGACCAAAAAATGAAAATTACTTTTTGCTGGATTTGGAAATAAAAAAAAATTGGAAGATACGCTTCCATTGTCTAGGGGTCTTGCAAAATAGAGTGATGCAGCGAGTGCTCCCTGAATTACTTGAGAGGTGGCATCGGTGTCCATATTAAAAACTCGATCGGATAAGCTATGCGAAAAAAAACTATAATCACTTTCTTGGTAAATTCCCGTAATAACATAACCATTTTTTTCGAATGGCATGTAGTCTGTACTAAATGCTGGTCCAAATACGGGTTCTAAAACTGTATAATCTCTAAAAATCTGTGCTAAAGTATCTGTTTTTTTAAACGACATTTCGTCATTTGTACTTACCCGATTTCCCTCATCACGTTCACAAGTTATTTTGCTATTATCTTGGTATCGTGTACCGCCGAGCTGGTCCAAATTTAGCATCACGCTGATATTATCATTAGGATTTAAGGTGTTTGCTACATAATGTTCGCTGCCAAGTAAACCTTGTTCTTCCGCACTGAAATTGATAATTCGGACACTGAGTTGAGTCGGTATTTCAGCAATAAGTCGTGCTATTTCCATAGTGGCTACTACACCGCTACCATTATCATTGGCTCCATAGCTATCGGTCACTGAGTCATAGTGTGCGCCTACTATTACCCAAGTAGAGGTATCAGCACCCAGCTTCTCAATTATAATATTGCTAGCCCATTGATTTCTTACTTTAAAACTATCTTGTACGACTTGGTATCCCAAGTTTTGATAATAGGTGGTAAGCCATTTATTGACCAAGCTATTTGCTAAAGATCCGGTAAATTTTGGCCCAAAATCTTCATATGTCAATAGTTTTTCGGGGATGTTTGCTACTTTTTTTACCTGTTGTGCTATCACAGGGGAATAGCGCTGAGCAAGTACAATATTGACTGAGAAGCATAAAATTATGAGAAGATAAACTTTCTGCATGGTTCCAAAGGTACTTCTATGTTCAAATTTATGATACTACTTGTAGGCAAGAAGTCTGCAATTTTTTCTGGCCACTCTATAAAACAAAGGTCACCGCTGTCTATATATTCCATTAATCCTATATCTTCTATTTCATCGGAGGTCTCTAGCCGGTACAAATCAAAATGATGCATAGTACGTTCGCCATATTTGTAAGTGTTTACCAAAGAAAATGTTGGGCTGTCTACGGCATTAAAATCACCACCCAAGAAGTCTATAAAATGTTTGACAAAAGTAGTCTTACCGGCTCCTAAATTACCATGTAATAAAACTATATGCTTGCCATTGTCTAATTGTTTTTTTAGAAAAAGGCCTACTGCATAAAAATCTTGAGATATGTCGCATACGTTAAAAACCATTTTTACTTTGGTTCTAAAGTTACTATAGGAATCATCATTTCTTCCATACTTATACCACCGTGCTGAAAGGTGTCTTTGTAGTATTTTGCGTAGTGATTTAGATTATTGGGGTATACAAAAAAATCATTTTCTCTACTAAAAATGAAGCTACTACTTATATGAAGCTTTGGGAGCATAGCGTCATGTGGATTTTTTATCTCAAATACCTCTTTAGGTTCGTAGGTTATTCTTCTGCCTGTTTTGTATCGTAGGTTTGTTGTAGTGTCTTTATCTCCTTGTATTTTTACGGTTCTATCTACTCGTACACTCCCGTGATCTGTCGTTATTATTATTTTTACACCCTTTGCGCTCAAAAACCGAATAGCCTCAAGCAGTGGAGAGTGTTCGAACCAACTTAAGGTAAGTGCTCTATATGCAGCTTCATTCTCGGCCAGTTCGCGTACTATTTTACTATCGGTTCGTGCGTGAGACAGAGTATCTATAAAGTTATAAACGATAGTAACAAATTCGTCTTGTAGCAGGTTTGGAAGTTGCTCTACCATTTGCTTGGCATTTGTGAGGTTAGTCACTTTGATATATTTAGGTTCATATCCAGTTCTTAGTCTCTTAAATAGATCACTTAAAAAAAAGGCTTCATTCAAATTTCTACCACCTTCTTCCTCATCATTGCACCATTTATCACCATATTTTCGCTCTATATCCATAGGCATCATTCCACTAAAGATAGCATTTCGTGCATATTGTGTTGTAGTTGGCAATATACTCATATACATATCTTCATTTGTGGTGCGATAAAATTTGCTTATTTCTGTTTGTATAACTTTCCATTGGTCAAATCGAAGGTTATCCAACAGTAGCAGAAATAGAGGTTCACCTTTTACTTTGTGGGGTAAAACACCTCTTTTCATAAGGTTATGCGACATCATAGGAGCGTCCTCATTATCTGCTTTTGCCGATAAAAAATGTATATAATTTTTACTGATGTATTTACTAAACTCTCTATTACCCTCTTGCTTTTGGGTTTTTAGTATCTCTTCCATACCCGTTTCTTCAGAGCTAGCCATCTCTATTTCCCAGTAAACAAGTTTTCTGTACATTTCTTTCCATTTTGGCCAGTCCATATAATCCATAAAAGCCATGCCAATATTTCTGAAATCTTGCTGATATCGTTGTGTTACACTTTCTGTTTCGAGTCGTTTTCCATCAGTTAATTTTTTTATTGTACTAAGTATTTGTCTTGGATTTACTGGTTTTATGAGGTAATCTGCAATTTTACTGCCAATTGCATCTTCCATTATATGGTCTTCTTCATTTTTGGTAATCATTACTACCGGCAAATTTCCATCTATTTCCTTGATGATTTTTAGAGCCTCCAAACCAGAGATACCCGGCATATTTTCGTCGAGAAAAACAAGATCGTAGTTCATCTCTTTCACCTTATCTGTAGCATCTAGACCGTTTGTAACGGTAGTTAATTCATATCCTCTTTCCTCCAAAAAAAGTAAATGTGCTTTGAGGTGGTCTATTTCGTCGTCTGCCCATAGTATTTTGATATTATTCATATATTTTGATGTGGTATTTTATCTTTGCTTCTGCATAGAAAAAAAACTCCGTGCAAAGCAAGTAATATTTCAACTCTTAAAACAGCATTTTATTTCACAGAATTGAATAAAAAGAAAATAATAAACGACCCTATTTATGGTTTCATCACCATACACCACGATTTAGTGTTTGACTGTATACAGTTGCCAGAGTTTCAGCGATTGCGACGAATTAAACAACTAGGTTTGACAAGTTTAGTATATCCTGGAGCACAACACACTCGTTTTCAGCATGTCATAGGTGCTATGCATCTTATGTATACTGCTGTAAAAACTCTGAGAACCAAGGATGTGGAGATTAGTCAAGAAGAGGAAGTTGGGGTTCTATTGGCTATTTTATTACACGATATAGGCCACGGTCCTTTTTCTCATAGTTTAGAAAACAGTATACTTACCAATGTGCATCATGAGGACATTAGCAGCGAGCTCATGTACCGTATAAATACCAAGATGAATGGTAAATTAGATTTAGCCATATCCATATTTGAAAATAAATATCATCGGCCGTTTCTTCATCAGCTAGTAAGTAGCCAATTAGATATGGATCGTTTAGATTATTTGCGAAGGGATAGTTTCTATACAGGAGTATCAGAAGGTACAGTGGGTATTGAGCGAATTATCCAAATGCTGAATGTAAAAAATGAGCAGCTCATCGTAGACCAAAAAGGTATTTACTCGGTAGAAAAATTTTTGATGGCACGCCGATTTATGTATTGGCAGGTTTATTTACACAAAACATCTATCGCAGCAGATTGTATTTTGCTTGGAGCTTTAAGCAGAGCTAAAGAATTGATGTCAAATGGAAAAAAACTTTTTTCAAGTCCGTTTTTGCATTATTTCTTAAGTCAAAATTTTAGTAAATCAGCATTGAAAGAGGACGAAGTTATTCGTAATTTTTGTGAGTTGGATGACAATGATATCATCAGTGCGCTCAAAGTATGGCAATATGCCGAAGATATTACATTGAGCCAATTATGTAAAATGATTCTTCAACGAGATTTACTGAAAATTGAAATATCTGAAACTCCTTTTACTGAAAATTATATTCAAACAAAAAAAATAGAAGTAGCACATAAACTTGGTATAGATCACTCGGATTGCGACTATTTTGTAACTACCGGAAAACTAAGCAATAAGGCTTATTCTGCTGACGGAAATCCATTAAAAATAGGCATGAAGGATGGTACCTTGAAAGAATTATCAGAGACGTCAGAAATTTATAACTTGACTACCAATCAAAAGCCACAAATCAAATATTTCATTACCTCTTTCAAATAAGCTAAATTTGCACTCACGTGAACTTAAAAGCAGCACAAATAGCAGAAATTATAAACGGAACAGTAGAAGGTGACTCCTCAGTATTAGTGAGTTCAGTCTCCAAAATAGAAGACGCAACACCAGGTAGTTTATGTTTTTTGTCCAATATAAAATATAAACAATATCTACAAGATACCAAAGCATCAATTGTACTAGTTGGTGAAGAAGTAAATAATATACCTGAGCATATTACTGTGATTCGGTGTACTCATCCCTATGTGGCTTTCTGTACTATTCTAATTCATTACTTTGACTACAAAGACCCGAATACTGGCATACACCCGACTGCAGTAATAGAGCCTAGCGCCAAAGTAGGAGCTAATTGTCACATTGGTGCACATGCCTACATTGGAAAGAATGTAGTGATAGGTGAAAACAGTAAAGTTTTTGCCAATAGTTGTATATATGAAGATAGCAAAATAGGAGAAAACACAGTTTTATACTCCAACGTATCTGTGTATTATAAAACGGTAATTGGCAATGACTGCATAATACATAGTGGAACGGTTCTAGGTTCAGATGGATTTGGACATGCACCTCTGCCAGATGGCTCCTACATTAAAATTCCGCAAATAGGAAATGTGGTAATAGGGAACAAAGTTGAAATAGGAAGCAATACGAGTATAGACCGAGCTAATATGGGTAGTACGGTAATAAAAGATGGTTGTAGAATAGATAACTTAGTGCAGATAGCCCACGGTGTAGAAATAGGAAAAAATACGGTAATTGCTGGGGGTAGTTGCATAGCAGGAAGTGCAAAAATAGGTGCTAATTGTATATTTGCTGGACAAAGTGGGGTCGTAGGCCATGTAACTGTAGCAGACCGCACGCAACTAGGCGGACAAGCTGGTATAAATAAAGATATTATAGAACCTGGAGGGATTTTTTCCGGATCACCACATCTGCCTTTTAAAGAAGAAATGAAGTCGCGTGTTTTATGGAGAAATTTACCAAAATTAGAACAACGAATCCGTGACTTGGAACAACAATTAAAAATGATAAATAAATCTAGCAATGGATAAATTACAAACTACCTTAAAAGCACCTGTAACGGTTTCAGGTGTTGGACTTCATACCGGCAATTTGGTCAATTTAACTTTTGAGCCTGCCCCAGAAAATCACGGGTATGTTTTTCAACGAATAGACCTCGAGGGTCAACCAAAAGTGAAAGCAGATTGCGACTTAGTGGTAGATACTAGCAGGGGAACTACTCTAGAAGATAATGGCGCAAGAGTAGGCACTGTGGAGCATGTGCTTGCCGCACTTGCAGGTCTAGAAATAGATAATTGTCTTATAAAACTAGACGCTTCCGAAACCCCCATAATGGACGGGAGTAGCAAACCTTTTATAGATGTACTGCTGGCTACAGGTATAGAAACTCAGAAAAAAGAACGTGAGTATTTTGAAATACCCAAACGTATTAACTATTCCGATGGCAAAGGAGTAGAAATGATGGCTTTACCAGCTGATGAATATAGACTAACTGTGATGGTAGATTATAATTCACCTGTGTTGGGAAGCCAACACGCAAGTATTGTTAATCTAACCGAATTTAAAGATGAGATATCTAGCTGCCGAACATTTTGTTTTTTGCATGAGCTAGAGATGCTAGTAAAAAACGATTTAATAAAAGGAGGTGATTTAAATAATGCTATTGTAATAGTAGATAGAGCTATTGAAGACGAGGAAATGGAAAGCTTAGCTAAGCTTTTCAATAAAGATAAAATTGCGGTAAAAAAGGAAGGAATTCTAAACAATGTTGAGCTTAGGTTTCAAAACGAACCAGCACGCCACAAGCTTTTAGATATGGTAGGAGACCTAGCCCTTGCAGGTGTGCCGCTCAAAGCACAAATACTGGCCGCAAGGCCAGGTCATGCAGCCAATGTAGCCTTTGCAAAAAAAATAAAGAAAGCCTACTTGGAAGCAAAAAAAGCAAAAAAAGAAGATATTACACCTCAGTACGATCCAAATGTTACACCCGTTTTTAATCACCAAGAAATAGGTAGAATTTTGCCGCACAAACATCCATTCCTTTTGGTAGATAAAGTGGTTAAAATTTCTAGTGAAGAAGTAATAGCCGTGAAAAATATTACAGGAGACCAGTATTTTTTTCAAGGTCATTTCCCACATGAACCAATAATGCCAGGGGTGTTGCAGCTGGAAGCTATGGCACAGGCAGGTGGTGTACTGGTATTAGCAGATAAGGAAAACCCTGAAAAATGGAGTACTTATTTTGTTAAAATTGAAAATGCTAAATTTAAGGATAAAGTAGTGCCTGGCGATACTCTAGTGATACGTATGGCACTCACTGGCCCAGTGCGCAGGGGTCTTTGCATGATGAAAGGTGAAGCTTTTGTAGGCAATAAAATGGTGTGCGAAGCCAGTATGATGGCACAAATAGTAGAAAACAAATAAATATGATTCAACCATTAGCATATGTAAATCCGGGAGCAAAAATAGCTGATACGGTAGTGATAGAACCCTTTGTCACCATTCACAAAAATGTGGTTATCGAGGAAGGAACTTGGATTGGCTCAAATGTGACAATTATGGAGGGGGCTCGCATTGGCAAGAATTGTAAAATTTTTCCTGGTGCTGTCATTTCTGCTATTCCACAAGATTTAAAGTTTGCGGGGGAAGATACGATAGTAAAAATAGGAGATAACACTACCATACGCGAGTGCGTCACAGTAAACCGAGGTACAAAATCGAAAGGGCAGACAGTGATAGGAAATAATTGTCTACTAATGGCTTATTCGCACGTTGCGCACGACACTATATTGGGCAATAATGTGATTATAGGAAATGGTACACAAATAGCTGGAGAAGTAATTATAAGCGATTTTGCAATTCTCAGTGGTTTGGTAGCGGTACATCAGTTTGTGAATATCGGCCCGCATGTTATGATCAGTGGAGGAAGCCTTGTCCGCAAGGACGTTCCACCTTACACCAAAGCAGCTAGAGAGCCACTCAGCTATGAAGGGGTAAATAGTATAGGCCTTCGTAGAAGAGGTTTTACATCAGAAAAAATAGGCGAAATACAAGAAATATATCGCAGATTATATCTGCGTGGTATGAATAATGCCGCAGCTCTTATCAACATAGAAACTGAAATGCCTGCAACACAAGAACGTGACGAAATTATTAGTTTTATTAGAACTTCAGATCGAGGAGTAATGAAGGGATATATTTCACGCTAAGCTATGTTGCATATTTCTTGTACAGATATTGCCAAACGATACATAAAAGAAATTCTATTCAATGATTTTAATTACACATTTGAGCAGAATAAAAATTATGCAATTTTGGGCGAAAATTCTTCAGGAAAAAGTACCTTGTTAAAAATAATAGGAGGAGCATTAGCTCCTTCTAAAGGTTCAGTAACTTACTCAGTTGAAGAACAAACACACAAAATTTTTAGCTTCTGCAGTCCAGAAATGCATTTACTGGATGATTTTACGGTAAGCGAATTGTTTGAGCTTCATTTTCAATTTAAATCCCCAAAAATTCCTGTGCAAGAGCAGTGGAAACGAGCGGATTTAAAGACTTTTTTGAATAAAAAGTATGAAGAGCTTTCGTCTGGAATGAAAAATAAAGTAAAACTTTCGCTTGCATTGTATAGTAAATCCCCTGCGCTTTTATTAGACGAACCGTGTACCAATTTTGATGCAAAAAATAATGCATGGTACACCGAGACAATAGAAGAGCTTTGCCAAAATCAACTTATAATTGTAGCTAGCAATCAAAAAACCGAATACACCTTTTGCACAGAACACATATATTTACACGATTTTAAGCCACAACAATGAGAAAAATAATAATTATCCTAACTGCTTTAGCCTTTTTTATGAGCTGCAGCAACACATCACAGTCAAATCCAGAGGATGCTTCTATAAATGGTAACTATGGCAATACGGAATGGGACGTTATGGAGGCAATAACTGGCGAACAACTAATTGAACAATTAGCGAGTAAAGACTCGGTTTACACTACAGTAGCTGGCCATATAAAAGCAGCTTGTCAAGCCAAAGGGTGCTGGATGAATATGGAAGTAGCAGGCAATGAAATGTTTGTTAAATTCAAAGACTACGGTTTTTTTGTACCCAAAAACAGTGGAGATCATGATGCCATTATTAAAGGCTGGGCTTATGTAGACACTATCTCAGTAAAAGATAGGATAGAATATGCACAAGACGCAGAAGCGACAGCTGAAGAAATAGCAGCCATTACTGAGCCAGAAGTGAAACTGACATTCATGGCCGAGGGGGTAGTTATTAAATAAGTGTAGATCTAAGTCTCTATTTAGGATCCTAAATGAACAATGAAAAATAATAATCGCATCTTAAAATACTGCATTATCCTAGTTTTAAGTATAGTGTCTGTAGCTTGTGGCCAGACAAATACAAATCAAAAAGCAGATATGTATGAAGCCTCAGAATTAAGCGCTATGATGCGCGAAATGGTAATCTTTAGCAAAGAGGCCAAAGCCACACTTGCAGCGGGCGACACAATACATGAGGTACCAAAGCACTTTTATGACTTAGCTACACAAACTGCTACACGCGGTGAGCATTTAGAAGGAGCATTTTTGGCTATGGTACCTGCTTACATTCAGGCTCTAAAAGGGATAGAGCGTAGGGATTCACAGCAGTATTACTACGATGCAAGTATACTAGCGTGTAAGAGCTGTCACGGTGTATACTGCGGTGGCCCACTGGACGTCATCAATCAGTTGTAAAACTAATTTTTGCGTTATTGATATTCGTATTTTTAATTATGTTTATATTCAAAACCCAACTATAATGCAGGTGAATCCATAAGCTTCACTCATTACAACAATATTATTCCTCAGGTAATTTAGAATAGTATTAAGTTCTAATTTAAGGTTATGTTGCTCTTCTTAGTCTTTCAATGGATTGCTTTGCACTGTCTTTTCCTGAAAAAGTTTGGGTTAAATTGCGATAAGTTAAATACAAGAGTAAAGTACAAAGCAATGAGCTAAATTGTTGGTTTAATCGGCAGAAAGTAATGACTTACTTTTTCATTTTTTAGGGATAGACTAACACTCAGAAATAGATATTGCCTATAGCCCAAGATAAGAAGATTAGCTGCAGCCTCAAGGCTAGATCAGCCTCAAAATTAATTTTATTCTTTACCAAAAAAGCCTGTATCCCTTAAATATCCTGTCGAACTATATTTTGACATAATTGTTTTAAGAAGGCAAGATTTATTTTTGTTATATAAATACAACATTTATCAGCTGTACTTTTATGTCTAGCTATCAATAGACGTATCTTCGCACCGTCGTGAAAAACCAATTACCTAGATTACAAAGCTTTGTAGAACAAAATACAAGCAATATTATTGTGCTAGCAGATAGACACACGTTGCGAGACTGCTATCCTTTATTGGGTTCAGAAGTCAGGTACATTCTGATTCCTTATGGTGAGATTTATAAAAACCTTAACAGCTGTGAATATATTTGGAAAAAATTGGTTGAATTTGGTGCTACAAGAAACACAATTTTACTTTGTTTAGGTGGTGGAGTACTATGTGATATGGGAGCATTTGCTGGTGCTTGCTACCAGCGTGGAATACGTGTAGTACTAGTTCCAACTAGCTTACTTGCTATGGTAGATGCAAGCACTGGTGGTAAAACTGGAGTAAACTTTCTGCATTTTAAAAACTATATTGGGTTATTTAGTGAAGCAGATGAAGTATTTGTTTGTCCTGTTTTTTTAGAAACACTTCCTTCGATAGAAATGACAAATGGTTTTGTAGAAATGTTGAAACATGGCTTAATTGCTGATGCCAAACATTATCATAATGTGAAGGAATTTTTTTCAGAAGACGACAAAGCACTAGACTATCAACTTATTTATGATTCCATTGCTATAAAAAAAAGATTTGTAGACCAAGATTTTAGGGACATAGGACTACGAAAAAGATTAAACTTTGGGCATACAGTAGGTCACGCTCTGGAGGCACACAGCTTATTTATAAACGATGAAAATGAATCAATTTCTCACGGCACAGCTGTGGCACTAGGTATAATTGTAGAAAGCTTCATCAGCCACCAAGAATCAGGATTGTCTGCAGATGAATTAAATCAAATTACACAGGTATTGCAGCCTTTAGCTTTAGGTGTAAAAGAAGAAATACCTAAACTCGAAGTTTTAATGCCATACCTGCTGAAGGACAAAAAAAACGAGAATAAAAAAATTAGTTTTTCGCTTATCAAAGCAATAGGAGAGAGTGAACACAATCGTGAGATAAGTGTTGGTCTAATTGCTGATGGGCTTGCCTATTTGCGAAAATTAAAATGATAAAATTGAGCCACGATACTGGGGTATTAACAGGGGAAATCAACCTACCGTCTAGTAAGAGCATCTGCAACCGGATGTTGGTTTTGCGGCAATTATATGAGCCATCTATGAAGCTCGATAACATATCTACAGCAAATGATAGTACTTTGTTAAAGGATATATTAGAAAGAAACGACCCGGAAATTGATGTTCAAGACGCAGGAACAGCCCTGCGGTTTTTGGTGGCCTACTGTGCCGTGACTCCCGGTGAATGGCATATTCAAGGCACTGATAGATTGCATGATAGACCTATAAGCCAGCTGGTTGATATACTACGTATCTTTGGAGCAGATATTTCGTATACCAAGGAAGTTGGTAGAGCCCCGCTCAAAATTATAGGTAAGCAGTTGAGTGCTTCTATAGATCTTATTGATATTACCGAGGTAAAAAGCAGTCAATTTGTTTCGGCAATTCTACTCATAGCTCCCAAAATATATGGCAATTTCAACTTGAAAGTAGATACGAAGATGAACTCGTACAGCTATGTGCTGCTCACTATAGCTTGTTTACGGCGGATGGGTTTTTCAGTTTTTGTAAAAGGGCAATACATTTCTGTACTCAAGCAGCAAAAATTTGATGGGGAGTATTTTTTTATAGAGCCAGATTGGAGCTCATTTTATTATTGGATGAGTATGATTCATTTGGCCAGAGAGGTAGATCTCTTTTTCCCGGGTGTGCGGTTAGACAATATGCAGAAAGAGCGGAAGAAACTTTTTGACGTTGGAAATAGTGGTGTCAATTTTGAGGAGACTTATGGTGGCATGCATATTATTAAGACTAAACAAGGCACTATAGAGTGTAAGAATACGTATAACTTTTCGCAGTTTCCTGATAGTGCTATGACTTTTGCCATGCTTTTGCCAGCTTTGGGATGTAAAAATATAATTTTCAAAGGCTTAGAAAGTTTAAAATATAAGGAGTGTGACCGTGAATTGGCCTTAGCGGAGCACCTAGCAAGAATTGGAGTCCACTTCTCAAAAAATAAGAATGAATGGACACTCGATACAACTTACTATAACCTAGAGGCAGAGACTATTTTTAAGACTTACGATGATCACAGAATGGCTATGTGTGTAGCGCCATTGGCCTTATTGAAACCCATATACGTAGAGAATGAAGGTGTTGTAAAAAAATCGTATCCCCATTTTTGGGAAGATTTAAAGGCGGTTGGCTTTCAAATAAACTACATTTGAATCAGTGAATACAATTGGTAAAAATATTAGACTGACGTCCTATGGTGAATCTCATGGCGAATCTGTGGGTGTTATCTTGGATGGTTTTGTAGCCGGTTTTGAACTCGATGAGACATTCATACAAAATCAACTTAATCGCAGAAAACCTGGGCAGTCTGCAATCAGCACACCACGCAAAGAGGTAGACAAAGTGAATATTTTAAGTGGTGTTTTTAAGGGTAAAACAACAGGAGCTCCTATACATTTTGAGCTACTCAACCAGAATGCAAAATCCCAAGATTACGAAAAACTAAAGGACGTATATAGACCAAGTCACGCAGATTATACATATGATGTGCGCTATGGTGTTGGCAACAGAGATTTTCGGGGTGGCGGCAGAAGCAGTGCACGTATCACTGCAGGGTGGGTCGCCGGAGGAGCTCTGGTACAAGATTTTTTGGTTAGAGAAAAGGGAATACATATAGCTGCCTACGTGAAACAAATAGGAGACATACGCTTTGAAGCTGATGCACAGATTTATACACAACAAGAGGTGGATGCAACTAGCGTAAGATGCCCAAATGACGCTTTAGCTCAAAAAATGATAACTGCTATAGGGCTAGCCAAGAAAGAAAAAGATAGTTTGGGTGGTATTATAGAATGTGTTATATCAGGTGTCAATGCAGGAATAGGAAATCCTGTATTTAATAAATTAAACGCAGCACTCGGTCATGCTATGCTAAGTATAAATGCAGTCAAAGGTTTTGAGTTGGGCGGTGGTTTTGAAATGAGTGCAAAAAGAGGCTCGGAAGTGAATGACGCTTTTCAAAATATGCACGGAGTAGTTTCTACTAAATCCAATCATTCTGGTGGTATACAAGGCGGAATAAGCAATGGAATGGATATTGTCTTTCGCGTCGCATTTAAACCTACTGCAACCATAGGTACTGTGCAAGAGACCTTAGATATCATTGGCAATGCTGTAAATATTGAAGCCACAGGAAGGCATGATCCGTGTGTTGTTCCGCGGGCTATTCCTATCGTAGAAACTTTGGCAGCCATTGTTATAGCTGATTTTGTGGTGTAGTATGGCCAAAACATTTCTTTCTCCATTGGGAATTTAATAAAAAAAGGAATAGAGTGAAAAAAATAATAATCCACTTCCTAGGTGTATACCTCAATGCGATAAACATGGTTTCAAAAAAAGTAGGAGGGAAGCACGCATTCTTATTATTTTGCTATCCCTTTCCTGTAAAATTAAAATCTAAACAACAGCAGTTTTTGGAGACTAGTAAGCAATATTTTATCCATTTTAAAACAAATAAAATTGCTACCTACGAATGGGGCAACGGAGAAAAAACAATACTCTGTTTGCATGGGTGGCAAAGTCAAACCTATCGTTGGAAAAAATATATAGAGGAACTAGATAAAGAAAAATATAAAATAGTAGCAATAGACGCTCCAGCGCACGGAAATTCAGATGGTAAAATATTTAATGTACCTATGTATGTTCAAATTATCGAAAAGATATTGACCGATAAAAAAATAGATTACATTCTTGCTCATAGTTTAGGAGCGTTTTCTACGATGTGTTTGTTTTATGAAAAACCAGAACTAGCATTAAAAAAAGTTGCTTTGCTTGGCACACCAGGAAAAGCAACAGATTTTATTGATGAGTATGCTAAAATACTGAAAACACATCCTCGAGTGAAACATAATTTGATACAATATTTTATTAACTATTCGGGTATGAAACCGGATTATTACGATACTCTTCGATTTGCTCCAAGTCAAACATCACAAGCACTTCTGATACATGATATACAAGATAAAGAAGCACCTTATC
Source organism: Bacteroidia bacterium (assembly GCA_018402155.1). GTDB lineage: Bacteria > Bacteroidota > Bacteroidia > NS11-12g > UBA9320 > UBA9320. The sequence continues at coordinate 662,715 of JAGYJG010000001.1, forward strand.
ACTATGCTGAGTCTATAGCTGCAATTTGGCCAAATTCTCATCTCCATACCACACAAGGATATGGGCATAAGCTACGCGATATTAGTGTGGTAAACAAAGTTATACAGTTTTTTGACTAACTCACTTTTTTGTTTACCCAAGCAAGAGCTCTAAGAAGTATCAAACATTTGAATGTTTTTCGTTAACATTGACCCCGATGAAAAAAATGGCGCTGCATTGGCAGGTTATCATAGCATTGGTTTTGGGTGTTATATACGCTGTAAGCATAGTATATAATGCCGATGTAAATGGGACAAAAAAGGGAATACAGTTTACCGCAGATTATATTGCACCATTTGGAGAAATATTTGTAAGAGTCCTAAAACTAATCGCTGTACCTATGGTATTATTCTCTATCATAGCTGGCATAGGTAGCCTGAAAAATATAAAACAGCTGGGTAGAGTTGGCGTAAAAACATTGCTAATTTACGTTGGAACTACGGTGAGTGCAATACTTGTTGGCTTACTATTTGTAAATGCGATAAAGCCTGGGCAGTTTCCCTCTCAAGACTCACGCATAGAAAAACGTATAGAATATGAGCTTTGGTTGACTGCTACACCAGGAGCACCGCGTTTAGATAAAGTGAGTATGCTTACAGATTCAAACTACGCAGCAAAAGTGGCTCAGGTGAAAAATCGAATTGCTACTGTAGTTATAGATTCAGATACACAAGATAAGCTGGATAAGGCTGCCGCCGAAAAACAAAAAGGGCCGCTATATAAGTTCATAGATATTTTTCCAAGCAATATAGTCAATGCAGTATCAGACAAAGATGGAAAAACAAATATGCTACAGGTTATATTTTTTGCCTTGTTTTTTGGAGTAATGCTAGTGAAATTACCAAAAAAACATGGACAGCCCGTACGCAAGGTGATAAATGGTCTTAACGAGGTTTTTATTGCTATGATAAACGCAGTAATAAGGATGATGCCAATTTTTGTTTTTGCCCTAATGGCAGGTAGTTTGGTGAAGTCTGCCGGAGATAATTTGGAAAAACTAAAAGAACAATTGGTGTTTTTGGGTCACTATTCTTGGGTTCTTGTTGTGGCTTTATTTGTTGTTGCTTTTGTATACTATCCGTTGCTCATACATTTTTTTGCCAAGCGTGTTACCATAAAACAGTTTTTGAAAGGAATTCGCGAAGCACAAATTACCGCTTTTAGTACAAGCAGTAGTATGGCTACATTGCCTGTAACTATGGATTGTGTAAATCATAATCTACACGTACCAAAACCAATTTCTAGTTTTGTTCTTCCTATTGGAGCTACGGTAAATATGGACGGTACCAGTACGTACCAAGCTGTAGCTGTAGTTGCTATGGCACAATTTCATATGATTGATCTCGACTTTACCCAGCAGATGTTAATTGTGCTCACAGCTACGTTGGCTAGTATAGGTGCCGCCGCTGTACCCAGTGCAGGATTAGTACTGATGATAGTAGTATTAGAAAGTGTAGGTCTAAATCCAGCTTGGATAGCTATTATACTTCCAGTAGATCGAATTCTCGATATGTGCCGAACGGTAGTAAATGTGACTGGCGATGCCACAGTTTCTAGCATAGTAGCAAGTACGGAAAACGTAGAGGTATAGCTATTTGTTAATGCCTCAATACCCACGCTAGTAGTAAAGTATATTTTACTAATTGGCAGCAGTTGTGCTTATTTTTTTTGTAATTCGCTCTAAGTTTTTTTATATGGGCAGCTATTTTAAGTGGTCGCAGATAGTTTAAATTTTATTACCTCACGTATTATTTTGTTCAACATGAGGTAAACTTTACTAAAATGTGTCATGTTTGCACGCATCAAATGGATATTAAACTGTTCTATTTGCACAATATAACTCAAAAATGAAGAATATAATTTTCGCGATACTAAGCCTATTTGCAGTACAAACTATAAATGCACAATGTGGCACAGATGCCTATAATCAAGAGCTTATAAATAAAGAAACCGGTCGAACTGATATAAACTATATTGATTACTTGGAGGCTGAACGTGATTTTGAATTTGAAACTAGAGTAGATAAAAAAACAAAAAAGTCCATTCGTACTGTTCCTGTAGTCTTTCATATTATACATGGCTACGGAGAAGAGAATATAAGCAAAGCGCAAATCGAAGATCAAATACGTATTATAAATGAGGACTTTCAGCGCTTGAATGCTGATGCATCAAGCACAAGGGCAATCTTCCAATCCAGAGCGGCTAGTTTTGATTTGGAATTTAAGCTTGCAAGAATAGCTCCAAATGGCTCATGTACCGAAGGAATAACTCGTACATATGACCCGGTAAATATGTACGATAATAGGGAATCAGGAATTGAAGAAGCAAAATCAGCTGTAGCTCCATGGGACAGAAATAAGTACCTAAATATTTGGATAGTAAAAGAGATACTCAGCAGTGGCACGGGTACTATTTTAGGATATGCTCAATTTCCGGGAAGACTGGCAAGTACAGACGGCATAGTCATGATACATAACCGAGTGGGAACAATAGGAACAGCGCGTTTCAGTGACAAAGGAAGAACCCTCACTCACGAAATAGGTCATTGGTTGGGCTTATATCATCCGTTTCAAGGCGGTTGTTTTGGTTTTGGAGATGGAGTGGAAGATACGCCACCAGTGGCTGAACCATCGTATGGATGTACCGCAGGTCAAAATCCGAACACGTGTACCAATGACACAGAAATAGATATGGTGGAAAATTACATGGACTATGCAAATGGTGGATGTATGAATGCATTTACTGACGGTCAGCGAGCTAGGGCAGAAGGATATCTTGCGAGTCTATCTTCTCGAGGTTCTACTATTACCGCTGCCAATTTGGTAGCTACAGGAGTAAATACCAATCCAAGCTGTGCTCCAATTGCTGATTTTTGGCATACTTCAGACAAACTAACCATTTGCGAGGGGCAGTCTATAAATTTTCAAGATTTGAGTTACAACGGCACAATAACCAGTAGGACTTGGACCTTCGAAGGAGGTTTGCCTTCTACCAGTGGAGTTGAAAGTCCTACAGTTACATACAATAAAGCCGGCATATATAAAGTAGAGCTAGAGGTTAGAAATTCACAGGGTACAGATAAGATCACTAGACCTTTATTTATTAGTGTAACTCCAGCTGTTGCTGCAAATAAAGCCCCGGCAGGCCAAAATTTTGAAAATGCTGCGGCCGTTAACTTATGGCAGCTAGAAACTGACAACAATGACGGTTGGTTCTTAAATACGACATTAGGATTTTCTGGAAATAGGTGTCTAGAGGCACGAACAAGTGAACAAACGCCAGTAGGTTTGAGACTATCAGCCATTTCGGATCCAATAGATGTTTCTGAATATCAAGGAAATTTAAATTTACATTTTAAATATGCTTATGCACGCCGAGTGGCTGGCTCTTCAGAACGGCTTTTAGTTTTGGGTTCAAATGATTGTGGTATATCTTGGAATATTCTTGCTGTATATCTAAATGCTACTTTAGAAACTTCAGCAGTAGCTCCAAATTGGAAGCCTGCTACTCTTTCAGACTGGGGAAGGGCAGAGATAGATATCAGCCGATATGCGGGTAGCTCAAATTTATATTTGCGCTTTGACGCACTCAGCCAAGCAGGAAATTCTATTTACTTGGATGATGTAAATGTGGGCTCTTTTGCTCTTAACGTGAAGGAGACTCTAATGGAGCAAAACCTGTACCTCTTACCAAACCCAGCACAAAATGAATTGACAATACAATCAGTAGATTTGAAAGGAAAAATGATTGTTTCTATTGTTGATATAACAGGTCGGTTACTTTTGCAGCGAAATTTAGACTCCAATACACGCGCAATAAACACAACTGAACTAACCAATGGGGTGTATACAGTATGGGTAGAAGCAGATAATGTAAGATGGGCTAAGAAATTAATAATCAGTAAATAATGCCAAAAAACCTAGTTATAGTAGAGTCACCAGCCAAAGCCAAAACCATAGAAAAATACCTCGGTAAAGATTTTACCGTAAGATCTAGTTTTGGCCACATAAGAGATTTAGCTAAAGGAGACGGAGCTATAGATATAGAGAAAGGATACCTTCCAAACTATATTGTTTCACCTGATAAAAAAAAGATAGTTGCAGAACTCAAGAAATTAGCAAAAGGTGCCGATATGGTGTGGCTGGCTTCTGACGAGGACCGTGAGGGAGAAGCCATTTCATGGCACCTTTCGGAGGTTTTGGGCTTGAAAGCAAGCAACACAAGACGCATTGTCTTTCATGAAATAACAAAAACAGCTATTTTACATGCCATAGACAACCCTAGAGATATAGATCAACATTTGGTAAATGCACAACAAGCTCGTAGAGTTTTAGATAGATTGGTTGGCTTTCAGCTTTCTCCGGTGCTTTGGCGCAAAGTAAAACCTAGCTTGAGCGCAGGAAGGGTACAAAGTGTGGCAGTACGTTTGGTAGTGGAGCGTGAGCAAGAAATACAATCATTTCAAACTAGCTCATCTTTCAAAATTCAAGGTCAGTTTGATGTGAATGGTAAATTACTAAAAGCTGATTCTAGTAAACGTCCTGTACAAGGGGAAGAAGCAAAGAATTTCTTGGATAGCTGCAATGGAGCCACGTTTAGTGTGGGAGATATAGCTATTAAACCTGCTAAACGAAGTCCAGCAGCTCCCTTCACTACATCTACATTACAACAAGAAGCTAGTAGAAAACTAGGGTACAATGTCAGTAGAACAATGATGTTGGCACAACGCCTTTATGAAAATGGACATATCACGTATATGAGAACTGACTCAGTAAATTTGTCAGAATTTGCAAGAAATGGGGCAAAAAATGCCATCACTAGTGAATATGGTACAGAGTACTCTAAACCCAGAAAATATAGCACTAAGGATAGTAACGCACAAGAAGCACACGAGGCAATAAGACCTACAGACTTTACCATAAATGATGCGGGTGATGATGATGGCCAGCGCCGACTTTACCAGCTAATTTGGAAACGAGCGATTGCCTCGCAAATGAGTGAAGCTGAGCTAGAGCGAACAACTATAGATATAGTTAATGACAAAAACACAGATATATTTAAGGCGAAGGGAGAAGTTATTAAATTTGATGGTTTTCTGAAAGTATATCTTGAAGGTACTGATGACGATGAGGAGGAGGAAGAAAACGGACTTTTACCAAAAGTGACTAGTGGCCAAAAGCTTGGCTTAATACAAATAAGCGCTGTACAGAGATACAGTAGGCCTCCAGCCCGCTTTACAGAAGCTAGCTTGGTAAAGCGATTAGAAGAATTAGGTATAGGTAGACCAAGTACTTATGCCCCAACTATAAGTACCGTGCAGAAAAGAGGGTATGTAGTAAAGGATGATATAGAAGGCGCATCCCGCAAGTATGTAAGCTTTAAGCTGGAACAAAACCAAGTAGATGAAGAAATTCTAACAGAAAACTATGGGGCAGACAGAAACAAAATGCACCCTAGTGATATTGGCAAGGTTGTTACAGAGTTTTTGATACAACATTTTGGTAAAGTAATGGACTATGGCTTTACAGCATTGGTAGAAAAAGAATTTGATGAGATAGCTGAAGGACTCAAAAACTGGTCAGAAATGATTGATGGTTTTTATAAGCCTTTTCATTTAGATGTAGAAAAAACACTAGAAACTGCAGAACGCGCCACGGGAGAAAGAAAACTAGGTGAAGATCCTAAAACAGGAAAACCAATAATTGCAAGAATTGGTAGATTTGGACCTATGGTACAAATAGGAGAGCAAGATGATGATGAAAAACCTCGTTTTGCCAGCTTAGCAAAGGGTCAAAATATAGACAATATATCACTAGACCAAGCACTAGATTTATTTAAAATGCCACGCATTCTAGGTGAGTTTGAAGATAAACCTGTAAAAGCTAATGTGGGTAGATTTGGACCTTATGTGCAGCATATAAAACTATTTGTGTCTATACCCAAAGAAGAAGATGTAATGGAAATTGACCTAGATAGGGCTGTAGAACTTATTTTAGCCAAACGAAAAGCTGATACTGAGCGGATCATTAAGAACTTTGACGAAGACCCTGAAACTCAAATACTAAACGGTAGGTGGGGCCCTTTCATAAAAAGTGGGAAGAAAAATTTTAAGCTGCCAAAAGATTTAGAAGACCCAGCTAAATTAAGTCTTGAGGAGGTAAAGCACATTATGGAGAATCAACCTACCAAAGGGAAAGCAGCACCGGCAACCAAACCAGGATCAAAGACAAAATCTAAAACGAAATCTAAAAAAGTGGCCAAAAAATAATTCACTTTTTTTTGCTTGCTGTTAGTCTTTCCTATTGTGATTTCTATCTTTGGTCACTCTAATGGGACAAATTAACCTAACTGAACTAGAAAGTATGCTGTACCTGCTAGACGATAGCGATGTACGCGTGGTAGAGCACATAGAGGCACAGATCTTGGACTTGGGTGCAGCGGTTATACCATTGCTAGATGAGCGTTGGCCGCAAGAAGCCAACTATCAAAGACAACATAAAATACTGTCTTTGATAAAAATAATACAGCAACAATCGCTTAGTACTGATCTCAGACTTTGGTCGAAAACAAAGGAGCAAGATTTGCTCGATGGGCTACTAATTATCAATAAGTTGAAAGACAAAACGCTAACGCGTCAGCCTATTGACAATCTTCTTGACAAACTAAAACTAGATGCATGGCTGGAGATGCATTACGACCTCACTTCATTCGAAAAAGTAAAAATTCTTAATCACATTTTTTTTGATGTTCATGATTTTAAAGGAGATACAGAGTCGTATCATCAAAGTGATAATTCATTCATTAGTTCTGTTTTGGAGCGAAAAAGAGGCAATCCTATTACCTTGGCAATTATTTACTCGCTCGTAGCGCAACGACTAAATATACCGGTGTTCGGCGTCAATTTACCACAACACTTTATTTTGGGTTATGTTAAAGATTTTGATTGGCCGCCTCTGCTAAGGTTCAATGACCCAGCTGCCAGTTTTAACGAACACGGAGGAGATATTTTGTTTTATATAAACCCGTTCAATAATGGTTTGATTTTCAATCACGACCATATACACAAATTTCTAAAACAATTAAATCTAGAACCCAAAGAAGAATATTTTAAGACGTGTAGTAATAGTGATATATTGATGCGTGTTCTAAGAAATTTGGAGGTTGCTTACGCTAAAGAAAATAATGCTTCAAAGGTAGAGCAGGTAAAAATACTATTAGATGTACTACTGGAGAAAGATTAATAATTTTGATAGAATATTCCTTTCTTATACAATCTATTTGCTGACTCAATAATTGCAATTTAGGATCTCTTAATGCATAATCATTAGTACCTTCTGTTTCTTAGTATTTTCCTATCTAAACTATTTATATCTAGTTGTTTACTCGTGATTTTTAAATTGCCTTACACAGTTATTTTTCCTACAGTTCGCTGCATATTTATCGCTTAATTGGAAGCGAAACTCAGTTGTGTTTTTGTGTGGTGGGCAAGTTTGAGACCCAACTCCTGTTTGAACATTAGCCGATAATACTTTAAATACAAGTCAAATTGCTAAAGTAAAATTATTTAAAAGTTTTAAAGTTGAACACAGCTTGTGTTTAAAAGGTATTTAAATTAGTATACTCATATAGATAGTAAAAAAATGATAAATCAAAGATGGTGTTAGGTTAAATGATAGTACCCCTATTTTTTTATGCCCTTTTCAAACCATTAGTGGGCAATTTCCTCTCACGAATACTAGGGTGCATCTACCACCCCAGTATTTTGGCAAATACTAGAGGAGCTACTATCGTAGCATCGCTTTCAATTATGAATTTTGGCGTTTCTGCAGCTAATTTACCCCAAGTTATTTTTTCATTTGGAACAGCTCCAGAGTAAGATCCGTAGCTAGTCGTACTATCACTTATCTGGCAGAAGTAGCTCCAGAGAGGAGTAGGTCTCTCCAAATCTTGTTCTAGCATAGGTACTACACATATCGGGAAATCTCCTGCAATTCCACCACCAATTTGAAAAAATCCTAGACCTTTATTTTTGGTATAGTTAGTGTACCAATCGGCCAAGAAGGTCATATACTCAATACCGCTTTTCATAGTGCTTGGCTTTAGATTACCCAAGATACAGTTGCCCGCAAAAATATTTCCCATTGTGCTATCCTCCCATCCCGGCACCACCATAGGCAGGTTTTTCTCAGCAGCTGCCAGCAGCCAGCTGTCTTTGGGGTTTATTTGGTAATGTTCTTCTAAGCATCCATCTAGTAACATTTGGTACATATATTCGTGTGGCAGATAACGTTCGCCTTTTGCTTCAGATTCTTTCCAAAAACGCTCTATGTTTCCTTGTATTCTTCTAAAAGCTTCTTCTTCTGGGATACATGTATCGGTAACACGATTCAAATGTCTGTCCAGTAATTCTTGCTCTTGTTGCGGGGTTAAATCACGGTAATTGGGTATGCGCTCATAGTGGTCGTGAGCAACTAAATTCATTACATCTTCTTCCAAGTTAGCTCCTGTACAACTGATGATATGCACTTTATCTTGGCGAATCATCTCAGCAAGTATTTTACCTATTTCTGCAGTACTCATTGCGCCGGCTAGGGTAATCATCATTTTGTTGCCTTTGGCTAGCTGGTTATTATACTCATCTGCTGCATCTACAAGAGCGGCGGCGTTGAAATGGAGGAAATATTTGTCTATAAAGTTACTTATTGGTTTATTCATTTCTATTCAGGATGTTATTTTTATTTATGTTATTTATTGACTTGAAAAGTGTAATGATGTCTACTTTTTGTAGCATCGCGTTGTTTGTACAGCGATTAAAATCCTAATACTTTCATCATACTTTCTACATTCTGTTCTTCAGCAAAAAGTTCGTCGACAATATTGCCATCGGCATCTTTGTACAGCAGTATTTTCTTAGGACTAGGTATGAGGCAATGCTTTATACCGCCTTGCCCACTGAGGCTTTCTTGGTATGCCCCAGTATTGAAAAACCCAATATAAAGTGGTTCAGTATCGTCATCATATACTGTGGGCAGATAGATAGCATTCACGTGTTGTTCACTGTTGTAGTAGTCATCACTATCGCAGGTTAAACCTCCCAACAATACACGCTCATAGCTTTTGTTCCACTTATTTAGAGGCAGAAGAATAAATCGCTCGTTGATAGCCCAAGCGTCTGGAAGTGTAGTCATAAATGAACCGTCTATCATGTTCCACCTTTCTCGGTCATTTTGGCGTTTTTGATGAATGATTTTATAAACTGTTCCACCACTTTCCCCTACGGTATAACTGCCAAATTCTGTAAATAAATGAGGCTCTCGTATATCGCGTTCATTGCATTCTTGTTTTATTTGACCCACTATTTCTTTTACCATATAGGCATAGTCGTAACTGAAATTTAGGCTTCTTTTAATTGGAAATCCTCCTCCTATATTGAGCGAGTCTATTGTGTTACAAACAGAATACAATTTTGCATAAACATTGAGACATTTTCGTAGTTCATTCCAGTAGTATGCAGTATCTCGAATTCCTGTATTGATAAAAAAATGAAGCATTTTTAGCTCCATATTAGGCTCATTGGCTATGAGATCTTCGTAAAAAGGTACAATGTATTTGTAGCCGATACCCAGCCTGGAAGTATAAAATTCAAACTTTGGCTCTTCCTCTGCTGCTATACGTATACCTAGCTTGATTTTTTTTTCGGTGCGCCCCCTCAGCAGGTGAAATTCTCGCGTATTATCTAATACAACCAATAAATTATCGAACCCCATTTCAATCAGTTCTATAATTTTGTCAATGTACAATTCTGTTTTGAAACCGTTGCAAATGATAAATCGCTCTTTAGAAAGTAATCCGCTGTTATGCAGATTTAATACCAAGTCGAGATCAAAAGCTGATGAAGTCTCAATATGAACATCGTTTTTTAAACATTCTTCTAGCACATATTTGTAATGGGAACTCTTGGTGCAGTAGCAGTAATGATAAGTACCCCTATAATTATGCTCAGCAAATGCATCTGCAAACCAAAACTTTGCTTTTTGAATATTTTCAGAAATTTTGGGCAAATAACTAAAGCGAAATGGTGTCCCATACTTTTTTGCTAGTTCCATTAATGGAATATTTCGATACAAAAGTTCACCATTTTCTGTGGTATTAAACTCCTCTGTTGGGAAGTGAAACGTTTGATCTACAAGGTCTGAATAATTGTTTTTCAATGCTTTTTTTCTACCCCACAAATAAATAGATAAAAATGCAGTTATTTTAGCGTATTTTTAGATCAGTTATTTTTCTGACTTAGCTTTCATTTTGCCTCATAACGTGCGTTATAAGGCATAGTGGAATTATCTTTGTTTTAAGAATTAGTTCAAAAATGTATTATAATACAAACAGGCCAATGCTTAAAATAGCTCATCACAGCTGCTACGAGCATCCACTTGCGCAAGGACATCGTTTCCCTATGGAGAAGTATGAATTAATTCCGCAACAACTTATACGGGAAGGAACGTGTACAGAAGAAAATTTTTTTGAGCCTCACATTGTAAACGAAAAGCATATTTTAGCGGTGCATACCTTGGGCTATTTAAATGATTTAAAAAATCAAACTTTAAGTAAAAGTGCTGCACGAAAAATTGGGTTTCCATTGAGTGAAGCATTACTAGTGAGAGAGAAAATTATAACACAAGGAACTATACTAGCAAGCGAGTGTGCACTTCAAAATGGAGTAGCAATGAATATCGCAGGAGGAACCCACCATGCTTTCACTGACCGAGGTGAGGGCTTTTGCTTATTTAATGACCAGGCAATTGCTGCACGTTACTTGCAATCTAAGGGAATAGTAAAAAAAATATTGATTGTAGATTTAGACGTACACCAAGGGAACGGAACTGCCGAAATATTTCAACAGGATTCTTCTGTTTTTACTTTTTCTATGCACGGTGCAGGTAATTACCCATTTCATAAAGAAAAATCGGATTTAGATATTGCATTACCGGATGCTACAGGAGACAGTATATACTTAAGTAAGCTTAAAGAGATTCTCCCAAAGCTACTTATCACAGAACAACCAGATTTTATTTTTTACTTATGTGGTGTCGATATTTTGGAGAGTGATAAGCTAGGACGACTTAGCTGCTCTATTGAGGGTTGCAAAGAACGTGACCGTTTTGTTTTACAAACCTGCAAAGATTTTACTATCCCCGTAATGTGCAGTATGGGAGGGGGGTACACCCCAGAAATTAAAATTATTGTAGAGGCCCATGCCAATACGTATCGCCTAGCACAAGATATATTCTTTTGGTAAATAAAAGAAGCGTTGTGATGATATCAGAATAATTAAGAGGAAAATTTCCCAAAAAGAAAAAGTAATTAAAATGAGGAAAAAGGAGGAAAATCATAGCGATTCCCTCAAACTTTCACTTTGAATAATTATTCCAACATTTTTAGCACACTCCAAGCTGCTTCTTCTCCTTTGTGGCCGTGAGTACCTCCTGCGCGATCTAGTGCCTGCTGTTGGGTGTCTGTGGTGAGTACACCAAAAGCAATTGGAATCTCCTGTTTGATACTTACATTAGCAATCCCATTGGCTACTGCATTACAAATGAAATCGAAGTGACGTGTTTCTCCCTGTATCACTACACCTAAACAAACTACGGCGTCAAAACCTTCGCTCGCCAGTTTATTGGCTCCATAAATTAGCTCGTAAGAACCTGGTACATCCCAAGTTTTTATGTTGGATTCGATTATACCTGCTTTTTTTAGTGTTCGGAGGGCACCTGCTTTTAGTTCAGCAGTTATTTCTGTATTCCATAGAGCAGTAACTACCCCAATTTTGAAGTTTTTATGCGGAAGATTAATATTTTCTTCAAGAAAATTCTGATTGGCGTAGTCAGCCATTATTTTGCAGATAGTTTTGCTTCTACACGAGCTATACGAACTTCTATTTTGTCTGTAAGTCGCTCACTAGGATAGTCATCTCTTAATTGTTCAAACGCTTTTATGGCAGCATTCAGTTCACCTGCTTCTTCAAATGCAATTCCCGCTTTGATGAGTGCGTAAGGAGTAGTAAGGTTATTTTTTCTTATGTTGGCTGCTTTCATATACATGTTAGCAGCTATTTCGTATTTTTCCATCTCTGAGTGGCAGTCACCTTGAAGAGTGAGTACTTGCGCAGCCATTAGCTCATCTTTCATAGACACTTTACTAAAGTAATCAAGAGCTTCTTGAAATTGTCCTTTTTCTAACAGTATTCTGCCCGCGTAATAAGAGGCTCTGTTTCCTGCATTTGTTGACCCAAAATCATCAGCAATATCTATCATGCCCAAATGCAGTCCATCTCCATTAAGTGCTTTGTCTAACGAGTCTTGATTATAGTATCTTTCGGCTGTAAAAAGACTTTCGTTGGCTTCTGATTCTATGGCTGGCTTGTACGAGTTTGAATAGTAGTAAATTCCGCCCGCCAAAAGTATCAACGCTATTCCTGCAATTAGGAGGTTATTCTTATTGCTCGCTAAAAATTGGGCTATAGTCTGTGTGCTGCCAGTCTCTGAATATTGTTCTTCTGTGCTCATTTCTGTTTAAAGGTTGCAAAAATATACTTATTCCATAATAAAAGGGTATTCTGTTTCATATACATCTGTGTAGAGCTCAGATGCATCAGGAAACGGAGAGTTATCTGCAAAATCAACAGAATCTAAAACTTCTTTTTCTATATCTTCTTCTATAGTGTCAAGTTGCCTTTCTGTCAGATATTTTTTACTCAAAATAGTTCTTTTTACTACTTCAATTGGGTCTATTTCTTTGTACTCTTCTACCTCTTCTTTTGTTCTATATTTTGCTGGATCAGACATGGAGTGTCCGCGGTAGCGGTATGTTTTTAGTTCTACGAATGTTGGTCCTTTCCCATCTCTAGCTCTTTTTGCTGCCGTAGCCATACTTTCGTGCACGGCTTCACAGCTCATGCCGTCTACTTGCTCGGCGGGCATATCATATCCACATGCCATTTTGTAAATGTCGAGCACATTGGTGGTCCGCTCTACAGAAGTACCCATAGCATATTGGTTATTTTCACAAATAAACACCACAGGTAAGTTCCAAACCATAGCCATATTAAATGTCTCGTGTAATGCACCTTGGCGCACTGCACCATCACCCATGTAGCAAAATACTACACCGTCTTCTCCTTTATACTGCTCAGCTAGGGCTATTCCCGCACCTAGGGGTATTTGTCCACCAACTATACCATGACCTCCAAAGAAATTATGCTCTTTTGAAAACATATGCATACTGCCGCCCTTACCTTTTGTGCAGCCGTCTATTCTTCCAAATAATTCAGCCATTACTGCATTTGCAGATATGCCCATAGCTAATGCATGCCCATGATCTCGGTATGCAGTTATTACTTTGTCATTATCCTGTTTGGCAGAAACCATACCAGCTACTACAGCTTCTTGTCCTATATATAAGTGACAAAATCCTCTGATTTTGTTCTTTCCGTACATTTGTGCTGATTTCTCTTCAAACCTTCTAATCAATAACATCAATCTATACCAACTGATATATGTTTCTTTTGTGTGCTTTGCTTTTGCCATGTGTATATTTGAAGCCACAAAAGTAACAATTTTAATTGCTCAAAAAACACTCGTGAAGGTACAAAAACTATCACTTATTTTTTTTAAGAATCATACGGAGTATAAACTTCATACGGATGATGATGTAGTAGCCATAGCTGGATTAAATGGTGTAGGTAAAACTACGGTTTTAGATGCGTTACATTTTTTGTGCTTGGGTAAATCTTACTTTAGCACTACAGATATGCAATGTATTCAAACCAATGAGCCACAAGCTGGCATTATTGCGGAGCTTGTTGGTGATACCAAAAATTATCTCAAAGTGAAATTTAAACGTGGTAGCCGAAAAATTATTGAAAAAAATGGGGTTCCATACAAAAAAATTACAGATCATATTGGGGAGTATCTTGCGGTAGTTATAGCCCCAGGAGATATTGAACTTATATATGGTGTTAATGAAAAAAGGCGGGCATTTATAAATCAAATTCTCAGCCAAATAGATCGTGAGCACTTACTTGATTTGATAAAATATAACAAACTTATTGAGCATCGTAATAAGCATTTAAAGCAAGAACAAGTAGATTGTGCACTCTTGCAAACTCTAGACATGCAATTGGCTCCATTGGCTCAAAATATTTTCCTCAAACGAAAAGCCTTTTTGGAAGAGTTTGTGCCTTTTTTTGAGGCAAAATACCACTTATTATCGGGTAAAAAAGAGCGAATTAAAATGGTATATACAAGTCAGCTACAGCAGAATTCATACGATGAGTTGGTATCTCAAAATAGGGCTAAAGATATAGCTGTAGGCCGCAGTTTTAGTGGTATACACAAAGATGAACTAGAAATAGAAATAGGTAATTTAAGTTTGCGAAAATACGGATCTCAAGGTCAAATAAAATCAGGACTTATTGCTTTAAAATTAGCAGAGTATGCATACCTAAGCAAAGCTAAAAATACACTACCGTTGCTACTTCTTGATGATATTTTTGAGAAAATAGACGATGAACGTGCTCAAGTTCTTACACAACTCATAAAAAATGATAACTTTGGACAAATTTTTATAACTGATACCAATAAAGAGCGGCTCACCGCTTTTTGTAAAGAGATAGGAAAAACATATACCACCGTAGTATTAGACTAAGTGCAAGAAGAAAAAAAACTAAAAGATTTGATGCTGGTTTTGTTCAAATCATACAATCAAGGAGATAAGTATGACGAGGTGCGCGTGGTTAACAGCTGGGAGGAAGTGGCAGGAAAAATGATTGCTCAAAAAACATCAAAACTATATATCAATAAAAAGGTATTGTACCTCACACTTAGCTCACCCGCTCTGAAAAATGAACTGCGTTACCATAAACTGGTTTTGATAGAAAAGGTAAATACCTTTGCAGGTAAAGAGATAATAAGAGATATAAATTTTTTTTAAAAAGTAAACTACAGTTTTATGACACATAAAATAGCTCCTTCGGTGCTTGCAGCAGATTTTGCCAATATACAACGAGATGTAGAAATGGTCAATGAGAGTGAAGCGGATTGGTTTCACATAGATATTATGGATGGTGTTTTTGTGCCCAATATTTCTTTTGGTTTTCCAGTGATGAAAGCTATACAAAAACACGCTGCCAAGCCTTTAGATGTTCACCTAATGATTGTAAATCCAGACCAATATATACAGACGTGTGCAGATGCTGGTGCAGAAGTAATAACAGTGCATTACGAGGCTTGTAACCACTTGCATCGCACGCTTAATGCAATACGAGAGTCAGGATGCCTTGCTGGTGTAGCTCTAAATCCTCATACCCCCGTACATCTACTTAATGATATTTTTAAAGAAATAGACCTTGTTTGTTTGATGAGTGTTAACCCTGGTTTTGGCGGTCAAACGTTCATAGAAAATACCTACACTAAACTACAACAACTCAAAAATATTTGTGCAATGAAAAATCATATGCCGTACATAGAAGTAGATGGCGGTGTCAATCTAGAAAATTACCAAAAACTGCTTGAATGTGGAGCTAATGTATTGGTTGCTGGTAGCTCAGTTTTTTCTAGTAGTAATCCTACAGAAACTATTTTAGCACTCAAACAATAGGTTTTATAAAACCGCGTTAGTATTGCTTTGAAACGATTTAGTGTTGCATACTCACTGGTATTTTTGTCTACCTTCAGCTTTGCTCAAGCTGTGGCTTACCTTGCCGGTAAAGTCACCGATGCTGATAAGCAGGGCGTATCTAATGCGTTTTTAAAAGTAGAGGGAAGTTCATACAGTACTTATGCAGATGTAGCAGGAAAATACTCAATCAAAGTACCAGCTGGTGCAGAGGTTGTGGTTCAAATTATTTACGGCAGTGAATCCATAAAATCAAAACTTGGACCGTTTGATGTAGGAGGGAATTACTATCAAAATTTTCAATTTGGGAAATCATTTTCTCTATCAACTGTTGTTGTAGGTGGTACAAAAGGAAGAGATCGCCCAATTATTTCTATTTCACCTAAAAAAATAGAACGATTTGCCAATGCTGGCAGTTTTGAGCGTATACTGCCTATGGTAGGCTTAGGGGTAGGTACAGCAGGAGGAGATCAGGGTTCTGGCTATAGTGTGCGTGGCGGAAATTTTGATGAAAATTTGGTATATATCAATGGCATAGAAATTTATCGGCCGTTTTTGGTACGAAGCGGCCAACAAGAAGGACTTAGCGTTATCAATGGTGACTTGGTAGAGTCAATTAATTTTTCTGCCGGTGGTTTTCAAGCCAAATACGGCGATAAACTAAGTTCGGTGTTAGATATCACCTATCGAGAACCAGATTCCTTTCGAGCAACTTTTCAAGCTAGTTTTTTGGGTGCTAATATCCATATCGAAGATAGATTGACCAAGCGATTTAGCTACCTAGTAGGAGCAAGATACAGAACCAATCAATACCTCTTAGGGAGTCTAGATGTACAGGGAGATTATAAGCCAAGATTTTATGATATTCAAACCCTTTTGAAATATAAAATAACATCCGATTTGAGCTTGTCGTATCTAACTACGCTCTCACAAAATAGGTATTTACTGGCTCCACAAAGTAGGCGTACTAGCTTTGGTGGTATAAATAGTGCTTTGAGCCTTTTTGCGGCATTTGGTGGACAAGAACTCATGGAATATACGACTTGGATGAATGGTCTTAACCTGGAGTATAATCCTTCTGACGACTTAAACTTATTGTTTAATGCTTCGTCATATACTACCTCAGAAAGAGAACATTTTACCGTTGAGGGAGCATATCGCCTTTCTGAATTGGATAATAACCTTGGCTCAGATAATTTTGCCGAGGAAAGTGCATTATTGGGTGAGGGATATTTTATTGATAACGCTCGTAATGATTTATTGGCTCAAGTTTTTGCAGTCAATCACAAGGGACGCTACCTTTTCAAAAACTCAAATATACAATGGGGTATAGGCTACACCAACGAGAGTATCGAGGATAAGCTTAAAGAGTGGCGTTACAACGATAGTAGTGGGTATAACATAACTACACGAGCTTCGCCAAATTCAGATAAGATTATTTTAGACGAATACCTAAAAGCTGATATTGCAATTCAAAGCTTTAGGTTAAATGGTTATGTACAAAATTCGCAGCAACTTAATAAAAAGTCTAACCTAAAAGCTACCTATGGCATACGCTCCAACTACTGGAGTTTTAATGGTGAAAATGTGATAAGCCCCCGGATACAAGTGGCGTGGGAACCCAATAAAAAATATAATGATACGCTTAATGTAACTCTACGAGACTCACTGCGAAAGGCAAATCCACGTTACCAAATAGCAAGTTTAGACTCATTATTGAGTCACAGAGGGAAACGTGACTGGCTTTTTAGGTTTGCCACAGGATATTACTACCAACCGCCATTCTACAGAGAAATGAGAGATGTAGATGGTATATTAAACCCAAATTTGCGCGCACAGCGTTCTATACATTTTGTGGCTGGTGGAGACATGAATTTTGAAGCATGGGGAAGACCATTTAAGTTTGTAAGTGAACTATATTATAAGCACCAAGACCGAATGATACCCTATGTTATTGATAATGTGCGCATACGATATTTGGCTGAAAATAGCGCCCAAGGTTATGCTACTGGTATAGACGGACGGGTCAATGGTGAGTTTATAGAAGGTATAGAAAGTTGGTTGAATGTCAGTGTCATGCAAACTCAAGAGCGCCTTTATTTTATTGACGGTAACGGGCAGGAGCAACTCAGTGATTGGCTCAGACGACCCACAGATCAGCGTGTTAATTTTTCTATATTGTTTCAAGACGAGTTGCCAAGCAATCCTAGTTATAAAATGAATCTTAGCCTTATATATGGAACTAAAATGCCATTCTTCTTTGATGCCGAAAATCGACAGCAGCCTGGTTTTAACATTCCTGCATACCGTAGGGTAGATATTGGTTTTTCTAAAGTTTTATTGGATGAACACACCACTAAAAGGCCGCATTGGTTACGCAATGCTGAGTCATTGTGGCTTAGTTTAGAAGTTTTTAACTTGTTACAGGTAAATAACACTATATCTTATGTACTGTTTAAAGATTTTTCAAATACGGTATATGGTGTCCCAAACTACCTAACCGGTCGAAGGGTGAATTTACGGTTTATTCTAAAAATTTAATAATACGCTATTGTTATAAACCTAAAATAGTAGCTTCTTCTGAACTAGCATTGGTGCAAATTAATGGATTTACTACTGCGTATTTCACTATAGTTTGGCTATTGTTTAACCGTATAATACTGCGTAAGTCTGCCTCTAGTTTTTTGAAATACACTTTTCCATCTACCTCGTAGCGAACCACCGTAAGACCATTAAGCGAGGATGTATAGTCTATGGTTGCTATCGCAAAGGCCGAGTAGTGCGTTAGGTGATGATAGGCTCTATACTCATTGAGTCCTATTACCGTACCCAGACCAAGTATAAATAACAAGATGTAAGTTATGCCAATTTTTTGCTCAAAATTATAAGGTACTTTCTGGGTGATGGAACGGATTACAAAACGAGTGTAAACCTCACTTACTCCTAAACTAATACCGAGAAAAAATATTCCAACACCCGCGAATACAAGTAGACGATCTAAACTGCCAAAATATAGAAAATAATGACTGGATACAAGCTGTAATCCCCATATAATTAGTAAAATGCATCCTGCTGTACGAAAGTTTTTTGGCATATAGTGCAGACTTCTTTCGTAGTTATTTTTTATGCGCCATTTGCGAGCAACCTTACTTACGCGCACTCGCTCTTGCAAGTCTAAAGAGTGCCTTGCTGGTTTGTGTGTTTTTGCTAAACGTTGTATTTCCTCAAGATAAGCTAGTTTTAGTTTCTGGTCATACACTTCTTTTGCTTCTGTTGTACTCAAGTTGTCCTTAGCTAGGTTTAGATATTTGGTAATTTCTTCAGCGTCTGCAGAGCGGTTTATATCTGGATGATATAATTTTATCCTAGTTTTATAGGCATCTTTTACCTCCTCTACACTAGCGTAGTTGGCTAGTCCTAATATGGTATAATAATTAGTCAATTGTTTTGTATGCCAAATTTATGCAATGTAGTGGCTAAGATACTACTTGATTTTATAAAATAATAGAAGTTCGAGAGACTTTTTAATTTAATGTCTTCCGTTCTTTGCTTTAAAGTGTTTGCCTTTCATAAGCTGCACTTGCATTGCAAGTGAATGCATAAAACAAAATTTTAGGAAAAGTGCAAAATCATAATTAAGCTAATTCTAAAAAGCTACGATTATTAAAACAAGTGGTTGATTATAATTGTTTTTTGGCTTTGTTTTAGTCCGGTTTTCGACTTTTAAAATGGATATTTCCATAGTATTCTACCGAATATTTGAAAGCTATAATGATCATATCTTTATTTTTTTCAAAAAATTCAGAGCATTGGGATAATTCCGTTATGCTTAAATAAAGGTAGAAATAAATCTGTTTCGATTTTTTTCGCGGCCCTATCCGAGTTAATAGTTTGGGTAGGGTTTCTAGTTTACGGTCTCTTTTCTACCAAAAAAAGACATAGGTTTATATTCACTTATGTATTTTGTATATCTTTGACAACAATGATTAAATATAAAGAATCTATGATGCGCGATGGCGCTTTAGAGGGAAAAGTAATATGGGTGACTGGAGGAGGAACAGGCCTCGGAAAATCTATGGTCAACTACTTTGTAGAGTTAGGAGCTAAAGTTGCAATTTCTGGAAGAAGAGAGGAAAAACTTATTGAAACAGCAAAAGAAATATCTAAAAATAATGTCTTTCCCGTAGTTTGTGATGTGCGAGAAAGCAATCAAGTAGATAGTGCCCTCGGCCAAATAGTAAAGCACTTTGGCGAGTGCAACGGACTAGTCAATAACGCAGCAGGCAATTTTATTAGCCCAACAGAAAGACTGAGCCACCGTGCTTTTGATATCATTATAGATATCGTTTTGAAGGGTAGTAAAAATTGTACTTTGAGTTGTGGGAAATATTGGATAGAAAACAAAATACCAGGCAACGTACTTAATATTGTAACTACCTATGCGTGGACTGGTAGTGGATACGTAGTACCTAGTGCCACAGCCAAGGCAGGTGTATTGGCTATGACACGAAGTCTAGCGGTAGAATGGGCTAAATATGGTCAGCGACACAACGCGATAGCACCTGGGCCTTTTCCAACCAAAGGGGCATGGGATCGCCTTTTTCCAAAAGAAATGTCTGATAAAATAAGCTTAGAAAGTCGAGTTCCCCTCAAAAGGACGGGTGAGCACCAAGAACTTGCCAATCTAGCAGCATACCTTATGTCTGACTACTCTGCCTATATAAACGGAGAGGTGGTAACCATAGATGGAGGTGAGTGGTTGCAGGGTGCTGGACAGTTTAATCAAATGGAAGCAATAACTCAAGAACAATGGGATATCTTGGAGAAAATAGTTCGCGCAAACCAAAAAAAATCCTAATTCAAAAATTCACACAATGTCTGACATTAATTCCGTAAAACAATCACTTATTCAAAGTGTTATAAAAGTCTTTCCATGAATAAAAAATACACACCAAAATTTATTGTAGCAAGCATAGTTGCGATAGGTTTTATATTTATCTCTTTACCCAGCACTACATATACCGGTGGAGCGCCGGCTAGCTATACAAATGCTCCTACCACTGGAACAAATAGAGAAGCAAATTGTACGTCTTGCCACACAGGAACTCTTCAAACAAGTGGTACCAATTATAATAATGTTTCATTTAGCGGGAACTTTACAGGTAGCGGTTATATCCCAGATAGTACGTATACCCTAACTTTGAGCTACACACAGACCGGTAAAACCAAGTTTGGTTATCAACTTACTTGTTTGTCAAACAATAACTTGATGGCCGGTAGTTTTGCTACTATCTCTGGAAATAATAAATCAAGTTTAATATCAGGTACCACGGCGGCTGGTACCCGGCAATACATGCGTCAAACAAGTGCAGGAACATCTGGAAGTGGCAGTGCTTCTTGGTCCTTTAGATGGACAGCTCCAAGCTCAAATCTAGATACTGTAACTATCTATGCCGTATTAAATTCTACAAACTCCAACGGTGCATTTAGTGGCGATGTTATAATAGCTAGAGAGTTTAAAATAGCACCAAGTACCTTATTGCCTTCTGCTACTGCTAGTGCTACTAATGATACTATTTGCCAAGGAGAGCTAATCACATTAAATGGATCGTCTACCAATACTGCTACTACTTGGAACTGGACAACAGCAGGCGGCTCACCTACCTCAGCTAATACACAAAATGCAACTATTCGTTATAATTTTCCGGGCAGTTACAATGCGATTCTGAAATCTACCAACGCCAAAGGAACTTCTCTGCCTGATACGCTTGTAGTAACTGTGCTTGCTGCGCCAGATCCTTTTGTACTAGGAGGTACTATCCAGCAATTTTGTCAGGGTGATTCTTTACTTTTATCAAGTACTGTAAATGTGGGTGCTACCTACGTTTGGAATACAGGCGAAATAGGACCACAACTATGGGTAAAACAACCCGGAACCTATTTTGTGTCGGCCACCGGTACGAATAGTTGTAGCAGATTAAGTAATGTTGTAACGACCTCATTCTACAACAAACCTGTGACTAAACTATCGAGTAATTCAGTGCCTTTTGAAGATAGTACATGCACCAATACTAATCTAGAACTTTTTGCGGAGAGTGCAGCATTTGATAGTTTCTTCTTTCTTGCTGATGGAGTATTGATGGCATCATTAGACAGTAATATTTGGTCTACTTTGTTTACACAGCAAACTATTTACGGCCTGCAAGTAATGAATAGTCAAGGATGCTTAAGTGATACCACTTACCTTTTGATGAAAGCGAAAGAACAAAGCGATGGACCTACAGTGTCTTGCACAGCTTCCACACCTAGTAGCATCAATTTTGAATGGAATAGTGCCACAGCTCATTTAGGGTATGAAATAAGTACTAACGAAGGGGGCTCCTGGCAAACTCCAAGTAGCGGTGCTAATGGCACTAGTCACCTCGTTGCTGGTCTTCAACCTCAAGACTCTGTTATACTATGGATACGCGCCATAGAAGCTACACCGTGCAGTTATAGTAAAGTAAGCACAACCAAGTGCTTTAGCCAAGCTTGTGAGCAGCTAGATGCTACAACTCAAGCGGCAGACTCTCTCTGCTTTGGAGACCTATGGACTATTCAAGTGAACGGATTAGCTGGGAAAAATTACAGCCTTGCTATAGATGGAGGATTACAATTTACAGATACTATTTTTAGTTTTAACCCAACAACATCTCGAGACTACGTAATCAGTATATTAGATAGCAATAACTTGGTATGTCCAGCTAAAGAAATAACGCTACCACTAACTGTAGATCGTTTATCTGAAATAGATTTAAAAGCGGGTAAACTAGGAGCTTATTGTATCGGTGATGAAATTACTTACACTGCCAATGACAGCATTGATAATTTTGCCTACTATATTAATAATACGCTAACTCAGATGGGTACATCAAACAGCTACACCTCTTCGCAATTGAATAATGGAGACAGTATTTTTGTTATAGTAAGTAAAGGAGCCTGTAAAGACACTTCTTCTACAAAATATATAAATATTGAGGCGAAGCCAAAGAGTGGATTTAGCTACACGCGATCGGGATCAGAATATACTTTTTCTCCTGTGGTCGATAGTTATAATGCCTACAAATGGAATTTCGGTGATGGATCTGCTATCAATACCGAAGTGCTGCCTACCCACGATTTTGTAGCCTTAGCTGGCCAGCCGGTAGACGTGAGTTTAGAGGTCGAAACTATCAACGGGTGTACTAATGATTCTTTGCAGCGTATATCTTTACCCGATTTTGCTAGCTTATATGAACTAACCGTTTTAGGAATATCTGTATACCCAAACCCAACAAGCGACGTAGTTTATATCGATAATCGGTCAGGAAAAAGATTCCAATATTCCCTCTCCAATCTTGCTGGTGAAATTATAACATCCAAGACATTGAGAGGCCGCCAAGGAAGTATAGATCTAAGTTCACTACCTCAGGGTATTTACATCTTGAGTGGCTATGTGGATGCTAGCAACAAAACAAGCATTCGAATTAGTAAGAAATAATTGTTAGGGGAGCAGATATTTTGGCGCACGCTGAATACAATCTTTTGTCCACAACAGTAGAGCTAATTTCTACTTGTATCACAAGCTAACTATCTGTTCCAAAATATACAGATTCAAAACTGAATTATTCGGATTTGTTTTCTTCATAAGTTTCTAAGCTATCTTATATTTCAAGGAAATATTTCTTGGAAATAGTTCGTTTAAGGGAAAACTAGTACGGCAACTAATATATATATCAATGTGTTTCCATCCTTCCTTTTATTTCACCGCCCATAAGCGATTGTAATGAGTCTATTTGGGGCTGTAAATCTATGCGCTGAGAGGGTTCGAAATCTAAATTTGGCTGTCCCGCATCTACCCAAGCAGTGTACCAAAAGCAGCCAATGGTATAAATTGCTTTTTTCATTCTCCGCTCTACCATAGTGCCCATAGCGCTGTGATATGCCTCACTAAATTCTCGACTATACACTTTAACAGTGGTAGCTCCTCGCTGCTCAAAAGAGAATTTTGTCGTGGGCATACGTTTGGTTATAGCAATTTCCAAAGCAAAAACTGTGTCTTTCGCTGCAAAACTTTCTCCGACTGCTTGCCAAATGGTTTCTAAGGGATTTGGTAGATATACCGCTTTACCTACAAAAAAGTCATAATCAGAAGCAAAAAGTTCGGGTAAGCGAGACTCCCATAATCCGTGTATTCCTTTCTGGTTGGTTAGCTGACCATTATAGTTTTCGGTAGTGTGCAGGGGTACGTGTGCGTCAGCTACATAGTGCCCCAAATCCGCACTTAGTTTTATTATTTTTTCGTAATCGCGCTCTTTCATGGCATAAGTGAGCCAACTTTTTACCCGCTCTACATGCCAAGGTACAATACCATATTCGGTTAGTTTTTCCTCGCCGTATTTAGCTACTGCACTGTCCCATTGGCGTGGCATTGTATCTATGGGTACAGAGGTTTCCCAATGGTCAAGATCGATGTAGTGCCGTGGGGCTTCACCCTCTATAGCGTATCGTCTTTGGTCCGCACGTACTGCAAAATCTTTTATGTAGCCAATGTTTGACTTATAGAAACCAAACATCTCTGTGGGTAAGGTAAAGGTGGCCAAGTAGTTGATTTCCTTATGAGCAAAAAATCCCCACGGGGTAGAACTTAGATATACCAAACATAGTAATGCACACAAAAATACTCTCACAACTGCGAATGTAGAGATAGTCAGTGAATGAGACATTGTAGGGTATATATTTAACGTAATATTTTATGTTTTTCAAAGTGATACAAACCGCTAATAAATTAAAAAAGACTCTACTAAATTAGAAATTAAGTAATGGATTTATTAGTTAACAATAAAATGAGCACATTCTGGCTTTTACCAAATGTAAAGAATGCTTTCGTAAAATATAACTTCTAACGGATACTTAATTAGCAAAACTTAGTATTTGATTTTTGCAGATTTATTAATTAAACCATGTTGTTGTTTTCAGTTTTGGATCAAACAGTTGACGAAAACAAAAGAATTTTTGCCTAATTAGCTGATTATTTATGAGAAAAAATAAGTCTATTTTCGCAAGGTACTTATGTTACAAAGCCTCAAAGTAAAAAATTATGCGCTCATTGCCGATGCTGAATTGCAATTTAGTTCTGGCATGAATATCATCACAGGAGAAACAGGTGCAGGTAAATCAATACTTTTGGGCGCCCTGGGACTGGCGCTTGGCAAACGCGCAGATACTTCTTCACTTAGCAATAAAGAAGCTAAATGTGTCATTGAGGCTACTTTCCTAGTAAAAGATTATGCACTTGAATTGTTTTATATAAACCATGATTTAGACTACGATGAGCAGACTATTCTGCGACGAGAGATTACCGCTAGTGGCAAGAGTCGCTCTTTTATCAACGATTCTCCAGTAAATCTTACTATGCTTAATGATTTGGGATCGAGGCTTATAGAAATACACTCGCAGCACGATAATTTGCAACTTTTTAAGCCTGAGTTTCAGTACTACAGTCTCGATATTTTAGCTGGCTGTCTTGCCGATCAGCAGGATTACTCATCTGAAATGCAGCAATGGAAAGAAGATATAAAGTTACTAAAGAAACTACAAGGCAAAGAAGCTGATCTAGTCAAGGAAGCTGATTTTAATCAGTTTTTATTCAATGAATTGGCTGCGGCTAATCTTGAAAGTATCAATGAAAAATATTTAGTCGAAGAGCAGGTATTGCTAGAAAATGCTGAAGAGCTCATACGGACCTTTAACACTGCAAATCAACTGCTTGGTGGTACTGACTATTCAATAATTACTCAGCTTCAAGAACTCAGAAACCTCTTGAAAAGCCAAAGTACAATGCTCACTCAAAGCTTAGCGGAACGCATAAACTCTGTGCTCATAGAGGCACAAGATATAGCGCGCGAAGTAGATATATCAGCAGATAACATAGAAGTAAATCCAGAAAGACTAAGTGAGGTCAACGATATGCTGGTACAAGTTTTTAGCCTCAAAGCAAAACACCGCGCGGCAGATGTAGCAGAGCTCATAAACCTGCGAGATAAGCTAGATGATAAATTGGGTATAACTGAAAATCTAGCAGAAGAAATTGCTAAACTCCAGTCACACATAGAACGCCAATACAGAGATTTATCTTCTAAAGCCCAAATTTTAAGCAAAAAGCGTATAGCTAATGCGCCCCAAATAGAAGCCAACATAAATGATTTACTCTGTCAATTGGGGATGCCCCACTCACGGATTCACTTTGACATTAAGGAGAATAATGAACTCAATAGTTTGGGCTGTAATGAACTTGCAGTAAAACTAAGCTCCGACAAAGGAAATACATTTAGCGAATTAAAAAAAGCAGCATCGGGAGGTGAGCTAGCACGCATCAATCTCAGTTTAAAAAGTATCCTCGCTGATTTTGTGAAAATGCCGTGCAGTGTGTACGACGAAATTGATACAGGTGTCAGTGGTGAAATAGCTAGAAAAGTTGGGGGAATGATGCACCAGATGTCTGACAGCCAGCAAGTCATAGTGATTACTCATTTACCTCAAATTGCCTCTTTGGGAGATAACCATCTCTTTGTGTACAAACAAGATGTAAACCACACCGTAGAAACTCGTGTGCGCAAACTCTCAGCAGAAGAAAGAATAAGCGAAGTGGCTAAAATGATAAGTGGCGATAGCCTAACAGAGCATGCGGTAGAACAGAGCAAAGAATTATTGAAAGGGTAAGTCGCAAAGATTTCACTTCTTTAACAGGCTACTTTCTACTCATAAAATCTACTTAGTTAAGCTTCGGCAACAAATAAGTGTTGAATTAATTTAGTCAATAGGGTTACTCCTTTTAAGAAAGATATCTAAAGTGACGTTTTAGTGCTTCTAGTGATAGTGCTGTATTTGCATGAACTTTTGTAGTAAATATCAAAATTTATGTGATTTTCAAACAGTTTTACCATTTAGAGATAGGCCAATACACTCTCCATTTTCATACCTCTACTTCCTTTTATCAAAAAGGCGGTGTTTTTGTAAGCTTTTTGTCTTAGGCTATTTCCTAGTTTTTCCATCGTATTTGGCGTCGTGACACCCATGTTTTCTGAAACGCTGGCAAAAATATCGCCAAGCGTATAGACATGTGTAAAATTGAACTGTAAACACCACTCTAACAAGTTATTGTGCTCATCTTTGGCAGATGAGCCCAGTTCATACATATCGCCTAAAATAAGCACTTTGCTTTCTTGTGGCATATGTGCAAAGTTTTGGATAGCCACTTGCATACTACTTGGGTTGGCATTGTATGCATCGAGCAAGATTGTGTTCGAACCTTGCTGTATGAGCTGAGACCTATTATTGTCTGGAAGGTAGTTTGCTATGGCCTCGCTAATTATCTCTAAATCAATATTGAAATATTCTCCTACAGCAATAGCTGTCAAGATGTTATCTAGATTATAATCACCCATCAGTGCAGAGGTGAAAGCAGTATTTTTGTACTGAAAAGAAATAGTTGGCACTAAAGAATTGATATGACAGTCAGACTTACTGTAAAATGTTTTATTTTCCAAACCTCTACTCATTCTCGTTAGCCACTCGTCGTCTGCATTTATAAAAGCTAATCCTTCATTTTTTAGCAGGTGATGGTATATTTCACTTTCTTCTTTAGCAACAGCTTCTAGAGTCCCAAAGCCTTCGAGGTGTTCTTTTCCAATGTTAGTAATAAGCCCGAAATTGGGTTGTGCTAAGCTACATAATTCAGCAATTTCACCAGGGCTATTTGTTCCTAATTCTACTATTGCTATTTCAGTGTTTTGAGGCATCTCTAGTAGAGTGATAGGCACACCAATGTGATTATTGTAATTCCCTTTAGTGTAGTGGGTGTTGTACTTTTTGGTTAGCACAGCATGAAGTAGATTTTTGGTTGTAGTTTTTCCATTACTACCGCAAATCCCTATAACAGGTATGTCGTAGCAAGTTCTATGAAAGTGAGCTAGTTTTTGCATGAAAGTAAGCACATCATCTACATAAATAAAGCGTTCATCCTCGCCTAGATTTTGATCTACTACCGCAAAATGTGCTCCCATTTCCAAAGCTTTTTTTGCAAAGTTGTTGCCGTTGAAATTTTCTCCTTTTAAAGCAAAAAATATGCAACCTTCCGAAATGGATCGGCTATCGGTAGTGAATTTAAAATCACATTGAATAAATTTGGTATAAATTTTCTGGATATTCAAGACTATTTTTTTTTAAGCTGCCACAAATGTGGTACTTTAGTAGTCTCTTTTAATAACATGTTAACGAAAAAAATACAATTACTGTCTATTATTTGCTGTTTTTCATTTCCTACTCGGGCACAACTTTTTGAGGTTTCTAATGCACCTGTTTTTCAAAAAGCAGATGGTTCTATATATTCTTTAGCACTTGCAGGTGGCCTTAATCAAGTACAATTTTCAAATTATGATTTTAATAATGATGGCAGACAAGACCTTTTTGCTTTTGATAAATCTGGCGATAAAGTCTTGATTTTTCTAGCAGAAGTGAAAGGCGGAGGTCAAGGTTACAGATACGCTCCGGAGTATGAAGAGTACTTTCCTAAGGGCAAACAGTTTATGCGCTTGGCAGACTACGACAATGATGGCAAAGCAGATCTATGGATGTACAGCGGTACTGATGTACATATTTATAAAAACACTTCCACCACAGAACTTAGTCTTACTGATATGGGTGCTCAAGTGACCCAAGACAACGTAAGCCCTGATGCCGCAGGTAATTATACCACACGTAGGTTTACCCACGTATTTGGCTGCCAGCCTGCTATTGTGGATCTAGATGGTGATACTGATCTAGATTTTATTACTAATTTAAATATCAACGGTTCTAATCTTATTTATATACGTAGCAACTCAGTAGAAACAGGTTTGCACCTTAGTGATTTAAGCTTTGAAACTCCAGATAAATGTTTTGGAGGTATTGATGAAAAAAATGGAGATTTAACCATTAACTCACCATGCTTTTACTATGAAAGTTATAAGAAAAAACACGCTGCGTCCAAAACGCTATTGTTTTTTGATAATGATGGTGATGGAGATATGGATCTGTTTTATGGAAGTTCAGAGATTGAAACTAATCCACTCTACTTCTTTCATAACAATAGGGTGGAATTGAATCATTACAAAGATACATTTACAGTTATGGATACTAATTATTTTAGTCATGCCATAGAAAGACAAATACCCGTAGCACCCAACATGTCTTATGTAGATATAAACCACGACGGAGTGTTAGATCTTATTTTGTCTACCAATGAAAATGATAAGACATCATACCCCATAAAGGAACGTGACAATGTGCTTCTCTTTATCAATAGAGGAACTACTGATAATCCTGATTTTGTCTTTCAACAGAATGATTTTTTGGTGGGAGAAATGTTAGACTTTGGCTCACACACGGCACCTACTTTTGGCGATCTTGACGGTGACGGAGATATGGATTTGATTTTGGCAACGAATGGAGACCATTTTACAACCTTAGATACTAGCGATAGACTTATTTATTTTGAAAATATTGGAAGCAAAACAAATCCCGTATTTAAGCTCATAGATGAAGATTACCTGGGGTTATCGTCGCTCTTTTACCGGGGTTTAAGACCTACACTTGCCGACCTCAACGGTACTAATAAACTCGACCTTTTTTTAGGTAAAAAAGATGGCACAATTGCTCACTACTCTAATACTGGAACAGCTTCAGCTCCTTCATTTACATTACAAACAGAAAATTTTTCAAACATACAAAATTCCGGTAATGCAGCTCCTTGTTTTTATGATTTAAATAAAGATGGTAAGTTGGATTTGCTGGTTGGTGCCTACAAGGGAAACATAGCATACTATGAAAATAGTGGTACAGCATCTGTGCCACTATTTATACTCAAAGATGAAGACTTTGGTGATATTAAGGTGAATGAGCTTATTCTCAGTGGTTTCATAAAACCGGATGGATCTTTAGGCGATACGCTTCTGCCAGCTCCTTTTGGAAACGCTGCACCACAAATCATTAAGTGGAGAGAAAATAGTATTGGTATAAGTGTAGGCACCCACGAGGGGAAAGTGAGAATTTTTGAAATTGCCGATGACTTAACTACCACCTTTGCCGAAGTAAAAGATTATATGCAACATGAATTTACTTCAAATAAGTACATAAAAGATTGGGGACAAGTCTCTATACCTGCTGCAGCTGATCTTGATGGTGATGGAATAAGTGACCTGCTTATTGGCAATAGTAGGGGTGGTGTTTCTTATCTCAAAGGCAATAAAAAAGAACTAAATAGCGTAAGAAAAACAGCGGTATCACAAAAAACATTTGTGCTTGCACCTAATCCGGCGCAGTCTTCCTTTATCATTTACACCAATTTAAACAAACCATTTGAGTACACAGTTTATTCTGTAACAGGAAAAATAGTGGCACAAGGTGCTGCTGCTAGCGGTGTTTCAATTGAACTAAATAACTCTCTAAGTGAAGGAGTTTATATTGTGCAAATCGAAAATGGTACCAATTTTTATTCGCCTCAACGTATGATAATTAGCAAATAGAACCATGTCTTGCTCGTATTAGAGTAAAGCTTAGAGCTATTTTTTATAATGCAATTACACAAAAAGATAGATACTGAGGTAGTTATCATTGGAGCAGGCCCTGCAGGTTGCAGTGCCTCCTTATATTTGGCAAAGTTTGAGATACCTCACGTGGTGGTTGAAAAAGAGCAATATCCAAGAGATAAGGTGTGTGGTGATGCGCTAAGTGGTAAAGTAGTAAATCAGCTAAAAAAAATAAATTCCGCTTGGGTAGACGAGCTTCAATTGAGCGACACAGCCTGTACACCTAGTTGGGGTGTAGTTTTTTCGGCTCCCAATGGTAATGAAATAGCAATCCCTTTTAAGCACAAGCCCAACGGAGCATCTCATAGTCCTGGTTTTATAAGTAAAAGAATAGACTATGACTACTGGCTTTTTCAAAAACTAGATAAAAAGTGGGCTACTGTTTTACAAAATACTGAAGTTACTGATGTAGATATACAAAAAGATAGGGTAGTTGTAAGAAGTAGCAAATACACAATAACCTCAAAACTGGTGATAAGTGCTGAGGGGACTCGAGCACTTGTGGCAAAAAAATATGGCGGTTATAAACTCCATAAAGAGCACCATAGTGCAGGACTGAGGGCTTACTACCATGGTGTTACCGGGCTTAGTAAACAAGGTTTTATAGAGTTGCACTTTATAAAAGAAAGTCTACCAGGATATTTTTGGATATTCCCGCTGCCAAATGGACAAGCCAATGTTGGCATAGGTATGTTGACCAAGTACGTGAGCAAAAATAACGTCAACTTAAAAAAGTTGATGATTGAAATACTAGAGAGCCCAAAATTTAAAGACCGGTTTAAAAATGCTACATTACAAAAAAAGATAGTAGGATGGGGCCTACCCTTGGGGAGCAAAAAGAATAGGCCAATCAGTGGGCATCGGTTTTTGCTAGTGGGTGATGCCGCGAGTGTAATTGATCCTTTTACCGGTGAAGGCATAGGAAATGCTATGTTTACAGGTAAATGGGCTGCCGAGCAAACACGCAATTCGCTTGAGGCCAACGAGTTTGGCGCTAAAGAATTGCTCCAATACGATAAAACAGTTTATCAAAAAATAGGAGGAGAGCTAATGGTAAGTGCGTTTATGCTGCGCCTCATAAACTATCCATGGTTATTTAACTGGATGATAAGCAAAATAAAGAACAATAAAGAACTCCAAGAAACTATTACTTTCATGTTTGATGATGTAGACCTACGTAAAAAATTCACTAATCCATTATTCTATCTGCGTGTCTTACTGAATTAGTTGTAGAATTTGAAGCACATAAGAGTAAATAATTCATGTTTATTGACTAAAAATTCAAACCTAGGATTATCTTTATACCTCGGTGTTTTTCATATAATAGACACAAAAAAAATATATAAATTCAAAAAAAAATAAAATAAAGCAGGGGTCATTAGCAATAAAGAATCTTTCATTCTGAGCCTAACTAGAGTTCCAAAGAACATTAATAATACTAGTATAGCTGAAAATACAGTTAAAAATAAAGGGTATTTTATACCAATGAGTAAACCCATTGCAGCTACCAATTCAGTTACTGCAGTTGTTAAACCTAATTTTTCTAGCCCAAATCTTTTAAATTCGGATTTCATTTTTTTTGACGTGAAATAGGTAATGCCATAAAAAACAAATGATAAACTGGAAAAAATAATTAAAAAGTGGTCAAGCGTCACTCTAAATAAGTTTACTTGCTACTGCAGCAATAAAAAGACAAAATATTAATAAAATAAAAGAGAGGACAAAATATAACAATGGATGCTTCGCTTTGTAGTGATAAAACTGTGCAGCAATCATTAAAAATGCCATCAATAGAGAGGAAATGAGTAACAAATCTTTATACCAAATACCAACAATTAGTAAAGTTGATAAAGATATTTTTGACGCACCAACTAAATTTCGAGTTAAGTCGCTTAATCCATACGACTTGAACTCCTTTTCAACTCTATTAAATCTGAATACCCAAATTATCACTATAGTTAAGGCAATTAAAATTTGTGCCGTTATGGATATTTTTTCCAACATTCTTATCTTCTTTAGATTAGGATCAAAAATACACTAATTTATCTATCTTTTGATTTATTTAAACTTAATTTTGAGGGAGTAACAATAAACGTTTATATGATAAAATTCTTCTTTAAGTTCTATGCATTTGATGGCGATATGGAAAAAATTTAAAATAATTGACCTATTAAACTAAAAACCATTCAACTGTATGTAAATTTAATAGATTGCTTTGAAATAATTCATTTATAAAACTTCTATGAATTGTTAAATTATATTGTGAATTTAGGATGTTTTAGGATATATCTAACTGTTAATCAGAAGATTTTACCGAATGTCAGAATAAAAAAGAAATAACGAATTTGTTTTATCCTCAAAAAATGCCATTATTCAACGGGTTCTTACGTCCGGTAAACTTTAACAATAATATTGCAGATTTTTTACCTGTAAAGAGCCTTACTTTGTGGACTAAAACAAAGATGAAAAAAATAAGCTTCTGTTCTACAGTTTTATCTAAAGTTAAATTAATGGCGCTACTTATGGGTGCCATAGGTGTGTTTTTGGCAAATTTTGGATTTTCACAAACACCCGAATTATTTGAAGAAAAAATACTTTTCGACGATATGGCTGCACCTTGGGGCTTTACGTTTATCAATAGTAATGAAGTTTTATTTACTGAAAAACAAGGTAAAGTATGGCATTTTACCATTTCTACGGAGACTATTAAAGAAATAAGTGGCGTACCTGCTGTAGCACAATTTGGTCAAGGAGGGCTATTGGATATTGCTTTACATCCAAATTTTAATACTAACGGTTTTGTTTATCTGACCTACGCTGTTGCTTCAGCTGGTGGGCAAACAACTGCATTAGGCAGAGGAACACTTGTAGGCAATCAACTTCAAAATTTTACTGAGTTGTTTCGAGCTCTGCCTATCGTTAACTCTGCAACTCATTTTGGTAGTCGTATTGTTTTCGACAGAGATAATTTTCTTTATATGTCTGTGGGGGATCGTGGCAGGCGAGATAGCGCGCAAAGCATAAGCAATCACTTCGGTAAAGTATTGCGGTTTAATGATGACGGAACCGTACCCGCAAGTAACCCACTAGTGGGTATGACCAACGCAAAACCCGAAATATATACTTGGGGAAATAGAAACATTCAAGGTATGGCAATGAATCCTGCAACAGGCGAAATATATGCACACGAGCACGGTCCTAGAGGTGGAGATGAACTCAATCTGATTAAACCAAATACTAATTATGGTTGGCCTGCAGTTACTTTTGGTATCAATTATAATGGAACTCCCATTACGTCTGATACTACGCTTCCTGGAATGGAACTTCCTCTTACTTATTGGGTTCCATCTATTGCACCAAGTGGTATGACCTTCATTAAGAACGGTCAACCAAATAATGAAGCTGATATTTTAATCGGAGCATTGGCTGGTACGCATATTCATTGGCTGAAGATGAAAGATAATACAAGAGTTTCTTCTACCCGAAGTATGAATGGATACGCACGTTTTCGGGATGTACGACAAGCACCTGATGGAAAGATTTATGCAATGACCGAATCTCCAAATCGATTTGTGCGGTTGCGTTCTAGTGTGCCAATTTTGACTTCTATAGAAGATATTCGAACTGAAATGACAGAGAAAGATATACTTTATCCAAATCCTAGTATGGGAGAAACCACTTTATCATTTTATGTGTCAAATAACCAACTTGTTTCCGTAAAAATTTTCGGCTCAAATGGAATTTTAGTTAAACAATTAACTTCTGAAATCCTAACGAAGGGCAAGCACACATTGCAAATAGAATCGACTAAATTTCCTCAAGGTATTTATCATATTGAAATTAACAAAGGAGGCCAAAGTACTTTTCTAAAATATATAAAAATCTAGGAATTGATACAGTATTAGTAACTTCAAAAAAATAATATCTAATAGAAACTGCTATTAAATGAAAGGCTATTGAGTACAATATTACTTTTTCAATATAAAAAAGCCCGGAATAAAATTAGAATAAAAAGGTTTGTATAAAAAATTACTTTACTTTAGCGCTGCGCAAGTAATATCATATGTATTTACAAAATTTATCAGAAACGCTGTTTCAGCGTTTATTATCTGAAAGAAGTAAAGAAAAGAGTGAAAGAGTAATACTACAAGTAGCTATAGCTAGTTTTATTATTCATTTACTTCTAATTGGCTTGGTCAATTTTGATATTATTTCTCTCGATGAGCCCTCTAGCTTATTGAAAAACCCTATTGCAGCGATCTATACGCCGTTTTCGTTTATACTCGTTTATGAGGTATACTTGCTCATTTATTACCTCCCAAAGTCCACTTCAATATATGTTTCCAAACAATACGAAATTATCACATTAATTATTTTTAGGCGCTTATTCAAAGATTTGTCAAGCCTTAATCTTACCACAAATTGGTTTCATAACAAAAATGATTTACAGTTTACATTCGATTTGTTGACCGCTATTGTTTTATTTTATCTCATCTACTTATTCCACCTACATCGATTGAAAATTTATAAAACTGTTCAACAAAAAAATCTGAATGCATTGAAAATAACAAAGTTTGTAAACACTAAAAAATGGATAGCTACAGCGCTAGTTCCTGCTCTTGTACTTATTTCTGTTTTTTCTCTTGCCAATTGGTGTATGGGTGTTTTTCAACCGAACGCACACTATGCCGTTTCGTTCAAATCCATCAATAATATTTTCTTCGAACAGTTTTTTACAATACTAATTATTGCAGATGTATTCTTACTTTTATTCTCTTTTTTTCACACCGATAATTTCAATACAGTCATTCGAAATTCAGGATTTATTATATCTACAATCTTGCTGAGAATATCTTTTTCGGTAGATGGTATCGTAAATAATTTACTGATAATTACGGCTGTGGTTTTTGGACTAATCATTATGATCATAAACAATAGATTTGAAATGCGATTAGGAATAGGCAATAAAAATTTATTCGATAATATCACAAATGAGGGAGATAACCCCATTGACTGAGTCTTTGATTTAGGTTATTTTTTTACTTAATTAGTACTGAGTACTCAGTACTATAATTTAATTCGTCGTTTTTTACTTGGTTTGTATCTTACCTATCTGAGCTAAATTTTGCTGACTTTTAAGAAAGGTACTACCTGTGAGTCATCTGCAGTCCTCCATACTATCTTAGAGCATACTTTTTTGTGTATCAATAAAGAATCAAATGAATATCCCCAAAAAGTGGCAAACATTCGTTTAGATCAAATGTTCAACTAAGAAATAATATTAAGATGACCCAGCATATTGAACGAATTAAACTAGCCATTGAGCCGCTTAGACAAGAAATTATTAATCATAGGGTATATTCTGTTATAAAGGATATTGAGGATCTTAAAGTGTTTATGGAACATCACGTATATGCAGTTTGGGATTTTATGTCTTTACTAAAAACATTGCAAAATAGCCTTACTTGTACTTCTATCCCTTGGTTTCCAAAGCCTAATGCAGATATAGGTTATCTTATCAATGAAATTGTAGTGGGTGAAGAGTCTGATATTGACTTAGCCGGTGATAGAAAAAGTCATTTTGAATTATATATAGATGCTATGCGGCAATGTGGAGCAGATACAATTCAAATAGAAACCTTCGCAAGGACATTGCAAAAAACCGGTGATTTTAATGCTGCATACACTGCAGCCAACACACCCAAGGCAGCTCGAGATTTTGTTGACTTTTCATTCCAGATTATTGGCAGTGACAAAAACTTTTTACAATCTGCTATTTTTACCTTTGGCCGAGAAGACCTTATACCAAACATGTTTTTTTCTATCATCAATGAAATGCATAAAAACTTTCCCGATGATATTTCAATTTTTAAATATTACATTGAAAGACATATAGAAGTAGATGGTGATCACCACAGTCATTTAGCCCTAAAAATGACCGAAATTTTGTGCGGAGACAATCAGGCTCATTGGCAAGAAGTGGAAAATGCTGTTATAGAATCACTGCAGCAGCGTATTAAACTGTGGGATGGTGTCTACGAAAGACTTACTGATAGTAAGACAATATCTGTGGTTTAGCGGTGATTCAAGTTTCTTGCTACATTAACCTAATCTGTTTCGTTTTTGTCAAGAATCAGCTTTATCGTAATTTACGGTTAACGCTTTTGAGAGATATCTTTAAGGAATACATTTAACTGGGGTATTATGAATTTGTCTGTCTACATAGCTAGATCATAAACACCATTTTGTAAAATTAAGTCTTCTGCTTTTACCCCTTCCACGTATAAAAATCCATCGGTTTTTTTAGCTATAACTACTTCTCTCTTTCTCAGTATGTAGCCTTTTTTGGTATTTTTTTGTTTTACTAATATGTAAGACTTCCCATTCAGATCTACAACGCAGGTTTCGGGTATGCCAAGTAATTGCTGTGTTTTGGTTGTGATTTTGGCTTCCACAAACATACCAGGGTAAAGACCTTCTAACTCTTTCATGCGGTCTATATGGCCATGAACGTTTACGACACTTTTCCCTTCTGAAACAACGTGACTCACAAGGTGTACATTTCCACTTGCTCTGTTAGCATGGCCTACAAAGGTGTAATCTATTCTTTGTCCTTCTTTTACCTTAGTAATATCTTGCTCAAAGACCATGATCTCAGCGTGCAGATGCTCCGTATTTACGATTTTTAATGCTACGTCGTTCGGGTTTAGAATTTTCCCTGGACTTATTTCGATTTCAGTTATGTAGCCAGCTATAGGAGCCAAGATTTCAATGTTTGTTCGTAAGTTTGAACTGCTTAAGGTTGAAGTATTTATTCCGATTAACATCAATTTTTTTTGCAATGCTTTATACCGCGTATTGGTTACTCCAAACTCACTTTTTGCTTTTAGAAAATTCTTTTTTGAGGCAATGTTTTCGTTGGCTAATTGCTCTTGTCGTTCATAGTTGTTCTGCAAGTATGCCAACTGCTCTTTGGCTTCTAAATAGGCTTGCTGCATTTCGATGAATTCTGGGTTTTGTAATAAGAAAAGTACCGTCCCCTTTCTTACATATTGGCCTTCTAATAACTTTAAATTGCTTACGTATCCGGCATAAAATGTGCTTATAGATGCCTTGTATTGGGGTGGTACATCTACTATTCCCGTAGTTTTTATGTGTTCATAGAAAGAAACTAATTTAGGAGTGATCATATTCATTTTTCCTGCCTCATACTGTGCCTGAGTAACTTCTATTTCATTGGTTATTTCGTCTTCTTGTTCTGTAACGGTTCTTTTCTCATTGGTGCTATTATTAGTGCAGGCAGAAATCAGTCCTATACTAAAAATGAAGAGTTGTTTTAATGCGTTTTTCATGTGTATTTTAATTTAAAAATTGAATTTGAATGGCAGTATTATTATAGTTTCTGAGGTTTTCTAAGTAGTTCATTTCTATCTGTTTGGCTTCTTCCATACTGGTTATTAGAGTGGGGTAGCTCATTTCGCCAACTTCATATGAGGTAATGGCCGTTTGAAGTATACTCTCAGATAATTTTTGAAGCGTTTGGGTGTAGAGGTCTATAGATATTTCGTATTTTAATAGTAGCTCTTTTAGTTGTAGCGCCTTGTTATTATAAGTAAGTAAATAGTTTTCTTCTTGCAGTTCTATACTTTTTTGTGCTAGTTTGGCTGAGTTTAATGCGGTTCTTTGTGCTCCATAAAAAAGGGGTACGGCTATGCCTGCTTGTACACCTCTATACATTTTGGCTGCTGGGCCGTCATTTGTCCCTTGAAAATAAGAGGCTTGTAAGTCGGGAAAAAACTGATGCTTACTCAGACTTAAACTCTTATTTACCTGTTCACTGTAGCTTTGTATTAGTTGGTATGTTGGTGCAGTGGTTATCGCCCTTTGGGTAGATGGAGTTAGGTTTATTTCTGCTGGCGACACCAAGAAAATTTCATCTGTTTGCAGTAGTTGACGCAGTTTTAGGTAAGCCATTTTGAGGTCTGCTTGAGATTGTGCAAGCAAGGATTTTTGTTCTTGATACTTACTTTGAGCCAATAGCGTTTCCAATTCATTGATTTCGCCAAGTTCATGACGACGTTTTGCTGCTTGGCTAAACTTTTCAAAAATACTATCTAAATAGGTGTATATCCTTACTTGTTTTTCGCTGTATTGTATAGTGTAGAAAGCAACGGTTACTTCTTTGTGTAACTCAAACTTCTGAAGCTCTTTGTACGATTTATGTACCTCAATCTTTGCTTTATTGAGTGCTTTCGTTTTAGTGTATACAGTGGGAAATTCAATGGTTTGGCTTACTCCAAAAACGTCAATCGGTAATCCGTTTTCTGAAATGTTATTCTCATCATAACTGTAGTAAAAATTTGTTTTATCACCTTTATAATTATTTTTCGCCTGGAATACTGCCTTCTCTATTTCTAGATCTTGTTGTTTTAGCATTTTATTGTTATGTAATGCAATAGTGTAAGCTTCTTCTAATGTGATTACTCTGCCATCTTGTGCAGTAGCGCTAAATCCTATCAGCAATAGGCCAATTACTGCAGTGCTCTTAATTTTTAATTTAAATTTTCGTTGGTCGAAAATGCTATATAGGACCGGCAAAACAAAAAGTGTAAGCAACGTAGCTGAAAATAATCCTCCGATAACTACTGTAGCTAAAGGGCGCTGCACCTCAGCACCTGCCAATGTAGAAAATGCCATAGGTAAAAAACCAAGTGCAGCTGCCATAGCAGTTAATAATACAGGTCTCAATCGGTGTATTGTGCCGGTTATTACGCGTTCATTTGTTGTCATATTTTTATTATTTTTTAGTTGCTTAAATTCTTCTATTAATACTATTCCATTGAGCACGGCAATACCAAATAATGCAATAAAACCAATACCCGCAGAAATACTAAATGGCAAATCTCTGAGGTATAAAAATACTACTCCTCCCACTACAGAAAGAGGAATAGCAGTAAATACCAAAATCGCTTCTAGCACTGTACCTATAGCGAAATAGAGGAGAATAAAAATGAGTAATAATGCTAGAGGAACTACAATGAGTAGCCGATCTTTAGCGTTTTGAAGGTTTTCAAATTGGCCTCCATATGTTATTCTATAGCCTGGAGGTAATTTTATTTTAGTGCTGATCAGGTTTTGTACTTCTGATACTACAGACTCTAAATCTCTATTTCTTACATTGATGCCGAGCACTATTCTTCGCTTGGTGTCGTCCCTCGATATTTTAGCAGGACCATTGGTGTAACTCACTTCTGCAAGTTGATTTATAGGAATCTGCAAACCCGACGGAGCTGTTACGTATGTTTGACCTAAATCAGAAAGTGTAGCTCTTTTATTTGCCGCATTGCGGATGACAAGGTCAAATCGACGTTCACCCTCAAAAACTACTCCGGCAACTTTGCCTGCAAAAGCCATTTCTATGGCATCATTTACATCGTCGGCACTCATTCCGTACCTTGAGATAGCTCTGCGGTTTAGTTTTACATTCATTTGTGGAAGACCCTCTGTTTTTTCTACACTTATGTCTGCAGCGCCCTCTACGTTTTGTATTACATTTTTTATCTCCGCAGCTTTGGCAGCTAAAACACGTAGGTCTTCTCCAAAAATTTTTATGGCTAAATCTGTACGAACACCCGTTATAAGCTCATTGAATCGCATTTCTATGGGCTGCGTGAACTCAAAGTCCACGCCTGGTATATTCATGAGTTTTGCTTTAAAAGCATCCGCGAGTTCATCTTTGGTAGTCGCAGTGGTCCACATTTTTTTTGGTTTCAGTTTTATGATAACATCGCTCTCTTCCATGCTCATAGGATCTGTTGGTACTTCGGCTGCACCTATCCTCGACACAGTTTGATCTACCTCCGGAAAAGTTGCTAATATTTTTTCTATTTCGGTAGTTATTTCGATGGTTTTACTCAGAGATGTTCCTGTTTTTAAAACGGGTTGTATCACAAAATCACCCTCATCTAATGTGGGCACAAATTCTCCGCCCATTTTACTAAAAAGAATTCCAGTAAATAGCAACAGAAAAAGTGAGGCTATGAGGACTGTTTTTTTATGTTCTAGTGCCCACTTTATTGCAGGTCTGTATATATTTTCGATGACGCGCATCATTTGATTATTCCAAGAGTTTTTAAGGTTGTTATCTGGTTTTAGCAGCAGTGAAGCCGCCACTGGTACATAGGTGAAACACAGAAACATAGCCCCCAATAATGCAAAACAAAATGCTAAAGCCATAGGGACAAACATTTTTCCCTCTACACCCGAAAGCGATAAAACAGGAAGAAAAACCAAGATAATGATTAACTGGCCAAATATGGCTGAATTCATCATTTTGCTGGCACCCTGTTTTGCTATTTTTTCGGTTTCTTCCTTTATTTGCGCTATGCCAAGTGTACTTAGGTAAGCACCAGAAGAGGTGAGTTTGTAGGCAATATATTCTACAATAATGACAGCTCCATCTATGATAATACCAAAGTCTATGGCACCCAAGCTCATAAGATTGGCATCGATGCCAAAAATGTACATTAATGACAGTGCAAAGAATAAGCACAACGGGATTACAGAGGCTACTACCAATCCACTTCGCCAGCTACCTAGCATAAACACTACAACAAAAAGTACGATGAGAAAGCCTAGTATTAGATTTTCTGTAACGGTGTAGGTAGTTTTTGCTATTAATTCGCTGCGTTCTAAAATAGGATTTATGAATACTCCCTCAGGTAGTGTTTTTTGTGTTTCGGCCACACGTTTTTTTACGGCTTTCATCACCTCATTGGCATTTGCACCTTTTAGCATCATTATTTGCCCCATTACTTTTTCTCCTTCTCCGTTTGCGGTTATAGCACCAAAACGTGTCGCCGATCCTAGTTTTACTTCTGCTATGTTTCGCACAAAAATGGGTTGCCCATCAATCTGTGATACTACTATCTGTTCTATTTCTGCTATATTGCCTATGAGTCCTTCTCCACGAATAAAATAACTTTGACTATTTTTCTCAATGTATCCTCCACCTGCTACTGAATTATTAGCTTGCATAGCAATGTAAACTGCTGATATACTTATATTTAGGCTGATTAGTTTTGCAGGGTCTATTGCTACTTCATATTGCTTAAGTTGGCCGCCCCAGGTATTCACTTCTACCACGCCGGGTATGCCAGATAATTGGCGTTTTACCTCCCAATCTTGTAAAGTACGCAATTCCATAATAGAATATTTGTCTTCGTATCCTGGCTTTGTGTCTAGCACGTATTGATAAATTTCACCCAAGCCTGTTGTAATGGGACCCATAAATGGTGTTCCGAATCCTGCAGGTATTTTTTCTGAGGCGCTAGCTATTTTTTCCGCTATAAGCTGACGAGGTAGGTAGGTGCCCATTTTCTCTTCAAACACGATGGTGACAACAGACAATCCAAATTTGGATATAGAGCGTATTTCTTCTACTCCCGGTAAGTTTGCCATTTCTAGCTCTACCGGCGTTGTTATAAATTGCTCTATATCAGCAGTTGATAGATTGCGCGAGGTGGTGATTACCTGCACCTGATTATTGGTGATATCTGGCACAGCTCCTATCGGTATCTGGGTAATGGAAAAAATCCCAAACCCGACTATAAATAGGGCCATAAGCCCTACGATTAGTTTATTCTTTAAAGAATAATGTATTATAGTGTCTAACATTTTTTTTAATGGTTTTAATAGAAATAATTGTGTATGCAGAATTTCCACTGTTGTGGTTTTCTGTGAAAAATAAAACTAGAGCTATGAAAAAATAGGGAATAAAAAAATTCCTAAAAAGCTAAACAAAAGGAGGACCTCTGAAATAGGTTTGGTGCCAAAAATGATTTGCAGGAGAGAACCACTCCGAAAAAAGTGGGTATATTGTTTTAATATTCTCTGTTCTTTTTTCTGAAAACACAACATAGCTCAACAAAAAGTGAATAGGAGCATCAGATAAGTTTAATTCATTGGCGTGCTCAAAGTTTTCTAAGTGGTCGCCACCCAAATCTATATGAAAAGACAACTGTAAGAAGTCTAACAGACTATTGGCTTTCTGATGTTCTGCACTATGCAGCGTTTCATCCAACTCTGAATGATGGGTATGAGGTAGCGTATTGTGTAAAAACAATAAGCCAACTGCCAAAACCAATAATATGAAACGTATTTGTTTGATATAAACAAAGGTATATTTTCAAATTTAAAAATGAGTTAAAAATATTTTTTTACGAAAAATGAGGTTATCAGGTCTAGGTCTTGCGCTAAATGTATTTGATCATTTTTTGAAGTTTTAGATTTAAGTAAAATGAGGCGAAGCAAGTTTATTAAAGAGTAGTAAAAAAAACTGCGCAAATGGCAATATCTTCCGACACTTTGTCACAAACTGCTCTTTGGTCTGTACTTTGATAGATGGATATCAAACGTTCAAATTAATAAATATAATAGATTATGCAAAAAGGAAAAGTTTCAGTAAACACGGAGAATATATTTCCCATCATTAAAAAATTTCTATACACAGACAACGAGATTTTTTTGAGAGAGTTAATCTCAAATGCTACAGATGCGACAAATAAGTTGAAAGTACTTAGTCAACGAGGAGAAACCTCTGGTGAACTTGGCGATCTTACCATAAAAGTGTCGATAGACGAGGCCAAAAAAACGCTGACGATAAGCGATAGCGGCTTAGGAATGACTGCAGAAGAAATAGATAAATACATCAATCAAATTGCTTTTTCAGGCGCAGAGGAGTTTGTAGAGAAATTTAAGGATACAAAAGAAGATGCCAATATCATTGGGCATTTTGGTTTAGGATTTTACTCTAGTTATATGGTGGCTGACAAAGTAGAAATAAACTCGCTTAGCCACACCGAGGGAGCAGAACCTGCCAAGTGGGTATGCGAGGGGAGCACAGATTTTAAAATAACAAAAGGCAAGCGAAAAACTCGAGGAACAGATATTATTTTGCACGTTAATGAGGAAAATAGTGAGTTTCTACAAAAATGGAAAATACAAGAATTACTAAATAAATATTGCAAGTTTTTGCCTATACCTATTCAGTTTGACGATAAAGTTATAAATGAAATTGCACCACTTTGGAAAAAAAATCCAAGCGATTTAAAGGAGGAGGATTATACTGAATTTTATAGTACCCTTTATCCTATGAGTGAGCCGCCTTTGTTTTGGATTCATCTCAATGTAGATTACCCGTTTAACCTCACTGGAGTACTCTATTTTCCGAAAATAAAAAAGGAAATAGATCCGAGTAGAAATAAAATACAGCTCTACAGCAATCAGGTG
The DNA here is from genome assembly GCA_018402155.1 of Bacteroidia bacterium. Classification (GTDB taxonomy): domain Bacteria; phylum Bacteroidota; class Bacteroidia; order NS11-12g; family UBA9320; genus UBA9320. Next base: position 706,361 of record JAGYJG010000001.1, read on the forward strand.
TATGTGACAGATAATGTAGAAGATATAGTACCAGAGTACCTCATGCTGCTTCACGGTGTGATAGATAGCCCAGATATACCTCTAAACGTGAGTAGAAGTAGCCTACAAGCAGATGGAGCCGTAAAAAAAATAACAAGCCATATTAGCAAAAAAGTTGCTGACAAACTTGCTGAGCTTCACAAAGCAGATTTTGAAGATTATAAGGCAAAATGGCACAACATGAGCATCTTTGTAAAATATGGTATGCTCTCCGATGATAAGTTTTATGACCGAGCAAAGGGCATCTGCTTACTACAGAATACTGACAAAGTATATAGCAGTATAGAAGAATATATTGCTAAAATAGAGCCAAATCAAACCGATAAAAACGGCAACAAAATAGGTCTTTACACAAACGATGCAGATAAACAACACAGTTTTGTGGAAGCTGCTAAAGCTAAAGGTTACGATGTACTCTTACTAGATGAGGTGATAGACAATCATTTTATTAGTAATTTGGAACAAAAAAACGAGAAGTTTCAGCTAAAAAGAGTAGACGCAGATACCGCCGGAAAACTAATAGATAAGGATGATAAAACAGAAAGTGTACTAAGTGATGACGAAGTAGCGAATCTAAAAACAGCATTTGAAACCGCGGTAGATAAAGATAAATATACAATAACTACCGAGGTTATGAGTCCAGATGAAGCATTTGTAACAATAACTCGAAGTGAGTGGGAGAGACGGATGAGTGAGATGGGCGGTATGGGCGGCATGCAAATGTTTGGGCAAATGCCAGAAAAGTATTCGGTAGCCATTAATACAAATCACAATCTAGCGACCAAAGTACTACAAGCAGATGCTGACGAACAAAAAACGCTAATGAGCAAAGCAATTGACCTTGCAAAACTTTCTCAAAACCTACTTACCGGAAAAGAGTTGAGTGATTTTGTCAAAAAACAAATGGCAAGCTTGTAATAGTTCTTAAAAATTAAGCAAAGTCGATGAGTGGGGAGCTTTGTTTCCTGCACATCGACTTTTTAATTTATTAGCTTATGGCCACCATAAAATTGGGTTTTTTTGGTATAAAAAAATACAAGGCTTACTTTTAATAATCTCATGAGCCAAACAATATTTTTTTGGGAGGTCTATGAGATTTAACTTTGTCAAATTAATATGCAGGTAGTCATTGTACAGTTTCCTATTTTGTCAAAAAATAAACAAGGTAATATTGACCAAATTGAAAAGCTTTTGGTTAATATAAAAGCCGATCTTATTGTTCTTCCTGAAATGTTTAATACCGGATTTTTTACGGATGATATTTCGCTCGCTGAAGAAATGAATGGGCCTACCCTGAATTGGATGTTAGATTTTTCAGAAAAGTCTCAAAATGCTGTCTGCGGCAGCTTGCTTTGCAAAGAGAGTAATATCATTTTTAATCGTTTCTTGATGGTAAATAAGGGCGAAATTGTAGGCCACTATGACAAGATTCATTTGTTTTCTATGTCTAAAGAACATGAGACAGTAACTGCTGGTAATACAAAAGTTGATGTGGTGATTAATGGCTGGAAAATTAGACCAATTATATGCTATGACTTACGTTTTCCATATACCACGTTTAATGATTCAGCTTATGATTTATTAATCAATGTTGCAAGCTGGCCAAGCCAGCGAATTACGCATTGGGATAGCTTGTTGCAGGCGCGAGCAATCGAAAATCAAGCATATGTAATCGGATGCAATAGGGTAGGAGAGCAAACTATAGGCAATGGCGAGAATATTTTCTATCCTGGACACAGCTCCGTTTATTTACCCGATGGAAAAATTCTAGCTCACGCAGTAAAAGAAGAAGTAATACGTGTAGTTTTAGACAAACAAATACTGCAAGACACTCGCACACGCCTTCCATTTTTGCAAGACAGAAGACTTTAGATTTTAGCTAAAGCTATATAGGCAAAAAGTTTGACATTGACAAATCATCTGTCTACCTTTGCGAAAGCTTTAGTTTATGGCCATCAAAATAAAATCCAAAGAACAAATAGAGGGCATCCGTAAGGCCTCTATACTGTCTGCAAATGTATTAAAACACTTAGAGCAGTTTGTAGTAGCTGGAAACACGACGAAATTTATAAACGATAAAGCATTAGAATATATAACCCTCCATGGGGCAAAGTCAGCAACTTTAGGGTATAAGACGCACGGATCTCCTGCTTTTAGTGGTGCGGTATGTACGAGTGTGAATGAGGTGATATGTCACGGTGTGCCAAACGATTACGTTCTCAAAGATGGTGATATTTTGAATGTAGATGTTACCACTATACTAAACGGATACTACGGAGATACATGCAGAATGTACTCTGTAGGACAAATTTCTGAAAATGCCCAAAATTTGATAGACGTCACCCGAGAGTGTTTGGCTATAGGAGTAAAAGAGTGTAGACCAGGAAATAGGTTTGGAAACATCGGATACGAAATACAACGCTACGCCGAATCAAAAGGTTACGGAGTAGTTTGGCAGTTTTGTGGTCATGGCGTAGGGCTGAAGTTTCATGAAGAACCTGAGATAAGTCATGTAGGTGAAAAAAATACAGGAAAAAAAATGAAACCAGGCATGGTATTTACCATAGAGCCCATGATAAATGAGGGAGTAGCTGAGTGTATTATAGACAAAGGTGATGGTTGGACAGCTCGCACTCGAGATTATAAACTCTCGGCACAGTTTGAGCACACAATTGTAATTACCGAAGACGGTTGTGAGTGCCTTACTGACGTGTTTGGAGAGTTTTGATATAGAATTTAGCTCGACTTTATTACATACTTTTGATTCCTGAATTTATCTCCTTTTTTTATGTTTCCTAACATAGTTTTTTAAAAACAAGAATAATGACAAACAAGGTTTACGATACTGAAGCATGAACGCATTTCTTATAGAACGATTGGCTATTGAGCTACGAATTCTTCTCGGTGGAAAACGTTTGGATGAGGCTTTTACTACCTCCCAGTTTGATACTCATTTAGTATTTGAAGATCTAGCCATAAAAATAAGCTTTTTTCAAGGACAAGCCTATTTTCAGTTGCCAGATTTATTAAAACTGCAAAAAAAAAACAGATTACAATCCTTTAAAACTGCTAAAGGTAATAAAGTAATAGATGTAATTAGCTATCCGTACGATCGTAGATTTGATATACTATTGGAACATGGGGATATTTTAGCTTTTTATCTCTTTGGTAAATTTGGGCAGATTACACACTACTGTAACAATCTGTGGCAAGAGACTTTTCCTTCAAAAAGTTCCAAAATAGAGGTATATGAAAAAACTATTAACCAACCGTGGGAGAGGAGTTTGAATGAACTCAAATTTCTAAGCAAAGAGGATAAGGAATTACTTTATAACTGTAATTTTGATGATAAAACCATAAAAGAGAGGGAAAAACTACTTGACAAGCACAAAAGTAATGTTTTAAAAAAGAGGCTGTATGTAAATAAAAATCCTCAGAAATATACCCTAGACTATGAGCAGGGAGAAAATTCAATAGCCTATTTTGATAGTGTTCTGGACGCACTAGACCAGTACGCACGGTTATACATTGCGCATCAGGTGTATAATCAAACTAAGAATGCACATATCGGTCAGCTTCTCAAGGAGTTGTTGGTTCTAGAAAAAAAATTAGGTGCTGCAGAGAAAAGACTGTCAGAACTCAATAGAGCTAGTACATATAAAGAAAAAGCAGATTTGTTAATGGCAAATATGTGGCAAATACATAGAGGTACAAAAACGGTCAAATTAAAAAGTTTTTATGGCGAAAAGGAAGTAGAGATTAAACTGCAAGAATCACTCACCCCTCAAGCCAATGCGGAGCGCTATTACACGAAGGCCAAAAACGAGAGTAAACAACGCGCTTTTGCCCATAAAAATAAAGAAGATATACGAATCTTGTATAATGAGAAAAAATTGGAAATGCTTGCTTTTGAGCAAATAGACAGCCTAAAAGTATTGCGCAAAGAAGTCGAAATAAAAGTAGCAAAGAAGGATGTCCGATTGCCATACAAAACTACGGTAGTAGACGGATTTGAAATCCGTATAGGCAAAGGAGCCAAAGATAATGACGAGTTGCTGAGGCGCTATACCACTAAAACAGATATATGGCTGCATGCCAAAAATGTAAGTGGTAGCCATGTTATTATCCGTAATCCGGGCGATTCAAAAATTCCACAGACTACTTTAGAAAAGGTAGCATCTATAGCAGCTTTTTATAGTAAGGCAAAAAGTGAAGGACTAGCGGCGGTTATATTCACCTCGCGCAAGTATATCCGAAAACCAAAGGGCGCTACCCCTGGATTGGTAAAAGTTGAGAAAGAAGAAGTGATGCTCGTAGAGCCACGAAACTATTCATATTAAAAGTTTTTAGAGGATTTTTAGAAATAGGGCGCTTAAAATTCAAAAAAATCAATCAACTAAGTTTGTGGTAGCAAATAAAAAATTATTTTTGCACCCCCTTATGGCGGGATAGCTCAGATGGTTAGAGCGTCGGATTCATAACCCGGAGGTCGGCAGTTCGATTCTGCTTCCCGCTACTTTTACCCTTTAAAGATCCTTTTCTCAGACTTTAAAGGGCTTTTTCATAATTGTTTGTCAAGTGGCGGAAGATTTTTCTTCAGTTCTGGTTTATTTTTACAAAGCGCTGGGGTAAAAAAAATAATCAAATCTCTGTTCTTTAAATTGTTTAACGATCAGTATGAAATTATTTTTTGACTCGGAAATCGTTTACTTTCATTTTTTGCTACAAAATCTTTTTAATGTGCCATAAATTGTCGTAAAGCAGTATATTTTTGCCCAATATGATTATCAGAAGCAAAGCACCCCTTAGAATAGGATTAGCTGGCGGTGGCACGGATGTTAGCCCTTATTCAGATCTTTATGGTGGCTCTATTCTTAATGCGACTATAAATCTTTTTGCTAATACTACTATCATACCCACAGATAATGGTAAAATTCATTTAGAAGCTCAAGATATGGGACACATTGAAACCTTGGATAGTGCTAAAGTTTTGGATACTAGTGGGCCTTTGGCTCTGCTCAAAGGAGTATACAACCGAATGATAAAAGACTTTATCAAAAAACCACTGTCTTTCGAAATGTATACAAGTGTAGATGCCCCTCCTGGTTCTGGTCTTGGAAGTAGTAGTACGTTGGTAGTTAGCATTATAGGTGCTTTTTCAGAATGGTATAATATTCCGCTAGGAGAATATGACATTGCACATTTGGCATATGAAATAGAACGTGAAGATCTCGGTTTAGCAGGCGGTAGGCAAGATCAATATGCCGCTACGTTTGGAGGTTTTAATTTTATGGAGTTCTATAAAGATGATAAGGTTATTGTAAATCCATTGAGAATAAAACAAAAATATGCTGCTGAACTCGAAAATAATTTAGTACTTTTTTATATGGGTACAAGCAGAGAATCTGCCCAAATTATAAAAAAACAAACTGATAATATACAAAAAAGTGATAATCATGCTCTCGAAGCTACACACCGCATTAAGTATCAAAGTCTGAAAATGAAGGAAATGATATTAATGGGGAAAATGGACGAAATAGGAGCGGTAATGCATCATGGTTGGGAATCAAAAAAAATGATAGCCGACGGCATTAGTAATCCATTGATTGACGAAATATACCATACAGCACTTGAAAACGGTGCAACCGGGGGTAAGATAAGTGGAGCAGGGGGTGGTGGATTTTTCTTTTTCTACTGTCCAAGAGTATCACGCCATAAGCTTATAAAAAGTCTAGAAAAATATAATGTAAGTGCACAGAATTATAGTTTTACCCGCACTGGCCTTTACACATACACACTGCTATGAAACTAGATGTAATAATACTCGCGGGTGGCTTAGGAACTCGTTTGGCAGCTGTAGTAAGCGATGTCCCTAAACCTATGGCTCCCGTGGGAGGCAAGCCGTTCTTAGAACAAATTTTGAAGACATTACCTGCTGCTCATGTAGCTAAAGTGATACTAGCAGTAGGATACAAATATGAAAAGATAAAAGCGTATTATGGCTCAGATTTTAACGGTATACCACTTGTTTACTCTATAGAAGACGAACCCCTCGGAACTGGAGGAGGTATAGGTTTAGCAATGCAACAGGCCACTACCGAACATATTCTAATTCTCAATGGAGATACTTTTTTTGATGTTAACTTAGCAGAAATGTTCGAGGTACATACCAACGAAAATGCTACGTTGACTTTGGCACTAAAACAAATGACAAAGCCAGACAGATACGGTACAGTATTATTAGAAAAACATACCGTAGTACGTTTTCAAGAGAAGCAAAAATTTTTGCCTACAGGACTCATAAATGGGGGAGTCTATTTAGCCAACAAATCTCTAACCAATGAGCTTCCTTCGGTAGCTAATTATTCTTTTGAAACTGAAGTTTTAGAGGCAAAAGTGGAAACTGGAAAATTAAAAGGATATATTTCCACGGGTAATTTTATAGACATAGGTATTCCAGAAGATTATGAGCGAGCACAACAAATATTTGCCCAAGGCTAAAGATTGTCAGGACTACACGCTATTTGTAGACCGAGACGGAGTTTTGAATCAATATATCGTGAATGATTACGCACGAAAACCCGAGGACTTAGTCTTGGTGCCAGGTATTATAGATGCCTTAAAAACTGCAAAGAGACTATTTAAACATGTTATTTTAGTAACAAATCAGCAAGGGGTCGGTAAAGAGTTGATGACTGATAGTGACTTAGAAAATGTACATTTAAAAATATACAATAATCTAAAAAACAATGGATTAAATTGGTTTGACGCAGCTTTTTATGCCCCCTATTTAAAAACAGAAAATCACAATTGGCGTAAGCCAAATAACGGGATGTTACTTCAAGGTAAGAATTATTTTCCGAACGTAGATTGGCATAAAAGTATAATGGTAGGAGACTCACTTTCAGATATGAAACTTGCTGATAGCTTGGATCTAATTAAGGTACGTATAAAAAACCCTCAATTTAACTTTGATAATCAAGATTTTTACTTTTTGTCGTTTGCAGATTTCATAGCACATTTCAAAATATAAAATATGGTACAACTATTGCTCAGTATGTAACGTTTACTAAAACAAAGAGCTTTATCTTTGTGAAGTTTAGGAATGATATTAATGCGGAGATATCTTGTTGTAATAGTTAGCTTTTTAGCCTTGGCTTTGCCTTCCTCTGCCACTCATCTTGTTGGTGGGTATATGAACTACACCTTCGTAGGAAAACTTGCAAATGGCGATTCGAGATACAAGATTACGTTCAACGTTTACCGCGATTGTGATGACGGTATACCATTGGACAATACTATCAAACTAGGTGTTTATCTTAATGATGCTGCAACATCGTTGAATCAAAATCCTGTATTTACACTTGTTAGAAAACAAAAAGTAGATGCGCCTGGATCGGTAGATTGCCCCGATATACAGGCAAATGTCTGTATCGAAGAAGGTCTTTATGAAGGTATTGTGACGTTAAAGCCATACTCGGGCGGCTATCATATAACCTACACAGTGTGTTGTAGAAATACACAAGCTAATATTACCCAAACTGGCAGCGATCCTAGCCAAGGACAAACATACTATTGCTTTATCCCCAATACAGATTTAGAGAACAATTCTCCATCTTTTTACGGCGTTCCTAGTCCGTATATGTGTGCCAATGATACTACTTCTTTTCTTTTTGATGCCATAGATAGAGATGGAGATAGTTTGGCTTATCGTTTTATGCGACCATTTAATTCAGGAGGTGTAGGCGTAATCATAATCGAGCCTTCACCAACATTGGATACTCCCATGTTAGCTTATAAACCAGGTTATAGTTTTAGGCAACCTTTTGGAGCTGCGGGACATGTATTTATCGATCATCAAACTGGATATACCGAGCTTTTTTCCAATCAAACAGGACGTTTTGTCTTGGGTGTGGAAGTACGTGAATTTAGAAATGGTATTTTAATAAGTACAACTCGTTTAGATTTGTCAATCATCGTCTTGGATTGTGCACCAAATAAAATTCCCGAAATATTCAGCAATAGTGATAAAAGGCTTCGTGTACAAGCTGGTGATGAAATATGCTTTGATGTAACAGCGACAGACGAAAATGACCCCAATGGAGATATTGTGAGATTAAAAGGTAGAGGCGGATTATTAGGCGTAGGCGGCTCTATAGACGGAACCTTGGCTACCTTTACTGATGTAGCGGGCCAGCCCACTGCGACTAGTGAATTTTGTTGGATTCCAGATTGTGATGCTGCTCGTAGTGAGCCGTATATCGCATATTTTACTGTGGAAGACGGCGGATGCCCACCTAAATCAAATAACCTAGATGTTGTAATATATGTAGACCCTTTTGAGGGAGCTGAATTACTAGAAGGCCCAGATGAAGTATGTGAAGGGAATGAGGCTACCTACCGCGTGACTGACGGAAAGCAGGCTTCTACCTTTGAGTGGCAAATAGAAGAAGGAGAAATACTTGGAGCAAGAAATACCCCAGAACTGCGCGTAAGGTGGAACGGTAGTGGCACTGGATTATTGCGGGTAAGGGAAGTAAGCGCAGGAGGCTGTCTTGGAAATTGGATAGAGAAAGATGTCGTTTTGGTGCCTAGTCCTGCAAAACCTAACATTATAGGCAGAGATACAGTGTGCAAAAATGAATTTGGACTTCTCTACACGGTAGCAGCTGTAACAGGTGTATCGTACTATTGGAATACCATAAATGCTACCATTGGTACAATAAACGGTAATACCATTAGCATAACGGATTATGATGTGCCCTCTTTTATTGTACAAAGTGCAATTACTAATGAATTGGGATGTGCAAGTGATACCGTAGAAAAAAATGTTTTAGTAAGCGTTCCAAACCCCATTTTGTTAGGGCCTAACATAGTTTGCCCCAATGCTAAAGGAATAGCATATTCTGCTGAAGGTTCAATTAATTCTGCATATATGTGGGATGTTTTGGGTGGAACTATTGCAAGCGGTGCTTCTACCGAATCCATTACCATAGACTGGGGCAATGAGGGTATAGGTACTATAAAGGTTGAAGAGATAAATTCGCTTGGCTGTAGAAGTGAACCTTTTGAATTGATTGTAAATAAAACGTATGTTTTAAAGATTGATAGCATTTTAGGCAAAATAGAAGTATGTGAGTTTGACCAAGGTGAAATATACGAAGTAGAAGAATCAAATGGTAGTGTTTACGACTGGGTAGTAGCTGGTGGCACACAAGTATTTGGAGATTCTAGCAAACGCATTGGTATAGATTGGGGTCTCGCTGGCATGGCTTCTGTGAGCGTGATACAGAGGGCTTTTGATGCTGTAAACGACAAAAATTGCTTGAGTCCACCATTTATTTTACCCGTAATTATATATCCTAAGCCAACCTCAGACCTAATAGTTGGTGCTACGGAAGTATGCCAAGCAGCGGGAACATCAGAATATACTATCACTGGGCTCCCAAATTCTAACTACCGCTGGTCCATCAACGGGAGTGACCAAAATATAGAAGGTCAAGGTAGTAACACAGTAACAATTTTTTGGAACCAAAGTGGAATATTCACGCTATCGGTACAGGAAATTTCGATAAACGGTTGCCTAGGAGATGTGGTAGATACCCTCATTTTGGTTAATCCAAAGCCGGCAACTTCGCCTATAATAGGAGAAAATATTATTTGTCCTACGCGTTTTGAACAGCAGGTGTATAGTGTTTCAGGGTTTCCTACTTCTAGCTTTGTGTGGGAAGTGCAAGGAGCTCTAACTATGGAGCAAGACGGCAGAAATACAGCAACTGTAAGTTGGGATACTACGAAAAGTAAAGGAAATATCTGGGTAGTAGAAATAAGCGATAAAGGCTGTAAAGGTGATACGGTGTATTTTGATGTTACCATTGATAGACTAGCTATTGATCTAAGATTTGTTACGGTTGGTACACCAGACGATAGAATGATTATAGACTGGCAATTGCTTAATAACAGTGTGGCAAACGAGCTTAGTATCGAAAAACGAAAAGCAGGCGCAGGCAACAGTTGGCAAACCATAGCTACTGTATCAGGCACTATTACCAATTATCTTGAAGCTGATATAAATACCGACTTATATCCTTTTGAATACCGTATAGTTGGATTAAATAAATGCGGTGTGCTTATCTATTCTGAGCCACACACCAATATTTGGTTATCTGGGGAGCAGGATGAAAGCTTTAATTCTATTTTGCAATTTACTGATTACTTAGGTTGGGAAAATGGCGTGGATATTTATGATTTACTTTTGGAAGATAACGTGAGTGCTTACCGCATTGAATATCCAGATGCTTTACCCCTCGAGATACTATCCTTACCACACAACCCCAAGCAGTTTCGCAAGTGTTTTAGAGTGCAAGCTAAAGAACTTGATGGAGAAGAAACTACATCTCTCAGCAATGAAATTTGCTTCTTTTTTTCGCCAGAAATTTACGTACCTAATGCATTTACCGCCAATAATGACGGTCTGAACGATGGCTTTGGAGTAAAAGGTGTTGCAATTAATGAGTTTGAAATTACTATTTTTAACAGATGGGGAGAAAAATTATATACCTCTAGTGATATAGACCAAAAATGGATACCAGAATATCGTGGTGCAGACGTTCAAATTGGTACCTATGTCTACCTAATAAAATACACTGATTTTGAGAACAAAGTCTATCAAAAAACGGGCACTATTATTCTGCTTCGTTGATAGTTTTTAATATCAAGAGTAAGGATTCTCTAATGTTTTTACTTTTCGGTATAGCGAATTTTCGCACTACCAGCTAACAGTTATTATTTTTTTAGTTTCAAAAAATGGTTCAGGAAGAGACTCATATAGGTTAGTTTCGAGCCATTTTGCATTTTTATATATAGCAGTAAACTCATTTTTTTCTATCGTCAAATCCCCACCTTTCAAAAAGATGTGCTTGCCATCATTTGCAAGTGCATTTTTGGTGTATTTGACTAATTTATCAGCAGATGCAACGGCTCTAGAAACTACCGTAGAGTACCTTTCGGTAATGTTTTCAAAACGATCGTTAAGTACAGTCACATTTTGTAAATCTAAAGCCTCAACTACACCATTTATAACAGTAGTTTTTTTTCGGATACTGTCTACAAGAGTAAATGACGTGTCTGGGAAACATATAGCTAATGGTATTCCAGGAAATCCTCCCCCTGTGCCAATATCGAGTACCTTGTCTCCCGGATTGAAGGGATAGAGCTTCGCAATACTAAGGGAATGTAAGACATGATTGCAATAAAATTCATCAATATCTTTTCTACTTATAACATTGATTTTTGCGTTCCAATCCTCATATAGTGGCTTGAGTTGAGCTATTCTGTCAATTTGTAGAGCAGTGAGGGTTGGAAAGTATTTTTTAATTAATTCCATGTTTTTGGTTTTAAAAATGGTCTGGCAAAGCCGAAGATAATGAGATAAATAGTGTAAAGAATGTCATAGTAGGGAAGGGCGAAGCCTATTTTTTTGTAACCCAAATGTTTTGAGGGTTTGAACATAACAATCCATTGTACAGACCACTTACTTATTAGTATGCAGACACTAAGGTACCAAAATGATGGAGATAGTGCTACTATAGCAATTGCACAAGCATAAGTAAGTAAGTGAGCAAGTGAGTAAATTCCTAAAAAGAGTTTTAGTTTGGTAGTATATAACTTACCAGTGCTCAAATGACGTATCTTTTGTTTAAACCATGTTCCAAGGCTTTTAGGCCCTTCAGATTGTGTAAAACTGTCAGGGTCTATACAAATAGCAGTGTTTTTATTTGAAGCAACTTCTTGTACAAACAAATCATCGTCTCCAGATAGAATATGTTGATGGTTAGCAAATCCTTTATTTTGAAAAAATAAGGTTTTGGTATAGGCTAGGTTTCTGCCTACCCCCATATAAGGATAACCTTTTTTTGCATAACTGAGATATTGCAGTGCAGTGTGAAAAGTCTCATAATGTACCATAGAGCCCAGTAGGTTTTTTGTAACTGTGAGAGGAGAGTTACCTAGCAGTATTTCTTTTTCGTCTTCTAGGTGATTCATCATACACTCTATCCACTTGTTTGTCATTGGTTTACAATCGGCATCGGTAAAAAGTAAGTACTCGTAACTAGCTGCTTTTATTCCCAAAGTCAGAGCAAATTTTTTACCTCGTTGAAATTGCTCCTTCAGCTCTACGGTTACTATTTTCAGTTTGGGATAGGTGAGTGCTAGTTCTTTTAGGTAGTCTTTAGTTCCATCATAACTGCCATCATTAATTACTACCACTTCAAAAATTGAGTAGTTTTGGGTGAGTATGTGAGGTAAATTACGTTTTAAGTTATGTAGCTCATTTCTTGCAGCAATTATTACAGATACTGGCTTATCGCTTTTGTTTGACACTGAATGATTATTAAGCCCTGTAAAAAAATATAGATAATAACTGTATAATGTTATTAGAGAAACACAGCTTATGCCCAGCAATATTTCGGCTTCGATTGTTAAAGCACTAGTCATATAATTAATTTTCAGTTACTTTGTCTAAAACCCATTGTCGGGATTTTATCTGGTTTTGATTTGTCTTCGAAAGATATTACTTCTACATCCGAAGTAATTATCGTTTTAGTCATTTTTTTCGAGCGTTTTTTGGGTTCTAAGTCACTCATACGTAGGTGTTGATTTCTGATTGCTTCCTCTACTATTTTACGAACGCTTCTGCCGTTTCCAAAGTACTTGTCTTTAGTTGCATACATATTTTCAATGAGTACTTTTAGGCTTTTTTCTGCCGCTTCCGCCATAAAAAAACCGGCATCAGAAATTTGATTTTTTGCAATTTTGTTCAAGAGTTCAGCATCAAAATCTTCAAATTCAAATACTTTGTCGAAACGAGATTTAAGCCCTGGATTTGATTCAATAAAGCGTGCCATATTTTCAGTATATCCTGCTGCTATCACAATAAATCTACCTCTGAAATCTTCCATTCTTTTCAAAATAATTTCAATAGCTTCTTTACCGTAGTCAGCATTTCCGCCTTCAGTGAGAGAGTATGCTTCGTCTATAAATAAAACGCCCCCCATAGCCTTATCTATCATTTCGCCTGTTTTAATAGCTGTTTGACCTACGTATCCACCTATTAAACTTTGGCGATCGCATTCTACTAAGTTTCCTTTTTCTAGGATACCTAAAGCTTTATAAATTTGTGCAAGAATTCTTGCAACAGTAGTTTTTCCGGTTCCAGGATTTCCGGTAAAAACAGAATGGAGACTAAAGCTGTTTTGCACCTCAAGGTTAGTTTCTTTGTAGTATCTTACTAGTTTTACTAAGCTTTTTATTTCATCTTTCACGGAGTCTATTCCAATTAACCCCTCTAGTTTTTCCAAAGATAATTGAAGCAGTTCTTCATCAATGGGAATATCTGGAATAACATTTTTGGTGTTGATGCTGAGCTTTTCAATATCTTCTATAGATACTTGGGAGAGCTCCTCTATAGAGAGAGCAGCAGGGTTTTCATCGTTCATGACACGTATACCCAAATTTAGTTTAGCTTCTTCTATAAGCGATACAATAAGCCGAGCATTACCAAAAAACTGATCTCTATTCCTATAGGCATCTACTATTTTTTTATAAAATAGGACTTCAGCATCTTCAGCAAATCGAATACCTTTTTTTTGACTATGTATATGAGCAATTTCTAATAATTCTTGCGGAGCATAGTCAGGAAAATCATAAATCATTCTAAACCTGGATTTTAAGCCAGGGTTTGATTCTATAAAGGTGTCCATTTCTTTTGGATATCCAGCAGCAATGATTGCTATGTCTTTACCGTCAGACAATTCTTTGAGGAGTATTTCAATAGCTTCTTTACCGAAATCCTTGCTGTCATCATCCTTGCGTGCTAAAGAATAAGCCTCGTCAATAAAAAGTATACCCCCCTCAGCTTTTTTTATGGCCGCTTTTGTTTTTGGGGCTGTTTGCCCTATAAACTCAGCAACTAAATCACCTCTGTCAACCTCGTGAACATGGCCCTTACTGAGAAGGCCGAGTTGCTTATATATTTTGCCTAGCTTTCGAGCAATTGTGGTTTTTCCAGTACCAGGATTACCTTTAAATACACAATTTAAATTCAGGGTCTCATCTTCAGCTAATCCTTTATCCTTACGTAAAGCTATAAACTCTAAATAATTGGCGTACTCTTTTATTCTATCTTTTACGCTATGTAGTCCAATTAAATCATCCAATTCACTTAGTGTTTTACCAACGTTATTGATTTTAGTCGTTGTTTTTTCTCGCTGCCCAGAATCTATTAGAGGTTGCTTTTCATGTCCATCTTCTTCCAAAAAATACTCAACAAAGTCATTGCCAATGAAAAACTCCTTTTGCTTCACAAGCTGATCCATAAAAATAATATTGAGGTAGTATGTGCCTTTGAGCCAACTACCTGGTTTGTCTGCACCCCAGCCTACAGTGAATTTAAATTCATCGTCTTGTTGATACACAAACATTAACTTACTTACGGAACCCTTAAGTAAGTGCGTTTCTGTTAAAAAATTGAACACAAACTCACAGCTCCAAAAATCTAAATCTTTTGACTTGTTACTAGCCGTTATTTCTGCCCAAATATAACGAGATTCTTGTGCACTAAATTGTTGAAAATAGCTACGATTTAACTGCTGCGTATTGTCATATGGACCTTCATAAAAATGCACAGATTTAATATCAAAATACGGATTTTTGAGTTTAGTTACTAAACCGACATCTTGCACATAAAAGTTTTTTTCTGCTACTACTATTTCCTCTACCTCTGCAGACCACGTATACGTTCCTACTAGCCAATAAATGCCAGAATTATGTGTGCCCCAGCCCTCTCTGACAAAAAGTAAATTTGTGTTTGAAGATACATTTCTGTTACAGTTTAATCTACAAATTTCTTGTTTGTTTTGGTCTCGGCAAACCAATTCTAACTTTAAGTCCCAGTCGTTTTCTTTAAAATGCAAATTAAAAAAGGAGAACTCTGCATAGATATATGTCGCTTCATTCTTATCAAAAACAGAACGATACCTTTTCTTATTATCCGCAAGCCATTCAGTTGAGCTGTAAGCCTTAAGATCTCTGAAAATAAAGTCACTGTTTTTTTTGTTCACCATTAAGGGTCAAGATTAAATAATTATATTGAAATTCTAGCATACCTATTTCAAATAAAAAAACATTTTTTTTTTCGCATTTAGATTGCCGCTTTGAAAATAATTTTAACTTTGCACTCCTTTTTGGTGAGATGGGTGAGTGGCTTAAACCAGTAGTTTGCTAAACTGCCGTACCTCTCAAGGGTACCCCGGGTTCGAATCCCGGTCTCACCGCCAAAAAAGAAGGCTTTTGCTTGTGTTCTTTGCATACAACTAAATGGTTCCATAGCTCAACCGGATAGAGCAACGGTTTTCTAAACCGTAGGTTCCAGGTTCGAGTCCTGGTGGGATCACTGGATTTATTTTAACACTTTTAATCCAAAAAAAATGTGTTTGCTCATAGTTTAGCTTCATACGCTAAAAAATTACACCTCGGGGTGTAGCGTAGCCCGGTATCGCGCCTGCTTTGGGAGCAGGAGGTCGTAGGTTCGAATCCTGCCACCCCGACACTTCAAAGCCCTTGTAGAATTAATACTTTACAAGGGCTTTTTGTTTATAAATAAAAGTGAAAACCGGTTTCAAAATCCTAATCCAAAAAGTCAGGAAATCACCTAGTTACCAATCACCTAAAACCAAGAAAAGTTTAGAATAAAATACTATGTACATTAAAAATATTCAATGTTTTGGTTAAAAATGGTTTTCTTATTTTGTATATTTCTTTTCATATAATGTCTGGAAATAGATTATTTGTAGACTTAGTATTTTTAAAGTTTTTACGATTGTAGTTTTTTTCTGCTTATTTTCATCAAAAAGAATGTGTTGGCCGAACAATTTTGACTTGTGTATGGTTCTAAGAATTACCTTCGTCAACTTAAATAATTTTCAATCATCAGCGATCAAGATTTCATAAAAATAATAGGTGCAAGAGAGCACAATCTCAAGAATATTAACCTTGAGATTCCACGACATAAACTAGTAGTTTTCACAGGTTTGAGCGGCAGTGGAAAGTCTAGTTTAGCGTTTGATACCATTTTTGCAGAGGGACAAAGAAGATATATGGATACTTTTTCGGCCTATGCTCGACAATTTGTGGGGGATATGAAACGTCCAGATGTTGATAAGATAGAAGGATTGAGTCCTGTAATAGCAATAGAACAAAAGACAGTAAGTAAAAATCCACGCAGCACAGTTGGCACAATTACAGAAGTCTATGATTTTTTGAGATTGCTTTTTGCGCGTTCAGGGGATGCTTATTCCTATATTAGTGGAAACAAGATGAAAAGCTTTACAGAGCAAGAAATTATTGACACTGTAAACAAAAAGTTTAGTTTGCAAAAAATGATGATTTTGGCACCGCTGGTGAAAGGAAGAAAAGGGCACTACCGCGAAATTTTTGAACAATATAGAAAGCGAGGATTTACCAAGGTTTGGGTGGACGGATCGTTAATGAACATAGAACCAGGGTTGCAGCTCGATCGTTACAAAATCCACGATATAGATTTAGTTATAGATCGGATTTCACCAGCAGATGCAGGAAGTATGCGTGTCACAGATTCTATACGTGCAGCTATCAAAATGGGAAAAGGGGTGGTAAGTATTCTTAATGTTGATACACATGAGATAACCCACTTTAGTAAATATCTTATGGATGTAGATACTGGATTATCGTATAATGAACCGCAGCCTAATTTGTTTTCGTTCAATTCACCTTATGGTGCTTGTCCCAATTGTGATGGTTTGGGTACAAGTACAGATATTTTGCAAGAAGATCTTATTCCAAACCCGAAACTTAGTATCAATAAAGGCGGCTTAGCACCTTTAGGCGATGTCAAAGACAATTGGACATTCACGCAGCTAAAGGCAATGAGTAAAAAATTAAAATTTAGCTTATCCAAACCAATAGCAGAGATATCTAAGGATATCATGAAAGTGATATTGTACGGTAGTGACGAAAAATTTGAGGTAGAGTATAGGAGCAACACAGGCTATAAAGAAAGTTATGATACCACATGGAAGGGATTAGTACCCTCACTTTTGGAGGCGTATCACGAAAAAAATTTTGGGACGTTGAGTAGATGGGCCGATGAATTTATGACAGTTGTAGCATGCCCAGAATGTAAGGGTGGCCGACTCAATAAGGAGGCTCTATCTTACCGCATTGGAAAAATGAATATTGCTGAATTGAGTAATAAAAGTATTGGTGATTTGAAGATTTGGCTAGAGACAGCAAGATCCCAAATGAGCAATAGGCAGCTTACTATAGCAAATGAGGTGATAAAAGAAATCAGTGAGCGCGTGAAATTTCTCGTAGATGTTGGTCTATCTTATTTATCACTAAACAATAGCGCCAAAACACTGAGTGGCGGTGAAGCACAACGGATACGCTTGGCTACCCAAATAGGCTCTAAATTAGAAGAAGTACTCTACATATTAGATGAACCAAGTATAGGGCTTCATCAGCGCGATAATAAGCGACTGATCAACTCACTTAAAGAGCTTAGAGACATTGGTAATTCGGTGCTTGTAGTGGAGCACGACCGCGATATGATACTAGAAAGTGACTATGTAGTGGATATAGGTCCCAAAGCGGGAAAAAATGGAGGAGAGATAGTTGCAGCTGGCAAGTGGGAAGACATTAAAAATAACGGAACAGTTACTTCAGATTATTTAGGGGGCTATCGTACTATACCAATACCACCTAAACGAAGAAAAGGTACAGGGCAAAAATTAACTTTGAGTGGATGTACAGGAAATAACTTAAAAGATATTACTGTTTCATTTCCTTTGGGCACTCTCATCGCTGTTACTGGTGTAAGTGGAAGTGGAAAGAGTTCACTGATTAACGAAACACTTCATCCAATTCTATCGGAGTACGTGTATAATTCGAAGAAAAAACCTTTGCCATATAAAAAAATAAAAGGTCTTGAACATTTGGATAAAGTGATAACAATAGACCAGTCGCCCATAGGAAGAACACCGCGCAGTAATCCTGCTACCTATGTAGGTTTTTTTGCAGATATTCGAAATCTGTATGCTGAAATAGGAGAAAGTAAAATACGGGGTTACAAGCCAGGGAGATTTAGTTTCAATGTGAAAGGTGGAAGATGTGAAACCTGCAGAGGTGGGGGTCAAAAAGTGATTGAGATGAATTTTCTTCCTGATGTTTTGGTAGAATGTGAAACTTGTATAGGTAAGAGATACAATCGAGAAACCTTGGAAATACGCTACAAAAACAAAACCATTAGCGATGTATTGAACATGACCGTAGAAGAGGCTGTTGAGTTTTTTGAGGCAGTACCTAGTATTTATAGAAAAGTAAGAGCGCTCAACGATGTAGGGTTGGGTTATATTACCCTTGGCCAAAGCAGTACCACTATATCTGGAGGAGAAGCTCAAAGAGTTAAACTTGCTAGTGAACTTGGCAAAATAAATACTGGTAAAACATTTTATATACTTGATGAGCCTACTACTGGTTTGCACTTTGAAGATATCAGTGTACTCCTAGAAGTACTGCAAAATTTGGTAGATTTGGGTAATACCGTTTTGGTCATTGAGCACAACTTAGATGTAGTAAAGGTAGCAGATCATGTTATCGATATAGGGCCTGAAGGTGGCTATGCTGGAGGCCAAGTAGTGATGACAGGAACTCCTGAAGAATTAGTTAAATCAAAGAATGGTTATACTGCAGAATTCTTGGCGATGGAAATGTAACTTTTATTGGTATTTGTGAAAACTGCCGTAAAGTCACGTATTGTCTTTGGCTTACTTTTGGCAAAAGTGGTGCTATGAGCAAAAAAAAAGTGTCCCTAAAATGGGCCTTAAATGAATATGTGTGGCCGAGAAGAAAAATGCTGAGCGTAGGGCTAGTATTTATTGTGATACGAAGTCTTTCGGGTTTGGTTTTACCTTACGAAACGAAAAATCTGCTTGACGTGGTGGTGCCGAGTAGAGATATAGGGGAACTTTGGAAACTCATTTTTTTGGTAGCTGCTGCTATTTTAGTGCAGGCTGCTACCTCTTTTATACTGACTAGACTTCTTAGCGTAGAGGCGCAGCTGCTCATTGCCCAGCTGCGTGCACAAGTGCAAAAAAAACTTCTAAAATTACCCATTGCCTTTTTTGATAATAACAAGAGTGGTGCTTTGGTAAGTAGGGTAATGAGTGATGTAGAAGGTGTTCGAAACTTAGTTGGCACCGGCTTAGTTCAGCTCATAGGGGGTACTATTACCGCTATAGTAGCCTTCTTTTTTTTACTTAAAATAAATGCTACTATGACTTTGTTTGTATTTTTACCTGTTGGCTTATTTGGGTTTATAGCCTTAAAAGCCTTTGGGTATATCCGACCTATTTTTAGAGATAGAGGAAAAATAAATGCAGAAGTCACGGGTAGATTAACAGAAACGCTGAATGGTGTGCGAGTGATAAAAGGATTTAACGCTGAGGAGCAAGAAAATAAAACGTTTGAAGCCGGCGTAGACAGATTGTATCAAAACGTTAAAAAAAGCTTGACAACTACAGCGTTGATGACTAGTTCTAGTACTTTTTTACTAGGTATGGCTACCGTTGGTATTATGGGAATGGGGGGTTATTTTATTATGCACGGAAGTATGACCAATGGAGACTTAGTCTCCTTTTTGTTATTTCTGGGATTTATGGTAGCGCCTATTGTGCAAATGAGTAATATCGGTAGTCAACTCACAGAAGCTTTGGCAGGTTTAGACCGTACACAAGAGCTTATGAACATGACAGAAGAAGACGACCCGGATGTACGTCAAATTATGTTGAGAGAGATACAAGGAAACATCATTTTTGACGAAGTCGGATTTAGTTATGAAGATGATAAAGAAGTTCTTCACGACATAAGTTTTGAAGCCAATGCAGGCAGTGTTACAGCATTGGTAGGTAGCAGTGGTAGCGGTAAGTCTACTATAGCAGGTTTGGCCGCTACATTTCTTAATCCGGTAAGTGGTAAAGTAACTCTAGATGGCAAAGACTTGGCTCATGTTAATCTCAGTAGTTTTAGAAGGCATTTAGGAGTGGTACTGCAAGATGATTTTTTATATGAAGGAACCATTCGAGAAAATATTCTTTTCCCAAGACCTGAGGCTACCGAAGAGGAACTACAAGCTGCAGTAAATGGAGCATATGTCAATGAATTTACTGACAGATTTGACGATGGATTGGAAACTGTGATAGGAGAGAGAGGAGTGAAGTTGAGTGGCGGTCAACGCCAGCGCATTTCGATAGCACGAGCACTATTGGCAAATCCTAAAATTATCATCTTAGATGAGGCTACCTCAAATTTAGACACCGAAAGCGAAAGCTATATCCAAAAAAGTTTAAATGTTTTGATGAAAGACCGTACTACTATTGTAATCGCCCACAGACTGAGTACTATTCAGCAAGCAGACCAAATTTTGGTGATAGAAAATGGACATATCGTTGAGCGTGGAAAACACGCAGAACTTTTAGAAACCAAAGGAAGATACTACCAGCTTTATACTTATCAAAGTAGAATATAATATTGGCTTGAAAAATTGGTTTAATTCATTTGAATTAGCAAAGTGAAAAGCGGCTTTACCTTATTTTTATTGAGCATCGCTGAAGTATCGGCAGCGCAAAGTGAGGCAAAGCTTGATTTTAAGAAATTCACCTTTTAATTTGGAGTTCAGAATGTACTCTATCAAAATTTAAATACAAAAGAAGATGCTGTGCTTGATCCACTTGACTCTCTGAATTCTGAGGATAATGATTTAAACATTGGCACAGAGGAATACGTCCTTTATAATCCATATCCTTTTAAGGCTTGGGATTTGTATGACGTATGGCCAAGTTTCTAAAAAAAAGTGGCTACGACCACAGCAGTTATGAGTTTAAATTAGGCTATCAAATCAAAGATAAAATAACTCTTCAAGTCTATTATGGTCATTCAGTTAAAAATGATTTTGTATTAGTTAGTAAGAATAATTTTAATGTAGGAGGAAGCTAAATGTATAGGTGGGAAGACTGTCAAAAAAAATTCTTCAAAGTGAATTAGGTAAAATGAATTCTTGACTTCGCTTTTTACTTCTAGTGGCTTGCATCAAAGATAATGCTGGATCAAGAAGAGACAAACACCTGATTCAATATCTTTTCGGTAATGAGGTACGTGGGTTTCACACCAGTAGTGCCTAGTCCCCCGCTTGCCAACGTGCTTCCAGTTTCTAGTGGGTTGTCACTAGCGTAGTAAGCGTAGTTTATAGTAACATCTTCGCGTATACTTCTACGTATTTTAGAATGAGCTTGTATGGCTTTTTGATAGTGTGCACCTTCCATTTCTAATCCCACTACTCCCCATGTGCTCCTATTAAAATAACGAAGTAAGTCTTTATTTTGTAAGGATGTGCCGAGCACAGATATCATATTCCCATCATATACTCCAATTTCATGTCCTTCTAAGTGCTCTTTTTTTAGCCCATTGACGAAAGGATAATTATCTGCGGTACCTTCAAAAATGTGAGCATTAGGAATCATAATATCTCCCTTACCTCCGGTGAGTATTCCTGCTTTACC
The DNA here is from genome assembly GCA_018402155.1 of Bacteroidia bacterium. Classification (GTDB taxonomy): domain Bacteria; phylum Bacteroidota; class Bacteroidia; order NS11-12g; family UBA9320; genus UBA9320. Next base: position 728,053 of record JAGYJG010000001.1, read on the forward strand.
CATTACAGAAATTGAAATAACGTGAAGATAATGCTCTGTTTTTCCATTTGGTTTGTATGGTTTTAATAGCTCGTCCATGGTTTCGTATGCTTGCTCTCCAAAAGCATAGTCCATTACCACAAGTATCGGTTTTTTGTCCTGCTCAATGTCTTTAATTTTAGCTGCAAATTCACCACTTACCAATTTAGCGGTATCAAAAATTTGCACGTCTATATTAGTACCACTTTGGTCTGGCAAGAAAGTCATACCTTCTTTCAATGCTGCTTTGTATACTATTTCTCGGTTTTGCTCGCTAGCACTAAGTTCTTCGAAAAGTGCAAGTTTATTTTTTCCTTTTTGCTTGGTTTTTAGTGCTTCTGGTGCAAAAAGAGTATTAAGTACACTGTGCATATTGGCGCTTATAATGTGTATGGGGCGGTGCAGTATGTTTTGCTTATGAAGTTCTGCCTTTATGCTATCTGCCCAACGTTCACCATGTATATGCTGACCCAATGTTTCCCTAAGCACAGAACTGAAGGTAATTGTTCGCTTGTTGCCTTGCAGCGTCTCTTCTAGTGCAAGTTTACCAAGCCAGTATATTATATGTAGAAAACGCTCTGGATTTGCCGAACTCTTAAAACCATCATAAACTCCGCTTACCTCTTGATAGGTTCGGCCTAGTATATTGGCAGTGTGTGACAATGCTACTTCTCGCTCCTTTTTACTTAATTCTCGCCTTTGTGTTACGGCTGCTTCTAGTTTTTGCCAGTCTCTATTTACGGAACCTTCATCATTTATAAGCACTTGTTTCATTATTTTGTGACTTTCTATCATCAAAAATGTAAGGTGTGTGAGTATGTCGTATATCTCTGAGCGGCCACGAGTTATTTCTATATTCATCTGCTCATCGTCTATTCTGTAGCAGTTGCGTCTTCTTTTGGGTGGTATAATAGGCGTAAAATGTGAGTCTTTATATCCTTCTTCGCTAGTCAAATTGATGTAGCGGCACTCTTCAATGCCCATGGGTAGCCGGTCTATGATGTATAGTAAGCCCGCTAATTCTACCTTATCTTGTGCTATGCTGCCATATATTTCTGGTCTTAGTGCGAGTAGTGCTTCCCTTAGCGACTCACCACTTACCCCCATTGGTTTATAAAATCCTCTATTAAAAAGGTGGCGCATAGTGACGTACAATTTTTGTATAGCTGTAGTGCTTTCTCGCGCTCTAGATCGATAGTGGTTGCTGTTTTTCATATTCTATTGCAAATATACAGCCTAAATCATACATCGATTTGTGTAACAGTTTTTAAGTATTCTGTTTTTTGAAAGCAGTATAAACGTTAAATTAACTTTTTTGATTCATTCACCTCCAATCAATTTCAAATACTAACCACCAAACATAAGAAGGCGATTATACAGTTCATTGATGGGTGTAGAAGGAACACTGCGACTGTTGAGTAGTACTCAATCCCATCAATCATTGACGGGCTGTACCTTTAAAACAAGTAAAACAGGAATTAAAATTGGCGCTATTGACATAATTGTGGGAAAGGTAGGAGTTGAAGTAAATAAACTAAATCGACAACTAAACTGACAATTGACAAATAAAAAAGCCTTAACTATTTAATAGTCAAGGCTTTTTTCGTACTCGGGACGGGACTTGAACCCGTACGACCGTGAGGTCATTGGATTTTAAGTCCAACGTGTCTACCGATTCCACCACCCAAGCATATTAAATCTCCAAATAATTCATTTGATAAGATCTAAAGTTATTGAATAAACCATTCCAATTTTGGACGTAATTCATTCAATCCTAAAATTAATACCCCACATTAACAAAGTCAATAGGAGAGCAGTTTCGACTGCTGAAAAACAAAAAAAGGGATAAATTCCCTTGTTTTGAGCGAAAGACGAGATTCGAACTCGCGACCCCCACCTTGGCAAGGTGATGCTCTACCAGCTGAGCTACTTTCGCTTAATTTTCTGCTATAACTGAAGCGAACTAATTTTCTTCATAAGCGGGTGCAAAAATATAACTCATTTTCACTCCTGCAATTAGTTTCTCTATTTTTTTTGTAATTCAATCAATAGCTCAGAGCCTTGCCGCTGTGGTATACTATTTTTTGCGTTCTCTATGCGTATAATGTTGAATTTTGATTTAAATAAATTAATATACTCTTTTTTACTTCCACCGTAGGGTGGCCCTTCGTTTTTATTGAAATTAAAAAGCACGCCATATATCTTGCCATTAGGATTCAGAATACTATGCATTTTATTTACATAGTCCACCCTTTGTTGGGGATCTATAGCACAAAAAAATGTCTGTTCTAGTACCAAATCAAATCTTGAATCCAATTCAAAAAAATCCTGTGTCAGGTACTGCTCTTTCGGAAAAGTTGGGTTTCTCTCTAAAAATCTATTTTTGGGAGCGCTAGCATAGTCTAGTGCGTAAGTATTGTAGAACCCTTGGCTATACAAGTAAGCCGTTGTATAGCCACTGCCTGCACCCGGCTCTAAGATGTGTAGTCCCTTGTCACCGATATGCGCTACATAGTCTGTATGTATAACATTGTGATGGCCAATATCCCAACCGGTATTTTGGTCAAGGTACCTACTGTTCCAATAATTTGAAGTCAATTCACTATTTTCTGGCATTGGGATCTCGTTTTAGTCCGTCAGATTTTATTTGTGGAGTTTTTTTGGGGGTTGTGGTGTTCCTAGTGTTTCTATTCCCTGGTATTACTCGCTCCCTTTTGGTTGTGCTTTGCGCGTTTGTTGCATTCGTATCTCTATTTCCTGTGTTTTCTCTTTGTGAATTAGTTGTTTTAGGTCTCTGAGCATTTATGTTGTCGTAATTTTTAAATAGATGTAAGCGTAAACCAACGTTCATAAGCAATAGGTCTGTTTTTACCCGCTGAAAATTAGTATAGTTTACTTCATTGCTGCCCTCGCTTCGCACAATATCTTGTAGTGGTAATACTGCTCCTATTTCTCCAAAGGTGTATGTTATACTGCTTTCCAATGAAAATGCAGGTGAAACTTGGTAGTTCACTCCAATACTACCGCCGTAGTGAAATCTCTTTGTGTGTACTACTCTGTTTACAACGTCACTTGATTCATATTCAGGGTTTAATCCAGGTTTATTTAGAGAAAGCGTTTGATGAGTGCTGTAGTTTCTGTGCCCTACTATGGCATCCATATACGGAGTTAGTTTTGTGCCATCAGGCAAAAAATTTATCCTGCCATTAGTAAATAAGCCATACATTGTGTTTCCAGCAGTTATAGTAGCTCCTCCGGGCAGTATGGTTCCATTATCTTCTACTATTATATTTTCAAACTCTCGTTTCCCAAGATTGCCAAAATCCATACGGACACCCCATTGAAAATTAATTGGTGATTTATAGGGCATTTTTTTACTAAGATATGTGAAATGTATCCCAATTCCGTCATCGTATTTTATGTCTTTTAATTCGCTTTGAGGGCAGGCCCAATGCAGACCAAAACCCATAGATCCTTTGCTTATTCGGCCTGTTTGCTGCTGTGCGAATACACCAATACTCAAAGTTACTAGCAAAAGTGTGCTTATTTTCTTCATATATTTAGACTTTCAAAATTGATACCATTAGCGAAGTCTTGGGTTATTCTTGTGTCTATTTTCATCTCTTTTAGTTTTTTTGTCTAAATTTTTAGTCAGTGCTTGTTCCAAATTTATATCACATTGATTTGCCAAGCACATCAGCACAAAAAGAACATCAGCCATTTCGTCAGCCAAATCTATTTTTTTATCAGAATCTTTAAAACTTTGCTCTCCATATCTTCGACTCATTATGCGAGCCACTTCGCCTACTTCTTCCATCAATAGTACTGTATTTGTCATAGGATCAAAGTAGCGCACACCAATGGTCTTTATCCAGTGGTCTATGGTCTCTTGGGCTTCGGTTATTGTCATATTCAGCAAATAAACGATGGTTTTTTATTTATCTTCAAGGTATCACCAAAATATTGTTCTCATTTTAATGGAGATGTGTTTTAATATCTAAAACGCCCACGAGCTATTTTCTGCATTCCAAGGTGTTATTAAAAATTTAAACCCGGAGCGAAATCCCTGCTTGTTGCTTTGAGACACCACATAGTATGTACCAAATTTATAGCGTAATTTTCCGATACGAAACAATCTACTCGCACCCAAATGAAGTTCTGCGTATTGAAAACGATACTCAGGTACAATTAGCAAGCCACCACCTACAGAGGTCCGTATGTTGAGCTGTTTTAAACCCGGTATTTTACTCATTAAAAAGCCATTAAACTCATGGTTGTAATGCGATTCAAAAAAAACATTAAAAACAGAGAAGGTGCTGTCTATCAATTGATAACCAAACATAGGAGGAATAAAAAAATAAGGGTCACCTCCACGGATATAGCGGTAGTCCATCGGTAGCATTTTCGTAGTGTCTAGAAAAGAGCCAACCTGAATGTTGTATTCGCTTATACCAAATACACCTGTATTTATTTTTTGATTTACACTAAATTCTATGTACTTAAAATCTGTTGTAGCTCCAAAAAGATTGGGTACAGCTTGCTCATAATATAGACTGAAGGTTGGCCAGCGTGAGCCCAAAACTATTTTTTCTTTTGGCTCTTGTATGTAGAGCTGTTTGGGCGTGTAGGTGAGTCCTACTCTTACGACACTACTGCCATTTGGTTCAAAGTTTAGAAGTGGTCTATTAGCATTATTAAACGTACTATCGAATTCAGGGTTGAAGCTAAAATTTTGTAATGATTTCCGAATGTTGCTGCTAATGGAAGTTCCGAAATATAAGCCATTTAATACTTCTACGGAGTGTCCTAGCCTTATCGTTTTAGTCTCAAAAAAATTGGCTCTACTGAGTATATCTTGTATGGTAGCAAACTGATTTACAATACCAAATTCATTGTAATATGACAGGTTTAAGCGTGCTAGGCGCATTGGGTTATAGGTCAAATTTACTGTGCCTCCGCCTTTCATATCATTGTTTCTAAAGCCATAATTGAGTAATGGAGCTACGTAGAGTTTTTTTCTACTTTCAAAAGTTTTTTCGAAGCTCACACTATAACGAAGCCGAAAACCACCTATAGCCATGGGGTTTATCATAGCGAGTGCAGGGTCAAATCGCCACATTTCTTTTTTGTCTCTATTGATATGCCCTTGCCCGTCCCAAAGCAAATTGGGTAGAGTTAGTCTATTAAAAACGGAGTCTATAGAGTCTAAGTATGAAGTGCTGTTCATTACACGGAGCAAACTATCTTGATAGGCTATAAATTTTGACTCGTCGTTAGTCAGTGGCAAAGGGCGTATAGTGGCCCAGTAGCCTGTGTCTCTTTGGTAGGCGCTGTCTTGAGTCACGCCTACCTCAGCATTAAAAAAACGCTTATTATAGGTGCTATCAAAAGAATATTCTGTTAGTAGTATGTTGGCTGATCCTTCAGTTATTTCGGAATTAGTTTCTATCCTCCATGCAAGGTTTTCTTTTTGCAACACCCATTTGTCTTTGGCAATGCCATAAAACTGCTCTACCTCAAAAGCGTTAAATACTATGAGTGACCTTCTTGGAAGCGAAAGGTTGACGTATTTTAGCCGCCAGGTGCTGTCCCATATATGAAGTTCTCCACTAAAAAGTGCATTGCCTATCTTACGCGGTTTTACCTGAATTTTAAAATACTTTGCACCATTTTCAAACGCAGAGCCTAGCATCTTAAACTTGTAGCTCAAAAAAGTCGTATTGCTCAATGGACTCACATATGCGTTGTCTCCTAGTTTTTTTATAGTCAAAAAATTGTTGTAAAAGTTAAAATCAGCATCAGTTGTGTTGGTGTACATTAACGTATTCTGGCTGTTAATCCTTTTTGCAGCCACTTTTGTCTGCTTAAAACCGTAAGGTGGTTGGATATGTTGTAAAAATTTACCCTCAAAATAGTTGAGGTTGGGGATACTATCGTTGTCATTTTTGGTGTTAGCCTCAAAGGAATTAATCTCATCATCAATTTCGTCTTTTTCGCCTTTTTTAGTACTTGTTATTTTTTCTATACTCTTCACATAAATAGTCCTTTTCTGGTTGATATATTGGTTTTGATACAGCTCTTTGGCCTCTACCGCTCTTTGTATCACCTCATAAGAGTAGTCTTTACGTTTGTTTGCAATGGTCACTGTTTGCAGTTGTCCAGCGTCCTCATACAGCGTTACATTGAGTGTGATATTTCCATTTACCAGTTGGTCTATTTGCGTACTACTATATCCGATGTATTGAAAACTAAGCCTGTGTACACCTTTTGGTAGTCTAAGCTCATACTTGCCTGCATTGTCAGTTACGGTACCCCCACCATCTTGTAAACGCACCAAAACTCCCGGCATTGGTGTTGCAGTTGTATCAGTTACATAACCACGTAGCAAATTAAACTCTTGGCCATAAACGCTGTTTGAGCATAAGACAAAAAGAAGTATGACAATAAGTGGTTTCACTAAATACGACACTATTTTAAACGCTTGTTTGAATTATTTGTTACAAATGGGTAAATATAGATGGCAAATGTGCGAACAAATATTGATTAATTTGTACTAAATGTGGGTATAATACAACCATTTAAGTCATGAAAAACTGCAGATGAACCTAGCTTTGTAAAAATTATGATAGACAAAAAAGTAATGTTGCTCATTTTAGACGGATGGGGAATAGGGAAACACGATAATACAGATGCTGTTTTTAAAGCAAAAACTCCATTTATAGATAGTTTACAGCACCAATATAAAAGCGCTACTCTCAAATCATTTGGCGAAAATGTTGGCTTGCCAACCGGACAAATGGGAAATTCAGAAGTAGGACATATGAATATAGGAGCAGGTAGAGTCGTTTGGCAAATGCTGGTGCGTATCAATAAAGCGTTTGAAGACAATACTGTGTTAACTATGGATGGCTTTCAGCGGTTGATAGCCCTAGCTAATGAAAATCCTAACAGAAAGATACATCTTATGGGCTTGGTGAGTGATGGTGGAGTGCATAGCAGCCTAGAACATCTTAAAGCATTGAACCAACTATTTACCTCTTTAGATTTGGATGAGCGGGTTTTTATACACGCATTTACAGATGGAAGAGATACAGATCCTCACAATGGCATCAGCTACATAGATGAGGTGACAAAATCTCCTGGTTTTGGTAAGGTAACTCTGGCAAGTGTCTGCGGTAGATACTACGCTATGGACAGAGACAAAAGATGGGATCGAACGAAATTGGCTTATGAAGCTTTGGTTTATGGTAAGGGTGAAAAAACTGATTCCTTTACACAAGGATTACAAAAAAGTTATGATGCAGGAATAAGTGATGAGTTTATACAGCCAATCATACTCAGTGACACTCCTATAAAAGACGATGACATTGTACTTTGTTTTAATTTTAGAACAGATAGAGGGAGGCAAATAAGTACTGTACTAACACAAGAAGATCGCCCCGATTTTGGCATGGAAACGCTAGATATTCATTATTTTACAATGACTGAGTATGATAAAACATATCGCAATGTTAATGTGCTTTTCACTAGTCAAGATTTGACCAATACGCTGGGAGAAGTGCTTGCTAAAAATGGAAAGACACAACTGCGTGCCGCCGAGACGGAAAAATATCCTCACGTTACTTTTTTCTTTAACGGAGGTAGAGAAGAACCGTTTCCAGGCGAAGATAGAACAATGGCAAGCTCGCCACAGGTAGCCACCTACGATCTGCAGCCAGAAATGAGCGCTGTAGAGCTTACAGAAAAAGTACTAATAGCCATGCGAAAAAAAGTATATAATTTCGTCTGTGTAAACTACGCAAATCCAGATATGGTGGGACATACTGGCGTATTTGAGGCGATAATTAAAGCGTGTGAAACAGTAGACTCTTGCGCAGAAACTCTCATTCATTTTGCTCGAAAAAATGGATATAGTGTGATAGTAACAGCCGACCATGGTAATGCAGAAATGGCCATAAATAAAGATGGTACTCCGCACACAGCACATACCACCAACCTAGTACCGATATACGTGCTAGATAGTGATGTGCAACAGCTACGAGATGGAAAACTTGCGGACATAGCACCTACAGTACTTCACTTGCTGAATTTACCAACGCCATTAGAGATGGATGGAATGTCTTTGTTAACAATACGCGAAAAAAAATAGTTGGAATATAAATCAATAGTAATACTTTTGCAAACTGAAAGCAATGCTATCAAATTTAACTTATACGGCAAACAATAAGACCTGTCTTAAAAACCCAGCGGAGTCCGATTTGGGCAGGCGTATTTTATCAGAAAGTATACATCTGATGGACGAGATAGGATTAGAACAATTCACGTTTCGTAAACTTGCAAACAATATAGGTTCTACTGAGGCGTCAGTTTATCGCTATTTCGAAAATAAGCATAAGCTACTGTTGTACTTGGTAGACTGGTATTGGGGTTGGTTAGAAAATAAAATTATGACAACGACGCATCATTTGTCATCTCCTTATCATAAACTAGACACTGCTATAGGTCTCTTAGCTAGCCCTATCTCAATAGATGCGAGCATTGCCCACATAGATGAAACAAAGCTGTACACAATAATAATATCTGAAGGCCCAAAGGTCTACCTCGTGAAGGGTGTAGACAAGGAAAATCTAGATGGAGTATACACGGGGTACAAAGGATTATGTAATATCTTGGCATCATTTATGATAAGCATAAATCCAATGTACAAATACGCACATTCGCTTGCGAGCACTATCGTAGAAACGTGTCATAATCAAGTTTTCTTTAGTCAGCATTTGCCACGACTTACAGATTTGGAACAAGAAGACTATGCCACACTCAAAGATTTTGTTATGCATCTTACCTCTTCAACTTTATTACAAAACAAAATTTAATGAAACCGATACAACGTTTTTGGGGATTATTAAAACAAGACAAAAAAGATCTTTTGTACTTGTATTTATATGCTGTTTGTAATGGCATCATAAACTTATCTTTACCCGTAGGTATTCAGGCTATATTGGGTTTGGTGCTGGCAGGTAGGTTGAGTGCTAGCTGGGGTATACTTACCGTTATAGTTATGCTAGGGGTAGCCATAGCTGGAGTTTTTCAGATTATGCAATTATATATAGTCGAGGTATTGCAACGTCGCCTTTTTGCTCGTGCAGCATTTGATTTTGCATATCGCATACCGAAATTAAAACTCAATAAACTAGGTAACTACTATGTTCCTGAGTTAGTAAATCGTTTTTTTGATACGGTTACTATCCAAAAGAGTTTGAGCAAAATTTTAATGGATTTTAGTGCGTCCATTTTGCAAATTATTTTTGGACTCATTCTTTTATCCTTATATCACCCTATTTTTATAGCTTTCGGTCTTACACTACTTTTTGTTTTGTTTTTGATAATATATATCACGAGTAAGCCAGGTATGCGCACTAGTTTAGAAGAAAGTAACAACAAATACGAAATGGCTTTTTGGCTCACAGAGTTAGCACGTGCACTACCCACTTTTAAATTAAGTGCCGCATCTGAGCTCAATTTGAGACGGACAGATGCTATAGTGCACAAGTATGTAGATTCCCGTAAAAATCATTTTAAGGTGTTGTTGGGGCAATATGCTAGTGTCATCGGATTAAAAACAGCGGTGACCGCAGGTTTACTTATAGTTGGGGCATTACTTCTCATACAAAATGCGATAACAATTGGACAATTTGTAGCATCAGAAATTGTTATTATTCTGATTTTAAATTCATCTGAAAAGCTGATAATGAGTATGGAGGCTATCTATGATGTCCTAACTTCGGTAGAAAAAATAGGCAAGGTAACTGATTTAGAGCTAGAAGAGGACATCCCAAACGGTATGCGTTTAGACCCAAATGATAAAATAGGCATAGAAGTTCAAAATTTGAATATTTTTGGTACCCTTGAGCGCAGTAAAATAAGTGAGAATATTAATTTTATCATTCAACCCGGTAGCAGTGTTTGCTTAACTGGAGATGCGGGAGCAGGAAAGTCTTCAGTGCTAAAAATATTGAGCACGGTTATGGACAATTATGAGGGTAGTATCTTATATAATGATGTACCAATTCAAAATTTAGATTTGGAACATTTGCGTGCTTCCATAGGATATATATTTGCAGAACAGGAAATATTTTTTGGAAATTTTATAGAAAACATATCTCTAGGTAGGGAAGATGTAACCGATAGCGAGGTTATTGAAATTTGTCAGCAGGTAGGTTTAGACCAGCTTATACAGAGTTTTCCTGAAGGTTACCATCACGTTATTTTAAACTCAGAACGGGTTTTTTCTGGTACTGACAGAGCAAGACTTTTGGTAGCTCGCGCACTTATTGCCAATCCTAAAATCATTTTTGTTGAGGATATATTTTCAGGCTTAAAAGCAGTACATGCTAAAAAATTAATAGATATACTGATGAATCAATGCAAGGATAAGACCTTTGTAGTAGTGACTAATAATAATCTTATTTTAGATTATTGCGATACAACAATAGAACTAAAATAACAGCGAAGTACGATGCTAAACATATCAAAAAAATCCATAGAGCACTCCATTTGGAAAAAAAGCTATACATCTTTGGAGGAGGTTAAAAATAATCTAGCTCGCCGTGTGTTTCTTAAATTATTGTTGGGCTTATTTATGCTTGTGATAATTATTCTGTTTTTGCCTTGGACTCAAAATATACAAAGCAAGGGCTTTGTAACCGCACTACGGCCAGACGAACGGCCTCAAACAATACAAAATACCATACCAGGGAAAATAGAAAAATGGTATGTACAGGAAGGTGATTTAGTGGAAAAAGGAGATACTATTTTGTTTCTCACAGAGATAAAGACAGAGTATTTTGACCCTGAACTTATAGAAAGAACCAAAGAGCAAGTAGACGCAAAAGCTGGAGGTATAAATGCCTATGAGAATAAACTCAAAGCATTGGATAATCAGATTCATTCGTTAAACGATTTACAAAAGTTCAAAATGAATATGATAGATAACGAAGTGAAGCAGGCGAGGCTTCAGGTATCTACAGACAGCGCAGCTTGGAAGGCGGCAGAAATTGATTACATAACAGCTAATCAGCGACTATCTAGACAAGAGGAGATGTATGAGCAAGGGTTGATTTCACTTACAGATTTAGAAACTCGTAGATTGAAATTACAAGAAACAAAAGCAAAATCAATTGAAAAAGAAAACAAGTACGGACTGAGCGTCAATAAATACATAAATACATTAATAGAACAAGATCAAGTAGTAAGTGAGTTTGCAGAAAAAATTAGCGATGTACAATCTAAAAGAGGCACAGCCGGAAGTGAACTTTTTGCAGGCCTAAGCGATATGGCCAAAATGAAAAATCAATTAGTAAATTATCAGCTTAGACAAGATTTTTACTACGTTTTGGCACCGCGAGATGGATTTATTACTCAAGCAATCGAAGCGGGTATTGGAGAAAATCTAAAAGAAAATACGCCCATTATAACCATCGTGCCCGAAATATGGAAGAAAGCTGTTGAAATTTTTGTAGACCCCATAGATTTACCACTTGTAAAAAAAGGGAGTGAGGTGATGTTTCTTTTCGATGGTTGGCCCAGCATAGTTTTCACAGGATGGCCAGAACTTACGTATGGTACGTTCCCCGGCAACGTACAAGCAGTAGATTATAATATAAGCTCTAATGGAAAATATCGTGTGCTGGTGCAAGAATCAGATAAAAAACCATGGCCAAATGAAGTACGTATAGGATCTGGAGCTAGAGGTGTAGCCTTACTCAATAGAGTGCCAGTATGGTATGAGCTTTGGCGTCAGCTAAATGGTTTTCCGCCAGATTATTACTTCAATAACGAAACCAAAAAGAATGCGAAACCTAAGGCAAAATAGTTTTTATTTCATTTTTCTAAGTTTAACCTCTTTTGGTCAGTTGAATGACACGCTGCGTTTCAACGAAGCTAACTTTTTGAAACAAGTTAAAGATTTTGCGCCCGCTGTGCTGAATAGTGGATTAGAAGTAGGTATCCAAAATCAAGAGTTCTTGGCTGTTAAAAGTGCATTTGAACCAAAGCTTATGGGTACCTATGCACTCAAAAATTTCAATAATCAGACCTATTTCAATAGACTAAATACTGGCATTAAAATAAAAACTCCCCTTGGTATACGTGTAGACGGTGGTTTTGCCTCAAACGACGGAATCTATCTTAACCCAGAATCTAATTTGCCCGTGCAAGGCCTTGCTTTTGCCGGTGTAGAAATACCTATAGGTGCAGGATTATTGACGGATGAAGATCGAACTGCTGTAAAACAGCAACGCATAGAAAGAGATGCAGCTATGCTAGTAAATCAACTTGCAGTTAATGACTACCTGCTAGAGGCGGGCGAATCTTTTTGGGAATGGTATGGCAGTATAATGATGCTTCAAGTGAGTGAGGAAGCAGTAGAATTAGCCACCAATAGACTCAATTTCGTTAAAAGTAAAAATAAAATTGGAGAATCTGCTGACATAGATACGCTCGAAGCGTTTATCAATTTCCAAAACCGACAAGCACTTAATCTAAGTACTCTAGTACTATGGGAAAAAAATAAAAACTTTGTTCAAAATTATATTTGGCTACCAGACCAAAGGCCCGATGCTTTTCAACCTGAGGTAGATATGAACTACACTGCTGTATTACCTGATTCTTTGGTAGATAATGATTTTATAAGCACTCATCCTTTGGTGCGTTTGCTAGAGGCAGACTCTCTCATAAATAGAGCCGGTATGGCTCTAGCACGAGAGTACTATAAACCACAAGTAGATGTGGCGCTAAAATTACAAGAAAACGCAAGTGATTTTGGACAATTTGATTATTCACCAGCTGAGAACCACTATGTAGGAGTTAATTTTTATATGCCACTGCTTCTCAGAAAAGAACGTGCTAAAGCAAAACAATTGCAACTAAAAGAATCAATCATAAGCAATAAAAAAACTGAGATACTTACAAAAATATATAATGCCCAACGAACTTATTTTGCCAATACTGCTGACCTTAAATCTTCTGTAATTTTGTGGGGACAAGCTACTATAAACTACCGGGAACTTCTGCGTGCAGAGCAAATGAGATTTAACTTAGGAGAGAGTAGCTTATTTATAGTAAACAGTAGGGAGTTAAAATGGATAGAAGCTCGTGAAAAGTACATAAAAAGCTATGTAGAGTATCGAAAGTCTATCTTACGCTATTTTCATGCTTTAGGCTCCCTGCCAGACGTTATTTAGTAAACTATAGTAGAAAACTAATAGTACCAGTTGTTTTTATTTATACTAGTCTTTTTTGAAAATGATTAGTATGATATTTCTACTCTAAAGTACTACTATTTTACTGCTATATCGCTGTTTTTGTGGGGCATATAAGTCTAAGTAAAATACCCCTGTCGGGAGTAAAAAGGAGCCGATGTTAATTTTTTCATCGCGTGTTTGGGTCACCAGAAATACATTTCCATTTATATCGTATACAGTAAGTGTATAGAGTGTTTGCTCTTTATTTTCATAGTAGATTGTAGAGCTACTTACCACCGGGTGCGGTAAGATTAAAATGCTATTGTTCAATTTTAGTACAACTAGGCTAATGGTGTTTGAGTAGCCTACAGTTCCGAGTTCGAGCTTGATAAAATTGCGTTCATTAAGGAAGGTATTTTCTAATAAGTAGGTGTATTGTTTTTCGCTAGTATCTCCGCACATTCCAAAGTAAGTTCCCCGTCTTTCGTATCCTAAGAGACTATCGCGCGATACATAAATATGTATGTCTTGACAAGTAAACCCAGCACGAGTAGTCCAACTTAAGTATATACTTCCGTTTTTAGCATTAGCAGTAAAAGATTTTATGAATGGATTATTTTCTTGCTGACCAAAAGTCTCAATTGAACTAAAAAAGAGTAAAAACAAGATTGCAGTGTACCTTCTCAACGTATTTATATGTTTACTTTTGCTACTCATATTATCATGGATAAAATAGAATCAATTTTACATAATGTTTTGCACTCTGAAAAGCTCTTTCTATTGGCAGGGCCTTGTGTAGTAGAAAATGAGAAAATAACACTTGAGACAGCTTCCTTTCTTGCAAATTTAACAGATAAATTGGGAATTCCTTTTGTTTATAAGTCATCGTATCGTAAGGCGAACCGAACGAAATCGAGCTCATTTTCTGGTATAGGCGATGAGAAAGCTTTAAAATTATTAGGAAAAGTAAGAACTGAATTTGGTGTGCCAACTGTAACGGATATACACGAAAGCCGTGAAGCAGCTGTAGCGGCAGAGTATGTTGATATGCTTCAAATACCAGCATTCTTGTTTAGGCAAACAGATCTACTGCATGCCGCGGGCAATACCGGAAAGGTAGTGAATATAAAGAAAGGTCAATTTGCTGCAGTAGAAGCAATGGAATTTGCAGCTATTAAAGTCAAAGAGACAGGAAATAATAAGATTTTATTGACAGAGAGAGGAAATATGTTTGGATACGGTGATATGGTGGTAGATTATCGTAATCTTGTTTGGATGAAAGAACTAGGATACCCCACTGTGATGGATGTAACTCACTCGCTTCAACAGCCTAATAATGGGAGTGGAGTCACAGGAGGTTTGCCTCAGCTCATTGAGCCAATCGCAAAAGCGGCCGTGGCCGTTGGTGTAAGTGGACTTTTCATAGAAACTCACCCAGATCCCGCGTCTGCGCTGAGTGATGGTGCAAATATGTTGCCACTTAATAAAATGGAAGATTTGCTAACTCGGTTGATTCGACTAAGGGAAAGTCTTTAAAAAAAAAGGCAGGTTATCATAGGATAACCTGCCTAACTAACTAACCAATTAAATCAAATTTACCTAGTTGCTAACAAAAAGATATTGCAAATGTTTTGAACTAGTAATATCTTTTTTTTGTTAATAATAGGCTAAACATCAGTTTTCTGTGCAACACGGAAGTAATCTAGTCTTTTATTTTAAAGAATGATTAGGCCATATCTTTATCATTTATCGAGACCAATTAGTTTATATACTTTTCGACACAAACTAACCTATGTCGTTCTATCTGAATTACAGAATTGAGTTTAAACTTATCACAAAGTACAATACTTTACTGATAATAGATGCTACTTTAAGGTAACGGATGCTGCTAATTTTAGTCTATAAATAAAAGGTTTTAGTATGTATCATAGAGAGTATGCTCACTCCGGTGTCATTTATCGCATTAGATTCATCCTAAATTGGTAAGAAATAGTATATTCTTTTAAAAGCTAATTTTTTATTTTAACGCTTTGAAGATAAAAAAACAAAAACAAACAAAATCCTTACACACTATGTGACAGAAATAAATAATTTCGCATAGCAAAGTAAAACAATGCAATTATTATTTATAAACCTATGACATTATACCTTTCAGAAATAGTTTCAGTAGCTGGAAAACCAGGTCTACAAAAGTTGGTTGGCAATAGATCGAATGGTCTAATTGTAGAATCATTGGATGAGTCAGGAAAAAGATTTCCGACCAGTATTACCCAAAAAGTTTCTTTTTTGAGCGACATAAGTATGTACACCTATGACGGCGATGAAAAACTCGCTGTTATTCTTCAAAAATTAAATACTGCTGTAGAGGGTGGATTGGAGCTAATTTCAAAGAAAAGTAGTGGGTCAGAAGTGCAATCATTTTTTAGGAAAGTAGTTGAAAATTTTGATGAAGACCAAGTTTATAACTCTGATATTTTAAAATTAGTAAGTTGGTATACTATTCTGAAGGGTAAAGTAGATTTCAATAACTTGATTGAGAAAGAAGGCTCTGAGGAAGAAAAAGTTAATGCTAAAAAAGCAGATAGTAAAAAGCCAAAATCAAAATCTACACCTAATTCCGCCCCAAAAGCACAAAGTAGAGCGAAGGGTGGTGTGAAAAAAAGCGGCAATCTAAAAGCCGGCTAAAAATAGTCTAACTTGAAGGTTACATTTTTTTTACTCGAACTGATTGTTGTAAACTATTAATAGTTTCAAATTATACTGTTCTTCTTTTTTGTTTCGTCAATCGACAATAATGTCTTACAAACTTTAGCTTTAAATGGATACTCTATTGTTCCCGATTTAGTTTGTTTCTCAAAATACTTTAGGCTTTTGATTAATGAGGGTTTGTTGGTGTTCAAGAAGGATTAGAAAAGAACACTTGCTTCAAATCTAAATGGTTTAAAGCGTTTATTTTTATTCCGTTTACTCGTTTATTTTCAATCCAAATACTTTCGTCATAAAACAAAAGTATATAAGGTTGGTTTACCTCCAATATATTTTGCAAGGCAATAAATAGCTCTTGACGTTTTGTTGGATTTGACTCTAAAAGAAGCTTTGTGTACAACGAATCGTATTGTGAATTCGAAAATCTGGTATAGTTAGGGCCATTTGGGGCTTTATTTATACTGTAGAAGCAAGCCATATAATTCTCGCCGTCAGGGTAATCTGCTATCCAGCTACTTCTAAAAAATGCAAGGTCTCCAGCTGATTTCTGTTGTTTTAATAAGCTGCTTGGTACTACATCTATTTTTATTTTTATGCCAATTTCTTCGCAGTTTTTTTGTACCAATATACATAAATCAAGATAGTTGCTTGTGGTGGTGAGTATCAAAGGTTTTGTTTGAGCAATTGCAGATTTTGCTAAAAATTGTTTTGCTAGCGCCACGTCATAAGTTGGCGCACCTATTTTCTGGTATCCTGGCAGACCTTTTGGACAAAAGCCACCATCTGCCGGTTCTCCAACTCCATTTCTTAGGTATTTAATCATTTTTTCTCGGTCAATGCAGTGATGTATGGCTTTTCTGAAATAAACATCTGCAATAGGCGAACTTTGTTTTTCGAAGTTGAAGGCAAGATATTCGGTATTTAAAAAAGGATATTTTTTAAGTTTAAAGTTCCGAGTATACTTTGGATTCAATAATCCAGTAGAGGAGAGTATTTCGTCTTTAAATGAGCTTTCTAAGCCAGAGAATATATCGAGATTACCTTGAGTGAATGCCAATAACTCTGTCTGTTTACTTTGAATGAATGAGATAGAAATTGCATCTAAAGATGGTATAGGATTTTTTCTTGTGCTTTCAAAGTATTGTTGATTTTTCACTAAATTCAGTTTAATGCCATCGGCCCAATTGGAAAATAAGAAAGGTCCTGTTCCTATTGGATGTTTTCCAAAATTACTTTGATAATGATTTATTGCCTCGTGAGGAACAACATAGCAATAAGCCATAGTGAGCATACTAAGAAGCGGAGTAAATGGTTTTTTTAGTTGGATAATAAATGTACTATCGTTGGGTGCTAAAAATGGTTTTAAAGGGTCTATGATGTCATTGAAGATCCAAGCACCATCTGAGGCTGTAGTAGGGTCTATAATCCGCGAAAAAGAATAGACAAAATCATTTGCTACAACTTCTCGTTTTTGACCATTGAAAATTGGGTCATTGTGGAAAAGTACTCCTTTTTTTAGTGTGAAAGTATATGTTTTTGCATCGTTAGAAAGTACATATTTTTTGGCAATGCATGGTATTACATTCAATTCCTTATCTAACTGAAGTAGCCCGTTAAATACTTGATTTACAGCGCGTATATTTTCTTGCGTTCTAGCAAAAGCGGGATCCAAAGAAGTGATTCCTGATGAGCTATTGAAGCGAAAAATTTGTTTTTGTGATGACGTACTTTTGTTTTTGCAAGAAATCAACACACAAGTGATGTGTATAAGTAGTAAAAACCTGTTTATTACTGACCTACTTATCGGCTTAATTTTGACACATAAACTTGGATAATTATGCGACCCAAAATTACATATTACGGACATTCTTGCTTTTCTGTTCAAATTGGCGGTAAAAATATGTTGTTTGACCCATTTATTTCTCCAAATCCTTCTGCAGATATGGTCGATATTTCCACAATACACCCAGATGTGATGCTAATAACCCATGGCCACGGAGACCACGTTTCTGATGCCGTATCTATTGCTAAACGAAGTGAGTGCAGTGTTATAGCAAACTATGAGGTGACAGAATGGATGGCATCTCAAGGTGTAGTAAACTGCTTACCAATGAATACTGGAGGTTCACTTAATCTGGGTTTTTGTATACTAAAAATGGTGAAAGCCGAGCACAGCAGCTCTTTTCCAGATGGTAGCTATGCAGGAAATGCTGTTGGATTTATAGTTAAATCTGATCAAACATGTTTCTACTATTCTGGAGATACCGCACTAACATTGGATATGCAGCTCATACCTTTGGAGTTCTCCTTAGATTTTGCCTTTTTGCCAATTGGAGATAACTTTACGATGGGAGTGAACGATGCGTGTAAAGCTGCCAAATTAATTAATTGTAATGAAATAATAGGAATGCACTTTGATACGTTTCCACCCATAGAAATAGACCACAACAAGGCTAAAAATACATTTAAAGAAAACGATGTTCGCTTAATCTTGCCGGTCATTAACCAAACCCTAGAACTATAAAATATAATAACAAAATGTCAAAAATAATTTGCATAGCAAACCAAAAAGGCGGTGTAGGTAAAACAACAACTGCCACCAACCTGGCGTATAGCTTGGCTGTATTAGAGAATAAAGTACTGCTCGTAGATGCAGACCCACAAGCAAATTCTACTTCTCATTTGGGTTTTGACCCAAAGAATATCCGCTTAGGTCTTTATGAACTAATGGTGCAAGATCTTAATCCATCTGACGCAATCTTAGATACAAAGTATGAATTTTTAAAAATATTGCCAGCAAATATTGATTTGGTCGGGGCTGAAATAGAAATGATTGATCTGCCAAATCGCGAAAAAATAATGAGTAAACTGCTCAATAAAATAAGAGATACCTATGATTTTATAATCATTGATTGTTCTCCATCCTTGGGGCTGATAACCACTAATGCATTGGGCGCATCAGATTCAGTTATCATCCCCGTGCAGTGCGAGTATTTTGCGCTAGAGGGTTTAGGGAAATTACTAAATACCATCAAAATAGTACAACGTAGTATAAATACTAATCTAGAAATAGAAGGATTGCTGCTTACAATGTATGATACCCGTTTGAGATTAAGCAATCAAGTAGTAGATGAGGTTAAACTTCACTTCCAACAGTTGGTTTTCGACACTATAATAAAACGTAATACAACATTGAGTGAGGCCCCAAGTTTCGGAGTACCTGTACTAGAACACGACGCAACTGCGGCTGGGAGTATCGGATATCTAAATCTAGCACGAGAGCTCCTTCAAAAAAACGGGTTGACAAAAATGAACGAGGAAGAAAGAACTATATATTAAATGAGTAAAAAAGTTTTAGGAAGAGGTCTAAGTGCTCTGCTAGAAAATGCAGATACTGATATTACAAGCATAGAACCCAGAGTTTTACACAGTATAGCTGGAATACAAATTAGCCAAATAATCGCTAATCCTTTTCAGCCACGTACAGATTTTGATGATGAGGCACTTAATGAATTGTCTGAATCAATTAAAATTCACGGAGTAATACAGCCTATCACAGTGCGGAAAGTAGGCTACGAAAAGTATGAGTTAATAAGTGGTGAGCGGCGTACTAGAGCCTCTATACTTGCAGGACTGAACCAAATACCGGCATATATACGATTAGCCAACGATCAGCAAATGCTAGAAATGGCACTGATTGAAAATATTCAGCGCGAAAATCTAAATGCAATAGAAATTGCATTGTCTTATAAAAGATTGCTCGAGGAATGTGAACTGAAACAAGAAGAATTGGGTGATAGAGTCGGAAAAAAAAGAAGTACTGTAAATAATTATTTACGTTTATTAAAACTTCCAGATGAAATACAATTATCGATTAAAAATGGGGAATTGATGATGGGCCATGCACGCGCCTTAATTAATGTGGATAATACAAAGAGACAACTCGCAATTTTTAAAGCAGCAGTGAACGAAAATCTAAGTGTGAGGCAAGTGGAAGACCTTGTTAGAACAGAAAAAGATTCCCCAGTAGCAAACAAAAACAAATTACAAACCAACTATTTTAACTTTGATAGTTTTATAGATTACAAAGAAAAATTAGAAAAAAAATTAGGCGTTGAAGTTCGTTTTAAGGCACGCTCTGAGAATAACGGTTCTATTGTCATTCATTTTTCTTCAAAGAATCAATTGGATGACATTTTTAAAAAAATGGAATAATAAATTGTTATCATGAAAAACTGCCTAGGAGTAATCTTGATTTTGAGCTTGTCGATATTTAGCTATGCCCAAGCGTCTCTTGCTCCTCCATATGTTACTGATATAAACTATGAAACTACTGCCAAAATCACCTTGAGAAAGGATAGCACCAACTGGAGTAGACCCAAAAAAGTAACTGTTATGGCCATGATTTTTCCCGGTGTAGGGCAGATATACAATAAAAAGTATTGGAAAGCTGGTATTGTTTATGCTGGTTTTGGTGGGTTAATGTACAGTTATAAACTAAGTTCAGATAGCTTGGCTAAATATCAAAATATACTGATAACTAAACTAAATAAAGATAGCGCTACAGTAGATAATTACCCTACATTGACCGCTGCAGGGGCAGCGCGTAGCAGAGATTTTTACAGACGGAATAGGGATTTTACCATTATAGGTTTTGTCGCTTTATATGCTTTACAAATTATAGATGCCAATGTAGATGCACATCTAAAAGAGTTCGATATCAATGAAAACCTATCTCTCCATATTTCTCCAGATATTATGAAAACTCGGCCTGGCATGGGAACATACAACGGGCTTACTTTGACACTCCACCTCAGGTAGTTTCATTCTAAAATACGATGTTGAGGGTCTTGTACTTTTTAGGTTACCCTTAAATGAATACCTTCGCATATCAATAAATAATATAGTATGAAGCATATATCAGTAATAGGATCAGGAACTATGGGTAACGGAATAGCCCATGTATTTGCACAAAATAATTATTGCGTTTCACTTATAGACATAAATCAAACTGCCTTAGATAACGCTATGAACATAATAGCAAAGAACCTAGATCGGATGGTGGTAAAAGAAAAAATAATGGAGGCAGATAAGACTGCAACTCTCTCGAATATTACCACATATACAAATTTAGTAGAAGGAGTAAAATCTGCTGATTTGGTGATAGAGGCCGCTACGGAAAATAAAGAACTCAAATTTAAAATCTTTAGAGAGGTAGATGCACACGCACCTGCACATTGCATTTTGGCTTCCAATACTTCATCTATTAGCATTACAGAGCTGGCCGCCCAAACAAGTAGACCTGATAAAGTAATTGGGATGCATTTTATGAATCCTGTGCCCATAATGAAACTTGTAGAAATAATAAATGGGTATACTACTTCGGCCGAAGTGACAAATACCATTGAGGAGCTGAGCAAGAAGATAGGTAAAATATCTGCTATGTCTAATGACTATCCTGGTTTTATTGCCAATAGAATTCTTATGCCAATGATAAATGAGGCAATATGGACATTACATGAAGGGGTAGGAGAGGTAACGAATATAGATACCGTGATGAAACTAGGAATGGCTCACCCTATGGGCCCTCTTCAGTTGGCTGATTTTATAGGTTTAGATGTTTGTTTAGCAATATTACATGTGCTTCACGATGGTTTTGGGAATCCTAAATACGCTCCTTGTCCATTATTGGTCAATATGGTCAATGCGGGTAAAAAAGGAGTAAAATCTGGGGAAGGTTTCTACTCGTGGAATCACGGTACCAAAGACTTGGTTGTTAGCAATAGTTTCAAGTAATCAACTAAAAAATGTATAAAATTTTTTGTCTTTTGATGTAGAGCTGTTTATCCGGTGTGAGATGCTTTTTCAAAGAATTTTTATCACCTAAAAACACAACAGATTATTTTAATTCTTTTTAAAATAATCTGTTGTATGAGCAAATAGGTACTACTTTAATTGTTTCTTGAGGCTATCTATTTTGCTCAGGGTATCTGCTTTTTTCTGTTCTTCGCGCGTTATTACCTCAGGTGATGCATTGGCTATAAATTTTTCGTTTCCTAGCTTTTTGTCTATTGAATTGAGAAAAGAGTTTAACCGTTGTATTTCTTTAGAAACAACTGCAATATCAATTTTTTGAACAAAGTTTTTGAATGAAATAGAAACTTCATCAGTCCCCACTAATACTTTAAAGGCATTTTCGTCGGCGCCCTCTAAAGTGGCAACATTGGCAAGTTTGTTAATAATACCGCTTGCCGCCAAATATATTTCACTGTTTTTAGAATTTATTCCAAGACTTGCTTCTACTTTGGGAGAAATACCGTTTTCGTTTCGTTTCGCACGTATTTCAGATACAAGCTCAAAAACTTCTAAATGAATAGTTTGCTGGTCTAAATTTATACTGAAGGTTGGCCATTTTTGCTGGTTTATAAACTGGTTATCTCTTTGATCAAAGCCATGCCAAAGCTCTTCTGTTATAAATGGCATAAATGGATGTAGTAATTTCAAGAGTTCATCAAACATAGCCACAGTCCTATCAAAATCTATTTGTGGAATAGCATCTCCAAATGTTGGTTTTATCATCTCTAAATACCAACCGCTAAAATCATCGCGTGTGAGCTTGTATAGTTCCATAAGAGCATCAGATATGCGAAAGGCGTCAAAATGATTGTTTACCACTTGTGTAGTTTTTGCTATTTCAATTTGCATCCAATCATGTATTGTATCTCCGTAGGTAGTATAATAGCTGTTTCGTTTTTCGGTGATGTCTAAACTTTTAATTAAACGGAAGGAATTCCAAAGTTTGTTGCAAAAATTTCGTCCCTGCTCGCAAAGTAACTCGTCAAAAAGAATATCATTACCTGCTGGGGCACTTAGCATCAGCCCCATACGTACACCGTCGGTGCCGTATTTGTTCATTAATTCAATAGGATCAGGACTGTTTCCTAGAGATTTAGACATTTTACGACGTTCCTTATCTCTAACTATTCCTGTAAAATAAACGTTTTTAAACGGCATTTTACCCTCAAAAGCGTGGCCAGCCATAATCATACGAGCTACCCAAAAAAATAAAATGTCAGGAGCTGTTACCAAGTCGTTTGTAGGGTAATAATATTCTAACTCTTTTTTGCCATCTGCCTTGAAACCATTAAAAACACTGATAGGCCATAGCCAAGAACTGAACCACGTATCAAGCACATCATCGTCTTGTTTTAAATCAATGACAGAAAGACTTTTGTCCGCCAACTTCTTAAGAGCTTCTTCAGGAGTTTTAGCTATAGCAACCTCTCCACTTGGTGTGTACCATGCTGGTATGCGATGACCCCACCACAGTTGGCGCGAGATGCACCAGTCTTTTACGTTTATCAGCCAATGATTGTATGTGTTTTTAAATTTTTGTGGATGAAATTGTATTTCATCATTCATCACTTGGCTGAGTACCTCAGGATAGTCAGCCATAAATTTCTTCATATCGACAAACCACTGAGCCGAAAGACGAGGCTCTATGACAGCTTTACTTCGCTCACTTTTGCCTACTTTATTGACTATATCTTCAGTTTTGGTCAGTATTCCAAGCTCCTCTAATCTTTTTGCGGCTAGCTTTCTAGCAATAAAGCGGTCCTCACCTATGAAAATACCAGCTGCTGAGCTAATAGTAGCGTCATCGTTGAAAACATCTATAGATTCTAAATTATGACGTTTACCTATTTCATAGTCGTTAATATCATGCGCGGGTGTCACTTTAAGGCAACCTGTACCAAATTCTATGTCTATATAGTCATCAGCAACTATAGGTACAATCCTATTTACAAGAGGTACAATACAGTTTTTACCTATTAAGTGAGCGTATCTGTCATCATTAGGATGCACGCAAACAGCGGTATCACCCATAATGGTCTCTGGCCGTGTAGTGGCTATTTCAAGGTACTCGTTACTATGCTCTATTTGATATTTCACGTAGTATAATTTTGCCTGTTGCTCTTCATAAATTACCTCCTCATCGCTTAAAGCAGTTTTGCCAATAGGATCCCAATTTATCATTCGTGTACCGTGATAGATATAGCCGCGGCTGTGAAGATCAATAAAGGAATCAATTACAGCTTCTGACAAATCAGGTTCCATAGTAAATCGTGTACGATCCCAATCACAGCTGCACCCAAGTTTTTTTAATTGCTCTAAGATGATACCGCCATATTTTTCTTTCCAATCAAAGGCACGATTTAAGAATTCTTCGCGACCTATGATTTCTTTACTTAATTGCTGCTCCTTAAGCAGATTCACTACCTTAGTTTCAGTTGCTATACTCGCGTGGTCAGTACCTGGCACCCAGCATGCATTGTAACCAAGCATTCTGGCACGTCTTACCAAAATATCTTGTATTGTATTATTCAACATATGCCCCATGTGCAGTATCCCCGTTACATTTGGAGGAGGAATGACTATAGTATAACTTGGCCTTTCGTCAGGAACAGATGAAAAAAGCTTATTTTCTATCCATTTGTTATACCATTGTTGTTCAAGACCTTCTGGGTTGTATTTGCTTGATATTGCCATTGCGTAGTTCGAATTATCGTATTTTTTATTGAAAAATTAGTGCAAATAAAAAAGCCCATCGTGGTTTTACCAAGACGGGCTTTACGTTCTTTAAACGTAAAATTATCTTTTCTCTTTGATACGTGCACTCTTGCCAGAGCGTCCTCTCAAGTAGAAAATACGAGCTCTTCTTACTTTACCTCGTCTATTAACGTCTATTTTATCAATGTTTGGTGAGTGTATTGGGAATATACGCTCAACACCAATACCACTACTAATCTTTCTGACAGTGAACGTTTCATCTAGGCCACTATTTCTTCTTTGTAGAACAGTCCCTTGAAAAACTTGGATTCTTTCCTTTTCACCCTCTTTTATTTTGTAGTGCACAGACACATTATCTCCCGCCCCAAAGGTAGGTAGATCTGTTCTGATTTGGCTTGCTTCTATTTGCTTTACTAGGTCCATCATTTTAAAAAGTGAGTGCAAAAGTAATAAAAAGAATTAAGCGGTGTAAACATTCTTTGAAATTTTGTTATATTTTTTTAATAAAATAAATCAAAGGTGTAGTTGTATTTGTAAATAAATTTTACTTTTGCAGCTCTTAAAAAAAACGAGATGTACGCGATAGTAGATATAGCAGGAAAACAATTTAAGGTAGAGAAAGACCAAAAATTATATGTTCACAGATTACCACAAGAAGAGGGTAAATCAGTTAGCTTTGATAATGTAATGCTTGTGGATGACGCCGGTAATGTAAATGTGGGTACTCCACGTATTGCAGGTGCAACTGTAGAAGCAAAGGTTCTTCAGCACCTCAAAGGTGATAAAGTAATCGTATTCAAAAAGAAAAGAAGAAAAGGCTATAAAGTGAGAAACGGACATAGACAGTATCTTACACAAATACAAATAGAAAGCATCAAAGGATAAATAATGGCACATAAAAAAGGAGCAGGAAGTAGTAAAAACGGCAGAGAGTCAGAAAGTAAAAGACTCGGAGTGAAGATTTTTGGCGGACAAGGATGTATCGCAGGAAATATTATTGTTCGACAAAGAGGTACTAAACACCATCCTGGTGCAAATGTTGGTATCGGGAAAGATCACACTCTATATGCCCTTTCAGATGGTAAAGTCCAATTTCAAAGAAAAGCAAATAATAGAAGCTTTGTTAACGTAGTAAACGATTAGTACTAATCGTATTGTGTTAAATTTTTATTTTTTTTTGCTGAAATAAAGATTCCTATTAAGTAATCTTTTTATGATAACCGTAAGTTTAAAAATTGACCGCATATGTTTGTTAGTCTAAATATTAAAATGCATTAAAAATAAAAATAAAAAAACTTTAATGTATAGACATGTATTATATATTTGCACTCAATAATTATAAAATCCTAACCGCTTTGTAACTCAAAGTAGTATAGATTAAAAAGCTTGGGCGTTCTAGCCCAAGATTTAGAGTTTTCATAGTCAATTGAAGAGGCTTCCGTAAGGGGGCCTTTTCTTGTTTAAAATCCCTAGATAATAGTGTCATCACAAAAGTTACTTATCTAGTATTTAAGTATAGCCTCAAAATAGTAGCCTATGATACCGAAAAAAAGGATACTGTATGTCCAAAATGAAATCCAAGTGTGTTCGCCTATTATTTATGAGGTACAGTGCATGTATTCAAAAATATTGATTACTCATACAGTAGTATTTATACGTAGTGCTGTAGATTAAAATATTTTTAAATACACTCTCGCATTCCGATGGCCAACTATAGATAGAGTCTCTGAATGCTGCATATCGGAGAAAGTATAAGATATTAATTAAAGATTTTACTACCTACCCTTATCATGGTGCTACCGCAAGAAATAGCTTGAGGGTAGTCACCACTCATTCCCATACTCAGGGTATCCCATTGGTTTTCTTCGCTGTATTTATCATAAATCAGTTTCAGCGCAGTAAATTCCTTTTCCACTTGCACCGTATTTGTGGTGTTGGTAGCCATGCCCATCAAGCCTTTACATTTTACATTTTTTAATAGTGGTAGAATATTACTGCTTAAAATATCGCTCAGCTGATGTTCGAGAAGCCCGTATTTGCTATCTTCTTGGGCAATATGTAATTGAAACAAAAACGAAATTATTCTGTCTTGCTTTTCAGCCTCTTTGTTCACTATTTGTAGTAATTTCAGGCTATCTACTGAGTGAATTAGATCTACAAAAGGAGCGATATATTTTACTTTATTAGATTGGAGATGACCAATGATGTGCCACTTTATATCTTTAGGTAATTCATTGTATTTATTGACAAGCTCTTGAACTTTATTTTCTCCAAAATCTCTTTGATCAGTTTCATAGACTTCGTGAAGTTCTGCAATTGTTCTATACTTAGAAACCACAACTAATTTAATGTTTCCTATTTCAGACCGTATTTGTTTGATATTTTCGCGTATCGAATGAGACATAAAAAAAGAACAAAAGTAATCGTAGTTTGCTTATATAGTGTGGTTAGTCTATTAAGTTGTCAAAAAGCTACTGAAAAACTCCCCGAAGGTATACTTTCTATCGAAAAAATGGCTCCTTTGGTGGCAGATCTGCAATTAATAGAGGCAGCACAAAAACAACTTAATTTGGGTTTGTCGGAGCAAAATAGAATGAGAGATACTTCTTACCATATAATTTTTAATAAATATGGGATTGATTCTACGCTATTTGATAGTAGTATGCGCGTTTATGCGAGGCATCCACAGCTGATGGCGGATATAATGGAACAAGCAGCAGTGCATCTAAATAAGCAAGAAAAATAGTGTTTTATCCAAAAAACATCAGCGAAAAGTTAGGGATGGATCTTGTAGTAAGTTCAACCTTAGACAGGTGCTCCACTGATGCTGGGAGGGAACATGTTCATAAAATAAAATGTTCTGGGGATATATCTTTGGTGGGTTTATGGCTAGAACAGACTGAGGAGATACGTCAAATTCTGAACAAAGGAGAACTTTCTATTTCATTTTATATCGATTTTGATCTCTGCCTAAAAACAGCGCATATCGCAGGTTTTTTTTATGAAGTAGAGACTATACAGCAAATACAAGACTGCCTGAGGGCTTTGAAACGATTTGTTCAATTTAGCGAAGACCGAAAGACAGCGTATCCGCGTTTAGCGCAGTTATTTGAAGATTTACATATAGATTGGTCTTTAGTAGATTCCATTGACAAGATTTTGGAGATAGATGGAGAGATAAAATCCAGTGCTTCGTTAGGTTTACAGAAAATAATAACGGCAATAAAGCGAGCGGAGAGAAACATCATTAAGAGTTCAAATCTTATTTTTTCTCAGGTTAAAGACAAAGGAATGCTTGCGGACACCGAGCTTGGTATAAAAAATGGACGTATAGTCTTGCCTGTACTATCAGAGTACAAAAGAAAGGTTACAGGTGTATTAATCGATCAATCTGGTACAGGAAAAATATCGTATATTGAGCCTTTAGAATTGGTTGGTTTAAATAATGAGTTGGCAGAGTTACATATCAAAAAACGACAAGAGATAATTAGTATTTTACGAAAAATTACTGCAGAAATTATCATATATCTTTCAGAGATTAATCGAGGGCTACAAAAACTTGCAGTTTATGATTTTATCAGAGCAAAGGCTCGACTTGCTCTAGACTGGGACAGCCACTTACCAAAACTGAGTAATGAAACATCTGTTTTTGGAGCAAAGCACCCGCTATTGCAAGAGCGATTAATAAAGGAGCAAAAGGATATTGTGCCACTAGATTATTTGTTCAATTATGCTCAACGGTTAATAGTAATCTCTGGGCCAAATGCTGGTGGAAAATCCGTTGCTCTAAAAACTATTGGCTTACTTCAGTTTATGTTACAGTCGGGTTTTTTAGTACCTTGCAAGTCAGAAAGTACTTTTGTTATTTTTGATAATATATTTGTGGATATGGGCGATAATCAGAGTATTGAGTCAGATTTGAGTACCTATTCCAGCCATCTAAAAGCAGCTAAGCATATTATTAATTTTTGTAATGAACAAACGATGGTGCTAATGGACGAAATAGGAACAGGAACTGATCCTATGTTTGGTGGACCTATGGCAGAGGCGATACTCGAAGAAATTCACCGTAAAAATGCTTTTGGTGTTATTACAACTCACTTTAGTAATATTAAAACAAAAGCTGATAAACTAGAGGGAGTATCGAATGCGGCTATGCTTTTTGACTTAGATAAACTAATCCCGCTTTACAAGTTACAAATAGGTCAACCCGGAAGTTCTTTTGTGTATGAAGTGGCAAGTAATATTGGTTTGAATAAAACACTTATAAAACGTGCCAAACAACTTACAAATACTAAACAGTACGACTTGGATGCGTTACTAGCCGAAGTGCAATCTCAAAAAGAAAAGTTACGATTGGAGCAACAGTTAATAAATAAAAAAGCCGAAGAAGCAGCCTTGATGGAAAAGGAATATCGTCTGTTAAAAGAAGATTTAGAAGCCCAAAAGAACGAAATTATTTTGCAAGCCAACAAAGAAGCTCGAAATGCGATACTAAACGCGAATAAAGATATAGAAAAAACCATACGTCTCATCCAAGAAAATAAAGCAGATAAACTAAAAACAAAGCAAGCCAGACAAGATTTACAAAGTAAAGCTAACAGTAGTAATGTTTTGCACCAACGTGAAGATGAGCTAAAACTTAATTTTGAAGTGGGTGATTTAGTACAAATACGTGCAACGAATACATCAGGCGAAATAGTTGCGCTGCAAAAGGATAAGGCTACACTTCAGGTGGGTACTATTACTACAAAAACCAGCATTAAAAACTTGGAGAAAATAGGTAAGAGTTCGACAAAAAAAATAAAAAAATATATAAGTAATACCTCATACTCTGAAAAGCAAGGCTCGTTTAGAATAGAAAAAGATATACGGGGTATGCGCACATTTGAGGCTCTGAAAGAGATAGATGTATGGATAGACAATGCTATTATTTTAGGGGTGAGCACCCTACGTCTGCTGCATGGGAAAGGTAATGGCATACTAAAGGCAGAAGTTCGGAGGCATCTAAAACCTAATACAGCTATACACAGCATAACCTATGAGCGTGTAGACTTGGGAGGAGAGGGAATCAGTATTATTGAATTAAAATAAGAATAATAGAAGATTAGATATTTTATGATTAGAGTTTTTTGTATACTGAATAGAGGATTTTTTTTGAAACCTATCGTAAATTTGAACGAGAATTGCTAAAGTTGTGTGATATAATGTGTTCTTTGCCCAAAAATTTCCACTAAACGTCGACAACACTGTGCTTCAACATAAAAAATGAAACAATTATTCAAATACGGAGATACAAAAGAATTTTATAAAAAAGTGGGCAAAAAAGACGCTGCTATTTTTAATGGTGTAATGGTGCACCCATATTATAGTACGTACGCTTTGGCTAGAGATGCAGAGTGGACCAGCAGGCTTTTTGTCCTAGATATGAAAGAGGCAGAAGAGGAAGGAATAGGTACATTTGTAAATGTGAAACATGTATCGCCGGCCAAAATAGGCGATGAAGTACGTTTTATTGCTGTAATACAAAGTGTAGTAAATAACGAAATAAATTGTACAATTACGGCAAGAGTAGGTATGAGGCTTATTGCAAATATAGAAACTGGGCAGAAAATTTTGAGCGAAGACGAATTAGAATCAGTAGCGAGAGTAGCAAACAGTGGCTAAGAAAAAAAAACGGGAACATAGTATTTCCACCAACAAAAAAGCATATTTTGAATATGCGATAGAAGAGAAGTATGAGGCAGGTATAGTTCTAACTGGTGCCGAGATAAAATCTGTACGAGACAAAAAGGTAAGTATTAGCGAAGGGTATTGCTATTTTGACGGCGATAATGTATTTAAAATACGTGGAATGCGCATCAATGAGTTTAAGAACGCAGGGTACGTAGGGCAAAATCCAGATAGAGAAAAGCTTTTGTTACTCACCAAACATGAGTTAAAAAAAATACAGAATAAGCTAAAAGAT
Organism: Bacteroidia bacterium; assembly: GCA_018402155.1. Lineage (GTDB taxonomy): Bacteria > Bacteroidota > Bacteroidia > NS11-12g > UBA9320 > UBA9320. The sequence continues at coordinate 758,557 of JAGYJG010000001.1, forward strand.
CAAGGTATGACCGTTGTACCTTTAGAGGTTTTTATATCTCCCAAGGGTTTTGCAAAGCTAGAAGTAGGGGTAGGAAAAGGAAAAAAATACCATGACAAACGCGAATCGCTTAAGGACAAAGATATAAAGAGAGAGATAGATCGCTATATTTCTTAGAAAATTTTGTGGTAGTGGTTATTTCATAAAAATACCCACGTATATTCGCATTTTGTTTCCAAAATAGTCATCATAATATGCTCACGTGGTGAAATTGGTAGACACGCCAGCTTGAGGGGCTGGTGTCCGCTTTTGGACGTGCTGGTTCGAATCCAGTCGTGAGCACGATGTGACCAAGTCAAAGCCCGCTAGGGATTTGAAATTTGGTCCACTCACCGGTAAGGCTGGATCAATCATCCAGTCGTGAGCACGATGTGACCAAGTCAAAGCCCGCTAGGGATTTGAAATTTGGTCCACTCACCGGTAAGGCTGGATCAATCATCCAGTCGTGAGCACGATGTGACCAAGTCAAAGCCCGCTAGGGATTTGAAATTTGGTCCACTCGGTAATTTTATATTTGTAAAGGCTAAAAATTAGACTCCACGATAAGATTTTTGCGGAGTAACAATGCAATAGTTTTAGCGTTAAAGTAACCAAACGGTGGAAAAACCACATAGTATTCTTCTCGATATATGCTATAAATTTGAATACTATATTGAGACACGAATTAAACAGCACAATGAAATTTGCAACTAAAACCATTCATGCAGGGCTAGGTCCAGACCCAGCAACGGGAGCCATCATGACACCTATATACCAAACAAGTACCTATGTGCAAGAGGGCATAGGCCAGCACAAAGGATATACTTATAGCCGTTCTGGCAATCCTACTCGAAATGCGCTAGAGCAAAATATCGCGGCTTTAGAAAACGGAAAATTTGGAGCGTGTTTTGGTAGTGGAATGGCTGCTATCGATGCGGTCCTAAAAATGTTAAAACCTGGAGATGAGGTAATTGCTACCAATGACCTTTATGGTGGGTCATACCGCTTATTTACGTCTATTTTTGCCAATTTTGGCATTGTCTTTCATTTTGTAGATATGAGTGATATACAGTGTATTGCACAAACTATTAATACGAATACAAAACTGATTTGGGTCGAGACTCCTACTAACCCAATGCTAAATATAATAGACCTTCACGCCGTTGCAGATATTGCCCAATCAGCTGGTGCATTATTAGCAGTAGACAACACATTTGCTACGCCATACTTGCAAAATCCACTTGATTTGGGTGCTGATATTGTGATGCATTCGGCTACCAAGTACTTAGGTGGCCATAGTGATGTTATGATGGGTGTTTTAGTTTGCCAAGACCCGCAAATAGCCCAAAAAATATATCATATACAAAACAGTTCTGGCGCTATTGCTGGCCCTATGGATTCATTTTTGGTGTTGAGAGGTATTAAAACATTGCATGTGCGTATGCAACGGCACTGCGAAAACGGCGAAAAAATTGCCCGATGGCTTAGTTTGCATCCTAAGGTAGAGCACGTGTATTGGCCTGGACTTGAAACCCATCTAAATCACGACATAGCAAAAAAACAAATGCGAGGTTTTGGAGGAATGATATCTTTTTCGCTCAAAGAAAATAGACTGAAGGATGCTCAAAAACTAGTTTCAAATACAAAATTATTTGCTTTAGCAGAAAGCTTGGGAGGGGTAGAAAGTCTCATTGGACACCCCGCTTCTATGACCCACGCAAGTATACCCCAAGTTGACCGCGAAAAACTTGGTATTGTTGATTCGTTGATTCGGCTTAGTGTAGGCATAGAAGACTCCGTTGATTTGATTGTAGATATGGATAAAGCCATGAACAGTATAGCGTAAAAAGAAATCTATGTCATTTTGATAAAAAAAATTGTTACGTATAAACTGATGGACACTTAGTCTGCTGCTCACTTGAAATAAAGCAATAAACACTTATCTTTGAAAAAATGAAAATAGAGGAGTCCATAGTAAGCTATGCTAGATGATAGCAAGGAGTATAACTATGCGAAGTATCCCATATGGGGCAAAATCAGAAAAATGTCTCCTGCTCTTAGTTGGAAGCACCGAAGAATTTCTCAAGAAGTACAGATGAAGTTTGCACGATATTTTGAACTTCACGCTTGCAATGTTCTTTATGCACCACTTGATTTAGTCCTGCCTATAGCCTCTGAAAAGAGAAATGCCAATGTGGCGAAGTCTGATATTCGTATGCTTTGTGATGCAGCAAAACTTGATGACCACAGTATAGTGGGCGCAACTGACCTTGTAGTTGAAATACTGAGTCCTGGCAATGCCAGATATGATTTAGATACCGAATTTATGCTATATCAAGAAGCTAAAGTGCCTGAATATGGGGTAGTGAATTCAATGGAAAGGTATGTATTAACCTATGCGGTGCTGGTAGATGCGTATGCTGGTTCTAAGTATTTTACTGAAGGGAAAAATGCTGTGAGTAAATATTTTGAAGGCTTTGAAGTAAGTGTATCTAAAATTTTTGACAATGTGTAAATGGTTGAGCGACCAGCTAAAGTGATTTTTTTAGAAAAAAAATGGATATAAAGACTGTAAAAGAGCAACTCGACACTATTTTACAAGAGCTGAGACAACAAGATTTTATAGCCTCAGATCCCATTTCTATTCCAAAGCGATTTGCAAAAAAGGAAGACATCGAGATATCGGCATTTTTTGCGGCGACACTTGCTTGGGGCCAGCGTAAAACCATAATTGCCAATACTAATAAATTGATGCACTGGATGGGTCAGGAGCCTCACGCGTTTATAACTCAGCACTCGGCTACAGATCTTGTCGTATTCGAACGATTTGTGCACCGCACGTTCAATGCTACCGATGTACTCTACTTTATAGAAGTATTAAAACGCTGGTATTTAAACCAAAAATCGTTGGAAGACTATTTTGTAGGGCCTACTATGAAGGATAAAATTAGTTATTTTCACCATGCTTTTTTTAATAATGAATTTGTCTCGGAGCGCACCCGAAAACACGTTGCCAATCCTGCCAAAAACTCGTCTGCCAAAAGACTAAACATGTATTTGCGTTGGATGGTTAGAGGCAACACTGTTTCTACTATTGATACTAGTCAAGGAGCTGTTCCAAATCATACAAAGGAAAAAAGCGGTGAGAGTAACACCACAAGCAAGATAACAACAAATCAGCAAGATATAACTAATATAACGACACTAGACTTTGGTATATGGAACTCCATAAAACCAGCAGAGTTAAAATGTCCGCTAGACGTTCATGTACAGCGTGCTGCTTTTCATTTTGGGCTGCTCACACGCACGCAGCAAGATTGGAAAGCAGTAGAGGAGCTGAGCAACAATCTCTTAAAGCTAGACGCCATAGACCCTATAAAGTATGACTTAGCACTCTTCAAATGGAGCGAAGCAAAAATGGGTGAGCAGGGGTAGTGCAAAGCAACGACAATAGTCAGTTAAATATGAGACATAAACTTATATAGAAATATAACCTTCTTACATTTGGATAAGATAATATTATGAAAAGTCTGTTTTACCTTGTTTATGTTGAGCACAATGGGTAAGGGGGATGTTTCAAATAAATATGAAACATTACTCAAATAGTTAAGCCTTGGATTAAATTTACAATTATATCATTACCAAAACTTCTTTTGGCAAAACCATAACTCTTTGTAAATTTGACCATTATATTTATATTATTTAATAAGAAAAATAAACTTTGAACCTACCAATATAAAACTAAATATGGATAGTAAAAATTGGTTTCTAAAAAACACATGTACTGCAGTATTCTTTATAGTCTACATGGTTTTATTACCTATGAAAGGAGCCGCCAAAAAAATCAGCTCACCAGTCACTTTTGACAATATGCAAGCGGTGATGTATGAGGTAAAAAAGTACAACTTTTTGTCTTCTACTCCGCTAGAAAAACTATCCGCAGCAAAAGATTCAGTTTTTTATCTTTTTCAAAATAGCGGAAATTCCAGCGATTTTAATCAATACCACAAGAGTATAGCGGATTCTGTTTTGCGATTTGTTTTCCAAAAATACGAAGCTATTAGTAATGCTGATACCACTGTGAGCAATGCCTATGTGGAAGACTATATTTATTGTTTTCAACGATTTGTGCAAGCTTATCATCAATTGACTGAGGTAGAAAATAAAATGAACCAAGTAGAAAAGGAGTATAGAAGCATGGTTTGGAATCCCTATTTATTTTTAGAAATGGAAGAAATACGAAAAGAGCGAATTTTTAGGGCATACAAAAAGACTATTATACCTTATTTGGAAAATGGTATGTTAAACTATATAACGTGCGAAAGAGTAGACTCTTTGGGGGGTGAATTTATAGTGCTGTATGACAAAATGATTTGGCTTAGAAAAACCAATACCAAATCGCTCGAAAAAAACTTAAAAAAAACAAACGACACTGCAGCGATTATCAAATTATTTGAATTGCCGTTTTAGACTGTAAGCGAAAAAGAATGTTACATAAAGCAATAAGTATTTTTATAGTGCTCGTTTTGGGTTTTAGTGTAAAGGCGCAACAAAATGAAAACTATGACGGAGGCTATGATTTATATCGCAAACCAACCACCTCGGCGTGGATGGGTTCTTACCTGAATTTTAGACTCTCTAAACGACTGCTTTGGGCTGGAGAGATGCACTACCGAAGAACAGAATACAATGATGTGCCATACGTAGGTAGAATGGCTCAAATCTATAATCGACATGGTGTGAAATATTTGTTTTCAAAAAATTTCAATGCTACGGTTGGAGGTGTACTTCGTTTAGATTTTACTCCAGAACCAGGAAATAAAACACTAAAAAAAGTGGTTATAGAACCTCGGTTTTGGCATGAATATGTTTTTGCACAACCTTTTTTTCGTGGGATGGTCTACCACAGACTTCGTTTTGAACACCGGTGGAGTAAGGGAAATGAATTTGACGACACCTATGATTTTAGAAACAGATATCGATATAAGTTTTTGATGAAATACCCTTTAAATTCCAATGTTTTGAGAAGTAAAAGTATTTATTTTGCCCCTGACGTGGAAATTATTATGCAGACAGGAAAGACGGCCAGACTCTCGCCTCTAGAAGACCTACGAATCTATCCGCACATTGGCTATATAGTAAACTCACGTGTAGGATTTTCTACGGGAATGATGTACACTGTGGGTCAATCTTTTGAAAAAGGAAATTTGGACTATCGCCAACGCTGGATATATCGAGTAAACGCTTACATTTCTCTAGATTGGCGAAAATTTGAAGATAAACTACTACCCGTAAATATGGCCGACTAAGCGTATGAGAAAAAAAACAATTTTACTTACACTGTTGATATTTTATATACTACTGTCGGGGATATGGATTTTGAGGGCAAACTACCAAAGACAAAAATCCGAAACACGCCTAAATATTGTTCAAAAAACTGCACAAAGTACCAAAGACTCATTGATCAGTGAAGTGGCATTTTATGAAAAAATAGTAGCATTAGATAGTGTTTTTTTTACCGGAAACTTTGTAGAATCTCTCAATGGTTTTGAAAACTCATTGGCAGTCGATACATTTACTGAAGCGAAACATAGCACCTTGGTGCTACGAGTTACAGAAATAGCTAATTTGATACGTGGTAGAGATTCTACAAAAGATGCCGTCAATATATATAGAAGACAACTGACAACTGCACGTACTGCACTAAAACTTTTAGATGAAAAACTAGATAGCACTTACAGCGTCTATAGCAGCCAGCAAACTATAAGTATTCACCGCATAGATAGTTTACAAATGCAAGTAAGCAAATTGACCACTAAACTGGAGGATAAAAATAGCATACAAACAATCTCTTTCAAAAACCCAAATAACAATGTGGTACACTACCTTGGCGAAACAAAGAATGGAGAAGCAAACGGAAAAGGCGTAGGTATATGGAGTACTGGCGGCAAATACGAAGGCACATGGCTAGCCAACAAGCGCCACGGTAAGGGTACCTATACCTGGAAAGACGGTGACATCTATGTAGGAGATTTTTTGAATGACACGAGAGAGGGACAAGGTACGTACCACTGGCAAACAGGAGATAAGTACGTGGGCCAGTGGAAAAATAATAAACGCAACGGCCTCGGTATACTCTCCAATAAAAGCGGTGTCATTCTGTTTGAAGGCAATTGGCAAGATGATAAAATTTTGCAGTAGTGCCGTAGTGTAGTTGGCCATAAATGACCCTTAACTAAACTCATCAAAATGTCAGTTCTTTTTAATATCTGCGGCCAGTGCCGCTGCCAAACAACGATACCAATCAAGCGAAAAAAAGCTAAGAATGTGTGAAAAAAACGAGCCACTGATATAGCGTTTTAGTGCACAAAACAAAAGCGATGACCAAATTGTATAGCCTCTTCTCAGTGAAAGTAAAACCTAAAAGCGGAAACAACTAGCTAACGGATGTAAAGAAAATAAATCAATGGTTGAAATACAGTATTATGGTACTATGAAAATCTTGTATTTTTACGCAAAGCAGACTAGCGCCTTGTGTATCAAACTATATTTTCTTAAAAAAGGCCACAGTAGTTTACGATAACTGTAAGGCAGTTTCTTCAACCGGTTTCTAGCTATGTTTTTAAGATTCGTAATTTCCGTATTTAGTAGTGTATTTTTTAGCCTCTACAGTTCAGTTTCTTTTAAAACATAAAATGTAAGACCTCTAATGACTTATTAGTTCTAGAAAAATAAATAGCCTTAGAACAGCACTAACAACTGATAGCGTGTAATGTGATATGAGTAACTTAAGCGAAGACTAGGATACCATAAAATGATTATTTATGGTTTTTTCATTATTTTATTAATACACCATTGTCCCAATGTTCAGTTTTCCATTTTTTGCCATTGTGTCGCCAGTATTCCCACGTACCGTGTTTCATATTATTTACAAACTCACCTTTACATTTGCCAAAAAGATTGGTTGCCCCGAGTTCCCATTTCCCATTTTTCTTACCTTTGATGTAGCTACCGCGGTCTTCACCACCCTCGTTAAACTTATGCTCCACCCATTCGCCTTCTTTTTCCCCGTTTACATATTGGCCGTATGTATCTAGGCCCTCTTGTTTGTATAACTCGTATTTGCCGTGTCGCTTGCCCTCTTTGTAAGTCATTATTTCTAGTGGCAGGCCGCTCATAGTGTAGAGTGTTTTTTCTCCGTTTAGCTTACCTAGTTTATAGGTTTCTAGTTGTATTATTTGCCCTTCTAGCGTATAGGTACGTTTTTCTCCAGACGCAAAACCATTTTCATACACAGCAGTTTCGGCTACTTTTCCGTTGATGTGGTACAGAGTGGAGGTGCCGTGTCTCAATCCCAAACTATAGGTTACTTCTTTTCGCTTATTGCCTTCTCGATCGTACGAAGTAATGAGCCCATGTGGTTTTCCATCCTTGAAACGTCCATCTTGTTCTTTTTCACCGTTGGAGTGATAGAGTATAAATGCTCCTTGCTCTTTTCCGTTTTCAAAAGTGGCTATTTTCTTAGTAGTTCCATTGACATGAAAAGATGAATAGCCTCCGTGAAGTATACCTTCTTTGTAATTACAATGTACTTCCGGCGAACCATTGCTTCTGAATGTTCTAAACTCACCGTGCCTAACTCCATCTTTGTATCTGATATCTTGGTCTTGTTTTCCGTTTTCATACCAGCTTTGAAATGTGCCATCAATTTTACCTTTTTTCCAAGTGACCCGTTGCATGGGTTTGTTCTCTATCGGCCATAAAATCAATGTTTCTCCTGTGTATAGGGTATCGTTATAGTAGTATAGCCCATCGGTTTCTTTTACGAGTTTTGTAAAAGCTACTTTTTGTTGACTGAACGCATTTAGCGTAAATAGGCTGAGAATTAATAGGAATATATTTTTCATTTATAGATACATAAAAATTAAGGCAAAGATATTTATTGTGTCTGGTCTTTTAGTTGGCAGTTTTTTAAGATTAAGGCTACATTCTGTTTTTTCATACAGTTGAAATGTCCTCTTGGGCAAGAATGATTACCTAGCTTGCTACATGGATGGCAGGGTAGGTCTACGAGGTAATTGTGTATTGCTGCGTTTTTTTGACGGTAGGCATACATGCCCAACGCTGGGTGGGTGTTACCCCAAATTGTGTGTACGGGCACTTCAAAAGCTGATGCGATGTGCATAAGTCCAGTGTCGCTAGTTATCACACCAGCGCTGTGTTTTATAACGTAGGCTGCCTCCGTTAGGGTGATTTTGTCTACCAAGTTTGATACAGAATCTGGTGCATTTTCCATAATTTTAGCAGCTTTGATGGAGTCTAGTTTTCCGCCCCCAAGCAATACGATAGGCTTATTTAAACGATTAATTAACGGCAAAATAATCTCTAAAGGTATTTGTTTGGTAGCATATGTACCGCCTATCACGATAATTAGATACTCTTTTTTCTGTAGCTTGCATTGTGCCAAATCAAATGAGAAGTTTTGTGGAAAGTAATAATCTACAGCTCTATTGGCGGTGTCTAGATGTAGCGATTTTAATGCATCGGCGTACCTATCTATCAGGTGTTTTTTGGGGAGTAGGTTTATCTTAAAATTAACAAACAACCATTTTTGGATATTTAGTTTGTTGTAGGTGATATAGGAAGCCCCAATTGCTTTACTTACTTTTTTGCTTCGTATGTTTTTGTGAAGATCTATGACGGTATCAAAGTTCTCTTTTTTGAGTAAATCAATGGTAAGGTCTATATTTTTGTCTATTGCGTGGGTGGTATGTACGTGCGGATTGCTGCACACCAACTCTGTGTAATTTGATTTGGTGAGGTAGTGCACTTCAGCATCTAGCTGAGCAAGCCAGCGCAGCACAGGGGTGGTGAGTATCATGTCACCTATAGAGCTAAAACGAATAACAAGAATTTTCATCGCGGAGTGGGAGACCATATTACTTCTGCTGCTGCAAAAGCGGGTTCTATAATGTAGGCAGCCGATTTACCTTTTTCTACTTCTGCTACAAAAACCATTTGCGATGTATTATCTTGGAGTTGCATCATCATCATATGTTTTATAATACTGTATGTGCCACTTTTTTCGCAAGTCATTCGATTCACATCAAAATCTCCGGTATCAAAAAACGTGCTGTAATAGTTCCAACTTGTGGCAGTATCGCTTACTGGTTTATCCTCTTCAAAACGTGTTTTCTGAAAAAAATCAATATAGGTATAGTTTTCACCATTGCATGCCCCAAAATAAAGGGTGTCTCCAATTTCCACTACTACATCGGCTACTTGCCCATGAGCAGCTACAGCAAGTACTATGAAAGCTAGGGTTATCAGTTTATTTATTCTTTTCATCTTATTGCTGAGAGACCACTATGTATTGATTTTCTATGCCTATTACACGTACATTTTTACCTTGACTTATCATTTCTCCATTGGTTTTTGCTTCGAAAGTAGTGCCATTGAGTATAATTTTACCCATTGGTCTTAGCGCTGTATGCGTAGTACCTAGGTCACCAATAGATACCGATTCTGATTGTTTCTCTTGCTGTATGGGTACTTTAGCAGCTATCACATCATTGAGCACCAAGCGTTGAAATAATTTGGACTGTATAAAATAAGACCCAAAGAAATAGAATAACGCGCCCAAACCTATCATAGCAAAAAGCACACTTGCCATAGCATTGTCCCAATCGGTGTCAGACACATTATCAAAATTAAAATCTACATTACGCACCATACTGAGTATCAAACTGGCAAAAACAAGTAAAATACCGCCTATTCCGGCAACACCAAAACCGGGTATTACAAAAATTTCGAGAGCAATAAGAATAACACCCAAAATAAAGAGTAAAATCTCCCAATTCTGTGCCAAACCATCTATATATAGAGGAGCAAAGTATGCAATAGCTGCTATAATAGAAGCGGCTAAAGGGAAACCTATGCCAGGACTTTGTAGCTCAAAATAAATGCCTCCTATCATTATTAAAATTAGGATGGAGCGTAGTGCCGGATTAGCAAAAAATGCGACCAGCTTATCTACAGCTGTAGGATGTATGTGTATGATTTCCGCATTTTCCAAGCCATTTAGTTGAAGTATTTCATCTACGCTACTTACTAAGCCTTCGCAATATCCCCATTTTATGGCTTCTACTGTAGTTAAAGTTATTACTTTTTCGGCATCGTCTAGCCCTTCTACTACCACACGCTCGTCTACCATACCTTCTGCTATGTCAGGATTTCGATAGTAAATATAAGTGGTATCTCCATCTTTTATTACAGTATCTTTACCATGGCTTTCTGCAGTACTTCTCATTTGTTTGCGCATGTAGCTTTGGTACTTGTCTGGAGCTTTTTTTCCTTCTTCATTTACTACAGTGGTAGCACCTATACTCGCACCTTTAGTCATGTAAATTTTGTTACACGCTATGGATATGAGCGAGCCAGCACTTGCAGCATTATTATCTATAAATACATATGTAGGTATTTTCGTATTCAGTATTCTAGTACGTATACTATCAGCATCCGTCACATAGCCACCATAGGTATTCATATGTATAATTATAAGATCAGCTTGTATTCTTTCAGCTTCGTTTATTGCGCGCTGGGTTATGCGAGTAGCTTCTGGAGCAATTTCTTTTTTTAAGTCAAAAACAACAACCTTAGGCAGCACCTGCGCTTGAGCTAGCGCGCTTAGTGTCTGCATTACCAAAAGCGTTTGGAATACTATTTGTTTCATATTTGCCACAATACTACAAAAGGAAACAATAAAGTGAATAACTATCTGTTAAATCATACTATTTACTCAATAAATTTGCACTCGAGATGAAAAAACAATTGATATTATTACTTACTCTTTGCTCCACAATGGCAGCCTTAGCACACAAAACAGACTCTGTAGGTACTAAAGTAAAAAACGGTAAAATGTATATTTTGCATGAAGTAAACGCAGGAGACGGGCTATATAGCATTAGTAAACGATACAATGTGAGCCTTAAAGATATAGTGGCAGAAAACCCTGGTACTGAAGAGGTAATACAAATTGGGCAGCAAATAATGATACCTACTACCCAAAAACCGGTTCTTCAAGATAAAGTGGTAACTAGTTTTTTTGAAGAAAAGGCCTTGCCTTATGGCAAATACGAGAAGACAAATTTTGCCAAGACGGAGGAGGTAAGCACATTTGCAAAGTCTCATGTGGTTACTAAAGGAGAAACCCTCTACGCCATAAGCAAACTTTACAGTACTAGTGTAGAAATGATTAAAACGTTGAATGATCTGCAAAGCGATGAACTAGCCGAAGGCCAAATACTCCTAGTACAAGATGGCGCAGCTCAAACAGAAATAGTAGATAAAGTGGTGGGGTCAGAAACCGAGTATATCAAAATGAAAAAACAAATGGACACCCAAAAATATAATGACTTAGGATATGAAACGACTGTAGAAGCTAGAGAATCAGTTCCGTCTGCTACAGGTTATACTATTCGTGTAGAAAAACTAGTTGAATATAATATTGAAAAAATAGAAGAGCAAGGCACCGCTGTTGTTGGATCTAGTTTTTTGCCAGATGATAAGAATTTTGCTCTACATTTTGATGCACCTGTTGGCACCGTTATTATGGTTACCAATCCCGAAAATAAAAATACTGTGTTTGTGAAGGTAACGGGGAATTTTTCTAAAAAAGAAAACAGTGCTGAGATAATAAAGCTGTCAGAAAGCTCTGCAAAGCAGATTGGGATATCTGCCAAATCGAAGATACAACTCAGCTATGCGCGTTAAAAATTGGCTCACTACTGCTTCGTATAGCTACCTAATAATTGTTATTTTAGGTTTTATGGCGTTGTGGTTCTCCCCATTTTTGGTGAGCCTATCAACAGTCTTGGTCGGGTTGCTATTTTTACTAAACTGGCGCTCCTTTAGCTTTGGTAGCGTTCCTTTTGGTATACTACATTATAGCCTGTTGACCATCGTTTTACTAGTCGCAATAGATGGTTTTCGGAGTAGTTTTTATGGTATATCAGGAGCTAAAATTGGCCTTGTAGTTGGATTTGTTTTTCTTATATTGGCTGGTTTTCTTTTTTTTAAACAGGTTCCTACCAAACTTGTATTTGTTGCACTTGTTTTTACTTCAGCAGTTGCAGTTGTTGATTGTATTGCGGTTTCAAATTATTTTGTAAATAAAGAAGAATTGGATTCCTTGCTTTTGCAAAGTAAGAGTATCCCTATTCCAAATATGCACCATATTCACTTTGGTATTTTAAATGCATGGTGCGTCATACTGCTAGTTGGTCTGCTAGTGCATAACTACCTCTCGTCGGGAGTATATCGTACATTTGGCGTTGTATGCTTAGTTGTGATAATTATTAGTACTCATATTTTGAGTTCTCGAACTGGTTTGGTAGCATTATATTTGGCTAGTGCTTTTGGATCAATACACTATGCTTTCTACCACAAAAACTATAAGCAAATTCTGCTTCTTTTAGCGGGTCTCGCTGCTTTATCTCTGACCGCTTATTCGCTCAGTACATCCCTTCGCAATAAAGTAGCTAATAGTATAGAAGATGTGAATAGCTGGGGGGTCAGCGAAGAGATTAATCATAAAAGTATGGCTATGCGAATGGAGGCCTACAAGGCTAGTGCCTATACCCTTAGTAAAAATTTACTTGGTGTGGGAGCTAATAGACTACAGGTAAAAATGAATGAAGGATATAATCGAACCGGATCTCCACTTTGGCCCGAAAATAGGATAGACCCTCATAATCAGTTTTTAGAGTTTGGAGTGAAATATGGTCTTTTTGGCGTTGCTAGTTTATTGTTCTTTTTTTTTGGTTTAATACGTTTGGGGAGACATAATTCTGTTTTTCTTGCTGCGGTAATGCTTACGTTTATTTCTATGCAGTTTGAGTCGCTGCTAGAGCGGCAGACTAGTTTATATTTTCTGGCAGTTCTTATACCATTGTTTTTTCATCTTTTTACTTTTGTTAGACAAAGCAATAAATTTTCAGGTTCTTAAAACGTAAGGATATTAGTACTTTTGACCATATAATATGAAATACATCGGTTTAATTTTTCTTCTTTTTTGGCTAAGCACAATAGGAGAGGCTCAGGTTGTATACTCTGAAGATTCAAATAATGATACAGAAGAGCAAATCACAAAACCACTTATATCAGAATTTACATCTTTTAAAGACTATAAAAGACGGTTGTTTTTGGGATTTGGAAATACGTTATTTCTAGATTTCATTACGAGCCCACTCACATATACCAACATTCAATATTTTGATCCTCCCATAAATCCTGGAGGACCCAATGTGCCTCGCTATGAAAAAGCAGCTGTGCAAACTAGCTATAGCTCTATCTACACATTAAGTTTAGAGCCACGATACAATTTAATAGAACCTTTGGTTGACCTTTCTTTTGCTGCGGTAGCACCACTTTCTATTGGTCTAGGACAAACAGGGCCAACAGACGAATATGTAGTGCAGGGTGGCTTCGGCTTTGGCAATATACAATTTGCTCTACTAGCGGCGATGTATTACGGATGTAATAGCACAAAAAATGCAGATAGAGACTTTGGTATTAATCTGGCAGCGGGATATGAAGTTAATAAAATTGGGGTAATAAATGTGAGTTCTGAGCCAAATACTGGTGTTTTTAATCAAATTTGGGGAATGCCTACGGCTCGAGTTGGCGTTCAGTTTTATAGAGGATACACCCCAGTAGAAATTTATATAAAATACGGCTTTGGTAGAGTTCAAGATCAATTTATCGACGGTAATGGTAATAATCTCATCGCAGGAAAACTTGCTAAAAGAGCAACGTCACTAAAATTGGCAATTGTTTACTCTTTAGACTAGACCGCATAAAACCTCTTTCAAATAGATGAATAATATGATAAACAGAGACATAAGTTGGCTTTCATTTAATGAGAGGGTATTGCAAGAGGCTCAAGATAAAACTGTTCCTCTCATAGAACGTATGCGTTTTTTGGGTATTTACTCTAATAATTTAGACGAATTTTTTAGAGTTCGAGTGGCTACTTCCATAAGGCTAGTTGCAGCTATGAGCGGAAAAGACGATGATTTGGTAGATATAACAAACCAGATTTTAGCAGATATTCAAAAGAAAGTCTTGGAACTTCAAACCAAATTTTATGCCACATACCAAGAAATTTTTGATGAACTAAAAATTCAAAATGTTTTTATTAAAAATGAACAAGAACTTACAGAAAATGAACAAAGCTTTGTTCGTACGTATTTTTTAAATGAGGTAGAATCTCTGATTACCCCTATTATACTCAGTAATATAAAAAAATTCCCTTACCTAAAGGATAAGTCGGTCTACCTCTATATTTCTGCGCTTAAGAAAAATGATAAGCAACTGCAAGCGCTTATTGAACTGCCCACAGACTATCTTTCGCGATTTGTAGTGCTGCCAAGTGAAGATCAATCACAGAATATTATATACCTAGATGATATCATACGGTATAATATGCCTTACATCTTGCGCATTTTCGAACCTCAAAACATTGAATCATACATCCTAAAACTGACCAGAGATGCAGAACTAGACTTGGATGACGACTTTAGCGAAAGCTACTATGACCGGCTTAACAGAAGCCTGAGTAATAGACGAAAAGGTAAAGTTGTTCGCTTAGTTTACGATAGGCAAATGTCAGCAGATCAATTGGAGCAGATACTACAAAATATAAAATTAAGTGCACAGAATCACCTAATACCCGGAGGCAAATATCACAATTTTAGAGATTTTATGGGTTTTCCGAGCTTGGGCAGAGAAGGCTTATGCTACGACAATCTTCTGCCAGTGGATCACCGCGATATAGATGAAGGTAAGCCTATTTTGAAACAGATACTGGAGGAAGACAAGTTGATTCAGTTTCCATATCATTCATTTGATTATGTCATAGATCTGATACGCGAGGCCGCCATAGACCCTAAAGTTATGGCCATACACATGTCGCTTTACCGTGTAGCGCCCAAAAGCAAAATAATAAAAGCATTGAAAAATGCAGCAAGAAATGGCAAGCAGGTAAATGTAGTTATAGAATTGCTTGCGCGTTTTGACGAGGAGGCAAATCTAGAATGGAGCAAGCAACTACAAGAGGAAAACATTCATATAGAGTTTGGGCTAAAAGGCCTTAAAGTACACAGTAAATTGCTACTCATTCAGCGTATGAGCAAAGGGGAACAACGAAATGTAGCCTTCATCAGTACCGGAAATTTTCACGAAAAAACTGCTAAATTCTATGGTGATACAGCGTTGCTGACAGCGGATAGCCGAATAACTGATGAGGTAGCTCACGTGTTTCAAATTTTTGATAAACCTTATTTACCCTATGTTTTTAATCACTTACTTGTGGCACCTATCAATCTGCGAAAAGCGCTGTACTCACTTATAGACGAGCAGATTGCTTTGGCTCAAAATGGAGGAGATGGACATATTTTTATAAAAATAAACAACCTCGTAGATGAAGGCATGATTCACAAACTCAAGGAGGCTGCAGATCTTGGAGTACAAATGAGGCTAATGATAAGGGGCGTTTGCAGTATGGTACCCACTAAAAATATGGAAGTTCGAAGTATTGTGGGGAGATACTTGGAACACTCCCGATTTTTTTGGTTTGGTACACAAGAAAATGCTAAAATATACCTCGGGTCTGCTGATTTGATGACCCGAAATCTAGATGTACGCGTAGAAGTGCTTACGCCACTTTACCAGACCAAAATACAAAAAGAAGCTATACAGTATTTAGAACTTCAATGGCGCGATAATCAAAATGCCAGAATAGTTGATGATGCTCTTTCTAACAAGATGTACAAAAACGACCAAGCACCTTGCGATGCCCAACTTGAACTGTATAAGCTATTAATGTAGAGCATTTATATTTACCTCAAAAACAATACAGATATTGAGCTAAAGTAGTGGCGACAAGCTATTACCATCAAAATTTTCTTCTGTAGAAATACCTAGCATCTGTAAGATGGTAGGTACGATATCTACGGTTTGAACATTTTGTGTTATCTTCTTTCCTATAACATTTGGTTGTTTTATTAGTAATGGGACATGTCTGTCATAGCTATACGGCGAACCGTGGGTAGTACCATTTGAGCCCATATCAATGAGATAATTTTCTTTGGGTACTAGTTTTATAAAATAACCAAACTCGTCGCGATGACTGTTTCGCATTAAGGCTATAAATTCTTTGGAGCAGCTTGAGTCTTTGATATCTAAAAAGCTGTAAGCGTTCTCAATGTAATCTAATTTTTCTAATTGATTTGTTAGTTCGTAAATAACATCTTCGGTATTTAGATAGGCGCCGCCTAGAGCCTCAAAGTTTGGTTCAACTCCGCCATAGTCAGCTTTTAAAATAATGTTTTGGTCTAATGAAAATTGACTTTTTAAGGTCTTTTCAATAGCCGCCAAGTCAGTTTTAAATTGCTCAGCTCCTATGCGCCTTGCATCTATACCCTGCGCTGCTAAATACTCTGGCATAGCAGCCACACCATGGTCTGAGGTAAGTACCAATATATAGTTGTCTTTTCCTACTGTATCATCTAATTTTTCTATGAATTGAGCTAGGTAAATGTCCATTTTATTGTAATAGTCTAAAACTTCATAGCTATTAGGCCCAAAATGATGACCAATGATATCAGCAGCAGATAAGCCAATGGTCAGCACATCGGTATGCTTCCCTTTTCCTAGTTGTTCACTTATGATAAGTTGATGGGCAAATTCGAGCACAAAAGCGTCGCCATACGGCGTATTCCATAAAAAGGTACCTGGTTTATTGGCGGGAACTTTTAGGGTATCAAAACTTGCTATGGTGTGTGGAAACCAAGGTAGAAATCTTCCGTTTTCTCGTTCAAAACTATCTGAACTGATAGATGGCAGGGTAGTAAAGGATGACTCTAGAATCCACCCTTGTTCAATTTCCTTTTCCATTTTGACAGCACCTGTGAAGGTTTTTACCCACTCAGGAAAATCTTCTGTATATTGGTCTGTACTTACCATTTGGGTACTTACTGCGTCAAACCAAAATGCTCTATTAGCGTTTTTCCCACCCATTAGTATTGATGCTCTGTCTTTGAGAGCTACGCTGTATGTTTTTGAAAATTCATCTGCCTTTTTTATATAGTCTCCTAGCGTATTTTTGAGCAGATACTTAGCACTTACTTTATTGAGCTGGCAGTCTTCTATGCCTACAAATTGCACTGACGTATCTTCTATACTATAGTGTTTGTAGCCTAGTTTTCGGTTGTATACGGTATTATCAATGATGCCATTATTGCTGGGAAAGTACCCCGTTGCTAACGTAGCGTGACCAGCAGCAGTAGTAGTAGTGGCGTGGTTGTGATAAGCATTACTGAATACATGTGCACTGTCTAGTAGGTATTTAAATCCAGCCTCTAATTGTGGATTAAAACGGGTTAGATATTCACTCTTCATCTGGTCTATACTAATAAGAACTACTAACTTGGCTTTTTTGGATTTTTGTGGCTTGTTTTGGCAAGCGGTTATGGTCAGAATTAACAGTATCGAGCAAAGAAGTACAAATGATTTTTTCATTGTACAAATAAACGAATGCAATGTTGTGTTAATGTAAATTTAACTAGAAATTTTATGGAATTGATTTGTTTCTTGTCTTAATAGAAATACTTCATCATATTTGCGCATGCTTAAAATATGCCTACTTGCAGTTGGGCTACTTATATCCTTAAACTCTATAGCTCAGCGTATTGCCACTGGTAAAGTAGTAGATCAGCATGAGAATGCTGTGAGTAATGTACGCATACAGGAACGAGGTACGGCAAATGTGACATATAGTCAAGGTGATGGGACATACTTATTATCTTATTTTGATAGTGAAATACCCATAATTTTTTCTCACGAAGATTTTGATACGGTTGTGCTTAAACTCAATCCTCAAAGCACTACTACAGTTTTTTTATCGCTTAAGTGGAATTCAAATAGCTATAATCTTGGCTTCTTGGCGGGATTTACTGATTTTACGCACAAGAACACAAATAAAAACTTACAAAATATGCCCTATTTCTTGGGTGAATCAGATGTAAATAGACAGCTGCAAATGTTGCCTGGTATAGAGCAAGGGCGTGAGGGATATAGCAATTTATTTGTGAGAGGCGGCGAGGCTGACCAAAACTTGATGCTTTATAATGGAACTCCGATATACAATAGCAATCATATTTATGGTATATCTTCTGTTTTTCATCACCGAAGTATTAAAAATACTGCAGTTTATAAGGGTGTAGCACCGGCAAGATACGGAGGTAGAGCGTCTTCTTATATTGATTTATCAAGCGAAAAAAATGCAAAATTTAGCAGTTTTAGTGGAGAGTTTGAGATGACCCCGCTCAATGCAGGTATATATCTTTCGAATATTCAAAAAGATAAAAAGTATTTTACGATTTCAGCGCGTCGATCATGGATAGATCTGTTGCTACCTACCGAAACACGAGAAAATTCCATCAATACTAATATTTATGATTTGCAACTGAATATGGGCAAAACGTTAAAAAATAAAGATAAAGTAGATTTTAGCTTTATGTCTACTAGAGATTTGTATTTTATTGCTTTTGCTGGCCAAGACAGCAACAATATAGTTACCTCGCAAGCTGGATTTAAACAAAAATGGTCGAATATATTGGCGTCTGTAAAATATTCCTCTCAGCTAAACACTAAAACAACTGTGGAGAATACAGCATATTATAGTGGATATAGAGCCTCTACTGCCATTGAGCAACAATTGTTCACTTTGAGGGCGCAGGGAGCTACATCTCTTCCCACCCAAAAAGAAGAAAGTGTTAGCGGTATACGCGACATAGGACTTCAAAGTCACTTCACTTATTTGTTTGAAAATAAGCATCAACTTAGTTTTGGAATACAAAGTGCTACTCGCCTTTTTCAGGTGGGAAGACGGGAGTACAGCTCTGTAAATTATCCCTCAATAAGTGATGTTTTTGTTTTAACGGGTACACCCAAATACGATGCTACTCAGGAAATAGCGCTCTATGCCGAAGATGATTTTAGAGTGAATGATAATACTATCTTAAATATGGGAGTACGCCAAGTGTTTTTTGTAAATGACAAAAAAGTATTTGTTGGCTTTGAACCTCGTATACACGGCACGTTTTATTTGAAAAACAGTGATGTTTTTAAGCTCGGTTACAATAGACACAATCAGTATGTAAGCCAACTAAATTTGGGTACTATAGGCTCCCCTTCAAATATTTGGGTGCCTGCTACAAAACTCATTTTACCTCAGAAAATGGATATTCTTGAAGCTGCATATGAGCGCAAATTAGGTAAATTTTTTGCAGGTACTATAAATGGTTTTTACAAGAGATTGCAAAATCTTAATTTGGTAAATAACCTGAGTGATGCCAGCGATCCTAGCATAGATTGGCAGTCTAGTGTGACTCAAGGCACAGGTCAAGTCTATGGAGTAGAGCTCATGTTGCAACGATCAAGTGGCTATTTTAATGGATGGATAAGCTACGCCTACAGTAAGAGTACTAGAAATTTTCAGGAACTATTTGCCCAAGATTTTGACTTTACTTACGACAGGCCGCACATGCTAAAAATTCATGCAAACTATACTGATGAAAATGCGGATTGGAATTTTGGATTTAATATAGTAGTTGGCAGTGGTCAGCTGTTTACATTGCCTATAGGTAAGTTTAGAGATATAAATGATGAAATACAATTGGAATACAATACGCTGAACAATTATAGAAGTCCGTTGTATACGCGCCTAGATCTTAGTTTGGTTCGGCTAAAACCTAATTTCGGTCTAAATCAAGAATGGAGATTTTATCTCTATAACGCCCTAGGAAATAGAAACCCACTAAACATTTCTGTAGATTTTGAAGGCAATAGTAATTTTAATGCGTTACAAATAAATAGAGCTTACCTAGCTTATGTACCAGGTATAGCATATATCGTAAAATTTTAGGACACGAAAATGAGAATAAGACAAATATATAATACGAAAATAATGGGACTTGTCTTAATGTGCAGCTTGCTAGCCTTAAACTCTTGCTTGCAAGATACCATACGTCCTAATATTTTGCAGGACTATAATCCCAAACTTGTGCTAAATGGTACGTTCAGCGCAGATTCTGAACTTTTTATAACTGCAAGACCTAGCGTTTCTATTCTTGATAGTACTTTTCCTGGAGGATTGAATAATGTGAAAATTACCTATACTACCAGCAAAGATGATAGAGGGTCTTTTATTTATGATCTATTTTCTGAGGGATACACTAGCAGTTTGACCTTAAAACCTGGAGATATTTTGAGAGTTCGCGGCGAGCATCCTGATTTTCCAACGGTGTTTTGTGAGGTGAGAATTCCTGATGCTGTGCCGAGTAGTGCAATCTTAGTGCCAAATGGGGGTATAGATACCAGTGGATTGGAAGGAGATTTAATTTCGCTGACTTTTACTGATAAACCTGGGCAAAAAAATTACTATAGATTACAAGTACTTTATTGGAACGGATTTGCGTTTATTCCGATTTTAAATCCTCGTACAGATCCTAGTCTTGCGGAGTTCAATTCTTTGCGATTGCAAGATAACTCGATTTTATTTACGGATGATTTATTTGATGGTAAAGAGAAAACGACAGCTATCGTAGCTACTAACGGGCTTACTTTTGGGTTACCTCAAAATCAAGATAAATACAAGATAGAATTTGCTTCAGTATCATCTGATTACTACGAGTATTTTGCATCACTTGATAGAGCAGTTGAGGCCAAAGAGGTTACTTTTCAAGGGGGATTCAATAATGCCGTAGTAATACATAGCAACGTCAATAACGGCTTGGGAATATTGGCCACAGAATGGCGCTCAGATTTTACATTGAAATAATAAACGGTTTCTAAAACCAAAAAAAGAATTAAATGGTAAAAAAAATATCCCTCTTAGCCTTGTTATGTTTGACTATACTCAGCGCAAACGCACAGATGTCAACGTTGCGTGGATTTGTTTACAATAAGGAAACAGGAGAACCAATTGTATCAGCACAAGTTACTTTCACCTCTATAAAACAAGGAGCTTATACAGATGACCGCGGTTTGTTTTCCATTGTCAACATACCTCCAGGAAAATATACAGCAATTGCAACATTGGTGGGGTACGACAGCTCAGTAGCTCAGATTGAGCTGAGAGAAAATGAAGTACTGGCACAAAATTTTTATCTCAATATAGCCAGTAATACTTTAGGTACTGTTCAGGTATCTGGAGAGAGATTACGAAAATCTAAAGAAATAAATATTTCTAAAACTACTATAAAACCAAAGCAACTTACTAAATTCCCTTCAGTAGGAGGTGAGCCGGACTTAGTACAATATCTGCAGGTATTGCCTGGAGTTGTTTTTTCGGGAGATCAAGGCGGACAGTTGTACATACGGGGTGGAAGCCCCGTGATGAATCGAGTAATGCTAGATGGACTTACTATTTATAATCCGTTTCATAGCATTGGACTATTCTCGGTTTTTGATAGTGATATATTAAAATCAGTAGATGTATATTCTGCAGGTTTTAATGCGGAGTACGGAGGAAGAATATCTGCTATAGTAGATGTTAAAACAAGGGATGGAAATAAAAATGAACTTGCAGGAAAGGTTAATGCTAGCCCATTTAGCTCAAAATTACTACTTGAAGGTCCACTAAAAAAATACCAACAAGACAAGGGTAGCAGTAGTTTTATTTTGTCTTATAAAAACTCTTACCTTAATAGAACTTCGCCCACACTATATTCCTATGCTGCAGATGGTAATTTGCCTTATTCATTTAGCGATTTGTATGGCAAAATATCAGTAAACTCATCTAAAGGAAGTAATATTAGCTTTTATGGATTTGACTTTACAGATGATGTAGCCTTTGAGCAGTCAGCGGCGTACCGCTGGAAGTCTAGTGGATTGGGAACCAAATTTTTATTAATACCAGGGGGTAGTCAAACGATAATAGATGGAAGTGTGACGTATAGCGGCTATGAAATAACCCAAACAGAACTCGATCAAAAACCAAGACGCTCATCGATAGACGGGTTTAATGTGAATCTCAACTTCTCTCGGTTTTTAGGAGAATCAGACAGACTGAAATACGGAATAGAAATGAATGGATTTTCTACTGATTTTGAAATTTTCAATAGCCTGAATCGTAAAATTTCGCAAAAAGAAAATACCAGTGAAGTCAGTGCTTTTGTCAACTACCTCAAAAATTTTAATAAAAGGTTTTTGCTCGAAACAGGCCTTCGATTGCAACGTTATGCCAGTCTTTCTGAAACCAGCCTTGAGCCGCGCGTTGGTATGAAGTACAATATAAATACCCGGTGGAGGCTTAAAGGCAGTGCAGGTATGTACTCTCAAAACCTGATGAGTGCCGTGAGCGATAGAGACGTAGTTAATTTATTTTATGGTTTTTTAAGTGGGCCAGCAGATCTACCAAGTACTTTTTTAGGTGAGCCAGTTACTTCTAAACTCCAAAAAGCTAGGCACGCAGTATTTGGAGTGGAGTTTGATATAAATGCATCCTCTGAAGTTAACGTAGAGGGATACATAAAACAATTTACACAGATAACGAACATCAATCGGGATAAAATTTTTGATGATGTTAAGCAGAATGAAGAAAGACCAGAATACCTCAAAGGTAACTATGTTGTAGAAAACGGGGAAGCATATGGTTTTGATGTAACGTATAGGTACGAGACTAAAAAACTCTATGTGTGGACGGTATATTCATTTAATATTGTAAATAGGTTTGACGGTATACGCCAGTATCAGCCACACTTTGATAGGCGCCACAATATGAATGTTGTAACGTCTTATGATTTTGGAAAAAATAGCCAATGGTCTTCTAGTATACGATGGAATTTTGGTTCTGGCTTTCCATTTACGCTCACCCAAGGGTTTTATGAACAGTTAGACTTTAGTGGTGGAGCAAGTACAGATTTTCTGTCAGAAAATGGTGATTTGGGCATAAACTATGCTGAAATAAATCAAGGAAGATTGCCCTATTATCATCGCCTAGATGCATCTGCTACTAGAAAGTTTGAATGGAAAAATAAAAAAGAAAAGGTGCGAAAAGCTGAGCTTATTTTCTCGATTACTAATGTGTACAATAGAGAAAACATATTCTATTTTGACCGTGTCAATTACAGGCGCGAAAACCAATTACCAATTTTGCCTAGCATTAGCGCCAGTTACTCGTTTTAGTTATGCTAATGCAAGTAGAGCTTCTCTGTCATAACGTACCAAAAAAAATACAAAAATACTTCAGTCTTGGTCTATTCCGATTTTTTTATGGAAACGCTATTTGATTTGTTTCAAATCATTTCCATCGGAGAGGAAGAGCAGGACTCTTCCATAATTATTTGTACCGAAGTAGGATTTGGTTTTTCTAAAACTGTATCTAAAAGCAATAATTGAGAGATTATATCTTTAAATGCTTTACTTAGTTTTGGGTCAGCTTTTACGGTATTCATCAATTGCCTATGCCGGTCTGGGGGCAATTCGTTGTAGGCTAGAAGTATAAGGTCGTTTTGAGTAATGTCTTTTATCATATTCTGTCTTTCTGATATTTTAACGGTATATTATATCTCTGTAGTATTAGTTTATATAAGTTTTTTTGGAAAAAAAATAGGATGAACTATTACAGATTTATTAGCTATTTTTTGGGTCTATTGATACAGATATTTTGAAAAATTTTCGAAAAAATTCTATTGGATCACTAATACCTGAGTGTAAAATGCTGTTTACTAAGTGAGGGATTGATATAAACTATACCCATAAAAAAGAGATCAATAGTACTGTAAACCCTAGGATGATTCTTTATGGTTTCCCAAGCTTTTTCCATTTCTCTAGAATAATGTATGTCGTCAAAAACAAAAAGTGTTTGATTATGTGACGATGGAAGTAATAGGTCAAAATATCGCAAAGTAGGTTCTTGTCTGTGATTTCCATCGATATAAATAATGTCAAAAGATTGGTTTACTACGTTGTCTAATGTTTTCTCAAACTGTCCAATAATACAAGTAATATTTGTATGGCCTAGTTGATTCCAAACAGACTGAGCAATAGCAGCAACCGAAGGATCACCTTCTAGCGTAGTCACACGAGTATTCTTTTGGCGAGCGAGATAAGCAGTGGTAATACCAAGCGATGTGCCTAGTTCTAATATGGTTTTAGCTTCTCTATGATCGACGATAGCACCGAGTAATCTTGCGTATTTCGGTGATTTCAGACTTCTTTTTGCTATTTCAGCTACAGATTTTTGTAGTAATGCACCGTTTTTACCGTAGTCCACAAAATCAAGGATTTGCTTACTTTTTTTTGCGCGTTTTCTTTCCTGCTCAGCGGTTTTATAGTACATTTTTTTTGCACTATAAAACACTTCGTTAGCAAATGAAAATATAGTAGGAGAATGTACTTTATGCTTGTTGTTCGCCCTTATCCTGTAAATAATATATCTCCAAAATAAGCGTGTAGCAGAGTAAGGTTTGGAACGTGTGTTATGCATCAACTCTCACTACTCGGCTCTGAGCTAGCAGACTCTTCCGAAGAATTATCTGGTCGTTTTACAGTTTTTATTACACCTAATTCTTTTTTAAGTCTATCTATTTGTTTTTTAGCCTTTTCTATTTTACCGTTAAAATCTTTGAGCATTTTGTCTGCTGTTTTAGACCTAGCAAAAAACGACATGTTACGCTCTATACTGCTTATTTCTTCATTTAGCAGTGTTATTTTTCGTTTTATGTTCTGCTCTTCAAGTTCCAACTCTTTTATTCCGTTTGGGCTAGTTTCCTTAATTTGCTTATAGTGTTCACCTAGATTAGCAGCTTTGGCAGCCTCTATTTGGCTACTATATTTAGTGTATACAGCTCCATTAGCCTCTTCATATGCCTTATTTATGCGTTTCACATCCTTATGAGGTACAAAGCCTATAGTACGCCACTCTCCATTGATCTTCTTAAGTTCTTCAAATGCCTTTTTGTGTTCTTTATCACTTGTCGCAAGTTGTTTCAATGATTCTATAATTGACTCTTTTTGCTTCAAATTTCCTAATTCTTCTTCACGTTTATCTGAGTATACAGCATTTTTAGCAGAGAAGAAATGATCACAAGCTGCTCTAAATCTTTTCCAAATTGCTTGATTTAATTTTTCGGGGACAGGACCTACTTTTTTCCAATTAGCTTGCAAATTAATAATTGCTTTCCCTGTGGTTGCCCAATCTGTGCTGTCTTTCAAAGCTTCCACTTGTTCGCATAGCAATTGTTTAGCTTTTAAATTTTCATTCCTTCCGGCATTGAGTTCTTTGAAAAAAGCTTTTCTACGAGTATAAAAATCATTTCTAACCCCATTAAACTGAATCCATACTGCATCCTTGTTGGTTTTTGGTATAGCACCTATTTTTTTCCATTCCGAAAATAAGTCATCAAATGCTTTTGCCTTCTCATTCCACCCTTTTAAATCTTTTGGGTATACCGCATTGAGTAGGTCTGCCTTTTCACAAAGAATTTGTTTTTTCTGAAGGTTGGTTTCTTTTTCAGACTCTAAAGCTTCATATATTTTTCGCTTATTTTCATATACTGCATCGCTTGCAGACTTAAAAGCATTCCAAATGGGCTCTCGACTTTCTTGAGGTACAGGACCGATGTTTTTGAACTCTTCGTGCAGCTTATTTAGTAAAATAAAGCTGCGCTTCAGCGATTTCTCTTCCAAAATAGTCTCCATTTTTTTGGTTAATTCTATTTTGGCTTCTAAATTCTTTTGACGGTCTAGCTCCTTTAGTTCTAAATTTATACTATGATTATCATAAAAGGTATTTAGCAATTGGTTGTATCGCTCCCAAAGGCCGTTTATTGCCTCCTTTGGTAATACTCTTATTCCTTTCCACTCTTTTTGTATTTCTTTTACTTCAGCTATAGTATCTAAGGTTTCGTCAGCAGAAACTATAGTTTCTAGCTTAGCAATTAAAGCTTCTTTGCGGGCTAAATTCTTTTGTTTTTCCTTAATTATTCGCTTTTTTTCTTCCTCTCGAGCCTGTTTTATTTCTCCTTCTATTTCTTTAATGAGGTGAATTAACGGTTCTTTATCAAATATAAATGGCAGAGATTCTTCAGTTTTCTTTGACTCAAATGCTTCTCTGGCTTCGTCTTTGGCAATAGCATATTTTTCCGTAAATATATCACGTATTACTTTTAAACGTACCGAAGCTACTTTCGGGGTTTGTATTAACAAATTGCGGGCTTCTTCTATTAGTTCCTCCAACGTCTTGTCTTGCAATGTACCTGCATCAAAATCATGCTCGTGATCCTCTCTAATGACATCTTTATGCAGTTGCTCATTTTTTAAATCGGTTTCACTTGCTTGGTTTGGGATTTTAGACTCACCAGTTACTTCGGTTACTTCGGTATTTTTTACCTCTAGTTCTTCGTTCATTTATGCTTTTAAAAATGGTTGCAAAAATGGTACTTTTGAACCGTAATGCCAACTATGCGTGAAGAACCTGAAATAAAGATTGTAGAATGCCCAAGAGACGCAATGCAAGGTATACTAGATTTTATTCCAACTGCACAGAAAATAGCCTATGTAAATAAATTACTTTCAGTAGGTTTTCATACTTTGGACTGTGGTAGTTTCGTATCTCCAAATGCTATTCCCCAAATGAGAGATACCCAAGAAGTATTAGAATCGCTAAACTTGGATCATACATCTACAAAACTATCTGTTATAGTAGCAAATAAAAGAGGTGCAGATGATGCGATAAAATACCCGCAAGTGGATTTTCTTGGTTTTCCATTTAGTATTTCTGAAACTTTTCAGCAACGGAATACACGTAAAAGTATTTTAGAATCCTTTGATTCCGTTCGATACATTTTAGATAAATGTATTTCTTCAGGTAAAGAAATGGTGGTTTATATCAGTATGGGTTTTGGAAATCCGTATGGAGATGAGTGGAGCCCAAATGTAGTTAGTGACTGGGTGGGAAAGCTAGAAGATATCGGTATTCGTCATTTTTCGCTTTCTGATACAGTGGGGTTGAGTAATACAGAGAGTATATCAGCCGTGTACCGAGCTGTGAATCGACATAATAACGACAGTCAGTATGGTGGCCACTTTCATACTAAACCACACGAGTGGAAAGAGAAGATTAAAAGTGCCTACAACAATGGATGTACACAGTTTGATGGAGCAATAAAGGGGTATGGAGGATGCCCAATGGCTAAAGATGATTTGGTTGGGAATATGCCAACCGAACACCTCATAGATTATTTTGGCGTAAAAAAACTTCAACTAAAAAAAGCACAATTTGATGAGGCTTTCCTCTTAGCTGAAAGTATCTTTAATCGTTATTTGTGAGCCACTATAACTCGTTTCACGATGTGCTGTAGCTCTGAAGTAAACATCAGAAAATACGTGCCATTTTGTAGTTGGGAAACATCTACATCGTCTGTCGCTGAAAATTCATTGATTTTTTCTCCTGTACTAGCAAAAAGTTGAATTTGTCCAGTACTCATATTCAAAGAAGGATCTAATTCAATAGAAAAGAAACTGTTTGAAGGATTTGGATAAACTTTAATAAGAGGACTATCGCTGTACTTGGGTAGGTTACTCGTAGTAGAAACTGCAAAGTAATTTTCGCTTATTTTTGTATTTGTCCCATATTCATTGGTTACACTTAGACGAACTTCATAAAATCCAGCTCTACCAAATGCTATTTTTAAAACTTCACTACTAAGGTTTCCTTCACTTATTGTGTAATTACTCGGAGAGATTGTCCAGCTTCGCGATGAAGCCGGCTGTCCTTGAGAGATGTCCGTCAATGTAACGACTTCATTAACAATTAAACTGCGTTTTGTGGCCTCAAAATTGGCAAGTGGTGCCAAAGAATCAATTGTTATTTTTCGTATGATATGACTGCTTACTGCTAAGCTATTTTCTGTAGCATATAAATTTCCCGCTCCATCACTAACCAAATCATCTATCTCTGTAAAAGAAGCACTAGATCCAAATCCGTCCTTTATGGCAAATTCGGAAATATTGCCTGCAAAAGTGGTGACAGAGTTGTTTTCCTCATTTATAGCACGAATTACGTTTTGGTCTGCCACATATATAATACCATCTACTACAGCTATTCCTTTTGGAGCTTTAAATCTAGACTGTGCTAATGTACCGTTTACAATCCGAGAATCTGGTCCAGTTGTAGAGCCTGCAAGAGTTGTCGTAGCCCCAGAAAATATGTTTATTTTCCGAATATTTCCATTCCATGGATCTGAAACCACGATGGTATTATCAGTGTATAATGCAACACCCCAAGGGCGTCCAAAATTAGCTGAGGATCCTGTACCGTCTGAAGATCCTTGTATATTTGCAGTCCCTGCGAGGGTAGTGACTAATCCGGCAGGAGTTATTTTTCGTATGGTATAATTGCCGTGATCTGTTACATACAAATTACCATCGGCGTCTATAGCTATATCTTTAGGTTGTTTAAATCGTGATACAGTACCTTGACCATCTGAAGCTCCAGCTGATCCGTTGCCAGGCAAGCCCGCAGTAGGAGCAGCCCCAGCAAAGGTTGATACTACTTGTCCATTGCCTAGGTTTACGTACCTAGCTAGCTTTCTAATACAATGATTGTCTTGATCAGCAATATAAATGTTACCTTGCTCATCTGAAGCCATACCACTAGGGTTTCGGTAAGTACTCTGAGTGCCTGTACCGTTTTTGTATCCTTCAGAAAATGTGGGCTGTTGAAGACTACCGCTACGTATGTGCAGCTGGTTATTTACCACTATACGTACTTTATTTTTTTCTGAAATATACAGCGTTCCATTCGGGTCAAAACAAAGTCCCATTGGGTTACTAAAGTAAGTGTCCAATAGACCCTTACTTGATGCAGATTCGTAGTTATTGTCTGGGTTGTCATTTGCTTTTCCGGCATAGGTCATCACATTCTGTGCAACGCCAATATGTCCACAATAAATAACGAGTAATATCAGCAGTAAATTTTTCATAATTGACTCTTTTAATGTTGATTTGAAAAAAAATGATTCACTTTATCTTCGATTGTTTTATCTATGTCAGAATAGCTACGAGGTATGAAAACATCTCCCGTAATACTTTCATAAAGTTCAATATAGCGCTGGCTAATTGCCTCTACAAACTCAGGATTCATGGTGGGTATTGATTGCCCTTCTTTACCCTGAAACCCTTCAGATATGAGCCATTGACGTACAAATTCTTTACTCAATTGTTTCTGTTGTTGGTCTTTTCCTTGAATCTCTTGGTAAGTATCTGTGTAGAAATAACGAGAACTGTCAGGCGTGTGAATTTCATCAATTAGAATAATTTCCTCATCTCTTTTCCCAAATTCATATTTTGTATCTACTAATATAAGACCTCGTGTAGATGCGTGTGCCGAACCGTGTGCAAAAAGCGCTAAGGCATATTCTTTTAGTTTTTGAAGTTCTTTTTTCTTAATGATACGTTGTGCTATTATTTCATCGTAGCTGATATCTAGGTCATGTCCACTTTCAGCTTTGGTACTAGGTGTTAGTATAGGCTGCGGTAATTTATCATTTTCTTTTAAACCATCTGGCAATACTTCTCCGCAGATTATTCTCTTTCCTGCGCTGTATTCTCGCCATGCGTGCCCTGCAAGGTATCCCCGCACTACAAATTCAACAGCATATGGCTGGCATTTATAGCCAATGGTTACGTGTGGGTCTACTTCATTTATTTTCCAATTAGCAAGTATATGCTGGGTATCATCCAAAAATTTGGAAGCTATTTGGTTCAAAACCTGACCTTTGTAAGGTATCGCATTGGTAAGTACGTGGTCAAAAGCGGAAATTCTATCACTAGCTACCATTACCACATAATCTTCTTTCACAGTGTAGACGTCGCGCACTTTTCCGCGCACAAAGTTTGTTTGGTCTCTAAAGAAAAAATTAGTAGATACTAAAGTCTTATCTTGTTCTTGTCTCATTGTTGCCTTAATAGAGATTCAAAAATATTAATTCCTTCGGATATGGCTTAAGGTCAACTGTTATTATTAATTGTCATCAAAAACTGAAGAGTATTTTCATTATCTGCAAAGTCTTGTAGGTCAGGTTTTTGTGATTGTCCGAAAGGGATAGTTGTGCCTATAGAATAGTTACCCACAACACATTGAATATCACGTTTATTTTCTTCTATAAATCTACTTACTTCTTGTATATCACTATAATAATAATAGTGTAAACAAGCTAGAGGGGCGTGCAAATTTTTACGCTCTTTAGGGAGTACAAAGCCTGTATCTAAGTGTTGCTCAGTGTTCATGAGTAATAGCGCTCTGTGATAGGTATAGTTATTTGCATACTTATTGTGGTTGGCTAAGTCTTTATATTTCATAAAAGCGTCTAGCACCACTGTGATAGGCATAGTACGTGGCAGAAATATAAAACTCACATTGCGGCATCCTAAACCAAAATACTGAAATACATCATCGGCTAAATTGCTGAGATCTTCGTTTGATTCACTTCCATCTAATACAGCTAATGATTTACGGTTTTTTCGGAGCAGTCGAGGTATTTCCTTAAAATAAGCTTCAAAATAGCGAAAACTATTATTACTTCCAGTCGCTATTACAGCATCAATTAGGTTTACACGCTCCACAATTTTGATTTTATCCAAAAGCTGAGGCTCCAGTTCCTGAAGCCAAGTGATGAGCACAGTAATTACGTATTTATCTTCACTGCTCGGTTTTATAACTGCACAATGTCCGCTTAGTAATACACAGAGCAAGTCATGAAAGCCAACAGAAGGAATATTTCCTGCCATAATTATACCTACGTTCTTTGCATCATTAGTTGATGGGTATTTAACGACGAAAGCACTAATTTTTTCATTGGTTAGTGCATTTTTCCAATGATATAAAGCATGCCAATAGTTCTCTTTGGTCAACCAATTATTTTCAATAAACGTCCTATTTACTGCAAAACTCAATGCATCATTAGTGCGATCTATTTTTGCTGCTAGCCTTACAAATGCTTTGATTATGGCTGTTTGATATAACATATTTCAAGTGCAAAGGTGCTATTTATTCATAATATGTTAATATACAGCCTATATTCTTATCAATTTTATTTGGCATCTTTGAAAAATTAAATGTTAGAGCAACGAGAAATACTATGGCCTGGAGAAAATTAGAAGGAGAATTATTGCAACAAGACATTATGATAGAAGTTGAGAACGCGCTAAAAAGTGAACGAGGAAATCATATTAAAGTCTGTATAGGTTCAGATTCGCAAGTGAAAGGAGATATTACTGAGTTTGCTACTGCAATAGTTTTTTTGAGAGAGGGTAGAGGTGGGTTTGCATTTGTAAACAAGTATGCTAGTGAACATAAATTCAGTATAAAGGAGCGAATGATACAAGAAGTAAGTGACAGTGTTCAATTTGCTTACAAAGTCTGTCCCTTATTAGATAAATTTAAAACAGAACTAGAAGTGCATGCAGATATTAATACCGATCCCAATTTTAAAAGCAATGTAGCTTTTAAAGAAGCTATGGGATATATTTTAGGTATGGGATATACGTTTAAGGCTAAGCCAGATGCCTTCGCAAGTACATACTGTGCAGGCAAGGTGGTAAGTTAGTTTCGACATTTGTTTGTGGTAAAGAAATATACCTCATTAATTCTATGCTCAGTACTAGATAATTTGAAAAGTGTAAGCATATCCTTTTTGTTCTTTTTTTTTATCGTTTAGGGATTCTAACTTATTATCAATCTTATCAAGTTCAATTTAACAGATTATAACATACTTAAGGTCGTCCTTAAAATGTAATCTTTAATTGAAATAAATGGGTGCGACTTGGATAGCAGTATTGTACTTTATTTTTTTTGAAGTATGAGATACATTAGCTACGTTTGTATCATTAAATTAAGTGCTATTATTTGTGCGTTTTAAAGTAGTCAATTGTGTACAAAGCCACAAATAATGTGTGGTTCTATAAAGGTTGAGTCAGGAGTCTAACACGCAATTAAACGTTTATAAAATGTCAAGAATACTAGCTTTAGACTACGGTGGTAAGCGAACTGGAATAGCCACAACAGACCCTTTGCAAATTATTGCAACACCACTTATCACGGTGCAAACAGAAAATTTGATGAACTACCTTAGTGACTATATAGCAAAAGAAGAAGTTACGGATATGGTAGTGGGGCAACCTACTAGGCATGATGGTTCTTTTTCCACTATAGAAAAATACATATTGGAATTTATAGAGGAATTTAAACTGAAATTCCCCTCCATAAACATTCATCGTGTAAATGAGATGTATACTTCCAAAGAGGCCATGCAAGCACTTATAGCTAGTGGGGTAAAAAAGAAAGCAAGACGCGATAAGAATTTGTTGGATAGCACAGCTGCTACATTAATTTTGCAAGAATTTTTATACGAAAAATGATACATCCAATTCGAGCATACGGAGACCCAGTTTTGCGCATAAAGTGCCAAGATATTAAGAATTTTGATGATGAATTTAGAAAATTGGTAGAGGATATGTACGAAACGATGGATGCAAGTGACGGTGTTGGTTTGGCTGCTCCGCAAATTGGAAAGCCCTTACGTCTTTTTATGATAGACAGTACTCTTTTTGATAAACAAGAGAAAAAAGGGGTGCGTATGGCTTTTGTTAACCCAATTATAATTCAGGAGAAAGGAGAAAAATGGACTTTTGAGGAAGGCTGTCTGAGTATTCCTGACGTGCGCGAAGATGTAGCACGTTGTCCAACTATTACGCTAAAATACCAAACCGTGACAGGAGAACATAAAGAAGAAACCTTCGATGGTATGACAGCACGTGTTATTCAGCACGAGTATGATCATATTGAAGGTATTTTATTTACAGATCATATTTCTGCTTTCAAAAGACAATTACTAAAAAGTAAGCTAGCTAAAATAAGTAGCGGGAAAGTTAATGTGCATTACCGCATGAAATTTCCAAAAAGAAAATAATGAAGGAATACCTCCTTATTTATCGACCATTTAACTTGCTATTTATAGCTTTAGCGCAGTTATTATGTGCTTATTTTTTAGACGCTAACGCTCAATTTTATTCGATAACTACTGGGGGTATCTTTTGGCTTGTAGCAGGCACGGCGGCTTGTGCTGCTTTTGGCTACTGGATAAATGATATGTACGATGGCGATCGTGATATTATCAATCACGGGAAATCTTCCTTCTTGCACCAGTTGCATCCGATGCTTGTTTATACCCACCTATTTATATTTATTTTTATAGCGCTTATGGCGGGTAATGAACTTGGTCTTTGGTTTGTGGGTCTGTTCTTGGTTACTATGTTGATTCTATTTTTGTATAGCAAATGGCTAAAAAATATTGCAGTGATTGGGAATATTGTTATCGCTATTTTATGCTTTTATAGCATATTTTCTGTCTACATACTTTTTAAAAATGTAGAATTTTTACTTATCATACATTTTGCGCTACTCGCAGCTGGAATTACGCTAAGCAGAGAAATTGTAAAAGATGCTGAAGATATGGATGGAGATAGACAAACAGGAGCCAAAACTCTACCTATTATTTGGGGACTAAATAGCTCTAATATAACCGTTTATGCCATTATTTTGACTATTATCCCCATCGCTATCGTGACCTTGTATGCTCAGAAGTCATATTTTAGTGGTGCCTTGTTGTACCTATATTACACCTACTTTACACTTTTTATCATTGTCCCACTTTTTAAAGTAGCAGTCGATGTACGTTATGCCACGGAAAAAAATGAGTATACGAGACTTAGCTTGTGGTTGAAGTATGTCTTTTTTACAGGTATTTTATCACTTTTATTTTTTTAATAACAGATATGAACGTTTTGCTTGGATCAAATTCCCCTAGAAGAAACGAGTTGCTCACTCAAATGGCGATTCCATTTATCAAAGTTGGAATAATGTGCGAAGAAGACTTTGATAAAAGTATGGAGCTAACTCAGGTACCTCTTTATTTATCAAAAAAGAAATCCCATGCCTATACCAAACTACAAGAAAATGAGTTGCTGATAACAGCAGATACCGTTGTGATAAAGGGAGATACTATTTTAAATAAGCCTGCTAACAATAAAGAAGCAGCGGAGATGCTTGGTCTACTGAGCAATGATGCTCACGAGGTGGTAACGGGGGTTACCCTACGTACGCTACAAAATGAGGTAAGTTTTAATGCTACAACAAAAGTATGGCTAAACCCAATATCACCCAAGGACATTTCATATTATATTGACATGTATAAACCGTATGACAAAGCAGGCGCTTATGGTATTCAAGAGTGGTTTGGTATCACCCAAGTAAACCGTATAGAAGGTTGTTTTTATAATGTGATTGGCCTTCCTTGTAGTTTACTATATAATCATATAAACAAATATTTTAACCTATGAATAGATTGGTAACTTTGCTAGTAGTGCTTTGTTCTATTGTAAACTCATCTTTCTGTCAAGAAAAAAAAGATAGTAAATGGTCCTTATTGTCAGGTTACGAGGCTACCTATACGGGCAATAATGCTGTTTTGCATGCAGCCTATATTTCCCGAGATAATCACGTGCTAGAGGCAGGATTAAATTATAATTTTTCAGATGGTTTTGCCTCAAATCCAGTAATAGGTTTTGGTATTTCTTATGGATACAATATTTTAAACTACTCAAAATGGCAAACCTCAATAGGAGCTGACTATAGACGCCAAAAACCGGTAGATATTGTTAACATTCAAACACTCATGTACACTACTAAAGTACAGTTCAACTGGCATCCCCGTTGGAGCATATATACAAGGATTGGCTACGGAGTTGCAGTAGAGCGAGCACGTTCATCGGGTTCGTTTACCCAGCAAAATAGTGTCTCAGGTTCATTTAGTACAGGATGCGCATATCGATTGTAATTATTTTGGCTGTGCTGCTAGCTGCAAGCTGTGGTAGGGAAACTCTGCCACAGAGCTCTATAAAAATAATAGGACATGGAGGCGAGGGTTTTAGCAATAGAAGTGCATTGTACGCCCCAAATACTGTGGGAAGTTTGAGTAGGGCACTAGATTTTTATAACCTTGATGGTGTAGAAGTAGATGTTCGGTTTTTGGCAGATACTAGCCTCATTGTTTTTCACGATGCACATCTGGAAACAGCTACTCAATGTAAAGGATTGGTGAGTAGAGCAAAGCCAACCGATGTCGTGGGATGTAACTATCGAAAACAATTTAAAAATGAGTATCAACAGCAAATTATATCATTAGATAGTTTGATATGGTTACTTAATACTACTTGGCAATATCAGTTGATTCATATTCAAGTACATTTTGAAGATAGGGAAAATAAAGTAATAGAGAAGTTGGCAAATCGATATTCTCAAATTATTTCAACTATGAAGGACCTTTCTCGACTAACAACGGAATGCTCTAATGCCAATTTTTTGTTTTATCTCAGAAATAAGGGGGATTTTGACTGCCATTTAGTAGCTAATATAAATCCCGATGGAGCAAAAGATGTTTTTCGATTCGGTCTGCAAGGGATAGTCTCTCGGTTTGACAGTAGGAATAATCTTTTAGAAAAACAGTTGAAAGATAGCGGGATATACATCACCCTTTACGGACAAAAGCTTACTAAAGATTTTTCAAAATGGAAATACGAGTATGTGGATGCAGTACAAATAGACAACCCGATACAAGCGTTAAATTTTTTTCGTAATGAGTAAAGATGTGAAAATCTTAACTTGCGTTTAGATTAAACAAATGCTCATATTCTGCTAGATGGGTTCTTAACTTTCTGCGAGCGACAAAAATTCTTGTTTTTACTGTCCCAATAGGAATGTTTATCTTCTCTGCTATCTCGTGGTATTTATATCCTAACGTATTCATTTCAAAGGTAATGCGCAAATCATCGGGAAGTTTATCGATGGCATCGGCCAAGTCTTGACGAACAAATTTAGACTCTCCATCATTAAATGTATTGAAACTTTTTGCACTATCTATGATAAACTGCTCTTCCTGGGTGTCCATAAATGTACTACGCTTAGTGATACGTCTGTAATTATTTATAAAACTATTGCGCATTATAGTAAAAAGCCAACCCTTAAGATTGGTCCCTTTTTTAAACTTACTAGAATACATCATAGCTTTCAAAAAAGTTTCTTGAACTAGGTCATTGGCATCGTCCATATTTTGGGTAAGCTGCAATGCATAATTACGTAACATAGGTTGGAAAGTCTGCATGCTTTGTTCGAAAGTAAGTTCGTTTTTCATCTTATTATTTAATAGGTTAGGCTTCAAAAGTAAGTTTAGTATTTGTATCTACATCTAGTTTTGTTTAATTTTTTTTACAAAAAGTTAAACAAAATCATAAACTATTAGTAAACAAGCATTTAGGCTCATATCAGAAAAACTTATGGTCTTATTTTACTTATACTACCGGTGAATAAAGATCAAAAATGAAGGGTCAAATTGAAACAAAAAAAGAAAAGCAGATGTTTGATGACTGATGATAGTAACTGCAAGTAGAGTAGAACGCTTTAATGCGGCTCACCGCCTTCACAATCCAGAGTGGAGTGACGCTAAAAATGCCGAGTTTTTTGGTTTGTGTAACAACAAGAACTTTCACGGCCACAATTACACGTTAATAGTAAAAGTAACAGGAGAAGTAGATCCGGAATCTGGATATCTTATAGACCTTAAAGTACTAAAAAATATAATTCGGAAGCAGGTCACTGATAGATTTGACCACAAAAATCTTAGTCTCGATGTAGAAGATTTTCACAAATTAAATCCTACTGCAGAGCACATAGCATATGTGGCTTGGCATCGAATAAAAAAACATCTAGACCCAAAATTTGCGCTTCACGTCACGCTTTATGAAACCGAAAGAAACTTTGTAGAATATGAAGGACGATAATAAAACACATAAAATTCACAGCATAAATGCTGCACTTGATACACCAATGCGCCCGGATGCTTTTGACCTCACAGATGAGGAGAAAATTGTAAAGATAGAAGGCTACTTTAGAGGTATTATGGAAACTTTGGGTCTGGATCTTACCGATGACAGCTTGCAGAACACGCCAAGACGTGTCGCCAAAATGTACGTTAAAGAAATATTCAGTGGATTAAATCCTAAAAATAAGCCAGCAGTTACCTTGTTTGAAAATAAGTATGGCTACAATCAAATGTTGCTCGAAAAAAATATTTCGGTTTATTCGCAATGTGAGCACCATTTTGTTCCAATTATTGGAAAAGCACATGTGGCGTATATCGCAAATGGTAAAGTGATAGGACTAAGTAAAATACACCGTTTGGTAAAGTACTATGCCAAGCGTCCTCAAGTGCAAGAGCGACTTACAAAGCAGGTTGCTGAAGCCTTGAAAAGCACGCTGGGTATTGAGGATGTAGCTGTTGCCATTGATGCACGTCATATGTGTGTAGAGTGTCGAGGTGTAGAAGATGTGACTTCTAGTACTATTACCTCAGCACTAAGCGGTCAGTTTTTGAACGAAGCTACACGAAGTGAATTTTTACGCTATATAAATATGGCTTAAAAAATTAGCGGTCATTAACTTAATCATATTGTCTTAGATACACTTTTTATTTTTTTTGTATGCTTTGTGTAGCATGGCATAAGAATATTGATTTGATTTGCTGTACAGAATGATCAAAGGGAAAAATTTAAGTAAAAAGTACGGTGATTTAGAAGTGCTAAAATCTGTAGATGTTCAGATTGATCAGGGAGAGATTGTATCTATAACCGGGCCAAGCGGAGCTGGAAAATCGACTCTACTTCAACTTTTAGGGACCTTAGACACGCCACAAAGTGGCTCAGTGTTATACCACGATGTTGAAGTTTCGGCATTAAAAGCAAAAGATATTGCAGACTTTAGAAACAAGAATATTGGTTTTATATTCCAATTTCATCATTTACTTCCAGAGTTTACGGCCCTAGAAAATGTATGCATGCCTGCTTTTATCAATAATGTGAGCCGAAAAGAATCTGCTGAAAGGGCAAAAGAACTTTTACACACCCTGGGTCTAGCGCAACGCTTTGAGCATAAGCCAAATGAGCTAAGTGGAGGAGAGCAACAGCGTGTGGCTGTAGCGCGGGCATTAATGAATAGTCCGAAAGTGATATTTGCTGACGAACCAAGCGGAAATCTTGATACTGAAAATGCGAATGACTTGCACCGACTATTTTTAAAGTTGAGAAAGGACTTTGACCAAACTTTTGTTATAGTCACTCACAATCAAGACTTAGCAGCTGTAGGCGACCGTGTTATACAAATGAAAGATGGTATAATAGTTGGTTAATTTTGAGAGTTCACATACGTAATATTTCACCATAGTGCCTATTTTTGTAGCATGAATCTTGTAGTTAAAAACTTACCAACTTCCTATAACGCCCACTACCTTGAGATGCTTTTTGCAAAGTACGGTGAAGTAGAGTATGCTAAAGTAGTGTATGACCGAGTGACTAAAGAACCCACCGGTACGGGATTCGTAGAGTTTGTTAAAGAAGAAGATGGAAATAAGGCTATTGCTGAGATGCACGACAAAGAATTTCACGGTAAAAATCTTATTGTGGAAAAAGCGCGCCCACGTAAGGTAAATATTTGGTCTTGATTTTTTTACGAAATAACTGCAGTAATTTTCTCAGGTTTTTTGATAATCGGGGTGTAAAAATTAATAAAAACCTGAACCTCCCGTGCTAATAGCACCTGTAGGTTTCGGGTTGATGCACATCACGGGTGTTTTTGAGGAGCTGTTTACGATTTGTTCAGCGTAGCTCCCGACAAATAGTTGCGAGAGTCTGGCGCTTTCGGACTTGGTCATAATCATCATCAAATCGGCATCTATTTCTTCAGCGTACTGAATAGTGTCTTTACCCAAGTTATCTGGATATTTTCTGTCATCGAGTAACCTTGACTCAAATTTCACATTATTCTTAGAAAAAATACCTTCCGCTTGTAGCAAGTTTGCTTTGATTTTTTTCATAGCTAACTCATCCTTGTCTAGTTCCATAATAATGTGGATAGTACTATTATATTTCTGTGCCAACTTTACTGCCCAATCAATCTTTTGGCGACTAGTTTTGGTAAGGTCAATCGGTAAAACTATTTTAT
Organism: Bacteroidia bacterium; assembly: GCA_018402155.1. Taxonomy (GTDB): domain Bacteria; phylum Bacteroidota; class Bacteroidia; order NS11-12g; family UBA9320; genus UBA9320. Next base: position 797,753 of record JAGYJG010000001.1, read on the forward strand.
TAAATTTAGGGTTTGTCTGCTTCTCTTTAACAGCTATTACTGGTATTTCGGAGCTTTTTATGACTCTCGTCGTTGTGCTTCCGGTGAATTGCTCTATGCCATTAGCACCATTAGTACCCATTACTATTGTATCACACTTATTTTCAGTAGCTACTCTATTTATTGCTTTGTACGGTTTGCCTTCTTCTACAATGGTCCGAACTCTCATATTTGGCCACTTATCCAAGAGTTCTTCTTTTACTTTTTCTAGTTCTTCTTTCACTCGGCTTCTAAGAAGTGCTACTTCACTTTCGTTGGTAAATAGTGATTTTAAAGCACTATTTGAAATCACGTGAAGGAGACCTATTTCACTGTCAAAAAGATTGGCCATTTCTACCGCATAGTATACTGCATTTTTAGAAGTATCAGAAAAGTCAAGAGGTACCAAAATCATATGATCTTTCGGTGTAATTATATCTATCATAAAAAAATGTATAAACTTGCCGCAAAGATAATAACCTTTTACCGTGAAACAATTAACTAAAGCTGAACTTATCGTTAATAATGATGGTTCTGTATACCATCTTGGACTCAAGCCAGAACATTTGTACAAAACCATAGTAACGGTTGGCGATTTAGACCGTGTATCCAGTATTGCTCATCATTTTGATGAAATACACTATACCATACAGAACCGAGAATTCAAAACAATTGGAGGCAAACTGAGGGGTAAAAATCTGATGGTAATTTCTACGGGCATTGGCACTGATAATGTAGATATTGTTTTTAATGAATTGGCTTTTTTGCTCAATTATGACCTAAAATCTGGCATATGTAACGAAAAATTAGATGCACTAGACATAGTGAGGTTAGGAACATCAGGCAGTGTGAGTCCCAATTTTGAATTAGACTCTATTGTATATTCCGAAGCTGCAATCTCTTTTGATGATCTTTTCCTGTTTTACAATCATACTTTTTCTACGGTTACTTTCGACAAAAGAGAATACCCTGTCATAGAAGCTTGTTCAAATTTAATGAACAGTTTTAGGCATTATCAGTCTAGCCTTACACTTACCGCAAAAGGTTTTTATGGGCCACAGTTTCGCCACGCACAGCTGGCACCCAAATATACCTTAGAGCAATTAGACTCCATTAGTTTTAAGGGCAAGAAAATAGGCAATATAGAAATGGAAACAGCAGGAATTTACGGCCTTGCTAAGCTTTTAGGATTTAATGCTATATCCATAAATGCTCTTTTAGCAAATAGGCTCACTGGAGAATTTAGTGCAAATACTTCAAAAGTGATAGACAAAATGATATGTGAATGCTTGGAAGTATTATGTCCTTAGAAATAATCGAAATAAAAACGAAAAAAGAACGAAAGAAGTTTCACAACTTTACACGGGAATTGTATAAATCTAATGCAAATTTCATTTCGCACATCGACCAAGATATTGATGCTATTTTCGACCCGACAAAAAATTCTGAATTTCAAAATGGGGATGCAAAACGATGGATCGCACTCCATAACGGTAAAATAGTCGGAAAGGTTGCGGCATTCTATAACAAAAATAATGCTAAGGCTGGTATCGGTTTTTTCGATTGTATAAACAGTCAGTCGGTGGCAAATTTACTTTTTGATACGGGAATAAATTGGCTTAAAGATAATGGATTTAATAGGGTAGAGGCACCCATTAATTTTGGGGAGCGAGATAAATATTGGGGTTTATTAGTAGAAGGTTTTATACAGCCAGCCTATCAGGAAAATTTTAATTATCCTTACTACCGATTGCTTTATGAGACTTATGGTTTTTCTAAAACTATAGAACAAACCACGAGTGAGGCACGCCCGGAGGCCTTAAACTTACAAAAATACAAACAGTTTACCGATAAGCTTCAACAGCAAACTAATTTGAGAGCAGAATGCCTCAGAGTAGCCGAAATAGACCGATTTATAGCCGATTTTATAACTATATATAATCAGGCTTGGCAGCAACACAACCATTTTGTACCGTTTACTTTAGAAAGAGTGCGTGCACTATTCTATACAATGAAACCCATAATACGTGAAGATTTGCTTTGGTTTTTGTACGATGGAGAAAGGCCTATTGGATTTTATCTCAGTGTTATAGATTTAAATCAGATTTTTAAAAAAGTTGGTAGTAGTATGAATTGGTGGGGAAAAATTAAATTCTTTTATTTTCTAAAAACAACTAGAGTAAACAAAATTCGTGGGATTATTTTTGGTGTAATACCAACGTATCAAAATAAAGGAGTTTATAGCTTGATGATAATGAAAATGTACGAAGTAATGAGTAAAGACAAAGATATAATGAGTACGGAGTTGGCTTGGATTGGAGATTTTAATCCCAAAATGCACGCGCTATTTACTAGTTTAAAAGCTAAGAAAGTTAAGATGCATTACACTTTTGAAAAACTTTTTTAAAAGTATTTGTTTGATTAAGATATAGTTCTAAGTTTGCAGCCGCTTTAGCAATAATAGAAATTGATTCCTTAGCTCAGCTGGTAGAGCATTACACTTTTAATGTAGTGGTCCTGGGTTCGAGTCCCAGAGGGATCACAATTCAGCCTTGACTTTCAATAAGTTAAGGCTTTTTTATTTTATCGTTGTCGGTTTGGTTGTCGGTTTAGTTTGTTTTACTCAAATTATTACCTTTACCGCTATGATCTCAAAAGACAAATTCAATTCTTTGACGTTGGATCACAAAGCGAATTTGATTTATCAAAAAAGAAATTTTATTTCATTAAGGAAGTATTTTGATTTTGAAATTAGTTTGTATTCGTTCGGTGGATTATTTATCGAGGTATGGTTCTTCCCAGCAACAAATAACATACAACGAATTGAAACGGCTGCTTATAGTAACCTAGAATTGTACGTTAATCATTTAGATTTAGAAAATCTCATTTTTTAAGTTGAAACTATACACGCGTGTCAGATAGTAATGAAGTCGTCAGAAGTTGTTTAAATAGCATTTAAATCCCCTCAGAATAAATGTCGGTATTTGTTTCGGGCTGTTGCTGTAGTTGTATTCTGGTACGTGCAGAGGGGCTAAATCCAAACTCCTGTGATAACCTTAGAAAATCCTTTCTAAGTTTGTTTAGTTCGGTGTATAGTGGCTCTACTCTTATCGTCCCTTTGTCGTCCGTATAAGTTCTACTCTTTACGTTTTCTTTGAGCCATTCTATTTCTGCGTATACGTAGCAATACTCTTTAAATAGTGCTAAATCAATGAGCGAAATGTAACCGTACATTTTTTGAGCTTGTAATAATTGAGCGTTCCAGACGTTTTTAGCTACTTCGGTTAAATCTTCGGGCGGTGTCGGTATTGTTTGGTGTACCCAGTCTAAAACGTTTACTTCCGCTATTTGATCACCGTGCTTCGACGGTCTGTAATAACCTCTTTGTTTTGCTATTGCCTTTGGTGGTGGTAAAATTCCTCTTCTTCCCATAGTTTTCAATTTTCAAAAGTAGACCATAGAAGAAAAAAGTGCAACGAACGTACGTCATTGTTTAAAAATAATCTTTTTACCCCCCTTAGGGTGTATTTTCTATGTACGACTACATTCATAGTTTTAGTGGCTTGTATGCACGTTGTTCAATCTACAAGGCTACTATTACCAAACATCGGTTGGGGCTTTGTATAAGTAGTTTCTTTTATTTCGGCTTTCGGTTTCGGCAAAACAAATTCGCTCATTTTTAAAATCAATTCTATTGCCTTTGTCGGGTTTTCAGCTGCAACTCTATCAAATAAGCTTTGTAGCTTTTCAATGTTGTTACTAAGTAGGTGTTCAAATTGTTGCCTTACTTCTTTTGTGGCGTGGTTGGGTGTTCCTTTCGGTCTTCCAGCGTTTGGTCTTTTACCTCCTTTAGTCATTGATTTTTATTGATTGTTTATTGAACACTATTCACCCTATACTTAAATGATGAAAAGCGTTCACTTTTTATAATTACTAAGAAAGAATTTTGCTTGCTTTATGGTCTCACAATTTAGCTGCAAAAGTTCCTTTTCTTTGATGTGTATTGCCTTTTTAATTTGATTTAGTGTTGATGTATCTATTTGCGAAGATAGTTCTTTAAATCGTCTTCTTTGCCTTCTGTATCGTTGTGAATTAGTTTTCATTAAGGTTGCAATTTCTTTCGGGTTCTTCCATTGGATAATAAGCTTTTTGTCGGGTGTGCTTAGTGGTTGCTTTTGAAGTTGTGGTTCAAAATAAACAAGGTCTTCCAGCGTGGAAAGTATTAGTTTAGACAACTTATAAACTTTTGTGTGGTCCAATAAGTCAGCAAGGCAATAAATACTGCAATCATTTACTTTTCGCATTACGTTAAAATGGATTTCGTACCTTAAAATTTCCTTTTTTAGTAGAATAGTATTTTGAAGTTGGCTTCGCTTATTGTAGCATTTTATTACATAATCACATAGTGTTGCTTCAATACCGACTTTAAACCTAAACTTGTTTTTCATTTCTGTAAATGGTACGGTTTTAAAGCAATACAAGCCATTTAAAAACGTGTCGGTTCGTATTGGCGGTGTTACATTAAAACCAGCTTCTAAATTCAACAAAACGGCTTTAATAGGGTTTATTTCGTAAATCATACAAATTGAAGCTATACTGTTAAAAAGGTCCTTAAATTGAAAGTCTGAATAATTGAAACCTTCTGCAAAATACTTGTGCAAAGAAACTTGCATTTCTACTCTTTTAATGTTCCCGCTCTCGTTGTATCGGACCACAAAAACTAAACTATTTCCCATTTCGAAAATCTCTTTTTGTATTTGTCCATTTCGGTCGGTTTTAAGACTTGCATTGTATTTGTTCGCATTAATAAACGAATAAAAGCTTTGCAAGTCAATAACCGCCTTTGTGATGTTGGTTTTTGTCCAGTCAATCACTATCTTTGTACCAATTGTTTGAATGGAAGTTTCAAATAATTAAATTGCTTAAAAGAGTAACTCTTGTTGCTCTTTTTTTTGTTCCATTGGTACGACAATTTCAACTTTATTTCCTGAAATTTTGCACTTACCAGTTGACACGTGAAGAACTCTTTTTTCAATCATTCTTTTTATTGGACTTGTAACGCAATTAATCGGAATGTGAAGTTCTTCTGAAATCATTCGCCTTGAATAAGGTTTTTTGACATCTTCTAAAAATTTGAGTATTTGCTTTTGGTATGTCAAATGTTTAAGAGATAGTATAAACATTTGAAAAGCAACTTTTGAATTTTCGTGAACGACGTGGTTCGGGTGTACGATGTTTCTGCCAGAATTAACCATTTGTAAACCTCCTTTCTTGAAGTGTTGCTTCCACTTCATTATGATCAAATAATACACGTCTTCCAATTCGGTAAGATTTTAGAACTCCTTTCTTTTCCAGTTTTAGAATGGTTGGAAAACTAATGTGAAATTCATCTTTTAGTTGTTGCCTTGTTAGCTTCTGCTTTGTAGGACTTGTTTTGCTTTCGGCTCGTAGACTTTCTAAGGCTTCTGCAACACTCGAGCGAATAAGGTTTCTTAATTCCGTTCTCGTGGTTTGCTCTAATACTATGCTTGTTGTTTGCATAGTTCAAAGGCACTAAAAAAGTCAATGCAAGATAAACACGGTATTCGTACGTACTAACTTGTTTTGTTTAACTTTGGCAAATTTACAAGTGCTTCAAATAGGTTATCAATACCAGTTTCAAGGGTTGTTGTAATTACTGATTCCTTAAACGCTTTTTTCAAAGTTTCAAAACTTACTTCTTGTCCTTTGGTTTTTCCTTTTTGCGAAATAATTTTAAAATGCTTTTGGCAAAGTTTTGCGGTTTCTTCACCATTATAGTAATTTGTATTGAAGTCAAAATAAGCAAGGTCGAAAACTCCTTTAGTTGATAGTATGTACAATAAGGCTGCAAATCTTTCAGCCTTTATGTTTACCTCAATACGGTTGTCTTTAGTTGGTCCAGCTTCTTCACTTTTATTATAAGTCTTTATTTCACTTACCAGTTCAGCAAGTAAATAACCTTCATAAATGTGTTTAAAAAATAAACGGTCTTTTAAGCCTATTGAAAAGCTTTGTAAATCTTCAACTTTACTTTCTATACTTCGACCACCGTTGTAAGCATAAAAGCCTTTAAGCTTGTATTCTGTATAGATGTCGGGAAACTCTTTGGTGTTGATGTGCTTTTCAATCTTTTCAATAAACTTAGTTTTGGTAAGTTCGATGTCGTTTGTTTCTGCTACACGGCTATGAAATTGTTTTTTTAACCATACACTTAGAAAGTCTTTATTCGTTTCATCTAAGCGGCTTATTTCGGCTTTTACAACTTCTAAACGGTCATTTCTATTCGTTGCACCTTCCAGCAAATTAAGTATTTCTTTACCTTTTCCAATTCCTCTAAATAAGCTTCGATGTTTTAAGTAGGTGGTCCAGTATTCAAGCTTTTCTTCTAAGGTTTCAAGCGTGCTTATTTCTTTAACTTGCTTCTGAATTTGGGCTTCCTTTTCTGCTTCAATTCGAAGGCGTTCTTCTTTATTCTTATACACCTCCATACTAAGCAAGCTTTAAATGTTGTTTTGCAGCTCTTTTTTCTTCTTCCAGCTTGTAGTAATGTTTCGCAATTGTTTTGGCGTGTTCATTCGCGTCTAAAACAACGTAATTCTTAAAGTCTTTAACAGTAGAATGTCCAGTAATTGCCATAATTGAAAGAATAGGAAAGCCTTGTTTGTAGTGATTTGTTGCCCAGCTTCTTCTTCCCGTATGGCTTGAAATCAGTTCGTATTTAGGTTTTTCAATTCTCAATTTTAAACCGCCTTTTGTTTGGTTGTAAGTACATAGATTATCTATTCCAGCCAGTTGGCAAACTTCTTTTATGTACTCATTAAATTTTTGATCGGTTATCTTAGGAAGATTAAATTCATAATTTTTCAGAATTTCAATAACATTTGAATGAAGTGGAACATCAACTTCCTTGTTAGTCTTTTGCGTTGTTATTCGAATGAAATCTTTTTTAATTTCGATTGTGGAATTGTCTTCATTCACATTAAATGATGTCGTAAAAATGTGGTCCTTATTTATTCGCTTTAAGTCTGAAACTCTTAAACCAGTTCTGCAAGCTATTACAAATAAATCTTTAACCTTAGCAAGCCTTTCTTCAAAACATTCAAATTCATACAAAGCTTGTATTTCTTCTTCATTTAAATAAACGTGAAAAGTTTGTTCCTGAACTTTTTTAAATAATTTGTTTTTGTGGCTTTGATTATTTGTTATTCCTTTTTCATTTGCAAGGTTCATTATTGTTTTGATGTCCTTAATAATTCGCCCTTTTGTATTAGTACTGAAATTTTCTTTGTTTAAAAAATCAATAAATTCATTATACCAAACAATTGAAATCACCTCAAAATCGACGTTAAATGAACGCTCTTTTTCGAATTGACGTAATAGGCTGCTTAGTCTTGAATAGTGGTTTATAATGCTTCTTTTCGGGTTCTTTCCTTCATTAATAAGCCTTTGTTCTTCTAGCCTAATCTTATAGTCAATTAACTCGTAGAAATTATACGTTTTTTCTTCTTTTTGTGGTTCGTTGGCTTTATCAATGGTATGTATGATGTAGTCTTTAAATTGCTTTGCGTTGGGTGTACGGTTGTATTCATTTTGATACTTATTAAAAGCGTTTTCAATGTCACTTTTTTGGTTACCTAATTGAGTGTTAAACTCTAAACTGTTTTCATAGGTCTTTTTTGCTTTTTGGTTGTTTGCGTTCCAAAATTTTGGGTGTATAGTCTTTCCAGTAGGGTGAACTATTTTTTGATTAGACCAACGAATTACCAAATTAATCGGTGTTGTGTTTTGTTCAGAAGCCTTTAAACCTTTTTGTGGTTGTCGAAGATTGAAATTGATTTTCATTATAATTAAATTGCTTCTACAAATTTACTTTTAATTTTCGGTTGTCGGTTTGGTTGTCGGTTTTTCTTTCCTTTATTTTTTCACAATTTGTCTTATTTTGTTTTATAGTATTAGTTTTTAAGTAGTTATGACCTATTTTAAAGCAAAGTAAAAGTTCAATAAAACAATAAAATGCAGTCCCAGAGGGATCACAATTAAGCCTTGACTTTCAGTAAGTTAAGGCTTTTTTATTTGTTTAAAGGCACAAAAAAATCTTTACGTAAATACGTTTCAATCAATGATTTATCCGATATCATAAACGGAATACTACTAAAAAATAGCTTAATTTGCTGACAACCTTTTTTACTCATCTTGTCCAAAACGAAAAATGCCTTTCACCACTAAAGCGAAAGGCATTTTTAAAAAGTGCACTCGAGAGGATTCGAACCCCTAACCCTCGGAGCCGAAATCCGATATTCTATCCAGTTGAACTACGAGTGCCAAAGACCGCAAATATAAAATCTATTATGAACGTACATATTTTCTTTTGCATTTAATTATAAACTGCTACTTTTACGCCATGAATGAACAATACGCTTGGTTGAGTAGCTACCCAGAAAACGTTCCTAAATCTGTAGATAATAATAAATATACATCCTTGGCTCAGATTTTTGATGATGTAGTTACACGTTATAAGGATAAGGTGGCATTCCAAAATATGGATAAAGAACTTACATTCAATCAGCTGAAAGTCGATGTAGACGCATTTGCTTGGTTTTTGCAAAATAAAACAAACTTAAAACCTGGCGATAGGGTAGCTATACAAATGCCCAACTTATTGCAGTTTCCGGTAGCCATGTTTGCTGTAATAAAATGTGGGTTTGTTGCTGTTAATACCAATCCTCTATATACTCCCGAGGAGATGAAACACCAATATAAAGATAGCGGGGCGAAAGCACTTATTATTTTAGAAAACTTTGCAAATAACTATGAGCAAATACAAGCGGATACTGATATAGAAACAGTAATTGTGACTCGAATAGGCGATATGCTGGGCGGGCTCAAAGGGGGCATTGTTAATTTGGTCGTAAAATATGCGAAAAAAATGGTTCCATCATATTATTTGCCCAATGCTATTACATATAAAACTGTTTTATTAGAAGGAAAAGACAAGCGACCAACAGCTGTGAGCATAACTCACAAAGATCTTGCATTTTTGCAGTATACAGGGGGTACTACAGGCCTGAGTAAAGGAGCAATTTTGACCCATGGAAATATATGCGCACAGCTCTCTCAAATAGATGGATGGCTTACTGGATTATTTAATAAGGACGGAGATACTGTAGTAATTACCGCATTGCCGTTGTACCATATTTTTGCACTTACGGCAAATTGTCTAACTTTTTTCAATTATGGTGCACGAAATGTATTGATAACCAACCCACGAGATATGCCTGCTTTTATAAAGGATTTGAAGAAAAATCCATTCTCTCTTATCACGGGGGTCAATACCTTGTTCAATGGTTTACTCAATCAGCCAGAGTTTAAAAACGTAGACTTCTCACATCTAAAAATAGCGTTGGGTGGAGGAATGGCAGTTCAAGATTCTGTAGCTACGAGATGGCAAGAGGTTACCAAATCACCACTCTTAGAAGCTTATGGTTTGTCAGAAACTTCTCCCGCAGCTACCATTAATCCTACAGATGGTTCTCATAGAATGGGTACTATAGGGTTACCAATACCTAACACTGAATTGAAAATATTTGATGACGAACGCAACGAAGTTCCTATTGGTCAGCGCGGTGAAATAGGCATAAAAGGACCGCAAGTGATGGCAGGCTACTGGAACAACCCTGAGGCTACCAAAGAAGTAATGCACGGCAACTATTTCCTTTCTGGTGATATTGGGATAATGGACGAAGACGGATTTTTCAGAATAGTAGATCGTAAAAAGGAAATGGTTTGTGTTTCTGGGTTTAATGTGTATCCAAGTGAGGTAGAAGCCGTAATTAGTAGCCATCCAAAGGTTCTTGAGGTAGGGGTGAGGAGCGAGCCGGATGCTAAGACTACAGAATGTGTTATGGCTTTTGTCGTAAAAAAAGATGTTAGCCTTACCGAAGATGAAGTGCGCGAATATTGTCGTAAAAAACTAACCAACTATAAAATACCAAAAAAAGTTGTGTTTCGAGATGAATTACCCAAAAGTAATGTGGGCAAAATATTGAGAAGAAAAATGATTTAATTCCTGAAGATTATAGCTATTTAGTCACCATTTGATAGTAATAAAAAAGACGAAGACTTGGGTGATTTTACTCGCGTCTTTTTAGGCTCAAAAAAAGGTGGGATAATTAAATTTACAAAACAAGGTATCTCTAAAAGGCCACTTCAAATTTTTCATCTAAGTTATATTATTTTTTTCGGTGCACGCGGAGAACTCGTTTCACTTTTACAAAAGATTAGAAATGTCTTCCTACATGTTCTACATCGTGATTAATTGTCAATTCCACCAACTTCAGCTCGTATTCCTTCATCATTAATCAGATGTCACAATCCTAAATTATACATCAATCATTTTTTAATAAATCTTTAATCCACAGTGTAAATATAGTTTGTCTTTCTAGTCTTCTATCACTCGATATTATTAGTGAGGAAAAATCAATTTTTTATCTATTTTTGTGAAGTGAGTCCTAAAATTTCCGGTGCGTCTTATTTTATCGTCTTGAAGATAATTTTATTCGCTATTTTCAATTATTGTTTTTGTTTTTTTTCATTTGCTCAAAATCAACTGTCACCGGCGACCAAGAGGTTTTTATATGATTTTGAAAAAGAATTACTTGTAAAAAACAAAACAGATTTTACATTGTCAGCGTCTTTTATTCAACAGTATGACTTATATCCAAGAAATGGTGACTTTTATGTGGGCGCTTTGATATTAAACCCTCAAAAATTTTCAACAGATATTTTAAATACCTATCAGATGACTTACTCCGGTAGAGCAGGCGATATTCATTCTTGCAGGATTCCGGTGTCACAGTTTAAATCCTTCATATCAAACGAAACATTTATAGTATTAGATATAGGCGATCCTGTAGATTTAGATTTGAAATTGCTTTTGCCGAGTATGCGAGTGGACAGTGTGCATCAAGGATTAGGAAATTTAAGGAGGTCATATAGTGGTAAGGGTACCATTATAGGTATTATAGATTGGGGTTTTGACTACACCCATCCTATGTTTTATGATTCTACATTGAGAAATTATCGATTGATTGCAGCTTGGGATCAAAATAAACTCTCTGGGCCTCCGCCACCTAATTTTGATTTTGGAACTGCTTATGAAACTAAAGATGATTTATTGGCGGCTGGTTCAGATACGCTTTACGCCTTTGGTCCTACCTCACACGGTACACACGTAGCCGGTATAGCAGGAGGAGGCGGTGGAGGTACAAAAAACACAGGTGTTGCGCCCGATTCTGATTTGATCTTTATTTCTTTAAGAAGGGATGCATCTTCATTGATGGATGCCTATTTATATATTCAACAAGTGGCTAAAAAACAAAATAAACCATTTGTTGTAAATATGAGCTTTGGATCGCATTTAGGTCCTCATGATGGAATGGATTTAAAAAATAAAGCAATTGATGAAATTGTAGGTAGAGGGAAAATTTCTGTGGGCTCCGCTGGAAATAATGGTAGAAATACTTTCCATATTTTACATACTTTTAAAACTGAAGAGGATACCTTAAAAACAGTGGTTGGGTTTAATACCATTGCGGGTAGTTTTGGCCAAACACTTTCTATGTGGGGTTCTGAAAACAGTACTTTTAAAATGCGTTTTAAATTACTTAATGCCAATAATACCATAGCATTTACTTCGCCTTGGGTCAGTACTTCAAGTGATTCCGTATTTGATATAAATTATAGCGGATCAGGTTTTGATTCACTTTTTGTGAGATACACCATCACCCAATCGTTTGCTACAAATCAAAAGCCTAACATCAGAGCAGAGGTTCGAAAACTAAGCAATTTACGTTTACTACTTGAAGTGGGGGGAGAGGCTCAAGAGCATATTCACATCTGGAATAATGTACGGTTGTATCCAAGATATACAAATTGGGGGGTAGCATTGACAGATAATTATCCTAATGCAATAGCCGGTGATGATGCATACGGTGTGGGTGAGCCCGGGGGTGTTGGAAAAAGTGTTTTAACCGTTGGCTCGTATCGACCTGAAAGACTTCTCTCTAATGGTATTCCTGTTTTTGGTTGGATTTCAGATTTTAGTAGTTTTGGACCTACTACTGATAATCGGAGAAAACCTGACATTTCTGGACCTGGACATTTTATTACTTCATCTGTTAATTCTTACGATGAAACTGCCACTTATTCAGAGACAGTCGAATTCAATGGAAAAACCTACGGTTTTGCAATTTATTCTGGTACGTCAATGAGTGGACCAGCTGTGGCAGGGATGGTGGCCTTACTTTTAGAAAAAAATCCCACGTTAGATCATCATCAAATCAAACAAATTATTACAAAATCCGCTAGATTGGATGATTTTACTGGAGACTTAAACGACACATCATCTCTTGTTTGGGGTTTTGGTAAGGCTAATGCTTATGCAGCCTTAATAGCATCGGATGATTATCCTGTTTTTGTCGAGAAATCTGGAATCAAAATATATCCAAATCCTGCCAAGGAGTATTGGGAAATTGAAATCTCTGAACCTCATGATTTGAAACTATATAATTCCGAAGGGAAATTGGTTTATAGCAAACAAATAATGGATAATTTTGAAAAATTTAGATTGGATAATACTTGGCTTGTAAATGGATTATACATTTTGCATTTATCTAATAAAGAATCACAATCGTATTTTAAATTGATAAAAACAGGCGAATTTTAAGTAAGATATAATTTATTTTTTTACCAGTATCTATACGTGTAAATTAATTTTCTATTTCATTAAATTACTTAATAGGTCTGCTATTTGTTTACTCGAATAGATTTAAACATATCTATTGAAAATTATAATCCAGTTTTCTATGTCACACCAAAATGCGGTAAGAAGGCAAATAGAGTTAACAATGAGGTAAATATATTAGAATGCTAGATATCGACGACAAGTTCTAGTAATCAAAACAACTGCACGATGAGCAGAGCAGATTTTCCGAAAATAATTTCTGGGTATAGTGTATCCTAGCTTTCTTTTAGCTTGAAACTAGTTTATTGACCACCTAGAATGAGTGGTAGCCCGTCTTTTCCACTGCCTACAACGACTACTTTAGTATTTGGAGATTTAGCCAGTTCTAAGGTGGCTTCTATTCCTTTTTCTTTGAGTATTTTGTCTGTAAGCGATGCACTTAATATTTTGTTTGCTACTGCTTTACCCTCGGCATCTATTTTTTGACGCGCAGCCTCTTTAGTTGCTTTTGCCAATCGAAACTCGTACTCTAACGCCTCTTGTTCTTGTTTTAGCTTTCGCTCTATGGCATCTTTTAGTGTAGGGGGTAGTACAACATCGCGCACTAATATTTCATTGAGCTGTATGTACTCGTCTTTCACAATTTTGCTAGATTCTTCAAAAATTTCTTTCTGTATGGCATCTCGTTTACTGCTATACAGTTGTTCTGGGGTGTATCTTCCTACCACGCTTCGTGCAGCGGTTCGTATGGTGGGTAGCAGTATACGCTCTACATAGTCTTCCCCTTTTTCTTGGTGTAGTTTACCCAAACTCTCGTAGGCTGGTTGAAACCAAGCGGATGCGTCCAATTTAATTTCTAAACCGTTGCTACTTAACACCGACATTTTTTCAAAAACCTCTTGTTGTCTGACAGTATACACTGTCATCTTATTCCATGGTGCCACAAAGTGAAATCCTTCTCCAAAGGTTTGGTCTGTAACCACACCATTACTAAATGTCTTATACAAAACACCAGCTTTTCCTGCGGGTATCGTTATGGTCGATTTTACAATGAGTATCAATAAAAATATTCCTAGTATTAAAATTGATAGTCCTTTGCCTGCTAATTTTGGAAACTGAGGTCTGTTGATATTAAAGTTTTGTGCCATTTTTATGTTTTTATTAATTGCTCGCAAGATAGGCCTAATAAAAACAATAGCACCAAAAAAGGCGTACAAATAACCTATTCTGTAAAGTTATCGAGCATTTTATTTACACTTGTCAGTACTTCGCTTACTTTTATACTAAAAATAGTCGAATTTTGGAGTGTCTGCTTTTTGTGCCCTCTAGCTAAAAAATAATGATGCACAATGCTTTTATCGTTTTTTGGATAAAATACGTTTTTTACTCCAGGACCAAAAAGAGCAATCGTTGGTGTATTTTGAGCAGCGGCTATGTGCAGAGGTCCACTTTCATTGCCTATAAATAATGTTGATTTTTCGCACAGTGCTGCATACTCAAGTAAGTTAAATTCCCCCACTACATTGTAGTTGTGTTTACTCATTACGTATTCTAAGCATTGGTCATTGAGCTGTTTGTCATCTGGCCCACCCACTAGCAGGCAAGGCATAGAGTAAGTTTCGTTTATGTAGTTGATTACCTCAGCAAACCGATCTACAGGCCATCTTCGCGCCTTATCTCGCGCACCTACGTGTAAAATGACCATGTTGGAAATACCTTGATGAGCAAGGTAGTCTGTTATTTTGGCGTGTTCTATTTGCTCGGTTACTATTTTGTTTTTCCTAATAATGTTTTCATTTAGTAGTGGTTTTATGACTTCTAAATTGGTATCTATTTCGTTTTTTTGGCCTCCTGCAAATTTATTTTTGAACCGAATACTTCCTCTGTCTAGCCTAAGTTTTGGTTTATTTTTCCATGCAAAATTTAGGGTTTGTTGGTTTCCTCGTAAGTCTACAATTAGGTCATAGAAGTGATTTGTAGTTTGGTTTAAGTCAGTAATGCACGAGACATAGTTCAAATGCTTAAAAAAAATAGTATTGAAGTTTTTGCACAGCAGAGTTTGTTTGGCATTTGGGTATTTTTGATGCAAGTTGTAGAATACGGGCAGGGCAGTTACCAAATCTCCAATCTCATCAAGTTTGATTATCAATATTGATTTGAAATCGGTTGTGGCATCACCGCAGAGGTTTATCCATTTACTGGCAAGCCAAGACTTGAAATAGAGTAATTTTTCGTTCACGTAGGTGATTCTACTATGGGATAAATTATGGGTTTACTAGGTGCGGCATCTGATTGAAAATTGGCAATATTCAGACGCAGAAGATACTCCCCATCTTCAGCACTATTGGGAATGTATACAAACTCTGTGATGCTACACGCCGTGCGAGGCATCTCGGGATAGTCCCAAAAAATATGGTGTGCAGCTAATTTTCCGCCATCTCTTTCTGGATCTACGCTGGGTACGTCTACCAAAAGATGCTGAATGCCTGCATCTACAATTCGCTGCATATCTTTAGCAGCGATGTATGGTGCATATTTATCTGAGTAGTTTCTTGTTTTTTTGCCATCATTGTTGGGTATTGTTCTTACAATGAGAGAATCGCACTGTTCTATGGCTTGCCAGTTTACGGTTCTAAAATCCAAAATGCTATTTTTTTTGGTACCCTTAATACCTACTGAAACCAATTGACAAGGCTTAAAATCGTCAGTTATGCAATCATTTATAAGAAATGGTTTTAAACTGATATGCCCGACGCACTCAGTATGGGTACTGTTGCCATGGGGGGTGAATGTAATAGTTTCTAAATTGCAAGGACCGCCATTATTTTTATTACCAATAAAATCTCCATCACGATAGGTTTTATAAATTGCTTGAGCAATGCCAAAGCTAGTAGCGCCAGTGCCTCGCTGCACGGGGATACCTATTTCTATTCCATTAGATAAATCGGCATATATCGTTTTATTATGTTGCTGCCACTGTGCTATCACTCTGCGAAAATATTGCTTTCCAACTTTTTATGAACTTTATACATGATTTTATGCAGTAAATTAAAAAAAAAGCTGTTTTTTTGGTAGCGTTTTGAAAAAATTAAATACCTACGAACTCAAAAGAGTGCTAAAAATTGTACTACTAGTATTTGCATTTTTAATAGGTTTTTTCTCTTTGTGGTATACGCACAATTTAGTTGAAAAACTAGAGCACCAAGAGCGTGAAAAAATTGCTACTTGGGCTGACGCAACACAGCTGATTGCTTCACCAGATTTTGATGGGGATATTAATTTTTTATTTAAAATAATAGAGGCCAATACGACTATACCCGTTATACTAACTAATGGAGATGGTGAAGTAAAAGGGCATCGAAATTTGGACTCTACTGGGTATCGGGGTGATAAATTTATGGATGAAAAAATTGCCCATATGAAGAAACAAAATAAACCCATAGAAATAGAGTATAGTGAAAATCAAGTAGGAATAATATACTATGAAAACAGCACGCTTCTTAGCCAACTTCGTATTTATCCATATTTTCAATTGGGTATAATTGGTTTGTTTCTAGCTATTAGTTATTTTGCTTTTAGCTATAGCCGAAATAGTGAGCAGAATAAGGTATGGGCGGGTATGAGTAAAGAGACAGCTCATCAGTTGGGTACACCTATTTCATCGCTAATGGGTTGGATAGACTACATAAAAGAGAGCGAAAGTGTGGTATCTGAAAACGTGATAAAAGAGATGGAACATGATATGAGCAGGCTAGAGCTTATTACGGAGCGTTTCTCAAAAATAGGTTCTGAGCCAGCGCTAACATCTTACAATCTTTATGAAGTATTGTATGAGAGTGTCTCATACATTGATTCGCGCACCTCAGAGAAAGTTAGTATCACTATAAAAAATCAAGAAGAATTTAAAAATATAGATGTCGCAGTAAACAAACCACTCTTTGCTTGGGTGGTAGAAAACCTCTGCAAAAATGCTGTAGATGCCATGGAAGGAGCCGGAAAAATCTGGTTTGAGCTAGCAGCAGAAGGAGATGGGCTCATTCAATTTGATGTGGTAGATACCGGAAAAGGGGTACCAAATAACAAGCTTAAAAGAATTTTTAAACCAGGATATACCACAAAGAAGCGAGGCTGGGGACTTGGTTTGTCATTGGTAAAGCGAATTGTAGAAAACTACCACAAAGGAAAAATATATGTACAATCCAGCGAAATAGGTAAAGGTACCCGTATTCGGATAGAAATGCGCAAGGCCTAGGTGTAAATATTCAGTATCTTTACAGAATGTTTATAGCTATATCAACTTTGCTTATGTATAGCCAAAGAATGAAGCCTTACCTTCGCACAATATATTTTAAATTATGGCATTAGAATTTTTAGATTCAAATTTTGAACAAGAGGTATTAAACAGTGGAGACACTCCAGTATTAGTAGATTTTTGGGCCGAGTGGTGTGGCCCTTGTAGAATGATAGGACCCATCGTAGAGGAACTTTCTGCTGAGTATGATGGTAAGGCCAAAATCGGTAAAATGAATATTGACAACAATCCGAGTACACCAATGAAGTACGGAGTAAGAAGTATTCCAACACTTTTGGTGTTTAAAAATGGCGAAGTAGTAGACAAAATAGTAGGTGCAGTACCAAAATCTACTATTTCTAGTAAACTTGACGGTCAATTGGCCTAAAGGACCTAAACAATTTATTTTATTTGTTTTATCAACATAGAGCAAGCAAAAAAATAATCGTACCATTGAGCGGTGTATTTCGAGAAAGAGCTACACCGCTTTATTTTGTATGAAAAATAGCACCATACGACCGGAAGATTTGCTAAACACCGGAAATCTTGATTTGCTTGCCAAAAAAGCAGTAGAGGGATTTATTACCGGCTTTCATAAAAGTCCATTTCATGGATTTTCAGTAGAATTTGCAGAGCATAGGCAGTATAATGCTGGTGAGAGTACAAAAAATATTGATTGGAAACTCTACGGACGAACTGATAAATTATACAACAAGCGGTTTGAGGAGGAGACAAACCTTCGTTGCCAAATTTTGATAGATGTATCAACTAGTATGCAGATTACACATCAAAATGAGCTTAGTAAATTACAGTTTTCGGTATGGACTGCAGCTATATTTTTGCAACTTCTCAAAAAACAACGCGATGCAAGTGGACTGTGTTTTTTTGACCAAGAAATAAAAGACTATACCAAAATAGCCTCATCTGGAAGACACTACAGAGAACTCACTCACCAGCTGGAGCACTATCTTACCTATACTTCTCAGCAAAAAAACACAGATATAGCTAATGCACTGCACACCATAGCTGCGCAGGTACATCGCAGAAGTATGGTAGTTTTATTCACTGATTTTTTTGAAAAAGGTAGGGATTTACATCAACTCTTTGATGCTATAAAACACCTAAAGCACAACAAACACGAGGTTATAATATTCCATACGCTTCATTATTCTAGTGAGGTAAAATTCGATTATAGCAATGTCCCAATGACTTTTGAGGATGCAGAGACTGGCGAAAAAATAAAGCTACAACCAGCCGAAGTAAAAGAACATTATATAGATGCAATATCTAGCTATCAGGCTGAAATAAAGTCGAAGTTGAACCAATATAAAATAGACTATGTAGCAGCTAATACTACAGCTGGGGTAGAGAGCGCCTTAGTTCCTTTTTTGCTAAAACGGAAGCGAATGACCCGCTAAAAGCTACACAGATATACTACTCATCTTTCATTATTAAGTATAAACTTCTGCTTGTCGATTCACAGCTGCAGATTCACTCATTTTGGTAACCCCTAGACTAATAACGTAGAGAGTCCAATTGGCGGTATGCGGAGGCAACAGTTTGGCCACAAAAGTCTGGATAAGTGATATTTTAGCGAAAAAAGTACGAAATCATTGAGGGAAAATGCGAGTAATAGGCCATAGTAAAAACACCTAATAGTCAATCTTGTGTCAATTAAATTTTTCCAAATACAGATATGATACAATTAGTCAATCGCACATTAAGCAAAGCAGGCGCATCATAAAATAATAATAGAATATGTGAGTAAACAGAACATTTAGTCTTACCCGACAAACAAACCGAAACTTTGTAAAATACAAAGAGCCAATTTATTGTAATTATTTCTGGGACTCTTGGAAGGGGACTCACCGATGTTTTAAAGTTGTGCCAAAGGTAAAAGGAGACAATGTGAAGCAAGGTTTAAATTATTTTTTAGGTGCAATTGATATCAGATACCATTTTTGTGAGTAAATGCGGCAAAAGCTTGGCTTTTAACCTTATAAGAGCGTTTTTCAGTTTTTTGTTTGTTGTAATGATAAACCGATTATTTTTGCAGCCGATTTATGGGGAAAGATTCTATCTTTAACCAAGATAAAGACTACGGAGAAATGGCAGAGTGGTCGAATGCACTGGTCTTGAAAACCAGCGTACCGCAAGGTACCGGGGGTTCGAATCCCTCTTTCTCCGCATAATTAAAGTCTTAACAACTGAAATTCAGTCTGTTAAGACTTTTTTAATTTAATCTTAGTCCATATTTAGTCTTCATTATTTGTAAAAAAATACTTCCTGCCAGTATGTTAATTATCTTGGGTTATTTCAGCTCATAACACTTGTAAGCTCCCCCAAAAATAGTACGGAATAAAAGTAGAAAAAATAATAATTTTAGACCGTAAAAAAAGTATAGTATACAAAGCTGAATTGGCGATGAGATGCTACTCAATTTCTAAGTGCGAGTGAAATTTATCTGCTTTGTCTATGCTTTTATTTAATTCAAAACCTATTAATACAACAAAACAGTTGACATAAATTAGTATCATAAGAACCAGAAGCGTACCTACAGAGCCATAAAGTTTATTGTACGAATTGAAATTTTCTACATACACTCTAAATCCATATGTGCTTACTATGCTGAGAATGGTAGCTACCGTACTTCCCGCCGAAAAAAAACGCCACTCTGTACCCTTATTGCTTCCAAAGTAATACAACGAACTGAATATGAAATAAACCAAAGACAAAGTAAGAGTATACTCAGCTGCAGTTAGCACTATTTTGGTAAATCCATCTGTTATTGCCACTTGGTCGTCTAACATACGTATACCATAGTTGAACGTAAGCGAAAGTAAGATGGTGGTTATAAGAAGTAAAATAACTAAGAAAAGTAGTATCACACTTTTGAACCGAATATCGAGCCAATTGCGCTGCAACTTGGAATCTACACCAGAATCGAAGGCCGCAAGCATGCTTGCAAAACCATTGCTAGAAAAATATAAAGCCGCTATAAAACCAAAAGACAATAAGCCTGCATTCTGATTTGTCACTATGTCGGTTATAGTTTCGTTCACAAATTCAAATGCTTTTGCGGGCAAAAACTTTTGAATGAAATCAGTAATGAGTACTTCTAAATTGGCAATAGGAATATACGGAATAAGTGTGAATAGAAATATAATCAGCGGAAAAATAGCAATAAAGAAGTTGAAAGCTAGGGAAGACGCACGCAAATTCAAGTCTTCTTCAAACAGACCGTTGACAAAAAACTTTCCAACTTGGTAAATAGATTTGCCTTTGAAACCTGGCAAGGTTACCTGAGCAAGCTTCTGGTCTAAAAACTGATCTGTGCTATTAAGCGTCGTTATAATTTTTCTTTTAATTTTCACTAAAGTTAACACTGCAAATAACAAGATTTAAATAGATTTGCCACAATTAAAATTTTATGAGCAAAGTACATAATTTTTCCGCCGGCCCAGCTATACTTCCTCAGGAAGTTATTCAAAACTGTGCGGATGCACTGTTAAATTTTTCGGGAACTAATCTTTCTTTGATAGAAGTATCGCACCGAAGCAAGGAATATGTTGCAGTAATGGATGAAGCGCGCAGCCTAGTAAAAAAAATAATGAAGCTTGGAGATGACTACGATGTTGTATACCTGCAAGGAGGAGCTAGTACCCAATTTCTGATGACAGCTATGAATCTACTAGAAACAAAAGCCGCGTACACTAACACCGGAACATGGGCTAAAAATGCTATAAAAGAGGCTAGACCATTTGGCACGGTAGATGTGCTGGGCTCTTCCGAAGACACTAATTTCAATTATATCCCCAAAAATTATACCGTAGCGGCTGACTATGATTACTTTCATTGCACCTCCAACAACACTATTTTTGGCACTCAGATGCATAGTTTTCCAGAGTGTCCAACTTCTTTAGTGTGCGATATGAGCTCTGATATCTTTAGTCGCCAATTGGATTTTTCTAAATTTGATCTGATCTATGCAGGGGCTCAAAAAAATATGGGACCTGCTGGAACAACGTTGGTAGTGCTCAAAAAAAGTATTCTTGGAAAAGTGACTAGATATTTACCTACTATGCTAGATTATCGCACACACATTGATAAGGAATCTATGTTTAACACTCCCTCTGTTTTTGCTATATATGGATGTCTTCAAACATTGAAATGGATAGATGCTCTTGGTTTAGAAACAATAGAAAAACAAAATAATGCGAAAGCAGAATTACTGTATAGTGAAATTGATAAAAATCCATTGTTTATCGGGACTGCTGCCATAGAAGATAGGTCTAAAATGAATGCAACTTTCGCTCTGAAAGATGAAGCAAGAAACGATGAGTTTTTGCAAGCTTGTGCAGCTGCTAGTATAAATGGTTTGAAAGGACACCGCAGTGTAGGTGGTTTTAGGGCAAGTATGTACAATGCACTTACTATAGACAGTGTACAAGTACTAGTAGATGTGATGAAAAATTTTTAAGTAAAAAAAGTATGAAAATATTAATAAACGATGGTCTGCACGAAGCAGGTATAGCTCTACTGGAGCAGGCCGGACACGAAGTAGACACTACAAGCATTCCACAAGATGAGCTACTTACCAAACTAAGTAACTATGATGCTATAGTGGTGAGAAGCGCGACTACCGTAAGAAAAGAACTGATGAATGCGGCACCTAACCTAAAATTGATTGGTAGAGGTGGTGTAGGTCTAGACAATATAGATGTGGACGTGGCAAAAGAAAAAGATATTGCCGTTTTTAATACTCCTGCAGCTTCGTCTCGTTCAGTTGCAGAATTAGCCTTAGGTCATTTGTTTGGAATTGTTAGATCATTGCCTATGGTCAACAAAGCAATGAACAAAGACGGTGTTTCAGATTTTAAAGACTTAAAAAAAGCAGCGAGTAAGGGGATAGAATTGCAAGGCAAAACACTAGGATTGATAGGTTTTGGCAGAATCGGACGCGAAACAGCAAGCATTGCAATAGGCTGCGGAATGAAGGTGATTGCCTACGATCCTTATATTACCGAAGAAGAAGTAGTTGTAAATGTGCATCCTGATTACGATGTTAACCTTAAAATAAACGTTAAAACAACACCTAAAGATCAGCTTCTTGCTGAATCAGATTTTATTAGTCTGCATATTCCCGGTGGTCAAGGATATGTCTTAGATACCGAAGATTTTGCAAAAATGAAAGACGGTGTTGGTATAGTAAATTGCTCTCGGGGCGGGACAATAAGTGAAGAAGCCTTGCTAGCAGCAATGGACAGCGGGAAGGTAAAATACGTAGCCACAGATGTATTTGAAAAAGAGCCACCCATAGATCAAAGATTATTACGCTCAGTTTCTGTAGGTTTGAGCCCCCATATAGGCGCTAGTACAGCCGAGGCCCAGGAACGTATCGGTATAGAACTGGCTGGTAAAATTATAGACTTCTTTAATTAAATTATCTTTGCCTAAAATATTTCCATTCGAAGCGCTGAGACCAAAGACAGACTATGTAGGTATGGTGACCTCTAAGTCTACAGACTTCCCAAATCAAGAAGATTTAGTACACGAAATACGTGTAAATTCATTTTCCTTCCATCATGTCACAAAAAGTCACCTGAGCTACAGTGGTGCGTTTCAAGAACCTGAAAAATTCCTTCCATTTGCATCGCAGTATATCACAGATTTAAAAAATAAAGGTGTTTTGGTGAAAGAAAAACAACCGGCATTTTATCTCTATGAGCAAATAAGAAAAGATGGAAAAAAATTTGAAGGAATCATAGCTTTATGTGGGTTAGAGGATTACAATAGTAATAAAATCAAAAAGCATGAAGAGATAAGACCGAGTCGTTTAAAATTTTTAGTTGAACTTTTTAAAACCACTAAGGTTATGGGAGAGCCCACACTTCTGGCACATAATGGTCATTTACCAATTGAAAATGTAGAGAAAGAAAAGGTATTTTCATTTGTAACAATTGACGAGAAGAAACACACTGTACACCGCATAAACAAACCTCAAGACATAGAGCTTTTGCAACTAGCGATGGAGAAGATAGACGCTTTATATATAGCAGACGGGCACCACCGAACGGCATCCACTGCAGAATTTAATAGCTCTGTCTCTAGTCTTAATAATGATAAGTTTATGTGTTTTATTGTAAATGAAACACAATTGGAAATTTTACCATTCCACCGGTTGATAAAACCATTAGAACCCAAGTCAATAGACTCATTGCTAGAGTCATTAAATGTCAATTTTATTGTAACTACATCGGATAAATCATTGTATGATATAAATGAGCAGAATCAGTTTGGAATCTATACACTTGGCCAATGGTTTAAATTGCAACTGAAAGAAAAAAGTCAATTAATGGATGTAGAAATTATAGAGCACTACATTGTAAAGACAATTTATAATATAGAAGACAGTAAAACTGATAGTCAAATTTCGTTTCATCCGCACACAAACGGAGAGAAACTTCTATGTCAGTTGATAGACGAAGGAACATACAGCGTAGCAATAACTAATAAGGCTTGTTCTTTTTCTGAAGTTAGAACGGTGGCAGATGCAAATAAAACTTTACCAGCTAAATCTACTTTTATAGAGCCAAAACTCCGTGCAGGTATGATAATACAGGAATTTGAAGAGCATCAAAAATAGGAGGCGGAGTACTTGTATTTTTTTCTTCCTTAAAAAAAAACTACGCCTTGTAGAGGGCGACATAATTGTTCAGCTGTTTGTTAGATAATTCTGAAATAACACCTTCAAAATGTTTAAATAAAATTATTTTTTATTAGGAAACAGTATGTCCCAAACTACCCCTTTATAAACGAATTGTAATCGTCTATAAAGGGGTGAAACATTGAAATTTAGACGAAAGCAATCTTTTTGGAGGTTGCAAACTGGTAAATAACATAAATACTTAAGCTGAAAATCACCTGACTTAGCAATGTAGCTCTAAAGAACGGTAAAGCCATTTCGTAAGAAGTCAGTAATCCAGATATATCTTTGGAGTAGGCTGGCATTAAAATCCAAGCACCAGCATTGGTTACGAAAAAGAATACTACTGCAGCGAAAAGACTACCACCCAATACTGTTTTTAGCGTTGGATTATTGCGTAGGGAAATTCCAATTGCAATAATTGCAGCGAAAGAAGCGTAGACAAAAAAGAAATTTGCGCTAAAAATATATTCTAAATAAATAGGAGAGGAGAAGCTCATAATGATATCTCCGGCAAAAAGAGCCGCAAAAGGAACTATCCAAGACCAAAGTTTTTTTGTGGCTAGCATACCACCCATTAGTGCAACGGCACCCATTGGATTAAAATTTGGAATTTGAAAAACCGAGCGCACCGCAACTAGTGCTACCAAGACTGCTGAGAGTATAATAATATCTGTCTTTTTCATCTATTTGTTAAATATTGAGCAAAGTTAAAAATCTTTCCGACATACCATTTCAAGTCAATTTGACATACAGTTAATAAGTGTTAATAAAAAATACATAAGATACATAAAATGAGCGATTTACATGTTTGCATTAAAGCTAAATTTAAGTGTATAATTTTCGAACAAACAGTAAATGTTTAACAATTGTTAATGTAACAAATGTTATTTTATTTACATTTGTAAATAACTTATGAGTATTAATAAAAGAGTAGAGCAACTAATAAAAAAGACAACAATAAGTAAGTCAGCGTTTTCAAAGGCAACGGGAATTAGTACCGTTATACTTTCGCACATAAGCAGCGGCAGAAATAAGGTGAGTTTATCAACCGTAGAACAAATTTTGATTGCTTATCCTAAAATTAATGCTGAATGGCTTTTGTTAGGTAAAGGGCAAATTTTTAAAGACAGTTTAGATACGGAGCTTACTGAAATGGTAGAGTTTCAGCTGACACAATTATCTGACGAAATGGAACGATTTCAGAAGTCAGCTACTCATAAAATAAATCTTCTAAGAGCATCTCTAGCCGAGCTGAAGTGAAGTTTATTTTAGATTTGAAAGTTTGGTTCAAAGTGTTGACTAATAAGGGAATATATATATATCGCTTCCTATTTAAGGTATCTCGTAGTGTAGAAAAGTTATTTACCACGAAGTTTTATTTCATCGCGTACAAGTGCAGCTCTATCGTAGTCTTCTACATGAATTGCCTTTTCTAGTTCTTTATTGAGCTGATTTAGTGTCATATTTTTTAATGAGTTTGCCTCTACTGGCTTTACTTTTTCTTCGGCAATGTGACTGGGTTCGTCTAGGTCATCCAATTCATTTTCGTAAGCAACTCCAGCATCATCTAAAATACTTTTGTATGTATAGATACTACACTTTGCTCTTAGTGCAAGAGCTATTGCATCACTTGTTCTAGAATCTATAGCGTGTTCTTCACCATTTTGAAGAGTAATAAGTTTTGCGTAAAAAACTCCTTCTTTTAGTTCATCTATAATTACCTCCTTAATCTCTATTCCAAATTGAGTTAAAGTTTCGAACATAAGATCGTGCGTGAGTGGGCGCTGCGGAGTTAAACCCTCTATAATCAGAGCTATAGATTGTGCTTCATAACTACCGATTACTACAGGCAATTTTAGCAATCCATCTTCTTCCCCCAGTATTAAGGTATAGCTGTTGCGCTGTGAGTGCCCTGCTGTAAGACCGATAATATTTAGATGTATTTTTTCACCCATTAGGAGCGCACTTAATTATAAATTTAGTTTTTTAATTCTTTTACGCGTTGTAGTAGTTTGGGTAGTACCTCTAGTGCATTACCAACTATTCCGTAGTCTGCTGCCTTAAAAAAAGGTGCCTCAGGATCAGTATTAATAACACAAATAACTTTGCTACTCCCCACACCTGCTAAGTGCTGGATGGCACCAGAAATACCAGCAGCGATATATAAATTTGGTTTTATAGTGATCCCGGTTTGTCCTACGTGCTCACTGTGTGGTCGCCATTCCATATCACTCACAGGTTTGCTGCAAGCTGTTGCTGCCCCTAAAGCATCAGCTAAATCTTCTACCATGTGCCAATTTTCTGGACCTTTAAGTCCTCTACCTCCGGAGATTACAAGTTCTGCCTCTGTCAAGGGAACCTTACCTATTTCTTTATTAGTAGATACTATGAGACTATTTACGTCATTTTCAGTTACTTGAGTGTCTATCTCTAGGATTTCTACATCTGTGCTATCCTTAGTTGTGTGATAAGAGTTGGGTATAATAGTGAGTACTTTTTTTTCTTGGTTGATGCTTACATGCGCTATTGCTTTACTAGAGAATGTAGTTTTTTTAACAGTAAAACCATTGGTGGTATTAGCCATATCAACAATACCAGTTACCAGTGCTGCGTCTTGTTTAATGGCTACTAACGGAGCTAGTGATTTTCCATTATAGGTTTGCGATACTATGACGACTGTTCCGTTATTGGTAGTTACTATTTCACTAAGTGCTTTAGCATAGGCTTGCGGATTAAAAGTGGCAAGCATTTTACCGGTAATATGCATATGTTGGTCTGCTCCAAAAGCACCTAAATTTTCATTTCCTTTAGATCCTATTGTTACTGCAATACAGCTAATATTAAGCAATTTTGCCAAGTCTTTGCCATATGTTATAGCTTCGAAACTTGATTTTTTATATTGTCCGTTGTCGCTTTCTGCGTATACTACTACTGCCATTTTTTAAAATAATTTTTCTTTGTTATGTAAAATATCAATCAATTCTGCTGCATTTTCTGCATCTATCATTTTTACGCCGCTTTTGGTAGGAGGAAGCTCATATCTTGCAACACTAGTGTAGTCAAATTTGTCTGTGGCTTGCACTACATTTAGTGGTTTTGTGCGTGCCTGCATGATTCCTCTCATATTGGGAATCCGCGGTTCGCAGAGATCTTTTTGAGCACTAACTACACATGGTAAAACTGCTGAAACAGTTTCTCTCCCTCCATCTATGTCACGACTAGCTATCAGTGTTTTATCTGTTATATCTGCCGTGGTTACCACATTTATAAGTGGCCAGCCAAGTATCTCGGCTACTAAACCTTGCACCTGCCCACCGTTGTAATCTATAGACTCTCGCCCTGTAAATACTAGGGAGTAATCTCCTGCTTTTGCTTGTTCTGCTATCTGCGCTGCTACGTACATACCATCTTTTGGTGCCGCATCTACACGTATGGCGTCCGTTGCACCCATCGCTAGTGCTTTTCTTATAATAGGATCTGTATCTGCTTCACCCACAGTTATAACCGTTACACTACCAGCATTTGCCTCGGCTAATTCAAGGGCACGAGTGAGCGCTAATTCATCATAAGGATTTAGTATAAATTGCACCCCAGCCTTGTTAAATTGGGTATCTTGATCGCTAAAAGTGATTTTTGTAGTGGTATCAGGTACCACACTCACACAAACTAATATCTTCATTACAAAAAAAATGTATTAAAATTGAGGCGCAAAAATACGAATTAAAAAGTAAAAAAAAGATGACTAGCGAGCTACGAATAGAGCAAATAAAAAGCTACTTGAAAGAAACTCCAGAGGATGCGTTCATGCTATATGCGTTGGCGACAGAGTATGTCTCTCTGGGTAAGGATCATTTAGCGTTGGATATATACCTTAATTTGGTATCCAATAACCCCAACTATTTTGCAACCTACTACCACTTGGGAAAGCTGTATGAGCGCATTGGTGAGGATGCTAAAGCAGAAAAAATTTATGAACAAGGCCTTAAAATAACTCAAGATTTAGACGAAAAACATGCCCATGGCGAATTGCGTGGCGCGTATGAGGAATTAACGTTCTAGTAAAATATGATGTTTTAGTGGCATTTTTGGTTATATAAACTCTACCTTCTTTCTATTTGAGTCGCCCTTTTATCTTTGAAACTTCGCAGTAAATGTGGAAGTGGTGAATAACCACAGAATCACTACAGTATATTTGCCCCTATGGAAAATTTCCAATCCAAAGATCCAAATTTTGAGACGAAAATTAAACAGCGTTTGAGTGGACAGCATTTTATGCACTTGATGGGGTTTGATTTGATAGATATTCAGGCTGGTCTGGTGAAAGGAGAAATGATGCTATCGCAAAAGCACTTACAGCAATATGGTTTCGTGCACGGTGGTGTTACTGCCACAATTCTAGACATTACTATGGGATTTGCCGCTTACACTCTAATGCCAGTAGGAAAAGGAGTCGTCACTGCAAATATTAGTATAGACTACCTCAATCCAGGTGACGGAGAAAAAATTATAGCCATAGGTGAAGTTGAGAAACCAGGAAGTAAAATGGTTTTTACAACGGGTCGGGTTTTTGTTGAAAAGAATGGAATCCGAAAGCAAATAGCCACGGCTAGGGCCGTAATGGCAGTTATCGAAGCAAGTCAATGATTTAAAACTCATGAAACTTTTTTCTAATAATTTATCTCTATGATATGTTAAATTTAGCTATCTAAAAAATAGTATGTACACAGTATCTATTGTAAATTAAACTAGCGGTAATAGTTTCTGAAGTTTAAGAAAATCGGACAATTCGTTGTTACCGTAAAAAGTTATGACTGATTTGTTAAATAAAAAGCTCTTTATTCATGTTTTTTTTATAGTGCAATGCTTTTTCAAAACTTATTGATAACATTTGCGCTTCTTTATGAAGATATTAATTGCTGGTGCAGGTGAAGTTGGTTATCACCTAGCAAGATTACTCACCAAAGAATCTCACTCTATAGTGCTCATAGATACGCGAGCAAAAATATTGAGCAGGGCAGACAATGAGATGGATTTACTAACTATACAAGGCAATGCGTATTCGCTTAGTGTGCTAGATAAAGCAGGAATAGCAGAAGCAGATTTATTAATTGCAGTTACCTCTTCCGAAACAACTAATCTCACTATTGCTACTTTAGGTAAGCAACTCGGAGCTAAAAAAACTATTGCTCGAGTAAATAATTCTGAGTTTTTAAAACTAAAAGATAGACTTGATCTCAAAAGTTTAGGAATAGACGTGATTATAAGCCCTGAAGAATTAGCATCAAAAGAAATAGTAAGATTGTTGCGCCGATCATCTTTCACCAATGCCTTTGATTTCGAATTTGGTAAACTAACACTTTTGGGAGTTTATCTCAAGAAAGGTAGCAAACTAATAGATAAAACCGTGAGTGCTTGCAAGGCATACAATACAGGAAGGTGCTACAAAACAATAGCCATAGAACGCAATAGTGAGCCGATAATACCTGATGATAATTTCGAATACAAAGAAAATGACCATGTATTTTTTTTGTGCCTGCCAGAGGGAGTAGACCAAATACGAGAAGTGGCTGGTAAAACCAAGCATGAGGTGAAAAACGTCATGATAATGGGAGGGGGTAACGTCGGTTTTAATACGGCTAAAAAACTAAGTAGACGAAAAAACGTAAAACTCATAGAATCTGATACGGAGCGCTGTCACGAACTAGCAGATGAGTTGCCCGAAACACTTATTATAAACGATGATGGACACGATGTGCATCTTCTCGAAGATGAAAACATTGAAGAAATGGATGCATTTATTGCAGTGACAGGAAACTCTGAAACTAATATTATGAGCTGCCTTGTAGCCAAAAATCACGGAGTAAAAAAAACAATAGCCATGGTAGAAAACATGGATTATATTAATCTCTCACAAAATATAGGCATAGATACGCTTATCAATAAGAAACTAATTGCAGCCAATAATATTTTTAGGTATGTGCGTCATGCTGATATTATAAATATTGCAGGAATACACGGATTGGATGCTGAAGTGATAGAAATACATGTAAGCGAAAACTCTAAAGCTACAAAAGTTAAAATAGGTGATATTAACCTTCCTAAGGACGCAACTGTAGGGGGTATAATTCGTAATAATGTGGGCTGGATAGCCGAACCAGATTTTCAAATATTGGCCAATGATAAGGTAGTCGTTTTTGCCCTACCAAATAGTATAGAAAAAACACTGAATCAGTTTACCTAATAAATAATGTTTCACATTCGCGCCGTGTTCCATATCCTTAGCCTATTAATGATCCTGAATGGATTTTTCATGGCAACGATTTTGCCAGTAAGTTGGGTGCAGGATTCCGGTGATTTCAATGCGTTGCTTATATCCGCTGCTATTAGTGCTAATTTTGGTGCTATTATTTGGGCCCTCACAAAAAGAAATAGGCGAGAGTTATCAAAACGAGATGGCTATTTAATTGTGACTTTTGGTTGGATTATTCTAGGTATTACAGGAGCACTGCCATATTTAATTAGCGGCGCTATCCCTAATGTGTCTTCAGCTATCTTCGAAACATTTAGTGGATATACAACGACAGGTGCCTCCATATTGAATGATATAGAAGTATTGCCATCCGGTTTGCTTCTTTGGCGAAGTATGACGCAGTGGATAGGAGGAATGGGAATTATTGTGCTTACTATAGCACTTTTACCCTTGTTCGGTGCTGGCGGTGTAGAGCTATTTATGGCCGAAGCACCAGGCCCAAGTAGTGGTAAATTGCACCCGAAAATAACCGATACAGCAAAACGGCTTTGGATCATTTATGTGTTGCTTACATTCGCAGAAACAATACTATTGAAAATAGCTGGAATGTCTTGGCTAGATGCTGTAAATCACTCTTTTACAACTATGAGTACCGGCGGTTTTAGCACCAAAAATGCAAGTATTGCTGCGTTTGATTCTAAAGCAATAGAGTACATAATAACCGCATTTATGCTTGTAGGGGGCCTCAACTTTAGTATGATTTATTTCATTTTTAAGGGAGTGTTCCGTAAAGTACTATCCAATGAAGAATTTAAAACCTACGCAGGTATAGTTGTTGTTTTTACTTTAACTATTTCTGCTACTCTTTATTTTACAAGCGACAATGATTTGGAGAGTAGCTTCAGAAACGCCTTATTTCAAGTCGTGACTATAGTAACTACCACAGGTTTTTCAACAGCTAATTATGCCCTGTGGGCACCATTTGCGTATATGTTAATTGTGTTTTTAATGTTTACAGGTGGTAGTGCGGGATCTACTTCTGGTGGAGTTAAAATCCTCAGACATCTTATTATTTTTAAAAATGGTTACACTGAGTTTAAACGACTACTTCATCCTCGTGGTGTTATCCCTGTGCGCATCAATGGTCGTTCCGTAGAACAAAAAACGGTTTATAATGTCCTAGCTTTTTTCTTTATTTACATTTTAGTTTTTATCCTAGGTGCACTAGTTATTTCAGCTTTTGGCCACGACATAGTAACCTCGGCTGGTGCCAGTATCGCATGTTTAGGGAATATAGGACCAGGAATTGCAGGAGTAGACCCCTCGCATAACTTTGCTTTTTTCTCATCCGGTGCGCAGTTATTTCTAAGCTTTCTTATGTTACTAGGACGATTGGAGTTGTTTACCGTTCTCATTATCTTAACTCCAGCTTTTTGGAGGAATGTGTAATTTTTACGTCATTAAAATATGACAATTCGTATATTTTTTTTTCGCTTTATTTGAAAAAAATAAATTTATGATTTCCAATAATTTAGTAAAATCCTCCTTAGTTCGCATCTTTTTATTATTTTTCTGCTTTTGCAGTGCAAGTTTTGCTGTTCTTGGGCAGTCCAAATCAAATAAAGGTAAAGAGTTTTGGTTAGGTTTTATGTTTCACTATGAGGGAAGTAGTGCAGGTCATTCGTTGTATATTACTTCAGATTCTAATACAACTGGAACTGTAAGTGTGCCAGGTGAAAATTGGTCGCAAAATTTTACTGTTACTGCAAATGATCTTACTGTGGTAACTATACCAAGTTCTGTAGCTTACAATGGATGCTCAGACTGTATTACTACAAAAGGAGTAAAAGTAGTGGCTGATGATAATATAGTAGTATATGCTCATCAATATCTCGGCAATCAATCAGATGCTACGCTTGTACTGCCAACGCGTACGCTAGGAAAGGAGTATTTTGCAGCATCTTACTATCAGAGCTCACCCTCTTCTTCACGTGGTAGAAGTACTTTTTTGATAGTAGCCACAAAAGATAGTACTGTAGTTAGAATAACACCGAAAATTGCCATACAAAAAGGTACGGCCACAGCTAGTACGGGCTCACTGCCTGCCAATGCTGCTTACCAAGTGACGCTTGATGAAGGAGAAATTTATCAAGGCTATGGATTTGGTGCAAGCTCGTCTGATGATGTTACAGGTACATCCTTTGAAGTTATTGATACGGGAGCTACGTCAAATTGCCGCAAGATTGCGGTATTTTCTGGAAGTTCTTATGCTAGTATTGGAAATTGCCCTGGTGGTTGGTTTACAGTTAATTCTGGTGACAATCTGTACGAGCAGATGTTTCCTATAAATTCTTGGGGTAAGCGCTTTGTACTTGTTCCTGCTTTGGGAAGATCGGGAGATGCCTTTAGATTTATAGCGCAAGAAAATGGAACACAAGTCGTCATTTTTAAGCAAGGTGGTGCACCAGATGTTGTAAATTTAAACAAAGGACAGTTTCATCAAATAGACAATGAATCAGCTATAAGAAGCTGCCAAAGCAATAAACCAATAATGGTTGCACAATATCAAAGGACAGCTCGTTGCGATGGAGGTAATAATAGGATAGGGGATCCGTCTATGACCATCCTCAACCCATTGGAACAAACACTGACAGATATAACGGTGTATAGTAGTCGGTTTTATGATATAGATAATCACTATATCAACGTGGTAATGCCTAGCTATGCTACCAACACTTTTCGTCTAGACGGCGTAGCAAGAACTTTTACAGCGGTGCCTAACAATACCTTTTACAGCTATGCTAGAATACCCGTTTCTAGTGGAAACCATCGTCTTACTGCAAGCGCCGGATTCATAGCAACAGCCTATGGTGAGGGACAATACGAAAGTTACGGATACGCCGCTGGAGCCAATGTACTAGACCTTACTGCTGTGGCTTCGGTATCCAATAGCACTCAAACTAATACTGTGGCTAGCTGCATTGGTAGACCCACAAATTTTAGTGGATCTGCTGAGTATGCTGTAGTAAGGTGGGAGTGGGATTTCGGCGATGGAAGTACAGATACAGTGCAAAATCCTACGCACGTTTATGCAGACACGGGTACGTACCAAGCCAAATTATACACTTATAAACCCGCATTTGATGGGTGCTCCAACTATGATTCAGCTTTTGTAGAAGTAGCTATATACCCAAATCCTGAAGCACGTATTTCTAAATCGAATCTTTGCGATAGTTTGACTGCATTTTTTTCAGACCAAAGCTCTATCCCTAGTTCAGAAACCAAGCTCATCTCTATTTGGAACATACAAGGAGCCTCTGGACTGAAATACGGAAATAATGTTTCACACTTGTTTGATACCATAGGTAAGTTTGAAGTAAGAATGGAGGTGATTACAACTAACCAATGTAGAGATACGTTTATTGACTCCTTGGTTGTAAATCCCATTCCCGTGGCAAGTTTCACAGTAGATGATGTATGTTATTTTGATACTGCACTTTTTCAAAATAACTCTATCATAAGCTTTGGTGCTATTGACCAATATGATTGGATTTTTTCTAATGACTCTATATCCACCAAGGAAAATCCATCTATATTCTATGGCGACTCTGGTCAGCACTTCGGTTTTTTAAAAGTAACATCTGATAGCGGTTGTGTAGATAGTTTTCAATCCTCCTTTTATAAATATCCTCGTTTCGAGGTTGATTTCACATTCAATGACACATGTCTTGGGTTTGGTACTACTTTTTTGAATACCACAGTATTGGAAGGAGGTTCTTTTACTGATACCTTTTGGTACACAAGTGACGCTAATCGTTTTGCTAACACTTTTAATTATTCCGATACATTCACCAACGCTACTTTCTACGACGTGTCATTGGTAATGGAACAAGATAGTTTTTGTAGAGATACATTAACTCAACGAATAAATATACATCCTTTGGCAGTTCCAGATTTCTCGTTTTTCAATACTTGCTTGGGTGATAGTACATCTTTCGTAAACTCTTCGGATGTTGCTGCAGGTAATACTGCATTCTCATCTGTTTGGGATTTCGCTGTAGGTCAAACTTCTATGGAGACTAATCCTAAGCATCCTTTTGCTAGTGGTGGAGTGAAAAACGTGCGACTTTCTATCACAACAGAAGATGGTTGTACTACTGATACTACCAAATCAGTTTTGATTACATTCCCAGAAATAACAGCATTGAACGTGGCAAATATTTGCGCTGGAGATAGTCTGATACTAACTGCTGATACCATACGAGGTTTAGATAGTTTTTCTAACTACACGTGGAACTATGGAGTGAATAGTGTAAACACTCCAGAATTAAGAGTAAAATATGGTACGCTTGGTACTACAAAAGTAAGCTTGAACGTAATCACTAAAAATGGATGCTCCATTTCGAAGAATGATAGTTTCTTAACATTGGCAAAACCGAAACCAAATTTTTTGGTGACGGGCGTTTGCGAAGGCTTACTCATACAGCCAGTCGAAAATTCCGTGATAACACCCCCAGCTTTGATCATTTCTCGCCAGTGGTATAGTGATGATGTGCTGCAATCCACTGACCTTAATCCTAGTTTTGCCAGTGGCGCATCAGGAAATAGAACTATTAAACTCATTGCAGTAGCTAATAATGGCTGCACCGACAGCATACAAAAACTAGCTGTAGTTCATCCGTTACCAGTAAGTAGTTACGATGCTACCTCAATGTGCCTTGGAAAGGTGAATACCCTTTCAAGTACAGCGTCTGTATCTTCCGGCATAGTAGATAATGTCTTTTGGACAGTAAATGGAGCAGCGTATACTTCTTCTATCATTACCCCAAATTTTGATACTGATGGTAGCTTTGATGTACAATTAATAGCAGAATCTAACAGGGGCTGTCGTGATACATTAAACAATAAAGTGGATGTGCATCCATTGCCGGTTTTATCTTTTGAACTTTCTGATACTAGCGGCTGCGCACCTTGGCAAATAGATGTAGAAAGCAATTCATCCATCAACAAAGGACGCATAACAAACTATACGTATACATGGGGAGATGGGACAGGAAGCTCAGCTAATTCATCTCATACATATACAACTAAAGGTACTTATGCTATAAAAATAGTAGCAGAAAGTGACCAGGGCTGTAAAGATAGTTTGAACCTAGAATCTCAAGTTAATATATATACTAATCCAAAAGCAGATTTTGCCTTTTCACCAACCAAACCAAGCACTTTGACAGAATTTGTAATACTCAAAGATAGCTCCACTGGTGAGGTAGTAGAATGGGATTGGGAAATAAGTGATGGCGGTATATATACGGATTCTATAGCCTATCATACTTTTGGTGATACTGGAAGCTTTGCTATTACACTGTATATCACCGATAAAAATGGCTGTAGGCACGATACCACTAAATTTATATACGTGAATGCCGATCTTTTTGTGCATATACCAAATGCTTTCACTCCCAACGGTGACGGATTGAATGATTATTTTGGCTTGGCAGGAGTAGTAGCTGGGGTTAGTAAAATGGAAATGCAGATTTATAATCGTTGGGGTGAAAAAATATTCCAAAGTTTTGATGTGAATAATAAGTGGGACGGCACATACAATGGTGAACCTGCGCAGCAAGGGGTATATGTCTATAAAGTTAAATTTACCAACCCAAAACAAACACAATGGTTTTTCTTGGACGGTGAAATTCATTTAATTAGAGGTAGTAAATAACGTATCATAAAATTTTGGGGACAAATAAGCAAATTTGTTTGTCGAGTTTTTTGAATTAGAAAGGTTACCGTAGCTTACCATTGCAATTACTTTATAGATGAATAATATATTTATAGTTTTAGCCACTGCTATTTTAATGAGTTGCCAGACAAATAACAGAAAAACAATACCCGACTTCAAATTCACTGCCTTAGACGGTGCCGAAATAACCCAAGATTCACTGAAAGGAGATGCTACTGTACTCTGTGTATGGGCTACTTGGTGCGGAGATTGTATACGAGAAATACCAGAACTTAATGAGTTGGCTTCTAAATATACTGGAAACGAAAGAGTTAATTTTATAGCATTAAGTGACGAAGACGAGTTAACCGTTAAAAAATCACTACAGCAGTTTCCTTTTAATTTTACTCAAGTAGTAAATGCTAAAAAGTACAGCGATCAATTAAAAACAGGATTAACCAAGCATTTTCCGCAAGTACTAGTAGTAGACGGAAATCTTCAAGTGATTTACGACGTCACAGAAAACAAAGAGAAGATCTTTGATGTTTTAGATGGGCACATTCAAAACATTTTAAATTAAATACTCCTTGACAGCTCTAGAAGAACCTCAAAAAATTTCTATAGATTCAGAAAATACGGTTTTTTGTAACAGCATGAACGATGTAGATGTAGCTTGGGATTCACTGGTCCTGCATCGTAATATCTACTTGTCGCGAAACTATTTATTGGCACTCGAACAGAAACTAGGGCAAAATGAGTTTAGATATATCCAATTTTATTCAAGTACCAATGAGTTGGTAGGGGTAGGTTATTGCCAAATTATACCAATCACGCCTAAAGAAATAAATACAGACGCGCTAGCTGAAAGAATGGGAGGTATGCTTCCAAAAACCATAATCGGCAGTATAGATATTAAAATACTTATCTGTGGTAATGCCTATGCTACAGGCGAAAATGGGTTTTATTTCTTTTCAGAAATAGACGAAAATGAAGCATTCCATAGCCTACAAAATGCAATAGATGAAGTACATTTGCGTGAAAAAAAAGTAGGTAATAAAATTGTAGCTACTCTCATTAAAGAGTTTTGGCCTGAAGCACAGCCAAAGCACCAATTTTTCAGTGAAAATGGTTGTTGTGAAGTAAATATAGATGTTAATATGGTCTTATCACTGGATACTAGTTGGAACAGTTTTGATGATTATATAAATGCTATGAACTCAAAATTTAGGACAAAAGCGAAACAAGTGTTGCGCAAATCTAGCGCACTAGAACTAGTTGATTTTGATGATAATCCAACAGATGAACTTGTAGAGCAAATTAATATCCTTTACCAAACTATAGTAGACCGTGCTAATTTTAGCTTTGGTCGGCTCAATGCATCTGCACTTTTTGCGATAAAAAAGGCACTACAGGACGATTTTTTCTTCAGAGGTTATTACTTGAATAAAACTCTGATAGGTTTTAGTACCGCTACTATTTTTGATGATGTATTTGATGGTAATTTTATAGGTTTAGACTATGACTATAACCAAACATATGCTGTGTATCAAAGAATACTTTATGATTTTGTTGAACGAGCTATAGAGTTAGATCTAAAAACAGTAAGGGTAGGGAGAACTGCTGAGGAAATAAAGAGCGGGATAGGGGCAGAACCCGTAGAAATGAAGTTTTATGCCAAACATCGCAACAAAGTCACTAACGCAATTATGAGACCGTTTATCCAAAAATTACGTCCCAATGAATTTAGCCTTCGGCGTCCGTTTCATAATAGTTATTATGAGGATAGGTAATAAATAAATTATGGACTCTGTCACGCAAATAGTGCTTGGAGCTGCTGTAGGAGAGGCGATACTCGGAAAAAAAATAGGCAATAAAGCAGTGCTTTGGGGAGCCCTGGCCGGCACTATACCCGATCTAGATGTCTATCAATCAATTTTTTACGATTCACTGACAGCAAACGAGCTACATCGTGGCTTTTCGCACTCTATTTTGTTTAGTGTCATTTTTGCACCGATACTTGCCTTGCTCGCTCGTACAAAAGAAAAATGGTCGCTCATAGGTCTAGTTACGCTCATTTTGGGTTATCCGTTTATTACGTTAGAAAATACAGCAGCACGAATGGTAGTTTTTATTTTGTGGGCTATTGCTTTGTTTTCTTTACAAAAAAATACCTTCGGAGTATCGTTAGCATCTCAACGAGATTGGACTAAACTAATGTTTGGTAGTCTTATTACCCATCCTTTGCTAGATTGTCATACCACTTGGGGCACGCAGCTGCTTTGGCCTTTACCCTATAAGCTCGCATGGAACTCGATTTTTGTAGTAGACCCATTGTATACACTACCATTCTTACTACTACTTTTAATAGCAATGTTTTACAACAGGGCGAGTAAAAAAAGAGAGATTCTCAACCGCGCAGGAATAGTTATTAGTTCGATATATTTACTTTGGTCACTAGGAGCCAAGTACTATACACAAAATATTTTTCAGGAAAACTTGCGAAACCAACAGATTACCTATTCACGATTAACTACCGCACCTACACCTTTCAATACTTTTTTGTGGAGTGCAACCGCTGAAACTGATTCCACATATGTTACCGGCTTATATTCAATTTTTGATGCTGAAAAGAAGGTTCAATTTGTGAGCGTGGCGCATCAGCATCATTTGTCTAATCAAATCAAGGATAAAGAAATACTGAAAAGGTTGTTGATTTTGTCCAAAGATTGGTATATAATCGACAAAGAAAAAGATACTATTATATATATCGACGCACGTTTTGGACCAATATATATAGATAAAACACCAGAGTATACATTTGGTTATAAACTTATAAATAATGATGAAGCCCTAAGTGTAACTAAGCATACACCGCAGCTAAGTGCTACATTAGGAAAGCGAATGCTAATTGAACTATGGCAGAGAATATGGTCAGTTGAGTAGTGGTAGAACATGTCTGATCCGTTGCTAAAGTAGGGTTCAACTCACGCAATATTTTCAATATATTCTTTAATTAAACTATTTTATCAGGGTTTTCCTGCAAAAAAAAAGGTTCAAAAATTACGGAATGGGGACTTAGGTTGTAGAATTCGGAAATAATTTGATCTGTGGTTTGAAATTAAAGAAAAACTAGTGCAAGTAATCTTGCTGCAAAACTCAATAGGAGTATGCCAATTATAAAATAAGCTTTTTTTAGATATTTTGGCGCTAAGTACGGGAGTATACGCGAAGCGAAAATGGATTTAAGAATGTCAGTTAAGAATATACCTGAAAGTATGGAAGTGATAAAAAATAGTAAATCCGATTGATCATACTTACTTTGGCCAATAGAGACAAAACCAATCCAAACCACAAAAACGAAAGGATTAACTCCATTGACTAAAAACCCTTGTACGAAACACTTGAGATGATTTTTGAATGAATTGTTTGCTGTACTTGAAGATCCTTCATAATTTTCTGCAGGCCAAAAGATAAGGCGTATGCCCATAATAAGTAGAATAGAGGAACCTAGAATTTTCACCAAAGGTTCTGTTTTAATAGATTCAATTAGAGGAGCAGTGGCAATGAAACAGATTAAAATAACCACAATATCGCTGAAAACAATTCCTAACGCGGTCGCAATTCCTGCAATTTTACCAAATTTTAAGGCGTTCTTAAGTAACGTAAAAAAGACTGGTCCGAGCAAAAATGCCGTTCCAAAACCTAGTAGAAGTCCTTGTATAATGGGCACAGCGAAGATTTTAATCGTAGAAAAATGCTTTTGATACTAGTTGATACACTAGGAATAAACACATACATATAAAAATGACATTAAGACAATTGTTTTATGAAAGATATTTTTTATCCACGTAAAACGTACCAAATGGAATGACCGAAGCTAGTAATACACTGATAAATGATGTAAAGTTCCAATTTAGTTTTTGTCTAATTATAATAGCTGCGAAAATATAAGCCATAAATAATACACCGTGCGGCATTCCGAGGGCTTTAACCCACGAATCGTTATTAGCTAAATACTTCAGAGGTACACCAACGCCAAGCAATAATAAGTAAGATATGCCCTCTAGATAGCTTATAATTCTGAATGTTAAAATCATAGTTACAAAATTACTTGAAATGATTCAGTTAATCGTTATTATACAATTTGGTCATAGCTACATTGTATTAACGCTACATAGTATTAACCCGGACTCATTATGTGAGGATATTTTTTGACTTTTCAATTTGCCTATAATTTATATTATGTTAACTAAATGATATAACTAAAAGGGAGAACTTTATAGAACTCCCTGAAAATTGTATCAGTACATAAAATTCCTCTCGCCCATAAAACTCAATCTACTTGTTGTCTTCTTCAAATAATTTCATTCTATTGTAGTCATCCATACGCTCCAATCGTGCGTATATTTTTTTCATTGTATTAGCTAATTCAACTTTTTCAGATAATGGCATTTCTTCATTCTCTTCAAATACCTTTTCAAATTCTGCTATAGCTTTAACATACCACATACTTATTTGAGCTTCTTTAGCTTCAATAATACTTGGCTTATACTCTCCATCTAATTCCTGAACAATAGCTGCAACTTCATTTAGATACATTACACCTTTATTGTAGTAAGCATCGTAATACTCGGGGTCTATTTCGATAATTTTATCGTAATCAGCAGCTGCTTTTTCAATCTCATTTAAGCCTTCGTAACTTATTGCTCTTGCAAAATAATAGATAGTACTTGCGGGATCTGCATCAATTGCTGCATTCAATTTGTCAATTAATTCAGTGCTTCTGCCCTGTTTCAGGTATATATCTAATTCCATATTAATCAACGTTTTATCAGACTCATTTAGTTCTTTTCCAGCATCCACAGTCGCGAGAGCTCCAGTAGTGTCTCCAGCTTTTAGTTGAAGCTGCGCAAGGCTTGCGAATATTGTAGGGTCAGTACTTCCCTTATCCACAAGACTATTAAATGCTTGAATTGCCTTTTCACTTTCTCCATTGTTCATAGCACAGTACGCCATCATTTGCTCCAGTACTTCGGCAGTTAGATTATTTCTGCGCAAAGCGTTGTCTACGTCGTATTTCATTAAAGGTAGTGCTGTCTCAAAAGAGGTGTAAGCTGTCGCAAAATCATTTGCTTGATAATTGACGTAACCTTTATTATAAAATCCTACAGCCACATTGAGTAAATTGCCTTCTGCCATTTCTGTTACATGATTTTTTGCATCCGTTTTTATAGCGTTTAAGAAACCTTCATGAGCTAACTCTAGTGCATTAGGATAATTTTTACTGAGTTCTGATTCCATGGTTGAAATTTTAAGAAATGTAAGTCCTCGGTAATACCACATTTTTGGGTCATTCGCTGTTTTGGGATGCTCTTTTGTTTCCTCTGCCCATCTAACTAAGTCATCGTAGTTTCTATCTCCATCTGGTTTAGATGGGTCTAGTTCCATCTTCATTGACTCTACGCTAAATTTTTGAGCACTTGATGTGTAGCCCATAAATAAGGCTATTAAAACCAATACTTGGCTAATTCTAATCGTCATTTTCTTCTGTATTTGTTTCATTCTGTTCATTAGTTGCATTTGAATCTGTAATTTCATCATCTACATCATCAATTTCTGTGTTTTCTTCAAACTCTTCCTCCTCTACTTTCGGCACTTTGGCTACCGAGGCTATATCATCTTTCTCTCTAACTTTTATGAGCCTAACTCCTTGGGTGGCTCTTCCCATTACGCGCACATCTTCCATTTTCATACGTATGGTGATGCCTAGTTTAGTTATGATCATTAGATCATTTTCATCGGTTACGTCTTTCATAGAGATCAGAGCGCCAGTTTTTTCTGTTACGCTTAGGGTTTTTACACCTTTTCCTCCCCTACCTGTTATCCTATAATCATCTATATCTGTCCGTTTTCCGTATCCTTTTTCTGATACTACCATTATGGTCGTGTCTTCCATGTTGGAGTTTACACAAACCATGCCTATTACTTCGTCAGTATCGTTTTCTAGACGTACTCCTCTAACACCAGAAGCAGTTCTACCCATAGGACGAACCGTCTTTTCATTGAAGCGAATAGCTTTACCGCTTTTCTTAGCCAGCAGTATTTCAGCAGTACCATCGGTCAGTTTTGCCTCCAGAAGTTGGTCTCCATCTTTTACAGTAATTGCATTGATACCATTTGTTCTAGGTCTAGAATACTGCTCCAACGATGTTTTTTTGATTGTACCATTTTTTGTACACATCACGATAAAATTATTGTTCACATATTCTTCATCTTTGAGATTTCCGGTAGCTACAAATGCCCTTACTGTATCGTCGGCGGGTATATTTATAAGGTTTTGTATGGCTCTGCCTTGAGATACTTTGCTACCCACAGGTATTTCGTATACTTTCATCCAGAAACATCTACCTTGGTCTGTAAATAGTAGAATATAATTGTGGGTCATTGTAATAAAAAGATTTTCTACAAAATCTTTATCTCGATGTTTTACTCCCTTATTACCTACTCCACCCCTACTTTGTGATTTATACTCGCTTAGAGGTGTACGTTTTATATAACCCATGCTAGAGATTGTTACAACCATCTCTTCATTGGCTATAAGGTCTTCTATATTTATTTCCCCAGCATCCAATTCTATTGCTGTGCGTCGTTCATCTCCGTACTTTTCTTTCATTTCCAAAAGTTCGTCTTTGATGATTTGCATTCTTCTAACCTCACTAGCAAGTATGTCTCTCAAATCGGTGATAGTTGCCATCAATTCTGCGTACTCAGATCTCACTTTATCTATTTCTAGACCAGTGAGTTTTTGTAAACGCATATCGAGTATTGCTTTTGATTGAATTTCTGAAAGATTAAATTCTTTCATCAAGCCATTGCGAGCTTCTTCGGCATTTTTTGATGCTCGTATTAGTTTGATAACAGCATCTAGATTATCGAGTGCTATTATCAGTCCTTCTAAAATGTGTGCACGTTTTTCTGCCTCTTTCAGTAAGTATGCGGTTCTACGGGTTACTACTTCGTGGCGGTGTTCCACATAGTGTCGAATCATATCGCGTAGGTTGAGCATCTCTGGTCTACCTTTAACTAGTGCTATGTTATTTACACTAAAACTGGTTTGCAATGGGGTATATTTATACAGCTTATTGAGTACGATATTTGGTATAGCATCTCGTTTCAAGTCAAATACTATCCTAAGCCCCTGCCTACCGCTCTCATCCCGAACTTCACTTATTCCTTCGATTACCTTATCATTTACTAGATCTACTGCTTTTACAATGATTTGAGAAGGACTAACTTGATATGGTACTTCCGTAATGATTATTTGCTCCCTACCTGTTTTTGTAACATCAAATTCAGCTTTTCCTCGCATTACTATTCGGCCTCTGCCTGTTTCAAAAGCAGACTTCACTCCTTCTGTGCCGTATATAATACCACCAGTAGGGAAATCAGGTGCTTTTACATACTGCATCAAGCCCTCTACATCAATATCATTGTTATCAATATAAGCGACCGTTCCATCTATGACCTCCGATAAATTGTGAGGTGCCATATTGGTTGCCATACCAACGGCAATACCAGCTGCGCCATTAACCAATAAATTAGGTATACGCGATGGCAGCACACTTGGTTCACTTAAGCTATCATCAAAATTTGGTCTATAATCTACGGTGTCTTTATCAATATCAGCAAGCATTTCCTCGGCAAGTTTGCGCATTCTTGCTTCGGTATAACGCATAGCCGCAGGTGGATCACCATCTATACTACCAAAATTACCTTGACCATCTACCATTGGGTAGCGCAAACTCCAGCTTTGAGCCATACGCACCATTGTATCATAT
This sequence comes from Bacteroidia bacterium, assembly GCA_018402155.1. Taxonomy (GTDB): domain Bacteria; phylum Bacteroidota; class Bacteroidia; order NS11-12g; family UBA9320; genus UBA9320. The sequence goes on from JAGYJG010000001.1 coordinate 841,341, forward strand.
ACCGAAGTGTCACCGTGAGGATGATACTTGCCCAGCACCTCTCCGACTATTCTTGCAGATTTTTTATAAGATCTGTTGCTAGCCAAGCCAAGCTCGGTCATGCCATATAAAACCCTCCTATGAACTGGCTTCAAACCGTCTCTCACATCTGGAAGCGCGCGCGACACAATTACGGACATCGAATAATCGATATACGCTGTTTTCATCTCGTCTTCAATGTTAATTGGAATAATCTTCTCGTTTTCCGAATTCATTTATCTCAATGTTTACTTTTATTAAGGGTGCAATCTATAAGCAAAACTGCAATACTTTCGCTATTCTAACAGTAAAATACCCACAAATATTATTACAATTTGGGGATAAATTTAACTAGCTTCATTTACACTGCATAAACACAGTTTTAAATCAAACTACTTACGATGTAAATTTTACTAAAATTGAACTTTTAAAAACCTAGATTTACCCTGAAAATCCTCTTTCCAAGTATATTGTAATTCTTGACTTGTTAGCCATTGATCAAATTCTTTTTTATAAAACTCACTTGTTTCAAAGTAACAAGTAGTTCCATATGCTTTTGCTTGCTTTGTTATAGCTTGATAAAAAATTAGCGGATTATCATGGTTTACAAATAATGCTAAATGGGGTTCATGATCCAACACATTTTGGTGCATCGTATTTTTCTCTGCAAAGGAAATGTAGGGCGGATTACTAACAATAAGATCAAAATGACCGATATTTCCATTCAAAATGTTGTGTTGAAAAAAATCAATAGTAACTCCTTGTGATTGAGCATTCTTTCGAGCCACTGACAACGCCTCTAAACTAATGTCGCAAGCACTTACTGTAGCACGTGACAAATGTTTGGCGAGCACTATAGATATGCATCCGCTTCCCGTTCCTATGTCTAGTATTTTGTATTCAGAATTTTGGTTTTCAGTTATTACCCAATGTACTAGTTCCTCTGTCTCAGGCCGCGGAATTAACACATTCTCGTCGACATAGAAATCTAGCCCATAAAACGGCGCCTCATGTATAAGGTATTGTATAGGACTGCCTTCTAGTAGCTCCTTTAAAATAAGCTGATATGTATCAACAAGTAAAGTCTCTTGACCCAAGATAACTGCTGTTTTTGATTTTTTTTCTAACCATTGCAGGGTAATATAGAATAGGTTTTCTGCTTCACTGTAGCTATAAAGTTTTGTCAGCTGATCAATGTACAGCGCTTTTAAAAGCCCGAGTTGCATAGTGCAAAGTTAGTATGAATATCTTTTGCTTTAGGCATAGTCTATCGCTGTGCCTTTTTTTTTCATTGATTTTAGTTTTAGTTTCGCAGTGTGCAGCACGAGAAGTACATGAACAGATGCCTGGAATTGGCAAAATTAGGTGAGTTACATACAGCGCCTAACCCAATGGTGGGCTGTGTTATTGTACACAACCAAAAAGTAGTGGCTGAAGGATATCATAAAAAATATGGCGATATGCATGCCGAAGTAAACGCTTTTAATGAGCTACCTAATCATATAGATCCCAAAACATGTACTGTTTATGTAAGTTTAGAGCCTTGCTCACATTTTGGTAAAACTCCTCCTTGTGCAGATTTTCTTGCACATATGCAGCCAGCTCAGGTAGTAGTTGGAATGCTAGACCCTAACCCAAAAGTAGCCGGAAAAGGGATTAGAAAGCTTATGGAATCTGGTATTAACGTGAGAGTTGGCGTGTTAGAAGCAGCTTGTAAAGATCTGAACAAGAAATTTCTTAAATCTCAACTTTGCTCACTACCCTATGTCACGTTAAAATGGGCCGAAACAACTAACGGTTTTATGGGTTCTGTTAATCAATCAGTAAAAATAAGCGACGGCTGTAACGATGAGTTAGTGCATCACCTTCGTGCCACGAATCAAGCCATATTGGTAGGTTCTAAAACTATAAATACGGACAATCCAGCTCTGGATGTGCGTCACGTAGAGGGTAAAAATCCTCTTAAAATTGTACTCTCTGAGAATCTCAATGTAGACCTAAAAAAAAATATATTTGCAAATAGCTTTACGCTAATATACAACAAGCTTAAAGCAACAAAAACACCAACTTATGAACTGGTAAAACTGCCAGATTTTCATCTAAAAACTATATTAAGTGACCTACACTCCCGTGGCATTCAAAGTGTATTGGTAGAGGGTGGGGCACAGATTTTGGGACAATTTTTGAAAGAAAAAGCTTGGGATGAAACTATTCTATTAGTCTCCGATATTGAATGGGATACGGGTATAAAAGCACCTTGGATAGGGAAATCCAGTAGTAGAGAAGAAAGAAGCGGTAAGGATATCATAAAGTACTTTTTTTCTAACTAAAAATGTCCGTATTATTTCTTATCTTAAGCATTGCTTTCAGTACCTTTATTAACTTGATTTTTAGATGGTTTAAAGTCTATAATGTCAATAAGTTTCATGCCATCATTATAAACTACTTAGTCTGCTTTAGCATTGGCTTTTTTCTGTCTCAAAACCGGTCAATCCTCAGTAATATACAATCAGATTGGTTTTTGTATTGTTTAGGATTAGGCTTTGTTTTTGTTGTCATATTTTTCAGTATGGCTCTTACTACCGAAAAAATGGGAATAAGCGTTACTGCTGTTAGCGGCAAAATGTCTGTTATTGTTCCTGTCCTATTCGCCTATTTCTATACCAATGAAGATATTAGTGCGCTATTTTTAGCTGGTGTAATCCTTTCTCTATTTAGTATTTATTTTATAAGTGTAAAAAAGGATTTGGTATTAGAAAAAAAATATTTGTTCCTACCGATTATAGTTTTCCTTGGTGGTGGTTTTATTGACACTTCTCTTAAGGTTTTAGAGAGCGCTTATGGTACAGAAGTCTCAATGGATGAAATATCATATTCAATATTTTTAGGTGCTTTTTTGGCAGGTATCCTACTTTTCGTGGTAAGAAATAACATAAATTTTCGAGTAATTGAGAGGAAAAGTTTGGTAGCAGGAGTACTTTTAGGTATCCCAAACTATTTTAGCATTTTCTTTTTGTTGAGCTCAATATCTAGTTTTGAAGATAAGAGTGCCTTAGTTTTTGGTATAAATAATATTGGGGTGGTGCTACTCAGTACTCTTTTATCTGTTTTCATTTTTAAAGAAAGCCTAAGCAAAGGAAATAAATTGGGTTTAGGACTTGCCATTCTATCTATAGTTATTATAGGATATGCAAGTTGATAGCTATTTGGGCATTTTACAGCAGTATACCAGCGAGTACAAGGCCAGGGGTAGTAAGTTTTATGGGTTTCTTTTCCCTGCAAATGATGCCGAAACTTTTGAAGAAAAAATTAAAGTATTTAAACATCAGTTTTCTGATGCTACTCATGTTTGCTCGGCTTGTGTTATTGGTCTGAAAAAGGAATACCAAAAATGTAGCGATGATGGGGAACCGAGTAATAGTAGTGGAAGGCCAATACTTAATATACTATTGAGTGCTAATATCACTTATGTAGGGTGCACTGTAGTGAGGTATTATGGAGGTAATAAACTCGGTATTCCAGGTTTGATAGATGCCTATGGCGGGGCGACAGAGGCTTGTATTCTGGCTGCCGAGCTAAAATCACTTGTAGTGACTGAGACACTGACTTGTACTATTCATTCATTAGAGGCTTATCGTTTGTATAATTTTCTAGCACACAAAAAAGAGATAAATTACCGCAAAAATGAGGCTGGCCAGTTTGAAATAATGTGTCCTAAAAGTATGACCGCACTTTTACGCATTGAATTAAAGAAAATTCGTACTTTGCTGGTTTTATAGAATCAATGTTCAGAACTATAGCTATTTCACTTCTTTTACTTGGTAGTTTGTTGACAAAGCCAACATTGGCGCAGCATATTTTTGCAAAACCTGTTAATTATTTGCAGATTATTTTGAATGAAATAAATCTTCCGGAAAATACTGTTCTAAAGCATTACTATACTATTTCTAGTCCATTTGCTCAGCACTTTAGCTTTCATCAAGTTACTAACGGAAAAGAAGTAAAACATCACGGTATAAAAGTTCATTTGAAATATGATGGTTCATATAATATGCAAAAATTTCTCAGCTTCGCTCCTATCTCAAGTACATATACCACTGGTAATGAGCTTATGTTGCATAACGATGAATTACAAGCGGTCATAAAGAAAAACATAACAGATAGCAGACGACCCTTAGAACAATGGATAAGGTCAGATGGGCTAGTGCTTTTGGAAGTAGAGGGAAATAAATATGGTCGAAAAGACACAACTATCTATGGAAAAGTGTTTAACATCAACCCGATAAATTCCTCTGGACAACCCTATGGCGGGTCTTTTGTAGATAATAACGATCAAACTAATAGCGCTCTTGATAGTCAGTTGGTATGGCGAGAATTGCCTGTTATTTTTCATAATGACACTTTTTTATTCGAAACAGAGTTCTTGTATTTTAAGGATATAAGTGCACCTCTGGATACATTCTTCTACGTTTTTTCTGATAGCCTTACTTATACCCGAGATATAAATGCATTTGAGTTTGTCAACGCGTACTATCATATTAATGCAATAGGTGAGTATGTAAATGCCTTGGGATACGATGAGCTAACCGAAACTCTTGCTGTTGATGTACACGCTTTTGATGGATGGGATAATAGTGCATACACCCCAGCTACTCACTCACTTCAGTTTGGAGATGGAGGCATAGACGATGCAGAAGATGGCGAAGTCATAATCCATGAATTTGCTCATTCCTTAAGTGAATTAGCATCCCCAAATAATACGGTTGGTTCACAACGAGAGGCAATGGAAGAAGGCTCATGCGATTATTTTGCTAAAGCGTATAGCCGTAGTATAAACGATAATACACCGAATAAAATCTTCACTTGGGATGGGAATGAATTTTGGGATGGGTTTAAAATAAATACAAATCGTCTTTATCCAGACGACTTGAAAAAATCTAAAGATGGAGACCGCGATATGTGGAGCAGCGCGCTAATGTGTGCACACGATGATATAGGTAGAGAGGCAATGGACAGTTTATTATTAGAGCATTTTTACTATCAGGCTGCCAACACTACAATGGAACAAATGGCCCAAATTATTTTAGATATAGATAGTGCTGATTTCAATAAACGCTACAATTCTAATCTAAAAAGATGTTTTGTAGATGCAGGATTTATCAAACGTAGCGCTAGTGTAGCCGCACACAAAAGTAGTGACGTAATCAAAATTATCAATCAACAAGGATTTGCAGACGGAACTGCGCATATAGAGTTAGTAGCCCCAAGCATATCTACTTTTACTGTATATGGAGCTTCAGGCTCAAAGATATATACTCAAAAGAGCAAGTCATTGCTCCTCTCTCCTGCTTCTTTCGAGAAAGGTCTATATGTGATACAAGTAGAAGCTCACGATACTATATACACCCTTAAAATAATACGATAAATGTGGAAAGAAGACAATAACGCGCTAGTTACAGAATTAAAATTCGCTGATTTTCAGCAAGCAATGAGATTTATGCAAGCCTGCATAGCAGACATAGATAAGCTAAATCACCACCCAGAGTGGTGCAATGTGTATAGCACAGTAAATATACGACTTACAACACACGATGCAGGAAATACGATAACCGAAAAAGACCGCAAGCTTGCCGAAGTAATTGAAAAAATATACAAGAAGTTTAGCTAATGGTATTTACGTAAATCAAAATCTTAGCTCTACAAATTAGTTCATCTGTGCTATCCCTTTGCTAAGGGTACTGATAAGTACCCTAAAAAAAGTCTATGATAAAAGATTTTTTAATGAAAAGTTGGGTATTATTGCCAAGTAAAAAAAGTTATAGTCAACTAATTTATAAAGTGGCTAAAGAGATAATTAACTAATTGCTTTGATATGATTTTTTTAAATACGAAAAAATTTTATTTAATAATACTCTCACTAGTTTTATTTAGTTTCGGGAGTTTTGCACAGAGTCGATATATATCGGCAACAACAAAGAAGATTGTATTTTCGAGAGACGCTGGAGTATGCCAATGCTGCGGAGGTTCGGAATATCTAGAATTTGATCATATAACTCCTTTTTCATGTGGAGGAAAAAACGGTGTCTCTAATATACAGTTACTTTGCCGAACATGCAACCGAAGTAAATCTAATAGTTGCTATTGTAAAGTGCACTCTAAAAAAGTTGGTATAAATTGTTGTCAAGGATCAACTAAAAATAAAAGTTCAAAATCATCCTCAACTCAGGCCAAACAATGCTCCGGGACTACAAAGAAGCAGTCGAGATGTAGAAATAGAACAACCGACTCTAGTGGGAGATGTCATCATCATCGTTAACATAACTGATTAACAGGGAATTATAATTATGAATAGAAGTTTTTTATTTGCCATAGATACCAAAACAGAAGAAGTAATTGTATCTGAATCTCCGAAAGGTAGTGCTACAATAAATTTTATTGAACGTATTAAGCGAAGTGATAATGATATGATTTTCAATGCTGTTCAAACTTTAACCAGCATAACCAAATCAACTAACTTTGACACAGTAATTTTCAAATTAACGGATAAAGTGTGCCAAGCTATGTATCAAAAGCATAAAGAAAACCAATAGGCAATTCTAAAAGCTTAGTGCCATTGCAATTTTAAAAAACATCTGTCTGATAGGCTCTTACAGCTGGAAGCTTATGTACTGACGGATAAATTGCTTTTAATGATTACGTATAAAAATAGTAAGCTATAAAAAATACATAAACTGCAAATACTGAAGATATATGAGAGGTAAAACAGAGCAGTCGTTGAGAGTATTATTTACAACTATTTAAGGTTGGTAAAAATACCCAGATGCCATGATTTTAAAAAAAGAACGTAACTTGCCATTCATTTGAAATAGCTAGAGTGGAGAATTGCGTAAAAATAGTTGTAGAGAACCCTACCCCTCGGCATGATTATATTTTCTCGCTGATTTTTAATCAGCTACTTGGAATCTCTTATTGTTACGTGTCTTCTAACAATGAAGCTCATATAAATTATACATCAGTCTCATTACGTGGCATACAGTGCGTACCACACGGTTTATTAGCTGAAAAAAATATACGTCTTAGCATTATTGATGAGGTTACTTTTGACCTTTGGCTAGAAACACCTTGTTTCTTTAGGACTGGAGACACTAGCCTTCCATTTGATCTATTTTCGGCAGCCTTTTTTTTGGTTTCTCGCTACGAAGAGTGGCTTCCCTATGAAGCTGATATACACAATCGTTTCCCAGCTACTGCAAGTCTTTTACACAAAAATAAACTATTAGAAGAGCCTATAGTTAATCAATGGGCATTAGCACTCAAGGACACTCTGCTATATGAGTATCCAACTCTTATTTTCAATCCACGAAGATTTGAATACTTAAATACTTTGGATATAGACCAAGCTTGGAAATTCAAAGAAAAAGGTGCAGTTCGCAACATATTAGGAAGTTTAAGTGACGTGGTACATGGCAGGCAGGAAAACATATTTGCTAGATGGCCAATAATCATGGGATTAAAACAAGACCCGTTTTTCGAAGTTTTTGATTGGCATAACTCAGTATGCTCAGAACTCAATATAGCCACTATTTTTTTTATCTTAGTGGGTGATTACGGAAAATTTGACAAGAATATACCGCATGATAATTTACACTTTATAAAACTCATTCAACACTTACAAAAAAACGCCCAGATAGGCATACATCCATCTTACAGAAGCAATAGTAATTCAACTGCTCTGCCTACTGAAATTCAAAGGCTAAAAAGTATTACAAATACCCCAATACACCTCTCAAGACAGCATTTTTTGATGCATAACATGCCACAAACTTATAGCAACTTGCTAGCTCATGGCATACAAGAAGACTACACAATGGGTTATAGCACTCATCTAGGTTTTAGGGCGGGTATAGCGGCCCCTTTTTTTTGGTACGATTTAGAAAACAATAAGGCTACTGGGCTCAAAATAGTGCCTTTTTGTGCGATGGACATCACACCGCTGTATTACCGAAAGGAGACTCCACAAGAGGCAAAAAAAACACTTCGAAATTTACTGACTAAAACAGCTGAAGTAGGCGGTCATTTTGTGAGCTTATGGCACAATGAGAGCCTTAGTGAAACTGAGCGATGGAGAGGTTGGCGCTGCGTTTACAATGATATGCTAAAAGCTGTTAATGAGATATATAATCAAACGATACGATAGTTTTGGTACTCTCCTACACGCCAACCGGTTAATTTTTCTATAGCGTAGAGTAGTTTTAGCTTTAGTCCAAATGATTTCACTTTAGGATCTCTATCAAATTTCCAATTCATTGAAGCAATACGCTCATGCATTACTTCAGGGTGTGTACCGTCAAAAGGTTTTATAGAGTCAATTTCTGTGTAGTCAAAATCTTTAGCTGCGTCAAATTTTTGGTCAATGTAAGCGTCATCGTGCCATAGCTTGTTGGCCTCTCGCAGTTTAGCCATTTGGTATTTTGGGTGTCTTACCCATCCGTAGTGATATATTTCTGCGTCTATAGCTTTTACCTTTAGTTTTTTACCCACTTTTCTAAAACCTTGCGCATCTCTATAACTGCTTATGTTAGTGTCATTTTTTATTATGCGAATTTCTTTGCGATACCACGTGCGACTATCCCCCAAATAGTCATAACTTCCATAGAAGTGAGTGTAGTTAAACAAGAGTCCATCCACATTTTTGTCAGCTTTGTATACTTTCATTTGTTCCAGTATCTCAGCGTGGTACTTCTCGTGTACACACTCATCACCTTGTATATAAAAACACCAATCAGCTTTTTTATTAACTGCACTAAGTGCTTTATTGGTTTCGTCGGCTAATACTTTTCCTCCTTGGCGAAGTGTATCGTCCCAGTGAGTGTCTATTATTCTTATTTTTGGGCCAAGGGATACGATTAACTCGCGGGTTTTATCCTGCCCTGCTCCTACTGCTACTACCATTTCGTCTACTACAGGCAGCACAGATAGTATAGCCTCTCTTATTGGGTAGTCTAGCTTAATAGCGTTTCGGATAAATGTAAAACCTGACACAAACACACTGCAAAGTTATGAACCTAAGCTTGATAATTAAAGTATAGTTAGTTTTAGAAGACTCTATTTATTGTGATGGTTGATTTATTTTTTAAAAACTAATTTTTTGAGGTGTGAAGTTTTATTGTATGGTGTGTAATGGTATGCAATAACCCATTGGCTATTTTTTGGACTGTAATCTTATAGAAAACCTAATTTCGGTCGTAAAACAATTGATATATATATAGATGCTTAATTTTCATTATTTGCGTACAAAAATTCAAGAATAAATGGTAAACAAATTAATACAAGCAACGAAACAGGGCAAAAAAGCGATGCTTCTGTTTAGATAAAAAGACTGGATAGTAGTTCGCAAGTTCGGTGTTCGTATTACCTTCGCACCTATGAATGTAAGAGATCTAGAGCCAAAGACCGTTTGGAATCATTTTGCGGACCTAAATGCTGTGCCGCGTCTTAGTAAAAAGGAAGAACGTGTCATTAAATTTATGCAAGATTTTGGAACTAAGCTTGGATTTTATACCTATACCGATGCAGCTGGAAATGTAATTATCAAAAAGCCAGCCACTGCAGGAATGGAGGATAAACAAACCGTTATTATTCAAAGTCACTTGGACATGGTGCATCAAAAAAATGCCGATACTCTTTTTGATTTTGATACACAAGGAATTGAGATGGTTGTTGATGGTGATTGGGTAAGAGCTAAAGGTACTACCCTAGGCGCAGACAATGGACTTGGAGTAGCAGCTATAATGGCTATACTCAGTTCTACTGACGTAGCTCACCCTGCCATAGAAGCGCTATTTACCATAGATGAAGAAACTGGTATGACTGGCGCTAAAGAGTTGGAAAAAGGTATTTTGAACGGAACTATTTTACTCAATCTAGATACCGAAGACGATGATGAATTTAGCATAGGATGCGCAGGAGGTATAGATACTAATACGCACTACAACTACTCAGAAGAAGCTGTGCTCAGTGGCTCTCAAACATATAAAATAACTGTAAATGGACTAAACGGAGGACATAGTGGCGTGCAGATAAATGAAGAGCTGGGCAATGCCAATAAAATTATGAATCGCCTGATGTATAACTGCCAAGAGCATCAACTTCAAATAGTGGAAGTAAACGGCGGAAGTCTAAGAAATGCTATACCTAGAGAAAGTTTTGCGACTATAGCTGCGCTTCCAAGTTTTTTAGATGAATTTGAACAACGAGTAATAGCATTAAAGCTAGAATATAATGTGCAAGATGCCGATCTTTCTATTCATATTGAGGCTACATCTCACGCAAATAAAGCCATGAGCTTGGCCGATACTCAAAAAGTGACTACCACTTTGTATGCTGTACATAATGGTGTTTTCAGATACAGTAGGACTATAGACGGATTGGTTGAAACATCGTCGTCCTTAGCACGAGTTATTATAAAAGACGGGGAGTTTGTAACTCAAAGTCTACAACGTAGCTCTGTAGAAAGTGGAAAAAAGGATGTCGCAAATACTGTTGCAGCTCCTTTTAGGCTGATGAATTGTGACGTGGTACAAGAAGGGGACTACCCATCTTGGACTCCAAATCCCAACTCTCCTATTTTAGACATTTTAGTAGCTAAATATAAAGCACTTTTCAACAATGAGATGCCAAAAGTTATGGCAATACACGCCGGATTAGAATGCGGTTTGCTCGGAGAACGCTATCCAGGTTTAGATATGGTCAGTTTTGGCCCTACCATAAAAGGAGCACACAGTCCAGACGAGCGTTGCGGGATAAAATCAACTCAAAAGTTTTGGCGTTTTTTGAAAGAAATATTGGCAAATATACCAAGTAAATAGTCCATGCTTTATCCAGTGATTTCGATAATCTTGCAACAGTATAAACACAATAACTAGTGTGATGCTTTTTTTTCTCCACCTAAAATGAATGAAGAAATAATAGTTACCCAAACCAATAAATCCACTTTTAGTATCATTGTTATATAAAAATATTTTTTAATACTAATTTAAAGTAAAGTTAAAAACATGAAAAAAATAACATTTTGCCTAATAGTTTTACTAGGAATAACTCAAGGATGTAAAACTATAATGACAACAGAAGGGAAAAAAATAAAGCCGTTTAGAGGGATTATACTGTACGATGTAAAAGTAGAACAAAAATCTGATAGCAGTTTTGAAAAAAATAAGCAAGCACTATATGGCACAGAAATGCGTCTTACAGTTTTCAAAAATGGAAATCTTCAGCGCCAGTATAGCGGGGCGTCTTCTACTGGATTTTCAATGTACTATATTGATATAAAAAACCAGGAAATTTTGAAAAAATACAATAATTCTGACTCTCTGTATGTACACCCGAGCTCAGTTCAGAACATACGAAAAATTAGTGATTTACGAGGAGAAAAACTAGTACAGAGCGTTCTAGACTACGAATTGAAAGAGATAGCAATAACCGCACAAGAGGCACCAAGCAGATTGAGTGCCGGGCGATACTTTACTATAAAGTATTGGTACACCGATGCTTTGAAAATTGACAAAACCAACTATGCTGGCGTAAATGATGATTTATTAGGCTATTTTATGAATAAAGCTGATGGCTCTATTTACCTGAAATATGAGATAGATTATTTCACGTATAAAGTGACCTATACCGCTAGGGAAATAGCGCCAGGTACATACGAAAAAACGAAGGAAATGTTGGAAGAATCTCCTAGGATTTTAAACTAAAACAGTCGTTCAAAATCTGCACCATCACTAATGGTGCACCCGTCTTTTATCATCATAAACATCTCGTATTCTCTTGTATTTTTATATTCTTTTTGAGCAGTATATAGCTCAGTAGCACTTTCTCCTTTTACTATTTTTTTTAGCTCTATATTCTCATTTCCTAGTTTGAAGTAATATGCTGTTTTATCTTCTATCTTATTTAGATACTTCGTACTCCGCAGTATACTCTCCCAAACCACATCGCTAAACTGATTAATAATTTCTTCTACATTCACTGGCTCGTTTTCTTTTAACGAAATCCAATCCTGCGCTGTGATTCCATTGACAACTAAAAAATCAACGAATTCTTTTTCAAGCTCTAGTAATTCTTCTTTTGAAAGTCTCTGATATTTCATGACCTTACAAAGGTAGGAATTAGACAGTATTAACTGTTTATAGGATTTTTACTCTACAGGTTTTGATACTCTTTCTTTGGTACTTACTTTTGCCTCAATGAAAATAGGAAAAGACACCGTTGTAGGTGTAAATTACGAATTGGATGTAGACGGACAAAAACTAGATGCATCAGGAGACACTCCACTTACCTACCTTCATGGTCATGGTATGATGATACCTGGCTTTGAGAGCAGACTTGAGGGCCTAAGTATTGGCGAAAATTACGACTTTATGGTGCCAGCTATCGAAGGGTACGGTGAGTTTAATGAAAACGCTATTGCTGAATTAGAAAAAGAGATTTTTTTGATAGATGGGAACATGAGTACCGAAGTGTTTGAAGGAGCGCAATTGCAATTAACAAACCAAGACGGGCAACCAATGGTAGGTGTAGTTAAATCAATAAGTGACGATAAGGTCACCATGGATTTTAACCACCAGCTTGCAGGAAAAGATCTTCATTTTACAGGTTCTATAGCAGAAATCAGAAAAGCTACGTCAGAAGAAATAGAGCACGGCCACGTACACGGACCAGGTGGACACCAGCATTAATAGACACGATAGTATCAGATTAAAGTCGCATTTGTAAACAATTGCGACTTTTTTATTGGCCACTTTGTTGTGCTAATCTATGCGAGCAAATACTTGTGTTGCTGTTATTGAATAAGTCGTTGAATTAAAATAGGCAGCTATAGCAGAAATTTGAAAACCCTCATACAGCATATTTGTATTATGAACGCTACTTTGTCTCCAGGAGTTGAACATATAGGTGGCTGCTTCTTCATACGTATAGGCAACACTTCTGATTGTCTTGCCATTTTCATCGTAATTTGTAGTTAGTTTTAAAACAATACATCTTGCTATATTTTCTCCCACGGCATATTGTTTAGTATCTAAGTAGTAAACAAGTCTCTTTTGTACACTTGCTTTTTCTGCGGTAGGTTGGTCGTGGCTCAGTTGTTTTTCTTCGGCTAAAAAATCAGTTTGGTCTTTTGCCACTTTATAGATTACAGAGTTATGAAACAATGGCTCTAATGCATTTTGCTTTCGGTATGTATTTACTTTTTCAAACAGAGCTTTTTCAAATTTTTTGGGATCAAAGTTTTTTACATCAATTGTATCATTAGGTTGATTTGCTATCGCTACTAACACCAATCCCCAAGAAAGTATACTACATATTACGATTCGTTTCATTTCGTTACTCGTACAATTTTAGTGCCTATTTTATTTCTATAATTTCAATGTTCTTGGTAGATAGCTGTATTTCAAGTAATTGAGAAAGTTTATTTGCTTGTCTTTTCTTTTCGCTAGCGTCTAGATTTTTATCCCACTTCACTAATGCAGTGGTTATCGTATCCTTTTTACTACCTCTATCATTGTATACCAAATTGTCTACTGCTATACGTTGCAAATCGTATTGACTTTTGGCAAGTGTTGCAATTTTATCAATCTCATATGTTGTTATACTGAGTCTTTTTACTTCACTTTTTAATAAGGCAATCTCGTCATCTTTGTTTTGTATTTTCTGCTCTGTATTTTGGTACAACTCTTTTATAATATCGGTACGAAGCGCGTCTAATCTTTGTTCTTTGAACCCAATGGGTTGTGGTTGGATAATTTTGAGGGTTCCAATCACACTATATTTTTCTAGCCGACGCTGCAAAGCGAGTATACTGTCTGTCTCGATATAATTTCCACTCACATTTACCATAAGGGTTATTTTATCGTCGATGTTGAGAAGTTTGTAGTTATTTACGTGCACACCGGGCTGAGTTTCGACTTCGTTCTTTATGTAATTTTCTATTCTGTCATTATTTAAGTTTTCCTGCAATAAATTGTAGTAAAAATAAATACTAGGACCAATTATCAGAGCGACTACCATAAATATTCCTGCTTTCACTTGTCGTTTTTTAGCATTATCTACAAACGAAAATTTAGGATAACGCAGGTATATGACAACGATAAGTGAGGCGAGACTTATCATGATTGAATTCATAAGAAACAAATAGAACGCTCCAGCAAAATAGTCCCAATTGCCTATTGCAAGACCAAAACCTGCTGTGCAAAGCGGTGGCATAAGTGCTGTGGCAATAGCTACACCAGGTATAGTATTGGAGCTTAGTGATCTAGCTGCAGCCAATATGCCTGCGATGCCTCCAAAAAATGCCACAAATAAATCAAGTAAGGTTGGACGGGTGCGAGATAGCAACTCAGGTACTTCCTCTGTAGGTGTGATTTTAAAAAAGACAAACGCGGTAGCTATACTAATTGCAGCAGCAAGTGCAATATTTTTTAGTGATTTACCTATTAGCACTCTGTCATAAATACCGATACCTAGACCAAGGCCAACAATCGGTCCCATCAGTGGAGATATTAGCATCGCTCCTATGACTACTGCCGTACTATTCATATTTAGTCCTAGTGAAGCTATAAGTATGGAGCAGATTAATATCCAAATGTTAAATCCACGAAACGAAACACCCTCTTTTATATCGGTAATGGATTGTTTATAATTGACATCTGCTAACGAAAATACACTAGCAAAATAGTTGATAATTCGATTAATAACTATTTTAGAAAGTTTTTCTTCAGACATATCACGAGGCCAAATTATACATGCAAATAAAGTTATTTTACTTTATATCTTTTTCTTTGTTACAAATGCAATATTCTCTTTTAGTTTCATAAGTCCGGCACGCTTTACAGCAGATTTCTTAAAAAGGTCTTTAAAAATGTCTTGGGTCAGTTCTTCCCAATCGGAATCTTGTATTTGCGCAAGTAGCGGATGTGGACTAAATTTATTCTCTGAGTGAGGGACAGCAAACCGATTCCAAGGGCACACATCCTGACAAATGTCGCAACCAAAAACCCAGCCCTTCATTTGATTTTCAAAATATGAAGGGATTTGTTCTTTAAGCTCTATTGTGAGATAAGAAATACATTTGGTACTATCAACCACTTTATCTGCAACTATGGCATTTGTGGGGCAAGCATCTATACAGGCAGTGCACGTGCCGCAATGATCTGTAGTAGGACCGTCAGCCTCTAGCTCAAGATCTAAAATTAGTTCAGCAATGAAATAAAAACTGCCTCTCTGCTTGTTTATCAATAGACTATGTTTTCCTATCCAGCCTAGTCCTGCTTTTGCAGCCCAAGCTCGGTCAAGTACTGGAGCAGAATCTACAAATATACGTCCGTCTACTTGTCCTATCTCTTCTGCTATTCGTATCATATATGTCTTAAGTTTGTCCTTTATTACAAAATGATAATCATCACCGTAGGCATACTTCGAAATATTTACAGATCCAGTTTCAATGGTTTCTGCAGGTGAGTAATTATACAAAAGGGACACCACAGATTTAGCACCTGGAACTAGTTTTGTTGGATCTATACGTTTATCGAAATGGTTTTCCATCCAACTCATTTTGCCGTGGTAACCATTTCTGAGCCAATTCTCAAGGTTTCCAGCTTCTCTATCTAGCTGAGTTGCTGTGCTGATACCGCAATAGTCAAATCCTAGCTCAGTAGCTATTTTTTTTATATAATTTGTATGTTTAATCGTCTGTTTCACAACGAATACGGCTTAAAACAAGCTCGGTCCATTACCTTGCTTAGGTACTTTTCCTAAGTGCTTGTAGGCTAAATCAGTAGCTTCTCTCCCACGCGCTGTTCGCTGCAAGAATCCTTCCTTTATCAAAAAAGGCTCATACACTTCTTCTATAGTGCCAGCCTCTTCACTAACAGCAGTAGCTATGGTATTTATGCCTACTGGTCCACCTTTAAATTTATCAATGATAGCCAAAAGTATACGATTATCCATTTCGTCAAGCCCGCGTGCATCGACATTTAGAGCGTCTAGGGCTATTTTAGCTATTTCAAGCGAAATTGTCCCATCCCCTTTTATTTGTGCAAAATCTCGTGTTCTTCTAAGAAGTGCATTGGCAATACGAGGGGTACCTCTGCTTCTGCCGGCTATCTCAAACGCGGCTTTGTGATCTATCGGCATTTTGAGTATCCCACTACTTCGTTCTACAATGCTGGCTAGTAAGTCTGTGTCGTAATACTGCAATCGGCAAGTTATACCAAATCGGGCACGCAAAGGCGAGGTTAGAAGACCACTTCTGGTAGTAGCACCTATTAATGTAAATGGACTTATCCCGATTTGTACACTACGGGCGTTTGGCCCAGTATCTAACACAATATCTATTTTATAATCCTCCATAGCCGAGTACAGATACTCCTCTATTACAGGGCTTAGTCGATGTATTTCGTCTATAAAAAGCACATCCCCTTCGTTCAGATTGGTGAGTAATCCTGCAAGGTCTCCTGGCTTTTCTAGTACAGGACCGCTTGTTATTTTTATACTGCTTTGTAACTCTTGTGCTATAATATTGGCCAAGGTTGTTTTGCCCAATCCTGGAGGCCCGTGTAATAAGACATGATCGAGCGCTTCTGCGCGTCGATTAGCCGCTTCTACAAATATTTTTAGGTTATCCAGTATTCTATCTTGCCCCTCAAAATCGTCAAAAGAAATAGGGCGAAGTGCTTTTTCTATCTCATTTTCTTGGTCAGAAAAGCTATTATTAGTACCACCTAGTAATTCATTGCTCACCAAGCGAAAGTATGTATACTTATTGAAAGATGGGCAACGTTTTTTATGAACATTTCATCTAAAGAGTGTAATTGCTAAACATTCAGTGATTTCCTTTGAACTTTATTATGCAAAAGCAACTTGTTTTCTTTCTTTTTTTTATTTCTTTCTTTGGGTGGAGTCAAGCCCAAGTATCAGTCAATGATCTAGTTTTTGACAAAATTACTCATAATTTCGGGACTGTTTTTTCCAATGAAACAGCTCTATCAGCAAAGTATACGTTTACTAATACCAGCACCAACATATTATATGTAAATGATGTAGATGCCTCTTGTGGATGCACAAATCCACGGGTCACCAAAGACACAGTATATCCAGGTGAATCAGCATCCATTTTAGCGGAATTTAATCCTACAGGTTTTTTTGGGCACGTGACTAAGCACGTCTACTTGCGAGGAAATTTTACTGATGCCTATCAAGTTGAATTAGAATTTGTTGCTGACGTACAATCTGAATACAATGCGAGCAAAGACCAACCCTATTACAAGGGACAATTCGGCTATTTGGTCCTAGAAAAAACTGATTTTAGTTGGGGTAACATATTGAGCAATAGTCAGTTTACAGATACTCTTAAACTTATAAATGACGGATACCACGATATTACTATATCTAAAATGGTAAATACACCTCAGTTTGCTACCATACGTAATTTACCCTTAACCCTTGCTCCCAATACAAAGAGCTATTTACTGCTTGATGTAGATCTTACTAAAATAGATACAGTTGGTTCAGTATACAGTTTTATTCAATTTGCCACAAACGATCGATTTTTCCCACAAAAAGAAATCAGCTACAGCTTTAATGCAGTAATTGACTATACAAAAATGAAAAAAAGACACGTACGTAAAGCTCCACATATATTTCTGAGTACCAATGCAATAGAAATGGGTAAAATGTATAGTGGCACTATTCGTACCAAAAAAGTGACTATCTCTAATAATGGAAAATCTGATTTAAAACTGCAGCGTATTGATTCAGATTGCACTTGCGCATTGCTAGAGCCTAGAAAACGAATATTAAAACCCGGTGAATCTGTGGAAGTAGAGGTGAAATACGACTCTATCCATAAAAAAGGCGTTCAAGTAAAAAGAATAAACATTTATACCAATGATCCTATCAATCCACTGATAACTATTTTTGTTCACGCTACTGTCAAATCAAAAGGATGAAGCTTGTTTGGCAGTGTTTTTGAAAGGTAATGTATATGAAAATTAGACACATATTAGTACTCGTATTTTTTACTCTATTGGCTTCTATTACAGGAGCGTATGTTTTTAAAACTTTTTTTAATAATGGTTCGGTGGTTTATGTGCAGGCTGACAAAACGACGCCTTATAGTAATGTAAACTCAACAGATGTTTCGAACTTAGAGACAGGCTTTATCACCGCTTCACAAAATAGTACAGCAAGTGTAGTATTTATCAAAACAGAATCCCAACGTTATCAACGTACATCGTTTTGGGGTTTTGATTTTGACCCCTTTGGTAGAATAGGAAAAGTAGCTAGTACAGGCTCAGGTGTTATTGTTAGTAAAGATGGATATATCATCACTAACGAACACGTCATTAAAAGTGCAGATAAAATAGAAGTTGTGCTTAGTGACAGTAAAAAAACTCTGCAAGCTACTTTAGTAGGCTCAGATCCTAGTAGTGATTTAGCGTTGCTCAAAGTTGAGAGTAGTGCGCTGACTCCTATAATTTTCACAAATAGCGACGAAGTGCAAATAGGTCAATGGGTTCTAGCCGTTGGAAACCCGTTTAATCTTAATAGTACTGTAACAGCTGGTATTGTGTCTGCCAAAGGTCGGAATATAAATATCGTCAACAATCAATTTCCAATAGAATCTTTTATACAAACAGATGCTGCGATAAATCCCGGAAACTCTGGAGGCGCATTGGTAGATCTAAAAGGAAACCTGGTAGGAGTAAATACAGCAATAGCAAGCAAGACGGGCAGTTATGTAGGATATGGATTTGCAATACCAAGCAATATAGTGGCTAAAACTATAGAAGACCTGAAAGACTATGGCGAGGTACAACGTGGATTTTTGGGTGTAGATGTGGTCGATATAGATGGCGATATCAGCGAAAAGCTAGGAGTTACTAAAGGTGTACTTGTAAAACGTGTAAATGGATTGAATGATGAGGCGGGTAAAAAAATAGAGGCGGGTGATGTGATAACAGAAATTGATGGGAAATCCATTGATAGTAAATCTACATTTGACGAGCGACTAGCATACTTACGCCCAGGTGACATAGCTAAACTGAGTATAGTACGAAGTAAAAATAACAAAGACTACACTGTAACACTAGTAAATAAAGAAGGTACAACTAAATTACTCAAAAAAGAAAGCCAAGTAAGTGAATTGCTGGGTGCTGAGTTTGAAAAACTCTCAAAACTAGAGCGACAAACATACCGCATAGACGCCGGTATTAAGGTTACGAATATAACCAATGGAAAAATTCGTCAGATGAGTATTGGTGAAGGATTTATTTTTGTGAAAGTCAACAACGTATCGTTTGAATCTGTTGCTGAATTAATTCACTATTTGGAGACTTATCGTGGGCAAATACGTATAGAAGGAGTGAATTCTGGAGGCTCCAGCCAGTACTTAAGTTTCACTTTTAGGTAACCACTTAACTGTGGGAATATGATCGCTCAAAAAAAATTAGGATCTATATTTAGTACCTCGTGTGACTTTAGCTACCTACAATGAAAATATACAGCCGTATATTTGAAGGAGGAATGAAAGTTAAGGCACATATAATTTTAGGGGTATTTGTATGGATTATATTTTTTTCAGCGTGCAACGAGTCCATAAAAGAAGCTACATACAGCCAAGAATATTACGCAGAGGGTTTATCTTTATTAGAATCCAATTGCTTTACTTGTCACAGTCCAAAAGGAAATGAATCAGATCAGGTGGCACCGTCAATGTCAGCCCTAAAAAAACAATACCTTAGAGAAAATACTACCCAAGAGGAGTTCACACGACATTTGAGCACTTTCTTAACTGACCCAAGTGTAGAAAAGAGTAAAATGCTTACAGCTATAAAACAATTTGGGTTAATGCCCAAAATCGATTTGTCAGAAACACAAATTACCCAAATAGCAACCTATATCTATAATACACCGCTCGAACATTCAGATTGGTTTATAAAGCATTATGGAGAAAAACAAGAAAATAACAAAGATAGCAATACTGATGTGCAGACGCAAATAGAACGGGCACAGCACTATGCATTGGCTACTAAATCTATTTTGGGTAAAAATCTTCTTGATGCCATCAACGCCTACGGAACTGCAGGAGCTGTTTCCTTTTGCAATACCCAAGCACTAGCCTTAACAGATAGTATGTCAACCCAATTGGATGTGCGTATACGCAGAGTAACTGACAAACCTAGAAATCCTAAAAATCAAGCTACTACATATTTTTTACATGAAATAAATGCATATAAAAATCAGCTTTCTGAAGGCAAAAAATTGGAGGCCAATAGCATAAATATAGGAGGGAAAAATATATATTGTATACCTATAGTGACCAATGCCATGTGTCTAAAGTGCCACGGGAGTTCAGAAATTGACACTCAGACCCGTCAAAAGCTAATCGCACTATACCCTTTTGACAAGGGAACCGGATACGCTAAAAACGAATTGCGAGGTATTTGGGTAATAGAAGGATTGGAGTAAAACAACTAGATGTTTTTTCGTGGAAAAAGTCGGAATAGACATAATTTAGTCTTCAAAGAACTATAGATGAAAAGGCTAGCAAATATGCATTAGATAAACTGTATAGTAATCCTACTAAGATTGAAGAGGCATACTTTTAAAGTATAATGGACAAGCTCTCCTTTTAACTAGGTTTATCTCAACTATTTTTAAGACTTTTTGCAAATAATTTCGCAGCAGCTGTAAATGAAAAATGCCCTTCGCTAAGCGAAAGGCATTTTATCAAAGTGACCTCGTCAGGATTCAAACCTGAGACCTCTTGAGCCGTAATCAAGTGCTCTATTCAGCTGAGCTACGAAGCCATTTTCCTATTTAGGACTGCAAATATAATGTTATCTGGAAAACCAAAGGATAAAAAATAACAATACTTTAAGTATTCAAAATCATTTTTAAAAGGTTGGATGCATCTGTCTGCATATAAAAACAATACCGCTATATTCGTAGTCTGTTTTGAAGTTATTTAAATTCGCATCCATAGACGTAGGTTCCAATGCTGTTAGATTGTTATTTACCAATGTGTTTGAGACACCAGAAGGGCCTATATTTAGAAAATTATCATTAATAAGAGTACCAATTCGACTTGGTGAAGATGCATTTATACTCGGTAAGATTGGTGATGAAAAGTCAGATCAACTTATAAAAACGATGCGTTCGTTTAGACATTTAATGAATGTTCATCAGGCTTTAGATTACCGTGCATACGCTACTAGTGCAATGAGAGAAGCTAGCAATAGTCATTTTTTAATAGAGGAAATAAAACGCTACGCCGATATTGATTTAGAGATAATTGATGGAGAAAAAGAAGCTGAAACTATTGCATTTGAGAACCTACCATTATTTATGCCACATATGGCAAGAGCTGTATTTATTGATGTTGGAGGTGGCAGCACGGAGCTAACATATCTTAAAAACAACAAAAAGATTGACTCAATTTCACTTAAAATAGGAACTGTTAGATTGCTGCATAATACGGTATTACATTCACTTTGGGATGATATGAAACAGTGGTTTGATAAGCACAATTTACTCTATTCCAAAACACCTATCATCGGCACTGGAGGCAATATCAATAAAATCCTAAAAGTTCTTCGCAAGCAACAAAACGATTACTTCATTCATACAGCAGATTTGAGTAATTTCAAAAATGAACTTGAGTCTGTCGGCTATGAAGAACGAATCAGTAGATTTGTACTAAACCCAGATCGAGCAGATGTTATTGTTCCTGCATCTCGCATATTTTTGCAAGCTGCTGATTGGCTAGGCGCAGAGCAAATATACATTCCAAAAGTAGGTCTTTCAGACGGAATAACACGAGCGTTATATTTAAAATATAAGGCATCTTCTAACTAGTACCTTTACTTAAGCCTATTTTCAAAATCATCGTGTTTCTTTAAGAATGTAGGAGCCATCGATAATACGGTTCGCTCGGTAAACAATAAAATACGTAAAATACTTTTTTTAAGCTTTCTGATAAAAAATAGCGGCAGCTGCCTGGCTACACGCGCAACTTTAGTAGCTCCGCGAGAAGATTTTTCAGATGTGCCGTCTTTCTTACTACTAACCTTAGGTCTTTCCTCACTAGGTAGTTTTAAGTCCTTATAATCCTCAATTTTAGCTTCCAGCATAAAAAGATGAAAAGCTCTTTTAAGTTTATTGAGCTGTAATTTCCATTCCAATTGATTTCGATTCCCACCTTTTAGCCATTCCGCAATTTTACTTAAAGTAGCTACCACTTCGTACATAAAGTACTGCTCTACACTTGTTATTATTTCCATTTTACTTAATTATTATGTTATTAATGCTTAATATATAAATTATTTACACTGCAAAATTATTTTAATAATATATTGATTTACAATAATTTAAGTAAAAAATAAATAGCTTAATGTTGCTTAATTGTAGTTAAATTAAGTAAACTTTAAAACTTAAAACAACTTAAATTTTAACTTAATTATTTATTACATTTGCAATCAAAAGTGTTATTAAGCAGTAATATACCCGTGCAAAAACTAGTAGTAGATTTTGTGGCAGACTCTTTGCCGCAAGCTAAGCAACTCTTTTGTATTGCTCAGCTGCCTAATGATGGAATTAGTATATTTACTGGTGACGGTGAATACTTAGAACCGTTACCGCCTTCCCTATCTCAGTTTTTGTCTACTTGCAACACAGGTTGGTATTCTATAAGTGAAACTCCGTTTAAGCCGAAACCACTTATAGGGCAAACAAGCCTAGAAATGGAACTCGATCGCGATTTCTTACTACTTCGAAATATTGCTGCAGAAGATTGTAATCTTTTTCTTTTTATTCAGCTTAAGCCATTTGGATTCACGAAACAGATGTATTTAATGGCTGATGAAAAGAAACAACTCGAGCGAAGTATTAGAGGCTTTGTAGAATCGTTTTTACGTATTTTACACAATGATAAAGAGGTGCTAAAAACTGTGGCTAAAGGGAATAGTGCAGCCCAACAGGAAATACAAGAAATCAAGCGTCAGCTTAGCTTTCAGAATCAAAACTACGAGACCGCAATAGTCCAATTTGTTCAACTTATTGTAAATCAATTACAAGAGAAATATAGTATTGAAATAAAAATGAGTCGAATGTTTATTGACGAGCTTAAAACCTACAATCGACCCTTTGATCAACTTGAGATAAATCTAGATAAACATATTCAAATAGAACTCAATATGGCTCTTTTACGCGGTGATTCAGAAATAGTACTTACTCCTACGCATCTCACAAATCTGCAAAATACACAAGCAGCCAATGTTTATATTAATGGAGATGACCTAAATCTAGGTAGACACGCTAAGACATATAAATTGCTTGATCGATACGAAATGGCGGCTCAGAAAGCACTTCAAAACGGCCTTAGTGTCATAGGTAAAAATATTGGAGACTATTGCTCCCCCTCGGTTAGCAATGCAAGTATCACAGATGCACTCAATAAACACGCCAAGAAAATGTTTGAGCTATTTAATCGTTTTCCAGACCGTTGGCAACTTATCCGAAATGAATTTAGGTCGGTAGCTAATATTATTGAAAAAGAAAATATACGCAGAAAAAATAGCGCATAAATCTATTAGTCAACGAATAAGGGATATCTACATTAAGTTATACTTTATTTTTGTTTTACCTTATATTTGTTTCTTGATATATGAAACAAAAAATAGAGAATTTGGTATTCAAGGGTGGTGGTGTGCTGGGTATAGCCTATGCTGGGGCTATCAGTGTTTTAGAAAATAAAGGTGTACTAAAAGATATAAAACGGTCAGCTGGTACGTCAGTAGGTGCAGTTGCTGCCTTACTCGTATGCTTAAGCTATAGCGCTAAAGAAATTTTGAATGTATTGGGTGAAACTAATTTTAAACAGTTCCAAGATGACTTTAATCCACTTAAACTAACCACCAAATACGGCTTATACAGAGGAGATAAACTGCTACAATGGTTAGAAGGAATAATTGAGAATAAAACTGGAGATAAAAATATGACTTTCAACGATTTGAAAGTCCAAAACTATAATGAACTTAAAGTATATGCATCTGACCTCAATACGGCTAGTGTTACCGAGTTTTCCTTTGAAAAAACGCCAAAAGTTAAGCTAGCAGAAAGCATACGTGCCAGTATGTCCATACCCTTATTTTTTGATGCATGGAAATTTCCTGACAAAAACCCAACTAATCACCTGTATGTTGATGGAGGAGTCCTTTACAACTACCCCATAACTGCCTTTGAGGAGCTTGATAAAACTATTGGTTTTTTTATAGACATAAATGAGGAGGACGATGGGTTAGATTTTAATACTATCGGATCTTATCTTAAGCACCTTTTTCGAACTGTACTCAATGCACAAGATAGTACTTTTTTAAAATCCATTAAAAAAGATAATACCACGGTTGTAATTCAAAATATGGGAATTGCAATAACTGAATTTAGCTTAAATAACGAGCAAAAAAAACTGCTTTACGAAGAAGGTAAACGGGCAACTTTGGACTATTTTATGGAGCGCTAGCCTTATTATTCGGGGAAGTCATCACCGTAATTATTTTTAAGAACAAAAGACCATTGGTACTCATACATTTTGTACTTTCGCCAAAAAACCATCAAATCAATGAAAATAAACGGTCATTCCCACTTACTACCGTATCCAGAGCAAATACCTCAGTTTATGAAAGACAAAGAAATCTTCTGGATAGATGATGACCGTAAATTTATGCGACAAAAAAACTGGGCTAGACCCATCACTGCAGAGAGTTTTTTTGTAGATGAAAAATTAGAATGGATGTCAGAAAATTCTATTGACCACGCGGTAGTTTTAAACCTCTCACAACTTTACGGCAATGGCCTGACTCAGAACGACATGCGACAAGCACTTCGCTTTCAAAATGATTTTAATGCCGAAGTTCAAGCTGCTCATCCCAGCAAATTTACTACAGGGTTTGTTGTGCACGCGGGGTTTATAGATGGTGCTTTGTGGGAGATAGAACGATGTGTCGAAAAACTACAAATGAAAGTTTTATGTTTACCTACGCACTATCTAAATACCGCCGGAGAGTGGAAGGTAATTTTTAATAAAGAAACAGAACCTTTATTGGAACTAGCAAATAAATACAACCTTGCTATAGAGGTACATCCTTATGATGGTGAAAAATTCATTAAACTTGAAAATACTTCTTGGAGATTTCATCTAATTTGGATGTTGGCTCAGTGTGCTGATGCGTATCATTTTTATACACTACACGGCTACTACGAAAAATTTCCGAGGATAAGAACTTGTTTCGCTCATGGTGGCCAGCTTAATCACATCAATATAGGCCGAAGAACACAGGGTTTTGATGGGAGGCCCGATTTATTTGAAGGCATGGAGCGACCGAGAAAAGCAGTTGGCCATCCCAACATCTACTTTGATACATTGGTTCATGATACCATTAGCTTTGAAGTAATGCTGAAGAGACAAAAAACAAGTAATCAAATAATTATGGGTTTAGATGACCCCTACCCACTAGGAGAAATGGAAAGTGAAAAGCAAAGTAGTTACCCCGGAAAATTACTAGATTTAGCTCTAGAAGAGGGACTAATTACCGCTATTCAACACAGAGAAATTTGGGAAAATAACGTTGTAAATTGGCTTTATGGTGCTGATCACAAGCAATTTTATGATAGAGTAAGAACTTAAAATCGTACATTAATGGTAAACTTGTGTACAACGATGTGTTTTTGAGCTACAACTTTGTGACCTAAGTTAAAATCAAAACGCCTATGCCCGCATTACACATTGCAATCATTTATGGTGGTAAATCCACAGAGCACGAAGTCTCTATTCGTTCGGCAAGAAATATTGCCAAAGCAATGGACAATAGAAAATATTGCCTCAGTCTTATTGGCATATGCAAAACCGGAGCGTGGTACGCTAAAACTCCTGAACAACTTCAAAACGAAGATGTTGTTTTGCCTTGCTCTAGTCGTCTAAGTTTAGTACCTGGTGGCTCACAAGGAAAGCTCATAAACTTAGAAAATAATACCGAATTGAGTCAACTAGACGCTGTTTTTCCGATAGTACACGGAACAGGAGGAGAAGATGGAAGCCTACAAGGAATACTAAAAACAATGAACATCCCTTTTGTAGGGCCAGGTGTAGTAGGCAGTGCATTGTGTATAGATAAAGAGATCACTAAACGGATGCTTAATGAAGCAGGCATAAAAAATAGTCTTTTTTTGGCTTTTCATAAATCCGAAAAGCATCAAATTAGCTTCGAAAATGCGGTGAAAAAACTTGGATTACCTATGTATATCAAACCGCCAAATTTGGGTTCTTCAGTGGGCATAAATAAGGTGCACACTAAAAAAGAATTTGAGGCTGCAGTAGATGAAGCATTTAAATATGACCAAAAAGTGCTGATAGAGCAAAATATTGTTGGTCGTGAGATAGAGTGTGCTGTGTTGGGCAATTCTGACGCAATAGCCTCGCCTGTTGGTGAGGTGGTTACTAATTCAGATAATCATTCATTCTACAATTATGCTGCAAAATACACAGATGCTTCCGGGTCTGTAACTATGATACCTGCCAAACTAGATACAGATATTCAAAACCGAATACAAGAAATTGCTATACAAACATACAAAACGCTCAATTGTGAGGGCTTGTCTCGTGTAGATGTATTTGTGACTGATGAAGGGCATATTGTTGTAAATGAGGTAAATACATTGCCAGGATTTACTGACATAAGTATGTATCCCAAGCTATGGGAGGCTGGTGGGATTGCATATGATGACCTAATCGATAAATTGATATTACTTGCTATACAACGCTCTAATGAAGAGAATACCATGCAAACATCCGTAGATATAAGTTAAGTTTAAAATATTTATATTCCGCAGATGATAATAAGAAAAGACGCTTTTTTCTTATTTGGCAAGATGTATAAATTAACTACTTGTGTGCAATTAATCGTACTGTGGTGTTTATATATTTATAAGTAGATTATAAACTAGTTTTTAAGGTACTAATTTTGTTCGAATAAATTAAACTAAAATGAATAAGACCGCTCAAATATTACTAGTATTATTTCTCAGTTTCAGCATTTCGTGTGTGCCAGCTCGAAAACTTGAGGAGCTTCAAGTATCTTACGACAATCTAAAAAGTGATTATGATGAGATGAAAATTTTGAAAGAGTTTTGCGATACTTCTCTACTAGACCTCAAGAGTAGCTACGCTTTTGCTGAGAAAGAATATTCTGAAGCGATGAGAAAATGCGATGAGCAAAAAATACTTTGTGAAAAAACTCAAGCTTCGTACGAGATTTTAAACAAGAACTATAAAAATCTTGTAAATAGTAATGAAAACACTAAAAAAGACCTTCGCTATGAGCTAAAACGATTAGACAATCAATTAGAAGAGAAAAGAGGCGAGCTTTTTGCAAAAGAAGCCAAATTAGAAGCCCAAGAGGCAAAAGCAGAGAATCTTAAAAAACAATTAGATATTACAGCTAATAATTTGAAGGAGCGAGAACGAAGAGTGAATGAACTTGAAGCTAATCTTGCTGCACAAGAAAAAGCCGTAACAGAGCTTAAAGATAAGTTGACTGAATCTCTTATTGGTTATAAAAATAGTGGGATAAGTGTGGTGCAAAAAGAAGGTAAAATTTATGTTTCCTTAGATAATAGTCTCCTATTTGCCTCAGGTAAGACAGATATAGATTGGAAAGGAAAGACAGCATTGCTCAAAGTAGCTGAGAGCTTAAAAGACCTCGACGATTTTGATATAATGGTAGAGGGCCACACAGATAATCAGCCTATGAATTCAAACACAATTAAAGATAATTGGGATCTAAGCGTACTACGAGCTACTTCTGTAGTAAGGTATCTGACTACTGAAGGAAAAATGGATCCTTTAAAAATAATACCAAGTGGAAGAAGCAAATATGTTCCTCTGAATGAGGCTCAAACAAAGGAGGCATATGCTCAAAACCGTCGTATAGAAATTATCTTAACACCAAAATTAGACCAGTTGATGGACATCCTAAAGTAAGGAATGGACTATTTTTTAGGAGTTTGAAAGTCCGTTGAGCTCAGATTTGACTATTTTTTCTTTCCAAGCAAAAATGCTTTCATAAACGCTTCTAAGTCTCCATCCATTACGGCTTGAACATTGCTAGTTTCTTCCCCTGTACGGACATCTTTAACCAGTTTATACGGGTGCATTACATAATTTCGTATTTGACTGCCCCACTCTATTTTCATTTTTCCATTTTCTATCTCAGCTCGCGCGTCTGTCTGTTTGCGTAGCTCTATGTCATAAAGTTGAGATTTTAGCATCTTCATGGCTTCTTCCTTATTGGCTAGCTGTGAGCGTGCTTGAGAACAAACCACCATAATTCCTGTTGGTCTGTGTGTGAGCTGCACTTTAGTTTCTACCTTGTTTACATTTTGACCACCTGCACCACCACTGCGCGAAGTTTGCATATCTATATCTCCCCAATTAAGATCTATCTCTATACTGTCATCTACCACAGGATAGATATAAGCTGAGGCAAAACTGGTATGCCTTCGTGCGCTGCTATCAAACGGGCTTATGCGCACCAAGCGGTGCACTCCATTTTCTCCTTTTAGGTAGCCGAATGCAAAATCCCCACTTATCTGTATACTAATAGATTTAATACCTGCAACGTCTCCATCTACTTGCTCTAGCACCTCGGTTTTGAAACCATTATTCTGTGCCCACATCACGTACATTCTACTTAGCATACTCGCCCAATCATTGCTCTCTGTGCCACCTGCCCCAGCATTTATTTCAAGAATAGCATCGAGTTGGTCTTCCTCACCGCTTAGCATATTCTTGAATTCTAAATCTTCTAAATGTTGGAGTGTTTCATGATATTTCGAAGTTATTTCGTGATCTACCTCCTCACCCATTTCTTTAAATTCTACAAGAATGTCTAACTCCTCAACACCAGTATTGACAGTTGTCCAAGCGTCTGTCCAAATTTTCTTTTTTTTAATATTTTTCAGGTGTATTTCAGCAGTTTTAGGATCATTCCAAAAACTAGGATCTTGGGTTTGCTGCTCTTCTTCTTCTATTAGTGCTAAATTCTTAGCTAAGTCAAAGATAGTCCGCAAGCTTGGCTGTGCGGTCTTTAAGGTTATTGAATTGATCTGATGTCATGTTGTTTGCAAAGGTAATCTACCCGACTAATTTGATGCAAAAAACACCAATTAACTAATATATAATTATTCTGTGTAGAATGATAAATACTCGATGTTCTTTTCTTTACTCCTTATGCACCTTCTGTGGCGAGCCAGAAAAATGGTTCACAGAAAGAAGGCTTTATTTTTCTATTAATACAATAACTGTTTTCTTTCCTAAACCATATAGTTTCAAGAAAGCACTGCAGGATCCAAAAAATAGAACTTAAGAAAGCTCTTTGATTTTGTCTCTTATTTCTTGGATTTCTTCGCGGTTTGCTGGTTTGTCTACCTTTAGCATAAGCTCCAATAAATATTCTATATCCGTCATATCACCGATTTCTTCTCCAGCAACATATCCTATATCAAAGTTTTCATTCTCTGCTATGTACTCGCTAGCTAATCTGCATATTTTCACAATGGTAGGATCCTTCTCCTCTAAGGCTAATGTTCTTATTTCTGCTAGTTGGCTTACTACGGTACTTGCTTCAAATTTTTTTGATACTTCTTGTAGTAAATTGTTAATAGCTAAGTTAGCTTTTGCTTCTCTCATTTTATTATCTTCTAATTTGCTGCGAAAATAATTTTAAACCCATCAAAATCCATACACTTTTTACCTAACCTCTTCAATAGCTACTTTTTTACGCTTCCATACTCTACTCAAAATTATAAAATTACAAGGCATTAATATTTAAAATCTTGAAGATTAGCTGACTATCTTTGCACCATAAATAAAATCATTTTTTAATGTTAGCAGAGATTATCACTATTGGAGATGAAATTCTTATAGGTCAAACTGTGGATACCAATTCTGCATGGCTAGGCGAAAACCTTAATGAATATGGCGTAGAAGTTATTCAAATAACTACTATTAATGACAGTAAGGAGAGTATTGTAGAAGCACTTAAGGCTGCAGAGAAAAGAGCTGATATTATATTGATGACGGGAGGTTTAGGTCCTACAAAAGATGATATTACCAAAAACGTTCTTGCTGACTATTTTGCAGTTACTTTAGTAGAAAACCACGGCGCATTAGAAAACATAAAAAATATTTTTCATCGAAAAGGACGAGAAGTACTTCAAATTAACGTAGATCAGGCATTGGTTCCTAGCAATTGTCAGGTAATACAAAACAATAAAGGCACTGCTCCAGGTATGTATTTTGAGGAGAACGGAAAGATTTATGTTAGTATGCCCGGTGTGCCTTACGAAATGAAAGCAATGATGGAGGATGTTGTTTTCAAAAAACTAAATAGTAAAGGAGATAATTACACCATTGTACACGATACTATTACAGTAGTGGGTATTCCTGAATCTCATTTATCTTTAGCTGTAGAGCATATAGAAGATAGTCTACCTGCTTATATCAAATTGGCCTACCTACCTCACCTCAATTTGGTAAGACTCCGCTTAAGTGCCAAATCCAATACGCACTCTGCTGAGAAACTTCGTACACAAATAAAATACTACTTTGACCAAATAAAAGAGATTATAGGAAATGTTTGGTTTGATGGCAACCGAACTCTGCCTGAACTGGTAGGTAAACTTTTGCAACGCAGCTCTCAAACAATAGGCACATGTGAAAGTTGCACTGGTGGATTTGTAGCACACCAAATTACTTCAGTGGCTGGTAGCTCAGCATATTTCAAAGGTGGTTTACTCACTTATGCCTACGAAACAAAAGTAGCTGTAGCGGATATAAACCAAGATATATTAAATAAAGTTGGCGCTGTTAGCGAAGAAGTATGTGCAGCGATGGCATTAAACGCTAAGGCGAAGCTAGAGGTTGACTTTTGCCTATCTACCACAGGGATTGCCGGACCTGGCGGTGGTACCGATAGCAAGCCCGTAGGTCTAGTATACATCGGCCTAGCATTGCCAGACGGTAGTGTTGAGGTAAAACGTTGCGAATTTAATGGTACGAGAAACCAAGTTATTGAACGTACTGCCTATATGGCTCTTGAGATTGTTAGACAACATCTCTCATGCTAGTACTTTAGTGAGCCTATTTATCTATACAGTTTACTTGGCCTAAATTTACCATTGACGTAATTTAGGCAAAAATCAGTTTGTCCATTATCCCAACTTACCACAAATTGCTTTTACTACTCGTACCCCATCTAGTGCCGCACTTATAATACCCCCTGCATACCCTGCTCCTTCCCCACATGGATAAAGATTATTCAACTCTGTATGGTGCAAATCTGAGGTTCTAGGTATTCGAATTGGCGAACTTGTTCTACTCTCTGGTGCAGTAACCATCGCATTTTTATGGTCAAAACCTTTTAGTTTTTTCGTCATTTCGCGTAAACCTTCTCTCAAGCGATAGTTTATATCTTTGGGATAAAGTTCATTTAAATTAACACTTGTTACTCCAGGATGGTAACTGCTAGTGTTTAGCTTTAAACTTTTCTTTTCAGCCAAATAATCGGTAAGGTTTTGAGCGGGCACATGAAATTTTCCACCACCCATTGCATAAGCTTTTTGCTCTATATGCTGCTGAAATGCAAGGCCTGCTAAAACCCCATGATCCTCAAAATCTTTCCATTCTTGCTTTCCTATTTCAGTTACCCAGCCGCTATTGGCGTATTCTCCGTTTCGCTTACTTGGACTCCACCCATTTACAACTACCTCTCCATTTGCTGTAGCAGCA
Organism: Bacteroidia bacterium; assembly: GCA_018402155.1. GTDB lineage: Bacteria > Bacteroidota > Bacteroidia > NS11-12g > UBA9320 > UBA9320. The sequence continues at coordinate 873,259 of JAGYJG010000001.1, forward strand.
GGTGCTATGATACCACCAGGACACATACAAAATGAAAAAACACCTTTACCCTTTACCTGTGTTACCAAACTATAGGCAGCTGGAGGTAGAAGCTTAGCATTTTGCTCGGTATAGTATTGTATTTCATTGATTAAGCTTTGTGGATGCTCTATTCTAAAACCCATAGCAAATGGCTTGGCTTCTAGCTCTATTTTTTTATTGTAAAGTAGATGATATATGTCTCTTGCGCTGTGCCCAGTTGCTAACACCACCTCTTGACAAGATTCCCACTCACCATTTATTTCCAACTCCGTTACCCGGTCATTATTATATTTTAAATCTGTGAGTTTTGATTCAAAACGCACCTCTCCACCTTTCTCTATAATGGTTTCTCTGAGTTTCTCTATAATTTGTGGTAGTTTATTCGTCCCTATATGAGGGTGTGCTTCGTAACGTATATTTTCATCTGCACCGTGTAGCACAAAAAATTCTAAAATTTCTTGTATCTTTCCTCTTTTCAAAGAGCGCGTATACAATTTGCCGTCTGAAAATGTACCTGCGCCACCTTCTCCATAACAATAGTTAGATTCAGAATTTAAATTGCCCTCACGATTTAGTTTTGCTACATCTCTTCTACGTTGTTTTACAGCCTGACCTCTTTCAATCACTATAGGTTTTTTACCCTGCTGTAAACACTGTAGCGCTGCAAAAATACCAGCAGGTCCAAATCCTATGATATGAACATTTTGATTTTTTTTTAATGGTAAAAATAATGGCATTTGAAGATCTTCGGGATAGTCGTTGCCTGATAGAATTTCGAGCTTGAGGTTATATTTTATATGCGATTTTCTTGCGTCAAGCGATTTTCTTAGCATCACTATAGCGTTTATTTTACTTTTAACTGGCCCAAGATGTGATTTTATCAGATCTTCCAGATTCCCTTTCTTTGTCTCGTACTCCACTATTGGAATACTAATTTCTATGATATCTCTAGCCACTATACTTTTCCAAGAAGTTTCCACAAATATTTTATAAAAGTTTAATATATCGCACCTTTGTTTATAACAAATGACAAGATCGACTTCAGAATTAAATGAATACGTGGCACAAACGCGTAGAGATATAGTACGAATGGTACACGGAGTGCAATCTGGACACCCTGGAGGTTCGTTAGGTTGCACAGAATTTTTAACTGTATTGTACCAGAACGTTCTGCGTCACAACCCTGCAAAGTTTACAATGGAGGGCCAAAATGAAGATGTTTTTATATTGTCTAATGGACATATATCACCTGTTTATTATAGCGCTTTGGCTCACAGTGGATACTTTCCAAAGTCTGAATTGGCTACTTTCAGAAAATTAAATACAAGACTTCAAGGGCACCCTACTACTCACGAAGGTTTACCAGGTGTACGTATAGCTTCTGGTTCTTTGGGGCAAGGTTTATCTGTAGCTTGTGGAATAGCGCAAGCAAAAAAACTTAATAAAGACGAGAAGTTAGTTTACGTACTAATGGGAGATGGAGAATTGCAAGAGGGACAAATTTGGGAAGCAGTAATGTATGCCTCTCACAACAAAATTGACAATATAATTGCCACAGTAGACGTTAATGGTCGGCAAATAGATGGAGATACCAAGGACATAATGGGTTTTACAGATCTTCGGTCAAAATTTGAGGCATTCAATTGGAATGTAATTACAATGGAGGGTAATAGCCTAGATGACGTGCAAGATACCTTAAGTAAAGCAGCAGTGCTAAGTGGTAATGATAAGCCGATTTGTATACTGATGAATACAGAAATGGGTAATGGAGTTGATTTTATGATGGGAAGTCACGAGTGGCATGGTATAGCACCAAACGATGAGCAACTTGAAGCTGCTTTAGCTCAAAATCCTTCTACCATTGGTGATTATTAAAGCAAAGGCAGCACGATTTTTGACCTACCTTTGGCCAAAATATGGCAAAATTTAATAAAATATGGGCATTTTTACTGCTATTTATAGCAGTAAATACCTATGCTCAGCAGCCAAAAACGCGCATTCTCTTTGTGTTGGATGCTAGTGGTAGTATGTATGCCAAAATGGGCAAAGACAATAGAATAACCGTAGCAAAAAGACTACTCACACGTATGGTAGATAGCTTGCAATATACCGGTGAACTAGAGTTGGCGCTTAGGGTATACGGCCACCAATCTCAAAAGACAGAACGAAACTGTAAGGACACAAAACTAGAGGTTCCTTTTAGTAGAAATAACCATCAAGCTATAAAAGATAATATTCGTGATTTGAGGCCCAAAGGTACTACCCTCATTGCTTACTCACTGCAAGAGGCGGCGTATGATTTTCCAAAAGCAACAGGAGTTCGAAATATTATAATACTTATAACAGATGGTATAGAAGAGTGTGATGGAGATCCTTGCGCCGTATCTCTAGCCCTACAAAAGCAAGGTGTTGTCTTACGCCCTTTTGTTATTGGATTGGGGCTTAGTGCCGATTTTAAAACACAGTTTGAGTGTGTAGGAAGGTATTTTGAAGCAGAAACAGAACAAGACTTTAGCGAAGTACTCAATGTGGTGATAAGCCAAGCTATAAACAATACAAGTGCTCAAATAAACCTACTAGATAGCTATGGAAAACCCACAGAGACAGATGTAAATATGACATTCACTGATGCTGCTACAGGTAGAGTGTTACACAACTATATGCACACACTAAACTATCGCGGAAATCCTGACACAATGTATCTAGATCCCAGTTTTAAATATAATCTAACAGTGCACACTATTCCTCGCCTAATAAAAAATAATATAGAACTACTAGCTGGCAAGCATAATACTGTAGCGTTAGACGCTCCACAAGGGTATCTTAATTTACAAATTGATGGGGTAACTAATTATGATTTTTTGCAAGCGTTGGTTATCGACAAAAAAACAGGAGATATTATAAACGTACAAAATTTTAACGATAAGCAGAAGTATTTAGTAGGAGACTATAAAATGGAAATCCTCACCTTACCACGCATAACCCAAGAAAATGTAAGTGTAGTACAAGATAAAACAACCACCGTACAAGTACAGCAACCTGGAAAACTAAACATTGTGACTCGAGGAAATTATCAGATGGGTGTTTACCGCGTGCACAAGGGAATAACTGAGCTAGTAAAAATGCTAAACTTGGGACTGCAACAAAATATAACAGTGCTACAGCCCGGCGATTATCAACTGATATATCGTCAATCTGGTATTAAAGAAACATTGAGTACTAAAACTATTCCTTTCACCATAAAATCGGGTGAAATGAAACATATTAACTTGAGATAAATCAAAAACGAAACAACACCAAAATGGAAAAAAAAGATACCCGATCAGGATTTGGAGACGGCCTTTACGAGCTAGGGCTCAAAAACGAAAATGTAGTTGGTCTATGTGCCGATCTCACAGGCTCACTCAAAATGAATAAATTTGAGAATGAATTTCCAAAAAGATTTTTTCAAATGGGAATAGCAGAAGCCAACATGATAAGCATGGCGGCTGGACTAGCCACAGCGGGAAAAATTCCTTTTACAGGTACATTTGCTAATTTTTCTACTGGTAGAGTCTATGATCAAATTCGTCAATCTATAGCTTACAGCGATAAAAATGTCAAGATTTGTGCTTCGCACGCCGGCCTTACCTTGGGAGAAGATGGTGCTACGCACCAAATACTTGAGGACATTGGTCTGATGAAAATGCTGCCAGGTATGACAGTTATAAATCCTTGCGACTATAACCAGACCAAAGCGGCTACCTTGGCTATAGCCGACCACCAAGGCCCAGTTTACTTGCGCTTTGGCAGGCCAAAGTGGCCCGTTTTTACTGAAGAAAATACATTTGAAATTGGGAAAGCACTTCACTTACGTCAAGGTTCTGATGTTACTATTTTTGCTACAGGTCATTTGGTATGGAACTCGCTAGAAGCTGCAAAAGCATTGGCCGAAGAAGGGATATCTGCTGAAGTAATAAATATACACACCATAAAACCACTAGACAACAAAGCAATACTAGATGCTGCTGCCAAAACGCAATGTGTGGTGACCGCAGAAGAGCATCAGATGAATGGTGGATTGGGCGATAGTATTTGTCAGCTTTTGTCGAGATACAATCCACTTCCTGTTGAAATGGTGGCAGTAGATGATAGTTTTGGTGAAAGTGGAACTCCTGAAGAATTGTTAGAAAAATACGGCTTGGGCATAAAAGATGTAATAGCCGCAGCGAAGCGTGCAATTTCGAGAAAATAAACTAGTGTGAAATTCCTATTTGTTTATAATAAAAAAGCAGGTAAAAAATTTGAAGACGCTCTAATAGAACAGATTTCAGTTTTGATGCCTCAATCCATAGATTTTTTGTTCGTAGACATACAAGACTTTAATACCTACGACACTACAAGTTTTGACAACTTAATAGCCATAGGTGGAGATGGCACCGTAAATACCGTGGCACAGAGAGCCCACATTGAAGCCAAGACACTTGGAGTTATACCCAAAGGATCAGGCGATGGTCTAGCTCGTTTTTTAGGTATTTCTAGGAATACAAATGCCGCCATCGATACTTTGCTTCATGGAAAGAGCATAGCCATAGATACAGCACATATTGATGGTCTGTTTTTTGTTAATGTAGCGGGTGCAGGATTTGAAGCAGAAGTAGCACACAAATTTGGCGCAGAAGGTGTGCGTGGTCTCATGGGGTACGCTAAAGTAATAATTGAATCATTTGGAGGTAGAGAAGAGCAAAAAGTAACGATTACCCTTGATGGTAAAAAGAAAACAATGCCTTTTTTTAGTTTGAGCATAGCCAACGGCGCACAATGGGGAAATAATTTTGAGATAGCTAGCGCAGCAAACATTCAAGACGGACTTCTAGATATAGCCATTATGCGAAAACCTAAATGGCATGAAATACTCGGTCTTATAACTTTTTTGCGAAGCAAGAAACAAGAAAATAATCGACTGTTCACATACTATAAAGCAGAAGAAATAGATATAAAAAAAAGTGGTAAACATTGGCATGTAGACGGAGAGCCTGTAATTCTGAAACGAAAAAAGCGTGTAAAAGTTAAACCAAAGAGCCTGAAAACAATTGTACCTCAATGACGAAGAAAAAAATGCAAAAGCTTGACCTTTCCAACTTTTTTGTATCGCAAAAAGAAGACGAGGGTTTTAAAGTATTGACAGAAAGCGACAATGAACCGGCAGAAGAAAAGCTCAATTTGTCAACCAATGCACAAAAACTTACTGTGCGCAAAGAAAAAAAAGGACGAGGAGGTAAAACTGTAACTGTGGTAGAAGGGTATCAAGGAAATCCCCAAACTCTAGAATTACTTTGCAAAAAAGTAAAACAACAATGCGGAGTTGGTGGCGCTGTAGACAAAAAAACGTTTATCATCCAAGGAGATAAAGCCGACCTAGTAGTCAGCATATTGATAAAAGAAGGATACCGCGCAAAAAAGACAACCATGTAATTTGGTGTGGAAAAGTCTACATTTTGGGCCTACACTTAGTGTATTTTTGACACTAAGGATTTTGTAACCGATTAAATTACAAATAATTAACAACTTATAGTATTTTCTACTACTAGCCTACATGTTATTTATTTTGAATCAAAATATTAATTAAATAGGTTAAAATGAACAAGTTAGATGCAATAATGGCGACCCGTAAACGTACCTTTGTATCATTGTATAAAAATGAAGTCACATCCAATAACTGACCTGGTTTTTGATATAGCCTCAAAAATCAACAAAAATCTCACTTTAGACCAGCTTTTGGAATCTGCGGTGTCCCGTGGTGAAGGTACTATAACAAGTACAGGAGCACTAGCTGGTGATACGGGTAAATTTACTGGTAGATCTCCTAAAGATAAATTTTCTGTGTATGATGATACGACCAAAGATGAAGTGTGGTGGGGAAATGTAAACCAAAAGTTTGATGCAGTTAAGTTTGATGATTTACTTGAAAGAGTAATCAAGCACTATAAGGGGAAAGAAATATTTGTTCGAGATGCTTATGCCTGCGCAGATTCAATGTACAGAATAAGTGTACGGGTAGTCAATGAGACAGCCTACCAAAATTTATTTGTTCACCACATGTTTATTCGTCCAGACACGACAGAAATTGATGAAATAGATCCAGATTGGGTAATACTAGCTGCACCAAGTTTTTTAGCTATACCTGAACGCGATGGTACACGTCAAGAGAATTTCTCAATTATCAATTTTACAAAGAAAATATATCTCATAGGAGGCAGTGGATATACTGGTGAAATCAAGAAAGGTATTTTTACTGTACTTAATTTTTCACTACCGGTAGAGCACAATGTACTCAGTATGCACTGCTCAGCCAACATAGGAAAAGATGGAGATTCGGCTGTATTTTTTGGTTTGTCTGGCACGGGTAAAACAACACTTTCAGCAGATCCAAATCGTAAACTGATTGGAGATGACGAGCACGGGTGGAGCGACCATGGCATTTTCAATTTTGAAGGAGGATGCTATGCCAAGACAATTAATCTAACTGAAGAAAACGAACCTACTATTTGGAAAGCAATAACCCGAGGTGCGTTGGTAGAGAACGTACGATTTTTTCCCGGTTCTAATGTGGTAAATTATGATGATGTGAGCGTAACACAAAATACGCGTTGCGCCTATCCTATTAGCAATATAGATAACATAGCTATTCCTAGCGTTGGTCCACAACCCAAAAATATATTTTTCTTAACTGCTGACGCTTTTGGTGTGCTCCCTCCTATTTCTATACTTACACCTGGCCAAGCGGGCTATCACTTTATAAGTGGATATACCGCCAAGGTAGCAGGTACAGAAGAAGGTGTTAACGAGCCGCAAGCTACTTTCTCCGCCTGTTTCGGGGCAGCATTCATTCCGCTACATCCCGGCAGATATGCCGATATGCTTGCTAAAAAAATGACAGCAAATAATGTGAAAGTATGGCTGATAAATACCGGTTGGAGCGGCGGGGAATACGGCACCGGAAGCCGTATAAAATTAAACTATACAAGAGCCATGCTTGATGCAGTACTAGAAGGGAAACTAGATGACGTAACCTTTGAAAACCACCCCGTATTTGGTGTAGCAATGCCAACCGAAGTTCCTGGAGTACCAACAAAATTACTAAACCCAAGGAATACATGGGTAGATAAAACAGCCTACGACCAGAAAGCAAATCACTTAGCAGGACTTTTTAATAAGAATTTTGAGGAATTTGCAGATGGAGTGCGTCAAGATATACTTGATGCTGCTCCAAAAGCGAGTGTCTCAATTAGTTAATTTCATTTTTTTTCCTAAAACCCTCAGACGAATGTTTGGGGGTTTATAGGTGAAACTTCATATGAGGGCTACTGGAGGATTAAAATTATTATTTTTCGAGTTCATTTGAATAATCTGCTTTTTTGCTACTATCTATGTACCGTTGTAAAGCTATTTTAAAATCAATTACTAAAATAAACGTACCGGAAAGCCATGTTAGCATACGCAGAAACTGAGATAAATGATGTTGTTCTTCACTTTGTGGGTAATCCATTCAATGAGGAGTTACTTACATTAGGAAATACAAAATTACAGTTTGACAAAAAAATAGAGGAGCATTTGCTCACTTACTTTTTATCCTCGTTTAAGGGCAATGAATTTTATCGCTTTCATCACGAGTCAAACATCAAACTAAATGAGTTGTATGCCTATTCCCAAGCTATTTTTGAAGACCCAGAGAATATGGTAGCTCACTCTAAAAGTATGGCGAAACACTTGTACGAGCATAGCAATCATCCTAAAATAAAAGGTGGCGAGTTTTATGTAGCTTTAATAAAAAACGTGTTACTTGAAGGTGAAGCGGTAGACGCTATTGGGCTCTTTAAGTCTGAGGTGAAAGATACATTCTTGGATATAAAGTCAACAGATGGTGTATTTATACTCGATAGTAAAGAAGGTATTCTCATCAAAAATCTGGATAAAGGAGCTATTATTTTTAACACAGAATCTGAAGATGGCTATGTGCTTAGTGTTATTGACAATACCAACAAAGGGAGTGATGCAAAATTTTGGTTTGATCATTTTTTACACGTAAAACAGCGCGAAGATGCTTACTATCAAACCGAAACAGTGATGAAAATAGCGAAGGATTTTATCACCAAAGAGCTGCCAAAGGAATTTTCCACAAACAAAGCAGACCAAGCAGATATGCTGAATAAATCTGCCCTATACTTCAAAGAACAGGAAGATTTTGATCTATCCGAGTTTGCCAATGTAGTCATAAAGCAACCTGACATTGTAGACAGTTTTCAAGAATTTACTACATCATATCAACGGGAGCGAGCGGTAAGTATCCCTGAAAACTTTCAGCTAAACGAAACAGCAGTAAACAAGAAAAAGGGAGTTTTTAAAAGTGTCATCAAGCTAGACAAAAATTTTTCAGTTTATGTTCATGGCGATCGAAACAAAATCGAACGTGGTGAGGATAAGGATGGGAGAAAGTTTTACACTTTATGGTACGACGAAGAGAAATAATTTCTTAGTCTTTTATTGGTTCGCACCTGTGACAAAATTTGGGCTGTTATGAAATTTGTCGTCTACTATACCGGTTACAATTTTGCTTTTAAAAACTGTGCTGTTACTGACTTTTTAATTACAGATGGTTTTACCATATCTTCAGGTGTTCCTGCAAAAATGAGTTCGCCACCTCTTTCTCCACCCTCTGGCCCTAAATCTATCACCCAATCTGCACATTTTACAACGTCCAAGTTATGCTCAATAACCACAATACTGTGTCCTTTTTCAATTAATGCATTAAATGATTTCAGTAGTTTTTTTATGTCGTGAAAGTGCAAACCTGTAGTTGGCTCATCAAAAATGAAAAGCACCTTTGTTTTAGATTGAGATTTGGCAAGAAATGTAGCAAGTTTTATGCGTTGTGCTTCTCCGCCACTTAGACTGTTACTGCTCTGACCTAGCTTCACATATCCAAGTCCGACTTCTTGAAGTGGCAGTAGTTTTGTAATTATTGGTTTTTGTCCTTTAAAAAATTCTAAAGCCTCATCTACTGTTAGATTTAGTACATCATAGATACTTTTTTGTTTAAATTCTACTTCTAATACTTCTTCTTTAAAGCGTTTTCCTCTACACTCCTCGCAAGTCAGGTGGAGGTCAGCCATAAACTGCATTTCAACAATCTCCTCCCCTTCTCCTTGGCAATTGTCGCACCTTCCACCATCTACATTAAACGAAAAATGTTTTGTCTTAAAACCTCGCTGCTTGGCCATAGGCATAGTACTAAAAAGCTCGCGAATAGCATCGTATGCCTTTACATATGTCACTGGATTACTTCTACTTGATTTTCCAATGGGGTTTTGGTCCACTAACTCAGTTGCAGAAAATGCAGTAAAATCTCCTGTTATATCTTTAACTTCACCAATACGCTGAGTGCTATATTGCTGTGTTGCTTGCAGTACAGCAGGGTACAAAATACTTTTAACAAGTGATGTTTTGCCGCTTCCGCTTACTCCAGTGACTACGGTCAATGTATTTAAAGGAAAATCTACAGTAATATTTTTAAGATTATGTTGTGCCGCTTTTACCAATGTAATTTTATTATTCCATTTTCTACGATATTGAGGTACTTCTATTCTTACTACACCATCCAAATACTGAGATGTAAGAGTACTTTTACCACTTAAATCGCTATATTTTCCAGCAAAAACTACCTCACCACCCAAATGACCAGCTTCGGGCCCCATATCTACCAAAAAATCTGCTGTGCGCATCATGTCTTCGTCGTGTTCCACTACAACTACTGTATTTCCTTTAGCTTTTAAGTCTTGGAGTACACCTATGAGTCGTTCTGTGTCTTTGCTATGTAGACCTATACTTGGCTCATCTAGTATATAGCTACTACCTACTAAGCTACTCCCCAGCGAGGTGGCTAAATTTATGCGTTGGCTCTCGCCGCCACTTAGCGTATTACTAAGTCTATTTAGACCTAGATAGCTTAGTCCTACTCGCATCAGGTAATCTAGTCTATTATTGACTTCTGCTAGCACTGGCTTAGCTATTTCACCTGCTTGATTTTCGAGTTTTAGGGATTGAAAGAATGCTGTAGCCTGCTCTATATTGAGTAATAGAATGTCGTTGAGCGAGGATAATTTCTTGTCGCGCATAAAACTGGGATTAGCACCTTGGTTTACTATTTTTATGTAACTGGCATCTTTTCGTATACGAGTACCTAGGCAGCTCGGACAAGTCGTTTTGCCGCGATATTTGCTAAGCATCACCCGGTATTGAATCTTGTAGGAATTACTTTGTAGATAAGAAAAAAAATTGTTTAAACCCGCCACATCCTTGTTTCCACTCCAAAGCAAGTCGAGTTCTTTTGAAGTAAGCTCACAAATAGCACGATGTATGGGAAATTTATAATTAGAACTTCGGTTTATGAAATCGTTTTTCCATTCGCTTAATGTTTCACCTTTCCAACAAGCTACCGCATTTTCATACACCGATAATGAACGATTTGGGATAACTAACTCTGGGTCTATACCAATGATACTGCCAAAACCCTCACACTCCTTGCATGCACCATACGGATTATTGAAACTCAATAAATTGACCGATGGTTCTTCAAATGTCATACCGTCTAGTTCAAATTTTGTATTAAACGTTAGTTGGTCGGTATCGGTAATTATAGTGGCTTCGCCTCCACCCTCCCAAAAAGCTGTTTCTATAGAATCTGACAGCCGGCTTTTGTAATCGTCGTCTGCCAACGCAGCTTTTAATCTATCTACTAATATATAGTAGTTTTTAATTTTTTTATTTTTGATTACATCTTCTATGCGCAGTGTTTCCCCAGAAATCCAAATCCTGTTATACCCCTTTTGCATCGCAGCTACTAAGGCATTGCTTTCCAAGTCTTTGCTGGGCTGGTAGCATATATATACACTTGTACCAACAGGCAGCGATAATACGTGCGCAATAACATCTGTAGTACTGTGTTTTTTAACTTCAAGACCGCTAATAGGCGAAATGGTTTTTCCTACTCTAGCCCATAGAAGCTTAAGGTAATCGTAGAGCTCTGTACTGGTAGCAACGGTACTTCTAGGATTTCGGGTATTTACCTTTTGTTCAATTGCAATACAAGGGGTGAGTCCACGTATATTGTCTACCATTGGTTTTTCTAATCTACCCAAAAACTGGCGAGCATAGCTACTAAGACTCTCAACATATCGTCGCTGCCCTTCAGCATATAGGGTATTAAATACCAAAGAAGATTTTCCTGAGCCAGATAAACCGGTGACTACAGTAAGTTGATTTCTTGGTATTTTCACATCCACGTTTTTAAGATTGTGTAAATGTGCATTTTGTATATCGATATATTTCTGTTTTGTCATGGAAGTGTCTACGAATAGCGCTAAGAAGCGCAAATTTGACCTAAATAGTCAGATATTGAAACAATAATTTGGAAGTTTAGATTTGATATTTTACTTTAGTGGTAACATTAACGGAAAAAGCATATAAGATATACCTTTACTATAAAAGAAAACACAGTTTTTTTAATTTTATTAACGTAATAGAAAAAGGTATTATGCATTCATTCAAAATCACGGATCAAAATCTAGTAACGCAGTATGTACAAGGCAACGAAGCCTGTCTTGAGATGCTTATCAATCGTCACAAAGACAGAATATTCACAACTATCATACTTATTGTAAAAGATAGTTACATAGCTGAAGATTTATTTCAAGAGACGTTTATCAAAATCATCAAAAATTTAAAACGAGGAAAATATAATGAAGAGGGCAAATTTTTGCCTTGGGCTATTCGTATAGCGCGAAATATGGCTATCGATTATTTTCGAAAAATGAAACGCATGCCAACTATAACCGGCAGCGATGGTGAAGATGTATTTAGGAAAATAAAGCTGGCTGTCGAAAATCGCGAGGAGCAAATAATACGTACCGAAAAAGAAAATGTAGTGCGTTCTGTAATCAGTAAGTTGCCAGAGGAACAACGTCAAGTTTTAATACTAAGACACTATGGCGATCTAAGTTTCAAAGAAATTGCCGAAATAACGGGAGTCAGTATAAATACTGCGTTGGGGCGTATGCGATATGCTTTGAATAATATGCGAAAAATGATGGAGCACTCTACCATAAATGCTATCTAGAATAGTTGTAGGTCAAAACTATTAAACTTCTTACGTAGCTTTTCTGTAAAACTATGGTGGTACTATTCAAAGTATTTATCTAGTAAAGACGGCAATTTTTGGTCAGATAATTCAAATTTTATGTCGGTTTGAGTTTGACTTCTCTTTTATATTTGCTTGATAAGAGGTCACAAATACTATTCTAAACACTCCCCAAGAAAGTTTTTCGATTCATATGCTAAAGAATTTATACTTTTGATTGATTTGGCAAAATTTTGAGGTCTCAAACCTATTTTTAAGTGCGAATGAGGTTGCTCATTTTTTTTCATAAATACCTTCAGCACGAATAGATGTGATATTTATCCACTCCTTGTTTATAAAAAAAAGGATAACCATTCTCTTTAAACCACTTCGTGTACTACATTTGAGCGTTATACCTAGACAATATAATTATCAATAATAAATGGCTGAAAATCAGTACAACGAAGATAGTATACGCTCCTTAGACTGGAAAGAACATATCCGATTGCGTCCGGGTATGTACATCGGCAAATTGGGTAATGGCTCATCAGCTGAAGATGGGATCTATATTTTGATGAAAGAGGTAGTAGACAACAGCATAGACGAATATATGATGGGCAATGGGAAGCGCATTGATATCAAATTAGCTGAAAACAAAGTTTCTGTCCGTGATTTTGGACGTGGCATACCTCTTGGGAAAGTAGTAGATGTAGTTAGTAAAATAAACACTGGCGCAAAATACGATAGCAATGTTTTTCAAAAATCTGTGGGACTAAATGGAGTTGGCACAAAAGCAGTAAATGCGCTTTCCTCCTATTTCTCAGTGACATCTTATCGCGAAGGTGAGTACAAAACAGCTGTGTTTGAGCGAGGAGTGTTGGTCAGTGAAGATAACGGAAAAACAACTGAGAAAAACGGAACTTACGTTGAATACACGGCAGATACAGATATTTTTAAAACGCATAAATACATTACTGAATACATTGATAATCAAATGTGGAATTATGTGTACCTCAACGCTGGACTGACTATTTATTTCAATGGTAATACCTATTTTTCTAAAAATGGTCTGCTCGACCTACTGGAACGAAAAACTAACGATGAAGAAATAAAGTATCCAGTTATACATTTGAAGGATGGTGATATAGAGGTAGCCATAACGCATGACAACCATTATGGTGAAGAATACTACTCTTTTGTAAACGGACAAAATACGACGCAAGGCGGCACCCACGTAGCAGCATTCAAGGAAGCATTGGTGCGTACCATCAGAGATTTTTATGGTAAAAATTATGAGCCAACAGATATCAGAGCTTCATTGGTTTCAGCCTTATCTGTTAGAATACAAGAGCCTGTTTTTGAATCGCAAACCAAGACCAAACTAGGAAGTACAGAAATAGCACCAGATGGGCCATCCCTAAAAGCAGAAATAAACCAATTTGTTAAGTCGCAGCTGGATAATTTTTTGCATAAAAATCCTAGTACTGCCGAAGCGTTGCAGCGTAAAATACAGCTAAGTGAACGCGAGCGAAAAGATATGGCTGGAGTGCGTAAAATAGCCAGAGATCGAGCCAAGAAAGCCAGTGTTCATAATAAAAAATTACGTGACTGCAGGGTGCATTTTACCGATGATAAAAAAGATAATCACTTAGATACAACACTATTTATTACGGAGGGAGATTCTGCATCTGGAAGCATCACCAAAGCTAGAGATGTGCAAACACAGGCTGTATTTAGCCTTAGAGGCAAACCTCTAAACTGTTTTGGGTTGAAAAAGAAAATAGTGTATGAAAATGAGGAATTTAACCTCTTACAGCATGCGTTAAATATAGAGGAAAGCGTAGACGACCTGCGTTATAATAAAATAGTAATTGCCACAGATGCAGATGTCGATGGTATGCATATTCGTCTCCTGATATTGACATTTTTTTTGCAATTTTTCCCAGATTTAGTTCGGAAAGGTCACGTATATATTTTAGAAACACCTCTTTTTAGGGTAAGAAACAAAAAAGAAACTTTTTACTGTTATACTGAACAAGAGCGTATAGATGCCATCAGAAAATTAGGAAAAACAGCTGAAATAACTCGTTTCAAGGGATTGGGTGAAATATCACCAGATGAATTTGGTAGTTTTATCGGTGAAGAAATACGCCTAGAGCCTGTCTTACTGAATGAAGATGCTAGTATCAATAAAATTTTAGAATACTATATGGGCAAAAACACACAAGAACGACAAGAGTTTATAATAGATAATCTGCGCCTAGAAATAGATGAGGCTAGCGAGGAAGAAGAAGCACAACATAAACTAGATGCAGAAAAAATAGAGGCTGCCTAAAGAATAACATGGACGAAAACGAAGAGTTAGAAGAAAATTTGAACCAAAATTCTGACGAGAAGGTCACTAAAATAGATTTGGAGGATGGCCAACGTGCAATCAAAGGAATGTACGAAGATTGGTTTTTGGACTATGCCAGCTATGTTATTTTAGAACGAGCAGTTCCTCACATAAACGATGGTTTAAAACCTGTACAGCGTAGGTTTTTGCACGCTATGAAGGAGCTAGACGATGGCAGATACAATAAAGTAGCCAATGTGATAGGAAGCACCATGCAATATCACCCCCACGGTGATGCTGCTATAGGAGGAGCCATCATCAATATGGGCCAAAAAGACTTGCTCATAGACTGCCAAGGAAACTGGGGTGATGTGCGTACAGGAGATAGCGCCGCAGCACCTCGATATATAGAAGCCCGACTCAATAAATTTGCATTAGAAATAGCATTTAACAAACAAACTACAGAATGGCAAAAAAGCTACGATGGCAGAAAAAATGAGCCTATCACACTACCTGTTAAATTTCCTTTGCTGCTAGCTCAAGGTGTAGAAGGAATAGCTGTAGGGCTTAGCACCAAAATAATGCCTCATAACTTTATAGAGTTGGTAAAAGGAAGCATCAAAATATTGCAAGGGAAAACACCTACACTTTACCCTGATTTTCAAACTGGCGGACAAGTAGATGTTTCTGAATACCAGGACGGCAGACGAGGTGGACGTATAAAAGTACGAGCAACGATAGTAGAAAAAGATAAAAACACACTAGCGATAACAGATGTACCTTATGGTATAACCACGGGTGGATTAATAGATAGTATATTAAAAGCCAATGATAAGGGTAAAATTAAAATTAAAAAAGTAGTAGATAACACAGCAAAAGACGTAGAAGTAGAAATACAACTGCCCAATGGTATATCTACAGACAAAACTATTGATGCGCTATATGCTTTTACTAGTTGTGAAAGCTCTATATCTCCCAATGCATGTGTAATTGTAGAGGACAAGCCTATTTTTACGGGAGTATCCGAAATTCTAAAAATAAATACCGACAATACCGTAAAACTATTAAAAGCAGAGCTAGAAATAAAGCGCGGAGAACTAGAAGAAAAATGGCACTTTAGCTCACTTGAAAAGATATTTATAGAAGAGCGAATATACCGCGACATAGAAGAAGAAGAAACTTGGGAGGGTGTGCTTTCTGCCATCAATAAAGGTTTAAAACCGTACATTAAAAACCTGAGACGCGAGGTGACCGAAGAAGATATTATTCGATTGACTGAAATAAAAATCAAACGTATTTCTAAGTTTGATACTTTTAAGGCAGATGAGTTACTAAAGGGTATTGAAGATGCACTTGCAGAGGTTAATACACATTTGAATAATCTTATAGAATATGCTATAGACTACTACCAAAATTTGCTTGATAAATATAGTAAAGGCAAGGAGCGTAAGACAGAAATAAGAAATTTTGAGGAAATAAACGATAAAGTAGTAGCAGTAGCCAACGAAAAGCTATACGCAGATAAGGCCGAAGGATTTGTAGGTACCGGAATTAAAAAAGAGGAGTATATCTGTGATTGTTCTGACATAGATGATATCATAGTATTCAGAAAAGATGGTACATACTCTGTGAGTAAAGTTTCTGCAAAAGCTTTTTTTGGTAAAAACATCATACACATTGCTGTCTTTCGCAAAAATGACGAACGACTAACATACAACGCTGTATATACCGATGGAACTACAAAGAAAACTATGGCAAAGCGTTTTAATGTAACTAGTATAACTAGGGATAAAGAATACCATGTCACCAGAGGAACGCCAAATAGTAAGCTCCATTATTTTAGTGTTAATCCCAACGGAGAAGCTGAGGTGGTGAATATATATCTGCATGCTGCCGCCAAAGCAAGAATTAAGCTATTTGACTACGATTTTTCTGAATTAACTATTAAAGGGCGGTCAAGCCAAGGCAATATGGTGACCAAACACCCTGTGAGAAAAATAGATCTGAAAGAAAAAGGAATTTCAACTATAGGCGGGAGAGACATATGGTACGAGCCCGGTATAGGCAGACTGAACATACACGAGCGCGGTGAATACCTTGGTAGTTTTCAAACCGATGATCAAATATTGGTGGTATACGAAAATGGTGAGTATGAAATCACTAGCCACGAGTTAACCAACCACTACACAAACAAGGAAATAAAAGTAATTGAAAAATTTGAACCAGAAAAAGTAGTGACGGTACTGCACTATGACGGTAATGGCAAAAATTACTGTGTAAAACGTTTCAATATAGAGACAGCCTCTACTGATAAACGATTTTGTTTCATAACCGAAGGATGGGGAAGTAAAATGATACTTGTGACTACCCACAAAACGCCGATAATTGAACTCACCACAAAAACAAAGAATGGAGGGAACAAAGTAGATAAGATAAACCTCGAAGATTTTATTGATGTAAAAGGGTGGAAAAGTATTGGTAATAAGCTTTGCGGCAAAGAATTTGTAAAAGCTAAGCTTCTTGCGACTCCTAAACTTGAAAATGAAGAAGATACGGAAAAAGGACCGACAACAAATGATGGAGGAAATACATCTGCAGCGCGTCGTGAGAAAGAAATAACAAAAGTGCCAAAAGCTGAACCAATCCAAAAAATAAATAGCACAAGCAATCTACAAAACGAGCTAAAGGAAATACCAGATGATCAACTGCCCGCGCTACCATCAAAAGATAAAAAGGACGAAAACAAAAATACGTTTACCTCAGGTGACCAAATAAGTTTATTATGAGTGCCGAAAACACCTCAAAATTAATAGTTAAGTCTATGGTTATTATACACTTACTCATTTGTTTAAGTGTGGTTATTATGGTAGGTACACTCTACACTTTAACACTACAAAGTGGAAAACATCTAGAACCTTCCGAAGAATTTAAAATCTTAGAATTACTGGTCCCATTAATTGGTGTGACCTCTTTTTTTGGTGTGCGTTTTGTGATCAATCGCAAAATGAAGGCGATAGACCAATCAGCTAACCTAGAGATCAAAATAGCGGCATATAGATCAAGTATGATACTACTTTGGGCTGTACTTGAGGGCACTACATTATTTGGATCTATTGGATATTATGTATCGGGTCGCCAAAACTTACTACTTTATGGCCTTATGGCAGGTGTTTTTATCTTGTATTTTAGACCACTCAAAACAAAGATGGCTCAGGACTTGGATTTACAGCCAAACGAGGTAGAAGAACTTAATCAATTATGAAAAGTGAAAAGCAATTTAGAAAGAAAGCAGTTGCGAGGATCTTCACATTTTTTCTATTTAAAAAACTACCGCTTGCATTCTTAGCAGGCGTCCGGGTAAAACACTTTGACGCACAAGGGGCAACAACACGGCTACGTTTTGGGTGGATAAACCAAAATCCTTTTAAATCCGTCTATTTCGCAGCTATGCATATGGCTGCCGAACTAGCCACTGGATTGCTTCTTTTTCAGTATTTGTATACTGAAAAAAGCTTTTCTATGCTACTTATTAAAACAAGCGCAACGTTTACGCACAAGGCTACCGGAATGATTACATTTTCTTGTAAACAAGGGCCACAAGTAGAAGATTTTATACATACCATATTAAATACCAGCGAAGGGCAAACCATTCAACTCTCAGTAACTGCGCACAACGAACAAAACCAAGAAGTAGCTAGATTTATGTATACTTGGTCTTGCAAGAAAAAATAAACAATAGATATTTTAAATAGAGTTTTTGATTTCCTTCATATTCAAAGGTTTTTTTACATTTATAAAGAGTAAGCAAGTAAATCACATTTTGATTCCGTAAGTCGACATTCTAAAAATGCAGGTAAAAAGTGGCTTGTAATTGCCAGTTATACTATTTATTCTTTCTTACCTAACCTACAGATAACGTATAGGACTAGCGGGAACTCACACCTTGCAGGATTTGCCAAAAGAAGTACTTTTGACGCCTAATACAACCATGAACGAAAAGCCAATAAACCCCTATCTTTTTCTTGGCATACTTGCACTTATTTGGGGCAGTTCGTTCATTCTAATGAAAGAAGGTCTAAAAGTATATAGCAGCTATCAGGTAGCGTCCATGCGCATAGCTGTAGCGGGGATTGTTTTGCTGCCTTTTGTACGTTGGAAAAAACTGAAAATTAGAGATGGACACTTAAAATACTTCATCATCAGTGGTTTTTTGGGGAGTGCCATACCAGCATTTTTATTTACCACCGCCCAAACAGTTATTTCTAGCTCTTTAGCAGGTGCTATCAATGGCCTCACCCCTCTTTTTGCTCTACTTGTGGGTGTTTTATTTTTGGGAATTAAATTTAATAAATTTAAAATATATGGCGTTGTTTTTGGGCTATTAGGGGCATTTTTTCTTATAATCAACAAAGATTTAAATTTTGATATCAGCTATACCCTTTTGGCTGTATGCGCATCTGTATGTTATGGAATAAACGTCAACATCATTAAACAAAAACTGAATGACTATCCACCACTGCTCGTTGCTGCTTTCCCACTTGCAGTAATTTCTGTTGTGGGTATAGGAATGCTTATTTTTCTTGGTGTGAGCATTGATGTGGACAACGTACAACACATAAAATCTTTATCAGCAGTATTACTTTTGGCCATACTAGGTACTTCACTTAGTTTGGTTATGTTCAATAAACTGATACAGCAAACCAATACAGTTTTTGCAACATCGGTAACATATCTTATCCCAATAGTTGCTCTATTTTGGGGTTTTTGGGTGAATGAACCTATTACCATAAACCAGTTAGGCGGCTTAATATGTATTTTAGTGGCCATTTGGCTTATAAGAAAAGACCGCTAATCAATATATAAACAATAAAAAAATATAGAACACAGCAATGAAATTAAAAATTGATTTAAGGTCATTAAATACTTTTACATACAGTACTTATCGGGCGATGATACAAGTGCTAATGGCAGCAGGAAAAACTACAGGTCAGAATCATAGCGAAGCAATGTTAGGACACACTACAATGAATATTGCTCGAATGAATAGATTGGACAAAAAAGCTGAAATAACAGAAGAATTATCGGCTAAACTACAAGTGCTACCTAAACAAACATGGTTGATAATAAGTGAAGCATGGTGCGGTGATGCAGCACAAAACTTGCCGTGGATTATTAAAATGGCAGAAAGGAGTAAACATATTGAAGTAGCTATTGTATTGCGAGACGAAAATGAAGAACTTATGGATCTATTCTTGACCAATGGTAGCCAAAGTATCCCAAAACTCATCGCTTTAGACCAGGCTATGGAAGTATTGTACACCTGGGGACCTAGACCTCAACTTATGGAAGACACACGTATGGCATTAAAAACTGCCGGAAAGGACTACACAGATATCTTACAAACGTTGCACATGATGTACGCTAAGGACAGAGGAAATTCCATTCAAAAAGAATTTTTAGAGTTACTAAATCAGTAAATATGCCAGTTACCCACATAAAAGTAAAAAAATAATATGTGATTATTGATAAGTTTTAAACATAAAACTTGTCAAATCTCGATGTTTTAGATTTTCTTTGAAAGCTAAAATAAAAGTTATATTCAAAAAATGAAGTTTATCGTAAATACAAATCAACTACTACAGAAGTTGCAGAGCATTAGTGGTACTATTGTGTCTAAGCCGGTTATACCAATATTAGATCATTTTTTGTTTGACATTTCAGGAAGCAAATTAACCATAACAGGAACAGACTTAGAGACCTCTATGAGTACGTCACTCGAGGTACAATCTGACGAAGATGTGCGTATTGCAGTGCCCTCCAAGATGTGCATGGAAACGCTTAAGGCATTACCAAATCAACCTGTTACATTTACATTAGACGGTAACAATAATTCAATTGAACTAAAGTCAGAATTTGGACGATACAAACTTGTAGGACAAAATGCAGACGATTTTCCAAAAGTACCTGAATCTACATCTGAAAATAGTTTTACCATGCCAGCAGATGCTTTGAGCAGTAGTATTACTCAAACAATTTTTGCTTCTGGTAACGATGAGTTACGACTTAGTCTTACGGGTGTTTTTGTGCAGCTTTATAAAGATAATGCTGTATTTGTAGCAACAGATGCCAATCGATTGGTAAAAGTGTTACGCAACGACGTAAAGCCTGGTGTAGAAACTAACTTTATTTTACCTAAAAAAGCACTAAACTTGTTGAAAGCAAGTCTACCTCAAGATAGCACAGAAACTAAAGTAGATTTCAATGACAGTAATGCGTTTTTTACTTTTGGCGATGTAAGCCTTATTTGCAGACTGATAGATGAGAGATACCCGGATTATAAGGCTGTTATCCCAACTGATAACCCAAATATCCTAACGTTGAATCGTCAAGACTTTTTAAATTCTGTAAAACGAATCAGTATTTTTGGCAATAAAACGACCAACCAAATAAATGTAAAAATAACTGGTAGTGAACTAACCATCTATGCAGAAGACCTTGACCTAAGCAACGAAGCAGTGGAGCGCTTAGGTTGTGATTATGCAGGAGAAGATATGGAGATAGGTTTCAACTCAAAACTCTTGGTCGAAATGTTACAAAACATAAACACTCCTGAAATTATTATTGAACTATCTACACCTAGTAGAGCGGGTATAATTTTGCCTAGTGCAAATGCTGATGATGAGGATTTACTCATGCTTATAATGCCTATGATGATAGCTAGTACCTCTCGATCTTAGCTTTGTCTCATCCTATTAAAAAGATCATATTCCCTTCTAACAGATAGAATCAAAAAGATTGTATCAAATACATACACTTATGCAAACCAAAGACTGCAAGTATGTTACACATTTTAAAGGCCAGACAAATTGCACATTGACTTAACGGCCAATTCTGTCTGATTATTGATAGAATTTAGAATCGTGCTAGTTTTCTAAAATTTATGAATATTGTTACCACGGATTTATCTCTTTTATTAAAGGGAATACTATGAAAAGATTTGGCTAAATTGGATTATCATTTTTAGTATGCTATCATGGCAATTTGGCCAAAGGATAATTATGTATTCGAATAAGTCAACATTATGGTTTCAAGATTTTGTGCCTAGTTTTAGATTAGATTACTTGATGTAATTGCTTCATTGCTATTTCTGTCGTTTTAGGCAATACTTAGTAAAATTGCATTGCCTATTCAGGTCATAATAAGAAAGCAATGAATAGTAATTAGTTACTACTCTGTGTTATCAAGACCGTTATTTAAACGTTTAAATTACTGTAGTTTAAATTAGTAGCCGAATAATTCTTCTAACGTCAACTCACGTACCTGACCATATTTCTTCAAATACTCTTGATCAATTTTTTGTCTATCGCCTAGCACTATATACGTAAATTTACCTTTAATACGATCATTGTGGAATTTGGCCACATCGTCTAAAGTGATGTTTTTCAGATTTTCGCGCATCATTACACGAGTATCTTCAGTCAATTTTAGTTTTAGCATTTGGTCATAATTGAACAGTATAGATGATTTCAAGACACGACTTGTTTCCAGTGATTGCTGGATGGCATTTTTACCGTTATTAAATGTTTTTTGGTCCAGCGGCAAAGATTCTAGTAATACATTCATACCTTCTACAGCCTCGCTCATTTTGTCTGACTGGGTGCCAACATAAGCTAGTACAGAGTTATGCTCGCCTAATTTTCCTGCATTACTATAAAAACTGTACGTACTGTATGCCAATGCTTTAGCCTCTCTTATCTCCTGAAAAACAATGCTACTCATACCACCGCCGAAGTATTCATTGAACATAGCTATTTTAGCTCCTTCTGAAACGTCGTATTCTGAGGATTTTTTGAGCCACATTATTTCTGCTTGCACCATATCATAGTGTGCTAAAAAGACCTCATCACCTTCCCTATCGAGCATCTTGTAAATGCGCATTTCGGGGGTTGGCAAAAATTGAGTTGGGGTAGCATGCATAGAGTTCAGCTTTTTGACCAACGAATCCATTGAAAGCGGACCATTATACCATACTTTGTGGTTGTAGCTAGTAAGATTGTGGATGTATGAAGTTAATTCAATTCCGGTTAAAGAATTGAGAATATCCGAATTTAAGAGGTCTGTACTAGGATTGACAGCACCGTAAAGTGCATATTGTCTTAGTCTCCCCATTACTGCTCGTTTGTCTGTTTTAGCATCTTCTCTAGCTTTCAATTTCTGAGCTACCATTTGTGCCAATTTTTGATCATCGGGCAGTGCGTTAGCCAATAAATGCTCAAAAAGTTGGACTGCTTCGTCAAAGCTGCTAGCCAAGCCATTGAGGTAAACATAACTCTGCTCTGCGCCTGTATTCACACCAAAATCACATGCTAGTTTGTAAAATTCTGTGCTTATTTGCTCTGCAGTATACTCGTTGGTACCCAAAAACTCTAGATATTCTACTGCCAAAGCCAATTTTTGATCGTGGCGCGAACCCATATCTAGGACGTAGTACAAACTAAATAATTGATCGTCACCATTTACTACTTTCCATACAGGTACTTCTCCATTGAGTTTACCAAAAGCTAGTTCCTTGTCGTAATCCAGTACCTGAGGAGTTATACTATTGGTTTCTCTACCCAGAATATTACTTACAAATTCAGATGTCTTTCCTCTATTGACTTCTACTTTAGTAATCTTTGGTTTTTCAATTTTTATACGTTCTTCTTGTTCTCCTTTGCGTTTATATACAACCACATGGCCGTCTGTGTAGTACTTATTGGCAAAATCAATTACATCATTTTTGGTATAGGACAGCATTTTATCCGCACTTGCTAGTTCCTTTTCCCAGTTATTGTTCATCACAAATGCGTCTAACAGCGCATAGGCAGTACCTTGGTATGATTCGTATTGTCTGATATCATCTACTTTTTTGTTTAGTACGATACTTTTTACCAGATCCATATCAAATTCTCCAGATTTTAGTTTGTTTAGTTGTTGGAGGAATAGATCTTCCAATTCCTCTAAGCTTTGCCCTTCGTTTGGCGATCCAGCAAAATAGTGTAATCCTCTTTCTTTCAGCAAACTAGGTGAGCAATATGCTAGCATACATTTTTGTGCTTTCACCATATTTAAGTCAATAAGACCAGCGCTAGAATTGGCCAAAATTAAATCGACTAGTTTCACTAAATCTGCATCAGCACTTAGCGCATCGGGTACTCTAAAGCCCATAGTAAGACCCTCTTGGCTGGGCCCTACTACTTCTATGCGTTTGGTTTCAGTGAGTGGCACTTCATCTTCAAAGTTTGGGCTGGGTACTTCTTTAGGCTCCATATATCCAAATCTGTTTTTTACTTCCACAATAGTTTTATCCAAATCTATATCACCTACCATTATTATAGCCATATTATTGGGTACATAGTACGTGTTATAGTAGTTTCTTATTTTTACCAAACTTGGATTTTTGAGGTGCTCTATAGTTCCTATAGTTGTTTGTCTTCCGTAGGTATGATTGGGAAAAGCAGCTTCATATAATTTCTCGTATACTTGCCATCCATCATTGTCTAATCCTCTATTTTTTTCTTCGTATACTGCTTCTAGTTCTGTGTGAAACAGTCGTAAAATTGGTTTTCTAAAGCGTTCAGCCTCTATTTCTAACCACGTACTCACGTTATTGCTTGGCACATCATTTACATATACCGTTCGTTCAAAACTGGTAAACGCATTGGTGCCTTGCGCTCCAATACCTTGCAGCATTTTGTCGTATTCATTAGCAATAGCAAATTTTGCTGCCTCACCACTCACACGGTCTATGTCTGCATAAATTTGTCTACGAAGCGCAGTATCTTTGGTTGTGTTATAGCGTTCATAAAGTTTATCTATTTCATCGAGTAGCACTTTTTCTGTCTCAAAATCTAGGCTACCATAGCGGTTTGTTCCTTTAAACAACATATGCTCTAAGTAATGAGCCAGCCCTGTGTTGTCGGCAGGGTCACTACTGCTTCCAGCCTTGGTAGCTATAAGTGTTTGCACACGTGGTTTTTCACTATTTTTTGCCACTATTACAGTAAGTCCATTTTCTAGCGTATACCATCTAGAGCTTGTAGGGTCGTTGGTATAGCTGATGTACGTCAATCCATTGGAATCGATTTTTTTAGTTGATTGCTGTGCAAAACTAGAGGCTACAACAAGTAGCGCTAATGCGGACAAAAATTGTTTTCTAAAATTCATTGGTTTTTATAAAGTGTGCAAAATAAGCCGTTTTAAGATTTCAAGCAAGCTGTAAATTCCTATATATACATTAACTTGAAAGACTGTGTGATTAAATACTAGCTTTTAGAAGACAAATAATGGATTCTTAGGTAAAAAGATCTTGTGGTTTAACTGTGGCGCACTTTTTTATTTTTGGATATACATATAGATATTTATAGAACTGTAGTTTACCCATGGAGATACTGCAGAGGGGAAGTCTGAACTAATAATTTCTCAGATACACCAAACAATAGGAAATTTCATTTTGATTGCACTAAATTTAATTACTTTTTTCTACTTTTTAACAGTACTATTTTAAGGGTAGCTTACAACATCCCCCCTACTACCTTTTAAAAAAATATATGACAAATTTAGTTAAATGAATAGTGCCGAAATGCTCCTAACAAAATGTTTGGCATAAATTGAGTTTTTGGCTCAAACAAAAATTGTACTTTTGCAACACGATTAAGCTATGGCAGAATACAAACTGATAATGCCCAAAATGGGAGAAAGTATTGCAGAGGCAACCATCATCACTTGGTTGAAAAACGAAGGTGATCCAATAGAAATAGATGAAGCTGTACTAGAAATAGCTACCGATAAGGTAGATAGTGAGGTGCCTAGTATGGAAGCTGGAACGCTAACCAAAAAACTATACAACGAAGGTGATGTTGTACCTGTAGGTGAACCCATAGCCATTATAAGTACAGATGCAGCTGCCAGCACTACTGCTCCTGCTGCACCCGTAGCCGCAACTGCCGAAACCAAACCAGAAGTGCAAGCTATAGAAAATAGTGTAGCTCAAGCACAAAGCACCGCCAATCCTTCCCTCAATACAGCAGATGCTAATAGGTTTTACTCTCCACTGGTGATGAATATTGCACGCACAGAAGGTATATCTATGCAGCAATTAGAACGTATACAAGGTACTGGTAAAGACGGTAGAGTGACCAAAAAAGACATTCTTCTTTATGTGGAAAATGGAAATAAATTAGTAGACGTTCCCGTCAATATTCCTGAGCCATCTTCCAGAGAAACAGAAAATATACCCAATGAGGAATCAGCTAAAACAATCACAAGAAAAGCACCTGCGGTAAGCCTAAATCCGGGTGATGAAATCATAGAAATGGACCGTATGCGAAAGCTCATAGCCGATCATATGGTAATGAGTAAGCATACTTCGCCACACGTGACCTCATTTGTAGAAGCAGATGTTACCAATTTGGTGAATTGGCGAAACAAAATAAAAGATGGTTTTAAAGCACGTGAAGGAGAAAATTTCACCTTCACTCCTATTTTTATTGAGGCCATTGTTAAGGCAATCAAAGATTTTCCACTCATCAATATTTCGGTAAGTGGCGATAGTATTATAAAACGAAAAAATATCAATATAGGAATGGCAGCTGCATTGCCAAGTGGAAATCTTATAGTGCCGGTCATAAAAAATGCTGATTTTATGAACCTAACTGGTTTGGCTAAAACTGTGAATGATTTGGCCTCTAGAGCCCGTGCAAATAAACTAAGTCCTGATGACATACAAGGTGGTACGTATACAGTAACCAATGTAGGAACTTTTGGCAATGTGCTTGGTACACCTATCATCAATCAACCCCAAGTAGCTATAATGGCCATGGGTGCTATTGTAAAAAAACCTGCAGTAATAGAAACTCCAGAAGGTGACCTCATTGGTATTCGCCACAAAATGTTTCTATCTCACTCCTATGACCATAGAGTGGTAGACGGGGCCTTGGGTGGTATGTTTGTGCGTAGAGTAGCAGACTACCTAGAGCAGTGGGATGTAAACAGAGAAGTTTAAAAAAAAGCAAATTAACTAAAAAATCGCTGCGTATGAAATCCGTTATACTGATACCGTGTAGGCTAGAATCTACCCGATTTCCAAATAAACCACTGGCCCATATATTGGGTAAACCGATGATACAATGGGTGTACGAAGCAGCCGAAAAAAGTGAGGCAACAGAGGTATTTATTATCACCGATAGCCAACAAATAATAGATGCCGTAGAGGCATTTGACGGTCAAGCTATACTCACCTCTAGTGAGCCACAAAACGGAACTGAACGGTGTGAAGAGGCAATGGAAATATTGACGTCTGATGGCACAGATTATGACGTAATCATCAATATACAAGGAGATGAGCCTCTTATAGACCCCGAAGATATCAATCGTATGCTAGATCTTTTTGAAGAAGAAGATATAGACGTACTGACCTATATACAACCAATAGTAGATGAGCAAGAATATCGAAACCCAAATGTAGTAAAAGCAGTACCTAGCCAATTTAGCGAAGGATTTTGTGATGTGTGCTATTTTAGCCGGAGCCCAATACCATTTATGGATAGTTTTAGGCCAGATATCGCCTTCAAGCATATTGGTATTTACGGATTTACCGCTACTGCATTTGAAGAGATAAAAAGTTTGGACGCATCACTATTAGAAGAAGTAGAGCGCCTAGAGCAACTACGTTGGGTACAAAACCACATTATACTCTCTGCACTTGTCACCGAAAATCAGCTTGTAGGTGTAGATACTCCCGAGGATATTGCAGTTGTTGAAAACATATTGAAATCCAAAATTTAAGCATTAATCATTTGGGTCTTCTTTTAGCTTACTTTTGTACTCCGTACACAAACGGAGAGTCTTTTGCTATTTCTTAGCAGCTTTTTTCCTTTTTTGAACACTTAAAAACATATATTTTATGGACACAAAATACGTATTCGTTACAGGTGGAGTAACCTCCTCTTTGGGCAAAGGAATTATATCTGCTTCACTAGCCAAGCTGCTTCAAAAAAGAGGGTATAGAGTTACCATCCAAAAATTTGACCCCTACCTAAATGTAGATCCGGGGACTATGAATCCCTATGAGCATGGCGAATGCTACGTTACCGATGACGGAGCAGAAACAGATCTGGACTTAGGTCACTACGAGCGTTTTTTGAACGTGCCCACATCTCAAGCAAATAATGTGACTACCGGTCGCGTATATTCTACCGTAATAGAGAACGAGCGCAAAGGAAAATATCTAGGAAAAACCGTACAAATAATACCCCATGTAACCGATGAGATACAGCGCAGAATGAAAATTCTGGGAGACAGTGGCGATTATGACATTATCATCACAGAGCTTGGCGGTACCGTGGGCGATATTGAATCGCTACCGTATGTGGAGTCTGTGCGCCAATTAAAAAGAAAACTTGGCAGTGATGACTGTGCAGTCATACACCTCACTTTGGTGCCCTACCTAGCTGCTGCAGGGGAGCTCAAAACAAAACCTACACAACATTCTGTTCAAAAGTTACTAGAAGCTGGTGTTCAGCCCGATATTTTAGTTTGTAGAACAGAGCACAAACTCACCAAAGATGTACGCAACAAAATAGCACTCTTTTGTAATGTAAACCTAAATGCAGTAATAGAAAGTATAGATGCATCTTCTATTTATGAAGTGCCTCTAATGATGGAAAAAGAGAAGCTAGATAAGGTAGTTTTAGCAAAACTGAGACTGCCAAATAGTACTGAGGCTGACTTGACTACTTGGAAAGAATTTCTTTTCAAACTAAAACACCCCAAAACAGAAGTTAACATTGCTTTAGTAGGAAAGTATGTGGAGTTGCCTGATGCGTATAAATCTATTATAGAAGCGTTTATTCACGCAGGAGCAGTGAATGAATGCAAGGTAAATCTTACTTTGATTGGAGCAGAAAACATCTCCGATGATAATGTAGTAGACCGGCTAAAAGACATAGACGGTGTATTGGTTGCTCCTGGTTTTGGCGATAGAGGCATAGAAGGAAAAATAAGCACCATAAAATACGTGCGAGAAAATGATATACCATTTTTCGGAATATGCCTAGGCATGCAGTGTGCCGTTGTAGAATATGCACGCAATGTATTGGGTATAAGTGACGCACACAGCGCTGAAATGAGCAACACTAAAAACCCAGTTATCGATCTTATGGAGAGCCAAAAGGAGGTATCACAAAAAGGAGGTACTATGAGACTTGGTGCCTACAAGTGTAAAGTAGAAAAAGGCTCTAAAGCATATACCGCATACGGAAAATCGAAAATAACAGAAAGACACAGACACCGCTACGAGTTCAATTCTACGTACCTTGATCAATTTGAAAAAGCAGGAATGAAAGCCACCGGCATAAATCCAGATAATAATCTGGTGGAGGTCGTAGAAATACCAAATCACCCGTGGTTTGTAGGTGTACAATATCATCCAGAACTAAAAAGTACCGTAGATCAACCCCACCCACTATTCGTTCGTTTTGTAAAAGCGGTTATGGAACGTGAAAAATAAAACTCTATAATACATTTACAAAGCTGGAATACAAACTTACGTGTGCTTGATATTTATTGATAATTCTAGCATAACTAAAATTTGAAAGTGCATTGCATAATTTAATTAACTTTTAAATTCCTTTAGCACTTCTTACTATTCCAAAAAAACTTCTTTGAGCTAGGAAACAGCTGTAACCTATACCTATCACAAATTATCAAAAAAGTAGTTACTCACTTTTTGATAGAGATGTATGCGGTCTTTGCCAAATACGTTGTGTTCGTGGTTTGGGTATACAAAGTAGTCTAACTGCACCCCTTTATCCACTGCTTTTTCTAAATATTGTAAACTGTGCTGCCAAAGCACTACATCGTCTTGCCCGCCATGTATCATTAGCAGTTTTCCCTCCAAATTTTGCACGTGATTTTTCAGATTTGTGAGTTCATATCCTTCCGGATTTTCTTGAGGGGTATCCATATAGCGTTCTGTATACATCACCTCATATAAAGACCAATCTATTACTGGGCCACCTGCTACTCCTACTTTGAAAACACCGGGGTGGCGTGTCATTAGGCTAGTGGTCATAAAACCACCATAGCTCCAGCCGTGAACACCTAACCTATTGGAATCTACCCATTGTTGTTGTTTGAGCCATTCCACACCGGTAAGTTGGTCTTCCATTTCTTTCTCTCCACAGTTGCGGTGTATTGCACTTTCAAAATCAAATCCCCTATCGGCACTCCCGCGTCCATCTAGGCTAAAAACTACATAACCTTGCTGCGCCATATACTGATACCATAAATTGGCTCCCCCTAACCACTTTTTGGTTATAAGCTGCAAATGCGGACCATTATACAAGTACACTACTACCGGATATTTTTTGGTAGGGTCAAAATCTATGGGTTTAAAAACGCGATAATATAAATCATCCCCACTATTTCCCTTCAACTTTCCAAGCTCCATTTCGCCCAATTTATAGTCTTTTAACGGATTTGAAGCTTTGGTAATGATTTCTTTCAAATTACCATCGCTGTCTAGTAGCCTTACCTCGCGTGGCGTAGTAGTATTGCTATAGTCATCTATAAATAGTGAGCAATCTGCATTGGCTTTTACAGTGTGATACCCTGGTGTTTGCGTTAGATTTTTCATTTTACCATTTTTCATGTTTACGCAGTACAAGTGCCGCTCTAGCGGAGAGTCTTTGGTAGCCGAAATATAGAGCAAGTCACCTTTCTTATTGGTTCCGTGTAGGTCAGTTACCACCCAATTACCTTTGGTCAATTGTTTTATCATAGTGCCGTTTAAGTCATACAAGTACAAGTGGTTATATCCATCTCGCTCACTCCACCAAATAAACGAAGATGGATCATTTTTTAAGAAAACAGCAGGGTGTTCAGGCTCTACATATTTTTCATTTTTCTCCTCAAAAAGTGTTTTCACAAAATCGCCACTTTCGGCATCGTACATGTTAAGCCACATATGGTTTTGCGCCCTGTTTACTATAGCTATTAGTATATATTTTTCGTCAGGTGTCCAACTTACATTAGTGAGATATTGTTCTGGGTCTCCTACGGTTTTAATGGTGATTGGCGGAGTATCGTCATTCATACTTTTTATACGTACTATAACGTGGTGACTTTTGGCACCAGCGGTAGGATAACGAAGCATTTTAGCTGTAGCTGGAGTATCAGTGAGTTCATACAGTGGGTAATTTGTAACCATACGTTCGTCCATTTCGTAGTAGGCCATTTTCGTGAAGTTAGGTGACGGGAAAAGACCTTTGGTTATACCAAACTCTGATCGGTGTACCGCTTTACCAATTACTATTCCGTCTGTAGTTAACCCTATTTCTGTGCTCTTGTTATTTCGGTTATATCCAAAACCTTTTGGAGTTTCTCCATATATTCCACTGCCATCCGCAAAATATTGCGGATTAGTTAGGTTTATTTCATTGTCAAAAGAAAGTCTGCGGCTTGTCTTTTCCTCAATATTGTATGCATACCCTTTTTTAGCACTTACAAATTGAAATTCTGTTGCAGTGATCCAATGTGCTCGAGGCAAACGAACTAGCTTAGCATCTTCGGGTAATGAAGTGTTTATATCTGTCAACGTGATAGAAATATTTCGTCCCTTGGTCACCGCTATTTCTTGTACTTCTATGGTTTGTTGGCCGTCGTCTAGCGTCGCCACTTGACTAAACCATTGCCCTCCAGGCAACCATTGTGCATCATACAAGCCTCTAGGATACAGATGATAACCTGATATAGCATCTTTTATAGACAGAAGTTGATCTTGTGCGAAACCAAAAAACGAAATAAATACAACTAAGGCAATACTAATTTTTCTCATGAAAGCAAATATGCAGATTATTTATGTTGGGTACACCATTAGTTGATTAAAACGAGGATAATCTTTAAAGTCTGATGTTGTTTGAACCAAAAATGATATACGCTTATTTTTACCATAGATTTTAAAATTTTTGAGGCAATATATGAGTACAAATGTCTGAATGTTATCACTTTTTGCGAGAAATTGTATGGGTACCTATTGGCATCTTGTTATCTCTTTGTATCACCTATGATTGTTTAAGCAATAGTTCTTTCAAATTCATATTTAAAGATATTCGATATAAGTGAGCATTATTCGATAAACAAATTAATTAAAAAGTTACCTTTGTTACAATATTTAACAATACACGAACAATTAATGTCTAAATCACAAGAAACTTATTCTAAAAAAGAAAAAGAAAAAAAACGTCTGAAAAAGAAAAAGGAAAAAGAAGAGAAGCGCCTAGAACGTAAAGCAAACGCAACTACAGGCTCCCTCGACAATATGTTGGCTTACATAGATGAGAATGGAAATATCTCTGATACGCCGCCAGATCCTGATAAGAAAATAGAATTTGATGTGGAAGACATTGCTACAAGCATACCAAAACAAGAAGAGTTTGATATGGATGCAACTCGTGAAGGCAAAATTGACTTTTTTAATGGTGAAAAAGGATTTGGTTTTATCAAAGAAATAGGTACTGGAGAAAGTTATTTTGTTCACTACAAAGGCTTAACTGAAGATGTAGAAGAAGGAAATAAGGTGTCTTTTGAACTAGAAAAGGGAATGAAAGGTCTTAATGCTGTAAACGTAAAAAAAATACAGTAACCATTTTATAATTCTGCACCAAAAATTACTTCCTCATTTCCACACACAATCTGGGATATCCTATTTTCCCGTTAAACGCTACAAAGCAAGCTGTAGACAAACCAGCCAACCAATAAAACTGGTTCTAACTCTTTGGTGTTAGCAAAAATGTATTTATATACTCTAGCGCTAACTCCCTATTGTGGTCAATAAAATGACGATACTGCGTATAAAAATCTACATTAAACAAGGATATGAAGACATAAGGAGCTAGCATCCCTTGGGCATTCATTTTCCTAGCATAGTCTAATGCAGGTATATTTTCATTTTTAGTGGCTTTTAGCATGTCTTTCCAGCTTTTTATTTCGAGGTACTGCTCTAGTTCTGGTGCGGCATTGGGTTTTCGTATTCCTGTAGCATCATAGTGAGCCTCTGCCCCATTCTTTGCTGCTACATAGTGGTCAAAATGGAGAAGCTCTTCAAAAAATGAGTTCCTATAATTGGTGTCTTCTAAAGTATTTGCTGGGGCTAAACGGAGTACCCAATTTCGGTTAAGTGTCTTATCCGAATTTTGCTCATTCAGTAAGTTATAAATTTGCAATATAACGGCCTCTTCTGGGTATACCAACAAACTGTTTTTAGCAACTTCTAGCGCTTTTTGGTACTCTCCCTTCTTATACAATACATTAATTAGATACTTTAAAGGCTCGTTTAGAAAGGGCTGTTTTTGTATGGCACGCCTAAAATAAACCGCTGCTTGACCATAATACTCCAAAGCAAAGTAACAATCTCCCATGTAAAGCAGAGCTTTAAAATTACCTGTATCTGCATCATAAGCTTGTTGGTAAAACCTTATTGCGTTCTGGTAATTTTTTGTTTCAAACTCCTTCTCGCCTATATCAAATAACTCTTTAGACTCCGCTAGTACTTCTGCGCCAGTATAATACTTGTGATCTACGTACATGGTACGAAGCAAAGCGCTACTTTTTATATTATATGGCAAGCAGGTAGCGCTATAATAAATTGCGTTTTGATAGTCATATCTTGGCTTTCCTAATGTATACTTTAGATTGTTTTCGATGTATTCACTATTTTTGGATTCAGTGCTTTCTACACTTAACTTTACTGGGCTTAGTATTTTAGAAGAGACATAATTAGCATACATCACTTGATTGTATAATTTCCACAAATTTTCGTTTACCGGGAAATCATTAATCACTTCACGCGTTAATATCGCAGCGTCTTTGTAATTCTTTTTTTTATAAAGTTTTTCTACTTTTTGCAGTTTCCTTTTATTTTCCTTGTCCAGTTGAGCATATACCGTTACCGAAACAAGAAAGAAGCACAACGCAAGAATTAGCGTTCGGGGTACTGTTAATCTATCAATTATATACATTCATTCCAAAAGTAACAAAAATAGATAGCTTCACCCTATTTTTGACCTATATTTTGAAGTACATGAAAAAATTGCATTGGCTTTTCGTCAAGTCTTTCGTTGGCCCATTTATTGGTACTTTCTTCATTTCACTTTTTTTGCTTTTGATGCAAACCATTTGGAAATACCTTGAAGACCTAGTGGGAAAAGGCTTAGAAATAAGTGTGATATTCGAATTCATCTTCTATTTTGCCATACATCTAATACCGATGGCATTGCCACTTGCCATACTACTATCTAATATTATGGTATTTGGAAATTTGGCAGAGCGATACGAGCTAGTAGCTATAAAATCTGCAGGCGTGTCTTTGTTCAAAGCTATGCGCCCCATGTTTATCATCAGTATTTTAATGTCTATTGGTGCCTTTTATACAGCAAACAATTTGATACCAAAAGCCAATCTAAGTTGGGGTGCGCTACTGTTTGACGTTACCCAAAAGAAACCTGCTATGAATATAGTAGATAACGTATTTTTCAGGGATATTGACGGATACGCCATTCGGGTGGGCAAAAAGCATGATGACAACCAAACCATAGAAGATATCATAATCTATGTAGATGATAAAAAGTACAATGGCAATAACAATATACTGATAGCCAAAAGAGGAAAAATGTCTGTGAGTGAGAATAAGCAGTTTATGACCCTATACCTAGAAGACGGTAAAAGATACCAAGAGCTAGTAAACGACCCGCAATATAAAAAATCTAGACCGCATAATACAATGGAGTTTAAGAACTATAACCTTACCATAGACCTCAGCGAACTTGCATTTAACCGTACTGAAAAAGAGCGTTTTAGCGAAGATCATAGAATGATGAATATTGCACAATTAGACGTACGAATAGACTCACTAGCAGACTATATTGCTGGGCGTAAAGACAAATTATACCAATACATTGGGCCATACTTTTTTTTGGCATCGGACACTCTGACGGTGAGCGACACTTCTGTAGAAGAACGAGTTGAGGCAATTTTAGCTAGGGCTAAACTGGAGAAGGAAAATGATAATGCACCTATAGTAACAACCAGTCTAGCACCTTCAAGCAAACGAAATCTGCGTACAAAAGCACTTCCCTCTGAACACGAAAAATCAGTAAAAGAAATAATTCTAGAGAGAGCCATACAAAACACCAACAATGTGAAACGTATAAGCAACAACAATTTGGATGACACCGCCTCACAAAAAGAAATGCGCGCGAAATACCTTATCGAATGGCACCGAAAATATACCTTAGCTGTCAGTTGTATTTTATTGTTTTTTATAGGAGCACCACTAGGCGCTATCATCAAAAAGGGAGGATTTGGTTTACCTTTGGTCATTTCACTACTTTTATTTATAGCCTATTATGTGGTTGGAATATTTGGAGAAAAACTTGTAAAACAGGGTGCATTAGAACCTATTTTTGGCATGTGGATGAGCCTAGCAGTATTTTTTCCTTTGGCTATTTTTCTAACCTACAAGGCAAGTAGAGATTCTCAACTTTTTGATGTAGACGCTTATAAACGTTTAATGAGGTTACTATATCCTCTCGTATCAAAAAATACAGTAAAAAAATAACCTATGAATATACTTCAAATAAGCAACAGGGTGCCTTGGCCTTTAAATGAAGGGGGTACTATAGGTATTTACAATTTTACGCGAGCATACGCAGAAGCTGGGCACAATGTCACGCTATACTGCCTTGACGGAATAAAACATAATACTCCATTAGTAGAAGCTCAACGCGAATTAGAGAAATATGCCAAAACCTATATTTTGCCTATAGATACCGATGTAAAATGGGACGAGGCGATAAAGCATTTACTTCAAAACAAATCGTATAACGTGAGTAGATTTTACAATGCCTTATTTGAGCAAGAAATATCAACACTTTTAAAGAACAATACTTTTGATGTTGTTCAGCTAGAAGGCACTTTTACAGGCCCATATATAGCTGCAGTTCGCAGAAATCACACAGGATTAGTGGCGCTTAGAATGCACAATGTAGAATACGAGATATGGGAGCGTTTGGCATCTATAGAAAAGAATATAGTTAAAAAAACGTACATAAAACTACTAGCCAATCAACTAAAAGCCTATGAGACTGCCATTTTACAAAAAGTAGATGTAATAACCACGGTAACAGATGACGACGCCCAAAAATTTAAGAGCCTTCACCCCACAGGTATTTTTGAAACTATACCGGCTGGCATCAACCTACGAGAGTGGCAGTATCTACCCAATAAAGAAACCAAGAACTGGTATCACATAGGTTCTATGGAGTGGCACGGAAATGTAGACGCTGTATCGTGGTTTTTAGAAGAAATTCACCCTCAGCTGCAAGATGCAGATATGCATTACCGACTGCACTTAGCCGGTAAAAGTATAGATGCAGTGCGGTATAAAAGTATACCACAAGTAGTTGTTTATCCCCAAGTGCAAAGTGCTTCCCATTTTGTAAAAAGTTGCGATGTATGTGTAGTTCCCTTGCGGAGTGGCAGCGGAATACGTTTAAAAATACTAGAAGCAATGGCAGCAGGAAAACTGGTAGTGAGCACCACCATAGGCGCACAAGGTATAGACTATAGAGCTGGGGAGCATCTGTTGATAGCTGATACACCTACCGAATTTTTGGCTGTATACAAACAGCTACAAAAAGGCGAAATAGACGTAGCTATGATACTGAAAAATGCTCGTAAGCTGATAGAGAAAAACTACTCCACAGAGGCTCTTGCTGAACGTCAATTGACATTTTACAGTGCGCAGTAAAGAACGGCATACAGACGCGATACGGGTTTCATATATCTTTGGTTGTAGCTTGGCAGGTATATTATCACAAAGTATGTAGGTCTTTTTGCTAGCTAGAAAAACGATTTTAGGTTAAAATGGAAGTATTGAGCTACATCAAAAACATTTGAGCATATTTAGGCTGTAGGCCAAATAAAAGGTCAAATTAAACTGGTACTTGTTGCCATGAAGTTAGTTACTTTGGTATTGAAAAAAAATAGCGTGACAAAAAACAAAACATACCTTTGCACCTTAAATCAGAAATGCACTCATGAGTGAACAAAAATTTAATAAAAATTTAGTTAGATCCATACTACTCGGCATAGCTATACTCCTACTTGGTTTTGTAGGCAACAACCTATTTTCTGCCAAAGACGAAAAAGCGGAAACCACCATTTCGTTTCGCTCGAAAGTGGTGGAAGCCACCGCAGCAAAACCCTCTAAAATTCCAATCACCGTAGCAGTAAGCGGCAGGCTAAAAGCGAGCAATCGCATGGAGCTATTTGCTGAAGTTACTGGTATTCTAAAAAATAAAAACTTCAATGCTGGCCAGGCTTTTGCCCAGGGTCAAAATGTAGCTACTATAGATGACAGCGAGTACCGGGCGCAGCTGATTGCGGCACGTAGCTCGTTTATGGGTATTCTTAGCCAGTCATTGGCAGATATCGCAATGGACTATCCTGAAAATGCAGCGGTGTGGCAAAATTTCTTGCGCGACATTCAACCGACAGAAAATATGCCAGCTCTGCCTAAAATTGACAATCTACAACTCAAGCAATTTTTAAGCGGCCGAAATATTTTAAGTACTTACTACACCATTCAAAGTCAAGAGGTGCGGCTAAATAAGTACCAAATAAAGGCACCTTATACTGGTGTATTAAGCGAGGCTACAATAGATCCTGGTACCCTAGTTAGGATAGGACAAAAAATGGGAACTTTCGTGCAGCTTGGCACCTATGAGCTGGAGGCATCGGTATCGCGAAGTAGTCTGGCATTTTTACAACAAGGAAATAAGATAAATCTATATGCTGAAGACCTTAATCAAGAGTATTCAGGTACCGTTAGCCGTATCAATACTACGATTAACTCAACGACACAGATGGTGAGTGTTTATTTTACTGTGAGTGGCGAAAAGCTAAAAGAGGGTATGTACCTAGAGGCCATTATAGAAGCTGGTAGCGCAACTGATGCAATGGAGATAGAACGAAATACCTTGATTGATGGCAATGCCATTTACACAATAGGTTCAGATTCTACACTAGTTTTAACACCTATTACTGTTGTGAAATTTGCCGAAGATAAAGCCATAGTGACTGGTATAAAAACAGGTACTCTACTACCACTGGTGCAGATAAGCGGTGCTTTTGAAGGAATGAAGGTAGTGCCACAAAACCGAAAATAAGCAATGAAAAAGATTATAGCTTATTTCATCAAATATCCAGTATCTGTAAATACGTTACTTGCAATTATTTGCATTTTTGGTGCTATTGCCTACACCAATATGACAGCAAGTTTTTTTCCTCTTGTGGATAGCCGAATTATAACTGTGCAGCTAGTATACCCAGGTGCTTCTCCTGCCGAGATGGAAGAAGGAGTAGTAGCTAGGATAGAAGAAAAGTTGGAGGGCGTAAGCGGCATAGAGCGCATCACAAGTAGTAGTACCGAAAATGCCGCTTCAGTGATTGTGGAGGTAGAG
Source organism: Bacteroidia bacterium (assembly GCA_018402155.1). Taxonomy (GTDB): domain Bacteria; phylum Bacteroidota; class Bacteroidia; order NS11-12g; family UBA9320; genus UBA9320. Next base: position 911,330 of record JAGYJG010000001.1, read on the forward strand.
AAAGGTTATGAGACCAAAGTAGCTCTCGAAGATGTAAAGAATTCAGTAAATGCTATTAATAGTTTTCCTACTGGACTTGAAAAACCCGTAGTTGCGCTCAAAGAGAATATTAATTTTACCATAAACTATGCCATTACAGGAGAAACTATAGACCTTACAGCACTCAAAAGCTATGCACGACGTATAGAGAAAGATCTGCTATCCTACGAAGGAATATCGAAGGTAGAATTGGCAGGGTTTCCAAATGAGGAAATAGAAATATCACTGAATGACGAAGCTCTGAGGAAATATGCTATAACCCTGGAGCAGGTTGGCACATTAATACGCAGTGCCAATGTAGACATAACGGGAGGCAGTATAAAAACAGAGGAAGAAGAACTGCTAATACGCAGCAGAAATAAGGCTTACTTCGGTACGCAACTAGAAGAGTTAGTCCTAAAAACCACCGAAACAGGTTCGGTAGTAAGACTAAAAGATGTCGCCTCCATAAAAGACAAATGGGCAGATGACCCAAATAGAATATACATCAACGGTAAGCCGGGTGTAGAGATACTAGTGAGTAGCACAGATAGGGAGGATTTACTTAAAAATGCCGCGTATGCGCGTGATTATTTCGAAAAATTTAACGCGCAAAATCCTCAACTAAAAGCCACCCTAATAAAAGACCAAAGTGAAACCTTAGAAGAGCGTAAAAATTTACTACTAGAAAACGGTGTTATAGGAATGCTACTAGTGCTTTTGCTCCTCTCCCTTTTTCTCAATATTCGTATTGCGTTTTGGGTAGCCGTAGGTTTGCCGGTATCGTTTTTGGGTATGTTTGTACTTGCCCTCTATGCAGGGGTCACTATCAATGTGATTTCTCTTTTTGGAATGATTGTGGTCATTGGTATTTTGGTAGACGACGGTATAGTAATTAGTGAAAATATATTTAGTCATTACGAAAAAGGTAAAAGCGCTCTGCGCGCGGCACTAGACGGTACTATGGAAGTTTTACCTGCTATTTTTAGTGCGGTTATAACCACGATGGTAGCCTTTAGTTTCTTTTTTATGGTAGACGGCAGAGCGGGCGATTTTTTTAGTGAGCTTGCTTTTGTGGTAATAGCGACATTGGCTATTTCGCTGATTGAGGCACTGGTAATTTTACCTGCGCACTTGGCTCATAGCAAAGCACTGAGAGCTGGTCAAAAAAAGAATAAATTGGAGTTATTTACGGATAAAATAATGTACGTGCTGCGCGATAAGCTGTATGCTCCGGCACTTCGTTTCTCATTAAACCACCGCTTTTTTACTTTTGGTGTAGCTGTTGCACTTGCTATGCTCACCATAGGTGGTATACGTGGCGGTCATATCCAATTTACTTTTTTTCCAGTGATAGAGCGTAATGACGTACCTATAAATTTGAGTATGGCTAGTGGTACGCGAGAAACCATAATCAACCAACGATTAGAAAAAATAGAGGCCGCTATATGGGAAGTAAATGAAGAGATAAAGAAGGAAAGTGGCACGAGTATAGATGTTATTAAAAACTTGGAACGGAAAGTGGGTCCTACCTCTCACGAAGGCAGTATAAATGCAATATTGGTGGGCAGTGAGCTTAGAAGTGTGAGTAGTTTGGAACTTGCTTCAAGATTTAGAAAAAAAGTAGGGCCTATGGACGATGCCGATAAACTAACATTTGGTAATGAAAGTGCTTTTGGAAAGCCCGTTTCAGTAACTTTTTTGGGCGATGATCAGGCGGAGCTAAATGCTGCTAAAGATGAGCTAAAAGAAGCTATGTTACAAATACCTGAGCTAAAAGATGTAGTAGAAAACGTGCAACCAGGTCTACGAGAAATAAATGTTGAGCTCAACGATAAAGCATATATTCTAGGTCTAAACGAAGCAATAGTACTCAATCAAATACGTCAAGGATATTTTGGCTACGAAGCACAACGCCTGCAGCGAGGTAAAGATGAAGTGAAAGTTTGGGTGAGGTTTGATGACGCACAACGCAGCTCACTATATGACCTAGAGAACACCCGCATACGCACAGCAGACGGTAAGGAAGTACCACTAAGTGAATTGGCAACATTTACTACTGAACGTGGTGTGGTGGGAATCAATCATCTAGATGCGCAAAAACAAGTAACATTAGAAGCTGAGGTGAGCAGCAATAAAGTCTCAGCACCTCTCATTATTGCTCAAATAAAAGAAGATATAATACCCGCTATATTGGCTAAACACCAAGGAATAACTCCGCTATATGAAGGGCAGAATAGGGAAGCTGACAAAACACAAGCATCATCCAAATTCGCCTTTCCTTTTGTGATTTTCAGTATCATTATTATAATCACATTTACGTTTCGTTCTTTAGGGCAAGCCGTTATCATATTAATTCTCCTTGTGCCTTTTAGCCTTATAGGTGTAGCGTGGGGGCACTATTTTCATGGGCAGCAAATCAGTATATTGAGTTTTCTGGGTGTTGTAGCATTAATAGGCATTATCGTAAATGATAGTTTGGTATTAGTAGAAAAAATGAATATATATCTCAAGGAGGGTATGACATTTAGTCAAGCTGTTTATGAAGCTGGCTACGTGCGTTTTAGGGCTATATTTCTTACCAGTATGACTACCATAGCTGGGCTTGCTCCGCTCATTTTAGAAAAGAGTTTTCAAGCCCAATTTCTAATACCAATGGCCATTTCGGTAGCCTATGGCATTGGCATAGCTACTATTCTCACACTTATTTTATTGCCTGTATTTTTGGTAGCTTGGAATGATGTAAAACGAGGTGGAGGATGGCTTTGGAATGGAGGTGTAATGCCAAGTGCAGAGGAAGTAGAACCCGCAATAAAAGAACTAGAAGCAGAGAAAAATGAATTGGAAGACTAGTGCATATATTACATTTTTAGTTTTTGTAAGCCATACTCTTTTGGCGCAAGAAAAATGGAACCTAAAGCAAGTTGTGACAGTTGTGTTACAGGAAAACTTTGACCTAGCTATTGCTCAAAATAATACCAAAGCATCCAGCAATTTGGCTACTAGAGGGCAGGCAGGCTACTACCCCACTATCAATCTAAATGCAAACGCAGGATATAGCAACAATAATACAGAGCTTAAATTTGCAGGTGGTTTACCAGACGTAGAGGTAAATGGTGCTGAAAATACTATTTTGAGTACTAACATAGGTTTTAATTACATTATTTTTAATGGATTTGGTCGTGTGCATACCTACCAAAATTTGATGAATACCCAGCGACTAAATGAGGTACAAGCGAAGGTAGTAGCCGAAAACCTAGTGCTAGAAGTAGTAAGCCAATACCTTGATTTGCAGCAAAACAAACTCAACATAGAGGCAGCAAAACAGAATTTAGTACTCTCACAAGACAGACTAAAACGAGCAGAAATAGCGAACCAAAATGGCGCAAAAAGTAAGCTAGATGTGCTTAGCGCTCAAGTAGATTTAAACAACGATAGTCTTTCCTTATTAAATCTTAGCAATGCTGTAGATAAGCAGAAAGCAAGTCTAAATTTGTTGATGGGTAAAGACCCAGATACGGATTTATTTATTTCAGACGAAATAGATGTACCAGCCGAGCTCAATATAGCAGAAATAGAGTCGCTCGCTTTGCAAAATAATTCGAGTATTTTGCTAGCGCAAGTGTCTCAAACACTTGCTGCCAGCAGATTTCAAATAGCTGAAGGAAGCAGAATGCCAACACTGCTGGCCAATGGATCTTATGGGTATAGCACGGCCCAAAACGGTGCAGGCATAATTTTGTCGCAAAACAACCTTGGTTTTAATGGCGGACTTACTTTAACTATGCCTATTTTTAACGGAAATCAGCTAACAAGCGCAATAGTAAATGCAGATTTGGCGAGACAAAATAGTGAGCTAGAGCTCAATAAAGCCAAACTTGCTATACACTATCAACTCTATGCAGCAGAGCTAGACAGTAAATTGATAACAAGTACGTTAGATGCACAACAAGATAATGTTCGCTTGGCACAAGCTGCACTAGAGCGCGCCCAAAATAGCTATACCAACGGACAAGTAAGTTTCAATGATTTAAGACAAGCTCAGCTTAGTTTATTGGTAGCAAAAAACAACGTAAATCAAGCCAAAATAAACTTAGTAAAGCTGTATTATACCGTGAGTAGGCTTGGCGGAGGATTGCTAGAGGGTTGAGCTATAAGTCTAATTTATCAATTAGCTGAAAGAGGTTTTACATCTTTTTAGTTTACTCAAGCATTTTTGCTTTGTAGTGCAAGTTTTGTGATAACAGATTTGGTATTTTCGGGAAAATCGCCTTTCATCATCCAGTCATAGTAGCCCTTATTTTCTTTAAAAACATCAATAACCTTTTGGTCTTTGTATTTTCCGAAGTTAAAAAGTGCTTCACCATTTTCTGAACGTTTAATACGACGAGCAAAATCATAAAATTCACTTTCACCGCTAAAAGCGTTTAAAAAATCAATATCTCCCTCTATCTCGTCGTAGTGATCTACTTGTGCTTTTATAATTTCCCAAGTAGCTACCGTATCGGCTTTGGCACTATGAGCGTCTACAAGTTTTTTGCCACAGTATTTTTGGTAAGCCGCACTTAGATTTCGAGGTTCCATTTTATGAAAAATACGTTGTGCATCTATAAATTTCCTATTGGTATCAAAAGCAACACCAGCTCTAGAAAACTCTTCAGCTAATAATGGAAAATCAAATCTATTGCTATTGAACCCACCAAAATCACAATTACCCAAAAAGGTATGAAGTTCGTTAGCAAACTCTTGAAAAGTAGGTTTATCTACCACATCTTTATCCCAAATACCGTGAATAGCAGAAACCTCAGGAGCTATAGGAATGGTAGGATTGAGTATTTGATGCAAATGCTCTTCGCTCCCATCGGGTTGTATTTTTATGCAATAAATTTCAACTATTCTGTCTGTTGCTACTTGCACACCCGTAGTTTCTAGGTCAAAAACCACCAATGCTTTGTTCAATTTGATATTCACTCTACAAAGGTATACTTTCTGCTTATTTACGCTTACTACATTAGATACTGATTGTCCACTAGTTTTAGCACAAGTAAATGTTTGCTGTGCAGTGTATTCTTCACAGCAGCTTTTTAAATAGTTTTTATCGGTAAGAAATTAAAGCAAGAATAAATGCTAAAATTAGATTTCTACCTAAACTTAAATGACCTAAATTTTATTGAATTATAAAAATAACGAGATTTCCTACTATAAAAAATGCATCTGTTTTATGGAGAATTACATTCACTTGTATAGCTACAAATCTAAATTGTATTCTAAATACTTCCGATAGTAACCAAATCAGAGTTACAAGGGTAAAAATGAATGTTGTTAGAAAAAAACAAAAAGTGGCAAATATTTATAAGCAACCTTAGTTTAGGGTATTGTCAACTAATACATTAAGTATTTTTTCTTCATTTTTTTCCAACCTGCTTGACTCTCATAGTTGACAAAATAGATTTTTAAATCAGCTTGAGATTCATATTTTACAAAGTAAATTTTCTTTTTTGCTTGATTTGCATACTCTGTAAAAAACCATTTTCCATTATTATCCCCTGCTTGACTAGTATAGCTCACGCGAAATACATTTAAATCTGCTTGATTTTCGTAGTCTACCACAAAAACCTTCACATCAGCTTGGTTTTCATAATCTACAGAGAATATTTTTTGTGCCATAGAATACTGTGAAATAGCCAACACAAAAGCCAACATTAAAATATTTTTCATTTGCAATTTAATTTTTATTCAAAATTACGCAATACAATTGAATTCGTACTGGAATTGCAAAACCCGTATGATTTCCACCCGTGGCATTTCATATTTTGATAAATTTTATAGTAAAATCGAGTATATATAGATGCCCTTGTTGCCAACTGTTGTGATACAGTTTTGTTTTCTGAATTCACTTTTTATGTAACCTAAGTAGACCTGAAATAGAAATGATGCACCGATCTTTGTTGCAATGGAATTCATAAAAAAACATTGGTCTAACATTCTTTTTGGGGTTTTTGTGGTATTACTTTTTGTGCCACAAACAGGTAAACCCATTCGTATCTTTGTGAGCAGAACATTAGCTTTCAGTCCTAGCATAGAAAAAGAAGGGCGCCGAGATATGCTCACAGACTATAACTGGGAATTAGCAGACCTAAATGGTAAATCAGTAAATTTAAGTAGCTACAAGGGAAAAAAAATTGTCATTAATTTTTGGGCCACTTGGTGCCCGCCTTGTATAGCTGAAATGCCAAGTATGCAGGCCTTATATAACGACTATAAGGATCGAGCGGTGTTTTTATTTGTGACCAATGACGGAAGCGAGGCTATACAAAAATTTATGACAAAAGGCAACTACACCTTACCTATATATAGTGAGCAAAGCGCTGCTCCAAAATTGCTACAAACGAATACGCTACCCACCACCTACATTCTAAATGAAATGGGAGAAATCCTCATAAATAAAACAGGAGCAGCAGACTGGAACAGTACCAAAGTAAGAATGTTGCTAGACTGATAAGTTGTGGTCTTGTTTGCTATTTCAGGCAAGAAGCATTCGTTTAATCTGTTCGGCAATACTCTCGTTACTTATTCGGTCCCTATTTAAACCATCTACTAAAAGGGGGAAACACAGCGGAGATGGTTTGGAAAGTATTTTTACGGTAATTTCTTGCTTATTTATGCGTTCCAATGCCTTTTGCAGTCTATTTATTTCTAGTTGGTAATAGGTCACTTCTTCATAGGCTTGTTTTAATAATAAATTGTGCGGCTCGTAATCACTAAAAACGTCAAAAAACAACTGAGAATGACTCTGTAGATGACGTTCTTTTGTTAGTTTATTTGGATATCCTTTAAAAGTAAGTCCTGATATCGCTGCAATTTCTCTAAACTTTTTGCCTGCTAGGGCTGTCATATTACTGCTATTTTGAATATCGTTCAAAAGATTTTTGGTACTAAACCAATCTTCTTCAAGTGCCTCTATCAGAGGTATTTCTTGGTCGCACAATATTTCAAAGCCATAGTCATTCATACCTAGGTTTAGGCTTATTTTTCTATTTTTTGTCAGTCTATACGCCAGTAAAAGAGCCATTCCCTCGTGCACCATGCGTCCCTCAAATGGATATACGTAAACGTGATGGCCATTTTCGTCTGTAAAGTATTCTATGAGCAATTCATCGGGTTTTGGCACGGTGCTTCGGCTGTTTTGTATGCGTATTAGTCGTTCAAGTTTTCTGCCCTCTTTGTTTTGCATTGCACGTGGCAATGTCGAAATTTCATAAAATTCTGAGCGTAACACCTCGGCTATTTCGCTACTCAAACTCATACGCCCTCCAGACCAAGAGGGAACTGCCGCATTTTTTTTAACACTAGGTACAACATATGCAGTGAGGCCATTTACCCGAATTAACTCTAATTTTTGACCCGAAAACACAAAAGCATCACCAATTTTAAGTCTAGAGATAAAATACTCTTCGATAGTGCCTATTTGCTTACCCCTTTGGTATTTTACAACCATGGTGTTATTTCCTACAATAGTGCCCATATTTAGTCTATGTCGAAGTGCTATTTTTCTACTTTGTACGTGGTACAAACCGTCTACTATTTCCACTTTGTTAAAATCCTCGTAGCTCTGCAAACTGTCACCGCCTACAGTAATAAAGCGAAGTATCCACTCCCACTCATCCAAAGACATTGTTTGATAACAATGCGTTTGAGTCACCTCATGGTAGAGTTTTTTCGCATCAAAACCATCGCTTACAGCTAATGTCACAAGGTATTGAACTAGTACATCAAAAGCACGCACAACGGGTAATCGGCTTTCAATATATCCATTTTTTATAGCCCGCTGCAAGGCAGAAGATTCGATAATTTCTAATGAGTTGGTAGGCAAAAAATAGATTGAACTGATAGCATTGGGTGAGTGCCCACTCCTGCCTGCTCGTTGCAAAAAACGGGCAATACCTTTTGGGCTACCTATCTGAATAACTGCAGAAACCGGCCTAAAATCTACACCCAAATCCAAACTACTGGTACTAACCACCGCTTTCAGAGTACCGTTGTGCAATGCGTTTTCAACCCACTGCCTCACCTCTTTTCCCAAGCTACCGTGGTGGAGCGCTACCAAACCAGCGAGGTCTGGAAATGCTTCAATAATTTTTTGGTACCAAATTTCTGCTTGGCTGCGTGTGTTGGTAAAAATCAGTGTGCTCTCGTTTGCCTTTATTATAGGTAAGACTTTGGGTAGTAGTTTCACACCCAAGTGACCCGCCCATGGCATATCTTCCATTTGTGGGGGTAGCAGAGTTTTAATACGCAGTTTTTTAGCACTGTTTGCCTTCACAACTGCTGTATTTGCTATTGTTTTTGCATCACCCATTAGTACTTCTAAAGCTTCATCCATATTGCCAATAGTAGCAGATATACCCCAAATCTTTAGATTATTTTTGATAGCTTTTAACCTACTCAAACCCAATTCTACTTGCACTCCCCGTTTGCTACTCAGAAGCTCGTGCCACTCGTCTACTATCACCGCATCTAGGTATTTAAAATACTTAGTATAGCCTTTTCGTGCGAGCATTATTTGCAAACTTTCTGGTGTTGTTACTAAACAATCAGGACTATTTTTGAATTGAGCTGCTTTTTTAGCAGAAGATAAATCGCCACTGCGTAGCTCCACGCGCCAACCGGTATCGAGCTCGTCTGCAGCTTCTTGTAAAGCGCTTGCTATATCCACGCTTAAAGCTTTAAGCGGGGTAATCCACAAAACCTTAAGTCCACTTTTATAGTCTCCTTTCAACTTGTCTGCAAGCATAACTGGAATACCAAGTGCAAAAGTTTTTCCGCTCCCTGTTGGAGCATTAAGCATACCATTTTTCCCGTCAAAAAATGCGTGTAGGCAATCCTTTTGAAACGGAAACATCTTCCAGTTTCGGCTCTTATACCAATTTAGTGCTTGTTTGTAGGCTTGCTTTTTGATGTGGAGCGAAGGTACGATTATTTGGGAGTTGTATTTCGAAAGGCTTACCATAAAAAGTGTTTTGAGGTGGTATAAAGTATTTGGCAAACGGTAATTACCAACAAATTAACCCAATGACCAAAAGAAGCGCACTCAAAATTTATCTTTGTGATATAAAATATGCAGTACAAAGCACTACACATTACATGCGATTCTCACTTAGAAGAAACTATCAGCTTTTTGTTGCATGAGGCTGGCTATGATGGAACCTCATATGAAAACGGAGAACTTATTGCATATTGCCAAGTACAAAATTTCAACGAAACTTTAGTGACTGAATTGCTAGATAATTTCGGACTAAAAGCAAATAATATAAGCGATGTAGCCAACGAAAACTGGAATGCCTCCTGGGAAGAAAATTTCAAAGAGGCTGTAATTGGGAAAAATATTCAGGCTCGAGCGCCTTTTCATGCAAGTGGTGGCTATTTACACGACATTATAATCTCACCAAAAATGGCTTTCGGTACGGGACACCACGAAACTACGCGAATGAGCGCACTTAGCTTGGAAAAACTGAACTGCATAGATAAAACTGTTTTAGATATGGGATGCGGCAGTGGTTTGCTATCTATTTTAGCGTCACAAAAAGGAGCAAAAAAAGTATTGGCAATAGACTACGACATACATTGTGTAGAAAATGCCACAGAGAATATACACTTAAACCGTGCCAAAAACGTTGAAATACTTCACGCAGATAGTGTAAATCAATTGACAGAAAAATTTGACATCATAGTAAGCAATATTGTGAAAAATATTAATCTAAGGCTTTTACCTGAATTTGTGAGTAAACTGCACAAAGGAGGATACTTAATACTTTGTGGATTTTTGGAGGAGGATCTCCACGAGCAACAAACAGCAGCTTTGGAGCATGGACTGGAACTAATAGAGAAAAACGTGGATAACCATTGGCTTCAGACACAATACATACGCAGATAATAATGGTATTAAAAAAAATAACGCTCCTACTACTATTCAGTGCACTAGCCGCAATTGCTGTTGGTCAGCCACGTTCTTTTTCCCGAAAATCAGATATATTTATACAAGAATATACCAATTACATAGCCACCCAAGGAACCAAAGAAGGAGGGGAAATAATGAAGCTATTCACTCAAAAATGGGATTCAGCTAAGTTTGTAGAACCTGAGCAGCGCAACATCATAAATGTGGCCAATGCAATGCTTCAGAACGATTTGAAAATTCCTGATTTTGTCTTATTTACAGAAACTATGCTCTATGCCAAAGACTCTGTAGACGAAGCCAAATATATCAACTGGTCTAAAGCGCTAATGCCTGCTATACAATCTGGTACAAAAACATTTCTTACGCTAATGACTGCTTCAAGAAACCTGTTTAAAGACAACACCATATACACCTCTACTTCCAAAAATTGGTATGCTAGTAGTGATAATTATCGTTTTCGTTTTGATAACAATAGGGTACAAATTGAATTCAAAGACATAGACCTTACTTGCCAAGCGCTGGTAGATAAAATAACAATCTATAGCACCAATGGGAGCTATTATTTAGATACTGATAAGTGGGAAGGCAATAAAGGGGTGGTTACTTGGGAACGCGTGGGTTTCAGTAAAGAAAACATATACGCAGAAATAGAAGGCAGCTATGAAGTACGTTTTGCCCAAGCAGAAATAGCGGTAGACACTGTATTGTTTCATAACGATGATTTTTTAGGAAAATCTCTTTATGGCAGTTTTAGAGACCGTGCATCGAGTGCGGGTAACATAGAAAAAGCCAGTTTAGAAAGTTCTCAATTTCCTCAATTCACCTCATTTACCTCCAATCTTACACTTGGTTCATACCTAGACGGTACTGTGAGTTTTAAAGGAGGATATGCCATGAAAGGAGCAGAAATAATAGCCAATGGTTCTGCTATTAACCCTTCTAAAGTTACCATCAGCTATAAGGATAAAAAAAGAATAGAAGCAAAATCAAACTATTTTAGCTTGAAAGAAGGTAGAATAAATGCATTGGCCTGTGAGCTCACCATTTTTACAGACAGTGGTACTATTTTTCACCCTAAAATACGTTTTAACCTTAATTTAGATAATAAACTTTTGCTATTAACACGAGGCAAAGAAGGGCTAGAGCAAGCACCATTTTTTAATAGTGATCAACAAGTAGAGATTTTTGTAGACCAAGTCTTGTGGAACCTAGATTTACCACAGATAGAGTTTGATATGGTAGGGAGTGATAGTAAAGCATTTATAGAATCCAAAGATTTTTATAAAGAAATACGATACGAAAAAATACCGCGAGGCATGCTCAAGTATCATCCATTAAGTAAAATGAGAGACTATGTAATCCAACACAGGAAGCGAGAATTTACATTTACAGAGTACGCTGAGTGGATGGGTAGCAAGCAAATGTATTTGAAGCCCCAAATAGTAGAATTAGCCGACTATGGTTACATATTTTTTAACCCTGCTACAGATACGATAAGGGTAAGGACAAAACTTGACCATGCGGTACTCTCGCACATGAAGCTAGCAGACTATGATGTCATTCGATTTTCTTCTCAAATTTCTGGAAGGTCCAATGCCTTCTTAAACCTCATAAACAATACCTTCGTTTTGGAGGGTGTGCGCGCGTTCAGATTTAGCGATAGCCAAGGAGTGTATGCATTTCCGCACGAGCAAATGGTCATTTTGAAAAACAAACGCAGAATGTCATTTGGTGGAAAGGTTACAGCGGGCAAGTTTGATTTTTATGCAAAAGAATTTGAGTTTGATTATTTCAACTTTGAAATAACGAGTGATCAGATTGATAAAATGGTGATATTTACCGAAGATATGAGCGGAAAACCGGGATTGGTAGCTGTAAAATCTGTACTTCGAGATATTAATGGGACTTTAGAAATAGATAAATCAACCAATAAGTCTGGCCTTGGTGATTTCCCTGAATTTCCCAGATTTACTAGCAAAAAAGGAGCCATAATAGCGTATGATAAAAAGGAAATACACAATGGTGCTTATGTAAAAGACAAATTTAGATTCGAGGTAGACCCTTTTGTAATAGAAAATATGGATAATTTCACCACACATGAGCTCAGTTTTCCGGGTTTGTTTGTGTCGGCTGGTATTATTCCAGATTTTAGATACGAGGCCAAAATTATGGATGACTACTCCCTAGGATTTGAGAAACCAACTACTACCTATCCTATGTATGGCAATAAAGGAACAGGAGAAATAGCCATAAAACTCAGTGAAGAAGGCTTTACAGCGCGAGGAAATATCGTGTACCAAGGAGCGGTTGTAGTATCTCAAGATATAGTAATGACACCAGAATACACTACTGCTACAGCAGAAACCTATAGTGTAAAAGAGACTAGTAAATACCCAAATATACTAGCAAATGATGTAATGACTAGATGGCTGCCAAATAAAGATTCTATGCTCATAAATACCAATGGTCATACTGTAAATGTACTCCGAGACAACCAGGAATTTAGTGGTAATCTAGCACAAACAAGCGAGCAAATTTCTGGCAATGGAGTACTCACGTGGGATAATGCCACATTAACTTCAAAGGATATGAAATATAAGCCAAACGGAGTGAAAGCTGAGATTTCTGCTATAGAAATAGGTGCAATAACAGCCGATAAAATTGCTTTTTCTTCGTCAAATATGAACTCAGATATAGATTTCACTTCGCGGATTGGCGAATTTAAACAGAACAAAAAAGGCCAATTGACCCAGTTTCCTTACAACGCGTATGCCAGCTCTATGGATGAATACAAATGGGATATGAATGCCCAAACAATGGAACTGAATAAGAGCCCTATGCTCGCCAAAGAAAAATCCTACTTCGTAAGTACCAAAAACGAACAACAGGGACTACGCTTTGAAAGTACCAAAGCTCTATTTGATATGAAAATAGGGATATTATATGCCCAAAATGTGCCTTTTATAGATGTAGCAGATAGTAGAGCTTTTCCTTATGATGGTAAAGTAGAAGTGCACAAAGATGCAGAAATGCAGCCCTTGGAAAATAGCAAACTCTTGGCCAATAGAAGCGATAAGTACCATGAACTATACGAGGCTACCCTGCGCATAGGCGGAAGATATGCCCTAGGTGGTAAAGGATTGTATACCTACAAAGACAAATATAACACTGGACAAGTAGTGAAGTTTAATACTATACGTGTGAAAGGTAAAGGAGATACGACACTACTTATCACCGGATCTGTAACAGATAGCGCCTCCTTTGCTATAAGTCCTAAAATAGGCTATAAAGGTGTAACAGAGATGAAGAGTCACCAAGAAGATTTGACTTTTAACGGATATGTAAAACCACTTCATAGCTTAGAGGAGTATCCGAGTGCTTGGTTTAGGTACAGTGCACAGCCTGATCCACAAAACGTAATTATTCCTGCTAAGTCGATATTGAATGAAGACCGACGTAAAATGTATGCAGCTGTAAGTGTGGCCAATGATAGTACGCACATATACCCAAGTTTGTTTAATTTTAAGCGTAGCTACGCAGACATGGAACTCACTAGCGATACCGGTGTTTTCTTTTATGATGAGACCAATACCACGTTTTATGTAGGTGATAGTACCAAACTACTTGAAAATGGCCTACGTGGTAGTTATCTTTCTTTCAATGACGTGACCAAGGAAGTATACAGCGAAGGCAAAATAGAATTTGGGCTGCAGAATGACGAAAATTTTTATGGCCTAATGGCAGGTACTATTCGTAAACTGCCTTCAGACTCTAGCTTTATTATCAATAGTATATTGGCACTAGACGTAACCCTACCACTAGAATGCTACGATAGAATGGCAGCGGTAATGATAGAAAACGGAGATGGTAACCCACTAGCAGAAAACAATACAGAGCGCGTAAAAAATGCGATGGCCGAGTACCTAGATAACAAAAAACTAAAAAAAGCTTTAGAGGATGTAGAGTCTACGGGTGAGCTAAAACCAAATGACGAATTGAATAAAAATATGTTTTTCAGTCAAGTAAACATTCACTACTCCCCTATCAAAAAGCAATTTTTAAGTTTTGACCCTATACATGTAGCCACAATAAATGGTAAGCAGATAAACCGACAAGTAGACTCCCGAGTGGCTATAACCAAGCGACGAAGCTCTACGCGTTACACCATTTATCTGGAGGTGAGTAAGTATGATTGGTTTTACCTAGACTACTACATGGGCAGTGTCACTGTGGCAAGTACAGATAAAGAATTTAATGATCTCATTAAAGAGAAAGGACCAAAATTAAACAAAGGTAAATTCAGAATACGCTCTGCTAGTCCTCGCACGGTGGCCAATTTTTTAAGTAAGCTATCTCCTGAAGGTTAACTACATGTAACCAAATATGGAAATATTACGCAGTAAAAACGTAGCATAAATCTTTGCAGAAATCTATCGTTATCTAACAAATAAACGATTAATTGAGCGTATCAATAAGATAACTAGTGTGAATTGGTATGAAGATATGTAACCTTTACTGCAACGGAAAAAAGCTGCTTTAAAGATAAGATCAATAAGTTGACAGCAATCTCAGTTTTAGTGCTAAAAAAAAAGATGTGAATTATCGAAGGAGGCAAGATGGTTTTATAAACTTGTAATTATATCATTAAAATAACTTGACAAGATTTAAACAATATTATCGTAAAATTGAACTTAAGTAAACGCTTAATCCAAATAAATTGAATTTATCTGATAAAATAAAAAACACAGTACGTAATGTGCCTGATTTTCCGAAGCTTGGAATCAACTTTAAGGATATTTCACCCGTAGTAGAGAGTCCTTTGTTATCCAAAGAGATAATACAAGAGTTTTCCTCGCAATTGACCGGCAAACATATTGATGCTATTGTAGGTGTGGAAAGCCGAGGATTCATTTATGGAATGCCACTAGCATTAGAAATGAATGTTCCCTTTGTACTGGTACGTAAAGCAGGAAAACTACCTTTTGAGACCGTACAGTATTCTTATGATTTGGAATATGGAAGTGCTGTCGTAGAAATGCATATAGATTCTATAAAAACGGACTGGAATGTGTTCATTCACGATGATTTACTAGCTACTGGTGGAACGGCGATTGCTGCTGCAGAGTTAGTCAAAAAACAAAGTGGAAATATAATTGGATTTGGCTTTTTGATAGAACTCAGTTTCTTAAAAGGTAGAGAAAAACTGACCAAATATTCCGAGAATATTATTAATTTGGCCACCTATTAAGTACAACACGCCACTGTATTAGTATTTATTCAAATTTAGTTATGGCTATTTTTAGTTGATTTATTTTATGTTGAATATTTTTTAGTACTCCGCAAAAACAGGATAGTTTTCCATTGTCCGTAAACCCGTATTTTACCTTTTTTTATTTTGTTTTAGATTAGAATTAAAAAATATTTTTGCATCGTGAAGTTCAACCTTTTATTTTTACTTTTTATTTCAAATTTACTTTCTGCACAAGAAAGTACCTACTATAGCTCTGCCCATAACAAGTCAGGCGAATTATTGAAATATGAACTGAATCAAATAATTAAAAATCATACAGAATTTACTTACACAGCATCATCAACAGATGTATGGGATATTCTGAAAGACACAGATAAGGACACTGCCAATTCAGATAACGTTATCTTATTATATTCACAAAGGAGTGTAAATGCTGCCCAAGAATATAATGGCGGCTCGGGCTGGAGTAGAGAACACGTTTGGGCAAGCTCCAGAGGAGAATTTGGAACAAGTAAGGGTGCTGGTACAGATGTTCATCATTTAAGACCCTGCGATATAAGCGTTAACTCTACAAGAAACAATAGGAATTTTGACACTTGCATTACCTGTGTAGATGTAATAGATGACGGCTTTACTACAGGGTCTAAATTTGATGCTAATTTATGGACATTTGAGCCACCGGATGCAGTCAAAGGAGATGTAGCACGAATGCTATTTTATATGGCTGTCAGATATGAAGGAGAAGGTTCGGAGCCTGATTTAGAGTTGACAACTACATGGCTCACCAAAAATGACAAAAGTCCCTTACAAGCAAATTTAAGCACTCTTTTACATTGGAATAGGATTGATCCAGTTAGCAAATGGGAAAGAAACAGAAATAACATCATCGATAGCCTGTATCAACACAACCGGAATCCATTTATCGATTATCCTGAATTGGCTGAGTATTTATGGGGTGACAGCATTGGCTCAACCTGGATGCCGACAGCGGCAGATACTACTATTAGTGCTAGTTTAGCTAAGTACCCTACTCTTGAGTTTAAAATTTATCCCAATCCTACTACAAGTAAAATCCGTATTGAGGCAACAACTAAAATAATACGAGAAAAAATTACAATACACACTAGTACAGGACTAGAAGTGTTGTCTGATGTAATTGAAAGAGAAGATACAGAAATAAGTCTAGAAGGGCTGCCAGATGGAATGTATTTCATTGGTATAGGAAATGAAATCAAACAGCACTTTAGCATTTTAAAAACAGATACCTCTAAATAAGGTCATTAATCACGATAATTTATAGTTACTAACTTCATTTTCTTTACTCTATCCTACTTTTTACAATTGTCAACAAATACATGTCTGCCGACAAGCAATGTGGGAAGCAGACTTTGAAGAGTCACCTCCAGCGGCGGATAAACTTTTGGATTGGTTGTAAAAATGCTATTTTTGAATATCCGATAATGGAATAAACGTACCCACTTCACCAATAATGCTTTTTACCTATATCAATGAACCAATTCAAAGTTGCGTAGATAGTAAAAATAGACGCATGTTTTGTGGGGAGTTGCGTCTATACTAATGTTGGCATGCATTTGAAAAATAAATGAAACGACTAACAATCATTATTTCCATCTACCTATTTCTAGCTTCTGTTTCATATGGACAGAACCTTGACAAAAGCCTTTTGTATGGCACTTGGACAAAAAGCACAGGTGAACCAGGCAGAACCATACAAAGAAGTGATGGCTCAGAAGTGTCATTACTACCAGTCACGTATTCAATTACGAAACTAAATCTTAAGAGATTTGGAAGAGCAGTAGAGACGACAAAAGGTTTCCATGGAATGGTTCTCGATTCAAAATTTAAAGGAAAATGGAAACTCAATGGAGATACCCTTAGAGTTCAACTTGGGGATTTGGTCCAATTGTATCGTATTGACCAGTCTATTGAAGAAAGTATATTCTTGAAATCAATGAATTCAAACAAAATCATTTATGGGCGGGAAAACTAAAAACGACATGCCAACAAAACCTATACGCAATGCCCTTCGGGACACTGCGCATAGCCAAACCGTAAACAGATAATATATTATGAACAGACTATTGAAAATGATTTTTACAATTGTCAACAAATACATGTCTGCCGACAAGCAATGTGGGAAGCAGACTTTGAAGATTTTCCTCCAGCGGCGGATAAACTTTTGGATTGGTTGTAAAAATGCTATTTTTGAGACTTATAATGAGGAGTAGATGCCAAAGGTGCGGTAATATATAGTAGCGTACATAATGGAAATAAACTCAATAAGAGGAATGAGGTTCGTATATAAAGATGTTAGAACTAATGCTGAAAAAAGATAAACGACACTCAACGATAATGAATAAAAATAGATTTACCTTACTAGCAGATTAGTCTAAAGCAAACAGGAATGAAACATAATACAATTGCTAACACCATTCCGCGCCGAGATTTTCTAATTCAACTAGGTATGGTAAGTATTTCGATGATGCTTACCCCATCCAAAGTTTTCAGTTTTCCATTATCTTCAACAAATCCTCTCATTGACTTTAAGCCCTCGCTAAATGATGAGGATATTTTTACCTATATCAGCCGGGTTTCAGGAGGATTTGACTTAAAGCTTTATAAAAAGTTGGTTGGTGCTGCCAATGAATTCAAAGAAGGCGATGAAATTGCAGGAATTGCAGCTCCTAATGAAACTGCCAGAAATATGGCGCGTAACCTTATCGCAAACACACTGCTATCAGACGTCATCGAGCAGCCTCTTTTCAGAGATGAACAATATGACCTTATTCACAACACTACCGCATTTGATAAAGATGTTTGTAGCATGACCTTCGGTCAGTTAAAAGAGTTCCTACTTGAATCAGATGAAGCTGAGATTAAGAGCATCATGCCCTCTTTATCTAGTGATGTTATTGCTTTCGTTGTAAAGCTACTGACCAATAACGAGTTAGTAAGCATCAGCAGCAAAGTCTTTAATTCACTCCCCAATAGCAACATTGGTGCAAAAGGTTATGTTAGTGCTCGAGTTCAGCCGAACTCACCTACCGATAATATCGAAGATATTGTTTGGCAGGTATTTGACGCTTGGTCTTATGGAGTAGGAGATCTTGTGCTTGGAACCAATCCGGTTTCGAGTGATCCGCTTATTGTGGCACAAATCGAAGCGGCACTAAATGACTTGCTAGTTACTTTCCAATTGGAAAATACGATGCCCCATTGCGTCCTTTCCCACATTGATATTCAATCTCAAGTTGAAAATATACAGCCCGGAACTACGGGGATCTGGTTTCAGAGTCTAGCAGGCACAGTTAAGGCTAATCAAACCTTCGATGTAACAATAGAAAAAATGCAGGCACATTCAGATGCAAGACAAGCCAATCACTATAGCCTTTATGCAGAAACCGGTCAGGGTGCCGACGGTACCAATGGCCACGGCGAAGGTTTCGATATGGTCGTACATGAATCCCGGAAATACGGATTTCTGCGAGCATTAAAGCAACGACTCGGCAAACCCGAAATTAACAATAATGTTCCTTGGGTGTTTCTCAATGATGTCGCCGGATTTATAGGCCCGGAAGTATTCCGCACCAAAGAACAACTCGTTCGCTGTTGCCTAGAAGACCTTGTAATGGGTAAGCTTCATGGGCTTACTATTGGGCTAGACATCTGCACGACGCTGCACATGGACGTTACCCTAGATGATCTTGATTGGTGCATTGATCAGATTATGCCAGCAAATCCTGCCTATTTCATGGCTCTGCCAACGAAAAATGACCCTATGCTAAGCTACCTTACCACTTCTTTTGCCGATCACGTTCGGGTGCGTGAGCAATTTGGCTACAAGGTAAATGATGCGATGTGGGAGTTTTTTAAGCAAATTAATATAATTGGTTTTGACAATAAACCAACCGCCCTTTTTGGTCAGCCCAACCAAGTTTACTTGCGCTATTGTAGAGCAAAAGGCGATATGCGCAGTGAAGAAACAATATTGATTGAGGGTAAATCCGCCATTGACCGTGTTCGCAAACGAGGCGTTCCTATTGCCGAAGGATTTGGGGAAAAATTCTGGCAAATGGAACCCTCGCTGGATCGCGAAATTCGGGAGCTTTATAAAGACGCCAAATATTGTTTGTGGACTGAATGGGAGCCTGCTTGTCTGCAGTCCATAAAAAATGCTATTGTAATATCATCACTGTCGAACAACAGAATTGACTATGTATATCACCCTGCTAGCGGTGAGCGAATTTCACCCGACAGTTTATTAGTAATCCAAAGCCTGCGTAAAAGGCTCAAAAAAAATACACCTGATGTGCAGATTATAATTTCAGACGGCTTGAATACCAGGTCACTTATGGATGAAGATCACCTTGAAACATTTCTTCCTTCCGTCTACAAAAATTTGGCTTCTCTCAATTTAACTATTTCTGAAGCGCCCATTGTGATTCGGAACGGACGTGTGCGTGCAGGCTACGAGGTTGGTGAGCTACTCTTCGGGAAAGAGGGACTGAGTAAACATTGTGTTGTACATATCATTGGCGAGCGGCCCGGAACTATGCACCGTAATTTCTCAGTCTATATTACTGCAGCATCAGCATCAATTTGGAATTACCGTGGCAAAGTCGATCACGATATTACACGGGTGATTTCAGGTATCAGTGATACGGCATACTTACCAAAAGAAGCAGCATTAGAAGTGGCTTCTATTGTTGCTAAACTGATGGGTGTAAAATAGAATTCAAAAAATATGTTCAATTCATAAAATCAAATACAGGGAGAAAGTAAAAAGCTATAGAAATCAAAATATAGACGGAAGCACCAGTGACAGCACTCGTTAAACATTGGCTGTTCAGTGGTTAAATCAAGCGTTGTGCATCTATTTAAGTTTTGTGCTGGGTTGATAGTGAAGTGCTCCGCAATCCGCCAACTTCTCCAAGCCCGAAACCATTATTAGCAATTAAATTTAAACAAAAACAAAAATGACAAAAATCAAATCGACTGCGAGCAGAGTATGCTCCCCATCCCCCAACTACCAAAACAAAACCTTACTACGTGCCATGAATTATGCCGTATGGCTCTTGCTAGTGGTGTCGGCATGCCAAAAAGAGATTGTACCTGACCCAAATCCCTTGTTGGTTTACGAAGTAGCACTGGACGCCTTTGTAGCGGATTTGCAGGCACAACCACTCGATTCTGCTGGCCTTTCCGCTCGGGTACGGGATTATTTGGCGCCCAAATCGGAGAGTTTCTTTGGTGCAGCCGTGGCTCTATTGGACAGCACCGGAAAGGCGTACTACAGCCCCTATTGGTACCGCCTGAACGATAACTTGGCTTTGAAAAACTTGGCAGACTCGGCCTATCAAATAGACGAGCAAGAGTGGCTGCGCCAGCCTATCGACAGTGGTTATGCCATTTGGACCGAGCCTTATTTTGATGCCGGAGGTGGCGAGGTGTGGATGAGAACACGCGCCGTTCCAGTAGTCTTAAATGGCAATATAGTTGCTGTAGCCACAACCGACATGAAATTGTAATAATATTAACACAACTAAAACCATAAAATGATGAGAAAAGCAAATTACATTTTGACCATCTCCTTTGCCTTTGCCATAGCTCTGGCGGGCTGCAACTCTTCGAGCAACGAGCAAGTACGGAACACCAACTCCGATTCATTGCTCCTTGCGGCTGAACAAGGCATTCGAGAAGCCAACGACCAACTATATGCAGGACTGAACAAGATGTTTGAAGGCGACATGCAAGTGCTGAATGCGCTGTGGTCGCACAGGGAATCGACTACGTACATGGGGCCTTTTGGCGGTTCTATCACGGGATGGACTGCAATAAGGGAAGAGTTTAACAAGGTGGCAGCCATGAAATTGGGCGGGAAAATTACATGCAGCAACGTCCATGTGTTTCCGGGAACAAACATAGGCTACACAACCTGCGTGGAAGTGGGCGAAAACATAAGCCCGGATGGCACGCCGGTAGAAGTAAGCCACCGCGCTACCAATATTTTTCAACTGCAAGAGGGCCAATGGCGATTGATTCACCACCACACCGACATTTCCACCCAACTGGAAACGGCATTCGAAAAGGATTAGCTTTAATTAAGCGAGAATAAAAGAATATTAGTTCAAGAAATTTATCCTATACTTTCACTATGAGTAAGATTTTAACCCCAGAACAAACCGCCATTACTGAACAGTTTCAAGCACATATTGACGCTGAAATTCGCGGTGACCTTGACACGACTCTGTCGACAATGACATCAAGTGCACATTTTAATAATATACCAACAAATACATGTCTGCCGACAAGCAATGTGAGAAGAAAACTTTGAATAGTCACCTCCAGCGGCGGATAAACGTTTGGATTGGTTGTAAAAATGCTATTTTTGAATATCCGATAATGGAATAAACGTACCCACTTCACCAATAATGCTTTTTACCTATATCAATGAACCAATTCAAAGTTGCGTAGATAGTAAAAATAGACGCGTGTTTTGTGGTGAGTTGCGTCTATACTAATGTTAGCGGTTATTCAAAAATGATATCAGAAGCTAGGCAAAAGCATCGGTTTCTGAGACCAATTTTGGGTCACAAAACGTAAAAAAGGGTTCTAATTGAACCAAAAGAATAAAAAATGACGTTTTGATGATAAATTTGAAGAATGCTACTCAGACGGTTTGAACTTGGTGGAGTATAAAACTCCTATACTTGGTCTAAAAAGAGTTCAGTTTTAGTGTTATGGGTAGGATATTTTATTCTATCCTTTGTTTAACCGGAGCGAAATCTCCACAAATTTTTAAAAATTATGAAAAAAAGTATTTTTATTTTAATGGCCGTGGTTTTAGGAATGGCAGCATGTAATGAGAAAGATTTCGCTTCTGAGAACAATGAATCATTTGACAATTCATCAATCTCTGTTGAGGAACAAGGTCCTATTTTAACGATCAAAGGAAAGCCATATAGAGCTGTAGAAAAGAGAGATCGAGATGGAGAAACTTGTGACTGCAAGTTTTGTTTTGGAATATGTGATGCTGGTTTTGATATCAAAATACCATTACCAAATTTTGCTGTGGCTCCGAATATAAGCCCAACTAAAGCAAAAATCTATGTGCTTGAAGATTATGCACATGCTGAATCAGAATTTGGTTTAGATTTTGATATTACTTTTCCAGAAAGTGCTTTATCAGGGACGAATATTAATAACTTAATTTTGAATACAGGAGTTTATACTTACACTCCTCAAACAGAGGATATAATCGCTGATGGCATAACCCGCACATCATATGGTTATATCTTAGTAGATAAATTTCAAAACTAAATATATAAGAAGAAGGTGGCAACCACACTTGTCACCTTTTCTCATTAATTATGAATAAAATATTTTTAATATTATCAGTTATCTTGTGTACTAGCTGCATGAAAATTGCTTTTCTTGCATTTGGAGTTCATCAGCCAAAATCTCTTTCTGAGGAGCAAATGATGCATCAGTACACTAAATTTGGCTATACAAGATATCCTATATTTATTTTTCCTGACTCTTCGTCTTATTATGACTTTATTGTTAATAAGAGACCCAAAATAAACGGAGTATATATATTCAATAAAGAGGGAAAACTATTAAATCCTAAAACTCAGATGACTTGTTCTGCAGATAATTTTGATTATCTCGAATACTATGATAATCAAGACAGTATGGTCATAGACACATCATTTACAATTTCTAAGCTATCAAAGTCAACAAGATTATTGCATCCAGGGACATATTCTCAAAGTTTAATATTCGATTCAGCAAAGCAGTATAATATTGTATTATGTTTTGCTGATTTTATGGGTAAAATAAATATCCAGTCAACTAGCGAATATATTAAGTCTCTTGAAAGAAAAGATACCAGCCAATTCAGTATCTCTCTACTAAGTTTAGATCCACTAAAGAAATAAAGTAGATGAAAGATGCTATTTCAAAAAAAGATTAGTTATAATATTTTAATAATGCTCGTTTTTGTATTTTTAAGAAGCCTATTATACGCTCAACATTGTGGTTTCAAGGAAAGTGGATCAAACATAGATCTTCCTGGGGTTAGTTTAATTGATTTTAAAATTCCGATAGTTTTCCATGTAGTTTACAACGAAAAAAATGAAAATATCTCTGACAGCTTAATTGTAAACCAAGTAGAGTATCTAAACTCAATTTATTCAAACAATCATATAGATGCCACTCGATTTAGTGACGAGATAGAAAACCCAAATATTAAATTCACTACAACTACTAAAATCCTAGACTCCAATGCACTGCCAATGGTTTTTCGAACAACAACTAATGTCACAACATTTAATATTGGTGAAAGTACTTTTTCCCAAGATGGCGTAAAATATAACCATAAGGGAGGATCGTCTTCAAAAAATACCGATTCATTTTTAAATATATGGGTATGTAACCTAAGTTCAACAAATCCTAATTTCCCTTCTTTGCTTGGTTATGCTTTCCCTCCTACTCTCGCTAATGATTGGGACTATACCTCATTTGTTTGTCCCGAAAGGCAAGGTGTAGTAATAAATTATAGATGCTTTTTAGACTCGCAATATTTCAACATTTTATCACACGAAATTGGGCATTACCTAGGCTTAAATCACATATGGGGTAACTCTAGCTACTCCTGTGATAATGATGACGGAATAGATGATACACCTCTAAGTGCCACACCCTCATACACTTGTGATTCTACCAAAAACACCTGCGATGAAGGGAAAGATGATTTACCTGATATGGTAGAGAATGTGATGGACTACTCCCCTGCTAGTTGCGGTAAATATTTCACTTATGGTCAAGTCTATCGGATGATAAGTAATCTAGTGTATCTGAGACCTAATCTGTACACCTCCGAACCGGGAGAAGATAATTTAACGATAATGGAAGCGTTTCCAAACCCAAGTTTTGGGAAATTTACGGTGTTTCTACATACAACTAGGACAATACCCAAGAGTACAATTGAAATAATTGATTTGACTGGTAAAATTGTCTATAGCGAAGAGTTTAATGGCAAAAAACAGCTGATTGAAATACCGCCAGAACATTTTAGACACGGGCTCTATATATTGCGGTTACATAACGAGAAATACTGCATAACGAAAAAAAATACAATTCGTCGATAGATGAAGAACAAACCGCTAACACTATGTATGACAGAATACCAAGCCTGCCCACAAACCAACGCACATTTGGCCCTCCGCATACACAAACCGTTATGGGCAAGTTTAAACAACATAGCGGTTCAAGGCAGGCTGACCACCTAAAGTGATAATCAAAAAAAAGTGGAGACAAGTAAACCACCGAAAAAAACAGGTAGAAATCTGAAAATCCATAAGAGTAGGAACAAAATTTAATTATAAAAAAATAACAAAATGAAAAAAACACTTTTAACATCATTATTCGTTCTTACAGCAATCTTATCTTACTCAATTCCTATAATTGGAGTTACTCAGCAATGCGGTGGCTTATTGGGCTACAGCTATGTTGAGTGGCACAGAGAAGTGTATGATACAGATGCCGATGGAACCAAGCATTTTGGCTGGGTAGGTGATTGTAATGGTAGGGGTTTTAACAAGTGTAAGCCTCCAATAGCCAACACTGACCTTAATGGCGATCTTGACCCAATAGAGGCTGACTATTATGACCACGCAGTTGCTCAAGATTTAATAACTCAAATAATACCTACAATAGATGATAATAATACGTCAGGAAGTATCACTTCCACTATGTCGGTACAAGGACAATCATTCAAAAGAGTATATACATTGACGTGGGACGCAGTGCCAGCTGTATGCCAAGACGAAAATGGCAGTCAAGTTAGTTCATACTCCACAACGTATAACTGTTCAGTTGAATATGTTCAGTTTTAGTTTCAAACTAAGATTAAAGGGGTTGGTATTTCCAGCCCTTTTATTCATTTCGGCTACGTATGCACAGGATAGTAGTCCTTTTATTGGATGTAGAGCTCCTAGTTCAAATCTAATATCAGCAATGGGCTTAGACTCTTTTGTTTATTACACACCAAGACCTTATAAGCTAAAAAGTTACATTGTAAGGTGGAATTTTGTAACAGATGTCAAAGATTCATTATCCTTTAGTCTCCCCTATATTGAAGGTGATTTTAATTATAGGCTTACAGGTTTCTCCACAGATGGCGTTCGTTTCGTATATTGTTTTGTCGACTATGTCTATGTCTACACATTAAAAGACAAACACTTTGTACTTCAAGCTTCTAAACATTTTAAGAATAAAATCATAGAAGAGTGTTTTATTACTCCTACTGGTTTAGTCCTAGTCACATCATCTACCAATAATAAAGGAGACATAAAAAAGATTAGCTATACGACTAATTCATTAAGCGAACGGATGAATACATCTTTGGTCGGGTCTGAATTATCTTTGTCTCATTTAAAACCAGCAAAATACTTTGCGTATCACGATAACAATCTACTGTGGTTGAAACCCATTTCTCAAACAATTGATTGCTATACAGATGGCAAATATTTTGAAACAAAAACGCTACAGAAACAGTTTGCATCACCTGACTCAAACCTTGTAGAGAAGCTTAGTACACAACGGGGACTTGAAGGTAAAATGTCCATTATTGTGTCGGAGTTTGATAGTCTAGAATTTGATTACTTAGAGGAAATTCATATCATAAATGGACGTACTTTTCTTTTATTTTCTGCTAAAGGTTGTGGTATGAGTGTTAAAAAACATTGGCATCGCCTGGTTGCAGTTCTAAGTGATGAAAATACTGTATCTGAGCGTTATTTAATTTCGAATGATTTTGATGTTATGAACATTATTGCATTTGAGTTTAATAAAAGTATCTATTTTATTGAAAATTCTGTTGGTATTTTAAAAGTATATTCATTAAATGATATTGCTCAAGCGAACTAGATAAACGAACCGCCAACACAAAATAAAACGCATGTGCCGCTCCGCCACAGCGGACAGGCTGCAAGCCTGCTCCACAGGCTATGCGGCACATGCGTTTATTCGAGCCGTAAGCAATTAAACAAACCATATTCCTATAAAAGCAAAAAATCTAATCTCAATATTAGCATTTATTACATTTGCTAATTGTCAAAAATAACAAGGTTGCATTGTTCTTATGTGAGCATTTTTTTTGGTCTTGATAAGTATTTTTTATTTTATACTAGCACCTTTAGTGAGTTTGAGATTAAATAAACTTGACAGTGCTATAATGACGCCCCACCGCAATATTTATCCACTTCATTAATTTTTACGTTCCATAACATACTAAAGGCATTAAATTTGTTCTGTAACAAGGAAAATCATTTCTTAAACAATACGATTTTAATTTAAATAAATTGTATGTCAAAAGCATACGACAACCATCAAATGAAAACGAACAGGCTTGTATTGATTATTTCATTTATCCTACCTCTGGTTGTAGGCTCCCCTTTTTTAGTACAGTTAAAAAGTAGACAAATATACATATTTAGTTAATTATTTCTATAGTGTTAATCAATGCTGCCTGAAGCGGAGGCGTAGCCGAAGCGGAAGGCAGCATTGATTGGGTTTTTTCTTTATACCCCTGTGGGCTCATACCACCAAGGGCATCATGGGGTCTTTCTAGGTTATAATCTTGAATCCAGTTTTCCGTCACTTCTCTAACCTCATCAATACTATCAAAGAGATAAGCATCTAGTACTTGTGTTCTGTAAGTTCCATTAAAGCGCTCTATAAGTGAGTTTTGAGTTGGTTTGCCTGGCTGAATATATTTGAAATCTATGCCATGTATTTGACCCCATTCTGTGCTTAATTTAGCGACAAATTCTGGACCATTATCCATGCGTATTTTTTGTGGTTTGCCATGTTTATTGATTAAATGATTGAGCACCCATATTACTCGGCTGCTTTTTAACGAATAATCGGTTTCAATAAATAAAACCTCTCTGTTATAGTCATCTATCACATTAAAACTTCTAAATTTTCTGCCATTTATCAATGCATCACTCATAAAATCTATACTCCAGCTTTGGGTAAATTGTTCTGGGATTATGATGGGTTCTTTTATCCTTGCAGGCAATCGCTTTTTCTTCTTTCTGCGCATGGGTAAGCCCATTTGCTTATAAACCCTATGTAAGCGTTTATGATTAATCTGTTCGCCTTTATTTCTAATACGGTAATAGCACTTCCAAAAACCTTCTCTAGGATGGACTTCACTCAATTCACTCAAGCGTTCTATTAAATAATGATCATCCTTTATGGAACTGTAACTTATACTGCTTCTGCTGATGTGCAGGATACGGCAACCCCTGCTTTTGCCGTAGTGTTTCAGTTCTTTTTGGATGATGCGCTTTTGGCAGGGCTTTAAAACTTTTTTTCAATAATCTCCTTGGCCATTTGATGGTCTAAGGCTAAGGTGGCATACATCTGCTTAAGCTTGCGGTTCTCATCTTCTAACTCCTTTATACGCCTTAGTTCTTTACCTGTCATGCCTGCATAGCGCTCTCGCCATTTGTAAAACGTTGCTTTGCTTACACCATGTTCGCGGCTTATTGCTTCTGAACTCTTGCCATTCTCAAACTCCTTTAAAATCTTTGCGATTTGTTCTGGATTAAATCTACTTTTTCTCATGCTTTTTTTACGGTTTAAAATTATTAATTTTCTACTTTTATTCCGTACTATTTTTGGGGGAGCTTACAACAGTATGATCAAGTTCCTTCAGATAGATAAAAACTAAGGCCAACAGCAAGCATAAAATATAGGGCAGTTCTGTGGTTATCCTCAGTTCGTAGCTCGCAGCCACTTTTTGTTCCGGTGGAATGGAAAGTGCTTCGAAACCGCCACCTTTTTATAGCTGCAAACCTTTATTCGGCATACAAAGAAAGCTAACCGCACAAACAACACATTTGGTTTTTGCCGACACAAAAGTCAACGCTGAAAAACCAAAAGAGCTGTTTTTTGCCAACGCTCGGACGGGAAAGCACTTCGAAATCTGCTACTGCCCATACACTAGCCGTTAGGCACAAGGCCTAAAGACTACGCAAAAAGTATTCAACTTTCGGTAATTAACATAATTTAATACTTTAACCACGTTTTAGTTTTGCATCATAACCATTGATAAATATAAAAAATGAGCAAAACAGCATTAATAACAGGAGCAAGTAGTGGAATAGGTAAAGAACTTGCAAGAATTCATGCAGAAAACGGAGGCAATTTAATCATTGTTGCTAGAAGAGGAGAAAACTTAATTGAATTAAAAAATGAATTAGAAAAAAAACATAATATCCAAGTTGCAACACTTATAAAGGATTTAAGTATTGTTGGTTCAGCGAAAGAAATTTATGAAGAAGTAAAAGCCTTAAACATTCAAGTTGATTATTTAATGAATAATGCAGGTTTTGGCTTGCGTGGAAAATTTCAGGAACTTGATTGGGCAAGACAGCAGCAAATGATAAACCTAAACATGGTTTCTCTTACGGAACTAATGTATTTGTTTTTACCAGAAATGATTGGTAGAAACGAAGGCAAAATATTGAATGTTTCATCTACAGCAGCGTTTTTCCCTGGGCCATTGCAAGCGATTTATTATGCAACAAAATCATACGTTAATTTTTTAAGCAATGCCGTTTCTGAAGAATTGCACGATACCAACATTAGCATAAGCACGCTTATGCCTGGAGCTACCGAAACCGAATTTGCAAAAACAGCAGATATGGATAAAACCAGTATGTTTGCAAAAACAGTTTCTGCACGAAGCGTAGCTCAAGCTGGCTATGATGGAATGTTAGATGGAAAATTAAACATCATTTCCGGGCTAACATTTTCGCAAAAAACAATGGTTTCAATGATACCTTTTATACCCAAAAAAGTAATGCTAAAACAAGTGCGACAAATGCAAGAAGTATAAGCACTATTAATACTAAAAAAATAAAAAAATGGATTTTATAAACAACACAAATAATTGGGTAAAAGGCGAAATATTTGAAGGCACTGCTATCGCTGTTTTTGGAATACTCACGCTATTTACTGCATTTTTATTTTGGAAATTCGGAGAAACACCTCATGCGAAAGCATTAACAATTCCCACAATAGTACTTGGTTTTTTGTTGTTATCCATGGGGGTTACAATGTACACTTCTAATCAGAAAAGAGTTAAAGAGTACCAAAACCAATACCAAGAAAACCCAAGCGAATTTATTAAACAAGAAAAAGAGCGAGTGGAAGGCTTTCAGTACTTATATACCATTTCAAAAGTTATAGCTACTGCTGTTTTTATTTTTGCTGTTTTTGGTTTTTGGTTTACTAAAAATGCTACAACGCAAAGTATTGCTATTGTCTTTCTAATGTTGGGGGTTTCTCTTTTAGTGATCGATTATTTTTCAGAAGAAAGAGCGACTATTTATTATGCCGAAATTGTTAAAGTATTAAAATGAAAGAAATAGTAAGCATATCAACCGTTTCAGAAGCCTACAAATTTTTGAATTTAGGAAAACCGAAGCATCCGTTAATTTCTGTTTTACGGCTTGGCAATTTGCTTGGAAATATGGACATTGATAATTTGAAATATTCTATTGGATTATATCAAATTAGCCTAAAAGACAATTGCTCATTTACGATTGCAAACTACGGCAGAAATTCATACGACTATCAAGAAGGAACTATGATTTTTACCGCAC
Source organism: Bacteroidia bacterium (assembly GCA_018402155.1). Lineage (GTDB taxonomy): Bacteria > Bacteroidota > Bacteroidia > NS11-12g > UBA9320 > UBA9320. Next base: position 941,262 of record JAGYJG010000001.1, read on the forward strand.
CCAATCAAGTTTTAGAATATAGTAAGTCTGAAAATTATAAGGAAGATAATGGTTGGACACTGCTATTTCATCCTGATTTAATCCGAAAATCGGAGCTATCCGAAAAGATAGCAAAGTACTCCTTTTTTAATTATGCATCTAATGAAGCTTTGCATTTATCTGAAGAAGAAAGAAAAACAGTAACACAGATTGCTGAAAAAATTGAAATTGAATATGGTAATAATATTGACACTCATAGTCAAACTTTAATCATTTCAAATTTAGAATTACTTCTTAATTATTGCCTCAGATTTTACGACCGACAGTTTTATACACGAACAAATCTAAATAAAGATATAGCTAGTGAATTTGAACATTTATTAAGAGATTATTACGCTAAAAACAAACAATTAGAATTAGGAATACCTACAGTACAATTTTGTGGTGAATCACTGAACATATCGCCTAAATATTTGAGTGATTTACTGCGAAAAGAAACTGGACAAAGTACACAAGACCATATTCATAAATACATTATTGAAGAAGCAAAAAATAAATTGCTTAATTCAGTTGAAAGTGTAAGTGAAATTGCATATTCATTAGGATTTGAATACCCACAATATTTCAGTAAAATATTCAAGAAAAAAACTTCATTAAGCCCAAATGCATTTAGAAAAAGTCTTAATTAGAAAAGCCCAGTGCCTAACATCCCCTACAAAAAGTTATCGTTAATTGGGAAAATACGACAGAAACAACAAAACAATAAATTTCAAAGGCGAAAACCGCTCAGCCTTTTTTAACAGAGTAGGAAAATTTAAAAACAAAACAAAATGACAAAAAACACTAGTCCGCCTTTTGGCGTGAAATCAAGACCCATTGTACTGCTCACTGCAGGCTTGCTTTGGGCCGGCTTAGCACAAGCTCAAGAAAGTGCAAACGCCTCTGGTGGTGATGCCACAGGAAGCGGAGGAACAGTTGGTTACAGCGTAGGACAGGTAGTTTACACCACCAACACGGGAAGCACAGGAAGTGTAGCACAAGGTGTGCAACATGCCTACGAAATTTTTACCGTTGGTATTAAAGAAACAGCAATGAATATTTCTCTCACTGCTTTTCCCAACCCGACAACTGAAAATTTAACCTTGCAAATAAGCGATTACAACAACGAAAAATTGTCGTATCAGTTATTTGATATGCAAGGAAAACAGTTAAGCAACGGACAAATAGTAGCCCAGCAAACACAAATAAACATGAGCAGTTTGCCTGTATCTACGTATTTTATCAACGTTATAAACCAAGAAAATAAAAAAGTTCAATCATTTAAAATAATCAAAAACTAAAAAATATGAAAAATATTTACTCAATAATCGCAGGTTTATTCATGACTACAAGCGTGTTCCTGCCGCAGCAGGCAAGCGCTCAATCACCCGAAAAAATGAGCTATCAAGCCGTTGTACGTGACGGAAGTAATGCACTAGTTACCTCTACTGCCGTAGGAATGCAGATAAGCATACTACAAGGTTCTGCAAGCGGAACAGCCGTTTATGTAGAAACTCAAACACCAACCTCTAATGCCAATGGTTTAGTAAGTTTAGAGATAGGAACAGGAACTACTAGCGATGATTTTTCTGCTATTGATTGGTCAGCAGGTCCATATTTCATCAAAACCGAAACTGACCCAACAGGTGGCACTTCTTACACCATTACAGGAACAAGCGAACTGTTAAGTGTTCCTTATGCTCTCCATGCAAAAACGGCTGAAACATTAATAGGTGGGATTACAGAAACCGACCCTATTTTTGGTGCTTCAGTAGCAAGCGCTATTACAGCAACCGATACTACTAGTTGGAGCAATAAACAAGACCAATTAATAGCAGGTACTAACATCAGTATAAATGGTGATACAATAAGCGTAGGAAGTGGCTTCACACACTACATTGGCGAACTCTTTGGTGGTGGCATTGTGGTGGCGGTTTGGAAAGAAAGTGGTGTTGAAACAGGCTTGATAGCCTCTTTAACAGACCTTGCCTTACAAGCACAATTCAGCTCTATTACAGGAACACTAATAGGATTTGATGAAGCATCGAGCGTAATTTATGGACAAGAAAATACAACTGCCATAGTTGCTCAAGGTGATACAAGTGGTGCGGCATACCTTTGCGACAATTATTCTTCGGGTGGATTTAGTGATTGGTATTTGCCCGCATCATGGGAATTAGATCAATGCTACAATGCCAAATTTGTTATAACCCAAATTTTGGGGCGATCCAATGGTTTTTCTTGGGGGTTCTATTGGAGTTCTATGGAGTTCGGCAAAGACTTTGCGTGGTATAGGGATTTCGGTTTCGGTAAGATGGGCTACACTGGTAAGGGTCAGAGGTACAGTGTTCGTGCGGTCAGGAGATTTTAACTATTTATCAATTTAATATCGCGAAGCGGTCGATTTTATAAAAAACTGGCAAGGAGTAAATCTCTTGTCAGTTTTTTTATTTAAAAGATTATATTGAAGTTCTAACACAACCAACGAAACGCTAAACATGGGCTAAAATTAAGTGGCCGTTTGTACGTTATTAAACTTTGGTGCTTTTTACTTACTTTTATGTTGGCGGTCAGTGAATTTGTATTTGATGCCCACCAGCTTTTAGCCCAATCACGTTGGAATATAGTATGAACAAACTATTGAAAATAATTTTTACAATTGTCAACAAATACATGTCTGCCGACAAGCAATGTGAGAAGAAAACTTTGAAGAGTCTCCTCCAGCTGCGGATAAACGTTTGGATTGGTTGTAAGGTTTAATTACTTTTGGGGGAAATAGAAATGATACGTATAACCAGTTCACAATGTTTCATCGTATACCTTTTTAATGAGACACGTTTTCTATAGTGTACATAGTGGAAATATGCACAATAGGGGGTATGTATTGTGCATATACTATTGTTGGTGATAACCAAAAGAAAGAAAAGTAGGCGAGTTAGTGATTGCGAAAAAAGCAGTATATTAGCTGACCGAACCATTCGCTTGTAAACGAATGCAGCTTTTTCTGACAGTTAAAAACCAGCATTAAAAACTGCAAGAACTTAATCAACTCTAGCAGTGATTTTTAATGTTCCGCAGAAAACGGAACGGTTTAAACAAATTAGAAAAAATGAAAAAAACAATTTTAAGAAAAATGGTGCTGCTAGTAGGGCTAGCATTGCTCGGATTTACAACGTATGGACAGGATGAAAATGATGGGGAGTCATATTTTGATTCCAGCAAACTATCTGGTAATGCACCTGCTTTAATGACGGAGTGTTACTCACAAGGGATAAAACAAAGTTTTGTATTACACTTCGCAGAAGAAAGTGCTCTTGTCCTCGATTTACACGAAACACCCGTTTATCCTATCACAATTCAATCGTCTAGCGATATTATCCTAAGTAGTATATACTCTAAGAATAATGTAATTCCGTTACCCAAGTTCTCTAACTATAAGGTGAAATCATTTAATAGCTGCGGTGACGAGGTCGTTTTATTAGATGTAAGTACTACTCCTGTAAGCATAGGAGGTTCTTTTGGGCTACCCCAGAAGCTATACGACCAGCTAGCGAAAAATAGCACTGACGGTCAAGATAGAACTATCCTTGATTATCTGAGTAGTAACGAAGTACTGAATAAAGTAGAAAAACTCTTTGTGCTCCAAAACTACTATTTCGAAGGTGATTTAGCTTTAGCTAAACTACCAACAGATAATGATGATATTCCCACTGAGCATGGTGGAGGTCCCTTTGGTCATTTAGGTGACAGTATTATATTGGGTGTAGAAGATGGGTTTGGCAGACTAGGAGATATTATAGGTGCAGTTGTATGGGCAGATCCTACCAGAAACTGCTTATGTAAGGCTACTTTTCCATACGCCCAAGGTGATCACTCTATAAAAGAACGTAAGCATTTGAGAAATCCAAGTGATCCAAATTCATTCAACTGGTTTGAGCACAAATATACGTGGGGCAAGCACTACTGGCCTTCTAGTACAGGAGACCATAAAGTGTGGTGGTGGAATGACTGGAACAAAGGCGCTATCCGTAATCATGAAGCTGACATTTATATGAAGCGAGTAGGCTCTGATAAAGCAGGAAGTTGGAAAAGACCTGACGCTACAAATGCCGCTTCACCTTATCTGACACACTTAGAATACAACCTGAACTGTGAAAGTAAAGAATACCAAAAAGATGACTGCATGTGTGAAGATAGAGTATTATACGTAGGAGCTAATTATACTACTCAGATCAATGCAGGTGGAGGAAAATTAAATTGTTTTGGATGTGGCAAAGGTTATGCGTGGCAAGCTAGCGGTGAAGATTGGGCTTTTCTAACTAAATCTTCGCAAAAAACGGGAATGGGCATTCTGGATGGAGGAAGGTTAAAAGTAGTTGCTTGGGATCAAGTATCACCTAATACCGATTGGGATAGGGCTTGGTTTGATTTAGCTAAAAACCTGCTAATTACCGCAGGAAAAGTAGCATTAGGTGACAGCACAGCGTGGGCAGATAGCGGGACTATCTCACGAGTAGTAGATAACGTGAAAACACTAGCAACATCTAGCCCCGTCGTCGGGGTTTCTGGGCGGGCAGCGAGTGCAAACGGTGCTCTAATATCTGGAGGTGCCGGAACAGCAGGCTACTCAGTAAACCTATTACCCAATGACCCTACTTGGATTACGATTCATTCTTTTGCCTCTCACTATCTCACTGGTCATACCAAATATGAAGCAGATGTGCGAATCAATAGTTATGATTGGCTAGCTGGGTTTCTAGACTATAAGAAGACGGACGAATGCTGCACAGAAGAATTTTTCAATTGGGTGGTTGGTGTAAATGATATTGCTCAAAATGAGTTAGCACTTAGACAAGTCAATCAATTCATAAAATCTAAAAATCCAAGATTAACACCACAGTTTCCTAATCTAGTTGATCTAGAGTTTACTGGCCACAATGAATTTTGTCATCTCATACCTTTCAGCACAATTGGCCCAAAATACGAGGGCAATTTATGCCCACCAGAGTATTTTAGCAGTTTTGCACTGACTGCAGGAGGTAATACACCTGTAGATTCAGACATACTTCCTATCGGCACACAGTACCAAGTTGCAAATATGCTAGATGGTGTGGTGGCTGATCAAGGTAGCACCAACTATGAAATGACTCTGGGTAATCTAAAGAACCAAGTTTTACAGAATGGGGCTTTAAGGCACGGCTACTACTCTCTAATGATAACCGTAAACAATGAAGTTTACTATATTAAAATATTGAAACAATGAGAAATACTATTTTTATAGCTACAATTTTCATCCTTGCAGGGTTATCGTCCTGCAAGGAAGAATGTAAAACCTGTCCAGATGGATATGGATTAGTAAATGACGAATGCGAATGCTTAGGTTATATAAACGGTGGAGAATGTTATAGTTCTATAGAAAATTTAATCACGCCTTATGGTGGTGATATTAGTGGAGATTTATATTATAGTTTCGATTCTAACACTTCTGATAATTTTGTATTTAATTCATCGCCGCAGCTAATAGCAATTACTGGTTGGGGTGAAACAGGAGTAAATTCAGAGTCGGCAGAAATAAGTTTAGTAGAAAATAAAAAGGCTATTGCTCAGCAAACATTAATCACAACTGTCAAACGACTGAAAGGCCAGGACTCTGCTTGGTTTGAGCCTTTTAGGAATGAAAACGGTTTTGGGCCAGGCAGAATTGCTTTTGCTGAATCTAAAGTAATTGATGGCAAAACTTGCTATCTAAGGCCTTATCTAGTTCAACTGGATAGCCGCCTGTATCGTCTTCATCTGAAATGGGAAACTGAAGCAGGTGAGGTGGTGGATATTTGCACAAAAATATTCCGTAAATAAGATAGGCTAATCACCAACACTATGTATACGTAATGCCGCTTATGTACACGCTGTAGCAGGGCTTGTTCGCCGTGGCGAAGCGGCACTACGCATACACTCACCGTTGGTGATAACCAAAAGAAAGAAAAGTAGGCGAGTTAGTGATTGCGAAAAAAGCAGTATATTAGCCGACCGAACCATTCGCTTGTAAACGAATGCAGCTCTGGACTAAGGTATACCATCGACATTGATTTTAATTTTTAGAATATTTAACACATTTAAAAACAAAAACAATGAGAAAAACAATCTTAATCACAGCTTTTCTAGTTTTTACATTCACTAGCAAAGGTCAAGTAAAAGTAGATCCAAACAACAATGTATTAGTTGGCCAGCACTGGGGGCAAAACGCCTTCAAAGAGTTTGATGTACGTGGTGAAATGTTTGTAAGCCACAGTCCACGGAATGGAGTGCCTGGATGGGGCTACGTTGGTGCTTGGTTCACCAACCACAGTTATCAAGTAGGTGGAAGTACCGTTTACAGGCCAATTTTTGAACCGCAATGGGGAAATAACTATTGGCTTGGTAACGCAAGCTCACCGTTTTGGAGAGTATATGCTAACGAAATGCATGCAATGAGTTTTGTGAATATCTCCGATGAGCGTTTAAAAACAAATTTTATGCCTGTTTCTGGTTCATTATCACGGCTTATGAGCATTCAACCGTATAGGTATGATTTTATATTTACACCTGATGAGAAAGTAGATGAAACAACCAATCAAGAGGTAGAAGCTGCTTCCAAAAACCATATCGGATTCAAGGCACAAGATTTAATGAAAGATTTTCCACATCTCGTAAAATATGATGAATCTGAAGACCAATACTCAGTCAATTACATTGGTCTAATTCCTGAGTTAGTATCTGCATTGCAAGAGCAAAACAGAAAAATACAAGAGTTAGAAGCCAAAATAGTTGAGTTACAATCTAGAGTAGGCAAATAATAATAGTTTAGTTATGAAAGTTTTTATACGCTATAGAGGTATTTGTTTAGCCTTGTTTGCTCTACTTTTTTGCTTCCCTTTGGTTGTTAAAGCTAAAGATTCTATTTATTTAAAACGTTCTGATCATTCTACGTTTTTAGAAATGGGAGGCAATGCAGTTATATATTCGTTTAATTATGAGTATAAACTAAAAGAGCTAAAAAACAGCTATCTTGTCCAAAGCATTGGTTTGCAAGTGCCTGACCTAGGCACACGTAGGACTTACCAGAATGGAGGTAAGCAAGTTAACCAAAGAAGATTGGATATGGCATTTTTCCCTCTAAGGTTAGGTTGGATAAGTCATAAAACTAGTAAAAATCATCTAGAAGCGGGAATCGGTGCAACGTATTATACAGCAAGTTCTCCAATATCCTCTATATCCTTTTCAGACAATATGGAGATTCAATTAGCCTGGGGCAATACGGTGTATTTCTCACCCAACTTGGGCTATAGATTCACAGGAGATAATGGGCTACTAGTACGGGCCACATTGAGTCCTATTGTTAGTAGATTTACAGACCCCAATTTTCAGTTTTACGGAGGAGTTTCTATCGGATATAATTTTAGAAAGAAGAAAATATGAAACAGAAGTATTCAATCATTTTTGTGGTTTTATTCGCGGTTTTTATACTAAACGGCTGCAGCAAGGAGTGCTGCGACCCTACCAATCCAGAGTGTGAGAACTATGATCCTTGTCACAATAGCCAACCTGCCAATGCCGATTTTATCATTAATGAGCAGATTAATGCCACGGATTTTTATTACGAAACGGATACGATCTATCGGGTAAACGGTACTCTCTTTAAACCTAAGCACGACGCGGATAGCATTACGTGGATATTGGGGTCGGAGACTGTACACCAAAAAGAACTGTTTAGAAAAGGGTATCCTCTTGGCACAATAGAAGTCACCATGATTGCCAAAATGAATCCTTCATCTTGTCTTACAGAAGAACAACGAATAGATACGATGACTAAGCAATTCTTTGTATTACCTTCACCAAGTGTTATCGATAGTAATGCCTCCAAATCTTCACCTTGGTGGGGTACGTGGGAAGGGTACAATACTGATGAGCCAAACGATAGGTTCACCGTTTCTTGGGGGTATATCTCTGGATATAATGCTAGTAATACTCGCGTAGAAATGGACTTTGTGGGATTACCAAAAGGAATAAAAAAACAAATTCCATTTTATACATTGTCAACCTCTAGATCCTATGGTATAGAGGTTGGTGTAGGATATAAGGCTGCAAAGATGTATAACATTACCCAGAATAATTGGACCTATGGTGGCTTTGCATTGGAAGGCATATCCTATCGCAATAAAAATGAAGTAACCATTGAGTATTCCTATAATAATACTCCTTACCAACGATGGCTAAATGGTGAAGACAAACAAGTTGAGCCAATAGTAAGAGTAAATAAAACTTTCAAGGCAACAAAAATTTCAAATGAAGTATTAACAGAAGAATAAAATTATGAAAAAATATTTAATATCTGGGTTGCTAGTTTTTAGCACCCTCATAAACACACAAGCGCAGTGCTGGGATCCACAAGTACCCCACACGATTACTACGGATTGGCGTGCTGCCAATACAAGCAATACTTGGGATTGGACACAGGAACTTTTTACTGACTTTTACATCAAAAATAGAACGAACCCCGTATCTAGGTACTCTCCATTTTGGACACCTCAAAGCTCTACAGGAACTAATTTATTACTGACCGATTTCCAAGTATATGTAAATAGAAATGACAAAGACTTTCATCCTGAAGATGGTTGGGAGCTTTTGATCAAGAATTTTGGTGAATTCTCAATTGACGGATCTAAAGATGTCGCTAATCCATTTTTTGCATTGTACAACCGATATACTGGCAAAGTCAGGGCGTTTTTACTAGTTGCAGATATACCTACCTCTTCACAAAATGGAGCTTTATTAAAGGCTCAATTTGGTGGAGGTAGATTTACTGCACTATGGCAGCATATGAAACCAATTGGTCAAGCTGTGGAGAGCTTTGACAGGGATTTGTATGCAGAACTAAACAATCCATATTCAAATGAAATAGACCGATGGCTATTTTCAGAATTTGTAGTGGCGTATGATCCTTGTACTTGTGCAGATTTAGGCGATCCAACTGCATTGCCGTTTATTAATTTTGAGTATTTCTTGGTTTCAAGTGCAGATATCAATGCCACTATTGATGGAACTATTACAGAACAGGTAAGTCAAAGCGGGAGTCCAACAAAAAGTAACCCGTCTTTTGCACTGAACGATCTTAAGGATGTAAAAAAAGCAGTAGAAGCGGGACAAAAAGGATACAAAACATGGGGAAAGTACAAAACTTGGTACAATACGCAACTCAATAACTTTACAGATTCTATGTATCGCGATCAGCTTTGGCAAGGTTTGGAGGCATCCAAAGAACTGAGCCAAGAATTTTATGAAGACGTATTGCAAGACCTAATAGGCCAGACAACGTGCAACTACAATGACTTTATGAATGGGAATTACAATATAGACCCTACCGCCTTCATGACACCAAAAGACAATACACTGCTAAACAAGAACTATTCTTCGCTAAAAGCATTTGCTAGCATATTACCGTATGTAGGTGCAGCGTTATCCGTATTTGATCTATTGGTAGATGATGGAGGCACCACAATGCCTGCACCAAAAGGGCCTACAGTATTTGATGTAAGCTTGAAATTAGATGGCAGCATTGATCGCGTTAATGGAATACAAGAACATCAATTTTTTGCACCTGGTTTTACCACTAACTCTTCTCAATACAATTGGATACCCACTTATAATAATATTTTGGGTGTTTTCAATGTACTAGAGCTTCCCGATTTTGAATATTTTGAAATAAGGCCAACGGTAACAAACCTTACAGAAAGTGTAGCCGACTTAGACAATCAGTGTATGCGAAATTATAGTGATTTCCATAATCTAGATGGTGCAAATGAGGTAATATTTAAGCAATATAAGCCGAAGGAAAATTTGAAGTATGTATTGAATCCTGCCTCAAATCTTGAAGTCGAGTCAGTAGAAGCAGCCATTGTATTGGAGTATTTGGGGCAGGATGACCTATTCATTACAAAACCATCACAGTTTAACTCAGTAAAAGCAATACCTTATCATCAGAATATATTCTATCCAGATCAAAACGATACTTTTTATCATGCAACTTGGTCTGGTGGTGACGACATAAGACAATTCACCCCAACAATCATTCACACAGCCACTTCTGGAGGGTCACTAGCTTCAGGCACCTACGAAAATGAAGGTGGTGAGCTGAGACGTTTGACGGATAATGTGCCTGTGGCAACCTTAGTAAGAGGTCTGGAGCCAGGTAGAAAAAGTGCGGCGGTTGGTAGAATAAAGGATATCACGGAGCATACTGACTTAACGTATGACATTGCTACTCCTGGTTATCCAAATGTAGATTCATCAGAAATTCAATTTCGAACTGATTATCTACCCAATACGTGTTTTGATAAACTAAGCTTTACTGTTTTGGGTAATGATAATTTTGGGAAAGTTTACGCAAAAGTAGTAGTAAGACTGCGGCATAAGAATCAGCCAGAATTAGACCCAGTTACTTTGATTTTTTCTTATGACCTGACACCGAAATTGCAAACAGCAACAAAAAGACCTGAAACGGGCAGCTATTCTGCTACCGTTTGGGGTAGAGATTGGACGACTGATCCTAAAAGGCCATATAAATGTGGTTCAACTTTTAGTTTCACCTCAGCAGAAATACAGAATTACCGTTACTTAGAATCTATTACGTTAAACAGTACCCCTTATAACTGGGATTTCTTCAAGCCGCATAATCTAACTTACAATGGTGAACCAAATTTAACTGCTATCGGCACTATTACTGTTCCAGACAATTTCACTATCTCACCCAATACGATTTTAAGGGCAGGTGGAGCAATTGATATTGGTGAGAATGTTCAAATTGGCTTTGGAAGTCAAATTTATTCTGAAGTGAAGATAGATGTTGATAAAGGAACTGAAATGGAACATAGTGTAGTTTTGGAAATTGTAGGCAAAGGCTCTATTAAATATGATTGTTCCGATTACAATTATCAATCACTAGAAATGAATTCAGATGAAATCGGTACATTTTGTGGTTCTCAGATATATAAACAAAGAGCATTGTTTAAAAGAGAGCCTTCAGACGAAAACAATTTAGACACAACGCTAAACAGTCTGTCGAAATTGGATTATAAAATTTACCCAAATCCCAATAATGGTATTTTTGAATTACAATTCACAACGTCCAATGAAGATATTTGGTTAGAGGTTTTAGATGCCTTTGGTCGAGTTATTCGAGAGGTAAATAAACCAACAGGACTTAATACAGTAACCATAGATATTAGTGGTAGTCGCAGTGGGGTTTATTTCATCAAAATTGCTGGTAGTAATAGCCCTCACCTAGTAAAAAGAGTAGTGAAGCATTAAGAAAGGCTAATCACCAACACTATGTATACGTAATGCCGCTTTTTATCGCAGCAGTAGAGCTTGTTCGCTGTGGCGAAGCGGCACTACGCATACACTCGCCGTTGGTGATAACCAAAAGAAAGAAAAGTAGGCGAGTTAGTGATTGCGAAAAAAGCAGTATATTAGCCGACCGAACCATTCGCTTGTAAACGAATGCAGCTCTGAACCAAGGTTAAAAACCACCGACATTGATTTTATTTTTTTAAACATTAACACACAAAAAAACAAAACAATGAAAAACAAAATTTTAACGAAAATGGTAGTACTAGTAGGACTAGTATTGCTAAGTATGACAGGCTTTGGACAAGAAGACGTAGACAACAGTGAGCCGATTTTAGATCCTGAGCCACGATTTGAGTGTAATTTTATTGGTATCGACCAAGAGTTTATTCTTCACTTCAAAAACGAGTCAGCACTTTCTATTGAATTTAACGAAACTCCAAATCAACCGTTGCAAATTCTGGACAAAGACAATAATATTGTGGCAGTGCTTGGGAGTAAGAACAATGCAGTTCCTTTAAAAACGTTTCAATACTATGCGATACAAGGGGTAAATAGTTGTGGCGAGGTTGGTGTGTTTTATACTTTCAACACAATCCCAAAAATAAACCACGAAGGTTTTGGTCTGCCTGCCAAAATCTATGATGAATGGACTACGCATTTTAATTCGGAAAGTACGGCTAGAACAATTGACTTTTTAAGGGCTAACGAAAATTTATCTGCACTAGAAAAGTTATTTCTAATTCAGGAGTATTATTACGACGGAGATTTAGCAATAGCCCACAGAGACGGCAATGGTTTAGACAATGATACCCCACCTCTATTAGGTGGATTACTGGATTCCATTTTACTCAATGACGAAATATTTTGGGATCGTATCAATGACGATATTGATATAGTCGTTTGGGGAGAAGAAACCAATGACTGCCACTGTAAAACAACTTGGGGTAAAGTTGGTCCAGTAAACTTACATACTGAATTTTTAAAAACCCACAACACCCCTTACCGCTGGTTTGAACACTTAGTTGACCATCCAAGCAAAGTACACAAAGGAGGAAGTAATCGCTACACGGAATATCGTAATGCGACTAAGGGTGCAGCGAAAATACTTGACGGCAAGATGTATATGAAGGGAAGCCATTGGGATACGTACAGTCAAAAGTTCCCTGATCCTGCCCAAGCTACTTCTGCGTATAGGACATATATAAAATATAATTTAGCATGTGAGAATGCACAAGAACAAGATGATAATTGTATGTGCAATGATAGGGTGCTAGAATATACTGCCTCTTATGTAACATCATTATCTACCAATGCCAAAGAAAATTCGCCTTGTTTTTTGTGTGGCACGGGTTCTTGGGCTGCGTATGCTCAGGCAGAGGATTGGGCTATACTCACTCTTAGTTCAAAAAAACAGGGCATAAAAATAGTAGATGCAGGTAGAGCCTATTCAAAGTCTGAAAAACACACAACTGCGAATAAAGATTGGAATAATAAAATCATAGATCTTGCGGCTTCGGTTACAGCAATTGCGGTGACTGGCGGCACATCTGCATTGGTAGACTCCGCTCTTATAAAAAGGTCAGCAGAAGATATAAAATACCTTATCAATAATCCACCAAACTATGGTGGAGGTAGCACCTATAATTCTGGTGGCAATGAACTACTTGGTGGCTGTGGTAGTGAATACTCAGTTACACTAAGGCCAAATGACCCGACAAATATTATGATACATAGTTATGCAGGTTTTGATCTCGGTGGTCATACTAAATGGGAATCGACTGCACACATACAAAGTGATGACTATCTAGCTGCATACATGGATTATAAAGAGACAGACGAATGTTGTAATGAAGAGGTATTTAATTGGGTAATTGGTGTAAATGGTGCTCAGCAAAACGAAGAAGCCTTAAGATGTGTAAATAGTTTTTTCCAATCTCGCCCAGTGAATATAAATCCTAAGTACCCAAATCAACCTTTCTTATATTGGACGGGTAATCACGAGTGGGGTTTTGAAAGATCCGATAACTGTCCTGATGATTATTTTGAAGCTTTTGTAGTAAAGTATGATGACGACATTCTTCCAATTGGTACCGAATATTTCATTTCATCTATACTCACTGGAAATGTCTTAAAAACAGCAAAAACCTCTACTGTTTTAACATTAGGACAACTTAAACAGCAAATAGCAAGTGATAGTAGCTTTCGACATAGCTTTTACTCACTTAAGCTAGTAAGTAATAATGAAGTGGAGTACTTAAAGATTTACATTGACTAGTTATGAAATATTTATCAATTATACTTCTTGTCATCCTTACAAGCCTATTGGCTTGTAAGGATGATTGTTTAACCTGTCCTGATAATGAAGCCGTTGTTAATGGTGAGTGTCAGTGTATTGGCATTCAATTTATAGGAAATTGTATGAGTAAGCGTGAGGCATTTCAAAAAAAGATACCGAGGGGAATTAGTGTTGAGATGCAACCATATTATTCTGAATCGATGGATTGTAATGCTCATTTTGACTTTAATAATCAACCTTTATTTATATACTTAAGTGAAATAACCGAATATGATAATAGAGTGAGTGCTGTCATAGCTTTTCAAACCGAAGCTAGACCAACAAACACTTATTTCGAAAAAGTCTATTATTCAGGGTTAGAGTCCGAAATCGGTTCAAGTAACTTTGATTCATTGTCTTATGATTGGCCATCTGCCTATAATTATAATGGATTTGTATACGTTGGAGAAGATGCCGTAGGAACTTCAAATCCAGAGCATTACACCACTATCATAGATGGACAAATGTGCTATTTGCGTCCTTACATCAAAATTTTGGACAAGGATTATATACGAGTAACTTTCAGATATGTAACTGTGGATGAAGAAGTGAAAGCTGAATGTGTAAGACTCTTTCACAAATAAGAAAGGCTATCACCAACACAAAATAAAACGCAATGCCGCTCCGCCTCGGCGGACGTGCTGTAAGCCTGCCCCGCAGGCTTGCAGCACGTGCGTTTATTCGAACCGTTGGCGGTCATCCGAAGAAAGATTTTTTCTGCATAAATTTGTAGAAAAAGTAAGGACAGAAAGAACTAAAACGGCCTAAAAATGAAAAGGCAAAACAAATTAGAAACGTTCTAATCTGTCAAAATGAAGAAGACCCAAAGGTGAAACGTGGCAACTAAGCACCAAGCCGACAGAAAGGAGTTAGCCAAAACAGTGACCGACTGATTTCGGTTAGTTTAACATTTAAAAAAACAAGAAAAAATGAAAAAGACAATTTTATTTACACTAGCATTATTTTTAACGATTTTCTCCTACAGCAAAACGATTGTAATCCATAAAAAAGGAGGTAAACCGTGCAAAGATAAACCAGCCGATGTTTGCTACAGAGAGGTAGATGTTGAAGATTCTGAAAGACGCTACGAACAATCTTGTAAAGGTCGTGGACTGAATTCGTGTCCTAAAGTTGGGATAGTTACAGTAGGTTCAATAGCATTCGATGTAGACAATTTCGTTGTTAATGTGGAAAACGCCATATTAGCTGGGTCGACCTCTGCAAATGGGGTAATCACAGATACTAATGGTGCAGTGGTAGCACACTATACGTGGACTGGAACAGTTAATATTGATGGCAACCTCGAATACGACATCATAATTGACGATGAGGTATAAATTACTTATTTTCATAACCTTGCCCATAATTACTTTTGGGCAAGGTTTTATTTTGGATACTACTATTCTTTTTAATAACATAGTTGTAGATGAAATCAACAAAATTGACAATATCTATGACCAAAATGATTTTTATATTCTTACAAATGATGGTGAAGTTGATATAAAAAACATCGTCTCAAAAGAAAGTTGGAATTTAGGAAAATCAGATTACATTAGTTTTGGAAGCATTGCCGTTGTGAAAAAAACAATATTGTATGAACGAAATAGTAAACTGGTCAAAAAGTCTAATAGAAAAAGCATAGCTTTTCTTCCTAAATCACTAGATCGAAAAAACGATATTTTAATAAAATATGCCTATCAAGATGAAAAGTATCTGTATTTGTTTACATACTATAATAACAATGCAGAAACGGAACTTGGTCACGATGTGATTCATTGTTTCAAAATTTTAAGAAAAAATCGCCACATAGTATTAAACAAGAAAATAGATATCGGTAAGGAGATAATACTAGCACCTTTTAATCAGCAAATAATAACCTTTACTGGTAATCGGTTTTTAATTGCTTCGCCTGTAACAACTGAAATTACTTCAATTGATAAAAATCTTGAGATTACCAAAAAGTTTCATTTAGATACAACTTTGAGCTTAGCAAACTCTGTCTCGTTTAATAAAGTTTTTCCAGATAAAAATGCTGGATTTTACTTATACAAACCACGGGACGTGATTTATCATTACAACAACTCAGAGTTGATTGATTTAAAAGTTATAAGTAAAATAATTGCTCTCAATGACTCCCTAGTTCTAGTTAATTATAGGTTAAAACATAGAGACATTTATTTAATAGAAATCATAAATGTAAACTCAAACAAGGCAATTTGGGAGAAACAAATAAACCATACGGGTGAAGAGTTGTCGCCATTATGTTGGACTAGAAGAGCATATTTCTCCTCCGATGATGAATTGTGTCTTATAAGTCTGTACGAACCTGATGATAGTACCATTCTATATAAGGCAAAAATTTACTCCTTTAATCATAACGTAAAAATAAGTAAAGACATCTTTTCGGAATATCAATTACTAAGTCCAGAGCAGGTCAAGGTTGATTTATCCCTTTATTCAGGAGTTGTATTGGCTGATGAATATTTCTGTAAAGGTTGTTATTCAAATTATGGTACTGGAGAGGGAGTATTGGTAATCAAAAAATATGATTTCCGAAGTACTGCGAGATTAAATGCAGATTATTCATACTTCATGCGAAACTGGGCAATTTCTGGTGAGTTGTGTTTCGTAGATTCTGAGACATATAATCACCTTAAGAATAAAATGAGTCCAAATGTCTTATATCCTTTTGAAGAATAAGAAAAGACAAACCGCCAACACAAAATAAAACGCAATACCGCTCCGCCTCGGCGGACGTGCTGTAAGCCTGCCCCGCAGGCTTGCAGCACGTGCGTTTATTCGAACCGTTGGTGATAACCAAAAGAAAGAAAAGTAGGCGAGTTAGTGATTGCGAAAAAAGCAGTATATTAGCCGACCGAACCATTCGCTTGTAAACGAATGCAGCTCTGAACCAAGGTTAAAACCAGCATTAAAAACTGCAAGAACTTAATCAATTCTCGCAGCAATTTTTAATGTTCCGCAGAAAACGGAACGGTTTAAACAAATTAGAAACAATGAAAAAAATAATTTTAACAAAAATGGTAATGCTAGCGGGACTGGTTATTGCCTTTATGTCTTGTAACGACATTGAGCCAGCCAGTCCAAATGAAGCAGTAAAATGGAAAATTCCATACAGTCTCGTTGGAGAATACGCTTTGGCATACAGAACTAGTCAAAGTTCCGACATTAAAAACAAAAGTAGTGAGAATAGCATCTTCTCTATTTGTGAGATAGACTCATTCGTAGACAAAGATGATCTTACTGCAATGTACGTCATTAACTTTTGTAACGATAGCGGTTGGGTCATACTAAGTGCGGATTACAGAATGGAACCAATAATGGCTCACAATGATGAGGGTAGTTTTGGTCACGGAGATATTCCTGGCGGCCTAGCTATGTGGATATTGGCAAGTGTAGAGTCAATCGAGGATATAAGAGAGCATGATGTTAAGCACCCTTCAGCAGATATTGCTTGGACAGTATCCTTAAATGATTACGGTCTAGATGACGATATCCCATCACGTCCTGATATTGGGATAAACGGCGGACTTGGACCTGGTGAGCTAGACCCATGTCTATTAGGAATTGTCTCTTCAACATATACTAAAGGACCATTATTAAATACCACTTGGGGACAAGAGTGTACATATAATGATGATGTTCCCAATTGCACAACAGGTGATTGTGGTAAAATGCCTGTTGGTTGTGTTGCAACCGCATGTGGTCAGATAATGCAGTATTGGGGTCATCCACAAGCTACTTTTGACTTTACGGCTATGTCTTTGAATAATGGTAATAGTGAAGTTGCCAAGCTATTAGAAGATTTTGGTGATGAAGTTAACATGAACTACCAATGTGACGGTTCCGGGTCACAGAGCAACGATGCAAAAAAATGTCTTGATAACGTCTATAACTATCACGATCCAGAATTTGTTCCATACAATTATGCAACGCTTATGGGTGACTTACAGAAAGATTGGCCAGTGTATTTGGATGGATGTAGAATTATAAATGTAAACGATAGAAACTGGTGGCAGTTTTGGATTCCTCGTGTTGAATATGATGGCTGTCACGCTTGGGTATGTGATGGATATAAATATTCATACCGTAAATGTCCAAATAAACCTACCAAGAAATGGGGACACCTACTTCATATGAATTGGGGATGGCATGAGGTAAACCCCAATACTCTTGTTCCTGATTCATGGATGCGTGATTTCAATGGTTGGTATCGTTATAATGACTGGACAATTCCAAACGGGAGAAATTATCAATTTGCTCAGGATATGATTTATAACATTGATAGATGATGAAGTATATACTAATTTTCACCCTTGCACTCTGTTTTGGATGCAATGAAGATGAACACGACAAGAAATGGGACTTAAGACCGAACACTGCCCTTACAATTGGTTTTAAGGATACATTAGATTTTAATTCTAAGTATCCACTAAACAGAATGAGTAGCAGTCCAAGTAAATCTGAACCAAATCTTATATACTACTTTAAAGATAGTGAAAAACACTACTTAGAGGCAGGCGTGATTAAAAACGGTGGGTTAAACATTCCTTTCCAGTACCCGTACTACAGTTTTAGTGTCTCTAACGATTTAAATACAATAAGTGCCATAGGAGGTTACAAATTATTTTATATTGACTGGCCAAATGGCCAAACAGATACTCTATACGCTAATTATCGATCCGACTTAAAGGGTCCAAATGAATGTAATTGTTCAGAGCCTTTGGTTGAGCTTACTTTAAATGGTAAGCCTTTTATTGAAAAGACTGACTATAGTATAAACGGTGTCTACGTCTTTGAATAAGAAAGGCTATCACCAACACAAAATAAAACGCAATGCCGCTCCGCCTCGGCGGACGTGCTGCAAGCCTGCCCCGCAGGCTTGCAGCACGTGCGTTTATTCGAACCGTTGGTGATAACCTAAAGAAAGAAAAGTAGGCGAGTTAGTGATTGCGAAAAAAGCAGTATATTAGTCGACCGAACCATTCGCTTGTAAACGAATGCAGCTCTGGACAAAGGTTAAAACCAGCATTAAAAACTGCAAGAACTTAATCAATTCTCGCAGCAATTTTTAATGTTCCGCAGAAAACGGAACGGTTTAAACAAATTAGAAACAATGAAAAAAATAATTTTAACAAAAATGGTAATGCTAGCGGGACTGGTTATTGCCTTTATGTCTTGTAACGACATTGAGCTGTTGTAAGCTCCCCCAAAAATAGTACGGAATAAAAGTAGAAAATTAATAATTTTTACAATTGTCAACAAATACATGTCTGCCGACAAGCAATGTGGGAAGCACACTTTGAAGATTTTCCTCCAGTGGCGGATAAACTTTTGGATTTAGTTTAAGAAAAGCATATTTTTGAGAACACGATATGAGAATAAACGTACCCACTTCACCAATAATGCTTTTTAACTATATCAATGAACCAATTCAAAGTTGCGTAGATAGTAAAAATAGACGCATGTTTTGTGGGGAGTTACGTCTATACTAATGTTGTGTTTCATTAAGAATAACTAAATATGAGTGACATAAAAGAAATAACTGAAGCTCTGATTAAATTCAGAAATGAACGGGACTGGGAACAATTCCATAATCCTAAAGACCTTGCTATCGCTCTGAATATTGAGGCAGGTGAACTATTAGAAAATTTCTTATGGAAATCACATGAAGACTCAGATAGGGAAAAGGTCAAGGAAGAATTAGCAGATGTACTTGCATACTCTCTTCTCTTAGCTGAAAAATATGGATTTGACGTCAAAGATATTCTGCTTGACAAAATCAAAAAGAATGGAGAAAAATATCCAATAGAGAAAGCAAAAGGAACTGCGAAAAAATATAACGAGCTTTAATGATTCAAACTCAAGTAAAAATAAATCATTACGACTTTGAGAATAGTCTATTTGAAGATTTCAGTACAAATCATTTTGCTAAAGACCTTTGGCCACTAGTTTATATTTTAAGTGATGGTAATACCAAAACGGCTTATGTTGGTGAAACTACTGATGCCTATTCTAGAATGGGAACTCACTTAAAACATAAAACGAAAAGTAAACTTACATCAGTCCATTTAATCACAAGTGAAAAATTCAACAAATCTGCTACCCTTGATATAGAATCCAATCTGATAAAATATATGTCAGGGGATAATAAATTCACTCTACTAAATGGAAACCTTGGACTTGCTAATCACAATTATTACCAAAAAAAAGAAGTATACTGGGATATTTTCAATACGATTTGGAATCAGCTGAGAGCAGAAGGAATATCTAAACACTCTATAGAGCATATTGACAATTCTGACCTCTTCAAATATTCGCCATATAAAAGTTTAACTAAGGAACAAAGTCAAGGTTTGTTTCAAATATTACAGAGTCTCGCAACTGGAAAATATGATAATACTATTGTTGAAGGAGGCGCTGGTACTGGTAAGACAATTTTAGCCATATTCTTATTTAAAATGCTTTTAAGTCAATTAGAGGATTTTAGTTTTAAAGAGTTCGGTGCAGAAGAAAACACTTATATAGATTTAATTAATCAAATAAAAAAAGTACTTCCAAATCCTAAAATGGCATTAGTTGTACCAATGTCTTCATTCAGAACCACATTAAAAAAGGTTTTTAAAAATATAAAAGGTCTTAGTGCTAGTATGGTTATTGGTCCTGCCCAGGTGAGTAAGGAAAAATATGACTTACTAGTAGTTGATGAGTCGCACAGATTGAGAAGAAGGGTGAATTTGGGTGCTTATTTCGGAGCTTTTGATAAAGCTTGTCTAGCGCTTAATCTAGATAAGCATAATGCAAGTGAATTAGACTGGGTTACCAAGCAATCAAAGCATACTGTTTTATTTTATGATGAAGGGCAGTCAATTAAACCATCTGACGCAAAAAAAGAACAATTTGACCTAATCAAAAGAGATCAAAATACCTCTATTCTCAAATTAAAGTCCCAGTTCAGAGTAAAGGGTGGAAATGCGTATGTTGAGTATATAGACGCTTTATTGCACAATAATCTAGAAGAAGGTTCCTCTAAATTCAATTCTAAAGAGTACGAGTTTACTATGTTTGATTCACTAGAAACAATGATTGAACAAATAAAATTACGTGATAGAGAAAGTGGGCTTTCAAGACTTATTGCTGGTTACTCTTGGGAATGGAAATCAAACAAAGACAAGGATGCTTTTGATATTAAAATAGATGATGTTCAGCTAAAATGGAACGGCACTTCAAATGATTGGATTAATTCAGATGGAGCAATAAATGAAGTTGGATGTATACATACTACTCAAGGCTATGACCTAAATTATTCTGGGATTATTTTTGGAAACGAAATATCCTTTAATCCTGAGACCAAAGAAATTATAGTAAAAGAAGAAAACTATTTTGATAAAAACGGGAAACAGTCCATTAAAGACCCCGAGGAATTAAAAGCCTTTATCCTAAATATTTACAAAACCATTATGCTTAGAGGGATAAAAGGCACATATATTTATGTGTGTGACCCACTATTAAAAGCTCATTTTGAATCTTTTGTGCATAAATACAAAACTAATCAAGTTGAAATCAAAACATTAGTCAGAACCAAGAATATCAGACCTTTTGAAAATTCAATTCCACTTTACAGCCTAAAAGTAGCAGCTGGCGAATTTGGCGAATTACAACAATTAGAAGATGTGGAATGGCTTAATATTCCTGAAAAAATTAAACCGAGTAAAGACTTGTTTGCTTGTCAGGTAATTGGTGAGTCTATGAATAAGGTAATTCCAAATGGTGCATTATGTTTATTTCGAAAATATTCAGGAGGTTCGAGAAATGGTCAAATAGTTTTGGTTGAAAACACCAATATGCATGATTCTGATTTCGGTTCATGCTATACAGTAAAAGAATATGAGAGTAAAAAATATGAAGATGAAGATGGTTGGAAACACCAATCCATTATTTTAAAACCTTTATCGACTGACAGTTCCTACGAAAATATGGTGTTAGAAGATCAAGATTTCACCAAGTTTAAAGTAATAGGAACCTTTGAATGCGTATTAGAATAAAAACAAAAACACAACAATGTGAATAATGCATAGCACCCTTTGGGAAGCTACGACACTATACACGTAACGTAAGCAGATAATAAATTATGAACAGACAAATAAAAATTATTTTTACAATTGTCTCAATTTCATTCAGTGGAATTTCATTTGCGCAAAATAACAATCTGTTCGTAAAAAATAATTCCCTATTCCTAGCTGATAAGAGAGACACAATTTTGATTTTAGCAAATGTTGATCAAATTGGTGTTACATTTAATAAAGTAACTCCTTTTGTCAGGAATTCAAATATTGGCCTTTTAGATTCAAGTTTTAACATTGTACTTGAGCCCAAGTATCATTTATGCGGTTCTGAACTTGAATTTAAAGAAGGGTTATTAAAAGTTTCAAATGGTGATCGAGGAATTGTCTATATCGATTATTCAGGAAAAGAAATTATCACTTTGGATAATGTATGTTCATGTTGCTTTGAAAACAACTGGGCTACTTCTTTTAGCAACGGTTATATAATCTCATACAATGGTAATTGGCATGTTACTGATAGAGCAAATAATACTTTGGAGATAACTTCGTCAGAGACTTTTAGTTCTCAGACTCTTCAAGAACATTTTCATCAATCAAATCCCTTCGGAGTTGTTAATTCCCTTGGAGTTGTTCTTTTTAAAACCAGTGATAACTTGTATGGATTAATTTTGAATGGAAATGTATGCGTTCCTCCAATTTATTCAGAAATCATACTATACAATTCTGATAGCCCAGGCATTTGGGCAGATTGTAAAAACATAAATAATAAGAGAGAAGGTTCATATTACATTGATGTTTTAAGAAACACAATTACAATTTATAAAATAGAATAACATATTCTAATAATGTATATAAAAAATAGGCGAAACAACACTAAATAAAAGGCTTTTGGCTCGTATCAAAGTTCTTGTTTAACCGAAAGTTACGTGCTTCGAAATCGCCTACGTTTATTAACCAAACCGTAAGCAGATAATATAGTATGAATAGACTATTGAAAATAATTATTGTTAGCTATCAACAAATACATGTCTGCCGACAAGCAATGTGAGAAGAAAACTTTGAAGAGTCTCCTCCAGTGGCGGATAAACTTTTGGATTGGTTGTAAAAATGCTATTTTGAGACTTATAATGAGAAGTAGATGCCAAAGGTGCGGTAATATATAGTAGCGTACATAACGGAAATATGCACTATAGGGGGATTGTATTTGGCATATACTAATGTTGGCGGTCATCCGAAGATAGATTTTTTCTACGTAGATTTGTAGAAATAGTAAGGACAGAAAGAACCAAACGGCCAAAAAATAGAAAGGCAAATGAAATTTAGAAACGTTCTAATCTGTCAAAATGAAGAAGACCCAAAGGTGAAACGTGGCAACTAAGCACCAAGCCAGCAGAAAGGAGTTAGCCAAACAGTATCCGACTGATTTCGGAATTTGTATTTAATAAAGAAAAATGAAATGAAAAAATTATTGTATTTATTTTTAGCAGTATCACTAAGTGTTTCAGTGTATGCAAAAAAACCGAAGAAATCAGAAACACCAGCCCCAGCCGCTGAGGAAGTTACTGTCTATGACGGTAAAATTTACAAAAAAGAGGGACAACCAAATAATTTTTATTGTAAGCATCGAAATAGAGTCTGTTGGATTGAACGCGACTGTTCTGATGACGTGAACGCGACTTGTCCCGTGCCAGGTGCGAAGATTATCAGTTTGTACACTGATGATGGAATCGAAACAATGGCGGTTCAAGATGTTATCTCTCTGGGTGAAGTAGAAGACCCTGAGATTGGTGAAATAGTTAATGCATATGAAATTATATTTTTAGGAAATTAAGAAAATGAAAAGATTAAGTTTATTTATTACAGCAGTATTATTTTTTGTAGGTTTCAGTATTGCTTCAAATGGAAAAGGGGATTCAAAGAAAGAACCACTATTAAAGAAAAATGCCGAAATTACCGAATACAGAGGTAAACAAAAGTGGATTGATAAAAACAATAGGACTTTTTATTGTAAAGACCGGAGTAAGCTGTGTTATGCCGAAATGACAGAGGGTGATTGCAACACAGCCGCAACCATTACCTATGGAGATGAGGGAACAGTTCATCACCAAGGCACAAAAGTTATTCAAATTGGAATGACTCCAGAATTTGAAATTATTGATGAAGAACCTTCATCTGTTTTCCAGATTGTTCCTGCTTGTCAATAAAGTATTGAAATCATACATCACAATTTGTTGTTTCCTTTTTCTCGGGTTACAAGCAAAAGCGTCGAAGATAGGCGTTCTTATGAATCCTGATAATTGTATTCTGTGTAACAACGGATTGAGATATTTGGAAATGATAAATTGTGATTCTTTTGAGGTTTTTTTTCCGGAAAGGTTTTCTGAGAAAGAGGCTCTAACATTCATCAAGAATTCATCTGCTTTCAAGGGAAAGGAAATCTCTCTTATAATCTCAGATAGTAAAACGAGTAAAATAAGAAAAGATTGTAAACTCTCTGAACAGACACAGTCCGCTGTATTTGTTTACGGAGCCAACAATGAGGTAGTTAAATATTATGATTTCAAAGAATTGTCTGTCACAGCAACAAAAGCTATTAATGCGTTAGTTCGAAATAGTATAAAGGTGTATGAAAGACGTGTAGAAGACGATAAATTTTCAAGTCTTGGGTTTGAAGATGTATGTACGGTAGCAGGAGACATCATCTGTTTATCCTATCCTCAGAATAAAATTATGGTTGTTGATGAGGACTATAACCTCAAACACATTTTACTCCCTGAGTATTTACCGATACAGCAGATTTATTCGGTCTATAATAATAATGACACTACCGGTTTTTACTATTACAACAAAAAAATTCGTTCGTTACACAAGCGAGGAAAGACACCGATATTTCAATTCAATTCTCTCAAACCATATACGGATTCAACCTACCTTGTTATGGGCAGTCTCTATGTTGCTTCGAAAGGAATGTATCAAGGGCAACCTTCTACGCGAATTTCACAAGAACTTATGCTCATTGAGTTTATGGAGAACAAGATTATTTCTATTCATTCTTTAAAAACAGATAAACGAAGCCAAATTAAAAGAGGTTTTTACTTGGACTACACTAACTATACAAAGAGTTTTGATAATGACGGAATTGATGTTGCTATTGAACGAGACAATAATCGAGGGAGAAAATTATTTCTAGCAAAATTAAATAGTGACAAAGGGCAAACCTCATTAGATTATGTATATAAAAATCAATTACCGATATTAATTAAAAAAGATACAACACCTTATTTGATGTATACTTTTTACAAGGTGAATAAGCACATTTTCTTTAAATATGATTTTGAGAATGTCTATAACTACACCGGAAAGCCAAAACTTATTACAACAATCATTTCTGGACTTGATGAAGCTACGAAAGCAATATTAAAGTCTGATTACACGCTTGAATGCGTGAGCAAACAGCCATTTGGATATGAACTGCTCTTTGTTGATGATACTTTCAAGACCTGTAATGTACTAAGGCTCAATAATGACCTTTCGCACATTAGTATGACAAGCAGTGATATTTTATGTAAATCAAAGAGTAATGTTGTGTATGACAATGTAAAAGCCTCATATTTTTTTCGTTCAAATGACAATGTTATAATGGAGTTAAAAATAGAATAAATAAAGGACGAACCGCCAACACAAAATAAAACGCAATGCCGCCAGAAGCCTGCCCCGCAGGCTATGCGGCACGTGCGTTTATTCGAACCGTTACCATATACTATAGAATTGAAGGGTATTTTACCAGAGATTAAACTATACCCAATACTCAAAAACATCAATACTAAAAGTAAATGCAACTAGAATATAGCTATCAACACGCGCCCGCCATAAATTAAGGATTACAATAGTTGCAGTACATCGGATCTTCTACAGTTTTATCGTGCGGATATACTTCTACTTTACAATAGTCACACATTTTACATACATAGTTATACTGCAAAATAGAATTGGTAGGCAACCCACATGATTTACATAAAAGACCTTTTTGAGCAGATGAAATAGCAAAACCAGGGAACTGACAAGCAGGGCAAATGGATTTTATTTTCTGTACAAGGTTTTGCGCTGTTTGTTGTATAACACTCATACGCGTTGGGTTATACATAGCCCGCATATCTGTTTCTACATAAGCGCCCACAGTATTATCGGCTATTTCTGCAAATGCCATTTTCAAAAACTCCGTATCTGTAATACCCTTTTTTATAGCCGAATAGTCGTTCACAGCTTTGCGCAAAATTAAACCGTGTAGAGGGAAACCACTAGCCAATGCAAAGTCCATTAAATCTTTTGTATTAGTGACTTGTTTGCCTGCAAAATTAGTTTGTGTACTTATCTCACGACTGGTTATTTCTAGCTTGTTTTTGGTGTCTATGAATACCATAAACTCCTCATTTTCTGGAATAAAATGGAGTGTAGGGTGCGATCCAAAGGAGCCTTCACTGGCAATACCCAAATCACATTTTGCTTGTTTCATAGCGCCCAAGCATTTTGCTCTAGCTGTAGCCAAAGGATCTAATTTTCTCTCTATCTCGCCAGAGAAAGTTCCAAATAAATCGGTGTCGAAAGTGCTATCCGTAAAACAGCAAACACCCAGTTCTTTTTCAAAAACTGGAGCAATAACACTTTCCTTTTGGTGCTTTGTAGCAATTATAATTTTTCTATTTTGAAAAATCTCCATGCTTGTTTTTTTCTATTTTTCTAAGGGCATTCCGTATGCGGTTTCATCGAATATACCATTATTATAAACCAAGTTACCATTTACAAACGTATGTGTAATTTTAGTTTGGAAGGTAGTTCCCTCCAGCGGTGACCAACCACATTTAGACAAAATATTGTCTTTGTTTACCGTCCAACTTTCGTTTAAATCCACCATAGTGAGATCAGCAAAATAACCCTCGCGTATAAAACCACGATTGGCGATACCGTAAAGGGTAGCCGGATTGTGGCACATTTTTTCTACGATTTTTTCGAGTGATATTTTCCCCTGCTTATAAAACTCTAGCATAATATTAACAGAGTGTTGTACAATGGGCGCACCAGACATAGATTTAAAGTATGGTTGTTGTTTTTCGGCTAAAGTATGCGGAGCGTGATCTGTAGTTATGAGGTCTATTCTATCGTCTAACAGGGCTTTTAATAGTCCATTTTTATCCTTTTCAGTTTTGATAGCAGGATTCCACTTGATTAAGGTGCCCAGTTTTTTATAATCTTTATCCGAAAACCATAAATGATGGACAGATACTTCAGTTGTAATATTTTTTTCTTTCAGCGGTATATCATTGCGAAATAAGTGTGTTTCTGCCTCGGTAGTTAGATGCAATATGTGCAGACGTGTCTTATGTTTATTTGCGATAGTTATAGCTCTTTTGGTGGCTTCATAGCAGGCCTTTTCACTACGTATGGTGGGGTGAAGCTCAATTGGAACATCTTCGCCAAATTGTTTTTTGTACAACTGCTCATTTTCTTCTACTATTTGTTCTTTTTCGGAATGAATAGCGACGATAGATTTACAATTTGCGAAAAGTTTTTCCATTGTTTCTGGATTATCTGCTAGCAAATTTCCTTTTTTTGTGAAGTATAGACCATCATCAGATACAGCCAAAAGATGCGAGGTATCTAGGCTTAGTACTTCATCTAAATTATCTCCATTAACACCTAAAAAAAAACCAAAATTGGCCAAAGACTTCTTTGAAGCTAACTCATATTTTTCATTCAAAATATCTAGGCTCAGTACATTGGGAAAAGTATTTGGCATGTCTATAAAAGAAGTAGTGCCTCCTGCTATAGCAGCTTTACTCTCCGTATACAAATCGCCTTTATGTGTGAGCCCAGGATCCCTAAAATGTACTTGACCGTCTATAATACCGGGTAGCAAATATTTTCCAGTACCATTAACCACAGTTGTATTTTCATCTGGTATTAATTTTCCTATTGCTTCTATACGGCCGTTATTTATAGAAAGATCGGCCACATTTATTTGACCATCGTTTACAATAGATACATTGGTAATTAGTGTTTTTTGGCTCATGGTATTGTCTAAAATTGATTTGATTTTGTGTAATGTTTAAGATATGCAAAGTGAACGAATAGTTTTATTATTTTAGGCTGTACTTGCGTATTTCTTTACACAATTTTCCACGTTTTGTGCAGTCTCAAACAGGTATAAAAAAAATAGTTCATACCCCACTCCTATCTTAAGTATATAAAACGATTATATGAAAAATCAAAAATCGATTTTAGCACGTACTATAAAGGTAGATAAGTAAATGGTGTTATATTGTAGTAAAAACCGATTGCAATCAGCAGTTTAAAAGCTCATAAAAACATTGAATTACCGTAGTTTTTGTTTTAGGAAAATTTGTAAATCTTTATTTGATCCATATAAAACTAAAATATCGTCGCTTTCTAAGATTGTATCACCAGAGGCAACTCCTTGCACTTGTGTTTCTGTTTTGGTTTTTCCAAAAATACTTTTCACATCTACTTTTTTGATAATAGTAAGTACTAGTAAATTAAATTCTACACGAAATGACACTTCTCTAACGGTTTTTCCGATATAGTCATTGGGGACTTTTGCTTCTATTATACTATAGTCATCATTTAGTTCAAACGAGTCTACCACATTGCTAAGGCAGAGTTTTTTTGCCCAACGTTCGGCTGTTTCTTCTTCAGGATGTACAATCTCATCTACTCCTATAGCTTGCAAAACTTTTTCGTGCAATGGGTTTATGGCCCTACTTATTAATCTTTTTACTTCAAAGTTTTTCAATAATGCTGTTGTCATAATATTCGCTCCTTGATTTTCACCAATGGCTACGAGTACTATATCAGTTTCTTTCAGAGGCAGTCCCGAAACGGTGAATTCGTCTGTTGCATCGAGGCATATAGTGTGCGAAATTTTCTCTTTAAAGGCATCCACTTTTGCCATATTGGAATCGATTCCAATTACCTCGTTTCCCTGCTCAGTGAGTTTTTGTGCCAACGAAGCTCCAAAATTTCCTAGTCCGAATATGATATATTTCATTTGCTGTATGTTATTGTTAGTATTTGGGTGTTGATATATAAAACGCTTAACAAAATTAGGATAAATAAGGTATGGAAATCCTTTGCGTGCATTTCGTTGAAACGTACTATTAATTCATAGTATTAATTCATAGTAATTTCTTCTTTCGGATAGCTATAGTTTTTGTACTTTACTTTTCTAAAGACCGCAATGACCAATGATAGCATACTTATACGGCCAACAAACATAACCGCTATGATAACAAACTTGCTGGCACTGCTCAAATTTGCGGTAATTCCTAAACTCAAGCCTACAGTACTATACGCTGAAAAACATTCAAAAGCTATATCGACCAATGGTATTTTAGGCTCAAAAATAGAAATGAGTGTTATGGCAAATCCAATGATCACTAAAGAGAGTGATATAATAGCGAATGCTCTTTGAACGGAGACTTCTGCAATTTCTCTTCTAAAGATTTCAATTCTTGATTTTCCTCTTGCCAAACTTACAATATTGAGAACTGCGATAGCAAAAGTACTTGTTTTGATGCCTCCACCGGTTGATTGTGGCGAAGCGCCAATCCACATCAGAAGCAAAATCATCATAAGAGTGGGAAATGCTATTGCTGAAGTATCAATGGTATTGAACCCAGCAGTGCGCGGTGTGGTAGCCCCAAAAAGTGCGGTTACTACTTTTCCAATGCCATGATGTTCGGCCAAGGTATTGTTATATTCTAAAAAGTAAAAAGCTACAAAAGCAAATGCGGAAATAGATAGGGTTGTAATTAACGTAATTCGACTATTTAAATTAAGAACCCAAGGTCTATAGTTGCTGTTACCAGTGGAGAAAAGCGTAATAATTTTATATTTAAGGAATTTTAGAATATTGACCACAATTGGAAAGCCCAATCCACCTAGCACGAAGGTCAAGATAACAATTATCTGTAGGTAATAATTGAAGCGAAAACCAGTGTCGTAAAAACTACTTTCTAGTGTAGAAAATCCCGCATTACAAAAAGCAGAAATCGCGTGAAAAGCTGAGAAGAAAAGCTGATCAGCCTGAGAGGAAAAATCGCGTGAGTCGATACTAGTATATATTAGTAGGCCAGAAACAAACTCAATACCAATAGTGATTAGAATAATATATTTTAATGTAGAAAATACTTCACCCAATTTTCTAGAACTCGTAATATCGCTCAATGCTAATTGATTTTCGTAGGTAGTTCCTCCTTTAAAAAAATAGTTAAAGTAACTTGCAAAGGTCAAAATACCCAACCCTCCTACTTGTATCAAAACCATAATTATAGTTTGACCGAATACGGTAAAATACGTCCCGGTATCTACTACAACTAGGCCTGTAACACATACAGCACTAGTTGAGGTAAACAATGCGTCTAAATACGAAATACCCTCATACGTGGCATTGGGTAAAATCAATAAAAATGAGCCGATGGCAATAATGACCAAAAAGCTCAAAATAAAAATTTGTGCGGGGTTTAAAACCGTTCTTTGGAAATTTATTTTTAGTTCCGAAAATTCTCGAATGAATGTAAAGAATACTGCTGCTTTTAGCCAAAATTGATTTTCAAGTATCAAGTCTGTTTCAAATGGAACACCGACAAATAGCAATAAGTAATATAACCAAAATGTAAATCCTACAGATAAAAAGTCGAACACAAATGCCTTCCTTTTTAAGAGTGCTGGGTCTCGTATGTAACGAGTGAAGGTAGAAATAAAACCCACAAAAAGAGAAATGAAATAAAAACCCTCTAAGAAATCTTGTGAATTGTCCGTTTGATTAAATCCTGAGTCTGATACTATTGCAAGCAAACCTATGACACTGACCCAAAATGCAAATTTATGCAACTGTTTTACGTTAAACTTCATTCAGTATGTTGGAGCTCTTCCTATTTTTTTTAGTTCTCAAAGACTAGTATGATTGAGCATGCAAAGATTGACTTTCTATCTAAAACTTGTACAAGTATACAAAAATAGTGTAAGACTAAAACAGAAATACTTTCAAAAGACTGCTATACAATAAGTTGATTTCTGACGTTGCACAGACCTAACAGACCTATTAGTAAGGATTTGTTTATTGCCAGTGATTAGTCTTACCGCTTGCTTACAACTACTTTTTATGATTTAATGCTTTTTTTACAAAAAAAATCGAATGATTCAGAGCTTGCTTTATCGGTTAATCTTTATTGTTTTACAATAATCATTTAGTTTTTATTGTATAATTGCGGAAGCATATTATACAAATACAAATGAAATTACTGCAATCATCCATCCTTTTTTTCTATCTGCTATCACTAGTCGTAGCGTGCTCTCCAGTAGCAACTGATAGCAAAGAATTTACCATTAATACTATACTTACAGCAAGCGGCCCATTGTTTGAAGGTAGTAACACTTGTCAGGCAGAAATAAGCTCCAATATAGCGGAGTATATAAGTGAAAACGGCATCACCAAAGAACAAATAGTAGATATAACCTTAACTTCTGCATCTGCATCTATTGACACCAGCAATTTAAACTTGGTAGAATCTATAAATCTACAGGTGTTTTCAGACAATTTTCCGATGCAAAATATTGCCTTTGGTAATGTAGGAGAAAACAGTGAAAAAGTGGAGCTAGAAGTTGCCGATTTACAAGAGCAATTAAAATCTATACTCTTTGATGGTAAAAGTTACATAATTGCAGACGCTACTATACGAGAAGATTTAGAAGATGACTTAAACCTAAATATGCAATTGGTATTCAGTATAAACTATCACAAAAAATAAATATAAAAAATGAAGAAAATAAACACATTCATTAGTGCAATTGCACTACTCCTTACCATTAGTAGTTTCACGTCTAACCCAATGTCTGTGCAAGACGGCGGAGATGACATTATTGGCCTTTGGGAGCCAAGTAATGGAAAAGCACGAGTGAAAATAGAGAAAATAGGGACGAAATACTATGGTAAAATAGTATGGTTAAAAGAGCCGCTAGACCCCGCTACACAAAAACCAAAAGTAGACAAAAACAATGAAGACGAAAAAATGAGAAACGTTCCGTTGAGAGGCTACCGAATGCTCAAGGATTTTGTATATGACGAAGCAAATAAAGAGTGGTCTGGAGGGACTATCTATGACCCAGAAAGTGGAAGTCTATACAACTGTGTCATTAAGATGGAAAATGACGTGCTAAATATAAGAGGATACGTAGGTGTAAAAGCACTAGGCAGAACTGATATTTGGAAAAGAATAAAGATTAAGAAGAAGAGCTAACTATATGACAACCGTTTTTCAGCGTTTTGCCCTTACCCTATTTGTTTGTAGTTTGGCACTATTGGGTTACTCTCAAATAGATTCCTCTTATGTAGAAGAAGAAGATGATTACAGTATGTATGACGATGTAGAGGATATAGGAGAAATAACAACATATTGTAGCCCCAAAATATTTGATCTTAGTCCCAATAGATTTCTTTCCATAGGTTACGATGTGGCAGGCAATGGCACCTTAAAAACATCAAAAGAAGGTTCCTACAAACCAGATGACGATGTGCAGAGAAACGAGCAGAGTGATATGAGCTATCACGGGTTAAAAGTAAATGCAAATATCCCTATTATTTCTGAATCTAAAATTCTGTGGCAATTAGGCGGAGCGTTCAATCAATCTAGAATAGCTACTAATAAAACTCCAATTTCTGGAGAGCACAATAAGCTGCTAAATGAATTGGATGACGGGCTGACCAGCATAAACTTGAATACGACAGTTTTTAAACCACTAGGAGAATCAAATTTTCTTATCCTTCAACTGATGGCGGAGCAAAATGGAAACTACACGTTCGGTTCGTCCGGTAATGGCCCAGATTTAGCCAACACCAAATATTCGGGTACAGCACTATGGGGAAAAAGACCACACGACAGGTTGCAGTGGGGATTAGGATTATCCAGAACATACCGAGCAGGAGAGTTAAATTACATTCCTGTTTTAATGTATAACTATACAGCCGAGAATAGAAAGTGGGGCACAGAGATACTGTTTCCAGCTAGGGCTTTTTACCGAAGAAAAATAGATTCTAGGAATATATTACTCGCAGGATACGAATTAGAAGGAGCTTCATACCGCTTGTACAATACCGAGTTTAATGCACAGAATTTGGAGCTAAGACGAAGTGAAATCCGATTGAGGCTCGACTACCAAAAACAACTGAGAGGGTTTATATGGATGGGCATACAAGCAGGAGCAATATTGAATTATTCGTATACAATAGACGACCTAACCTCTACAAATAACCAAGAATTTTTTAGAGGCTTTTTCGGAGTTCAGCCATATACGTTCAGTAATACATTGAGCCCTATGCCCTACATAAATCTGAGTATTAGTTTAGTTAGTAAATAAAGGTCGTTCGTTGTTACGTGTATATTTTTTTTGATTGCTAAATATCCCCCACATACCATAGTTGGGAATTACTACTTTCTGTTTTTTATATTTTCAGAAAAGTTACCTGACCGCACTATTTTATATATTTCAGATATATTATACATGTGAAGTACAAGTAGTATTTGTAGTTTTATGCCTATTGGCTTATTTTTATACCTACTATGGTCGAAGATTTTTTTAGACTATAGTTTTAGCTATTTTTAGTGAATTGCTCAATCAATGTTTGGTGCTGCGGAAAAGCGGCGGATAGCTGATTTCGATTGGCTAATTCAAAGTCCTCAAAAGCAAATCCTGGGGCGACAGTACAGCCTACCAGAATAAAATCACCGTGAATTACTTCAGCGGCAAACCATGTCCCTTTAGGTATAACCACCTGTAACTGTTGTCCTAATTCTATTTCTGTCCCCAAATCTTTGGAAATCAACTCCCCACTTGAAGAAATCATGTGAATTTTGACTAAACCACCTTGATGGTAATGCCAAATTTCATCAGACTTTAGCCTATGAAAGTGTGAGCGATCGTTTATCGTAAGCAAGAAATAAATTGAAGTCCCAAAAGACCTTTGTCCGTCATATCGATTTGTCAATTTATCAAATGAAATATTTTCATTTGAACGATAGGTTTCTTTATAATAACCACCCTCCGGATGAGGTAACATTTCCAATGCGTTAATCCAGTAACTAGCTTTAATAGAACTCATACTTTTATTTTTTTTTGTGAGTAGTGTGAATAGAAATTTTTGATAATACCCTCAGAATATAGACTTGCAATACTTTGTATAAATTTAAGGAAGTCTATTTCCGAATTTTGGTCTGCCGTGTCTGAAATAGTGCGAATTATTGTAAATGGTACTCCGTACTCAGAACAGACTTGAGCTACAGCACCACCCTCCATTTCAACGCATTTAACACTTGGTAGTGAATTTTTAATGTTTATCACATCTTTTGAATCTGAAATAAATTGGTCTCCGCTTGCGATATCACCAATAACAAATTTAGGAGATTTTATCTGAAATTCGTCTAATATGCTTGAATTGGTTATCACAGTATCAAGAAATTTTCTTGCAGATACTGAAACCATTTTATTCAATTCTTCACTTGCCGAAAAATAAGAAACTCCGGTAAGCGGAATTTCATATCTGTTGTACAAAGGCCTTGAATCCATATCGTGTTGATATATGTTTCTACCAATAACAACATCCCCAATGTTCAAATCGCGATCAATAGCTCCAGCAACTCCTGTGAATAGGACAATATCAACTCCAAAATTCAAAATTAAATTTGTTGCAGTTGATGATGACGCAACTTTTCCCCACCTAGAAAAAACAAGAACGGTCGTGATGCCCCAAAGATTTCCTTCATAGTAGCTCCTCTTGCCACTAGTTGTAATTGTTGGATCTTTCAGAAATTTCACTAAAGACTCCACCTCTTCTTGCATTGCACTAATAATTCCAATCTTCATATATCTTAAGCTTTAGTATAAATTAATTATGTACTCCCTAGCATAAAACACAACTGATGGCGGTATGTTTTTGTTGCCTATTTAGAGGTACCAAACTGTTATGTTATGGGCTTTCTTCTACGGCCTAGCCCTGTATAGCTGCTCAAGATATAGCTCACTTCTCGGTGAGTCTTGCTACATATTTGCCGAGTACATCAAGCTCTATATTGGCTACGTCGCCTACTTTTAGCGTATGAAAAATAGTATGCTCGTAGGTGTAAGGGATTATGGCTACACCAAATTTTCTGTCATTGATGTGTGTCACCGTCAGACTTGTGCCATTTACCGTTATAGAACCTTTATGTATAATTAACTTTTCTGGCGCGTGTCCGCCTATATCGGTAAAATCTTCGAACAATTCAAACTCGTACTCCCAGCTACCTTGTTTGTCAAGCACGCTTAGCACGCTAGCTTTACCGTCTACGTGTCCCTGCACGATATGTCCGTCTAGCCTGTCGCTCATTCGTATACATCGTTCCACATTTACACTATCTCCCACGGTCAGTTTCCCTAGATTGGTTAGCCTGAGTGTTTCATTGATAGCAGTTACCTTGTATCGGTCCTCGTCCGTGGCTACCACAGTGAGGCATACACCGTTGTGAGCTACGCTTTGGTCTATTTTTAGCTCATGGGTAATGTTGCAAGAGAAAGTAAAGGTGACGTTACTCCCCTCCTTCTCTATGTCTGTTACCGTGGCCAGTGTTTCTATTATTCCAGAAAACATACTTTAAAACCAAAATTCAACAATTAAATGTGAATGAATCATTGAATTTGACATTTGAATTGGTATTTTAAATATTACGTTAGAGAGCCACTTAACAACTCTCTATTTAGACGTGCAATGTTACTTAGGTCTATACCTTTGGGACATTCCACCATACAAGCACCTGTATTGGTACAGTTACCAAAACCTTCTGCATCCATTTGGGCTACCATATTTTGTGCTCTCATTTTAGACTCTACCTGCCCTTGTGGCAAGAGTGCGTATTGCGAAACTTTAGCTCCTACAAAAAGCATGGCACTACTATTTTTACACGTTGCTACACAAGCACCACATCCTATACACATGGCAGCATCCATAGCTAGATCTGCATTCTCTTTGGGAATAGGCGTAGCATTTGCATCTTGCGTATTTCCGCTTGTATTTATAGAAATATAACCTCCTGCGTGTTGTATTCTATCAAAAGCACTTCTATCTACTATGAGATCTTTAATTACTGGGAAAGCTTTGGCTCTAAAAGGTTCTATGTATATAGTATCACCATCACTAAAGCTGCGCATGTGGAGTTGACAGGTAGTTGTCCCTTTCACTGGTCCGTGAGCTTCTCCATTGATAAACATGGAGCAACTACCGCAGATACCTTCTCTACAATCGTGATCAAAGGCTACTGGCTCATCTCCGCTATTTATGAGTTGCTCATTTAGCACGTCCATCATTTCTAGAAAAGACATATGCTCTGAAATACCAGTCACATTATAGTCTGTCATTTTGCCTTTATCTTGGGCGTTTTTTTGTCTCCAGATTTTGAGTGTTAAGTTCATATTATCCATATTACTTGTAGCTTCTTTGTTTTAGTTCTATATCATTAAATTCCAGTTGCTCTTTGTGCAACACAGCATCGCTAGGTTTTCCGGTAAATTCCCAAGCTGACACGTACGCGTAGTTTTCATCATCTCTCAATGCTTCGCCGTCTTGCGGACCGCCTACTTCTACAGATTCTTCTCTAAAGTGTCCTCCACAGCTTTCGTTTCTATCCAGCGCGTCTTTGGCAAAGAGTTCTCCAAGTTCTAGAAAATCTGCTACTCTACCTGCTTTTTCTAGCTCTTGATTTAGCTCATAAGCTCCGCCTGGCACACTTACATTTTTATAAAAATCATCTCTCAATTCGGCTATTTCTGTCATTGCCTCCATGAGTCCTTGCTCGTTTCTGCTCATACCACACTTATTCCACATAATATTTCCCAACTTTTTGTGGTAGTAATCTACAGATTTGGTTCCTTTATTATTTACCAAGCTTTCTAGTTTTTGCTTCACATTGGCCTCAGCTTCTGCAAATTCTGGTGAATCGGTAGAAATTTTTCCTGTTCTGATATCCTTTGATAGATAGCCTCCTATGGTATAAGGCAAAACAAAGTAACCGTCTGCTAGGCCTTGCATCAATGCAGACGCGCCCAATCTATTGGCACCGTGTTCAGAAAAATTAGCTTCTCCTATGGCATAGCATCCCTGCACGGTAGTCATCAAATTATAATCTACCCAAAGACCTCCCATAGTGTAGTGCACAGCCGGATAAATCATCATTGGTGTTTCGTATGGGTTATCAGCAGTTATTTGTTTATACATGTCAAATAGATTGCCGTATTTAGCCTCTACTACACTTTTTCCCAATTCTTTAATACGTACATCGGTTGCATCTTTCTCACCTTTTATGGTAGCTTGCTCCTCACCGTAGCGTACTATGGCAGCAGCAAAATCTAGGTACACAGCTTCTCCCGTAGCATTTACGCCAAAACCGGCATCGCATCGTTCTTTTGCAGCTCTACTTGCTACGTCTCTTGGCACTAGGTTACCAAAAGCTGGATACCTACGCTCTAGGTAGTAGTCTCTATGCTCCTCGGCTATTGCTGTTGGCTTCAGTCTGCCTGAGCGAATAGCTTCTACATCTTCTAGGCGAGCAGGCACCCAAATACGCCCGTCATTTCTGAGTGATTCAGACATAAGCGTTAGTTTACTTTGATAATCGCCACTACGCGGTATACAGGTAGGGTGTATTTGAGTGAAACACGGATTGGCGAAATATGCGCCACGTCTGTGTGTTTTCCACGCAGCTGTTACGTTACTACCCATAGCATTAGTACTCAAAAAGAATACGTTTCCGTAGCCTCCTGTACCCAGTACCACAGCATGAGCCGAGTGGCGTTCTATTTCTCCTGTCACCAAGTTTCTGGCTATTATACCACGAGCTTTACCGTCTATTATTACTAAATCAAGCATTTCGTGGCGGTTAAACATTTGTATTTTCCCACGAGCAATCTGACGATTCATCGCTGAGTATGCACCAAGAAGTAATTGCTGGCCAGTTTGTCCTTTAGCATAAAATGTTCTAGAAACCAAAACACCACCAAACGATCTATTGTCTAATAAGCCACCATAATCACGCGCAAAAGGTACCCCCTGAGCCACACATTGATCTATTATGTTGGTACTTACCTCTGCAAGTCTATGTACATTTGCTTCTCTACTTCTGTAATCTCCACCTTTCACCGTGTCATAAAACAAACGGTGTACAGAATCTCCATCACCTTGATAATTTTTGGCAGCATTGATGCCACCTTGGGCTGCAATGGAGTGTGCTCTGCGCGGTGAATCTTGGTAGCAAAATGCTTTTACATTATACCCTTGCTCGGCTAGCGTAGCTGCAGCACTGCCACCGGCAAGACCTGTACCTACTACTATTATATCTATATTCCTTTTGTTGGCAGGGTTTACCAAATCTACCATATCCTTATAAAGAGTCCACTTATCTTTGATGGGGCCTGCTGGTATTTTTCCGTCTAATGTTGCCATAATTGTATTCTTTTTATAAAATTTTGATTAATGTGAAAGAAAGTGAACTAATGCTACCAACACAAAACCCGCGGGTATTGCTATGGCGAATATATTTCCTGCTATTTTAATAATTGGAGTGTACTTGGTGCTATTGTAGCCTACTGACTGAAAAGAAGACTGAAAACCGTGTAGTAAGTGCAAAGACAACATTACAAAAGAAATAATATACAGAACTACTCGTATGGGTTGGCCTTTAAATTTGTGCACCAATTCCTCATAATACCTATATTCTTCAGTCCCAGATAGCATACCACTCATATCACCTTGTATGTACTTTACATTCATTTCTGGTATCCAAAAATCATAGAAATGTAGCGCTAGAAATGCTAGAACTGCTAGTCCGGAGATGATCATATTTCTACTCATCCAGCTTGCATTAGCGCTGCCTTTGTACATGGCATATTTTATTTCGCGCGCTTGGTTATTTTGGTACTCTAGATACATACCCCACACAAAATGAAAAACCACAGAAAAGATTAAAATGGGCTGAAGTAAACCTTGAACGATTGGATTAGTCCCCATAAAATGAGAAACTTCGTTGAACAACTCTGCGCTCACTACTGACATCATATTGATACTCAAATGCTGCAGTAAAAAGAACATTAAAAAGAAACCAGTGAGAGCCATGATTACTTTTCTTCCTATACTTGTTAAACCTTGTACTTTACTTGCCATTTTTTGTTACTTATATTAACAGCAAATTTAACAATGTGTTCAGTAGATGCTAAACTTTCTTTTGATATTAAAAGCGTTCTAAATAATCATTATAATCTCCGAGTTGTAAGATACAGGTTTTTAAGGAATCCTCTATATACATCGTGCTTTCTGAGGATATATTCCAGGAGCTAAATATGTCCATTATTTTAGTCGTCTCTGTTATCTTTAGTAAATTTATTTGGGGCTTTCACTTCATCAGTTTGCCGCTAGCACCACTTGCGAGATTTAGAAGCCAACTATCTCCACTCAATTGCGTCACTTTTACTTTTTTTTAATTGATTTTAACAAAATCAAGTTCACATTTGCATCATGTATTCAATACTTCGTAGTATTTTGTTTCTGCTCCCTGCTGAAAATGCCCATTACATTGCTATGCGCTTATTTAAACTGGTGAGTAAACTACCTTTTGTTCCATCATTATTTTGGTTTGAAGATACGCCCACAGAAATAGATGGGCTCCGATTTAAAAATAAAGTAGGCCTAGCTGCTGGCTTTGATAAAGATGGAAAATTCTTACATGAATTGAATGTCTTAAATTTTGGTTTTGTAGAAGTTGGTACTGTAACCCCAAAACCGCAAAGTGGTAATCCAAAACCTCGACTTTTTAGACTAAAAAAAGACCGGGCACTTATCAACCGCTTAGGATTTAACAATGAGGGTCTAAAAGCACTGAAAATACGATTGACCGATTTTAGAAAAAAACAACCCAACTGCACTATGCTCATTGGCATAAATATTGGTAAAAATAAAACTACACCCAACGAAAATGCAGTACATGACTATGTACAATGCTATGGGAAGCTTTACGATTTGGCCGATTTTTTTATCGTTAATGTTAGCAGCCCAAACACACCAAATCTTCGCGAGCTTCAAAACAAAGACGAACTAAAAAAGATTTTGAGCGCACTCATTGACTTGAGAAAAAACAATGATAAATGGAAGCCACTTTATCTAAAAATAGCTCCAGATCTCACTCTCAGCCAGTTAGATGAAATCATTGAGCTACAAAGTGAAATAGGCTTTGAAGGATTAGTAGCCACCAATACCAGTATAGACCGAATGTTGCTAAGAAGAAGTAACAAGAAAGTGGTATCTGAAATAGGTGCCGGCGGTATTAGTGGTGCTCCCGTGCTTGAGGTGTCTAATGATTTTGTAAAACACATTCGTTCTAAGTCTGATATGACCATAATAGGCGTAGGCGGTATCGAAAGTACAGAAAGTGCACAAAGTAAATTCGATGCTGGTGCAGATCTCATAGAACTCTATACTGGATTTGTTTATTCAGGCCCATTATTGATTAAGAAATTGGGTAATATTACCGTTAATATGTGATTATTCTGCCTAAGAATTTCCTCCACTGCAGATTTTAATATCCCAAATCAACAAGGATATTTTTTCTAAAAGTTGAAGACTATCTATTTGCCTTCCTTTTTAGCCTCGTCACCTTTTTTTCGCTGGCGTTCAGTTATTCCTGTGTAACGCCTGGGGTATTTCTCT
The DNA here is from genome assembly GCA_018402155.1 of Bacteroidia bacterium. Classification (GTDB taxonomy): domain Bacteria; phylum Bacteroidota; class Bacteroidia; order NS11-12g; family UBA9320; genus UBA9320. The sequence continues at coordinate 981,880 of JAGYJG010000001.1, forward strand.
ATATCTTCCAGCAGCGTTTTCAATTTTAATACAGTAGCATCTAGTTTAGTATAGAGTTCTTTGTCATTTACGAGCATTCCCAAAGTACCGTTCTTGCTATTTACTGCAGTAGTCGTTTTTTCTAGTTCGGTAGCTAGGCTCTTTACTTGCGTGGCTAGCAGCCCAAACTCTACTGCGCTAAGTTCTTTGCTTGTCGCGTCAATCTCATTCAATATACCATCTATTTTTGGACTCAAACCTTCTAATCCTTTGGTAGTTTTCTCTACGTTATCTAGTATAGCAATAATTTGTGCATCTTTTCCATTTAGTAGGTTATTTAGTTTGTCGGCAGTTTCTTTGAAAGAGCGCAGCGCCAAAGACGCATCTTTTAAGGTAGTTTGAAGGTCTGCACCAGCTATGGCTGTATCTATATTGCCTAGTACTGAGCTCACACTTTTAGTTAGAGGCTCTAAAACCGCACTCACAGCCTGAGCTAATCCCTGATCTTGCTCTGCCTTAAACTGATCTCCATCTTGCGCAAATTCTTTACTATCTCCAAAAATTATCTCTACTGCTTTACTTCCTATCATATCATTGTTTACGATTTTCATTGTAGAGTTTTTTGGTATTTTTATTTCACTTGGGACAGTAATGCCAACAGTGAGCTCAAGTGTAGAATTATCCATACTTACGCTGCTAACACTGCCCACTTTATACCCATTTATGAGTACAGGATTTGACTTAAATAAGCCTTCAATTTCACTGTAAGTTCCATAGTACTCATTACTAGAGGTGAACAAATCTTGTCCTCGCATAAAATTGTAGCCTACCACCAATATAGTGATTGCTAATGCCGCTAGTATGCCTACTTTAGTTTCTTTGGATATTGCCATATTTTTTTTGACTATTTTGTATTTTCCTTTGCGCCGATAGACGTCCTTTGAGTGATTTTTTATTCGCGTCAAATATACCGCTTACGGTCCATTTTTTTTATTTTTTGGCATCAAGATATTGTTAAATACTACTCAGGTGCCGATAATTTGGCTTAAATAAAAGACACTATATATCAAATCGATATTTCCTTAGCTATGTTTATACGATGATTGGTTTAATTGAACAAGTTCATATAGACAAGGATTTACTACTCCGCTTTTTAAGAGTGTACTAAGGTTATCTACCATATTTAAGGCTTGTATATGGATGAAGTCCATTTATTTTAAGGTGCAAGACAGCATACCGTCGAAATAGAAAGCACTATCATCAAGAATAAACTTTTTGACTCACGCAATATTGGAGATAAGTTGTTCATTTGCATTTGAAATAAAAGGTGTCTAACGCAAGCCACATTTTGTTAAATCAGTATGAACATATAGTGAGCCCAAGGGCATCGGCTTGGTTGATTATGTTTCAACGTAGTTTGGTGATTTGTGCCTTGTGTTGTGCACCTTTTTGTGCACAAGGCCAAACAAAGGAAGCTTATGATTCCCTCACTACTACTGAGCAAGACACTGCCTTACAAGAAAATAATGACAGCGCTAGCATTATTTTAGAAAAAGATAGCCTAGCATTTAATCTTGCAAATCACAAAAGTGATTTGAATACAAACGTAGATTACGAAGCCGATGATTCTATAATACTGGACCTACCCCACAAAAAAGCATACCTTTATGGTAATGCCAAAATATTTTATGAGGATATTAAATTAAATGCACACTACATCGTAATTGATTTTGACAATAAAGAAGTTTTTGCCACAGGAATTTTAGAAGATACAACAGGTAAATATTCAGGTAGACCAGCTTTTGAAGATGCGGGAAAAATATATGAGGCTGACACTATGGTGTACAATTTTGAGAGTAAGAAAGGAATAAGCTATGGTGTACTCACCACAGAAAAAGATGGTTTTATACACGGAAAGCGCGTATTGCGCGACAGCTTGGAGCACATTTATGTAAAAGATGCCCGTTTTACCACGTGCAATCTACCAAATCCTCATTTCTATATTAAGGCGGATAAAATAAAAGTAATACCCCGTAAACAAATCATAACTGGACCAGCAAACTTGGTCATTGCAGAGATAAATACTCCTTTGGTGGTTCCCTTTGGTTTTTTTCCAATACCCGAAAAACGTAAGCATGGTATTATTTTCCCACAATTTGGTGAGTCACAGCAGCAAGGTTTTAATGTGCGAGGATTAGGCTACTACTTTCCTATAAGTGATTATTTTGACCTTCAAATAGGTGCAGACATCTACTCCAGAGGCAGCTGGGCAGGGACCATTCAGTCCAATTATTTTCGAAAATATCGTTATAGCGGAAACCTGTCGTTTCGCTACTCAAACTTTAAAATTGGTGAACCTCTGAGTAGTAGCTACACCGAAACACAGGATTATGATTTACGGTGGACTTACAAACGTGATAATAAAGCAAAACCAGGTACTTCTTTTGGTGCAAATGTGCGTTTTTTGACCAGTAGCTCACTCAAAAATAATACAACAAATTATGAAGATTTAGTAAGAACTAACTCAAACTCATCAGTAAATTGGGGAAAAAGTTTTTTTAATAACAAACTAAACATCGGTGTGGTGAGTAACATGGATCAAAACCTATCTACGGGAAAACTTAATTTGACACTACCTCAAATGACAGCTAACTTTAGCCGCCAAATGCCATTCAAAACGTTTAAAAGTAAGAACCTAACACTTAAAAGCTTTTTAAACAACTTGGGTATCTCGTACCAAAGCACCTTTAAAAATGAAATAACAACCGGAGACAGTATTTTGGTATCAGGAGTTGGTGAGATTTTTGGCAGACCAACGCTTAGTACTCCATCAAACTTAAGAGACGATTTTCGCAGTGGGATGAGCCACACTGTGCCTATTGCCACCTCATTCAAAGCACTTAAATGGTTAACTATATCACCGGGCTTTAGTTTCAGTGAATTTTGGAATTTTCAAACAACCAATAAACTGTACGATAGTGAGCTAGATACTCTTTTTGTGCGCAACATTAGTGGATTTGAAAGAGCGTATAATTATAGTACCAGTATAGGTATTAGTACTATTTTATATGGTATAAAAACCTTTAAAAAACAAAGTAAACTGCAGGCCATACGCCACGTTGTGCGACCCAACTTTAGTGCAGTTTGGAATCCTGATTTTGAACGATTAGAAGAGTCAAGAAAAAGACAATATATTGACGAAAATTTAAATCTTGTAAGCTATAATATACTTGATAATCAGTTGATGGCAAGACCTATACGAGGGAAACAAGCCTCATTAAATTTCGGTGTTGGAAATAACTTAGAAATTAAGATACTATCTGCCAAGGATACGGCCAACGGTGGAATAAAAAAGGTAAAAATAATAGAAAACTTTAACGTTACGAGTGGATACAATTTTTTAGCTGATTCATTTCAATTGGCAGATTTCAGAATGAGTGGAAACACAACCATCCTCAATAAAATACGCATCACCTTTGGCACTACCTTTGATCCGTACACCTACCAACTAGATAGCACAGGAAAACGAGAGTTTAGACGTAAAACATTTGCGATCAATGGAATGAACCAACTTGGCAATTTTAAAGGAAGTAATCTCTCTATATCTACCAATCTAAATCCAAAAGCCTTTGAACGCAAGAAAAGCGAAACTGCCAATGAAGCTGAATTAGAATTTATTAACAACAATATGCAAAACTATGTAGACTTCAATTTGCCGTGGAGTTTAAACATAAATTACAATTTCAGAACCGGAAATACAGTCTTGTTAGAAGGCATGATTACCCAAAGTATAACCTTTGATGGAGACATAAAACTAAGCGAAAACTGGAAATTAGGTGTCAATACTGGGTACAATATCACAGCAAAAGAGATTGCACTCACCAGTATAAATCTTTTCCGTGATTTACACTGCTGGCAAATGAATTTTGAGTGGTTTCCAATTGGCAGACAGATGTTTAGCTTTGGAATAAACGTAAAAAGTAGCACGCTGCAAGACCTAAAGCTAAACCGCAGAAGAAGCTGGTTTGATTTCTAACTGTACTGAAATGGTCTCTGTCTCAAAAATCAAATGCAGTAATTATATCAACTAGGTATCGCCTCAATCTCTTGGAAAAGCTACTTCTATTTGAACAAAATATAAACGCTATCGACGTGCCCGATAAGCTGAATGACCCATTTTCTAATCTAGCACCCCATTTACTTTGCCAAATAGCTGCCAAACAAGTACAAAACCACCTGACATCTCAAACCGAGTTGCTACATAATTTTGGTGTAGGAGTTATATCTACAGAAAAAGCAATAGGGAAAATGTTTGGCGTATTGGTGGTAGAAACTAAAAGTGGCAGCGTGGGTTTTTTGGCAGCTTTTAGTGGCAAACTAGCCAATAAAAATCACCACACATTTTTTGTACCTCCAGTATTTGATAGTTTGGAAGAAAATGGATTTTTAAATCAAGGGATGCTTCATTTAGAAAGCATCAATAAGCAAGTGCGTGAAATAGAAACTGTAGGGTGTAAAGCAACACTCCAATTGATACAACTGCAACAAAAACGCAGGGCTATATCTCAGTCCTTACAGCATCAGTTGTTTGAGTCTTATCATTTTTTGAACACAAAGGGGGAAACAAAAAGTCCGTATGCACTATTTGGAAATGTACCACCCGCAGGTGCAGGTGAGTGTGCCGCTCCAAAACTATTTCAGTATGCCTACATACATCAGTTAAAACCTTTGGCTATTGCTGAATTTTGGTGGGGAGTGCCCCCTACCCTTAGTGCTGCAAATCGCATACATAGCCACTACTATCCAGCTTGCGAGCAAAAATGTAGATGTGTGCTGAGTTGGATGCTTAGTTAAATTCACATTCAACCTACCTTAAATTCGGATGTTTCGTGAAACTCTATTTCGGGATTGTTACTCTTGGCCATCTGAAGTAGATAAGCAGTTTGAGCTAAGTACACCAGATTTTCGTCTTTATCTAGCACCACATCTTGGGGTTTGTATTTTATAAACTCCTTTATTTTTTCTTCATCCCCAGTCATCCAGCACGCTTTGTGATAGTTTACTGCATCAAAGCGAGCTTTGGCATTGTACTCGTGCTCAAGGCGATATTGTATTACTTCAAACTGCAACTCTCCTACTACCCCTATTATTTTTCGATTTCCGGGTTGTTGTGTGAAAAGTTGTGCAACACCCTCATCGGTCAACTGATTTAGTCCTTTTTCCAATTGTTTACTTTTCATAGGATCCATATTAACCACCTCACGAAACAGTTCGGGACTGAAACTTGGAATACCTTTGAATATCAATTTTTCTCCCTCTGTGAGTCCATCTCCAATTTTAAAATTACCCGTATCATATAATCCTACCACATCACCAGGATAAGCAATCTGAGTAACCTCTTTGCTGTCTGCCAAAAAAGTATACGGATTACTAAAACGCATTTTTTTTCCGGTTCGAGGGTGAATATAAAACGCATTTCGCTCAAACGTTCCACTACAAATGCGCAAAAAAGCAATTCTATCGCGATGATTCGGATCTAAATTAGCGTGTATTTTAAATATGAAACCAGACATTTTGTCCTCTAACGGTGCTACTTCGCGTACATCAGTAAGACGAGATCTAGGGCTAGGAGCTATGTCTACAAACGTGTCTAGCATTTCTTGTACCCCAAAATTATTGAGCGCTGACCCAAAGAAAACTGGCGCCAAAAGACCATCTTCATAAAGTTCTTTGTCAAAAGGCTCAAAAACACCGTTTATCAATTCTACATCTTCTCGCAGTTGGTCTGCATCTGCCTTACCAATAATAGTATCTAAGCGAGCGTCATCTAAATTTTCTATAGAAATATAGTCTGCTGCTTTCTTGGTTTTGTCTGCTTCAAATAGATTTAGTGATTGGTTGTGCAGTAGGTACACCCCTTTAAAACGTGCACCCATATTAATAGGCCAGCTCAGTGGTCGCGTGGTTATTTTTAGTTCATTTTCTAACTCCTCCAAAATATCGAAAGGCTCTTGCCCTTCTCTATCCATTTTATTCACAAAAATAATAACAGGCGTGTTTCGCATCCGGCAAACTTGCATCAGTTTTCTAGTTTGCTCTTCCACACCTTTTGCCACATCTACTACCAATATCACACTGTCCACAGCAGTGAGTGTACGATAGGTATCTTCAGCAAAATCCTTGTGTCCAGGGGTATCCAATATGTTTATTTTTTTTCCTTTATACTCAAAGCTCATTACCGAGGTAGCTACCGATATACCACGCTGTTTTTCGATTTCCATAAAATCTGACGTGGCGGTCTTTTCAATCTTATTGCTTTTTACAGCACCTGCCGTTTGTATAGCCCCGCCAAAGAGAAGCAACTTCTCTGTAAGAGTAGTTTTACCCGCATCGGGATGGGAGATGATACCAAAGGTTTTACGCTTCGCAATTTCTTGTTTTAAACTCATAAAGCGGTGCAATAATAACGAAATAGTGCCTCAGGATAATTTTTAGAACATAGACAGTTGAAATTCAATAATTCACAAACCCTTAAAATAATTGCGCTGCTGCACTACTCCTATTCTTTGGTTGCTTTATCTTTGCCCTATGTTAAAAACTATAATTTATTTGAGCAGCATTTTAGTATTATCTTCATGTGCCATACTGAATCCAAACAAGGATAAAAATATTCTGTTATTTGTGGATAGTTCAAAAGAAGATTGCCTGCAAGTGAAAGATAAAGAAAATGCAGAAAAGTGGACATCGTTTTGTGAAGATATACAAGGTTTTGACTACGAGATAGGATACACTTACACGCTAGAAGTGACAAAAATAAAAACACCCAAAGAAGATAAAGTAGAGGGCAGTAGCGACTATAGTTATACTTTAGCTAAGATCATTAAAAAAACTCCTCACTTAAAAGAAGACGGACTGTACGCGTACATACAGACCAACTATGGTGACATAGTAGGCAAATTAGCTATGGAAGAAGCGCCGCTAACAACAGCTAATTTTGTAGGATTAGCAGAAGGTGCTATAGCTAACACATCACGGCCCGCAGGTGTACCCTATTACGATAGTCTTATTTTTCATAGGGTGATACCCAATTTTATGATACAAGGAGGAGATCCTTCGGGTACCGGTGCTGGTGGACCTGGCTACAAGTTTAAAAACGAAACAGATAATGGATTAACCCACGACAAACCCGGTATTTTTAGTATGGCAAATAGTGGCCCAAATACCAATGGAAGCCAATTTTTCATAACTCATAAAGCAACTCCTTGGCTAGATGGGGGTTACAATATTTTTGGGCAGGTCATAATGGGTCAAAAATATGTTACCCTGATAGGAAATTTGCCTAGAGCGCAAAACGACAGACCAAAAGAGCCTGTTATTATGAACAAGGTTACCATACTTCGCATAGGCAAAAAAGCACAAGATTTTGACGCTAACGCCGTATTTCAAGAGCTGAAATAGTGAGTCAGATTCTTCACATAGATTTCAAATTTAAAGGTAGTACTGGAAAGCTCATAACGGCAGACCTCACCTACTCCATCTATCCGGAGAGTGTACCTATTGCTGTATTTGCTCATGGCTTTAAAGGATTTAAAGATTGGGGGGCTTGGCCTCTAGCGGCAGAAATATTTGCCTCCAAACGTTTGCCTTTTTTTAAATTTAACTTTTCACATAACGGAACTACACCTGCTCATCTTCAAGAATTTGTAGATCTAGAAGCTTTTGGAAATAATAATTTCAAAATAGAATACGACGATTTAGGAGTTGTGCTAGATTTTATCGAAAAAAAAGCCGAGACTTTTCCGTTTGTATGGAACGGTGAACTGCACCTAATAGGCCATAGCAGAGGGGGCGCAATAGCATTACTGCGTGCTGCCCAAGACACCCGGGTAAGTAAATGTGCCACGTGGGCTAGTGTGAGTGACCTTGAGCGCTACCTAGAGATGAAAGCATTTGAAGCGTGGAAAAATGATGGTGTGCATACCATCATTAACGGACGTACCAACCAAGAAATGCCAATCTATTTTCAATTTGTAGAAAACTTTGCACAACACGCAGAAATATTGAGATTGGGTAGACATTTAGAAAACTTTGAACAACCATTGCTCATAATTCACGGAGAAAATGACGAAGTAGTACCGCTTCAAGATGCTCATACCATATACCAAGAAGTACCACACGCTATACTGGTAGAAATAGAAAATGCAGACCACACCTTCAATATTAAACATCCACTCACAGAGCGCAAAATTACCAAAGCATTTGCAGAGGTATTGACTGAGAGTATTGAATTTTTTCTACTGTAAATGACCAAAAGAGTAGCTATAATAGGTGGAGGAGCAGCAGGATTTTTTACAGCTGTTAACCTAGCAGAAAAAGACAAGAACTGCCATATAACCCTGTATGAAGCTAGTAATAAAGTACTTGCCAAAGTACTCGTAAGCGGTGGCGGAAGGTGTAATGTAACCAATACCATAAGTGACCCAACTGAACTGGCCAAAAAATATCCCCGTGGCCACGACTATCTGAAACCCGTATTTCAAGAATTTAATACCACTCACACCCAAGATTGGTTTACTTCCAGAGGAGTTCCTTTAAAAACCGAGGACGACGGACGCGTATTTCCGTTGAGCAACACCTCGCAAACCATCTACAATTGCCTCACTAATTTGGCTCAAAAATTAGGAGTAACTGTAAAACTGAGCCATCGACTTAAGGCGTTGTATTATTCAGAAAATAAGTGGCAGTTAGTGTTTAACGATGAAGTTGTTTCTGCTGATGTAGTGGTACTCGCAACGAGCGGAAATACTCATATATATAAGATTTTAGAACACTTAACCATTCCCTTAATACCTCCGCTCCCATCGTTGTTTACGTTTAATGCTGAGCCACATCACCTGGAAGTATTGGCTGGAGTAAGCGCTTCTACTGTGCTGACAAGTATCAAAGAAATTAAAAAGAGTCAAGAATCAGGACCTATTTTAGTAACACATTGGGGGTATAGTGCTCCAGCTATTCTTAAACTAAGTGCTTGGCATGCCAGAGAATTAGCCACTTTAAATTATACATTTACGTTGGTCATTAATTGGAATTGCTATGACATCAACCAATTGCGTGTTGCGTTTCAAAACTATCAACTTGCTACCCCAAAAGACAAGGTGTACAGCTGGCGTGATCACGGATTATCAAAGCGGTTGTGGCAAGAATTAGTGGCTAAAGCAGAACTCAAAGAATATACAAATTGGTCAGAAATAGGAAAAAAAGGAATAGAACGACTTATTCAAGTACTTACGGCATTTGAGGTTCCTATAACCAAAAAAAGCACCTTCAAAGAGGAATTTGTTACTGCCGGAGGTATTGATTTGGCTAACGTTGAGTTGAGTACATTTCGAGTAAAACACCACCAAAATCTATATGCCGTTGGTGAGTTATTAAATATTGATGCCATTACAGGTGGGTTTAATTTTCAAGCTGCGTGGAGCGGAGGATACTTGGCGGCCAAAGCAATAAGCTGCTCTATCTAAACCACTCAAAAGAAATTTTTAGAATGTACAAAACATCCTATAAATTGGAATTTTCTATCTATTTCCTTCACTTTCCCATTTGTATGGTTATATCAAACAACACAAAACGCTGTTGTAAATATAAAATCCTACTATCTCTGCAATAGATTTCACAAATAGAGTTGGGATATGTAATGTTTCTATCGCTTTTTTTACGAAATTTGCCCATCAAATGAACAAGTTACACCTACTTATTTTAAGCTGCGTTGCGATAGCACAAAATACCATAGCACAATTGCCAGAGCTTGATGTGCGACACAAAACGATATTCCCAAAAAGCACACAAGAACGAGCTAGATTGGCATATGATACTGGAGACTATAAAACTGCCGAAAAACTGCTCTATACGGAGCTAGAAAAAGGAAATTTCACCTCTAGTGACTTTTTACTTTTTGCTAATATATTGCAAGCAAATAATAAACCTGCTTTAGCAAGAGAATTTTATGGTGAGTATGCAGCGTTCAAAGAAGACGGAAACACCACCTATGAGATAAATCGCTTGTTTGACACTAGCTCTGCACCATTAAAAGAGTACGAAATACAATCGCAGTACACCATCAGCAATCCTACAACTTTTGATGCTAGATTGTACGCCGAAGCCAATGGCCGCATAATGGCTTACCAAAAATTATGTGATGGCAACTTAATCTTTCGTGCCGAGATATTTCAAGATGTACAAAAGCTATCTTTTGGCTCCATAGCATTCTATTCCAATGGTGAAAAAGCTGTAGCGAGCTTAATAGACGAGAAAAACAACACCTCTAGATTGTATCTTTTTTTAAGTAAAAATGGTCGTTGGAGTAAACCTAAAGAACTATTTACCGACATTTCTGGCAATTTTGCTTTTCCACATATTGATGAGAAAAACAAAACAATCTACTTTAGTTCAGACAAAGCCGGCTCTATAGGTGGTTACGATCTATTTAAAAGCATATATTGGGATGACAACTTTGAGGCTCCTATTTCATTGGGAAATAAAATAAATTCAGCAGGAAACGATATAAACCCTACTGTATATAAAGAAATGTTATACTTTATATCCAACGGACACCCAAGCAAGGGAGGATATGATATTTACGAATGTAAAACCATTGATAGTGAAAACGCTCAACCAACAAATCTCACATACCTCAATACGGTAAAAAACGAACTTGCTTTTGTTGCTCACAGTCCATCTTCGCTTATGGTCACCCGAAAAGACGAAAACAGTAGCAGATTTATCACTATTCATAAACCCATAATACGCACTACATTAACAGGTAAAATAATGGATACTTTGGGTAATCTTATTCCAAATGCTTTTGTGCATATAGAGACAAATCAAAGTGGTGGATCGTATACAGTGACAAATGAAACTGGTGAATTTACGTACACATCTGAAATACGTGCAGATACTCTAAAGGTTCGCGTACTGGCAGATGGATACAACCCGCGAGAGTTATATTCTGCAAATGGAGCAAACTTGGCTGTAACAATAATAAAAACTAAACCCATAGAAATCATAAGAGAAATCATAAAGATAATACGTGAGCAGCCAATATCCGACTCCTTAAGCACTGATTCATTAGATGCAGAAATAGCAACTGAAAATAACGATTCTTCAATTAAAGTAGAAGAATCTGAAGATGAACCAATAATGACCACAGCTCCTAATGTTGGATTATTTTATATTATCTTAAATTCGACATATGATTTGGACGAGGCTAAAGAATCATTGGAAAACTTACAACTACTATTTTCAAATGCCGAATTATTAGATTATACCAACGGACTTTACCGCATTGTGATCTCTGCCGGGAATAACGAGGAAAGCGCTTTGACTACTTTTAATGAGATACGCCAAATCAAGCAAGATGTTTGGATACTTCGTCCGCAATAAGACCAAGTAACTTCTGCTGAGAATTGTGATTTATAAGACGTTAAAAACGTACGGAAATTAGTTAGGAAGAAAATTTTTCAGGATAGTAATAATTCCCAATACTATAAAAACACCACCAATAATATAGGACAATTTATTGCCAATAAGGCGCACCAAGTGCTCCTTATAAATGCTACTAAGCTTGGTATAAATGAATAAAATTAGGAATGCACCAGCAGATGCTCCAAGTGCAAATCCCCATTTAGTAGGGTCTAGCAGCGAATTATTGAAGGTAAAAAAGGGTTTTCCGTTAGAAAACGTACCCGTTTGAAAAATAATGAGATAGCCAGACCAATAAAAAATAAGCTGCGGATTAGCAAGGGCTAAAAAAAATCCTTTGGAAAAATTTGCCAAGGCGCCTGTCTCTAACATATTTTTATGTTGTGGTTTGGGATTATTTTTTAGTACATATCGTAGGCCCATAGATAAAAAAATCAAACCCATTGCCACACTTAGTTGTGTTTTGTATTGGGTCATAATTTCAATATAACTAGCACCCAAAATAGCAATAAGGGTATACGGAATTTCAGGAATAACCCCACCAAAAGCAAGCCAAAGGGCTGACTTTTCAGAGCGATAAATAGCAGTGTCTATAACGGCTGCATTGACCAAACCTAAAAAAACTGAACCAATAAAACTTAAGAGTGCTGCTACACCAAATGCTATTACTATCTCCAAGGCATCAAAAATTGTTTAAAAATATTTGTTAAACAAATGACGTTCAAATAAATTTTAGACGGTAAACTTGTGGCATCAATTATGGATAATTTAATATTAGAAGGAAAACTCATACAAGTACTAGACCCACAGTCTGGTACAAGTACAAGAGGAGATTGGAAAAAACAAGATTTTATTTTAGAAACCACAGAGCAATACCCAAAAAAGGTATGCATTAGTTGCTGGAATGAAAAAGCAGAAGAGCTAAACAATTACAAGCCAAACGACATGCTCAAAATAGCAGTTAACATAGAAAGCCGTGAATACAACTCAAGATGGTATACTGATATCAAAGCATGGAAAATGGAAGCTTTGAGCTCGGACAGCTCTTCAGGATCTTCAGCTAAAATGTCTGCTCCACTAGCTACAGATGATGACATTACTGGGGTAAATTTTAGCAATGACGAAGGAGATGATCTTCCGTTTTAAGCCTAAACAGACTTGTGTATACAAATACCAACTAGCAATTTTTTGCTTGTTTACTAAATAGTATTTTTCGGCATCGTAAAAATGCTGCAACTTTATATTAAGATGCCCTTACTACGTAATAATCGTTTATTTAATTGTAACATCGAAGATAATCACCTATTTTTCTGTTAGTTATAAAGGTAAAAACCCAAGTATTTGCTGAAAAAAGCTAAGCAAAACTGAGGGTCTCATAACTATGAGAATAGCCATACCCCCTAAAGCACCCCAAATATGTGCATCGTGTCCAATGTTATCTGTTCCTTTTTTGCTCATATGACGAGAATACCACAAGTAGACTACGCCAAATACGATGCCCGGAATGGGAATAGCACCAAACAAATAAAGATTATTGAATGGCTGAAGTAAAATATTGGCAAATAGGACACCACTGACTCCTCCGGATGCACCAATTGCGGCATAAGCTGCGTTATCTTTATGTTTTAAATAGCTAGGGATGCCGGCAATTACTACAGAGCCCAAAAATAAAAAAAGGTAATATCCCTTCCCCACTTCCGAAAACCACAACACAAAAACGTTTTCTAAAAAATTACCAAAACCATAGAGAACGAACAAATTAAACGCTAAATGCATAAAATCTGCATGTACCCAAGCAGAAGATATAAACCTATACCACTGCTTTTCTCGGATTATAATGTAAGGACTAAATAGTAGATTTGTGTACAATGCTTTATTAGAAAAACTAAAATAACTCACCGCGGCAATGCTTATTAAAAGTACAACATTTACTGACATTGCTCCAAAAGTCGGATATTCTTTGGACAAAGAGCCTACGAGATTTAAAAAACACTGTATTTTTACCGCATCAAAAAAATATTACTGATATCTGATACCCATAGTTTTGAAAGTACCGAGGTGCAAAAACACTTGCAAGACTGTGATGAGGTATGGCATGCAGGAGACTGGGGTACAATCGCTGTAAGCCAAGCTATAGCTCCGAACGTAACCCTACGAGGTGTTTATGGGAATATAGATGGATTAGATATACGAAATTTGTATCCTAAAGAGTTGATATTTAGTTTGGAAGGCATGAAAGTGTATATGACCCATATTGGCGGGTACCCTGGCAGATATGCCGAAGGAGTAAAACAGCGTTTAATTGCTGAAAAACCAGATTTATTTATATGCGGGCACTCGCACATTTGCAAAATAATGAAAGATAAAAATTTAGGTTTAACACATTTTAATCCAGGAGCTATAGGCGTGCACGGCTTTCATCAAAAAAGAACGATGATAAAGTTTGGGATAGAAAATGGCAAACTATGTGATGTACAAATACTAGAATATGAAAGGAATTAATCAAAAATTATGCATTTTGGGGGGCTTATTTTTTATAGTAACCAGCTGCGGAACTACGCAAGTAGCAAATGGCCAAGTACAGTTTTCAAAAAAAGCACTAGCATATTTTAGCGAAGGGCTACAACAACAGAGTTTTGGGGAATATGAAAAGGCAATATCATTATTTAAGAAAGCGATAAACAAAGAACCTTATTACACTGATGCTTACGATGCATTGGCCAATACCTACCAAAAAAAGAACGATCTACACAAAGCCATAGAAACATACCACCAGCTATTGGGCATAAAACCAAACCACTACTTTGCATTGTACGAGCTAGGTGAAATATATTTTTTGCAAGATGTTCTAGACTCTTCTGAATACTATTACGGGCAGTTTTTAAGAGGCAATAAAACCAATGACCGCTATGCCAAGGCAGCGGAAGTACGTTTGGCCAATCTCTCTTTTGCACAAGAGGCTAAGAAAAATCCGGTGGATATAACTCCACTCAATATGGGACCTAACATCAATACACAGGAACAGGAATACAGCCCTGCTTTTTCTATAGACGAGCAAACCATGTATATCACTAGGAGAACAGGTGATTTGAGCAATAGTAGACCCAATGAAGATATTTATTACTCAACAAAAAAAAATGGCGAATGGACCAAAATACGTAATATAGGACCTCCTATAAATACAAGTGAAAACGAGGGTGCATTTAGTGTGTCTGCAGATGGTCATTACATATTTTTTACATCGTGTAGCCGCCCAGGAGGCAAAGGACAATGCGATATATGGCTCACTATAGATCGCGAAGGAAAGTGGAGTGAACCCATGAATCTACAAGCACCCATAAATACAAAATACTGGGAATCTCAACCCAGCATAGCTAGCAATGGACGCGTATTATATTTTACGAGTGATAGACCTGGTGGGTATGGTGGTACTGATTTATGGCAGTCGAAATTTGGCGAAAAAGGCTGGAGCGAACCTGTAAATCTAGGGCCAGAAATCAATACCTCCAAAGATGAGCAGTTTCCCTTTATACACTCAGACAACACCACCTTGTATTTTAGCTCTGACGGACATCCTGGTATGGGAAAAAGTGATTTATTTATGACGCAGCTGAAACCAGACGGCTCATGGCAAAAACCCAAAAATTTAGGGTATCCTATAAATACTACTGGCTATGATTGGAATATGGTAGTTAGCCGAAACGGAAGTACAGCCTTCTACAGCAGTGATAAAATGCCCGATGGAAAAGGAGGATTAGACATATACACCTTTGAGCTGCCCTCTACGCTACAAGCGCAGCAAGTAAGCTATGTGAGAGGTTTGGTGCGCGATGCCAAAACGAAGCAACCTCTACAATCTAGCGTAGTGCTGACACCTTTAGACAATAGTCCAAGCACCATTTCATACACCAATAAAACAACTGGAACCTTACTTGTACCTCTCAAAGCAAATGTCAGATATGCTCTCACCATAGATAAAAAAGACTACCTATTTCATTCCGAGTATTTTGACATGCCCAATATGCCATCAGATCAACCCTTTGAAATACTAATTGAACTACAAAAAATAGAAGTGGGCAAAAGCGTAGTGCTAAATAACATATTCTTTGATACAGACAAACATGTACTGAAAGAGGAAAGTAATACCGAGCTACAAAACCTTCTTACTTTTTTAGAAAAAAATAGAGAACTAAAAATAGAAATAGCAGGTCATACGGACAATGTGGGAAGCTCATCTTACAACGAAACGCTATCAGAGATGAGAGCAAAAGCTGTATTTGATTATCTCACATCTAGCGGCGTAGATAGCAGCAAAATATCTTTTAAAGGATATGGAGACACTCAGCCTGTAGCTACAAATAGCACCCCAGAAGGAAGAGCTGCCAATAGACGAACCACGTTTACAATACTTCCAAATTAGACTATTATTCTCGTGTTTTGGAGGCTATCCAAGCCGCTATGGTAGGTGCAAAGTGTTTATGTTCTAACATCTGAATACGTTGTTTTATACTGACTAGCGTTTCATTACCAGGAGATAAAGGTATGGTGTATTGCGCTATAATTTTTCCTTTATCAAAATCCTCATTGGCTTCGTGTATGGTGATTCCAGAGAAATATTCGCGGGCTTTGAGCACAGCTTGATGCACATGCTCTCCATACATATCTTTTCCGCCGTAAAGCGGCAGCAAGCTGGGATGTATATTTATAATACGGCCGTCAAAATACTGAGTAACCGCTGCAGGCACAAGTTTTAAAAAGCCGGCCATCACTATATAGTCAATTTTTCGTGCAGCTAATTGTTTTAAAATTTCAGTCGAATTCCAGTCCTCTTTGCTCCAATAAACTGAAGGTATACTATGTTTTTTAGCTATTTCAAAAGCCCCTGCTTCACTCCTATTGCAACCCAAAGAAGCTATGCATATAGTAGGATGGTTGTAAAAATACTGTGCAATGGCATCTGCATTAGTGCCTCCACCAGAAGCCCAAATCTCTATACGTATCATTTAATTGAAAGGGTATTTACCAAAATTTCTAACTCACGCATAGATTTTGCTTTACTCTCATTGGGATAAAACAAAAATCCTTCAGCAAATACTAGGCGACCATTTGCTTCATCTACAACGGCTCTAAGGTAGGATGGTCCACCCATGAAATCTCCTTGCACATCCCACCATCCACGTATCTCTGCACTATACTTTTCTTTGAAATTTTGATCCTTTCGCACCGGAATAAACACTTCTGAGTATTTCATATAGCTACCTTTTATTTCACCTGGTATGTATTTTTTAGTAAATTTATTACGTATAGCCAACAGACTATCTGTACTCAGCATACTAGTAGTAGTATAGGGTACCTCAAAAAGTAGGATACTCATTTCTTTTTCTTCATTTGTTATTTGCTTACGTATCCAAACAAAGTTGCTTTCATCCGTAGCCACTCTATAGCTTTTGGGAATACGTACACCAAATCCTCTATCTGTCAGACTTTTTTGGTAAAGCTTATCATTTTTAGCTAGTGTTTCGCCGAGTATTTTGTGCTTGCCTGTTTCATTTTCATGGGTTTTAGCTAAAGTAAGCAAGTCATCTTTTTTATCGACTATTTTTTTCTGTAAGCTTTGTTTATCATCCGCTAATACAATAAAAATATTTTGATTTTGGGCGAACACTGTTTCTTGTTTTATACCTAAAATTCCTGTTTTCTGTTTATGAACCTGTATTAGTTTGTCTACCAAATTTTCAGGAACAACTTTTTTTAGTTTCCGTGCGTTTTCTGTAGTTAGTAATATGAATATGTTGTGGTGTTTTAAAAAATACCCTTTAAAAAAATCTTCGTCTGCAAACAATACTTTAAATACCTGCTCTCCTGGTGGAGGTTGACCTTCTAATGGTTGACTAAAAACAGCAGCAACTTGTAGTTTGAAAGCACTATCAAGCGTAGCCTTGTCAGACAATACTACTATTTCGGTAAGGTTGCCACTGCTATCTGGCATCAGTGCTTTTTTTTCTTTGGTGGTAGTGGTACAAGCTACACAAGCTGAGGCTAAGAGTATTGCGATTACACTAGATTTCATATTGTATTTTATGTTAACCCCTATATACTTTCAATCGTTGTTTTGGGTATATAGTGCTTCCTTTTATCCCATTCCATGCTCTCAGTTGAGAAACGGTAACACCATGCTTTCTTGCAATGAAAGTAAGGGATTCCCCTTGTCTAACATAGTGATAGTTGACTTTTGGTTTATTGGCTTCGGCTATACGTTTTTCTTCTGCACGCACGGCAGACATCTTCTGAATATCCCATTGGTTTTCGTAGAACAGTGAAGCTGTTTCGCAAGGCACATATAGGTCATATCCTTTTCCTTTGAATGGAATTTCAGTTGTTTTCATTTCAGGATTACACTGTAAAAGTCGTTTTTCACTCACTCCTAATTTTTCTGCAATTACTCCAAGATCTAGGCCTTCTTCACAAAATACACGCTCAGTTTGGTACAAATTATCATCAATAGGAGCTGGTGTAATACCAAACTCATCATAAAAATTCATCATGTAAGCCATAGCGATAAATTTGGGCACATATTTTTGAGTTTCACGAGGCAGATAATCGTATATCTCCCAAAAGCTAGTTTTGCCACTACGACGCATTGCCTTACGCACGTTTCCCGGGCCACAGTTGTATGAAGCTAGAGCGAGCAACCAATCACCGTATTGTTCATACATTTGACGAAGGTACACACAAGCCGCACGGGTACTTTTTTCTAAAGACCTACGCTCGTCTACTTTATAATTGATGTCTAAATCAAAAATACGAGCCGTAGCTGGCATAAACTGCCAAGCGCCAACTGCTCCGCTTCTAGACCTAGCGTGCGGATTTAATGCAGATTCTATAACGCTCAGGTATTTTATCTCGACAGGCATATTGTACTCAACTAAAATTTCTTCGTACAAGGGAAAAAAATGGTTTGACTTGGACAGCATTTGTTTCAGTATGGGCTGCCAGCGAGTACCAAAATAATCAATTTGTTCTTTTACAAGTGGATTGTACACCATTGGCACCCTAAATTGTTTGGAGTTAACGTGACAATTAAAAAGATCTTCATCCGTGGGTATTTCATTGTTTTCAAAAAGTGTTACAGTAGTACTTATATCTATCAATCGTTCTCCGTAACTATACACGTCATCAGAAGAAAAATTCAACACTGAGACAGAAACGAGGGCAGAATCCACTGCAGAAAAGGTATCTTTAGGTTCATTTTCATGCACATGTTTGGTTTTTAACAGTATTTTATTTTCACTGTCAAAAGAGCTTGCATTAGTAGTACAAACAAGAAATGGAGTGCTAAAAAGCAATGCAATAATGTTAAACCTTCTCATAGTTTCAAAGATAAGAGAAGTGGTTGCAAGTTATACACTAGTCTTACCCACAAAAAAAATTAAGTGTTCAGTTTTATATAAAATATGTTGTATTTTGCAGGACAGATATAAAATATGGGAAACTTCTCAAATCCATCGTTTGGCGATTTGGCTCGGGCTGCTAGTCTGCAGCCACAAGAAAAACTTCTAAAAATTAAAAAGAAGAGTGACTCACTCACCATTGGCATACCTAAAGAAACTATTTTTCAGGAGCACCGAGTACCGCTTTCCCCTATGGCTGTAAATTTATTGGTACAACAAGGCCATGAAGTGATGATAGAGTCTAACTGTGGAGAAAAAGCAAATTTCAGTGATTTGGATTACAGTAGTGTAGGTGCGATTGTAGCCTATCAGCCAGAGAAGGTTTTTACGTGTGACTTAATTTTGAAAGTAGCACCACCTACAGAAGAAGAAATAGAACTTATGAAAAGTGGTCAGATTTTAATAAGTGCACTACAAATGGTTCGTACCAAGGAGATAATCATAAAAAAAATGCTCTCCAAAAATATTACGGCAATAGGTTATGAATTTTTAAGAGATGAAGAAGACTCGCTTCCTGTAATACGCAGCATGAGTGAAATTGCTGGACGAGCAAGTGTCATGATAGCTGCGGAATACCTTAGCAACTACCACTCTGGGAAAGGTGAACTTTTTGGAGGAATACCGGGTATACAACCCACACAAATCGTAATTATAGGAGCTGGCGGCGTAGGAGAATATGCTACACGTGCTGCACTTGGACTGGGTGCTAGTGTAAAAGTGTTTGATAATAGTATAGAGAAACTACGTAGGCTCGAAAAAAGTCTAGGAAATCGCATTCATAGCTCCACACTCATACCCAAAATACTAGGTAAAGCACTTGCAGAATGTGATGTAGCCATAGGTGCCCTTCGTAGTCCTCTTGGACTGAGTCCATGCGTAGTGACCGAGGAAATGGTCACCAATATGCGTCAAAAATCTATCATTGTAGATGTGAGTATAGACCAGGGAGGCTGTTTTGAGACCTCGGAAGCTACCAATCACAAAATGCCCGTATTTGAAAAACACGGGGTATTGCACTACTGTGTGCCCAACATTGCCTCTAGGTACAGTCGTACGGCCAGCTACGCACTTAGCAATATTTTCACCCCGCTACTTCAAAGCATAACTAATGATGGCGGTATAGACGAGTGTTTGCGAAACCATAAAGGAATGCGCGCTGGCACTTATATGTATAAAGGAAAACTAACCAATGCCGTTATTGCCGATCGATATAAACTGCCGCGCCGAGAAATAGAATTTTTGCTTGCCGGTTTGTAGGCTATTCTTAGGGTATCAGCTTCCATATAATACTGCCTAAATATTAAGGTCCATGAAAGATTTGGTTCATTTAAATCTTTTCAATACGGCCCAATCAATATAGCGACAATAGCAAGTTTTAAAGATGCGTCAACCGTAGATATGCAATCTGAATAACTCGTAGAATTGCCTTGATAAACCTTTTTGCCATCTACAGTGAATAAACAATCTGAATAGCTAGTAGAATTACCTTTATAAACCTTACTTTTACTTATGGTATACAGACAATCTGAATAGCTCGTAGAATTTCCTTGATAAATCTTATCTCCCTTTAAGGTGTAAAGACAATCCGAATAGCTCGTAGAATTTCCTTGATAAACCTTAGCTCCATCTAAAGTGTACTTACAATCGGAATAGCTAGTTGAATTACCTCTATAAATTTTATCCCCACTTATAGTATACAGGCAATCAGAGTAACTGGTAGAATTTCCTTTATATACTTTATTTTGACCATTCACAAAGCCAAATGTAAGCAACATGGTTGATACTAGGAGAAATTGTTTCATTATATTTTTTAATCTTTTCTTTTGAATCTCAAGTTTCTGAAATACTATTTGTTTTTGTGAAATTTTGGGTATAATCTTTTGTTTGTGGTCATTTTAAATGGTTATCCTATTTTACACTGCTATTTAGTTTTAACTTGCTGGTAGTGTTAGATTTTCATTACGCTATACTCTTTTCTATTTTTTTTCTCACAATAGATTCCAATTCTTGGCACCGCCCATAATATTGCGTGCTGGTAACAAATAAAGATATTTTTTTATACTCAAACAGTACTACGTTTTTTTTGAGGACACCACCTTATACTCATTTTCACGGTACCCCTAGCACGGTATTTTATCTACCCTTAGCTGGTGACGGCCACCTTCGTAGATTTCATCTATGTATGTTTTTAGCACTTTTAGAGCTTCTTCCTCACTCAAAAAACGAGCAGGTATGCAAATTATATTGGCATTGTTATGCTGTTTTATCAGTGCAGCTACTTCAGTATTCCAAGCTAGTCCTGCGCGTATGCCTTGGTGCTTATTTGCCGTCATGCACACTCCATTGGCACTACCGCAAATCAAAATTCCAAAACTCACTTTTCCAGATTCTACATCACGCGCCACTGGGTGTACATAGTCTGGGTAGTCTACAGAAGTGCTTCCGTCTGTGCCATGGTTTACAAAATCATACGTATCTGCATATTCTTGTAGTATTCTTTTTTTGAGATCTGTGCCGGCGTGGTCGTTTCCTATGCTTACTTTTATGTTCATTTTTCGGGTAATTCTATGGGTGTTTTTGGAGCTACTTTCCTAGCTATCACTATGCCTATTTCATACAGCACTAGTATGGGCATACTTAATATTATTTGGCTAGTTACATCAGGTGGTGTTATGACAGCAGATAAAATCAGTATCACCACAAATGCTACTCGACGGTATGCTTTCATAGTATCTGCAGTGAGTATTCCTATTTTGGCTAAAAAGTAGATAACTATGGGCAGTTCAAAAATAACTCCTGCGCCCAAGGTGAGTAAGCTAATAAAACTAACCACTGAGGCTACCGTAAACTCACGTACTATAGAATCACTCAAGGTATAGGTACCCAAAAAATTGACCGATATCGGCGTCAATATGAAGTAGCCAAAAAGTATCCCAATAAAAAACAACAAGGAAGCAAAACCTATAACCAAGCCTGAGTAACGCTTTTCGGTGCTGCGCAGTGCGGGTTTTATAAACCTGTATATTTCGAACAGAATATATGGCATTGCAAAAATAAGCCCGCCAATGGCTGCTATCATAAAATGCTGATAAAACTGCTCTTGTATGTTCACCGTTTTAACTACAAAATCCATATCGCCTATGCACAAGGTTTCTGGTTTTCCTAGTTTTTCACCCAATTGGCATAGTTTTCTAAAACTCCAAAAATCATTGCGTGTAGGACCTAGCAATATTGTATCAAAAATATAAGGCCCTTTTACGAAAGCAATAATAGCACCCAACACTATAGCCACTAGAGAGCGTATGAGGTGCCACCGCAGTGCTTCCACATGCTCCAAAAAAGTCATCTGAGTATCGTACTCATCTACATCTAGTTGGTCTAATGCCATTGTTACTAAGTCCCTTACATTAACATACCACCACAGACACTCAGTACTTGTCCGGTGACGTATGATGACAAATCACTGCCCAAATACACACACGCATTGGCCACGTCATTTGTTGTTCCACCCCTTTTTAGTGGGATGCCTTCAGTCCATTTTTTAAGTGCTTCTTCGCCCAATTCTGCTGTCATTTCGGTCTCTATAAATCCCGGTGTTATCACATTGCATCGCACATTTCTGCTGCCCAGCTCTTTAGCCATAGATTTACTAAAACCAATAATGCCGGCCTTGGATGCTGCATAGTTACTTTGTCCTGCATTCCCCATCACTCCTACCACGCTGCTCATATTTATGATACTGCCACTTTTTTGTTTCAAAAAGGTGCGCAAACTTGCCTTGGTAAGGTTAAATACTGATTTCAGATTTACGTTCATCACCTCATCCCATTGCTCTTCGTTCATACGCATCAGCAGGTTGTCACGGGTGATTCCAGCATTATTTATGAGTATATCTATACGTTCAAAATCAGCCACCACTTGGTCTACAAATTGTTGCGACGACTCAAAATCTGACGCATTGCTTTGGTAGCCTTTTATTTTTACGCCGTATTTGGTGGTTATCTCTTCTTCTAGGGCTTTAGCTTTTTCTACACTACTAGCAAAACTAAAAGCAATGTTGCATCCTTGCTCTGCATATTTCTCGGCTATTCCTCTTCCTATGCCTCTACTGGCTCCGGTTATTATTGCGGTTTTATCGTCTAATAATTTCATATCCATTATTCTAAGGTGATAGCAAAGGTATTGCAACTCACCTAAACTTTATATGCAATTTGTAAGCAATAATCTAAATTTAGTGCAAATCACATTGCATATGTGAACTTTTTTTAAGGTTTCATTCTGGGCTTTCTAGAAAGTCAAAATGGTTTCAATTCTTTTTCAATTCAAAGTGAAAAGGTAAAAATTGGCTAACATCCTCTGCCATAAATACCTGCTCAGCTCCATCCCACATCCATATTTTAATGGGGCTTTGTTGCCTATTTTGTAAATCGCTAATCACTTGTAAACAAGCGGCACAAGGCACTAGCATATTAGGGACTTTGTATTTGGTAGAGGTAGCGTAAACTGCTATTTCGGTCACCTTATTAGTATCTAGTGTTTTGGCACTTTCAAAAAGCGCTACACGCTCTGCACATAGACCCGAGGGAAACGATGCATTTTCTTGGTTGCTACCCAGCCCTATATGCCCATTGTGATGCAGTACGGAGCACCCTACATAAAATTCTGAATACGGGGCGTAGCTTTGCTGGCTTGCCAATTGTGCTTGTTTCAACAAAGCTATTTTATCTGCTGACAGATTTGCCAGGATATATGTTTCTATTTTTACAGTCTTCTCCACCTCGTTATTTTGGGTGCAATATCCACATATTCTTCTGAAATGCTGCTAAATTCAAAATATTTGTGCAGCTTTGACCATACATTATATGAAGAAAATAGTTGTTTTTGGTGCAGGTTTATCTGCTACCTATTTGATAAGTTATCTAGAAGAAAATGCAGCGGAAAACAATTGGCGACTTTACGTTGCTGATAGGGACCTTGCACTTGCCATAGGCAAGTGCAAGTCTGAAAACACACAATGTATAGCCATAGATAGCAACGATGATGAAGCAGTAAGCAAATTGATTAGCGGTGCAAGTTTGGTAGTTAGTATGTTGCCAGCATCTTTACACATCAGAATAGCTAGGGAGTGCTTATTTCAAAAAATACATCTAGCAACTGCATCTTACCTCTCTGCAGAGCTACAAGAACTAGATGCCGAGATAAAGAAAAATGACTTAATATTTTTAAATGAATGTGGATTGGATCCCGGTATAGACCATCTATCTGCTATGAAACTGCTAGACAGTATTCGCTTGCAAGGTGGAGAAATAACAGAATTTGAAAGTTTTACTGGCGGCCTAGTAGCACCAGAGTGTGTAGACAATCCGTGGGGATACAAATTCACTTGGAACCCACGTAATGTAGTACTTGCAGGTAGTGGCGGTGCAGTAAAATTTATACACAATGGGCAGTATAAATTTATACCTTACCACCGTGTTTTCAGGCGAACAGAGCTGGTAAACATAAAGGGATACGGAAAATTTGAGGGCTACGCCAACAGAGATAGTCTAAAATACCGGGAAACCTATGGGCTACACCACGTGAAAACGATGTACCGCGGCACGTTTAGAAGACCTGGTTTTAGCAAAGCATGGAATAGTTTTGTGCAACTAGGTGCTACTGATGACAGCTACATTTTGCCAAACTCTAGCCAAATGAGCCACCGCGAGTTTATCAATACCTTTTTGCCCTATCACCAGACAGATAGTATAGAGCTTAAGCTAAAATCCTACTTAGGTATAGAGCAAGATGACATCTACTTATGGGAAAAACTAGAAAGTACTGGCATTTTTTCGGATGAAAAAATAGGATTACCAAGCGATTCTACACCAGCCCAAATACTGCAGTGCATTTTAGAAAAAAAATGGAGCCTAAAAGATGACGATAGAGATATGATAGTAATGTGGCACAGGGTGTGCTACACACAAAACAACACTTCAAAAACCGTGGAGAGTAGTCTAGTTTGCGAGGGACAGGACAGAAAACATACCGCTATGGCCAAAACCGTAGGCCTGCCTCTTGCTATGGCGTGCAAGCAAATTTTGAAAGGGTCTATTAGTCTGCGAGGCTGCATACTTCCCACACATCCAGAAATTTATACTCCTGTTTTGAACGAGCTAAAAAAGTACGGTATTGTTTTCAATGAAACTCAGATAACTGTATAGCGCAAGCTAAGGTAGCTTGCGCTGTGCTGCCGTTTCGGTAAAAAAACAAAATGCACCTAAACCTCTATCTATATTACCAGCTACCCTACTCACACTAGCTAATGGGCCACCGTACACATGAGTATTATTATTCACATCTATGTAAAAATTATACATCGATTCCGAAATTATTTTTAGGACTACTTCTACTTCACTCGGCTCAAAATCTGGGTATTCAACCAAATTTTTTTTAAATAACAACTCCAACTTTCGTTCGTTTCCATTCCACGTTTCATCACTAAAAATAGCCAATCTTTTTCCAGTTGAAACAGTTCTAATATTGCTCAAAAAGAGTTTGTCTGTGCTGGTAAAAGCTATTGGATACCTCTTTAAAATAGAATCCTGGCCCACTTTTTCTTTTCCTACCACATTTATACTCAACGTATACTTATTTGTATCCAAAACATCCTTTAGCTGTATGAAAATCCTGTAGCTTTCATCTTCGTCTGTTATCGTATCTAAACTGAAATCTGGCTTTGTATTGGGCACTAGATCTTTAGCTCTTATAGGTGGTAATCCGTTATACCCTACTTGTAACTCGTAGGTGCTACCGACAATAGGCTTATATGGCAGCAGCAGTTTATCGTTTTGGAGGGTTACACTATCGCTCATCAGCAAAAGTCCATCTTTTAGTAAGAGTACATTTACTTTTCCTTTCAGTAAACTTAGTGAAGGATCAATGAGTGTAGGAGTTGACTTACTCAAACTCATGTTCATAGTAGAATCTGAAGATAAGAAACCATTGAGAACCAATTTGGGTTCAAAATCTAAATTATCAAAAGGCAGTTGTTTTTCACAGCCTAATAGGGCAAAACCCATGATTATATAAAAGCATTTTTTCATAGTCTTATGCTGTATTTTAAGGTAGGAAGTATGGGCAGGTACGAGCGTAGTTTTAGCTGTGGATCGGAATTTTCATCTAGCCCAATAAAAGCCATAAATGGATTTAGCCTATTGTACACATTATATACTCCAAAGGTAAAAGTACTAGAAAAATTACGATGTTGTCTTTCTTTCACGCACGCTATGTCTAAGTGATGTGTGCTCGGCAAACGATAATTATTTATATCTCCATACTCCTCTACCACTACTTCTTCGCCACCTATCATGGTTATATATCGGGCTACAGGTATGGTAATAGGATTTCCACTAGCATAACTCCACGTTGCTATCAGTTTTATTTTTTTGTGAAAACGGTATTCTGCTAAAAGATTGATAATATGTGGTCTATCAAATTTAGAAAAATAGCCAAC
This sequence comes from Bacteroidia bacterium, assembly GCA_018402155.1. GTDB lineage: Bacteria > Bacteroidota > Bacteroidia > NS11-12g > UBA9320 > UBA9320. The sequence continues at coordinate 1,008,283 of JAGYJG010000001.1, forward strand.
GTTTTCATTTATTTCGGGGACATAGCGTTTGGCTCTGCTGTAGGTATAGCTGCTATAAAAATCCCAGTTTTTATGAGTTGTTTTTGCTGCTATTTCTAGCCCATACGAATGACCCGTTCCTACTTTCAAGTTCTCCTCCCAATTTGCTTCAGAGAGCAATTGAACACCTGATTCATGCTCCAATATATTGGTATAGTATTTACTGAAAATACCGGTTTGCAATTCCCAATGGCGTTGTTTCATGACGTGCTTTGTACTAAATTGAGTCACCCCCATCGGTTGAATATTATCTGTAACTGGCAACCAAATGTCTATAGGCAAGCCCAAATTATTATTAGGCACCAAGTGTACAAATTGATTGCTCACGAGAAAACTAAATCTCAACTGCTGCCGTTCATTGATGGCATGAAGTAAGTGCAATTTGGGTTGTATCCGAATGTAATTGGTTTGCTGAGCTAAAAAAGAGGATACCCTTAGTCCGTAAGTAATTGACCCGCCTTTGAAATAGGTTTTGTTTTCCAAGAAAGCAAACCACTCTTTGGAAAAAACTTCTCGTGCTACTAGATTGGTGTCTGTATTAGAAGTAACGGTAGTACTTATATAACCACGTTCAAATGGCATAAACTGGTATTGTACTGCTCCTGCGCCTAGATTCAATTTATTGTTTTTACTCCACTGTATATCTGCATCTATGCCCGCACGTATCTCTTGTAATCCATTGGCATATGTGCTAGAATTGAAAATAGAATTACTATCATTACTCAAACTATATTCATCAGAAAATCTTAGCCGATAGCCACTCACCGAAATATCAGTATGAAGTTCCACCCTACTGTTGAGCCTGCTGTTCCATTTTGCACCCATTACAGAATTTCTCCAACCCAGCGCTCCTTCTGTACGCTCTACTCCATCAGATTGTTCTTTGAAGGTCAATTTAGTATTGAAATTTAATTGATCACCACCATTATATCCAGAAATACTAATACTATTATACTCATTGGGCTGCCAATGTATCTTGCCTGTCAAATCATATGACCATAGCTGTGTCTTTGAATTGGGCGTAACAGCATATTGAATCGGAAGAGTAAGCAAGTCTGCGTATGTCCTTCGGGCAGAGATACTATAGCTCAATTTATTCTTGACTATCGGTCCATTGAGATACAATCCGCTAGATAAAATACCCACATCTATTTCTAACTCCGTTTTATACTTGTTCCCATTTTTTAGGCTCACATCTATCACGCTACTTAGTCTATTGGTATATTTTGCTGGAAATGCGTCTTTGTGCAGTTTTATACTATTGATACTAGCAGAGTTAAAAACACTAAAAAGCCCCATCAGGTGATAGGTATTATAAATGGGTATCCCATCTAAAAGCGTAAAATTTTGGTCTGGACTACCCCCGCGAACCGTTAGTCCTTGCTGCCCAAATGATACGTTTTGTACCCCTGCCATTAGTTTTATATGTGCTAAAGCGTCTGACTCGCCACCTACGGCAACCAAATGCTTGCTAGATAATTTCACCTCATCAAAAGCAAACGCATTAAGTTTTATTGAGTCAATATTAACCACACTCACCTCACTTAGCATATTTATTGGACTTAAATTTAGAAAAAACTGAGCATTTTGGTATAAGACTGTTTTCACCACCAATAACTGAAAATTTGGATGATAAACAATAATAGTGGCTGAGTCTAACAAGCAAAAAAGCCGAAAACTTCCATCATTGTTGGTAGTAGCGCTGCTAGCTAAATTCGCTATTTTCACTACTGCATTGGCCACACGCTCGCCAGATAATATATTAAAAACAGTACCTACAATATATCTTTCCTTTGCCGGATATAAGGAAACCGAAGTGGCATTTGCTCGGGTATGATCTACAGCGCACTGTTGTTTTATTTCATATAAAGCTTGGTTTAACGTAGAGCATTTCGGGGTGATGCTAATTGTTTTTTTGTTGATTAAGTTACTTTTATAGCTAAAGTTTACTCCTGTCTGTTCCGTCAACAACTTTAAATAACCTGCCAAATTTCCGTTGTAATGCTGAAGATTTATATCACTTTTAAATACCGTTTGTCCGTTAACCACGGAGACAATCCAAAATAGTAATATAGTTACAATACTGCGCACAGATGGCAAAGTAAGACTATTGACTAATTCAAAACAATTTGTCCGTCTATTAATGCAAAGTTTTTACCGACAACATCGCTAAGTATTTGCAGGCACAAGGCCAAGTCATCTTTCGGTAGAGTTACGGTATAAAGTTCTTTTAGACATCTGTTTTTGATGTTGTAACCTACCGCATAATTTAGTTTTAATTGACCTAGAATATAAGCCAATGGAACATCAGTACAAGAGATACCCTTGCTCCAGTTATTTTTTTTAGTAAAGGAAGTCTTGGTTACTGTTGTACCTTGCACCACAAGTCGTTCGCCAGGTAAAAGTATTACCTCTTTAGTATTTTGCAGAAAATGGACTGAGCCCTCGTGCAGCTCCACGGTCGTGATTTCTTCATCGGTATACACGTCAAACTTAGTTCCATATACTACAACATCGCCCATATTGGTAGCTATTCTAAATGGCGTTTTAGCTTTGGCTACGTCAAAAAAAGCCTGCCCGCTGAGCACTACCTTTCGGTGTGTTTCACCATAGCCTTTTAGCACTTCTATTGTTGAGTTTTTATTGAGTAAAATAGAAGTTTGGTCTGAAAGATACTGCTGACTTATGGTATTACTTGCACTGATAGATTTATCTGATGAGCTAAAAAACCAAACAGAAATGGAAAGAAAAGCAAGCATTGCAACACTTGCAGCCACCCTAATCATACCTAACCTACTTCTAGATATTTTAGCGATTTTCTCCTGAAAACTATACCAAGATACATCGGTAGCTTCTTGATTATAACTCAGTTGGTTGGTCAGTTCCCAAATGGCTTTGTATTCCTCAAAAACCACATAAAGCTCCTGGGATGAGGTGAGTTCTTTCTCAAATGCCTTACAGTCTTTTTCTGACATGTTGCCAGATAAGTAACGTACTACAGCTTTTTCTTCTTTACTATACATCATTTTATACATGCAACTGTTGACTCACAGTAGCCTCAAGATAAGATAGCGTGCTTTGATTGTATTCGCTTTCGGAAAGCCATATTTCTACCTCTTGGCTTTCTTTTGCTGTACATTTTCCAAAAATAAATTTTAATAATAGATTAGATTCCCAAATCATAGTGATGTTTTGTACTGAGTAATACACCAAATAATGATTTCACCCCTACTCTATCTTCCATTTTTCTTTAATTATTTTCAAAGCCTTGGTCATTTGATTTTCTACGGTCTTTATACTAATATCTAGCAAGGATGCTATTTCTTTATTTTTGAGCTTGTCAATTCTACTCATCACAAAAACTTGTCGACATTTAGGTGGCAATACTTCCAGAATGGTTTGCAGTTTATCATCCGTTTCTTTTTGTTTTATATTCAAGTCTGCTGTTAACGTACTTTCCTTATCATGTGGCAGTATTTCTACCAATTTCATTTTAGTTTTTTTGTGAAAATTGATACTCCTATTTTTTACCGCGGCAAACAAGTAAGATTTTAGCGACTCGTCTATAGTTAGCTTATGTTTTTTTTGCCATACGGCAAAAAAAACATCATTCACCAATTCAGAAGCATCAGCATTGCTTCCGGTAAGGTAAGTGGCAAAAGAAACTAATGACGGATGAAAACGACGATACAGCTCCTCAAAATTTTTATCTCTGCTCAAATCGTTTACAATTTAATAACATTCAAAACTATGTGCAAAAAAAAACGATTGACATCTATAGTTGTGCACATGAGTCAATATAAAACCTATCAATTAATCATTCTGCATAATTTACTGCTAGATGCATTAGTATTATCAACCATAGTGTAAAAGTAGAACATTGATAATTAATCTAATTTCTATTATAATTGAAATGTTATAAAAAAATAAAGACTATTATCTCTCTTTAGCTCCATTTTCCAAAAATATTTCTTAGGAATAAAAAAGATAACCCTTACATTCGCACTCCATTAGGACAATGGTCAGATGGCCGAGTGGCTAGGCACAGCTCTGCAAAAGCTGCTACACCGGTTCGAATCCGGTTCTGACCTCAAAACAAAAGCTTAGCTACCTAGTAGTTAAGCTTTTGTCGTTTAATACGGATATACGTACTGATATTTGTTCAGTATAATCAACTATATAATAGTACTGCGAAGCCATTACCCAACTAAAAAAGAGGCTCAAATCTTCCGATTTGAGCCTCTTTTTTAGTTGGCATTAATGAATTTTTCGGTTATTAAATGGTATCTGCTTTTCGAATGACCTCAAAAATACCTTTAGTAATATTCACAATTTGACCGCTGGCATTTTTTACTTGGCCAGAGAAGGTACCCTTTATTTTACCCCCAACTGAGCCATACTCTGTTACCGTAACAGTGAGAATAGTAGTACTAGCCTCATGTTCTTGTCTTCTCAAATCACCTGCTGTACCTGTACCTAGAGCAAATACTAATGAATTAGCACCTGTTTCTGATGTGATGTATGTTCCCGCCGTTTTTCCCGGAAAAGTTATTTGAAAGTCAATATCTCCATTTTTAGAATCTTGGCCAAAAACAATTACTCCTGTTTCATTTTTACCAGTACTATAAGACCCAAAAGTACGTTCGGTTTCAGTAACAATAGAAAAATCTTTTAATCCGACGCGAACACTATTGGCCACTTGGGTTTCATTCCCAGTTTCTGTTGTATCTGTAGGTTTTGGGTTTACAGGTGTTTCATCTCCTCCGCATCCTGTTGTAGAGATTCCTATCACTGCAGCTGCTGCAAACAAAAGGGTTAAACTAAATTTTTTCATTGTTTGTATTATGTTAATGTTAAATTTTAATGCAATAATACAAATCATTTTATTAATTCATTAGTCTTGGAATGTAAAGCCATCTGAAATAAGCAATTCCTCGCCTAGTTTCATCAGTTTACCTCCTTCTCCATAAAATTTTGATTTATCATCTATTACACGCAAATGGGTGCCTTCTGGCATGCACAAAATCATTTGGTCTTTATTCACAGCCAAATATTCTTGTAAGCGTTTGGTCCGAGACTCTCCGCCGTGATTTTCTAAAATCTGCTCAGTATAATGAGGATTTATCTGGAAATTGATTAATCGAAAGGCATCAAAAGAGTGAGGCTGCACAATAGGCATGTCATTAGTAGTACAAATAGTAGGCGCAGCCAAATTTGATCCAGCACTCCATCCTACATAGTAAGTCCCATTTTTTACCACTTGCTGTATTTCATCTACCAAATTGAGTTCTTGTATTTTTTTGAGCAAATGAAAAGTATTACCCCCACCCACAAAAATGGCTTTGGTATTTTTTATGGCATTTTGTTTGTCAGGTATATCATCGATATTTGTTACGGAGATACCAAACTCACTTAAGGCGTCATTCACTTTTTGGGTATAGACCTTGTAGCTAAAATCTACGGCAGCATAGGGCACAAAAAGTATAGAGTCTTCGCTTCCAGAAACAAAAGATGCAATGATGCCCTTGCACCATTGCATATATTGCTCTCCGTAATTTGTTGAATTACTGAGAAGTAAAAGGTTTTTCAAGTTTTATTCTACGATTTCTAGTAGTTCTACCTCAAAAACTAGTGTAGAACCAGCTGGTATAGGACCTGTAGCTCTATCTCCGTATGCTAATTCTGAAGGTATAACGAGTTCCCATTTAGACCCAACTGGCATAATAGCTAGTGCCTCTGTCCATCCTGGTATAACCTGATCTGTTCCAAACTCTGCTGGCTCTCCTCTTTCTATAGAGCTGTCAAAAACAGTACCATCAGTCAATTTTCCGGTATAATGTACCTTCACCTTTGATCCAGCTGCAGGCACAGCTCCATTTCCTTCAGTAATTATGCGATACTGCAGACCACTTTCAGTCACTTTCACTCCATCTTTGGCTTTGTTTTCGTCCAAAAATTTATTTCCTAACGCCTTAGATTCTGCACTTTTAGCCTCTTCTAATCGGTTAAAGAATCCGGTTAAACATTCATTGGCTACCTCCTCAGACAATTCACTTTCTTTACCATCCATAATGCGTTGTACACCAGTAAGAAAAGAGCGATTATCCAATTCCTTTACACCACCTTTTTCGGTGAGTCCTTTAGCATATTGCACTCCTAGCAGATAACTCACTGAGTCTAACTCAGTGGCGAGCTCAGTAGCTTTATTGGTGTCAATACTTAATCCGTTGTTTTGGTTGCAAGCTGTTAATACTGTAACCACACTTGCTAATACTAATAATTGTTTCATTTGTTTGTTTTTCTATGTTAAAATCTGTTTTGTCTTTCTTTTTATGCCTCTAAGGTTACCCCAGCATAAAGCTCTTCTCTTCTTTCTTTTAATTCTGGATCTTCCCTATATCCGTCATAATCTGTAGCCTTATCAATTACTCCATTGGGAGCTATCTCTATCACCCTATCTGCTACACTTTGTATAAAATGATGGTCGTGAGAGGTAAATAAAACGGTACCTTTATAATCTTGCAAATTATTATTAAAAGCAGTAATAGATTCTAGGTCAAGGTGATTTAACGGCTCGTCAAGCAGTAACATATTCGGATTTGCCAACATTAATTTAGAAATCATACACCTTACTTTTTCACCTCCACTGAGCACATTACACTGTTTTAGAGCTTCATCTCCACTAAATAGCATTTTTCCTAAAAAGCCACGAATAAAAGTCTCATCTTTTTCTTCCGAATACTGACGCAGCCAATCTACCAAAGAAAGATTAGACTGAAAATACTCATCATTATGATTAGGTAAATAAGCATGATTGATGGTGATACCCCATTCTATTTCTCCGCTATCGGCCTTTATTTCTCCATTCAGCACTTGATAAAACTTGGTAGTGATGATGCTATGCTTAGAGTACAAAAACACCTTATCCCCTTTATTCAAACTAAAACTTATATTTTTGAAATAAGGCTCCAAGGTTAAATTTCTAATATTTAGTATCTGATCTCCGGCTTCTCTTTCTTGCACGAATATAATAGCAGGATATTTTCTACTACTTGGTTTTATTTCATCTAGATTCAAATTTTCTAGCATTTTTTTTCGTGAAGTTGCTTGTTTAGATTTTTTCACATTAGCACTAAAACGAGCAATGAAGTCCTGTAACTCTTTTTTTCGTTCTTCGGCTTTTTTATTTTGATTTTGCTGCTGACGCAAAGCAAGCTGAGAGCTCTCGTACCAAAATGTATAGTTACCCCCAAATTGACTAATTTTATTGAAATCAATATCTACCACCTGCGTACATACCGAGTCCAAAAAATGCCTATCGTGGGATACTACTATTACCAAATTGGGAAAATTGAGTATGAAATTTTCTAACCACGCCACGGTTTCTATATCCAAATCATTGGTTGGCTCATCCATCACCAAAATATCTGGGTTACCAAAAAGCGTTTGAGCGATTAACACACGTACTTTTTCGTTTCCACTTAAATCCTTCATCAGCATGTGGTGTTTATCCTCGGTTATTCCCAAACCGCCTAGCAGTTCTCCTGCCTCACTTTCAGCCATCCAGCCGTTCATTTCAGAAAATTTCTCTTCTAGTTCGGAGGCTTTTATACCATCTTCTTCATTAAAATCCGGTTTAGCATACAGCTCATCCTTGGCTAGCATTATGCCATACATCTCTTTATGACCCATCATGACCGTATGCAGCACAGGATGGTTATCGTACTTGAAGTGATCTTGACTCAAAACTGCCATACGTTTGCCTCGCTCTATGCTCACGTGGCCTGAGGTGCTTTCCATTTCACCAGTCAATACCTTCAAAAATGTTGATTTTCCGGCACCATTGGCACCTATAATACCGTAACAATTGTTGGTATTGAATTTTAGGTTTACCTCGTCAAATAAGACGCGTTTACCAAATCGTATCGATAAGTCATTTACTGTAATCATTTCTCTTTAAAAGGTTGCAATATTAGCGGTTTATACTTGGTTTGCATAACTTATTAGGCTATAAAAATTGGAGATTTTCTCAGATAAGCTTTTGATTAAAAAGCAGATTGTAGAAATCGAACGTTTTTTTTGATTTTTTCGCGCTTTCATTCGTTCTTATTTAAATTCTACACCCGAAAAAATATTCCAAAAAATCCTACTGCTCTCACAAGAAAAAAAAATAAACGCTTGAAAGTTGTACAAAGGAATATATTTGCATCAACATAGAATCAGTAATATGGCAATTTTCACTCAATCTTTAACGCCTTCTCCGTAGCGTCAGATTCTAATTTACTAACATTTTTTTAATAAACACAATGAACATTTTTGTAGCAAGTTTGCCTTTTAGCGCAGACGACAACGACCTAAGAGAACTTTTCGAACCATTTGGTGAAGTTACTTCAGCCAAGGTTATTTTTGACAGAGACAGAAACAGATCCAAAGGATTTGGTTTTGTAGAAATGGCAGACGATTCGTCTGCAAAAGCAGCTATTGCAGAGCTAAATGAATCCTCATTTGAAGGAAGAGACTTAGTAGTAAAGGTAGCTGAAGACAGACCTCAAAGAAGCGATAGAAGATATTAATCGATAGATTTTAAGGTTTGATTACCCAAAAAAGCCCGGAACAGTCGTTTCGGGCTTTTTTTATACTCTTTTAATGTCCATGTCATACTTTTTTAGGCTTGAACAAAAACACAACTAAAACTAGGAGCAAATTATTGCTTTTTGTGTTCCTCTTCCTCACACACCTCTGTAAGATAGCTATTTAGCGTTTTAGCTATACTATCCCAACTAAATCGACTGCGCGCTATATCTAACCCCTTCTCTCCTATTTCTTTGCGCTCATCTTCACTGCTTAATAATTGATTTACAACTGCTATAAAATCGTCTTTTTGTTTGGCAAGCACCACTCCTTGTCCACTTTTTATCTGCAAACCCGCAAAACCTATGTGCGTACAAACCGCGGGTACACCCATAGCCATAGCCTCTAATACCTTGTTTTGAGTACCCGCCCCAAATCGCAATGGCGCTACTACAACACTAGCTTGCTCATACATCTCTCGTATATTTGGCACAAAACCAGTAACTATCACCCTACTAGATGCTAACGATTTTACAGAGTCTACGGGTCTTTGTCCTGCTATAACAAACTTCACTTGCATATTTTTACTAGCAATTTCTGGCCACAATTCTTTTACAAAATAGTGTACAGCATCAACATTGGGCGCATAGTCCATATTTCCGGTAAAAAGTACAGTCTCACTCTTGCTGTAGTCGTGCCCACCCCCTATATCAATATCAAAAGTTTCTAAATCTACACCATTCAGTAGTATGTCTACATTATCTGTTTTGTGTAGTTTTTCCAAATACATCTTATCCTCTACAGAACATACAAGGGTTTTATTATATTGAGTTATTACTGTTTCTGCTGCAGTTAATCTGCCTATCTCTACGGCATCAATTAAACGATTAAAAAACGGTCGTTCGGTGTTTTTTCTGCGTTTAAAGTACAACGAAAAGGCATCAGGAAGATCCAATATTTTCGGAATTTTCAACCCTTTGGTGTATTGACTCATACGCAGATGCTGAGTGTGCACTACGTCTATTTGGTAATGTTCCACAGCAAAATTTACCATACGCTTCATCTTCGTACTTTTAAAATAAGCTAACTGAAGCGGAAGAGAAGAAAACAGAGCTGGAATACCATTTAGAACAGAACGCCATTTGGGCAGATAAACCAATTCTATTTCCTCAAAAAACGGTTGAACGTCTTTTAAATAATTAAGTTCGCTTCTATGCTCATAAAAAGTAACCAAATAAAGTTTGTGCTCCTTTGACAGCCGGCGTGTCAGATTATAAATCTTAAGCTTATCTCCCCTGAAAGGAGGATAAGGAAACCTATTGGCTACAAATAAAACATTCACGCAGTGCAAAGTAAAACATATTTTAAGGCTCTCTGCATTTTTTATGAATCGATATTTTTTTACTTCGTTGCAGATTATACTCAATGCTTTCTTGTAAAAAACGCTACATCCTTACAATTCGAATTAAAACATACGATTTATCTATTCTGTGCTATAGGAATTTTTGACATACTCAATTTTAAGCTAATGTTAAGTAATGGTGTATCAAAAAGTGTATTTTCGAAGTTTAATTGGACACATATGAATAAGCAAAAAGTAACACTACTTGGATTTTTAATTGTTTTTGGAACATTTGCAATGGCACAAGATACCATTGTAGTGCAAGCACTGAACTACAACACGCCCACAAGAGATACCATAGTGAATTTTCCGGACGGGACAGAATCGTACTCCAAAATACTAATGCGCTATGCTATGCGGTGCAAAGGGGCAAGAGTAAGCACAGGAGCCAACCGAAATTTGGGGTGCGGCGAGTGGGACTATAGCTGCAATACTTACATAGAAGATCCTTCGCGAATAGACTCATTTAGAGCATCTACACCAGAGTATGCAATACTAAACTTTGACGGCACCACCTACAGCTACAAAAGTACACCGGTCAATTCCCTATACCGAAATACAAGACGAACCACTACTGTGGTAAGTAAAACAGATACCTCTAAAGGTACTATACTTGGTGCTGAAACTGAAAGCGTGGCATACATACTTCCTACCTCAAACAATCCGGAAAGTGGCTACGCCGGAAAAGCATACTACCTCTACACCGCTTCAGAACTCTCGGCAGCAGGCCTTCAAGCAGGTAGCATAAGTGCACTTAGTCTCATATCAAACAATACATCAAACATAGAAAATCTGCACGTGCGGATACGAAAAGCTAACAACGATACACTAGCTGCTTCAAATTTAGAAACAAACGGATTTATCAGTGTATTTCTGGATAATTTAGAGCTAAATATTGGTAAAAATACGTTGACTTTTCACACCCCTTTCAGCTGGGATGGAATCTCTAATTTAGTAATAGAATTTACATCAAACGGACGTGTAAACATGTTGTCAAACATTGAAAGTCACCGGTCAGATGCCGGAAGCAGTTTGGTGGCTTTTGGTGGACGAAAGTTGCACTTTGATGGAAAAACAACCTATGTAGAGGCTGACAACTACCCCGGCATATTGGGTACTCAAGACCGCACCATAGATGTATGGATAAAAACAGACAAAGTTAACGGAGAAATATGTAGCTGGGGAAAAGATGCCCCAGGCCAAAAATGGGTATTTCGTGTAAACGGAGACGGCACCCTACGCACTGAGGTAAATGGCGGAGGAATTAATGGTACAACAGTGATAACAGACAATAAATGGCACCATGTTGCATGTGTGTTTTCAGGCACAAATATAGCTGGAATAAAGCACTATGTAGACGGTAAGCTAGACCCAAACGGAGCCGTTACCCCAGCTAATATAAATACTGTATCAGATATCAATGTGCGTATTAGTCGCGGTATAAACAACCGCTACTATAAAGGGGAACTAGACGAAATACGCATTTGGAATGTGGCCCTATCTGCCGCCGAATTACAACAAGTAAAAAACCAACTGGTAGTGCCGCAAGACCCACGTATAGCGCTACATTATCAGTTTAATGTAGTAGATGAAACTACTGTTTTTTGCAGCGCCAACACTCCAAAAAAAGGGACAATTAACGGATTTATAGGATATACCAACACACGCGCCCTTGCTATATTTAAAGATTATTTTTATTCACCTTTTCGACCTACACTCACTCTATATGGTGGAAACTATGACATCACTACCTCTACAAGTGTAAACTACGACACCGTACCAAACTTACCCAATGAAGTAATACGGTATGCCATACAAAGCAGAGCCAATACCACTGAATTTGATATACTAAAAATAGCCGAACGATTACAAAAGTGGGACGCAGACAAAAAAACGTATTATTATGATGAGGCGGGCCTAGTGTATGACTCTGCTACAGTAGTTTCTGACGGTAGTATAACTATAAAAAACCTTGCATTGATTCGAAGATGGCCCTCTCGCCTAGAAATAATGTCCTTTGTCACTCCCTATGGCATAGGACTAGACCTTGGCCCAGAAGGAAAATCATGGACCTTTGATGTGACCGACTTCACACCTATTCTCAAAGGAAATAAACGACTTTTTTTGGGCAGAGGCGGAGAGAATCAAGAGGAAATGGACATCCAATTTTTATTTATAAAAGGAACACCCGCACGCGAAGTGCTAGACATCCGACAAATTTGGCCCACCCAGCAATATCAGCCAAACTACACACAAATACTAGCTAATGATGTCTATTTCCCGCCAGTTAACTTTCGAACTATGGACATAGCCAAAGGTTTCAAAATACGATCTGCCATCACAGGACATGGACAACAAGGTGAGTTTATACCGCGAAATCATTTTATAAAAGCAAATGACCAAACGTATATGCGATCTGTGTGGAAATCATGCGGAGATAATCCTATATATCCCCAAGGTGGCACCTGGATATATGACCGAGCGGGATGGTGCCCAAGTATGGCCACAGATGTAGCCGAATATGACCTTACCCAAACCATACAAGGGGGAGAAAACTTGCTACTAGACTACGGCATAGAAAATGGCCAAGGAGACTCTCGTTATATCATAAATAACCAATTGGTAAGTTATGGAGAATACAATTTCGGATACGATTTGAGCATAGAAGACATAATAGAACCATCTAACAAAGTGGAGCACGCCCGTAGCAACCCTACGTGTATTTCACCTAAAATGACCGTTCGAAACAACGGAAAAAATAAAGTGTATAATATGACCATAGACTATTGGGTAAATAACCGAGCAAACAAGCGAACATTTACGTGGGAGTGCGATATGGCTACTGGAGATGTAGAAACAGTATATTTTCCGATTGACAACTCTGTATACAGCACAGGAAACGCTGCCAACAACGTGTTTTATGCAGAAATTACAGCCATAGAAGGTAACACTACAGCCGACGAGTATCAAGCAAATAATGTTTTTCAAAGTCCTTTTGAATTGCCCGAAGTGTATCCTAAAAATTTCTTTTTGTTTTATAGAACCAATAATGCACCCAATGAAAATAAAGTAACACTTTTAGACGAATGGGGAAAAGTAGTATTTGAAAGAGATCAAATGACCGCCAATACCCTCTACAGAGATACGCTAAACTTAGGTTTGGGTTGCTACAAGCTTATAGTGGAAGATACCGATGGCGATGGACTTAGTTTTTTTGCTAACAATGATGGATCTGGATTTTTCAGACTGTGGGAAGTAGGAGGAACTATGCTCAAAACACTGAACCCAGATTTTGGAAACAAAACAGAACTTCAGTTTACGGTAGTGCACGCGCTAGATGTGCCCAAACATAAGATAGACTTGGGTTATGAACTTTATCCTAATCCTTCCCAAGGGGAATTTACCGTGAGCGGAGGAGACCTGAAAGGAGCTACACATCATGTTTACAATAACTTTGGACAGAAAATAGTAGCACCATATACCAATAATGAGTGGTCTCTGAAATACGATTTGAGTAATGAGCCAAGTGGAATATATACCATCCGCATAGAGAAAAATGGTGTACTGTGGACGCATAAAGTAATCGTACACTGATACAATACTAATGCTTCATGCCCATATTTACAGCAGAAATATGTAGTACCTTGAGTTCAACAAAAGTCTTACCTTCTACGCTACTACTCGCCGTTGTTAATAGCTTTAATAAGCGGGTTTAACCGGAATAAATTACGTTTTGTGATCTGTTTTAAGAATATCTGACCAGATAAAGAATAATCGATCGCAGGTTAGTACCTTTGTAACATACAAATGAGGGAAAAAAAATTAGACACCATAGAAGAAGCCATAGAAGAAATCAAAAATGGCAAAATGGTTATAGTAGTAGATGATGAAGACCGCGAAAACGAGGGCGACTTTCTAACTGCCGCTCGCAACGTAACGACAGAAATGGTTAATTTTATGGCCAGAGAAGGACGCGGTCTTATTTGTGTACCACTAACCGAAGAACGTTGCGACGAGTTAGATTTAGACCTTATGGTAGGGAAAAATACAGCCCAGTATGAAACTCCATTTACGGTATCGGTAGACCTCATAGGCCATGGCACGAGCACGGGTATATCTGCCTACGATAGGGCTATGACAATACAAGCGCTAGTAAATCCAAACACCGACCCCAATGAGCTAGGAAAACCTGGTCATATTTTTCCGCTACGTGCCCGCACCCAAGGTGTATTACGCAGGGCTGGACACACAGAGGCTGCTATTGATTTTGCCCGTTTGGCTGGTTTTGAGCCTGCAGGATGCATAGTCGAAATAATGAACGAGGACGGGTCTATGGCTAGACTAAAAGACCTATGGGCGGTAGCCGAAAAGCACGATATGAAAATCGTATCGATAGCTGACCTCATAGAGTACCGCCTAAAACATGAAAGCCTGATAGAAAAACAAATAGATGTACATATGCCGACAAAATTTGGAGAATTTGAGCTGCATGCCTACAAGCAAGTAAGCAACGGTATGGATCACTTAGCACTGGTAAAAGGCAAATGGAAACCCGACGAGCCTGTATTAGTAAGAGTGCACTCTAGCTGTATCACTGGCGATATTTTTGGTAGCTGCCGCTGCGACTGTGGTGAGCAATTGCAAAAAGCAATGCAGACCATAGAAAAAGAAGGCAAAGGAGTGATAGTATACATGAACCAGGAAGGACGTGGCATAGGGCTGCTCAATAAACTAAAGGCCTATAAACTGCAAGAAAATGGATTAGATACTGTAGAAGCAAACCAAAAACTCGGTTTTCAGATGGATGAGCGTGACTACGGCGTTGGAGCACAAATACTGCGAGACCTAGGCGTAAGCAAAATGAGACTAATGAGTAATAATCCAAAAAAACGCAAAGGTTTGATAGGATATGGACTAGAAATTGTAGAAAATATAGCGCTTCAAGTTATTGCCAATCCACACAACAAAAACTATCTCAGTACCAAAAAAGAAAAAATGGGCCACGAGCTGTAGGATATTGTAAAAAATATTATAATATAGGAAAACAATCACACATCAGATTAAAGAAGAATTGAAGGAGTAAATTGGCGGTTGATAAGCCTTAAACACTATCTGTAAACTAATGCTTAACCCTATGTTTTGGTTCATAAATGAGCCTAAGAAATGAACTGAATCTTTCATTTTCTCTATTAATCGGAATTCCGGTAACTATGCCAATCAGAAAATTATCGGCTACACTTACCCTCATTTGCGGCCTTATAGTCATATCAAAATCTCCACGCTCTATTGCTTTATTAAATTCTATACCTAAAAAATTTCGAGTTCCTGGAATCATGTAGTGTACGTTACTGTTGATTTGCCAACTGGTGCTTATTTTATTATTAGCAAAATGTTGTCTCACAGCAGGCCCAGTATATAGTAGCGAGTGCCAGTTAGTACCCCATCTTCTTGCAGCTATAAAAAAAGGGTTATATACATTTCCGGTGTAAATGCTGTTTTTGCCGTACTTGCTAAAATCGTTTAATTCAAATTCTTGTATATAACCCAAGGCCATACTTGTTTGGTGCTTTTCCGACACATAAAATGAATATTGTGCTGCTAATTTAATGCTAT
Organism: Bacteroidia bacterium; assembly: GCA_018402155.1. GTDB lineage: Bacteria > Bacteroidota > Bacteroidia > NS11-12g > UBA9320 > UBA9320. Next base: position 1,023,908 of record JAGYJG010000001.1, read on the forward strand.
TTAAATTATTATCAGGCGCATCTGCATTGTCATCTATTGGGTAATACAATGAAAAAGGTAATTCTACCTCTAGACCTAGCCTGTCTATGGGTGCCCATTCATACTCTATTAGTGCCACATATTCATCGTAGTCAGTATTGTCCGTCAGACCGAGTCCGACATTCCATTCTTTTTCACCTTTTCTTGCGCCCAAATCTCTTATCAAATCAATATATAGAGGCTCTGCGTGCAACACCTTATCTGGCTCTAGCCTGTTTTCTATCTCTTCCACATATTGACTATCTTTTTTTGCTTTGATTTCTTTGTTTGTTTGGGCATTTAAGTGTGTAAGCACTGTGATCAATAAAATAGATAAACAAATTTTTTTCATACGATACGGAAGTTCATTTTATTTGAATTAAAAGCTCACCAAATTTGCTATGCAGCATGAACAATTAAGCTATAAATTAAAACTATATTTTCGCCGCGAAAGTATACCTAATTCAGGAAAGAGCAAGAGCATATTTGTATTTAAAAGAAAGTAAGCGAGATAAAGACATTTACATTACAATATGCTGGCAAAGAACACTATAGTCAACCTTTCTACCCACGTATAATTAGACCAAACTTGTGTGTATATGATAGCCTTTTTATGATATCCTCAAAAGTTATTTTAATAAGTTTAATCTAAAATAGGCAATTAATCACTTGCTAAAATATGTTCTTACGAAAGTATTTCGAACAGCTTTATTTGCTTTATTTCAAGGGTAAGTTATTCATTGTTCAACTTAAACCTAACTCCAAAATAAATTTCTCGACCTCTTGTAGGTCCCCAAACAGAAGAGGTGTCAAAATACGTGCTAAATGGATTTTGCCAACTAATTATCGGCTGTATTTGACGGAAATCAAAAATATTCTCACATCCTATATACACTTCATATTTTTTAAAAATGTATGTAAATTGTGCGTTTACAATTGTGTATGGTTGTGAAAAGTCAGGTCGCTGAAAAGCAATCGGATTAGATTGAGTATTTGGCAACCGCTGTTCTCCATACCAATGTACATTCATATCAAAATGAAATTTATTTGTTCGTGGTTTATAACTGAACGTCGTAATAAATTTGTGCATAGGATTGAAAGGTAACAATTGTTTTGTTTCTCCAATTTCCCTGTAAACATTCAAAAAGTTATACCCCATTTTCAATTCAAACTGACTATAAATTTTCAAAAATATCTCAGTTTGGAAACCGTTGCTTAAACTCGTTCCTGTAAAGTTTTGAATAATTGCTAAAGTAGGATCGCTATCATAATCTGGAAAAATTTGATTTTGAAAATCTGTTCGATAATAGTCCGCACTAAAATAACCTGACAGATTATTGCTTTTTATTTCAAATTTTTGAGTCAGGTTAAAGCCAATATTTATAGCCTTTTCTGGTTGTAACTGTTCGGCAAAAATGATGTCTCGAGAACTTACAAGCAATCCGATATTTTCGCTAAATAAATTTACCGTTCTCCAGCCTGTTCCTACATTTGCTCTAACAATGGTTTTAGGGGCAATATCGTATTTTAGCAAAGTTCTTGGTGTAAACTGAAAACCAAACTGGTTATGTTGGTCGCATCGAGCACCAGCAATCCAAGTAAGCTTATTCTCTAAAAATCGCATGGTATTTTCAGCAAAAAATCCAGGAATATTTTCCAAACGGTAATAATTTCCCGCATAAGTCCGCTGCAAAAATGTGTCGACGAAAGCAACATCTTCAAACAAATTGAGGTGTCGGAAACTAATACCCGTTTTTAAATCGTGTTTATCATAGTTCATTTCATACTGAATATTTCCGTAAAAATTGGTTTGCTGTGCTTTATATTTTACGGTACCAAAGAAGGAATTTTGCTGTTGGTAGAAAGCCGAAGCATACAAAATAATGTTGTGTTTATTATTTAAACGGTAACCCGTTTTCGTCCAAAGTTCAGGTTGATTGATTCTTACAATTTGTCCGTAAACACTAGTACTTCCTTTGTCGCTTTCGGGATTAAATACAGCTTGACCACCAATGCGTTGCTCACTAAAATAACGCAACCCAATGCTACTATTCCAACCCCAATCTTTTTCATTACCATATTTCCATTTGTTGAAAATCATATAACGGGTAAGCAAGGGTAAGTCCAAAAAGTTATCTTGGTCTCTATCCATCTTGTTAGCGGGTTGCACCGAATGAAAAGCTGTTAAATTACTCCACTTACCGCGCCTAAAAGCATAGTTTGTGTTAAAATGCTTCTCCAAAAAATTATTCATATAGGCATTGATCAATAAGCGGTCTGTTTTGTCAGGTTCTTTTGTTTCTACATTTATTTGTCCGCTTATGCTTTCATACCCTTGCAGCACACTGTTTGCCCCTTTTGAAACAAAAATATTATCAACTAAAGTACCAGGAATACTGCTAATACCATACGTATAGGACAAACCTTGAATCATTGGAAAGCCGTCAATCAAAACCTGATTATAGACACCCGATAAACCCAATATGCGAAGTTCTTTAGAGTTTGTAATTACGTTGGTAGTTTGTGGTTGAACAGTGGTTTGTGTTTCAAAACAACCTGCAAGATCACAACAAGCCGCTTTGCCAAGTTCAGTTTGCGTTATTTGCTCCGTCTTTATTGGATTGATGTCTGAAATAATTACTCCGTCTCGTTGTTCTCTAATAACCACTTCATCAAGTGCCCTTGTTTCTCTCAAGTGAAACTCAATAAAGTTCTGATTGCTAATTTGTATGGTGTCCGAAAGATAACCTACATAACTGGCAATAAGTTTTTTAGTTGAAATATCTTTGGCAGAAATTTCAAATTCTCCCTTGTAGTCTGTGGTTACGCCAATGCTACTTCCAAGCCAATATATGCTCGCTCCCACAACCGGAGCTTTTTTGTCGTCGGTTACTTTTCCTATTATATTTTGAGCCGAAATACCAAACGGAAACAGTAAACCGACAATTAAAATATATTCTTTCATTGTTTTAATTGTTAATAATAATGCAGGTATTTTCTATTGCACTACACATGATTTACTGTTTTATTGTATAAGGTTTTTCGTCCGGATTTTCACAACTGCTGGTATTTTTAATGGCCTCAGATATTTCTTCTTTATTTACCCACATCGGATTGTATTTCACCTCAAACGTTGTTGTTGCCCCCTGGTTCTTGGCTTCACACCTGCTCACGCCCTTTACTTTCTCTACATTGGTGGAAATCATAAATAAGTCGCTGGAACAAGTGATTCCTTTAACCTTTATGGTTACAGTTTTTAGACTATCTATTGTTTGATTAGTTGTGGTTTGCGAAAATGCCAAGTTTGCTGTGGCTAACAGCACTGAGAAAGCCAAAACGAATAATTTTATCAATTTCATTTTTATATTTTTTAAGTTATTTAACTAAAAGAATAAATGCTCCGAAATCTTCGATGCAAAGTTCAAAAAATGTCAAACATTTTTTGGCGGGTGCCAAAAATCAGGACTAAATTTTGATATAACTACTGATTGGTATCTAAAAGCCACATCTGATATAGATATTGTTTTAGGAATGTCATTAAACGACAAATTAAAACAGACTAAAACACAAGAATTGCAAACCTGAAAAGGGTTACAGGATTTTCCATCGCAGTCGTTGGATTGCTTTTGCTCTTTTATGTTGTCACTGATTGAAATCGAGGGAAAATGCGTCGCACCACAACACATTTGTACATTATATATCTGCATTGAAAGAAAATCTGTTGCCGGTTTTAGGGCTAAAAACAGAATAAAAGTCGTAAAGATCAGTGCTAATGATTTCAATGCTTTGCAAATTTATAATTTATTTTCAAAATGGCTCTAACAGTTTATTACTACTAGCGATTAGCCCCCCACTAAAAACATATTAATCAACATATACTTTTTCATAATCAACTGATTACCAATATTATTTTGTAATCATTTGATATAAATTACTAAACAATGGAAGCAAACAACAATCCAAGAACTATAGCAACCAAAATATGCCCACAAATATTTTTATATGTCTCATATTTACTGATATTCTGATTCTGTAATTTTTACTTACTAACGCCTTTTTAATCTTCTTTTCTATAATCTTCAATGAACTCTATGTCATTATCAAAATAAGTGAAAGCCATCCAGTTATTTGATAGTTCAAAGGCATATGATTTTTGAGTATTATTTTGTTCAAAATGGATCATTTTATTTAGAGAATCTAGTTCAAATTGTCCATTGGTTTCGGCTCTAAAACCTCTATTGCCTATAAATTTTCCTTTTAAATCTGCTTTTTCGTCATCAGCAATAAATTCCAATTTGTCAAACTGTATCGACATATCAGTAATTCCGTTGATCGTCATTGCTTGGAGCCCCCATTTCCCAAAAATACCAAATTGATCTAATTTGTCAGACGAATCAATTTTTTCAATTTCTTCTTGTTTTTCACAACTTGTGAAGACTGTCACAATAGATAAGATTAGTACAAATAAATATTTAAGATAGTTCATCGGGCTATGCTAATTTCAAATTTTTAAGACGGCAAATTTATTTTTTTAAGGTTTTTTTTGCTAGTGGTGGATTTAAATACTGCCAAAGGTCTGCAGCTTTTGTAGGCTCACTAATTTATAGGACTATAAGAAAAGTTAAAAGAAAAACTGTCCAGAATTTTACCTCGCTAACCAATACTAATTTTTGTAGCCTTTTCAGTTTTAGTTTAAACGTTATTTTGTCTATCAATTCTCACAGCATTTTGCTATAAACATATTTATAAAAAATCAGTAAAAAACCGAACCTATATCATAAAAAACCTTTTTGGTATACCTCTAGAAATTTAAAAAAATACATTCGCACCATGAAATAAATCTTTGTATAGCACTTGCTTGTAAATTGTCAGCGTTTGCCTTTATTAGAGAAATTATAAGTACAGAAATATGCACTCCATATTTTATATAAAATAACCGTTTAAAACACAGCATGAAGAAATACATCAACCTTTTTGATTTCAAGCAAAAAGTAAATTATAAAACAGAAATACTCTCTGGACTTACGGTGGCATTGGCGTTAGTTCCCGAGGCCGTAGCCTTTGCATTATTGGCAGGCTTGTCTCCACTTACCGGCTTGTATGCTGCTTTTGTAATGGGATTAGTCACTGCTATACTAGGTGGTAGACCAGGAATGATATCAGGGGCAACAGGTGCTGTGGCTGTTGTTTTCTTGGGACTAATAGCAACCTTAAGAGCTGTAAATCCAGCAATCACAATGGATGAAATAACTCAGTATGTGCTGATTACTGTCATAATAGCGGGTGTCATACAGCTCATTGCTGGTTTTCTAAAACTTGGAAAACTTATGAGACTAGTACCGCACCCCGTCATTTTTGGCTTTGTAAATGGTTTGGCTATTATAATTTTTATGGCACAATTGCCTCAGTTCACCATAGACAGCACCATTTCAGGAGCTCCATGGATGCAGGGCAAGCAGTTGTATACCTTTTTTGGCTTAGTAACCTTGTCCATTGCGATTATTTGGGGACTACCCAAAATCACTAAATCCTTCCCCTCTGGCTTGGCGGCTATTTTAGTAATTTTTGGCATTGTGTATTTTTTTAATATCGAAACATCAACTGTAGGCGATATTGCCTCAGTGTCTGGTGGCTTCCCTATGCCTGCTATACCTAATATTCCATTTACGCTAGAAACCTTTTTGTTGATACTACCCTACGCTGCTATAGTGGCCGGAGTGGGTCTTATAGAAAGTCTGCTTACCCTCAATATTATAGATGAAATAACAGAGACAAGAGGCCGAGGAAACAAAGAAGCCGTAGCGCAAGGTACGGCCAATATTTTGTCAGGATTTTTTCTAGGAATGGGAGGATGTGCTATGATAGGTCAAAGTCTTATCAATATCTCTTCGGGCTCTAGAGCTCGACTTTCAGGCATTGTGGCGGCGCTTATGCTATTGATATTTGTGATGTTTGGATCTAGCATCATAGAGCAGCTGCCAATGGCTGCCCTCACAGGACTTATGATAATGGTAGCTGTGGGCACGTTTGAATGGGCTAGCCTAAAGACCTTTAATAAAATGCCGAAATCCGATATCGTGGTAATGCTAGTAGTGATGCTAGTAACAGTACTACTCCACAATTTAGCCTTAGCTGTATTGGTGGGAGTTATTATAGCAGCCTTGGTATTTGCGTGGGACAACGCAAAGCGAATACGCGCTAGAAAATCAGTAGATGAAAATGGGGTTAAGCTTTACGAAATATACGGCCCATTATTCTTTGGTTCTGTCACAGCATTCAATGAAAAATTTGATGTGCTTAACGACCCAAAAGCGGTGATTATAGATTTTAAAGAAAGTAGAGTAGTAGATATGTCTGCCATAGAAGCACTTAATAAATTAACGGAACGCTATATGAAAGTAAATAAAACAATTCACCTCCGCCACCTGAGTCCAGACTGTCAAAAGCTTCTAAAAAATGCAGATAAGATAATTGATATCAATGTAATGGACGACCCAAAATACAAATTAGTAGTTGATAAGGTTTAGCTAATTTATATGAGATTCTCATATTCTTTGTACCCAATATCATTTCATTCATAAAGCCTTCTTTAACCTGTTATTTAGTGAATATTTACTAAGAAGAATGAGACAAAATCATACTAACTTATGATATTTACAGAACAGTTTTTTTATAGGATTTGCAAAAAAAAACATTGAAGCTGAGCTAGCTATTTTAGGGTGTTTTGTTATATAACCAAGTGTACGCATGAGGTTTGCAGAGTGTTGGGAAATCTGTTTACCATGTGTTACCTTCGCAGCAAATTTATAGTGGATTTCGGCTCATTTGTTTTTATTCAAAAAATACTTATCATACAGTGCTTCATATACAAAATGTATCCTTCGAGTTTGGCGGCAATTATCTTTTTAGAGATATAGACTGGTTCATAAAACCACGAGAGCGCATAGGTCTCATAGGCAAAAATGGTGCTGGTAAGTCTACTTTGCTCAAGCTTATTATGGGTAAGTACGAAGTACGAGAAGGCTCTATAAACAAAGCAGGAGGTGTGAATTTAGGCTACTTATCGCAAGATATGATTAGTGAAGACGGCACCAAAACAGTGCTAGAACACGCTAAGCAAGCCTTCGCGCGAGCCTTATTCTTGCAAGATGAGTTGGAAAAACTTTATGCACTTTTGGAAACCGATCCAAGCGATGAAAATGTGCAGCGAATGGCAGATTACCAAGAGGAATTTGATGCGCTAGATGGGTACAATATGGACAATAAAACTGCTGAAATTTTGGAAGGTCTAGGGTTTACAACAGCAGACTTGAGTAGACCTATGCAAGAGTTTAGCGGAGGGTGGCGTATGCGGGCTGTTTTGGCAAAAATGCTACTTGAGCAGCCAGACATAATGCTTATGGATGAGCCTACCAATCACTTGGATTTGCCTAGTATAGAATGGCTAGAGAGCTACTTGAGTAATTACCCAGGAAGTGTAGTCATCGTGTCGCACGACAGGGAGTTTTTGAACAAGATGATTACCAAAACTGCAGAGTTGAGTAATAACAGACTATACCTTTGGGATGGAAACTATGATTTTTACCTAAAAGCTAAAGTAGAACGAGATGATTTGATAGGTAGACAAGCCGCCAACCAAGAGCAATACATCAAGGAGCAGGAAAAATTTATAAATAGATTTAAAGCCAAGGCAAGTAAGGCGAAAGCCGTACAGTCTAGGGTGAAAATGGTTGAAAAAATAGAAAAAATAGAAGTTATACAAGAAGACAAAAGCAACCTCAAAATAGATTTCAAAGTAGGTGTAAAAAGTGGAAAGGTAGTGATGGAGCTTAATGAAATAACACAAGGTTTTGGAGATAAGCTTCTATTCAATGAGGTGAACCGAGAAATAGTGCGGGGGGATAAAATAGCGCTAATAGGTGCCAATGGAACTGGAAAATCTACTTTTTTGAGCATTATAGCAGATGAACTTCCCTTTACTGGATTACGCAAGCAAGGGCATAACGTCGTGCCATCATTCTACGCGCAGCACCAGTTAGAAAGCCTACATATGGACTACGAAATACTAGAAGAACTGCAATATGATGCGCCACACAAAACAGATATGGAGCTCCGCAGTATGCTTGGCTGTTTTCTGTTTGCGGGTGATGATGTTTTCAAAAAAGTAAAAGTACTAAGCGGGGGTGAAAAAGCAAGAGTTTCACTGGCCAAAACCTTAGTGTCTGAGGCTAATTTTCTTCTGCTAGATGAGCCAACCAACCACTTAGACATAGATAGTATAGAAATCATAATAGAAGCACTAAAACGCTACGAAGGAACGCTGATTTTTGTATCGCACAACCGATATTTTATTGAAAAACTAGCTAATAAAGTATGGTGGATACAAGATGAAGACGTACGTGAATATCCGGGGACATACAAAGAATACCTGCACAAGCTAGCAAACGAGGGATTTACCTCCGAAAAACGTACACCAAAAAAAGTGAACTCTACCCCTACTGCTGATGATACTCTCAAAAACTCTTGGCGACAAAAAGATGAAACTGCCGAAAAATTAAAAAAATTGCAAAAACAGCTAAACGGAAAAGAAGAACAACTTTCTCAAGCCAAAACACACCTAAAAATGATAGAAGGAAAACTTGCTGAAGCAGGAAATCTCAGTGCTTTCGAGCTAGAAAAACTAAGTAAGGAACACTCTAGCGCGACTAAAACAGTAGACCAAGTAGTGGCCGAGTACGACACTTTGCTAGAAGAAATGATTGTGCTAGAGGAATAGTAAGTACTAGCATTATAGGTTAAAACTAGTAGGCCATGATTCTCTTTAACTGCACGTTAATGAAATCAATTATTTGACAACGACGAACTCAGTTGATTAATACCCTATAACCGAACCCGGCAGATTGGGCATTATATTTATCCAAAAAAAGGGTATAATTTTTTGAAAAAAAGCAATAGATAAATATACAGATAAAACTAATTTCATTTTGTAATCTTACCTTTGCAATGCATATGATGGACGAGAACAAACCTTTAATTTTAGTCAGCAATGATGACGGCATCACCGCTCCAGGTATATTGGCAACAGTAGAAGTGCTTAAAAATTTTGGTAGAGTGGTGGTAGTAGCGCCTGACAGCCCACAAAGTGGCACCGGGCATGCCATTACTATAAGCAAACCATTACGTTTAGTAAAAAATAATCAGTTTGGTGCAGATGTGTTGAGCTATCACTGCAGCGGTACACCTGCAGACTGTGTAAAACTAGCCGTAGATAAAATACTACACCGTAAGCCAGACCTTCTAGTAAGCGGTATAAACCATGGTAGCAACTCCAGTATAAATGTGATATACAGTGGAACGATGAGTGCAGCAATGGAAGGTTCTATTGAAGGTATTACAGCTATTGGATTTTCGCTTACTAATTTTAGTTGGGAAGCAGATTTTGCAGCAAGTAAAGTATACATGCACAAGATAGTGGCCAAGGTACTAGAACACGGCCTACCAGAGGCTACACTGCTGAGTGTAAATATACCCGATGTGCCCGAGGAGGAAATAAAAGGCATAAAAGTGTGTCGCCAAGCTAGAGCCAAATGGGTAGAAGAGTTTGACCAAAGACAGGATCCACACGGCAGAGATTACTACTGGCTAACAGGAAAATTTATAAATATGGATAAAGGCGAAGACACAGATGAATGGGCACTTGCCAACAACTATGTTTCTATGGTTCCTGTTCAATACGATCTTACAGCGCACCACGCTATACAGACACTCAATTCATGGGATTTATAAACCGCTACCAAAATGAGTAAGTTTAAATGGGACACCATCGTCACCGGTTTTTTAATAGGAGTCGTCTCCCCCATAATCATACTTTATGGTGTTAATATATTTAGTTTCCCAAATCTTAGCTTTGGTCTTTTCATGCAAACGGGTTTTGAAACAGGAAGCTTAAATCCATTCATAAAAATTGCAGCGTTGTTTAATCTAGCACCCTTTTTTTTATTTATCAATATGAATCGTTACCGAACGTGTCAAGGCATTGTATTTGCAACAATATTTGTGGGTTTATTTATTGTCTATTTCACTTTAATGTAGATATACCATGGCAAAATACTACATCATTTCTGGTGAAACCTCTGGAGATAACCACGCTAGCAGAGTACTCAATGAAATAAAAAAAATCGACCTATCTGCCCAATTTAGAGGAATGGGCGGAGACCAAAGCAAAGCAGCAGGACAACACCTCATCATTCATCAAAAAGAAATGGCGATAATGGGTTTTGTAGAAATACTGACTAGCCTGCGCAAAATTTCTCGAAACCTAAGAAAAGTAAAAAAAGATATCGCTCACTGGCAGCCAGATGCTGTATTGCTGGTAGACTATCCTGGTTTCAATTTCAAAATCGCGAAATTTGCACACAACTTGAGCATACCCGTTCACTACTACATAGCACCAAAAGTATGGGCATGGAAAGAGAGTAGAATACACCAAATAAAAAAATATGTTAATGAGCTATATATCATTTTACCTTTTGAAAAAGAGTACTTTTCCAACCACCAAATAGCAGCAAAATACGTCGGAAACCCGAGCAAAGAAACCGTAGATGAATATTTAAAAACCCTTCAAAATAATACAGGTACCAAAAAAATATCGCTTCTACCTGGCAGCAGAAAACAAGAGATAAATACAGCCCTGCCGATAATGCTAGAGGCTATGAAAAACTTCACAGATTATGAACTCATAGTGGCACAAGCTCCTGGTTTTGACGATACGTTTTATCACGCTTTTAGCCCAAAACTTACACTCATAAAAAATGATATGTACCGTCTACTAGCTGAAAGTAGTGCTGCATTAGTGACCAGTGGTACAGCAACCCTAGAAACTGCACTAATGAATGTGCCACAAGTAGTTTGCTATAAAATGAATGCCTTAAGTTATCGTATTGGCAAAATGATAGTAAAACTAAAGTATATTTCGTTGGTAAATCTAATATTAGACAAATCCTGCGTGACAGAACTCATACAAGGAGATTTCAATTCGAAAAGAGTAACCGAAGAACTGCAAAAATTGCTATACAACCAAGACACCACAAACCGGATAAAAACAGACTATGCCACACTACACCAAAAAATAGGAAGCAGCCACCCTTCTAAAGAGGTAGCACAGAGCATAACAGCCGCTGTAGAGTGCATAACAAACTAATTCACATACAACATAATAATCCTGCGAAAATTACTAGTCCTATTAAAAATAGAACAAGGGTATAGGGTATAATATCCGTGGCTTTCAATCCAGTAATACTAAGAAGCGGAAGCGCCCAAAAAGGCTGTAACATATTGGTGAGTTGATCACCATATACAAGTGCAAGCACTATTTTTGGCAAGTCTACGCCAAGCTGAGTAGCTGCCTGCAACACAATAGGCCCTTGAATAGCCCATTGACCGCCGCCACTAGGTACAAACACATTGACTAAACCTGCACTAAAAAAGGTAAAAAGTGGTAAGGTATTTTCATTGGAAATGGCAATAAATCCGTTTGAAATACTAGCCAATAATCCACCGCTTTGCATCAAGGCCAATATGCCAAAGTACAACGGAAACTGTATGAGTATCCCTGAAGCTCCTTTTATTGCACTATCAACCGCATTTAAAAAAGCTGTAAAATTTTTGTGCAACAAGATACACAATGCCATCATAGCAAAGTTGATGAAATTTGGCGTGATAAAACCAAGTGAATGTCCCTTATACGATACAGCCACATAGAGGGCAATGCTGACAAAAATAGTACCTACTATTTTACTAAATAGCCTTGACTCGTCTATGCGCTCTGCACCGTGCGCTTTTATGTTACTTTGGGGTAGTATAGAGGCAGGATCTAGTGGGGTAAATTTGCCACTATTTTTTTTTCCAAGCCAATAGAAAACCAGAGGTATAAACGCCAAGAGAAGTAACCAAGCTACCACGTTCATAGTGCTAAAAACTGTATCGTTATACGAAATAGTTAAAGGCAACATATCGTTTTGTGCTAGTGCTTGTAGGTGTCCACTCTCAGCTACTTTGGTAAGTGCCGAGCCAGATAAACCTCCATGCCAAACCATAAGACCCACATATCCTGCAGCACCAATCAGCGGATAGTTGAGAGGCATATTTTTTCGGCTAAAGTGTTCGCCAACTTTACGAGCCAGAAGGGCCCCAAAAATAAGAGCTAAACCCCAATTAATAAATGCCACCAAAATAGTAGTAAAAGTAACCACAGCAGCAGCTTGAGCTGATGTAGAAATGGGCACTACTAGTTTCGCTACCACCCTATCAAAAAAACTGCTTAGTGCAAGGGTATGCCCTAGTACTAGCATTAGCATCATTTGAAAAGCGAAGGTGAGTAAGCTACTCTCCCACAGTCCCGCTTGCCAGTCTAGCATCAGCAGACCAATACTTTTTTGTGAAATAAATGTAGTAAGTATAACAACAGAAACAGTAAGTAACACAGCTATACTAAATGGAGAAGGCAAAATTTTCTTAAACCATCGAGCATATAGTTTTATAAAACTCATAGTAGGGCAACAATATCTTCTAAGTATCTGGCATCCAAATCGTCAAAAGTATCAAGAGCATCGCTGTCTATGTCTAGTACAGCAAAAACTTTTCCTTGCCTCATACACGGCACTACAATCTCTGACTGTGAGTGAGGGCTACATGCGATATGTCCGTGAAATTTATGTACGTTCGCTACTATTTGTGTGTGTTTAGTTTCCCATGCTACACCACACACCCCTTTGCCAAAAGGAATACGCGTGCAGGCCACAGGTCCAACAAAAGGACCAAGTACGAGTTCTTTTTTTACTACTCTATAAAATCCAGTCCAATGATGATCTAAAGTTTGAGAAAGTAGCTGGGCTATATTGGCCATGTTGGCTATATCATCGGCTTCAGGGTCGATAACTGCTTTTATTTGATTGTAAAGCTCTAAGTATTTGATGTCTCTATTCAAAATTATGCTATTAAAACTGTTTTTACACTGCTGTGACTGGTTATGTAGCTAATTTTGGTGCCAACAAAAACACCATGAACTCAAAAGATTTAAAAACACTTTTTGTTGTGCTACTTCTCAACGCGTTACTTCTTTTATTTTTATCGTTATCTCTCTAATCAACTTTCTTTTTGAGCACTAAAAATCCCCATTTAGCGAGCATATTTTTTTCCTCGTCGTAGTTATAATCAAAGACAATATGATAATTGTTGAGTGAGGAAAGGGCTCGATTTACAACGACAGTATCTGCTCCTCCAAGATCTATAATAAACCGATACACTGAATTTTCACCGCGGTCTATGGTTAGTATATTTTCAGAAGTCATATCAGTATTGAATTCTATTTTACTATTTATGGCAAGCGCTGGATTGGCTTTTATTTCATTCATCACCTTATAAAATTCAAAATGCTCTGCCGCATGAGGGGCGTCCCAGTTCACTTCATCTTTTCCAAAAAAACTCAATCTGTGATCTAGGCCAGCCTCTTGCCCAGTGTAAATAAGCGGCATCCCCCTAAGGGCGTAACTTAGCACTGCCATAGCCTTCCATGATTCTGCTAGTCTTTCTTTTATAGTTCCATTCCAACTATTTTCGTCATGGTTAGTTATCATATTCATCGGAAAAACATGGGTACCATTTGCACTATCTTTCGAACGCATCACTTTTTCTACCTGAAAAGCATCAACCTCTCCAGCATATAATTTATTAAACACGTGGTGCATTTCCCACCCATAGTAAGCATCAAAAGCTGAGTCAAATTGATCTGGTTTGTGGGTTTCGCTTTCAGCTAGCATAAAGATAGGCTTGATTTTATCCAATGCTGTACGAGCTTGATTCCAAAAATCGGTTGGCACTTCCATGGCAACGTCGCATCTAAAACCGTCAAGGTCGCATTCAGTTATCCAAAACTGCATACTTTTTATCATTTCGGCACGCATTTCATAATTGTCATAGTTTAGGTCTGCCACATCTGTCCATCCCCAGCTTTTGCCATCATCACCTATCGGATCAGTTATTTTACCGGTACTATCGTGGGTATACCATTCTGGGTGTTCAGATATCCAATCGCTATCCCAAGAAGTATGATTTCCTACCCAATCTAGTATTACTTTTATACCCATTTCGTGGCACTTGGCTACTACACGTTTAAAATCTTCTAAAGTGCCATATCTCGGGTTTACATCGGTATAGTTAGATATAGAATATGGACTACCCCAGTATTTGTTATAATCTGGATAGGGCAGATCTTCTACAAAAGTATCACCTACGGCTTTTCTATTTCTTTTACCAATGGGCTGTATAGGCATAAACCACAGGATATCTACCCCAAGTTCTTTGAGCTTGGGTAGTCTATTTTCGAAGGCTTGAAGGGTACCTTCAGGCGTATATTGCCTTAAGTTCACCTCATAAATAGTGGCATTTTGTACCCAATCAGCTGGTAAGGATTTTGAGATTATTTCACTTCCATTTTTTTGTGGCTTAGCACAAGCTACACATGCAGTAGCTAGTAGTATATATAGGTGTTTTTTCATGATAATGTAGTGGTTTTTGTAAGGTTATATGTTGCAAATAATGAAATAAATAATGAACTAAGGGTAATGAATCCAAGCGATTCTGTAATATCTGATAGCCAATTACCAATAAACAATTCAGAGGTAAACGTAATAAAAAATAATGGAATATAAAGTAGCCAAATAAGTCGCGAATTGTTAAGATTTTTATATAATAAAATTACAAGAGGAGTTAAAAAAACAAAGTAACATTTCCAAGCTAGCGGAGAAAAGACAGGGATAAAAGAAAGAACAATCAACCATTGAACAGCAAATCCATTTGTAATGTTTCGAGTATTGTAAAATCGAACAGCCACAAAAAACCCAATGAAAGCTATGACGACCAATGAAATAATCTTAGTTTGTGGGAGACTCAGTTCTGCAATATTGAATTGAAAATCACCATAACGACTAGTTTCAGAAAATAGTCCACAAACGAAACTCCATAGTGATTGATTGAAGTGAATACATTGTAAACCCTGAGCTACCTGTTGGGTATACCACTGGATATAAAGTACGCTGCTTCCCTTTCCAAAGTAGGCGATTACCGCACTATATGTTACAATGAGACCTAATGCGGTATACGCCGATGTCTTAAATTCTTTTTTGTATAGTAAAAAAGCAAATAAAATAAGAGGATAGGCTTTTGTACTAATGGCCAGAGCAAGGAGTAAACCCGCCCAAAAATACCTGCCACGAAGATGTAATATCAGGACTGCAATGCAGACTCCTAACAAGGTAACATTCACTTGAAGATTACTTATTTCTTCTATTAAAATACGAAAAGTAAGCAAAAATGGCACAATAAATTGTGGTGAGGTAAGCACTATTTCCGACTCAATTTTGGTGCTCAGTTTAAAAACCAATCTTTTTTGAAAAAAATATGAAAATGTCCACCGGAAAATATACCAATAGGTAATTAGTATCCCCAAAAGCCAAGTTAATCTAAGACCTACAAAGCTTATCCCATTTAGCCAATGAATAGGAATAGCAGCTAAACTCATGAAAGGCGGCCAAGTATTTCGATGTTCACTATATATATACTGCTTTTCCCAGGCCAATCTACCTGCCTCTACATAACCCCCAAAATCGCCTTCTCTTTGTATATCGCGAGCAAGCTCTAGAAAGAGAAAAAAGCCCAAAACAACTGTAATAAAAACAGCTATTTGGTACTGATATTTACGCGCAAAATCCATGACCTGATTATTTCGTTGACAATACAGTCACTTTATATGTCCAAGATGCTTTATTAAATGATACCTCTACCTCATTTTTAAAGTATTTACGTTTGTAAGCTAACGTCTTGTCTGTATTTTCTACAATCACCAAATCTCCATAAACTAAAGCAAGGTTATCGTTTCGTATTTGCGCTAAATTTGCTATCTCTTTTTGCAATGCAACTTCTTGTTCTTCCAAATTTTCAAATCGCATCATCCTTCGATTATCTGGATCTCCCGCCCCTGCCATTCCTATTTCGTCTCCATAATATATGATTGGAATACCCGGTATAGTCAAGTTAAACGCATTGAACATAGCCATTTTTTGATAGGCTAGTGAATCTTGGACTTCTATGGTTTGTTTCCACCCCATACGTTTATGCTCCATAGTCGAAGAGCTTAGACTCAATGTACCATCTGCATAGCTTATAAATCGAGGTTTATCCTGGTTTCCAGTAATATTTCCCATGAGGTGGTGCGAGCCATAAGTGTTCAGACTAGCTTCTAATGCGTGCCCAAGTCGAGTCATAGATTCTTGCTCAGTGGCAAATACAGGTAAAGCATTGTCATACATATTAAAATCGAACTGCGCATCCAACAATCCAGAGCCTATATAGCTGTCTATGAGGTCATATGTTCCATACGTTTCGCCTATTTGGTATATATACTTACCTTTTTCTTGGCTTACTTTTTTCACTTTCTTATTGAGTGTGCGCCAAAAATTATTAGGTATATGCTTGGTGGCATCATGACGAAAACCATCAAAATCGTATTCCGTAATCCAATGCAGTGCTGAGTCTACCATGAAATCTGTCACTTGTTGATCCATCAAATTTAGGGTAGGCAAAAACGTATCAAACCATGTGGTGAGTCTATGGCTATCCCAGTTTTCAGTATTCATAGTGCCATCTTCAAAGTAAAGTGATGTCACCCAGTCTTTGTGTTTCTGATATACGGGGTGTTGCTCATGCACGTGGTTAGCTACATAGTCTAATAGCACACTCAATCCGTTATTGTGTGCGGTACGTAGCATTTCTCTCACTTCCTCTGGTGTACCTAGTCTGTAATCTACCGTAGTACTGGTGATAGGCCAATAGCCGTGATAGCCACTAAATTTAGTGTCAGGATCGCTAAATTGCCCCCATGCATCAGTTGGGTTTTGGGTAATCGGGGATATCCAAATCGTATTTATCCCTAAATCTCTAAAATATCCTTGATTTATTTTTTGCGTTATCCCTGCTATATCTCCTCCGAAGTACTGTGCCTTTTGAAGTATTTCAGGATTATTTACCCGTGTGTCATTCTTTGGGTCTCCATTTACAAATCGGTCTATCATCATAAAATACATAATGCTGCTATGCCAGTCATTGTTATTTAATTTTTTAGCATCAGTAATTACGATTCCTTTTTCTAGAGGTATCAGTAAGTCATTACTCACAGCGTCTTGATTGTATCCAAAAATTCGGATATGAGAACGATTTGTATGTTTAGCAAAGACAGGAATTAGGAGTGTAAAATGATTACCATCTTTTATAGTTTCTATGCTGAAGTTATTCCAATAAGCGTAAATATTATCGGTATTTACAGAAGAAATCACGATTTCATTGGTTGAAAAAGATTCGGTTACAATGGACGGTATTAGCTCTTTGGGAGGTCCCGAAACCTCAAGCACATTATTTAATCCACCCATGCCGTTACTTACTTTAATGGGATTACTTGGGTCATCTATTTCTTTACCATCGGCTACGAGCTTGTATTGATACTTTCCAGGCTTGACATTAAATTGGGCTATCCAATGATTATGATCAGACTTAATGAGCTCGGTTTGGGAAGCATCCCAGTTGTTGAACTCACCTTTTACCCTTACCGACGAATAATCCTCTTTGAAGTCTACGAATAGTTCTGCAAGTTTAGTTTTCTTTCCTTTCACCAAGATAGAATAAGGAATACCTTCAGCGTAAATGGTAAGATTACTTAGTGGCTTTGCATTTTTACTTACTAAGTATAGATTAGTCGTATCCAACGATATCATAATGGCATCATCTGAAACGACAGAATCAATTTTTACAGGACTATCAAAATAATCAGCAATAACTACAACGGTAGTATCACCTACCAACTGAATAGGAGAGGCCAAACCAAAGAGCTTAGAACCCTCTGAAAGAGACGTATTTTTTGAGCATCCTGATGCCAAAATAAGAAAAGTAATTGCAAGAACGATTGACTTAGTTAAATGGTGCATAGTGTCATTTTTACCCTAAGGCAATTATAAGAAAAAAATACAACAAGCTGTTAACTCAGTATTTCTATGCCTTGTTTTGTGACAGACACGTTTTTTACCTCTCCTCTAAAACGTATTTTAAAAGAAAAACTTTTCCAGTTTTCGGGTAGAAAAGGTTTGAAGGAGAGTTCACCATTTTTAACCCGCATACCGGCAAATCCTTTGACAATGCTCATCCATGTGCCCGCCATACTGGTAATATGTAGGCCATCTCTTGTATCGTTATTATAGTCATCTAAATCTAATCTTGCTGTTCTGAGATAAAATTCATAAGCACGTTTTTCATCGCCTAGTTTTGCTGCTAAAATACTGTGAACACAAGGGCTGAGAGAAGACTCGTGAACAGTAATGGGCTCATAAAAATCATAATGTTTGCGGTGTTGCTCATCGGAGTATTCATCTTCAAAGAAATAGAAACCTTGGAGTGTATCTGCCTGTTTTATGTAACAACTACGTAGTATCCTGTCCCAGCTCCAGTGCTCTACGATAGGGAGTTGACTAGTAGGTAGGTTTTTCACTGGTATTAGTTCTTTGTCTAGGAAACCGTCTTGTTGTAAGAAAACGCCGTACTTCTCGGAGAAAGGATAGTACATATTTTGGGCTATTTCTTCCCATTTTTCTCCTTCTTTTTCGTCCAATGCTGTGATTTCTAAAATACGAGCGAAGTCACTTGCATAGTGATGTTTTACCCAGGCCAAAGACTCACTAGCATAGCTCATACACCAAGCTGCTATTTTATTAGTATACCAGTTGTTATTAACATTATTTTCAAACTCATTTGGTCCAGTAACGCCCAGTATTACGTATTGCTCACGATCTTCGCTCCAATTTACTCGTTGCGCCCAAAAACGTGCGATTCCTATGAGTACCTCCAAACCATATTCGGCTAAATATTTTTTGTCTCCGGTATAGCCTATATAGTCAAATATTGCATAAGCTATTGCTCCGTTTCGGTGTATTTCTTCAAAAGTTATTTCCCACTCGTTATGGCATTCTTCGCCATTCATAGTCACCATAGGATAAAGCGCTGCACCACCTGAAAACCCTAATTTTTGTGCATTTTCTATTGCTTTTTGCAAGTGTTTGTGACGATAGATGAGTAGATTTCGCGCTACTTCTTGGCTAGCGGTGGCTTGATAAAATGGTAAGCAGTAAGCCTCTGTATCCCAATAGGTACTTCCACCGTATTTTTCACCAGTAAAACCTTTGGGACCTATATTTAAGCGTTCGTCTTCACCCGTATAGGTGCAGTTTAATTGAAAAATATTAAAACGGATAGCCTGCTGCGCAGAGATGTCTCCTTCTATTATAATATCACTTTCTTCCCACTTTGCAGCCCAAGCTCCCTTATTTGCGAGAAGCAAATCCTTAAAACTGCGGTATTTTATACTCTCTATTTCTGCGTGTATCGTAGTTTCTATATCTTCTGGTGCTATATCCAAACTAGAAACTATAACAGCGCGCTTTTCTACCACTACTTGTTGCCCGTTTTTGGCATTAAAAACAGTTGCAATTTTAGCTGTTTTTTTATTGCAATCGCTGGTGATGAAAGGTATATTCTTACCATCGTACTGCACATTTGTATGGGTCTCTACTCCTACTTGAAATTTGGTCTTTTTGGTTTCAGTAATTACCATACAAGCATTGCCTCCTGCATGTGTTTTTATACCATTCCAAAATTTTTCATCGTAGTTAGAATCTTCATTACTCACATTGCCGTATATATATGATGCTATTTTTATTTCTGCATCGTGATCTAAAGAAAAAGAATAGCTAAAAGCAGCTTGCCTACTATCACTCAAACTACAAAAACGCTCTACCTTCGCTTTTACAGTTATGCCATTGTTTAGGGTAGTGGTAAAGGTGCGCAGTAGTACACCGGTTTGCATATCTAATGAGCGACAAAACTCTTTGACCTCTGTTTTATCAAGATTTAGCGACTCACCATTGATACGTATATTAATTCGCATCCAATTGGGAGCATTTAGAACCTTAGCAAAATATTCTGGATATCCATTTTTCCACCAGCCCACGCGAGTTTTATCCGGATAGTATACTCCTGCAACATAGTTACCTTGCAAACTATCGCCGGTATATTTCTCTTCAAAATTAGCCCGCTGGCCAAATTTACCATTTCCAAGACTAAAAATACTTTCAGATATCCTGTTTAAGCTAGGGTCAAAACCCTCTTCTACGATATGCCAAGGGTGATGTTTTATGTAGTTTTTCATTCAAAAAGAACTATTTTCAATACAGCTTTTTAAAAATTTCTAGATCGGCATCAAGCCAACTATTTATTTGTATTTGCGCACCTTTCAGACCTTTATCTTGACCAAAAAGTACAGATTTCATGCCTGCCTTTTTTGCAGCAGTAAGTCCCGCCTGAGAGTCTTCTATGACCAAACAGTTTTCTGGAGATACTTGTAGTTTTTCTGCAGCCAGTAAAAAAATATCCGGTTCAGGTTTCGAATTTGGGGTCATGCCTCCATCTACTATGGCATGAAAAGCAAGCACAAGGTCTAGTTTATCTATAATGCGAATAGCATTTTTGCTGCTAGAGCCTACGGCTACTTTTAAGCCTACACCTTTAGCTAGGGCATTAAAATTTTTAAATCCTTCAAAAACCTCATCTGGATTCATTGTATCTATAAACTCCAAATACATTTGGTTTTTTTTATGGAGTAAATGCTGCTTATCCGCTTCAGATATTCGTGAATTGCTCCATTTCAGAATTTTATCTAACGATTCCTTTCTTCCAACACCTTTAAGTTTTTGGTTTTGTTTTTCGGTGAGGTTATAATCCAACTGACCACCTACCCATTTCCAACTTTTATAATGGTATTTGGCAGTGTCAGTGATTACACCATCTAAATCGTAAATACAGGCTTTTAGGCTCATGAGATTTGTTTTGTTTCGGTTGTGTGATACAAAGCTAAGGGTTCGATAGGTCGCCGCTCTACTTTGCCGAGGGTAAAATTATGATTTTCTGCAATTTCTGCTAATACATCTTTAAAATAATATGCAACCGAACCTACAAAATTTACCGGAACCTCCCGAAAATTTTCATAGCACCACACATGTATATTTACGAATTTAACTAATCCTTCATAAACCATACGCTTAAAATACGGATGATTCTTATGTTTACCTATAAAAGGCATAAAGGCGGCTAAATAGACATTTGGATTCTCTTTTTTGTGTACAGCCTCAAAAATACCTTCTTTGGTCAAATTGTATTCTTGGCCAAAATCAGAAGCTAGCTCCTGTGGCATGCGTTTATAAAGCCATTCTGAAAGCATTATTTTTCCAAAGTATGAGCCACTCCCCTCATCTCCCAGAATATAGCCTAATGCTGGTACTTCTTCGTGCACTTTTTCGCCATCAAAATAACAGGAGTTTGATCCGGTACCTAAAATACAAGAAATTCCTTTTTCGCCCTGCGAAGTAGCAAGTGCAGCACCAGTAAGATCATGATCTACTTTTACATCTGTTGCACTACTAAAAAACGATCGTAATCCTTTGGCTACTATCTCATTGCGTGGAACACTGGAACAACCCGCACCATAGAAATAAACCTCTTTTATTTCGCTTTTTAGTTCAGACAAGAGTTCGTTATCAGCCAATTTCTGTTCTATGAGCTCTGTACTGTGAAAAAATGGATTAAAACCCATCGTGCTAGTTGTGAATTGATTGCTCTTTTCATCTATTGCCAACCAATCACATTTGGTTGAGCCACTATCTGCCACTAAAATCATTTTATGTTCCTAAATTGCAAGCAAACTTAGTGTAAAATTTACACTTTGAAAAAAATAGCTAATTTTACCACGCCAAATAAGACAAAATGTTTAAAAACGATGAGAGAAAAAATCAAAAATCAAACAAATCCAAATGTATCGGTTGACTGCGTGGTCTTTGGTTTTGACGGTACAGATTTGAAGGTGCTTCTCGTACAACGAGAACTGCGAGACAATCTAAATATAAATGATGATACCCTTGTCCTTCCTGGCGATTTAATTAATGACAACGAAGACCTAGATGATGCAGCCTCAAGGATTCTTACCGGCCTCACAGGTATACGAAATATTTTTTTAGAGCAAATAGGTGCATTTGGACATCCACAGCGATTAATGAAAGAACGAGACCAAGTGTGGCTCAGAGCTATACGATTGGAACCTAGTGCACGAGTAATAACAGTTGGTTATTTTGCACTTATAAATATTAAAAATTACAAGGTAAAGCCAGCAGGTTTTGCCAAACACATACTTTGGCACGACTACGATACTGTAAATGAATTAGGCTTTGATCACAAACTGATACTTGATACTGCCATTGCCAAATTGCGCAATAAGCTCTACAGAGAGCCCGTCGGTTTTCAGCTTTTGAGTAAAGAATTTTCAATCAATCAACTCTATACACTCTATAATGAAATTATGGGAGGAGAAATAGACCGAAGAAACTTTAGAAGAAGAATGCTCAAAACTGGATTTTTAAAAGAAACTGACAATTTTCAAGAAGGAGTTCCACATAAGCCAGCTCGGCTTTATACATTCGTACGCAAAGAATTTGATAACGTAAGTAAAAATAATTTCAAATTTTATTAATTAAGATGAGTCCTAGAAAACCGCAATTAAGCTTTTGGCAAATTTGGAATATGAGTTTTGGATTCTTAGGTATCCAATTTGGTTTTGCTTTACAAGGAGGTTTTATGTCCAAGATTTTTTTGAACCTGGGTGCAGAACCACATGATATACCAGGCCTATGGATAGCTGCTCCCCTAGCAGGACTGATTGTTCAGCCTATTATTGGTTATTTGAGTGATAGAACCTGGAGTACGCGCTATGGAAGACGAAAACCGTACTTTTTAGTCGGAGCAATTTTAGCTTCTATCGCTTTGTTTTATATGCCATATAGCCCTTTGCTATGGATCGCAGCTGGCAGTTTACTATTGCTAGATGCCTCTATCAACATTAGTATGGAACCCTTTAGGGCTTTAGTAGCAGATAAGCTCGACGAGTCTCAGCGTTCGTATGGTTTCTTAGTACAGACACTAATCATAGGTATAGGTACGTGGGTAGCAAGCCAATTGCCAAGATTTGTTACCTACCTTGGCGCTAGTGACGTTGCTCCTGACGGCATTATTGCATCCAATATAAAAATAGCCTTCGCTATTGGAGCCGCTGTTTTCTTAATTTCCATTATTTATACCATTTATACTACAGATGAATATCCCCCCGAAAATATTGACGAATTTTACAAAGAAAAAGAGGCAACAAAAGGTTTTACCCACGCGGTAAAAGATATTATTGGTAATATTATAAATATGCCGCTTACTATGAAAAAACTTGGAGTGGTTCAGTTTTTCTCGTGGTTTGCTTTTTTTACGATGTGGAGTATGGCTACTCCTGCAATTACTTCCCATGTATACAATACGCCAAGTCCTGTGAGTGAAAATTTTGATTTACAAAACCAAACAGACAAACTAAAATACGAAAAAGAAACTGCAGCATTCAATAAATCTGCTGACCTTGCCGGCTCTGCTATGGGCACCTACGGTCTATCTTCTATGGTTTTTGCTTTTATTCTGTCATTTATTACCAGCAAAAAGACCATCAATAGAAAATATGTACATATGGTGAGTTTACTATTGGGCGGAGTTGGTTTTTGCGCCATGTATTTTGCCACTACCACAGCTCACCTCAATGGATGTTATGCACTTATCGGAATAGCATGGGGCAGTATTTTATCACTGCCATACGCCATGCTCAGCAGCTCTATTGACCCTAAAAAAATGGGTGTGTTTATGGGGCTGTTCAATATGTTTATAGTACTGCCCCAAATAGTAGCTGCCATAGGTGGCATAAATCTTTTATCTTCAATGTTTGGAGCAGGAGATATTAACCCGATGTTACTTGCAGGAAGCTCGCTGATACTTGCAGGATTTTTTAATATGCTAATAACCAACAAAAAGGCAATTCGGTATCAGCCTGAAACAAATGTATGAACAATATTTCCTTAATACTTATTAATAATCTCATTTAATACAAGGATTTTATTCTGTTTATTTTATGTCTTCCCAGCGTTCTTTACTTGAAAGTGGAATCCATTCTATCTTAGAACATAGCAGATAAAACTAAAATAAGTTGATTTTTTCTAGTAGAGCAGACCGAGATGAATAATACGATGACAGATATTACTGTGCAGGTGGCACACAAGGATTGCACTTCTTATGTATGTTTTGGACAAGTTTTTTTGTTTTGTCTTCTATTATAAAAGAGAATACCGGTGTTAGGTTTTCTTGGTGAAGGCAACCTATATTTATGCCTTGTTGGTGAAGAGTTTCATCTTGCATCATAGCTTCTACATCAAATTTTGGAGATAAAAAACTATAGTACTCTCCCATAACGAGTCCCTGAACCGTTGCATTTCCATTTACAAAAGCAACTGCTACTCCATCATCAGCGCGATATTTGCTTTGATGTATATATAGCGTATCTAAAAATGGTTTTGGTGTTTTATAGTCTTCTAGCAACTCTTCTGGAGGCAAAGCACCACCGCAATAATCGCTGGTCTCAGTCAGTTCAAATTTGATACTAGAATTCATTTTGTTGCTTTTGCAACTAAGTAACGTTAGGCTTGCTAAAAGAATTATTAAACTATTTTTCACGTCACAAGAATAACACGATTTGTCTAAAAATACTTCAAAAATTCCACAACGCTAAAAATATATTAGACTAAGGCCTAAAAAAAGGCTGTACACTTCGCAGTGTACAGCCTTTTATAGAAAATTTAAACCAATTACTTTTTAGTAACTGTAATGCTTTTAGTTTCAGCTGCTGCGTCTATAACGAATACAATATCGTAAGTTCCATCAGCTTTTGCTTGCATATTTCCACCATTATCTTGAATATCAGCTGCATCTGGTCCTCCGATGATGTCACTAAAGCCCTCATTTATATCATCCCAAGTGCCTTGCGTTCTTAGTTTAAAACCTCCAGTGCTCAAAAGTTCAACACCATTGTAGGTCCAAGTATAAGTGTTGCCATCTTTAGTTGGAGTAGTTGCAAACAACTCTCCGTCCCAGTTACCATTTTTTACACCGTCACCGATTAGTCCAACTACCACTGCAGAATAATCTCTAGAAGGAAGGTCACCTGTTCTGGTTAGTTTCGCAGTGTGTCCAGCGCCCGCAGTCCAAGTAATAGACAAGTCATAAATACCACTTTTGTCTAGTTTAAAATTAGGACCTCCGGCTTCAAGAGCGTCTAAAGTACCACCAAAGTTTGCATTAAATTTCAGCCCTTTTTGATCATTTCCAAGATCCAAAGTAGAATCAAGTTCTACTTTCCATCCGTTAGAGTAGCGAAATTTCCACTCACCGCTGCTCATTTCTGCACCAGACACACTCCACGTCATAGTGTTCATGTCAAACGCACTTGCAGTAAGACGAGTATCATTAGACCATCCACCTGGAGTGGCTGCACCTATAACTCCCCAGTCTACTTTCACAATAGCACCTTTTCCAGTTTCGGTATCGATAACTATGTGGTAAAGACCGTCTTCAGCTACGGTAAATTTGGTGTCAGTGGTAGCGATTGCACCACGTTGAATACCAGAAGGCTCGTCGTTTCTGGCATCAGAGGCTGCAAAATCAGCTCCAGGACCCCAAGTAGTTCTCTCAGCACCAGCTACTTGTACAATGTTAAATCCTTCACCTGCTTTCACAGCTGCAAAGATTTCTAACAATTCTGCACGTTCTTCTTGCAATACCTCATTTCGTGTTTTGGTTAAAGTTGCTTTAATGTCAAATCCACTGTATGCTGTAGATGGGCCTTGTAGGTAAAAGCCATCTTCTACTAGCACGTTTTCTCCACCTGGAGTTACTTCTTCATCGTCTTTGCACGAGTTTAGTGTAATTACACCAAATAGCGCTGCTGCGATGGCAAGCATTTTCATTGATTTTAATACTAAATGTTTCATTTCTGTTTGTTTGTTAATTTGTTAATATATATATGTAATACTTAATGGTGGTTAAAAGTCTAAATTTGGATTGGCATCTATAGCCCACTGAGGTATTGGAAACGTTGTTCGCTCTGGACCGCTAGCTGTTTTTTCCCACCAAGCGTTTCCAAATTTTCCAAAGCGGATTAAGTCTTGTCTTCGATGTCCTTCACAAAACAACTCTCTGCCTCTTTCTGCCAATATTTCGTCCAATCCGAAACCACTAGCAGCACCAGCATTTGCTCTATCTCTTACGTCTTGCACCCATTTATCTCCGGCTCCTGGGCCTCCATTTCTGATGGCACATTCCGCTTTCATTAGTAGTATGTCTGCGTATCTAAAAACAGGAAAATCATTGTTCATATTTTCCTCAGCCCCTTTTTCTATTTCATATTTTTTTACACGTGCTCCACTCATACGTATTTCCGCAGATGTATTCCCAGCTCCCATTACTAGAGCAGGTATTTCTGGAGTTAAAATCAAACTTTCTCCAGCTGTTTGGTCAAATAAATCTGCACCAGATGCACTTTTTTGTTGGCCAACTAAAAACCATTCCGTCTTGCGTTTATCTCCATCTGCATAGCTTTTGTAGTGGTTTTCTAGGGCGGCAAACCCATTCCAAGGTTCTACAGCCATTTCAAAAGTATTATTGCTCAAGTAGTGAAGTGTTCGCATATGTAAACGGAATCCAGGGGCATCAAATTCGTCGAACAAAATGGTAAAAATATTTTCATTTACGGCAACGTTATTAGCTGCAAATGGAGCGGTAACCGTGTTATCTAGCGAGTATATACCCAAATCTATCACACTATCGCACATAGCCTCGGCTTTGTCGTATGCAGGTGTACCTGTATACACTTCCGCATTTAAATATATTTTGGCGAGAAGGGTATATCCCATACCCCTGCTCACTGCAAATTTATTGGCGCTAAGTGGTAGCAACGGTATACTTGATTTCAGGTCTTCTACCAAAAAATTATAGATTTCTTGTCGCTTAGCTTTAGTAGGAGCTTCTGGTGCGTTTTTGAAAGAGGTAATTAATGGTACATCTCCATAATTATCCATTAATAAGTACAAGAAAAAAGCGCGAAGTGTTTTCAGTTTGGCTATGCTTTCTGCAATACTTGGATCAGCGGCCTCATCTTCCAAAAGGTCCAAAAGTTTGTTTGCCTCTCTCACCCCGTCGTACATATGGCTCCACATGGAGTTTATTGCATCTACATCATTGGTCCACTCGTGAGTGTGTAGCACTCGCCATTTTCCGCCATCGTTCCAGTCATTTCCACGTACAGGAAATGCTATTTCATCGCTAGTAACTTCTTGTGCCCAAAACCACCATCCTGCGTCATCTATCAAATCTCTAAGCTCAGCGTACACTACTCCCGGGTCTGGTTTTGCGGTTGACGTAGCGTCATACAATGCGTCATCAAATTTTGTACATGAGAACGAGCCAAGAAGCATAGCTACTAGAAGAATTGATTTAAATGTATTTTTCATATACGTAATCTATTTAAAAAGAGGTATTTACACCTATACTTATACTTTGAGTTCTAGGATAAACGTCATATTGGTCTCTACCAAACTCAGTACCGCTAAAATTAAGTTCAGGATCTAATCCTGAGTATTTGGTCCACATCCAAATATTGTTACCTGTTAAAAAGACTCTCAGGTTTCTTATTTTACTTTCTTTTTTAAAGGGTATATTATAACCAAGAGAGATATTATCTAGTTTGATGAAATCACCATCCTCGAGGTAATAAGTGCTAATAGTAGGATCACTCGTTATGTTTGCATTAGTACCTTCTATGGCTGACGCTAATACATTTTGGTTTGGTGCATCTGCAGGATTACTAAACACCATTTTGGTTACATTAAATATCTGGTGCCCAAAAATTCCTCGCAGAGCAAAACTAGCATCAAATCCTTTGTAAATTCGAAAATAATTTGACCAGCCAATGATAACATCCGGTTGTGCACTCCCTACAAATTGTCTTTGAGCACGGGTTACATCCCGAGTGACTCCACCTGCCTCAGTTTCAAACAAGAATTTTCCGTCGGCTGAAAACCCTGCAAAAACTGGCAAAAAGAATGACCCTATTTCGTGTCCGGGCAGTATCACTTGTGTAAAGTTATCGCCCCCTACAAGCCCTCTACCCGAAACATAGAGCTTTTTAATTCCCAAACTATTCGCTTCTAGATTTCCTAGAGTTATTGTTTCTTGTTTATTGGTAGAAGCTGCAAGTGTAGTTTTCCATTCGAAATTTTTCTTTCTTACAACTACAGCATTCACGGTAAGCTCTAATCCTCTGTTTCTAATTTCACCAGAATTTTCAAATTTCAATGGTGCTATATTCGGCGGTATTGGCACAGCTACTTCCATTACTAGACCTGTAGTAGTTTTGTTGTAAAGCTCTAGTGAGCCTGTGATTCTGTTTTTGAATAAACCGAAATCTAATCCAATATTTACTTCGTTTACTTCTTCCCAAGCTAAATTAGGATTTGCAATATTGCCGCGATTATTGTTCCAAAAAATAACTTCTTCTCCAGTTTCAGAGTCTATACCTTTACTAGTTGGTTGGTACCGTACTCTATCTATATCACTTGGTATATCAGCATTTCCGGTAAGTCCATAACCTACTCTGAGCCTAAGGTCTGACACCTTGGTAAGATTTTTCATGAAATTTTCCTTCTTGATATTCCAAGCCCCAGAAACAGCCCAAAAAGTACCCCACTCTACATCATCGCCGTATTTGGTAGATTTGTCTCTTCGAAGCGAAGCAGTAACGTAGTATTTCTTATCAAAATCATAAATAGCTCTCGAAAAAAGTGAGGCTAAACCTACAGGAGTATTCCTAAAAGAAGAAGCATACCCCCACTCTAGTTGACTGTATGCACCAAGATTGTCTGCTCCCACACTTTCATAAAAGGGATCAATGTTTCGTGCCTCAGCTCTAAAACCTTCTTGATACTCATTTTGCCAACTGTGCCCGCCTATCACATTTAAACTGTGTTTTTCTTGAAAAGTAGTAGTGTAGCTTAGTATTTCTGAGAGGTAAGCATACCGCTTATTGCCATAGCTTCTGCTCGCCAAACCATTGGTTCTATTACTAAATGCTGATGCTGGCTCTGCGTACCAAGACTGCTGATCGTCTCTACCTAATGCACCTGTTACCCGAGCTTGTAGTTTATCTGTAATATCATAGCTTAAATCTACATTAGCCAAAAATCTTTTTGCATCACGAGTATTTGTGATTTGATCAATCATAGCCACAGGATTATTATACTGAAAATTTCTATCTGTCTCAAAAAACTCACCTGGAGCGCTAAAAACAGGGTCGGTAGGCGATCTACGCATAGCTTGGTAAATCACATTTTTTGGGTCGCTACCTCCATCATATTTCACGTAGTTATTTTCTTCTAAGGTAGCACTTACTCTTGCAGAAACAATAAGTTTATCATTTAAAGCCTTTTGAGCTATGTTAAAACGAGCAATGTTTCTTGTTTTATCCGTTCCTTTGATAACACCTGTGAGCGAGTTGGAGGAAATAGAAAAACGGTAATTTGTATTTTCATCACTTTTGCTAATCGCCACAGTATGTTGCTGGGATATGCCTGTTCTATATATTTCGTCTAGCCAATCTATATTGCCGCCATTATCTTTAAAATTTGCATTATTTGTTTTCGCTGCATACGCTCTTAATTCATCTCCACTCAAAAAATCAAGTCGATTGGCCACTCGATCAAAGGATACAAAGTTATTGTACTCTACGCGAACTTGATCCGAGGTTCTTCCTCCAGCAAAACTCCCTCCTTTGGTAGTTATAATAATAACACCATTACTACCTTGAGTTCCATATAATGAGGTAGATGCAGCATCTTTTAACACGTTAAATGAAGCAATATCATCAGGATTTAAAGTAGTCGGATCTACACCAATAACTCCGTCTACAACATAAAGTGGACCCGTACCTCCGGTAATACTTGCACTACCACGAATATTGACACTAAAACCCGCATTAGGGTCTCCTCCTTGCTTGGAGACGTTCACACCTGCTGCTTTACCTTGCATACCTTGTATTGGGTCAGTAATCATACCCTTATTTAGCTCTTCTGCACTTACTTGTGTTACTGCACCTGTTTTGTCACTTTTTCTCTGAGTTCCGTAGGCTATCACTAATACTTCATCCAAATCATCATCTGAGACAAGTTTTACATCAAATAACGTTCGATTACCTAAACTCAAAGTTTGCTCTTTATAGCCCACAAAAGAGATAGTTATGGCCGAAACACCCGAAACAGCACTCAGATTAAACCTACCTTTTTCGTCGGATATAGCTCCACCACTTCCACCTACTGGCTTTACATATGCTCCCACCAAAGGCTCAGATGTTTTACTATCCGTTACAGTTCCAGAAATAACTGTTTGTGCAGAAACACAAAATCCAATCAAAACTAAAGCAAATGTTCCTAGTAAGCTTGCTTGAGCTTTTAGTACTTTTATTCTCATTTGTTACTTAAATATGTGCTTAGTGTTAAAATTACGCTAAGTAAACTTTCCACAAATATATGTTCAGTTGTGAATACCGCAACTTTTATTGAAAAAAAAATAATTTTTTCTCAATACTTGTATTTGTTATTAAATATATAATAATCAACGTATTAAAAGTGAATTTTGCTACATAATTAAATTGCCTTAATGACCACTTAGTGTCATTTTTACACTATTAAGTATCTAAATTGGAAAAAAAACGCATTTTTGACCAATGAAATTGTCGTTAACACATTTGATAACATTGCCGTTATCCATTTTAATAGGTACGAGCTCACAAATGGCCGCCCAAGTGGTAAGCACTGATCCTGCTTTTCCTACTATTTCAAGTCCTATTACGATTACCTTCGATGCTACAAAAGGCAATGGTGGCTTGATGAATTTTTCTGGAAAGGTATATGCACATACAGGTATAATAACCAACCTTAGTACCTCGCCATCAGATTGGAAATATACACAAGGAACATGGGGTACGTCTACCGCTCCCGAGCTCACTAGCATTGGAAACAATAAATATACGCTATCTATTCCAAACATTAAGGCATTTTATGGAGTGCCGGCAAACGAAACCGTTGAAAAAATCGCTATTTTGTTCAGAAACGAAGCCGGCGACCGAAGTGGTAGAAACACCGATGGGTCTGATATTTTTATAGATGTGTTTAAAGATGGTCTTTTTGCTAATTTCACCAAACCTGAAATGAACAGCATATATTCATCTGGTCAAACCGTAGAATTGGTAACCGAATCTTCCACAATGGGAACCCATACAATCAGTCTTAACAGCACCACCGTAAAAACTGCAAATGGAAATCTAGCTACTCATTCTTTTGTTGCGGGTGTAGCGGGCAACTATCAAGCTACACTTAGTGTGTCAGATGGAACCAATACAGCTAGAGATACAGTTAATTTTGTGGTTAATCCAGCCATCAGCTCTTCGGCATTTCCTCCCGGCAATAAACTAGGCATCAATTACACTTCCTCTACAAGTATTACTTTAGGCCTTTATGCTCCATTTAAAGAATACGTTTATGTTATTGGCGACTTTAATGATTGGACTGTAAATACCGATTACTATATGAAACGTGATCCGGACAATGCTACATGGTGGATAACCATAAATGGACTAGAAGCCGGAAAAAAATATGCGTTTCAATACCTAGTAGATGGTGCAATAAAAATAGCAGATCCACATAGTGCATTGGTATTAGATGGCAATAATGACAAATGGATAGATGCAGCAACATACCCCAACCCACACCCCTATCCACACTCCAAAACATCAGGATATGCTACGCTTATAGAAATGAATAAAACTCCGTATCAGTGGCAAGTCACAGATTTTAAAGCTCCGGAGGAAAATAACCTTGTGGTGTATGAGCTTTTGGTTAGAGATTTTGTAGCAGCTCACAACTATGCTACTCTTTTAGATACTTTAGATTATTTAGAAAATCTGGGCGTCAACGCAATCGAACTTATGCCGGTAAATGAATTTGAAGGAAACGAAAGCTGGGGTTACAATCCCAGTTATCACAGTGCATTAGATAAATACTACGGCACACCAGAATCATTCAAAAAATTAATAGATGAGTGTCATAAAAGGGGGATTGCAGTAATAGTTGATGTGGTCTTTAATCATGGTTTTAGCCAAAATCCACTATGTCAATTGTATTGGGACGCTACGGCCTTTAAACCTACAAATCAGAATCCATTTGTAAATCCCGATGCAAAACACGATTTTAATGTGGGCTACGATTTTAACCACGAAAGCCCAGCATTAAAACAGTATGTAAAACAAACCATGGAATGGTGGCTCACAGAATACAAGATCGATGGATTCCGATTTGACCTCAGTAAAGGTTTTACCCAAAAAAATACATTAGGTAATGTAGGTGCATGGGGACAGTACGATATAGATAGAGTAAACAATATCAAACGAATGTATAACGAAATGAAAGCAGTGAATCCTAATGCGTACGTTATACTCGAGCATTTTGCTGATAATGCAGAAGAAAAAGATCTAGCCAACTATGGCTGTATGTTTTGGGGTAATTTAACACACGAAACCACCGAAGCCGCTATGGGTTATAATTCCAATTTTAGCATTGCACATCACAGAAATAAAGGATGGAACAATCCAAAAAATATGGCCTATGCAGAAAGTCACGACGAAGAACGAATGATGTATAAAAGCTTACAATTTGGCAATACCAACGGGGCATACAACGTCAAAAATATCAATACAGCTCTAGACCGAAATGAACTAGTATGGGTTGTATTTAGTTCAATACCCGGTCCTAAAATGATGTGGCAGTTTCAAGAATTGGGCTACGACTACAGTATTAATTTCAACGGAAGAACAGGAAATAAACCAGTGAAATGGGACTACAACGAAGCTAGCAATCGAAGAGACGTATACCGCGTACACGCCGCTATGAACAAATTGAAAACTACCTACCCAGCTTTTGCTGGCGCAGATTTCGGAATGGACGTAGGTGGCAAAGGTAAACGTGTGCATCTTTCTCATACCGACCAAAGTTTTGTGGTACTTGGAAACTTTGATGTTGAAAATATAAATATGGTGGCTGATTTTCAAAATACGGGTATGTGGTATGAGTATTTTAGCGGAGATAGCATGGAGGTGATCGATACCAAAATGACCCTAAATTTTGCTGCTGGAGAGTACCAAGTATGGACCAATAAGCGACTAAAATCCGGGCAAAACATAGGCAGTGTAAAAGAGTTTTCGATAGGTTTGAGTGCATATCCTAATCCAATGCTGCACGAGGTGTCTGTGAGCCTCAAGGAAGGCAGTGCCACAAGCTACAGCTTATTGAATACCCAAGGACAAATAATTCGTTCATCCCAGTTAAATAGCACTAAAACCTTTGCACTTGATACCGACAATTTAAGCGCTGGCATTTACCACTTGAAAGTACAAACAACACGAGGTTTAGTAACTGTAAAGCTGGTGAAATGAACTGTAACCTGATCAATAAAGGTCGAAATAATGCGGCATTTGTTGGCGAAATAAGAGCTAAAAGGCAAGTAACACTTTCAGTATACTAAATTATTTTCTAGTACCGAATGCTTATTTATCTCGTAGTGTTAATTCTATTATGCACAAAAGTTACAACTACACTAGGTTAGAGTAAATTTATATATTCAAGACAAAAAATAATGTATTACCTTCAGTTGATACTCGAGTACCCAAATTTTTAATTACCAAACAAATACCAATACTTATCTACCAAATAAACCATAGCAGCCATACTTGCACCACCTAGCTCAAGTTCGCGTTGATTTACGTTTTCAAAAACATCATCTGCAGAGTGATGGTAATCAAAATATCGCTGTGGGTCTGGGTACAACCCCATCAAAAAAATGTTATTATTAACAGTATATTTTTTGTTTTTGAGCGGGCCAATATCTACCCCACCGTATCCATTTTGGAAGTAATGCAATCCATAATCGCCAAGCAACTTGATCCAACTGCCTATATGTGCTATTTGTTGAGGTGAGCCATCTATCGAAAAACCTCTCGGACTAAATCCACCTCTATCACTTTCTATGGCACAAATATGAAATTCATTAGCTTCTTTAACTCGTTGTGCGTATGTTTCACCCCCCATATTTCCGTTTTCTTCATTTATGTAAAGTACCATGCGTAAGGTATTTTTTGGTTGTATGCCCAATACACCAAAAAGCCGAAGGACTTCCATGCACTGCACAGTGCCCGCACCATCATCGTGCGCACCCTCTCCTATGTCCCAGCTGTCTATGTGCGCTCCAAAAACAATGACCTTTTCTGGATTTTCACTTCCTTTTATTTCAGCAATTAGATTGTGGGTCATAGCAGGTCCAGCCACTGTATAGCAGTTTAAATTCATAGTAACAATAGCTGCATCATTATCTAAAATATACTGGTGTAGTATATCTGCATCTTTTGTGCTAATAGCCGCAGCGGGAATTTTGACTTGTCCAGTTCGGTAAGCCATACTTCCCGTATGAGCAAAATTGTCTGAAAGTGTAGTCATAGATCTCACCAAAACCCCAACTGCTCCATATTGAGCTGCTTCAGCCGCTCCATTGTAGCGTTGAGAGACACAAGCACCATAGGCATCAAAGGTGTTTATTTTTCGCTTGTCCATAGGCTCATTAAAAAAAACAATCTTGCCGTCAAGCTCTGATCTACTAAATTTCTTCAGGTCTTCTAGGCTTTTTACTTCTACCACGCTAGCCTCTAGCTGACCCTTGGTACCTACAGAACCTCCAAGGGCTAGGGCATTGAGCTGTATATCTGCATCTCCACTTATGGCTACCCGCTCAGTATTGCCACGTATCCAATGTTGGGCTTTCACACTTTGCATATAAATGCTATCTATCCCATATTTGCTAACTTCGCCATATGCCCAAGCTAGTGCTTGCTCTGCTTGCTGACTTCCGGTTATACGCTTGCCAATCTTTTTGCAGAGAAAATTCAGCTGTTCGTAGCTTTTACCATTTATCAATGCTTCGTCAAATAGGGAGCGAATAAGCATTGAGTCAGAGGTATCATACGAGGGAACAGCGATACCACTCTTGTGTGACTGAGCATTGACAGCCCAAGATAAACTGAGTAGAATAAAACTTAAACTAGTTCTTAATTTCATTTTTTGTAAGTTTACTGAAGCCGGTCATCAGCACGATAAGTGCAGCAGCTATTAAAAAGTGTCCAATATCTGCGGCCAGCATATTTTCTTCTGATTTAAACAGGCTAAAAATAATAGCAGCTAAAGCAAGAATCCCTACCCCAAAAATTACACGTATTGCAGCATCGGTATGAGCTTTATAGTTTAAGAGAAAAGAGGTTACCCCCACTAGAACCAAACTGAGTATGCTATAGATAATCACAGGTGTAAAAACATTGTAACGGGCAAGCCAATACATAAAAATCAGCAATAAGGCTATGTTTACTAACTTATACCTTATATTTTGTAGGTAATTAAAAAATTGTAATGTCCCACTCATAAAAGCATAGATGGATAGAAAGTTTAGAAATCTACTCACAAACATCAGTTTGTTTCCTGTACTTGCCTCTATTATTGGAAGATGGCCAAAAGCAGCTAAAAGCGAAGAAAAACCAGTGAATAGGACAAAATTGAGGTAATAAGTAGGAATATTTTCTCGCCTATAGACCGCATAAAGCAAAATGGCAGTTATGAAAATAAGTATATTGGTGGAAAAACTAAACCACATAATTTTAAGCAATAATAGTGTTTAAATACATTTCAAAGATAAAAAGAATAATTACCAAGCTATTTTCCATTAAAACTTAATCGCAACAATCTTTATGGAATTTTTGTTACCCAAAAATATTGCTGTTGTGAACTTCTTCGCTCAAGGCTGCTGGTTTACCAAATTTATAATCGTAACAGACTAAGGCAGTGCGTATTTCTGCCATAAGCTTATTTTTTGTTTGGTTTATAAATTTATAAAACACGTTGAACGATGAACCACCTGTCAGTTCCAACGCTAGCGAAATATGCACAATGTCGCCTAGATGCCCTTCACCCTTAAACGTGATAGCGGCATCTGCTTGGATAAGCGATAGACCACCAAAATCTAGCTCTGTAAAACCATACTGTGCAAAAAAACGAATACGAGCCTCTTGTGCAAAAGCTAAAAACTGTTGATTAGCTAAGTGATTGCCATAGTTAAGGTCACTTGCACGTACTTCTATAGTAGTTTCAAAAGCCCATTCTTTAGGCATTTCTATTTTCATTCGGGCCATTTTACTCCATCTTTTGGGTTTTTACCAGTATATTGGCTAAAGTATTGTTTAAATTCACTTACTGTATCATCCACTCCTTTTGTGATGGTGTATGGCTTACTAAAAATAACACGTTTGGTTCCATAATCAAAAGCAACACGGACTATAGGCACGTCAGCATTTTTTGCTACGTGATAAAATCCTGTTTTCCACTTGGCATTATAACTTCGTGTACCCTCTGGGGTAATAGTAGTCACAAATTTACTTTCTGTATTATAAACGTTTACCAGGGAATCGACAAAATTAGTATTTTTATTTCGCTCTACCGGAAAACCTCCCAAAGCACGGAAGATATATCCCAATGGCCAAACAAAGAGTTCTTTTTTGGCAATATATTTGGGATTGAATCCATCTGTAAATCGACGAAACAGAAGTCCTACTAGAAAGTCCCAATTACTGGTGTGTGGCGCTACCACTATAAGGTACTTTGGTAAAGAGGATATTGGCCCTTCTACCTTCCATCCCCATACATCCTCAAACAACCAACGGGCTAGTTTACTTATCATCTCTTGATAGCTGTTAGTTCATCAAATTTATCGATTATTTCTTCAGAAATAGTTGCAGGTTTGCCGGTAGTACTGTGCAGCAGTACAAAAGTGACTAAAGCCTCACAAGCTAGCTCCTGCGTATTTTGATTTGTAATGGTTTGGCGCACGGTCATGCTTTTATTTTGGTAAGTTACATCGGTTATTTCTATGTCTACTACTTGTGCTGGGAATAGCGGCTTTTTGTATGAGATATTTATATTTACTACTACAAATAATAGTTCTCGGATTTCAAAAAATTTTTCATGTACGGCTGGTTGCAAAAAAGACCAGCGTGCCTCTTCTAGGAGCTCTAGGTAGCGAGCATTGTTAACGTGACCGTATGCATCACAATGATAACCCCGTATGTGTATTGTAGTTCCATTCACCTCGCAAAGGTGCTAGTTTTTTGTTGAATTACAATTCTACTAGTTGAAGTTAGAGAACAACAAGTACTGGTAGTATTAGTTAAACGGATTAGAAAATTTAGGGTCAGCAATAAAACTATCGTCTGTGAGTGTAGCTAAAAAAGCCTCTAACGCTTTTTTCTCTACTTGAGTAAGATTTAACTTTTTTATAGAACCATTGGCATTTCTAAAAATAGGGTCTAACTGAGCATTGTCTCTAAGTCCAGAGTTATAGTGCTCTATAACTTGCTCAAGGGATGTGTACCTTCCATCGTGCATGTAGGGACCTGTGACACTTACATTACGTAAATTAGGAATTCTAAAACTACCTCCTCCCACGCCTTCATCTGCATAAATCTTATCTAAGCCTATGTTGGCAGTACCTCTTATTGGAGAAAAATGGTTGTTGTATCCACCACTACTTCTTTGGGGTACTCCTAGGCTATGACAGTTCATACACAGTGCTTTATCTTGAAATAAATTAAGTCCTAAAGCTTCTTCAGGATTTAGTTTTCCTGCATCAAATCTACTATTTTTGGACACCATGGTGTTTAGGAAAGTTGCAATGGCTGTAGTTATTTTGCCTTTGGTAATTTCGGAACTGCCAAAAGCTTTATCGAATAAAGGTGCGTAATACTCTGTTTTGGCTACTTTAGCAACTAACATTTCTTCACTTTCCATTCCCATTTCCAAGTGATCGAAAACTGGCATCAGAGACATTTCCTGTGCATCGGCAGCTCTGCTATCCCAAAAGAGGGCAATTTCATCTAGTGTATTGGCTAATGAAAGAGTATTTCTGTGGGTTTTTTTATTGGCAAAACCTGTACTAAACTGTGCGCCATCTGCAAATCCCAATTTTTGATTATGACAAGAACCACACGATACAGAATTGTTAATACTAAGCAATTTATCGTAAAACAATACCCGTCCAAGTGTAGCTTCTTCATCTATTTTCTTTTCATCTCCAAAACCATTACTTATCATGCTAGATAAATCTATTAACCCATTTGGTGTTTTTACATTGGTATAATCAAAAGGAGTTGAAGGCAAATTTAAAACGGCGTCTTTCAAAACCCTATCTGGTTGGCAAGACATGTAGACCAAGGAAGTAAAAGAAAGAAAGGCAAAAACAATTAGTTTATTGAAAATAGTTTTAGTCATAACGCGTATTAATTAATTAATTAATTGAATTTAAATAGTTTCAGTATGTATGATTAAACAATGTTAATTCATTTAAACCACAAAACAAAATACGAAATAAAACCTAACGACTGTTCACCAAAAAATGACATTGAATACGCAATGGCGGCCTGAGTTGAAAATCTAGGTCACCAATGACTGGATTAAAACCAAAATCCAAACTAGCCTCCGTAGAAAGACTAAATACTTTATTCACTTGATACTCTACACCCCAATAAGGAGCTACTCCAATAAAATTACTATCATCAAAATCGTCGTTAGCAGTAATTCTAACATCAAAGCCTTTTAACCAATATAGCTTTCCTTGCAACTTTTGTTTTCGGGTTAAACCAAAAGATAAATAAAAATTGTTCAATTCAAACGAAGATGAATTAAAATCTATGCCCGCAGCAAACCTATATCCTCGTTCTCCCCAAATTCTTCTACTAACTATGCTAGCAAAGGGCGCTCCATTTTGGAAAGTACTAAATGGAATAATCTGCCCAAGCATAGCATTTGCATCAAACCCGACATAATGCCTATTTCTGTAATTTAGTCCATACTCCGAACTATCGAACTGCGCGTAAGATCCCAAAGAGAATAGTATTAAACTAGTGATTAAACAAAATCTTTTCATAGATATTACAGTTCAAAAGTGAGAAATATGGCACCTGGCATGGTAGGTAAAAAACTAGCCTCCAATTTATTTTCAAGCACAGATTTTATTCCGTCATTGTTTACGTATCTGTATGTATTGATATAATTGGCGCTAATACTTGCTTCGGTAAACAACGCAAATCTTTTTGAAAAATTCCACTTAAAGCCAAATAAAGGGGCTAATCCTGGTCCATTTTGTTTAGCAAAAAATACACTTTCAGAGGCATTACTACCAAAAGTTTTACTGGTAGAGGTAAACTCAAGATACCTCAAATCAATACCGTAGTAATACTCAAATCGGATTCCAATATTTTTTCGTTTTTCAAAACCAATACCCACAGAATAGTACTCATCTTTTGCAAACCGATCAAAGCCAAAGCCAAGCTCTTCGGATGCTATAAACTTAAAATTACCCCCTACTCTCAATGCTTTGTTTCCGTCTTTTTTGAGAAATTTAGCCCCGAATAAAATAGGATCATGCAAAAAATTTGCTGAAATAGAATTGCCTGTTGCTCGACTCAAAGCATCCGAAACATTGAAGAATATTTCAGCTTGTAATTCATTTCTAAGCTCTATCGTTTTAGTCTGCTGCGCTTGTAATATTCTAGGCGTCAAAACTAAAAGTAATACAAACCAAATAGACTTTATTGATTTCATTGTAAGTTCAAATATAGTTCAAATGCAATTAGGTGGAATAAAACAAAAATAAAAAAACAGCCTCTAAAGTGAATTTTATCATAGTAACCAGACTACCGTTTTTGTACATTTGCGCAAATGCAAGTATCATCCAAAACTACATTGGGCTTAGAAATGGCCACAGACCCACGTTGGGTAAACATTGCAGAAAAAAGCATTGAATATATTTTGACAGATCACGCGTGGTGCGAGCAAAAAGCAGCAACACATGGTATTAGTATTATCAGTAGATTTAGTAGATATGCAGAAGTAGTAGATGTGATAACACCTATAGTAGCAGAGGAATGGGGTCATTTCAGGAAAGTTATCAAAGAACTAAAAATTCGCGGTTTTGAGCTCGGCCATCAACGCAAAGACGAGTACGTAAATAAACTCAATGATTTTGTAAAAAAAGGAGATCACATCGAAAAACAGTTGGTAGAGTACTTACTTGCTTTTGCTATGATAGAGGCTCGAAGTTGTGAGCGATTTAGACTACTGAGCATTCATGTTTCTGACCCTAAGTTACGTCAATTTTACCACGAGTTTATGGTAAGTGAAGCCGGCCATTACAAAGCTTTTCTAAACCTCGCAAAAAAATACAGCAGCGAAGAGCACGTAAACACCCGCTGGAGCGAGTGGGTGGCCTTTGAGGCAGAAATGGTAAAAACCTTAGAAATTCGAGGAGACCGAATGCATTAAAAAAAATACAAATGAAACCACCGTTTATTATAAAGACAATATATAGTTTTCTTAAAGATAAAGAATACCGTGAACTTTTATACACCACAATTTTTCTAATTGTACTTGGCACAGTCGCCTATCACTACCTAGAAAATTGGTCATGGATTGATTCTATTTATTTTAGCGTGGTAACACTAACAACGGTTGGCTACGGTGATTTTTCTCCACAGACTGATGCCGGAAAAATATTTACAATATTTTATATTATTTTAGGAATTGGTATTATCCTCAGTTTTATTAATACAGTTTATGTGCATTATCGTGGATCTAGAAAACGAATAACCACTATAAAAAATAGTAACCCTCCTAATTTAAAATAGTTAATCTCAAAGCTTCCAACAACATTCCGTACTATATTAAATCTAAGATTAGAGATAATTTATGAATCACTCGGTGTGAGTACTAAAATAAAAGATATAAAAGTAAGCAGAACTCAAAAAAAAAGCCCCTCAGGAGTCTGAGGGGCTAGGATTATAATAATTTCAGCTTTATAAAATTTATTTTTTCACTTTGTTAATAACAGCAGCGAAAGCCTCTGGATGATTCATTGCCAAATCGGCTAGAACTTTTCTATTGAGTTCTATTCCTTCTTTGTGCACTGCTCCTATAAATTGTGAGTAGCTCATGCCATGTTGTCTTGCACCGGCATTTATCCTAGCAATCCACAAACGGCGAAAATTTCTTTTCTTATTTTTTCTATCTCTATAGGAGTATTGCCACGCCTTTTCAACGGCATTTTTAGCTACTGTCCATACATTTTTTCTTCTACCAAAGAATCCTTTGGCGTGTTTCATCATTTTTTTGCGTCGTCTCCTTGAGGCAACTGCATTTACTGATCTTGGCATTTTATTTTTTTCTTTTTTTAAACTAGGCGTTCACTTTGGTGAAACTTTTTTGGCCCGAATAATGGTTAAACTTTTCGCTTTTGCGAATTACTTTCCAATTCTTAACAAGAATCTTACGTTGCTCTCATCCGCTGGATGAACCAAACCGCTGTGTCTAAGAGCAAGTTTTCTTTTCTTAGACTTCTTTGTCAAGATGTGACGCTTGTAGGCGTGCTTTCTTTTGATTTTACCTGTACCAGTTATTCTGAATCTCTTCTTTGCACTGGAGTTGGTTTTCATTTTTGGCATCTTTGTTCTTCTTTTTTTGTTAAATTTATTTTGGTGCTAAAACTATTATCATTTTTTTGCCTTCCATTTTAGGCAATTGCTCGAGTTTTGCCATTTCAGAAAGCTTATCAGCAAACTGGAGTAGCAGTAATTCTCCGCGTTCTTTGTACACAATGGTGCGCCCTCTAAAAAAAACATACGCTCGTACTTTATGTCCTTCTTCCAAAAACTTTTCTGCGTGTTTCAGTTTAAAATTGACATCATGTTCGTCCGTATTCGGACCAAAACGAATTTCTTTTATATCAGTTTTAGACTGAGTAGCTTTAAGTTCTTTGGCTTTCTTTTTTTGGTCATAAAGAAATTTTCTATAATCTATGACCTTACATACTGGCGGATCTGCTCTAGGAGAAACCTCCACGAGATCAAGCTCTTGTTCCTTGGCATATTCTAGGGCAACGCTGAGCTCGGTTACACCTTGTTCCACGTTATCACCTACTAGGCGCACTGGATCAGCAACAATGTACTGATTAATTTTATGGGGATCTTTTACCCTTCCCCTAAACGGTCTTCTTTTTTTCAAGTATTTTTATTCTTTCGTTAACAATGAGTTGAAATAGGTAACAAACTCATCTAAATTAAATTTGCCGACGTCACCTTCACCTTGAACTCTAACCGAAACCTGCTGATTTTCAGACTCTTCTTCCCCTACAATTATCATTACAGGAATTTTGGTCGCCCAAGCATCACGGATTTTTCGGCCAATTTTCTCAGCCCTTTCATCTACAAGGCCGCGAATATCGTTTTTATTCAGGAATTTTAAAACTTTATCTGCATATTCATGATACTTTTCACTAATAGGTAAAACAGCGACCTGCTCCGGGCTCAGCCAAAGTGGAAAATTACCGGCTGTATGTTCTATTAGTATTCCTATAAATCTCTCCATACTGCCAAATGGTGCGCGGTGTATCATCACAGGTCTATGTTTCTCATTGTCTGGCCCAATATAATCTAAATCAAAACGCTCCGGTAGATTATAATCTACCTGTATGGTGCCTAGCTGCCAACTTCTACCCAGCGCATCTTTTACCATAAAATCTAGTTTTGGGCCATAAAAAGCAGCTTCACCGTATTCTGTCACAGTTTCCATATCACGCTCAGCAGTAGCCTCTATTATAGCGCGCTCAGCCTTTTCCCAATTTTCATCAGACCCAATATATTTAGCTTTATTATTTGGGTCTCGCAGTGATATTTGTGCTGTAAATTTTTCAAAACCTAGTTTTTTGAATACGTGCATTACCAAATCAATAACATCTACAAACTCTGATTTTAGCTGGTCGGGCGTACAAAAAATATGCGCATCATCCTGCGTAAAACCTCGAACACGGGTTAGTCCATTCAGCTCTCCGCTCTGCTCATAGCGATATACTGTCCCAAACTCTGCTACGCGATATGGTAATTCACGGTAGCTTTTTGGCTTAAATTTAAAAATCTCGCAGTGGTGCGGACAATTCATTGGTTTTAGCAAAAACTCCTCATCTTCATTCGGTGTTTTTATGGGTTGAAAAGAATCTTCACCGTACTTCTCGTAGTGCCCAGAGGTGATGTACAATTCTTTTTTTCCAATATGGGGGGTTACTACTTGGTGGTATCCACGCTCTATTTGCGCTTTTCGCATAAAACTTTCTAACCGCTCGCGTATGGCAGTACCTTTGGGAAGCCACAAGGGTAGCCCCGCTCCTACTTTCTCGCTAAAGGTAAATAATTCTAGCTCTTTTCCCAGCTTTCGGTGGTCTCTTCGCTTTGCCTCTTCTAGCAGTTCTAGGTGGTCTGTTAGCATTTTTGCTTTCGGAAAAGATACCCCGTATATACGTGTCAAGGTTTTGTTTTTTTCATCTCCTCGCCAATAGGCTGCAGCCACATTTAGCAGTTTGACCGCTTTTATATCTTTCGTATTGGGGATGTGTGGTCCTCTGCACAAATCAGTAAAGCTCCCTTGTGTATAAAAAGTGATGCTGCCGTCTTCTAGTCCATCTATCAATTCAAGCTTGTACTCGTCGCCTTTTTCTGAAAAGTACTGCGTGGCGTAAGTTTTAC
Organism: Bacteroidia bacterium; assembly: GCA_018402155.1. Taxonomy (GTDB): domain Bacteria; phylum Bacteroidota; class Bacteroidia; order NS11-12g; family UBA9320; genus UBA9320. The sequence goes on from JAGYJG010000001.1 coordinate 1,067,745, forward strand.
TCACTTCTGTTCTTATGTAGTCATTACCTTGACTAGCCAGTTCTTTCATTTTCTTTTCTACCTGCTCGAAATCATTGGAGGAAAAACTATGCTCACCAAAATCGACATCGTAGTAAAAGCCATTATCTATGGCCGGTCCTATGCCAAGTTTCACCCCAGGGTATAGCGCTTCTAGAGCTTCGGCAAGCAGGTGAGAGCTACTGTGCCAAAATGTTTTTTTACCATCTAAATCATCAAATTTGAGCAAGGCAAGTCTAGAGTCCTCATTTATTGGTCTGTTCAAATCCCATACCTCATCATTTACTTTCGCACTTACTATGACACGGGCAAGTCCTTCACTTATACTTTTCGCCACCTCTATGGCGGTACTTCCTTTTGGCACTTCGCGCACCGAGGCATCTGGTAATGTTATATTTATATTCAATCTGCTGTTATTTAGCGGTTTGCTGTATGTTATAATTTGCCAAGGCGAGCAAGCCCTTCTTTAGCGAGTGCAAAATTAGGGTCTATTTGCAAACATTTAGTATAATTTTCAATTGCTTGCGGTATATTGCCCTTAAGCTCCATACATTGTCCTATTCTATTATAGGATTTTGCCCCATCTGGCAAGAGTCTCACAGCTATCTTGAAGTGGTTTATTGCCTGATCATAGCTTCCTAGTTTTGCCAAAATGTTGCCTGCATTATAGTAGGCATTAAAACTTGTAGGATTGGCCTCTATCGTCTTTTGATAATCATTCATCGCTTTTTCATCGTCACCCATCTTCTGATGAAGCAATCCCCTTGAATAATATGCCTCACTACTTAGTGGGTCCGTGTTTATAGCTATTTCATAGTTTTCAAGTGCTTTATCGTTATTGCCTTTTTCCTCGTAAAGCATAGCGAGCTGTAGACTGCTATTATAATCCGATCCTAGTAAATTTATGGTCTTTTCAAAGAAATCTATAGACACAGCAGTGTCTCCAGCTTCTTTGTAGAGCATTGCACTATAAAAATGACCTTGAGCGTGCTGCGGACTTAAATTTAGGAGTTTACCAAACCTTATTTTTGCCTTGTCAAATTGGCGTACGAAGTATAAAAATTGTGCTGTTTTAAATATCGCATTAACATCATTTGGATTTACTTTTTCGGCCATTTCATAGTTTTCCAATGCTTTGGTTGTTTCATCATTGGCAAAGTAAGCATCACCCAGCAAGTAGTAGTAGTCGCACTTGTCGCCGTTTAGTGCTATCGCACTTTGATAGTCTAATATTGCTAGTTGGTGCCGTTTTTCTTTATTAAGGACCTCTGCACGCTGTATATAGTATTCCTCATTTTCTGGATTTTTATCTATTTTCTTACTCCATTCTCGTGCCTCTAAACTCAGGGTAGTATCTGAAGCTAGACTAGCTGTGTTAGTGCTAAACCAATGACAGCCGGTAGTAGATATTCCGTAAAAAAATAAAACCCCCAACGCCATAAAAAAACTATTTTTCATAAAGATGCGAAGGTAAATAAAATGTGGATTGGATGGTATTCAATTGGCTTTTCATTTTTTATGCTGGGTAAATATCCTTACAACGAAGCTATTTTTTTGGTTAAATTCGGTTTTCGTATTGAAACTACAATATTAATACTGGTATTTGTGTGTATTTTGGCTACATACAAAAAGCCTACCGCACAAATAGTGCACCTGCAAACAACCGGACAGAAAAAAGTAACTTAAACTATTATAAAAAGTCTAAATATAAAAAGTGAGTACATCGGCATAAAACTATTTGAAGATTAGCAAGTGCGTACCGTTTGAAAGCCGAACAAGAAAAATGGTATATTTCTATTGTGGATGTAATTACAATGCTTACCTAAAGTATAAATCCTATTGGCAGCAAATGAAACAAGACTAGTAGATGAAGGGAATGAAACCGCAATGAATTGTCACGGTTTAAAAATGCGGTAAGATACAGCCGTCACAGAATAGCTTTTTCGCCTCCTCCAATCCATCCCACAGCACATTATTGAAATGTATAAATTCAACATGTTTCTACTTATTACAATCAGACTTGATTCAGAATTACATTTTGATGGACTTATCACCTAATAAAATCCGTTCAGATTCTACCCGATAGATATGTCTGCAAAGACCTTTATTTCACTATTTTGGAATTCTATACATTTTTTTTGAGAAAAGAGAGGTGAAATATGCCGAAGCTTTCTACTTTTGAACACTATGCCACACTACCACAAGCTAGGAACCATACCACCTAAAAGACACACGCAGTTTCGTAGACCAGACGGACAACTATATGCTGAAGAACTTTTTAGTACTGAAGGGTTTAGCAACAGCTATAGCCTGCTATATCATCACTACCCTCCTACTGCTATACTCAAAGTGGACAAACCCATAGACCTGAAACCAGAGTTGGCTGGAGATATTGAAATGCTTCACCGCAGTTTTAAAAACTTTGACGTAGCTCCCAAAGACGACTATCTAGAAAGTAGAGTAATACTACTAACCAACAGTGATTTGCAGATCTGTATGTCTTGTCCGCGTAAAAGTATGACTGACTATTTTTATAAAAATGGTGACAGCGATGAGGTAATATTTGTACACCAGGGCAGTGGCACCTGCCGTACAAACTACGGCGAGCTAAAATTTACATATGGAGACTACCTCATAGTGCCACGTGGAGTGATATACCAAATGGAATTTGATACTGAAGACAATAAACTGCTGATAACAGAGAGCCACAGCCCTATACTATACCCCAGAAAATATGTGAGTAAAACTGGGCAGTTGCTGGAGCACTCGCCCTATTGTGAGCGTGACATACAACAACCCAAAAACCTACAAACCGTCATACAAGAAGGTGAGTTTTTGATAAAAACCAAAAAAGAAGATAAACTCTATCCATATACCTACAAGTATCATCCGTTTTGCTTGATAGGATGGGACGGCACCCATTACCCGTTTATTTTCAGTATTCACGATTTTGAGCCCATAACAGGACGCATACACCTTCCCCCTCCAATACACCAAACTTTTGAAGGACACAACTTCGTGATTTGCAGTTTTGTACCTCGCCTTTTTGATTATCACCCGCTGAGCATACCAGCACCGTATTGGCATAGCAATATTGATAGCGATGAAGTGATGTACTATGTAGATGGACAGTTTATGAGCAAAGGCCATGTAGAAAAAGGCCAAATGAGCTTGCACCCTGGCGGTATACCACACGGTCCTACACCCGGAGCACAAGAGGCTAGCATTGGCAAAAAAGAAACGGGAGAATTGGCTGTTATGATAGATACTTTCAAACCGCTACGGGTGACAAAAGCTGCGCTCGACTTAGAGATAAAAGACTATCACCTCCATTGGCTATAGAGCACACCTCATAGGAAATAAAAAAGGACTGCAATGTGGCTAATAATTATACCACAAGTAAAATACGTGATTTATTAATTTTAATTAAAAAAAAAACGACTATCTGAGAGGTATACAAAATGACCTTAATCTACTCCTAGGTATTTGTGGGTTTGTAGACTAATTTGCCAATCAGGGTGTTGTAAAACGTAGTCAAAAATTATTTTTTCTGTCACTTTTCGCTTGTCCCATTCTGGTTGCAAAAAGAGTTTGCATGAGTGAGGCACCATATTTTGATGTGTTTCTGCCCAGGCAATGTCACTCTTGTTAAATACTACTACTTTTAGTTCATCTGCCATACTAGCGGCCTCTGCTATAGGTGCTTTAAATTTTTTGGGTGAAAATGTAACCCAATCAAAAAAACCAATAAGCGGGTAGGCACCACTTGTCTCTATATGTATACTAAAGCCTTCTTTTCTAAATGCATTGGTTATTGCGGTAAGGTCATACATTGCAGGCTCACCGCCGGTGAGTATAAGAATTTTACTGGGATATTTTAACGCTTCTACTAGCAGAAAATCAACAGACAAATGCGGATGAATACTTGCGTCCCAACTTTCTTTCACATCACACCAAACGCAGCCTACATCGCACCCTCCTAACCGAATAAAAAAGGCGGATTTGCCTGCATGTACTCCTTCTCCTTGAATAGAGTAGAAGTATTCCATTACGGGAAAAACGGTCATAGCTCTAATTTCTTTTTATAGCTTTTTAGTGTGTTGTGCAGCAGTCCGTAGCGCGTCATAGGTCCTACACCTCCAGGCACCGGAGTTATTGCACTACATTTTTCTTTTACGCTGTCATAGTCTACATCACCTTTTAGCTTATAGCCTGTAATGTTGTCCGCCTCTACACGAGTTATTCCTACATCTATAACAGTAGCGCCTTCTTTAACCATATCTGCTCTCAAAAAACCAGGTAATCCCACTGCCACTATCACAATATCTGCGATTTTGGTATGTGCAGCAACATCTGTGGTATAGCGATGGCAAATGGTGACTGTTGCATCTCTTCCACCTTGGCTCATAAGTATGCTCATAGGTCTACCCACTATATTGCTTCGACCTATTACTACACAGTGTTTTCCCCTTGTTTCTATTCCATATTCCTCAAGCAATACAAGTACACCAAAAGGAGTTGCACTTATGTAGGTGTCCTCATTTATAGTAAGCTTACCCACATTTACAGTATGAAATCCGTCTACATCTATAGCTGGATTTATGCTTTCTATAATTTTATTGGCATTTATATGTTTAGGTACGGGCAACTGCACGATGAGTCCATCTATGTTCTCATTATTATTGATGGTATCTATCAAGCTTAGCAGCGCTTCTTCTGTGGTATCAGCTGGAAGCTGGTGTACAGTAGATTGAAAACCGACAAACTCACAATCCTTTTCTTTGCTGGCCACGTAGGTCTGGCTTGCACCATCCTCGCCCACAAGTATAGCTGCTAGGTGAGGAGCACGATGACCTTCTGCCAGTAGTGCTGCTACTTCCTCCTTCACCTTGCCTCGTAGCGATATAGCGAGTGCTTTTCCATCCAATATTGTTGTCATGAGCCGGCAAAAATATAACATATTATTGCTATTTTGAAGTCTAGCACAGAACTTCATCGTATTTTTGCCCTACATACATGAAAATTATCGGATTTTATATCCTCCTATTCTTTGTAGCCCTTAGTTGCAAGAAAAATGAGATAGTACCCAATATTGATCATAGTTCAAAATACTACCCATTGGATACAGGGTATACTTGGATATATTCGGTTGACAGTATTATTATGTACGGAAATGAAACAAAAGATACAGACACTCTTACCTACCTTGTGAAAAACCGTATCGTAAGTACGACCATAGATGCTACTGGTACTTTAAATTACGTGGTAGAAAAAAGCATACAAACCGCTAAAACCAACCGTTTTGTATTCAACACCTTATTTACTATACGTAAAACGCCCCTAGAGGTGGTATACAATGTTAACGACGCACGCATACCAATATTGATATTTCCAATCATCAGGTCAAAAGAATGGAACGGCAATATCTACAGCCAAAAAGATGAATGGAATATAGCTACGAGTAGTACTTATGAAGTAGAATGCAGGTATACAGAGGTGCATAAGCCACACTCAGTAAATGGCATTATGTATGACAGCACCAGTAAAGTAACCCGACTTAAAGAAGAAAACGCAATAAATAGCCGATATGCTACGGAAGTGTACGCGGCCAATGTAGGTTTAGTTTCTAAATATTTTGAAAACATAGCCAACCAAAGCGACACTAAAGGTAGCAAATACACTTATGCACTTATATCATTTGAAAAATACTAATGTGCCACAAATTCACTAAAAAAAAGTAGCCCTCCACATATAATATAACGAAATGAAATTCTACAAACTATCCTTAACCCTTTTAAGTAGCGCCTTGTATTGCACTACTATTTTTGCTCAAACCAATACCTACTTGGTACAGTTTGTAGACAAAGAGCTAAAAGCGGATCCCAATGCGGTGCTAAGCCCAAAAAGTATAGACCGACGGGCAAAATTCAACATTCCTTTTACAGAAGAAGATTACCCGATAAATGTAGATTACATAGGTGCTTTGACAAAGTTAGACTCTACCTACTTGCGCTATACCCTAAAATGGCGCAACGGAGTAGTAGTAAACAGTACAAAAGAGGATTCTGCTCGTATAGCTGAACTTGTATTTGTAAAAAAAGTGTCTTATGTTGGTCAATCTGAACGCGCTATTGAGGTAGAAAACCCAGGTTTTGTAACGCCGGTATTGAAACTTAAAGAGAGCAGTATGAATACCAAAAATCTATCTAAAGATGACTACGGAGTAGCCTATACACAAAACCAACAAATACAAGCAACGGATATGCATCTAGCAGGTTTTGATGGAAGTGGTGTTGTGGTGGCCATATTTGATGCCGGTTTTAATGCGATAGATAAAATTCCTTCCTTTTTGAAACATCAAGCAAATGGGCTCTTGACTTTTGGCTACGATGTAGCAGGCCTCGATAATGTACTCAATATAAAATACAACCACGGCACAGCGGTAACCTCAAGTGCAGGCGGGTACGATTTCGGAAAATACATAGGAAGTGCACCAAAAGCACAGTATATACTATTTAGAACAGAATATGAGGCTTCCGAGTATCCAATAGAGGAGCTAAACTGGTGTAAGGCAGCCGAACTTGCAGATAGTATCGGCGTAGATATCATTTCATCATCACTTGGCTACAACCAGTTTGATGATAAATCGCTTAGCTACTCTCATAAAAATTTAGACGGTAAAACTACCTACATCAGCCACGGTGCTCGTATTGCATCGCAAAAAGGAATAATTGTGCTCAATAGTGCTGGCAATTCGGGAGACAATGCTTGGCGAAAAATAGGTACCCCTGCAGATGTAGCCGCAGTGCTATCCGTAGGCGCCGTAGACGCAAAAGGAAAACCGGGCAGATTTACCAGCCACGGATACAATGCCCTAGGCGAAATAAAACCCGATATAGCCGCTATGGGAGTTTTGGCCTCTGTGGCTAGTCCCAAAGGCTCTTACTACCAAGGCTACGGCACTAGCTACTCTACACCAATTGCTGCTGGTGGGGTAGCTTGTTTGGTGCAGGCTTTTCCTGATGTGCATCCCGAAATCCTCAAAAAAGCTATTCGCCTAACTGCTAGCCATTCTCAGCACCCAGATTCGCTGAGGGGCTATGGTATAGCACAGTTTCTCACCGCTAAAGAATACCTCAGTATGAGCCTAGTAAATTCACCAAAACAATTGCTTTCTCCTACTCAAAATGCCGTAAATATCTATACAGGAAATGCACTCAGCATTGAGTATGAAGTGTTGCAGCACAAAAAGTTTCTTTTGATATTTACTACAAAGAAAAAAGTGGCGCAAAGGCAAGATACCTGTCAAAATGGATTTTTCAGAATAAACCTTAAAGAAATTGGGTTAAAATGCTCAAAGCAATATACCTTAAAAGTAGTTTTGACTTCTCCAAATGAAACCTACCCATTAAAAAAGACCGACATATATAACTGCCAAAAGTAATTTATCAATACTGCTTTTTTAGTATTGCAGACTTCTTGAATTTTATATTAATTTAAGTCTTTACGGCACTATACTCGCATTTGAATACTATTGAGATGCAAATTTTTGAAATCGTATTTGAGATACTATATTATGAAGTATAGTATCTCATGAAGAAATTATTTCTTTCGTTTTTTATGGGACACCTACCTCCCAAAATACGATTTATTTAAAATTAGCACTGAAATGTTTATAGTTTCACTACCTGCTTGGTAAGTTGACCATCTGTGGTAGCAATGTTCACAAAGTACGTTCCTGCTGCCATTTTTTCTAAAGACACAGCAATATGATTACTCTGTAATCCAACTTTTTTCAATACCACTTCTCCTAAATCATTGGAGACCGTCACCTCCCGTATTTGTATATCTGAGCGTAATACAAAAGAGTGCGATACCGGATTGGGGTATACCTCTACCCTACTTGGATCCAATTCTGCAAGGCTAGCTCCCTGCACAAAATTAAATACCGTGATCACAGTATCGTTAAAAGCTACTTGGTCTGCATCAAACAAAACCCGAAAAATAGCTGTAGCCTCTGCTGGTGAAGCATATGTCAGTGTGCTATCAAACGCGACTTCTAAAATTTGTCCTGTAGGTATGCTTATCGTTTTAGAACGCTCATATATGGTATTGGCACCTACTTTTATCTCACAAATTACGGCAGCATTATTTATATCATTCAACCCTGCATTTCGAAAAATAGCTACTGGCTTAAAAAGACTTCCTTTCAGTATATTTTCACCATTTGCAGGTCCATCAGCTCTCAGTACTTCCATATCATTTCGCTTAGCTACTACAAAAGTAGAGGCAAAGACATTATTGGCTAGATTATCGTCCGTATTCAATACTTCACTGCGCATGGTAAATATGCCACCATCGTTTGAAGACCAGGTTTTATTGGTATTAAGGTTGAATTGCACATTGGCCGCCATAGCAGGAGGGCTCACTGTATCTGCAAATAAGCGCAAGCCCGCTTGGTCCAAAATGTGTACAGCTACTCGGACATTTTTGACCGTATCTATACCGCTATTTAGCAAGGCGTACCGTGGCCTTATTTCTTGGTCTATTTCTATGGTATCTGTTGGCAGTAGGTGTCCTAACACGCCTAGGTCCACGCGAAAGCGAAGTATGTAGCTACTTCGAAGCGTGTCTGAGGCCTGTCTTTCGTCTTCGCCAATCCATGTATTGGTTACAGTTAGGAAAAAATCTCCCAAAGTACTGAAGTCCAATGCTTTGAAAACTATTGTGTCAATCTCACCTTTCACTAGCGACACATTCACTTGATCAGTATAAATGACTGTTCCTGTGTTATTTTCAATGCTAGCTGCTACAGGTGCATTCTCAATATCATTTAGCCCAGCATTGAACACTACTGCTCGCACATTATCGCTCGGTGTATTTAAGGGCAGTATTCCTTTGGGATTTAATACTGCCACAAGGCGTAAATCGTTGCCAGTAACCACGCTAAAATGGTTGGTAATGGTATCATTTTCGGGTACCTGATCATCTGCTGTAGACACTCTAGCGGTGAACGTATAGCTGCCGAGAGAATCTAATAGCATAGGTTTGAACAGTGCTTGTCTAAGGCTCAAAGATGGTAAAGAGCTATGTATAGAGTCATAGTATAGTACATCTCCCTGCATATTATGAATAGAGGCTTCTACTACTATGGAGTCTTGATTATTTAGACCATCGTTGCGAAAGCTGACGAAGGGTCTCATCGATGCATTTTTTGCAAACTGCTGTCCGTCTATGGGTCTAGCTACAGTAGAAATGAGCACATCGTCGCGTTTTTCGCCTACAATGGGGTTTATATATGCAGTATCATTTACCCTAAAGCTATCAGTTGCCAAATCGGTAAACACACGAAGCACAAAGTCTCCATTGGTAGCGAGGTAGGTAGTATCGAAAGCGAAAATACGTGAAGACAGCGCATCAAGGTCGATCAGTTTAGATTGTGTGTATATCACTTCGCTTTTGGTATTAAGCAACTGTAAAATAACAGGCATATCTGTTTGTGATATTATACCGTAATTTGCCAAGCGCACTACTACCTGCAAAGGATCTCGCTGCATAGTAAACTTATCATTAGTCTGAGGCGAAAAAACTTGGTCTACGGCCACATCATATTCTTTGAAAAAGGTAAATTCTATTGTTGCTTGGTTATTGTCTATTACACTATCTAGAGGTGCTTCTGCGGTTACTCTAAATCTATAATTACCTAACCTAAATTTTGATACTTTTCCAAAATTAACAACAGCGGTATCTTCTGCTGGCAAAGAGATAATTACAGTTCGGTTTTCTTCCAATGTATTGAACTGATTGAACAATTGCCCTCGCACGATAAAGGATGCTTGGTTTTGATAGCCAAAATTTATAATACGTGCAATGAGGTCAATAGAATCGGTGTCGCTATACAGTAAACTATCTCCGGCAAGTGGTGACACAAAATCAAGTACAGCCACATCATTAGCTACTTGTAGGCGAGGACGTACATTAAAATTAAAATTAAATCCTGGATTAAAATTAGTCCAAGTAGTATCTCCGGCGGGTGCTGTAAAATAAAACGTGTGAGGACGTATGGGATTCTCTTCTTGAAAGGTAAAGGAAACATTAGTAGTACTTGTTTGGCGGATACCTACAAAATAACCATTGCTAACGGCTATACGAGGTAATACTGGCATTATAAATGTACCTGTTACCGATTGAGACGTATCTGAAACAAAAAGCTCCGTACCTGGTAATCCATTGGTGCCGTCGTCATCCCACACTACAAGCTGAAAAGGCTGATTTGCGCGGCCAAAATCCACAGCAATCTGATTGATATAAGATGTACCTTCTACATAAAATTTTGCCACAAAATCACCTGTACTTCCATTGAAACCAATACCACCACTAGATCCCGAAAACGGATCGTTGTGCGAGTATACATTGTAATTTACTGTGCGTATTTTAACTAAGCTGTCATTATCTGGATTATCATCTGCTTCTACCTGTACGGTAAGTGATTCTGTCCCAATATTTTGTGCAAAATAGGATGGAAATTTGACCATTACTTGGGCGTAAGGCGGCACTTGACTCACCTCTACGCTATCCAAATAGCTATTTGCCCCACGCACATTAAGGTACACTTTTTGGGTTTGTATAGTGTCCATGCCCAAATTAGTAACTAGAGCTTTTATAGTATCGGCTCTGCGCATAAGAACAGGTATAGTCCCCAAGCAGTATATTTTATTTACTTCCAAATCTTTTCTGTGATTTGGATGATACAGTTTTAGAGTAGGTTTTATGAGTGAATTTCTGTTGGTGATACTATCTATCCCATTATTACTGATATTGAATAAGAACTTAGATTCATTGGCAGATATAAATGCGGGGACAGACGTACCATTTTCAACATTCCATTGAAAGATACCCGTTTGATTGGTGCTTTGTATATATTCAACCAGAACTTTGAGATGTACATTTCCGCCGATAGTGTCCCATCTATAAGGCTGCACAAAAGGGAAAAACACTTCTTTAGGCTGATTTCCTATTCTGATTTTCGGATTGCCGTTATATACTTCTACCATGGCTATTCGCGACGCACTATCCCAGTTTAAAGGAGTAGCACCAAAATCAGCATTGTTTGTAGCAGCTATCAAAATACGCATATTGGCATTACCTCTCATAGAATCAAACGCATTATAAAAAAAGGACAAACCACGCAGAGTATCGCCGTGTTGCAAATTATCGAGCGATGCCTCAGGGTAGGTAAATGCGAATTTAGAATAATAACTAGAGGTTGTGTCGGTGCGAAGTGGACCAAAATTAGCACTGCCAAAAAAACCAGTGCCTATCTGAGTGTACTGAGCAAATCCATTAAAAAAGGATACGGTTAAAACAAGAGTGGAAAGTATTTTTTTTACCATCGGTGCTCAAAAATAAGGAAAATACCTAATGTTGCTCATTTTTATACTTATAAATGATAATTTACCGCCATAATATGATAGGTCGCTATTTTGTATCTTTAGCTATTTTACCATTGATGCTAAGCCATTGCACACCAAATAAAATAAAAAACATGCACCCACACACCAACGAATTAATAAACGAGACAAGTCCATACTTGCTACAACACGCCAATAATCCCGTAGAATGGCACGCTTGGAACACTCAAAATTTGGAAGAAGCCAAAACACTTGGAAAACCATTACTGATAAGTATAGGATACAGCAGCTGCCACTGGTGCCATGTAATGGAACATGAAAGTTTTGTAAATGAGAAAATAGCCGAATACATGAATCAGCATTTTTATTGTATAAAAGTAGACCGTGAAGAGAGACCAGACGTGGATGCTATATACATGACTGCCGCCAATATCATAACAGGCAGCGGAGGATGGCCATTAAATTGTTTTGCATTACCAGACGGAAGACCTTTTCATGCGGGAACCTACTACCCACCAAACGGCTGGCTAAAACTGCTAGAAACTGTGGAACAACAATACCAAACGAATAGAGCTAAACTTGAAGAATATGCTGCACAACTAACGCAAGGAATACGTTTACAAGAAACCGCCATAAGCGACACCAAAAGTGAAAAACTGCAAGCAGAAGTATTAATACAAGCAGTAGAAGGATGGAAAAAAAATTGGGATATGGAGGACGGTGGAATGGCTAAAGCCCCGAAATTTCCAATGCCCACCAATTATGACTTTTTATTGAGCTACTCCCACCACATCAACGACACATATACCAATGAATTTTTACATACCACACTCCATAAAATGGCCTTGGGAGGTATTTTTGACCAAATAGGTGGTGGTTTTAGCCGATACAGCGTAGACGGCAGTTGGAAAGTACCCCATTTTGAAAAAATGACTTATGACAATGCACAGCTTTTGAGCTTGTATGCCAAAGCATACAAGCAAAATAAAAATCCCGAATATCTCAATGTAATAACAAAAATAGTAGCTTGGTTAGAACGTGAGATGCTTGACCCTAAAGGCATGTTTTATGCTGCACTAGATGCCGATAGTGAAGGAGTAGAAGGCAAGTATTATGTGTGGAAGACCGAAGAGGTAAAAAAGCTTTTGGGAAAAGATTTTGAGCTAGCACAACGCTATTACCACTTGGGCAAAGAAGGTCTTTGGGAGCACAATAATAATATCTTACTCCGTAAATATACGGATCATGAATTTGCTAAAAATGAAAAAATGAGCGAAATAGAACTCGCTGGTAAATTAACGACTATACAAAATATCCTGCTCACTGAACGAAGCAAAAGAGTGCGCCCCGGACTAGATGATAAATGCCTAACTTCTTGGAATGCCCTACTCGTAGTAGGACTACTAGATGCTTACAAAGCCACCCAAAACAAAAAATACAAAACACTTGCAATCAACTGTTTGGAGTCTATACTGGGCTATCAAAAGCAAGAAAATAATCTGTGGCATACTTATAAAAAAGGAAGGTCCACAATAACTGCCATGCTTGATAGTTACGCTTTTTTGACCCAAGCATGTTTAGAGGCATTTTATATCACTGGAAAAGCGGTATACTACACACATGCCACTGAACTCACCACCCAGGCTTTAGACAAGTTTTATGATGCCGAAAAGGAACTATTTTACTTTAATGAAACAAATGAACTTATCATCAGAACCACGGAGGTATATGACAATGTGATACCCGCCACCAACTCTGTAATGGTACATAATCTCACCCAAATAGGTCTACTACAAGCCAATACTGCATACCTAGAACTAGCAGAAATTATGCTTGGAAAAATACAAAGCAACATACTAACCTACACTAGTGGCCACAGCAATTGGGCACGAGCACACCTTATGTACACTTACCCCTTTTTTGAAATTATGGTGGTAGGAGAAAATGCAACCCAAATAGCTGCAGAGCTACAGCAGCTAGACCTTACTAACTGCATCATAGCCTTCTCCCAAAAATCATCTGATCTACCTATGTTTTTAAACAGGTTTGATCCCGAAAAAACATCAATATACGTTTGCAACCAAGGAGCGTGCCAACGGCCTGTAAAAACCATAGAAGAAGTGCTAAAAATAATTCAACCAAAAAAATAATACAAAAACTAGATTATATGTAGCGCCAGGATAATTATCTAAATATGAGCAAGCCAGTAAAAAAAATAATTACGATGGGAAATTACGAAAATTATGGAAAATAAAATGGTTACAAATTGCCAGCAATGCTCAGGTGACAAAGCGAAAAGAAATTCAATCAAAAAAACATTTTAGGATGTATAGGTGTATTTAAAATATGCGTCTTGGTATATTTCTAGTTTTGATTGGAATACTTTTGGCGGGTTATGGATATACCATGCCAAAATATACAAATGAAGTAGCGTATATGCTCGAGGTAGACAAAATAGGAATCGTGGATTCCGCCAAGCATTTTTATACTATTCAAAGTAAATATCTTACGCCGAAGTATATCTATCTTGATTATGCAGCTTGTTTTATAATTGCCGGCTTACTGACCTTTATAGCAGCCAGGTTGGGTAAAGCAAAACTTCGAAGTCCAAAAACTAAATTTGCGGTTGTTCTTATTGGACTAGTTGCTATAGCATTATCTCTTTTAGCCTTTTATACTGCCGAATGGATAATTACGTATCGAAATCTTTTTCCCCCTTGGACTGAACACTTTATGCCTGAGACCAAAACATTTAAGAAGATAGCCATTTTTTTTTCTACTTGGTTTATTGTACACGGATTAGCAATGCGCAAAGACTTTAAAACTGAGCAGAAATTTAGTTCACTTTCACTAGACTTTGTTATGATAGGTCTATTGAGTTCTACAATAATGGCTGGTGCTTTTGTAACTATTGCACTTATTGGTGGGGAGCCTTTATATGCTATACCAGCTATTTTGTGGTTTTACTTTCATCTAAGTATATTAGCAGGTAAGCAGAGTACAAGACGCATAGAGTCGTAAAAAAGTACTAAAACCTCGAATTTTACAATCCCATGAAACAGAAGATGCTTAGCTCATTTCAGATGATAACCACAAGCCTATCGTATGATAAATACATATTTTCAGGCAACTGAGCCTGTACAATCTCGTGTAATCCCATTTGGTGGCTCATATGAATGAAATAAGTTTGCTCTGCTCCCACTTCTTTGGCCACCTCTATGGCTTGGGCTAAACTGAAATGAGATATATGTTCACTTTGACGTAAAGCACTAATTACTAAAATTTTACTTCCGAATAGTTTACGTTTTTCTTCGGCAGATATGAAATTTACGTCTGTCACATACGAAAAATCTCCTATGCGATAGCCGAAAACCGGAAGTTTATAATGCATCACCTTAATAGGTGTCAAAATAAGATCTCCAATATGAAAGGGTTTAGCATCTATGATATGAAGATTTAGGCTAGGAACACCAGGATATTTATTCTCAGAAAATGCATAATGAAAATCACGTTTTAGGGCTTCTTCAACGTTTGGAGTAGCATAAACTTCCATGGGCATTTTGGTCTTCCAATTAAAACCACGTATATCGTCAAAGCCAGCAATATGGTCTTTATGCTCATGAGTAAAAACAACCGCATCCAATTTAAGAATACCTTCACGCAGCATTTGATAGCGGAAATCCGGGCCAGTATCTATAATTAATGTAGTACTTTCAGATTCTACCAAGACACTGCTTCGTAGTCTTTTGTCTTTTTTATCTACAGATTTACAAACCTTACAATCGCAAGTTATTATGGGTACACCTTGCGAAGTTCCAGTACCCAAAAATGTAATTTTCAACTGGAGCAAATATACTACCAAATGGCTACAAGCCACCACTTGGATATCCCGCTTAAATATTTTTTTTAGCAGGTTGTACATTACCGAAACAGGACATAATTTTCAAATTCACGGTAATAATATCACCTAGCAGTCATCTGTTACAGGTACTTTACCCTCCTCAAAATATGATTTTAGGTAAAAATTTATACCGTTATGATGCGAAAACAAAGCCCAATTAACATCCTTGATATGGGCGAAATAATTGAAATAATAGTACCTTCGTCGCTGTGTTCGAAAAACAGCTATCACACCATATTTTCAAGACTGTATCTGAGGAATCGGGCAGATTGGGGTATAAGACGTATGTGGTAGGGGGCTATGTGAGAGACATTTACTTAAAGCGCCATTCTAAAGATGTAGATTTTGTAACTGTAGGCAGTGGTATAGCACTAGCTAGTGCAGTACAAAAACGATTGAAAGGGTCTCACTTAAGTGTATTTAAAAATTTTGGCACAGCCCAAATAAAAACAGACGAATGGGAATTTGAGTTTGTAGGTGCGCGCAAAGAATCGTACGATAGAAGCAGCCGAAATCCTAAGGTAGAGGATGGAAGTTTTGAAGATGACATACACCGCAGGGATTTTACTATAAATACTTTGGCCATAAGTTTAACTCCGGAAAACTACGGTGAGTTGATAGATATTTTTGGAGGATTAAAGGATTTACATCAGGGCGTTATCAGAACACCGCTTGACCCGCAGATTACGTTTAGTGATGACCCTTTGCGTATGATGCGCGCAGCTAGATTTGCCACGCAACTCAATTTCAAAATAGAGGACAAAACATATCAAGCACTTATCAAGGAGTCTCATAGATTGGCTATTATTTCTCAAGAACGTATTACGGATGAGTTAAATAAAATAATTTTAGCGAAACAGCCTAGCGTTGGATTCAAAATATTGTTTAACACCAAATTACTTCACCAGTTTTTTCCAGAGTTGGTAAAACTATATGGTGTAGAGATACGCGAAGGTAAGAGCCACAAAGATAATTTTTACCACACGCTACAAGTGCTAGACCAAACCTGTGAAAAGACGGGGGATTTGTGGGTGCGCTGGGCGGCTATACTTCACGACATAGCCAAACCGCCCACCAAACGTTTTGTGCCAGGCGAGGGTTGGACTTTTCACGGCCACGAGGACAAAGGTTCTAGAATGGTAAAACCAATTTTCAGGAGATTAAAACTGCCTCTTGGAGAGGATATGCGAAAAGTAACCAATTTAGTAAAACTGCACTTAAGGCCTATTGCGCTCACTAAAGAATGCATAACCGACTCTGCCGTGAGAAGACTAATTTTTGATGCAGGAGAGGATTTGGAAGACCTCATTCTTTTATGCAAAAGTGATATTACGACAAAAAATAAAGCAAAAGAAGTTCGTTTTTTAGCTAATTTGATAAATGTAGAACAAAATATTGCTACCGTAGAGGAGCGCGATAGAATACGTAACTGGCAACCACCTATAGATGGACAAGAAATAATGAACCTCTTTGGTATAGGGCCTAGTAGAGAAATAGGAGAAATAAAATCAGCATTAAAAGAAGCCATACTAGACGGTAAAATTACCAACAAGTATGACGAAGCACTTTTATTTGTATTAGAAAAAGGAAAACAATTAGGTTTGCAAAAGCAATGAGTTTGGTATTTAGATTTAAAGTTACTTTTGAAGAAGTAGACGATGTAGAGCGTATAATAGACGTAGGAGCAAAAAATACGTTTAGAGATTTTCACAACACCTTACAAGAGGCTATCGGTTTTGACAAGAAGCGTTCCGCCTCTTTTTACAAAGCCAACGACTCTTGGAGAGGTGATGAAGAGTTTTGTACAGACCCAAAACCAAACGCAAAGGCAGCCGGTGCTAGTGAGCTGGGTAAATTCATAGACGATCCACACCAAAAATTTTTGTACAACTATGACGCTGCTGAAGGAGATTGGCATCTTCGTGCAGAGGTTATAAAACTCTTTAGAGCCGAAGTAGGCACAATTTATCCTTGTGTGGTAAAGAGTATAGGAATTGCTCCAAAGCAGTTTACTGACCCAAAAACCATCATTAATGACCCTAGTGCCAAGCTTTTTAAAGAAGCAGATAGCCTTATAGAGGGACTGCATGACGAATTTGATGATGAAGATGAAGACGACGATGAAGATGAAGACAAAAAATACGAAAAAGACGAATTCAACCTTTTTGGAGAAGAGATAGATGAATCCGAAATAGACGAATCACAAATAAATGACGGAGAACCTATTGACTAAAAATCTAATAGTGATAGCTGGGCCTACTGCAGTGGGCAAAACAGATTTTGCAATAAAAGTGGCGCAGCATTTTGATACTGAGATTATTTCATGTGACTCTAGACAGCTTTACAAAGAACTGAAAATAGGTGTAGCTAGGCCATCTCAGCAAGAGCTAGCCACAGTACCACACCACTTCATAGCTACACATAGTATACACCTAAACTATGATGCTGGATCCTATGCGAGAGACGTAAATGCTACATTAAAAAAACTCTTCAAAAAGCATAACACTGTAATTATGACCGGAGGAACTGGCCTATACATAAAAGCGGCTACTGAAGGGCTAGACGCACTTCCACCACAAAATGAACAACTACGCCAACAACTCAAGTTTATTTTGAATACAGAAGGTTTAATTGCATTGCAAGAAATTGGAGAACGTGCAGGTGTTTCAGCTGAAAAAGTTGATTTTGAAAATCCTCAACGATTGATGCGAGCTATAGAAATAGCACAAACAGATGCCGATGCTATTCCACAAAAAACTGAAGAAAAAAACTATACTGCATCTTATTTCTACCTAGATAAAGATAGAACTGAGCTCTATGAACGTATCAATAATCGTGTAGACAAAATGATACGTGACGGTTTTGAAGAAGAAGCAAAACAAGTCTATGCCAATAAAGACCTAAATGCACTAAATACAGTTGGGTATAAAGAATTTTTTAATTATTTTGAAGGCGTTTGGACCAAAGAAAAAGCCATAGAAAAGATGAAACAGCACACCAGAAATTATGCAAAAAGACAGCTAACTTGGTTCAGAAACCAAGGAAACTACACCAAAACATCTTCTTTATTGCCCGTGTTTTTAAAAGATTTGGAGAGTACTCTTGCAGCAGAGCAAAAGTGATTTTGATAGTATTACTACTGACAAAAAATATACCCGAATACTACCAAAGGGTAAGTAAACCTAGTAAAATCATAGTGTAGTGTCGCAAACAACCAATAAATCGTGAAAACACGTTTAAAAGTAAGTTTACCTCACCTCAAATAATTCTATATCGAAAGCTAAAACAGCGTGAGAAGGTATCTGTCTAGATGGAGAATTTGCACCATAGGCCAAGTGAGAGGGTATAAATAATCTTCCCGCCCCTCCCTCACTTAGTTTTGGTATACCAATTTGCCATCCTTTTATAACTGCACCAAGCGAAAAGGTAGACTTTTCTCCTCTATCATAGCTACTATCAAAAATGGTACCGTCTAGTAGATAGCCTTTATAGTGCACAGTTACTTGATTAGCTATATTAGGCTGCTGCCCTGGACCTTCTTCCGTTATTATGTAATAAAGTCCTTCTTCTGTTTTCTCAGCAGTTAGTCCATTGTCTACAAGATAAGCGCGTATAGTCTCGTCATCTCTTACTGTAAAATCTTCCTCTTCTTTTTTGCAGCCATTTGCAAAAATTGCCGCACCGATCAATAGTAGTATTAATTGTTTCATAAATGATTATTTTCGTTTGTTTCTCTTTTCGTATCGTCTTCTTCCAATGGTATGATTCCAACCAAATCGTAAGTTCATCACGTTTTGGTATCCGCCCACAGAACCCAAAAGATTGTCTCCCACAAAGTAAATTTGCTCTGGCCCTAGATTAATTGAAAATCCTAAGCCTACATTCACAAAATTATCTCGCGAAATAGTGTAGCTACCACTGAGTGCGATTATACGTCTTATTTTTGAATTCCAAGATAAAGTAAGTGCTGGATATAAGGTGCGGTTATAAAAACTTCCATAAAGTAAAACCCCAGCATTGTGGCGGTCGTTTAACCGCACGTTTCCACCCAAATAAAACTCCCCTAGCAAACTAGTAGTAAAAGAATTTGTGGAGGTATCTAATGCAAATACACTCAATAATGTGTCTGCTAACCCTTTAAATCCAGTCTCTCCTTTAATAGAATCACCGCTGTAGCTCCGAATATCGACTCCATTGTATCCCAATGTCGCTCCAGGATTTCTTGAATTTACATTGATGGTGTAGTCATTCCATTTCACCATTCCTAAATCTACTACGCTGGCAGTTAGAGATATTCTATTGGTTAAATCAAAAGATACCCCAATATCTATCCCTACACCTCCATTCTTTGGGCTGCCTAGTATAGCCACTGTAGGGTCAGTGATGCCCAGTGTAGAATCCAAAATAGGTGTACTTGCATTTATTTCTATATCTGCCCGCACTTTATAAGCAAAAGTATTGGAGTCCGTAGAAAATATGAGATCGTTTTTGTTTGTACTGATAACATTGAGCCCTCGCACATATTTGACTCTAGACCCTATTCGAAGCTTATCACCGATAAAACTTCTGCTATAACCAACTGCAAACTCTCTTGTATGCAGCATATCAAAACCAAAATTAAAATCAAACTCTTGTCCTAAATTGCCACCGCCATTGCCTTCCAATGCCACTTTAAAGAGGTCTGTTGGAAAATCAATACGTGTCTTTATTTTCTCTGTTATGCTTGCAGTAAACATACTCTTGCGTAGTCTAAAACCAAAATTAAACCATTCTTGGTTGAGACCAAAATGAACGAATGCCCCTTTGTTCATCGACTCTCCGAGTGCTGTAAGATTCAATGTATACTTGCCCCTACTATTTGTCTGAATAGCATTATTGAAATCTGACATACGAAAGGAATTACTTGCAAAATGAGCGTCTACGGATGAAAGCGCCGGCATACCAAAATACCACTTGCAGTCAGGAACAAACGCAGGATTTACAGATAATCTTTGCGGTATAGGTTCCATATTGTAAAGCGTCATATTACTTTGTGCATAAACTAACTGGGAGCAAAATAAAACGAATGCTGTTAGTAGTTTATTCATTGATTTAATCGTTGCTCTATCAATACTTTTGCTTGTATCCCAAACTGTAGTAGCAAGTCGTAGGTACTATAAAACTTCACATCAGTTTGCTTGCCTACATCAAATGGTGTATTAAGCATAGCGCGTATGCGTATTCTGTTCGAATTCTCGAAATTCGCAATATTGGCGGCCATCAAAGTTATATCTGTTGTTTTCGGGTTTGGATTTATAACATTCCCTTTTGCATCTATATTGGCACTTGGCAGTATGAGAGGATCCTTAACAATGAGTGAGTCTAGCACAGTATTGGATATGCTGTCTTCAAAATACACTTGCATAGCTATATCTACAGGGAAGCCATTTTCAGTATATATCCGAAAAAGTACTTCTTGTATATCAGACAGATTAGCCAAATCTAACGAAAACGGCTGGCTCTCCTCCAGAGCAAAATCACGTGCAGTTCCATTTAGCGGTATTTCTACGGCTGTGCGCACAGCAACTCTACTTCTGTCGAGCAGCCATTGTCGTTGGTTAGTATTTGTACTTTGCACCTCTACTTGATAAGCTGTTTTGAAAGGCCTATTATTTATATAATCACTTAAATTTCCACTTGTTTTATTGAGTTTAAAAGAGTCTTTTTTCGATAAACCCACTTCCGAAAAATCCAGCAATGGAAAAGGTATCGGACTAGGGAAATCAGTGAACGAAACTATATTCCCATCACTATTTATACCGTCAAATTGCAGTACTTTGGCTGCCAGAGGTACACCCGTTGAGTTAGAAAAAACAAACCCAACTTTTGCATCCACCAGTGTAAAACTTCCAAGATTACGATTTTTGAACAAATTAATTGAAAGCGTATCCTGTGAATTAGAAAAATACAAGGTTTTAAAAACACCATCTACCCTACTATACCCTTGATTTAGCATAGTAGCATTATAGGAAATACTTTCTACCGGTTTTATGCTATTTGTCCCCCTTTTGGTGATTATCATTTCTATTTGAACGCTAATTTCACTGTGTCCTTGTATGGTTTGGGTGAAATCTATCTCTAGTCCATTTAGATTTAGGCTTGTGTTTCCAGTATTAGGTAATGCGTTATCTGTGGCTGACACCTTAGGTTCAAAAACCGAAGAGCCTGTAGTGGCATTTCGAAGTTTCATTTTTAACAATACATCATGTTCTAAGGTAGTAGATAACCCTAAATTGAATGAACCTTGTTTTAGTAAAAGCTTGTGCAACTCATTTTCTCCAAAATTATATATGAGCTCTCGTTCATAAATGATGGTAACAGAGCCAGAGGAATTTAGTGTAGTAAGTTGGTCAGCCGTAAGTGTAAAAGTTTCACTAAAGTTCTGATTATTTAACGCAAGTACATCTTCAGCTTTATTACTTACAAAATCGTCAGAGTAAACTAAGGTAAGTCCTCCGTCACTTTCTATTCTCAGGTACTGATCAGTATTTACATCATCCAATAGATCGTTCAGTTTTAAACGAGAATAAACCAAGGGAACCGCAATGGTTGGATTCCACTTTATAGCTTCCAATTTTCTTACCTTTTCTACCGTATCAGTAATATCTGAAATGCACGAACCAAGAATGAGAATTATGGCCAAAGAGCTTACTAGTTTCATTACATTTGCCCAACAACAGCCACAAAAATAAGCATGAAAGACCAAATTACGATAAAACATTTAAAAGCTGGAGCCTACTTGTGTGCTTTATATGTGGTACTAGGTGCATTTGGCGCTCACGGTTTAGAAAATAAATTAACAGATACTCAGCTGGCTACCTATCATACAGGCTTGCGCTACCTTATTGTACATTCAATTGCCCTAATCCTTACCAATTTTACATATCAACTATGGAGAACAAAAAAAATGTACTCCAACTACTTTTTTTATGGGGGTATTGTATTGTTTTCGTTTAGCTTACTTGTACATGCGTGCAAAGATCTTTTGGGCATACACATCAACGTATTTGCTATGCTTGCTCCTTTGGGAGGATTGAGCTACGTAGCTGGTTGGATATTTTATGCCCTTACTATTGGCAAAAAACAAGAAACATAATCATGAAACACCTACTACTGATGCGCCACGCAAAAAGCGATTGGGAAAATACACAACTCACAGACCATGAGCGCCCGCTTAACGAACGTGGCCAAAGAGACGCGCTACTAATGGCTCAAAAAATAAAAGCATACGGAGTACTACCTGATCTGATGCTAGTCTCTGATGCCCAACGTACCAGAGAAACATGGCTAATTATAAACGAGCACCTAGGCAGCCCACAAACAAAATTTGATAAGCAGTTTTATATGGCATCTCCTGCTACTATTATTCGAAAGCTAAAAATGATAGATAACTTGGTAGATACTGTTTTGTTGCTCGCTCACAATCCTGGCATAACGGAGGTATTCTATGATTTAGCCAATATCTCCATAGACAATGTGCCTACAGCAGGAGTTGGCTGCCTGAGACTGCACACCGATAAATTTTTTGAAATAGAAAAATGTAAAAAAGATTTAGTTTACTTTTCGTATCCCAAAGACAGCTTTTAATAAGAATAAATAAAGGTTCTACCGTTTGCAGTGATACTCACGGTATTGTCACAAGGACTGTCTTTATGAGGATCAAAATCAATCAGAATTTTGGATGCACTGGAATTTGACACAACGTCTACTAGTCCGTTTTTGATAAATTGAGCGCAGTTTAATTCATAGTGTTTTATTAATGGCTCTACGATTTTGAAAGTCAATTGAGTATTATTTGTTTCAATTGTCATTACACCAGAGAAGCTAAGTTTATCATTTAGAAGATTTTTGCCTTGTTTTTCTAAGCAAATAATAGAGAGTCTGGCAGCCATGACTACTGTTTCTTTTTCATTAAAAACAACATTCAGATTGCCACAATCTAATTTTAACTCGTCATTGCTAATGCGCTGTATTTGTATACTACCTGTCATAGCAGCCATTTCTTTTCCATTACCAGAATAGAATGCGTCATCTTCGTCGAAGCGTATTGTCAACTTAGCATCTAGTTCATCATATGGTTTGTTTAGTGAAAGATGTATTTTCCCAGCCCTATATTTGTTGTCTTTGCAAAGTAATCCGCAAGGTTCTATTCCTCTGGCTCCAAAATCAATTACTGCTTCAATGCCATTTCCGTCTGTAAAATCACCATCTATGAGGGTTATTTTTGCGTCTTCAGGCAAAAAAGATTCCTCTTTTCTTAGAAAAAAGTCAGAAGTAGATGTGAAATCTTCACTAATATCGAAGGTAGAAATAACCTCTGAAACAGCACGTAATGCTATTTCAGTATCCGCGCTAGATTCAGGAACTACAACAGTGGATTTTTCATCACAGGCCGAAAAAGAAAGGACCAACATGAGTGCTATGTAAACGGCTATTTTCACTGGTTTTAAAACAAGATTACAAAAGTAGTACGAGTTCGGAGCTTTTAATTTAGCTTTGAATCATTTTAGCAGATAAATTACACAAATTGGACACTTATGAGCTTCGGCAGACACTTTTTGTAGAGGTATTACTCCCTCTCAACCTAAAAAACACCTTTACATATCGCGTTCCTTTTGAGCTAAATGAGGAAGTAGTGATAGGAAAGCGAGTATCTGTGCCTTTTGGTAAAAAAGGTGTAATGGCAGGTTTAATTTATGCCATTAGCGAAATTCCACCAAAAAGTTATGAAGCAAAATATATCTTTGATATAGTAGACAGCGAACCCATAGTAAGTGAGCAACAACTTGAATTCTGGACGTGGATGTCACGCTACTATATGACATCACTTGGGCTTGTATACAATGCCGCGATGCCAGCAGGTTTAAAAATGGAAGGCGAATCGAAAATGATACTACAACCCGAATTTGACAGCACCACCACCTTAGATCCCAAAGAAATACTAATAGTAGAAAGTATTCGTGCTAATAAAGAATTTAGTATCAGTCAAGCAGCAGCGGTACTCAAAATACCGCGTATACACAAATATGTAAAATCGCTTTATATGAAAGGAGCTATTTTACTAAAAGAAGATATACAAGAAACCTACAAACCCAAGGTAGTGAGCTATCTGCGTATGAGTAATGAGGTACAGGAGAATAATGCCCTAAATGACCTTTTTGACCAACTCGAGAAAAGAGCAAAAAAACAACTTCAAGCGGTTATGACCTTTATCTCAAAATATAGTATAACTGGAGAATGTGAAAAAACTGAGCTAGCCAAACAAGGTGCCAGTAATGCAGCCATAAACACATTAATAGATAAAGGTGTTTTCACTGTAGAGCAACGAGAGAAATCACGTATTACTTTTAGCGAAGGAGCTGCTGCCCCCGAAGATTTGCAACCCACGCAATTGCTTGCCTACGAAGCCATTCAACAAGCCTTTTTGGAACGAAAACCAGCTTTACTTTATGGGGTAACCAGCAGCGGAAAAACTCACATCTACACTCATTTTATAAAAGAATACTTACAAAAAGGTAAACAAATACTCTACTTACTGCCCGAGATAGCGCTCACGAGCCAGCTTATCGGTAGGCTTGCCGCCTACTTCGGGGACCAATTGGTGGTATCTCACTCTAAGTTTAGTAACAATGAACGAGTAGAGGTATACCAAGCCATAGCCGACAATAAACCGCTGCTAGTAGTAGGTACCCGAAGTGCTATTTTCCAGCCGTTTGGTAATCTCGGACTTATTATAGTGGATGAAGAGCACGAGGGTAGTTTTAAACAAAACGAACCTGCACCGCGCTTTCACGCTAGAGACTGCGCTATGTACCTAGCCGCCAAAAGTAAAAGTCACGTTATACTGGGTAGTGCTACTCCACAGGTAGAATCGTTTTATAATGCCCAGCACGGAAAATACGCCTTCATCCCCCTCACAGAACGCTACAAAGGAGCGATAATGCCGCATATTCATGTGGTAGATATGCAGCAACAAAAGAAACAAAAACGTTTACGAGGTATTTTTAGTGATACACTTCTAAATGCCATATCAGATGCAAAATCTAAGGGCAAGCAGACCATACTTTTCCAAAATAAAAAAGGGTATGTCCCTGTATTAGAATGCAATGTATGTGCGTGGACACCCAAGTGTGAAAACTGCGATATCTCACTGACTTTTTATAAATATCAAGATAATTTGAGGTGCCACTATTGCGGCTATACACATAAAGTAATCAATGAGTGCGCTATGTGTGGCAACAAAGGAATAGAACTTATAGGCTACGGCACAGAGCGTATAGAAGATGAGCTAGAATTGTATTTACCAGACCTGAAAATTAAACGGCTAGACTACAACACTACGCGCCTAAAAAATGCCCATAGTAAGATTATTGATGAATTTGCAAATGGAGAAATCGATGTGCTAATCGGTACTCAAATGATTGCTAAAGGCTTAGATTTTGAAAACGTGACCACTGTGGGCATATTAAATGCAGACCACTTGATTAACTTCCCAGATTTTAGAGCAAACGAACGAGCATACAGTCTCATCACGCAGGTGGCTGGCAGAGCAGGACGCAGAACTGAACAAGGAATGGTGTATATACAAACCTCCAAACCAGATCATTTTATAATTGAAAAAATTGTAGAAAATGACTACCGAGGAATGTATGAAAGAGAACTTGTGGAACGTAAAGAATTTGACTACCCTCCCTTTTACAGACTCATAAAAATACAACTAAAACACAAGGACGCACTGTTATTGTACAAACTAGGATATGTAGCTAAGTCTCACTTTGCAAATTATTTTGGGGATAAAATGTTGGGACCTGAAAAACCATATGTCAGTAAAATACGCAATTGGTACCTACTAAATTTTGTTATAAAAATAGAAAATAGCGGAGTAGTACTTAAAGAACAAAAACACAAACTAGCTGCAGCAGTAGAAGCACTGCTCAAAAATTTAGATTTCAGACAAGCCAAAATTGTAATAGATGTAGACCCCATGTAATTCAGAGCTACATAGCTCTGATATTGGTGCAAAATAACAACGCTAACAAAACAACGACGAACCTACTTTTGGTTAGTAACTTGTAAAATTACTATTTACTGCTCAAGCAGCAGGTTAATAGTCTGCTCCACTTTTCCTTACCCGGTATTAGTGTAATAGCAAGATTTCTTGTCTCAAAACATAAATTAGAGTATCTCCTGACTTTATTGGCGTGCCCTATTTGATCCGAAACATGTTCAAAAAATCATTTTGCAAAGCTGGTTGTGTTATGATATGACTTATAAAAATAATCGAAAACAAGATTATAAGTAGTAGATTAGCAGCCTTAAATAAAATATGAAGTATTTATTCTCATTTATAGTACTGTTATCTTCAGTACTGTGCATAGCTCAAAACAGCAGCGCCAAACTAGCAGGCTATTGGCACGCCACGTGCGTAGTAGAGCAGGCCATCAATGATGGAGTATCTTTTTGTAAAATCTGCCCCATAGCCATGAATACCAACAATGAGGAGATTAAAGTAGCTTCTGTAATATTCAATTTTAATAATAAAAAACTAACTATTATCAGCCCTACGGATAAGACAACTACAGATATACAATACACTAGCCAAACGAATCTTTTGACTTTTGCACTGCAAGAAATTCGGTATGATTTCAAACTATTAGTAGTGGAAGATGCAAAAAAAATAATATTAAAAAATCAAGATGGACAACTAATTTATCTTGAGCGCAAAGATTTTGAACCCACCAACTAAGCAACTAATAATACACCAAATTGGTCTAAGCAAATAAGATGAAAAAAATAATTGCCACACTACTTTTTTTTATAAGTGCAGTAAGCTTCGCACAGGTAGGCCCTCAGGCCACATTTCAAAAAAAATTAATAGTACTCGAAGATGTTTTAGAAGGCACCGTTGTTCGTGTAGTTTGGCACTTTACCAATACTGGAGATGCACCACTACTCATAAACAGCGCAGTACCATCATGCGGATGTACTGATGTTATTTTCCCAAAAAAAGCCGTTGCTCCTGGTGCACAAGATTCTATTGTAGCTACTTTTGATACTACAGACAGGCCATTGTTTAATGCAAAAGGTATCAATATGACGAGCAACGCCGGAGAAATCTCTTTGGTATTTGAAGTAATGGTGCACGCTAAGGAATAAATCTTGCAGTAGAAGGCACCCAGATTACCATTGTAAACATGCGGTTATATAGCAGCCAAAATGTTTAACTTGAGTTATAAGTCGGATTTTTACTCTTTTCTGTTTTCTAACGACTTACAAATTCTATTTTTGCAGCCATATTATGAACATACACGAGTATCAAGCCAAAGAAATTCTAAAATCATACGGAGTCGCTATACAAGAAGGTATAGTAATAGATAAAAAAGAAGATGCACTAGCAGCAGGTGCAAAATTGCGTGAACAAACAGGCACCGACTGGATGGTCGTAAAAGCCCAGATACACGCAGGTGGGCGTGGTAAAGGTGGAGGAGTAAAACTTGCCAAAAATGATAAAGAACTGCAACAGGTAGTAAATGATATACTGGGTATGACATTAATCACGCCTCAAACTAGTGCTGCGGGTAAATTAGTGAGTAAAGTACTGTTAGCTCAAGATGTATACTACCCAGGGGCAAACGAACCTGATGAGTATTATATGAGCGTATTACTAGACCGAACTACAGGCCAAAATGTAATTATATATACTACTGAAGGTGGTATGGATATAGAACAAGTAGCTCACGATACTCCAGAGAAAATACACAAAGAATTTATTGACCCTGCTCTTGGTCTACAAGGTTTTCAAGCTCGGAAAATAGCCTTCAACCTGGGCCTAAGCGGTAATGCATTCAAAGAAATGACCAAATTTGTATCGGCTTTATACAGAGCATACGTTGAAACTGATTCTGCTATGTTTGAAATAAATCCGGTGCTAAAAACATCAGATGACAAAATAATTGCGGTAGACAGTAAAGTAACTTTAGACGATAATGCTCTTTATAGACATAAAGATTTTGCCGCACTGAGAGACGAGAGCGAAGAAGATCCTACAGAAGTAGAGGCAAAAAAACATGACCTCAACTTTATAAAATTAGATGGTAACGTAGGATGTATGGTAAATGGTGCAGGACTAGCTATGGCCACCATGGACATTATAAAACTAAGTGGTGGAGAACCAGCAAATTTCTTGGACGTAGGGGGAGGAGCAAATGCTACAACTGTAGAAGCAGGTTTTAGAATTATACTAAAAGACCCTAACGTAAAGGCTATACTTATAAATATCTTTGGAGGCATCGTACGTTGTGATAGAGTAGCTAATGGAGTAGTGGAAGCATACAAATCTATTGGTGAAATAAATGTGCCAATTATTGTAAGATTACAGGGTACAAATGCTGAGGAAGCTAAAAAAATAATAGACGAGAGTGGACTAAAAGTAGAGTCTGCTATTGTACTCCAAGAGGCTGCAGACAAAGTAAAAGCGGTGTTAGCCTAAAAATTATGGCGGATTTTATTGAAATACTTCCGCACAACATCAATCAAAAATACATTGATAAAATAGTAAAAGTCCTCCAATCGGGAGGACTTGTTATTTTACCTACGGATTCTATATACGCAGTAGCTGGAGACTTGTATCATAGAGAATCTATGGAAAAACTTTGCAAACAACTGGGTAAAAAACCAAACAAGGCCGAACTTTCTATTCTTTGCGACTCCCTCAGCACAGTAGCTGACTACACTACTCCTATTGGCAATAGTACTTTTAAGTTGATGAACAGAGTACTGCCCGGCCCATTTACCTTTGTGTTAAAAGCCAGTGGCTTAATCCCCAATTTTTTCAAACGAAACAAAAAAACCATTGGTATTCGGATACCAAATAACAGTATTTGCCAAGCAGTTATTGCTACATTGGGCCATCCACTAGTATCTTCATCTATTCATGCTGAAGACGAAATACAAAAATACCTAACAGAACCTGAGCAAATTTTTGAGGAATGGGACAGCAAGGTTGCCATAATAGTAAGTGGTGGAGCTGGTGGAAATGTAGGCACCACCGTAATTGATGCTACCGAAAATCAACTAGAAATCATTCGCGAAGGTCTGGGAATAGATCAAATCATTGATGCCTAATTAGGGTAAAATTTGAATCTATTCTACCCTAAGTGAAAGCCAAATAAGTAGAGCAAATCTTCTCGTCTTTTTACCATATTTTAATACGCGTAGAATCTACTTTATGCATAGCACCAGATTTGCAAGTCCCAAAGGCTTCATAATACGGCTCAAAATTAACTAATGGACCTATCACACGATATTCTGCAGGCGAATGCACATCGCTTTTAAGTCGGTTTATCATTTCCTCTTCATTGATGTTTCCTTTCCATACATTAGCCCAGCCAAGGAAGAAACGCTGCTGCCAAGAAAATCCATCTATAGACTCAGGCATATTACCAGAATACTGCTTTTGTAATGCTTCGTAGGCTAAAGTAACACCACCCAAATCTGCTATATTTTCTCCCATAGTCATCTTTCCGTTGACGTACATACTATCTACAGGAGAGTAGCTATCGTACTGCTCACCCAGTTTTTGTGCTAGTTTGTCAAACTTAGCTCTGTCCTCCTCAGTCCACCACGAATTTAGGTTTCCGTCCCAATCAAACTTACTACCTTGATCATCAAATCCATGAGAAAACTCATGACCTATGACCGCACCGATTCCGCCATAATTTATGGCATGATCAAAATCTTTATGAAAAAACGGCGGCTGCAATATACCCGCTGGAAAAACAATTTCATTGTTGCTAGATGAATAATATGCATTTACCGTTTGTGGGCTCATACCCCAATCTGTTTTGTCTACAGGCTTACCTAGTTTATCTAGCATATCAGCATAGCCAAATTGACGTGAGTTTATTATATTTTGTAGATAACTGTGGTCTACTATATCTAGTTTACTATAGTCTTGCCACTTATCTGGGTAGCCTACTTTATATGTAAAAGCATTCAATTTTTTTAAAGCTTTTTCTTTGGTAGCATCGCTCATCCACTCCAATGCTTGTATTCTATCTTTATAAGCCGAGCGCAGATTTTCTATCATTGCAGACATATAGGCCTTGCTTTCTTCATCAAAGTATTCTTTTACAAAGAGTTTGCCTAACGGCTCTCCCAAAACGCCATTCATGGCACTAAATACTCTTTCGTTTCGTGGTTTCATCGTATTGGTACCGCGTAATTTGGTACTATAAAAAGCAAAGTTTTCACGTTCTAAGTCGTGGCTTAAATAATTGGCAAAACTGGTAATTGTATTCCACTTAAGGTAATTTTTCCAATGATTTAGGTCCTCCGATACTAGGAGCTTGTTTAGCGCATCGAAAAATGAAGGCTGCCCAACAATAATAGTATCGAAAGCGCCAAATCCCCTCCCTGTTGCTATTGCTTTGACGGGCAGTATATCTAGGCTACTGTCCCACTCATCAAGGTTCTTTTTATTGTATCGTTTATCTGGGTCTCTGAGGTCTAGTCTGCTCCAGCTAATGGCTGCTATTTTAGTTTCTAGCGCTAGTATATCAGCTCCTACCTCTTGCGGCATTCCAGTCAACACAAACATCTGGTCGATGTGTTTTACATAGGCTTGGCGAATGTCAATAAACTTATCATTGTCTTGTAAGTAAAAATCTCTGTCTGGTAAATTTAATCCGCTTTGGCTTGCATACACAGTATTCATTTTACTGTTTTTGCTGTCCGCACCTACATAAAGGCCTATAGGGGTACTCACTCCTACAGGAGCTAATGAGCCAAATAATTTAACTATATCTTCGACAGTATTTGCAGCATCAATCTTGCTCAAAAGTGTCTGTATACCAGCAACACCAGCTGCATTTATGGCAGCAGTATCCATCGCAGCGTTATAAAAATCACGAATCATCTGCTCGTCTGTCCCTTTTTGGGCTTTCATATTTTTACGCACTACTTCTACTATTTTCATTAATTTTTGTCGATTTTCTTCGTTTAAAATATTAAACGCCATCCATCTACTTTCCGTTTCGGGTATTGGATTATTTGCCCTCCATCCTCCGATGGCATACTGATAAAAATTGTCACACGGATGCACAGTACTATCGATAAACGAAGTATCAAAGGCGACTACCTTTTCGTTAGAATTGGTTTTTGTAGTGCACGCCGCTAGGGCAAACACAGCTAGCATAAAGACGGTATTTTTCATGTATGCAAATAAAGCAGAGAAAACGCATTTATAAAAATAGGTGCTGCTATACATGGTCTTTATGACTTTATGATTCGCATTGGTTATCAGCAAGCACTTACTCAGCCGTGTCTATCGGCAGAAAAACACATACCTATTCGCGCCAACAAATATTGCGCTAATCCGTTTATCTCATAATCAACTCATGAACATCACACTGCACGCTGAAGTAAAAGGAAACTACCGCGAAATAATGGCTGCATTTGACCGCGAACTGTTTGAAGCATTAAAACCGCCAAGGGGCAAGATGGATATAGTTGAATTTACTGGCTCAAAAAAAGGCGATAACGTGCACTTGAGATTTGGTAGACCTATAAATTCAGATTGGATAAGCGAAATAATAGAAGATAACCAAACCGATACACAAGCTTGGTTTATAGATGTAGGCACTACCCTACCGTGGCCTTTAGCCTCGTGGACGCATAGGCACAGCGTGCAAAAAGTAACAGAGCACCGCTCTATTATCATAGATGATATGACCTTTACTGGGCGAAATTGGCTGCTAACTATCTTACTATACCCTGTTATTCTTATTGGATTTTATCCCAGAAAAAAAATATACCAACAGTATTTCAATCAGCGATTTTAGTAGCATAATATAAGGAACATCTCCCATTTTGAGTTACAGATCTATTTGGAATTTGACCTTTACAAAAGCTATCTTTGCACCACCTACTTTTTAGAAAAACACTAAACATTTATCTATAAACATGATACATACCATCATTGTAGGAGCAGGAGTTTCGGGACTTATAGCCGCAATTGAATTGGAGAAAGCAGGCTATCAGCCTACCATACTAGAGGCTACAGACCGCATAGGTGGAAGAGTAAAAACGGATATACTCCACGGTTATCCTGCAGACCACGGATTTCAGGTATTACTTACTCAATATCCCGAAGTCCAGCGTTACTTGGATTTAGATAAGCTAAACTTAATTTCATTTTTGCCCGGAAGCGTCATATACAAAAACGGTAAAGCCCAAACAATAGGTGACCCACAACGAAACTTTTCTTTTCTTTGGCCCACTATATTGGCCAATAGCGGCACTTGGCTAGATAAGCTTCTTATCTTAAAACTTACGAATAAGCTCAAAAAGAAGAATATAGATGCTATTTTTAAGTCCCCCGAAAAAACTACACGGCACTATTTAGAGGATTTTGGCTTTTCGACACGCATCATTCACAATTTTTTCCAGCCATTTTTTGC
This sequence comes from Bacteroidia bacterium, assembly GCA_018402155.1. Classification (GTDB taxonomy): domain Bacteria; phylum Bacteroidota; class Bacteroidia; order NS11-12g; family UBA9320; genus UBA9320. The sequence goes on from JAGYJG010000001.1 coordinate 1,100,573, forward strand.
AGGTATATACTTGGAAGAAAATCTCAACACATCTAGCCGTATGTTTGAGTTCGTTTATAAAATGTTTGGTACGGGACTCGCAGCACTGCCGCGCAACGGTATGCAAGCTATACCAAAACAGCTACTAGGCCGACTTACTAAAACCACCGTGCGCTTCAATGAAGAAGTAAAATACATAGAACCACAAAAAATAGTGCTTAAATCGGGCGTAGTATTGGAGGCAGAGCACATCATAATAGCCACAGATCCAACCTCATTTTTACCAAATACTATACGCAAAACTCATGAATGGAAATCATGCGTAAACTTGTATTTTGAGGCATCAAAATCTGTATTAAACAGTGCAATCATAGGCTTGGTGCCATCTAATGATGTTTTGATTAACAATTTTCATTTTTTGAACGATTTATTTGACAACCCCACGCACACCGGAGCTATAGTTTCGGTAACAGTAATAAACGACCATGGACTATGCGATGACGAACTGCAAATGCAGGTACAAAAAGAACTTAAAAATTACTGCAATATAACTGTTGGAAAACACCTCAAAACACATCGCATTCAAAAAGCTTTACCACAGCACAATACGCTGTTATATGCACCCACTGCCGAGCAAGTTAACCTAAGCAATGGCATCTACTGCTGCGGAGATTATCTCGCCAATGGGTCGCTAAACGCAGCTATGGCAAGTGGACGTATTGCAGCTGAGCAAGTGCTAACTAAAATGCAAAATTAAACGTGTATAAAAAAAATAAATTCAACCTGCTACTTGCACGTTCATAATAAACTGAAATATGGTAGTCTGAATTTAGTCCTAAGACTCTTAAAACTTAAGGTAACATTTAAGTTGTCTTTTAGTCTATTCAACTGGGATAATTTGGTTTAGTAATCGAGCTAAAGATAGTCATTTTTCCTGGTTAATGTTCTCACCAAAATGCAAAAACGTGTAGGTATAACTATACGCCTAAAACCGCTCAATATAATCCATATTAAACTTTGGGTAGTTCAATGCCGTACTTAGCTGAATGGCCTTTTCTTTTGAGTTCAGATTAGTATGAATTTTATAATCAATCAGATAATAGAAAAAACTCAACATTCCTTTATAACTAAATCTAAAATCATTCATATTTATTTCTTTAAGTGATTGAGCAGCTATATTATAGTGTTTAGATTTGTAAAATTTTAAGGCTTTTAATAAGAAATAAACTTGAAAATAATGTATACTTCTGAATTTTGTATCTGTTATAAAATAAGACATTTTAGTTTGAATAAAATCATATAAAATAAAGTTTGAGGATAAAATAGAAGCCACCATAGGCTCATAAAGATGGTCAAGCTGGATATTCTCAATAGAGTCCAACGGTATTTCTGAAGCTTCATTATGATACAAATGAATACTTAATATTCGACCTTTTAGTATAGGGTGGAAATCACTAATTTCTGACATATCAATTAAAAGCTCCTCCGCTTTTAGATCCTTATTATTCAAGTAATCACGTAAAACTAGTAAAGAATTTTTGAAGGCTAACTGTTGTTTTGAAGTTGCTTTGAACTTTAAGTATTCTAAATAATATGAATTCAGAGACGAGTAGTCTACAAAGACCTCAAAAACATATTTATTAAAAAAAAAATCAGAATACAGAATCTTCCATTCTTTTTTTGATAATGTAATTTTTCTAAAAAGTATTCCTATCGAATTCCCGATTACGAATATTTCATCATATGAAAAAGAATACTGCTCAAAATTCATTTGCCTTAAAGCAGAACAAAGTTGCTTTATGTGTTTTGATAATAAACCATATCTACAAACTTGAATAATGTAGTTTAATCGCAAATTAAAATTTTTATTCAAATCATTGAAATAAGAGGATACAGTATCAGGATTAAATTCGCCGAGTATGTCAAACGTTCTTAAATTTAGATTAAAATACATTATTTGCGGATTGAACGAGGAAAAATGGTCAAATGAAAGGTATCCAATGTACTTGCACAAAATGTCTAGGGTGGAAGTTCTAGGTTTACAATGTTGCTTTTCAATTTCAAAAAATCGTCTCAACGTATTATAGTTTATATAATCACCGGTTTCAATTTCAATGAGACGAGATAGGTATTCACAATCTCCTCTATTCAAAATTTCTTTTCCCACTTTAAAAAAAATTTGTTCTTTTAATTGCTGAATCATTTTAATATGTATCAATTGTGTATCAAATGTATGAAAAATAGTTTTTATACTTGCATTATTAATAATCTTATAACCTACAAATGGTAAGAGTTTATACAAGGCACAACACAAAAGGCTTACTCACAAGTATGAATGAGCAAAAATCGCACGTAAGGCGTTTAAAATCCATGCCCCCCACACCGAAGAAGAATATTTGCTTAAAACAGCTAAAAAATGCACTTATGGGTATAATGCAACATGACAACAGGTTTGCATGTCAAAAAATAGCAAAAATATGTTCTTCGTCCTTCAGTATACTAAAGTCATTAAAACACGCTAAGTTAGTCCTCTTTAGTTCTCCTAATCCGCAGATAAGAAGGGAAAAAACTATCCAAAAAACGTTTTTGACAAAATTAGAACCTATGTACCTTGTTGCAGACATTTTCTTTAACAACAAAAAAACAAGATTGGAATAAACTAGCCACCAACTATTGCATTTGAGAGTATAAATCCATAAACAATGAAACTACAAGCTGACAAATGTGCTATTTGCAGTAGTGAAATAACACTACTTGAGAGCAATAATTCACGAATTTGCAGTTATTGTGATACATCTAGTGTTGTTAAAAAAGCAATTGAACACCAAATAAAGACCATTTCTTTAGACGCTAATAATTTATTTTTTTCGATAAATTCAAGTATAGAAAACAATAAACTAGAGCAAGCAGTAAGTACTATTAATCAATTATTGGAGATAGATCCTAAAAATCCGTATACCTGGATACTTAAAGGTAAAGTGGCATTTTTAAAAATCACTAACGACATGACAAGAGCGCCATCAGACCCAGATGGATCAGATGATTCTGTTCTTAGTATTAATTTACACACTATTTTAAATGAAGGTTTTACAACAGCAATAAAACTCGCCGAAGGGAATTCAGAAATTAGAAGTACCATTGGTTTTGAATTACATAACGCCATAAAAAACTGTTCTAGAGCAATCATAGATGCCAAGGAGACCAATTTTTTTTATGGTACAACAAAATATGAGAATGCTACCAAAGAAAGAAAACTTCATTGGTTAACACTTCTCAAACAGTCCATTGAAATAGAGAAAAAAGCTGAAGAGTTTAAAGAGTCATTTGATATTGCTTACAATGTGAAATATATTTTGGCAATGGTTGAAGGAACTTGGGTTCCAGGATCTACTAATTATAAACTTTCAAAAAAATTAGATGAATGGAACAGTAATTTACAATCGAAATATGCTATCGAATATGAAAAAAGAGCTGAGAAAAGTAAAATTGAGGGCAAACGCAGTGAATGCTTTCTAGCAAGCGCTGCAATGGGAGATTACAATCACCCAATCGTAAAGGATTTAAGATTATTTCGAGACAATTGGCTTATGAAAAGAAATTGGGGTATTAACTTTATCGGGTGGTATCATTCTTATAGTCCAAGAGCTGCGCAGCTGATTGCTAAATCATCATTTCTTCGTACGATTACATTTATTTTGGTTATTAAACCACTACACCTAATCACAAAAATAGTACAGCGGTAAAACCGTGTATCAATTAGTGTAAAAAACACCAAACGGAATTTATAAAACGATGCTAGTCATCTGAAAATAACTGTTTTTTTGCCCATATTTTTTATGGCTGTTGCAAGTCATATTAGCTTCCCTAAGACTAGTACTTTTAAGAAGTGAAAAAATGTAATTAAACTTAACAGCACAAAAAAAAGAAATAGTGCGTTTATACCGCATCAACTCCCAATCTTTTTTATTTTTTCTATAAAAACCACCAGCCACTGTTACCGCCAGAAGAATATCTATATGTATTCTAATAGCCTTGTTTTAGAACTTTCATATATAGTGCCATCTTTTCTAGTTATATGATAAAAGTCACAAAGCAACAATGTTGGATTTCCAAGGCAACACTGCTGGGCTATAGTTTGCCTTATTGTCGTTTTGCATTAATAAAACCTCGTACTTTAATAGTCAAGTCCATAAAAAAGACCTTCATTGGGATGAAGGTCTTTTTTACAAAGCAACGTTATTTATATCGATAAAAATTTATCGAGCAAGTGTCATTTCATCTACAATATGTTTTGCCCCTGCAAGCTTGTCTATGCACCAAAGTACGTAGCGTATATCAACAGATATTGTTCTTTGCAATGCAGGTTCGAAAGCAATATCTCCACTCATAGCCTCCCAATTACCATCAAAAGCTAAGCCTATGAGCTCGCCATTTGCATTTATCACTGGGCTACCAGAGTTTCCTCCTGTGATGTCATGGTTAGTCAAAAAACATATTTGAAGGTCTTCGCCATCTTTTGCATACTGACCATAGTCTTTTTTTCTGGCGGCAGCTAGGTAATTGGCTGGCAAATCAAATTCGTGATCTCCTGGTTGGTATTTTTCTAATACCCCTGCCATAGTCGTAAAATGCTTATACATCATAGCATCTCCTGGCGAATAGTCTAATACTTGACCATAGGTGAATCGCATTGAACTATTCGCATTTGGTGCAAAAAGTTTATCTGGGTGCATTTCAAAAAGAGCGGCTTTGTAGAGCCTATCTGCGGTAGCTCTGCTTTGTTCTGCTTCAGCAAACATAGCTTGCAAATCATTGATATAATAATCGAGCATTATACCTGAAAACATCACACCAAGGTCTTTTTTCAGTTTTTTGCCGCTTGGTTTTGCCAAGAACGCCTCTGCTTTAGCTTGGTTTACGAGTATAGACTTGTCAAAAATATTAGCTACTAGTTTATTAATATCTCCTTTGTATTTAGACAAAAGTGCATTGAAATCAGCTGGTCGCTGATCTGCTGGTATATCACTTACATAATACCCTATCATAGCCTCCGCCACTTCTTTATCTATTGGCGCATAGTAGTCCTTAAAATTAGAGGGAGTACTTTCTATCATACGTGTAATGGTGGCGTCTATCTGTTTCTGAACCAAATCTTTACCTTCTTTTTCAGTCTCCAAGGCTTCGTAAATTCCTTTTAGGCGATGAAAACCAAAGCCATACTTGACAAACTCTATACCGTATATGGCTTCCATCCAATAGGTTTCTGCCAGTATTTTTTTGTCGTATATCTTATAAGCATTTTCATACATAGTGAGCACTTTGCCGTATTTATCTTTGCGCCCTTGGTCCCCTTGCTCTACCCACTGCTGAAAATCTCTTTCTTCTCCTTGTTTTTTTTCTTCTACATTTAGTCGTTTTAGTCCTCTTGTTTGCCCCATAAAATACTTCCAGTAGTTGGCTACTTGTGCATGCTTGGCTGCATACATGAGGTCTACCGCTTCGTTTTGTGTTTGGTATTTTTCATACACATCTAGCTTGGTCCTTCTTATTTTAACCCGAGCTGGTTGGTCTATATCTGTGGCATTTTTCACCCCAAAAGAAGACAGGTATCGGTCTGTAGACCCAGGAAAACCCCAAATCATAGCAAAATCTTCTTTTTCTACACCTTTCATACTCACCGGAAGATGATGCTTTGGAGTGTAAGGTACGTTGTCTTCACTATACGTTTTAGTTGCTTTATTGTCTTTGCTTGCGTATACGCGAAACATAGAAAAATCTCCGGTATGGCGTGGCCACATCCAGTTGTCGGTATCTCCTCCGTATTTCCCTACACTTTCTGGCGGTGTACCTACTAGGCGCACATCACCAAAGGTTTCATAGATATAAGCATAGTACTTGTTTCCACTAAACATTTCTTTTATGTCAACATCATAAGCACCTTCTTCTGATCGTTCTTTTTTAATAGCCGAAGAGTTTTTTGCCACTGCTTCATCGCGTATGCTACCTGTTATATCATCACCTATGCCATTGAGCACCTCACTGGTAATATCATCTATTCGTACCAAAAAGGATACTGAAAATCCCGCATTCAATTCTTCAGAATGATTCTTAGCCCAAAACCCGTTTTTAAGGTGATTCGCTGTTGTAGTACTTAGCTTTTGAATGGCGCTATAGCCACAATGGTGGTTGGTCAAAATAAGTCCTTTACTTGAGATGATTTCGCCTGTACAAAAACCTGAACCCAAACGCACAATAGCATCTTTCATACTGCTAGAATTGATACTGTACAGCTGCTCAGGTGTCATTTTTAGCCCCAAACGCTGCATTTCTTCATAGTTGTCTGTGAGCAGTGCAGGTATCCACATACCTTCATCTGCCTTTGCAGTATTGCCACTCACTAGAGCAACCACACTTAAAATAATTATATATACTTTTTTCATTGTTTTTTAAAGTGCTACAAATCTCATTTTTATTGTAAATTATCCTACTATAAATGGATAAAATCATCTAATTAATAGATTTTAGTAACTAAGGCACCAAAGGAAATAGAAAAATATCTTTGTATAACTGCCACTGCATACTGTCCCAATGCAAAATACCTAATCGGTATTGGTACTGCTGTAAAACCCCATTGAGTACAAAAAATAAGAAAAAAGGTGCAACTAGTAAAAAGTGTTTTGTTCTGAGATGCTGCAATAAAATAGCCAAAGGTATCATCCATAAAACATAATACTCTACCATAACCCGTGTACCAAGGGTCCCACCATACCACCACATATGCCAACTGGAAAGGATATACACATGAGTGAGCATAGATACGCACCACCACACCGCCTGAAACCTATTGCGTAGAAACCACACGAGAATACCTAGTAAGCTAAGGAGATACAGCGGCGTGTAAACAAAAAAACCTTTGCGTATGCTAAACAAAAAATCAATGATATGGGGCTCAGCTATATGAAAACCTTCCCCGATGTATGCGTAAATAAACCATTGGCCTAATTGTATTTTATAGATAACAAGTTGAATGGAAACCATGGCAAAAAAAACAACAACGCCGACTGTAAGTGAAAGTGCAGAGCACAATTTATTTTTTATAAAAAGTACGAAGTTGGACCATGAATCAAAAAATACTGGCAAAAATGCCACTATAAAGAGATTGCTTGGGCGAATGAGGACAATAAAGCCAAGTAAAAAACCTAATAATGACGCTAGCTGCCACCCTCCACGAAGTTTAAATTGTATAAAAAAATAAAGAAATGCAGCTATAAAAGCTGCCGAATATGAATGAGACATGCCACTCTCCCAAGCTGTGTAGTAAAACCAATTGGTACCAAAATAAGATCCTAGTACTACTGCAATTTTCACCCATGAATGTATCCTAAAGTAATCTAAAACCTTACCCAAAAATAGCATAGCTATAAGCAAGTAGCAAAGTGAAGCTATAACTACCCACGAGTGATACCAAGCGGTATATCCATCACTATCCCAGCCGGCAGCCAGCGAAATACTATGAGCCACCAAGAAAAATGGAGAATAAGCTACAGCCGTACCTGCGTAGTACTTGGTATACATTCTTTTTTTATCTAACTTGTAGCGGTAGTCTGTGTAGCGAGTTTCGGTATGTTTTTCATATTCTACCGTATCATTAAAATTAAAATTGAGGTCGTTGTAAATGAATATCCCTGCCAAATGAGCGTAGTATCCCTTGGCATCAGAAATAACTACATTGTGTTTGAGTGTGGGATGAGTGAAGCGCGCAAATACAACAAATACAAGCGAAATAAAAAAACATATGAGCACCCAAAAGTTGTACATACGCAAAATATGGGGAGCAGAGCTATGGGCAGACATTTGTTTAGACAATATTCGGTGTAAAGGGTGGAATATCAAAAAAAGATATACCATAGGGGCAAATTACTTCCTTACATTTGCAGTGATGTATTATAAAGACATTCTAGAAACCATAGGAAACACGCCGCTTGTAAAACTAAACAAGGTAACCGCCGAGCTACCCTGCTTGGTTTTAGCCAAAATAGAGGCAACAAACCCGGGCAACTCGGTAAAAGATCGAATGGCACTAAAAATGATACTAGATGCCGAAGCAGATGGAAGATTAAAACCAGGAGGAACAATAGTAGAAGGAACTAGTGGCAATACTGGTATGGGTTTAGCCATAGCGGCTGTGGTCAAAGGATACAACTGTATTTTTGTAACTACAGACAAGCAAAGCAAAGAAAAAGTAGACGCACTAAAGGCTGTAGGTGCAGAGGTAATTGTGTGCCCTACAGATGTAGATCCAAAAGATCCACGCTCCTACTACTCAGTATCCAAAAGACTAGGAGATGAAATTCCCAATGCGTGGTACGTAAACCAATATGATAACCCAAGTAATACTGTGGCTCACTACGAAAGTACCGGCCCAGAAATATGGGAACAGACTGAAGGTAAAATCACTCACTTTGTAGTAGGTGTAGGCACTGGGGGTACCATAAGCGGTGTAGGAAAATATCTAAAAGAAAAGAACCCAAACATACAATGCTGGGGCATAGATACCTACGGATCTGTTTTTAAAAAATATAAGGAAACTGGCATATTTGACGAAAAAGAAATATACCCTTACATCACCGAAGGTATAGGAGAAGACATCTTGCCTGAAAATGTAGATTTTGACGTGATAGACCACTTCGAAAAGGTAACAGACAAAGATGGGCTACTGTGGCAAAGAAAAATAGCTAAAGAAGAGGGAATATTGGCAGGGAATAGTGCAGGAAGTGCAGTTAAAGGTATTTTACAATGCGCACATATGCTAAAACCTACAGACGTAGTAGTAGTTCTTTTTCACGACCACGCTACCCGCTATTTGGGTAAAGCTTTTAATGATGAATGGATGAAAGAACGTGGATTTTTGGATAACAAGCCACAAACTGCTGAAGACATGATTAGCGGACATAGGCACTTGCCTATGCTCACTGTGAGAGAATCCGAAGATGTGAAAGTAGCTTTCGACCTTATGGAAAAACACCAAATATCTCAACTACCTGTAATCAATAGCAAAGGCGAATTTGTCGGATCTATAAATGACAACCACCTCTTGGCCCAGTTGTTAAAAAACCCGACGCTAGCTGCTTGTAAAATAGCCGAAATTATGCAGGCTGCTTTTCCTATTGTAGCTGCTTCAACAGAGATAAACCATCTATCTAAACTTATAAACAAGGATAACCCAGCGGTGCTGGTAAAAGAACTTAGCGGAACTGTACATATATTGACCAAGTATGACTTGATTGGTGCACTATCGTGTTGATTTAGGCTAGAAATGTGATTGTTGTGGGCAGTTTCTTTTGACTAACTATACAAACTGTATCACCTCAGATTACTTCCGTACATAGGTATCTGCAAAACAATCAGCGCAATTTTTGAGATATAAACTAATAGTATCTTGACCCCAAAAATTCAAATTCAAAGGACCTATTTCATTTTCAAGCTCCAACTCGTATTCATTGGCCGTAACGTAGGAAATCTCAAAACTTCCTTTGCCATCTTTTTGGTTATCCGCACATTTTCTAAATTTCCCATTTTCCTTAAAAATAATCTGCTTGGTAAAATCCACGTCTTTGGCACGTATGGTAGAACCAGCAATCCCTCCTGAGCTTACTACCCACTCCCATTCGCCCACTATTTTTGCTGCTTCTAGTGTTGGAAAATCTGTTTTCTGACAAGAAAGAAAAACAAGCACAAACAATATCATAGAATTGAATCTCATGAATTCAAAAAATTTTTTAAAAATCATAAAACGAATCTCTAATAATACCACTATAAAGAAATCACTGCTAAGGAAAAATGACTAAAATATTGCTTTGAATGATCTTTATGCTTTTCTAGAAAGCTACTACAGGGAATTGACATTATTTAAATCAGAAAATGCCTGTTCTAATCTCTTATTGTATGTCAATTCGCCCTCTCTCACCCACTTGCGTGGATCGTAATATTTTTTGTTTGGAATATCGTCTCCATCCGGGTTACCTATTTGACTGCTTACGTAGTCTTTGTTGGCAAGCATATAATCTCTTACTCCCTCGGTAAAAGCGTATTGAGTATCGGTATCAATGTTCATTTTTATAACTCCGTAGGAAATCCCCTCACGAATTTCTTCCAGAGTAGATCCACTGCCACCATGAAAAACAAAATCTACTGGATTGTGTCCTGTATTAAATTTCTCTTGCACATGATCCTGCGAGTTTTTTAAGATAATGGGTGTCAGTTTCACATTTCCTGGCTTATAAACACCGTGTACATTACCAAAGGCAGCTGCTACGGTAAATCTCGGACTTACTTTCATTAGTTCTTCGTATGCATAAGCTACTTCACTGGGTTGTGTGTACAGTTTGCTGCTGTCTACATCACTATTGTCTACTCCGTCTTCTTCACCTCCGGTTATACCCAATTCTATTTCTAGTGTCATACCCATTTTACTCATTCGCTCTAGGTATTTTTTACAAATTTCTATATTTTCTTCTATAGGCTCTTCTGATAAATCGAGCATATGCGAGCTGTAAAGTGGCTTCCCAGTTTCAGCAAAGTATTGTTCACTAGCATCAAGCAAACCGTCTATCCAAGGAAGCAATTTTTTTGCGGCGTGGTCTGTATGTAAAATCACAGTAGCTCCGTATGCCTCTGCGAGTTGATGCACATATTTGGCACCTGCTATGCCACCAGCTATGGCAGATTTTTCATTTTCATTGCTCAGACCTTTTCCAGCAAAAAACTGTGCGCCTCCGTTGCTAAATTGAATAATTACGGGTGATTTTAGTTTAGCTGCTGTTTCTAGTACACCGTTTACCGTACTGCTGCTAGTCACATTCACTGCTGGCAGAGCATAATTATTTGCTTTTGCATGTTGAAATATTGCTTGTACTTCATCTCCAGTAGCTACTCCTGATTTTATGTTATGGCTCATTTTGGGTTTTTGATTTTATTGTTGGGCAAATTTAAGTTTTTCTTATTGTAAGGCAATTTTAGGTGTATACAAAAGGTTTTTTTTAATACTGACTTCTTTTTAATTTAGTCGAATGTTTGCAAGTCTACTAGTTTTTTGTAGGTACCTCCTTGAGCCATTAGTGCTGCGTGTGTTCCTTGCTCTATTATTTCTCCTCGGTCTAATACCACTATTTTATCAGCGTTTTGTATGGTACTGAGTCTGTGTGCTATCACTATGCTGGTGCGGTCTTTCATAACGTTTTCTAATGCATTTTGAACCATTTTTTCGCTTTCGGTATCTAGTGCACTAGTGGCTTCATCCAGTATCAGTATGGGCGGCTCCCCTGCTACTGCTCTAGCTATGCTCATGCGCTGCCGTTGACCACCACTGAGGTTCATTCCTTTTTCGCCTAAATTGGTATTATAACTTTCTGGCAATTCGCGTATAAATTGGTGCGCATTTGCAACTTTTGCAGCATCCATTATTTGATCACCACTCAGATAAAAATCACCCATTTTTATATTATTGGCTGCCGTATCATTGAATAAAATAGCATCTTGAGTTACTATTCCCATCATATTGCGTAGTGAGTTTAATGCTATATGCTGAATATTTATGCCATCTATCGTAATAGAGCCACTTGTCAACTCGTGAAAACGTGGAATTAAATCTACTAATGTAGATTTTCCACCTCCGCTACTACCTACTAGAGCTACAGTTTCTCCTTTTTGTATAGTTAAATTGATATTTTTGAGCACCAGAGGGCCGTCACCATAGGCAAAATTTACATTATTTAATTGTATGGCAGTAGTGAAAGCGGGTGCTACCTTACCCGAAGTATCTTTTTCTGTATCTGCTGCGAGTACGTCGTTTATTCTATCGAGGGATGCAGCACCTTTTTTTAACCTAAAAAACGCCTCTGAGATTGCTTTAGCCGGTGGAATTAACTGAGAAAAAACAGCAATATACCCTATGAGGAACTCTCCGGTAAGTGCTGAGTCTGCGTGCAATATTAGCGAACCACTGTATATTAAAATACTACTCATTACTATACTTGCCATAAACTCACTGAGTGGCGAGGCCAAAAACTCCTTTCTATTTAGTTTGACCATTAGTCTAAAATGCTCATCATTCAAGGTTTGAAAACGCTGTTCTTTATCTTTTCCAGCGGCAAATGCCTTGATTATTTTGATACCGTGCAAACTCTCTTCAAGGTGAGAAAGCACCTCTCCCATTTTTTCTTGGCCAAGTTGTGCAGCATGTTTGAGCTTTTTGCCTACTCTACTTATCAGATAACCACTAATAGGTAGCACAATCACTACAAATAGCGTGAGTTGATAGCTTATAAAAAATAATGTAACCAATGGTATTAATATGGCTACCGGATGTTTAAAGTAAAGCTCTATAACTCCTAGCAAACTCCATTCTACCTCTTTCACATCATTGGTAAATCGAGAAATAGTGTCACCTCTTTTTTCTTTGTTAAAATAACCCAAGGGTAGTTTTAAAATATGTTTGTACAACCTCTCTCTGATATCGCGCACAACAGCACTGCGTACGTAAGCTAAATTGTAAAAAGAGAGGTAAAGAAAAATATTTTTTAAAAAAAAGGCAATGACAATTCCAATAGAAAAATAAACCAATGCATCAAACTTGCCCCAATGGGCTATTTTCAGGCTCATTTCATAGTCCAAAAATTTCAAAAAGGTGGAAGGATTACTACTAAATGTAACGGGAATCAGTGCTGCGTTTTCTTTTCTGAAAATGACTTTCAAGAAAGGAATAACCATACCTATACTCAGTACATTGAAAATAGCTGTAAGTATATTGAATACAAAAAACTGAGTAAGCTGAGAAGTGTATCCTCTGGCTAGTTTGAATATGTCTTTAAACTTAATCAAGATGCGAAGATAATCGCATCCGCATAAACCTACGGAAAAAAGAAAAAACCTGCGATGATTCCTGCTTCAAATTGGTCTAAAATTTCTCCATCTTTATCGTATCTCCGCACCACACTTCTACTCACAAAGTCCTTGCTATCAGAAACGTAAACATCTCCGTTTTGGGGATTTACAGCTATAGCAAACAGTGCTGCATCGGGCACCTCTTGCCAAAGCCTAGGTGCTTTATCCACGCCTATTTCAAATCTATATACTCCGTCTGCCAAGTAGTATAGTACGTTTTGTTGGGCGTCGTAAGTGAGTGAGGTGGGTACTCCCTGCACTTCTATTGCCTCTACAGATGGCGAGGCTCCATTGGTACTGACCTTAGTGATTTTTGCTGCTTCATTTACGCTTTCGTCACCACGGCATAGCACCCAAAGATCGCCATCGATATCTTGTACTATGCTCTCTGGTTGTTGTCCCACTTTTAGGCTATCTTGCAGATTGTTAGTCGTTGTATTTACACTAAAAATTTTACCGGTTTCTGGAGCTGTATACCAAAATCTATTGTTTAATATCACTCCTTTTTCTGCCCAATGATTGGTTTTTATTTGTGAAATTATTGTACCAGTTTTTATATCCACTACCCAAATTATGTTAGCATACAAATCGGTCATATAGCCTGTTTCGCTATCTTTTTGGTAAAAGTATCGCGGCGAGACAAAGCCATCGTTTCTGGATATCTCTACAAAATTAGTATCTGTCACCACTAGCCTTCCAGAGTTATTTATGATTAAATAATACGTTTGGTTTACCTTAGTTATACTCTGAAACACATTTCCCAAAGATGCTGAGTTTGCTTGTTTAAAAACCTCGTGATCTATCGATTTGGTTTGTGGGTAATAGACCGATAATGTACCCTCTCCCCAACCAAAATTTCCTTGATTGGCAATGAGCACTTGGGCGCCCTCTGCCAAAGCAGGCACTTCCAAGTTCTCGTCTGGTGCACACGCATTCAGTAACAACCCAAAACAACCTAGCAATACTAATATACAACTATTTTTTGTACCCATTGTTGATTTTGTTGGAGAATGGTAATAATGTATGTGCCCGGAGTGTAAAAACTGCAAGGTTGCTTAGAAAAAGGATGTACTATTTTGCCTTGAATATCGCGACTACTGATTATAGCATCGGCCCATTCGACTTTTAATTTCAGGACCTCACCACGTGCCAAAGAATTGGTTACCAAAGGATTTGCTTTACTAAAGGTTTCAGGTGTAAATACAGAAAGCATTGCACCATTAACAATGGCCACAGCATCTAAGTCGAAACCTCCGCTAGCAAAAGGCGTAGGAAATGGATCATTAATAATACGTCCTTTGCTATCTCTGCTGCCAAACGAATCATTTACACTACCCACTACATCTATCAGCCTAATATATTTAACCTCTTCTAGCCCTACTTCTTCTAGGTCAAATAAGGTACCATATGGCGCTTGGTGTTTTCCGGCTAGGTTACTAATTTTCTGAGGATCAGTGTAGCCAAAATTGTCTGTTTGAAAACTAGTATCGCTCAAACTTTCACTGGCAAAACGAACAAAATCAGTTCCGTTTTGGCTTACTTCTACGTGGGCTAGCTCTAGATAGTAGCTAAAACCAACTTGAAATCCATTTTCGAATACGGCAAAGTCGTAGCCCTCATTGTTTACAATCGGCTGGTCAAAAGTTAAGGTAATAACTCCTCCATCTCCCAAGCTCACCACTTCTCCATCAAAAACTCCTAGTGCACTACTCTCTGTACCTGTGGTTGGTTTGCCGGCGGAAGTATCATTAATTTGGGCATATCCACGGATTATAGTTGCACCGGTGGCCCACGCTAAAATGCTTGCATCGTCTTTGTGCACAGACTTACTACCTGGCTCACCTCCTGCTGAATCAAATTGTGCACTACTCACTAGCGATGCTAAAAGTACGGATAACGTAATAATCCTCATTGTTTTATAAATTTCTTGGTGGCTATTCCTTTTTCTGATTGTACGCGCACAAAGTAAATACCAGGCGTCAAATTATGCGTATTAACTGAGGTGTTTTTGGATGTAATTATGTTTTTGGCTTCAGCTATCTGCTTTCCATCTATGCCAAACAAGGTAACTGTCTGGATATTTGTTTTGGTACTGATATACAATTCATTATGAACTGGATTTGGAAAAATAAGGATACCAGCATCCTCTTTAGGTACTGAAATGTTCCCCATAATTCGTATTCCAATATCCAGACAAAAAAATGCAGGTGTATTCATTCCCCACATTCCATTATCAGATGATTCAAGTTTGAAAACCATTTTATGAAAATCTATTGAAAAATCCTTTGCATCGTAAATTACTGCAAAATCTTTTAAAATGTAGTCGTCAGCTGAATTTTCAAATCTATAATCTGCAAGATATACCGTATCTTGCCTAATCAGTTCGTTTTTACTATTCATAAAACGTATAAGAAGCCTAAAGTAATCCGGATCTGTGCCATCTTTACCACCAAACTTTTTACTGAACGAACTACCATTGAGCATATCTAAGTACGCGTATGTTGAATTATTTACAGAAAAAATAAGGTCTTCGTTGTTTGTAGAAAAGGTGTTAGAATCTTCACCTAGATATACTGTTCTGATCTCATTTTGCGCTCCTCCTGCCACATAAAAGTGTGACGATCCGTCTATGCAACTGAACTGATTTTCAAATCCAGGAGTGCTATCGTCTTGCATTGTACTATATGACCATCCGCTCCAACTTTCCCACATCGAATTAAATTTATTTGCAAAATGATATGGGCCGGCTTGTATACCTCCGGCCATGTCTCTTCCATTGTAAAAAGTATCCATCGGCATCGTAAAAAATGGAGAATTGTAATTTGAAAGTTCTACTGACCCATTGAAATCATCCATGCAAAAATATTTGGGCGTATTGAGCCCAAATGAGCCCATATCACTTCCTTGGTAATGAAAACTAATACTATCTACCACAGCATCCTTTGGTAAATCGTTATTGAATTCTACAAATGTCCAATCCTTGATTATATAATCTTTACTATTATCTTGGAATCTATAATCGGCCAAGTAAAAAACGGTGGTATCTATCAATTTACCAGCCAAATAAGAGCGAATAATTAAGCGCAGAAAATCGGGATCGTTCCCGCTATCTCCGCCAAATTTTTTACTAAACCCGCTGCCATTTTTCATGTCATAATAGGCGTAAGTAGTGTTGTTGAAATAGGCTCCTCTTATGGGTGAAGCTACATCCAATTTGATATAAGCCCCATCACCTGTACTCACCATATAGTTAGGGGTATGGCTGACGCCATGTCCAGATATGGCACTGTACTGATTGGTAAATCCCTGTGTCACATTATCGGTCATATTGCTAAGCGCCCAGCCACTCCAACTGCTCCATATGTCATTGTAAGTATTGGCAAAAAGCCGCCCATAGTGAGTAAATCCTTTATGGCCTGATACTCCATTGTCAAAAGTATCAGTCTTGGCAAGCGGCAAATTATCAAAGGTGGAATATACCGTTTCGTGATTTAATTGTGCCAAAAGGCTCTGAGCTATTGTAATAGCTAAAAGAGTTAGTTTTTTTCTTTTCATGATTTTAAGGGTATGGTATAATTTAAATTTATTTTGATTACACGTCCAGGAATTGGGGTACGCGGCTGCGTGTAATAAGTTGTATTCGCAAGGTTCGCAGCAACAGCTCCTATACGCCATTTTTTAACTGTATAAAAACCGCCAGCTTCTAGCAACAAATAAGGTGATAGATACTCCCTATTGTCGCTAGCAGTAAAATTGTAACCGACATACTGCTGGTTGATGTATAAACTAAAGTGTTCGGTAATGATAGTAAGTGTGCTGTTTTGAGTGATACTTGGCGTAAAAATAAGCTGCTTACCATTTCTGCTGTCTTCACGTACATACCTGTATGTAGCGCTCACCCCATGCACGTTTGCTTGTGCTACAAGTTTCATTTTGCTGAATGTAGCAGTGTAAGAAGCGTCCCATACAGCGCCTAACACGTTTACATGTGCTAAATTTTCGGGTCTTATTTCGGGAAATCCCGACCATTGAATCCAGTTGGTATAGGTAGCAATATGCGGATTTATACTTAATTTAAATTTTTCAATTTCATATTTCAGTGTTACGTCTGCCCGGTATCCTTGCTCTGGCTGTAAGTCTGCCCTACCACGTGCTGTACCCGGTTGATACCAAAATAGCTCATTAAGTACGGGCAGCCTAAATACCTTACGAACACTAGCTATGACACTGTACTCTTTGGTGAGTGCCCTGTGCAAATTCAGAGATGCGTTGGTCACCCATCTATTATCGAAATAAATAGCAGTTTGATGATATGCTAATTTTCCATATTTAAATATTTTGGATACGTTCATTTGCGGCAGCCAGCGATTCCAAGTAGCATTTTCTTTTAGCGCCTCAGAGGTATAGTTTGCATGATTATTAGCTATAGCCAAACTAAGAGAATACCCTTTTTTGAAATAGCCCGTACCATTGAGCGTAGTATTAGTATTAAAAACGGAACTATTAGTAGCAATACCTCGAGGCACATCCTCAAAACCAATGTCTTCTTGCCATAGCTGATTGTCCAAGTTTAACACCCACCTAGCACCAATTTTCCACTGTAGAGTATTTACAGCCATAGCATTTTTGTCTGTTTGTTTAGCCTCTCCTACTTGACCCAAGGCAGGTGGTATTCCTCTATTAGCAGCTTGTAGGTAAACCGTATTTTTCCACACCAACTTCGAATTTATGTCATAGCGTATTGTTTGTATAACACTCCATCTTTCAAAGTCTGTATTAGTCTGTAGGCTGTCCAAAAAACCATATCTACCCAAACCAATGAGATTGGGAGAAATGGCTGAAACTGCACTTATAGCGTAGTTTAAACGTTTTATCCGCTTGGCGTAATTGATATACGTATTTTTTTCGCCAAGAGTACTACCACCTATCGTAGCAGATAGGTTTGATGTAGCACTAGGGCTTTCTAGAACTATAGCAGCCCCAGCATTTACCATGCCGACGATAGGCTCAGTTTCGGTGTCAATAGTCAACTTACTAAAATGTGCAGCACCTAGTAAACTGAGGTCAAAACTTCCATTCATGCTGCTTTGAATATTGGCACCATTGAGCACTATTGGAGTGTGCATAGAGCCTAGCCCCTTGTATGATAGTGTACTAAGCGAACCAGCTCCTCCACTACGTATAAAAATACCACTTTGCTTTTGAAGTAACTCAGAGAGATTCATAGCTGGATTGGCTTTTAATAGGGTTTCAGATACTAGTTGCCTGCTTGTCAATGTTTTTGGAGAAAATACTACCACAGAGTCCAAATGCTCTGGTAGTGCAAGAGGTGCAGCATTTGTATTAATAGGAAAATATGAGACACTATCATTCACCTGAGTATACCCCAGCATTTGGAGCAAGCAAATAGATATAGTAGCGAGCGCTATTTTCAATGCATTAGCATAATTAAAACTGCAACAAACAGAGCAGCATCGGAGTATAAAAAGACAAGAAAAGCAGACGCAAGCGTATGAATCTCCAATCGCTTTTCTTCCCGAAAGCATACTGAGTATAATTGGCATAAGCAGGTCTTCTGACTTAGTTCCTAGTGTTGTAGTCCTTCCCACTCGCCGCAGCGAGCAGTGGATAGATGATAAACACACTATTAACAGAACAATACAGCTGCGGGTACAGTGGAGGTTTTTCACCTCTCTTCCCTTAACTTTGCACGTGCAATAGTAGGCAAAAAAAATATGACAAAATACAGTGTGGAAATATCGTCTATTTTATGATTATTTGCATTGCTATTTTAATTTAGTCTAAATAAATAAAAACATTATGATACGAGAACGCATTAAAACAGAAACTGCTAAACATCACGAGGCTGTAGAAGCCGTAGGATACAGTGGCCAAATAATGAGTGGTAAACTGACTTTAGAAGAGTATAAAAAACTTATTATCACAAATCTGGCACTCAATAAAGCATTTGAAGCACAATGGAACAATCTTCCATTCGATGTACCAAATTCCCTACTCCTAGATCAACGTCGAAAAACAGAAGCTTTAGAAAAAGATGCAACAATACTTGGTGTATCCATACCCGAAAAAAATAGTACTTCATTCCCAACTTCCTCATATGCTACATTTTTGGGTACGTTATATGTTTTTGAGGGTAGTACACTTGGAGGTGCCATTATTTACAAGCATCTTAAACAAAACACAAACCTTAAGCATATAAAAGATTTTTATTTTTATACTTGCTATGGTGAGAGCTTGGGCAGCTTGTGGAAAGTTTTTTTAGAGCACCTTACACAATTAGAAGATGAAGAGCAAATAGATTCAGCAATATCTGCTGCGAAAGCCACTTTTGATCAAACAAAAGATGCTTTTTCCACAATAAATGAAAATGCTTTGTAATTTCTTTTTAGAAAAAGTACAAACTACTACAATATATTTGCGTCGATGGCAACAACACAAGACTTATCAAGAGGTATGTTTCTACGATATAATGGCCAATTGTGCCAAGTAGTAGACTACCAGCATACCATGCCTGGTAAAGGCGGAGCTTTTTATCAAGTAAAAATGAAAAATGCAATCACCGGTAAATCTATTGAAAATAGATTTAGAAGCGGCGAAACCATTGAGGATGTCCGCGTAGAACTTATAGAAATGCAATATTTATACAAAGATGGCAACAATTTAGTTCTCATGAATACAGAAACCTATGAGCAAGTGGCTATACCCGAAACTATGATAGGAGACCAAATGAAATTTATCAAAGAAGAGATGATACTCAGCATATATTTTGATGAAGGAAATCCCATAATGGCAGATGCCCCAAACCACGTTGTTTTAGAAATAACTTATAGTGAGCCAGGCGTAAAAGGAGACACCGCAAACAATCCTCTAAAACCAGCCACTTTAGAAACTGGGGCTATCGTGAATGTACCTCTTTTTGTAGACAGTGGCGAAAAAATAAAAGTAGATACACGCACCGGCGAATACGTAGAGCGAGTGCGTTAAAAAAATAACACAAGGAAAAAATAAAAAGGCATAAATTAATTATCTAGACGTGTTTTTTAACCATAAAACTGATTCTGGAATATACCTACAATAAATACGAGCGAAATAGTTCAATAATGTATGCTTATCTCAATATATGTGCACATTGCAAATCGATTTCAACTACTCCACTTAATATTTATTTAACATTAAAAAAAGCTTGAGGCAAACTGCACGTCGTCATTTTGCAACCATTAATGAATAAATCAATCGCAATAATCGCCGCATTAATAGCCTTTTCTACTAATCTATTTGCTGGCACCTTTACTGGAAAAGTTTTAGAAGAAGGCACAAACGAAGCGTTAATAGGCGCCACAGTGAGTTTAAAAAACACCACATTTTACGCCTTTGCTGGGCTTAATGGAGATTTTAAAATAAAAGATGTACCTCCGGGCACCTATACAGTAGTGGTAACTTACCTTTCTTATAGTACCATAACGCAAACACTTAAAATAGGCAGTGCTGAAGTAAACAAAACGTTTTTTATGCAAAGTGAAACCACTAGCTTGGGCGATGTAAGGGTAGTAGCTGTGCGAAGAGGGGAAACAGAGGCTGGGGCGCGCACAGAAGAGCGCAAAGCAGATAACGTAATAAACATTATATCGGCAAAAGCCATAGAAATATCTCCAGATATAACAGTAGCCAACGTGGTGCAACGAGTATCTGGCCTCACAGTAGAGCGAAATTCTAATGGGGATGGGCAATATGCCATTGTAAGAGGAATGGATAAACGCTATAATTACACTCTTGTAAATGGCATAAAAATACCTTCACCAGATAATGAAAACCGGTATGTGCCGCTTGATATTTTTCCATCTGACTTGCTCAGTAGATTAGTGGTAAGCAAATCTTTAACACCAGATATGGAAGGCGATGCAGTAGGTGGAGTGGTAGATATGAAATTAAAAGAAGCACCCAACAGCAGAGTTTTTAAAGTAAGCTTAGGCACGGGATACAATGAAGCTTTTTTTAACACCAGATACAATAAATTTAGTAGAAATACTATTTGGCGAACGCCACCACGAGAGCAGTTAGGTAAAATCATAACGGCGGAAGAATTGGATTACGACCACTTTGACTTAGAGCGAGTACAAGCATTACCAAATCTTTTTGCAAGTGCAGTTTTGGGCAATCGTTTTATGGATAATCGACTTGGTGTAATTGTAGCGGGTAGTTATCAAAACTCTTTTCGTTCTTCGGAACGCACCGAGTTTGGGGTGTCAGAAAATAACAGAGGCCAAGAAATACCGCAGATTTCGCAAGTACAGGACCGAATATACTCGATACAACAAAATAGAAGTGGTGTATTTAATAAAATAGATTTTAGGCAAAATAACCGAAATCACTTTTTCTTAACCACAGCCTACATGCGTATGCAAAACAACGAATCTCGGCTAGTAGAAATAGATGAATTGCGCGGCATTGTAAATCCAACATTAGAATACAACTCTAGAAATCAAGTAAACATACAGCAGGTACTCAATACTACACTGCAGGGGAAACACGAAATTTTCAAGCCGTTGAATGTAGATTGGTCATTGGTATACTCCTATGCACAGCAAGATATGCCAGACAACTCCATGATTCGCTTAGTTAAAAATTATGATACAGGAGAACCGCGTTGGATTATGGGAGAAAACTTTACACGTATATGGGAGGCAAATTCAGATCAGGACATTTCAGCATACTATAACATAACCTACAATACTGCCATCGCAGACCAAAGTATAGAGTTGAAATACGGTGGCTTACAGCGTATCAAAAACAGACAAAATTCATATGATTTATACTCATTCAAGCCTAGGCCAGGTATACAAGAGTATGATGTATTTAACTCGTCTTTAGCTGATATAACGTGGAGAACCACGGGAGGATCGGGTACCAGCACGCACGTACTAAACTACGAATCGTATGAAAACATTTTTGCCAACTACATGCAATTTAAATTCACGCGATGGAATACGAATTTTATAGGGGGAGTGCGTGCAGAACACACACAGCAAGGCTTTGTGACACAAGACCTAAACTACCCAGAAGGAGAGCAAGTATATTGGTCATTTTTACCGAGCTTGCACATAAAATATTCGCCAAACACTAAAACCAACTGGAGAGGTTCTTATTTCAGATCTATTTCTAGACCAAGTTTTTTAGAAATTATACCGTATAGAAGACCTTTTAGCGAGGAAATTTTTGCTAGAGCAGGAAACCCGAATATTAAGCATGCAGAAGCGCACAGTCTGGATGCACGTTATGAGTTTTTTCCAAAACCTACAGAACAACTATTAGTTGGCGCGTTTTACAAATTTATAAATAATCCCATAGAATATGCCGTAATACCAGGGAACACAGAACTCAACGAGCAAGATAGAGCAGCATTGATGCCAGTCAATTTTGAGAGTGCAAGTAACTATGGAGTAGAAATGGACTATACCAAGTTTTTTAACCAATTTGGTATTAAGGCGAATTACACTTTTACCCTGAGCACGATAGAGTCTATGAAAAGAACCTGGGGAAGAGTAACTGCAGAAAATATTAACCAAGTTTCAGATTTGCAAAAAGAAACAGACAATATAGGTATAGGTGACAGCACCTTCATATCTGTACCACAGCTTCGCCCACTACAAGGCCAATCTATGCACCTTGGCAACATATCTCTATTGTACAAAAACCAAAAAATGGGGCTAGACGCACAGCTTTCTATGGTATATACCGGTGAGCGTATCGCAATAGTTTCTGTAGGTTTAGATAATGACATTTGGCAAAAAGCATTTACCCAACTAGATTTTTCGGTAGACAAAACCTGGGGCAAAATAGACCAATTTACATTATTCTGTAAAATCAACAATATTCTAAATTCTCCATTTGAAATGTACATCAAAAAACAACATCAGGAGGATTTTAGAATAAACGAAGAGATACAACCAAATGGTAATACCGAAACACGCATGCGCTATGACTTATACAATAGAAACTATATGCTCGGAATAAGGTACAGCTTGAAATAACTGCATTAATATAAAATTAATAAAAAGACAACCTTAATTTAACTAATATAACTGACATAAGTCCTTACTCTTGTAACATAAATAAGAACGATAATACTTAAAAATCACAAAATGAAAAAAATTAATTTACTAAACATCTTATTCATTGCTTCCGCTTTTTTGACAGCCATGAATTTTACATCTTGTAAAGATGATGACACCGTTGAACCGGAAGTAGAACAAGGAGGCGGCGACTTGTCTGGCGAGGTTACTGGAACTTTAAAAAAAGGGACTTATGTTATCAAGTCAACAATAACTGTTCCTGTAGGAGGTACATTAACCCTTGAGCCAGGAGTTATATTCGAATTTGATGGTGATGGACTATCTCCAGCAACTAGTCCAGAAATAAATCTTCTTGGAAATCTAGTAGCTAAGGGAACTGCTGAAAATCCAATTTTGTTCACAGTACCCGCAGACAGAAGAGATCCTAAAAATGCTTATGACGGTCTTTGGGGTGGAATACAAGGTTCTGCTACAACTGAGTTTTTAGTTTTGCAACACTGTATTGTAGAATACTGTGGTGGACCAGCAGATGGTAACCGTCCAGATTTGTACGATGCAGGAGATGCTAGGTTTGCTATTCATTTCGGAAACCCTAATGGAACTATGATTTTTGACCATTCTATTCTAAGACACACAGCAGACGACGGCCTTCGTCCTCAAGGTGGTGGAAAATTTGCAATAACCTACAGCCAGTTTTACAACATTGGTGAGACAGGTGGAGAAGGAATTAACTTCAAAGATGGATCTGTAGGAGATGTATGTTATAACCTTTTTTATGGCGTAGCTACTAACGGAAGCAAGCCAGCAGGAAAAGGTGACGGCGTACCTCAAACAAATATCAATAACTACAACAACACTTTTATCAACTGTGGTTTCAGAAGAGTGCAGTCTGGTAGAGGTGGATCTATAAACTACGAGGGCGGTGCTAAAGGAAATAGCTTTAACAACATAATAGTGAACTGTAGATTTGGCATAAGAATGAGAGGAGACAAATTGCCAGAAGTAGCCAATACAAAATATGGCTACACCATGTATTACGCTACAGATGCTGACGACAAAGACAACTTTTTTCCTTCTACTGACGTAGATGGAGACGGAAACAGAGTAACTAGTGAGCAACCTGGTGATATTTTAAACCAAGATCCTCAATTTGTAAACTACGCTGTTTCTACAAGTAAATTAACTGCTATGCCTGCTAATGGAGCTAACTTTAAACTAAAAGCTTCATCTCCAGGTAAAGGAAAAGGTACTACCAATGTGACACCTGTGCACACTAGCTTAAGCGGCGGTGGGGTTACGGTAACCCTTCCTGCACCTTCTGCGGATTTTGGAGCATACGGTGCTGAATAAAAATTTATTTTAAATTGTATAATTTTAAGGCTCCATTGAAAAATGGGGCCTTATTTTTGTCAAAAATATAAGACATCCTTGAAACATAAACTCACACACCTTTGGCTATTTTGTATTATACTACTAGTATCTGCTTGCCAAGATGATGAAACTCCTCATGCAGAAACGGAAAATAACCAAACTTCTATCATATTTGAGTCTACGTATTCCAGATTTGACATTGTACAAAACGATGAATTCGAATGGAAAACATCAGATACCATTGACTATAATTTGAGAGAAATCTCTGGAATAGTAAGTAGCAGAAAAAACAATAATTTGGTCTATGTACACGAAGACTCGGGAAATGGAGCGGTTGTTTTTGTATATACAAAAAATGGTATTTTCAAGGGAACACTTCGCCTAACTGGGGTAACTAATAGAGACTGGGAAGATATAGCCATAGGACCAGGTCCCATAGATGGGGAAACATATATCTATGTAGGCGATATAGGAGACAATGGCGCAATAAGAGCCTCTTGTAGGATATATAGATTTGTTGAGCCCATCTTTTCAGCCAATGACTTGACCTCTACTTTCGCTAAAAACATAAGCGATTTTGATATAATAGACTATCAGTATCCAGATGGTGCTCGCGATGCTGAAGCACTTTTAATTGATCAAAAATCAAAGGATTTAATCCTAGTGAGTAAAAGGGACCCACTGGTACAGGTGTACTCCCTACCCTATCCACAAAAAATAGGCGAAATGAGTACAGCAACCTTTCACGGTAAACTACCACTAAAGAGAATTTTAGCTGGCGATATATCTGCAGACAATAAAGAGATTCTACTAAAAAATGATGGAACTATCTACCACTGGTTTACGGAGGGAGACAATATCGTGAAAACACTTTTTCACCAACAACCCACTGCCCTAGCATATATACCGGAGGAACAAGGAGAGGCCGTTGGATGGGATGAAAATGGCTATTTCACCATCAGCGAGTCTAGGTCTAGCGCCGCACCCGTGTTATATTATTACCAAAGAAAACCCTGAAATATACCAGCCACTCACCTCAAATTATAATGATAAAACTACAAAAAATTTTCAACGAGTATCGTCAAGAATTGCGTACAATAAAGCATTTTGTTAGTCTACTTATAGTTTCATCTACTTTTGCCGCTTGCCAAAGTACAGGCAAATCCGACGCTACACTTACCATACTAGATGTGCACCAATACAGCGAAATGCCAGGCGGCTCAGGTATTTTAAAAATTAACGACTTATACTACGCCATAGGAGATAATTCTCCATTTTTATTTACACTCGATAGTCAATTTTCCATCACCAGTAAAACAGCCATAGCGGATACAAATGTGCTAAAAAACCACACCATACCCAAAACTCAAAAACTTGATTTTGAAGCTGTAACAAAAATAAATAACAATGAAATAATCATTTTCGGTTCAGGATCTAAATCGCCACAAAGAGATATTTTTATTCGTATTTTTTTGAAAGACAGCATACAACACGAGAGTTACAGCTTAGTAGATTTTTACACAGAACTAAAGTCGTTAACAAGTATGAAAAATGCAGAGCTGAACATAGAGGGTGTTGCTTTTTGGAACGGTAAGCTTTCCTTGTTTAACAGAACTAACAATCTAATTTTTACGTTAGAATATAGTAATTTTTTGGCTTACTTAAACCATGAGCAAGCTTCTCCCACTATAGATATTACACACGTAGACTTACCAAAAATTAATGGAATGCCGTCGGGTTTTTCTGGTGCAGAAGTACTCGTTGATGAAAACCAAATAGTATTTACCTCATCTGTAGAAGCAGCAGACAATGCCTACAACGACGGTGAAATATTGGGAAGTTTTATAGGTTTTTTAGATATTAGTACAGGAAATATCAAACCTACTAAAGACATTTTCAGAATTCCTGAGTACAAAACTCCCTTAAAAGTGGAATCGGTAGCCTACCACGAAAAGGTAGACCATAAAACATCGAACTACGTGCTAATAGTAGACAATGACGATGATAAGTCGCTAATAGTAACACTAAGCGTATCCCGTTAATTTATTTGGCTGTATAAAAATAGTCAATCTAGATTTATTTTTGAGGTAAGAGAGCTGTAAAAAGTGGTATGTGCTTATTAGAAAAAGACCAAGAGAAGGAAAATTCTCATCTTCCGTGGAGAAACTTAAGTAAATTTTTCTGAAAAGCAGTGTGCATTTTACTCACAAGCTTTCACAGCATTTCGTTAGCCAAATTGGCTAGCTCGCTACGCTCGCCTTTTTCTAGATTCACATGACAAAATAGTCTGTGGTTTTTCACCTTATCTATGAGATAAGACAATCCGTTGCTTTCAGCATCTAGGTACGGTGTATCTATTTGGTTTATATCACCCGTAAATACGATTTTAGTATTTTCGCCTGCACGGGTTACAATGGTCTTTATTTCATGCGGTGTAAGATTTTGAGCTTCGTCCACTATAAAAAACACATTACTGAGTGTTCGACCTCTAATATATGCTAGCGGTGCAATAGCAATTTTCTCTTGCTGCACCATATCATTTATTCTTTTAAACTCTGTATCGGTCTCTTTATACTGACTTTTAATAAACTTCAAATTATCCCAAATAGGTTGCATATAAGGATCTATTTTGGCATTAGCATCTCCAGGTAAAAAACCAATATCCTTATTGCTAAGTGATACAATAGGCCGGGTGATATATATTTGATGAAAACTACTGCGCTGCTCTAATGCTGCGGCTACTGCCATTAGTGTTTTCCCTGTACCCGCTACACCGCGAAGTGTTATTAGTTTTATTTCAGGATCTAGCAGTGCATGCATAGCAAACGCCTGCTCTGCATTGCGTGGTTTTATTTTGTATACAGTTTGTTTTTCCACGCGCTCTACAACTTCCTCGGCAGAGTTATAAAAGCCTAAAGCAGATTTTCGACCACTGTTCATTATCAGAAAATGATTGAACGGAAACTTCACGTCACTCACTAATGATGCAGGTATTTTTGTATCAACAAATAATTTATCTATGACCGCTACAGGCAAACTTTCTACCACAGTTTTACCGGTATACAATTTGTCTACATCCTTTATCTTTCCAGTGAGATAGTCTTCGGCCTGCAGCGTAAATGCCTTTGCTTTCACACGAAGGCAAATATCTTTAGACACTAAAATTACTTTATATTTTGGATACTCTTGCTGCAAAGACAAGGCTGCATTTATAATTTTATTATCGTTTTTGTAATCGTCAAAAGTATCCGCTGCATTATTTTTAAGATTATCTATTT
Source organism: Bacteroidia bacterium (assembly GCA_018402155.1). Classification (GTDB taxonomy): domain Bacteria; phylum Bacteroidota; class Bacteroidia; order NS11-12g; family UBA9320; genus UBA9320. The sequence goes on from JAGYJG010000001.1 coordinate 1,128,234, forward strand.
CTTTGACTACCTTAATTCTGCCCTTGCTCTGTCCTCCTATTTTTACCCAATTGTCAAGCAAAGAATCAGTTGAAACAGAATTTAAAAACCGAATAAAACTTCGGGCTTCGTAGTTTTTGGAATCACCTCCTTTTTTGAAGGTATCTAATTCTTCTAATACTTGTATAGGCAATGCTACGTCATTGTCTTCGAAGTGATGGACAGATTGATGATCAAAGAGTATAACAGAGGTGTCTAATACAAATATTTTTTTTGCTTTTGGCATATCCTTTTAAATTGTTTGCTAAAGTAGTATTGGAATAATTAATATGGCGCTATGTGACTTACTTGTAAATAAACTATAACAAACCGCCTCAAAGAAAAAATAAAAAGTTTGTTGCACTTATGAGTTGAACACAGCATATAATTGGTTTCAAAATAATTATCAAAAATCCATTTTAAACAACGAATGTACATTTATAATTGAGCATAAAACAGGTACCTCAAAATAGATAAAGAAATGATAACATTCAGATAAGTTTGTGGATTGATCGACAGTTGAATAAATTTGACACCCAGTAAAAACACCTTTTAAAAAAGTAATTTTGCTCCTAGAACAAAAAAAAATAACGATACGAGCGGCCACTCCAGCAGATATTTCTGCACTCTTGCAACTTGTACACGAATTGGCCGTGTATGAAAAGGCACCGCATGAGGTAACCAATACGAAAGAAATGATGTTAAAAGATGGATTTGGCGAGCATAAAATATTTGACGCATTTGTAGCTGAATACGCAGGTAGAATCATAGGCGCCGCCATCACCTACTACCGCTACAGCACCTGGAAAGGAAAGTGCCTCTATTTAGAAGATCTGATAGTGACCGAAAATTATCGCAGAATTGGTGCTGGGAAACTACTATTTGACTATTGTATTGCATTTGGCAAAGAGACAAACTGCCTGCGAATGGTTTGGCAAGTGCTAGATTGGAATACCCCTGCTATTGATTTTTATAAAGCTTATGGGGCTCAACTAGACGAACAGTGGATAAATGGAACACTAGACCTATGAACCGAAACCAATTGATATGGTCTTCTATACTTGTGATAAATCTTGTACTCGTTTACCTCAACCAAAGTACGTGGGATGACGGCGACAGTATATTACATTACTTGGAGGCTCACCAAGCTTGGTCTTCACCCTCCTATTTTATGAATATGTGGTCTAAACCAGTTTTCATACTCTTGGCCTCTCCATTTGCAGTTTGGGGATGGTGGGGTATGAAATTATTTAATATCATCTGCGCTATGGTTACTGCATACCTAACAAAACGGCTATTTGATCACTATGGATTTAATGGGTGGTGGGGTGTCTTTTTATCGTTTTTTGCTTATTCGTTTTTTTTGGTACAATCCTCCGGCCTTACTGAACCGCTTTTTATGCTAGGCCTAACCGCCATTGTATATCTAGAGCATCGTGAAAAAACGAGTTGGTCTTTAACTATACTATCATTTCTTCCATTTGTTCGGTCAGAAGGATATATAATAGCCCTAGTTCTACTTGCTTATTTATTGATTACAAAAAAATGGAAGTATCTTCCTTTTGCCTTTACAGGAACCTTTCTATACGGTATAGCAGGCATAGTTGCCTTTGATGATTTTTTATGGATGTTTCATCAAAATCCATATGCCGGTACAGAGGTAAAATATGGTAGTGGCCCAATATTCCACTTTGTAGAACAGCTTCCATACCTCATTGGTTTACCCATTTTTGTTTTGTTTTTTTTAGGTGTGTACCGCGGTGGAATGCTTTTTTTTAAAGGAAAGGTTAAGATAAAGGAATTTTTTCTAATTTATGGCATAACCTTAGGATATATTTCCGCCCACAGTATATTTTGGACATACGGTATGTTTCATAGTTTTGGAATGAGTAGGGTACTGGTAGTTATTATTCCTCTGATTGCTTTTATAGCTTACAGAGGTTTAGAATGGTTATTTTGTGCGCTTAATTTCGTTCCTATAGGTATCCTAAAAACTATTTTTGTTTGCACAATTATTATATTCCCTTTTACCAAAAATAAAATGGGTCTCGACTTACCCCGCTCGATATCTTTATCTGCAAGGCAGCTACAGACCCAAAAAAGCCATGACTGGATAAATAATGCACAACTAAACCACCTCCCTTTATACTCCAACGATCATTATTTGGCAATGTTGGCCAATAAAAAAATAAATGTGACAAAGGAGTACAATCATTTAAACTTTTTATCAAAACATATAATAACTGACTCTGTACTAGTTATATGGGATTCATATTTTGCAACCACAGATGCACAGATTAATCAAAATAAACTGGAGAGTGATTTCCCAACATTAAACATTTTAAAAACTTTTCAAAAAACTGAAGAGTGCAATAGAGAAGTTAGAATATATTTACTTACTCCTCCCCTGGCCTCAAATTGAATCATTATTTGGACATTTTTTCTAGTAAATGCAATAGTTAGCCAATGTAAGACTCCACAAAATATATTCTTTAGTCTTTTTGTAATGCTCGCTCGTAGACCACATACCCATTGCCGCTAAACACCTGGTGCAATACATCTGGATATTGAGCCTCTACAGCATGCTTTTGCGTTATTTTTGTAGATAAACTAAAAGGCATCGCAGTACTATCTATTACAAAATTACGCACTGCATTATCAAAGTCTTTTTTGTCATCCTGATTCATCTGCAAATAAGAAGCTCTGCCAAACTCTTGAGCTAATACATATTTTTTTATCGCTCTAATTTCATCAAAATCTTGTTGGTGGGTGTAATATCGATGAGCATAGCTTTTAAATCCTTGGGTAAAATGAGTCATTTTTTTCACTTGATAGCTTTTCAAATGCGTTATCCACTCTCCTTGTGTCACTCGCTCTACTCCCGGCACAAAACTTACCATCAACATAGCAATAACAAGTGTATTTGTTACTAGCCAAGATGCTAGCATGGCTTTGTTGGGCTTGCGCAAAAAACGTACAACATAGACCAATAACGTGCCTGCTAGCATTAGCGGAAGCAAGTTCCATTCTACTGCAGTAGACAACTGCGCACTCACAAAAGAATCTTGGACTGAACCTTGAATAAATCTCAAAGGATTAAATGGATGCGGCAAAGCAAAAGAACCTGCTACAATAAATACAAGAATCCACAGACCACTTACTGCGCCAAGCACTACTTTAGTTAAAACATTCAGTCGTAAATACTCCGAAATTTTCACCCCAGCCACTATAGCCATCGGAATGTAGCACATAGAACTGTAATGCACTATTTTAGTGGTAACAAGCGAAAAAACAACTAATACCACCCAAAACAGAACCTTCATCCAGCGATACAATGTATTGTCTCCCCCAACTGGTCTCACAGATATCATACTCCCAAAGGATAAGATAAAAACCGGAAAACTACCAATCAGCAAAACCATAAAATGATAGTAAAAAGGCTGGCCATGAGACGCAACGGGATTTTTAAACAAATCTATTTGATACACTATAAACTCTTTGATAAACCACCATCCGTTTTCATATACTTGCACACCAAAGTACACTAAGGGCATCGAAAGCAGGCCGAAAACCAAAACTGCTAAATTTTTAAAGGAGTAGAAGTTCACTTTAAATACCAACTGGAAGAATAAACCGGTTAGCCCTACTAACAAGATAGAAACTGGCCCCTTGGCTAATACAGCTAATCCTAAAAATAAACCTGCGTAAAAAAAAGAAGTATAGGTACGCAGCTGAATGGCTTTCACTAAGTAGAGTACACTAAGATACATCAGCAAATTGAAAAGTGGGTCAATAATTCCTGATTTGAAATAAAAATGAGGTGTAAAACTTCCCAAATATAGTAGAAGTGTAAAAATAGCAGCTTGTTTTCCGTAGTTTTTTAATACTGGAAAATAGAGAGCTAACAGAGTCACAAAGCCAATGACAACATTAGGAAAACGTGCAGCGAAATCTGTTACCCCAAATAGTTTCATACTCACGGCTTGCAGCCAAATAAAAAGTGGAGGTTTCTCCCAAAACGGTTCGAAATTGATTTGTACGTTAATCCAATCTCCAGAGACAATCATTTCTCTGGCAGCTTCTGCAAAGTTTATCTCGTCCCAATCAAACAAATGTATTTGTCCCAAAAAAGGCACAAAAAGTAGCAAATAGGAAATCAATATAATGCCCAATGCATTGTGCTCTTTAAGCCAACTTTTCATTTAAGTATGTTCCATTTTTGGTTGAAAAAACAGGCCACTACAGAAACAATAAAAACGCCCAAAACTGCACCCACCACTATATCACTCAAGTAATGTTGACCTAGATAAACACGTGAGAATCCTACTGAAGTAGCACAAATAGGGGCAGTAAACTGCATCCATTTTTTTTTACCAAATGCCAATGCTAGAACAGTAAAAAATGTAAACGCCGCGGTAGTGTGTCCACTTGGAAATGAATTATTTAAATGACGCTCCATTCCACTCACATCGTGTAATTCAGTATAGATACTAGCTGGTCTTTTTTCATCTTCAAAAACCAAGTGTTTTAGACCTTGAGAAAAAATAATGGTGACCAAAATACTGACTAAGTAAATCGTTAAAAATTGCTTTTTACCTAAAGCAAGCAAAAGAAAAAAAATAAATATCCCAAAGTACAATTCTCCAAACGCAGTGATGCCCAAAAAAATGTTATCCAATAATGGGGTACTATTGGCATCTAAAAGAAGAACGAGATCGCCCTTAGAAAAAACCAGTAAAAGCATCAACCCAATGGTAATAAGAAAAAATACCAATGAGAAATAAATAGGGTATTTGCGAAATAAGGCTATCAATCTGGCGTCAAAAATAGAAGTCTTTGATAGTTTATTTGGTAAAAAATTGTTTATTTGAAAAATCTTAAAGGAACATACCGTGGAAAGAGTACAAATAGATCTAGAATTTGTGATAAAATCATCACCTACCATCTTGTTTCAATACCTGTCTACACCATCTGGTTTGGTAGAGTGGTTTTGTGACGACGTAAATATTAAAGGGAGTAAGCACTATACTTTCATTTGGGATGGCGAAGAAAATCCTGCTGAATTGATAAAAAAAATACCCGGTAAATTAGTCAAATTTAAGTTGCTGAATAATCCTGCAGAAGAGTATTTTCAATTTGAAGTAACAAAAGATGAACTGACCGGAGACATAGGACTATTGATAACAGATTTTGTAGATGAAGACGAAGTAGCAGAAATGAATATGCTTTGGGAAAGTCAGGTAAGTGAGCTAAAACACGCCTTAGGTTTAGCCTAGTATTTATTGTCGATATTCTCTTTATTATCCTTAAAATTTGACAATTCTTCTTTTATTTTATCTCCCATGTTTTTTACTTTATCGCCCGCTTCATTCAAATACTTTTTTTGTATAGGCACAAACTCTTGTAAAAAAAGCGTGTACTTTTCTGATGCCCCTTTGGCAGCCAAACATGCAAGCGCAGCCTCCTTAGTGGCCCTCAGACTTTTTTGTAAAACATAAAGTGTTTTCAATTTCTCGGCCTGAAGGGAATCAAGCTCTGCGGACGAAAACTTACTTGCCAAGTCTTTGCGAACAGGATCAAGAATGCATTCGCATATATCAGCATCGCCATCTTCTTCACAATACTTTTGCTCTAGCAAGCCTATATCTGCTACATTATCTTCGAAAGGGCCTAGAGACTCTTTGTACATGTACCCCAAAATAACTCCTCCTATAATGAGAACACCAAAAAATCTGAAAAGAATCTTCTTTGCAAATCGTAAAACCAAAACCGCAAAGACAATAATAACAATTAGTATAACACTAGTACTCATAATCTACGAAATTAGTTAATTGAACATAAAGTACACAACATCTGCTTCTTCGAAATGAAATATCTACTCTTGTTTCGTAGAGCTTGCCCTCAGTGTGGCATACATTTGCTTAGGAGATATGTTATTATTTTTTAGTCGACACCTTTTTCCCAAGTAATAACCTCTTGGTACATCCTCTAAAAAATACTTCAACCCAATCTCACTATTGCTGTATCCCATAGGATATTGTATCTGATCATAATAATATATTATTTTCACTTGTTTTGGTTCGTCTCCATGGTTCAGTGCCAATATCTTCAAATTAGGATACTCTCTATGCAGCTTATTTAGATACAATGTGTCTTCACTCGACAGTGATTTTTTGTCCCAAAAAAATAAAAATATCTCTTGTCTTCGGTACTCCTTTAATTGATGTTTTTTATTAAGTACATTCAAGTATGAAAAATTGGGCGTTTTTTTTCCTAGTACCAGTTTTTCACTAAGCTCGGCTGTAGGGTCTTCTTCTATCTCTAGATAGCTGCCGGTAGTTTCTATACTCAGCAATTTATACTTTTTGGCATTCCATTCAAAAGTGGTATTACTTAGCTTTGGTGAAATATTGAATAATTGATTACTAGATATCTGACTCTTGTATGGACCTACGTAAAGTAGGTCTGTACAGCTTTCATTATACACTCCATTTACATTTACATCTTTTATTCCTATGGTAAAAGAGTCTGTAGGACTTTTAAAATTACCTGATACACTGTTGTACCGTTGTTCTCTAAAACAATAGTTTATATCAGTAAATATTTTATTACCGCTATGTGCCTTATAATGCTCTGTGAGCAAATTTTTGTATCTTATGTTCTCGCCATATTTAAATCTACTTAACCGTATAGCGTATGTGGCTCCGGGTATCTTGTTGTTCTCCAATATAATTTCAAAATCTTCGTCTTTCAGTGTCAGACTATCTGGCGCACCATCGTTAGAAAAATCAAAGTCATTATTCTTGTCAACATAAAAATAGACTGTACGTTTAGACCGCCTATAATTACCCACCAAAGTGAGCAAATATCCTTGACTTTCAACATTATCTGCCCCTGCAAAATAGATGTATGTATACCCTGTGTCGTGAATACCTATCATATCCGGAAATTTATTTATCGTGTGCCACTGCTTAGTTTTATCTACAACTAATCCAAACTTTGAATAGGGCTCTATACTTGTTCCGGTATATTTATAAATAGGCAAAATGCTTTGAGATTTGTCAAAAAAATCATCTTTAACTCTTTGTTGTGTTTCAATTCGTATGGGTTGTGCACAAACAAAAATCCCAATCAATACGATTGGGATTAGCACAGAGATTCTTTTTTGGATTTGCACAATCAACATAAAGCCAAGACTAATCTCTACCTAACAGCATAGAAGCGTAGTAGAGTAAGGTAACAAGTGAGCTCAGCGCAGCTACTACATAGGTCATTGCTGCCCATTTTAGTGCATCTTTACTGTCTTCTAGCTCGCTAGGAGAAGCCATATTGCTATTTTTAATCCATGCAAGCGCACGGTTGCTAGCATCAAACTCTACTGGGAGTGTAATGAAACTGAAAAGAGTAGTCATCGCAAACATAGCAACTGCAACCTGTAACAGGAGTAAATTCCCACTAAAACTTGCAAGACCAATTCCTGCAATTAGCACCCAAGTCACCCATTTAGAACTAATAGAAACGGCCGGCACTAGTTTACTGCGCAAGCTGAGCCACGCGTAAGAACGTGCATGCTGCACAGCATGACCAACCTCGTGAGCTGCCACTGCTGCTGCAGCTGCATTGCGTTGATTGTACACCGACTCACTCAGGTTTACGGTCTTCTTAAGTGGATTGTAATGATCAGTTAACTGACCATTTACAGAAATCACTTTAACATCATAAATACCATGGTCTGATAGCATTTTTTCTGCTATTTCTTTTCCCGATAGATTACTACTAATTGGAGTTAGAGAATATTTCTTAAACTTTGTTTTCAATCTGTTTTGAACGAACCAACTGCCGCCCATCACAAGTACCATTAATACAATAAACATACTATTTTTTTTGTTACAATTTAAACGGAGAATTACAAAAAGTATTCCAATTTGTTAACGTGTCAATTTGACAACAAGCACACCCATCGCCACCAAGAACATTAGTATGGAGATTTTATTGATGACGTGCATTGACTTCAAAAACGATCCTTCTCCCGTATCTTTTTTGAATGTCATATAACCAACGATTTTTTTTACTACTTCCATTTTATTTTTATTTTTATTTAAGTTGTGTATACTTTCAAATCGTTTCCGATATCTGTGCGATACTGCTTGTTTTCGAACTCAATATAACTCAATTTTTCATATGAGGCTTGTAAAGCATTTTGCAAAGTATCTCCGAAACATGTAGCGGCCATTACTCTTCCACCACTCGTACATAACATATCGTTTTCCATTTTTGTTCCTGCGTGAAATAAAGTTTCTGAATTATCATTAAGGGTAATTACTTTTCCTTTCTTGTACGATTCTGGATATCCGCCACTTACCGCAAAAACTGTGGTACAGTATCCGCTTTTAATTCGGGCAGTCCCATTGGTTAGTTTTTCGTTTTTAGCTGCTAAAATTAGTTCACTAAAAGACTCATCAAGCATCGGTATCAGTACCTCGGTCTCAGGATCTCCCAAGCGTACATTGTACTCTATAACATATGGATTACCATTTACAGCAATTAGCCCAAAAAAGATAAAACCTCTGAAATTTAAATCTTGATTATGTAATCCCTTTACCGTAGGAATTACTATGCGTTCGATGGTTTTTTGTTTCAGATTTTCATCATAAAAAGGTACCGGAGACACCGCTCCCATTCCGCCAGTATTTAGGCCTATATCACCTTCACCTACCCTTTTATAATCTTTAGCTTCGGGCAGCAATGTGTAGTTTTTACCATCTGTCAATGCAAAAACACTAAATTCTATGCCGTCCAAAAACTCCTCTATAACAACAGTATCAGATGCATCACCAAACTTCCGGTCCACCAACATATCTTTCAATGCTGCTTTAGCTTCTTCTACATTATCTATAATTAGTACCCCTTTGCCGGCAGCCAATCCATCTGCTTTAAGAACGTAGGGCGGATTTAAACTATCCAAGAATACATAACCATCATTTACGGTTTCGTGCGTAAAAGCTTTATAAGCCGCAGTAGGGATATTCTCTTTGGCCATAAATTCTTTTGCAAAAGACTTGCTACTTTCCAATTGTCCTGCATACTTATCTGGTGACAAAACATAGATATGTTTTGACGCACTATCTGCTTCAAAATAATCGCGCACACCTTGAGCTATTGCATCTTCGCTTCCCGGCAATAGTGTATCAATATCATTGGCTAACGCAATTTTTTTTAATGCTTCAAAATCTGTGATGTCTCCATTTACATTTGTGCCGCAAGTCAATGTGCCCCCATTTCCTGGTGCAATAAAAATATTCTCTTTTCCTATTTCCCCGCTTAGTTTCCACGCAATTGCGTGTTCTCTAGCGCCTGATCCTACAATTAAAATGCGCATATTTTTAAATAAGCTTCAAAGCAACAATTTTTTTTTCAGTAAATAGATAAGTTGTAAGCAATAGTTGGTAAGTTCTCTCGCTGCTTTATTGAAAAATCAAGCCTCAAAATCTCTAAAGGTATCAGAATTAATCTTACTTTTGACCACCGAAAAATCAGATAATTTAGACTTATATTATATAATCTTCTTTCTGTAAAAAATAAACCTAAATAAAACAACTGTAAGGTGCCTCTTCACGTTGGCATACTTTTGGAGAAAAAGACTACAATTAAACCATATGATTAATTCATTAGTAAGCAATATAAAAAAGCTATTTGGCAATAAAGCAGACAAAGACGTAAAGGAATTACAACCTTACGTGGGCAAAATAAATGCCGAGTACGAAAAGCTATATAAATTGACCAACGATCAGCTAAGAGCAAAGACCGCTGATTTTAAGCAAAGAGTAAACGACTATTTGGCAGATATAGACCAACAAATTGCTGACTTAAAGACTGAAATAGCGAAAACAACCCTGCACGAAATAGATAAGCGAGAAGATGCCTATGACCAAATAGACGAGTTAGAAAAAAGACGAGATGAAATGCTAGAAGAGGTCTTAGAGGACTTATTACCTGAAGCTTTTGCTGTGGTAAAAGAAACTGCACGTAGATTCTCAGAAAATGATACCGTCATAGCTACTGCAACAGATTATGATAGAGACTTAGCAGCTACCAAACCACATATAAATATAGTTGGAAACAATGTAAGCTATGAAACCACGTGGGATGCAGCCGGACAAGAAGTATCTTGGAATATGATACACTACGATGTGCAACTTATTGGTGGTGTGGTGCTACATCAAGGTAAAATTGCCGAAATGATGACTGGCGAGGGTAAAACCCTGGTTTCTACACTACCAGCCTACCTCAACTCCTTAGGACAACGCGGAGTCCATATTGTGACAGTAAATGATTATCTAGCTAGAAGAGACGCCGAATGGAATGCCCCTATTTTTCAATTTCACGGACTTAAAGTAGATTGCCTAGACTATTATCGCCCGCATAGCGATGAAAGAAAAAATGCATACCTCGCAGATATAACCTATGGCACCAATAATGAATTTGGTTTTGACTACCTGAGAGATAATATGGCACATAGTCCAAGTGAGCAAGTACAGCAAAAGCACCATTTTGCAATGATAGATGAGGTAGACTCAGTTTTAATAGATGACGCTCGTACGCCACTCATTATTAGTGGTCCTACTCCTAAGGGAGACATTCACGAGTTCAACGAACTGAAACCAAAAATACAAAAATTAGTCGATGCCCAAAAAACATACTTAAATACTGCACTAACAGACGCCAAACGGTTGGTAAAAGAAGGGAAAACTAATGAAAAAGAAGCTGGTCTACTTCTATTTAGATGCCAACGAGGATTTCCAAAAAGTAAACCACTCATAAAATTTTTGGGAGAGCAAGGTATGAAGGCGATGATGACCAAAGCAGAAAATTTCTACTTGCAAGATCAACAAAAGGAAATGCACATAGTAGATGCCGAGTTATATTTTACTATAGATGAAAAAAATAACCAAATAGAACTTACAGACAAAGGAATAGACCTAATCACAGATAATAGTGACGATAAAGACTTTTTTGTAATGCCTGATGTGGGTAGTCAAATAGCAGAGCTAGAGAAAACAGCACTCACTGAAAGCGAAAAACAAAAGAAAAAGGATGAATTGATGCGAGATTTCTCTGTGAAATCTGAACGTATACACAGTATCAATCAACTATTAAAGGCTTATGCTATGTTTGAAAAAGACATAGAGTACATCATACAAGACGGAAAAGTAAAAATAGTAGATGAGCAAACCGGTCGTGTGATGGATGGACGAAGATACTCTGACGGACTGCATCAAGCATTAGAAGCTAAAGAAAATGTAAAAGTAGAGGCTGCCACACAAACTTTTGCGACAGTAACACTTCAGAATTTCTTCAGAATGTACCACAAACTGAGTGGAATGACTGGTACAGCAGAGACAGAAGCTGGAGAACTTTGGGAAATTTATAAACTAGACGTTGTTGTAATACCAACCAATAAAGCAATATCTCGAAAAGATGAAGATGACTTGGTGTATAAAACAGTGCGAGAAAAATTTAATGCGGTAGCAGAAGAAATTGTTCGCTTACAAAAAGAAGGAAGACCTGTTCTGGTGGGCACTACCTCAGTAGAAATAAGTGAACTACTTAGTAGAATGCTAAATATGCGGAAAATAAAGCATAACGTGCTGAATGCAAAACAACACCAAAGGGAAGCGGACATAGTACAAGAAGCAGGTCAACCCGGTGCAATAACGTTGGCTACCAATATGGCTGGTAGAGGTACAGACATAAAACTAGGAAAAGGAGTAAAAGAGGCTGGAGGTTTAGCTATAATAGGAACAGAACGTCATGATAGTAGACGTGTAGATAGACAGCTACGCGGTAGAGCAGGTAGACAAGGAGATCCGGGTTCTTCACAATTTTTTGTTTCGCTAGAGGATAATCTTATGAGACTTTTTGGCTCTGATAGAGTTTCCAAAGTTATGGACAAATTTGGCTATGAAGAAGGTGAGGTTATACAACACTCAATGATATCTAAAACCATAGAAAGATCTCAGAAAAAAGTAGAGCAAAATAACTTTGGTATACGAAAACGATTGCTAGAGTATGATGATGTGATGAACAAACAACGTGTGGTCATCTATTCTAGAAGAAAGAATGCTTTGTACGGAGATAGACTATCTCTTGACATAAATAATGCCTTGTATGACTGGGTAGAAGAAACGGTAGCAAATTTCAAGGAAAATAATGACTATCAAGGTTTTAAGATGGAGGTGTTGCGCCACGTTGCAGTAGATCCAAATCTATCTATAGAGGAATTTTCTGGCGCTAAAACACCCGAATTAACACAGCAAATATTTGATCAAATGACTGCTGCCTATGAACGAAAAAATAATGATATCATAGAGCGTTCGCTACCCGTTTTTCAAAACATACACAAGGATCGTGGCTCAGAGGTTAAAAATATCTTAGTGCCTTTCTCCGATGGGAAAAAAGGATTGAATGTATCTGTAAACTTAGAAAAAGCACTAGATACCAACGGCCTAGAAATCGTAAACTCCTTTGAGCGATTTGTGACTTTGGCAAGTATAGACGAGCATTGGAAAGAGCACTTACGCGAACTAGATGATTTGAAACAAACTAGTAACAATGCTTCTATAGAACAAAAAGACCCCCTCCTTATTTACAAACTCGAATCGTTTAACTTGTTTCAAACTATGATAGGTGCGTTAAATGCAGAAATCGTATCTATACTCTTTAAAGGAAATATAGCCGTAGAACCTAGCAACAATATGCAGGAAGCCAAAGAACGAAAACGCCAAGATACGAGTAAAATGCGCACCAGTAGAGCAGCAGAAGCACTTGCTAGTGGAGAAGAAAGAGCAGAAACTGAAACCAAACCCAAAGAAACAGCTGTGCCGGTAAGAGCAGAAATAAAAGTAGGTAGAAATGAAGACTGCCCGTGTGGAAGTGGAAAAAAATATAAAAAATGCCATGGTAAAAACACGTAATACTATTTTATTTCTTGTAGGAATGTGCATCTACTGTGCCAGTAGTGCTCAGGTGACTGTGCATATAGATGAAACTATAAATGAACAACTCCGCACCAAAAATGCTGCAATTGATACTTCAAAAAGAGTGGGATTTAGAATTCAAATAGCCTTCAGTACAGACCAGAGTAATGTCAATAGCACAGAATCAGAATTTAAAAACACATTTCCTGAGTATAAAGACATTGTTTATAGCCTCTATCAGCAGCCCTATTGGAAAATAAGAGTAGGCAATTTTTACCGCGAAATAGATGCACAAAAAATGCTCCAAGAGGTCAGAGAACACTTTCCAAACTCTTTCGTAGTAAAAGACAACATACAACGACCAATCGTAAACTAAAAAAGCAAAAAGAACAAACCCATGAGCGAAATACGAATTGTAAACTCAGAATCTGAAATAGGTGCAGGTACAAGGGGTGCAAGCTTAGGTGTAGACGCCATAAAGATTGCTTCTATACGGCAAGGAAGTAGTTATTTCATAGATAGGCCCTTTGTAGACATCATAAATCATAACAGCCTAATATGGCAAAGTAGAAAAATAGAAGACAGCAATGCGCACAACATTGATGGGCTCATAGAACTATACGAGGACTTTTGTCTTAAACTAAAGGATATTTATCGCGATGGAGATTTTCCTATAGTGCTAGCAGGAGACCATAGCAGTGCCGCAGGAACTATTGCTGGTATTAAAGCCAGCTTTCCTGAAAAAAAGTTGGGTGTTGTTTGGGTAGATGCTCATGCAGATTTGCACTCGCCATACACCTCTCCTACTGGCAATGTACACGGTATGCCACTGGCCGTTTGTCTGAATGAAGATAACCTTGAAAGTAAAAAAAATGAAATAACTGCGCATACCAAAGGTAAATGGGAAAAACTTAAATCAATAGCCGGTATTGTGCCCAAAATACTCAGTGAGGATTTAGTTTTTATTGGCGTGCGAGATGCAGAAGTACAAGAGCTAGAATACATCAAAAAACACTCTATAAAAAATATATCAGTGGCAGAACTGCGCACAAAGAGTGCAGCTAGCATTGCGGATGAAACCCTAGAATATCTTGAAGAGTGCGACATTATATATATATCTTTTGATGTGGATAGTATGGACTGTAATCTAGTAAGCCACGGTACAGGAACACCTGTGGAAAATGGCTTTAGTGAAAAAGAAGTCACTGAACTACTTACCAATTTGGCTAAAAGCCCAAAACTGTGCTGTTTTGAAATAACAGAAATAAATCCTACGTTAGACGAAAAAACAAATACAATGGCTGACACTGCATTTAGGGTATTAGATAAAGTAACAGACGTAATTGAAGCAAAATTTGCAGCTACTGCCAAGTTATGAAAATTGAAACAGTACTCTCCCCTGCCCTCTTTTATCAAATAGAACACCTAGAAGATAAAGTAGTAGTAGTTATAGATATACTACGAGCTACCTCTACTATTACGACCATACTACACCACGGTGCTACCGCCGTAATACCTACCAAAGAAGAGGCCGTAGCTCAAGAATATAAAGCCAAAGGATATCTCGCCGGCGGAGAGCGAAGCGGAGAAACAATACCTGGTTTCGATTTTGGAAACTCTCCATTTCACTACAAAAGAGAACTAATACATGGCAAAGAAATAGTGCTAACCACTACCAACGGTACAAAGTGCATAGAAATGGCACAAAATGCGTATCAAGTAGTGATTGGTTCGTTTTTGAATTTGAATAAAGTAGTAGAACATATCACCTTTATGAACAGGGACATTGTTCTATTTTGTGCAGGATGGAAAGAGAAAATAAACCTAGAAGACAGTCTTTTTGCTGGAGCAGTTGCTTCATATTTTGCAGATGATGATCTAGACGACTCTACCTTACTGTGTTTAGACAGCTACAAAGTAACCAAGGACCACTTATTTGATACCTTACGAAAATCAAATCATTTTAGACGTTTGGCAAGCAAAGGAGTAATAGAGGACATAGAATACTGTTGCATGCTAAATACCATAAACTCAGTTGGTATTTTAAAAGATGGCAAATTGATTTTAGCTTAAAAAACGTGATTGTGAATAATCTGCTATGTATGCTTAGCGTAAAAGATTTAATAACCCGTCCACATTCTGCCAATTCATATCTTCAGTAGTTTTATAACGCATTTTGAAGAGATAAACACCATTTTGCATTTGTTCTGATTTATACGTCCCATCCCATCCCAAGTTTACATCATCAGATTCAAATATTTTTTCACCCCATCGGTTGTAGACTTCTAGTTGGTAGTCTTCAAAATTTATTAATGTTGGTTTAAACACATCATTAATACCATCACCATTTGGGGAAAATGCAGTAGGGATAAAGCTCTTACTTACACAATCTGATCGTATTTCAAATTGGTCCGTACCCTCGCAACCATACTTATTATAAACAGTCACTTTATACTCAATCTGCTCTCTAGCCTGTATCGTTTGTGTACTTTCTCCATAGGGCATCCAAAGGTATTTCATACCTTCGTTTCCAGCATCCAAGGTCAATGAAAAATTACCACAAAGCGTAGTATCAGAACCTAAATCTATCTCGGGGTTTGGACTGACGATAAGGTTTATTGTATCAGAAGCCGTACTACACTTATTCCATACTCGCACCCAATACTGGCCTTCATACGTCAGTTGAATCGTATTTTGGACAGAACCATTGGACCACAAATACGACTCATCATTGCCTATGTTGCCTGTACTCAATGTCGTAGGCTGCACCACAGAACAAAATATTTTATCATCACCTAAGTTTATATTCGGATTTGTATTTAGACCTATTACAACACTATCACTTACTGTTCCACAAAAGTTAGATACTGTAAGTACATAAGTTCCTGATTTATCAATTTCTATGATAGGACGTGTAACTCCTGTATTCCAAAGGTAAGTTGATGGTTCCTCAATGGTAGCATCTATGGTAAAGTCAATATTATTACAAAAGATAGAATCTTCGGGTAACTTTACTGTTGGACTTACCACTTTTTGTATCTCAATGCTATCCTTAGAAGTGCCACATTTATTAGTAATCTCTACCGAATAAAGTCCTTCTTCTGTTGCCAATATGGAGTTTAAAACCGCACCATTACTCCAGGTATATAACTCGTCATTATTCATTGCTCCTGCGCTTAACGCCAGCTCTACCTTGTCACACAATATGGTATCTGAACCAATAGCCGCTCTGGGAGTAGAGATAAGGGAGGCAGTAAATGTATCTTTTACCAAAGAGCAGGAGTTGCTTATAGCTATTTCATAGCTACCGCTATCTGTTATGTGTAGAGTATCTGAAACTACGAAAATAACATCTTGAAAACCAAGTTTTTCATACGTATAAAACTCCTGATTATTTGGGATTCCATAGGCTAAATATATATCAACATTATTACAGAATTGGCTATCTAATGGCAGCGATATACGAGGAGAAAGAATCTTAGACGCGACAAACTCAGAGGAATCTACTCCACAGTAGTTAGAGACTACTACCTTAAAAAAACCGGTATCTGTAAGTAAATATGTAGCAGAAGAATCTCCTGTATTCCATCGATATATTTCTTCGTTTTCTGCTCTTGTTTCGGCATTCAATACTAATCTTGTGCTATCACAAAACAGACTGTCCGGAGGCAGCATTGGATTAGGTTTTAGTAATAGTTTATAGTCTACCACATCTCTCTTCGTTCCACAATTTGGTGTAATGATATCAACCCAAAATTGCATCGCAGTATCTGCGACTATAGTCTGTGCCGTATCACCGGTATTCCAAAGATACGAGGCGAGAATCGTATCATTTTTAGCGTCTAAAGTTAAACTCGGAAACGTATTACAGTAGGTAGAATCACTAGGCAATACCGGAACCTTTGGCGAGAACTCTTTTACAATATATATACTATCTCTAACGGTGTCGCACCCATATGTGGCTTGTACCCATATCAATCCTGTATCACGAATAATTTCATATTGCCTATTACCACCGTTAGACCATAGTATATCGGCCCCTGTATTTTTGGCATTTAATATTTCAAAAACTTCATCACATTCAGTGATGGTATCTTCTAGGCTTAGCACTATTTTTTCGGTGTAAAGTGTATCCCTAAATTTAGAAATAAACCCTGTCCAAAAGAATCCTGTACTGGTATTTCTATTTTCCTTATACACACCAGAGGTTGTTGGAAAATCTGAGGAAGACGTAAATCCACCGTACAAAATATTTGTGAAGCAACTTATTCGTTTTAGTTTATTTGCTCCTGGCACTTCAAATCCAGACCCTCCATAGTACGTTCCGTATAATAAGGTTGCCCCCCTAGAGTCTAGCTTTGAAATAGTAGCTGAAGAATTCCACCAACTCCCCGAATTATTGTTACTTGGGTTTGTTTTTCTTAATGCATCATTAGTTACCGGAAAATTATTACTCCGAGAAATACCACAAATTATAGGTTCTTCTCGCACATTTGCTGCTATTCTTACGTTGCTATTGTATATAAATCCAGTAGAGTACAATTCATCTCCGCTACCACCCAAGTATGTAGAGTAATAAACATTTTGTCCGCCCGGATTCATTTTCACCACTACAATATCTGCAGCTCCAGCACTATTTTTCTGGTACGCATTAGTTGTAGTATAAAAGTTAGTTGAGCGAGATATTCCAGCCACATATGCTTCATCTCGCTCGTTTACGTATATGCCTTCAAACCAGTCTTCTGCTGATCCCCCCATCATTTTACTATAGCTCAAGGTCGTCCCGGTAGAATTGAACTTACAAATAAACCCGTCAGACAATCCGTTGACAGTGTAATTAAAAATATTTGACCCATCTGTAGTCGGAAAATTGGTACTATTGGTTTTACCCACTACATAAATATCTCCAGCAGGACTTAGCGCTACTTCATAGGCTACGTCGTCGCCTGCACCTCCTAAATACGTGCTAAAGATTAACCCTGTGCCAGTTGAATTCATTTTTGTTAGAAAAGCATCACCACCATTCCACCAACCGCTAGTAGAAGATCCACCAAAAGTTGATTGATAAACCCCAGTTGTTGTTGGGAAATCTGAAGATCGAGTTTGGCCAGTAAGATATACATTACCTGCATCATCTAAAACCATACTTTGAATTAAGTCTGAAGAACTACCTCCCAAGTAGGTAGAAAATAACAACGAATCTCCATTGCGGCTAAATTTAGATACATAACCCGCATAATAACGGTTAAATCCTCCAGAATTAATTCGATCCAAAGTATCATAAGCACCCTCTGTTATTGGAAAATCTGTGCTCCAAGTAAACCCAGAGACTACAGGTTCTTGATCATCATTTACGGCAACAGAAAAACAATATTCATATTGTGACCCTCCTAAATAACTGAACCAAATGATACTATCACCCAAAGGTGTCATTTTACAAACAAACGCGTCATAGTATCCATTTGCAGAAGTATCATAACTGCCATTTATACTCGGAAATTTATCACTTGTAATACCAGCTACATAAAGATTATTGTCACTATCTACGTCTAGGTCATAGACCCACGTAAATCCATTACCAACTCCACTAGCATTCGTACCGGTGCCATAAAAATACGAACTCCAATCTACATAGATTGGATCTAATGTTAACTCCTCCTTAACATAATCAAAATCAGCACCAAAAGATACTATATTATCCTTAACTAAGTAATCTATATCTACTTCTTCCCTACTATTAGTCCAATAGGAATAAGGCTTATCTTCACTTATATCTCCCCAGCTTGTAGTAAATGTCAATGATCCATCATCTGCAACGCATATGCCATCCACACCACTATACACCAAATTAATGTCCGAAATAAGAGCTCCAATATGTAATTGAAAATCATACTTTAGCTCTCCTTCCTTAGTTTTATAAAAGACCAAATCTATATTTGGATATATGTCAGAGTATACTATGCCATCAGTCAGTTGTTGCGAAATATGCTTCCCATTTTTGGAAAAGTAACTTACATTACTTTCATTAAATTCACTTCGTGCAGAGATCTCTACATTTTTTGAAGGATTCAATTCGATTTGCCAAGATATATAGTCAAATGTTATCGGTTCGTCTAGCTGAGCAGGATTAAATGCTTTCTTTACTTTTCGTAACCCAAATACTACTTGATTATCATAAAAATCTACCGTTGCTGTACTGCTACTAAATCTATATAAAATGTCAGTGGCAAATTGACCGTTATTGTACTCAAAAAAAGCGCCATTTCCTTGAAGTTTATGTCTGAGTTGCGAAGAGACTTCATTTTTTTTAGTTAACATCCCTTCTTCATCTTTATTTTTGGCCACTGAAATGGTAGTCAAAATAAAAAATGAACCAAAAATAAGCGCTCTTAATCTCCACATAAAGAATAACGAAAATAAATCTCTTTCTTCAAAATACCGTCTGAAACAAATAAAATGACATACACTAAACACAACTGGTTGATTCTTTGTTTGCTTCTAGTCTTTGGTATAACATTCTTTTCCACCTATTTTCCTAGCGCCAATGACTTGCCCAGAGGTGTGCACCAGTGGGCACAAGCAGATAGATTAGCATTATGCTACAGGTTTATTGATGGTAAAAATTTGACACAGCCTGCCACCCTTAGTCTAAAAACTCTAGATGGAGATGTAGGTGTAGAATGCTCCGTTTTTCAGTATGCATTTGCTCAAGTTATACGATTAGGATTTCCTAAATATTACCTCCCTTTTTTTTACAAATTCTTTAGTTTTTCGATGTTTTTTATTTCCCTTTCTTTGCTTGTTACCCAAGTATTAAAAAAAGAAAATGTGCTTTCTATTCTTTTCTTTTTCGTGATACTATTATCTTCCCCTATTCTACTTTTTTATGGCTACAATTACTTACCAGATATTTGGGCTCTCAGTCTCATCTTATTTTCGTTATACTTTTTTCACAAAGACTTAACTAAAAATATTTTTATAATTCTACTCATTTGCGGATTGTCCTCCCTCATAAAAACATCTTCTGGAATATATTTCATCGCCATATTTGGCGTATATTTTTTACAAAATATTACTCATCCTACATGCCGTTTTTGGGTTGCCTCTGCACTATTTATCTGCATTGCTTCTTTTGTTGTGTTTTATGACATCTATTTTGTAGCCCAAGTAAATAAACGCTTGTGGTCTACTGTTTTTTTAAGTAAAACAATGGCAGTAGATTCCTGGGATACCTACTGGCTCTATGTAAAAACGGCTTGGCGATTTAAGTACGACTACCTCAGTGCTGCTCAGCGCTGGTTTTTTATCTTGATATTTGCTGGAGGTATTAACCTAGTTTTTAAAAAGGGCCTCAGCTCGCGTTTTGCTCAGTTTTTTATTTTATTGCTTTTGGGTTTACTATGTATTACGGTATTATTTGGTGTGCAGTTTACCCACCATGATTACTATGTGCTTGGTACCATATTTCCAGGCTTACTCTTTTCATTCTTACTAGTTAGCTCTCATTTTTTACCTTTTATCCATCCATATACTGGTGCAGCCGTGCTGAGTCTTTTCGCAATTTTTTCTTATTCAGAGGCAAATAGTAGATATTTTGCTAGAATGAGCGAAATAGTGCACATTAATAACTATCCCGAAAATTACGAGCGAAACTGGCTACTAGGAGCTGATTCTATTTTAGATCAATACGCCTCACCAGAAGATGCTATCTATGTTTGCTATGTGCACGAACCAAACCTCAGCCTTATCTATTTCGATAGAAAAGGAGCAACATTTAATCCCGAAGAAATGAGCAGAAGTGAAAGCCCCTTCCATTATTTCTTACCTCAAGTCAATCCAAAATTTATTGCACTGAAGACTGAATATAAGAACCAATTGATGACCGATATACCTGAATTAGCAGAACAAGCTTTTGAAATACATAATGATCAGAATATCACCATTTACCAAATGAAATCAAAAAATGGATATACAGATTTTTAGAGAATGTTGTCTCACCAAAAAACTTTGCTCTGAAGAGACTCCATTTGGGCCTAATACTTTGGTGTTCAAAGTATACAACAAAATATTTGCGTTGTGTACTATCGACAATTTTTCGGACATCACACTAAAATGCGACCCAGAAGTAGCAACTGATTTACGCGCAACTTATCTAGCAGTGAAACCTGGCTACCATACAAATAAAAAGCATTGGAATACAGTAACAGTAAATCAAGACGTAAATGACACCATACTACTAGAAATGATAGACACTAGCTACAACCTTGTAGTACAGTCACTTCCCAAAAAAACTAAACGACTACTTTTCTAAGTGATAGTATTAGATAAAATTGACATACAATTTGCCAACCAAAACTTTACTCTTCTCAAAGAAAAAGCGGTATACTGGCATGAGCAAAATATGCTTTTACTTGCAGATATTCACGCCGGAAAAGCAAGTCACTTCAGACGTAATGGTATTCCCCTTAGCTCAGATTATTTGATGCACGATCTTCATAGAATTGAATCTATAGTCAATCAATTTGACATTTGCAAAGTAAGTATTTTGGGAGATTTGTATCACTCTTCATCCAACCTCGAGCATGAACTCACAGACGATTTTTTAAAGAATTTAAAGGTTCCTGTGGAGCTTGTAGTAGGCAACCACGACAAACACTCCTTGCTAAATAGTACTTTAACTCACCGAAATGCTTATAACATAGGTAATATTCTTTTGAGTCACGAGCCACAGAAATCTGAGTTATTTACCATCTATGGTCATTTGCATCCTGCATATTCTATAGGTGGGAAGGGCAGGCAATATGTTACTCTACCTAGTTTCTACATTGGCAAAAAAGAACTAATTCTCCCTGCATTTGGCAGCTTAAATGGTGGTAAAATGTATGCAAAGTTGGCAAAAGATAGCCAAATTATTCTAATTACAGAAGACGGGCTTGTCAGTGTTTAAATATCTTATTCGGTAAAGCTTGAAACTATATAAACCATTACCACTGCGGCTTTTCAAACTTAGCCATATACATTCCATCTGCTTTTTGGCGTATCCCATCAAAAGACATTTCATTTATCAATTTCAGATCAGTATTGGCCAATATCCAATCTCGTACTTCCTTATTTTCTCGTGCAAAAATCGAACATGTTATATAGTATAACTTTCCACCCTTTTTAAGAAACATTGATGCGTTTTTAACGATAGTTTTTTGCCGTTTCGAATAGTTCTCCAATTCATCATAGTCAAAACGAGCAAAATGTTCAGGTGTTCTAAACCAGGTGCCGCTGCCACTGCATGGCACATCCAAAACCACAGTATCAAAATACTCTTCTTGCACCTCTATTTCACCAAATTTTAACAGATCGGTGGATTTCTGCATGTCTGCTACACCGAAATGTGCCTTATAGTACATAGACGAAAAACGAGATTTTGCATTTTGCAATATAGCTGTTCGTACATCGCTCAAATAGAAATCTCCAATAGACTGCGAACTTAGATTTAAACTTTTTCCCCCAGAACCACTGCATACATCCCATACTTTATCACCTTCTTTAAGCTCTATTTTGCTGCATACGTACTGAGAGGACAAGTCTTGAATTTGGAGTGTGTCAGGTAAGACTTCATTGTTTTGCAGCTCCTTTACGCCCACTATTCCCAAGTGGCGCACCTCTTTATCAGTATGTTCTTTAGCCCAGCTTTTTGGTCTAAATTTCACGTTTTGTTCATCGTTATAATGCTCAAAACCAGCAGCTAGACAGCCTTCAGGATAAAAAGAAATATGAGAGGAGAGCACTTCATTAACAAACTTCAACACATTACCCGATTCAAAAAAATCTGTAGGTAAAATCCACTCACAATTTATCTCTTTTGAAAGCTTATTCCAATCTTCTACCCCATTAAAATCTAAAAAAAGTGAGCTCAACAGTAGTCCCTTTTCTAGATCCAAATTGCGCATGGATATGCCGCATCTTAGGTAAGCATAACAGACCTCCGATATAGCTTTCCGGTCTTTGGACCCAAATTTTTTATTTTCTTTAAAAAAATTCTTTGCGGCAATGTGAAAAGGCTCTGGATAATTATAGTGCCGGAGCAATTGAAGAGCAGACGAATAACGCGAACGAAAATATCTCAAATTATTCTATAGGTTTTAGCTCGCTTTCAGATAAAGTGAACATTTGTAAATATTTATTTTGAAAACAGGCTTTAGTCTTGGTTATTACCATATTTGTGTTAGCATAAGAAATTGCTTTATCCTCTAAAAAAATCGGGAAATACCTACCAAAAGCGTCTAATGCTTCAAGAGCAAAAAGCATTTGATCGTAACCCAAGTAGGTGTACCAGCTAGGGTCATCTCTATAGTTCTCTCTGTAAGTATCTCTTACATACAAAGCCTCATCATTTATAGTATGAGCTTTATAAGTACCTAAGAATACAATGTTCAGCCTCTCCCAATAACTAAAATCTACATTACTAAAGTCCATCCACTTGTCTGAACCCATTAGCGTAATATTTGGGGCTTTACCAAGTAATGCAGTTACTACGTAAGTCATTGTTGTTTTATCTTCAGAAGTAAGTAAAACTACCGTTTTTTGAGAACCTAAAATATTATCCCATTTGATAGTTTTGGCGTAAGCTATTTTATTGAAATTAATTTTTTGTTTCAAACACTCGGCCACCAATGCTTCGCCAAAACCCCTGTCAAAACGTTTTCCATCTCTTACTATAAGCAGTTTTTCACCTTTGTGATTTTTTTTAAAATACTCTAAATAGACTTTAGCTTGCATTTCATCAGAAGGATTTAAGTTGAAAACATAAGGATTATTACTCCATAGATTAGACACTGTAGTAAGTGGAGAAAATAAAGGAATTTCATAGTTTCGAGCAAAATAAGCAGCTATCCTCACTTGTTGTTCATCCGTTGGGCCAAGTATAAGATCCATTTCCTTCATTTCATGCTTTTGCAAAATATCCTTTAGTTTAGTAGTATCGTTATCTGTGTCATAAAAATATATTGAAAACGAACTCTGCAGCCCGGTAGCCTTGCTTAGAGCTATTTGGATACCCTGATAATATTCTAACATTATGCTGGAGCGTCTTTTATTAACTGCACTATTTTGGGTTTTGCTATGAAAAGGGAGCATCACGGCTATTTTAAAGTGTCTTTTTTTGGGGGGTGCTTTATATAATTCACCCCTAAAATAAACGGAGGAAGATAATTGGATTTGTTCTTTTAAATCTTCTTTTCTGCGCGTATCCTTAAAGGATTCGTCTCCCGTTTTTATGCTCATATCCGAGGATTTTAGCATAACTATTTTATCATCTACTAGCCATTCTTGGGTATCTGCTTTTTTCAAAGCACCACAACTGACAAAAAGAAGCGGTATCAAAAAATACCCAAAAAATTTATTCCCACTCAATGGTAGCAGGTGGTTTTGAGCTGATATCATATACTACTCTATTTATTCCTTTAACTTGGTTTATAATTTTATTGCTTACTGTGGCGAGAAAACTATGCGGCAAATCTGCCCAATCTGCAGTCATTCCGTCAACAGATGTTACTGCACGAAGTGCTATTACATTTTCGTATGTACGCTCATCACCCATTACACCTACACTTTGAATGGGTAAGAAAATAGCACCTGCCTGCCAGATTTTATCATAAAAACCTTGTATTTTCATTTCTTCAATAAATATTGCGTCTGCTTGTTGTAGCGTAGCAACATTCTCTTTAGTTATATCGCCTATAATTCGTATCGCCAATCCTGGCCCTGGAAATGGATGACGAGATAAGATAATTTGCGGCACACCCAACTCAGCACCTATTCTTCGAACCTCATCTTTGAATAAAAGACGTAAAGGTTCTGCCAACTGAAGCTCCATATCATCTGGTAACCCCCCCACATTATGGTGAGATTTTATAGTAACAGACGGTCCATTTACACTCACAGATTCTATTACGTCAGGATATATTGTTCCTTGGCCTAGCCATTTTGCTCCTTGTACTTTAGATGCTTCTTTATCAAAAACTTCAATAAAGGTATTACCAATTATTTTTCGCTTAGTTTCGGGATCTTTTACACCTGCCAATCTACCAATAAAAAGATCTGAAGCGTCTACACCAATAACATTAAGTCCCAATCCTTTGTATGCCTCTAATACTTCTTGGTATTCATTTTTTCGCAACAAACCATTATTTACAAAGATGCCAACTAAATTATCACCAATAGCTTTGTTCAAGATAAATGCAGCCACCGAACTGTCAACACCACCACTAAGACCCATGATGACTTTATCTTTTCCGATAGTGTCTTTGTATCGCTTTACACTTTCGGTCACAAAATGTGCAGGTGTCCAGTCACCAATGCATCCGCATATTTTCTTTGTGAAGTTTTCTAAAAGCAATGTCCCATCTATACTGTGACTGACTTCTGGATGAAACTGAACTGCATAAATTTCTTTGTGTGTAAATCTGTAAGCTGCTACAGGGATACTTGCGGTTTTAGCCAATACAGTAGTTCCTTCAGGCATTTCTAATATGGTATCTCCGTGACTCATCCATACTTGGCTTCCATCTGAAATACCAGCTAGTAAAGTATCTTCGGTAGTTTTGGTAATATTGGCTCGTCCATATTCACGGTGAGTACTTTTTTCTACCTTACCACCATTTTTGGCTACCAAAAATTGAGCCCCATAGCAAAGACCCAAAACGGGTATATCAAGTTTCATAATATCCAAATTTGACACTGGCGCATTTGGGTCTGTACAGCTACTAGGGCTTCCAGAGAGTATAATTCCTCGGATGGCGCTATCTATTTTTGGTAGTTTATTGTAAGGATGTATTTCGCAATAAATATTTAGTTCCCGCACTCTGCGTGCAATTAGCTGGGTAAATTGAGAACCAAAATCAACGATAAGTATTTGCTGGTGCATACTGGTTTATAAGCATGCAAAAATATCAAATTCAACGTGCTTCTCAATAGCACAGAGGCTTCAAGTTATAAACAACTAACAGCTAAATTTCTGTATTTGCAAACTTGTAGCCGACACCACGTAGCGATAAGAAAAATTGTGGGTTTTTTGGGTCTGCTTCAAAATATTTACGAAAGGCTAATATAAAATTATCAATTGTGCGTGTGCTTGGATATACCGAGTATCCCCACACAGTTTGCAAAATCTTTTCGCGGCTTACAACTTCATCTTTATTTTCTATCAGTAGTTTTAGCAACAAGGCCTCTTTTTTGGTGAGCGAGAATTTTCCGTTTTTTGCTACTGCTTCGTAGCTATCAAAATTGACATAATTGCCTCCAAAAGTGAAATCAGAGAGAGAGTCTGATTTTGATCCGTCCTCTTTTCGATTAATCAAATTATTGACACGAAGCATCAATTCTTCTAAATTAAATGGCTTGGTAAGATAATCGTCACCTCCTTTTTTTAATCCTAAAATACGATCTTCAGAACTACTTTTTGCACTCAAAAACATAATTGGAACTTCGTTATCGTGCAAGCGTATATTTTCACACACGGCTATTCCATCTATGTTTGGTATCATAATATCTAAAATAACTAGGTCAAATCTTTGCTCCTTGAAAGTCGCTATAGCTGCTGCTCCGTCGTAGGCTAAAACAGGATGCATACCCTCTAATTCTAGATTGAGTTTGATGGTATCTGCCAGATGCTTTTCGTCTTCAACAAGTAAGATTCTTTTTTTCATATTTATGTAACTTCTAAATCACAAAATTGATTTATATTGAGCACTGAAAAGTCAGATTAGTATCACAAAATTAATTTAACAACATTAAGGTAATTCTATAGTAAAAACTGAACCATTAGGGATATTTGGTTTAACCGAAACTGTGCCTCTATGTTTTTCTACCGCTTGCTTCACTATAAATAAACCCAATCCTGTGCCTTTGGTAGTTCGTGTTTCTTCATCTTGGACTCTATAAAATTTCTTGAAAATGTTTTTTACATCTTCAGGCCGTATACCAATACCACTATCACTTACTCTCAGTATCTTCTTGTCTCCATGAGTAGTTAATACTACTTTAATGGGCTGTGCTTCTGAATATTTAAAAGCATTTTCGATAAGATTGTTTATAACCATTCGCCAGATAAAGCCATCGCCGAGTAAAGTTATCCCTTCTTTGATATGCGCTTCTATTTTACCTTGTATACTTTGGCTTTCAACCACTTCTTTGGTCATCTGAGTAAGGTTTATTTCCGTAAATTGGTAGTTGTACTTATCATTTTCTATCTGCATAGCAGTAAGCATATTCTCCGCCAAGTCCTCTAGTCTAAAGGTGTTTTGGATACTATTTTCTACTAATTCGCTTCGCTTATCTTCACTTATTTTGGGATGTTTGCTAGTTTGCAACATCAAGCGTATTGATGCAATTGGAGTTTTAAACTCATGGGTAACTGAGAGTAAAAAGTTATTCTGACGCTTGTTTAGTTTGTAAATACTACTTATACTATAATACACGCCATAAATGCCAGCAGCTACTAAAATAAGGAGCAGGACACTTTGATATATCCAAATGTTTCGTTGCTGAAAACGCTCTGATGTTAATTGTTTAATACTTAATGGATTAATTGCCAATTGCACATTTTTTTTTCCAGGTACTATTTCCTTAAAGTCAACACGATATACCTGATTAAACTTTTTTGAAACAAAAGCCTCCAATTTTGATTCATCAATCTCAATCTTCAGCTGCTGCAAGTAGTAATTCACTGAGTCGGTCTTACCTAAGCTTCCGTTTTTAGCTTGCTCTATCACTTGCAATGTACATGCGCTCAACCCTGCCTCCAATACATCATTCTTTAGGGCATAATCGCTATTGGCATATCGCAATAAAGAAAATGTAAGCCACGCAAATGCCGCTAAGATGTACACAATTACTAAGATAATTAGGACTTTTACGCGCATTGGGTTTAAAATTGACCGCTAAAGTACAATAGCAATGGATAACAACAGTAAACTTCCAGAAATAAACAAGCGACAACTCAGTTTGAGAAACGGACAAGACCATCACCTAATTTGGGTAGCCTACAAAGGTTTAGTCTATGATGTAACAAACAGTCGACTTTGGCTAAAAGGAAAACACTATGAGCACTGGGCGGGGCAAGACCTCACCCAAGAGCTCGCTGACGCTCCTCATGGCACGGGGGTTTTCAATAGGTTTCAATGCATAGGACAACTTATTGATTCACCAGATTGAGAAACAAAACAATACGCCAAAGTAACAATCAGGCCAAGTAATTATTAAAATCCTATCAGTACAGAAACAGTGTCCAATACCCTCAATAATCTAAAAACATTCGACTACCTTTGCGCTCACTAGTCATGGAGATAGGAAAAACCAATACGCTAAAGGCCAGCCGAACTACAGAGAACGGCTGCTACTTAATGGATACCGATGGCAACGAAGTATTGCTGCCAAATGCATATGTTCCCAGCACCCTTAAACTAGGCGAAGATATACATGTATTTATATACCGAGATAATGAAGAAAGACCTGTAGCTACAACCCTGAATCCAAAAATTGAGCTTGATAAATTTGCTTATTTAAAAGTGATGGATGTAAACAGTGCCGGTGCTTTTATGGATATGGGCGTAGTAAAACAGCTCCTAGTACCCTATAGCGAACAACCTATAAAAATGGAAGCTGGAGAATGGTACGTTGTATTCTGCCTGCTTGATGATAAAACAGACAGGCTCATTGGCTCAGCTCAGATAGAAGATTTTCTTTTTACAGAAGATATTGACCTTGAAGAAGGACAAGAAGTAGATATTTTGATGTACAAACACTCCGAATTAGGAATGAACGTGATTGTAAACGGAATGTTTCAAGGCTTAATATTTAAAAGCGACATACATAAACCTGTGCAAGTAGGCGACGAACGAAAAGCCTACGTAAAAACAATAAGACCCGATGGCAAACTAGACCTCACCTTGGAGCCACAAGGATATCGAAATGTAATTGATAGAGCCACACAAGGTGTTCTAGATATTTTGAAAAACGAAGGCGGATATTTCAAATACCATGACAAATCAGAACCTGATGAAATTCGGACAATTTTTAAAATGAGTAAAAAAGCGTTTAAAAAAGCGCTGGGCAACTTATACAAAAACAAAATAGTGGTGCTAGAAAAAGACGGAACTCGCTTGATAGACTCTAAAAAGTAGCCTTACTAATCATTCTGCTTTATTTTAAAATAATTCAATAACTAAAATAAATATCGCGCTACCAACCTACCTAAATGAATGACGTCTGCCTCCTCACTTTTTCTACCATCGTATGTTATTATTACTTGTACACTGTTTGATAAGGTGCGCTGATATCCCAACTTCCAGGTAGCATTATTGCCATTTTGTAGCCCTCTGAGCAACTCATAGCCTAATGTGCTACTACCGCTCCCATCAAAATTTACCTTTATGTAGCTCACCCCTGCATTTAGAGATCCTTTACCTGCTTCTGTGTATTTAAACTCTGTGCCTAGCTCTATATTCTTAGCTTTCTCACCACCTAAGTCTACATTATTTTGCGCATTAAAATACTTTGTTTTCAACTCTAAACGATATTTATTTTCATAGGTAAATTGCAGACTTGGTTCTATTTCATAAAAATCATATGCATAAGATCGTGCAGTAAAAAACTCACTGCTGTACGAGCGTTCGCCTAGCAGCACTCGTGTATTGAATGTGAAAACTTTGCTAATATTTATCCTTGTGTTGGTCAAATGTTCAGCATTATTTCTTGTATCAAATCCATTGGTGAGTAAAACCTTGGACGATGTTGAAATATATGAATACTCAACACTATACGCAGGATTTCCTCTATTAAAAAATAAAGATGAACGTAAATTCCGAGACTGACTAAGCAAATTAGTGTCTGACAGTTGTTGTGCAAATGGATTTAAAATAGTACCCAAGTCAGAAGGTAGTATCTTACGGTCTACTATAAATGAGGTAATACTATTGAATCGAGATACGAATGGTTTTGTTGTATTATTCTTAAAAAAGACCGCGGGAGAAAGCTCGATAGTTTGACTTATTTTAGTGCTGTTGGCAGAAATAAATCCTGCTACAGGGGTAAAAATTCTAATGTAATCCGCTCGTTGCCTATCTAAATCAGACGCAAGTTCAAACTCATTGAGTGTTTTTAAGTTATTACTATCGTAATCATTCCAAATATAAACACCATTGCCTGGCTGTACCTGTAGGTATTGAAACTCTCTGCGCTGCTCCTGCCCGGTACCTATCTGGTAAAAAGTACGCGAGCGGATAAGTTTTTTTAAAAAATGAAGATTCCACTCTACCCTACTTTGTAAAGTATTTTCTACGGGTTTTGTACTCAGATCTACATTTTCAATTTTTAATTGTCGGTATATAGAACTTAGTTCTACGGACTGTCTACTTTTAGACATATACTTACTCACTAGTGAAAAATCGCGTCCTATCGTAGCGGTATTGAAACCATCATTTTGCGGCTGGTCATCTACCCGTTGTGCGGCTTCAAAACTATAACTAAAGTCTGTGCTGTCTCCATTTCGAATAAATGCATTGTATGAAGAGAACGCGTAAGACTGTGTTAATAAAGTATCCCGTTCAAAAGAACTTTGCTCTTTAGTAAGGCCAAATCCAATATTGATTTTATCAAAAAATGAACGTGAAATATTAGATCTAAAGCTATAAAACTGATTGATAAGCTCAGCGGAGTCTTCAGCAGTGTTACTCTGCATCAACTCCAAACCCGATGAAACAGATGCACCTAGCCAAGTAAAAGTACTTTGGGTACTGTTGCTAAAGCCCGTGTAATTTCCCGGACGCAAAAAAGTTGACGTTTTGTTGGTAATGAAATCGGAAAAGCCCTTTCTCAATCCTATAGTCGCATTAGCAATATGCTCATAGCTCGGTAGCCTAGACGCTAATGCTTGCGGGTTGTTGAGCACTTTATTCCACTGCCTATCAAACTCTATCCCTCTGTATCGCTCTACATAGTTAAATTCGCCACTCACTAATTCATAGTTTATATCGGTTTCTAGCTGCCACATACTGTCTTTAAAATTTCGTTTATTGGTTTGAAAAAGTTTGAGTCCAAAGCCGCTGTTGTCTGCATCATCTAAACTAGAAAATGTATTTTTATCCAATGAACTAATGGCGTACTCTATGCCGCGTATGCCGTTTTTGTGTTGATGTACCAGCCCAAAGTTTAGGGTATTTAGTCGCTGTGGGGCTATGAGAACTTCTATGGGCGCATAGTCACCCATTCCCTCACCTTGGTATTCAAATACCTTGCCGTTTGCAGCGGTTTGAGCTTGGGCGTAGCTTCCGTTGCCTATACCTACATTGGTAAAGAATACTTCGTAAAAAGTGTCTTTCACAGCAGGGTTGCTAGCATATTGATACACCGTTATTCCTGCAAGTGTAGTTTTGGTATACATTATTCTGTCTGGATTATAGGAATTCTGCTGACGAACGTTTTCAAACAATGCGGGGCCGTCTCCTGCGGAAACTAGTGCCTCTATTTTTCCAGAGCTATCGCTCAAGTCTTGCTGAAAATCTTGCGACTTTAGATCCATTTCATTGAAACCATTTACATAAAATGTAAAACCTCCTTTAGACAGTGCTGCACCTGCGTGAGACACTGTTCTACCATAGTTTCTATCGCTGTATTGAAACTCGGCCACAATACGGCTATAGCGCGTAATTAATACTCGTGGAGTAAAAGTGACCTCGCCAGTATTATAATTTATTACATAGTCATTGTCCTCTCCTCTGGTAAGTTGCTTCCCATCCAAGTATACATTTTCGGTACCTGCAATGATGATGATGAACAGCTCACCATTTTCACCTTCTAGCCTATAGGGCCCACTGTTCCCCTCTATTCCAGGTAGTTGGTTTCTCGCAAATCTACCGCGAGAGATGGCAGCTTCAAATTCTGTATGAAGTTTCCAATCATTCAATTCGCGCACGTTTTTCACCTGTACTCCACGCGATTTTTTATAGTAGTTTATAAAGTAAGAATTAGCTGGCCTATTCATCAAAAAGTCACCCACAGTAACTACGGCGCTATCTTTTTTTAGGGTGATATACACCTGGTCAAAATCTTGAATTTGTTGGGTATTCCCCTCCGGCTGTATAGGATTATTTTCGTCACTTATTACAGCAAGTACCTCTACATCATTGGCTAGCTTGCCATTTAGGCGAAGGTTCAGATTAGAATTGACCACTACGTCTTGTGCATTGCCAAATCCTATGCCCCTAGATACGTTCCCCGCTGTATTGAGCTCGCCATATTGATAGGCTGTGCTATTGCGATTTGGGATATAGGCAAAGGGATTATCATTGTAGCCTAGGCGTATTATGCTGGTCTCTTTGTTGCGATAAGTGAGCTTAAAATCTAAGGTACGGAAGGTAATCATTAGAGAATCTGCAGGAGTGGCGGTCTTCCATATCAGCATATTGGTTCGAATGTCATAGTCTTGACCCAAGATATAGCCTACTATATGAACACTATTTTGTACCACAAATTTTTGTGTAAAATTTAAGGTATCTCCTTGGGATGGTAAAACTTTTGTAGTATCTATAGTCGAATTTTGTGCGTAACACCAAAAAATACCGAAAGAAGCTAGTATGGTAAACGACCGTCTCACGCTGTGTTTACACCTTGTAACGCATAAAAAATAAAAAAGGTATATAGAATTTGAAGCGTATCAATAGTTTTAATTACAGGTCTACGACATTGGTATCAGTTTCTCTTTTTTCTATTGCACCTACACCATTTTTTATAAGACCGTAAGACATATATATGCTAGTAATGATAACCACCCACAAAATAATACCTGGCTGAAAAATAGGCGAAGAAAGCTCTGGAGGTATACTATAAAAAAGTAAAATGGTAATCAAGCCACGCGGCGCCACATACTCCACCACATCTGTTGTTTTATTGATTAGCCATTTTAGCAATAAAATCCTACCCAATAATATACCTATGAAGACCATTAGACTAATTATCAATACTTCAACATCTACCAATGAGCTCAAATCTATAGTAAGGCCAAAAACTATAAAGAAAAACGTGCGTAAAACAAACGAAGTCTCTCTAGTTATGATATGAAAATCTTTTTCCATTTTCACAAACTCAATGCGCGACATAAGATTGCTTAGCGGCCCTATAAAAACAAGGTGATGGTTTTTTAATATCAACCCGAAAACCAGTATAAGAACCAAAGGACTGAGGTGCATCATTTTACCCAATTCGTAAATAAGTATGAGTATAGATATAAAGAAAAACAACTTTACTTTGGCGTTTAAAAATTTGAAAAGAATGACCAAACCAACTCCTACTAGCAAGGATACCACTATGGTGAATAGCACCTCTAGGCTAAATCCACCCAAAGAACTTCCCAGCTCTTGACTTTGCAATATAGAGACTATTAAATTAAAAACCATAATACCAATAATATCTGAAATACAGCTTTCGTAAATGAGCAGTTCCTTATCATAATCTAGCAACGTAGCTACACTAGGTATGACAATAGCACTGCTTATAACGGCTAGTGGTGTAGCATACAAAATAGAAGATTCCAAACTCATTTTTAATAAAAAGTAAAAAATAGGGGCAATCACCAAAATACTTCCTAAAATGCCAAATACTCCCAACAATGTTGCTTTTATGATAAGCGGTTTTTTTTGTTTGGATAACTCCAAATCTAAAGCTCCCTCCAATACAATCATAATTAGCCCAACAGTACCTAAAATTTGTAAGTATGGAAAAAAATCCAGTTTGTATTCGGGATAAAGATTCAGAAATTGACCGATGCCAACACCTGCTACTATCAACATAAGAACAGATGGTATATTTGTACGCTTTGCTATTTCATTAAATAAATACGACAAAACGATGCAAATACTCAGTGACACTATAATAACATGATAATCCATCGAGACAAAGGTAAGATAGGGCACTCAAAAAAACGCTTAAATCTAAACATCCGTTCACAAAATAGATTTTTCAATTATTAAAAAATGGGGAATTAACCAAAATCTATTTTACGGTACCTTTGTTTTATTTACATGAATACACTACAAATAGGAGATATTGCTCCATCTTTTAGCGGAATAAACCAAAACGGTATACAGGTATCACTAGCAGACTTTGCGGGGAAAAAATTGGTGTTGTATTTTTATCCGAAAGACGATACTCCCGGATGCACAGCACAAGCCTGCAACCTCACCGAGAACCACAACGTACTACAGACACAAGGCTACGAGGTATTGGGAGTAAGTCCTGACTCTGCGGAGAAACACAAAAAATTTATTGCTAAATATAATCTCAGTTTTGACTTACTCGCAGATACAGCGCACGAAACCATAGAAGCCTACGGTGTATGGGTAGAAAAAAATATGTACGGCCGCAAGTACATGGGTGTAGCCCGTACCACTTTTATCATAGATGAAAATGGCGTGATAGAAGAGATCATAGAAAAAGTAAAAACGAAAGATCATTCTGCTCAGATACTTAAATAATCTATTGTACAGAATCAGATTTTTACTGTCCAAAACCTCGAGAAAGAAAAAAAGATGGTTTTGAGCACAGTCTAATCTAAAGATCCCTCTTGCACATCCACCACCACTATGCATTGATAATAGCTGTGGAATATCACGGCAAACCTTATGTGTATCAATATCTGCGAATGCACGTGAATGATATTTCTACAAAACGTGACCACTATAGTGCTTCAATAGTATCAGCAGTCTACTTTTCTATTTTCCTAGTCAAAAGCAAAAACTCACTGGCCACTACCTCTGTTATGTAGCGCTTTTTTCCCTCTTTATCGTCATAGTTTCTGTTGGTCAGTTTTCCCTTAACCATTACCTCTTTTCCTTGTACCAAAAGCTTTTCTATAAGTTCTGCTGTTTTACCCCACGCTACGATATTGTGCCACTGAGTGTCATCAACTCGATCGCCATTGGCATTGCTGTAGCTTTGGTGTGTTGCCAAGGTAAACTTGGCGAAGTGTTTGCCCCCTTCTAATACTTTGAATTCAGGATTCATTCCTAGGTTTCCGATAAGCTGTACTTGATTTTTGATTGCGTTCATACTAAATGTTAAAATTAATGTGTTACTGTGTTATAAAAAATATGTTTCATTATATCTGCCTAAGCAAATAATTATTACTCGTTGTTGTTTAGTGATTCAAATAATAACACTGCAAATAGAGATTCATTACCAAACTATTAGCTAATTTTAGTCGCTTACTTACGATTATAAGCAATTGCAAGCGCTTACAATTTGTTTAAAATTTTCAATATTAATTGGCCCAGCACACAAGTACCTCATACAATTTTGATATTGATAAATAATGAAGTCAGTCTTAAAACAGACAACAACGGGCTAAATCAGTCTTACTATCAACACAAACCTGTTTGGGTATTTTCCTTACTAAATTTTTGAATGTAGTACAGTTCTAGGCTATATTTCTATGTGCATAAACCATCAAAAATGATCGTGCTATGTAGTTTTATTTTTTCCTGATATCAAAAAAGAAATTGATTGTACAAAAAGCGATTCCGTTTTCACAGCACCGAAATTTAACGAAAAGGGAATCGCTTTATTTATACCTCAAAATGATATGTTGGTAGAATCTTATGATGTTTAGTACATTTAAATAAAAAAAAATGGTAGTTTGCTACGATTCAAAGAGTTATTCCATCTTTTTGAGTAGAACAAACGCACAAAATAAAATCAAATGAAAATACAATTTAATACAGACAAAAACATTGAAGGAAAAGAAAGACTTGAAAAATTTGCATCTGAGCAAGTAAAAAATGGTCTAAAGCATTTTGTAGATAAAATAACTCGCATTGAGATACATCTATCTGACCAAAATGCGACCAAAGGAGGAGCGGATGATATGCAGTGTACATTAGAAGCCCGATTAGAGGGTTTAAAACCAATTGCTGTAATGAGTAAAAACAGCACAAAGGAAAAGGCTTTGGATGATGCCATTGAGAAAATGAAGGCTGCATTGAGTAATACACTTGGTAAAA
Organism: Bacteroidia bacterium; assembly: GCA_018402155.1. Classification (GTDB taxonomy): domain Bacteria; phylum Bacteroidota; class Bacteroidia; order NS11-12g; family UBA9320; genus UBA9320. Next base: position 1,164,274 of record JAGYJG010000001.1, read on the forward strand.
TAAGAAGCAGATAACAGTGCCATAGAAATACCACCAAAATAGTACGAAATAATAAACCCAACTTAGCTCACCATGCTAGTGACAACAAAGTATGAAGAGAAAAAAGGTATTACCTCAGTAGTTATAGTTCCCAATCTGTTTAAATAGAATAAGGAAAGAAGATTAATACCAATAGAACGGCTGTCAATAAAATTTTGTATATTCTAATGCTCAGATCGCAAGTATCTTTATTTACAAAACAAAGTTTTGAAACACTTTGTTGTATCCACTATGTCTAGAGTACTAATAACTGGCGGTACAGGACTCATAGGTTCTGAGGTAGCGGCGTATTTAAAAACCAAAGGATATGGGATAAAAATACTGACCCGCCAAGCTACAGATGAGTCAAAAGGCTTGTATCATTGGGATATTAAAAATGGTAACTTAGACCCAAAAGTATGGATTGATACAGAATATATTATCAACCTTGCGGGCTCTTCTATAATAGGCGGTCGCTGGACACCTTCGCGAAAAAAAAAATTGAGAGATTCGAGAATAGCGAGTACCAAACTATTAGTAGACCAACTCAACGAACATAAAGTGCCGTTAAAACACTTCATACAAATCAGTGCTATGGGGTATTATGGCGATAATGGAAACATTGTATTGACTGAGGAATCTCCAGCAGGATCAGATTTCATGGCTCAGCTTTGTGTAGATTGGGAGAATGCCTCTGACCATTTGTTGCAAGGGAAAAAGAGCATTCTACGCGTAGCGCTATACCTCAGTAAAAATGGCGGCGTATATACAAAACTAGGTCAGCTTGCTAAATTTTATTTGGCTACGGCCTTTGGTAGTGGGAAAATGTATGCATCCTATACGCATCAAACCGAATTTGCGCAGCTAATAGAGGGTATTTTGAACAATACCATTTCGCCAAGTATATACAACGCTGTAGGATATGAACCATTTCAGATGAATGACTTTATACGAGCTATAGCTAATAATGAACAAAGGAGCATTGTATTACCTAATATACCTGCTATTTTGTTGAAATGGGTACTGGGCGAGGCTTCTGCTACTTTGCTAAATAGCTACAGGGTGACCTCACCTAAATTAGAAAAACATAATTTTTTTCAATATCAAACACTACAAGAAGCATTAAAATCACTATGAGTACCGTAATTCATTGGTTTAGAAGAGACCTTAGATTGGAGGATAATGCAGCACTTTATCACGCTCTAAAAAGCGGCAATGAAGTTCAGTGTATCTTTATTTTTGACCGTGAAATACTGGACAAACTGCAAGATACAGATGACGCCCGTGTTACGTTCATTCACACCGAACTTGGCATACTTGCTCAACGGCTAGAGAGTATGGGAAGCAGCTTGCACACATACTACGGTAACACAGCTGAGGTGTGGCCAAAAATAGTAGTCGAATACCAACCTACGGCGGTATATGCCAATAGAGACTATGAGCCGTATGCAAAAAAGAGAGACACCGCGATAGAACAAATGCTGAAAAAGCAAAACATTCGTTTTGAGACATACAAAGATCACGTTATATTTGAAATGGACGAAGTAACAAAAGACGACGGAAATCCGTACTTAGTATATACACCGTATAGTAAAAAATGGAAATCTCTACTCACCCCTAATCATCTTGAGCCCTACCCAACTCAATCCTATTTCGAGTACTTTAAGCAAACATTTCCACAGACTGTTATTCCTTTATCCGCTATGGGTTTCACGCATAGCAAGTTAGTATTTCCAGAAAAAAATACTACAATAAGTATTATAAAGAACTACGAAAAACAACGAAATTTCCCTGCAATACATGGTACTTCACGACTTTCTGTACACTTTAGATTTGGAACAATTAGCATACGTGACAAAGCAGCAAAAGGCAAAAAGACCAGCGAAAAATGGCTTAATGAATTAATTTGGCGAGATTTTTATGCTCAGATATTATATCATTTTCCGAAAGTAGCCAAAGAGTCTTTTAAATCACAGTATGATAACATATCATGGTCTACAAATGAAGATCATTACCTGGCGTGGTGTGAAGGAAAAACAGGCTACGCTTTAGTAGACGCGGGTATGCGCGAATTGAATGCAACTGGTTTTATGCACAACAGAGTACGGATGGTTGTGGCCAGTTTTTTTACCAAGCATCTACTTTTAGACTGGCGCTGGGGAGAGGCATATTTTGCCAGAAAGTTACTTGATTTTGATCTTGCAAGTAACAATGGCGGATGGCAGTGGGCTGCGGGTAGCGGAGTAGATGCCGCACCCTATTTCCGCATTTTTAACCCGTATACACAAATCGAAAAATTTGACAAACAGTACGCATATATCAAAAAGTGGATACCCGAATGGCAAACAACGGACTACCCAAAAGAAATCGTGAATCACAAAGAAGCAAGAGAACTCTGCCTAGCCACTTATAAGGAGGGTTTAAATAAAGTTTAATAACTTAAATTTTATTTTTTTTAAAGGTTCAAAATGTCTTGAGATAAAACATTTATTGTCAAAATAATGTAGATCTCTTATTTCTCTAACCTTTTGCCCAAAGATTGTATTTAAGAATACAATACAAAGCCCTCACTCCATCTTTCCAACCTATTTTTTTACCATCCTCATATGTTCTTCCGTAATATGAAATTCCTATTTCATAGATACGAATTTTGGGAATACGTGATATTTTGGCTGTAACTTCTGGTTCAAAACCAAAGCGATTTTCTTTGAGATCTAGTCCTTTTATTATATCTGCTTTAAACAATTTATAGCAGGTTTCCATATCGGTAAGATTGAGATTCGTCATTGCATTGCTCATCAGTGTAAGCAACCCATTTCCTATACTGTGCCAAAAGAATAATATACGGTGTGGCTTACCTCCCATAAAACGCGAGCCGTATACTATGTCAGCCTCTCCGTCTACTATTGGCTTTAACAAATCGTTGTACTCAAAAGGGTCGTATTCTAGATCTGCATCTTGTATGATAATCAAATCACCCGCGGCTTGTTTTATACCTGTGTGTAAAGCCGCACCTTTTCCCTTGTTTACATCGTGCTGATACAGCGATATTTTTATACCTTGATTTTCATCGCGATATTGCTTCAAGCGTTCCCATGAGTTATCCGAAGATTGGTCATCTACCATCACTATTTCTTTTTGTATACCTGCAATCAACTGAACTTGCTGAATTTTGTCAAGTATAAGGTGAATTGTATTTTCCTCGTTGTACACAGGAATAATAATGGACAATAGTTTTGGCTGCATGGTAGTGCAATATTAATTTAAAATTATTTCTTTGTCACCCAATGGAACTGCAAGAAACAAAAACAGGTGAATATACACTCTATATACCAAGTATGGATGAGACGTATCACAGTAGAAACGGAGCAATAACGGAAGCCATTCACGTTTTCTTGCACGAAGGAATGCAAAGAACCACGGGGAATATTGAGATACTTGAAATAGGTTTTGGTACGGGGCTAAACGCACTTCTCACTGCGCAATATGCTGCCAAAACTTGCAGAAAAGTAACTTATCACACGCTAGAGCCGTTTCAAGTTCCTTTTGACTTGGTACGGAAAATAGGCTATGGAGAACTTTTAGAAGAACCTATCCTTTTTGCCGAGCTACACGACGCTTCTTGGGAAAATAAAATAAAAATTCACGAATATTTCACCCTACATAAAACCACCCAAAAACTGGAATATATGAATTTAACTGCCAATCGATACGATGTGATATACTTTGATGCATTTGCACCCAAAAAACAACCTGAGCTTTGGACATTAGATATATTTAGTAAACTATATAAAGCTACAAAACCAGGAGGTATTTTAACTACTTACTCTGCGGCTGGCCAACTAAAACGCGATTTGAAATCCGCTGGATTTAGTATTGAAAATCCTACAGGGGCAAATGGTAAAAGAGAAATGACAGTTGCTCTAAAGTAATATAAATTTCTCCTACAGCTCTATTTTATTCGCCGAAATTCTATTCTCTACTGCCACTTTTTATCCAGCATTCTATCTTTTCTAGTTCCGAATCATCAAGTTTGCTGCCACCTTTTGGCATGGGACTAGCGCCTAGTTCATGTCGTATGGCTTTCAAAAATTTAGGACTTTCTGCAGCAGTTTTAACGGATTGCCAATCTAGTAAATTTACACCACCGGCACCACCTCCGTGGCAGTACACCCCGGAACAGCCCGCATTCTCTAAAATAGGCGCTATGTCATCGGTATACAATATATCTAAGCTATCGCAAAGTTCTTGTGACTGATTTATTACAATCTCTTTATCATCATCTTCGCAAGCTGTTGCAAAAGCAATTAGGCCTAACATTAAATAAGTTATTTTTTTCATTTGCTGTATTTTATGGTCAAAATAAACCTATTTTTTTGATAATGCTATTGCACATTTAATCAAATCTTTATTTAATTATCTATTGATAGATCACGCAAAAATGCGCCAAAACTATTTTGCCAATGGAACGCGAAATGATAAGATAACATACTAATGAAGAAAACGACACAAAAAGTATTCTAATACCAACTGAATAAGAGGAAATAATATACGAAAAAACATACTACCTAGCTATTCTATTAATTCAATGTAACAACAATTAATTTAAACAAAAAACGCCTTAAGAATAGAGAGATTTATATGAGTTGCAAAAGGATATAAATAAGAAAAAATAGAAGTGCCAAACCAAGCAACCAACTAATTATGGGAAACAGCTTAGAGACTAAAGAAAGAATGAGTAGTACTAGCAAAACCACAAGCAAAATATACAGTATGTCTGGATTCCCTTCATTTTTTTCACTCAATTTGAGAGCTTTATTGGGGGTACTTTTGATTTTTTTCAGTTCTTTTACAGCTTGGGAAAACAGCGGTGTGGAGTGCTCTACTTTGGCCAAAGCTTGGGCCATCCGTTTCGATTGAGCAGCTTCTCTATGGTTGAGCATTTCATATTCGTTGGTTTGTGACTGAGATAGCTCCATCATTGAAGTGGGACCTACTTGTAAGGTATTTTCAACCTCCCATTCGGTAGCAGCAATAGCGGAACTTAGAGTTTCTCTCGTTTCAGATTTCAGCCTAACTACTTTAGATACATTATTGGCACGTAATGCTTCACTATGTCCTGCATATACTTTCTGTCCTTTCACATTACGAGTTCTACTGCTATATTTTGCCTGCGAACAAGCACTAGCGATAAAAATCATAAAAAATACTGCGATAACGATGGATTTATTTGTTTTCATTTGTAGCGAATAAAACATCAAAAATAGTGGAAAATATCAATAACGTGTCGGCCTTCAATTTTTTGGGTATAGATGACTCCGCGCACAACGATTACGAAACGAGTAAAGTGGTAATACAACAACTACCATATGAGCACACCTCGAGCTATAAAAAAGGATCAGACAAAGGGCCAAAAGCCATCATTCACAACTCGCACTATGTAGAATTTTATGACCCAGAACTAGACACTGAAGCCTACAAAAAATGTGGGATAGCTTGTTTAGAACCTTTAGATTTTTTGGGTAAAGTAGATGAGGAAGCTATAGAAGCTATCTATATTGAAACAACCAAACATCTCAATAAAGACAAATTTGTGGTAAGCCTAGGTGCAGAGCATACCGTAAGTTTTGGTATATTCAAAGCATTCAAGGAACGCTGGAGTGACATAGGCATACTGCAACTAGACGCACATAGTGATTTGAGACCGGCATACGAGGGAAACAAATGGTCTCACGCTAGTGTAATGGCACGTATCAATGAATTAAACCCACCTATATTTCAGGTAGGCATACGTGCGCAGTGCATAGAAGAGTCTGACTTGATAAAATCGTCAACAAACATAAACTGCTGGTATTCACACCAAATATGGCAAAACGACGATTGGATGGATACGCTTATAGCCCAACTACCTAAGATACTTTATATTACAATAGACACTGACGGTTTTGATCCCAGTATATGCCCAAGCGTAGGCACCCCAGAGCCTGGCGGACTGCTCTGGCACCCCACACTGAAACTGCTAAAAAAAGTATTCGAAAAATGTGAGGTGAAAGGATTTGACATTGTTGAACTAAATCCAGAGACCGATGATGACAGCACAGCATATACTATGGCACAACTGTGCTATAAACTTATAGGATACAAGTACTGCTTATAGTCAATTTTCTTTTAATTTGCAACCTATTAACTTATGCAAGTATACTTAGACAATGCCGCCACCACACAGATGGACGTGCAGGTGATAGAACGTATGACCGAAATAATGCACGAGTGCTATGGCAACGCTAGCGCCATACACCAGCAAGGCAGAAAAGCTAGAGCTGTGGTAGAAATGGCGAGAAAAGAAATAGCCAAAATGTTGAACTGCAGCGGACCTGAAATTATTTTCACGGGCAGTGGAACAGAAGCAGACAATATGGCGCTTAGATGTGCCGTAAATGACCTAGATGTAAAGCATATTATCACTAGTAAAATAGAGCACAAAGCTGTTTTAGACACTGCTGTAGAGCTGCATCTAAAAGGATTGGTTCAGATAAGCTATGTAAAGCTAGATATACTAGGAAGAGTAGATCTGAACCATTTGAAAGAACTGGCAGCCGAAAACCCAAAAAGCCTAATTAGCCTAATGCACGCCAATAATGAAATAGGAACCATCAATGATATTGTTGCAATTAGCCAAATAGCACGGGATAACAATTGCTTTTTTCATACCGATACCGTTCAAACAGTAGGCCATTATACGATTGATTTAGAGAAACTCAATGTAGATTTTATAGCTTGCTCAGCACATAAGTTTCACGGACCAAAAGGAGTAGGATTTTTATATAAAAACAAACGACTAAGAATACGCCCACTGATGACTGGAGGTGGACAAGAAAGTGCTATGCGCGCGGGCACTGAAAACGTGATGGGAATAGCTGGGATAGCTAAGGCGCTGGAAATAGCCAATAGAAATATAGACGTAAAAATAGAAACAGTACAGCGTATAAAAACGTACCTTAAGGAGCAGCTTACCTCTGAAATAAGTGGAGTTTGTTTCAATGGCGATACTAGCGAAAGCGGCGGGCTATATACCGTACTTAATGTGTCGCTGCCACCACACGACAATGCTAGCACCCTTCTTTTTCAACTAGATATGAACGGAATTTGTGCCAGCGGTGGTTCTGCTTGCAATAGTGGCGCACTCAGCTCTAGCCATGTGCTACAAGGTATAGGCCATCCTACTGATAGATCGGCAGTACGTTTTTCTTTTAGTAAGTTTACCAAACAAGAAGAAATAGATTATACCGTAAAAAAACTAAAAGAACTCTTTTCTTAATTCCTTGCTGTGTGGCAAACTTTTCCAAAGAATTATATTAGAATTGGAATAGTCGAACTAAACTTTAGACCTTATTCACTAGTGCATAATCTAATGAACCTAATGTTTATCTATAACTAAAGGCTGACTAACTTAAGGCTGACTAAAAAGAAAGAATGAGTCTAAATTTATATTATTGAGGTATCAAGGTTTACTCAAATATAGTAAATACTCAAAAAAGGTAAAGTTATTTTCAGTTTATATGTTGTCTTGTTCAGGTTAGAATTATTCCATGTTTGAAAAATGATACCCAAGTTACATCTCCTAAGACATTCTGTCTTTATCATTGCTGTATCATATAAAAATCATGAAATTATTTACAACAGTTTTCATCGCATTAATTGCATTTGCGGGATGCGATGCGCAAACTTCAGGTGTAAAAAACTTGAGTCAACAAGATTTAAGTACCAAATTACAAGTTGAAGACGTAGTAGTTATAGATGTGCGGACACCCGGGGAAATAGCCAGAGGTTACATTCCAGAAACAGACCTTTTTATAAATGTAAACGGAGGCGATTTTGACCAAAAAATAAGTACTTTGGACACATCAAAAACCTACATAATATATTGCCACAGTGGTTCAAGAAGTCAACAAGCAGCAACACGCATGGTAGCTAAAGGCTTTGCGTCAGTGTTTAATTTACAAGGAGGAATTTCGAGCTACAAAGGCCAGCTTAAACAATAATCTATCGGTTGAAAAATACTCGTTTTTTTAGCAATCTAAGCGGTGTATTGCTAGCCTTGGCTATAGCTATAGCAGCTATTTTCATAAGTCATTGGCTTGGCTTGAGTTCAATACTAATTGCTCTTGTGGTAGGTATTGGTTTGGGCAACACAGTTTCATTGCCTCAAAAGTGGTCAATAGGCTTAAAATTCTCAAGCACTACATTCTTAGAATTTGCCATCGTTTTTATGGCTTTTAGTATAGATTATAGTAGCTTTTTGAAACTCGGATGGGAATCTATCTTACTGGTCTTAGTAACTATGGCCTTAGCTCTGTGGAGTACCATATGGCTCGGAAAACGAATGAACTGCCCAAGCAGTGCTGGACTACTTGTAGGTTTTGGTACGGCGATATGCGGATCTACTGCCATTGCTGCATTAGCTCCCTCTGTAAGTAAAGATAAAAGTGATATGGGAATTGCCATGGCCGTCGTAAATCTATACGGACTATTGGGTATGTTAGCCATTCCATTTATCACTTCAGATTGGCTCACCGATGTACAAAACAGTATACTATTGGGGGCAAGTTTACATTCCGTAGGAAATGTGGCAGGTGCCGGATTTGCTATGAATGAAACCATAGGTGAAATGGCAATAACCATAAAATTAGGACGAGTTGCTCTTCTTACTCCAGCCTTATTAATTTTTAGCCACTTTACACAAAAAATGGATTTAGAAACTAAAAACAAAACCGAAAATAAGCTCAGACTACCGTGGTATTTGATTGTATTTGTGTCACTCTCTATCCTCGTTTCTGTTGTGACATTTCCATCTGAAATTTTAACGATGAGTAAGCACACCAGTAATTTTTTACTTGCTACAGCTATGGCAGCTATTGGGCTAAAAGTAAGTTTTAAAACACTGCTCGCTTCGGGGAAAAAAGGTCTAATCTTCGGTGCTGTACTATTTGCAGTGCAACTAGCCGTAATTGTAGGGTTAATGATAGTGCTGCAGCTTTAGTTGGATAAAAACCCTTGGATTGATAATGTAACTTTAGCTATGTTTTGCAGAGCACCAGTAGGTCTTTCGTTAGTAATTTTATTAACCTGTAATTCATTTGTAAATTTGCCGAGATACGTTGGTCGTCTAACTATTGCTATTCCCGTATTTATTTCATACAAATATTGAGTTTGCTAAAACTTGTAGTAAATTGAATACGAAGGGGTAAGTTAAAATTAAGAATGCCTAAAATGAGTAAGATTTATGAGCATAGGACTTTTTCTGCTTTCTAAAATAAAGATACAAGGAAAATGAAACTTCGCTGCAAACTTGCCAAACATCGTATTTTAAAGTGCAAGAAAAATTGTCATCTTCAAGCATACGATATTCATCCAAAAATCCATAAACACTATACAAATTGACCGTCAAATAATAATTATTATTCTTATTTCCAGCCTATCGTTTAGTATTTTTGTTATCTTAAATGGATTTTTTCAATAGTTCTACAGATACACCTAAAAACATACTACCACACAGTGGTACAGTATACTACTATGGTGCAATAGTGTCTTCAGAAGTAGCTTTAAACTATTATGATATACTTTGGAACACCATTGAATGGAAAAATGACGAGGTTGTTATTTTTGGGAAGCGTATCATAACAAAGCGAAAAGTAGCGTGGTATGCAGACGAGCCTTTTTCATATACCTACTCCAAAGTAACTAGGCAAGCACTAGAATGGACTTCCGAGCTCTTATCCTTAAAAAAAATAGTAGAGCAACACTCTGGTGAAACCTACAACTCGTGCTTGCTAAACTTGTATCACGATGGCGAAGAAGGAATGGGTTGGCACAGCGATGGAGAAAAAGAACTCAAAGAAAATGGTGCAATCGCATCGTTGAGTTTTGGAGCAGAACGAAGATTTACTTTCAAACATAAACAAACTAAGGAACTAGTAAACATTTGGTTAGAAAAAGGTAGTTTACTCGTTATGAAAGACACTACACAAACGCATTGGCTTCATAGATTACCACCTACCAAAAAAATACACATACCACGTATAAATCTAACATTTCGGACAGTAAATAATATCAAAAAATAAGAATAAATCTTGGTGACATGTTGTTTAAAGATTATGTAAAGACTATTAAAATAATACCTTTGAGCCATGAAAGTAAAAAACCTGAAGTGGGGACCTAGTGGACCAAGACCTCTACCTCAAGGACATAAGTCTTGGTTAGCATATTGGACCTCCAACTATGGTAGGTCAGTATCGGTATGCAAGAACAAAGACTGCGATAATATACCATCAGACGGAGGCCATGTAATGCCCCTCGATGGAAAACGAAGCAATAATTGGTACATAGTGCCCTTATGCAATGAATGTAATTCTGCAAAAAATAAACAAGAATTTGAGGTCGAAAGAAGACACTTGGTTGGCATAAGCAATCAGCTGTCATAAATAATGCAAAAGCTACTAAAAGCAATGGTTATATAAAAAGGCGTGGTGTTTAGGCCTTGGGTTCTGAGTCTTTGTTTACAAACAAAGGTTTGAAAATATAATAGACCCCTAAAAATATAATTATGGTAATAATCACCTCGGAGACACCCCAAAACCAAACTGTAGCATCCGGTGCCCTATTTGTACTGTCTACTGCCTGCAGTAGTACTGATGTTAAATTCATTATTTTTTATAAAAAATACTATATTCTTTACTGGTGAATCGAGCAAGAGGTATCAGAAATAAAACCCATGCATTTCTATACGCAAAATTACTTTTTACTATCTTTAAATAGTGAATTGTTTATACTTTTTTAATAGCCTTCAGATATCTATTTAGCTCCAATTTTACTTTCGGAAAAAGGAATAGCAATCCTATCATATTGGGAAATACTAAAGCTAAAATCATTGCATCAGAAAACTTAATTACTGCGTCTAGTGTAGCAGCGGCACCTATCACCACAAAAAGCAGGAATAATATTTTGTAAGTAATATCAGCTACTTTTCCTCTACCAAACAAGTATTTCCATGATTGCAAACCATAGTAAGACCAAGAAATCATAGTACTAAAAGCAAAAAGTATTATAGCAATGGTCAATACTACAGAAAAATGAGGTATCACTGCATCAAACGCTAGGGAGGTAAGATCTACACCACCAACTGCTTGCCCAGTAGATTTTAGGACAACGGCACCATTTTCTCCACCATATACAAAAGCACCATCCATGTTAAAAAAAATAATAACTAAAGCAGTCATAGTACATATAACTACGGTATCTATAAATGGCTCTAGCAATGCCACTATCCCTTCACTAGCAGGATATTTAGTACGAACAGCAGAGTGGGCTATAGCTGCAGATCCCGCACCAGCTTCATTGCTAAAGGCTGCACGTTGGAAGCCAATAATAAGCACTCCTAGAACTCCTCCTAAGCCAGCTTCGGGAGAAAATGCTCCACTGAATATAAGGCCAATTGCTTCACCTAGCTTCGAGATATTTGCTACGATAATAATAAGAGCTGCTACAACATAAATACCCGCCATAAAGGGAACTATACGCTCAGTAATTTGAGCGATTCTCTTTATACCTCCTATGATTACAATACCTACTAATACTGCAAGTATTACCCCGATGATAACTCCAGTGGCACCTCCCTCTAGTCCCATAAGCGTAATGATTTGCTGAGTTGCTTGATTACTTTGAAATGCATTACCTCCACCAAAGCTAGCACCCACGCACAAAATAGCAAACAAACCACCCAACACTTTACCAACTCCAGACATATTTAATTCTGCAAATCCCTGCTTCAGATAATACATAGGTCCGCCATATACAGTGCCGTCACTGCCTACATCTCTATATTTTACTCCTAATGTACACTCTACAAATTTGGTTGACATACCTATAAGCCCGCACACAATCATCCAAAAAGTAGCCCCAGGACCACCTATTGCAATTGCCACCGCCACGCCTGCAATATTTCCTAAACCAACCGTGCCAGATACAGCAGTGGCTAATGCTTGGAAATGGCTAACTTCTCCATCTTTATTCTCATCAACTATCGTATTTACTACGTCTCCGTCTACCACATTCAAATCTGTTTTTTCTGCAGAGTGATGATCTACATCGTCATACTTGCCTCTTACCACATTGATAGCCAGTGGAAATCTTCTAACATTTATAAATGTAAAGGTGATAGTAAAAAATAATGCACCACAGACTAATAATATTACCACTAAAGGAATAGAAACATTTTCGCTTATGGGTATACTAGTTAGTACCAACCCTTCCCACGTATTTGCTATAGGCTCAAACCAGTCATTAATTTTCTCATCTATACCTTTTTTATTAGCCCCATTGACCTCAAAAAATCCGACTATTGAAAGCAAAAAAAGACTTAATTTCCTCCACTGATTACGTTTTTGCATATAAGGTCAAATATGACCTTAATATTGGAAACACCCAAATTTTTATCTGAGTCGTTTTGCAGAATGAAAGTAATGAGTGAGCTGTCCTGTTTCTGCATTGCGAATTCCTTCGGCTGTTAGAGTGTCTATGCGGACCACTCCATGTGCGTGCAATATCTTTTGACTACCAAGCGCGAGACCTACATGACTCACTCGTTCTTGGGTATAAAAAAAAACAAGATCTCCTTCAAAAATATCCTTAAAACGAATGGGCTTACCTTTTTTTTGCTGCTGTGATGCATCTCTAGGCAGCGATACTCCCAGGATTTTGTAAACAATTTGGACCAAACCAGAGCAGTCTATGCCACTGTGGTGTCGGCCTCCCCATAAATATGGTGTGCCTAAAAATTTCTTTGCCACCTCGCCTATATAAAGTTTATGATTCGATACGCTGTTTTCACTCTTTAGTATCTCTGAGCCCATGCTAGAAGTTAGGGGTGCATTATACAAATCGTTAGTTGAAGAAAGATAAAGATCTGTTTGTATTATCCGGGGTGCTTCTTCTGCATACAAAAAAAGGCTTGACTGACTTATCCACCCTTGATAGCCATCAAAATCCATTTGAATCAAATACCAGTCTCCGTTTTGTTGTAAAATAGCATACGTTTCGCCAAATAAAAGTTGGGAAACTTGCTCAGCACTACTTCGAGGCTCACCCCTGAGGGGAATTTGTGAAATATGACAAATCCCTTTATTTTGCATTGCGCTATAAATGCAAGCGAGTCTTGCGAGCTAAGAGTTGTTCCTCTGTCTCTTCTCTATCTGGGTCCGGAACACAGCAGTCTACCGGACATACAGCGGCGCACTGGGGTTCCTCATGAAAACCTTGACATTCTGTGCATTTGTCTGGTACTATATAGTAAACTTCGTCTGATATGGGTTGCTGTATGGCGTCCGACGCCACTATCTTGTCTCCTTCTAAAGTATATGAGCCCGAAACGCCTGTTCCATCGGCTATTTTCCACTCCGCGCCTGCTTCATAGATAGCCGTGTTAGGACATTCAGGCTCGCAAGCGCCACAGTTTATACATTCATCTGTTATGATAATTGCCATACTGCAAATGTATGGCTATTCTTTTGAAATACACACGCCATATGATGGCATTTTATGACATACGATCTAAGAGGCTTTGTATTTGATCTTTGTTTAAATAACTAGAATCTTTATTATTTATTTTAGTTAACCAAAACATAAATTTTGTTCGATCTCTAATACTTGCATAATAATTTAAAAAAGTAGTCCAAACCAAAAGGTTGTCCGGTTCGTAATGCAATGCTTTGTTCATATAGGGTAAAGCTTTGGCCGTTTTCCCATCCATAATATATGCTTTAGCCAAATTGTTATAAATGATCCCATTGGTGGGATATTCTTTTAGTAACTGCTCACCGAAATTAATAGTTTTAGAAATGTTTGACTTTTGGGCATACCATTTCAATAACTCACTGGCTATTAGCATATTGGTAGGTTCTTTTTTGTATGATTTTTCCAAATGAAAGATACCAAGACTTTGTTTATTTTCTTTCAGGTAGGCTATGCCTAACATATAATTTTGCCACGCAGATAGCTGATCTGCTTCAAGACTCAATGAAATTGCAGCTTTATAATTTTCTGTGAGATAGTGGTACTTCAACCACAACTTAGGATAGTTATTTTGTTTTAATAATTCATGAGCCTTAGTGATGTAAAACGGGTTTTTGTCAAATTTTTCCCAATATTCTAAATATGCTAATATCTCTGTTTCGATATTGGGTGCAGGATTATTTACAGCATATAGGCCTACTATTTTTTGCATTTGCTTTATATCTTTTTTGGCCTCTGGAACTCTGATGTAGTGGTCATGAACACTTACATGAGGTATGTCTTCTGAACTACTTGATGGCATATGGCAACTCACACAGTTATTTTTGGCATTAGCTAAAACCGATGGAATCTCTTTGCAGCCTTTGGTTTGATGACAGTTTTTGCACGCAGTATTGTACACTTCTTTTCCTGTCATTTTTACACTAACGTGTGGATTGTGACAAGAAATACAAGTAAAATCAAGATTATCTTTATTTCCTTGTATAAAACATTGGCTCATTTGAAATCGCTGAGCGTGATTAGCCATGTCAAAAGAATGAGTATACCCTTCATACTCTGGCAGGTATATTTCAAATATATCACTTAGCTTCATTCCCGGTTTAAAATCGGTGAATTTTTTTTCGTTTTTCAACACATTAAGTCCCTGTAAATGACACCGTTGGCAGAGATCTATTTGTCGCTCCCAAGATAATTTTCTAGGGTTTACTATAGTGGGATCTATCTCCTTTTTTACATCTACGCCTTGCCCTTTGCTTCGCTGTTTTACGTGCAACTCTCCAGGCCCATGACAGCGTTCGCAATCTATACCCTGCCCTATGCTCGCAAATTTAAAATCAGAATCTAGGTGCATAGCCGGCATAGCATTGTGGCAGCTTATGCACTCTGTATTTAGTATACGGCTAAAACGTGAATTATTACCATTTTCAAAGCCCGGTGCCAAATCCCACTTTTGTTCTTGAACATAAAAGGTAATTGGCGCTTGAAATAAGTATCCGTTGTGCGAAAAAATATGAGAATTGGTATGCTGACCACTACCTACCACATAATTGATATGCACATCTAGTTGGTGAGTGGTATCGCTACCATTCAGCCTATATTCTTTGATGTATAATTTATCATTCTTCCAATAGGGATAGTAATATAAATTTTGAATAGTATCATAAACTTGATGCTGGGCCCCAAAGAATGCAGATGATTTTTCTCTGGTAGCACTGTCAAAGGATAAACCCATCCCTGTATGTACAAATGTTTCATGTTTGTCTTGATGGCAACTAGCACACGTTTGCATTCCCACATAGGCGACATCACTTGCATGGTTTAAATAGATAATGTCTGAATCCCTGGTTTGTATTAATTGACTACAAGACAAAAAATAAAGCGACACCACAACACTGAGAACAGCTATGAGTGCAACTCCGCGTGTTTTTCTTTTTATGAAAATTTTGATTGCCAATCGATTACACCTCCTAAAAGATTTCTGACATTTTCAAATCCTTGCTGCATCATGAAAGCTTTTGCTGCTGCACTTCTAGCACCAGATTTACAGTGTACAACGACTTCTTTTTGCATCCACGTATCGCATATATCGTCTATAGTACCTGGCAGTGTGCCCAATGGAATGAGTTTCCCTCCAATGTTAAACTCTTCGTATTCCCATTCTTCGCGTACATCTAAAAGCAAAAAATCATCATTATTATCTATTTTTAGCTTAAGTTCCTCTGCTGTTATATCAGTCATCATTTTTAAATGTATTGTCTTTTTAGTTTATGGTGCAAGTATAACGAGGCGAATAGAAAATTGTTCTGCTTTTTCATTGGTTAGAATTGCAATATAAACACCATTACTCAAACCTTTTACGGTAATTTCTGTCACTTCTTGTGCTGTATACACCTCTTCACCATGAAAATTTACTAGTTTTATTTGTGCATATTTTTTGCCCAGATACACAATATCATGCGCTGGATTTGGGTATATAGTAGGTTTTTTTTCTTTAGGCCATACGCGATTAGTACTGGCGTATAGTGGCCTCTTATTCCCAAAATGTGGCCGCATCATTAAGGTACCTTGAGGTACATCATTACTCCAATCTCCAAACGCCTTTGCATGCAGATTTGGGTTTTTTCGCTGCGGATTACGGGTGTTTCCATAGTTCATATCCCATCCAATATTAAGATTAAACATAGAGCCTTGCCACCAGCCTATGTAGTATTTCCCTGGCTCTAGCACGAGGGTAGTATCTAGCAAATGAGGGGTAAATGTACGCTGCCCATTGGCGGAACTGTAGGTGGGTGTCATATCATCAGACTCGTATATTACAACATCTTCGAGGCCTCCGTCTATGCCCTTCAGCTGACTCCACACTCTGTACCTAAACCTGTTTCTAGAACCATCAAACACTGCTTGATTGAAGTATGTCGCAAGTGCATAAAGCGTATCTTTCTTTACCACATCAAAACCGTAAGCAACTTGACCCTCTATATTGCTTGGGTTCGTATTCTGATCAAAGCCAAAATTCTGTTCTGCACTACCATCATCGTAGGCATAATAATCGTATAAAACCTGAGTAAACTCTATTTTGTCGTTCACTTTTATATCGTTAGGTATGCTCTCGGTCAATTCTACTTTGCGTTTTACCTCCACTTCTCCATTATTTGGCACATTGGCAATGTTATAAGTGGGCAAGTTTCGTTGTCTTTTACCTTGCGCAGCGTGGTTATTAGAACTTGCCAAGAACGAGGTACTAGCTACCTGAGAGCCATTGGCAAAAGCCTCATTTCTAACTTGTAATCTCTTATCTACTTCAGAGAGATTTGACACCCAAAAACGCACAGAATCATCCATAAAAGAGCTCGGATTTGTACTAAAATGATCGTAAGGCATAGCCCAATAGTCTTTGAGCAGCGATGTAGGTGTAGTTTGAATAGCATAGTCATCGTATGTTTTTCTAGTGACACTCCTATTTTTGTCTAGCACTACATAGTCTATATGCCAATGATTTGCATTGCCCACTTGCCGCGTATAGGTGGTAAACATAAACTGAAAGCCGGCGTGGAGGTAGTTACTATCCAAAATAGGAATCATAACCTGCTCAAAATCACGACTTATATTTTCACCCTCTTTGCTCCATACCTGAAACCAAAGTCCGTTTTTGGCCTTAAACCATAAGCGAATACGATCCTCACCATTTAGGTGATAGCCATTGCCATTTGGCTGATAAAAGAAACTAAGTATAATAGAATCTGACACTGAGTGAGCGGTACTTGCCAAATTTATAGGCTGGCTAATTAGACTATCTCCAGCATCTTTTAAATCTTTGTTTATGGTATTGCGATACGGCACACCCTGCGCATCTAAAACATCAAAAGTAGCTACATTGAGCGTAGGTGGAAAAAGAGGAAATTGATTGTTGATATACACCTGATTATTTAGCCATTTAGTACTGTCTGGATAGAGCGTACTTTGAGAAAAATCATCAAAAAAAGGTAAGTCTAATGTGTCTCTTTGTCCAAATTTATTTTTTGAATTATGTTGGAAAATATAATTGGGATTAGCATAATGAAATGCTTCTAGTCTAGGATTTGTCTCCAGTGGATAGGTCTTAACCTGCGCATTAGTCTCAAAAATATATAGTGAGAAAAATATCAAAATAAGTGACAATTTAGACATGTGCACAAAACGAAAATCAGCTTGATTTAGTATCATTTTTGGGTCATAGATTTTTAGAGTATCTCATCAGATAATGTGCTGTCGGCAATGTCATAGTAATCAGCAGGAATACCAATCACCAAATCGATGTAAGAATTGCGTTCTATGAGAGTATTGGGTAAAATGGTTTTTGTAGTTCCAGCCTCGTACTGATCAAGCACAGGTTCATCGCTTTTGGTTTTTACACTAGCATTTATTTGTTTTATTATTTTACCAACCTTTAAATGTCGACGTAAAAGCATATTTCTAGCCTGCAACAACGAGGTTTTCCCCGCCAAATCAGGAACAGCTACCATAGGTATTTTATTAGTATTAATCACTAAATACACTTTTCTTCCTGGTTTTACCGACAAGCCTGCCACGGGATTTTGGTTAATGACTGTGTTTTTAGGAACACCATCCTTATAAACTGTATCTATTACTACACCTTGTAAACCAGCATCTTTGAGCAATTTAATGGCATCTCTGCCTATTTTACCTTCTAAGTTTTGTACAACTATTAGCTCGCTATTGTGATTAGTATATATAGATAAATACCACAGTGTACCTAAGGCTAATACAACAATAAGTGCAGCCATTATAGTCAGGTGAGTAAATATTCTCTTCATCGCTTTGCCTTTAATCTTTCAATAATGCACGCAATATAAGACATCTTCAAAAATACTACACACGGCATTTACAGTAAACCTTTAGCTAAGGATTTTATGTATAGATACAATGCCCAATTAACCTTTGAATTACCTACAATTAGTCAGAATACATTTTAATCATAGCTACTTAATGGCAAAAATCTGCTATTCAGGGTGATAACAAATTGCAGCACAAACTGTATACTCTTATCTACATCAGTATTTTAAAAAAAGTACGTAGCATACACTCAAAAAAATATATAACTAATTTATTTACAGTATTTTATAAAACACCTTTATTTTAAATAGAAAAAATAGCAACAATAAATTCAATTAAGATTTGGGCTGGAACGAAATTTGACCTTATACTCGCACAAACAATAAGCAAATCATGAAAAAAACAATCACCTTCCTCTTAACCCTAATCACTTTCGCTACAGTAGCACAGACAGATACAACATCTGCTACTCTGCCCGAAATAACACTAA
This sequence comes from Bacteroidia bacterium, assembly GCA_018402155.1. Lineage (GTDB taxonomy): Bacteria > Bacteroidota > Bacteroidia > NS11-12g > UBA9320 > UBA9320. Next base: position 1,183,181 of record JAGYJG010000001.1, read on the forward strand.
AAAATGTAGACGGTGGAGATGTACAGCTTGCTGATTACGGAAGAAATGGCAAAATAACGGTGATCTCATTTTGGGCTACGTGGTGCAAACCTTGCATTAAAGAATTGAAGAACGTAAATAACCTGCTAGATGATTGGATAGAAGCATACGACATGGAACTAGTAGCCATCAGTTTAGACGATAGCAGGAATGCTGTAAAAGTAAAACCCATGGTAAATGCATTTAATTGGGATTTTGACATATTACTAGATCCCAATGGAGAAGTTCAGCGAGCGATGAATGTAGCTAATCCGCCTGTAACTTTTTTAATAGACCAAAACGGAAAAATCGTTTATACCCACACCGGCTATGTAGAAGGTGATGAGTACGAACTTGAAGATCACATCAAAGAATTAGTTGAAAACTAGTAACCAATACCCTAATCACTTTCACAAAAAAACTTGGTAATCGTCCTTTAGCTATTTATTTTTGTTTCATCTCCAAATTTTTGCTTTAGCAGAAATAATGCAAAGCTGATAGCCCAATTTACCCTCTAAAAACCCTAGTTTCAAAAGGTACAGCTTCACAAATGTAATTATAGCAGCCAAGTAGGCTAAGAAACGGTTGGGGTACTTACTCGTAAGTTTGTTATACTTGTGTATGCGCTCTATGTGGTCCTGCTTATCTTTGATGCTATAATGTAATAAATCCCCATGTAGAAGTTTTTCACTACAAAATTGATGGTAGTTTAATTTTTCGTGTACTTCGCCTTTCCAAAAAACATTGTGCCTATTAAAAATGCGCACTTTAGTATCAGGATACCAACCTGCATAGCGTATCCATTTGCCGCAGTAGTTATTAAGTCTGTTAAACTTGTACACTACATTAGTTTCAAACCCAAGTTTTTTTTGTTTAGTAATGGCATTTTGAAGAGAATTACTCAATTCCTCGTCTGCATCTATAGATAAAATAAAATCGTATTCTGCTAGCTTGTTCCCTGCATTTTTAGTGGCTGCAAAACCTTGCCATTTCATCTGTACCACTTTAGCTTGTTGCTTGGTACAAATAGCCACAGTATTATCTGTGCTGTAGCTGTCTACCACCACTATCTCATCCACCACTCCTGTGAGTGATTTTATACATCTCGCTATGTGTTCTTGTTCATTGTAAGCGATTATAACTGCTGAAATGCGGCTTGTATTTCCCATATAATAAAACCTAATTTATCTAATACGATAGTTAAAAAGACCCTCAATATTCGTTAATATTCCTTTAATTGTGTGTATTTCTTTTGAAATGGTTATATCCTTTGAGCAAGGGAGATCTATCTTCATTTGCAGATTTTTTGCACAATTTTGTAGATTTTCTAGTGGGGCAATCACACTGTTTGGCATGCCGTAGCTGGCAATAAATACTAAGTCCCTTAAGAAATTCGTAAAATAGTAAAAATCAAAAGTTAGATGAGGAACGTACATATCACAGGCTCTAAAAAATTCAGTAGCAGCCACAAATAGGTCTCTAATTATGGTTTTCATATGACCACGAAATTAGCTTTTCAGAAATAATCTACAAATAATTTTAGTGGGATTAAACATTAAACCTAAAATGCATAATATCCCCGTCTTTAACCAAATATTCTTTGCCTTCAACGCGAAGTTTACCAGCCTCTCTGCACTTAGCTTCACTACCAAGCGCTATAAAATCATCGTAAGCAATTACCTCAGCACGGATAAATCCTTTTTCAAAATCAGAATGAATAACTCCAGCAGCTTGCGGAGCAGTAAAACCAGCTGTTATAGTCCAAGCACGAACTTCTTTTACGCCAGCTGTAAAATACGTGTAAAACTCTAGCAGTCGATAAGCTGCCTTGATAATTCTATTCACCCCACTTTCTGATAAGCCCATATCTTCCAAAAAAAGCATTCTATCCTCTTCCTCCATCTCTATCATTTCGCTTTCTATCTCAGCACTCACATACATTACTTGAGCCTGTTCATCAGCTACTGCAGCTTCAAAAGCCTTGGTATGGTGATTTCCGCTCACTACACTGGCGTCATCCACATTGCAAACGTATAGCACCGGCTTGGCAGTGAGTAGATTTAAGTCTTTCACCAAATCCCACTTGGTATCTTCCATTAGTAAGGTTCTAGCAGATTTTCCCTGCTCTAAGGTTTCTTTTATTTTGGCAGCAACATCATATATAGCCTTTGCTTCTTTATTTCCTGAATCTGCCAGTTTTTTAACTTTCAAAATTTTGCCATCAATAGCCTCCAAATCTTTGAGTTGTAGCTCTGTGTCTATGATTTCTTTGTCGCGTACGGGGTTTACACTACCATCCACATGTGTAATATTTTCATTGTCAAAACATCGTACTACGTGCAATATTGCATTGGTATTTCTGATGTTTCCCAAAAACTGATTACCAAGTCCTTCTCCTTTACTAGCCCCTTTCACCAAGCCAGCTATATCTACTATCTCTACAGTAGTGGGAAGTATTTTCTGTGGATTTACAAGATCAGCTATTTTAGTTAGCCGTTCATCAGGCACAGTGATCGTACCCACATTCGGCTCTATTGTACAAAACGGATAGTTTGCGCTTTCAGCTTTAGCGTTGCTCAAACAATTAAAAAGAGTAGATTTTCCTACGTTGGGTAGCCCCACTATACCACACTGTAATGCCATAATTTATATTTTAAATCAGGTGCAAGTTTAGGATATTTTGCAATAGCACACATCAAAAAAACTACATCAATAGTTCATACACACTATCCTATGCCCAGGCAGGCTCTAGCATGTACTTCTTCTTATGCTCTTTGATAAAATGCTACTTGCATAAGTAAGGCCACTCCAAAAAACCCAAATTACGCCCTTCTGTCAGTCTATTTCTTTCGGAACGTATTTTGAAACCTTTTCTTCTGAATGCTAAACCTTATTATCCGCTTGATAGATTCATTGGTATGGCCACTGGTACTAGTGGTTAGCATTTGGATTGTCTTTTTTATCAATCTGCGGCTTGGGTTACAGCTAGAGCACTATGGTATGCATCCACAAACATTGAAAGGAGTTTTTGGAATCTTTACTATGCCTTTTCTTCACGGTGATTTTGATCACCTTTTTAGTAATACACTTCCGTTACTTTTGTCTATGGGCTTTATTTTTGTCTATTTCAAATCCCAAAGAGTAGTCATTCTAGCACTGAATACCATCCTAACAGGTATGATACTACTAGCTATAGGCGATAGCGGTAGCGTGCACATAGGTGCTAGTGGATTGGTATATGCCTTTATCTCTTTTTTGGTAACGCACGCTCTGTTCAGCCAAAACAAAGAAATGCTTGGCGCCTCATTTTTACTTATATTCCTCTATGGAAGCTTGATTTACGGTATTTTTCCTGATTATGGGCGTGTCATAGGCAAAAACATATCGTGGGAAGGCCATTTGGCTGGAGCTATATCAGGTGTATTTATTGGTTTTTTATACCGCCATAAAGGACCACAGAAAGCAATCTTTTTTGATGATGAAAGCGAAGATAACAATGATGATGACGACGATGATCCAGACAAATACTGGAAACTCCCTGAATCAAAAAACCAAAATATTACTGTGCATTACCACTATAAGCATAAAAAGTAAACAACCAAAGACGTAAAATTTGGTTTTTAGCTGTTAACAGGTTTTCTCCCAACGTTCAATTTTTGAAATCAGCCAAATTACAATGCCCTACCATTACACCCTCGCAGATCTCTGAAATTTATAAAATCTCAAACTTATCAGTACATAAAAGCCAAAACATTAATCCTTCTTGCTTCGGCTCAAAAGTATTTTTAGACCACGCTATGTGTAAGCTTTAGATCCACTTACACCTTGCCTATAAGTATACCTGCAGAAACAGTTCGCAGATCGGGGCCCTGGTTGGTTTTGAACATACTATTTGGAAAATACTTACCGTACAATACGATGTTTTTGTAACCAAACTGCACCTCATATCCTATCCTAAACTGCTCTAAATTATAGTCATCTTTAGTTTTGCTTTTATTTTTACCGTTATCCTTCCACACTTGCTTTTGATGACTGCCTATAAGGTACCCAAAATTGGCTCCGGCAGATATGTAGACATCATCTTTAGTACCCTTTGGAGAGAGTTTAAAATTGAGTAATAACGGCACGTTGAGATGCTGCGTCGCTAATTTATTTTTGTCATAATCTATCCCATCTTCTACCACCCGAAGCATCGCAGAGTCAGCATTTAGTGTTATATTATTTTGAAAACGGTAGTTGTTATATTCTATACCTATACCATAAATCAAACGTACATTACCACGGTAAAGGTTCATAGCTTGTGTAACTATATCCCACTGAAGATGAACAGAATTTGCAGACGAAATACTTATTTCTTCAAAGCCAGTTTCGGTCTCTAGTTTTCCATTACTGTTGAGCAAATTATTTAGTCCAATGTGAAAATTGTTCCATTTTGTTTCTATAAATGCCGGCCCCTTTAAAACTTCAAAATCTTTTACGATATCTTTTTCCTGCGCCTCGTCGTTTTCTCCAGAGGCTATTATTTCTAAAGACTCCAATCGCTTGGTTATGGTATCTTTTCCGTCAGCTGTTTTCTGTATCACCTCCTTTTCTTTGAGTACTATTTTTAGATTCTTTCCATTAATTATTGTATCTTCTTTATTTTTATTTTCTTGCACGTCTGCTGTATCTGTTTGTGCATAGAGTATAGTAGTAAAGCAGCAGAGAACAGCGATTATCAGCACTTGGTTTAATTTATTTTTCATGATGTTGTCTTATTTTTACGATTTAATTATTTTTATTTCTTGAGGGCTGTAAACTTGCTATTACATGGTACCCTTCCGTTTCTATCTCAATATTCAGACTAGGGATTTCCCCCTTAAAGTCGGGTATCATTTTCAATTTTGGATGGCGTGCTTTTGCAAGTATTACTGCTGTTATTTTCATCATACGTTTCAACGATTTATTAGTTGCAAATGTCAAAATTTTTTCTTTTACTGATTCATTATCAACTAAATACTCATTATCATCCCCTAGTATTTCAATGCGATTTTTTTCTACGTTTGCAGAGGATTCTTGAACTATCTCTATTTTTGAAGATTCATTCGAAGAAGTCTGCATACTAACTATTCGCTCTGGTAAGTATTGTGCTATTACTTTATCTGAAAGCACTATATTATCTTGTATATCCGTATTTTGCGGATGCTCATTCCGATCCATTCCTTTTTTTCGATTGAGTTTTAATTTTTGAGCTCCCACACCAACTTCATTGTTTTGACTCTTTAGTCTTGTTACTGGCTCAAATTTATCTTTCTTTTTTGTTGTCATTACTACTGTTTCTTGTTGAACTTCAGAGATATTTAATCGCATATTTTTTTCTTTCTCTAAAAATTCAGCAGAGTCATGTACCATTTTCTTTTGTTCTCGATGCGGCCAGTAAAAAATGAATGCGACTACAAGAGCTACACTAGCTGCCGCCGCTACCCAGCGTCCAAAGTTGTGCAAAACTGCGTATTCATCTTTCAGTAGCATCGATTTCCCTTTATACACTGTCTTTGGCGAGCACACTAGCACGGTAGATTTGAAGAGTTTCCATTCTTTAAAAAGAAACTCATCGCTCTCTATTTGCTCCATAACTTTTAGCTCATCTGCCTCACTCAAGTTACCCTCTAGCAAGTCAAACATCACCAACTCATAATTATCACTATTTAAATTCATTTCTCTTTTCATTTTATCCTTAGACATACTTGTCAAAAACTTCTATTGTATACCGTATCATAGCATCATTATTTCCAATTTTTTTATGTACTCTTTTATATATTTTCGCGCTCTAAAAATATTGACTTTAACCTGGCTTTCGCTCATACCTGTAATATCGCCTATGCTGCGGTAATCATACCCCTCAAAATCTCTCAAGGTAATGGCAGTGCGCTGTTTATCGGGCAATTGCTGTACGGCATGATTTACGTAGTTTATCAAATTATCATACTCGTAAGATACACTGGCTAGGTTGCCGGCACTCTCTAAATCGACATGTTTTTTATTTTTTCGTATCACATCTATCATGTTATTGTAAGCTATTTTAAACAAATAGGATTTAACGGTTTTTATTTCTATCCCTTCTCTGCGTACCCACAATTTTTCAAAGGTATTTTGTACAATATTTTCAGCTTCAAACTCATCCCGTATATTTTTCAGAATAAAGCGAAAAATCCCATCGGAATAAAGCTTTACACATTCATTATATTCTGCTGTAGTCATTTATTGCTAGCATAGGTTAAACGACGCTTGCACCAGAAAGTTACACCTCACTAAAAAAAATACTCCACACTATTTACATCAATACTCATCTAGGTGCAAAATAATAACCAAATGTAAGCCTCTGTTTATACCTTTGCCCTATGAGCGAATGGTTTGGGACGTGGTTTGACAGTGAATATTACCACCTACTCTATAAAGACAGAAACTATGCAGAAGCGGAAGCCTTTATGGCCAAACTCTCCGACTATCTGAAACCCACCAAAGATCAACTTGTACTAGATTTAGCTTGTGGGAAAGGACGGCATAGCATACAACTAAATAAGTTGGGAGTAACCGTAGATGGCTGCGATTACTCACTAAACAGTATCAACTACGCTAAAAAATACGAGAATGCCACTCTTCATTTTTACACACACGACATGCGCCACCCGCTGCCAAAGAGGTATGCTATTATACTCAATTTATTTACCAGTTTTGGCTATTTCGATACAGATGAGGAGCATTTCAAAACCTTACAAAACATCTTTAATGGTTTGCTCCCGAACGGAATTTTTATACTCGATTTTATGAATGTAGACGTCATAACAAAAAACTTAGTATCCCGAGAAACACAAACCAAAGAAGGCATCGAATTTCACATAAAGCGAGAAGTGGACGATAATACAATTGTAAAACACATCGCTTTTGAAAGTGAGCAAGAGCAATGGCATTACTACAAAGAAAAAGTAGCGGTGCTAGATTACGCCAAACTGACCCAAATGATGAAAGAAATAGGTTTTACGATACAAGATACCTTTGGCGACTACATGCTTCACCCTTTTAATATAAACACCTCCCAGCGACTTATTTTAGTCTTAAAAAAATGATAGACACTCTTTTACACCTAGACCAGCAGATTTTTGTAGCCATACACCAAGGTATGGCCAATTCGTTTTTTGACTGGCTAATGCCAGTACTTAGAGAAGCTAAAACATGGATACCCTTGTACTTGGTTTTTGTATTTTTTACTATACGCAAATATAAATTACAAGGGCTCTACATCGTGCTAGCTACAGTTTTAGTAGTGGTAATTTGCGACCGTTCTTCCGCTGGTTTTATGAAACCATTTTTTGAGCGACTACGCCCATGCCACGAGCCCAGTCTTGCAGGCCACATCAGGCATCTCACAAACTGCGGTGGGCAGTATGGGTTTATATCTAGCCACGCCACCAATCATTTTGGCCTAGCCGTTATGTTTGCGTGGATATTTAAAAAAATAAGTGCCCTGAAATATACCCAAGCTATATTTTATTCTTGGGCAGGGCTCATATCCTTTGCTCAAATATACGTGGGAAAACACTTTTTTGGAGATGTACTAGTAGGTGCATTATTTGGTATAGCCATCGGTAAAATAATTTTGAGTATCTTTACCAAAATGACAGTGATAAATAAATTATCGGACTAGCAAATATGTGTAAAATACGCATTAGTTTAAACGAGAAAAATCAATAATTCAGTAAGGCCAAAAAATATAAAACTGGTAGCTTGCCACAGCAATAAAAACCAATAATAATTAAAATAGAGATGTTTCAAGAAAAAGTCCTAGCCATACTTAAAGCAGGAAAAAATGTATTCCTAACGGGTAGTGCAGGAACCGGAAAAACCTACACTCTAAACCAATACATCACCTGGCTAAAAGACCACAAAGTACCGGTGGCAGTGACTGCCAGCACCGGTATAGCTGCCACCCATATGAATGGTACTACCATACACTCTTGGAGTGGTATTGGCATTAAAAACCACTTAAGCCACGATAACCTAAAGTCGCTAGCCACAAAGCAATACCTCACTAAAAATCTGAGAAACACACACATACTAATTATAGACGAAATATCTATGCTGCACCGCGCTCAGCTAGATATGGTAGACCAAGTGCTGAAGTACATACGCAACTCTGCTAAGCCTTTTGGTGGTATGCAAGTAGTGTTTGCAGGAGACTTTTTTCAGCTACCACCGGTGAGTAGAGAGCCAGAACCAAGTCGAGATAAGTTTGCTTTTATGAGTAATGCTTGGGTACAAGCCGCACCTACAGTGTGTTACCTTACCGAGCAATTTAGACAAACTAAAAACGAACTAAATACCATACTCAACCAGATACGCAGCAATGAGGTAGATGAAAGTGCAGTGCAGCTCCTTCAAGAAACCCGCTTCAATGAGCACAGCATAGAACCCACAAAACTCTACTCTCACAATGCCGATGTAGACAGTATGAATGAGCAAGAACTAAACGCTCTAGAAGCCGAGGAAGAAGTGTTTTTTGCCAAGAAAAAAGGAAATGATAAAATGCTGGAAGGTTTTGTAAAATCACTGATAGTCCAAGAAAAACTCGTACTAAAAAAAGGGGCAAAAGTGATGTTTCTAAAAAACGACCACGAGCGCGGAATCATGAATGGTACACTGGGAATAGTGGTAGATTTCCAAAAAGATGCAGATGAAAATGGCCCGTTTCCTCTAGTGCAGCTCATGGATAAAAGAAAGATATTGGCTACACCTGAAACTTGGTCTATAGACAACGAAAAAGGTACACCACTTGTTAGTTTTGAGCAAGTACCTCTAAGGCTAGCTTGGGCAATAACCGTGCACAAAAGCCAAGGAATGACCCTAGAGGCTGCAGAAGTCGACCTCTCCAAAGCATTTGAACCAGGACAAGGCTATGTAGCACTGTCACGTTTGAAAGAACTTGATGGACTTCGCCTTTTGGGTATCAATAGAACAGCTATAGAAGTAGACCCATTAGCGTTCAAGGCAGACCAACGTTTTCAGGAGTTAAGTGTCGAAATAGACCAAAACCCAGAGGATCATTTTAAGGCTGAATGGGAAAATCACATACTGGCAAGTGGCGGAACTACCGACAAAAAAGAACTAAAAAAACATCGCACCCAAAAAGAAGCCAAGGCCAACAAGCAAAATACCTTTGAAGTAACCAAAGAAATGATAACCGAAGGAAAAACCCTGAAAGCCATAGCCGAAGAGCGTGGCATGGCTCTAAGCACCATACAAGGACACATCATGAAAATAGCAGAAAAATGGCCAAACACCGATATATCAGCCTACCGGCCAGAGGATGTATTGATGACACGAATAGCTAAAGCTTACAAAAAGCACGATACCGGAGAGGAAGATAAATACAGTGCGGATGGTCGATTAAAGTCTGTTTACATTTTCAACGAACTAAAACAAAAAGTAGACTACGGCACGATCAAACTGGCCTATGCATTTTTGCGCAACTGAATATAACCCATCTGACTATTTTCTTTAGTCTCCTACTCTGTAAAATGCGAGTGTAGCTCGCTTAGTTTATATTTTATCAGATGTAATATAGCTAACTTTTCGATTCTTGCCTATTTTTTTTGCGTAAGCTAGCCTTTGGCGGCATTCTCGCTTGTGGTGTGTCCCAGCTAGATAATCTAAAAAATGCGGGTCTGTAAAAAAAATAGAATAACCCCATTGTCGATAGGTATTGTAATTCGTACGATGATAAAGTGTCTGCTTTCCTTATTTTTGGTGCCTCAATAAATGATGGATAAAATAAAATGCCCCAATTGCGCACACAAATTTGACGTAGAAGAAGCGCTAAGTGGAAAACTAGAGGCTCAATTTAAGGCAGAATATGAACGTAAAGTTTCAGAACAAGCTGCAAAATTCAATGCCGAACGCCAAGCCTTTGCTAAAGAAACAGAAGCTTTTGAACAGAAAAAAGAAAAAGAGAACGAGCTTTTCCAAGAGCGCCTAGCCAAGCACATAGAAAAGGAAAAAGAGGTCATCCAAAAATCTACGCAAGAGTTTTTTGAGCAGCAGCTAAAAGCCCTGACAGAAGAAAACGAAAAAAAGAAAACGGAAAACAGGGAGCTAAAAGCAGCTGAAATCAGTCTTCTAAAACGGGAAAACGAACTCAAAGAAAAAGCAGAAGAAATGCAACTGTACTTAGACAAAAAAATGCTAGAACAACAAACAGTACTAGAGGAAAAAGGAAGAGCCAAAGAACGAGAATTGAATGTTCTGAGAGAAAAAGAATATCAAAAAAAACTAGACGACCAAAAAAAATTAATAGACGAAATGAAACGCAAAGCAGAGCAGGGAAGTATGCAAATGCAAGGCGAGATACAAGAGCTAGCACTAGAAGATCTACTAACTACCTCCTACCCCTTTGACGATATAGCCGAAGTAGGCAAGGGTACACGCGGGGCAGACTGCGTACAAACAGTACGCAACGCCATGCAACAACCCTGCGGAAAAATAGTGTACGAAAGTAAACGTACCAAAAATTTTGCCGGTGACTGGATAGACAAACTTAAGCAAGACCAAATAACGGCAAAAGCAGACATAGCAGTACTAGTAACCGAGACTATGCCAAGCGATATGGAACGGTTTGGTGAAAAAGATGGTGTTTGGATTTGTGGTTTTCACGAGGTTAAAAGCCTGAGTTTTGTGCTGCGCGAGATGATTTTGAAAACACACTCCGTAAAAAGTAGCCAAGAGAACAAAGGAGATAAAATGGAACTTCTCTATTCTTACCTTACAAGCAATGAATTTGTACAAAACATACAACGAATAGTAGAAAACTATGACGGAATGATAAACCAACTGAATAGCGAGAAAAAAGCGATGCTTAAAATATGGGCACAACGTGAAAAATCTATTTGGGTGGTGCAAGAAAACATCAGTTCTCTTTTTGGCAGTATAAAAGGTATAGCTGGTAATGCACTCAGCACTAGCAATGTACTAGAACTACCCGATACTCGTGTAGATGAGTAACTGCGTATTTCCTCTTAGTATTTATCAAAACATCTGTTATGTATTTTTTTTCACTTGTCGCCTATATAGTAAGCACCATATGGGCAGTACAAACTGCAGAAACTGACAAAATAACCGGCAAATGGATATCTCCAAAAAAGGATTTCATAGTAGAGTGCTACAAAGCCGGCAATGGAAAATACCACGGCAAGCTGGTGTGGTTTCAAAAATTAGATGGCAAAAAACGCTACGATTGCGATATTCCTGAAAATGAATGGATAGGAAAAGATATCCTATGGGATTTTCACTTCGCGGAAAATGAATGGAAAGGTGGCAAGATAAAAGACCTCAAAAAATGTAATACCTATGATGCCTATATTGCTATTAATGCCAGTGGACAACTCACCGCTACGGGATTTATCGCATTTCGATGGCTTGGCGAAACCATGGTTTTTAACAAATATACCCAGAAGCTGCCTATGTTTAACCCTATACAGTAGTGTGCTAGTTTGGTTCGCTATTTTACAGGCAAAAGTTGTCTGCGTGATGGACACATTGTAAAATCCTAGACTTTACGCACAAGTAGTAGGACAAAAAAACTGCACAAAACTGTTCTCACAGTTTCACACCTAAAAAGCTAGCTTTACGTTTATTTTATTCCTGCCAATGCGGGCGCTATTGTTTTTTGTAGACTTTTTGTAAACCCGCTACTTCGTTTTAGTTATCTTTGCAGGTATGCATTTTTGGTGGTTGTTTTTATTGTTTTTCTTCCCTTTTGTGGGTGGGGTTTTTGGCCTACTGATACAGTCAGAAAAAACACGCCAACTCAAACTTTTTCTCGCTTTTAGTGGCGCTTTTCTCATTAGCATCACCATACTAAACCTGATACCCGAGGTATATGAAAAAGTAGGACACGCAGCGGGATACTACATTCTAGCAGGATTTTTTTTGCAAATTGTACTGGATTTTTTTACCAAAGGCATAGAACACGGCCATTTGCACTTTCACGAGTTTAAAAAAGGTTTTCCCTACTCCGTGTTTATAGCGCTAAGCTTACACGCATTTGTAGAAGGACTAGGTCTAGGTGGTGGCGCTTTTAGCAAGGAAATAGAGAATAACATGGTTTTTGCCATTGGCCTACACGAGCTACCGGCAGCGTTTGCCTTGGCTATTGTACTCAAAAGTGTTTTCAAACAAGGCTCTGGCAATTACCTATGGATTGCCATTTACGCAGCTATGGTACCTCTAGGCATGGTGGTAGGCTCTTCGTTGATAGGCTACGAGGACGTGCTTACAGGTCTTATCGGGGTGGTTATTGGCGTGTTTTTGCACATTAGCACGACTATACTTTTTGAAAATAACGAAAGTCACACCTACGGCAGATACAAACTAGTAGCCATTGTCATAGGTCTGGGAGTTGCCTTATTGGCCGTTAATTTTCACGTGCATTGAACCAACGTTTTGCAACCCGTATTTTGCTATATGTAGCGATGCTTGCTATGGCCTCGTATCTGGTATATATGCTAAGTCCCAAAGCCAAGCAAACCTCAATACCACCCACGCATATACCCGTGCAGGTGTCGTATGACAAAACTTCATCCATTATTAATGAAGCACTCACCTATTGCGATAGTTTGGGTTTTAGGACTGATTTTGCTGTATTGATTGATCTAGCTTCACACTCCGGAAACATAAGGCTGTTTGGATTTAACCTAGATACTAAAGAGACCTTGATAAAAGGTTTGGTGGCACACGGACACTGCAAAAGTACCGACAATCGCTACGCACAGTTTAGCAACGCCATTAGCAGCAATTGCTCTTCCCTCGGGCGATATAAAATAGGCCAAAAATACGAGGGAAAGTTTGGGACTAGCTACAAACTGAACGGTCTAGATTCTACCAATAGTAATGCACTAAACCGCTACATTGTGCTCCACAGCCATGCGTGCGTACCGTTGAAATCACAAGATGACGATATCTGTCTGAGTGAAGGCTGCCCTACAGTAAATCCTGCAATTTTCGCCGAATTAAGCGCTTATATGGACCAATCAGATCAGCCCATTTTATTGTGGATTTATAACTGAAAATTGAAAAAAAACATTTTATTGTCTTCTTTATAATCCAATTTTTAATAGTCTTGTTTTCTTCAAACGCTTTGCCACAAGCACTATTTCGTTATCTTCAGTAATAATTCGTTTTGTAATAATAAACTTTTTCCTGCCTGTCATTCTATTTATCAATTTTAGGTCTATCTCACCCAATCTTATCTCTAAATCATGGTCCAACAAAAGCAAGTGATCTTGGGTAATGATCAACATATCGTTGTTAGAGTTAATTGTTGCATTTAAGCTTTCGGGAAGTTTAAAATTTACGCTAACAAAATTTTTCTTATAGTAGTTTTGAAGTACCGTGTCCTCGAGAAATTTACAAAAGATTAAGTCATTGTAATGATAGTAATAATTAGTAGTGGTATTAGCCGTACCGTCTGGATTTCTAGTTGTAGTAGTGACTACTTTCAAATATTGTTCCTCCAGCACCAATTGTGCATTTCCCTTTTCATCTATTCCTACATATTCTATGGTACTTACATTAAGGGCTGCTCGCTTGGCTAGATCAGAATATTCCTTCTGCTGAGCTGTCATTTTATTTTCCTTCCTTTCCTTTTTTCTATCATATTTTTTCTTTTCTCTACCCACTACTCTTTCCTCAAATTCTTGTATCGGATTCACGTTAGAAAGTACTTCCGGGGTAAACTCATCTGTTGATAAAGACAGCTCGTTCAATTCAGCATCGAGTGTTATTCTGGCAACGCCAGTAGCTAGTAGTCCATCAAAATATGGCTCTCCGCTAAGTCCTATAAGTTGAATATTGTCTTCTTTGTCAAAGAGCATTTTCATATCCAAGTAAAGCATGTCATCAGGGGTCACATATTGTGTTTGACTTCCGTCTGGTGCTATTTTTTGTACAACAAATGCAGATTTTTTGTACTCAGCCCAAGCTTCAATTTTTTTCATCCGTTGCTCGTTTTTTGATAATTCATCTAAAAGTTCATTTTTACCAAGTATAAAAACATTGCCTTGCTTATCTATTTTAAACTCATGCACATAAAATTTATCTGCTGAATTTTGAATCTCTATTGATAATTTTTCTTGATAATTGACCGTTTTCATTTTATTGTCAAAAACCCAATAGGTAAAATTAAATTTACGATTGCCAACACTAGAAGATTTTAACTCTGCAGCACGACTAGCAAATAAACTGGAGAAAAAACCTATCCTCCCACTACTTTTTACTTTTTGGGCATCTTCCGCATAGACGATTATATGGTCTTTATTATCTGAAACAGTAAGCGTAAATGAAGGAAAAGTATATCCTTTACCCCTGTATTTTGCTTCTGAAATTTTAATGATGTCTCCATCTATATTCAAAAGTAGGGGATTGAATAAAACATAATACAAGAACAATTTACCTTTTTCTCTATCCAAGGAAGTAAGAAAGGCATAATAATCTTGCCCCACTTTATGAACCCTAAAAAGTTCTAAACATTTACCTCCATATCTCAAACTGAGTTTTTTATTTTTTACAAGATTCAGACCTATGTCATAGCTTTGTGCGTATTGTACTCCACCAATACCAGTCAAAGACCAATATCCGCCGCCTGAAGAGGGAAAAATATTCTCTATCAACGCATTTTTTTTTAGCTTAAAAACTTCACCTATCTCTAATTTGGTTTTTACCTGACCTACTACATTGCTTTCCTCATTTCTTTTTGGTCGCTGAGCAGTAACGTCCGAAAAAATAGCTAGTGTAAACACCAAAACCCATGTTCTAATATTCATTTTTTAAAATAGTTTTTAGAGTCCAATACTGGTCATTATCGCACCGATCAAAAATCTTTAACCATAAAGCTCGTTAAGTATACCTGCTAATCTCACGCCTGCTTGCTCTAGCCTCTTTTCTACAGTACCCATATGTCTATAAATGTATTCGTATTTCAAATTAGTACTATTGCCAAAATCGTAGCATTGGGTGCGCAACTGCTGGCTCTCAGCTGCCCAATCCCGAACTGTTGTACTTTGCCACTCCAAAACTTGCAGCCTATCCACTCCTCTATTGATGTGGCCACCCCATTCTGTGTAGCTAAGTCCTTGATGCTCTATGAGATCACTGTCCCACACACGATGCAAGTTTGTCTTATCCCCAAAAAATTCTACTTTTATACTATTACCTCCTTTATCTTCGGGTAGCCCAACGTGCAAAGGCTGGTGCAAATCTCCTACAAAATGCACCAAAGCCATCACCGCAAACTCCTCACTAGGTACTATCTTAAATTTCTTTGTTTTCAATTCTTCTATCAATGTTTCTATTGCCCATATGACATCTCCTTTAGGATTTTTGGTAATATCTTCATACGTTTTACCATCCGGTATGCTCACATAATGCCATGCCCCCATGTGCTTGTAGTTGGTGTCGGCTTTTATAAAATCCATATAGTTACCACTCATTTCTAATGAATACCCATTCAATAGTTTATCAATATTTTTATGAGCCTTTTTACTGATATGCTGCTGAGCTACATAGCCAACTACCCGGTGGCCAGTTTTACCCCAAGCAAACAGCTGCATACTACATACCAAAGCTATACTTACAAGTACGAGATTTTTTCTTTCCATATGTGCAATGTTAAGACTTCTATACTAACTCATTGTTAAAAAATTGGTCGCCAAAAGTTTTTAAACTAATTTTGTTTTGTGAAATGGTCATTGTTAAATGTTCTTCAAGTGGCCATTATGGCTATGTGGCTTTTTGCCATGTACGCTATACAAACAGATGGCAATTTCAGCAGTTTTAAACCAAAGGCTCTACTAATCGTAATCGGATCTTTGGTCTTCCCCTTGATTTTAATATGGATTTTGTCCAAAAAAAAATCTTAAAAACCTGCTATGTTATCTATCAACATGTAAGCAGCATCGAGAGTTTACAGAGTTCTGATTGAACCAATTCGATAATTTTCACAACTGCCAAGCGCAAAATAAAAAGTAGGCATTAGCTTTGTAACCATGAAGTTTAAGGTTATTTTCCTACTTGTATGCTTGACGAATTTTAGTTTGGCTCAAAATCCGCAAGCCTACAATATATATACTACCAAAGGGAAAAAAGTGCGTTATAAAAAAATGGTAAAACACCTAGCCAAAAAAGATATTGTGCTTTTTGGTGAGCAACATAACTCTGCCATTGCGCATTGGTTACAATTGCGCATTACCAAAGAATTAGCTGCCAAGCGTTCACTACAATTGGGTGCTGAAATGATTGAAGCCGATAACCAAAGTGCTTTAAATCTCTACCTAACAGACGCTCTAGACCAACGAGGATTAGACACCATGGCACGTTTGTGGCCAAACTATCAAACTGACTACGCACCGTTAGTAGATTTTGCTAAATCGAATAAATTGAGCTTTACAGCAACTAATATTCCTAGAAAATACGCACGTATGGTATACCGTAGCGGTTTTAAAACATTGGACACCCTCTCCGCTACTGAAAAAATGTGGATAGCACCACTACCAATAGATTTTGACCCAGAATTACCCACTTACAGAAGTATTTTGGAAATGATGGGATCACACGGTTCTCCAAAACTAGTAATGGCTCAAGCCATAAAAGACGCCACTATGGCTCATTTTATTTTATCAAGTTACGTACCCGGAAACCTCTTTGTACACTACAATGGAGCCTTTCATTCTGACTACTATGAGGGCATTCTTTGGTATCTCAAGCGAAAATCTCCTAACTTAAACTATGCTACACTTTCTACGGTAACTCAAACCAATGTGCACAAGCTGAGCGCAGAGCACAGAGGCAAAGCAGATTTTATATTAGTGGTAGACGAAGACGTTACCACAACGTACTGATTTTTATAAAAAACACGTAATTGCCAATCACCAAATGCATTTTTTAAAACTACTTTAATCAATATTTGAGAGTTGAATTTACCTAAGATTTTCGATGCAATGGCGGTAGCTTTCTAAAAAAATTAAAAAAGTATATTAATTTAAAAAATATATAGTATTTTTACCTTAAATATTTTGCATGAATTAACTGAAAAAATAGACTACCGCTCTTAAAATCAGTACTGCTTTTTTGCAAGAAAAAAATAGTAAAACGCATGTCAACAACATCAAAAAACAGAATAGATTCCGGCTTAGAACCATTTAGCGGAATATGGGACAGGGCAGCAGTTCAGCATCTACTACGTCGCGTTCATTTTGGAATAACAAAGGAAGATGTTGCATATTTCCTTACCAAAACAGCTAGCCAAGCTGTAGATGATGTACTAAATGTAGATTACACTCCGGTGGCTCCTCCTATAAATAATTACAACGATAGAAATCCCGACCCGCGAGTACCTGCAGGTGAAAGCTGGGTCAATGATTATAACGGGTTGTTCAATAACCAACGAAGACAGTCTTTCAAAGCTTGGTGGTCTGGCCAAATTATAAATCACGATAGAAGTATACGAGAGCAAATGGTACTTTTTTGGCACAATCATTTTAGCACACAATCGAACATATACAATTGGGCCAATTTTGCCTATCAAAATAATACTTTGATACGATCTAGCTGTCTTAAAAATTTCAAAACTTTGGTAAAAGATATGACTCTAGACCCTGCTATGCTTATTTACTTGAATGGAGAGCGAAATACTAAAGAGGCCCCTGATGAGAACTATAGCAGAGAGCTACAAGAGCTTTTTACTTTAGGCAAAGGCACTGAGAGCCAATTTACCGAGCACGATGTGAGAGAGGGTGCAAGAATTTTGACCGGTTGGAGGATAAACAAACAAACCGGCCATGTTTACTTTCAACAGAACAGACATGATACAGATGATAAACAGTTTTCAAGTTTTTACAAAAATAAGACCATACCGGGTAGAACAGGTGCTACAGGCGGAGAACAAGAACTAGATGATATGCTTACCATGATTTTTGACCACAACGAGGTTTCAAAATATATGGTAAGAAAGCTATATAAATGGTTTGTATACTACGAAATCGATGAAAATACAGAAGCTTCAGTAATAGAACCACTGGCAACCATTTTTAGAAACAATGAATACGAGGTGAAACCTGTGCTTGAGGCTTTACTAAAAAGTGCGCACTTTTTTGATATAGCAAATAGAGGTGCTATGATAAAGAGTCCTGTGGTGTTTAGTCACGGTTTGGTGCGCATGTTTGACCTACCGATGCCAAATGATACCGACTATATTTCATTGTATAATCATTGGAGCCGTATAACTGCTACTTCTGCAACTCAGCAACAGTCTCTAGGAGATCCACCGAGTGTGGCTGGATGGCCTGCTTACTACCAAGTGCCTATGTACTATGAACTATGGATAAATAGCGACACCCTGCAAAACCGCAATAAAATGACGGATATTTTGACCACTAATGGGTACAATATTAATGGGGTGAATCTTCAAATAAATCATAGTGGATTCGCTTCAAAATTCAACTCGGTAGCAAATCCAGAACAATTTATAGATGATCTGATTAATTTTTTTTACACGCTGCCTGTAGATCAAAAGCAAAAGGCGTTTATGAAGAGTATATTGCTCTCCGGACAATTAGCAGACAGTTATTGGACAACAGCTTGGAACGACTTTATAGAAGACCAAAACAATGCACAGAAAAAGCAATTAATAGTGCAGCGACTTTCCTTTTTGTATAAATATATGATGAACCTAAGTGAGTTTCAATTGGCCTAGATAAAAAACATAAACAGATGAAAAGAAGAGATTTTTTAAAACAAGTAGCTCCAATGTCTTTACTGCCATTTGCCTTGCACGGACAGCCAATCCGTGCGTATGGAAAACTACTAGGAACTGAAAATAATGATTTCACAGCTACAGATAATGTACTTGTATTGGTACAATTAAATGGTGGGAATGATGGGCTAAACACAGTAATACCGCTGGACCAATATAGGAATCTAACTACCGCTAGGCCCGATGTTATTTTGCCAGAAAATAAGGTTTTAAAGCTTGAAGGATACGCCAATACTGGTCTGCACCCTAGTATGCATAAAATGAACGAAATGTTTACCGAAGGCAAGGTCAAAATAATACAAAACGTAGGATACCCCAATCAAAACTTTTCTCACTTTAGGAGTACCGATATATGGATGACTGGCTCCGAGGCTGACGAGGTATTAGAGAGTGGTTGGGTAGGTAGATATCTATCTGAAGAATGGCCCAACTATCCCAATGGATTTCCCAATGAAGAAATGGAAGATCCACTAGCTATACAAATAGGAAGCGTAGTATCACAAGTATGCCAAGGAGTGGCCGTAAATATGGGATTTGCCATTACCAATCCATCTGCTTACTACCAACTATTATCTGGTGAGTATCCTGATGCGCCAGATACTTATGCCGGTAAAGAACTAGATTATGTGCGTACTGTAGCTAGACAAACAAATGACTATAGCGCAAAAATAAAAGCGACTGCTGAAAAAGTAACCAACCTATCTACCTTGTATCCAGAGGGGAATAGCCTTGCTAATCAGCTAAAAATTGTTGCACAACTAATAGCAGGCGGCCTAAAAACAAGAGTATACGTTGTAAGTTTGGGCGGGTTTGATACACATGCTAATCAAGTAGACCCTGTAGATGGAAACGAAACTGGATCTCACGCATTTTTACTGAAAACTGTTTCGGATGCTATTTACGCCTTTCAAGATGATATTGAAAAATTAAAAATAGATCACCGCGTTCTAGGAATGACTTTTAGCGAGTTTGGAAGACGCATCATAAGCAATGCAAGTACAGGTACAGACCATGGCAGCTCTGCACCTCTTTTTATGTTTGGCAGCAAAGTAAAACCTGGTATAGTAGGAAGCAATCCCATAATACCGGCAAACGCCACAGCCCAAGACAACTTGGCTATGCAAACAGACTTTAGATCTATATACTCTACCATACTGCAAGATTGGTTTTGTCTCGATAAAAATACCTCTGATAATGTTTTGCTACACAGCTTCGATAAGCTAGACATACTTTATGGAGCATGCAGCACAGCGTCTGCCCAAAGGCAACAAAACAAGCAGTCTGGTGAGGCTTATGTCATCAACTATCCCAACCCCTTTACCACAGGTACTACACTAAAGTACTACTCAGATGGAAGCACCATAAGTTTAGGAGTATTTGATACCCAAGGCAGATTAATAAAGCAAGTTGTTTATGGACCAATACCCCGTGGAGAACACGAAATATACTTTGATAGCAGTATGCTACCCACTGGCACATACTACTGTCGCTACCAAAGTGAAACTGCTTACCAAACTCGTAGTTTGTTGAAGATAAGGTAGGTTCTTCTACAAAAAGAATTTAATAAAAAACAAAAGAGCCAATATCAAACCCGATAGCGAAAAACTAGAAGGGTGATTCAAACTCAGAAAAAAGCGGAGCCTCTATATCTTTTGCTGACAGTATGGGACTTGTAATACCCCAATCTATGTTGAGCTCTGGTGAGTTCCACCTCACTGAACCCTCTGACTCTTTGTGGTAATAATTGGTACACTTATATAAGAATAATGTGCTGTCTTCCATGGTGACAAAACCGTGGGCAAACCCGGGAGGCACGTAGAGCATACGTTTATTTTCTTCATCTAAACGCGTGCTGAAATGCTGACCATAAGTCTTTGAGTTTTTACGAATATCCACCGCTACATCCAAAACTGCGCCTTTAATGACACGAACGAGTTTTCCTTGAGCATGCGGATATTTTTGAAAATGAAGGCCTCTTAATATGCCTTTATTGCTAAAAGACTGATTATCTTGAACAAAAAGTAGATCAACTCCCGCATGTTGCATCACGTCTGCGCGAAAACTTTCATAAAAGTATCCTCTTTGATCGCCAAAAACCGTAGGTTCTAAAAGAAGTAAGCCCTCTAAATTTGTATTTAAAATCTGCATAAAGTGATGCAAGGATATAAAAACTTACTAAAATGTGAAAAAGTCTTTATAAACAGTACTATGCTTCGCGTCTAATTATGCGACCTTTGCTTTATCGATAAATTGAGCAAAATAATACGATGAGCGATGCACCATACTTAGATGCCCTAAACCCAGAACAAAAGGCTGCGGTGCTTCAAACCACAGGCCCCGTAATGATCATTGCAGGTGCGGGTTCTGGCAAAACACGTGTACTGACTTACCGCATAGCCCACTTAATAGCTACAGGAGTTGACGGTTTTAATATATTATCACTAACCTTTACTAACAAGGCTGCAAAAGAAATGCGAAACCGTATTGAATCTGTAGTAGGGACCGAGGCTAGAAACATTTGGATGGGTACATTCCACTCTGTTTTTGCACGTATACTCCGAATAGAAGCTGAAAAGATAGGGTATCCAAAAAACTTTACCATCTATGACACAGACGATAGTAAAACACTGTTGAAAGCTATAGTTAAAGAAATGAACCTAGATGATAAGGTATACAAACCAAATTATATACTATCTAGAATAAGCAATGCAAAAAACAACCTAATACAAGCACATGTATACCTCAAACAAAGTGACCTCATAGCCTACGACGAAACAACGGGAAGAGGCAAAATACACCTCATCTACGCTGAGTATGCAAAGCGTTGTTTTAAGGCTGGTGCTATGGATTTTGACGATTTACTGCTCAATACATTCAAGCTTCTTAATAATTTTCCGGATGTATTGCACAAGTATCAACACAAATTTAAATATGTGATGGTAGATGAGTACCAAGATACCAACCACTGCCAGTACATGATTGTAAAAAAACTAGCAAGCGTGTTTGAAAATATTTGTGTGGTAGGCGACGATGCTCAAAGTATTTACTCGTTTAGAGGTGCAACCATCAAAAATATTTTAAATTTCGAGAAAGATTATCCTGACCTTAAGGTATATAAATTAGAGCAAAATTACCGTTCTAGTGATACCATAGTGAACGCTGCAAATAGTGTGATAGCCAAAAATAAAGACCAGCTTGAAAAAAATGTTTGGACAGATAATAAAGAAGGTAATAAAATAAATGTTTTACGTGCTGTCACAGACAATGAAGAAGGCAGGCTCATAGCTCAAAACATTTTTGAAACCAAGATGACGGAACAAAAGATGAATAGCGATTATGCTATTTTGTACCGTACAAATAGCCAATCCCGCAGTTTGGAGGAAGCATTGCGAAAACTGAATATATCCTACAGAATATATGGTGGTACGAGTTTTTATCAGCGAAAAGAAATAAAAGATATAATCTCTTACCTTAGGTTGGTCATTAATCAAAATGATGAACAGGCACTTATGCGTATAATTAATTACCCTGGCAGAGGAATAGGAAAAACATCACTCGAGCGAGCAGTAGTACTAGCAGCCAAAGAAGATAAAACTCTATGGGAAGTAATAAGTAGTGCCCATCGCTACGCAGAGCTAAAAAGTGCCATACCAAAATTTAGAGATTTTGTAACTATGATAGAAAGTTTTAGGGTGATGAACAATACTCACACGGCCTATGATTTGGCGATGCACGTAGCACGCTCTACCAAGCTATTGAAACTTTTGAATGAAGATAAAACCATAGAGGGTATTAGTAAATATGAAAACGTTGTAGAATTGCTTAACGGTATAAAAGAATTTACCGAAGATGATACAAATGAAGCAGAAAAAACCTTGGGAAACTACTTACAAGACATAGCATTATTGACAGATGCCGACAAACAAGATGACGATACGGACAAGGTCTCCCTAATGACTATACACCAAAGTAAAGGATTGGAATTTAAAAACGTATTTGTAGCTGGATTAGAGGAAAATCTATTCCCTTCTCAAATGTCACTTGGTAGCCGAAGTGATTTGGAAGAAGAACGACGATTATTTTATGTAGCCATCACCCGTGCAGAAGAAGAATTGACACTCTCATTTGCTACTTCACGATTTAGATTTGGGAGCCTTCTACCTTGCGAACCGAGCAGATTTATAGACGAGATAGATAATAAATACGTACAAATGGAGCGTCGATCTCTAACTGCACAAAGGCAGACAATTGGCAATTACAAGCGTGAATCGGCAGCCCCAAAAGAGAGTGACAGTTTGCGTAGAACCATACATAAACAAAATAGACCCATCTTAAATAGGCCCCCTGCTATATCAGACTTTGTAGCAGAACCTATGGATGATATAGAAGTAGGGATGCGTATCGAACATCAACGCTTTGGTAAGGGTACAGTATCAAAAATAGATGGAGACATTGCCAATCATAAAGCAACTATAAACTTTGATGAATATGGAGAAAAAACGCTGGTTCTGAAATTCTCGAAATTAAGAAAAATAGATTTGTAGTGTTAAAAAGACCAAATGAAAATGAAAAAAATAAATACATCACTTCCAAAATGTTATTTTTGTTAAAAATCTAAGTAAATGGTAGATCAAATAAAACGAATCTCACAAACCAATACCCCGCGTTGGGTAGTATTGGTTATAGATATAGGATTGTCAGCAATTTCGTTTGCATTTGCATCACTTATTAGTGATATTTTAACATCTTATGATTTTAATATGAGGCAATTTGTGATCCCGCTTCTAATTGTACTGTCATTTCGGATTCTCGCATTCTTGCTCACCAAATCATATACAGGAATTATACGTTATACAAGTACTCAAGATGCTGTTCGTATTTTTTCTGCTGTCGCAGCTAGCTCACTACTCATCTTTACCCTAGAAGGTATTTACAATTATTTCTATGATGCATCCTTAATCAAATCGGCAGTTATTATTATAGATGCTTTTATTTTAGTTTTTCTACTTTCAGCGTTTCGTATAGCTTTCAAATTAATTTATAACCTTTATGCGAAAAACAAAATAGAAACATCAAAAAAAGAGGTGATCATTTATGGTGCAGGAGAAGCTGGAATCATTGTTAAGAGAAGTTTTGAGCAGAATACAAAATTTGGAAGAAAAATCATAGCATTTTTAGACGATAATCCAAAACTGCACGGTAAATCTATGGAGGGTATACGAATTTATCCTGTGGACACTGATTGGGATAAATTAGTTTCTGAAAAAAGAAATGTAGAATTAGTAATAGCCATAAATAAACTCTCAAATATTAGAAAAAAGAGCATCATTGAAAATTGTTTACAGAAAAATGTTAGAGTAAAGACAATACCACCCGTAAGTGCTTGGATTAATGGTGAGTTTAGCGCTCAAAGTATAAAAAATGTAAAAATTCAGGACTTATTGGAACGTGAGCCTATACATTTAAGTACTAAGCTTATTGACAAAGAACTCAAAAATCAAACAATCTTAATAACAGGAGCCGCAGGTTCCATAGGTAGTGAAATAGCTCGTCAATGTCTTAAATTTTCGCCCAAACTGGTGGTGCTTTTGGACCAAGCAGAAACACCACTATACGAATTAGAAAATGAGTTGCATTTTAATAATAATATTGAAGTGGTCATTGCAAACGTATGTAATACAGCAAGAATAGAAAAAGTATTTACACATTTTAAACCGTCTTATGTTTTTCATGCAGCAGCATACAAACACGTGCCGATGATGGAAGACAATCCGTATGAAGCGATAAGTACCAATGTATTTGGCACCCAAAATGTATCTACTTTGGCAGTAAAATATAAAACCAAAAAATTTGTATTCATAAGTACAGACAAGGCGGTAAATCCCACCAACATAATGGGTGCTAGTAAACGAATAGCAGAGATATTTGTGCAATCACTAAATGCTAAGCTCAAATTAGAAACAGATGTGCATACGCTATTTGTCACCACACGTTTTGGAAATGTTCTCGGTAGCAACGGATCTGTTATCCCTATATTTAGAAGACAAATAGATGACGGTGGACCAATTACAGTAACACACCCAGAAATAACTCGCTATTTTATGACTATTCCCGAGGCTTGCCAATTGGTTTTAGAAGCTGGTGTCATGGGTCAAGGTGGTGAAATATATATTTTTGACATGGGCGAAAGTGTTAAAATTGTTGACCTAGCACGAAAAATGATACGATTATCTGGTTTGGAAGAAGGCAAAGACATCGAAATAACATTTACAGGTTTGAGACCTGGAGAAAAACTAAAAGAAGAGTTACTAAACGACAAAGAAAATACTATAGGAACTCACAATTCTAAAATAATGATAGCACAGGTTCCCGAATATAATTACCTAGAAGTAAACAATTTAATTGACAGCTTGTACATCCAAAAAGATACGTTAACAAATAGACATTTGGTAGAGGCAATGAAAAAAATAGTACCTGAATACAAAAGCAAAAACTCTATATACGAAGAACTGGACAAAAAATTAATCTCTACTTAAAGCATGCTATCTAGCTATTAAAAAGTTCTGATACGCTATATCTATCCTTATCTCTTCTTAAATACCTTGTCAATAAGGTCATTTTCAAAATGCACAATCCAACTAAAACATTGACTTAAACACGTTTATATAATGGCATTAATAGTTCAACAGGCTTTGACTTCCATTTATTAATTACAAAAAAAGATATCAGCTGCGATGTTTCATCATTTCTTTGGTTTCCACTCAGCCGATAGTCTGTATTCGTTAAGCCTACTAGCTAAATGAACAAGATCTTTTGGTGCTAAATTATTTTCAAAGGTAATAGTAAATGTATCTAGTGGATGTACAGAGTATCGGAGAATGGTACTTGGCAAATCAGTGTATCCACTTATGTATTCAGTATCATACTCTTTCCAATCAACATTAGAGGTGAGTTTTTTGAGATCATTATACGTGGTGTCTGAAATGGTACTAGTATACTTACCTATTGGCGTTACAAAACGTTTTCCGTCAAAGTGAGAAATTCCTAGGCTATTCACACTAAGCAGATATATAGGACACTTACCAAAACAAGGTGTTTGCTCTATACTAAGAAACCAGTGAATCGTAGCATCTTTGGATAATTTAACATTTTTTGAGGATCTACATCCAATAAAAAACGCTGCATAGAGCAGCGTTAAGATTATTTTAGTTTTCATACTACTTATCTTAAGTCTATTTCAATAACTCCTGGCTTGTCCTTACTATTGAATTTGAAATACGTTTCATTGATATTTATGTTTGGTTCAAAACTAGTAATGGTATAGGTTGTAATTAAACCGTTTTTACCATATACAGCCATTTCTTTTACTTTATTGGCTAGTTTATCTATACTTAATTTCACTTTAAAATAACCTTTATTCTTATCTGTGGGTGTAAGTTCTATTACATCTAATGGTCTTGCACCATTTGTGACCTGTCCAACATATTTATGCATAAAACCTTTCTCATATATCGTAAATATTTCAGAGGGATTTATATCCATTGTCTTAGTATCAAATTTTGATATCTGCACTTCATTGGCATCTTCCAAATATGTCCAAATAGTTTTTCCATCGCACAAAATCTCTTGGCCCGACATGTTGACTCTAAATTTCTTTCCTTTCTGATATAATGTTCCAGACTGCTTTACACTATTATCGGTTTGCTTATTTTTAATAGTAATAGAAAACTGAGCTTTAACAGATTTATATGTTTTGTAGGTTTTGCTTAGTTTATTTAATAAGGCGGTACTTTTTTGATCTTCAGATTCTGATACTGATGCAGTAGGTGCCAATAAAAAAAGACCTAATATGCTAATTAAAAAGATTATTTTTTTCATTCTATGTTTTTGTAATCTAATGCAGGTTGTTCAAGAACTGTTCCAAAGCGTATTCATCTGGAATTAAAACTTGTCTGGCCTTGCTACCTTCAAAAGGTCCTACAATGTTAGAGGATTCCAATTGATCTATCAAGCGACCAGCTCTATTATACCCAACTTTCAGTCTACGTTGTATCAAGCTGGTGCTACCTTGCTGATGTTGCACTACTATTCTTGCAGCATCTTCAAATAGGTCATCCTTATCTGTAGGGTCAAATTGGTTAGCCTCTCCGTCATTTTCTTCGCGTACTTCTGGAAGTAGATGTGCATCCGGATACCCTCTTTGATTCCCAATAAACGCAGTAATAGTGTCTACTTCTGGTGTGTCTACAAATGGACATTGAAGTCTTATCATATCGCTACCCGTAGAGTATAGCATATCACCTTTACCTATGAGTTGGTCTGCGCCATTGCCATCTAGTATAGTTCTACTGTCTATTTTACTACTTACTCTAAAAGCAATACGCGCTGGGAAATTAGCTTTAATAGTACCGGTAATGATGTTTACTGAAGGGCGCTGTGTAGCCAAAATAAGGTGAATACCAATGGCTCGAGCAAGCTGGGCAATTCTACCTATTGGGTGTTCTACTTCTTTGCCAGCGGTCATTATTAAATCTGCTACTTCATCTATGATTACAACAATATATGGCAGATATTTGTGTCCATCATCTGGATTTAACTTTCGCTTTATAAACTTAGCATTATACTCTTTTATATTTCTAACAAGCGCATCTTGGAGCAAAGCATATCGCTGGTCCATTTCTACACAAAGTGAATTTAAAGTGGTAATAACTTGTTTATTATCTGTTATGATAGCTTCCCCCTCACCTGGCAATTTTGCTAGATAATGACGTTCGATAGTTTGGTACAAAGTAAGTTCCACTTTTTTGGGGTCTACCATTACAAACTTGAGCTCTGCTGGGTGTTTTCGGTAAAGCAACGAGATGATAATAGCATTCAGTCCTACTGATTTTCCTTGCCCAGTAGCTCCAGCCATCAGCAGATGTGGCATTTTAGCAAGATCTGCTACAAATACTTCATTTGATATTGTTTTTCCTAAGCACACCGGAAGAGCAGCATCTGAATTTCTAAATTTAGCACTATTTATAGCCGAGTACATACTTACTATTTCAGGCTTTTTATTTGGTACTTCTATCCCTATCGTTCCTTTACCAGGTATCGGAGCTATGATGCGTATGCCGAGCGCTGCAAGACTAAGAGCTATATCGTCCTCTAAGTTTTTAATTTTAGATATACGCACACCTGCTTCAGGCACAATTTCGAAAAGTGTAACCGTGGGGCCGATGGTAGCTTTTATACTCGCTATTCCTATCTTGTAGTTGTTCAAAGTTTGAACAATCATAGTTTTACTTTTTTCTAGGTCTTCTTTACTCACCTCTGCCTTATCACCATCTCCATACTGATTCAAAAAATCTATTTTAGGGAATTGATAATCCCTTAGGTCTAGCCGTGGATCAAAAGGTTCATTTATGCCGTAGTGCTCTTTATGCTTAGCCTTGTCTACCTTCTCTTCTTTGGGGAGCTCCTCTATTTCTAACTCCAAGTCATTAGTCTCATCAGTCCCTAGGTTTGGGTTCCTTTCATCGTTTTCTAGATGCTTATCTATGTCTGTATCTTCTACAATTGAAGGTTCTATTGTCAATTGAAATCCATCCTCGCTTACATCCTCCTCATCATCTTTTGGCAGGGTTACAGCTATTTCATCTTTTGCAAAAAGTGACTCCTCAGGGTCTAATTCTCGTTCTTCTTCATCACTCGAATTTAGGTTTGATTTTGTGTTTCCCATCTTTAGCACTCGTCTATTTTTAATACTCTGCAGCACATCAATACCAAAAGCTACATATAAGAAAAACACAGACACTAAACCCAAAACAAGCACCATCCCTAGTGTACCCACCAGAGATTTTGAAAACATAAAAACCCCATAACCAAGCAAACCACTAAGTAGTGGCGAAATTTTTGCAAAAAGAAGAGCGCAAACTAGAGAAATCCAAATTGCTGATACCAATAACTTACTTACGGTTCTTGGGCGTACCTGTAACACTCCATTGAAGTACATATTGAATCCTAAAATAAAAAATATTGGATACAGTAAAAATGCTCCGATTCCAAAACCGTTATAAATGAAAAAATGAGCAAAAAACGCACCTAGTTTCCCCATAAAATTGGCCGGTATATTGCTTTTGAAATCAAACAAAAACTCAGAAACTCCAGTATTTAGTATACTCTGATCTGCTCGCCAGGAGAATAGATAACTTATTGAAGCTAAAAAAATAAAGACTGAAAACAACAACACAATACCCCCAGCAAGTTTGTAAAAAAGTGTCATGCCTTTCTTTGAAGTAGAATCTTCAGTTGCTTTGTCTTCAGTTTTTTTTCGCTTTAGTAATGCCATATTGAAAGTACTACGAAGGTATATTTTACACCAGGACTTCTAGTTTATTATTTTTTCACACCTTTGAGCTAGTGTAGTAAAAAATGGTAAAGTACACCTTTGTTAGCGAATAAGATCTACCACTACCCCTGTGATTTTATCCCATTTCTGGCAATTATACCTACATTATAAACTATAAAAATAAGTTCCAAAAGGTGCATTTGTTCCTTTATTAAAATATAGGTTCCGTCCCACCCTATGCTTGGTTCTGTAATGCTAAACATAAGTTCTACATGACGGCTATATATGAATAAATCGAATTTTACAGAGATGTCAAATAGAAAAAAGAAAATATCATGGTTACAAACTTCATTAGGCGATGAAATACTTTTTGTTTATGCTTGTAACTCTATGATTAGTAATAAACAAAAGGCTGCAAAAAATTCTGCAATCTTCATGCTTTTTTTGCTAGCTTTTTTCCTTATAAGAACTTGAAGCTCCTGCCTAGATATTTTGCGGTATGCCCCAGCTCCTCTTCTATTCTTAGTAGTTGATTGTACTTGGCCATTCTATCGCTTCTGGAGGCAGACCCTGTTTTTATCAAACCACTATTCATAGCTACCGCAAGATCAGCTATTGTACTATCTTCGGTTTCTCCACTGCGGTGAGAGATAATGTTGGTATATCCGTTTCTTGTAGCAAGATTAATGGCATCTATGGTCTCCGTCAATGTTCCTATTTGATTTACTTTTACCAGTATAGAGTTGGCTATGCCTTCGTCTATTCCGCGTTGCAATCTTTTTACATTGGTTACAAAGAGGTCATCTCCAACCAATTGCACCTTATCTCCTATCTTATCAGTGAGAGACTTCCATCCTACCCAGTCATCTTCATCCAGGCCATCTTCTATGCTGAGTATGGGATATTTGTTACTCCAATCAGCCCAGTATTGTGCCATTTCTTCGCTAGTTAGCTGCCTGCCGTCTGACTTACCAAAGGTATACAGACCTGTTTTTTTATCATAAAATTCAGACGTAGCTGCGTCCATAGCGATATATATATCTTCTCCAGGTTTAAACCCAGCAGCTTCTATAGCCATGAGCACGATTTCTATGGCCTCTTCGTTGCTTTTTATGTTGGGAGCAAAGCCACCCTCGTCACCAACATTGGTACTGTAGCCCTTGCTACTCAGCACTTTTTTGAGATGGTGAAATGTTTCTACGCCCATTTTGAGCGCCTCGGAGAATGAATCTGCACCAGTCGGCATTATCATAAACTCCTGAAAATCAATTGAATTATCCGCGTGACTTCCTCCGTTTATGATATTCATCATAGGAATAGGTAGTGTGCACGCATTTACACCGCCAAGGTAACGGTATAGAGGCTGTCCACTTTCTTCGGCTGCTGCATGCGCTACAGCCAAACTTACAGCCAACATGGCGTTTGCTCCTAAATTGCTTTTATTTTCGGTACCGTCCATCAAGACCATTTTATGGTCTATGTGTACTTGCTCAAAAACGTCTTCTCCTACTATTTCGTCATATATTTCGGTATTTACGTTACCTACGGCTTTTATTACACTTTTACCTAGGTAGTTGGTCTTATCTCCATCTCTTAGTTCTACGGCTTCGTGTACACCGGTGCTGGCACCACTAGGTACAGCAGCTCGGCCAAATGCTCCATCTTCGGTAAATACATCTACCTCTATGGTAGGATTCCCTCTACTATCTAGGATTTGTCTCGCATGGATGTGTGAAATTTCGCTCATTTTTTTTAGTTTATATGTATGTTAATTTCTATTTTTTCAATGTATCAGTTTGGCTGCAATACCTCAATCCATCATCGCGACAAAATCATCAAAAAGGTAACGACTATCGTGTGGACCTGGGCTGGCTTCTGGGTGGTATTGCACAGCAAAAGCGTTTTTATTTTTCACACGAATACCTTCTACGGTGTTATCATTTAAGTTGATGTGAGTTATTTCTGCCGCGCCGTTATTGCTGTCTGGGTCAATGGCAAATCCGTGATTTTGGGACGTTATTTCACTTTTGCCAGTTTGTAGGTTTTGCACCGGGTGATTTTGTCCTCTATGTCCCTTTTTCAATTTGAAGGTTTTCATACCTACCGCTTGCGCAAGAAGTTGACTACCTAGGCATATCCCAAATAATTTTTCGTCGGCATTTAATATATCTTGCAATGTTTTTACAGCATACGGCATTGCTGCTGGGTCGCCGGGGCCGTTGCTTATCATATATCCATCTGGATTCCATGATTTCATAGTAGCGTAGCTAGTGTCTCCCGGAAAAACCTTCACGTGACAACCACGATCAGTTAGGCAATTGATGATATTTTTCTTAGACCCAAGGTCTAGCAAAGCTACTTTCTTTTCACCTTTAGTATTTACCTCGTAGCTTTCTTTACACCATACTTTAGAACTCAATTCCAAGCCTTCCATACTAGGCACTTCTTTCACCATTTTTTTCAGCACTTCTACGTCTAGTATTTCAGAGCTAATAATAGCGTTCATAGCGCCCACATCGCGTATATGTTTTACTATTTGGCGGGTATCAACATTACTTATCCCAGAGAAACCGTGCTCTATAAAATAATCATTTAAGCTACTATCTGCCATAGTTCTGCTGTGCATGGGTGAGTAATTTTTACATACAAGACCGGCTATTTTTATAGAATCGGATTCAGCATCTTGAGAAGCGGCGCCATAGTTGCCTATGTGATCCATGGTCATCACTACAATTTGACCGTAGTAAGACGGGTCTGTAAAAACCTCTTGGTATCCAGTCATTCCGGTATTGAAAGCTATTTCGCCCGTCGTAGTACCTATTTTTCCTATCGCTTTCCCTTCGAAAACGCTACCGTCTGCCAGCACCAAAAATGCTGTTTGTGAATGTATTATTGACACGTCTTTTTAGATTTTGGCAAATATAAGAGAGATGTTTGATGGAGCTGGCACCTTACTAAATAATTATAGTAAAAGTAATCAACGCTAACAGAAAATATTTGTGGATTGAAAAATACGAAAGGAATAATCTTAAGAAGTAGAAAATTGAATAATCTTTAAAAATAGTACTACCTCAACAAGAAATTAATAACAAGAGAATTAATCCCTTTAGCGCAGCCACGCATCGTACAATGTATTATTTTGGTCTACTCTTCTTATAGTATAGCTAACCTTTGGGCTCTGTTTATAAATCAGTTTAGTAGTGTATATTTTCCCATCTCTAGCGTAGGTAATTGTTACTACATCATTTGGCTGGTATATGTTATCATGTCTCTCTAGCACAGTCTCCATGCGCCAACCATCTACAGCCAATATCTCGTCATTTACGCTTAGTCCTGCCGATACAGCAGGACTCTCGCTATAAATCGTCGTTATAATAATTTTTCCTTCTTCTTGCTTGCTTATTACTCCGCTCCACACTTCTTCTTTTATCGCATTTTCATCTTGTATTTCTAAGCCAAACTTCCCGAGAATTGTTGCATAATCTAATGCTTTAGTACTAAAAATAGTATGATCAAAGAACGACTGTAAATCTCTACCAGCTACTTGGCTACACACTGCTATAAACTCTTCATGCGTAAAACCGCGATCTTTTTCTTTAAAGTAAGTGGCGTATAGCGCAGTCATTACATCATCTAGGCTGTTACTCGAATTGGATCTTATTTCTAAATCTAGCAACAATGCGGCTATCATTCCTTTGTTATAGTAGCTGACTGTTTGATTCACACTTTCCTCGTTGGGCAGGTATCCTTTTATCCATGCCAGTATGCTGCTATGCGCTAAACTCATCACTTTTTTACCTGGAGTGTTTTCTAGTCTATTTATCTGACTACTAAGTACATTAAGGTACTCACCTTCGCTCATCTTGCCTATTCGTAACAGCGTAAGGTCGTCATAATACGAAGTAATCCCCTCTGCTATCCAAAGCATATCAGTATAAACTTCCTTATCATACTCAAATGGGCCAAGTCCCATCGGCCGTATGCGTTTTATATTCCACAAGTGAAAATATTCGTGAGCCACAAGACCTAAAAAGCTGCGATATTGAATTGCATTGGTGTAAGCCCATCTTTGCATTACGCTAGTTTGGCTATTGAGATGCTCTAGTCCGCCACCACCGCTGCCTACGTTATATATAAAATGTGTATAGCGTTCAGATGGATGCTCTCCCATCATAGCAATTTGAGAATCGCTTATTTTTTTGAAATCGGCACGAATCACCTCCAAATCGTAGTTTCCGTGACCTACCATCACCACGGTGTGAGGCACGCCTCCACTATTATATTTTACAGTATCAAAAGAACCTAAGGCTACGGGTGAATCTGCAAGTAAATCATAGTTTTGGCAACTAAAAACGTGTCCAGGCGCTTTAGTTTGTGGCAAAGCTATTTCAACATTTTTCCAATTGGAATGTGGAATTAAGGTGAGTATTATTCTTTCGTTTTCATACCCTTCAAGATATCCAAAAGCTGAAACACTGTGCAAGAAGGCATAATTTTCGTCGGCATAACTTTCGCGTGCGCTTATTTCAAAACAATAAACCTCATAGGTTAGGGAGAGTTGTTTAGCTCCATTGGTAGCAATCTGCCATGTATTTTTATTGCTACGGGTCACTGTTGCTCCAGCTACTTGCACATTTTCATAACCCTTGCTAAATTCTCTTACTTTATAAGAGCCCGGCGTCCATACCGGCACTTTAAAATTTATATAATCCTTTCCCTTCGTATCAAAATCTATCGCTACAGAAACGTAGTGCGATTTCACTTTTTCGAAACTTACCGTATAATTGAGTGCCCTAGATGTCATAGTAAAAAGTAGAAGTAAAATAGATGTACTAATTTTTTGATACATAGGGCAAATGTGTGACTTTTTTTGGAAAAACAATACTAAGAGAGAAAGCAATAAATCAAAAATATAGTCTGATTAGGCTTGTAAATATTAGAATAACAGTCAATAAGAATGGTGCATTGACTCGAGTGTTTCAATTTTTTGGTTATAATATATTGTTTTGAGAATTAGAATGATACTTTTGCAGCCATTTTTTTCGTAAAGGAGGACATGATACATTGATAAATAACACAAACGAAAATCAAGAATCAATCTTGAATGACGCTGCTGAAGCCAAGGATGCTACAGTTGAAGCGACGACAAACGATGCTCAAGTAGAAGCTACTCAATCTACTAACCACACTACAGTTTCAGAAACACCGATTCACAATCCTGATGCCTTTGATTGGTCTCAAGACAAAGCTGGGTTTGGTGCGTATGATGCTTCTCAAAACGAGGACATGAAAGACATGTACGCCAACACCATTAAACAAGTAGAAGCAAAAACACTTGTAATGGGTAAGGTAGTAAGTATTTCGACAGATGATGCACTTATAGACATTGGATTTAAATCTGACGGTCTTGTATCACTTACCGAATTTAGAGATATGCCCGAGCTCGCAATAGGAGACGAAGTACAGGTTTATGTGGACGAAACAGAAAATGCTTTAGGACAGCTAGTTTTGAGTCGTAAAAAAGCCATTCAAGAAGGTGCTTGGGAACGTGTTCAAGCAATCATGGAGAGTGGAGAAATCGTTAAAGGTTACATTCAATCTCGTACCAAAGGTGGTCTTGTAGTTGATGTTATGGGAATGGATGCATTCCTACCTGGCTCGCAGATAGATGTGAAACCAGTAAGAGATTACGACCAGTATGTTGGCAAGACTATGGAATTTAAGGTAGTCAAAATCAATGAGGTTTACAAAAACGTAGTCATATCACACAAAGCGATAATAGAAGATGACATTGAAGCCCAAAAAGCCGAAATGATATCTAAGTTAGAAGTAGGTCAAGTACTAGAAGGAACTGTAAAAAATATGACTTCATTTGGTGTATTCGTAGATCTTGGTGGTTTAGATGGACTGCTTCATATTACAGACATATCGTGGGGCCGTATCAACCATCCCGAAGATATTCTTGAATTAGACCAAAAAATACAAGTTGCTGTGCTTGAGTTCGATAACGAAAAGAAACGTATATCACTTGGCATGAAGCAACTTACCTCTCATCCGTGGGATAGTATGGCCGAGCTTAAAGAGGGAGAAAAAGTAAAAGGAAAGGTAGTAACTGTAGCAGATTATGGCGCATTTGTAGAGATAGAGGTTGGTGTAGAAGGCCTAATTCATGTTTCTGAAATGTCTTGGTCTCAACACCTACGCAATCCGTCAGACTTTATAAAAGTAGGCGATGAGGTAGAGGCAATAGTAATAGATATAGACAAAGAGGAACACAAGCTTTCACTGGGCCTAAAACAACTTACTAATGACCCTTGGGAAAATATTGAAGAAAAGTATCCAATGGACAGTAAGCATACAGGCATCGTACGCAACTTAACAAACTACGGCTTATTTGTAGAACTAGAAGAAGGTGTAGATGGCCTAGTGCACGTTTCAGATTTATCTTGGTCAAAGAAAATAAAGCATCCAGCAGAATTCACCAAAAAAGGAGAAGAACTAGAAGTGGTAGTCTTAGAAATAGATAGAGACAACAGACGACTAAGCCTTGGACACAAACAAATAGACGAAAATCCTTGGGATACCTTTGCAAGTGTCTTCACAATAGGTTCTGATCACGACGGTGTAGTTTCTGAAATAAATGACAGAGGTATAATCTTAACACTTCCCTACGGTGTAGAAGGATTTGCTCCGAAAAAGCACATCAAGAAAGAAGATGGTAGTGAAGTCAAAATGGACGAAACGCTCAACGTTCGAGTGATTGAATTCAACAAAGACGCCAAGCGAATCTTAGTTTCACATACTGATATCTGGAAAGAAGTAGAAAGAGCTCAAAAAACTGAGCAGCAAGCAGATACAAGAAGAAAATCTGCTAATACTAATAAGTATGTAGAAAATATGAATAAGTCTACCGAGCGATCCACATTGGGAGAACTTGATGTACTTGCCAATCTAAAAGCTAAAATGGAGGCTGCACCATCGGAATCCAAAAAAGCAGAATCGAAAAAGGCAATAGTAAAAAAGGCTGTATCAAAAAAAGACGAATCTAAGGTAGAAAACACAGTAGAACCGTCCAACGAATTGGATGGCATGACTGTAGCACAACTTAAAGCACTAGCAAAAGAAAGTGGAATCACTGGATATACCACTCTTAAAAAAGCAGAGCTTATAGAAGCATTAAGCAAATAAGCTTCATATTTGTCAAAAAAAAAGTCCTGGTCATTTGATCAGGACTTTTTTTTTACTCATTTTTTGTTCTTTTGTTCAAGTTAAGGTTGGGTAGTAAACCGAAAAGTTAGATATTTGAACCAAGATGCAATACTGGCTCATAAAATCTGAACCTTACAAATATAGTTGGGAACAAATGTTGGCAGATAAAACGACCTATTGGGATGGAGTAAGAAGCTATCCTGCACGTATACAAATGAGAGCAATGCGACTAGGTGATATCTGTTTTTTTTACCATAGTAATGAGGGGAAAGAAATAGTGGGACTTTGCAGAGTTATTAAAGAAGCATATCAAGACCCAACCACAGAAGATGAAAAATGGGTAGCTGTAGATGTAGAAGCTATAAAATCACTGAAAAAACCTGTTAGCCTAGCACAAATAAA
Source organism: Bacteroidia bacterium (assembly GCA_018402155.1). GTDB lineage: Bacteria > Bacteroidota > Bacteroidia > NS11-12g > UBA9320 > UBA9320. The sequence continues at coordinate 1,219,981 of JAGYJG010000001.1, forward strand.
GAACAATGAAATGCTAGCTAGAATGGCTTTAGTAAAACTTGGTCGCTTATCTGTAGGGCCTGTTCTGGATTTTGAATTTGAAGAAATAATGAAAATGGCACATACTGAACTATAATGAAACGAATAATTCTAAACTACGAGCAAGTAGATCTGATTATCACACGCTTGTGCCATCAACTAGTAGAAAATCACGAGGATTTCAGTAATACCGCACTGTTAGCACTTCAACCACGAGGCATTCTTTTTGGGCGAGCAATACAGCAAAAGCTTAAGGCTTTGTTCAGCATAGATGCCACCTACGGAGAATTAGACACCACTTTTCATAGAGATGATTTCAGAAGAACAGATAAGCCTCTTATCCCCAACAAGATAAACATCGACTTTAATATTGAAAAAAAGAGGATTATAATAATAGACGATGTGCTGTATACTGGCAGAAGCATACGCGCAGCACTAGATGCTATAAATGACTATGGCCGACCAAACAGCGTAGAACTTGCGACTCTTATAAATAGGAAATACCGCAGAGAAGTGCCCATACAACCTGACTATGTAGGCGAACAGATAGATTCTAGAGCAGACGATTATGTAAAAGTAGAATGGGAAAATTCACAATGTAAAGTATGGATAATCACCGATAAGTAGAATATATGTCACAACTATCATCAAAACACCTGCTGGGCATCAAAGACATCACATTAGCTGATATAAAACTCATATTTCAAACAGCCGATAATTTCAAGGAAGTACTCAACAGACCTATAAAAAAAGTTCCATCACTTAGAGACGTGACAGTAGCCAATGTTTTTTTTGAAAATAGTACACGCACCAAAATATCATTTGAACTAGCTGAAAAACGGCTATCAGCAGATGTTGTAAATTTTAGCAGTGCTAGCTCATCGGTAAAAAAAGGAGAGACACTTATAGATACAGTCAATAACATTTTAGCCATGAAAGTTGATATGGTTGTTATGAGGCACCCTGCCCCTGGAGCTCACCAGTTTCTATCAAGACATATAAATGCCAATATAATAAATGCAGGTGACGGTACACACGAACATCCAACACAAGCCTTATTAGACGCTTTTTCACTTCGCGAAAAAATGGGTGATTTGAATGGTAAAAAAATAGTAATAGTTGGAGATATACTTCACTCGCGAGTAGCACTTAGCAATATTTACTGTCTACAAAAGCTAGGTGCCAGAGTACGGGTTTGTGGCCCCCCAACCTTACTACCAAAGCATATAGAAAGTCTTGGTGTAGAGGTGAGCCACAATTTGAAAGACAGCTTGCAATGGTGCGATGCTGCCAACATGCTGCGAATACAACTAGAACGACAAGAGGATAAATTTTTTCCGAGTTTACGAGAATATTCACTTCAATACGGAGTGTCACTACCCCTATTACAAAGCCTTCAAAATGAAATTGTTCTAATGCATCCTGGCCCTATAAATAGAGGCGTGGAAATAACTAGTGAAGTAGCAGATTCTAAACAAAGTATAATCCTAGACCAAGTAGAAAATGGAGTAGCTATACGTATGGCCGTACTCTATCTGCTCGCAGCACGCACATAAAGCATGCAAAGTAATGTATACATACTGTACACAGGTGGTACCTTTGGCATGAAATCGACCACAAGTGGACTTCAACCAAGCACATGGGAAGAAATAATAACGTACCTGCCAGCCATCAAAAATCAAACCTATTTTCATTACTTCGCTGAAATAGATTTCACTTTTGACACTCTCGAGCCTGTAGTAGATAGCAGTGATATAACGCCAGCAACTTGGGAACGAATAGCCCGACGAATCGAAAAAAATTATTCTACTCATGATGGCTTTATTATTTTGCACGGTACAGATACACTAGCATATACCTCGTCAGCGCTAAGCTTTATGCTACAAAATCTAAGTAAACCAGTAGTGCTTACAGGAGCTCAGCTACCTATTTTTCATCCGCGAACAGATGGTATTATAAACTTGAGCAACGCTATATACATCGCAGGATATAAAAGTTTTGGTATAAATTGTATACCGGAAGTTTGCATTTGTTTCAATGATGATGTGCTGCGCGGAAATCGAGCGGTAAAGACTAGTACCAATGATTTTGAAGGATTTAGTTCCCCAAATTTTGACAACTTAGCACACCTCGAGCAAAATATTACAGTGTCTACTCACTTGATTTACAAACCCAATGATAAAGACCTAAGACTTCTAACTAGATTCAGCGAGCGAGTAGTAAACGTAACTGTTTTTCCAGGATACAACGCTACGGTTCTGTTAGAATTGGTACAAAAAAACAAACTGGATGGTATTGTGCTTAGAACTTTTGGTGCCGGAAATCTACCTCAGGATGCACAATGGCAGACGTTAATCAACGCTTGTGAAAAACATAAAACAATAATTTTAGCGACTACACAGTGTCCAAACGGGCAGATAGAATTGGGACAATATGCCAGTAGCAATGTACTAAAAAGTACAAGTGTAGTAGACGGTAAAGATATTACGCCAGAGGCTGCCCTCACCAAATTGATGTGGGTAATAGGAAATTTTGAGGAGAGTGATCGCCGCAGAATGTTATCTAAAAATCTTCGTGGTGAAATTTCATAACTCAAGAAGCTGACAGCCAAACATTTATACTATTTTAGGTGTGTATTCTTTGTGGATATTCGAAAAAAGAAACACCCCAAAAAATTCCTGAAAAAGGAGTACTTTCACACTTTAATAAACGAATAATATGAGCGAAGAGAATAAAAATTACGACGCAGATAGTATCCAAGCCTTAGAGGGTATGGAGCACGTAAGAAAACGTCCATCCATGTATATCGGAGACGTAGGTGTGAGAGGTTTGCATCACTTGGTGTACGAGGTGGTGGATAACTCTATAGACGAGGCAATGGCTGGCCATTGCGATAAAATAGATGTTTGGATAAACGAAGATAACTCGGTATCTGTAAAGGATAACGGCAGAGGAATACCTGTAGCCATTCACAAAAAAGAGGGAGTTTCTGCACTACAAGTAGTTATGACAAAAATAGGTGCAGGCGGAAAGTTTGATAAAGATTCCTATAAGGTGTCAGGTGGTCTTCACGGCGTAGGAGTTTCTTGTGTTAATGCACTTTCTATACATCTTAAAGCATCTGTTTATAAAGACGGTAAAGAGTGGGAACAAGAGTATTCGCAGGGTAAAATAAAGTATGAAGTGCGCGAAGTAGGGCCTAGTACAGACCAAGGAACTATGGTTACTTTTTTGCCCGATCCAGAAATATTCGGAGAAACAACCGATTTCAACTACGATACTCTCTCGCTTCGTATGCGTGAATTATCCTTTCTCAATAAAGGTATTGAAATCAGTATAACTGATAAACGAAATAAAGACGACGAAGGAAATTTTATTCGTGAAGATTTTAAAAGTACAGATGGCCTCAGTGAGTTTGTACGATACCTTGATGCTACGCGTACTTCTATAATGGGTGGTGTTATTGCTATGGAAGGTGAAAAAAATGGTATACCCGTAGAAGTAGCAATGATATACAATACATCATACTCGGAAAATCTACATTCTTATGTCAATAATATCAATACACATGAAGGAGGCACGCATCTCAGTGGATTTAGAAGAGGACTTACACATACCTTAAAGAAATATGCTGACGATTCAGGTATGCTTTCAAAAATGAAATTTGAAATTCAAGGAGATGATTTTCGTGAAGGACTCACTGCTATAGTCTCCGTAAAAGTAGCTGAGCCACAATTTGAAGGACAAACTAAAACCAAACTGGGAAACAGAGAGGTATCAGCAGCAGTAAGCCAAGCAGTTAGTGAAATGCTAACCAATTTTTTGGAGGAAAATCCTGGTGAAGCTAAACTAATAGTGCAAAAAGTGATGCTTGCAGCACAAGCTAGACATGCTGCTGCCAAAGCCAGGGAAATGGTACAACGGAAAACTCCCATGGGTGGTGCTGGACTGCCCGGAAAACTCTCCGATTGTTCAGAAAAAGACCCAACAATATGTGAACTATACCTAGTAGAAGGAGACTCTGCCGGGGGTACTGCCAAACAAGGTAGAGACAGAAATTATCAAGCCATTTTACCGTTGCGCGGTAAAATACTTAATGTAGAAAAAGCCTTAGAACATAAAATTTATGATAATGAGGAAATTAAAAATATGTTTACTGCACTTGGTGTGACCATAGGTACAGAAGAAGACGCCAGAGAGCTAAATACCACTAAACTTCGCTATCATAAAGTGGTCATAATGACAGATGCAGATATAGATGGTAGTCATATCCGAACACTTATTTTGACCCTATGTTTTCGCTATATGAAGGCTCTTATAGAGCAAGGTTATTTATACATAGCAACTCCACCACTATACCAGCTAAAGAAAGGGACAAAAATAGAATACTGCTGGAGTGACAAAGAACGTGATATTCTGCTGAGGGAAATGGGTGGAGACAACATAGACAGTGTAAAAATACAACGATATAAAGGATTGGGTGAAATGAATGCCGAGCAACTTTGGGAAACTACTATGGACCCCGAAAGAAGAACACTAAAACTTGTAACCCTAGATAATGCTGCAGAAGCGGACCGAGTATTCTCTATGCTAATGGGAGATGAAGTACCACCGCGCAGAGAGTTTATAGAGGCAAACGCCAAATATGCTAACATAGACGCATAACAATGTGCAGTAAAAACAAAAAAGTCTGATTTCAAATGAAATCAGACTTTTTTGTTTAATATTTATAGAAATATAACTAAATGGCTAGTATTTCTGCTAGCTCAATTAATGCCGGATCTACGGACTTTTTACCATTAATAGCTAAATCAAAAGGAGTATAAACTACCTCATCACTTATAATTCCTACTGTAATAGTTGTCTGCCCAGCTATAAGAGCTTTTACTGCTTCTGAACCCAAACGAGATGCCAATATGCGGTCTCGGGCACTCGGACTACCTCCCCGCTGCACATGACCCAGTATAGTACTTCGTATCTTCAAATCTGGATATAGTTCTGTCAGTTTTTTTTCAAGCACCAGCGCACCGCCTTGCTCATCACCCTCTGCCACTACTATTATGCTAAATGATTTTTTACGTCTACCAGGCCTGTTAAAGTGATTTAATACTTTGTCCCAATCAGATATATCCTCTGGAATCAGTGCCCCCTCTGCCCCACCTGCTATAGCTACATCCAACGCTATAAAACCGCTATCTCTACCCATCACCTCTACGATAAACACGCGCTCATGGCTGTGAGCAGTATCGCGAATCCTATCGATAGAGTCAAGTGCCGTATTAATAGCCGTATCGTAGCCTATGGTGTAATCTGTGCCAAATAAATCATTATCTATAGTTCCTGGTAGTCCTACACAAGGTACTCCAAATTCTTGGTTAAATATATTGGCCCCAGTGTAAGAGCCATTACCCCCTATACAAACCAAGGCATCAATGTTATTTCTTTTAAGATTATCGTACGCTTGTTGACGGCCCGATTTGGTCATAAAGGCTTCGCTTCTAGCAGTTTTCAAAAAGGTACCGCCTCGTTGTATAATATTGGCCACAGACTGACGATCCAAATTAATAATTTCATTATGAATCATCCCCTCATACCCTCGACGTATCCCTTTCACCTTAAGTCCGTGATATATAGCTGTACGAACTACCGCTCGCACCGCTGCATTCATACCGGGAGCATCTCCTCCACTAGTATAAACGCCAATAGTTTTTATCTCACTCATTTATCTCTGAATTTGTATGCAAATAAAAAAAGGTGGATGCAATGCATCCACCTTTTTATGATTTTTTAGTACACAAGTTACGCTTAAAGTACTTGTACTTTATATTCAAATTGGACATATTCACTGTTTTTCACACTTCTATCTACGGCTGTTACCCTCACTAGCGCATAGTTATCAGCACCAGCTAGGTTGAGAATATACACATCACCATTAGTTACAGATACAAAAGACTGAGGAGTACCATTCTTTGCCCAAGCAGCTCTTATGGTCGCATCATTAGTGATTGTGTTCCAATCTCCACTTGTTAATTTCTTGAAAGTTGTGCCATTTCTAGAAGTCCATCTTGCAGGCCAATCGGTTTCTGAGTTTGCAATAGAATCTTGGATGTCTTTCTCGCGATTGTCGTCAGCAGAGAATAAGTTTGTTCCAACCAAGATACCATAAGCACCAGCTTTCGGGCCTCTAAAGTTCCATACCTTAAAAAAGTCTCTATTGTTATCTTTATCTTCAAACCTTAAATTCTTACCAGGATCACCTACATTAGTCAGTGTAATTGATTTTGTGGTTGATGAACCATTTTTATCAGCCACAGTAAACGAGTATATTTCTGTACCTGCTTTTGCACCTGTAGTTCCACTAAAAATGTACTCCGAAATAATTTTGGTCTTAATATCCAGAGAATCGAAAAGTTCAACATCTGTACTTCCGTCTAGTGATTGTATAATTTTGAAAGAGGTAATATTGTCTGTGTGAGATGCTGTGATCGCTATTTTGAACGGTGTATTTGCCGCAAGCTCTTGGCCATCAGAAGAAAGGTATTCTTCCCCGGCTAAAAAGTTTAATACTGGTTTTGGAGCAGGAGTTTCTTCAGTACCTCCACAACTTGAAAAGAATAAGGCTCCTACTCCTAGTAGGACACCCATTGATAATAATTTGATGTTCTTCATTTCGTTTTTCTATAATAATTGTGCGAAAATACAAAAACATTCTCCGCTTTATTAAATTATTGTTAATCTTATGTCATTTTAGAATGCAATACAATGCGAATAAGCATGGCACAACTCTTGTTTATACTATGTGCCCTGCCCAAAAAGAGAAGTGCAGGTGACAATTTGACAAAATGACATTTGATAATAAATTTACACTAGGTGGCAACTTTTTCGACAGCGAAGACGGCTCTGAGGTGATTTCTGTAATAGCAGATAGTGACTTTGAGGATGACAACACGAGCGAGTATCCTTCCAATCTGCCAATATTACCACTGCGAAATACCGTATTGTTTCCTGGTGTTGTCTTTCCTATCACCGTAGGCAGAGATAAAAGCATAAAATTGATAGAGGACGCCTACAAAACTGACAAAATAATTGGAGTAGTGGCCCAAAAAAATCAAGAAATAGAAGACCCTCAAGGGTCTGACTTGTATACTATAGGTACGCTTGGACGCATATTAAAAACACTAAAAATGCCCGATGGCAATATTACCGTGATTATTCAAGGTAAACGTAAATTTGAACTGACCGAAATAACTCAGCATGAGCCTTATTTTAGAGGTACTACCAAAGCCATTACCGATAGTAAAGCGGCAAAAGGAAGAGAAACCAATGCGACAATAGATAGCATAAGAGAACTTGCTAGCCAAATTGTTGAAATTAGCCCAAACATACCTTCGGAAGCAAACTTTGCCTTGAAAAACATCAACTCTCCAAATTTTCTAATCAATTTTATTTCATCTAATCTGAATGTGAGTGTAGACGACAAACAAGAAATATTAGAGTTGACGACATTTAAGAAAAAAGCACACCGTGTTCTTGGTCATCTAGACAAAGAGATACAAATACTAGAGCTTAAAAACAAAATTCAAAGTAAAGTAAAAGTCGATTTAGACCAACAACAAAAAGAATATTTCTTACAGCAGCAAATACGAGCAATACAAGAAGAACTGGGACACGACAGTCCAGACCAAGAAGTAGAGAGCCTGCGAATGAGAGGGCAAAAAAAGAAATGGGATAAAAAAGTAGCCAAATCATTTAACAAAGAATTGGATCGGCTGATGCGTATGAATCCTAGTACGCCAGACTACTCGGTGAGTTTAAACTACGCTGAACTATTGCTCGAGCTTCCTTGGGATGAGCTGAGCAAAGATAATTTTGACCTAAAAAGAGCTAAAAAAGTGCTAGATGCTGATCATTTTGGTCTTGAAAAAGTAAAAGAACGCATACTAGAATACCTAGCAGTACTAAAGCTAAAAGGAGATATGAAAAGTCCTATACTCTGCTTATACGGCCCTCCTGGTGTTGGAAAAACATCGCTGGGTAGATCTATAGCCAAAGCTATGGGAAGAGAATATGTGCGCATGAGTTTGGGAGGTTTACACGATGAAGGTGAGCTCCGTGGACACCGAAAAACATATATAGGTGCTATGCCAGGTCGCATAATCCAGAGTCTTAAAAAAGCAGGTAAAAGTAATCCCGTTTTTGTGCTAGATGAAATAGATAAACTAGGCTCTGACCACCGCGGTGATCCATCTTCTGCACTTCTCGAAATTTTAGATCCGGAACAAAACAATGCTTTTCACGATAACTATGTAGACCTAGACTATGACTTAAGTAAAGTACTTTTTGTAGCTACTGCCAATAGGCTAGATACCATACAGCCCGCTCTGCGCGACCGTATGGAAATAATAGATATATCTGGATACACACTAGAAGAAAAGATAGGCATAGCCAAAAAGCATCTTCTGCCAAAGCAAAAGAAAGAACACGGGCTAAAAGCGAACCAAGTAACCCTTGCAGACAAAACCGTTGAAAAAGTAATAGACCAATATACACGTGAAAGTGGTGTGCGCACGCTAGACAAACGACTGGCCAAAATATGCCGCTATCAAGCTAAAGAAGTGGTATATGAAAACAAACCTAAAGCTACTATAACTGCCTCACAAGTAGAAGAAATACTTGGTAAAGACAAGATAGAAAAAGACCTCTACGAAACAAACGATATAGCTGGAGTGGTTACCGGCCTAGCATGGACCAGCGTGGGCGGCGATATTCTTTTTGTAGAAAGTTCTCTGACCAAAGGCAAAGGCAAAGTAATACTTACCGGGCAACTAGGCAGTGTGATGAAAGAAAGCGCTACCAACGCCACCACTTGGCTAAAAGCCAATGCCGAAAGCTATGGTATAAATCCAGTGGTATTCGATTTGTATGACTTGCATATACATTTTCCTGCTGGCGCAGTGCCCAAAGATGGACCAAGTGCTGGAATCACTATCCTAACAGCCATCACCTCACTCATAACCCAGCAAAAGGTAAAAAATAGACTGGCTATGACTGGTGAAATAACCCTGCGTGGCAAGGTGCTTCCGGTTGGTGGTATCAAAGAAAAAATACTTGCAGCTAAGCGAGCAGGAATAAAAGAAATTATAATGTGTAAGGCCAATAAGAAGGATGTGGATGACATTAAACCTAGCTACATTGCAGATCTTAGCTTTCACTTTGTGGAGCATATGAGCGAGGTACTAAAACACGCACTACTACCGCAAAAAGTAACTGCTGCAAAAGTGTGGTCCCTCAAGTAGAGCTTTCTGAGTTGACTTTGGGCTATTATTTATACCCCCCTCAAAAAAAATTAAAACCCGAGGATAATGCTTGACATACATTTTGGATTCAAATCGTATTCTGCTCTTAGTTTAGGTCTTATTTCCAAAATATTGGGCTTGTACAGCTAGTGCGCGAATTATTGCTACAAGTATTTTAAGTATTTTCATCGTTAAGGTTCGGCTATTTATTTTCCATTTACCTCAATGGGACCGCATAATTTGTTTTCTGCTAATTTACAATTATATTTTTACACCGTATTTAGTGCTTGAATTGTCCGTTTTTAAAGTTAAAAAAAGTCGGCATACTGCATCATGTAAACCAGCAAATACGTCATCACCACTACTCATGAAATAACCGGACACACTCGGCTTTCAAATCTTCATCGGCATTGATATAGCGAAACTTAATCCGTACTACGTACTTACCTAGAATTTTGACATACGGCCGTAAATAGCACGTCAGGCAGTCTATTGGTAGAAAAAGCCATCACGACAAAACAACTTCAAAACCAATCAGAAATCACAACTCATTTACCCACATTGCTATTTCGTTAATAACTTCTTCATCTACATTACTAGGTATAAAATAGTCTTGGGGACTGCCAATTTGGGCATCTGTAGGGGTAAATAAGTGAGTCAATCCTTCAAAACTTTTCATCTTTATGTTTGGCTTATTTCCTACTGCATTTTCCCACATAGCAAAATCTTCCATCGTTATTTGGTAATCTTTTTCTCCCTGCAAAATAAGAAATGGAGTAGTATCATTTTTTAGAACTGTTGCCACCGGGTTGTAATCCGCTATTCCTTTCCAAAACTTACCTGGCCAGTAGGCTAAAAGTACATCTGCTGCAGTACTGTCTGAGTAGTTTCCTTGGCGAATATTGCGTGCACGAGCTGTATTTTCTATGATCATCTGCTCCTCATCATCCGTTATCAAAGCGTCAAAACCAGTGAGGTATTTCATTTGGTACTCTATTAGGTCTTCTAAACGGCGTGCATTTGCTGAAAAAAGGATGGCCCCATCAAGCCGACGCCTAAGTGAATCTGCTATGAGTGGCATACTGTATGCACCCAAGCTGTGGCCTAGCATAGCATACGTACCAAATGTGAGTGATGTGTCGTTTTGCACGGCGAGCAAAGCAGCTATAGCATCATTTATAGTTTCATCGTACAAATCAAACTGCTTGCTCATAAGTTCGGGGTAGGTATGAAAACGTTTGTCATACCTGAAGGTTGCTACTCCCTTACTTGCTAAACCCAAAGCAAGGTCATAAAAAATCTTATTGGGACCAATGGTTTCATCTTTATCACCTGGTCCGCTGCCGTGAACTAGCACTACCAGAGCACAGTTATTGCAGCCTACCGGCACCATTAGTTCTCCAGTCAGTTCTAGGCTATCGCTGCTAAAGTTTATACGCTTTTTGCCTGTACCCAGTCCTTTGGTATAGCTGGCGGGTTGGTATCCCAAGTGCGTTACCAGTAAGCCACTTATTTTCTTATCGTTCCCTTGAGCAAGTCTTATTTTAAAAGTGATTTTTTCGAACTTTAGTAGGCCCGTTTGTATAATTCCATCTTCTTTCTTCTTAGTTTCTACATTCTCTACACTTTTTAGCTTGCCGCCCATTTGCACTATGTTTTGCCACACGGCTACTAGCTGCTTTTTGCTAATAGCGTCTTGCATAGTAGCGTCAAAACAGCGGTGTACTTTCCTGTACTTGCCCTTGTTTAGTTGAGCTACTACATCTTGTAAGGGGGTTTGTGCGGCGGCAGTCCACATCAATAAACTCAAAAATACTAGATGCATAAATCTCACCTAGCAAAGGTAGTAAAGGGAACTATAGAACGAACAAAAAAAGTAAAGGCTAACCCATTTTTAAACGGATATTTTATTTAAACAAATGATTTACCCCCAATATAATTTTTAATAAAACAAATATATGCTAGCTCCTATTTGCCTTATCATATTTGCGCAGCAGCTTAACAAAAACTCCAAAATCGTTGGGATAATCTGCCACTATTTTCATAGGTGCTCCATCCATGTCATTGAGTTCCAGTGAATACGCATGCAGTGCAAAACGCTCAATCATCGGCCGTTCTTCTTCTCGCTTATTTGCTGTAAAACTCCGCTTGAATCTAGACAAAAAAGGGATTTTCCCCCCATAAATTTCATCGGCAGTTATGGGAGCATTTTGAGAGGCCAGATGGATGCGTATTTGATGTTGTCTGCCGCTTTCTGGCCTGCACTCCAAAAGAGTAAAATGACAAAAGTTTTCGATACTATTGACTGTTGTTTTGCTGGGCTTTCCCTTTTGTCTATTTATGGCGCTGCGTCCGCTTCGCGTGGTTATCAATGGCAAGTCTATCAGTAGGTCTTTAACGCTGTGTACCCCATCACTAATGGCGTGATACACTTTTTTCACCTTTCGTTTTTCAAAAGAAACTGCCGCGTGTGAATAGGCTTTTGGATGTTTAGAAAGCAGAAGTACCCCGCTGGTTTCTTTATCTAGACGGTGGCACAGTTGGAGGTTTTCATTATACTTTTTAGCTTGCTCTATTACCGAATTGGCCAAGCCTATGCGCTCGTGTAGGCTACTTACTCCTGCAGGCTTGCTTATAGCCAGGTAGTTGGTATTTTCAAAAATTATTTGTTCCTTGAATTTGAAATTTTTCACGTAGCTAGGTATACTTTTAATTGTGTTACTTCTAGACTTACTTGTTCTCCTTTATTCAAATTTTTCACGGTTAGCATACCGGTTTCCATTTCTGATTCGCCTATCACTATAGCATATTTTACGCCAATTTTATTGGCAAAATCAAACTGTTTATTAATTCGCTTTTGGTCGGGATACACAAGAGTGGCTATTCCCATATTTCTTAGTTTTCTGGCTACTTGTGTGGCATAGCGCTGGGTTTTTTCATCAAAATGACACAAAAGCACACTTTTATTTTCGTGTAAATCTTTGGGCCACAAATCTTGCACTTGCAGTATTTCATATAGACGATCGATGCCAAAACTAATCCCTACACCACTGATATCATTTAGGCCAAAAACACCGGTGAGATCGTCATACCGCCCACCACCAGACACACTTCCGATTTCACTGTTTGGCACTATCGCTTCAAAAATACACCCGGTGTAATAGTCTAGCCCGCGAGCCAAGCTCAAGTCTAGTTCAACCCGTATTTGCAAATTACTGCCTTCCAAAAAAGTTAGCAAATGACTCAAATCATCTATTGCTTGCAGAGCTATAGCATTGTTATTGAATGCTTTAGCATATGTTTCTAAATTTTGAGTAGTAAGAGCTGCGTGTCCTATAATAGCAAAAATTTGGTTACATTTAGATTCGAGTATTCCGTAGCTCATCAATTCTTTGGTCACGCCCTCCACCCCTATTTTATCCAGTTTGTCAAGTGTGGATGTAAATTTTGCTACAGGAAATTCAAGTTGCAGCTCATTGACTAACGCTTCTAAAAACTTTCGATGGTTTACTTTCAATACTGCATTTGGAAGTCCTAAGTTCACAAAAACTTCATTGTATATTTGAATAAGTTCTGCCTCGTTAAGTAGTGAAGTGCTTCCTATACTATCCGCATCGCATTGGGTAAATTCTCTAAACCTACCTTTGGCTGGTCTATCTCCTCGCCATACTTGCTGTATTTGATAGCGGCGAAATGGAAACGTGATGTCGTTTCGATGCTGAACCACAAAACGTGCAAACGGGATGGTCAAGTCATATCTTAAACCTAATTTAGAGTTTCCAGGTATCCATCTATTTGGTAAAAGAGTTTTAATTTCTTCGGCAATTTCGGGAGATACTTCATTAAATAATTCCTTATTGCTTCGTATTTTATACAGCAGTTTATTGCCTTCTTCGCCGTATTTCCCTTCTAGAGTATCTAAGAGCTCTAATGCTGGAGTCTCAAGTGGTTCAAAGCCATATTTTTTGAAGACCGTGCGAATAATTGAGAGTATAAACTCCCGTTTTCTCATTACTTGCGGCCCAAAGTCTCTTGTCCCTTGCGGATTAGCTGGTTTTGACATGATTGCAAATGTACATCACGGCAGGTCGTTATATTTCAAAGTACTCCTATTTTTTCTTAACTCAAAGTGCATTTTTTTTCAAATCTAGTTTTCAAAAAAATCGTTATTCAACAAACGGTAGTCGAACTTCTGCTTGAAAATCCTCAATTGATGCATCATTAGTGCTACTATTTTAGGATACTGATCACCAACATTATACTGATGTGCATAGTCATTTTTGTAAGCAAATAGTGAGGGCTGACTAATTCCATTCCAAACCAATGAGAAAGAATCTGAAGTACATGTGTACAAATTTCCATCGAAATGAAATACGAAACGTGCTGCTGTATCATACAATGGTTTAGAAAAACTTACCGTTTGTGGTACACCCGCCCAACTTTTTAAGGTTGGGAATAAATCAATGTGTTGTATCAGAGAAGTGTCAACTTTTGGAGTTTGATTAGGTTTATATACAATTAAAGGAATAGCGTATTTCCCTCTGTCGTTAGAATAAGAAGGAGTCTCATTAATAGACGTGTGGTCTGCCGTGATAACAAAAACAGTATTAAAATACCAATCTTGCTTAGCGACTATAGAAAAAAAAGAACGAAGAGCCTCATCGGTATAGCCTACAGTTTGATGTATAGGTGCCGTTCCTTTTGGAAGATAGCTGTATTGGGATGGCACGGTGTATGGATGATGGCTGCTCAAAGTAAACACACCACTAAACCAAGGCTGTTTTTGTAGGTTTATTCTTTGAGCAAAATACTGCAGAAAAGGCTCATCAAATATGCCCCAAGTTCCGTCGTAGTCTTGCTGTACAGGATATTGTTGTCTGCCTATATATTCGTCCAAACCTTGCGATATCAAAAAAGGTTTAAAACCCATAGATAGTTCGTCGGCCCCGTGATAAAATGAGGTAAAATACCCTTGTTTTTTTAACTCAAGTGGTAAGCTAGCAATCGAACTAGTGGTGTATAGAGAGCCTATGAACGGCATTTTCATAAAGGATGGTATACCACAATAAATAGATGCTACTGCATCCATAGAGCGCAAACCATTGGCATAGGCATTGGTATAGTTGGTAGATACATTCATGAGGCTATCTAGGAAAGGAGTATAACTTTTCCTGCCCGACACATTCAAAACAGTATATTCTTTGCCAAAACTTTCAAGTAAAATTATACATATATTCGGTTTAGAAATGTATTCGGATTTAAGCTGAATGTTATCTTTTTTCAATTCTTGCATTAGCTCGTCCTCAGGAATATATTCTTCGTATGTGATGGTATTTTTTCCGATAGACTCTAAGAGTACATAAGTAGGTGTGACCGCCGAAATTGCCTCATTATTAGGCAATGCAGAATAAGCGTCTAACAAGTTTAAAGGTTTAAGAGCTGTACCACCTCTCGCAAAAAAAATAATAACCAGAAGCAAAATACTACTCAATAAAAGTGAATGCCTCGTCGTAGTTTCTATATCCGTTTTTCTTTCGAGCTTTAAGATAAGCCACAAAAAGATTAAGGCTAAAAAAATAGCCCACCAATAATCTACAACGTAACTAAAAATTATCGAAAAACTTTGACCTTTCAACAGTTGAAAAAGCTCAAAACCCACTATGGTCTTACTTATTTCAAAATAAAAAACATTAATAAGGCTAAAAACTAATGCTGCTAAATACAGTAATGTAAAGGTACCAGTACATAGTATTCTCCACCACGTTGCTTTATAAAATAATCCTACAAAAAGAAGCAAAAACAACGGTGAATACCATATAGTCAATGATTTAAGATCAAACCTTAAGGCATACCATAAATACTCAAAATGCATATCCACAGCTAAGTTTGGGTGCAGAGTCCAAAGCACAAAACGACTTATCCAATACGGGGTGAGCATTAAAAGTACGAATGCAATAATTTTACAACTATTTTTTATCTTATTTTCCACTTGAATAAAATGCAAATTATGTTAATTTTGCAGTCCTATAAAAGTAAAGGTAATAATAGTTTAATATATAGTTGCCGTTAAGTACATAAATAATAAAGAATTTTATACCATCATGAAGAACGATATACATCCAAAAAACTACCGATTAGTCGTGTTCAAAGACATGTCTAACGACTTTCAGTTTTTAACAAAATCTTGTGTAGAAACAAAAGAAACCACCACCTATGAGGATGGCAACGAGTATCCAATATACAAATTAGAAATCTCTAGTGCATCACATCCGTTTTATACGGGTAAAATGAATTTTGTAGATACTGCAGGTAGAATAGACAAGTTCAACAAGCGATACGCCAAAAAGAAATAATAAGTTTATCTTTTAAAATACAAAAGGCTCTCTATATTTGGAGAGCCTTTTTTTTATGAATATACTACTATTTGACGATGACAAGCGCAGTGACCTATTGCCCCTTGTCTATACACGGCCTTGTGCAGAATTACGCATAGGAATTCTCACTTTGGCCGAAAAATGGCAAAAGAGATTGCCATGTAAGGTTAGCTATATTACCCAAAAATACTTGTCTGCTAAATTTTCTGCACATTTTAGCTCAGATAATCTATATATTAACGGAAGATTATTGGCTACAGAGAATCTTTGCCAAACGATACTGACATTAAAAAACAATTCATCACTATGGGAAGGAGATAAGATTTTGGCGCTAAGAAGTGAAAAAATACTCTGCTCGTATGAGGAGATACAGCGAGAATGTAACAATAAAATTCAAACGGAAGGCACAGTATTTCTGAATTTCACTTATGATATTTTCAGTAAAAATGGTCAGGAAATTGCTGCTGATTTTCATCTGATTACAGCAGGACGTACATCCGCAAAACTATCTGATACTAATACACTAATAGGAAATAACATTTTCATAGAAGACGGAGTTAGTATAGAAGCGGCAGTCCTCAACGCATCAAATGGCCCGATATACATAGGTAAAAATGCAGTAATCATGGAAGGTTCAACTGTAAGAGGACCATTGGCCTTGTGCGAAGACTCAACTATAAAAATGGGCGCTAAGATATATGGTGACACAACCATAGGGCCCTCTTGTAAAGTAGGCGGAGAGGTAAGTAATACCGTATTCTATGCAAATAGTAATAAAGGTCATGATGGATTTTTAGGAAATTCGGTGATAGGAGAATGGTGCAACCTAGGAGCGGATACCAATAGCTCAAATCTTAAAAACAACTACGCGTACGTTAAGTTGTGGAATTATACAGCTAAGCGATTTAGTCCTACGGGACTACAATTTTGTGGACTAATAATGGGGGACCACAGCAAATGTGGTATCAATACAATGTTTAACACTGGCACAGTAGTCGGTGTATCTGCGAACATATTTGGGGCAAGCTTTCCAAGAAACTTCATCCCTTCATTTACCTGGGGCGGAGCATCAGGCTTTGCCACATACGCAATCCCTAAAGCTTTTGAAACAGCAAGAGTAGTGATGCAAAGACGCAACAAGGAACTAAACGATATAGAAAAAGATCTTTTAGAAAATGTTTTTGCTCAATCGGCAGAACATAGATTTTGGGAGAATAAACCAATAAACACATGAGACAAAACATAATAGCAGGAAATTGGAAAATGAATCTAGATTTTAACCAAGCCACAGAATTGGTCAAAGAAATCTTAGATAAGCAAAAAGAATCGGATGTTTTAACAATAATTGCACCACCGTATACACATCTCAAGAGCATCAAAGACATGCTAGGCCAAACTGATATTCGACTAGCTGCACAAAACTGTCATCATCAAGAATCTGGAGCTTATACCGGAGAAATTTCAGTAAAAATGCTAAAAAGCGTAGGAGTGGATTATGTGATTTTAGGACATAGTGAACGACGCGAGTTTTTCAATGAAGATAGTCTTGCAATAAGCTACAAAGTGAGTAAAGTGTTAGAAAATGGACTGATACCCATATACTGTTGTGGAGAAACATTAGAAGAAAGAAATGAAGCACAACATTTTCACATAATAGAAAAACAAATTAAACAAGGGCTTTTCCAATTAAATGAGCTGGAACTTAATGACTGCCTCATAGCCTATGAACCCGTTTGGGCTATAGGTACAGGAGAAACAGCTTCACCTGATCAAGCGCAAGAAATGCATGCTTTTATCCGAAAGACTATTGCTAACGAGTACAACGAAATAATCGCAAACAACATTTCAATTTTATATGGAGGAAGCGTGAAACCGTCTAATGCAGTAGAGTTATTTAATTGTCCAGATATAGACGGAGGACTGATAGGCGGAGCCTCTTTACAAGTCGACCAATTTATTGAATTAACGCAAAGTTTCTAAAAAGTTTTAAAATAACCCAAGGACATTTCATAAACTCAGTAGATCCTTTTTCATTTTGAGGTTTGTTTTTACACTGGTTCGTTTTCAATAAATTGATGCTGTAAAAACTAAGAAAAGTAGACTTATTGAATTCCATTAAAATAAATAACCTAAACCTACAGCCATATGATCTACAAGCGAAAAGGTATAGCGTTGATCTGCATTGTTCCCTTTGGCATTATAGTCTTGTAAATTCACATTAAGATTAGTACGTGACTCAATAGAAAAACGTATATTACTAAACGGTTCATACGAAACACCTAGAGTAGGCCTTAAGCCAAAATTCCAAAAATACCCATAATAATCACTACTAGCTGATTGTCTAAAATCAGAATTCCAATAACCATCCAGAGCAGCATACCCTTTAATCTTTTTAAGTCCAACTATTCGTAGATCACGCTGAAATCCCGCAGACAAGTCATACTGCACGGTACCTGTATTAGTTGAAATGGTATCTGCACGAGTTTCCTTATCAGTATCAATTAGTAGTCTTAACCCTACCCTCAGTTTCCAATTTTCCTTGGGCAAAGACCTCCGATACAAAAGTTGATAACTAGACTCATCATCGAACTTTAAAGGTGCTATAACTAGGGCTATTTCATTACTTTGCTGGGCATTTACTGCCATAGTAAAACAAAACGTAAAGGTCAAATAAACTACTATTTTTTTCATAATTAAATCGTGTAGAATACAATGATACAAAAAAAGCTCCGATAAAATCGGAGCTTTAAAAATTTATTCAAAAGTGGTGAGATTTATTTTCTTGATTCTAACAAATCTTTTGCCTGAATGATATCTATACGTCTTGTACCGTAATCTACTCCCTTATCATTACTGTAAACTGTTGACAATCTACTTCTTTCTATGCCGTAGTTTGCTTCTAGATGATCAATAATAGCATTTGATCTTTTCCAAGCTAGTTGCTCTCCAGATTTACTCGCAGTATAACCGGTTGCGTTTACACTAAGGCTAGGGCATTGTTTTAATTTCTCAGCTATGGTGTAAAGAACACCAAAAGAAGAAGGAGCGATTTTTGAGCTGTTGTTATCAAAAATAATAGTTGGAAGAGTAACGTTATCGCAATCGCAGCAAGCTCCACCCATTTTCACTTCATTACCTCTAGCATCTACCAAAACCCCTGCTGGTGTATTATTATCTTCGTCAAATGCATCTGGAACTCCGTCACCATCTGTGTCGAGTGCACGTCCATTCTCATCTACCAGAGTAGTTATCGAGAATGGCTCAACATCATCGCAATCGTTTATTCCATCGTTGTCGCTATCCATAGGTTTGCCATTAGGATATACTTTATCACAATCTGTGTTCGTATTGTCTTTATCATAGAAATTTGAAACACCGTCTCCGTCATCATCTATAGCTAGTTGTTTAAGATCCTCAGTTATTTTTTTCATCTCCTCCAAATCAGCATATATGGTCTCCATAGGATTTAACCAATCGTAATGTTCTTTTTCTCCTTTTTTTCCTAATTTGATGGAAGCTTGTAACCCTAAAGTAGAATAAAAATCTCTACTCATATTTCTTGAAATGTCAAAGTTAAAAGCGTCTAAATCGTCTGAACGAGTCCAACGAGTTTTCCACTCCAAACCTAAATCAAGCCATTCTCCAAAATTTCTCTTAATACCAAAACCAAAAGGAATAACTAGATTTCGTCCCTTATAAGTTGTTTCTGCAGTTACCACATCAGCACTCTCAGTGGTTACCACACCGTTTACATCATATCCGGTAAGAAATAGTTCCCCAAATTCCGCATAATATCCTCTAGCATCCACTTCATCTGTGAATTCACCTCTAGCATTACTCCAGATAGCACCAAGACCTAAAAAAGTAAATAATTGAACTTTTCTAAGGGGGCGTAAAAAGGAAATATTACCTAAAGTAAAGACAGTAGTTACGTCCAAATCCCTAAAGTTATTCGTCATTTCATACGAATCCTTACTAGGAGTCATATCTGTAGGATTCCTAGGAGTGGTACTTTGGTCTCTACCACCGGAGATGCGTGGGTTGGCACGTCCACCGTTCAGCTGTCCCATATTACCACTAATTTTTAGGCCGAAGGTTTGCGATACTGAATACTTTGCATGCACACCTCCAGACAAACCGAGCGCAAAATCACTCACATCACCGTGCAAAGCTGTTGGGCTAACTTGCAAACCTACAGACCATTTTTTCGATGGTCTAAATTTAGAGAAATAACCCCCAACCTGCGCTTCAGATGCTGTAAAGCATCCAACTGTAAGAAGAACTAAAATTATTTTGAATTGTTTCATAAATTATTATTTTTTCTGAACCTTGATATTGTTAACTCGATAATTGTAATACAAAAGTAATTGATTTTTAATGGTAGCCAAATATTTAATAAAAAAACAGACCAACTTTATCCTGTTTTTTCATTCCAAAGTTTGAGCATATTGTCGCCTCTGTAAGATGAGCTATAGAAATGTGATTTATAAGGTGGATGTTGCGCTCTTGAACCTCATTTTTATTAAAGTATAGCGCCTTTACTTTTAACATCTTACTCAACTCAATATTCTCTTTGCTTTTCTTAATTAACTGCTCTTTTGCTAGTGAATTTAGCTCATTTAATTTCGGCACTATTTTACTAATTTTACCCGACAAATTAAATCCCGGAAATGTATCAGCAGCCAATCGCTCATAACCATTTAATTTATCAATTAAAGCATTGTGGAGACTCTCAAAATCTTCGCTAAGATTTGCTATTTTGACATCATAGTGTGCTGCCACGGTCTCATCAGTGGCAAAAAAAAGTTCAAAATCCAAAATATCATAGTTTTCCGCTATTTTCTTTGGCATAACAATATTAGATGTTCTCAGATGTAGAATTGGCATTGGCATAGCATAGTTATCAAACAAGCCTTTTAGTTGCAGCCAATATTTAAGCTCACTAGGCCCCGCCACGTATAGGACATTCGGCAAAACCCACTCCTGATATAGTGGTCTTAGCGCAGCATTCGGGCTTAGGTCATACGTATTGTAACTTGAGGAAGCTACTGTTTGCTCATTTAATTCAACTTTTTCTCTTTCATTGGTTGTCATTGCAAAAAGATTGCAAGAACGAATATGCAACTGCCTTTGGTGACCTGCCAACTCTAACTGCTCACTAAATGCGGTCAATGCCGTGTAATTTTTTCCTTGAAGTTCATCTGACAGTACCTCCCTAAAACTGTGCTTCATTTCTGAATTATCAGCATCTAAGATAACCAAACCTGTATGACCCAAATATGAATGTAATAATCGTCTAAAAGCAACACTCAAATTAGGTGAGGAAGCATACACCGAAATACATGTGTCCAAAAACTCATTCTGCTGCTCAGAAAAATTGTACGCACCCTTAATGTATATAAATAATTCTGCCACACCTTCTGGCTTCATCCTACCTACTGCACCTTTTTGATTGGTATCCCACTGTAGCTTATTTCCGAAAATATTAATTTCTGCTATCTCCTCTAAGTCATGGTCTTCGGTTGCCATCCAAAACACAGGCACAAAATTAAAATCCGTATATTTTTTTTTTAGCTCTTGAGCTATAGCAATAGTATCATACGCCTTATAAAAGACGTATAGAGGACCTAATCCCAAGTGAATTTGTTGCCCAGTGGTGACAGTGTATGTATCACTTGAATAAAGGTTTTCAAGATTTTTTTTTAGTTTTCCTTCTATCTCCAAACTAGCCTCCTGGTACTGTTTTTTAAGAACAGAAACAAGTGTTTCGCGTTGATGTGCACTAAAGTTCTTTTTCCCATTTAGTGCTTTGCTTATTGCATCTATATTTGGTTTGTATGTACGAAGATGATCTAACTTAGAAGAGTGATAATAGTCTTCTAAGAATTCATTATTGAAAAAAGTAGATCGTCTGTCCAATACTCTATGTTCCATTACCTATCTAATTTCGCCATTAAATCAAATGCTTCTGCGCCAGTAATCAAGGTATCCACAAAATCTCCAGTGCGCACATATCCCTCGCTTATTGGCAATATTACTTCATTATCTACTTCGGGGGAATCGTACTGCGTTCTTCCTATATAGCTATCTCCTTCTATTCTATCTATAAGCACACGTTGCCTTGTACCTACAAGCTGCCTGTTATTTTCAACAGATATGTCGTGCTGTATATTCATTATTTCTTCAGCTCGAGCGGCCTTAGTTTCTTCTGCCACGTGATTTTCTAAAGTGCCAGCGTGCGTTCCTTCCTCATGTGAATAGGTAAATACTCCAAGCCTATTGAACTTATAATGTTGCACAAAATTCACAATATCCTGAAAATCTTCTTCATACTCTCCTGGATGTCCAAGCAATAAGGTTGTTCTGAGTGCTATGCCGCTAACTTCGGATTTTATTCTATCTAATACTTCTTCGGTTCTTCGTTTGGTGATGCCTCTACGCATCGTTTTGAGCACATTGTCTGATATGTGTTGTATAGGAATATCAAGGTACTTGCATATATTGGGCTTGCTATTCATTATAGGTAATACTTCAAAAGGAAACTTTGATGGGTAAGCATAGTGCAGTCTAATCCATTCTAGGCCCTCTATATCACTTAACCTATCCATCAATTCATGGAGCCTGCGCTCGCCGTACAAGTCTATACCATAGTAGGTAGAATCCTGGGCAATAAGCATAATCTCTTTTACTCCGTTTCGTACCAGTTTTTTTGCTTCGATTACTAAATCGTCTATTGGCTTACTAACGTGTCCTCCACGCATAAGCGGTATGGCACAGAAAGAGCAAGGTCGATCGCATCCTTCCGAAATTTTCATATAAGCATAATGCTTGGCCACTGATGATATGCGTTCACCCAAAAGTTCTTTTCTATAGTCAACACCTACTTGATTTAATAGCTGAGGAAGTTCAAAGGTACCGTACCACTTGTCCACTTCAGGTATTTCTGGCGACAAGTCTTCTTTGTATCGTTCAGACAAACAACCGGTTACAATAAGATGCTCAATTCTCCCTGCTTTTTTTTCTTCGGCATACGCCAAAATAGTATCTATACTTTCTTGTTTGGCGTTATCGATAAACCCGCACGTATTGATAATAATGGTATCAGCATCTTTTGAATCTTCGTGCACGGTGTGCACATTTCCAGCCTCTAGTTGCGCTTGGAGCACTTCACTATCAACGGTATTTTTGGAACACCCAAGTGTTACGATAGAAACTTTATTGGGTTTATAACTTTTCGTTTTCATTGTATTCTATTTCACAAAAAGGGAATTAACAAAACGAGTAGCATCAAAAATTTGCAAATCATTTATTTGCTCACCCACCCCTATGTATTTAACCGGAATATTAAACTGATCACTAATACCAATGACAACTCCTCCCTTTGCAGTGCCATCTAGTTTGGTGAGAGCAAGAGCAGTGACATCTGTAGCTGCAGTAAACTGTTTTGCTTGTTCAAAAGCATTTTGACCTGTACTTGCGTCTAGCACTAGAAGTACTTCATGAGGTGCCCCGGCTACTTGCTTATCCATCACTCTCTTTATTTTAGACAACTCATTCATCAGATTCACTTTATTATGAAGTCGTCCTGCAGTATCTATTATTACGACATCAGCATCTATTTCACTGCCATATTTTACTGCCTCAAAGGCAACTGCAGCGGGGTCTGTATTCATCCCTTTTGAAACTACTTGCACCCCTACTCGGTCACCCCAAATTTTTATTTGATCTACAGCCGCAGCTCTAAATGTATCTGCTGCTCCGAGTACAACTTTCAATCCTTGTTCTTTAAACATATTTGAAAGCTTACCTATAGTGGTAGTTTTACCTACGCCATTAACGCCTACTACCATTATCACATACGGTTTGGAGCTACGATCGATAGCAACAATTTCCTTTTCACTTACAAGATGCGCTATCTCTGCCTTCAGCATTTCATTTAGCTCGCCCTCTCCTAAATATTTATCTTTAGATACACGAGCTTCGATACGCTCAATTATTTTTACTGTAGTTGCTACACCAACATCCGAAGATATGAGTACTTCCTCCAATTCATCCAAAAAATCATTATCAATATAACTTTTACCAGCAACAGCTCTAGAAATTTTTCCAAATAAAGAACTCCGGGTTCTTTCCAAACCTTGGTCTAGCTTATCGTTTTGCTCTGCTGTCGGTTTCTTATTAAAGAAATCTAATAGTCCCATGGTATGATATAAACAAAAAAGCTTCCTCTAGAAGAAGGAAGCTAAATCTTTTTTAAATTATATTTGAAAAAACGAATTACTTAGCCAACGCTTCTTGAACAGATTCGGTAGGCATCATTTCTTCCCTAAACGAGTAGGCGCCCGTTTTAGGTGATTTGACACATCGTATAACTTTAGCCCAATCTCTTCCCGAGCCTGCTTTCTTTAAGGTTGCTACTACTTTCTTTGCCATATTATTTAATCTCTTTGTGTACTGTTACTTTTTTCATGAACTTATTGTATTTCTTTAGTTCAATTCGTTCCGTTGTATTTCTCTTATTTTTTGTCGTGATATATCTAGACATACCTGGAACACCCGAGCCTTTTTGCTCAGTACATTCCAAAATAACTTGTACTCTGTTTCCTTTTTTTGCCATTGCTTACTTATATTTTACCGTTCTTCAACAAACTATTGAGGCAAGCGCTTATTCCTTTTTTGTTGATTGTTTTCAACGCAGAAGTACTTACCTTTAATGTAATCCACTCATCTTGTTCAGGAAGATAAAACTTTTTGGTTTGAAGATTTGGATAAAATCTTCTCTTAGTTCTTCTCTTAGAGTGAGAAACATTATTTCCACTCATCGCTTTCTTACCTGTTAAATCACAAACTCTAGACATTCCTCTCTTTTTTAGGGCTGCAAATATGTATCTATTATTTTATCTTTCCAACTCTTAATGGCAATTATTATAAAAATAATACGCTTATCGGTATTCTGACATAACTAAGTTCTATGCAACTACCTCAGTGAACAAAATTGTGTGATATCGCCTTGCGAAGGGATTCACTACCTTGATGACTATTATACTTGCCTAATTAAGGATACAATAAGTACTTGTGTCTCATCTTTTTGTACGCTTCCAATTCCGCTTTCCAGCTATCTCGAATTTCACTCTCAGTTAATCTATTTTCTATTTGATCTCTCAGGTTTTTATTCCCCGCTAATTTATAAAAAAACGGCTTAAAAAACGGGCCGTCAGATGTTGAATTGGACATATAAAACAGTAATAGCCAATCCAACTTTAGTCTAGGGTTAGCAAATAATTCCCCACTCTTTACATCCTGTACACGAACGCCTGTGCAAACTTTATTCTCGTGTTTTGGCTCATCTGATATACCTGGAATACTGACTGGTTTGAAACTAAAATCACTCTCAAATCCTGGCCTACCTAATACTTGAAATGGCTCTTGTGTCCCTCTGCCTACACTAACATTTGTACCCTCAAACATTCCCAGGTAAGGATATAAATAAACTGCATTCATATTGGGTAAATTGGGACTAGGTTTTATGGGTAATTGATACAAACTGTCATGAGTATAGTTAACACAAGGTATCACGCTTATATCGCATTTTATTTTATCGGCCAACCATTTCTCACCATTAATCATACCAGCAAGCTCTCCTACAGTAAGCCCGTGTACTATTGGAATAGGATGCATACCGATAAATGATTTATAATCAGATTGTAAAATGGGTCCATCTATATAAAATCCGTTGGGATTTGGACGGTCCAAAACAATTACTTTTTTACCCTGCTCAGCGCATGCCTCCATAACATAATGCATAGTTGATATATAGGTATAAAAACGGACACCCACATCTTGTATATCAAAAACTACAACATCAATATCTATGAGCATATCCGTTGTAGGTTTCTTGTTTTTCCCATACAATGACACCACAGACAGTCCTGTTTTAAGATCTTTACCATTACTTATAATAGCACCAGCACTATGGTCACCTCTAAACCCGTGCTCAGGAGCAAAAACTTTCACAATATTGATACCCAAAGCTCGAAGTGTGTCTACTAAATGTACATTTGCTATGGCTGATGTTTGATTTACTACAGTAGCCACTCTTTTATTTTTTAGCAGGTCAAGATAAAGTTCAAAACGTGCGGCGCCCACTACAATCGGACTATCTGTTTTGGCAGCTGTTTGGCTAATCTGGAAATTTTGATTGCTAGTAAATCCGTAATCTGCCGATTTACAGGCAACGAAAATTGACATCAAAAGCATAATAAATACGGATTTCTTCATATAAGTTTTTAATCTTGCAACTTCAAAAGTATGCAATTAGGCTATTACATAGCAAAGAAACTCAGCCTTAGTAAGCAACAATCCTTTACTAAAACGATCACTGTACTAGCCATATCTGCTGTGAGTATCAGTGTTTGCGTGGTCATTTTAGCGTTGGGTATTTTACTAGGTTTCAAAAAAGAAATACGTTCTAAAGTACGAGGATACGCCGGCGACATTAGCGTTTCAAGTTACCAATTGGCAGAGGGAAGTGAGTCCAATTTATTTACTATTAACCCAGGTTTTACGCAAAAAGCTAAAGACCTAAATGAAGTAGAGTCTATTTTCCCATTCATACATAAAGCGGGCATACTAAAATCTGATTCTACACTAGAAGGCATTATTTTTAAAGCCTTACCAGATGATTATGACTTTACATTTTTTAAAAAACACCTGAAACGAGGGGTAATTCCTGTTTACACGGATAGTAGCGATAGCTACGATATTTTACTTTCTGAATACACTGCTACAATAATGAAGGTAGATACCGGTGAAAGGCTAAATCTTTATTTCATAGACCAAAACGATGTTAGGCGGCGCAAGCCAAAGGTAGTAGGTATATTTAATACTGGTTTGCAGGAATTTGACAAACAATTTGCAATAGCTCATTTGCGCAGCATTCAGCGGCTTTCGAGCTCAGACTATACCACCGCATACACCAAAGCATCCGGATACGAAATACGTATTGTAGACCCGACAAACACATTCAAAACACAACAAAAAATCAGCCTTTTGTTAGATTATAACTATGCCATAAATACCATTGAAGAACTCTATCCCGTTATGTTTCAATGGCTTAATATCGTTGACAATAATGTCATTGTAATCATTGTTCTTATGTTTATTGTGGCTATTATTAATATCATTACGGTTTTGCTAATTTTGATTATTGACCGAATACCAATGATAGGATTACTTAAGGCTATGGGCGCTTCCTCAAGTAAAGTGATGGGAATATTTCGTTGGCAGGGCCTTTTTATTCTTACAGGTGGTTTGCTACTTGGAAATGTAGTAGCTTTAATAGCAGCGTATTTGCAAATCCACTATCATATTATACGTTTAGATGCTGACACATATTACATGGACGCTGTACCTTTCTCACTACCTTTGGCACATTGGTTTTTAATCAATTTGGGCGCTTTATTGGTGTGTTTCATTTTTACCCATATACCTGTTAAGTTGGTCAGTAGTGTTAAGCCGTCAGAAAGTATAAAATTTCGCTAAAATTTCTCATCGTCTGTGTTCCGGAACATTTCTGTGCTCATATGGACAGTTTTTACATTTGTTTCCGCAGCACGTCCCCCGTTTTAGGTGATAAGCCGCTGTAAAAACTACAAATCCATCCTCGTTCAAGTAATAGTCTCCAACCTCATCCTTCGATTTATCCGCCATGGTTTACATTAATTTCCTAAGGTCTTAGTTTATAGATAGACGTCTTGTTAACAATCAATACGCTCATTAGTTTGTGCTGCTTCTACGCTAATTAGTGGCTATAAGAACTCCTGCTTTAAATATCTATAGACATTTCATGTGATGAATAGATGAAAAAATTTCTCGCCTTTCGCTGCTAAAACTAAATGAACTACACTGAGTAATTCGATAATTTCAACACTAATCCTGATAGTCACCTTCTTAAAAAAATAAAAAACATACACGTTGCACGATCTAAAAATTGCACAAAATCATAGGCAAGGAACTAAATATGCCTAAATAAGTGGTTATTGACTTATCTAAACCAAACAAACCATAAATGCCCGCCATTATCTCCGTTTTACAGTATTGTCGAGTTAATGGCCGTCATAGCATAAAATATATACGTGTAAAAGGTATCTGAACAAATAACTACTAATCAACCATTAAAGAAACAAGAGATTAGAACAGTTTTTTAAAATTTATCAAAAGCTAAAAGTAAGATAGGTATACGTTGATAAATCAGGCACTCAAAGCTTTTTTATACTGAAAGTCATTCGATGACAGTCTAAATAACCAAAATCGTCAATAGCCTGAATATGTTGGGGAGTGCCATAACCTTTGTGTTTTTCAAATCCGTACCGAGGGTATTTGAGTGCTATACTTTCCATGTATTCATCTCGGTGTGTCTTTGCCAAAATACTAGCAGCAGCTATACTTTTATATTTTGCATCTCCTTTGATTATTGTGGTGTGTGGTATAAAGTCATAGTTTTTAAATCGATTACCATCTATCAATAAATGTTCCGGTCGGACTTTTAATTTTGCAATTGCACGTTGCATGGCAAGTATGCTACAATTTAGTATGTTATATTGCTCTATTTCTCGTTCAGTGCACCATGCAACAGACCAAGCTACAGCCTTATTCTCTATTTGTAAGCGCAGCAGATTTCGCGTAGTTTCTTTTAGCTTTTTAGAATCATCTAAAAGTGGTAATCTCGATCTAGGTGGAAGTATTACAGCTGCAGCATATACTCGGCCAGCCAAACAACCACGACCAGCTTCATCGCACCCAGCTTCTATGAGTCCTTTTTGCAAATAGCTTTTGAGCATAGAACAAAAATAACATAAATTTGCACTACGATATGCTCCAATACAGAGACGCCATTTATAATAATTACTTTAGTAACCAGGTAAATAAGCTAAATCGCGACTATGCAGGTATGCTAGCTGAGCAGGCATCTCACAATGCTGCGGAGCTCATAAACCTACTGCCTACAAACAAAAATGCTAAAATAGTAGATTTGGGATGCGGTTTTGGCACATTTGTAAAACCGGCGCTAGATGCTGGCTATACCGATGTGACAGGTTACGATATTAGTGAGGAGCAAGTAGCCATTGCTCATCAATTGGGTTTAAAATCCGTACAGCATAGCAGTATTTCTGATTATTTTGCCAAAGGTGAAAAAGTGGACGTTATAATCGGGTTAGATATTATAGAACACTTTACAAAGGATGAACTCTTAGCCTTTTTGAAAGCAGTAAAAAATAGCTTAAATCCTGGGGGAAAAGCAATTTTCAGAACACCCAATATGGATGCTCCTCAGACCAGTGTATATTCCTACGGAGATATTAGCCACGAGGTATTTTTGAATAAAAGTTCGGCACTGCAAGTAATGAGTGCATCAGGATACCGCAAGACTGAAGTATTTGGAGGTTTACTTCGAAATAGACATCCACTCAAAGAAATAATCCGAAAGTTTATTTGGTGGCAATACAAAATGCTAAAAAAAGTCGTGCTTTTCTGTACTGCTAGAACATGGCATAATGTTATATTTGAACCTAATTTATTGATTGTTTCTGAGGTCTGATAATCCTGAATTTTTCGGTGGCAACAGATATGGAATTAAAAAGAAAATGCCCCCTTTTTCATAATTTCGTATACTTTAATATTATCCGATTTCTAAATTGAATCGCGATGCGAAGTCTTGAAGTATAGGGATATCTTTAACCATAGCCTCAAATTGTTGCTTCGGTGTAAATACCTTATATTCATTAACTGTTTTTGCATTTACTATGCAATAGATGCTCCCTAAATGATACCCATTATCCGCAAAAAAGCTCACCACTTTCTGTTGTTCAGCCATAATCTCATTTTCTACTATTTTGGAACCAACAGTTATAGTGATTTGGTTCTCATTTAAAGCTATAATAGGGTCTGCAAAGAATGCAGCTAAACTTCCGCGTTTATCATCTTCAAGCTTTTGAGAATATTGTCTTAGTAAATTTATTACTCTTTCTTTGCTTAATTGAGCCAATGAGACTCCTACTTCTTCTACTTCTTTTTCAGCTGGGTCTTCTACCGGTATTTCCATATGCTTTTGGACTGAAGTGCGCAAACCACCTAGTTTTACCGTAGCTAGAGGTTTATCATCCTCACCTCTGGTTTTTATTTGGACATTTGTCTTTGAGGAGCCTAAGGAGTCCACTTCTTTTGCCGAGGAAAATAAATAGGCATAGAAACCTGAGTCAACAAGTTTAGTTAGTCTAGGCTTTTTTTTTTAGTAACATCAATAGCGTGCTGCAGGGATGCCAGTTTGATTAAACAAAGCTCTACATGCAACCGTTGATTTCGGCTGGTTTTATAATTGATGTCTGCTTCCCCTAAAATATTTATGGCATTTATACTAAAACTTGCAGATACCGCTTGGCCTTGTTTATGATACTTGCTTGCAATCTCATGTGATTTTTCTATCAACTGTTGGCTGCTAGCATTTTGAGAAACCAACAAATCTCTAAAATGATTAGCCAAGCCGTTAATAAACAATTGCCCATCAAAGCCGTTGCGTTGAATTTCATCAAAAAGTACAAGTGCACCGCTAATATCTCCTTCTATAAAGAAGTCTACCACTTTAAAATAATAGTCGTAGTCCAATATATTTAGATTATCAATGACTTCTTGATATGTTATTTTACCCTCTGAACCAAAACTAGCCATTTGATCAAAAATAGATAGTGCGTCCCTCATAGCACCATCAGCTTTCTGAGCGATGATGTGTAAGGCCTCTTCTTCAGCTTCTATATGCTGATCAATAGCAATTGTTTTGAGATGTTTAATAATATTTGGAATTTGTATTCTATCAAAGTTAAAAACTTGACACCGAGACAATATAGTCGGCAGAATCTTATGTTTTTCTGTAGTGGCTAATATGAAGATAGCATATGCGGGTGGTTCTTCTAGGGTTTTTAAAAATGCATTGAATGCAGCTTGTGAAAGCATATGCACCTCGTCAATTATGTATACTTTATAATCACCGGTTTGAGGTGGTATACGAACTTGTTCATTCAGAGCACGAATATCGTCTACAGAGTTATTTGAAGCGGCATCTAATTCGAAGATATTGAATGAAAAATCATAGCCTGAAGGAACAGTATTTTTGTTAATTTCTTTGGCCAATATACGAGCACAAGTCGTTTTGCCAACACCACGGGGACCACAAAATAAGAATGCCTGTGCGAGTCTATTGGAATTTATCTCATTGAGCAACGTCTCTGTTATGTGCTCTTGGCCTACAACTGTATCAAAGGTTTCTGGTCTATATTTTCTTGCGCTTACTACGTAACTTCCCATTGAAGTGCAAAATACATTGACACAAAGGGGATAAACAAGAAGTGTTGAAAAGTAGGTGCAATATATTTAGGTTGCAAACTATCAAAGCATCAAAGTAACAATTTATACAAACAAGGCGCATCAAAAAATAGACTTGTATGGAATCGCAATATTCAATACGAAAGGCTATAACAATCAAAAGGACTATCGGATAAGCACTAGGGTTATGCTAAAGATTGATCCGAGATTACTTGGGATCAGTTGAGCGAAAAAAGATATCACACATCTGCCGAGAGAAATATTGAGAATACGAGCCACACTGCATAGTATTTGGAGTGCATCCAATATCAAAATATAAAAGCTTCGAAAAAAAGAATTGGTTGACTCAAAAAAGAAAACCTGCATAAATGTTATGTTAGCATAAATTTTGTGGTTAATAAGGTATGAATTACAAAAAATAATTCTACTTTTGCAGCCCTAAAAATTTTTAGATAAATAAAATAATGGCAAAAACAAATTACGAGTCTGTGGTTGTACTTACACCCGTGCTTAGCGAAAAGATGTTACAGGAAGCTGTTTCGTCTTACGAAAAGCTGATCACAGAAAACGGTGGAGAGCTCATCCACAAGGAGAACTGGGGCCTAACGAAAATGGCGTACCCAATTCAGAAGAAAACAACAGGTTTCTATCAAATTTTCGAATTTGCAGCTGAACCAGATGCTGAGATTGTAGATAAGCTAGAATTAGCTTACAGAAGAGATGAACAAGTGCTTCGATACTTGTGCATCAAACTTGACAAGCATGCTGTGAAGTACAACGAAAGACGAAGAAACGGAGAATTTAACAAGCCTAGAGAACTAGCTGCTCCTGATGTAGTTAAAACAGCGCCGAGACATATTTCTCAGGTAGCAGAGGCAAAAGTGGAACTACTAGCTAGCGAAGAGGAAGAATAAGTTATGGCTAAAAGAAAAAGATATACAAGAACCCCAGTAATTCGTCCAAAGAAATACTGTAGATTTAAGAAAAGTGGTATCAAGTACATTGATTATAAAAACCCTGATTTCTTAATGCCTTTTATCAATGAGCAAGGAAAGCTTCTTCCAAGAAGAATCACCGGAACATCATTAAAGTATCAAAGAAAAGTGGCCGTTGCGGTAAAAAGATGTAGACACATTGCTTTACTTCCTTACGTAGCAGATCAAATGAAATAAATCTAACCCAATAATTTTAAAACTATATGAAAGTAATATTAAAAGATTTTGTTAAAGGGTTTGGTGAGAAAAATGACATCGTAGAAGTTAAAAACGGATACGGTAGAAACTACCTCATACCTCAAGGCCTAGCTACCATTGCCACTTCTTCTGCCGTTAAAATGGCCCAAGAAAACGTAAGACAAGCAGCTCACAAACAAGAGAAAATAAAAGCTGATGCACAAGCAATGGCTGATAAACTAGAAGGACTAAAACTTATTGTACCTACAAAAGCAGGAAGCAACGGTAAAATATTTGGTTCTGTTACTACTATTCAGTTAGCTCAAAGCTTAGCTGATAGAGGCTTCGACATTGATAAAAGAAAAATCAGTGCTCCAGAGATGAAAAATCTTGGAGAATACAAGGCCTCTGTAGGTTTGCACAGGGATGTGACAGTTGAGATAGACGTAGAAGTGACTCAAGAGTAAAATTCCTATTCTTTCGAAGGGATAAATGTGAATCCCGACACCTTGTGTCGGGATTTTTTTTTGCAATATTTAACTAGAAATATTGATTTCATTTACTGTGAGGCACTACCTTATTATAGCCTTGTAATAATGCCACAAACTACTCGTGGCTCATTTAATTGTTCTAACAGATTATTGCTTTCGACCTTCAAAAATTGGCTAAACTCCACTTAAATAATGAGCAGACTCATAAAATATATACAGTAAGATTAGCCCTCATGACGAAGTGCTTCAATAGGATTTATTTTGGATGCCTTGTAAGCTGGCCAAATACCAGCACCTAGACCAACCACTGTGCAAACTATACCAGCAAGCAACATCCAATTCCAAGGTACTATAAAACTACCACCAATAAATTTACTTGTAATATTGCCTATAATTAATCCTAATACTATACCACCAAAACCTCCTATTTGACATATGGTAATAGCCTCTATGACGAATTGATTTAGAACGGTTGAACTTTTAGCACCTATAGCTTTGCGGGTACCAATCTCTTTGGTACGCTCGGTTACCGAAACGAGCATAATATTCATCAAAGCTATGGCTGCACCGACTAACGTAATGGCGGCAATAAATATCGCTCCCAACAATATAATCTGTAAGTTTTCCATAAGTGCAGCAGAGATACTATCAGATTTTATAATGCTAAAATTGGTCTCTTCTTTGACCCTAAGTTTGCGAACCTGACGAAACAAATTTTCAGAATATCCCACGGCAGACTCCATTTGTTTAACATCCAAGACACTCACACCGATGTTATAACTTTGGTTGTCTTTTGGAAACTGTGCACGAGCCAAAGAAACAGGCACCAACACAATTCGATCGCCACCAAAATCGAAGGCCCCGCCCTTAGCTGCAACCAATCCTACGACTCGAAGTTTAACACCACCTACTTTTATAAATTTATTTAGACAACTCTCTTCACCAAAAAGTGTTTGTTTTACCTCTTGTCCTATTACGGCGATGTTGGTATTGCGCTCCACATCTCCTGCTGTTAGATTTCTTCCTTCATCCAAATCATACCCCGAAACAGATAGATATCCTTCGTCTCCCCCAATAATATTAGTATTTGGATTTGTCTTTGCCGAACCTCGTTTTACTATTGCACTCCAAGAATTATTGCTATTTATAGAAACAACTGCTGGATAGTCAAACCTTGTCTTAAATTCCTGTGCTTCTTTATATGAAATAGTTTCATAATACACTCTTTTGGTATTTCTGCTTAGGCTAAAACCAGAACTTCTATTCTGAATATTAAATGAATTAGCACCCATAAAACTAAAATTCTTTACTAGAGAAGACTCAACACCATCTATAGCCGTAAGTATACCTACCAGCGCCATAATACCAAATGAAATAATCAGGCAAGTAATAACCGTGCGTGTAATATTGCCTCGTATAGAAGTTAGTGCCTCTCTTATATTTTGAAATACGGTCATACCCTACAAAGTAAGTGCTAAAAAACTGTTGATCCTTTAAGATCTATCAAATTTAGAATTTATTCGATTTTTTTTTAAAAAGGGTATTCTAAAAAATTAGATATTACGTAATTTCGTTGGCATATTTATGCTATTATCACACATAAACGGTTGGCCAATTATAGTAAATGCCTTAAACTTATTAATACCCGCAGGCATCATATTTGGAATAACCTATTACCTGATGGATAAATTACTGGGTGAGCAACGCAAAATGCGCTTGTTAGAACTAAAAAAAGAGCAGCTCAGAGAATTGACACCACTAAAACTACAGGCCTACGAAAGACTTACACTTTTATTGGATAGAATCAGTCCAGAAAATTTGGTCCTACGACTTTCTAAATCTGGACAAAGTGCAACAAGTTTACGTCACGCATTAATACAAACAATAAATAGCGAATACAATCACAATATTAGCCAACAAATATATATCAGCAATGATGCCTGGAAAATGATACAAGCTGTTAAAGAAAAATTACTAGAAACTATAGAAGATTGCTACAAAAACTGCAATGATACAAGCTCTGGACCAGACTTAGGTAGGTTGATTCTAGCTAGGATGATGACTGGCAACTATACTGATACGCAGCGCGCCATAGAACTACTTAAAACTGAAATTGAGATTGCATTGTAAAATATTCATTTTGGGTTTGATTCTCGGTGGCTGTCACCCTGTTTCAGAAATATATGTATACCCTAGCGAAAATACGACCATAACGGCTGCATTAGAAGACGATAAATCTATCAGCCTACTCGTAGATCCGTACAAACAAGGAATGAGTGAAGCAATGGAAGAGATCATAGGTTTTAGTCCTGCTTTTATAGAGAAAAAAAAACCAAGTAGTGCATTGGGTAATTTTATGGCAGACGCTGTATTAGAAGCAGCTAAGTACTTTAACCCAGAGGTGTCTATTTGTCTTTTGAACTACGGAGGTATTAGAAGTACTCTAGACTCTGGCGATATTACTATCAGTGATGTATATAAATTGATGCCCTTCGAAAACGAACTAGTATTACTAAGATTTCCTTTAGGTTTTCTGGACACACTGCGAACTTTTGTCGCCAGCAAAGGTGGAGAGCCTTTAGCTATTGAGAGGACTACTACTTTAAATGTAACAGACTACAAGCAAAGCGCTGAGCCCTATTTTATTTTAGTGACCAATGACTACATGGCAAACGGTGGTGATAACTATGCCTTACTATTAAAAGCCACAAATAGGCAAGATACTGACTTGAAACTAAGGGATGCAATCATAGCTTATATCAAAAAAAATAAAACACTGACTTACGACTATGCGCCTCGAAAACTGTGAATCGTAAAGAATTTATACAAAAAGCTGGACTACTTGCAGCAGGCGCTACCTTGGCGCCACGTTATACCTTTGGTATGAACCCAGATCACCTTGTGATACTACATACCAATGACTGGCATAGCCATATAGAACCGTTTGATGATAATCATAAGCAATATCCGGCACAAGGAGGCGCTGCAAGACGAGCAACACTTATAAAACAAATACGCCAAGAATATAAAAATGTATTGGTTCTTGACAGTGGAGATATTTTTCAGGGCACACCATATTTCAATTATTATGGTGGAGAGTTAGAATTTAAACTAATGAGTGAAATGGGCTATGATTTTGCAACATTGGGAAACCATGATTTTGATGCAGGGATAGAGGGATTGGTAAAACAATTACCTCACGCAAGTTTTCAGTTTTTAAACTGCAATTATGACTTTCGAAAAACTAAACTAGATAACCATATCAAACCATATGCTATAGTGAGAAAAGGGAAATTCAAAATAGGTATATTCGGTCTTGGAATAGAGCTAAACGGATTGGTTCCCGCCAAACTATACGAGAATATTACATACCACGATCCAATAAAAAAAGCTAATGAAACTGCTTTTTTTTTGCGTAGTAAAGGTTGTAATCTGATTGTTTGTTTGTCACATTTGGGCTATCAATATAATTCTAACAAAGTGAGCGACATAAGTTTAGCCAAATCGTCTAATAATATAGACTTAATATTAGGGGGTCATACTCACACATTTTTAAGTTCTCCACAATCCATTTTGAACCAAAATAAAAAAGAAATTTTTATTGGCCAAACGGGCTGGGCAGGAATAAACGTAGGAAGAGTTGATTATGAGGTTAATAGCTCACAACAGGCTTATATACTAGGTTCTACTATGTTAAATATTTCATAAAATCAAGACAAAAAAGATTTTTTTAGAAACTTTTTTTGCCGCAACTTGCGACCATATTAGATTTTAAAGAGTCATCTAATGTGCAAAATATTCATTTAACATTTCAATTATAAAAAACTTACATGAGCGAACAACACGAAGCGGTGTGGAAAAACTGTATACAAACCATTAAAGATAATGTAAATCCACAAAGTTTTAAGACTTGGTTCACACCAATAAAACCACTGAAGCTAGAAGATAAAGTTTTAACTATTCAGGTACCTAGTCAATTTTTTTATGAATGGTTAGAAGAACATTATGTGGCTTTGCTCAAAAAAACACTAGAGAAAGAACTTGGAGCGGGATCGAAATTGGAGTACAATGTAATTGTTGAAAATAGTGGAGGTGCAAATAGTAGACCATACACTGTAAGTATGCCAACCAGAAATGTAACTCATAATAACATGAATGAAATGGGAATGCCAATTAATCTATCCAATAATATCCATAATCCATTCATTATACCTGGTTTAAAGAAGTTAAATGTTGACTCACAATTAAATTCTAACTACACCTTTGATAATTTTATAGAAGGGGAATGCAACAGGCTCGCAAGATCAGCCGGATATGCAGTAGCAAATAAACCTGGAGGTACAGCATTTAATCCTTTGATGATATTCGGTGGTGTAGGTCTAGGAAAAACACACCTAGTACACGCAATAGGAAATCGCATAAAAGAAATATCCGGAAGTAAATCCGTTTTATATGTATCTTCTGAGCGTTTCATAAACCAGTATGTGGATAGTGCCAAAAATGGTAACTACAACGATTTTCTTCATTTCTATCAAATGATAGATGTATTAATTGTTGATGATGTTCAATTTTTTGCAAAAAAAGAGAAGACTCAAGAAATATTTTTTCAAATATTTAACTATCTGCATCAAAATGGCAAACAACTGATATTGACATCAGACAGACCACCAAAAGATCTGAAAGATGTGGACGAGCGTCTGTTGTCTAGATTCAAATGGGGTTTATCCGCAGATTTACAAAACCCGGATTTTGATACGAGAGTATCCATTCTAGAGCAAAAAATGTATCAAGATGGTATAAAGTTTGAGCCAGAAGTAATAGAATATGTAGCAAACAAGGTAGACAGTAACATACGTGAACTAGAGGGTGCACTTATATCGTTGATTGCACAAGCGTCGCTAAACAGAAAAGAAATAGACTTGGATATGACCAAGAAAATGATGAAGAATTTTGTAAAAAACTCTTCTCGAGAAATTTCTATAGAATACATTCAAAAACTAGTATCTGACTATTTCGGTGTTAGCGTAGACCTTATGAAATCCAAAACACGTAAAAGAGAAATAGTACAAGCTCGCCAGATATCAATGTTTTTTGCAAAACAATTGACCCAAGCAAGTTTAAAAAACATAGGTATGTACTTTGGGGGTAGAGACCACTCTACGGTTATACACGCTTGTCAAACTGTAAATGACCTAATAGATACTGATAAAAAATTTAAATCAGATGTTGATGAACTTACAAAGCGAATTAAAATAAATACCTATTAAATCTCTTAAAATTTTTAGTAAACCAAAAAATAAAACACGCTAATGCGTGTTTTTTTTTATACCCTGTTTTTTATAAAGTACTACTATACCGTAAAGACTTTCAACTTTTTGAGTTGAACACAGCTTTAAAAACCCACTCACTAATACTACTAATTACATCCCATTAGCCTCAATGTTATACAACAGAATCCTCAAACCGGTATAACCATAATTACAACTTCATCGGCACTTCTATGCTTAATCTAGGCTGCTACTATTACTAAGTATGGAGCCAAAAACATCAATTTCTGTGCATAAAAACATAAAATCACCTACTTTCTAACCACACAAAATTATTGTTTAAAGAGTAATGGACCGGCACAAACAAATATAGTTCCTTATAAAACGAACAACGTGAAACAAAACGTTTACGGATGTTAATATAAAACAGTACCTTTGCAGCCATTTTAGATACGCATTATGCAGAACATAAGAAACGTGGCAATTATTGCACACGTTGATCACGGAAAGACTACCCTAGTTGACAAAATTCTAGAGGCTTGCAAATTTTTTAAAGATCACCAGAAACCCGGTGAACTAGTAATGGACAATAACGATTTAGAAAAAGAGCGAGGGATAACCATTCTTTCAAAAAACGTATCTGTACAATACAAAGACACCAAAATAAATATAATAGATACCCCTGGACACTCAGATTTTGGGGGTGAAGTAGAGCGAGTGATGAATATGGCAGACGGCGTTCTACTTCTTGTTGACGCATTTGAAGGCCCGATGCCCCAAACTCGTTTTGTAATGGAAAAAGCACTACAAGCTGGACTAAAGCCTGTTGTGGTGGTAAATAAAGTAGATAAAGAGAACTGCACACCAGACGAAGTTCACGAGAAAGTATTTGATTTAATGTTTGCTTTAGATGCTAGTGAAGACCAATTGGATTTTGCAACGGTATACGGAAGTGCAAAAAACGGTTGGATGAGCACGGACTGGCAAAAACCAACCGACAATATGTTTGCTGCCCTAGATGCAATTTTGGAACACGTACCACCACCGATACAAGAGGATGGCGAGACACAAATGATGATTACCTCCTTAGATTTTAGCAAGTATACAGGGCGTATAGCCATAGGTAAATTAAAGAGAGGTGAATTGGTGATTAACCAAACTGTATCATTGGTGAAAAGAGACGGGTCAGTGTCTAAAACAAAAGTTAAAGAGTTGTTCCTATATGATGGTTTGGCTAAAGTAAAGGTAGAAAAAGTAACTGCAGGAGACATTTGTGCTGTAACCGGCTTGGAGGGTTTTGAAATAGGTGATACTATATCTGACCCTGAAAATCCAGAAGCACTGCCAGCCATATCGATAGACGAACCTACTATCAGTATGTTATTTACTATTAATGATTCTCCATTTTTTGGCAAAGAAGGTAAATATGTAACAAGTAGACATATCAAAGACCGATTGGAGCAGGAGTTGGAACGAAACCTAGCTATGCGGCTAGAAGAAACTAACGCCGCTGATTCATTTTTGGTTTTCGGTAGAGGTGTTCTTCATTTAGCCGTGCTTATAGAAACTATGAGAAGAGAAGGATATGAACTACAAATCGGACAACCACGAGTTATTATAAAAGAGATTGACGGTATAAAATGTGAACCTATTGAGGAACTAACTATCGATGTACCTGATCACCACAGTGGCAAAGTAATTGAATTTGTATCTATGCGAAAAGGTAACATGCTCACTATGGAGCCTAAAGGTGATGTAATGCACTTAGAGTTTGAAATACCTTCAAGAGGCATTATCGGTTTAAGAAATACCCTATTAACGGCGACACAAGGTGAGGCAATTATTTCGCACAGGTTTAAGGAGTTTCAAGCGCATAAAGGAGATATTCCTCAACGAATAAATGGATCATTGATCAGCATGGAAAATGGCAACGCTATTCCTTACTCACTCAATAATTTACAAGAACGAGGTAAATTTTTTGTAGAACCAAACCAAGAAATTTACGAAGGTCAAGTAGTTGGGGAGCATTCCCGCCCAGGAGATGTGGTAGTCAACCTTACCAAGGCAAAAAAACAAAGTAACGTTAGGAGTAGTGGAGCTGATGAAAAAATAAAACTGATACCACCGCAACTTTTCACATTAGAAGAAGCGCTAGAATACATTCAAGCAGATGAGTACGTAGAAGTAACACCTGAAAACATTCGCCTGAGAAAAATACATCTAAAAGAGCACGAAAGAAAACGTGCTAAAAGCGCTTCTATGTCGTGAAAAATGAAGATGTACATAAAATAAAATATGCAATCTGAGAGCAGTTAAGCGTTGCTCCCCTTTAATACGAGATTAGGTATATTTGCATACTATGACAAAAGTTTTGTTTTATTGTCTTATTAAACCTCTATCGTACTTACCTTATAGTGTATTATACGCGATCTCAGATGTTTTGTACGTAGTTATTTATTATATAATTCCCTACCGAAAGAAAGTAGTTTTAGAAAATCTCATGAACTCTTTTCCGGACAAAAATAAGAGCACAATAAATTCTATTTGCAAAAAATTTTACACTCATTTATGCGATCTAATTGTTGAAAGTGTTAAACTCTTTAGTATCACAGATCTCGAGATATCAAAACGTTTTACAGTAGTTAATCCAACATTTTTGCAGACCTATTTTGAAGCTAATAAAAGTGTACTGCTGGTCGGAGGACATTATAATAACTGGGAAATGCTTGCAGCAGGAATAAGCAAACAAGTGCCACATGACGCGGTAGCTTTGTATAGTAAATTAAGTAATGTATTTTTTGATAAAAAAATGAAGACTTCTCGCAGTGCATTTGGTCTAAGAATGGTCACGACAAAAGAATCATTTGACTATTTTAAAGAACAATACGAAACACCCCGGATGACAATTTTTGGAGCAGATCAAAGCCCCACCTATAGTAAATCTGTGCATTGGACCACATTTTTAAATCAAGAAACAGCTGTAGCATTGGGCACAGAACGTTTCGCTAGAAAATACCATTTACCAGTGGTATATGGTACAATTGCAAAACTAAGTAGAGGACATTACACTCTTACTTTTCATCGGCTTTGTGATAATCCTGAAGAAACAAAAGATGGAGAGATCACAGAGATGCACACACGCTTATTAGAGCAGCAAATATTAGCTGAGCCTCAATACTGGCTGTGGACCCACAAACGCTGGAAGCGTAAAAATAAAGAGTAAGCCAAAAAAGTAGTAGCCTATTTTGATCACAAAATTATCATTAGCAATCGTTACTCCACTCCAAAACCATTTAAGTTTTCGTTACCGAGTATTTTAAAAAGAAATCAAAAAAATAGAATCCTGATGATTCAATACATAACCGTAAATTGAATTAACAAACTAAATCGCTTTTTTAACTTTTAAAAAACTTATTTTGTAAAGAAAAAAAATACTCTTTTAATGAAGACATATGTTCCAAAATTTTCATCCATATTCATAGCTCCAACTGCCACAGTGATAGGAAATGTTTTCCTTGGAGAGAGCGTCAGTATTTGGTTTGGCGCTGTGCTACGTGGAGACAATGATAAAATTACAATTGGGGCACGTACCAATGTTCAAGATAATGCAGTGATACACTGCGACCCACATGAACCAACTAATATTGGCCAAGATTGTATTATAGGCCACGGAGCAATTGTACACGGCGCTACCTTACTCAATAATGTACTGGTAGGCATGAATGCTACGGTGTTAAACAATGCTGAAATAGGTGAATACTGCATTATAGGGGCAAACGCTTTAGTAACTTCCGGCACTGTAATCCCTCCACGATCATTAGTATTGGGTGCTCCTGCCAAAGTGGTAAAGCAGCTAACAGACGAACAAATTTTGGCACTAAAAAATAATGCAGAAGTGTATGTAGCTAAAGCAAAGGTGTACAAAGAGTATTATGAAAAAAACAAAAAAATATAGCTAACCCATAAGGATAGCGATACTTCTACTAGAACTCTAAAGTCTACTACTGTTTAGTGAACGACTTGATGGTCAGTTGCCCTTCTTCATCCCACATTTTCCAAGTACCTACTTTCTCTCCATCAAGGTAGTACATTTCAAAACGAAGATTACCCTTTGAGTCTCTTACCATCCACTTACCATGTTTCTTATCAGCCTTAAAAGAGGCCATACAACTAATCTGCCCAAGCTCGTTATATTGCGTCCAATTTCCACTTCGTTTACCAGCCAAGTAGCCTCCCTCCTCTCGGAGTTTTCCATCCGCATAGAAATAAAGTGATGCACCAGATAAAACTCCATTTTCGACAGATAGCTCTGCTATTCTCACATCACCATCGTATTGGGAATATCGCCCACTAAATAGAGTTCCATTAAGATTGTAATATACACCATTTTCTATTTTGAGGCTATTCGTTTGAGCAGATGCAGTTGTAGCAAAAGCGAGCAATATTAGTGTTATAAATTTTTTCATACGGATGTTTTAATAATGTTAACGTAACAAAGATAACATTAATTTAACATTAAATCGTAGTTTTTTAAAAAAAATACACAATGTCACCCCGAAATTGGAACTTTAATAATTTTAATTTATCACAAAAAATAATTCTAAGTAACTAGTCTGTTTACCTGGTAATTAGATATTTATATAGAACAAGATGCTATAGAATTCCAGCTTAAGAAGCAATAAATAATTAATACATAACAATTACGTAATATTAGGCTCGTTTTATTGTGGTTCAAATGATATCGAACTTGCAACGCTACCAGCTCAAAAAAACAATTCTTGTCGCTTTAAGTCTATTATTTTTTTTTACATCAACGAAAGCAGAAGACATCATACGAGATAGTAGCCCTATTACCTCAAGTATTTTTCACAATCTATACGCTGAACCCGTCATAAAAGGAGTTAAGCTTTTTTGGTCAGTAGATTATGACGCCGTAGACACGCTTAATAATCTTGTAATTCGGTACCGAAAAGCAGTAGATAAAAATTCATCTTGGAATTATTCTCCAATACTTAATGCCAAGACTGACAGCTATGTACTAAAAAATCTCGTTGGAGGAGAAAATTATGTCTGGCAGCTAGGAACTTGTGCTGCTCGGCACAATTTAGCACAGTTGCTTGATAAAGGTATGAACAAAGAAAGTGAGCTAATTTGGTCTGAAAAGAAAGCTTATGAGACCAAGCGTGCTTGGGGTCTATTCAAGATACTGCTGCTCATTGGTTCATTGGGGCTTTTTATATTTGGAATGAAACTAATGAGCGAAGGTCTGCAACAAACTGCGGGAAGCGGACTGCGAAAGATTTTAAGTAGTATGACGTCTAATCGTTTTTTGGGTGTTTTCAGTGGCTTTTTGATTACGGCTGTAGTACAGTCTTCATCTGCCACCTCAGTTATGACAGTTAGCTTTGTAAATGCTGGACTCCTTACTCTATTAGAATCTGCAGGTGTAATGATGGGAGCAAATATTGGCACTACAATCACTGGCTGGTTGGTTTCATTATTTGGTTTCAAAATAGATTTATCCACTTACGCTCTTATTTTCATTGCTTTTGGAGCGCCTCTACTATTTATATCTCGGCAAAATATAAAAGGATGGGCAAATGCAATTATCGGGTTTTCGATACTCTTTATGG
The DNA here is from genome assembly GCA_018402155.1 of Bacteroidia bacterium. Taxonomy (GTDB): domain Bacteria; phylum Bacteroidota; class Bacteroidia; order NS11-12g; family UBA9320; genus UBA9320. The sequence goes on from JAGYJG010000001.1 coordinate 1,263,607, forward strand.
GACTTGGTTTTCTCAAAGATTCTGTACCGGATCTAACGGAAGATTCTCCACTAGTGAAATTTTTCACTGCATTTTCAGATAAACCATTTCTAGGTCGTTTAGCGTTTGTGTTATTGGGTACATTGGTGACCGTCATCGTACAATCATCTAGTGCAGCAATGGCCTTAACATTAACACTGGTGCTTAAAGGAATTATTCCATTTGAGGTAGGTGCAGCAATGATTTTAGGTGAAAATATAGGTACGACAATAACCGCAGCCTTAGCAGCAATGGTGGGCAATGTTTATGCAAAACGCTCTGCACGAATTCATACGATGTTTAATGTAGTGGGTGTCATCTGGATGATATTTATGATGCCACTGTTCTTAGAGGGTATCACCGTATTTATGGAATGGTCTTGGGGTATTAATCCTGCTGACGGAAAAGAGGGTGCAACCTTGGGTTTGGCTGCCTTTCACACGGCTTTTAATCTTACCAATGTCTTGATTCTAATTTGGTTTGTACCTCAATTTGTAACGCTTTCTGAGCGACTAGTAAAATCAAAAGGTGAAGACGATGAAATATTTAAATTAGACTACATTGCCGGTGGTATAACCTCTACACCTGAACTATCGCTGTTAGAAGCTAAAAAAGAGGTTGCTAAATTTGGAGAGATTACTCTGAAAATGCACCATAAAACCAAAAGTCTAATCAACGAAACAGATAAGAAAAAGCGAGTAAAACTGATTGCTGCAATCGGCAAATATGAGGAGATAACTGACAGATTAGAAGCAGAAATATCTACGTATTTGGGAAATGTATCCGTAAAAACTCTCTCTGAAGAATCATCGTCTGAATTGAGATCTATGCTTAGTATAACTAATGATTTGGAACGTATTGGTGATATTTACTATGAAATAGCCATTGCCATAGAAACAAAAAGTAATCATAAGTTATGGTTTGACCAAAAGCAGCGAAATAGTCTAAACGGTTTATTGGACGAAGTAGAAACTGCATTTAATCAAATGGCAAAAAATTTACTCGGTAGCTATTCTAAAATAGATATGGATGAAGCGCGCACAATGGATGAATCTATAAAAGAACTTAAAAGTAGGATTCGTAAAAAACATCTTAAGAGTATGGAGAAAAAAGAATACAATGCTCAAAGTGGACTCCTTTACAGTAACATTTTTTCTGGGATCGAACGTGTAGGTGACCACATCATCAATGTTTCAGAAGCCGCTAGTGGTATTAATCTTAATTAAACCTTTGCTTTTTTTAGCCAAGGAATCTATTGAATAGTGGCGTACCATGTATTAATTTATCTTATTCCACTATGTGAATTATATATTCTTTTCAAAAACAAATACCGGGTGACGGTGTTAACTTTGCAACACACTAAAAAAAAACAAAAACAACATTATGTCAGTATTAGTAGGAAAAAAAGCTCCAACTTTCACAGCAGGAGCAGTAATTAACGGAGAAGAAATCGTAGAAAATTTTTCATTGCAAGAGTATGCAAAGGACAGCTACGCTATATTTTTCTTTTATCCAAAGGATTTCACCTTTGTGTGTCCCACAGAGCTCCACGCTTTCCAAGCAAGATTAGCTGAGTTTGAAGCCAAAGGATGTAAAATAGTAGCCTGCTCAACAGATACAGAAGAAAGCCACTGGGGATGGCTTCAAATGACCAAAGATAATGGAGGTATAGCAGGTGTTACCTATCCAATAGTAGCAGATACCGCCAAAACAATTAGTACAAACTACGGTGTATTGGGTGGCGATTATGACTATAATGAGAATAATGAACTCATAGCCACTGGCCCAATGATTGCCTACAGAGGATTGTTTCTGATAGACAAAAATGGTGTAGTTCGTCATCAGTTGGTAAATGACTTCCCTTTGGGTAGAAACGTAGACGAAGCTATGCGAATGTTAGACTCACTTATTCATCTAGAAACGCATGGAGAAGTTTGCCCTGCGAACTGGAGTGAGGGTAAAGACGCAATGAATGCTACGTTTGACGGAGTAGCTGATTATTTATCTAAGAATTAAATACCAAGATTTATAAATTTTAAAAAGTCGCTCTCCGAAATTTGGTGAGCGACTTTTTTCTGCCTTAAGGACAAACCCTAATTTACCGAAAAAGAACACCTATGAATTAAAGACAAAGAAGATCAAACAATTTGATCAAAATTATTAGCTAATACTGTTTCTTACCTTTAGCGTGTACTCCCTAAGTGCCGTCTTAAGGTCAGATTTATAATCAGCCATATACTCTTTTATAAATAATGCAGCTATGACGTGAGTGAGCTGTTCACCTTCATCATCACCTATTATTTCTATAGCAGGAGTCTCTTCATTATACAAAGCCTCTTCTGCTGCGCGCAATTCTGATGCGCTATGTGCCTCAGCAAGTTTTTTAATTACCGGTATTTTCATTCCTAAAATTTAAATCTTATTTAATAAAAAGGTTAAATCCCTCTAAAAGTTTATAAATATTGATTAGACTGATTATAATCGTTCTATCATCTCCACTACCTTGCTTTCTAGGCTAGTGGCAGCTCCTTCTAAGAGTTTTCCTTCTTTGAATACAGCAAAGAATGGCAGACTATTTACTTCTGCCAATTTCCTAGCTTCCGGATTTTCCTCCGCATTGACATCCAAAAAGACTACATCTGAGAATCGTTCATCACTAGATATTCGCTTATATTTGGGTGAAAAAAGCTTACAGCTACCACACCAGTTGGCAAAATATTTTACTACTACTTTATCATTTGAAGATAACGCCTCGTTAAAATCACTATCTGTTACAAGTTGTATTGACATAGCACAAAGGTAGGACGGAATTAATCTGAAAAGAGAAAAATAAAATTGATTTCAGTATAAGGTAGTTTGATAGGTTCGCATTCTTTGAGTACAAACTGTCAAGTAAATGCCCCGCACTTTAATACAGCATTAGGTAGCAGTGAAGCTAAAAGTAACTTATAAAATTATTTTTTTAGGATCGCTGATCTACTTTTTACGAAGCACTATTTTTATCTCACTATCAGAATTTGGAGATACTTTTATGTATCCAGACTCGTAGCCAATATATTCAACCAAAAAAACTTTGGTATCCTCTACATCGGACAACTCACTGATTCCGTCAAAATTGGTAAAAAGAGTCGTTTTATTTTTCATCTCTTGAAGTTTTACGCCTGTAAGTGGCATGTTGTTCTCATCAAGCACTACCACTTTTATGATGGGGGTTGCCCAAGACATAAGACAAAAAAGCACGAATACTAAGGTGTATATTTTTTTCAACTATGCAATGGTATTTTATCAATGTTAAGTAAACGTTACCGTTACGATAATTAAATAGACATAAAGAAATATTATTTTCGCCCCAATGAAATATAGTTTTTTCCTTCTCGTATTTTTAGCTGCTTGCAGTCCAAAAAATCAAGGCCCAAATAAATTTTCAGATGCCAAGTTGATAAATATATACGAGTTGCAAGACCGAAGAGATGTGGATGCCCTTCTACCGCTACTCAAAGCCAAAAAAGAAAACCATAGAATAGCTGCGGCTATGGCATTTGCGAGCATACAAGACACTATTGCCATTCCTTATCTGAATCAGATGCTACAAATAGACCAAGACCCAATGCCTCGAAGAGCTGCTGCATATGCTTTAGGGCAGATAGGTAGTTCCAAAGCATTGAGCATTTTAATTGCGGCTTTCGATCAAGAACTCTTTCCTGCCAACAGACCTTTTGTCATGGAGGCTATAGGCAAATGTGGAGATACTAGTACAATTAATCTATTTGAAAATGTCGAATATCAAGAGATTTTATTGCAAAAAGGTTGGGCATATGGTGTATTCAGATTAGGGCTAAAAGGGTATAAAAGCGATATTCTTCACCATAGAATGATGAAATTTCTTAACAATGATGACAAAGAATTAGCAATTCTTGCTAGTCATTATATATATAGAAATTTGAGAGAAAAGGGTGACAGAACATGGATAGATTCTCTAATTCGTATTGCGAAATACGATGAAATAAAGGAAAGATTTGCGACATTAAGAGAAGATAAACTTATAAGTGGTTTGCTTAAATGGGAGCACTTATACTCGCTATCGGACTATAAAAAAATAGAACTCATAAACAAAAAGGAATCTTGGGATAAAGATGAAATAACTGAATTAGAGCAACTGTTTGCTGATGTAAAAGCATCAGCCGTCTTGAGAGGTACTGCTTTTACTTCTTTACTTGCAAACACTCCTTCCTCGACTCACCAAGCACATTTGGAGGCGGCGCTCACATCAGAAGATATGGCACTGCAAAGTATGGCCGCCAAATATTTGCAAAAAACTAGTAAAACTTCTCACGATTGGTTGCCTATCTTGAATCAAATAAAATCGCAATTACAACTACCCCGGCAGGCAGAAACTTACATAGATGTATGTAAGGCTCTGGCTCATCTGGGCGGAGAACCCTTTGATGGCTACCAACCAAATTATAACAATCCCATTGATTGGGATTTTGTAAAGACGATTTCCAAAAACCAACAAGTGCTTATTAAAACCAATAAAGGTGATATTAGAATCCAGCTTTTGGTTGAGGATTCTCCCGGGAGTGTGAGTAATTTTTTAAAATTAGTAGATTCAGGATTTTATAGTAACAAATTCTTTCATCGCGTAGTTCCGCAATTTGTAGTACAAGTTGGCTGCCCACGAGGAGATGGCTGGGGAAGTTTGGACTGGACCCAACGTAGTGAATTTAGTAATTACCAGTCTTACGAAGCGGGTACTGTAGGGATAGCTTCAGCTGGTAAAGACACCGAAGGCGTGCAGTTTTTTATCACCCACTGCCCTACTCCTCATCTGGACGGCCGCTACACCATTTTTGCGAGAGTGATCCAGGGAATGGATGTAGTGAACGCTATCAATGTAGGGGATCGAATAATTGAGATAAAAAGAGTCCATAAGGACGTGAACGGGGCACTTTAATTATTGGAATTACCTTCATAATTTCCAAAAGTGTTTTTTTTTGCTTATCCAAATTTTTTAGGATCATCTAACCCATTTAGAGTCTGTTATCTGATTTACATTAGAACTCTATGTCCCTACCTTTGTTCTTCTTCTAGTAATGTTACTCAAACTCGCTTGGCGAAACATTTTTAGAAATAAGAGAAGAAGTATAATTACGACTTCATCCGTCATTTTTGCGGTGCTTTTTGCCGTATTTATGCGCAGTTTGCAACAAGGCGCCTATGGCAACATGCTCAAAAATATAGTAGGTAGCTATATGGGGTACATTCAAATACACAGTAAAGGTTTTTGGGCTGAAAAAACGTTGGACAACAGTTTTAATGTGAGCGATATAATGCACCTCACAGAACAAGAAGGTATAACGCATGTAAGCCCGCGTGTAGAGGGATTTGCATTAGCTAGTGTTGGAGATATATCAAAACCAGTGGCCCTACTGGGACTAGATGCAAATTTAGAAAAAGAGTACATCCATTTAGACAAAAAATTGGTCTCAGGCAAGTACTTTTCGGACGACAATCAAGGACTACTCATAGGTAAAGGGTTACAAGAGATAATGCAGCTTTCTTTGGGTGATTCTTTAGTATTTTTAGGCCAAGGATACCAAGGCTCTGTGGCTAGCGGTTCATATCCTATAATTGGCGTAGTTGATCTCAAAACCCCTGAGCTCAACAAACGAACTGTACTTATGAATCTAGATCTAGCGCAATCATTTTATGGACTACCAAACTTGGTAACCACGGCTGTTGTAGGTATCAATCATGAAAATTGGCAAGCAGCCCAAGCAACGACCATTGGGGCAGTAGACACAACACTACTCGAGGTAATGAATTGGCAAGAGATGCTCCCCGAGCTCAAACAACTCATCTCTGTAGATAAAGCGGGTGGCACTTTTGTACTAATTATTTTGTACAGCATTATCACCTTTAGTTTATTTGGAACTGTACTTATGCTCACCGAAGAGCGAAGTTTTGAGTATGGTGTACTCATAGCTGTAGGAATGGCTAAAACCAAAGTCATACAAGTGGCAGTACTAGAGACGCTTATACTCGCTGCCGTTGGAGTCATAGCAGGATTGGTAGTCGCATTTCCTTTTGTGCTTTATTTCTACATAAACCCCATAAATCTTAGTGGTCAAATGCAAGAAGTAGTAGAACGTTTTGGTTTTGAAGCATTAATTCCGACATCACTAAATCCTAGTATCGCCCTCACCCATTCAGGTATAATATTTTGTATAGTTTTGATTGTGAATATTTATACGGTGGTTAAAATCAAACGCCTAAATCCTATAACATCTATGAGAAAATGATTTTCAAGATAGCGTTTAAAAATATTTGGAGAAATAAGCTTCGCAGCTGGACGGTTATTACAGCCATAGCACTTGGTATATTTGGTGGTTTAGCCGTTATCAGCACAGCAACAGGCCTGAGCGAAATGAGGCAAAATAATGCCATACGCACTTATGTGAGTCACCTGCAAATACATGATAGCGCGTATCTAAAATACGGTGCGCTCGATGATACAATAGCAAAAGAAAAGGACATTTTAAAGTTTATAAAAAAAAATAGCAATACCGCGGGAGTAAGTGCAAGACTGCGTATTGAAAGTTTTGTACAAAGTGCAGGAGGAACAAGTGGTATTCTATTAAATGGAATAAACCCTACAGATGAAAAGCGAGTAACTATCATTTCTGAAATGCTGCAAGAGGGCAATTTTCTAGAAGATTTTAATCGAAAACCTCCCATACTAATCAGCCAAAAACTTGCGACGAAGCTCAATGCAAAAGTAAAAACGACCATCCAATGCTCATTTACCGGCGCTGGCGGTTTACCCGTCACAGGTGTTTTTAAGGTTGTTGATATATTTAGTACTAGCAACTCCATGTACGATGAGATAAATGCCTTTGTGCGGATAGAAGACTTGCGGGCTATGAGTCAAGTTTATGGTAGCCACGAAATAGCTATCACTCTGCAAGACGAGGAACAGGTAGAAAGTTTCCGGGACGAACTGATAGAACATTTTCCAACACACCATATAGCAACCTGGCGAGGAATAGCACCTGAGCTTGGCTATGCGGATAAAATGATGGACCTAGTGATGACTATTTTCCTCATAATCATTATGCTCGCATTAGCCTTTGGTATTGTCAATACTATGCTTATGGCTGTACTAGAACGCAAAAAAGAATTGGGTATGTTAATATCTGTTGGGATGAATAAACAAAAGGTTTTCTGGATGATCGTTTGGGAAAGCATTTTTTTGGCACTCATCGCGGGGCCACTTGGTATAGCGGCATCTTTTCTAGCCATTCAGTTTTTTGGTAGGCAAGGAATAGATTTGAGCTTTGCCGCAGAAGGTCTCAGGAGTGTGGGCTTAGATAGCATTATTTATCCTAAACTAAATCCTGTGTACTATATAGTAATAGGAATATTAGTAGTAATTACTGCAATAATAAGTTGCATATACCCCGCCAAAAAAGCCTTAGAATTAAATCCTTCAGAAACGCTACGGACGGCATAAACTAAATATATAAGCCAGTAAAAAATGATACAAGTAACCGATATTCAAAAGACTTATAACGACGGAAAAGTGCAAGTGCAAGCATTGCGCGGCATAGATTTAGTAATCAAAGAGGGAGAGTTTACTGCCATAGTAGGCCCAAGTGGCAGCGGTAAAACAACTCTACTCAATATTATAGGCGGGCTAGACAGCCCTAATTATGGGAAAGTAAAAATAGGAAACACGGATATTGCCCAACTCACAGAAAACGAATTAATTGATTTTAGACTCAATCACATTGGCTTTGTTTTTCAAAGTTACAATCTCATACCGGTACTCACTGCAAAAGAAAATGTTGAATTTTTGATGCTTTTGCAAAAAAAAGATGATAAAGAACGTAATGAGCGAACCACCAAGCTGCTGGTTTCTGTGGGATTAGAAGATCAAATAAATAAAAAGCCAAACGAAATGAGCGGAGGACAACAGCAGCGAGTAGCAGTAGCGCGCGCTTTGGCCAGTAAACCAGACTTCGTCCTTGCTGATGAACCTACGGCCAATTTGGACAGTACTGCCACCGCTAATCTTTTGGATATCATGCTGCGTCTAAATCAAGAGGAAAACATTACATTTATTTTTAGTACGCATGACCAGCGAGTGATAGACAGAGCCAGACGCGTAATAACTATGGAAGATGGTAAAATACTATCAGACAGTATGAAGCAAATGACGGACAAATAATTTTTTTTGAGTTGAAAATAATAAAGCATAATAACACCCAATATTTTTTTAATTTTGACCGTTAATTCTTTTAATGAGAAAATTCATAACCGTATTTGCTTTTTTATGTTTTGTATCAAGTAGAGCTCAAATAGGAGGTACGAGTGCTTTTACCTTTGTACTGTTAGAAAATAGTGCTAGACACACAGCATTAGGAGGTGTGTCTATAGCCAATACTGATGCCGACCCCGCTGCTGGTTTCCAAAATCCTGCCCTCATCAATACGCGTATGCACAATTCAACATCCTTGTCTTATGCAAATCACGTTGCGGATATCAGCTACGGTTTTGCCAGCTATGGTTATTCTTTTGATACTGCAAGTGCATGGCTTTTTAGTGTAGGATACTATGATTATGGAAAATTTATACGTACCAATAGCGCTGGAGACATTTTAGGCGAATTTACCGTAGACGATTACAATTTTCAGATAGGTTATAGTAAGCAATATACGGATAAAATATCTTGGGGTATAAACGGAAAATTTCTTTACAGCGTATACGAGGCTTATGTAAGTACTGCTGGCGCAATAGATGTAGGGGCCGCATACAATGATCCATTAAATCTTTTAACTGCGGGCGTATTGGTCAAAAACATGGGCTATCAGTTTATTCGCTATGCCGACAATAGCCCGAGAGAGCCATTACCTTTTGATATTCAAGCTAGCATTAGTAAAAAACTTGCACACAATCCACTCCGCTTTACCCTTACTTTACATAACCTCCACCGATGGAATAACTCCTATGTAAACGTCAACGCGAGAAATAAAGAAATTGATTTAGCCACAGGTCAAATAAAAAACCAAGAGTTAACATTTGGTCAAAAGGCCATGCGTCACGTAATTTTTAATACTGAATTAGTATTTTCAGATAATTTCCAACTTAGAATGGGTTATAATCATCAACGTAGGGCAGAATTAGGCCCCGAAGACCGAAGAGCTACTACAGGTTTTAGTTGGGGTTTTGGAATTGGGGTAAAAAAACTAATGCTCAGCTATGGCAGCGCTGGGTATTTCCCGGGTATTGCATCCAATTATTTTTCTGTGAGCAGAGATTTAAGCAGATTTAAAAAGCGTAATGTTCTAAAAAAATCTGTTGATTTGTAATAGAATAATAAGCCTGTTTTGGCTTGACAAAAGACAGATCTAGCTCAAACATCTAATCTGTAGTGGTTATATTTTCTGTACTATTGTTTTATCCCATTTGACTTATCGAAAACTCACATTATTTTCAACCCAGTACTACATCAGTCGAGCTATTATTCAGCTTTGTAGTGCGTGCTCTACTTTTTTTTACTTGAAACTTTCAAAATCAAAAAAATGCTTTAAGTTTGACCTACAGTGAGCGGTAAAATAAATATAGCAATAGACGGGCATAGCAGTTGCGGAAAAGGAACTCTCGCCAAAAATATAGCAAAAGAGTTAGGCTACATTTTCATAGACAGTGGAGCTATGTACCGAGCAGTTACTTTATATATGCTTAATACTGGACTAGACCTAGAAGAAGTAGCGCAAGACCCTGCTGTACTTGGTAACATCAAAATACATTTTGAGTTTAACTCAGAAAAATCTTTTTATGAAACCCACTTAAATGGTACAAATGTGGAAGACGAAATACGGAGCATGCGAGTGAGTAGATTTGTAAGCCAAGTGAGTACCTTGAGAGTAGTACGTGATTTTTTGGTAATACAGCAACAAGAAATAGGCAAAAATAAAGGGGTCGTAATGGATGGACGCGATATAGGAACAGTTGTTTTCCCCGATGCAGAGCTCAAAATTTTTATGACGGCTAGCCCTGAAATACGAGCCAAGCGTAGATATGAAGAACTCATAAAAAAAGGAGTGCACGTTAACTATCAGGAGGTACTGCACAACATACGTGAGCGAGATCATATAGATAGCACCCGTAAAGAGAGCCCGCTAGCCAAAGCTCCTGATGCTATTACACTTGACAATAGTTCTATGACAAAAACCGAGCAAGCTCGCTTGTCACTATCTTGGGCTAAGGGAGTTATAAAATCACGTGAAAACCAGTAAGCAACAAAAAATTGCTACCTATGGCCTACTAGTGTATGTCATAATTTACCTCTTTTTTCTATTTTTTAACCTAGACCGCATGCCCATTGTTTGGCTTGACGAAATAGCAGGTCTAGAGCCATGTATAAATTTTTTGCAAGGAAAAGGATATATCTCTAAACTGTGGCCCTATGAGGGTGTAGACAAACAATTTTTAGCGTATCTCCCTCTTCAAGGTTGGCTTCATATAGCAGGTCAATTGGTGCTACCTGATACAGTACTAGGTGTAAGAATTCCTTATGTAATATTCTTATTAGCAGGTTCTGTTTTTTTATTCTTAACGCTGCATACCAGAGATATCACGTCGCTTATTATCGTTGGCGTACTTGTTTTGATACTCAATGAAAAATCGCTATTTGAGACCACCAGAGGTACACGTGTGGAGCCAATTGCTTTTTTTTTATTAAACTGGGCATATTGGGCCTACACTGTCAAAAAAAATCACCAATTGGCATTAGCTGCTTCCTTAATGCTACTGCTTCATCCTTATTTATATCCAGCTGCTCTTGTTTTTTTTATTCAAGCCCATTCTTCATACATTACATTACAAAATAAGGCCTTTTTACGGCCTTCGGTTTTATGGATTTACCCTCTTTTAATTTTACTGAGTTTTCTCTTCTTTATTAATTTTGACATCACTCTTTTCGTTGATCAATTTACGGCACAAGGTAGACTACACTCTAATTTTGGAGGTTTTTTCACCTTATTTTATAATCATTTCATCCAGCGGTTTTGGCCCTACTACCTAACACAACCGTATATCCCATTATTGATTTACGGTGCTTTTTTTTATTCCATTTATAGTGTTTTCAAGCGTACTGCAAATACAGCTAGCTATGCCTTATTAGCTACTCACGCAGTATGGCTCATAGCACTAGGCCCTATGCATAGGTACAATAGTATTTTAGTTGTTTTGAGTTTGTTTTCTCTTATCCCAGATATGGCTTTTATGCCAAAAGTTTTAAACTGGAAACAACGTATAGTAGTTGGCATTATACTGTCTTTGAGCGTATTAGATGTAGGAATCAGGCAGGTAATGTGCACAGCACAACGCTCTGAGCGAAATCCTACTATGTTCATTCGTTTTCTCAACACTAACTTACCGAATGGAAAGTCTGTAATCACAGGCCAAGAGATAGCCTACTATGCAAGCATCAAAAATCCTTCGCTTGATTTCTTTCTTTTTAATACCACCCCTTACCGATTTTTATTTAGTAATTACGATAATCTACTCATTTTGCATTACGATACGTTAGCTGGATTTTCAGAGCTAGCTAAATATGAAGTACCTAAACCTGTTAATTGGTCTTGGATAAAGAAAGCAGGCACCAAAACATACCAAGGGGTCTATCTTTTGAGCACAAAAGACGTGCAACTCTATGAAAAAACATTAGCAATTTTAAAAGCTAAAAATACTGAAGAGCGCAAAGCATTTAAATATCAGTAATCTTACTTTAAAATAGTGACAGTTCCATTTTCAACGTATCTAATGCCATCCCACCCTGTGAAGTTAGCTATCCAAAAATATACATTACTATACATATCTTTGTCTGTTTTGTAAGTACCATCCCATCTATCGTTTTTATTGATTGTTTCAAAAACTTTCTCACCCCACCTATTGTAAAGCTTCATTTCAAATTCTCTTACAAATACATCTGCCCATCCAAACATGTCGTTTAAATTATCACCATTGGCAGTTACAGCATTTGGCACATAGATGGTCGGTGGCTGTATGAGGTAAATATCATTACTTCTGCTTGTAGCATTATACTTGCTTGGATTTTCAAAAGCCACCACGCGGTACAAGTATCCGCCCCAATCATAATCTAGCTGTCCGTCTGTATAAGACAATGCAGAACTATTTACTCGCACTATAGGTTCTAGCTTTCCTGTGTCTACGGCTCGTTCGAGCGCATAAGACGAAACTCCAGATGGCCAATCTATGTAATTGTCCCAGCTCAGATCCATGCGATATCGAGGTGTTGTCCCTTTCTCATTAATAGACTCTCCACGTATAACTATAGAGCAAGCCTCATTGCTGTATGGGCTTATCCTTCCGCAGTTATCCAATACCTTTATTTTATAACAATAAGAAATTTGGTCTACCAAAACATCCTTATCCGTAAAACTAGTTTGTGCTATATCAAAAACGGAGGCAAAGTAGGAATATGCTTTGTCACCGCGCTTCTTTCTATATATTTCATAGCTTTGGAAATCATCCTCTTCTGACCGTTCAAAAGTTATACGAACAGAATCTTCTACCACCGTAGCAGCAATAATATAAGTAGGCGACACAGGAACTTCACTTTCTTTTACACTACTCAGATTATACGTTTGAGCGCCTAATTTGTTGCAAATATTTTCCACTACCAAATAGTAGGTGTAGTTGTTTTCTCGTGGATTTTGCACCTCAAAATCGGTATAACTACCATCTCCTGTATTATCTATTTCGTGGAGCATAGTTTTATTTCCCGAGGGATCAATTTTATAAAGAAACATCTTACTAAAATAAGCACTTTGTGGTATAGCCTGCCAATTGATAGTAAGTTCGTCTGACCTACCAAAGTTTAGACACAAAACATCAGGTGGGGGAAGTATGGGCACCGTATCTACGATAATGGTAATAGTGGCGGTATTTTGCTCAGAAAAGGGGCATCCTATATCCCTAGCTCCCACCTCAATTTTAAAGGTATCACCTGCACTAGCACAGTCAAAATTAAATCCAAAATCTACCAATGATCTTGCTATTGCTGTATCAGCTATGAGGCTTGATGTCATATAAGATCTGAGCCGAGAATCAATGGTATAGTCCACATACAAACTATCATTTTCTGGGTCAGTCACTTCAAAATCAAATAAAAGAGGCCCCAAAATAGAGGCGGTAAATGTTTGATTTTCCATTACAGGTTTTTCATTTCTTGGCACTACTTGTATTTTAAATGATGCGTTACTACATCTTGGACTTGGGTTTGTAGGGCTGTAAGAACCCGTAGTAGTAGGAAAATCGCTTATTTGTCCACCATTTCCTGTGGGGCAGCTGCTACAAACACTTTGGTAAATAGCCCCACGCTTATCAAATCGGCTCGTACCTCCGTCAACGTGGTCATCTGTCCTACTACCTCCAAAGTATGTTGCATATAGAATGTCCGACATATTCTCTTCTAACACCATTATATGAAAATCTTGTCCGTCAGTGCTTCGTTGATATGCATCCTGGGTGAGCGGCATGTTGCGAAGTCTTGAATTTCCGGTCTCATCAAAATTTGTACCCCATCCACTGATGTACACCCTATCACAATTGTCTACAAGAAGTGCATTTATGGTTAAATCGGTGAAGGCCCTACCACTTCCATAGACAGTGCTTACACTGAGGGAATTCAAGTCATTGGTAAGTTTAGCGATAAACTGCCTCCCATTGGCATTGCTATATACGTCACCCTTTATAGGCATTGCTCCAGTGGAGTGCCCCGCCAGATATACCGCATTGTGTTGGTCACTTTCTGAGGCCAATACTTGATCGTACTGTGATGTGCCAAAATAGGTACATGCTACTAAATCAGTTCCAATATTACTTAAAATCGCTGCAAAACCGTCTACAGTGCCTCCTTGATAATTTTCTTGGTAAGCGCCAGCGTGTGTAGGCAAATCTTGGCTTGTTGTTCCACCAGAAATCAATATATTGCCATCAGGCATCATATCTATACCGTACAAAGCTTCTGCATTTAACCCGCCAAAATAGGTACTCCATCGCAATGTACTTAAATCTTCATTTAGACTAAATGCTACTCCTTCTTGTCCGCCATTACTAGTCGTTTGAAAAGCGCCTACCGTTGTCGGAAAATTGAAAGAGTAGGTACAAGAAGCTACTAAAATATTTTCATTTTGATCTAAATTTACCTCTCCCCTATACTCATCAGCATTATAAAAGTTCATATTTTCTTGGCTATTCAGGCCATCATTTGCATCTCCTCCTATAAACGTAGAACCCACCAATGAAGCGCCATCTGCTGAAAATTTTGTAACCACCATATCTACACCGCCATTTATAGCCGAACTAAAAGCACCAGGAGTTGTGGGATAATTTGGAGATTCGCTTGTTCCAAATACAACCAATTCTTCATTTTTATTCACAACCAAACTGTGAGGATATTCGTTTCGTTCACCTCCTAAGTATGTGGCATATACCAATGTGCTGCCGTCTGCTGAGTACTTACTAATGGCTATATCCCAGGGAATTCTATTAGTTTGAGTTATGGTAGGTTTATCTCCTCCGTTAAAGGTTTCGTTAAACGCTCCCGGTGTAGCAGGATACCTCCCAAGAGCAACTGTTGTAGGGCTTGTGACAATACCTCCTGCATAAAGTGCCCCTTCTAAGTCGAAAGTGGCAGTAAATCCAAAATTATCAGCTGTGCTTCCGGAGTAGGTGGAAAATATAAGTTCAGGATCTATCACTGTCTTGACCTTTGTTCTAAAAAAACTTGTTTTAAAACCTATGAGATTGCCATACCTTTCATAGGTCATATTAATTTGAGTTCTTTCTCCTCCTGTCTCTTCATAAGACAGCGGCATTACTTCAGACAATTCACCGAAACGGGTATAGGTGGTTATTCTATTTTGCGCTACCTTAAAACTGTCAGCACCTACCACTTTTATTCGGATATTATTAATGTCTGCGTCTTTATGTAGTATAAAATTATATTTAAACCGCTTGTCGATACACTCGTATTCTAGGTCTATATTTGGGTATATATTTTTATAGAGCACTTTGGTGAAACTCTGCACTTTTCCCGCCCATTGTGTGGGATCATTGCCAAGAAAGTAATTATAATATGCCTCTTGTTTATCTGTGCCAGAAAACTGGCTGAGGTTAGCCCCTACAAGTTCGTATTTGATGTGCTGCATGGCCAATGCTTCAGAAATAGCAGCCGTATCCTGGTGTTCATGGATGTGATTATGGTGAATTTGGTTAACTATAGATGCCCAAGCTGGCTCATCATAAAGCAATAAACTAAAACCTTCTTTATCTAAAAACACTACGTGCGAGCCAAAATTTGCACGGAAAGAAATAGGTGAATCGAACTGGCCTTTGTTTTCTTGAAAACCAATTTGCGCACTAACCGCATTCACTAGGAGTGACAGAATAAATATCGCAAAAACCTTTATATGAGCGTTGTATATCACTTATCAAAATAAAAAAGCCTCGGCAATATAACTAATATAAACTACAACAGAACAGACCTACCGCAAGGGGTTATACGAAAATGACTTTACAGTGTAATTGAATGTACTATCATCCTTTAAGGTAATTGTAACGTCAAAATCACTTTTATCTGGCAAAGCAGATTTATCATACGTAGGTTTAAAAACCAAAGTAGGTGCACCATAGCCTTTCACAAAAGGTTCTACCTGCACAGGGATAGACTTACCGTCTTGTTTTACCTCCACTTTGGCATCATTTAGATCTCTATACAAAGCAAAAGTCCAATTACTGAAAAGCATTAGCTGAGGTACATGTCCTTTTGGAGGCCACAAAATAGGCTCGTCTATATAAACTGTTGTATCAGCGCTACCACTATCATCCAACGCCCAAATGACAGCCATATTATTTGTGCTACCGTGGCCATAAACGCGACCATTAGGATATAGTAACCATCGGCGGTTTCCTGCAGCAGGGTTTTTGTCATCCATGATATAGGTAATAGCAAGCGAGGTATTGGCATCTTTTATTAGTAAGGAGTGTTTTGCAGCATATGCACCCTCACTGCTCCAGCATCTCCAAGTCTTAGGTGGCTCATGACTCAAACCATTATTTGCTGTCATCATAAGTGCTGCCTTTTGACAATACTCATTTGTAGCCTCATCAAAAAGTACTTCTGGAACTCCAGCATTTCGTCTAAAGTAATTGACCCTATTTGCCACTTTCGATTGTATTTCAAGATCTAATGTACCTGGGTCGCAACCGCTGACTCTACCATTCCACGCATAGGATTTTATTTCATCTCCATTTAGGTCTTTACCTTGGGTTCGGGTATTAAAGTAATTTTCAAAAAAGTCTTCTCTAGCAATGAGCCTCTCTCGTTCGCTATGATCTACATTAGGTGCAAATTGTTTTTGATCTGCCATAACATCTCGTGCAGTGCTAAACCTATTTTCTGACACCAATAGACCAATATACTTATCATTGATATTTAGCAGTTTTTCGAGATTAGCTTCTGTTTTATCTTGTGCGTACTCATCTAGCATCAGGCTGTATAGTGCACCTTGTTCGTTTACATTTGTTCGCACTACTTCTTTTTCTGCTATCACCTTACTCCTCATAGCTTTTAAATCCAAGTTACTTGGGTATTTTGATAACGCTTGTTGCAGTATAAAGCTAGCATACGGCATTCCTTTTGTGTCAAAAGCAAAGTTGGTAATTACGTTCCATCTATCGGCTATACTATTTTCAGATGAGTCATTAGCAGTAGTGAGAATGTACTGATTTAAAACATGCTTAGCGCTTTCAAAATGGCTATATGTTTGAAAATACTCCGTTAATTTCCAGCGCACATTTTCTGGTTTATTTTCTACAAAAACATCAGTTTCTTTAATTTTGTCTACTTCTTTTCTTACAGATTTTGCAACTTTTTCTCTAACAAAAGTGCTAATTAATGTATCCGCCTCTACCATTCTATTCTTAATGATATGATTTTTGATAAGATACACGAACAAGGAGTTCTCTTTGCGAAGCAAATCAGCATCTGCAGGGTCGTAAAACAATACTTCTTGGACATAGTCAAGCATTAAGCTGCTAGGTGGCATTGTTTTTATTTGATCTAAAACCACACTTTTATGATAAAAGTTGAGTTTAGAGTCAAATTCAAATAGCTTCCTGCCCTCTGCTATCATATATTTTGCACTATCATAGTTTTTAGCTTGCCAAAATTTATCAGCGAAATAGATATAAGGGTCGATTACCTGTACAGCCTTTTCATTATTTTCTAGAATATCAGCAGCATACCACTGAAGCAATTGTTTATATATAGCCTCGCCAGTGGGAGTATCGAGGGAAGCAATCGCACTTTTACCTTGCATGAAATACGGATATCTTAGTGAGCTATCAAGCTCGTAAGCCAAGCCAAATAATTTAACAGCTTTTGCCATTTTATTTATATTGTATTGCGCTTCAGCTTCTTGAATTTGTCCTTTGACTACATTATCCAGCACGTTAGAAAAATCATATTCCAACATTTCTTTACCACCATCGCGTTTTTTCCCTTTGAGCATATATTTCACGGCAAGCTTCACAGCATCCTCGTTTTTACTGAGATAAATGGGATCCTTAGCTTGTTCAATGTAAGCCTGCGCCAAATAGAAGTAAGTTTCAGGCTTCTTTTTTAGGTCCTTATCTTCTAAGGCATCAAGGCAAACCTTTTCCAATCTTTTGAAGTTTTCCATTTCTACGGCTTCCTTCATTTTATAAATTTGACCAAAAACTGAGTTGGCCACTAATAAGCTAATTGCTATTAATACGGATTTATAGATTAAATTCATTTCTGCTACAATAATATTTACTTTAAAGTCAAACTCCAAGCTATTGGTTTTTCTGCAAACAGAGCTTTGGTCTTTGGCCATACTTCCCCAAATAATTTTGAGTTGCGGTAGTCATCTAAATAGCTCTCTTTCAACCAAATACTGTGAGTAAAAACAATATTCGGATTTTTTGTGTCTTGGTATAATTTTACGTGAATAACACCAGGCATATTCGCAATATCGTTTTGAACAGTGTCAAAATATTCCAAAAAGTTGGTAATTTCTTCCTGTTTAAAGGTCATTTTTACTAATCGAAGTATCATCGTTTTTTTATAATAATTGGTTTTGATTTCCTCAAATTTAGCATGTTTTTTGCACTACTTTGCTTAATTGCAATCACCAAAAACCCGTGGTCAGAAAAGTATCCTAGGCTGTCTCCCACCTCTGCATCTGCAAAATTTTCACTAATACTGTATAAACTAGTGTGTCTACTTAGCACAATTTCATACGACGAACTATTAACAAAGGAATCGAAATCAAATTTAGAAACATTGGTATATGCATTACCAAAATGGTCTACAAAAAGTACAGTTCCACGCAATTCTAGTCCGTCATTAGTAGGTCTTTGTTTAATTTTCAATACAACACTTTCAGCTTTCCGAGCAACAGCCGCTAGTTCTTTATTACCCTTTAAATTCTGAATAAAAGGAAGGTAAACGTTTTGTATTTTCTGCTCATACTTTTCTGTAGGTATAAGGTAATACTCTTTAAACTCTTCGCCAAATATTAGTCCCAAAATACCATTATCTGGCGCTAAGAAATAATGACCGTTATACTTGGCTGCAAGATGACCGTGAAATGAAGTTGCTACTACATTAGTAGCTAATATATGAATACTACCCTGGGGAAAATCTTGATATACCATAGAACTCAGGTAGGCAGCCTCTACTATGTCAAAAGGTTCAATACCACTTGTTATTTCAATAAAAGGCATGTCTATACCGGCGCAATGCATCGCACCTCTAAAGGAAGCCATGTAATGAGAATCAGCTCCAAAGTCACTCAAAAAAGTTAGTACAGACAATGTAATATATTTACCTATTTTAGCCGACGAAAATAAGGACAGAACCCAACATATTTATAAAAACCATTGGCAGAAAGAAAATATTCCATTGAGGAAATCGACCCATCCCGTTTTTTTGGACCATACAATACTCATTTTAAGGTATATAAAGCTAAATATCCTTCTCTTTTACTTTCGAGCAGAGGCAATACAATAACAGTAAAAGGAGAAAATAAGGACATAGATGAATTTGTAAAAGCAGTGGACTCCATTATTAGATACATGCAAATAAATAAAAAAGTAACCCTAGCCGATGTAGAACGTTTAGTGCAAGGAGAGGAAAACCGTAGCCAAGTAGAGACTGGCGCAGAAAGAGGAATAATAATTCACGGGCAGAGCGGCAGAGTAATAACAGCACGCACAAAAAATCAACAAGAACTTGTAGACCAGGTAAACAAAAATGACTTGGTTTTTGCCATAGGCCCAGCAGGCACAGGAAAGACCTACACAGCAGTAGCCCTGGCTGTGCGTGCATTAAAAAATAAAGAGATAAAGCGTATTATACTTTGTAGGCCTGCAGTAGAGGCCGGAGAGAGCTTAGGATTTTTACCTGGAGATATGAAAGATAAAGTAGACCCTTACCTGCGTCCACTTTACGATGCCTTGGGCGACATGATTCCTCCTGAAAAAATGAAAGCATATATAGAAAAAGGAATCATTGAAGTGGCACCTCTAGCTTTTATGAGAGGCAGAACTCTCAATAATTGTTTTGCTATATTGGACGAAGGACAAAACGCAACCAATACACAATTGAAAATGTTTTTAACTCGGATGGGTCCAATATCAAAAGTAGTGGTAACCGGCGATCTCAGTCAAATAGATTTACCACAGCGCGTGCAAAGTGGTTTGGAGCCTGCATTAAACTTACTAAAATCCGTAAACGGCATAGGTATTGTAAGACTGAATGAAAATGATGTTGTCCGACACAGACTGGTAAAAGATATAATAAAAGCATACCACAAACTTGACAAAACACCTTAAATAAAAATAGATCTATTCATGTCTGATACTAATTATTATGGGATAAAAAAATATAGTTTTGTGTAAATTTTACCACAAAAAAAATATGCAAAGTACAGCCTACAATGCATTGAATACAAAATATTTATATAAAACAAATTAATCTATTTGAAAACCTTCTAAATTGAAAAAATGTGTATATCTCAAAGTGGCTCATTTTAACCGCTAACTATATTTGCAGCGGTTAAAAAGCAGAGAACCAAACTGAATGATCAAGAAAAAAAAACAAGTTGCCCTGGCAACAATTTTCACATTAGTAAATACCTTATCTTATTCACAAAATAATATGTCATCCTTTTATTCGGAATCAACATTCCTTGCATTAATTATCCTATCTGTGGTTTTGGCAGCTATTGCTGCATTACTATATGGCATAAAGAGACACTTAACTGTACTCAATAATGAGAAATTTAATGAACAAATAGAGCCATCATTTTATGATGCCAAGATACGACCGATAGTAGAAAAATGGAATCCAACTATTGCAACTTTGATTGTTGCTGGAGCTTTATTAGTTATTTTGGGTGGTTTCGGATATAAATTTGGGATGGATGAAGTAGGGGTACAACAAGGATATGCACCATCTCAGCCTATCAATTTCAGCCATAAGATACACGCAGGTCAGTATGAGATAGATTGTAAATACTGCCACAGCACAGTAGAAAAGTCTAAGTCTGCAAGTATACCGTCACTAAATACATGTATGAACTGCCATAAGTATGTGAAAGCAGCTGAAAAATATAACGGGAAAACATCTCCAGAAATACAAAAAATATATAACGCTATAGGGTATGATGGCGAAAATATGGAGTATATCGAGGGATATGAGCAAAAGCCAATTGAGTGGATACGCATACATAATTTGCCCGATTTAGCGTACTTTAACCACTCACAACATGTCGTTGTTGGTAAATTAGATTGCCAAACGTGCCACGGACCAATAGAAGAGATGGAAAAAGTATACCAATACTCTACCTTACAAATGGGTTGGTGTATTGATTGTCATAGAGAACGTGGCATAGATTCAGAAAACAACGATTACTACGAAGAGGCTCACAAGAACATGATAGCAGAAGGTAAAGATTTTATATCTGTTGCTGATAACGGAGGCTTAGAATGTAGCAAATGTCACTACTAAATATTAACAAAAGAAAAACCACAATATGTCTTCAAATAATTATTGGAAAGGGGTAGAAGAGTTAGACCAAACAAAGGAATTTGTATCTTCCAACGCCAACGAATTTTCAGAAGGATTACCACTAGATAAAGTCTTTTCAAACGATGACTCAACACGAGCCAACAGACGTGACTTTTTAAAATATTTCGGATTTGGTTTAGGCGCTGTCACTTTAGCAGCTTGTAATAAAGCACCAATACGCAAGGCCATCCCTTATACTGAAAAACCTGACAATGTAACTCCAGGCGTGCCGCTATATTATGCGAGTAGCTCCGTAAGTAACACTGAGGGTTTTCCTGTTATTGTAAAAGTGCGAGAAGGTAGACCCATAAAATTTGAGCCAAATAAAGAAGCCACTTATTTTGGGGGTGGTCTTGATGGCTTGGGACATTCAGCTATTCTTTCGTTGTATGATACGAATAGACTCCGAGGTCCCATGGTATCTGGTAAAAGAAAACCATTATCTTGGGAAGATTTTGATAAAGAGGTTAAACAAGGTCTTGCCAAAACCGTATCTTTAGGTAAGTCAATAGCCATAATCACCAATGGAAGCAACAGTTTGGTGACGAATAAAGCAATATCAGATTTCAAGGCTAAATATAACAACACCGAAGTTATAGCTTACGAACCAATTTCCTACAGTGGTATTTTAAGAGCTAATACTAAATCCTTTGGCCAACGAATTATTCCTGCATATAATTTTGATCAAGCCGATGTTATTGTAAGTTTTGGAGCAGATTTCTTAGGTACGTGGATTAGTCCTATCAAATTTCACTCAGACTACAGCAAAAACAGAGTACCAAAAGAAGGTAAAATGTCTAAGCACTATCAATTTGAGTCGTTGATGTCTCTCACAGGTAGTAATGCTGATGTGCGCGTGCCCATGAAAATGAGTAATGTAGGTCAACACCTCATTGCACTATACAGGGAGTTAGGAGGCGCTACGCCTCACCAAGGTATGGAGGTTGCTGGCAACACTATAAAGGTAGCAGCAGCAGAACTAAAAGCTGCTGGCAACAAAGGTTTAGTTGTGTGTGGAAGCAATAATGAAGCTGACCAACTGTTGGTAAACTCTATCAATATGATGCTAGGTTCGTATGGTACTTGTATAGACACTACAAACTATTATAAGGGTCAAACAGCAGATGAAGCAGACTTTAATGCATTTTTAACGAGAGCAAAATCTGGCAACTATGGTGCAGTTATAAATTTAGATACCAATCCACTCTATTCACACCCGGCTGCAAAAGAAGCATTTAATGCTATACCTATGCGTATAACTACTGCCCTCACACTGGATGAGACTTCAGTGAACGCAACACACATTGCTACTAACTTACACCCACTAGAAAATTGGGATGTAAAAGAACCCTATAAAGGCCGCTATGTTATTGCTCAACCCACTATTTCGCCTGTATTTGAGGGTAGATCCTCTGCAAGTTCGCTTGTAGCGTGGGCCGGCGGAGATGTAGCGGATAAAGCCGAAACTACACATGCTTATAACTATACTAAACAGACTTTTGAGGCAATTGTAGGAGGTAATTTTAATAAAGCGCTAGAAATAGGAATTGTCGAAAATCTATCTGCTGCTTCTGTTCCTTCGTTTAATATAACTGGTAGAGCAGCAGCTGACGCTATAGCGACAAAAAAAGGCGTTGATACAGAACTTATTATTTATCAAAAAGTAGGCGTAAGAGATGGTGCTTTTGGTAATACCCCTTGGGCACATGAAATGCCAGATCCAGTAAGTAAAGTAACGTGGGATAACTACATTAGCATTGCTATGCCAGATGCAAAAGCCCAAGATTTGGAAACTGGAGATGTTGTAAAACTTACTACTAAGACTGGAACTATTGAGCTTCCGGTATTGGTACAACCCGGACAGACCAAGTCTACATACGGTATTGCTTTGGGTTATGGTAGATTGTTGCCAGAGGAAGTTAAAAATGATTTAAAAGATTTAGGCAAAAACGCCTATCCGTTAGTAGATATGACTGCGGGATATTCAGATTATACCATAGGCGGTGTAAAACTAGAAAAGGTGCTAACTCCTTACAAATATGAGTTTGGAATAACACAAACGCATTACTCTATAGAAGGTAGAGATATAATACGTGAAGCAACACTCGATGAGTATAATAAAGACCCGAGATCTGGAAGCTACGTTCACAAGCCAAAAATGATTTCACTTTGGGATGATTATGACTACAGCAAAGGCCACCATTGGGCTATGGCTATAGATTTAAATTCGTGCACTGGCTGCAGCGCTTGTATTGTAAGTTGTAGCATAGAAAATAACGTACCAATAGTAGGAAGAGATGAAGTAAGACGCCGTCGTGAAATGCACTGGTTACGCATAGATAGGTATTATAGTTTTGAGGCGCCAAGCCAGAAAGATCTAAGTTTAAGTATCGTTCACGGTGGAGAACAAACCGTGGAGGCAGGTGAGCAAATGACTAGAGAAAAAGTAATGGAGGCATACTCTGCAGCATCAGAAGACACTGACTCTGCATATGACTACTATCAGAATGTACGTGTTGCTCATCAACCTATGATGTGTCAACATTGCGATAATGCTCCTTGTGAAACAGTATGCCCTGTACTAGCGACAACACACAGTAGCGAAGGACTAAACCAAATGACATACAACAGGTGCATAGGAACAAAGTACTGTGGAAATAACTGTCCTTATAAAGTACGTAGGTTTAACTGGTTCAGATATAACGAAAATGAGAAGTTTGATTATCACTTTAGTAATGATCTTGGGAAAATGGTAATTAACCCAGATGTAACGGTACGATCTAGAGGAGTAATGGAAAAGTGTAGTTTCTGTGTTCAACGAATTCAGGCAACCAAATTGACAGCCAAGCGAGAAAATCGAAAAATGAAGACAGATGAATTTACCACTGCTTGTGCGCAGACATGCCCATCAAACGCCATAGTGTTTGGAGACCTCAATAATAAAGAAAGTGAGATAGCTAAACTTTATGCTAATGATAGATCTTATCACGTGCTAGAAGAGTTAGGTGTAAAACCTTCTGTTCAGTATATGACTAAGATTAGAAACAAAAAATAAACAAAACAAAGAGCACTAACAAATATGTATTCAGCAGATATAAGACAGCCATTAGTTACTGGTGGCAAAACGTACTCAGATGTTACCGCAGATGTATGCAGACCCATAGAAAATAAACCGACCAGTTCGTGGTGGCTTGGATTCATAACGGGTGTAGTACTACTGATGGTTTTAGTAGTAACACTAGCCTGGACAGTATGGGAAGGAATAGGGACTTGGAATACCAATAAATCTGTAATGTGGGGTTGGGATATAACAAACTTTGTATTTTGGGTAGGAATAGGACACGCTGGCACATTGATTTCAGCTATTCTTCTTCTATTCAGACAAAAATGGAGAATGTCAATCAATCGCTCTGCGGAAGCCATGACGATTTTCGCAGTATTTTGTGCAGCAATATTTCCTCTTTTTCATATGGGTCGGGTGTGGTTAGGCTTTTGGCCTTTGCCACTACCCAATGCATTTGGTTCACTTTGGGTCAACTTTAACTCACCCTTACTCTGGGATGTATTTGCCATTTCTACTTATCTTTCCGTTTCACTAGTATTTTGGTATTTAGGTCTTATTCCTGACATAGCCACCGTAAGAGACAGAGCAACTTCTAAAGCACGCAAATTTTGGTACGGCTTTTTTGCAATGGGCTGGAACGGTTCTGCTAAATCTTGGGGACGATACGAAGTAGTAGCTCTAATTCTCGCAGGTATATCTACTCCACTTGTACTTTCTGTTCACACAATTGTGTCTATGGACTTTGCAACATCGGTAATACCCGGATGGCATACTACTATATTCCCCCCTTATTTCGTAGCTGGTGCTATTTTCTCGGGCTTTGGCATGGTACTTACTCTATTACTAATAGCCCGATACGTAATGAATTATCAAGATTATATCACTAAAGAGCATCTGGAAGCAATGACCAAAGTGATTTTGCTCACAGGCTCTATAGTAGGTGTAGCTTACATTACGGAGTTTGTAATTGCGGCTTACTCCGGATATGAATATGAGCAGTACGCATTTGCAAATAGAATGTTTGGTCCTTATGCTTGGGCATACTGGACTATGATGTTCTGTAATCTATTAGCCCCTCAGGTATTTTGGAGTAAGTGGGCAAGAACCACCCCTTGGTTTATTTTCGTTATTTCTATTGTAGTGAATATAGGGATGTGGTTTGAACGTTTCGTAATTATTGTAACCTCTCTGCACCGAGATTTTCTGCCAAGTAGCTGGGTTATGTACCACGCCACTTGGGTAGAGGTAGGGATATTTTTAGGAACATTTGGACTATTTTTCACTTGCTTCTTCTTGTTTGCTAAATTTCTGCCCGTAATCAATATGGCAGAGGTTAAAACCATAATTAAAGATAAAGAGTAATATGATCGATAAAAGTATATTGTTAGATAACAAAAAGTTTACCGTAGGTATATTTGATGACTCGGATAAACTTTTACATGCTGTGCACACACTGCAAAAAAAAGGAGTAAAAATATTTGATTGCTATACTCCCTTTCCTGTACATCACCTAGACAAGGCTTTGGGTTATACTAGAACCAATCTTACTATTGGCGCATTCTTGTGTGGTATGTTGGGTTCTCTTACTGGTTTCACTCTTGCTTACTACATGAATGTGGTAGATTGGCCTATGATCATAGGAGGAAAACCCCAAGACATATCTGTATTTACGAGTTTTATTCCGGTTATATTTGAATTGACAATTCTTTTCACTGCATTTGGAATGGTCATTATGTTTTTTGCTAGAAGCAGAATGATACACGGGATTAAGGAAGATCTGCTTTCTCGAAGACAGACTGATGACCACTTGGTTTTGGCAATTGACAATAGTGAAGAACAATCCTTAAGCAATGAAGAAATACAGTCACTTTTGGTAAACGAAGGTGCTTTGGAGGTAGACGGTTGTCGCCAAGCATTCAATACATCTTTAACAGGTGAGGAAGCGCTTGCACTAAACTTGTCTAACAGTGAAAATATAGCAATAGAAACTATGACTATTGAAAATGACAATTCTGCTGTTATAAATCCAAACGATGAGACCAATGCTAATTTTCTTAATATAATAAAATCTACTCTTGGCGAATTTTCCGGTACTAAAGATGATTTGAAGCAGATAAATGGTATAGGACCAAAATACGAACAAACATTAAACTCAATTGGTATTTTCACATTCGAACAAGTGTCTAGAATGACGCAAGATGTCATTAAAGCACTAGAAGAAATTACTAATTACTTTCCAGGTAAGATAGAAAGAGAAGATTGGATAAGCCAAGCAAAACAACTAATGACGAATTAATACAATGAAGCTAAATAATATATTTAAATATACTATCATACTTGGCTTGCTAGCTATAGGTATGGTCTCGTGTGTCAGCTCTGGAGATAATCCCGGAATAGAATATGCACCTAATATGTACACTTCTCAAGCATACGAACCTTTTACCCAAGAGCAGAAGTTTGATTACAACCCAAACGGTATGACTATGCGACTTCCCGTAAATGGAACTGTCGCAAGAGGTCAAGCAAACTTCATATACCCTCACCCAAATACAGGAGACGGATATGCCGCTAGTGCGTCATACATTCCTTGGGTAGAACCAAACAAAACAAATGTTGAAGAAGGGGAACGCCTCTATGGTATCTTTTGCGTAAATTGTCACGGGAAAAAAGGCAAAAATGACGGAACAATATTTAAATCAAAAAAAATTCCTGCGCCATCTTGGCCAAATTATCAATCTGACTATATCAAAGAATTGCCATTGGGCAAAGCGTATCATACAATAGTCTATGGTAAAGGTCTAATGGGATCTCACGCTTTTATGCTTGACCCAGAAGAGAGATGGAAAGTAATACACTACGTAAAAGCTTTAGCCTTTGGTGATGACTTTGAATATTCTCCTGAAAATACAAGTGAAGATGTAATAAACGATGACGCTGATACAAATGAGACGAAAGATTTAGAAAAACAACAAGATGAGTCTATCTCCTATGGCAATTTTCCTGATTTTTCGGAAGGACAAGCAATTATAGGTTCTTCAAATTTTGAGACATACCAAGACCGAAGAGTTACAAAAATTGATTCAGAAAGTTCAATAATTAAAATAAAAGAATACCGAAAAATTCATCCATCTTTTGAGACTACTAAATTTATGGATGGATATACCGATATAACTATGCTTCAAAAAGTAGACGAAACTTTAGGCATAGAAAGAATAAATAACGTGATCCGCCTCATTGAGAATAACGTTATGAGCGCAGCAAACTTTGAGATACGTAACGAGACAGATACAAACTTGTACGGAAATACTGCCGATAGCGAAGATAGCAAGGCAAACAGACGAGTAGAATTAGAATATTACATATAACCGAAGCTGAGAACAATGGGACACCATATAATAGAAGACGTATCGCAAGAAAAATTTGAGTTCACTGGTAGATCAAAACTAATCGCCATATCTTTAATTGTAGTAGGAGCACTACTCGCAGGAGTAGGCGCAATGCAAGTTAAAAACAACTGGGACGCAATTGGCCACCACGCCAGTGGAGCACACGAAGAGACAACAAATCACGCAGCGCACGGAGATCACCATGCTAGCCAAGTAGCATACGCTAAAGACATGCATGCTGAAGACACACACGGGAAAAAGGCTCACGGGGAAATAGACCACGGTGAGCACCACGAATCAACGTGGATGAGTAGAGTATGGGCCAACTTACTTATGAATAGCTATTATTTTTGGCTATTCTCTGTTGCTGCAGTATTTTTTATAGCTGTAAACTATGTGGCCAATGCAGGATGGGCAGTGATGCTGAAGCGTGTAATGGAAGCACAAAGTGCCTATTTACTTGTTGGCTCAGTTTTATTATTCGGCACTATCATAGGTGCTAAAGATACATTGTACCACTGGTCGCAGTATTTTCATAGCCAAGCAAGTGGCAATGAAGCAGCGGCTGGTTATGATGCTATTTTGGAAAGTAAAGCATGGTTGCTCAATAACACCTCCATTTTCTTCTTCATACCCTTTGTACTCATCGTATGGATATTGATACGCATGAAATTGAGAAATAACAGCTTGGCCGAAGATAAAACTACTGGTCTGGCAATGTTTAAAAACTCGACACGGTGGTCTGCTGGATTTATATTTTTCTTTGCCTTTTCATTCTCCGCTCTATCATGGCTTATCATTATGAGTATAGATGCTCACTGGTATTCTACGATGTTCTCGGTTTACAATTTTGCAATTTCTTTTGTTACAGGTCTTTCTGTAATGATGGTCATAGTACAGTATCTCAAATCTAAGGGTTATATGGAAATGGTGTCTGACGATGTAGTGCATGATTTAGGTAAATTCATGTTTGCTTTCTGTATATTTTGGGGTTATATTTTTTTAAGTCAATGGCTACTTATTTGGTATACAAATTTACCAGAAGAAACAGTGTACTTTGCAGCAAGACTCGAAGGCGGATACCAAACTTTATTTGCCGTAAATATTTTTATGTGCTTCTTAGCTCCATTTTTAGTCTTGATGATGAGAAATGCAAAACGATCTCCAAAAGTACTATTGACTGCAGCAGCAATTATATTGATAGGACATTGGGTAGACACCTATCTACTTATAATGCCAGGCACCGTTGGAGATAAAGCAGGTATAGGAATGCTTGAAATAGGAACTACAATGGCTTTTGCTGGTATTTTTATTTATGTAGTGCTAAACTCATTGAGTAAAGCAAATTTGTACCCTACAAATCATCCATACATATTAGAATCTGCAAATCACGATGTAGGACCATAGCATAGGTAACAGAATACATAAAAAAGTCTCTTGATGGTGTATCAAGAGACTTTTTTATGTATTCTTTGGTGATAACAAACTGTAAGCCAGATAAAAGAATCTGGTTAACGTTTTTTCTTTCGCACTGGTTTTTTAATTTCTTGCTTCATTAGTTCTTTCCAATTGTCTGTTCCATCGTTTGCTAGTTCTACTGTATCTGCATATTCTGATTTGGTCACGGTCGCCCTAGTAATCGCTACAGTTGTATATCCCTCAATAGCTTCGACTAGCGGCTTTTCTTCTTTTGCACAAAAGGTAATTGCTTTTCCCTTGGCCCTACCCCTACCCGTTCTACCTACGCGGTGAACATAGTTCTCAGCTACTTCTGGAACATCATAATTTATCACAAAATCTACTCCTTCTACATCTATACCTCTAGCGGACACATCAGTAGCTATCAATATTTTGCAGGCGTTGGTTCTAAAAGCTTGTAAATTTGTTTCGCGCTCTGCCTGATCCACATCGCCATGCAAGGTGAGCGAGTCTATTCCCACCCGCTGCATTGCCAATTTTACACGCTCAGCCCTCACCTTTGTCCGAACAAAAATCATAAATTTCAGTCCCTCATTTTCAGTGATAAGCCGTTGCAAAAAAAATCGCTTATCGTCCATTTCTACAAACACTATCTGATGATTTACATTTTTACTCACAGGATCTTTTGGCGATATCTGGATGCGAATTGCCGCACTACTTACCATTTTATATGCCTGTTGCTTGATTTTTTTACTAATAGTAGCACTAAAAAATAACGTTTGTCGCCTGCCCGGTATTTTTGCTACCAAATCATCTATGTCTTTTGCAAAGCCCAAATCAAGCATATGATCAGCTTCATCCAAAACTAAAATTTCCACCTTGTTGAGCTTCAGATACCCCTGACTAGCAAGGTCAAAAAGCCTGCCGGGTGTGCTGACTATAATGTCCGTACCTTCTAGTAATTTAGCTATTTGATAATCCTGCTCCACCCCACCATAAATGCAAAGTGCTTTAACTTTGGTATTTCTACCTATTTGGTTAAATACCTTAGTTATTTGTTGTGCCAATTCTCTTGTTGGCGCCATCACTACCGCACGTATCACACTACCTTTTTCAAAAGCTTTGTATTGTATTTGCTGAATTTTATCAATAATAGGTATGGCAAAAGCGGCTGTTTTTCCTGTGCCTGTCTGCGCTATGGCAAGCAAATCTTCACCCCGTTGTATATGAGGTAAACATTTGAACTGAATGTCTGTAGGACGCTTGAATCCCATTTCATCCAAATTCCTTTTTACTTCTTTTGATAAACGATACTCTTCAAACTTCATTTTACGCTACAAACATACGTTAATCCTAGCACCCGCTAGCGTTTTTAGATTGACGCTCTCATCCAGTTTTTAAAACCAACCAAATTTTAACAGGAAGTAAGAAGAAATTAAACTTTTTTAGACTGTCTGCCCCAGATTAAGATTATTCGAGCTTCCTAAATGATTCTCCTAAAAGCATAAAACTACATAACCTATGACTATAGAACTTTGTACTACACTACGTATAAAAACTACTAAATTATCTGTATTCAATCACTTCACTTTGGAGATTTTTCCTAACACATCATAAATTGTGCATCATTTATGTTCCTTAAATAAAAAAGATTAATAGTGGTACCGTTACTAAAATTAGATTTTACATCCCCTTAAAATGTTGAGTAACACACTAGTGTTTTCTAAAAAGAAATCTCTGCCAATGAGGAAATAACTTCCTATTAAATCTTGTACGCTAATTTGGGTTAGTATTATTCTCTAGAGTTACAGATTATCATAAATGATTCTAAATAAGATGAATTAATGAGAATTTAGACAGTTAAATTGAGAAAATTCGGTGACCTTTTCAACTTTTTTTCCATAATGAAAGGTGAGTTGCTTTCTGTGATTAGCAACATATTGCCTTTAAATATGTGCAATAAAAAACAAATACTTTATAATTTAAGTTCCCACTAATTAAGTCGGTCATTATCCTAAATAATATCTGAACTCAGCTTTTAGTTTAACTTTGTGGTTTATATATGAATTTACACGACCTAAGACTAGAAGTTATGGCAACCATTGGCAAGTCCATGGATGACCTTTTAGACAAATTTTTAAAACCTGTAGATACTAATTGGCAGCCGGCAGACTTATTGCCCGACTCTAGAAACCCAGAATTTATAGCTGAGGTGAAAGAAATACAAGAAATAGCCAAAGAAATGGACTATGACCTTCTCACAGTGCTAATAGGTGATACTATAACAGAAGAAGCACTGCCTACTTACGAGTCTTGGCTTATGGATGTAGATGGCGTAAACCAACAGTATAATAATGGGCAACCAAATGGATGGAGTAAATGGGTACGTGCGTGGACAGCAGAGGAAAACCGCCACGGTGATTTACTAAACAAATACTTGTACCTATGCGGTAGAGTAGATATGCGCGAGATGGAAGTTACGACTCAGCATCTAATTAGCGACGGTTTTGACATAGGCACAGGAAAAGATCCGTATAAAAACTTCGTATATACTAGTTTTCAAGAATTGGCAACAAACGTGTCACACCGCAGGGTAGCCACTTTAGTAAAACAAACGGGCAATACACTACTAGCTAAAATAAATGGTATAATAGCCGCAGATGAAGCACGCCACGCAGGAGCTTATGCCACTTTTGTAAAACGTATTTTCGAGTTAGATCCTAGTCAGATGATGACTGCTTTTGACGATATGATGCGCCGAAAAATAGTGATGCCTGCACATTTTATGCGCCAAAGTGGAGAAAAAGTAGGCGAGCTGTGGAGTCATTTTAGCGACGCTGCACAACGCACAAAAGTGTATACTGCCCAAGATTATATTGACATTCTTTTATCACTAATAAAAGATTGGAATATAGAACACATTTCCGATTTGAATGAAGCTGGCGAAAAAGCGCGCGATTACCTGATGGCGCTGCCACACAGACTACAACGTGTAACTGACCGAATGAAAGAACCCGAGAAGGATTATGAATTCAAATGGATAGGGCCAAATGTGGCTCTACGATAATCAAGTTTCATAGATTTTATGTGAAATGGAAAAGCAAATACCGGGAACTCAGCGCAGCAATATCAGAATTGGAAGCTCAGTTGACATTGTGCAAAAACACCATCAATCCACTAGAGAAGTAACCAACGGTATAGTGAGTCGCATACTTACAAAGTCTGCTACACATCCGCATGGCATAAAAGTAGCCTTAGAAACTGGTGAAATAGGTCGTGTAAAAATAATTTACTTAGACAATTTGCTGAGCACCTAGCCCGATTTCGTCGTGGAGATAAGCACCGTCTTCACAATACTTACTAAGTACAGTATCTATAAATACTTCGGCACTTTCCTTATCTGCCTTCGGATATAAAAAATGTACATTGGCACCCGCATCCAATGTAAAACACCATTTCACAGCATCAGATTTTCTTTTTTGCCAAATGGCTTCTATTATCTTCAACGTATTGGGTTTCATCAAAATGAAATAAGGATTACTACTCATCATCAAGCTGTGCAGTGTCAATGCTTCACTCTCAACTATGGCTACGAATCGATCTAAATCTCCTGTTGCAAGTACGCCTTTGAGCGCTGTCATATTATTCTGTGCTTGCTCAAAACGTGCCTGCGCAAAAGAGTGATTATCTATTAAATTGTGACCTATTGTGCTGCTCACTGTTTTTTGTCCTTGATGCACCAATAGTATAGTGTCGCAGTAGTTTTGAAATACAGGGTGCATAGTGTCAAAACGTATGGCAAAGTCGTCGCTGCTTCCCTCAAAATCTGTATGTTTTCCCCAAACAGCCATAGGTCCAAACACAGACCTACTGGCGCTACCGCTACCTAATCTTGCCAAAATAGAAGCTGTTTGTAAAAAATTTTCGTCTGACAGAAGACCTTTTTCTTTGGCAATATCACAAATACACAAGGCTAACGCACTCATACCACTAGCACTACTGGCTATACCGCTACTATGCGGAAAAGTGTTGGACGTTTTTACGACGTATTTTCCAGTTTTCACAAACGAAAAATAGGGTGTTACACGTTCTAAAAATTTTCTTATTTTAGGAACAAAGCTTCCTTCTACCCTGCCGTCTAACAACACTTCTATATCTAAGTTTTCTTGCTCAGTGTAAGAGAGTTCTGTGATAGTAGTACAATTTTTTAAAGTAAAACTAATACTAGCGTTGGCGGGCAGTTGTGTGCCTTCTGGCTTTTTGCCCCAGTACTTTACCAATGCGATGTTGCTTGGGCTTTGCCACGTTGTGGTGTAGGTTGTCATGTAATATAGAATATTCACAAAGGTAAACGTTGATAGATTTTTAACACTAATGTTCTAGCGTGTATTTTAAACACAAAGGCACTTATCCGTACACATTCCCATTTTACGTATAAGAAGATGATTCTAGTAGCTCAACCTTTTAGAAAGGTCCCTACGTTTTTCACATAGTGGAAATGATTTAGAGCAAAGCGAGAAATCTCATTTTAATCTCTGTTGAACATTGCCAATCCATCTACTTGCGAATAGATTTTCAAAAATATAAGCTACATGACAGGTGAATTAAAAATTCCGAACCACAACTTGAAATGTCTGACTTTGCTACTCTAAAATCATAGTTCACCTTTTGTCTCCACTCAAGATGACTAATACACATTACTTTACCAACTCAGAATAAGTCAATACCGTAGTATAACCTTTATCTTTGAAATAGTGTGGCGTGTTTTCGTCTCCACACGCGAGTATGAAATCTCCTCCCCACGCTCCGAGACTTTTGATGGCGAATGGATAATCACCAAAGAGCTTTTCTTTCACTGTGGGCATTTCTATCTGGCCAGCTATGAGCGATTCGTGCTCATTGATCAGCTCCTGAAAAGTATCAAAATCTTGGCAGGCTATCAGCTCCTCGGTAAGATTAGAAATACGCTCTATCAATTTAGCGTTTCTAACTTTCTGCTTGTACATGGCAATTCCTTCGCGGCTATTCTGTTTCTCATTGAGATGCACCAAGTACAAGTGCCCTCTAAACGGCGGATTATATACGTAGCCTTCCCACATCTCTGGACTGCGGTAGAGAATATCTCCGCCTAACATCCCAACTGCTATATCGTATCCGCTTCCACCAAAGCTAGCTTCGGAAAGTTCGAAAGCGTCTACTTCTGCCCATTTAGCCATATTGCAAATGAGTGTACTACTGCTTCCTAGCCCCCAATTATTCGGAAAATCCAGATAAGTGCGCACCGTATAGCTTCCCCCTTCTAAGAACCACGAGTTCATAGCACAAGCCTTGTTCAGTATTTTTACGAGTGAGTCGCTTACTGCA
Organism: Bacteroidia bacterium; assembly: GCA_018402155.1. Taxonomy (GTDB): domain Bacteria; phylum Bacteroidota; class Bacteroidia; order NS11-12g; family UBA9320; genus UBA9320. The sequence goes on from JAGYJG010000001.1 coordinate 1,298,051, forward strand.
TTGATGTTGCAGAGGTCCGTAGGGTTGAGTTTAACACTTCGACAACTCTGGGTCAGGCTGAGCGGAGTCGAAGCCTCGCCACGAGAGCCTTCCTCAATAAGAAACTCTTCTCTATACCAAGTTTCGCCTTCACTGTCTATGCTGTACCATGTTATGGTATTCTCACCGCCCAGATTCTCGCTAAAATCCACTTCCATGCGCTGACCGTATTTGGTAGGAACAGCTAGAGAGAGTGCTCCGTCTAGGACCACATACTCCCCTGTGATTAATAATTTGCCGTGTGAAAAGAAAGATTGCACGCTGCGAAGGTAGTTACTTAGGTGATTAGTTGCTTGGCGGCTTTGTTACGGTGTGATGATAATTGGGTCTGTGGTGGTTTCGAAGATTTTACCTTCAGTAGTTTCAATTCTAATCTTAAACTGATAAGACTCCGTTTTAGCGGGAGGTGACTTAGGTCTCAAGTACATTTCTATGGGCACATTCCAAAACTCATTTCCTCTAAGAGAATCAATATTTATAAAGCTTTCATAATATCTCTCTGCCATCTCCCAGACCGTAGTATATGTTTCATCTAAGTCTACTATAGAAATTTTATCTATAAACCAATTTGAATTTGGCGGTGGACAAGGTGCTGTCGCATATAAAGATGATGAGTTGCTCAGATATGAAATTAATTCTGTTTTAAAATTCACTTTCAGTACAAATTCATCAAAGGCTACCGAATCTATTCTAAGCGATTTCAAATAGCTGTTACTATCCGTCATTAAGAACTGAGTGCTATCAATTGCTACCACATTGTAAGAATTAGATTTACAAGCAGAGGGGTTATCATCACACCCCCACTCCAACGCTATGAGCCCTATCAGTCCCAAAAGTAGAAGTATATTTCGTTTCATATTTTTAACAAATTTATAGAAATAAAATGACTAATGGCTGTCGACAAAAGAAAATTAGCCGACTGATATAGCAGATAAACACCAATCGAAATGCGAAAAAGCCTACCCTTAAGAACAAGACTGCAATAAGTAAAGTTGAAGTGATTAGGACGACTACGCTATCACCTCACCTCCTCGAACTCTTTTAAAAGCTTCTACCACCTCGGCATGATGTGGCGTATTTTTGATGAAGTAGCGAACTATCATTGCTTTTTCTTCTTCGGTGGCTTCTAGCTGGTTCAGAATATTGAGCAAATGCATTTTCATATGACCTTGCTGTATTCCCGTAGTTGTCAAGCTTCGGAGTGCCGAAAAGTTTTGTGCGAGGCCCACTGCTGCACTTATCATCATTAGCTCAGCTGCGCTTGGATTTCCGAGCAGTTGGTGTGCAAATTTCACCATAGGATGTAGACCCGTAATTCCACCCACAGTGCCTAGTGCAAGTGGCACTTCTATCCAAAACTTAAACAGTCCATCACTCATATCTGCGTGGGTAAGACTAGTATATCGTCCGTCTTTGCTCGCGTATGCGTGCGCACTCGCTTCTATCGCTCTAAAATCATTGCCTGTAGCCAGTATTACTGAATCGATGCCGTTCATTATTCCCTTGTTGTGCGTTACCGCACGGTAGGGTTGTGTTTCCGCTATGCGTACCGCCGTAGTAAATCGCTCTGCAAATGCTTCGGCAGTCATTTCTGTCCCTTCTACCATTTGCTCTATCGGGCAACATACCTCTACGTGCACAAGGCACTTTGGTGTGAAGTTACTGAGGATACACATCACCACTTCCACCTCATTGGGTGCTAAGCTAGATTGTGCTATCTCTGCTTTGAGTACATCGGCAAATTTCTCTAAACACGAATTGATGAAATTGGCGCCCATACTATCGCACGTCTCAAACTCCGCTTCTAGCTGATAGTAATGCGGCACATCTTCGGTTTTATCTACGAGATCTATGCCTAAGATTCCCCCTCCACGCTTTCGCATGTTTTTGGTAATGCCTTCCGTTTCTGTATAGAATTTTTCGTTTATACTTTGTATTAAAGCTATAAGTGCAAGCTTATCTTCTCCTTTCCAAAGAAAGTGAACGTGACCAATTTTCGTGGTGCTCTTTACGGTAGCTTTAAACCCTCCTTTATCGGCCCAAAAGCCCGCTGACTTAGCTGCTGCAGCCACTACAGAACTCTCCTCTGTTACCATAGGTACTGCATATTCTTTTCCGTTGATCAAAAAATTGGGAGCTATACCCATAGGCATGTAGAAATTGGTGATAGTATTTTCTATAAACTCATCATGGAGCTTTTGCAACTTTTCATCGCTGTGCCAGTAGTTTTCGAGTGTTTCTCGTGCAGACTGTTCGCTATTGAAGTAGTTATCAATTAGCCATTCTATTTTGGCGGCTTTGGTTAATTTACTGAATCCTTTTATCATTTTATTGAGACATTAGATATGAGCTTGGGAGATTTGAGATTTATTATTCTTTAAATTTATGGATTAGAGTGAAAAGCATTTGCTGTGTTCAACTCATAAGTGCAACAAACTTATTATTGAGTTTTTGAAAATCCGCAACACCTACAAACTCTAGATTGGCAGCTAAGATTAATACATTCTCAACTTCTATGGAAGAACCATAAGAGTAGTGCAAAAACTGAACAAGTTGTTTATTTGTATCCCTACCGCGTCGTTCAGCTATATTATTCGTAATTGAGATTGTTGCTCGACGTAATTGACTAGTAAGCCCAAACTTTTCATCGTCTTGGAAAGACTTAGATATTGAATAAATGTCTTTGGTAAAGACTCTAGCCTTCTTCCAAACGTTAAATTTCTTAAAATCGTGCATCTAAATAATCTATGGTCTCAACTCTTTTCAACTCTTATCCCAAATCTTTTCATCTCTTATCTCAATTCTCTTAATATCTTTAACTCAAGTCTCTCAATCTCTCAATCTCAAATAAGTATGAGCCAGCTTCAATCCATTCAACTGCAATTCTACATACTCCTCTAGCTCAGCATAGCTGCCCCTTGCGTGTTTCAAAAAAGCCGAAGCTTGTCCGTAAATGGCATTAGCATTTATACGTTGGGTATGGTAATATCCATCCATAAAATCGCGTACACCACCACTGATTATTATATCCGCACCATAGTTAGTCTCGTTCATTTCTGTGGTCAACTTATTATAAAAGCCTACCATTTCTTCGGCGCTGTGCCCCCATGCTGCTACTTTATCATATGCTTCGTGCCTCATGGTATCGCTGCGGTGCATTTCTAGTTTGCTAAAATTGGTACCTCCATGAGCACCAAAATCAATAGCAGTGAGCGGTAATTTCATTAATGCTTCCAAACTTTCTGGTCCAAAACCTTGACCAACTTCTTTTACAATAACTTTGATACCTAAGTCTAGCGTACTTTTTATAATATCGAGTGGTGATTTTCTAAAAATATCGCCTTCGGGTTGTAGCCACTCTTGCAGCGGATTTACGTGTATAATAAGCCCATCTGTTTCTGTGCGTTTGATCAGTTCTACTATTCGATTTTGATCACCAGCATCAAATAATTCTTCAATCTGTGCAACACCTAAATTAGCATAAAGCGGAAAATCACCCATCTCTTTTCGAAGCTGAAAATCAGGTAAAAATTCATCGTCTTTTAAAATTATTCGACAACTTCCTAGCCCCATTCCCAAACCAAACTGTCCACAAGCTTTGGCGAGATTTCTGTTAATAATTCCGGCCTCTTTTGTTCCCCCCGTCATACTGCTCACCCAAAGCGGTGCTTTCATTTGCTTTCCTGCAAACGTAACAGGTTCTAAATCTCCTTTCGGGTGTCCGCTAAAAAGCGGCTCATAGTAAAAGCGTTGGTCTTGATTAGCTACCACAGACTCAAAAGCAAGTTCAATGTGGTCTTTTTTACGGTCGGATGTTTGTGTATGTCCCAAAGGTGCGAAGATATAATATTGTTTTTAGTTTAACTATTGACTGGCCAATAGGTTCGGTTAATACAAATATAGTGAGTCGAATATCAACTAAAACAGCACTACTAAAAACATCTGCACACACCATGGTATTAACTTATAAGCCAACCAAAATAAGACTTTATGACTTTCTACACGCAGAAAAGCTTATTTTTTAGAAGATGATTTTGGGACTTACTGATTCGAGATTAATTACTTTATCCAATATTCAATACCATTTAATTTTGTAGCCATTAATCAGGATAAATCAAGTTGAGACAATGCCTAAGGATATAATCAACTGTCTGACACTACAACCTATTTTAAAAGTAAAATTCACTCATTTAAAAGCATGCGATGCAAACATTTAAAAATAATTTATCGATATTAATTACGTGATAGTACTAATTTCGTAGCAATGGCAATACTCATTACCGGTGCAGCAGGATTTATAGGCAGTTGCCTTGTTTCTTTCTTAAATGATAAAGGGATAATTGACCTAATTTTGGTAGATGATTTTAGCAAAAAAGAGAAAGATAGAAACCTCGTTAAAAAATCATATTCCGCTAAGATAGACCGTTCTATTTTTTTGCAAGATATGCATCGTCATTCTATTGATTTTGTTTTTCACATTGGGGCGCGCACTGACACTACAGAGTTTGATTACTCCATATTTGACAAGCTCAATTTGACTTACTCCAAAAAGCTATGGAACTACTGCACTGAGCACCAAATCCCTTTTTTATATGCCTCATCGGCAGCGACTTATGGTGATGGTCAACAGGGTTTTGACGACCAAAAAATAATAACTTCACTCATACCGCTCAATCCTTATGGCCAAAGTAAGCAAGATTTTGACCTTTGGGTTTTGAGCCAAGAGAAACACCCACCTTTTTGGGTAGGACTTAAATTTTTTAATGTATTTGGGCCAAATGAATACCATAAAGGAAGAATGGCCAGTGTAGTAATGCATGCGTACAACCAGATACAAAAAAACGGAACCTTAACTCTTTTTGAGAGCCACCATCCTGAGTATGGAAATGGAGACCAAATACGCGATTTTATATACGTAAAGGACCTCCTACATCTAATGTGGTTTTGGTATACAAAGCAAGCAAAAAGTGGCATTTATAATGCAGGAACAGGCAAAGCACGCACCTTCAACGATTTAGCTATTGCAATCTATTCGGCGCTTCAAAAAGAAACTCACATACGCTACATTCCTACGCCAGAAGACATCAGAGACAAATACCAATACTACACACAAGCTACTATGACAAAAACTAGAAAAGCTGGCTACGATAAGCCATTTTACGACCTAGAAAGTGCAGTAAAAGACTATGTACTGCTATACTTAGCCACAAACAGTACGTATTGAAAAAAACCATTACTATAGCGTGGATTTTGGGTATAGCACTCACTGCTTCGCTCCTACTAAAACTGGGCACAAAGAGTACAGCCCCACCTGCGACCGAATTTTTAGATATTTCGCCCTTTTTGGCAGAACTAAAACCCGAGTCTGACGCATTGTATGAAGAATTGACTCCCCTTGGTTTTCAGCAGCCCTCTCATCGGCGTGCACTAGAATTGAATAAAGAAAGATGGTATATCCTAGTTGTGCAAAACGACACTCTCCACTATTGGAATAGCAATAAACTTGAAATAGACTCGAGCGCAAATGGAGCTAAAAATGAATCGTTTCTGCACTTTTTCGGTGATGATACCTACGCAGTTTTTGTAAAAAATAAAACAACATATTTTGCTTTTCGAATAGCCAATGATGAAAAAATACACCCAAGGCTTATAAATCATTCACCGAAGTTTGCAAATAAACAGCTGGCTATGAGTCAATTGAATACTAAAACTAATACCACTATACTGCCATTTGAAACGAAATATAAAAGCAACCAATTGTTTTTAAACTTAGGACTTCTCACCAGTTTCATTTTTTTGTTTTTGGTGTGGTGGTATGGCTCAAAAGAAAGTGTATTGATGTACTTTGCCGGCGTCGCTGTGTTTATTTCTAATACAGCAACATATTTTTATACTGACCTGTCAATTCTCTCCTATTTACTGATAAGTGCCGATAGTATAGCAAATTCAAGTACACTACAACTTAATGTTTTACTTTACATACATCTGGCAAGTATAGTATCCGGTGCACTATTATTGTTTTCACTTATAAAAAAATTACCCACCTATTTAAGTGCTTTTGTGATGAGTGTGGGGGTACTATTTTTAGCAGATTTTTTCTTGGATTTGACTGCTCACGTTGTAAGCAGATCTGCCATTCCATTTGATTTTGAAAAGCTTTTCAACTTGAACGGTGCAACATTTGCAGCATTTGGTTTTATCTGTCTTAGTTTCGTTTTTTTTTGGCTTATTTTAAACTACACAAAGCTATCTGCAATCCTATCTGACCGTGGGTATATCTCTGTTTTACTAGGCATATTAGCTTTCACTCTTTTTCAATATTGGGATACTAGTAGATCGCTCGGTAGTTTATTTTATCCCATAGTCTTAACTGGGTTATCCCTTTTTATTTTTCAAATCACATTAAAACCACGCTACAAGATTTATATCTTTTTTGTACTCACAACTTTACTTACGGCCACTATCATAGCGAAAAATCATGAAGAGCGAAATGAAAAAATAGCCCGTGAGTATGCTATACGATTGGTAAATAATGATGATCCTCGTGCAGAAAAAACCTTACAAAGTTTTGAAAATCAACTAGCACAAGAATTTTTGGTGCCAGAGGATTACCAAAACTTTAGCGAAAAAAAAGAGCTAATAGAAAGCAGACTAAAACATTTGTATTTTAGTAATTATCTTGAGAAATACGAATTAAAACTTCTGAGTTTTGACCCCTACGGAAATAACATAAACGACAATAGTCTATATTCCTTTTCGCATCTAGACAGCTTATTTAATAATCATACCAACCGCACAAAAAGTGCTTATTTTTATAAATTAGATAACTATTCTGGGCTAAATGGCTACTTGGCCAAGTACGAAAACTGCAACTTGGAAGGCAACTTTGGGACCACCTATATTTTGCTGCAGCCACGTATAGTGCAATCCGAATTTATATATCCCGAGGCATTCAAAAATCAAAAAGATGTGCCTTTACAATCGCTAAATGACTATTCCTTTGGTCTATATTTTAAAACTAAGCTAGTAAGTCAACGCGGAAGTTTTGCATACAAACTGAATGAAGTACCCAAGACCGACAACTCTCTTTTTAACCTCACAAATCTGCATCACTATACCTATAAAGTAGGGCAATATATTGTAGTGCTGAGCAAGCGAGAAAACATCGTAAGGGTATGGCTCTATACCTTTACATTTACCCTCACAGCTATGCTCGGACTGGGCTTATTGAGTTCTTTAGTATCGTTTTATCTTGTGGGCAAAGAACACACTTTTACGCGTGCTTTTTTACCGATCAAAAACCGTTTTTTAAGTGCTCGAATTCAAACTTCTCTCACCATCATATTGCTTACTGGTTTATTGCTTTCAGTGTATATAATTATAAGTTTTATACAAGCCAACTATAACCAAAATCTAGAAGACCAATTACTAAATAAGGTGAAAAGCATCACAACCAAGCTTCAGAACAGAATAGATTTGGCTGATAAAATGCAAAGTTTGGAGCAGCGCACACTTATATTTAACGAAGAAAGCAGTACGTTCAATGTCGACATAAATTTATATAGCCCAGCCGGTATATTGCAAAGCACTACAAAACTACACCTAATAGATGAGCAGATACTAGGAAGGCAAATGGACCCGAAAGCCTTCTTCCAATTATCATTAAAGAAGGCGTCTCAGTTGCTTATAGAAGAGGAGATAGAGGGCTCGAAGTATAAAAGCGCTTATGTTCCTCTTTTTGATGAAAACCGAAATATTTTAGGTTTTGTAAACACTCCATTTTTTGGGAAAAGTGAAGAATTAAATAAACAGATATCCAATTTAGTAGTGAACATCGTTAACATCTATTTTTTATTGTTGTTGGGTGGCGTCATTCTTGCTTATTTAATTTCAAAGCAAATATCAAAACCATTGTTGCTGATACGTGAGAAGATAGCTAAAACTGCTTTGGGAGGCTCTAATGAGCTTATTGTGTACACGCGAGACGATGAGATAGGCCTGCTTGTGAAGCAATACAACAAAATGGTAATGGAACTCGAAGAAAGCGTCAACCAAATGGCAGAGAGCGAACGCGAAGGAGCATGGAGAGAAATGGCCAAGCAGGTAGCCCACGAAATAAAAAATCCGCTTACGCCAATGAAACTAAGTATGCAACATTTGCAACGTGCATACACTAATGGACCTAGCGAAAACCTCGATGTACTTTTTGACAAAACAAGCAGACTCATTATAGAGCAAATAGAAAGTTTAAGTAATATGGCAACTGAATTCAGCCATTTTGCTAAAATGCCTGAAGATCAATTTGTAAAATTCAATCTATCTGATATAGTGAGGAGTACAACAGACCTTTTTAAACAATCTGAAAATATAGAAATAAGGGTGAAAATAGCACCCGAGGTATACATCAACGGTGACTCTGAGCAAATGCAGAGAGTTTTTAATAATTTGATAAAAAATGGTATCCAAGCAATACCGGATGATAGAAAAGGGAAAATAGAAGTAAGGCTAAGCTCATCAAATAATAAGGTAAAAATAATTGTAAAAGACAATGGAAAAGGTATTCCAAGAGAGTTATATAAGAAAGTCTTTATTCCAAATTTTAGCACGAAAAACTCTGGTATGGGATTGGGTTTGGCCATCTGCCGCAAAATAGTAGAAACAGCCAAAGGCGAAATCACTTTCATCTCAGATCTAAACCAAGGGACCACATTTACCATAACGCTGCCTACAAGTGAAAAAAAATAGTATAATACTCTTACTACTGTGCATGTGGTCATGTGGGAAAAAACCGCTAAGTGATAATTTTGCCAACCTACTTCAAAAAAATGAGTATACCGTGCTTATGTTTGTTGCCCCAGACTGTCCGCTTTGCATTACCTTGTCTACTCCTTTCACTGAACTGTCTGATAATTTTTCAGATATCCAATTTTTGGTGGTACACAGCGGCATGCATTATGACGCTATGGAAATAAATATGTATGCTACCAGCACCAAACTAAAACCTCAAATATACCGAGATTATGACTACCAAGTAGCAAATCATTTGGGCGCTAGTGTAACCCCAGAATTTTTTGTAGTAGACCGCTTTTCCAATGTACTATACCAAGGTTTGATGGATGATCGTATCGTTGAATTGGGTAGTTACAAACAGAAGTGGGAGAATCACTATCTAAGAGATGCTATACAAGCTCTTTTGGCAAATAAACCCGTTAAAGTAAAAAAAACAAAGCCAGTGGGTTGCGTACTAGAGTACTAATATTAATTCGAAAAATGTAAATATATGTAAACTCAAAAGGGCAAAAAGCCTGACTTTTCAAAAATTTTATTTTATGTAGCTATCTACATGGCGTGCTTTTTTGTCTGGATATATATCAGCTATTTTCACTAAAATCATTGTCTCCTCTACATCACCAAAATCCTTATTTATGGCTGTACCAAATGTTTTCATAGTTGGTGACAAACTCATATAGCTATTAATGAGGGGTGGAATATTTTCGCCTCGTTCTCTCACAAAACCGTTGAGTAATTTATGAGCTTGTTTGTAATCTAGGCCTTTTATTGCTGATTTAAAAGTATCTATGTCTGAAAAAATCTTCTGTTTATTGATAGGACGGATAAGCTCTTCCTTATCCTCAAAAAAGTATTCCATAAAATACATCAAAGCATCTCTAGCTTCGGTATTGTAGCTAGTGTACATGGTTACTTTTCCGCTATAATACTGTATACTGGGAGTATCTACCACAATAGCACCTAGTCCATCCCACAGATTATCCAATGCAAAAATACCTCTACGAGAACCAGCAGCTGGTTGGAAATTGGGTTGCACCCAACTTCTTCCTAGCTCGACTGTAGTTGGCAAATACTCAGAAATAAATTTCTCTGAATACGAAAAATAATGCTGAGTCGACAATTCTAAGGGACGAGTATGTAGAATTTTAGCACAATCTATAAAACGATAACCTCCAATAATTTCCTGTGCTTCGGGTGCCCATACGATTAGTTGCTCGTAGCAATTTTCACTTACGTCAAACTCGTCTATATCGTAGGGTTTTCCGGTACCTCCACCTGCGCTAGCAAACGTAAATTCGCGCAATATGCCTATTTCCATCATGACATGTGGGCTGTTATGATGGTTAACGATGTAAATTTCATTTTCACCCTTATTAGTAGTTCGAATAAAACGATCTTTGGTAAGTTCATTTTTTATTGCCTCTAAAGGCTGGCGGGGTGCTATATAATCTAACTTTTGAATCGCCATTCTCTTACGCTTTAAGTGAGTAAGCTATTTCCTTTATTTTTTGAGCCCAAGCTCTGTCTTTCATTGTATTTAGGTCTAATTCCTCTGGATATATAGGCTTACCAAATATGATTTTTATTGTTGTATTTTTTTGCTTAAACAACTCATTCACCAAATATAACATTTCGATGTTTGCTTTTATTCCTAATTTCTCTCTTAAATTACTTAGATTATAAAAAAAATTGGAAAGTTGTCCATCAATAATCACTGGCACAATGGGCACATTGTGTTTTCGAGCTCGGGTTACAAAAGTTTTTCTCCATTCTAAGTCCTTCACTTCTCCTTTTTTTTTGCGGCTCACCAAACCAGCGGGAAAAATAACCACACTTTCATCATTCGCTAATACAGCATCTACATTTTTGAGCGAAGGGAAAGCAGTATATCCGTGTTTGTTTACACCTACAAAAATATCTTGCATAGGTTTTAAATTTAGCAAAATATCATTAGCTATAAATTTTATATCCTCTCTGTAATGAGAAAATTGATCGATAAAAGCTAAGGCGTCCATTCCTCCAAGAGGATGATTGCTAGCAAAAGTAACACCTCCAGTTTTTGGTGCGTTCTCTATGCCCTCAATTTTAGCTGTGATATTAAACTCCTTTATAACATTTCGACAGAACTGAATTCCACTAGCACCCTCGTTGTCTGCTATGATACGATTGACTTCGTCTTGCCAAAGTATTTTCTTCAAATAATCGAGTATAAACTTAGGAAGTCTTTTTAACAATAATGGATTTTTTTCCGCTATTATTTTTTCTATGTCTATAACCTTACTTGGCATTGTAAGCACGCGAAAATAGCCAACTTGATTAAATTAACGCTATTCATTTTAGAAAGTTGCCGGCGGTAGTCTACTTTTGCATGTGTTGAAATATATTGTATTCTTATCTTTGGTTATACTCGCTGCGCTGTCGTGCACTAAAAACACAGACTTGACATACAGCCAAGATATAGCGCCTATTATTCACAAGAATTGCACATCATGTCACCGTAGTGGCGGTGCTGCCCCATTTCCTCTTACTACTTTTCAGCATGTAAATAGAAAAAAAAATACCATACTTGCTGTTACTCAAAGTGGGCTAATGCCCCCTTGGCCTGCCGATAGAAACTACTCACATTTTTTGGGAGAACGATACCTGAGCCAAGATGATAAAGACAAAATAAAAGAATGGATAGAAGGCGGTGCACCATTAGGCGATACAAAAACGATGGCTAAACCTCCCCTCTATGACCAATATAGTAATATAGGGACGCCTGATACCACTGTATGGTTTGACAGCATAAAAGTTATTGGCAATAGTAGAGACAAATTTTTTATTGCAACGCTACCCATTGTATTAAACGAAAAAAAGTACGTGCGAGCTATGGAATTTTTGCCCAATGAAAATAACTTAGTGCACCATATGAATGGACGGTTACTAAACTACGAAGACACAAAAAAGGCAAGTATTACAAATGGACTACGCATTTTGGATTTAGAAGTAGACGAAGAAACGTATATAAAACAATTTGATGCGCTGAAACTTACCAACGATGATGGCACAAGGCCAGTACAAATAAACTCTGTAGTAAACTACCTTCCGGGTGTACAAGCGCAACTCTATCCTCGGGGGATAGGCGGATTTACAATGCACAAAAAATCAATATTAATAGCTGATGATATACATTTTGGCCCGATACCACAAGACAAGTGGGACCACAGCAGAGTTAATATATTTTATACAGACTCCCCACCCAAACGTCCAATACGCGAAGTAATGTTGGGCACCAATGGCGCTAGCAAGATAATTCCGCCGCTGGTAATCCCGCCAAATCAAATAACCCAACATACTACTTTTTTGAAAATACCCGACGACATCAGTATTCTCACCATAAACCCACACATGCACTTGCTTGGCAAAAGTTTTAAGGCATATGCCCTCACGCCGAAGCAAGACACCATTCGACTCATTCACATACCGCGGTGGGACTTTAGATGGCAATATTTTTATACGTTTCCTACGATGCTCAAAATTCCTGCAGGCAGCGTGATTTATGTGGAAGCAGAATTTGATAATACGTCAAAAAACCAGAACAACCCTTATAATCCTCCACAGGAAATACGAGAACGGTACGAGTTTGGCGGAGCAGGAATGCGCACCACTGACGAGATGCTGCAGTTTATCATAACTTGGCTACCATACCAAGCTGGAGACGAACACATAAGCCTACTGGTAAAAGAAGATAAATCAGAATAATATTAATAGTCTCTGAGCTATTCCATATCAGCAATAATTTCATCTAGTTTTTCTTATTACTCCTCCATAAACTACCTTCAAATCCCAATTATATATTCTTCCTCATAGGGAAGGTCGTAGAACTATCATAATAATCGAGCCAATGATAATAAGTAGCGGTAAATCAAAAATAAGGATTGACCAGCTATAATGGCGTTCAGATTAATCTTGGTCTTTTATTAAACTCGTCTACTAAATGTATCGATTTTTGATAGTACAAATTATTCAGATTTGGAGCAACATTTGCATCACAATTTAAAAAATCCTTGTTTCCACATTAATTCAATTGACATTTCCGTTTAAAAGTTTCTTTAATAATTCTGAAATTACAGATATTGCGCTCTGCTTGCATTTAGTCGTCTAAAGTTCTATGTGGCTTTTAAAGTCCGTTTTGATTCATTTTTACTCTTCAAGTAACTAGTCATCTTCAAAAGGGACATCACACTCTTGCTTAATTAATTGAAGAAGCAATATTCCTTTGTCAAAGTAACTTAAGTACTCCATTTACTAACCTCTCTTCTTTTGGGTATATGTCGATTGCGTGCTGGGCAGAAAACATTTGTCATTGAATCGTTGTATGTTTTTAATGAAAGTTTTTTAAAACTTTCTATTAATTCCGTCCAAAACTACTTAAATACACCGTAAATGTAAACGACACATACATCAATGATATATTATTGCGATACATTACTAGACAGTATAAACTGCTGCCATGTGAATACTAGTTATGCTATTGATGGATCTGCATATTACAATATTTCATCACTTATTTTTCACTACCTCACATATGGATAACCTAGAACGGTTGTCTTTTTATATGCTACACAAAATTGAAGTTGGTAGGTTTTTTCAAGGCTTTTTTTCGTCTTTACATTTCTTTGTCTTACTATTGTCTTACGCAAATAAACATAGGTGAAAAACATCATAAACTACTTAAAAAACTACTATCGTGACCATTTTTCGTGGGGCGAAATTGTAGTGGCTTTGTTTTTTATTACTGGATTTTGCTTTTTAAAATACTACAAATATCTACCTAGCGAGTGGGGCTCTCAATCACTACTCACTAGCTGGTGGTATGCTGCCTACTTTGCCAACATGAAATGGAGTTTTCATGTGGCACTCTACGGTCTACCTCTCCTATTTGGATATTTTATGAGTAGTATTTTTCACCATCAATGGTACTTCTGGAAAAGTCCAAAATTTTGGTTTCTCATTTTTTTTGCCATCAGCATTATTGCGTATAGAAGTACACTATCTGGCCATGTCACCAAGTGGATGTACAGCTATCGAAATTACGAGCACTTTCAGTGGATTATTAGCACAGTAGGCACTATTGCCCGAGGGCTATTCTTGTTTTTGGCCATCTGGATATATTGGTATTTTAACGACAAAAAAAAACAACCTTTTTATGGTTTTACACTCCAAAATTTCAACACAAAACCCTATGTCATTATGCTACTGCTCATGTTACCGCTAATTGCGGCAGCTAGCACTCAGACAGATTTTTTGGCGTCTTATCCGCGTGTTCAGAAGTTTACTTCACTAGACTTTGCAAACGCAGCTCACTGGAAACACTTTGCGTTGTATGAATTTTTATATGGCTTAGATTTTTTCAGTATCGAGTTTTTCTTTAGAGGTTTTCTTATTCTCGCATTTGTGGGTATTGTAGGACCACATGCCATTATTCCTATGGCTTACATGTACGTTGTATTACATTGGAACAAGCCTATGGGTGAGCTCATTAGCTCATTTTTTGGCGGCAGTTTGCTAGGCATAGTAGCCTATTATAGCCGCAGTATTGTGGGAGGTATTATTGTGCATGTAGGCATCGCTTGGATGATGGAATTAGGAGCATTCACCAGCAAGTATTTTTTCCCTTGAACGAGTTTTTAGATACAGACATTACGTTTTTGAAAGGAGTGGGTACTATGCGTGCCGAAATACTCCAAAAAGAGCTTAAGCTATTTCGGTTTGAGGATTTACTAAGTTACTTCCCATTTCGTTATGTAGACCGCAGCAAGTTTTATACCATAAATGAAATAAATCAAGATACCAGTTACATACAACTGAAAGGAAAAATACTAAACATTGAAGAAGTAGGTCAACCACGCAGCACCCGTCTGGTAGCTTGTTTCTCTGATGGCAAACAAGAGATAGAACTCCTATGGTTTAAAGGTGTGAAATGGATGAAAACCAACCTTAGAATAGGCGAAGAGATAGTTGTTTTTGGAAAACCTAACTTTTATAACGGTAGAATTAATATGAGCCACCCTGAAATAGAATCTGCCGCCAACAGAACAAAGAGTGCCCCACTAGAAGCGATATACCACACCACAGAAATGATGAAAACACGGCGAGTAGATAGCAAAGCCATTCGCCTAATGATGACCAACCTAGTGCAGCATCAAAACTACCTCGTGCCCGAAATATTTAGTGTAGAAATGTGCAGAAAATATAAGCTCATATCACGCGGTAAAGCCTTTCGATTTATACACCAGCCCCCTAGTCACAAGCATATAGAAGCAGCACAATACCGGTTCAAATTTGAAGAATTGTTCTTTTTGCAACTCCCGTTTATAAATCAAAAAATAAATAGAAAGGAAGCAGTGAAAGGTATACACTTTATGCCAAAAAATCCCCTTTTCAAAAATTTTGTTGCCAACCACCTTCCCTTTTCTCTCACCGGTGCCCAAGAGCGAGTGCTCCGCGAAATAAAAACGGATCTATGCTCTGGCCAGCAAATGAACCGACTGTTACAAGGCGATGTAGGCAGTGGCAAAACCATAGTCGCTTTTTTAAGCGTAATGATGGCAGTAGATAATGGCTACCAGGCCAGCCTAATGGCTCCTACAGAAATATTAGCTATACAACACTACATAAGCCTCAAAGAACTTGCAGAAAAAATAGATTTGGAAATAGGTTTGTTAACGGGATCTACCACCCCCAAAGAACGACGACAGCTACACGAAAAATTACAATCCGGAACTATAAAACTACTAGTGGGCACTCACGCTTTAATTGAAGATATGGTAATATTTGATAACCTAGGCCTAGTTATCATAGACGAACAACACCGTTTTGGGGTAGCACAACGTGCTAAATTGCAAAGTAAAGGAAAACAAAATCCACACGCACTGGTAATGACCGCTACGCCTATACCACGCACACTAGCCATGAGCGTATATGGGGATTTAGACTACAGTGTAATAGATGAAATGCCCGCGGGGCGAAAAGCGATAAAAACAGCACACCGTTTTGGTTTTGCGCGCCAAAAGGTATGGCAATTTATGAAAGATGAAATAGCCCGAGGACGACAAGCATACGTAGTTTATCCGCTCATAGAAGAAAGCGAGACGATGCATTATAAAGATCTCAATAATGGCTACGACGAGCTGCTACAATTTTTTCCGAGACCTACATATCAAGTAGAAATGCTACACGGCAAAATGAAAGCTGCCGACAAAGAGGCTAAAATGAAGGATTTTGCACAAGGAAAAAGCCACATACTAGTAAGCACTACCGTTATAGAAGTAGGAATAAATGTGCCAAACGCTAGCATTATGATTATAGAAAGTGCAGAGAAATTTGGATTGAGCCAGCTACACCAATTGCGGGGCCGAGTAGGAAGAGGTGCAGAGCAAAGCTACTGCATACTAATGAGCAGCAAAAAATTGAGTACGAATGCAGAAACAAGACTAAAAGCCATGGTAAAAACCAACAGTGGTTTTGAACTCAGCGAAATAGACATGAAGCTGCGTGGATTTGGAGATATAGCGGGGACACGTCAAAGTGGATTGGACCAACTAAAACTAGCGTCTTTGAATGAGGATGCACATATAGCAGAGGAAGCACGAAAAGCCATTGTAGAGTTGCTGACCACCGACCCAGATTATGACCGCCATCAAAGTTTAAGACACTTTATGAAAAACAAGCAAGGCTACAAAGACTGGGAGAAAATAGCTTAACTACCCCTTTTCCAAAAATATTTTAAGAGCTATTAGGCTTTTTTTCATATTATTACTGTGTGTATCCTTAGCCTTCAGTATCATTTTACTCTTGTTTTTTAACGCCTTCATTTTTACAGTGCAAGACACACGAGTAGTTGCGCTATCCAAAGCTTCTAAGTTGTATGTTTCTGTTTTAGAAAAAAAATCTTTCACTTCTCCATGCAGCACCAATTGTTCATTTTCAGTAGCCACCCGGAGCGTTCTTTTCATTACCATATCTTGTGGAAAATAAACTTCTGTAATACTACCCGCTAAGAACCCGTCTCCATTTAGTTGTTTCACCTTCTCTATACCTTCTATCCAAATTTTCCACGTTGTAGGATTTGCAATGCCACTATAAACCTCAATTATTGGTGCATTTATGTCCTCATTTACTCTGAACTCAATCTGAGTTGGAGAAAGCAAAATCATACCATAAAAAGCAGCTGCAATAAATAACATAACGATACCTGCATATTTGACTATATTCATTTAGCAAAAGTAATCTATAAAAAAAACTTGATATTATGACATTATAATGATACTTTTAACCCCAACAAAATAGGTTATCATGAAAAAACATTTACACAGATTTTTTGTCTCGTCCCTTTTGCTTCTCTGCCTCCAGGGATTTTCACAAGTTACTACCTATCCCTACACAGAAGATTTTGAAAACCCATCTGTATGGCAGGCCGCTCCAGCGAGTTGCGATGCAACAACCGCAGGTGCCACATTTACCGGCTGGATTCAAGACCCCAATGACGATGGAGACTGGCGTGCAGACACTGCTGGCACTACATCTGTAGGTACAGGACCAGGAGCGGGAAGGAACTTTAGTGGAATAGGTACGGGTACTGATGCCAATCCTGGCACTACTAGCGGCACATATATTTATACAGAGGCTACCAATGCAACAACATGTGGAGGATCTGAAATAAATATCCTGTCACCTTATTTTGATTTTAGTGCAACAGGCAAGTATTACCAAGCAAAAATAAACTACCACATGCTAGGTGCCGGTATGGGTTCACTGTACATAGACGCACGACAAGGAAGCACCGGTACGTGGACTACCGGTTTACTCACAGTCGTAGGCGAACAAGATTCTGCTTGGCTTCTAGACTCCGCCAATCTTGCTGCATTTAACGGTGACAGCGTACAAATACGAATACGTGCTGTAATGGGAACCAATTTTTTGAGCGATTTGGCTGTAGATAATTTTGTGATTGACACTTTCTCACCTGTATTAGCTGATGCTATTTTAGTAAATGCAAATTTCATAAACTTAGAATATCCGATTATACCTCTTACCCAATTTGATTCACTAGAATTTACTGCTATAGTGAGAAACAATGGCCTCTCTAATATAACGCTTACTCAGGTAGAAATAGCTGAAGGAGCTTTCCAATCTGTGGTAGATTTAGGTACTATCGCTCCGTTTACCAATGACACGGGACAGTCTAACACCAAGTATTTTGCTACCAGCACAGGTATAAAAGAGTTTGTCTTTGAGGCAGTGATAAATGAAACAGAAACCAACACCACGAATAATCACGACACTCTGCAGCTAGAGGTATCAGATACAGTGATGGCTCGCGAGAATCTGACTACCACAGTAAACGGTATTGGCTCCAATAACGGCCTTTTGGAAATAGGCCAACGCTTTACCTTGACCACAAGTGACACTGTTACTTCCATTTCATTTTACGTCAGCAATCCTACAGCAGGTGACAGCGTTAGGGCTATTATTCGTAGCTTCAACCAAACACCCGGCGCGGTAATAGAAACAACACCAGTTATTTATTATGTAGCCGGCCAAAATTGGTATACTATACCGCTAGAATGCATCAGCATATTAGCAGCAGGCGACTATTTTGCAAGCATATCTCAACTGGTGGCTACCTCCAATATGAGCATAGGGTATACCGATTTATTTTATCAAGACTCTACATGCTTTTATGGAGCTCCTGGGCTATGGAATACCATAGAATCCGCAGGATTTTCAGTAACCACAATGATTCGACTAAACTTTGGTCATTACGATACCTACAGAGAACTGAATATTTCTTCTAACCTAGATACCATATGCCAAGGTGGACAGGTGGTGATGACAGGCGATGCAAATGCAGCTTACTCTTGGGTCCCAGCTAATTTTGCTTTCGCACCTAACCAAAGAACCACTATATTTTCATTTGACACTACTACGACCATTTCTGCTACTGCAGATTTTGGTTGTGGACTTACTGCAACCGATAGTAAAACTATATACACAGAAAAGTCTCCTTCATCCAATGGTACGCCAGACACAACGATTTGCAGTGGCCAAAGTATTCGCCTTCAAACTACAAGCGGAAGCTCTTATCGATGGCTAGGTGGACCCGTAAATCAAGATTGGGTAGTCACACCTACCACTAGTCCTCAGAGGTACACCGCGTTAATTGACAGCTCCAACGGCTGCAAGTCTGCATATCAAGTAACAATAACTACCAGCACACCTAGTGTTTATGCATCAGGAGACACCGCAGTTTGTTCAGGAGAAACCGTAACAGTTTTAGCTTCAGGAGCTGCAACCTATCAATGGCGCAATGGACCTAGTGACAGCATATATAGTTTTGAAGTAACAGGGACCAACTATGCAGTGGTAGTGGGCACTGACCTAGTAGGATGCACAGCAACAGACTCAGTACTGATAACCGAAAACAGCACCCCTAATCTAATACCAATGAATGACACAGGAGCTTGCTTTACAAAGTTTATAACTTTACGCGCAGGAGGACAAGCAGATTCTTATCTATGGAATGATGGAAGCACTAATGATTCGCTTCGTTTTCAAATGCTTGCAGCCAAAACTTATACTCTGATAGCAGAGAACATCAATGGTTGCAAAGCGTATGATACAGTATTTGTCAATCGATTTTTGAAACCAAACGGTACTATTTCGCCAGCAAACAATACTTTAGTATGCGAGGGAGCCTCCATACGACTAACTGCAGGCAATGGAGCTACATATATATGGAGTACGGGAGACACTACCGCAAGTGTAGATGTCTTTCCTACTTCAGCTACTACCTACTCTGTTACCATACGCAGTGCAGAAGGATGCGAAGATTTTAAAGATATTGCTATATCCATAGATCCGTTGCCAATTTCGGCATTTCGTCACCAAAACTTTGAAGACTCCGTAGTCTTTACTAATATGTCTTCACTAGCTACTAGCTATATTTGGGATTTTGGCGATGGGGGCACTAGCACAGAGCTAGACCCTTATAATGTGTATGACACCAGCGGTATGTATACCGTGACATTATCTGCAAGCAACGAATGTGGCACTGTAGACAGCAGCATAACCATAGAAGTGACTGTACCAGAAATCGTAAATAATATCAAAGGGTTAGCAGCTTGGAACACTATCCGGCTTTTCCCGATACCAGCACAAAATATTCTACAACTATCACTACAAAATCAGCTCTTCGGTAATGTAAGCATCCAATTGTATGACATCACGGGTAAACTTATAAGCACGACAAAAGCTTTTAAGTCAGTAGAAGAATTTACTCAAACCATAGATTTAACTGGTATAGAAAGAGGTATCTACACATTACAGCTCAGCATAGCAGGATCAAGTGTAAGTGCCAAAGTATCTAAGTTGTAACACCTAAATAGAAAACAACGTGAAAAAAGCCCAAGAAATATCTTGGGCTTTTTTCTAGATTAGAATATAGTCTGTTAAAAGAAAAGTGAGTAAAATGATGAATAAGCGAAACAAACAAAATATCAGAAAACATATATCTATAAAGGTGATAAATTATTAACCGAATCAATAAACAGCATTAATAGCGGAAAACTTAGACAGCCTTGATAAGGCGTAAGTAAGGCATAAGTCAATAACACACGCCGTAAACCATTCAATACAAAAAGCCTCAATCATAAAGATGACTGAGGCTTTTTTTACCGTACAGTATGAACTTACACTTACTTACTAAATTTCTTCATATAATCTGCCACTATAGGAGTTGCTATGCATACCGATGAATAAGTACCAACTGCCACACCAACCAAAAGCGCAAAAGTGAACCCTTTTAGTCCTTCCCCACCAAAGATGAAAAGGATAAGGATGACGATAAGCGTTGTGAGCGAAGTTATTAATGTTCTACTTAATGTAGTATTTATTGCCTTATTAATAACAGGAATAAAATCCTTTTCCCGTTTGTTTAGTGCCAAAAATTCACGTACACGGTCAAATACTACTACAGTATCGTTAATAGAATACCCCACTACTGTCAGAATAGCTGCAATAAATGCTTGGTCTATAGAAAGCTCAAAACCGACCACACCTTGCAACAAGGAGTAGAGAGAGAATACAATCATAACATCGTGAAATATAGCTGCCGTAGCTCCTAAGCTAAATCCTATGTTTCGAAAACGAACGAGGATATAAAGGAACATACCAATAATAGCAAGTACAATAGCCACTGTTGATCTATATTTAATATCTTCTGCTATGGTAGGGCCAACTTTACTACTAGAGAGTATGTCTGTTTTACTCACATTATACTTTACAAGTCCAGCTATTAAAGCATTTTCTACAACCTCTCCAGCATCAGCGTCTGTATTATCTATTTTGTAAGAAGTAGTTATTTTGAATTGATTATTTGCTCCGTAGGTTTTTACTTCTGTATTAGCATCTATAAAAGTAGTACTGAGAGCATTTTTAAGCTCACCGGCTGTAGCTCCGTCAGCTTGTACTACGTAGCTCCAGCCACCTTTAAAATCTACACCCGTTGCTATTCCTCTAGTAGCTAATGAAATAATTCCGGCAAGTATAATGAGACCAGAAATAATATAAAATGTCTTACGTTTTCCAATAAAATCAAAATCAACAAGATTCATTTTTTTACCAAATTTCTCAGATATACTTGTATAAAATGAAGTCTCTTTCCCTTTCTTGATGTCATTGTCTATAAACATACGTGTAAGAAAAATTGAGGTAAACAGCGAAGATAGAATACCGATAACAAGAATAACAGCAAAACCCATAACAGGTCCTTTACCCAAAACCCAAAGTATGGTACCGGCAATAACGGTCGTAATATTTGCATCTATAATTGATGAGTATGCACCTGCATAACCATCTTTCACGGCCATTTTGAATGACTTGCCAGCTGTCAGCTCTTCACGCACTCGCTCAAATATAAGAACGTTGGCATCTACAGCCATACCAATGGTGAGTACAAGTCCTGCCATACCTGGTAAAGTGAGCGCAGCGTGCATTCCTGCCAGCACACCAATAATGAATAATAAATTGACTAGCAAAGCTACATCTGCATACAACCCAGCTTTACCGTAATATATCACCATAAAAATAATCACGAGCAAGAATCCTACAACCAACGAAATGAGACCCGCATTAATAGCCTTAGCACCTAGTGTGGGTCCTACTGTTGTTTCTCCCGTTATTTTAGCCGGTGCAGGGAGTTTTCCCGCTTTCAGAATATTAGAAAGGTCGGTTGCTTCTTCAATTTCGTAATTGCCAGTGATTACCGAGCTACCGTTAGGTATTTCACCTTGTACAGTTGGCGCACTATACACTTGCCCGTCTAGTACTACAGCAACACACTCCTTTGGTGTGGCAGAAGAAGCTTCTTTAGTTAATCTTCTCCATACAGAAGTCCCTTCTTGATTCATTTGCATACTCACCGCTAGATTCAAATCATCCTGACGCGTAGGACGAGCGTCAGTGATTACGTCTCCAGCAAGTGCAGGCTGTCCGTCTCTACCACTTTTCAATGCATAGAGGGCATAAAAATCTCTACCGTCTATCTGTGTAGGTTTGAAACCGAATTTAAAATGTAAATTGGATGGTAGTGCTGCTAACACATCTTTACGGCTAAAATAGCCCAAAAAATCTTCAACATCCTCTGAAGCTATGTACCCTATCGCTGCTGATTGAGCCCAATTTTTACCGTCTTCCGTTATATTTGGTATCAGCTTAGATATTACTGGGTTTTCTGCTTCTATTTCTTCACGTGATTTTTGAGGAATACTATCTAACCCTACAGAATCTGACCCTAAATTACCGTCAAGAGAACCTTCAAGAATACCGTCTTTAGCTGCGATATCCGCACCATCAGTTGCAGATAATTGAGCTGCAATTTCTTCTTCAACACCACCATCGCCTGACTCTTCTAATTTATTAACTCCGTAGACAATTGCATTTATTTGCTCTAAGAACTCGAATCCTTTATAGTTCGGAAAAACTTTCCAAAATTCTAATTTAGCAGAGCTTTGCAGCAAATCTCTAACCCGCTGAGGATTGTCGACACCAGGCAGTTCCACAAGGATACGGCCATTATCTAGCCGTTGTACGTTTGGTTGTGCAACACCAAATTTATCAATACGAGTACTTATGATTTCAAAAGCACGGCTTATGGCGCTTTCACTTTCTCGTTTCAAGTAATCAAATACCTCATCATTGGAGGAATTATAGCCATTTGGTAACTCATTTTCTAATCCTCTACCAAAGAATATCGCCGCTACTTTCCCTTCTGGTGATTGTTCTTTATAATTTTTGGCTAGAAGATCCACAAAGTTTTGTTTACCTAAAAATTCTTTTTTAGATTTTTCTAGCGCAGCAATAAAAGCTTTATCTGTAGTTTCACCAGCCATAGATTGTATTACAGAAGAAGTTTCTACTTCTAGGGTTACATTCATTCCGCCTTGTAAATCTAATCCGAGATTTAGTTCATTTTCTTTGCATTCTTGGTACGTAAAACCTAACCCAGGATACACTTTTTGCTGGCTAATACTATCTAAGTATCTGCGCTCAAACGAATCTCTTAAGACCTCATCAGTAGAAAAATCAGCTGCAATAGCCGCAGCTTTCTTCTCTACTGAGTTAGTTACGAAGGTGAATGACAATTGGTAAATACTCGCCAATATTAGCAAGACTGTAATAAATTGGATAAATCCTTTATTGTTCATTATATCTATTTTGTTTTAGATTATTTTAAAAATTTCAAAGGCTGCAAAAATATATTTATAAACCAAACTTAACAATTAAAGTTTAAGTACTCCTCCGTGGGTACATTATGACCAAACAATACACTCTAATGCTGGTTCAAGACCTCTCTAAATTTTGCTATAACTACTTCTAAACACGGTTCAAAATTTTCATTATTTTGAATAATGTAATCAACTTGCATCTTGTGAGGCTTGAGAAATTCATTGTAAGCAGGCATCACATGATTATCCCACTGATATAATACTTCATCGTGGGTCATTCCCCTCTCAGTGGTATCACGTGCTAATCTACGTTTTAGAGTAATATCATCATCTGCATCTATGTATAAGCGATAATCTAGCATTTGATTTAATGACTTGTCAGCAAAGACAAACAAACCCTCAAGCAGAATTATAGGTGCAGGTAAATAATGGATTTCCTTTGGAAATACTGTTGGATTGTTGAATGTATATTCAACAAGCTTTACTGTTTCTCCTTTTAACAGTTTTTTTATATCCTTTTTTATTCTTCTAAAATCTATTCCGGTGGGATGATCAAAATTTACCATACCGTTTTGGTCGCGTAATTGTTCTGATAGGCCCTTATAGTAATTATCTTGAGTAATAACGCAAACCTCATCAGAGCCAAATACCTCGCTGAGCTTTTTAATAAAGGTCGTTTTTCCCGTAGCACTACCTCCTGCCAAGCCCACTAAAAAACTTTCTGATTTCTGCACACTGCGAAAGTAGAAGCAATACAGTAAACTTAATACACTATAATTAAAAAAACACTACAATAGAATAGTGCATCTTTTGTCCTATTAAAAAATCACCGATAAATCGGTTCCAATTGTCGACAAAAAACTTTGGAAACTATTTGCTTATTTAAAGTTTCCTGCGTGTATTTGCAGCGCTTAAAAGTGGAAGAATTCCAAAAAATATTACAAGGCGCTCAGCAGATGTTTATGCGTATAGGCATAAAGAGCGTTAGTATGGATGATATTGCTCGCGAAATAGGAGTAAGTAAAAAGACAATCTACAAGCATTTTACAGATAAAAAAGAATTAGTTTTCACTGTATTACAAGCTAGTTTAGAAAGCGAAAAAGTTGCGTGTAATTCTTGTTACAGCAATAACTGCAATGCTGTGCAGAAGATGATTGATATCAGTAGATACATTAGCAATCAGCACTGTGACTTAAATCCCACTGTAATTTTCGACTTGCAAAAATATTATCCTTCAGCTTGGATAAAAATGGAAGAATTTAGAACAGAATTTATTGCCAATGTAATAATTCAAAACATAGAAATCGGTCAAAGTGAGGGTTTATATAGAGAAGAAATTACCCCAAAAATAGCTGCGACCATGTATGTGACTCTAATGCAAGGAATGATGGATCAACTTCTAAAGGGAGACAATAATTATAATTTTAAAACACTTCACCTACAGATGGTTAGCTATCACTTATACGGTATATGCACTAAAAAAGGAAGACACTATCTAATCAACCACGTGAATCAAATTACACAAAAAACTTTATGAGACAATTATATTCTTGGGCGTTACTAGCATATGCATTTGTTGGCTATGCACAACAAGACACGATATTTACATTATCACTAGAAGAGGCACTAATACAAGCAAAGTTGAACAATAAAACACTTGCGAATGCGCAGCTAGACATAGACTATGCTGAAACTCAAGTAAACGAGGTAAAAGCTCAAGGTTTGCCTCAGATAAATGGTAACGCCGGCTTTACTCATAATTTGGAAATTGCTACGCAACTACTTCCAGATTTTATAAGTCCATCTGTGTACGGTGTACTTTTCGAAGAGGGTATCATTTCCCCAAAAACTGTAACCACGGGAACATTTCCGGCACAATTTGGCGTACCATTTTCTATGCAAGCTAGCGTTGGTCTGAACCAGCTTCTATTTGACGGTACTTTTTTTCTTGGTTTGAAAGCGGCATCTGAGTACACCAGTGTAAGTAAACTAATTGCATCAAAAAGCGAAATTGATGTAAAAGAGGCAGTAATGAAAGCCTATTATTTGGCTCTTATCTCTGAACAAAACATTGGCCAGTTACAAGAGAGTTTTACCAACGTACAAAAACTACAAAAAGAAACACAGGCACTGTACGAGGCTGGATTTGCAGAAAAACTGGATGTCGACCGACTAACGCTGTCTGTCTCAAACTTGGAAATAAGTATAAGTCAAGTTCAAAATCAATCACAATTAGCCAAGCAACTATTGCTAAATAGTATAGGTTTAGATGTCAATAGAAAGGTAGTACTAACCTCTAGCCTGCCACAAGAAGAAAATGTTCTAGAAGATTTAGCAACAAATTTTGTTCCCGAAAAAAGAATTGAAATACAAATGATAGACCAGCAACAAGAAATAAATCAATTGAACCTCAAGAGGTATCAAATGGGCTATTTGCCGAGCCTATATGGTAATTTCAATTACGGTGCAAATACCTTTGCCGGTGAAGGTAAATTGGGAGACCTAGGTACGGAATGGTTTCCTATATCTTCTTATGGTTTATCTCTCTCTGTACCCCTGTTTGATGGTTTATACAAAAAAGCAAAAACCGACCAAGTACGCATAGACATGCAGAAGACGGCCAATACCAAAGAGCAAACCCTTTTAGGCGTTAATCTGCAAGTTAATCAAGCAAAAACCACCTATTTGAATGCCCGAAAAACAATAGTAATGCAAAAAAATAATTTAGCCCTTGCGGAAAGTATTTATGACACTACTGCAATCAAATTTAAAGAAGGTGTAGGTAGCAGTTTTGAAATGATAACTGCAGAAAGTGAACTCACAAAGGCTAAAACCAATTATTTAAATGCATTATACGAACTCAACGTAACAAAAATAGATTTGAACAAAGCCCTTGGCATCTTATAACCAAAAAAAATACAGCATCTCAACATGAAAAATAATATAGTATTACTCACTACAATTATCCTATTTGCCGCATGTGGCAATACAAGTACTACAAGACTGGAGGACAATAAGGCAAAACTAGACTCGCTACAAGGGGAAATGACAAATCTTAAAGCAGCCATAGCTAAAGTGCAAGAAGAAATAAAAGAACTAGACACCTCTGCACGAAGCAATGCCATAGCCGTAAAGGTAAAGACTATCGCGAGCGGTGAATTTAAGAATCCTTTTGATATTCAAGCGCTAGTAGAAAGCGACAATAATGTAATGATATCATCAGAAGTTCCCGCAAAAATTACGCGTATCTATGTAAAAGAAGGACAGTACGTATCAAAAGGACAGGTGGTAGCTAGCCTTGATGGGAATATAGCTAACTCTCAGGTAGCGGAGATTCAAGGAGCACTTAGTTTGGCAAAAACAAATTTTGAAAAACAAGAACGCCTATGGAGACAAAAAATAGGTAGTGAAATGCAATATTTACAAGCTAAAAATCAATACGAAAATCTACAAAACAACCTTAATACCGCTAAAAAACAATTGGGAAAATACTCGCTGCGCAGTCCTATAAATGGAACAGTAGACGCTATAATGGCAAACGAAGGAGAACTCGTAGGCACAATGACAGGAGGGGCTATAATACGCATTGTTAACATGGGCGATATAAAACTAAACGCAAATGTATCTGAAGCATACGTGGGCAAAATAATAAAAGGCCAAAAAGTTCGTGTAACCTACCCGAGTTTGAATATCACCTCAACAGAGACAATAGCTGCGGTGGGAAGTGTTATAGATATAAATAACAGAACATTTTCGGTATACGTAGAGCCAAAAAATAACAAAAGCAAATTGAGACCCAATATGCTTGCAATAATTACCGCATATGATTTTGAAGAAAATGATGCTATTAGTGTACCGACGAAGCTCGTGAGAAATGACGGCAATAGAGATTATTTACTAACTATAAAAGAAAATGGCCAGAAAAAGATAGTAGAAAAAACATCGGTAGAGATAGCTCAAGAATTTGCATCAGAAACCATCATTAAATCTGGATTAAAAACCGGCACACAAATTATCACTGAAGGATATAACGGTGTTATAGAGGGAGACGAAGTAAAAATAATAACAGACTAAGTATATGTCAGAAAAAGTAGGAAGGCAGTCAATAGGCAATATCATAAAGCATTTTGGGCTATCAGTATGGGCAGTAGCTAACCGTACCAGTGTGTATGTAATGATGGCAATCATTGTTATCATTGGGTTAATAAGCTATATAGGAATGCCCAAAGAGAGTTTTCCGGAAGTTAAGCAACCTACGATATTTGTAAATACTGCATATCCAGGAAATTCACCCATAGACATAGAAAACTTAGTCTCAAGGCCAATTGAAAAGGAGATTAACACCATAGATGGTTTAAAAAAACTCACTTCTACTAGTATTCAAGACTTTTCTATCATCGTAGCAGAATTTGAATTGGATAATCCAACTGCAGAAATGCTGCAAGAGGTAAAAGATGCCGTAGACAGAGCTAAAGCTGATCTCCCAAGCGATTTGCCGACAGACCCTAATATCTCTGAACTCAATTTTAGTGATATGCCCGTAATGAACGTCAATCTATCTGGGGACTATGACCAAAGCAAACTCAAAGAATTTGCAGAATTATTGCAAGATAAATTTGAATCACTACCCGAAGTCAGTGCGGCTGACATATCTGGTCTTACCGAAGAAGAAGTAGAAATAGCAATTGACCGTGTAAAAATGGAATCACTAGAAATTTCACTTAGTGATATAGAAAATGCCATACGAGGTGAAAATATCACCATGTCAGGTGGTGATATTAAAAGTATTGAAGGCTCCGATATTACCCGGAGAAATTTGCGTATAGATGGTGAGTTTGATAACTATAAAGATCTGCTGAACGTAATCGTGAAAAACGAATTCCAAAACATTGTTTACTTAAGAGATATTGGAACCGTAAAATTTGGCCAAAAAGAACCTACATCATTTGCTAGACTAAATCAAAATCCTGTAATAGCACTAGATATAAAGAAAAAAAGTGGCGCTAATTTGATAAATGCTGCAGACGGTATACAAACGATAGTAGCCGAAGCAAAGAAATCGTCATTGCCAAAAGACCTTAGTATTATCATTACTAATGACCAAAGTAAGGATACAAAAATGATGGTGAGTAACCTCGAAAACAGTATAATCATGGGTGTGATTTTGGTGGTCATTGTCTTGGTCTTTTTTTTAGGTCTTCGCAATTCTTTATTTGTTGGCATAGCCATTCCACTCTCTATGCTTATGGGTATCGCCATTCTAAATTTTGGTGGAACAACCCTAAATATGATGGTTCTGTTCTCGCTTATCTTAGCACTTGGAATGTTGGTAGACAACGGTATTGTAGTAGTGGAAAACATTTATAGACTGCGTGCTGAAGGCAAAAATCCTGCGGATGCATCTAATGAAGGTGTTGGCGAGGTAGCCACTGCCATTATAGCCTCAACCGCCACTACTGTTGCAGCCTTTGTGCCACTGCTCTTTTGGAAGGATCTGATTGGAGAGTTTATGAAATTTCTTCCCATCACCTTAATCATCGTATTATCATCTTCCCTTTTTGTGGCGCTAGTAGTAAATCCTGTTTTAGCAGCAGACTGGATGAAGATTGGTAAAACAGAAAAATCGAAGGCGAAAGGCTTTTGGATTAGAATGTCTATTTCAATAGTTATTGGAATAGTGTTTTTTTTAATTAGCACCAAAACTGCAATCATAGGAGGCTTATTTTTTGCTGGAATTCTATTTTCTATCCTCAATCGCTTTATACTAACACCTGGGGGAAACTACTTTATGGTACATACGATGCCCCGTTTAGAATCTTTCTATGCAAAAACAGCAACTTTTGCTTTAAAAGGTTGGAGACCATTGTGGTTTTTTGTAGCTACCATTATATTAATGGTTGGTTCCGTAATCTTCTTCAGCATGAGTGGTGCGCCAATTGTATTTTTTCCAGACGGCCAGCCCAAATATGTCAACGTGTACATAGAGGCACCATTGGGAACAGATATTGTAAAAACCAATGAAATAACAAAAAAACTTGAAAACCGTATTATCGCTGCACTCCAACCAAATCAAAATATTGTAGAGGCTGTTTTGGCACAAGTAGGCGAAAAAACATCAGACCCAAATGCAGGGGTACAAAGTGGCTCCTCTCCTAATAAAGGACGTATAACTGTATCGTTTTTAGAGTATCAAAAACGAGTGTTTTTGAGTGAAGTAAACACATTTGATATTATGGCAGACATAAAGCGTGCTTGTAGCGATTTTCCGGAAGCAGAAGTCACCTTTGCAAAAGATGCTGTAGGTCCTCCCGTGGGTAAACCAATCAATGTAGAAATAACAGGTGAAGATTACCTAACTCTGATAGCAGAAGTAGAAAGAATAAAAAAGAAAATGGAAGATGCTAATATACCCAAAGTAGACCAGCTCAAAACAGATTTAGAATTGGGTAAACCGATGCTAGAAATCACCATAAATAGAGAAGCTGCACGCAGATTTGGGCTTAGTACTTTGCAGATAGCGAGTACACTGCGTACAGCTCTTTTGGGTAAAGAAATCACCACTTACAAAGATGGAGAGGATGACTACAAGGTACAACTGCGCTTTCAAGAAAAGTATAGATACAATTTAGAAAACTTGCTAAACACTGTAATAACATTTCGCAATATGGCAACGGGCCAAATATCACAAGTGCCCATCTCTGCAGTTACTAGCATAGATTACAATTCAACTTATGGCACAGTAAAGCGTCGAGATATGAATCGTGTAATTACGGTGTATTCTGAAATAGAAGCTGGAGGTAATGCCAATGAAATAGTATCTAAATACAAAGAACTTCTTGCAGATCATGAGATGAAGGAGGGTTATAGTTTTAAATTTACAGGAGAGCAAGAGGAACAATCATCTTCTACAGATTTTCTAGTGGGTGCTATGATGTTGGCAGTGTTTATTATTTTTCTAATTATTGTAACACAGTTCAATTCTATTGTAGGACCCGTTATTATCATGTTCTCCGTTCTTTTCAGTACCATAGGTGTATTTCTAGGTTTTGGCCTATTTCAAATGCCATTTTCCATTATGATGAGCGGTATTGGTATCATTTCTCTTGCAGGGGTAGTAGTTAATAATGCTATAGTGCTCATCGATTATACCAATCTTTTACGCAAGCGAAAAAGAGCTGAACTAGGCATAGCAGATAATGAGAGACTTCCCGAAGAATTAGTACTTAGTACCATTGTAGACGGAGGCCGAACAAGACTCAGACCTGTACTTCTTACGGCTATTACGACGGTACTAGGCCTCATACCACTAGCCACAGGATTAAATATTAATTTTTTCACCTTACTTACAAAACTAGATCCTGAATTTTATATTGGCGGAGATAATGCTAGCTTTTGGGGCCCCATGGCTTGGACAGTGATTTTTGGGCTGATATTTGCAACATTTCTAACCTTAATAATAGTCCCCGTAATGTACTGGCTAAGTGATAAAGCAAGTCTAAAGATTTCGCGTATTTTTAAATAAATGAGGCGACTCGTTTCAAGTAATAAATAGAAAATTAAACCTAAAAAAGCGTAATACAGAACATACTAAAATAGTTAGAATAGTATGTCTACATTTAACTAAATTCGCACCAATGAGAAAAGAAAGTAAAAAATTTCTAAAAGATTATCTGAATGCAAATAGTCCTGTAGGTTTTGAAATGCCCGGACAGAAAGTATGGTTAAATTATGTAAAACAATACATAGATAAATACGAAGTAGATACATACGGAAGCGTTATAGGTGTTATAAATCCTGGACACGAATACAAAGTAGTGATTGAAGCTCATGCAGATGAAATAGCATGGTTTGTAAATTATATAGATAATAACGGATATATATACGTGGTGAGAAACGGCGGAAGTGATCATCAGATAGCCCCTAGTATGAGAGTGCATTTGCACACCGAAAAAGGCAAAGTAGACGGTGTCTTTGGATGGCCTGCAATACACGTGCGAGATAGAGAAAAAGAGGAACAACCTTCGCTCAAAAATCTAACAATAGATGTAGGAGCATCAAACAAAGAAGAAGTACAAAAAATGGGCATCGACGTAGGCACAGTTGTAACTTTTGATGCAGAAATGATGGAATTAAACGAAAAATACGTAGTTGCACGTGCTATCGACAATCGCGGAGGCGGTTTTATGATTGCCGAAGTTGCGCGTCTTTTGTACGAAAACAAAAAAGAACTACCTTTTACCCTATATGTGGTTAATGCTGTACAAGAAGAAATAGGGCTACGAGGTGCAGAGATGGTGAGCAGAAAATTAAAACCAAACGTGGCAATAGTAACTGACGTAACCCACGACACACAAAGCCCAATGTACAACAAAAAACTGCAAGGCGATACCAAATGTGGCGGTGGCCCCGCAGTAACCACAGGGCCAGCAGTACAAAATAATCTACTGAAACTAATAATAGACACAGCCAAAAAGAATGAAATATCTATACAGCGACAAGCAGCTAGTAGAACAACAGGTACCGATACCGATGCATTTGCCTATAGCGATATAGGTGTAGCAAGTGCACTAATATCTCTGCCCTTAAAATATATGCATACCACTGTAGAAACTGTAGCATACTCCGATATTGAAGACTGTATAAAGCTAATGTACGAAACATTGCTAAATATAAAGTCAGGTCAAGATTTCAGGTATTTCTCCTAGGTCAAAATCTAACTTTTTTAGTCAATTAAGTTCATCTAGTTTTACCCGAATTTAAGGCTTTGATTTATAGAATAACTGTATACTTTGATGTTAATTATTCTTAATATGAATCATTGCTAAACTGTATTGAGTCAAACATTGACATTGATAATGAAAAAGTTACACTGCTTCTAATGCCTTAAATGCTATACCAGTGGGTCCGTCCTCTTCAAGCAAAGCAGGGACTAAAGCTCCAGGCAAAACAGCTTCCACTGGGTTTGGAGCATCTTGAGAGCCCATATCGGTGCGCAACCATCCAGGATCTAAAGCATTTATTTTAATATTTAAATGAGCATACCCTACAGCCAAATCTTCTGTCAATTTTATTACTGCCCATTTCGATGCACCATAAGGTGCAAGTTGAGGTTTATCTTTAATCCCAGAAATAAGATTCACAACTCTGCCAAATCCATCAGCTAACATCTGTGGAATAAAAGCTGCACACAAAGTATACATTGCTAGTACGTTAATATTCATGGTTTGAAGCCAATCTTCCCAACTGTGTTGCAAAATATTATCATTGTAAGGCGTCATAATTGCAGCGTTATTGTATAAAATTTGAACTTTTATTCCCAGTGCATTTACCTGACTTATAACATTCTTAACGCTTTTTTCGTCACTTAAATCTCCATAAACTTCATAGATGTTCACTTGGGTATTTTTTAAAAGTGTCCATGTTGCTGCACAGCCATTTTCAGTTCTACTATGCAATATTATATTGCATCCTTTTTGGGCTAGACCTAAAGCAATTTGCTGGCCAACTCCCCTACTCGATCCCGTTATGAATGCATTCTTTCCTTTTATATCTATCATTCGTAGTTATACTATAATTTTAAGTTTCTCAAAAAACTATTTCACTACTATCCTTTTGTTAGAATATCAAATGCAAAACCTTCTTTTCGAAGGGCTTGATATCTGTTTTCATCAAAAGAAAACAATTTTGCAGGCCTGTGCGAAACATTCGATTGCACTTCGTTTAGCTGGACCAGCAAATCCATACTCAGTATTTTTTTTCTAAAATTAGGCTTATCAAACTTCAAATCAAGTAAAGCCTCATAGAGTGCTTGCAGCTCCTGAAGAGAGAATTTAGTTGGTAGTAACTCAAAACCAACAGGCCTATATCGAACCCTATGTTTCAATGTTCTAATAGCAGTATCCAATATAGATGTATGGTCAAAAGCTAAAACGGGCAAGTCTTTTATGCCAAACCATTTTGTTTCTTTTACCCAAGCAGAAGCTACTGGATGGTAGTTATCACTATTAACCAAAGAATAATATCCTACAGTGGCTACTCGACCGGCGGGATGTCTATCAACTTTTCCAAAAGTGTGAAACTGTTCCATAAAAATATTTTCAAGTCCTGTTAATTTCCTGAGCACAAAAGATGCTGAATCTGCCAAATCTTGGTCAATTGGCACCAAATCACCTGGCAGCGCCCAACAACCTCTGAAAGGCTCGGCATCACGCTGAATCAGCAAAACTTTTATTTCACCAGCCACATAGCCAAACACAACACAGTCCACTGACAATCCAAAGTTAAAAAACTCTCGAAACGGTATGTTGTTTTCGGACAAAAAATAGTTATTAGTTTCGATCATCGTGGTTTTAAAGCTTTTGGTTTTATGGTCAAAAATACGAAAATTTGGCGTTATAGTACTTTTTACCTTAAGAATTTGAAAATATGACTTATTGTATTTTTTACTTTAAGTTTTTTTTAGTTCATTTGAATAACAATTTAACATAAATACAACATGAAAAAAACTTTTACTTTAATTTTAATGATGTCCAGCTTGTTCATCTATGCCCAAAACAATGTTACCTTTAAGGTAGATATGAACCAATATGGTGGTTCTACTGCCAATGGTGTTTTTGTGAATGGAAATTTCAATACGAATGGTGGAGAATGGTGTGGCACATGTAATCCGATGACCGACGCAAATAATGACGGTATTTGGGAAACTACTATAGCTATCAGTAATGCAGCTATCGACTACAAATTCACGGTGGATGGCTGGAACGCTCAAGAAAATTTTGCAGGTGGTGAGTCTTGTACAAGAACAGACGGTGGATTTACAAACAGACATATTGCATCTATTACCACTGCTATGGTTCTAGACACAGTGTGTTTCAACTCTTGTAGTGCTTGCACTGCAGACGCACCTAGTGCAGGAGCTCCTGCCCCTACAGCTAGTGCTGATGATGTCATCTCGCTATTCAGTGATAGCTATACTGATGTCGCTGTAAATACCTGGAGAACAGTATGGTCTCAAGCTGATTTTAGCGGTGTGAAAATAGCGGAAGACTCTATGCACTTATACCAAAATTTAGATTTTGTAGGAATAGAAACTGTTGGAGATAACTCTATCGACATCACATCTATGGATCACTTCAACATGGACGTATGGTCTCCAAATGCCACTACCTTTAAAATAAAATTAGTAGATTGGGGAGCTGATAATGCCTTTGGTGGTGGAGACGATACCGAGCACGAAGTAATTTTCGAAAATCCAGCAATCGGAGCTTGGGTGAATTATAGTATTAGTATTGATAGTTTTAAAAACCTTTCTGGTAAGATGAATATATCTCAGCTCATATTGTCCGCAAGACCAGTTGGTGCTGCAAAAATATATGTAGACAATATATTTTTCAGTAAAGAAGCTGTAGAATCTGTACCTATGACAGCTGCTGCTGACCCCACTGAAAAAGAAGAAAATGTGATTTCCCTATTTAGTGGTGTATATACCAACGTAGCAGTAAACACTTGGAGAACGGATTGGTCTAATGCTACTTTGGAAGACGTAATGATAGACAACAACGATGTCAAAAAATACTCTTTACTTGATTTTGTGGGTATAGAAACAACTGGCGAAAACAGTATAGACGCAAGTGGTATGGAGCACATTCACTTTGATGCTTGGACTCCTAATGCTACTACATACAGAATAAAAGTTGTAGATTTTGGTGCAGACAACGCTTTTGGGAATGGAGACGATTCTGAACATGAGGTAACTTTTGATATGCCAGCAAACGAAGAATGGACAAATCATAAAATTGCAATTGCAGATATGACTGGTTTAAAAGCTACTTCAAATATTTCTCAAATTATTTTTTCTGCTTTACCTACAGGTAATGCTACGCTTTATATAGACAATCTATACTTTAGCCAACCAGAACAAAATAGTATTAAAGAATATTTGTTCGGGACTTTTGACGTTTATCCAAATCCTGCAAATAACCAGGTTAGCGTGAACATACAAACTAAATCAACCATAATAAATACCGTATCACTCGTAAATATGCAAGGAGTAGTAATCAACACTATTACTATCAATGCACCTTCTGTAAATCAAAACTTCGATTTAACAGACGTAAATGCTGGAATATATTATTTGAGGGTAAATACTGAAAAAGGTGATTATGCTCAAAAACTTTTAGTCAATTAATACGAATTTCGTATTCGAAAAAATCACAAGAAGGTTGCACTTTGTGCAGCCTTCTTTTTTATTAAAATAACAAAAAACAACCAAATGAAACAAATCATTACACTAACCTTAATTCTGACATTACATTTTACCCTATTTGCTCAAAACGTACCAATAGATTTTGAAACAGGAGGAAATGGAGCTAGCTGGACTTGGACAACGTTTGAAAATGACGACAACCCACCACTAGAAATAGTACAAAATCCAGATAAATCTGGAGCTAACACAAGCGAAACAGTAGCTAAGTTTACTAGTCGACCTTTAGGTAATCCATGGGCTGGTTGTGAGACAAAGCACGGAACTGACATCGGAGAATATAAAATAGAATCTAGCAACTCTATCATTTCTATAATGGTTTACAAAACTGTTATAAGTGACGTAGGTATCAAACTCGTAACTTCTTCCAGTTGGTCTAAAGGCGAGCTTAAAGTAGCCAATACTCAAATCAACCAGTGGGAGAAATTAACCTTTGATTTTTCAACTATAAATCACGAAAATATGACTTACGACCAGATCGTAATATTTCCAGATTTCAAAAATAGAGATCAAGATAATATTTCTTATTTTGACAATATCACCATAGGAGATCGAGATAATGCGTCAATATCTACCCTTCGTCCTTCTATCAGTAGAATTTACCCAAATCCAACTAACGGAAGTGTTGTTTTACCGAAAGAAGCAGTGTCTTTCAAAATCTATAATACAGCAGGACAAATAGTGGTAACAGGAGACCAGACAACTGCAGACGTATCAAGCCTTTCACCAAATATCTACTATATAGAAATGCTTTTAAATGACGGCACTTTACATAGAGAGAAACTGTTGAAAAATTAATAAAATAATCGTTAGAGTAACTAAAAAATCGAATTTGAGAAGAATCTCAAATTCGATTTTTTTTAGCGTGAGTTTTATTAGAACACCTTAAGTGGTTGGCTTTATATTTTGGATATAACGATGCTTGGGCATTCCTCGGATTTATCCTACTTTCGCAATCGTTTCCGCATGAATATTACATCACCAAACACCTTACTACAATTCCTCAAAAATCTATTGCTGAACATGCCTAAAGAATGGCTCACGCTAACCACTCATAGGCTTGATATTTATGATGAGTCGCAAGCTAAGACTCAGTTTTTAGACCAATTGAACACCCTATACACCGCTAATAATACTCGTACCTCAGCGCTACAAACACTCCCCACTGCGTATGACTATATTAGACTGGGCCATCCACTTTCCTGTATTTTGGAGTGGACCGTTGCAAGTCTTCAAGACACTACACCAAATCGCGTCATTGTATTTTCCTCAAAGACCGCGCCTATTTTAGCTATCCTTAGAAAAAATTTTTTAGAAAATAAACAAACCCATATACTGTGTACAGAAGAGCTTCCAGAAGAATTTGATGCAGAAATAGTCAGACGAGTATATGGCTATAAGTTTGAGGTAAGAACCAATGTATCCGTAACTGAACTGAAGAAAAAAGAGAATAATCTGAAACCTTTTGAAGGAAGTACGGTACTCTTTTCGCCACAAAAAACCTTGGCAAAGCTAGAAACTAGAAGTTATGTCGATTTTCACATAAATACCTACGCTGACTTGGGTAGTATTCTGGTAATAAACGGCGAGCAAAATGACAACTATATCGCTGAAATACAACACGTTCGACGAAGAGAAACAATTGCTATGACCCCTGAAAATTGTCAAACAGCTCTACACCTGCTCCTTGCTAATGACTCGCACTACCAAATAGAACAAAAAAATATACAAAGAACTATTTACAAAACAAGTGTACAGACTTCAATTACAAAAATAACCGGAGCGCACAGTACGCCGCTAGTTGGATCTAGTGGACTATCAGTACAGTATGCTATAATGATGGGTTTGATAGATTATGCTTCAGAAAACTATAAAGGGAAGAACATAAAATTTATAGTACCCCCAAACTGCTATGGCGGCACAAATGATCAAGCCAGACGCGTAGCCGAATGTACACAAAACGTAGAGATAATAGACCTCGCCGTAGATGGCCAAAGTGATATGGTAAACAGTTTGAATGCTATTTTACAGGAAGTAGCAGAACAAGACGCAATAGCATACATCATTGCTGAAATACCAACCAACCCACGAGTAGAAGTACCAGATTTAGAAAAACTAAAAGATACACTAGCTAAAAAACGTACAACGATATCAGGAGGAATCGCAACAGATCCTGTATTTATTTTAGATCAAACTTTTTGTCCTAATGTTCGGTTTCTGGGAGATGGGGATATCCTATCCACAGTGCGTGCAATTTCCTATGCCAGTGGCTCAAAGTTTCCTAGTGGAGGAAAATGCACAGCGGGATATTGTGTGACGAATCAAAACGCAGTAGAGTTGGCACCAAAAATAGCTAAACACCTAAGCCTTTGCGACAATGAGGCCACAACATTACAATACGAAATTTTGGCTAATCAACTGCCTTCTATGAACCAACGCATTGCAAATGCATATTCAAATACACTAGAGTTTGTAAATTACATTAAAACAGTACTGCCCACAGCTAAAATAAATTTTGTTACAGATAAACTTGCAAAACAAGGATTTACCCCATCGGTTTTCTCACTGGATTTACCAACTAAGGGTACAAATAGCGAAGAAAAAGAAATTTACAAAAGAGCTTTAAACCATAAACTAATAGATATGATGATTACACAAATACCAGAAGAAAGCAAATATTGTGTGAGCTATGGGCAATTAAAAGGAAGTTATTGGACAATACCTGCCACATCTACACAAGGTACCACAAAAGAAGGTGATAAAGACTATATAGCTCGTGTGGCACTATCACCCAACGTAAATTTACAAAAACATAAACAAGTATTTGCAACATTTATAAGCAAACTTGAAGATTAAACATTCTACCTAAGTATGCGTTTAGTTACAAATGCATATTACCAAAATAGAATTGTCAAAAATGAATCGCATCGAGCGACTAAACCTAATAAACTCTTTATCAGGAATAAAGCCAGCCAATCTTATAGGGTCCATAAATTCTAATGGACAAGAAAATCTAGCTATTTTTAGTTCGGTTGTTCACCTTGGAAGTAACCCTGCACTATTTGGATTCGTACTTAGACCGCGGGGAGAAGTAAGAAGACATACCCACGAAAATATATTAGCAACAGGATATTATACTATAAATTTTGTTTCTACATATTTTGTGCAAAATGCGCATTATACAAGTATAAAGGCAAGCGAAGAAACAAGTGAATTTTCACTAAGTGCTTTAACACCAGAATATATCCAAAATTTCAAAGCTCCTTTTGTAAAAGAGAGTAGTATTAAAATAGGGATGAGCTTTAAACAAGAATTAGATATTGAAGCTAATGGAACCAGTCTAATTATAGGACAAGTAGAGCATATTTTGTTACCAGATGACACCATGAGCAATGGCGGACACTTAGACCTAGGTGAATTAGGCGTGGCAGGCATTAGTGGACTAAACACATACTACTCCTTAAAAAAAGAAGCCCAATTCCCATTTGTCAGAGACGAATATGAACTTAGCGACTTAAGTCAGTTTTGAAGAAAACCATTTGTTAGATTAGAAAAAATATCAATCTCTAGTATCATTGATTTATAAG
>JAGYJG010000001.1:1345000-1625000 GCA_018402155.1 Bacteroidia bacterium
TTCACAGCGGCTACTTTCAAAGAACCTCTGATTTTATTAACTACCAATGTAGCTAGCGCCTCTCCTTCTACCTCTTCTGATATAATTACCAATGGTTTACCACTCTGCGCTGTCTGCTCTAATACTGGTAAGAGCTCTTTCATACTACTTATTTTCTTATCGCAAATTAAGATGTAAGGAGAATCTAAATCTGCTTCCATTTTTTCGGTATTTGTTACAAAATAAGGAGATAAGTATCCTCTATCAAACTGCATTCCTTCCACTATTTTAACTTCAGTCTCAGTTCCTTTTGCCTCCTCGACTGTGATAACACCGTTTTTCCCAACTTTTTTCATTGCATCGGCTATTAGCTTTCCAATAATCTCGTCATTGTTAGCAGATATGGAAGCAACTTGACCAATTTTATCAAAATCGTCACCAACTACTTCACTTTGTGCTTTTAGATTTTCTTTAACCGCACTTACCGCTTTGTCAATTCCTCTTTTCAGATCCATTGGATTTGCTCCTGCCGCTACATTTTTCAATCCACCAGCAACTATTGCTTGTGCCAACACAGTTGCAGTTGTAGTTCCATCACCTGCTATATCAGCCGTTTTGGAGGCTACTTCTTTCACCATTTGTGCACCCATATTTTCTATCGGGTCTTTGAGCTCAATTTCTTTTGCCACGGTTACTCCATCTTTAGTCACTGTAGGTGAACCAAATTTCTTGTCAATTACGACATTTCTTCCTTTTGGTCCGAGTGTTACTTTTACTGCATTTGCCAGCTTATCAACCCCTTTTTTCAGTTGATCTCTTCCTTTTGTATCGAATAATATTTGCTTTGCCATTTCTTTGTATTCTAATTAATATGCTTAAATTATTGCGAGAATATCTGATTCTCTCATTATTAATAAATCTTTGCCCTCAACGGCTAGTTCCGTTCCGGAGTATTTGCCATACAATACAACATCTCCTATTTTGACGGTGGTAGGCTCGTCTACTTTTCCCGGTCCTACAGCTATAACTGTACCTTTTTGTGGCTTTTCTTTAGCGGTGTCTGGAATGTAAATCCCTCCAGCAGTCTTAGTTTCTGCTTCTGCGGGCTCTACCAATACTCTGTCTGATAATGGTTTTATGTTCATTTTTATTAAAAATTAAATTGTTATACCTAACGTAATATCACTTTGTGTGCCAAGATAAAGTTAGTGCCAAAACTGTACCCTTTGTGGCAACTAAAGAAACCCAGATAGTCATATTGTCAGTTTTTTTGTAAAAAGTAGCCAAAAAAAGGGGATGTAATACATCCCCTTTTAAACCTCTTTTAATGTGAGTTATTATTTTTCAGGAATAGCATCTGCAGGCACTTCCAAAACATTTTGTTCAGCTGGGCTCACTCCAGCTGGTGGTGTTAAATTGGAATTTGGAGCCAAAGGTGTAGATTGTTCAATCCGATCTAAAAATTCATTTGACTTTTCTACATCAGGAGTATACACAAAACGACTTCCTAATGCTAAAAGTACCAAAGATAAAGCAAGAGTCCAAGTCGCTTTTTCAACAAATTCATTGGTTTTTTTTACACCCGCTATTTGATTTGCTGCCGAAAAGTTTGATGCAATTCCTCCTCCCTTAGGATTTTGAATTAGCACAACTAGTATAAGTAATATCGAAACTATTATGGCGAGAATTATTAGTGTTGTAAACATGTAGTTGATTTTAATTTTGGATTTTTGTTTCTATCTTTTTTATCAGGGCGGCAAAATAAGCTGATTTATCAGGATTTTGCAAACTTAATTTCTTATACCCTTCTATTGCTTTCATAAAGTAGCCTTGCTTTTCATAAAGTGCACACAACGTTTCACTTACAACCTCCATTTTATCAACTTCACTTTCCTCTGCTTTTGTCTCTGCTTTAAAAAACTCTGCATTTTTTATGGGTCGACTTCTTTTTGTGGCTAAAAATTGATCTAATAAATTCTGCACATGATCTGGAGACTTTTTACCTGAAGTAGATTTTGTTTTCTTATTGTCAAGATTATTAATCCAAAATAAAAAATCATGTTCTTGCTGCACTTCTTTCTCTTCTATTAGCCGTGATAGTTCTTCTTGTGGATTATAAACTACAAAATGAGCAGGAATTTGTTCTTTTATTTCACTATATCGATTATTGGGCTTAAGCTCCTTCAATGGATCGTAAGTAACTAAGGTCTCAAAATCTATTTTCGGCAATATATTTTTCTGCTCTTTGGGCGAAACTATTTTTTTTTGTTCCAGATCTTGAACCTCACTTTGTAATATGTTTTCGTCCTCCGTATTCTTTCCACTTGAATTTCCATTGCGTTTTATTTTCGTTTCAGATTCCTTAAGGTTTTCTACATTACCACCTTTTGTAAGTAACATTTCATCCTGTTTACTCACTTTTTCATTATTGAGGTGTTCTTTACTTTCTACTTTTTTATCAGTATTTAGAGTAATGCTAATTTCTTCTTTAACTTCTGATAATTTCCCCTTGTTTGCTAATTTTTCTTCTTCCCATGTTCCCATGGTAGTCATAAAATTAAATAAGGTTTCATTGTCTCCTGTATATGTAGCAGCTAGTCGAAGATATTTATCCTGCAAGTAGGACTCTTGGTTGCTATATCCGCGTGCCAAAGCAATCTTAAAAGCAGAACACCACGGGACGTCTTCTGCATATTTTTTAAGCATGACTGTATGCTCCGAAGTAATTTGTTCTGGATGTGTAACTAATGGTGTTATTTCAATGTTAACTATCACCAATTTATAGCTGCTTCATTAAAAATAGACTGCACAAGCATTTGAGAGATTTCTTCAATAAGATCT
This sequence comes from Bacteroidia bacterium, assembly GCA_018402155.1. Taxonomy (GTDB): domain Bacteria; phylum Bacteroidota; class Bacteroidia; order NS11-12g; family UBA9320; genus UBA9320. The sequence continues at coordinate 1,347,821 of JAGYJG010000001.1, forward strand.
GCTTCAACACTATTGAAGTCTGACGTGGCGTCAAAATCTTGAAAATTAGTAAACGGTTTCTCGAAAGCGCTTTTAGGATCTTTACCACTAACCAGCTTCACCTCTACCTTAATAGTCAGTCTGTTTAATTGAGCATTTTCGTTAGTTTGCGCAGCCACAGGCGCTACAACATACTCTACAATAGTACCGGTAAAATGAAAGTCCCCGTCTTTTTCTTGAATACTTAAATTGGTCTCCGATATAAATTTTTGTTTTAAATCCTCTGTGATTTTTTGACTCAGAAGGGGTGATACAATAGGTGCATTATTTTCAAAAAAACCAACAGAAAAAGACTTCACCTCGGGTGCAATACTGGTACCACTAAAACTATAAAAGCCACAAGAGGAAATAAATACTGCGGCGAACATCAAAATAAGTAGAACTTTAATTCTCGATATCATAATGTTTTATTTTGCGATATAGTGTTCGCTCAGAAATACCCAATTCTTGGGCTGCTCTTTTTCTTCTTCCGTTATTTTTGAGCAATGCTTTTCGTATCAGTTCCTCTTCTTTTGCCTCCAGCGAGAGTATTTCGTTTTTACCAACAGAATCTTGGTCTTCAATTTCCACATGATCATAAACCTCATCATCATGATTTAATGGAGGACTTACATAATTACTAGATTCTGAATGTTTATTCTCTGATGTCAACATACGAGTTAAACTACTTCTGTTACTTTCAACAAAATCTTCACTATTTTCATTATTATCAATCATACCAAAAACAACCTTACGCAACTCAGAAACATCTTTTTTTAGATCAATAAGTACTTTATAAAATATATCTCTTTCAGAAACATCGCTTTCTTTGGCAATTTCCTTAAAAACAGCTGGAAGGTTATTTTCCGCTCTGGCTGGCAAGTACTTCCGAATAATTGCTGCGTCAATAAGCGAACCTTGTTCTAAAACCGCAATTTGTTCCGCAATATTTTTGAGCTGTCGAATATTGCCAGGCCAACGATAATTTTGTAAAATTTGTTCACCGTCAATAGATAGTTCAAAAGTATCTTGCCGATATTTCTCGGTGGCATCAAATGCGAATTTCTGAAAAAGTAGGACCACATCTCCTGGACGCTCCCTAAGTGGAGGAACAGCAATTGGAAGTGTTGACAATCTGTAGTAGAGGTCTTCTCTAAAGGAGTTTCGCTCTACTTCAGTAATTAAATCCCTATTTGTGGCAGTAATAATACGTACATCCGTTTTTTGGACCTTACTACTACCCACTCTAATAAATTCCCCATTTTCCAATACACGCAGCAATCTGCTTTGTGTTTCGAGAGGCAACTCACCTATTTCATCCAAAAAAATAGTCCCTCCATTCGCTGCTTCAAAATATCCTTTTCTGTTGTCTAGAGCTCCGGTAAAAGAGCCTTTATCGTGGCCAAAAAGCTCTGAATTGATTGTACCCTCAGGCAAAGCTCCACAATTTATGGCTATAAATGGGCCATGTTTCCGTGGGCTCAAATGATGTATTATCTTAGAAAAAGATTCTTTCCCACTTCCACTCTCACCTTGTATATAAACCGTTAATTCTGTAGGAGCTACTCGCATGGCTGTTTGTAAGGCGTAGTTAAGCTTTGCTGAGTTCCCTATTATACTAAATCGTTGTTTTACTTGCTGTAAATCCATTGTCTGGCTGCAAAAATGGCAGTTTTTTTTGTTTTATGGCAGTTCTAAAAAAAGAATTTAAATTTTTTAAAGTAAATTAATTATGACACAACCCTTAAATTTTTTACTTTTAAGTAGTACTGCTGCAATTATTATTTTCATTAAAACTCTCATTCCATATTATGTCTTTCCCTCTTTCAAAAGGTTTTAAAATCGACTGATATTTGCATTATATACCTCCTTAATGGCCGTATTTATTTGAACGTGTTATTTTAATTCGACTTTATTTCATCTTAGACTTTTGTTTTTAATGAGTACCTAACTTACACATATTTGGCTTTTTATGATCTGACTTTGTATACATTTAACAAACCACTTTTATAGTCTTTTCAGATATAAAAGGTAATGAGGATGCCTATTCTCATAAAGAACGGACTATCTTAAAGAATAGTTTCTGATAGAAATATTATATGGCATGATTGCCTGTACACTATGCTGACTACCCCACCGTTGTATATCATTTAGTTGTTTCACATAACTTTCAAAAACAGAATGTTTGGTTGCTTCGTCCAGATGTGCTTTCAGCGTTGTATTTCCTTGTATTTTATCCAAAATAATATTGAATGGGTCTTTTGTTCTCGGAAATTCTATGATTCTGTGTTCGGTGAGTCCGGCCTCTTGGACAGCACTAGCTATAGCAGCATCTAGGCCCCCTAGCTCGTCTACCAATCCTACCTCTTTGGCCATTACCCCTGTCCATATTCTACCTTGAGCTACTTCATTGACTTGCTCTTTGGTCATTTTACGACCTTGGGCTACGCGCGCCAAAAATGTGTTATAAATTTTATCAATAATACTCTCTATATACTCTCTTTCATCTGATGTCATTGCTCTATCTATTCTTCCAATATCAGCATGTTTACCGGTTCCTACATATTCAAAATCTAAGCCTATTTTATCTTTTAATAATTTTTCAGCATTGGGTATAAGTCCAAATACGCCAATAGACCCAGTGATTGTTGTTGGTTCGGCAAAAATTTTATGTGCTGGTGTTGCTATGTAATATCCACCACTAGCTGCAACATCACTCATACTGACTATGAGTGGTTTTTTTTCTGCCAGTAGTTTTGCTTCTCTCCATATTATATCGCTTGCCAAGGAGCTCCCACCCCTGCTATCTATACGAAATACTACTGCTTTTATTTTATCATCTAACCTTACTTTTTTGAGCGTAGCAGCCATGTCATCTGCTGCTATTTGGGTGCCATCACCTCTACCACCTACGATATCTCCTCCAGCATAAACCACCGCTATTTTGTTATTACCGCTTCCTTTCTCGTTTAGACTTTGTACATATTTTTGTTCTGAAATCAAGGGCACTTTTTTATCTTTTTCTATGCCCATTCTTGATTTCATTGCACTGTAAAATTCATCTCTGTAGGCCGTGGCATCTATATATCCAGCCGCTACGTAGTCTTGTACGCTTCTCAGTTTCAGTTCATCTGCATCCGCTTTTAAACGACCAAGAGGTAAGTTTCTACTCTTTGCAATAGCTTTCAATGTCTCATTAAAAACGGAGTTTATATAAGCTTCTATTTGTATTCTATTTTCTGGGCTCAGATTTTTGCGTGTGTAAGCTTCTACAGCACCTTTAAATTTACCTGCTCTAACGGCTTGTATCTCTACACCTAATTTTTCGAGTGCTCCTGCAAAGAAAGTTACTTGTGCCACCATACCTGTAAAAGACATTTCACCTTCTGGATTTACAAAAACACTATCTGCCACACTTGCTACGTAATAGGTTGGAAAGTAGTAATAGTCTGCATACGCATACACAAACTTTCCTGATTGTTTAAAATCTTGTAGCTTATTTCTGACCTCACTAAGCTTTGCATAGCCCGCTTCAAAAGTTGTAAGATCGAGAATAATTCCTCTAATTCTATCGTCCTTTTTGGCATCTTCTATAGCTTGTAATATTTTATTGAGACCGACTGGCATTCGTTGGTTAGGGTCTAAAGTTGCCAATAATGCAAAAGGACTATCGTCTGATACTTTATCTTGTAGCGGATAATTCAAGTGCAAATTAAGTACTCCATTTTGAGGTATTTCTACCTCGGGTTTTGCACTAGACGCAGCGCCTAGTAAAATGACTATTAATATCCCGAGTATGATTACAGCTGCTAAAATATAACCCAGAGCTGAGGCGAGTACTACCTTAAAAAATCGCATATTATTTTTATTTTATTTAGTTCTTTTTTTAAAAAACCAAAAATTTAGAGGTATACACTTCATATTCGGTCTTTATAAGGACGAAATAAACACCTTGGCTCTGTCCGCTAAAAGGAATATCGGTCAAAGCCGAGGATAACTCGTTTAAGCCAACTAACTGTCCGTTGGCGTTCCATACTTGCACTTCTGCAATTCCTACTGGAGCATCAAGTATACTAATTGTCTGACTTTTTGGGTTGTAGTATGTTTTTAGGAGGCGATAGTCTATTGCAGTGGTACTCGCGGTACCAACGGTAAAGGTAACAGGCAGAATTATTGTTTTACCAATTTGGCTTTGTAAATTTATAACTAGCTCATCTGTGTAGGTACCTTCAGCCAGATTTTTGAAACCAAGAGTTATTTTGGCTGCTTCGCCTTCGTTGGCAGCGACCTCAATGTTATTGACTATTATATTACCGTCGCGTACAGATACCTCTGAAATGTTGGTAATATCCTGATTGCCTGTATTTATGACATACACGCTACGCTCTTCCTTCGGGTCTATGTTTTTAAACCTAAGAGCACTTTGGCTAGTAGTGGCTTGTTTTATTACTGGCTTGATATCAGTACCGCCTATAATATTCATTCGCTCTATAAATTCGGGGTGGTCTACCAGTGGATTTCTATTTTTTTGATAGCCAACTATTTTTTCATTCCGTTGTATATCCCGGGCATTGGGTGGATAATCGGTGTGCCATTGTTTGAGTATAGCTTCCTGCCCGTCCATAAAATTGCCATAATCTTGGTACCTCAATGCAAAATAAATCATAGCCCTAGCTGTAGCACCTTTTTGTTCATTTCGTGGTTCAAAAGTACTTCCTCTTAGCTTGCTTCCCCCCTCTTGCCAGGTAGGTGTACCAGTCACCACTCCAAAAGGATAACTACCTCTACGACTGTTTGCGTCCACATCCGTAGGAAAGAGGTGGTGAATATCTGCTCTTTCTGGTTCTCTTTGGTTAAATAAGTTTTGTGGCCACGTATGCTCGCAATTAAAACTATTACTATTAGCACCATTCCTACTATTGAAAATCGATATACGTCCGGTATATACACATGTCACACTTCCTTCCACATTGTCTATGTCTGAATACATTTTATCTCTAGCTCCATTATATCCTAAGTTTATATACCCCGATGCTAGCTTAGTTCTTAACGCATCTTTTAGGTCTTGATGACTTTTATTGAACGTACTAGCATAATATGTACCTTCATGACGTCCGCTACCTACCAAATCTATACGGTGTTCAGATCCATCGCTCAGTATTAAAATTAATTCCGTATTGTAGGCCACATTGTGTCGAGGTTTGAAGATTACTCGGATTTTTTCGGTACCCCCGGCACCAATATTTGCCTGAGGTATATTGCAGATAAAATCTGTATTGTAAACTTTCGCGGAGTCTATACTTAGAGGGCCGCTGGTTGTGTTGGTCACATTCACCGCAAGTTCTTTGTCTGTGGTAGTTAGCACATTTGCAAAATCTAGTTGGTTGGAAGAAAGTGTGACTTGGGAGTATGCTACAACCGAAATAGTCAAGCAGAAAAAGAGGATACTTCTCATAAATACAAAGGTAGGAAGAATATTTGTAGGTTTAAGGAATGAAACTATCAAAAAGTAAAAATGATTTTACATCATCGTGTTGTAAAGTGCCCAATTATTTATTTTGAGATTCCTAAAAATAATTTTTTTGATTAAGTGTAGTAAATTAATTGGTCTGCTGTTTCTCAGAAAACACAGGCAGAAGTATGCTTACGTTTTGTCCAGGGGTGAACAGTTTTTTTGAAGCAGGATAAAAAAGTGTAACACACGACGAGTCAATTAGTCCATAGACACATGCTTCGCCAAAATATCCCGATTCACCTCGTATAAATGTGATATCAAGTCTTTTACCATTAATACCAAACATAGGAGCATCTCTTTTTTGAAAGTTAGCTAAAGCCACGAGCAAATAGCTACTTATCTGACCGTCTATCACAAAATAGGTCACCTGATACTTCATATCACTTTTAGTCTCTAGCACCTGTACTTTAGTCATTTTTTTAAACGGTTTTGTTACCACCTTGATTTCACGAACTCCACTAACCTTTGTTTTCCATACGCATCTTTGTTTTCCGGGTTTAGACGTTATACTTTGTAAAGAATCGCCTTGTATAGGAACCATGTCAAAATCTAGCTGGTAGTTATTTAAGTCTAAATTTTTTTGAGCACTGCTTTGCAGCGAACCCACCACCAATATTACTAAAAAAATATATCTCAACCTTTTCATTTTTATTTTCGAATCTACAAAGAAAACGCTCAGAAATTAAATACGTTAATAGTTTTTCACAATTAAACCTCAACAACGGCAAAAAGGCAAGTTAAACATACCTTTGTAAGTATGTTAACACCACTAACAGCAATAAGCCCAATAGATGGCCGATACAGAGAAAAAGTGCAAGAGCTTGCACCGTATTTTTCAGAATATGGCTTATTTAAATACCGAGTTTGGGTTGAAATAGAATATTTTATAGCTCTTTCCTCACTAGGTTTGAAACAATTTCCTTCTATAACTTCGGAGATGCAAGTTTTTTTAAGAAATCTTTACCAAAATTTTAGCGAAACTGATGCCCAGCAAATCAAAGACATAGAAAAGACTACCAACCACGATGTAAAAGCCGTAGAATATTTCATTAAGGAAAAACTAAAAACCACCAAACTGAAGGAATACCTCGAGTTTGTTCATTTTGGACTTACCAGTCAAGACATTAATAACACCGCTATACCCTTAAGTTTGCAACTAGGTATAGATGAGGTAATAATTCCCAATGTAAAGAATATACTTGATCAGTTGTTGACCTTAGCAACGCAGTGGAAACATATACCAATGCTGAGCCGCACACATGGGCAAGCAGCTACACCTACCACTGTGGGCAAAGAATTTGCCGTATTTGCAGAGCGTATAACTATACAACTAGAAACACTAATCAACACTCCGTTGAGTGCAAAATTTGGAGGGGCAACAGGTGCTTTTAATGCACACAAGCTTGCTTACCCCGCCATAGATTGGCCAACATTTGGAGACAAACTAGTGGCAGAACTCGGTCTCATACGGAGCTATCCTACAACTCAGATAGACCACTACGACCAATTAGCCGCAGTATTTGATGCTATGCGTCGTATCAACGTTATTTTCATGGATTTTGCAAAAGATGTGTGGCAGTACATCAGCATGGATTTTTTTAAACAGCGCATCATAGCTGGGGAAGTAGGGAGCAGCGCAATGCCCCACAAAGTAAATCCTATTGATTTTGAGAACGCCGAAGGAAATCTTGGTATAGCCAATGCCTTTCTCGACCACCTAAGCAATAAACTACCAATAAGCCGTTTGCAAAGAGACCTTACTGATAGTACGGTACTCCGCAATGTGGGTGTTCCCTTATCGCACATTCTTATAGCCTTAAAAAGTTTGAACAAAGGTATTGGAAAGCTCATATTAAACGAAGATGCAATACACTCAGACCTAGACAGAAATTGGGCCGTAACAGCTGAAGCTATTCAAACAATACTTAGACGGGAAAAAGTAGAAGGAGCCTACGAACTTCTAAAAGATCTCACGCGCACAAATGAAGGAATAAACGCTGAAAGTATAGTTAAATTTGTGCAGAATTTGCCTGTGAGTGACGCTGTAAAAATTGAAATAAGCAATGTCACTCCTTTCAACTATTTAGGATATGCTTCATTCTAAAAAAACGTTGGTAGTAGGAGCATCTCCTTTTAACCAAAGATATTCCTATATAGCAACTGAGATGCTCACAGAATACGGACATAGTGTAATTCCATTTGGCATAAAAAATGGAAACATAGGTGAACTTGACATTGTAAATGTTTGGCCATCGGAAAAAGATATAGACACGATTACCCTTTATATAAACAAGACTACACAGTTAGATTTTTATACTAAAATAATAAGATTAAAACCCCGAAGAATCATTTTTAATCCTGGTACAGAAAATACCGAACTTCAGCAATTGGCACAAGAAAAAGGAATACTTGCGCAAAGAGCCTGCACCTTAGTACTTTTGCGCACCAATCAATATTAAATAGAACACCGTGAAAAAAATATACATTTTACTAATAGCAGCTTCGTTGACAGCCTGCACAGAAAGCAAAGAAAACAAACTAGAAGAAATAGCCGCGCTTTCCCAGTCTGAGGCTATGGGAAAATCTGAAGGCTTAGCGCAGCTAGCGCAACTTCATAAAGAATATGGTATGATATACAACGATGCGCAAGCTAATGAATATCTATACTCAGCTGGTCAGTACTACTTTTACGAAAACAACCTAGAGGAGGCTAAACCACTGCTAACCTTGTACATATCTAGAGATGATAGTACAGATCTTTTTCGTAATGCGGCCATCAACCTAGCAACGGCACACCGAAAAGATGCTAATTTTTTGGCTGCAGATGAGCTTATATCCGAGGTGCTAAAAAAGGAATTACCAACCCCCGCTCAGTGGCAAGATGTCATTAAAATATATGAAGAAAAAATAAAAGCTAAGTCAGATATTAATCCCAAAGACTACGAGCGATTGTCTTTGTCATACACAGCCGTCGGCAGATTTAATGATGCCACCAATAGTCTAAACCAAGCTATCAATGATTTTCCTACGTATGAGAAACGTGCTAATCTCTTGTACAGAGCAGGTTTTGTATGTTGGGAATATGCCAGAGATACTCCAAAAGCAAAAGAATTTTACGAAAAATTTTTAACAGAATATCCAAATGACGAAAGAGCCTCCGAGGTAAAACAAATACTAAATACTGGGATGCTAGAGATGAGTGATGAAGCAATACTCGAAATGCTAAAAGCTAGAGCAAAATAAAATGGCACTCGCACTCATAACTGGAACCACATCTGGAATAGGTCAAGCTACAGCATACACGTTAGCAGAGCAAGGTTTTGACTTGATTATAAATGGAAGAAGATCAGAAAGACTAGAACAACAGGCTAAGCAGCTACAGGACGATTACGGTATCAAGGTATTACAGATGCATGTTGACATTCGAAACTCAGAGGATGTAGCATTGTTTTTTGAAAATTTGCCAAACTCTTGGAAATGTATCGATGTATTGATAAATAATGCTGGCTTAGCAGCAGGATTGCAAAACATTGAAGGAGGTGACATAGATCACTGGAACCGCATGATAGATACTAACATAAAAGGTTTACTTTTTGTGACAAAGGCTATGATACCACTACTAAAACAGACCAAAGGCTATATCATAAATATAGGTTCTATAGCTGGCAAGGAGGTTTATCCAAATGGCAACGTGTACTGTGGAACAAAGCATATGGTAGATGCTTTGAACAAGGCCATGCGACGGGAGCTAGCGGAAGCTGGAATAAGAGTAAGTAGTGTAAATCCGGGTGCAGTAGAAACTGAATTTTCTATCGTAAGAATGGACGGCGATAGCTATAAAGCAAAAAGTGTGTACGATGGTTTTGAGAATCTAATAGCCCAAGATGTAGCAGATACAATTTGGTTTGTGCTCAGCAGACCTCCCCACGTAACCATAAATGAGATTACTATAATGCCAACAGCGCAACCTGCTGCAGGTGTAATATTAAGAGATCAAGGTCTCTAAAAATAACCAAGACTTAGACTATTTTTAAGGAATAGCATGAAAAACCAGCATTTGATTATCGGTAATCCTATTTTTTGATGAATAATACTAATACCCAGAGGCTCCAGCCAAACGAGTATCTCTACTGTGGATTGTCATCACCGGAATAGTGCTATGATTAACTAACTGCTGCGCATAGGTATCCATAAAAACACCCGCACTTTCTGTTTCTGTCATCATCAGCATTAATCCAGCGTTTAGTTCCTTACCGTAGGCGATGCATGTTTCTGGTACTTTTACACCATACATTTCTTTTACAGTACATGATATTCCTCGTTCTAGTAGATATTTTTCAGTTTGCACGACATATGATTTCACTTTATTTTTGGTTTCGATTCCACTCCCCTTGGACACACCAAGAATATGAACCGTAGCACCAAAAGCACTAGCTAAATTTATACAATATGGCACTTTTTGTCTAGTAGACTTAGAATCTGCAAGCGGGAGTAGAATATTTTTTAATTCTGGAGAACTAGCTGATTCCGTGACACTTATTACAGGGCAATTAGAAGCACTTACTACTTTGAATGCATTGCTACCCATCCATAAGCCTTTCCAGCCTTTTTTACCGTGTGATCCTTGTAAAATAAGGTCAAAATTCCCTTCCTTCTCTAGCTTGAGTACTTCTTCATACACTGAGCCAGTTCGTTGTACTATTTCAATGGTTACTCCTGTTTCATGTGCAAAATCATTAATCGCAGTGACAGAATCGTTCTCATCCGAATCTTTATCACCGTTTACTACAACAGCTGTAATAGTTGACTTAAATTTTTGGGCTACCCCTAAAGCGCTCATTAAAGCAGATTTAGATGCTTTACTATGATCATAGGCTACTAAAATTTTGTTAAATATTTTTTCCATTGGTTTACCATATTTTAGACGGGGTTAAATTATGAAATAAATATGACAAATACAAATCTATATAATTCCTAAAACATGAGTTTTATACTATTTCCACCAACAGATTTGAATACCATAATCTTTTTCAAGAAACTTTATCACGATAATCGTTGATTACTAGTACAAAGCTTGTAGATAACACTTCTTAGAAATTAAACGATAAATAAGTATTAAAACACGTTAGGGTATTTCTAGAAAAGCATAAAAAAGCGTTTCATATTCTAAAAAATTATATTTACGGATTGTGTATCAAGAGAAAAAATATGGTTATTTATGAGAAATTTAAACCTTTTCGTTTGAGCAGATTGAGAATCATAAAACAGTAGATTAATTAAATCGGAAATTAAAACCTAAGTCATCGAGTTTCTTTTTAGTTATTTCATCCATTTTTAATTTGTATCGCTGACTTGATGCTTTTATGGTTTTTCCATTATTACTTATTTTAAATGCTAAAGTCACTTTTCCTCGCTCGTCTACCAAATCAAACAAAGAAGCCATAAGATCTTCATTTATATCTTGAGCATCAACTTCTATAGTCACTTTTTTTAATTGATTTTCCACGGTATCCTCTAAAAAAGTAAGTTGTACTGGGCGTACCTCTACTTTATCTGGATCTCTCCAGCTTTTTTCACCTTTAGCCACTATAAAAATTTGCGCGTTTAGTTCTATCCAAGGCTTGAAGGTGGTATACTGCTCGCCAAACAAGGCAAACTCCCGAGTGCCACTAAAATCCTCTAGATTAAAAATACAGTAAGGCTTACCATTTTTACTAACAGCTTCACGAACACTAGTAATCAGGCCTGCTAGCTTTACCTCAACACCTTCTAATTTCAAGTTTTCTTCTTCTAATTGTTGCAGATTGTGTGATGTAAAGTGTTCTATTTCAAATTTAAAATTATTAAGTGGGTGACCGGAAATATAAATTCCCACCAATTCTTTTTCACGTTGTAATTTTTCCATAAGTGACCAAGGTTCTGCCGCAGGTAATTCCGGTATTGAAATTTCCACAGAGCCCGTATCACCAAATAGACTTGTCTGACTGCTGAGCTCGTCACTTTGAATTTGATTTCCAAACCTTACAGCCAGATCAATACCTTTGCCCTGTCCATTATCTGTAACATATCGGCTTCTTTGGACCCCGAAGTCGTCAAAAGCTCCAGCTATAGCTAAATTTTCTAGCGATTTTTTATTGACAATTCTTTGGTTCGTACGTCTGCAAATATCAAAAATAGAATCATACACTCCATTTTCTTTTCTTTCTCGTATAATTTCTTCTGCTGCATTCCCTCCAACACCCTTTATAGCTGCTAACCCAAATCTGATAGCGCCATCTTTGTTTACACTAAACTTCCGCTCACTTTCGTTAGCACTTGGGCCTAGTATTTCTATACCCATCCACCTACATTCATCCATAAAAAAACTCACTTTTTTAATATCGTTCATATTGTGAGTAAGTACGGAGGCCATAAACTCAGCAGGGTAATGAGCCTTGAGATATCCTGTGTGAAAGGCTAGATAAGCATAGCAAGTACTGTGGCTCTTATTGAAGGCATACGAAGCAAATGCTTCCCAATCCTTCCAAACCTTTTTGAGTGTTTCTTCTTTATGCCCACGGTGAACTCCTTGATCAATAAACAAATCGAAAAGTTTGTTCATTTCTTCAATCTTCTTTTTACCCATAGCTTTTCTTAGGCTATCCGCCTGACCTTTAGTGAATCCTGCTAGTTTTTGAGATAGCAGCATCACTTGCTCTTGATACACCGTGATACCGTAAGTATCTTTTAGATACTCTTCCATATCTATAAGATCGTACTTTATCTCTTGCCTACCGTGCTTACGTTCCACAAAATCTTTAATATACTCCATAGGTCCTGGTCTATAGAGTGCATTCATAGCTATTAGGTCTTCAAACTTGTCTGGCTTCAGTGATTTAAGATGTTTCTGCATACCTGGGCTTTCAAACTGAAAAACACCATTTGTACTCCCCTTAGCAAATAGTTGGAGGGTTTTTTTATCATTAAGAGGAATATCGTCTGGCACAATTTCAATTCCATGCCGGTCTTTCACTATCTGAACAGCGTCTTTTATAATGGTAAGAGTTTTTAATCCTAAAAAATCCATTTTTAGTAGGCCAGCATCCTCTACCACACTATTATCATACTGAGTAACCAACAAGTCAGAATCTTTTGCAGTGGTCACGGGCACATACTTGGTTATATCATCTGGGGTAATGATGACCCCGCAAGCGTGAATTCCCGTATTACGAACGGATCCTTCAAGTCTGAGAGCTGTACGGATCATATTACCAATTTGATCATCCTTTTCTGACATACTTCTGAATGCCTCAGCAGCTTGTATTTGCTCATTATTCATTACCTCTTTCAACTTTGGTTGAATGCCCCCTGGCGCCAACACCTTGTTGAGATTAGCACTTAAATGGTCTGGAAATGCTTTGGTTGTTGCATTTACTATGTTTAACGGTACATCCATGACCCTCCCTACATCTTTAATAGACGAACGTGCTGCCATACTACCATACGTAATTATTTGAGCTACTTGTTTTTGCCCATATTTTTCTACCACATAGTCTATAACACTTTGCCTACCTTCATCATCAAAATCAATGTCAATATCTGGAAGTGAAACTCGTTCTGGATTCAGAAAACGTTCAAAAAGTAAATCATATGCAATTGGATCTACATTGGTTATACCTAGACAATAGGCTACAGCACTACCTGCAGCAGATCCTCGCCCTGGGCCAACAGATACACCCATTTCTCTTGCCACGCTTGTAAAATCTTGCACAATAAGAAAATAACCAGGGTAACCCGAATCTTTTATAACAGATAACTCAAATAGAAGCCGCTCCTCAATATCTAATGACATATTCGGATAGCGCTTTTTTGCTCCTTCAAAAGTCAAAAACTTGAGATATTCATCTTGCGATTTGAATGACGGAGGCATTACGAAATTTGGTAATAGTACATCGCGGGCAAGCTCTGGTGTAGTTATACTATCTACCACTATATTCGTATTATCTAATGCTTCGGGTATATCAACAAACAAATTTTCCATCTCTTTTTGAGTCTTAAAATAAAATTCATTATTCGGAAACGCAAATCGTTTACCCTTGCCATATCCTTTTGGATCCGTCATACGTGAGCCCGTATTTACACACAATAAAATATCGTGCGGTAAAGCGTCATCTTCTTCCATATAGTGAGAATCGTTGGTCGCTATAACTTTAAGATTATATTTTTGTGCCATTTTTATAAGCACTTGATTGATTGCTTCTTGACTCATCCCTGTACCATCAATATTTTCTATACCGTGGCGTTGAAGTTCTATGTAATAATCATCTCCAAATACCGATAAATATTCTTTCAAAATTTTTTCCGCTTCTTCCTCTCCTTTGTGCAAAATAGCCTGCGGTATTTCTGCCCCTATACAACAAGAAGTGGCTATCAAGCCTTCACTATATTTTTTGAGTATCTCTTTATCTATACGTGGATATTTCCCATAGAGACCATCCATATAGCCTAAGGAACATAACAAAGAGAGATTTTCATAACCCTTTTGATTTTTAGCTAAAATAAGCTGGTGATACCTTTTGTCTTTCGTATCACCCACAAACGAACGCCTAAACCTATCTTCTACCACATAAAATTCGCAACCTACGATAGCTTTCACCCCATGCCTTTTTGCCGAATTAACAAATTTAAATGCTCCAAACATATTGCCATGGTCTGTTAGAGCTACAGCCCTCTGTCCGTCAGCTTTGGCTTTGGCAAACATATCATCTATGGGTGAGGCTCCGTCTAATAGTGAAAACTGACTATGGCAATGTAGGTGTGAATATTGAGGCATATCGATGTTATCTATTTTACATTGGACAGTATAAACTTCTGCCCAAAAAATTATCTACAAGAATACTTCATAAACGCGATAACTAGCGTTCGTATGAAATAGCATTTTTACACATATCGTTGGATAACTTAAATATGAACAGCAGCCAGACAAAAATAGTTATACTTGTTCATTTCAAATATGTCGCGATTTATAATTAATGTCGTATCACTAAGAATACTTGAGAACAAAGAAGAAAATTAAATCACTAAATTTAGTCCATGTAAATACATTTAGAAAAAATTAAAAAAACCCACTTCACAGCATTTAAGCACCAAAGATTATACACTCGAATAAAATAATCTAAAAAAACACTAAACTGCTTTTGTAAATAGCAGAATTTTTGAACCAACTAAATATTGATTTTACTTAAAGTTCATCAAAAGAAAAGAGAAAACAATTGTAGGAAACTGAAATAGCTAGTAGTGTGTAAAAATTCAGAATAAAAAAGCCCTTGAAAAATCAAGGGCTGTAAATTCTCAGTATATTAAAAGCACTAATATATTTATATTATTTTATTAGACATACTTCACAAAGGTTACTGTTCTAAGTTAATTTCATAATTACATCGTAGACAATCACAGATACAATTAAATGAAGTCATAACTAGAAAAAATGAATCCAATCTCCTACTTATATATATAAGATTATCCTGTGACCCTAAACTAATTACAAATATTGAGTAGAATTTTCAATTTATATCGAAATTCATTTATCTACGACAATTTAAGCAATTGTATTTTCATCGGAATCTAAACTTTCCGCGTCTTCTGAATTCTCTAAATCTGTAGTATTTTCAACAGAAGAAATATTTTCATCAGAAGCAGAAGTTTCGGTACCAGAAATACTCTCGACAGAAGCAACACTTTCGGCAGATACAGTTGTTTCAGATGAAGAAGCACTAGCCACTTCGCTAGTTTTAACTTTCTTGCTTCTTCTACTTCTTTTTGAACCAGACTTAGCTTTGTCAGAAGATGATTTTGCATCTAACATAGACTCATTAAAATCTACCAATTCCATCATACACATTTCAGCGTTATCGCCTAATCTATTGTGTGTTTTTAAAATTCGAGTATATCCACCTGGTCTATCTGCTACTTTAACAGCAATAGTAGTAAAGAGCTCATTCACAGCGTCCTTACTTTGTAAATAACTAAACACAACCCTGCGTGAATGGGTAGTATTGTCTTTTGATTTATTTATTAGTGGCTCAACATATACTCTCAGCGCTTTAGCTTTTGCTGTAGTCGTAAAAATACGTTTGTGAGTCAATAAAGAAGCGGCCATGTTACTTAACATAGCTGCTCTGTGTCCTTTTTTCCTACCTAAATGGTTAAATTTCTTCCCGTGCCTCATCGTTATATATATTATTCGTCGTCTAGATTATATTTTGCTACGTCCATTCCAAAGTTTAAGCCTTTTTCTTTAACAAAATCTTCTAATTCTGTTAAGGACTTTTTACCAAAGTTTCTAAACTTGAGTAAATCTTCTATGTGAAAACTTACGAGTTCGCCCAATGTTCTTATTTCTGCTGCTTTCAAGCAGTTATAAGCTCTAACTGAGAGATCTAAATCAGACAAAGAAGTTTTGAGTATTTTTCTCATATGAAGCATATTTTCATCCACCTCATTTTTTTGAGAATGTACATGAGTATCCTCGAGAATACTCTCATCAGAAAACAACACTAGATGTCTCATCATAATTTTAGACGCTTCTTTTAGTGCCTCTTCTGGATGAATTGAACCGTCAGTTTTAACCTCAAAGACTAACTTTTCATAATCTGTTTTTTGTTCTACCCTGAAATCTTCAACATGATACTTAACATTTTTTATTGGGGTAAATATAGAGTCGATAGCAATCTCACCGATAGTGGCATTTTCTTGAATGTTTTCTTCAGCAGGAACATATCCTCTACCTTTTTCGACAGTTAATTCAAATTCAAGATTGACATATGGTTCCATGGTGCAAATGACAAAGTCTGGATTAAGTATTTCAAAAGCGTTTGTATAACGTGAAATTTCACCCGCTTTGAATTCATCTTTACCTTTCAAGGAAATAAATATCTTCTCACTTTCGCTTGAATCAATGAGTTTTTTGAAGCGAACTTGTTTCAAATTTAGAATAATTTCAGTAACGTCTTCTAGAACACCTTTGATAGTAGAGAACTCATGGTCTACACCGGGGATTCTCACAGAAGTAATTGCCCAACCCTCAAGGGACGAGAGCAATATACGTCTCATTGCATTTCCTACAGTCACACCATATCCTTTTTCTAGAGGACTAAACTCAAACAGACCATAATTGTCTGTTTCTTTATGCATAATAACCTTATCAGGTTGTTGAAAATCTAATATTGCCATAGTATTATTTAGAATAAAGTTCTACGATTAATTGTTCTTTAATATTTTCTGGGATATCCGATCTTTCAGGATAATTCAGAAAAGTACCTTTCATTTCACTACTGTTCCACTCTAACCAGCTAAACGACTTATTAGCAGCTAGCGATTCAGTAATAAGTTCCAAGGATTTCGATTTTTCACGAACCTCTATAACATCTCCAGGACGCATTTGATACGATGGTATGTTCGTTAAAACGCCATTTACTCGAATATGTCTGTGACCTACCAATTGTCTTGCACTACTGCGTGTAGGAGCAATTCCCAATCGATAAACTGTATTATC
Organism: Bacteroidia bacterium; assembly: GCA_018402155.1. Lineage (GTDB taxonomy): Bacteria > Bacteroidota > Bacteroidia > NS11-12g > UBA9320 > UBA9320. The sequence continues at coordinate 1,364,887 of JAGYJG010000001.1, forward strand.
TAGTCGTGCTTCTAAAAACTTGAGTAAATTCTCTCCAGTTATGCCTTTTTTCCGGTCTGCCTTATCAAAAGTTAGTGCAAACTGTTTTTCCAACATACCATATGTATATTTTGCTTTTTGCTTTTCAGCAAGCTGAACTGCATATTCTGATTTCTTCCCTCTGCGTCTAGAATTCCCATGTTGTCCTGGTGGGTAATTTTTCTTTTCTAGCGCTTTTGAGGGGCCAAAAATTGGCTCTCTAAACTTACGTGCGATTTTCGCTTTGGGTCCTCTATATCTTGCCATTATTTTTTTCTCTAATTCTGCTCCTAATTAATTAAACTCTTCTACGTTTTGGAGGTCTACATCCATTGTGCGGCAAAGGTGTCACATCTCTTATGGCCGACACCTCGAGACCTGCTTGATCAAGGGTTCGTATCGCAGATTCTCTTCCAGCACCTGGACCTTTAACAAGAACTTCTACTTTTTTTAGACCTAAGTCTACTGCTACTTTAGCACAGTCTTGCGCTGCCACTTGTGCTGCGTAAGGTGTATTTTTCTTTGAACCACGAAAACCCATTTTACCGGCGCTGCTCCATGATATCACCTGCCCTTGGCTATTGGTGATAGAAACGATAATATTGTTGAATGTAGACTTTATGTATGCAAAGCCATTAGCATCAACATTTACCTTTCTTTTCTTTACTGATTTTTTACTACCTGCCATCTTGTTATGTTATCTAGGTGCCTTTTTCTTATTGGCCATTGTTTTTTTCTTACCCTTTCTTGTTCGAGCATTATTTTTTGTTCGCTGACCACGTAAGGGCAAACCTTTACGATGTCTCAACCCTCTGTAGCATCCTATATCCATTAGACGCTTTATGTTCATCTGAACTTCGGATCTCAATTCACCTTCAACCTTGAAGCCGTTACCAATAACCTCTCGGATACCAGATATATCAGAGTCCGTCCAATCCTGAACTTTCTTATCCTCACTCACCTTAGCAGTCGCTAAAATGTAAGAAGCTCTACTGCTTCCAATACCGTGTATATAGGTAAGTCCTATTACACCTCTTTTACCTTTTGGTAAATCTATTCCTGCAATTCGTGCCATGGTCTATCCTTGTCTTTGCTTAAATCTTGGATTTTTCTTATTAATGACGTAAATACGCCCTTTTCGTTTAACGATTTTACAATCGCTAGATCGTTTTTTAACTGAAGTTCTAACTTTCATACTGTTATTTATATCTGTAGCTAATTCTGCCTCTTGTCAAATCATATGGACTCATTTCAACTTGCACTTTATCACCAGGCAAAATTCTAATGTAATACATCCTCATTTTGCCACTGATAGTAGCGACTATCTCGTGACCATTCTGGAGCTTTACCCTGAACATTGCGTTAGACAATGCTTCGGTGATTACACCATCTTGCTTTATTGCTTGCTGTTTTGCCATTTTTTAAAGGGCTGCAAATTTAATTTTTTTTTCTTCTCTACCAAAATTATCCTGTAATTGCACCACCAACGGAAGTTCTTCCCTTAATCCTGCCTGTTTTCATTAATCCATCATAATGTCTCATTATCAGGTACTGCTCTACCTGCTGCAAAGTATCTAATACAACTCCAACCATTATTAGCAATGAGGTTCCACCATAAAATTGAGCAAATTGATCATTTACTCCAACTTTAATAGCGAAATATGGGAAGATAGCAACCAATCCCAAAAAGACGGAACCTGGTAATGTTATACGTGACATCACTGCGCCAATAAAGTTTGCCGTCTTTCTACCAGGTTTTACACCGGGTATGAATCCTCCATTTTTCTTCAAGTCATCCGCAATTTGGTTAGGATTTATTGTAATTGCTGTATAAAAATATGTAAACAATACAATTAGAATAAATGTCAAAACATTATACCCTATAGCGTCTGGCCTTGAAAGCGAAGTTAAGAAAGAAGAATCCTCTAATCCAGGTATACTTGCGGCAGTACCAGGTAAAAACATTAAAGCCTGTGCAAAAATTATCGGCATAACACCAGCAGCATTAACTTTTAAGGGTAGATATTGTCTCACACCACCTGTTTGCCTATTACCAACAACACGCTTTGCGTATTGTACAGGAATACGACGAGTGGCTTGGACTAGAGCTATAACCGCAAGGATAACAACAACCCAAATTACCAACTCTACTATCAACAACATTACTTGACTACCTTGGAAACGGTCTACTATCTCAGCAAAAAGCGTTGCCGGTAAGCGAGCAATTATACCAACCATTATCAGAATAGAAATCCCATTTCCTACACCCCGATCTGTGATGCGCTCTCCAAGCCACATTGTGAACATAGTACCAGCAACTAGGGTCAAAGTACCTACTATCAAAAACATTGACCAGCCCATGGCATCAGAAGTTTCTGACATTAGCGCCAGTGGTTTACCACTGCCACTAGTAGACTTTAGATTAATGAGGTAAGCTACGCCTTGAACAGCTGTAATAGCAATCGTAAGATATCTGGTTATTGCATTTATTTTGCGTCTCCCGTCTTCTCCTTCTTTCTGCATTTTCTGAAAAGTAGGTACAGCAACTGTCAAGAGCTGAATTACGATTGAAGCTGAAATATAGGGCATTATACCTAATGCAAAAATCGACACCCTATCAAAAGCACCTCCAGAGAACGTATTTACTAGACCTAAAAAGCCTCCAGACTCTCTATTTCCGTAAAAATTAGGATCTGTTAAAATAAGAGGGTCTACTCCAGGTATAACAACAAATGTTCCAATTCTATATACTACGAGTAAGAGAATCAAATTAATGATTCTGGTTCTTAAATCCTCGATAGAGAATATGTTCTTTAAAGTGCTAATAAATTTATTCATATAGATTAAATGGTTTCGGCTGAGCCTCCTGCTTTTTCTATTGCAGCTTTTGCAGCCGCCGTAAATGCATTTACCTTAACGTCTACCTTACTGGTAAGTTCTCCTCGTCCTAGAATCTTTACTATTTGTGTCTTTTTTATAACATTAGCTTCAATAAGTGAAGAAGTTGTTACTTCTGTAGCTTTCGTCTTATCGATAAACTCTTGTAATCTATCAAGGTTGATGCCTACATATTCAACACGGGTTGGATTCTTAAAACCAAACTTTGGTATACGTCTTTGCAGCGGCATCTGTCCACCTTCAAAACCAACTGACCTGCTATAACCAGTCCTTGATTGTGCACCTTTATGGCCTTTGGTCGAGGTTCCACCTCTCCCAGATCCTTGCCCACGTGCTATTCTTTTTCCCTGCTTTACCGAACCTTCTGCCGGTTTCAAACTGTGTAAATTCATTATTAAACTTTTTCTACCTTTAATAGGTGTTCCACTTTACGAATCATACCCAATACAGCCGGAGATTCATCTACTTCTCTTGTCTTATGAAGCTTTTTCAAGCCAAGTGCAATCAACGTTCTTTTTTGGTCAGCAGGCCTTCTTATGGCACTCCTCACCTGTGTAATTCTAACTTTTCCCATAGATTTTATCCGTTAAATACTTTGTTTAAACTTGTACCTCTTTGTTCAGCCACAGTATAAGCATCTCGCAGTTTAGAGAGTGCATCCATCGTAGCTTTAACAACATTATGTGGATTGGAAGAACCTTTAGATTTAGCTAGTACATCGTGAACACCAGCACTTTCAAAAACCGCTCGCATTGCACCACCCGCAATAACTCCAGTACCGTTAGAGGCTGGCTTCATAAATACAAAACCGCCCGAGTATTTACCATACTGCTCATGAGGGATTGTGTTATTTATAAGAGGAACCTTTATCAAATTCTTTTTAGCATCTTCAATACCTTTTTGTATTGCATCTATCACCTCACCAGCTTTTCCCAATCCGTGCCCTACTATTCCATTTCCATCACCAACCACAACGATTGCGTTGAAACTAAAAGTACGTCCACCTTTGGTAACTTTTGCCACACGGTTTATGTTTACGACGGTCTCTTTCAATTCGAGATCCGTAGTTTTTACTTGTTTTAATGTTTGTGTTGCCATTTTTTAAAATTTTAATCCTCCTTCTCGTGCACCTTCTGCTAGATTCTTTACCCTCCCATGGTATAAATAACCGTTTCTATCAAACTTAACATTCTCTATACCATTTGCAGCAGCTTTTTCTGCAATAGCCTTACCTACAATCTTTGCTACCTCACATTTATTGCCTTCTTTGAGCCCTTGTGAAGAAGCCGAAAGCAAGGTAACACCTTTTGTGTCATCAATAAGCTGCACATATATGGCTTTATTGCTTCTATAGACACACAGCCTTGGCATCTCAGCGGTACCTAAGACCTTACGTCTTATTCTCCTCTTTATCTTAGCTCTTCTGCTTGATTTATTTTTTATCATACTGTTGTAACTTATTATTTGGCAGAAGTTTTACCTGCTTTCTTCCTCAATACCTCTCCTTTAAACTTGATTCCTTTACCCTTGTATGGCTCTGGTGGTCTTAAACTTCTCAATTTTGCAGCAACCTGACCGACTAATTGTTTGTCGATACTCTCAAAAGTAACCAAAGGCGGTTGACCTTTAACAGCCTCAGTAACTACTGAAACTTCTGAAGGAATTTGCATGAAAATGGTATGTGAGTATCCTAAATTTAACTCAAGTAACTGCCCTGTGACAGTAGCACGGTATCCTACACCTACAAGTTGTTGTTCGGTCTTGAAACCTTTAGTTACCCCTTCAACACAATTTGAGATCAACGATCTATATAAACCATGTTTAGACTTTTCAATCTTGGATTCACCTTTACGGCTAACTATTAATTGGTTATTTTCTGCAGATACCTCTACGTAATCAAAAGCCTGAGATAATTCTCCTTTAGGTCCTTTGACTGTGATTTCGCCCTCGCTGATATTAACTTCAACGCCCGCCGGGATGGCTATTGGATTATTTCCTATTCGTGACATCTTATTTTACTTTATTTATTTAGGAAACGTAGCACAATACTTCACCTCCTATATGTTCTGTTCTCGCTTCTTTATCTGTCATTACACCTTTTGATGTAGACACTATAGCAATACCTAAGCCGTTCAATACTCGTGGCATTTCTTCTGCACTACGATATTGTCGGAGTCCTGGCTTACTCACTCTTTTTAATTCTCTGATTGCAGACAATTTTGTTGATGGATGATATTTCAGCGCAATTTTTATGGTACCCTGGGGACCTGCTTCATTATCAAACTTATAATTCAATATGTACCCTTTATCAAAAAGTACAGTTGTAATTGCTTTTTTAATATTAGATGCAGGAATCTCCACGATACGGTGATTTGCTTTTATACCATTTCTTACGCGTGTAAGATAATCTGCTATTGGATCTGTAATTTTACTCATAATGCTACCAGCTTGCTTTTGTAATTCCAGGTATTAGGCCTTTTGATGCCATTTCTCTAAAAACATTTCTTGAGATACCAAAATCTCTCATATATCCTCTCGGTCTACCAGTTGCAGAACACCTATTTCTCAAACGAGTAGGCGACGCATTTCTTGGAAGTTTTTGAAGACCTTCATAATCTCCAGCTTCTTTTAGAGCAGCTCTTTTGGAAGCATATGTTTTCACTGCATGCTCACGTTTTCGCTGTCTCGCTTTCATTGATTCTTTTGCCATCTTATATCTTAATTTTTTACAAAGGGTAATCCCAATTCTTTTAATAAACTCAAGCATTCAACATCTGTTTTTGCAGTAGTAACAAAAGTGATGTCCATACCATTGATTCTCGAAACTTTATCTATATCAATTTCAGGAAAAATAATTTGCTCCGTAACTCCCATAGAGTAGTTACCTCTTCCATCAAATCCTTTATCACTAATACCTCTAAAATCTCGCACACGTGGGAGAGATACTGATATAAATCTATCTAAAAATTCATACATTTTATCGCCCCTTAAGGTTACTCTACAACCTATTGGCATTTCTTCTCGCAATTTGAAGTTAGATATTGCTTTGCGTGAAAAAGTGGCAACAGCTTTCTGACCAGCAATTGTCGACATTTCTTCTACTGCTACATCCACTAACTTCTTATCGGCAACACCAGCCCCAACACCTTGATTTAAACAAATCTTTGTTAATCGAGGTATCTGCATTACATTTTTGTAGCCGTGCTTCTCTTTCAAGTTTGCTACCAATTCACTCTCAAACTTTTCTCTTAATCTTGGTCTCATCTTAATTTTTTATAAAATCACCCGTCTTTTTTGAATATCGTTGAAGCTTTCCTTCTTCATTTCTTTTTCTACCTATTCGTGTGGCCTCACCATTTATTACTAATTGTAATTTAGAAACACGAATGGCCGCCTCTAACTTAACGATAGATCCATTAGGATTGTCAGCATCAGGTTTTCTGTGCTTGGTCACCATATTGACACCATCAACAATAGCCGTACCTTCAGTCAAATTGATGACTTTAATTTCTCCGGTCTTATTTTTGTCATTACCAGACAACACTTTAACCGTGTCACCCTTGCGAACGTGCAATTTTGGTATTTTATTAAATTTCCGTCTCATATCTTATAATACTTCAGGTGCTAGTGATACTATTTTCATAAACTTCTTATCTCTTAGCTCTCTAGCTACTGGACCAAATATACGTGTAGCTCTTGGCTCATCTGTAGCTGTTAAGAGAACACAAGAATTATCATCAAAACGAATGTAAGACCCGTCTGCTCTTCTAAATTCTTTTCTTGTACGAACCACAACAGCTCTAGAAACTGTTCCTTTCTTCATGTTGCCGGCAGGCATAGCATCTTTCACTGTAACAATAATTTTATCGCCAACACTTGCATATCTGCGTTTAGTACCTCCGAGCACTCTGATACAAAGCACCTCTTTAGCGCCGCTGTTATCAGCTACTTTTAATCTTGATTCTTGTTGTATCATGTTATTTAGCTCTTTCTATTATTTCTACCAATCTCCAACGTTTATCCTTACTCAACGGTCTTGTCTCCATGATACGAACAATGTCATTTTCATTGCACTCGTTCTTTTCATCATGTGCCTTAAATCGAGCAGTAGACTTAACGAACTTCTTATACTTTGGGTGTTTCATTTTTCGCTCAACGGAAACAGTGATAGTCTTCTCCATCTTATTGCTGCGAACAACACCGATTATTTCTTTTCTAAAATTTCTTTCCATGATTTACACGTCTGTTTTCTCGTTTCTACGTCTATTGATTTCTGTCAGATATTTAGCAATAGTTTTTCTTGTAACCCTAATCTTGTGCGGGTTTTCTATTGGTGAAACAGCGTGACTGAATTTCATTTTGTGAAGCTGTGCTCTTTCTTCCCTTAGGTTGAAATGCAGATCTTTATCCGTTAAATTTTTAATGTCCTTATACTGCATTTTACTTAAGCGCTATAATCTGGTCTAACTACAAATTTGGTTACTACAGGTAATTTTTGAGCTGCAAGCCTCATAGCTTCTTTAGCTACCTGCTCGCCTACGCCATCAACCTCGAATATGATGGTACCTGGTTTAATAACGGCTACCCAATATTCAGGAGATCCTTTTCCTTTACCCATACGCACCTCTGCTGGTTTTTTTGTGATAGGTTTATCTGGAAAAATCCGTATCCAAACTTTACCCTCTCTTTTCATATAACGGTTAAGAGCTATCCTCGCAGCTTCTATTTGTCTAGAAGTTATCCAAGATGGTTCTAAGGACTTCAATCCAAAATCACCAAACTGTACGCGATGGCCTCTACCTGCCACACCTTTTACTCTGCCTTTTTGGCGTTTTCTATATTTTATTCTCTTTGGAGATAACATAACTATTGCCTTTCTTACTTATTGTTTCTTCTACGGTCTCCGCCACGGTCTGCACCACGATCTCCACCACGTTGAACTCCTCTTTTCTCTCTCTGCTTCTTCGGCTCTCCCATTCCCATATTTATGGATAAATCTCTTTTGCCGAAAACTTCTTCTTTAAATATCCATACTTTAACACCAATTTTTCCGTAAACGGTAAGTGCTTCAGATAATGCATAATCAACATCTGCTCTGAACGTATGTAGTGGTATTCTGCCTTCTTTAAATTGTTGAGTCCTCGCCATCTCAGCACCGTTCAATCTACCTGAAACCATTATTTTAATGCCCTGAGCTCCCATTCGCATGGAAGAACCAATTGACATTTTAATAGCCCTTTTGAAATTAACTCTTCCTTCGATTTGTTGAGCAATAGACTGCCCTACAAGCATTGCGTCTAACTCAGGACGTTTAACCTCGAAAATATTTATCTGTACGTCCTTTTTTGTAAGCTTTTTTACTTCTTCTTTCAGTTTATCAACCTCTGAACCGCCCTTACCAATTACAATGCCTGGACGTGAAGTGTGCACAGTAATGATAACTCTCTTAAGCATACGTTCTATTAAAATACGAGAAATACCCGCACGTGGCATTCTTGCGTTAAGATACTTTCTTATCTTATTATCCTCAGCAAGTTTGTCTCCAAACTCTTTACCACCGTACCAGTTGCTCTCCCAGCCTCTAACGATTCCTAATCTAAGTCCTATTGGATTTACTTTTTGTCCCATTTCTTATTCTTCTGACGATGATACAGTTTCTACTTCGGCCTCTACCCTATCTACTTTCAGTGTGATATGGTTTGATCTTTTTCTTATTCGGTGAGCTCTTCCTTGGGGAGCTGGCTGAATTCTTTTTATCATTCTTCCTGGATCAACAAAAACCTCTTTTACAATTAGGCCTGTCTCCTCATCCACACGCTCATCGTTCACTTGTTGCCAATTAGCAATAGCAGACTTCAAAAGTTTTTCAACTTTTTGAGCATAGATTCTTTTTTGCGAAAATTTAAGTGTGTTTAGAGCGTCCTCAACTCGCTGACCTCTTATTTGGTCTACCACTAGCCTCATCTTACGAGGAGACATTGGGCAATTATTTAACTTTGCAATTGCTTCCATTTTTACTTCTTAGCTTGGTGACCTTTAAACGTTCTTGTAGGTGAAAATTCACCCAATTTGTGTCCTACCATATTTTCTGTAACAAAAACAGGTATAAACTTATTTCCATTGTGTACTGCAAAAGTGTGACCCACAAAGTCTGGTGTTATTAATGAAGACCTACTCCACGTTTTGATTACCGACTTCTTTTCACCTTCATTCATCACATCAATCTTCCGCTGTAGCTTGAAGTGAACAAATGGTCCTTTCTTTAATGATCTAGCCATAACTTATTTTCTTTTTCTCTCCAATATTAATCGAGATGATTGTTTCTTTTTATTTCTCGTTTTCAAACCTTTAGACATCGTTCCCTTTCGTGTACGTGCTTGACCACCTTTAGAACGACCTTCACCACCACCTTGTGGGTGATCCACAGGGTTCATAGCCGCAGGTCTTGTCCTTGGTCTTCTTCCTAGCCATCTGCTTCTACCAGCTTTCCCTGATATCTCTAACTGGTGATCGCCATTAGAAACCTCACCTATGGTAGCAAGGCAAGTAGTTAATATCATTCGACTCTCACCTGAAGGTAATTTAATCACCGCATATTTTCCGTCACGAGCAACTAGCTTAGCACTCGTACCTGCGCTTCTACAAATTTCAGCACCCTTACCTGGCTTCATCTCGATATTATGAATAGTTGTACCTAGTGGTATGTTGGCCAAAAACATTGCATTTCCTACATCAGGAGTCGCTTCTTTACCACTTACAATGTTTTTACCTACTTCAATACCTTTTGGAGCAATTATATATCTTTTTTCACCATCTTTATATTGAACCAAAGATATAAAAGCGGTTCTATTAGGATCATACTCAACAGTAAGTACTTCAGCTGATTCGTGTCTATTTCTCTTGAAATCAATAATACGGTATCTTCTTTTATGACCACCACCACGATTTCTCATAGTCATCTTACCTGTATCATTTCTACCACCAGACTTTTTTAGTGGCGCCAAAAGGCTTTTCTCTGGTCTACTTGCAGTCAATGCATCAAAAGTCACAGCCAATTTAAAGCGCTGACCTGGTGTAACTGGTTTAATTCTTCTTATACCCATTTCTCAAATTATATATTCTCGTAAAAATCGATAGACTGACCTTCTAACAAGCTAACTATTGCTTTTTTATAGTTGGATGTCTTACCGTTTGATACGCCTGACTTTGTAAATCTTGTCTTTCTTTTACCTGCTACGATTGAAGTTCGTATTTTTGTTACTTCCACTCCATACATCTTTTCAATCTCAGCCTTTATTTCTGGCTTCGTAGCTGTAAGAGCTACTCTGAAACCATATTGTTCTTTGCTCTCAGTGAGCATAGACATTTTTTCGGTAATTATTGGTTTTACTAGTATTGCCATTTTAACTTAATATCTCTTTTAGTTTATCAATTGAGCCCTCTACAAATATTACATTGTTTGCATGCAATATGTTGTACGTATTAGCATCAGCTACATTCATAACGCGAGCGTTCGGTATATTTCTTGCCGAAAGATGAACATTAGCGTTATGATCTTCTGTCAACCACAATGTCTTTTTGTCCGAAACTTTTAAGCTTTCTAAAATCGCAATAAAATCCTTTGTCTTTGGCTTGGTGAGGCTTAGTGCATCAATCACCATAACTTCATTATCTTTTGCCTTGTAGGATAAAGCGGAAGTACGAGCCACTTGCTTAAGTTTTTTATTCAACTTAAAGCTATAGTTTCGAGGACGAGGACCGTGCATACGACCACCACCAACAAAAACACCTGACTTCACACTACCTGCCCTTGCAGTTCCTGTGCCTTTTTGTTTCTTTATTTTACGAGTAGAAGCGGTAACATCTCCCTTTTCAGTAGAAGAATGAGTACCGTGTCTTTGGCCCGCCAAGTACTGCTTCACATCTAAATAAATAGCGTGATCATTCGGTTCTACACCAAAAACTTCTGCGGGAAGAGTAACCTCTTTACCTGTCTCAGCACCAGCTATGTTTAATACCTTTACCTTCATTTTATTTCTCAATTACAACATATGAACCTTTATGACCTGGTATTGCTCCACCAATAACCAAAATGCTATTATCTGTATCTACCTTCAACACTCTTAAATTTTGTATTTTCACTCTTTCGTTACCAGTTTGACCTGCCATCCGAGTACCTTTAAAAACCCTAGAAGGAGTAGACCCTGCACCAAGTGAACCAGGAGCTCGCAATCTATTATGCTGACCGTGAGTTGCTTCCCCAACACCACTAAAGCCATGTCTTTTAACAACACCTTGAAATCCTTTACCTTTTGAAGTTCCGATTACATCCACAAACTCTCCTTCTGAAAAAATTTCAACACCAAAAGAATCACCGAGTGATACTTCGCCTTCGAAGCCTCTAACTTCAACTATCTTTCTTTTTGGTGTAGTTTTGGCTTTTGCAAAATGACCAATCTCAGGTTTGTTAGAGCTTTTCTCTTTTTTCTCTACTGATGCTATCTGCACTGCAGTGTAACCATCTGTAGCTATCGTCTTTATTTGGGTAATAACATTAGGCTCGCAGGATACCACCGTACATGGTTGCTTCTTGCCATCCTCGCTAAATATAGCGGTCATTCCAACTTTCTTTCCTATAACACTTACCATTACCTTATACTTTTATTTCAACATCGACACCACTTGGCAACTCTAGCTTCATAAGCGCATCTACCGTTTTCGCACTTGAGCTATAAATATCCATTAACCTCTTGTACGAACACAATTTAAATTGCTCTCTAGCCTTCTTGTTAACGTGCGGAGACTTCAAAACTGTAAAAATTTTCTTGTGTGTAGGAAGAGGAATAGGACCACTAACAATAGCTCCTGTTGCCTTTACTGACTTTACTATCTTTTCAGCGGACTTATCAATCAAATTATGATCGTAAGACTTAAGTTTTATTCTTATTTTTTGATTAACCATTCTTCTATGCTTTTGATGTTCCGTTTACTTTAGCTATGATTTCTGATGCTTTATCCGAAGGAACCACATCATAGTTATTAAATTCCATTGTTGAGGTAGCTCTACCTGATGTTATTGTTCTCAAATCTGTCACATATCCAAACATTGAAGACAAGGGGACCAATGCTTTAATAACTTGAGCACCACCCTTCTCAGACATGCCTTGCATTTGTCCTCGACGACGATTCAAATCACCAATAACATCTCCCATATTTTCTTCTGGAGTAATTACCTCTAATTTCATAATAGGCTCTAAAATAACTGGGCCAGCCAATTTAGATGCTTCTTTAAATGCAATTTTAGCCGCAAGCTCAAACGATAGGGAATCAGAGTCCACAGCGTGAAAAGATCCGTCAAATAAAGTTACTTTTAGGTTTTGAACTTCATAACCAGCCAAAGCACCGTTTTGCATTGCTGCGATAAATCCTTTTTCCACAGAAGGTATGAACTCTTTCGGGATAGCTCCACCTGCAATTTTATTCACAAATTCTAAGCCTTCCTTGCCCGCGTCACCAGGTTCTATAATAACCTGTATGTCAGCATATTTACCTTTACCCCCAGACTGCTTCTTAAACGTCTCTCTGTGAGTTACTGATTTGGTTATTGTTTCTTTGTACGCAACCTGAGGTTCTCCCTGATTAGCTTCAACACCAAATTCTCTTTTCAAACGGTCTACAATAATTTCTAGATGAAGTTCTCCCATACCAGAGATGATTGTTTGTCCAGTTTCATCATCTGACTTAACAACAAATGTAGGATCTTCCTCCGCTAATTTTGCTAAGGCCATTCCAAGTTTATCTACGTCAGCCTGAGTTTTTGGTTCAATAGCTACACCGATTACTGGATCAGGAAAATCCATAGATTCCAAAATTATAGGGGCATTTTCAGCACATAGCGTGTCACCAGTTCTGATATCTTTAAAGCCAATGAGAGCCGCGATATCTCCAGCTTGGAGCTGAGGTATCTGATTCTGCTTATTGGCATGCATTTGAAATATCCTTGAAATACGTTCTTTTTTCATAGTCCTTGTATTCAATACGTAAGAACCAGATTCCAGAACTCCACTGTAGGCTCTGGTAAAGCACAACCTACCTACAAATGGGTCAGTTGCTATTTTGAATGCCAAAGCAGCAAAAGGCTCTTCCGCACTTGGTTTTCTAAAAGAAGGCTCTTCTGTCTTTGGATTTATGCCCTCTATGGCTTCAACATCCATTGGTGAAGGCAAAATTTCCATTACCATATCAAGCATAGCTTGTACACCTTTGTTTTTAAACGCAGAACCACACATCATTGGCACTACTTTGCCAGATATTGTGGCAGCTCTTAAAGCATCTAGAATTTCTCTTTCTGTCAAAGATTCTGAATCCTCGAAATACTTTTCCATTAGCGTTTCGTCAAATTCAGCTACGGCCTCTAAAAGCTCCTCGCGTAATTGTCTTGCTTCATCTACTACGTCCGCTGGTATTTCAATTTCCTGAAAAGTCATCCCTTGGTCTTCATCATTCCAAGTAATACCTCTGAAATTAATTAGATCAACAACTCCTTGAAAACCATCTTCAGCACCAATATTCAGCTGGAGAGGAAGAGCGTGACTTCCAAGCATTTCTTTCACCTGCTTGCAAACATTTATGAAATCAGCTCCTTGACGATCCATTTTATTTACGAATCCGATTCTAGGTACATTGTAGTTATTTGCTAATCTCCAGTTAGTTTCAGATTGAGGCTCTACACCGTCTACTGCGCTAAAAAGAAACACTAACCCATCTAAAACTCTAAGTGACCGATTCACCTCTACAGTAAAATCAACGTGGCCTGGGGTGTCTATAATGTTTACGTGATACTGCTGCTCTCTGTACGTCCACTGTAATGTAGTAGCTGCAGAGGTAATTGTAATTCCTCTTTCTTGCTCTTGAGCCATCCAATCCATAGTTGCAGCACCATCGTGCACTTCACCTATCTTGTGGCTAACGCCACCATAGTACAGTATACGCTCAGTAGTTGTAGTCTTACCTGCATCAATATGCGCTGCTATACCAATATTTCGCGTATATTTTAAATCTCTTTTAGCCATCTTTCCCTAAACTCTAAAATGTGAGAACGCTTTGTTAGCGTCTGCCATTTTGTGTGTATCTTCTTTTTTCTTCACTGCTGCACCCTCTCCTTTTGATGCTGCCATTATTTCTCCAGCTAATTTATTAGCCATGGACTTTTCGTTTCTTTTACGAGAGTAACCAATCATCCATTTCACACCTAATGAAACTTTTAGATCAGGTTTTACCTCCATAGGTATCTGGAAAGTAGCTCCCCCTACTCTTCGGCTTTTCACCATTACTGATGGCATTACATTATTAAGTGCTTTTTTCCAAACCTCAATACCAGCTTCCTCTTCTATCTTAGCATCTACTATCTCTATTGCCTCATAAAAGATTTTTCGAGCTGTTTCTTTTTTACCAGCCAACATCATGTTGTTGATAAACTTAGAAACCAAGACGTCGTTATATCTTGGATCTGGAACGATTTCTCGCTTCTTTGCTTTTGACTTTCTCATTATTTTTTCGGTCTTTTAGCTCCGTATTTACTTCTTCTTTGTGTTCTGCCCTCAACTCCTGCAGTATCAAGTGCACCACGTACTATGTGGTATCGTACTCCTGGCAAATCTTTTACCCTACCACCTCTCACAAGCACAATACTGTGCTCTTGCAAGTTGTGACCCTCTCCTGGAATGTAGGCATTCACCTCATTTCCATTTGTGAGTCTTACCCTTGCGACCTTTCTCATAGCTGAGTTTGGCTTCTTTGGAGTAGTGGTATACACTCTTGTGCACACTCCTCTCCTTTGAGGGCAAGAGTCCAAAGCTCTCGACTTGCTTTTTTTGGTGAGCTCTTTTCTCCCCTTACGTACTAGTTGCTGTATTGTAGGCATATCTTTTCTTCCAATTTCTAAAAAGGTCTGCAAAAGTAATATTTAAATATGAGCGTGCAAGGGGTTTAAATAAAAAAATAATAAAGTTATTTCAAAGGAGCTTTTTTGAATAACATTTTTGATGTTCATCTCACCTTCATAACTGGTAGATTATTTAATTGATAGTCTTTTCTACTGTAATTTATTCTTTAATCCGCTGATTATAAGAACTACAAAATATTTGTGCTATTTCATTTTATTCTATAATTACTAATTTACCACACACCTTTCAATTCTAATTTCGCATTACTACACTAACTTACTAATAATTAAAAATGAACTCATTTCACTCTCCAAAATAACATACTCAAAACATCTCGATTCTTATGTTGGTTGGTTTTCTTGCGTATTTAGCTTTAGTGACAACTAGATCTTCAATTTAGCACTCCAGTAACAGTGGACCAATATATATATATACTTTTTTGATTTTAAAGGCCGAGCATACTTGGTAATTAGTATTATCATTTCATTTCTTGAGAAGCTATTTTGTCTTGTTCAATTATTTTGATTTTAATATTGTAAAGCAGATCTTAGTACATTTGCCTTCAAATTAAAACTTTTTTTGTTCGCACTTTTCAGTAGTATGACGCCACAATTAATTTACACAAAACATGAGCATCTCAACTTCCATATGTGGGACCATATGGTAGAAAAGTCTCTTAGTGGCAATATATTTTGTTATTCTTGGTATCTCGACCACTTTTGCGACTGGGATGTGGTACTTTATGGAGATTATGAAGGGGGGATTGCATTACCTAAGAAAAAAAGATATGGTATCTCAAAATTATACCAGCCTAATTTTGTGCAGCAATGCGTATGGATAGGTAAAAATCGATTATCCAAAGAAGAAGAAATCAAATTATATAATTTATTACTATCACATTTTAGCCTTGTTCATTTCAATTGTGATATACCGCTTGGTAATCACCATCAGCGTATAAATCTGGTACTTCCTTTGGCCAACGCTTATCAGATTTTGAGGCTTAAATTTTCTAAAACAGTTAGAAAAAACATTCGTAAAGCAAGAACTGAATTGACAGTATCACTATCTTCAGACATTGATACTGTAATTGATTTATACAAAAAGCAGTGGGGTAATCTCAACCCACAATTAACTAACATAGACTACAATCAGCTAAAATTACTGGCCAAAAAACGGCCTGAGAACATAGAGTGTTATATAGTGTGGTGCGCTAATGAGGCTATTGCTGGACTTGTGCTAGCCAAAGGTAAAAACAGACTTCACTACATACTAGGAGCGAGTTCTGATCGAGGAAAGAAATTACGAGCGTTAACTTTGGGTCTAGATCATATTATTCGCAGTTATTCTTCATCTGCTTTTGTTTTTGACTTTGAGGGGTCATCTATTTTAAGTGTAAAATCATTTTATGAATCTTTTGGCGCTCATAATGAGCCTTTTTATGAGATTTCATTTGGAAAGGGTTTACCAAATTTATTTCAAAGCGTTTATAGGAGTTTTGCCAAATCGTAGAAGACAGGAGTATCAGAGGTAAATCCTTCGCCAAATTCAACGTCTATTTTTTCACCCATTTCTCTTGCTCGAGCTTCCAAGAATTTTAAAAATCGGGGTGAGCTGATAGGAGTTTCTTCTCCACTATTAGCGGGATTATAAAATTGGGTTTTGTAGGCCAAAACGCTTTTCATTTTTGTTTCTTGATAGGGAGATATATCAATTACAAAGTGAGGTTCGATATAGTGGTGTTGTATATAGTTAAACAAGTATTTGGGTCGGTAAGCTATTTGTGGGGTTCCATCATACATTGTTTCTATTTTTTTTAATCCACTCAAAAAGAAAGCTTCTTTCACCAATTGAGCTGCCCTAGGGTGATCAATGTGCCTATCTTGTTTAGCATTGGCAAGTACAAGAGTTGGGCTATACTTGCGTAACATTTCTACAACGCGCAATTGATTGGCCAAGGTCAATTGAAAGGTACTATCACCCAAGTCTAGATTTTCCCTTATGGAGATACCCAGAATAGATGAAGCGTCTTCAGCCTCTTGCCTTCTGGTGTGTTCATCACCTCGGGTTCCCATTTCCCCTTTAGTGAGATCCACAATCCCTACGGTTTTGCCTTGTGCTAAAAGTTTTAAAATAGTACCTGCACAAGCTAGTTCTATATCATCTGGGTGAGCGGCGAATGCCAATACATCTAATTTCATTTACTTTTACAATCCAAAATTACTACTCTAGTTTTGCGTTTTTTATGATATATTCAATTTGATAATCCTGGATGGGATCATATTTGATGTCAATGTTGGCACTATACATCTTAGCCCACATACCGTAGAAAAAAGTACTGGCACTTCCCCTGTATTTCTTCAATATTTCGAAGGTTGTATTACCAGTTTCTCGGTGTATCAATTTTATCAGAAGTTTCCCTTGTGAGATACTGAGTTCTTTTAGCTGAGAAATAAACTCATCTTTAATAGCACTTTCTGTAGCTTTTATATACTTTTTTTGTGCTCGCTTACTATATAGTTGGTTCAAGTTATCGTCCATCATTTGCAACCTAAACGCGGCTAGTTTTGCATAAGGCATAACTTTCTTTACGTTTCTAACCAGTTTCAAGTAGTCTTCTTTCTCTTTATTGGTATTAAATTCTTTTAGAATAAATTCATCAAACGAGTAGACATAAAATGTATCTCCGTCCATAAACATTTTTCGCATCATAACGGCAGAGTCAGCACTAGCAAGCTGTGCACTACTAAACACTGACAACAGCATAAATCCGCAAAGTGTAATTATTTTCTGAAACATTCTGTACAAAGGTATTGAAACTACAAGGCACTATGCAAGCAAGTCTGAAAGAATATCTACAGATTTTATTTCCTTGTTTTTCATTACATGATATTGAAAATAGCGTATTAGTTGTTTCAACACACTTTTTCTAATAGATGTACTTCCACCAGTTGTGCTAGTTGTAAGCATAAGGTGAGCCACCAATTCGGATTCTTCATTGCTCAAGGTATCTGTGCCCATCTGATGCACAAATACACCTTCCTGAATACTGAGGTATGGCGTTTTTGTACTGTACAAACCTTGCGGCTGTACCCCCAGATATGTGGTAAGTTTCAAGAGAAATCTGAGTGGCAGAAATGATAGAGATTCAGTAGTCTCGAGTTGCAGTATTTGCTCTTCTAAAAAGTCAAACAAATCCTCCTCGCACAATTCTTCTGTAATACAATGATTGAGTACTTCTATATAAAAAATAGCGATAGACTTACGCATCATATCACTATGTATGTTGACCAATAGTGGGGTATTTTTAAGTTCTTTGACTCGACCTATCGATCTAGCTGTTTTCTCATAAACATCCATTTCTACTAGTGACAATGGCTGAATCATACTAGGGCGTACGGAGGACTTACCCTTACGTATACTTTGCAAGATATAGGAACGTACACCAAACTCTCGGGTGTACATTTTACTGATAATACTACTTTCGCTATAGTTTGTATTTTTTAGAATAATGGCTTTCGTCTTGGCTATCATCTTACTATGAGTAGCTTGGTAACTAACGTATCGTCACTTTCTTTATTTGCCGTAAAAATAAGATAAACACCAGTTTGCGGTAGCTCTCCATTAAAGTTTCGTCCATCCCAAACGGCAGTACCACCGTTTGATATTAGTTCATATACTACGCGTCCTGCTATATCCACTATTTTCACAGTGGCGTCCTGTGGCAAGCCAGAAATAGTAATGGGTCCTTCATACCCTTTGTCTACCGGGTTTGGGAAAACCAGCGTATTTCTATGTACTTGTGTAGCCTCTGTAGCATCGCTTCTGAAGGAGGCTATACCGGCGTTAGTGCCAAAAAAAACTTCACCGGTATTAGGTATTACTCCAACACAATTTACTGCATTCTCTGGAAGTGGTGAGTTTGCACTTGTTATGTGGTTTAACACTGCTTGGCCGTCTTCTTTTACCAGCCAAGCTCCGTTGTTGGTCGCTATCCATTTTCTATTGCCCCCATCTATTTCAATGTCATTTACTACCTCGTTGCCCAAGAGATATCCAATATCATTTCCATCATCAATTATAATTTGCTGAGCGTCTCCTAGCTTTGTTCTTTCAAAAACCCGATTTGGATTATAAACTACTGCTATTCCGGATTCTGTACCTAGCCATATTTCACCACTTTTGTCTACGGCCAAGGCTTTCACATTATTGCTAGGCAAACCACCTCTGCCTTCGTTGGTATTGAGCAATATTGATTGTAGTTTATCATCTTTCTCCCTAAAAACAAGTAGTCCAACACTACTATTTCTTGGCACTAGTGCCCATACTTGATCGTAGTCATCTACCACCATTTCTCCCAATCTTTTTACCCCTACCTCAAAATCCTCCCACGTACCATTTGGTCTGCGCACTACCAGCGGCCTGTCTGTATCATAGTTAGACACCCAAAGATTTCCTTTGCTATCTTTCACGGTACCCAAAGCCACTGTTCTGCCTGTCACTGCTTCTTTCAATGTACTATTTATATTTGTGTATCTTGTCTTTGTTTTTCCATTTTCTAGCTGCAAAAGCCCTGAGCCAAAGCTACCTGCATATACTTCGTTTTGATATGCGTACAAGCTTGTAAAATCTATCATTCCTGCTACGCCAGTGTCTGTTAGTTTTAAATTATCCCACCGTCCATCTTCGTACGTGTATATACCAGTGCTAATGTAAGAGGGTGAAAAGGCAGATGTATGTCCACCTGAGGTTACCCACATTTTATTGCCGCTACCTACCATATCAAAACTAGTAGATCCGTAAGGACCTTGTAAGGGTACGTAGCCATAATTATTGGCGGGGTCTTTTTTTATCAATCCGGTATAAAATCCTCCAAACCATAAATTGTCTTGACGATCGTAAATCGCTTTTTTGCTAGCAGGCTCTCCTATAGCCTTTTGCCCATTATCATCTATCAGTAATATACCATTGCGTCTACAAACTAGTAGTCTCCCTTTAGAACTTGAAATGCTTCTGTAATCATCACCCGATTCTAGGATGGAATATGATCCATCAAAATACTGCACCAATTGATTGCCACTAGTAAAATACATAGTCCCTTTATGACTAGTAAGATTTGTGGCAGAATCAAAGGCTTCCAATGTTTGCCAACTTGCAAAATTTTTAAGATTAACATTGGGATTATTTGCCGGGGCTTTTTTTATACCTTCTGTAGTACCTATGAACAAGCTATCATTGTGCAATGCTAGTGAGTAGACAGGCAAGCTGACCCCTTGGTCTCCGAGATTTTGATAATCGTCTACTACTTCCTCTTTGGCTAGGTCTAAAACCACTATACCAAATGAAGTAGCAAAATAAGCAATATCGCCATAAATTTTAATTTCGTAAATATCTTTTAACCCTACTACGTTTGCACGTTTTATTGCGGGTATATTAATAATATCATCATTTTTTATCAGGTCTACATCACCACTTTTGTATGCCAAGACTAGTGTATTATTTTCTGGTGAAAAACCTATATTAGTCACAGCAGTTTCTGTTAACCCGTCAACTTTAGATAAAAAAGTAATTTCTCCACTAGCCAAAGAAAATGTATAGATGCCCACATCTGACAGGACTACCAGTTTATCTCCAAGGTCTAAAATATCATTCACACTATTGTACGGTAGGTGCATACGCCAAGAGTAAGTGGACGTATTATTCTGAGCAAAGCTGACTAAAGATAGTCCACTGAGTATGACTAAAATCAAAAAATATTTTCTCATAAAGTAATAGCAAAACTAACGATAGTCTAGTATGTTTTGGTATACAATGAAGTATTTTAACCAATAAATGAGGATACTCGTAAAGTAAAATTAATTTTGTACGAAGAATGGCAAATAAAATAGAAAACAAACCACTGGTAAAGATAAAACAAACAAAAAGGGTAAAACCGGACTGGCTAAAAACCCAAATACCTGGCGATGGAAAGTATGCTGAAATGCTGAAACTCGTAAAAGACAATAAGCTGCACACGATATGCGAAAGTGGTAAATGTCCAAACATAGGAGAATGCTGGGGTGCAGGCACCGCTACATTTATGATAGGTGGAAACACATGTACTAGAAGTTGTCAGTTTTGCAATGTAGCAACAGGACGAGGAGATGTATTAGACCCACTAGAGCCATTTAAAATTGCTCAATCTATAAATATAATGGGAATAAAACACGCAGTAATAACTAGTGTAGATAGAGATGACTTGCCCGATGGAGGAAGTGAACATTGGGCGAAAACGGTAAAAACTGTGCGCGAATTTAATCCTGATACCACCTTAGAAACGCTTATTCCTGATTTTCAAGGAAAGCATGAGCAGCTAGACAAGGTAATTGAAGTACACCCCGAGATAGTGTCTCACAACATAGAAACGGTAGAGCGCCTATCTAGAGAAGTAAGGGTGCAGGCCAGTTATAGCAGATCTATGGAGGTTCTTGCATACCTCAAAAAGGCCGGCATGAAAACAAAAAGTGGGATAATGTGCGGAATGGGAGAAACCCAAGATGAGGTAGTGCAAACACTGACAGATCTTAGATCTGTAGGGGTATCTATTGTAACTTTGGGGCAGTATATGCAACCTACGGCTCGCCATCTCACTGTGGCAGAATATGTGCATCCAGATACCTTTGATTTTTACAAGAAAAAAGGGGAAGAACTGGGGTTCTCGTACATTGAAAGCGGCCCATTGGTGCGCTCAAGCTACCATGCTGAAAAGCATTTGTAAAAATGGATCCAAAGTTTTATAAAGAATATTACGAACTAGAGCGCAGCCATTGGTGGTTTACCGCTCGGCTAAAAATATTGGAAGCTCAGGTAATACGACTGGCCAAAGAACGACCAAATAGGCCATTACGGATACTGAATGCTGGTGTTGCAACTGGTGCTACTAGCGAAATGCTTCAGCACTATGGTGAGGTTATTTCGCTAGAGTATGACAAAGATTGTTGCGCTTTTTTAGAAGAAAAAACAGCATTAAGGCCTGTGCAAGCTAGCCTTACAGAATTACCCTTTGCCGATAGTTCCTTTGATTTGGTATGTGCTTTTGACGTAATAGAACACATAGATGATGATGCACTAGCCTGCCGTGAAATGGCTCGTGTGCTGACCACCGATGGCACTTACTTTATCACTGTGCCTGCGTTTGGTTTTTTGTGGAGCAATCACGATGTTATCAATCATCATTTTAGAAGGTATACCCGCAAAACACTGACAGAAACCCTAAACAAGGGAAATCTGAGCCAAAACTATACCTCATACTTCAATTTCTTATTATTTTTTCCCATTGCTAGTTTGCGATTATTGCAACGAATTATTCCAAAAGCTAAAACAACCCAGACCTCGGGATCTGACAATGAAATTTTTCAATCTAGTAATTTAATCAATAAACTACTGTACGGCATATTCATAGCCGAAAAGCCTTGGTTACAGCGCAAAAAAAATCTACCCTTCGGTATTTCTCTACTCAGCATAGGCACCAAAAAATGAGGCAAGCAAGGCTTCACATCAAAAATGTCGTCTTTTTATGTGTCAGTATTATTGCGGTTCATTTTCAGCTAGTTTTTAAGATTTTTTACACCAAATGGGACAATCTTTCTGCATTTTTTCCCTACCGATATACTGCCAATCATTTTTGGCGCGCAGGTGAACTGCCGTTGTGGGATTTTTATCAAAACCTCGGCTATCCGATGCACGCCAATCCACAAGGCTATGTGTGGTACCCAATAACCCAATTTTTTGCATTCTTCGGAGAATATTCGCCGTATTTTATGAATTTAGAATTGGTATTGCACATTTGTATAGCTGCTATTGGTGTGTATTTTCTCTTTTTTTATCTAGGTATAGCGAGACACGCAAGCCTCATAGCGGGGCTCAGTTTTGGTCTATCCGGGTTTGCAACAGGTAGCTCGCATATGATAGGATTCACAATAGCAGCCGCCTGGCTCCCTTGGGTTTTATGGTATTTACTCAAATGCTTGAAAGAGGAATCCACGCAAAACTATGTTGCATTAGCCATGCTGGGTTTTTTACATATCACAGGTGCATATAGTGCCTTTAGTGTTGTTTTACTCTATATTGTTATCGGCATCATTGCACTGCACTATGTCAAAAAACAGGTTTCAAACCCAGTAAAAACACTGACTAGGCTACTGGTCATCAGCTTACCACTTTTTGCGCTACTGGCATCGCCCTACTTATATAGCATCTTTGACTCCTTACCCTATTTTTCTCGCGCCACACCGCTCAGTTATGACTCAAGTCACTTTGCTCGAAATTTTTCGTTTGAGTGTTTTCAGTCGCTTATATTTCCTTATATCAATTCAAGTAAAAACGGTTTTTGGGAAGTAGACGTAAGTTTGGCAAATATCTATATCGGTTCATTTCTCTTTTTGGGGGCTATTGGATATTTATTGACCTCCAAGGATAAAAATAAAATCATTTTGTTTTTTGCACTATGTATTTTTTGGTTGCTCAGTTTGGGTATACACACTCCGGTGCATAAAATAGCCTTTAGCATATTGCCTGGGTTTAATGTATTTAGACATCCCTATTTATTTACACTTTACAGCACGCTGCTGCTTATCTATATGGGTGCTCGTTATCTTACCACAGCACATTTACGTACCAAAACACTACTGAAAATTGGTTTAGTTTTCATCTTGGTGATTGTACTGATTGCGTTACCTGCTGCCGATTTCAGTTTATACCCCACGTTTTGGGACGCGTGGTATAGTTTGCAAGAAAAAAGCCCGTTGAATAAATATAGTCACATAGCCTTGCAAGGCATTGTCTTAGTATTGCTATTCAGTGCGATGCTGTGCATAAAATCCAAAAAACACATTGCTTTGGTTGTCATAGTGCTGGTAGATTTGGCACTTGCTGTACAGCTAAATGGCCCACTTAATATGTACTACAATGTGCCTACAGCGGCTATAGACGCACATCTTTCTAAAATAAGCAACCCCTCGCTGACTAACCAAGCAGCATACACACCACTAGGCGTACTGTCAAATAAAACCATTGAAAACACTGCAGGACTTTGGGTCAATCTCAACACCTTCACAAGAACTACTGGTTTAGATGGTTACAATCCGTTTATTTTCAAAACATTGGCAGATTTATCTAAACAAACGTTAGCTGACTCCATCGCTTGTTTTGGTCTGGTACGTGGCGAGGGTGTACACCAATTAAAACTGGGCTACAATTCTATTGAATTTGAAATAGAAAGCGAGAAATCGCAAACACTCACTATACAACAAAATTACCACCACCGTTGGTTTGCTTCAGTAAATCAAATACCTGTAGAACTATCTCCCAATGCGTATGGACTTATTACGCTAAAGACCCCATCAAAAGAAATTGGAACTGGTCGGTTGGTGTACGATAACCGTGCATTACGTGTTTTATTCGTCATCAGCTCATTAATATTCTGTTTAAGTTGGGTTTTTCTCCTTTTTTTTGCCAACCATATCTTTTTTCTATTCAACTCAAAAACATAGCTCGTTACACTATTTCGGATAGGTGAGTGAGTTATTTCTGTTGGCTTTTAATTCAGAACAGGTATTTTTCGTATTAGGGATAGTATACGCTTTACTATGTATTATCTTTTGCGTACTAAAAGCACCTCATCATCACTAAATTCCATCCAAGCCAAGTCATAGATGTAGTGAAAAGTTTTGCCTTTACTGTTGATTTGGACATGCGTGTGGTACTTGAATCTAAACTTCTTGTCCTCTAGCACATTTCGATACACTTTTACCTGTGTTTTATTTTTGCCTAGTTGTTCGAGCAAGATACCGTGGTTTCTTTTCAGGTATTCGTTAATGCGGATAGCGGCTTTTTTACTCGCGTGCCTTAAGTGTATATGGTAGTAATTTTTGCACTTTATGGAGCAAAACAGCTTATCAGACCTTCCGCTCATTTCATTTTTACATATTTTACATTTTATCATGGTAAGGCCGATGTATAGTAACGAATATAGCCTATCCGTTAATAACGGTTAATAATAAATATAAACATAATTCTTTTTGATTTAATCCCTGTTTTCTACGATTTTCACGGTATGAAAGCAGCTAAAACATCTCAATCCTCTATAAATCAAAAGATTACCATCTACAAACCACTGCCCAAAAGCAAGCGAATAAAGATACACATACCGTATGAGCTTAAAACGGAAAGAGAATCTTTCAAACAGCTCAACACTTCATTTTACCACCCTACTCAAAAGCTATGGAGTATTGTGAATACGGAGGAGAATAAAGAAGAGGTGAGAAAGCTATTTAAAGGCAAATTGGTAGTCAAGGACACAGATACCACGCCTGCCCAACCTAAGGTATTGCTATCAGAAAAAAGCCAAAACGAGCTAGATAAAAATTACCAAAAACTGGTGCTAAAAGGGCTAAGCACAAATACTATAAATACCTACCAAGGAAACTTGGTGCAGTTTTTCTCCTACTTTGAAAATGCTGATTTGCACAATGTTACCAAAGATCAGATCGAAGGCTTTGTGTATACCTTGGTAAGTAAATATAAAATAAGTGAGCAAAAGCAAAACAGTGTAATAAATGCCATAAAGAGCTATTACGAGCATACACTAGGCAAGCCGCGAGAATATTATAATATAACACGACCCAAAAAGAGTAAAGACTTGCCTAACGTACTAAGCAAGGAAGAAGTGAAAGCCATTATAAACTCGCCACAAAACATAAAACACAAGGCTATACTGTACACCATATATAGCGGGGGATTGCGGCTAGGCGAACTGATTCGGCTGCGGGTAACGGATATACGCAGCGACGAAGGATTTATTTTTATAAAAGACAGTAAAGGCAAGCGGGATAGACACACCGTTTTAAGTCCTAGCTTGCTGATAATACTCCGGCAATACTACAAATCACATAAACCCAGTTACTGGTTATTCGAAGGACAGGATGGCGGGCAGTATTCTGCCACCAGTATACAATCCATATTTCGAAAATCGGTAAAGGACACGAAATCAAATCCTTGGAGCACGCCACACACATTGAGGCATAGCTTTGCTACGCATCTATTACAAGCAGGGGTAAGCATGAGGCACATACAAAGTGCATTAGGACACAGTAGTAGCAAGACAACAGAGGTATATACCCACGTAATGAATATTTCTAACAAAACCATAAAAAGTCCTTTGGATTTATTGTAAGGTTTAGTTAATTTTGGGGGGTAATAGAAATGATACGTATAACCAGTTCACAATGTTTCATCGTATACCTTTTTAATGAGACATGTTTTCTATAGTGTACATAGTGGAAATATGCACAATAGGGTGTTTCTATTGCGCATATACTGATGTTAGCATTTATTAAAAAGAACAAACTATGAGCGAACAAAAATTAAATAACAAAACTGTATTTCAACTAAAATTTCAAGAATTAGTAATTGTGATTTTGTCTCTTGTCTTTGGTGGTTTTACAGTTGCTGCTAAGGTTTTTGAAGAAATTGACAATGGCTATATTTATGGTGCAATTTCATTATTAGCTGGAGGTATTTTATTGATAAAAAGTAGAAGAAAAATATCCATTAAATAAAACTCTCACATCTGTGAGAGTTTTCGTATTTTTGAATTCTATAACACCTGTGAGAGAATTTTAATCAACTAATGAAAGAACTAAATACCAATAGCTACAAAACATTTATAAATGAGATTATTTCTACAATAAACTCAGCTAGGTATAACGCCTTTAAGGCAGTAAACAAGCATCATATTGGTTTAAATTTTGAATT
Organism: Bacteroidia bacterium; assembly: GCA_018402155.1. Lineage (GTDB taxonomy): Bacteria > Bacteroidota > Bacteroidia > NS11-12g > UBA9320 > UBA9320. Next base: position 1,391,538 of record JAGYJG010000001.1, read on the forward strand.
AGGTAAACAAATAGTACTGAATCAAGAAAAGTATGGTTGGGGTAAATCCATTGTAAACTCAATATCAGATGACATAAACAAAATAATAGATGGTGTAAAAGGATACTCACCTCAAAATTTATGGAAAATGCGTCAATTTTATCTTGAATACAAAGATGAGAATGACTTGTTTGAAATGGCATTAAATATTCCTTGGGGACACAATATGCTTATCATTCATAAGATAAAGGATGCTGTAGAAAGAGAGTATTACCTAAAATCAACCGAAGAATTAGCTTGGAGCAGGTCTGTATTGCTAAATCAGATAAAAGCAGATGCTTACAAACGTCATTTATTAGATCCAAAACAAAGCAATTTTGAAAAAGCTTTGCCTGTTCATCTTTCCGAACAAGCTAATGAAGCAATGAAGAGCGAATACAACCTTGATTTTCTTGGAATAACTAAACCAATATTAGAACGAGAATTAGAAAATAGACTTGTTGAAAACATCAGAGATTTACTTTTAGAACTTGGTTACGGTTTTACGTTTATTGGTAATCAATATCGACTAAAATTAAACGAAAAAGAATATTTTATTGACTTACTTTTCTATCACAGATTTTTAAAGTGTTTAGTTGCAATAGAACTTAAAACAGTTGAATTTGAGCCTGAGTTTGCCGGAAAAATGAATTTCTACCTTGAACTATTAGACGAAAAAGAAAAACAGCTAGATGACAACCCTTCAATTGGAATTATCCTCTGCCCCACCAAAGATAATATTGAGGTAGAGTATAGTTTAAAATCAAGCACTAAACCAATTGGAGTTTCAGAATATAAACTGACACACAATTTACCGAGCAAATTAAAAGGGAAAGTACCAAGTGCAAAAGAATTAAAACAAATGCTAACAAAAGCTATTGTTAATACGGGGTTTAGTGATAAAAGTGAAAATTAATTCATCTAATAACATTAGTGCCTTATTGAAAGATTTACTACTTTTAATTCCCGTACTAACCATAGCCCAGACGTTAGCTGCCATATTATGAGAAACATACTAATATTGACAATATTATTTTTGACAAGCTGTTCCTATGGACAGAAAACAAGAGATTTTTTAATTTCCTATATTGACACGACAACAGGTGAAGAATTAATAGGTTACAAGGACAAGTTTGGGAAAATAATAATTGACGCAAAATATACTCACGTTTATACTGACACATTATATTCAATGGCAATAGTTCTTAAAAATTGGGAATGGGTAGGTATTGACAAGAACGAAAAAGTAATTTTAAAGCCTTTCATTTTTGACAATGGACCAGATTATTTAGAAGAAGGACTTTTTAGATTTGTTGAAAATAATAAAATTGGCTTTGCAGATATTGTCGGAAGAAAAATCATAATAGCAAAGTATGACTTTGCAACACCTTTTGAAAATGGACTTTCAGAATATACATTAGGTGGACAAAGAGAATACGAAAAAGGAGGTGAACATTGGTGGTGGACAGGTGGATATGAAAGTGGTTACATCAATCACGATGGAAAGGAATTTTCCAAAGTCACAGAATTAAAAGATAACAGAAGAGACGCATGGACAAAAGACAAAAAACATTTTCTTTTAAACAGCAAGGGACAAATAATTAAGCAATTAAAATGACAAAAAATACGGCAGCTAACAGCACCTACACGCAAGTGGGGGTTCAGTGCTTCTATGAAAGTGAAGTGCTAAATCAAAGTTCAGTACTTTTAATGAAGTTCAGTGCTAAAAATCCCCACCTGCGTGTAGCTGCAAAACGTTATGCTTAATTTTAAAAACTACATTAACCACTTAAAATATCATTTTATGAAAAATACAATTTTAATTTTAGTCATGTTAATTGTTTCAAATTTGACACATGGACAAAACAATTACGACAAGATTTCGGAATTTGGGCAGTACAATGGAGACTGGGCATTGGTAGAAAGCAACGGGTTATTAGGGTTCATTGACAGAGAAGGGAATGAGGTAGTTAAACCTAAATATGACAAGATTTCGGAATTTGGGCAGTACAATGGAGACTGGGCATTGGTAGAAAGCAACGGGTTATTAGGGTTCATTGACAGAGAAGGGAATGAGGTAGTTAAACCTAAATATGACAAGATTTCGGAATTTGGGCAGTACAATGGAGACTGGGCATTGGTAGAAAGCAACGGGTTATTAGGGTTCATTGACAGAGAAGGGAATGAGGTAGTTAAACCTAAATATGACAAGATTTCGGAATTTGGGCAGTACAATGGAGACTGGGCATTGGTAGAAAGCAATGGGTTATTGGGTTTCATTGACAGAGAAGGAAATGAGGTAGTTAAACCTAAATATGATAAAATTCAAAACGAAGGGAAATTACAAGGCGAAACAGAAGGGAAAATTGAAATAATAAAAAACTAAGCATAACAGCACCTATGCCCAATAGCCTATGAAAGAGCAAATTGAAATAGCAGTGCCCCGCAGAATATTTGTAGTGGTGGACAGTAACGAAGCCCGCAAAACGGCTACTGGGCATAGCTGCCAAACGTTATCGCTCAGTGTAAAAAAACAGACAGACAAGAACAAAATTAGAAAAATTAAAAAAATATAAATGAACGCAACTGACCCCTCATTAGCCAACATCCTTCAAACACAAGGGAATTTAGAACATTATCACGTGCCGAAATATCAAAGAGAGTACACGTGGGGAAAAACTGAATGGGAACAACTTTTAGAAGACATAGAAGAGAATGACCCGGGTTACTTTATGGGTAGCATTATTTGTATTGACGACAATCACGAATTAGGTCCAGGGGAATCTAGAGTATATGAAGTCGTTGACGGGCAACAAAGATTGACAACCTTATCCCTATTGCTAATGGCTATTTATAGAGCCTATCTTGAATGGGAAGAAGAATTAACCGAAGAAGATGACGAAGAAGAAATTGAAGATTATAAGCTTAGGTTAAGCAATATCAGGAAACAATTAATTCATAAAAAGAATAGTATCAACAAAACTGAAACAGGATACTTCAAAGAGAAAGACAAATTTTGTTTTTTGAGAGTTCAGCCCTCAACGCAACGAGCAAATTATAATGACTATCTGCATATATTGGCAGAATTGGATTTAATCAAAGGTAATTTTAACTCTAAATTTTGTGGCATACGTAGAATCTACAAAGCTTATAATTTCTTTTATGACCATTTGCCCAAAACTTTAGAAGGACTGAACGAATTACTGCATAAAATTAACAGTTTAAAGTTTATTCATATCGCTGTTTCTTCGTCTTCAGATGCATTTACATTGTTTGAATCTTTAAACAATCGTGGCGTTCCGCTTTCAGTAATGGATATCATCAAAAATAAAATGCTTGCCAATTTGGAAAAGCAACACAAAATGAATATTGATGATGCTTATGACGAATGGCAAAGTTTACTTGAATTTTTACCTGAATACCAAGAGCAAGAAAGATTTCTAAGACATTATTACAATGCATTTAAAGTATATCCAGACATAAAAATTGAAAAATACACTAGAGCCACAAAAAGTAACCTTATAAAAATATTTGAACAGTTCATTAAAAAGAACGCTAAACAACTTTTTGATGATTTAATTGAAAAGGCCGAAACTTACAATTACTTCATTCAACCTGAGAATTATGATGAAGACAGCCAAACAAAATCTTTAATAGACCTAAAAAGGATTGGTTCAGCCCCTTCATATTTACTATTGTTGTATTTATTCAGTTTGGAAAACAAAGCTTTCAATGACAGAGAAAAAAGTTTGGATGACGTACTTTCATTTCTTGTAAAGTACTACATCCGAAGAAATATAACAGACTTTCCAAATACTCGAGACCTTGATGCCATCAATATCGAAGTGATTGAAAATTGTCAAAAGCAACTAGACGACAATAAAAAGTTAAGTGGCAAAACAATTATTGACTTTTTAATCAAAGGTAAAGGAAAACCTGCCTCTATAGAAAAATTAAAAGAAGGATTAGAAGACAACTTGTTTTATTATAATTCAGGTATGGCTAGATATGTATTAGCAAAACTTGATGAAGTAACCCATTCAAGAGAATATAAGCCTGACTTATGGGCTAGAAACGAAAAAGGACTTTTAGTTTGGACAGTAGAACATATTTTTCCACAAGGCAATAACATTCCTAAACATTGGATTGATATGATAGCGGATGGAGATAAAACCAAAGCACAAGAAATTCAAGAAAATTGGGTTCATTGTTTAGGTAATTTGACACTTAGCGGTTATAATTCTCAATTGTCAAATGCAAGTTTTGATACGAAACAAGACCTACATCAAAACAAAAAATTCTTAGGGTATAAAATCAATATCGGGTATAAAAATGGTTTATCTCTGAATAATATTGAATTTGAATATAATGGGAAAACAACGAACTTAAGTAAGATTAAAAAATGGACAGAAGAAACTATTGAATCAAGAAATAATGCAATGGTTGACTCTCTTTTAAGACTTTTTGCATTTGAAGAAAGAGAACTTAATGAAATCAAATCAAGCGATGAATAGAACACCGAAGCGATAACAGCACCTACACACAAGTGGGGGTTCAGTGCTTCTATGAAAGTAAAGTGCTAAATCCAAGTTCTGTACTTTTAATGAAGTTCAGTGCTAAAAATCCCCACCTGCGTGTAGCTGCAACACGTTGGTGATAACCTAAAGAAAGAAAAGTAGGCGAGTTAGTGATTGCGAAAAAAGCAGTATATTAGTCGACCGAACCATTCGCTTGTAAACGAATGCAGCTCTGGACAAAGGTTAAAACCAGCATTAAAAACTGCAAGAACTTAATCAATTCTCGCAGCAATTTTAATGTTTCCGAAGAAAACGGAACGGTTTAAACAAATAAGACAAAATGAAAAAAACAATTTCAACAAAACTAAAGTTATTTTTAGGATTAATGGCTGTAGGTGTTTTAGCGTCAGGACAGTGTGAAATGCCACATGATTCCTTACCTAACTTTTCAAATGGACTAGTAGCAAGCGGAGCTTGTAATATTTCATCAAATTATACTCCAAATGAAGAATACTTAGATAACTATTCTACTATTCATATCAGAGTTGATTTCCACGTATTTCAAAAAGATGATAGCTCAGATAATTTTCAAAATACAACAAATGATAAAAATCACTTAATTGCAATTCTAGATGATGTAAATCGTAGATACTCAAACTTAGTTACCCCATTCCCTTCAGGAAATTTGATTACAGATTCTAGAATTAAATTTGTTTTGGGAGGCATTTACTTCTACCAAAATTCGTCCATTGCTGTTGATATGAACAGGTCTAAAGCAAATCAAGCACTTACGATTATACACAACAATTCAAGTTTATCTAACGATCAAAAGTTTAACACACTACATATCATTCATGGCATTGGAATATATGGAGGTCTAGCAAGTTGGTTTAATGATAAAGATTGGATATATGTAAAGAACTACTATGGTGATTATCTTGCAGACTCTTATGATGGTACGTTTAATTATTCTATTGAAAAAAATAGTGGGCATTTGTCTCATGAAATCGGGCATTCTCTTGGTCTGTGGCACACTTTTCAAGGGGGCAATAATTGCTCTGATATAGGTTCAAATGTTCAAGGGGGAACTAATAACATGATGGATTATGTAGCATCGCCATATGAGTACGAATCTCTCTCAGAATGCCAATTAGGCATAATCCAAAAGAATCTCAAGGGGCTATCTGGAGGGAATATTAGTGATTGTGTAATACCAACTTTTTGTTCAGTAAACCCACTAGAAAATATTGAAATTAAAAACGGCGAAAACGATGTATGGAACAACCCTAGATTTTTGAACGGCGACTTGCTGGTTAAAAATGGGGGGGTTCTTACCATCAAGTGCTACACCTCCGTTCCAAGTGATGGGAAAATTATAATTGAGAAAGGTGGGAGTTTAATTATAGATGGTGGCATAATAAGTAACGAGTGCAATCAACAATGGCAAGGAATATATGTAGAAGGTGATCCTAATAAATCCCAGGTCCCATTTAGCAATCAGGGATATGTAAGAATAATTAATGGAGGCACCATAGAACATGCACGAACAGGTATTACTTTATGTGGCCTTAATTCTTCAGGTAACATTGATTTATCAAAAAGTGGTGGCTTAGTTATCGCCAAAGACGCAATTTTTCAAAATAATTGGAGGGACATCTCATTTACTGGATACCACAATCTGCCTTATACTGTTGCATTTGCAACCCCTAACCTTAGTAGTTTTAACAACTGTAGCTTCATAACGACCAACGAATATCGAAGTGATCACGTTAATGATATATGGCCTAATGTAACTATGTGGGGAGTGGTTCAGGTAAAATTTACTGGTTGTACTTGGCACGATCAAAGGGATGGCTCTATCGACCCTAGGCTAGATGATTACCTACAAAGAAGAGATGGTTTGTTTGCAATGGACGCAAGTTATAGGATAACGGATTTATTTGCTATGAGACCATTGGAAATCCCTTCTCCTTCTATTGCCACGAGTTATTTTAAAAATATGCGATATGGGATACAATCTTTGGATAATCCGCTTGCTGGTAATAACTTTACTAATGGAAGACCAAGCACAGTACAAGATGCACAGTTTGAAAACTGTCTTGGGGGGATTTATCTCAGTGGAGTAGAAGGGGCTTTACTTACAAGAAATAACTTCCAAATAGAGCCGTATGATGTGCCAAACTTCAGAGAGATTGAGGCTTACGGAATATACTTAGACAACAGTAATGGCTATCAAACTGAGGGTAATACTTTTTCATCAAACTGGGCAATAGACCCTGTAGCTAATCTTTCAGTTGGGATTATAACCAATGCCAATGAGAATCGAACTAATAGGATTTATCGCAACTATTTTAACGATAATTTACTAGGGGCAGAAGCTATTGGTTGGAATCGACATCAAAATGTTGGTTCATATCCAGAAATAGGTTTGAAGTATCGATGCAATGATTTTGGTTCATCTAGTGATAACAACTTAGATATTTGGGCGACCCACCACCAAACGATTCCTTATTCAACTGCACAGACTGGTTTGCCTCAACAAGGCAATTTATTTGACCCAATGGGAAATCTATTCGGAGTTTATGGAACGAGTGGGCATCGTCACTTTAACTACCTACAAAGTCCTAGTAGTTTTGTTCAATACTTTCATCACGACCTGACAGTTGAGCCTAGAGTAGAACCGAATATACAATGGGGAGTAAATAACTTTAGTGTTGGATCATCTTGGACAACATTCAATGCTGAATGTCCTGATAATACCAGTTCAGGTTACCTAGTAACTCAAAGTCATATTGATAAAGTCGATTTTGATCTTGTTGAAATGAAAATTAAACGAACACAATTAAAGCAGTTTGTTGATAACGGTAATACCATTGATGTTGTTCAGAGAATACAGACCGTTAATGCTAATACTATTGGAACATTAATATCTGATTTAACCAGCTATTCACCCTATTTATCAGACGAGGTGTTACTTACTTTGAGTACTTCAAATACGCCGATAACTCATCTACAGATTAGAGACATATTAATGCTAAACCCTCACAGTTCGGGAAACCCGAATGTGATTGCATCGTTACAAAATAGATCAGATAATTATCCTGCTAGTTACATTGCTGATATTCTTTCTTTAAATAATACACTCACCGCAAGAGACTCCCTTGTAGCGGAAGTTTATCATCATAGTAACGAATATGATAATGGTGTAAACAGTATTTTGATCAGGGCTCTTAATGATAGTGTGGATAGATTTGAAGAATTGGTAGAACCAATTTTACTTGCTTCAAATAGACCACAACACAGATACCGTTTAGCCGCTTTATATGACAGTAGAGGTGATTCTACTGAGGCACAACAGATTCTTTCTGCTATTCCAACAATGGAAAGTTTTGAAGCTTCACAGCTAGACTATCACAACGACCTTATGGCACTACGTTCCTTGCTTAAGACTTGGCGTGAACAAATTATAGATTTATCCAACCTTGATTCCTCGAGAATTGCAGCACTAAAAGTGTATGAGAATAAAACGAATGGTATTCAATATAAAGTGTATCCTATATTAGCGTTGAACAAATCTTCTACGTATATAGCTCCAATCTACATGCCATCTGTTCCACCTTCAAGTGCAATGAGCACCAACAATGCACAAAATAATGAAGGAGTGGATGATGAGATTGATTCTTCAATTCCTGTTGAATCACGACTTTATATAGATAGATCAATGAATAGTAACTATCTTAATGTCTATCCAAATCCTACTCAAAAATCATTAAACGTAGCTTATATATTGGAAGATGATATTGCTGGTGCTGAGATTATTATTTATGGTTTAGATGGCAAGGTGCTTAATCGTATTGTAATTTCAGACTCACATGGTAGAGAAACGATCGATGTAAGTACTATGAGAAATGGGCAATATATCTGTGCGGTAGTAGCACAAGGCATTAAGTTGAAGCAATTGAGATTTGCTATTACACGATGATGAGGATTTTTATCACATTTTATATTATTTTGGGTACGAGCTTGTTGGCTCGTGCCCAAAATTTATATGATTTTGTTTTGACTGATGGCTGGAAGGCATCAAAGGTGTTTCATAGTAACGAAGACACAAATATTATTGTCGGACTAGTCTCTGATCCTAATCCAAGTGCATTTCATCGTTTTCATTTCACGACATTAGACAAGAATAATGATGTTATCAAAATCGATACGTTCAATCTACCATGGTCTAATTTTGTATCTTACCAATCTCCGTTTGGAATACAGAAGGATGATGGCGACATATTTATCAATGGGCACTTCTCTACCCAAAATGGTAATTATTCAGGAGGCGTTTTTCGATTTAAAGATGGACTAGAGTTAGAACAGTTTGATTCAGTGCCTTACGGAGGTACTAGCTCAGTATTTTCTTATATTTCAAGGAAAAATACCCAAACCGATATTTTTTACGGAGGATATCAAGATGGAAGTAGAGGAAATAGTGTACAAACTTATTTAACCCTTATACGTAATGAAGACACCACCATTAGTACATTTAATAATGGAAACTTGTTATCAGAATATGGTGATTGCATTACACTGCCACGGCAGCTAATATCCTCTAATGATGGCGGGTACTTGCTAGTTAATACTCTAAAGCCTGTATCATGGGCGGAAAGAGAGGCATATCAAGGTCTTATAATAAAAGTGGACAGCTTAGGAGATGAATTGTGGCGTTTGCCTATATGGGAAGATAGTACTACCGTATATGATTTATTAGTTGCCCCATTGGCAAATGGCAATTATTTGGCAGTGTATCAGGACAAATGGTACCAACCCAATAAATCACCTTGGGGCAATCATATTGCAGATGCAAACCCAAATTCGGTTACTTGGCTCGTAGAGTTCAATTCTAATGGAGAGATAATAAAAAAGTGGAATCTGCGAGAAAATCTTGAAAAAGTATTAGGTAAACGCAGATACTTAAATGGATATAGCAACCTACACATAGAAGAAAATGGAGATCTAGTATTTGTAGGTTATTCTAGGGACAATGGCAAATATGGGTACGACGTAGGTTTTTCTTTAAAACTGGATAAAAACGGAAACTTCAAGTGGTATAGACAGTATGAAGTAACCGTAGCCGGACCTTATAACAGTGGGGAAGAGAACATCTTTCTTTATGGCATATCCAAATTAAGAAATGGAGGATATGCACTTTGTGGAGAGTACCGAAGTCACCCAAGTGATAGTTTTCCTAGTGGTTGTCAGAAAGGGGTGGTGCTTTTTGTAGATAGTTTTGGGTGTATGGAGCCTGGATGTCAGAAGAATGACAATATCGGCGTAGCTGAATTACAAGCAGCTAAGTCGTTATTTTCGGTATATCCTAATCCGAGCAGTTCGGAATTCCATATCTTAAATACCAAATCACAAACACCAAATAGGCTAGAAGTGTATGATGCGTATGGACGATTGGTCTATGCTCCAAAAATAGTAACCAAAGTTCTGAATGTTTCTCATCTAACTCCAAATATCTATTATCTCAAATTATTCCGTTCCGACGGCTTTTACGAAACACATAAAATAATAATACAATGAAAACACTTATCGCATTAACAACTTTGTTAATAACCTTGTCAGCAAATGCTCAGTATTTCGGAAGAAATATCTGCTTCCTTGAAAAACACATCAACCATACGTCTAATACCTTCTCTGGAATAGTAGCTCACCTAACTTATCTAGATTCTACTAATGTTGGGGATTTATATAGCTTTAAGTCCGATACGATTATAGAACGGAATGATTCTATTTTTCTTAAAACTATTACACCAGCACAGGATAAACATACATCCTTATTGTTTTCTATGGCAATAAAAGAACTAGATAGTTTTTTTTTACAGCACATTTATCACAACGGAGAGGTAGAGGATATCATATTTTATGTAGATTCAGTAGTTTTTAATGGCGTTTGTGAAATCACATATTTTCATAACAAGCCAACCCAATTTGGATATTCAGAAAATTTTGCTTGGCGTGATAGCTTAGGAGATGTAAAATTTGGGCCAAACTATACCGATGTGTTTAACCAGATTGATTATTCCATCGAATTTTTGGCTTATTCAAAAAATAATGAATTCTATTATATGGATGGCCAATCATGGCAAACTTTAGGTGACACAAGTTGTAAATTTGAAGAAAGCCTAAGAACGTTGACAGTTAGAGACATCAAAGTGCAACAACTAGTCGTGCATCCAAACCCAAGCTCTAGCTATCTCTATATTAAAGATAGCGTGCTTAAGGCATACAAAGTTTACAACTCCTATGGCATATTGGTTATGCAGGGTGTTGAGGCAGGGCGACTTGATATATCTAATCTAAAAACTGGTGTTTATTATGTAGAATTGTTCGATCATAATAATGTTTTACGAGGAAAATTCACTAGAGAATAAGAAAGGCTAATCACCAACACTGTGTATAACGTAATGCCGCTCCTACCCACACGCCATACAAGTGCGGCACTACGTATACACTTGCCGTTGGTGATAACCTAAAGAAAGAAAAGTAGGCGAGTTAGTGATTGCGAAAAAAGCAGTATATTAGTCGACCGAACCATTCGCTTGTAAACGAATGCAGCTCTGGACAAAGGTTAAAACCAGCATTAAAAACTGCAAGAACTTAATCAATTCTCGCAGCAATTTTTAATGTTCCGCAGAAAACGGAACGGTTTAAACAAATTAGAAACAATGAAAAAAATAATTTTAACAAAAATGGTAATGCTAGCGGGACTGGTTATTGCCTTTATGTCTTGTAACGACATTGAGCTGTTGTAAGCTCCCCCAAAAATAGTACGGAATAAAAGTAGAAAATTAATAATTTTTACAATTGTCAACAAATACATATCTGCCGACAAGCAATGTGAGAAGAAAACTTTGAAGAGTCTCCTCCAGTGGCGGATAAACTTTTGGATTTAGTTTAAGAAAAGCATATTTTTGAGAACACGATATGAGAATAAACGTACCCACTTCACCAATAATGCTTTTTAACTATATCAATGAACCAATTCAAAGTTGCGTAGATAGTAAAAATAGACGCATGTTTTGTGGGGAGTTACGTCTATACTAATGTTAGCAGTAATATGAAAAAAAGTATTTTCTCTTTATTTTTTTGTTTCGCATCCTTGGGGCTAAGTGCACAAAAGTATGAGGGTATTAAACCGTTTGATTTGAAACCGCTAGAAATTGAATGTTCAATAATTGCTGAGGATGTAGCCTTGGATTATTACGTAATCAGTTGGAGTGTGCCACTCATAGATTCCATTGCCAAATCAAACAATGAGTTACCAAATATGGAATTAAATTGCTTTGTTTACGATTCCTCCGGGTTAATCGGATACTACAAAGGCTTAAGTACACCTATGCAACATTGCACATTTCAAACCAAAGACTCCATTGTTGAAGTGTTCTTTAGATGGAGAATAATGCCTTACAGTTATTACAATCAAGGTTCTACTAAAATTAGGATTTCAAGTGTAAACCTAAATCCTTTTCATAAAGCCCCTCACCGTAACTATGAATTTGAAAGTGTTCGTCTACCCGTTAATTCAACAATAAACAAAAAACTGACACTTATAAATGATACAAATACAGTTCAAATTTCATATGGTACAAGAGGAAAGGAAGATTCTTTTGGAATGCGCATACCCGGTTCTATATATGCGTATTCTGTCATTTCTTTAGATCGGTATTATTTAAGTCTGAAAACAGGTCGAATTGCTACAGGCCAAAAGTGGATAGATCGAAAAGGTGCAAAACGAATAAGTCAGAATGCTTACCAATTTTTGCTTGTATCGCCTTCTATGCTATATCTAGATGATGACAACAATCGGCATTTAGGCTCAGAATTGATAGATAAAGGAAGAGTTAAACTTAGAAGATTTAACATAGAAGATTTCATTAGTACTGACAAAGAAAACATTCCATATTGAAAAATACTACTGCTAACACAGCATATAGCTTATGGCGGGTTAACGGCTGCCTGCAAGGTTTTCGCTCCTTAGCCGGTTTTGGTTTTGTGGGACAGGAAAGTGCTTCGAAACCGCCATAAGCCATATACAAACCGTTAGCGGTTATTCAAAAATGATATCAGAAGCTAGGCAAGAGCATCGGTTTCTGAGACCAATTTTGGGTCACAAAACGTAAAAAAGGGTTCTGATTGAACCAAAAGAACAAAAAATGACGTTTTGATGATAAATTTGAAGAATGCTGCTCAGACGGTTTGAACTTGGTGGAGTATTTAGCTCCTAGTGTAGGCTAAAAAGAGTTCGATTTTAGTGTTATCAGGATAGGATATTTGGTTCCATCCTTTGTTTAACCGGAGAGAAATCTCCACAAAAAGAAAGATATGAAAAAAACATTAATTACATTATTTTTAGTAATCGGAACATTCGCAGCAACTCAAGCTATACCTCCACTTTTTGGTCCAAATGGAACACTTAGCATGTGGAAGTGTAGTTGGAATAGTGATCTGTCGATTACAGACAATGGAGACGGTTCCTGTGGCTTTACGAGAAGTCAGACATGCACTCACTGGCTTTGGGGTTCGCAAACTAACGGCTACGAATGGTCTAAACCTTGCGGACAGAATGGGACAAATGGAGATGGAGACGACAAACCTTTTGATTGCCCCTGCGGTGTAGGAGTTGAAGCGCACTTAATTGCAGATGCAATGGTTGAAATAAATGCATCTGGAATATCTGTTCCGAGCCAGTTTATGGATGAGACTATATTATCTACAGACAACCAAGTACTTGAAGACTGTTTTATTTTCCGAATGACGCTAGCTGGCTATGACATGACTGACGCACAGATGTTCGATCCTTGTTATATCCCATCTACTACACTTCCTGTTCAAGTTCCACTTTTCGGTCCTCTTCCGATAAAACTTGATTGTGCTACAGTAGCACCCAATCCTGTAAGCGATATTTTATCAATTAATCTAAATGGCTTAGAAACACAGATTACAAAGATTCAACTTATTGCAAACGGTAGCGGTTTAGTAGTTCTCGAGTTAGCTAACCCTATAAGTCCTATAGTAACAATTGATGTAAATAATTACGACCATGGTTTGTACAATTTACTACTTTTCAGAAATGAAGAGGTTCTATCAAATCTAATACAGATTATTAATTGAGAGTTTTTCAATCTATAATATTGTTGTTAGCGGCACAAATTTGTGCTGCTAACAACAATTTTACTTTCTTAATTAGGGTGGATAATTTCAATATTGACACTGCAATTATATCTCAAAAATGCAAACGTCAAATTGTAGATATATCTAAAGACAGTATCTCAATATTCACTAAAAAAAGTATAGAAACAATCAGTATTAATGTAGCTAATTACTACCCTTATTTTCTTGAACTTGATAGATCCATACCAAAAAAGGTATATCATATTTCTTTAATCCAAATAAATAACGTCAATTCTGTCTATAATACTCTTAACAGACATTCCAATAAAACAATAGATATCATACCCCTTGGCAGTGTTAAAAAAAACTCTGAAGGCAGACGGGCTGCTTATACACCAATTTTTAATGGACAGAGTTTTTTGTTGCCCGTTTTCATACCAGAGTCCAACTCATTAGTGCTTGAAAATTTATCTATGTATATAAATAAATTTACTACTCCTTTTCAATCAATTGCTGTAGAAATTACAATAATTAAAACCGATGCCCACAATAGAGTAAAGGATTTGTGTAGAATTTCACAAGATACTGCTCTAATTTTAGGGAGAGATACTTTTCAAATCACAAATAAGGGTCTTTATGGCATTTCTCTTCAAACAAAAGTCAGTGGCTCCTTTCTTATTGTTTTAAACCATATATATAAAAAGCAAACAGCGACAGAGTATATCAACCCTATATTTTTCGGAATTGGCAAACGAAAATTATTCAACAATAATAATCTAACTCACATAAATTTGGGTTACGTGAAACATCATAAAAAAGCAATAACCACAGATTTACAATATCCATTTAACATAACTAAAAATGAGCAAATTTCCTTTCAACTCAATTTCAAATAAGTTACCACAAGTAGCAGCAGTATTATTACCAATAGTCTTCATTTTATTAAACATAAATTTGAAAGCACAAAACTCTCCGTACTATATACCTGAATCTTACCCCATACCATTGGATAGTGTAAGTCAAGTCACTAACCTTGTGCCGTTAGTAAGTGATAGTATTGATAATAGTAGACTAATTATTGTTTATGGATTTACTGGTTGTAAACCATGCGAAGTTCTTCAACGAAGAATTCAGCACAAAATTGACAAAGAGATTATTAAACCAAGCCAGATTATGTATGTAAACATATTTGTACTGGACACTATTTCGTTTAAAGAAAAACTACAAAAAAACAATATAAAGTTTCAGTATTATGTAACAGAGTCGCCTTATGTTGGTGAAATAAGTGGTGCCTTCCCTATGATTGCAGCTTATAAAAACGGAATAAAAGAATGGGTACTTAATGGATATAGTCCTTCAAACAATCGTACAATGTTTAAATATCTCGAATAAAGAACAACAAACCGCTAACACAAAATAAAACGCAATGCCGCTCCGCCTCGGCGGACAGGCTGCAAGCCTGCCCCGCAGGCTATGCGGCACGTGCGTTTATTCGAGCCGTTACCTGCAAGCTAAAATGAAAAAAGTAACGGTAAACATAAGAGAAAGACCTCCCAATATGGAGAATTGTTCTCCCTTGATAAACTATCTCGAAAAATGGTGGTACGAGTCAGTTTGTATAAAAAATCCATCACTAAATCATAAATAACAAAACATAAAAATGAAAAAACATATCAAATCTTTGCTCCTACTTGGATCCGTAGTCTCTATATCTAATTTAGCTTTTGGACAGTTTACTGGCTCTTGTCCCGAAACCTCAACTTGCAATGTGGGAATTGGCACTAGCACTCCGTCTGCACAACTTACTATTTTTGATGACCAGACATTTGGTACACTCCCAGGAACACCAGTGGTTAATCCTTTTGAAATCAATCGCAAAATATTTTCAGGGACATCTACACTAACAGAGTCAATGTTTACCCTCACTCCTTCTGGTAGAATTGGGATATTTAATAGCAACCCAAGTAGTTTATTCCATATTAATGCACCGAGTATCGGAGATATCCCATTTGAAATTACCAAAAAGCTTATTTCGACCACCTCACAATTGGTCGTTGACCCTCTTAATTATAATAGCATACAACTTGGTCAATCTACTCTTATTAATCAAAAAGACGCTTCTATCATTTTCTCAGACAATGCAAATGGAGATAATGTATCTGCAAGTCTTGTTATTGCTCCTAGAATGAGCAGTAACGCAGGCGGAATAAAAATAGGAAACACTGGGGATTTAAGTGTAATAAATTCTGAACTAGTACTAAACAACAGTAGACTAGTAATCAATGACGGTACGACTAACCAATTTCAAATAACAGCAACTGGTTTAGTAGCTGCACGTCAGATTGACGTTCACTTAGACCCCATCCCCGATTTTGTTTTCCATTCTGCTTTTGATACCGATAGTGCGGCTTATTATACAGAAACTGGTCGGTATATAGCAATGACTCTAGCAGAAGTTGACACTTTTGTGAGAGCAAACAGACACCTACCAGGCATTAAAAGTGCTGCTGACTATCAAGAAGCAGGAAGCATAAATGTAGGAGAGCTCCAACTTCAACTACTACAAAAAGTAGAAGAACTAACTTTGTACAATATCGAGCTGATGAAGCAGCTTGAAGCTTTGAAGCAGAAACAACTATTATTGGAGGAACAGTTTAATAGATAGGGATATGAAAAATATAATACTAAACATAGCAATACTCTCATTAGTAGGTTTAGCAAGTTGTTCAGACAAAAATCCGACTCCAACTTACACCCTTAGCTCCGAATTTAAAGATTACTTTGTTAATCATGATGTGGGTACAAAATGGATATATAAAGACACCTCATCGGGTTTACTTGATACTATTGAACTAATCAGTAAAGTGGGAGAAGGATGGCAAGAAGAAGGCAAGAATGCTGAATCGGGAGAAGGTTATAGGCTGGAATTTACTAGTAAAAAAAATCGTGACTTCACATTGAATGTTGCTTCTAGTAAAAGTGGTTTTTATTCCGCATATTTAAACCCAGAGCCTTCATCAACAGGTGCACATTTAGGCACCATTTCTTGGGCATACCAGCCATCTGAAGACCGATGGTATGACGAGTTTATTGACAGTTTAATCATAGAAGAAAAGAAGTTTAATGATGTAATTTTTAGCCATTCTAGTTCCGTACCATATTTCCGCTGTTACTATTCTAAGATGGGCTTAATAGTGTTTAATGAATTCGTACTTGAAAATGTGATTAAGTGATGAGAAAATTATTATTACTAACAGCGATAACACTAGCCACATTAGCGGGGTATACACAGACAAAAACATCAGGAATTCCCATTTCCAAACTTTCTGAGTTAGGTGTAGAATCTATTCCTTCAATACAATTAAATGAATTGGACTTAGATAGTATTTTAACCTCGGATACCTGTACTGACTGCGGCGACTTAATTGGATGGGACATACCTAGATCTATTAACTTTATGGAAGAATCATCTAGCGAAATAATCAATCACGATGGACAGGACTTTTTAGTTAGAAGACTAAAAATAATTGCTCCTTCGGCAGATGGATTAAAGGCATACTTTAGTAAATTTATTTTACAACCAAACGATAAAATTTATTTCTACAGTGATAGCTTTACTAATTTCAATGGTGGATTTTCTTATAATTGGAATAGAACAGACTTATCTTTTATTTCTGATGATATAGTTGGCAACCATATTACAATCGAATTCAACAGAAGACTAACAAACAGCCAAGCAGACCTACTACCTATAGAATTAGAAATTAGAGGTTTTATTTTTCTATTCAAGACAGCAATTGACTTTGACGATGCCTTGTCTTGTCATCAAAATACGATCTGTCAGCCTCGTTACAATGAGTATTGCAATGAAATACGATCAGTAGTCAAAACCCGAAGGCTGAGGGAGGGTAAGCAAGGGTATTACAGATGTTCGGGGGCTTTGCTTAACAATACACGTGAAGACTTCGACCCACTTATTCTCACTGCTGAACATTGTACTAGGTTCCCTCGTGATATGAACTTATGGGAAGTAATTTTCAATTTTCAAAGTCAGACCTGCGACCCATCAACGATGGGCAATGACCAAATGCGGCTTGTCGGCGTAAGCAGGATTGGACGTGACGATGGTGATAATGTAGGGTGTCCAGATTTTGCTATGTTACGCACTGACAACCCTATACCGATTCAATATAATGCTTTTTTTGCAGGATGGAACATGCGAGCATGGTCTTCATTGCCCGATAACAAACATGTAATTGGGATTCATCATCCTAGCGGTGATGTAAAAAAAATGACGTATGGATGGGTCTCTAACTCTAGATATACTAGATGTATTAAAGCACACTGGAGACATGGCACAGGTACAGAGGACGGTTCATCTGGTTCACCCATATTTTTAGAAGAAACCAAAGAATATATAGGAGCACTAAGTGGAGGCACCGAGATGAAATGTGACGGAGACAATAACGACTATTATAGTTTCTTGCATAGTGCTAATGGTTCCATAACCAGTCCTCTTAATCCTGATGGTATTGACGCTTTAACATTTGGAGGGATAGACCCTATTTCAGCTTGTCAGCCAGAAGTAATACTGAATGACATAGCATACCCTGGTGCAGATTGGCAGCAAAAGAATCAAATTGAAATTCAAGCAAGCGATAGAATCATTGTAGCACAAAATGGTTTACCGACAATAATTAGTAATTCTCCTGATATTACTTTCCCTGCTACCCTTCCTGTATCAAATGCTGATTATGTATTCAAAGCACAAAATCGTGTAACAATCAACCCCGGTTTTAGAATAAATGCACCTAGAAGATTGTCAAGCGGAAATTATGCCTCTATGTTTGAAAATGGAAACCAAAATAGAGTTTCGTTCAGAATTGAGCCTTGCACGCCGAGCATTCCTGAATGCGGTATAAATCATGCAGCTCGTGTTAAGCAGGACTCAGATGTTGAGGATTTTAATAATGATCTTGATATGGATTTGCTCACAATCAACATCTATCCAAACCCCACAACAAAGACTATGGAGTTGAATTTTGAAAGTACTGAACCTATCGCCAAAATTGTAATTGCAAATTATGTCGGTCAAACTGTTTTCACATCAGAAATGAATAACACTACCCTGTATAAGAAGATTGTTCTACCTAAAATAGCCTCAGGCATTTATTCCGTATCTGTAACTTCAAACAACGGCAAAATTATTACAGAGAAACTAATCGTAAACTAAGATTGAAAGCAGACTTGTAACACATGTGTATAACGTAATGCCGCTTTTGTACACGCTATAAGGGCGGCACTACGCATACACTCACGTAATATGCAAGTAAGAAAGAAGAAAACAACCAGATTTAGAGAGTGTTGCACACACTCTAAATCCCACAACAAATAACAAAATGAAAAAGACAATTTTATTATGGATGACACTTGCAGTAGGAACTTTCTGTTTTTACGGTTGTGGTCCCGAGGATAAGCCCGTAGAAGACTTAGGATTCTTCCCTCTAGGCGAAATAAAGGACTATCACTATTTTCAGCCAGGTAGTTGGTGGGTATATAAGAATATGATCACTGGAGATCTCGATACAGTGGTCATGGCCAGAAGCAACATTGACACTATACCTGTAGGTAATAATATACGTAAATTTAGTTATGAAGATATTACTTATACTACTACGAGTATTACATTAAAGGAAAACTATAGACACTATAGACGCTATCCTATGTCTGCAGAGCCAATAGACTGGAAATATTTCTATTATATCTCCCGCTCCCGAATTTCCGATAAAAATGGGTTTGAGGGTATTCAAGATGTGTTTATTTCACCTGATGACATCTCCTATGGGTATGCAGATATCATTTTCATTGAAAATTTAGATACTCTGAGCCTAAATTCTGGAATTTTAGTTTACAAGGTTAAAGTATTTGAAACTGATTTTGAAGGAGATGGGTCTTGGGATTCTTATCCAGCTAAATATTATTGGGCCAAAAACATTGGATTGATAAAACGAGAAAAACTCGACACAGACAAAATCACACTCCTTGAAGGATGGGAATTAATAGATTATGAAATAACACAATAAATATTATGAAAAGAAACATTAAGATTAAAACAATTGTACTCGTCTTACTCGGACTTATGTATGGACAAGAAGCCTTCTCACAGGTGGCTACCGAAAAAATTTTAAGAGACCGCTACTGGCAGTACAGAGAACGTACACGCAGGCATTTTGTAAAAGTGGGCAAGGAAGATGGAGAGTCTATACCAATAATACGTATAGAGCCAGAGTACGAGATGCTTATCATCCCTGCTGATAAGGTAAATCTCGCCGTGCCCGATGATCAAAAATGGGAAACCGTAAAGGGCAAGATATTTTTTGGTGATGCGGGAGTAGATTTGGGTTACTATATGGGAATGCTAGCCACCGAGTATGCTGTGCTAAAGAAAGAAGGAGCTGATCTGACCGCCATAAAAAACGAATTGTACTACGCCATCAATGCCTTTAACAGACTAGATCTTAACGCTGAACAATATTTCGGTTCTGCTAAGAATCTGAATGGATTTTTTATTCGAGAAGATTCGCCGTCTGAGTTTTATGAGCAGTTTGAGGAGCTGGGAGACGATATACATATGCTTCACGCTCGGCACGCTGTGGTAGAAGTAGACTATACACCACACGACGCGAGCGGAAATGCTCTGCCCAGTCGCAAAATGTTCGAAGACAAAGATGGTAACCTCCTATTTGAAGCTTGGGATAATAAGGTACGGCAACCCGAATTTTACGCAGGTTATGAGGCTAATAATCGGTATGGATACAAGGCCAATGAAATGAGCCAAGATCAGGTTATCGGTATAGTATTTGGGATCAAGTATATCCATAAGTTTGTAGATGACGTATATGTTAAACCCACCCCAACGGATCAAGGATTTAACCTAGTTACAGAGGCAAAAGCAATATTGGATAGAATATTAGACCCCATAGCTAGTTCTAAGGATTTATTACCTCAGTTTAATGATAGAGGCCCTGGTGGAACAGAAACTTGCCCTAATGCTCCAAGCTATATAGAGGATGCACCACTGGGTAGTTGTAATGTGAATAAACTAACTTCAGAATGGACTATAAAAAACCCAGTGAACGGCAAAGCCGTATGGCGAGGCCCCTGCCTTAGCCTCCTTGGGTTTGGATTTCCAATGAAAGAAATAAGTGAGGATATAAATGGCTCCAATTCCTACAAAGAATGGTCAACGATGCAAATCGAAAGAAAGTTAGGAGGCTCACTAACTTTGGCTCAGAATGCCGCAGTCAATCATAAGAGTAGATATGGTATCGCTTTTGCTAATGTAATGGATATATCACATTCTAATAGTAAATTTTACAATGTGAACATGTTTCATAAGTTAGGATATGCCGGAGGAAGTGACGTTGCAGATAACGATGATTTATTTGATTTATTAGAAATTTGGGATTTTGAGCACCTAGAAATACACGGAGTTATATTAAATGGAGAGACTTCTAAAAAAGGAAAGGAGTATTACAAAAATTTGCTCCTAAAAGCAGATTGTAAAGGCCCTTACCATACTGCTGCAGACAAGCAAGCAGTAGATGAAGCTAGAGCTACATTGCTTGGGTTTGAAGCTAGAAAGCAAAGAATAATTGCTGATTTGCTAACACATTCAGGAAACCCTAATAAGGTGCAGCAGCTTTTATTTGAACAACAATGGCTTAATGGACAGATCTCATCTCAAACACCAATCCTGCAGGCAATTATTTATGAACACTCTGGGGCATGGAAAAAAGAAGATCTTTTGGCTGTTAGCGATGCTGACCATTATCAAAATGGTCTATTTAATGGCATAGACTACGCCTTTCTTTACAATCTATATCGACTGGCTTTTGACAATGATTTAGGTGACGAGTTTTCAAAAGAATACTCTTGTCCTTGTGCGGAAGACATGAATAAAGATACGGTATTTTACACCAGTACCGACCAGCCAATTTCTGTTTTGCAAAGTGGGGGTACAAATTCCCAAATTAACACAGAGTATAGGTTTCCAGAATATATAGATTATGAAATCCGATTAAATTCCTATTTGAATCACGACTTGACTGTAAATCTAGGAGGAGAATTAAATACACAAGGCAACTTTGTTTTATGCAACAGTGTACTCACTATTGATAATGGGAATTTGAATGCAGGGACTGTGCTTGATGGAAGAAATAAGAAATTTAATGTAGCTCCAAATTCAACGTTAGATTTGAAAAGTAACGCAGTCTTTCTAATCAACAATAACACTACGGTCTATATGTAGAAAAGGGAGCAACCTTAAAAATTGGTCAGGGTACTCGAGTTATCCTAGACGGCCCCAATGCCATCCTAGAAATACGAGGCAATCTAGTACTAGCAGATGGAGCAACCTTCCAACCCGTAGGTGGACCCAATGGGCAAGGATTTGTACGATTTAACCAGCAAAATGTAAACTCAGGAACGGCAACAACTTATGTGAATGTAGGAAACAATAGTCAGATGATTTTTGAAGCGGCGGGCAGTTCTACCAAGGTGCTAGAAGTAGCTAGTACCGATTTTTGGATAAACGACCAAGGAAGAAGCTTTAGATTCACACTACGTAATGGCAAAGCAGAAATGGCACACGAAGCTATGATGAATCTTGGCTGTAGAGTTACCCTAGAAGGAGCATTGGTAGAGAAACTTCCATCAGCAGGTCACTACAGAGGATTAGTACTTTGGAATACGGGTTATACCCAGATTGTCCGTAACTCTACCTTCAAAGAAGCATCAGAGGCAGTGCACTTTATTGGGAGTAATGGCGGTAGTCGCTTGATAGCATTAGACAACCAATTTATTAACAACTACAATGGTCTTAGACTTACAGGTGGTAGTTTTTGGCTCAGAGAAGCAAACCTAAGTAATAATAACGGCTATGGTTTGTTAGCCACTGGTCAGCAACGAACAAGTACACTTTTTCAGTCTACAGTCAATAATAATCTATTTAAAGGTATACGATACGAGAGCAATATAGGTGCAGGGCTGAATCTACATACAAACGACATCTTGGAAAACACCATAGGAGTAAAATTCATAAGTAGAGGAAATCTCAATATGAAATGCAACCAAGTACACGGTATAGCAGGATTTGGATCGCCTATTGGATTGGAATTTTATCATGGCAATCTGAATATGACCAAGAACCTGTATAAAACAGGCAACAACTCTTTCAAAGACAATGAAAAAAGTATATTATTCCCTACAGGTGTAGGTATAGAACCTCGAATAGAGCTAAATAACGGATGGAACAGATTGAGTAATAAAGATGCAGGCAGTCCTAATTTTTACAATTCACTGGAAGGAACAGTAGATGCTAGTAATGCTATAAAACTTGCTGAAAACAATCACTGGGACTTAAACAATAATATCCCAGAGTTTAACTACCAACCATTCTTTACAAATTATGGGAATTACCAAACGTATTATCTAACACGTATGCTTGGGATGAATATACTTGCCCCTACTACATTGGTTAACAATGGGTTTTCGCTTAGTCAATCTCAATTTACAGAGGATTGGACTTCCGAGTGTACCAACAACCTAAAATGGAAACGAGAGCCAGGAGGGTTTGGCGATATCTATCCTGTGGGAGAAGGTACTGTGGTGATATCCACTTCTTTTAACAACAAGCCCCTCAGTGAGTGTGTGGAGCAGATTTTAGTATCTACAGCTGACTCTTTAGTAACTGATGATGAAAGAATAACACTTTGGAACGAACTATTGACCTACGATGGCTATCCAGAAGAAATAGATAAGGTAGATGAATACTATTTATCTGTAGCGGAAACTCAACTATTTGATGTATTAGGAAACTATCTTTTGGAACAGGATAGTATTCACCCTGTGCTAATACAAGATGCAGTAGTACAAGACGTACTAGAAGTGTGTGATTTTTGGGAGCAAGAATTGGTAGGTGACACATCTATTTACTCTGCTCGATTTAGAAATAAGATAAACCTTAGCAAAGGCCATCTGTATCATATGATAGATGATAATGCTGCTGCTCTTAACCAGTTTGGTAGTATGCAAGCTTGGGCAGATACGTTTGCGTTAAATGAATCGGGTTACTGGATGTGTCATATTAACAACTTGGAGCAACTTAATGCTAGTGGTTACGATGCAGATTTACTATTCTCATTACCTGAATGTACATTTTCTGAAAATAGCACTATTCTATACAAGAGAAGTCCAGAAGGAAATCAAAAATCTAAGGTTGAGCTAGAGGAACGCTTCAATGTTTTCCCTAACCCTACCAAAGACTATTTTAATATATCATTCTTCACAGACCAAGAAACAACAGTATCTATTTCACTTGTAGATATTTACGGAAAGGAGATAAAAGACTACGGTAGTATGGACACTTACATTGGAGACAATAGAGGACGAATGAGCACCGAAGGTCTAAGAGCAGGAACCTACTTCGTAAGATTGACCTCAAACGAGCGTATGGTGTTTAAAAAACTAGTTTTGTTAGATTAAAACAGTGTCCCAAACTAGCAAATGCACATTGGGTGGCTCGCAAGCCTAGCCGCAAACCTGCCACCCAAAGAGCATTCGCCGCGGCGAACCACAAGATGATAACCTGCATATTACACTGTGTATAACGTAATGCCGCTTTTGTACACGCTATAGCAGGGCTTGTTCGCCGTGGCGAAGCGGCACTACGCATACACTCACGTAATATGCAAGTAAGAAAGAAGAAAATAACCAGGTTTACACAGCCTTACAGGCAGAGTAAATCCCTCAATAAATAATAAATATGAAAAAAATAAAAAACGCTATGCTGATCTTCTTAGCATTTCTCACTACCGCTATTTATCTAAGCAGTTGTGGCCCATCAGACGAGATAGTATATATTAAAATAGATCCAGAACTACTCGCGTGGGGTTCATTTAAAGAAGGGACTTACTGGATATACAAAGAAGAAAACACTGGAGCTACTGATAGTGTATATGTATACAAACACGAGAAAAGCTATGGTGAAAGTGATAGGGGGTCCAAAAAAGTAAAAACTACCTATGAGGTGTTTTATTCATCATTCTTTACTAGCAACAAAGATATTGATACACTATATTACGATATTGGCACTTTTTCTTCTGACATTCATCTTGCTAGAAAGTCGATAATAAAAAACGGACCGCTTCTCTCTTGCAATATTGTCCCTCCCCCTTTTCCTAACTTTTTTTTTGAAGGTTATACCGTATGGGTTTCTTCTTCACAAAAGACTGTTTTTGATAGTATCTATCCAATTTACCAGTTAGGAGAGTTAGAGTTTAGTAATGTGATACGTGCTAACAATAATGAAAACTATGCATACAATGGCACACCTACGCTGCTATACTCTGCTCGTAATGTGGGTATGATAAGAAAAGAATTTCCGGAATACAATGAGATATGGAACCTCATTAGATATAACATAGTCCAATAATTTTAATCACTTAATAATATGAAAAAATCAATCTTATTTTCCTTACTTCTGACCATAGCTGTAGTAGGTAAAGCACAATTAGATAGTGCCGCCTTTACTGGTAGTTATATATTAAAAATCAAAAGTCAAGAGGCCACACTTAGTAGCTCCAACTCAGCAACAGTAGATGCTCAAATAATATTTTACGACACCACGTATTGGGATTATACCGTAAAGTTAGAACACGAAGTTTATGGATATGACAGACCTTGGCAAGGCGTATTAACTAAAACTAGTACTGACTGGTGGAGCAGTGGATCTATCACTGCCCCTACCGAAGGTTTTTACTATGCTGGAGATACTTTAAATATCTCTATGAATTTTAGTTACAATCCCAATTTCCTTCCTTATTCCTTTAGGTCACTGAAATTTAATGTTGAAAGTGCTGCTGGTGAATTGGTAAGCCTAGAAAAAGCATTTATATATTTCACCCCATACAATACATTGGAAACTTGGAATTATGATGATTTCTTAGACCTAAAAAGAACTTGGGACAGTCCAGAAGATGGATTACTCACTACCTACAGAGCAAGCTATATCCATCCTGATTCTATTCCTCAAAGTAACTTAACTGATGAGGATTTTGCTAATGATAGTTTTGAATATCAGTATTTCTCTCTGCCTGGTTTAGGGTATTCTGTATATGGCAAATTTTCTTCCTCTTGGAACGGCAACAGTTCTAATCAGAGATTAAGAGATTGGCTAAATCCTACTAATGATGTATTTACATTAAACGGAGTTAATGGTTGCGGACAAGGAATGGCTGTAAACTTAAACATTACCCATACCATTACATCAGGTTCTGTAGAACTACATCAAGCTACAAATACAATTACTGCTTCTAACAGAATAGAAGCAGGTGCGACAGCTACTTACGAAGCACAAACAATAGTGCTAACTGACGGTTTTGTTGCAGAAGCAGGAAGTAATTTTGTAGCAAGACCTCGCGATTTTAATTGTGTTGTAACTTGCGACCCGATGAATTTAGTAGCTTGGACAAGTTTCGTTTGTAGTGGTGATGACTTGTGTTTTTTAATTTCTAATGCTTCTACGTATAGTGTTAAAATTCATTCAACATCAGGAGCTTTAGTACATCAAAGTTCAGGTAGTGCAACTAATTCGCCTGTTTGTGTATGGAATACTACTGGCGTAGCATCTGCAATTTACAATGCAACGGTAACATTTACAACAGACTGTCAGGAAATATCTAATACCTACCAACTGTTAGTTACTTCTTGTAAAAAATCAGCAGGTGGCAGCCCTGATACAGAAGAAGAAGAAAAACAAGAAGAAAAATTTGTAACATCCATTTCCGACACAACAAGGTTAGATTTTAGTTTTACCGTATTCCCAAATCCCAATGACGGTAGTTTTTCTGTTAAGATACCCAATGGAGTTACTATGCCTTATTCACTTGAAATCATTAATTCAGTAGGTAAAATTATGTATAGTGTTGAACATCTAAATGCTAACCAAGTTAATGTTACTCAAACAGGATTAACAAAAGGGATTTATTTTATCAGGATTAAGTCAGCCAATAGAATTGCAACACAGAAATTCATTATTCAATAACCATATAAAACACCAAATTATGAAAACGAAAGAAACAATATTTAGAACTCAACTGTCTTTACTTCTTTTTATTATTTTCCCATTAATCACTGGAATGAGCAGTTGTCAAAAAGATAAAACGCTTGATTTGGATATTACTAAATCTCAATGGGAATTAATATTAATCACTCAAAATGGCATAGAACATAAAAAACCAAAAGAAGAATTTCAAAACCCCGATGCGTATATATTAAGGTTTGAAAGTGATTCCACATTTTGGTTGAACTTTAATGTAAATACAGGTTATGGTAAGTATAGGATAAGTACAAATGGTAACATTGTAATTGACACTTATGACAATATAACAAGAGCTGCAATGTCTGATTTTGACAAAAAATTACTTTCTGAATTTAGAACAATGACATCTTATACTGTAAAAGGTAAAACACTGACATTTAAAGGTAACAACAGCGCTGTTGAGTTTAAGAAAAAGTAAAAAAAACTGAATGTAACACGGGTTTTGCGTCAGGCGGGGTCACGTGCAAACTTGGAGCTTTGTGCTTCTATTCAAGTTTAGTGCAGGTTGACAGTTTTGTGCTACGAAACCCGCCCGAACGCAAAGCCCGAAAACGTTGGTGATAACCAAAAGAAAGAAAAGTAGGCGAGTTAGTGATTGCGAAAAAAGCAGTATATTAGCCGACCGAACCATTCGCTTGTAAACGAATGCAGCTCTGAACCAAGGTTAAAAAACCACCGACATTGATTTTTTTTTAAACATTAACACAAAAAAAACAAAACAATGAAAAACAAAATTTTAAGAAAAATGGTGCTGCTAGTAGGGCTAGTATTACTAAGTATGACAGGCTTTGGCCAAGAAGAGGTAGACACTAGTGAACCAATTCTAGACCCTGAGCCACGATTTGAATGTAATTTTATTGGTATCGACCAAGAGTTTATTCTTCACTTCAAAAACGAATCTGCACTTTCAATTGAGTTTAATGAAACACCTTCTAATCCCCTTCAAGTATTGGATCAAAACAACAATGTAGTAGCGGTTTTAACAGACAAGAATAACGCTGTTGCTTTACCAACTTACCAACATTATGCCTTACAAGATCTAAACACTTGTGGCGAGGTTGGTGTGTTTTATACTTTCAACACAATCCCAAAAATAAACCACGAAGGTTTTGGTCTGCCTGCCAAAATCTATGATGAATGGACTACGCATTTTAATTCGGAAAGTACGGCTAGAACAATTGACTTTTTAAGGGCTAACGAAAATTTATCTGCACTAGAAAAGTTATTTCTAATTCAGGAGTATTATTACGACGGAGATTTAGCAATAGCCCACAGAGACGGCAATGGTTTAGACAATGATACCCCACCTCTATTAGGTGGATTACTGGATTCCATTTTACTCAATGACGAAATATTTTGGGATCGTATCAATGACGATATTGATATAGTCGTTTGGGGAGAAGAAACCAATGACTGCCACTGTAAAACAACTTGGGGTAAAGTTGGTCCAGTAAACTTACATACTGAATTTTTAAAAACCCACAACACCCCTTACCGCTGGTTTGAACACTTAGTTGACCATCCAAGCAAAGTACACAAAGGAGGAAGTAATCGCTACACGGAATATCGTAATGCGACTAAGGGTGCAGCGAAAATACTTGACGGCAAGATGTATATGAAGGGAAGCCATTGGGATACGTACAGTCAAAAGTTCCCTGATCCTGCCCAAGCTACTTCTGCGTATAGGACATATATAAAATATAATTTAGCATGTGAGAATGCACAAGAACAAGATGATAATTGTATGTGCAATGATAGGGTGCTAGAATATACTGCCTCTTATGTAACATCATTATCTACCAATGCCAAAGAAAATTCGCCTTGTTTTTTGTGTGGCACGGGTTCTTGGGCTGCGTATGCTCAGGCAGAGGATTGGGCTATACTCACTCTTAGTTCAAAAAAACAGGGCATAAAAATAGTAGATGCAGGTAGAGCCTATTCAAAGTCTGAAAAACACACAACTGCGAATAAAGATTGGAATAATAAAATCATAGATCTTGCGGCTTCGGTTACAGCAATTGCGGTGACTGGCGGCACATCTGCATTGGTAGACTCCGCTCTTATAAAAAGGTCAGCAGAAGATATAAAATACCTTATCAATAATCCACCAAACTATGGTGGAGGTAGCACCTATAATTCTGGTGGCAATGAACTACTTGGTGGCTGTGGTAGTGAATACTCAGTTACACTAAGGCCAAATGACCCGACAAATATTATGATACATAGTTATGCAGGTTTTGATCTCGGTGGTCATACTAAATGGGAATCGACTGCACACATACAAAGTGATGACTATCTAGCTGCATACATGGATTATAAAGAGACAGACGAATGTTGTAATGAAGAGGTATTTAATTGGGTAATTGGTGTAAATGGTGCTCAGCAAAACGAAGAAGCCTTAAGATGTGTAAATAGTTTTTTCCAATCTCGCCCAGTGAATATAAATCCTAAGTACCCAAATCAACCTTTCTTATATTGGACGGGTAATCACGAGTGGGGTTTTGAAAGATCCGATAACTGTCCTGATGATTATTTTGAAGCTTTTGTAGTAAAGTATGATGACGACATTCTTCCAATTGGTACCGAATATTTCATTTCATCTATACTCACTGGAAATGTCTTAAAAACAGCAAAAACCTCTACTGTTTTAACTTTAGGTCAACTTAAACAGCAATTAGCAACAGATGGAAGCTTTCGTCATAGTTTTTATTCACTCAAGTTGGTTAGCAATAATGAAGTTCAATATTTAAAAATTTATATAGATTAATTATGAAAAACACCTTAATAGTATTAGTTATCATCCTTACTAGCCTGTCGGCTTGTAAGGATGATTGTTTAACTTGCCCAGAGAATGAAGCTGTCGTAAATGGGAAATGTGAGTGCATTGGAATTAGTTTTAAGGAGGATTGCACAAGTTTAGCTAAGGCATTAGAACCTTCTAAACTTGATCAAACGAATATCAACGAAGTACTTACTGCCTATATAAGTGACAAGGATGAGTGCAATTCGAATTTTGATTTTAGTAATCAAGTGATGTTTTTTTATTTATCTACATTATCTAAACGTGATGCGAACACTGTCGAAGCAGTTTGTGGTATTCGTACAGAGGATAAAGAGAAACCATTTTTGACCGAACTGCGGTCTCCACTTGGTCAACTATCGTGGGACACTTTGAGATTCTATGCTCCAAGTGCTCTAGAATATAATGGTTTTGTGTCTAATATTGGTGAATTTCCTGGTTTCCATTACACAACAGAAATAGATGGACAAACTTGCTATTTGCGACCATATATCAAAATTTTGGATAAAAATTACATAAGGGTCACGTTCAGGTATGTAACTGCCGATGAAGAAGTGAAAGCTGAATGCGTAAGACTCTTTCATAAATAAGAAAGGCTATCACCAACACAAAATAAAACGCAATGCCGCTCCGCCGCGGCGGACAGGCTGCAAGCCTGGCCCGCAGGCCTTGCGGCACGTGCGTTTATTCGAGCCGTTGGTGATAACCAAAAGAAAGAAAAGTAGGCGAGTTAGTGATTGCGAAAAAAGCAGTATATTAGCCGACCGAACCATTCGCTTGTAAACGAATGCAGCTCTGGAATAAGGTATACCATCGACATTGATTTTATTTTTTAAACATTAACACAAAAAAAATAAGAAAAATGAAAAAATTATTTTTATTATTTATTGCTGCATTATTTACAGCACAGGTTCAAGCTAAAGAGATTCGTCTAATTAAAAAAGGTGGAGAACCTTGTAAAGGCGACAAGTCCAAAGTGTGCTATGACAAAGTCCAAATTAGGAGTACCGATGAAGTATATCAACAAGCTTGCGAAAATCCAGGTCACGAAACGTGCCCAAAGGTTGGGATCGTAACAATAGGTGGAAGTCTTGCTTTTGATGCTGACAATTTTGTCTTCAATATTGAGCAGGCAATATTATCGGGTGTTACTTCAGGTAATGGTGTTATTCAAGATTCTAATAACCAAGTAGTTGCTCATTACAACTGGACTGGCCTTATAAATTCGGAGGGTTTTATTGAGTATGATATAGTCATAAATGATGAGATATAGTCTCATTTTATTAGTAGTCTTGCCCCTTTCACTACTGGGGCAAGGCTTTATTTTAGTTGATTCATTTTCAGTATCGAATGTGGATTTATTAGATGTTATAAACATTGATAGCTACTATGACCAAAACCATAATGGTTTTGTTTATACAACCACTGATTCGGTTGTTTTAGTTCGAGTAACACAAGATGGTATAATTACATCTAGAATTTTAACTTCTAGCAGTCCTAATGGTTTTGAAATTAGCAGCCTACAATCATTTAATGATTATGTAACGGAGTATAAATATACTGACGAATTTATATTATATGACCTGAACTCTGGAAATGCTAAAGAAATCAAAAAGTTTAAACCGAAACGACACAAAAGTATTGAATATTCGTTTCAAGATAATAACTACCTATACTTAATATCATACTACAATCGACTATTGGAAGACAAGTCAAAGTCACACGATCTAGTGTACTTTTATAAGCTATCAAAAAAGAGTTTAAGACTTGTTAAATCCGCAAGTTTCAATATCGACAAAGAGATTATTCTCGCACCTTTTAATCACCAGTTAATAAGCTTCAACCAAGATTACTTTTTAATTGCTGACAGAATCGGCCATAAACTACTAAAAGTTAGTAAAGACTTAAAACTCTGCGATACAGCATTTCTCAACCAACCACTAGGTCTAAGTAACTGGGAGGCTTTTAATAATACTTTCCCCGATGAAAATGTTAAGCATTATCTTCATAAACCAAAAATGGTAATTGACCATTTTAGCTCTAGTGAGGATACAAAAAACCTTAAAACAATTTTCAAAACATTTTTTTTAAATGATTCATCCTTGGCTGTAGTATACAAAGAAGGCATTCATCCTTCCTATACTTTTGAGTTAGAAGTACTCAACATTAATTCTCAAGAGATAATATATAGAAGAAACATCCCATTTAGAGGAGATGAACTATCGCCCTTTGCTTGGACGAGAAAGATATATACTAACAATGAAGGTCATTTCTTAACAATAAGTCTAGGACAAGGGATGAGTGCTCAACAATACACAGTGAAAATATGGGAATTCTCCAATCAAAAATCAGTTTCTACTGAAATATTAACTAGAGTTCTATCGGCAGATTCATCATTTATCGAACCATATTCAGGAGTTATCTTAGCAGATGAATACTTCTGTAAAGGGTGTTATGGTAGTGCTGGAACTGGTGTGGGAGTTTTGGTCATTTCAAAAGCACCCGATGTAAACTCAGACTTAAGAGATGTTATCCAGAAAAAACAAAAACGAGATTGGAAAATAAATGGAGATTTAATATTTGTAGACTCTTCTATTTATGATGAACTTAAAACTAGATTACAGCTAAACTATTTAACCCCCTTGGTCAAAAAATAGGAGACGAACCGTCAACACTATGTATACGTAATGCCGCTTTTGTACACGCTGTAGCAGGGCTTGTTCGCCGTGGCGAAGCGGCATTTACGCATACACTCACGTTGGTGATAACCAAAAGAAAGAAAAGTAGGCGAGCTAGTGATTGCGAAAAAAGCAGTATATTAGCCGACCGAACCATTCGCTTGTAAACGAATGCAGCTCTGGACAAAGGTTAAAAACCACCGACATTGATTTTATTTTTTTAAACATTAACACACAAAAAAACAAAACAATGAAAAACAAAATTTTAATGAAAACATTTCTGCTACTTGTAGCAGTTGTATTTAAGACGGCCAGTATGGCTCAAACGGACAGTTTAGCAAACCTTTTCTATCAAAATGTACAGACTAACAACAACGTCTTACGATTTGAAGACAATGCTTTAGCTTCGGTAAGATTTACAAATGGCAGTCTAACTGACAATTTACAGTATTATCTCAGGGATGAAAGCGGAGCGATAATTTATCCAAAACAGACGAACAACACTTGGAATGAAGTCTTATTTGAAAATATGGTACTTGATGTTGATTATAGTATTCATACAAGTTTTCAAGGACAGGAGTACAATGTAGGTTCTTTTCATACCCGCGATAATTCGCTAGAACCATTTGAAGCATCTGAAATCTTATTTAATGCCTTAGAAACGTGGTATGAGATACCACAAGAAACTAGACCAGAAGCAGGTAGTTTCTTACTGCAAAGCTCTACGGCACCTTTTTTTGAAAGTGTAGCCTACCTACAAGCGTTATATGATATGCCTCATCTGCCAAATTCTCTTTTAGAAGAAAACTCTGAAGCCAATATTATTGACATTTGGGTAGATTACGGTGACCCTAGTGATAGTATTTCTACGCATACCCATTTGGGAGATTTAGAAGGTATAATACTAAATACTTTGCCCCCACCTTTAGACCCTAGCACAATTGACAAGTGTATTTGTCAGTATACGTTACAATCATCTAGATTAGAAGATTTTGAAAGTAGCTATATTGACAAAGACTACAACTATTATGTGACTCATCATAACAAGTCATACCATCAAATAAACTCAATCTACCCTGACCGAAGTACTAATACTTTTACAGATAAAAAGACTGGCTTTGAAGGCCCTGCAAAATTTGTTGAGTTTAACTTACAAGGATACAAAACAGATAAAACAATTCACGGAAACGATGGTGGTTTAACATCAGATCCAAGCACATCAACCAACAAACATTATGCGGGGATCCAAATGAAGTTATTTTGTGCAGGTCTGCCAAAAAAAATATTACAAAGATTATCACCATACTTGCTTATTGACCCTGCAGATCCCGACCAAGAGTTTGACTTTCTAATACCTACTCCTGCTGAGAGTTGCCTATGCTCTAAACAAGTAGACATTTGTTATAGATACGATTCAGATATTTATGTAGAGGCTAGTGATAACGACTGCTTGAGCTGGGATAGTGAAGCAACAATCACAGCACAAGATTATGCTGAAGTTACATTACAGCAAGGGTCTAAAGCACCAGAAACACTAAAAATAGGGACACATACAGCTAAGGTTAAATGCAATGCTAACCATTTGGACAAAACTGTAAAAACTGTAGATATTTCAGCTAAAAATGCCAAAATTGCTGAAATTAATACAAAAATTGCTAATGAAACAGACCCTGTTAAACTTACAACATTGCAGGCAGAATTAGCTGCTGCACAGGTAGCATTATTAGCTTCAATTCAGACTGCTGACAATACAGTAAATGACTGTTCAAGTGACAACTTTCAAATTGGATTTCAAGGTTGCAAACAAATCACTTTACAAAGTAATCAAACTTCTTACTTTAAGATGGCCACAGGTTGTAAAATAGATGCTGAAGGTAAAAACTGCTTTAACGCCAAAGCTAATATTAAGAGCGACTTTTATCTCACAGCTATTATGGAACAGCCTAATGTAACACCAAATGATGTAAAATACTGTTGTTCCAAGAAATGGGGAAACTACGTACTAGGTTCTTTCGACGGTGCACCAATGACCAGACAGCTAGCCAAATCTGAAGTGGGCCAGAAGTTTCAATTAGCGGGTAATTGGGATGCTCCTTACAGCTACCTTAGTTCCAACCCAAACATGGTTTTTGACATGGATATACTTACGGGCGGAACAAACTGCGATGATATAATTTTTAACAATGCAAGAGTAATTAAGGACAAGGATTTATATTTTGATGAAGTAAGCGTACTTAAGACTAATGCTAGTACTCTTGAATTACGACAGATACCACAGAATGAGCAAAAACCCATTAACGTAGTAATAATTGATATGATGGGCAAGGTCATTTTTAATGCAAACACAAATCAATCAGAACTGATTATTAGCAATCTACCACTTAGAAAAGGAATGTATTTTGTTTCTCTAGTTTCGGCAAATAGCCGTAAAACCTTTAAAGTAATAAATTATGAGTAAGGTTAGTATATTATGTTTTTTTCTCTTTTCAATCTGTTTGGGTTGTAAAGAGAAGTGTAAGGACGAGCAGCCAGAAGCAAGCTGCCAAGGACAACATGTATTCACTAATGGTAATTGTCAGTGTCCTGAAAACTCAGTTGATATGGGCAACTATGTATGTAAACCATACTCGAAAAATAATTTTTGGCTGCAAGAGGGAGACCCGTGCCTTGGTCAGGCTTACTTCTTTTTTGGAAAATCTGGTACTGATATTTTTGACGATGGACAATCTACCATTGAAATGTCATGGACGCAGGGAATAAGTGGTACAAGATTAGGGGGTAGCTTTCAAAGCATAGATAAGATAGCTAACCAATACTATTTGATATCTTGTCCTTTTAATGATGTAAATCACTTTACCGACGACTTCAAAGAGTGTATTGGTAAAGATTACAATTACTATGATCTAGAGCTAAAGATTGACTTAGACTGGACAACGGCAGATGTAACCTACAAGTTTTGGAATGATGTAGATACAAGTGTTCATATCAAGAAAGAATTTGGTAAGGAACTTAAAGCAGTGTTCATGAGCAATACTGGACCAAAATAACACACACATAAATATGCCGAGGTTATTCGTAGCCTCGGCTTTTAATAATATAGCACATGAGAAAAATAATTACAATACTAGTATTAACAGGCACCATTATTGGTTTTGCCCAAACAACTGAAATTAAACCCACAGCGTTACTTAGCGAGATTGGGGGTAGTCATTTTGGAGTTTCTATTAAACTGAATAGAGTATATAAAATAAAGCCAAATATTGCATACACATATGAATTTGGTGCGTCTCCTTTTACAGAAAACGATTTACAAACTTTTGACCCGACCTTGTCTGTTAGTTGGTCTGCATTAATATTTAGCAAAAATAGCAGTCATTTAGAACTTGGTTTTTCTACAGTCATTGATAGCTCTACAGAGCCTGTTTTTACTTTACTTATTGCCTATCGATATCAGAACTTTACCGATAGCAGGACTTTTGCACGCTTTGGCATAATACCAATTGGTGCAGATGGGAGTGGTATAGGCTTCACCTCTATGCCTGCATTGGGTTTAGGCTACACAATAAAATAAGAAAGGCTAATCACCAACACTATGTATGACGTAATGCCGCTTATGTACACGCTGTAGCAGGGCTTGTTCGCCGTGGCGAAGCGGCACTACGTATACACTTACCGTAGGTGATAACCAAAAGAAAGAAAAGTAGGCGAGTTAGTAATTGCAAAAAAAAAGCAGTATATTAGCCGATCGAACCATTCGCTTGTAAACGAATGCAGCTCTGGACAAAGGTAAAAAAACACCGACATTGATTTTATTTTTTTAAACATTAACACACAAAAAAACAAAACAATGAAAAACAAAATTTTAAGAAAAATGGTAATACTAGCGGGGTTTCTTCTAGTTGGAACCTCTACCTATTGCCAAGCTCCATCTTGGGGTGGTTCAATACCCAGCTCCAACCTGAATTATTATGACATAGTAAGCCAAACACAGGCTTATTTTGACTCTACGGGACTAGATACTGTTCCGCATTCTGGTTACAAAGATTTTAAACGATGGGAGTACACCTTTAAAAATTTAGGATCTGGGACAAGCAATGGTGGGTTTCAAGATGCCAATACTGCTATGGCTGTTTTATTCCAAAATTCTAATTTAATTTGTAATGGAAGTACTTTTTATCCAAATAATTGGGAGTTTGTAGGACACAATAAAACGACTGGTACATCCCAATCTCGTGGACAAGGAATAATAATGACAGTTTATGTAGATTACAAAAATGACCCAACTTTGAATACTATTTACGTTGGCACTGCAAATAGTGGTCTTTGGAAAACTACAAATGCAAAGAGTTCCACACCACAATGGAGCTGTATTACTAATAGTGCCCGTATGCCTTTACAAGGGGTTAGTGGAATTGCAGTGAATCCTTCTAACCCTAATGTAATTTATATTTCAACAGGATGTTGGAGAGGAACTACTATGAATAACTTTTATAGCATGGGAATCATAAAAACAACTGATGGCGGAAATTCTTGGCAAACCACAGGATTATCTTATGACATTAATAACCCAAGTGATTATATAGTCACGCAGAATGTTTATTTAGCTCCTTGGAAACATAATGGAAATGATGTCTTGTATGTCTTAAAACAGAATAAGATATTTTATTCTAATGATGCAGGTGTGTCATTTACCCAAGCTTTTTCAAATTCTAGTAATAAAAATTGGAGAGATCTGAGATTCCTTAATTCTAATAAAGTAATAGCATCTACGGATGGCCCAAATGGAGAGGTTTGGCAGGCAACGAATAAAGGTCAAACCTCTGTGAACTGGACAAATATTACTAGCTCAGTGTTTTCTTCCGGTTTGTCTTCTATACGCGTGGATTTAGATGTATATGAAAATAACAAAAACATTATTTATGTTTCTGGGGCTGGCCAAGGTAGCACTATTCGTTTAGCTTATTCAGGTGATGGTGGCACTTCATGGAGTGATTGGAATGTAAATACAGGTCAAGCAAGAGATGAACATGAGAACGATATTGCGATTTCAAAAAGCACACCTACTCGTCTCTATTCTGCTGGAAAAACAGTCGGAATGTCAACAAACGGAGGCCAGACTTTTACAAATTTATTTGGGTACTGGAATGATTTTGTACATCCTGATCAAAGGGCTTTGTTTACCGTAGTAGATGGTCAAGGAAATGACATTGTTTATAGTGGACATGACGGAGGAATTAGCAGAGCTAATGCTCCTCAGACTGGAACGAACGGAAGCGATTGGCAATTAATTAACGGTGAAGATTTGAATATTTCAGAAACCATTGGGGTTGGCGTAAATCTCAACGAAGATTGGATAGCAACAGGACTTTTCGACATGGGATGGTATGATTATCGCAACGGAAGTTGGGAAAATTATAGAATTGCAGATGGACTAAGTACAATTTTTGATCCTTTTTCATCGCCAAATCGAATGTATGTTGAAAGCAATTACGGGATACACAGTCTAAATGAGGAAACATTCCCTCAAAATGTTAATTTCCCTAATATTGGAATCCAATCTAATGAAAGCTGGGATCAAAGGATCGTAATTGACTCAAGAGGAAACATATATCAGGGCGGGGCTAATCGTCTGCATCGAAGATTATTTGGTTCAAATACGTTTAGTCAAATCTTTACACGAGGTGGTGGTATAGATGGTGTTTCGGCGATTGCTCCATCACCATCCAATCCTAATGTTCTTTATGTAGGGTTTGAAGAGCCAATGTGGGGAAATCCAGTAAGTCTTAAATTCTTTAAAAGCACCAATGCTCTTTCATCTAATCCAACATATTCAGACATATCATCAGCTTCAGGGTTGGATTTGGCTTGGAACTCCATTTCGGATATTGTAGTTGACCCAAATAATGAAAACGAAGTATGGGTGTGCAACGGACAGTTGATAAATCAGACGGGCAAAAGAGTCTATTATTCTACCAATGGAGGCAATTCTTTTGTACAGCTAAAACCATTCTACTATTGTGATGGCACTACTCCGATGCCTTGGGCGGTCACAAGATTAGTAATAGATGAAGCTACTGGAGGTATGTATGCAGCAACAGATATAGGCGTATATTATAATCCGAATCCAAAAGATATAAACTCTGATTGGGTACTGTACAATAAAGATTTCCCTGTAGTACGTGTGACCGATATGCAAATCAACTATTGTACTAGAAAATTGTATGTATCGACTTACGGTAGAGGTTTATATAAATGTGATTTAGCAGAACCAGCTGATATAAACCAAACAATAACTGTTTCTAATTATTTAAACATACCGATTGGAGAAACTAGGATTTTCAACTCAAATGTAACCATACCTACAGGTGCTACAATGACTGTTAAAGGTCTTGTTCGTATGGCCACAGACAGAACTATAACAGTACAACCAGGTGCGAAGCTATTAGTTGATGGTGGAACTATCACCAGTACATGCGATTTGCCATGGGGTGGTGTTATTGTGGAAGGGAACCCTAGCCTATCACAGATACCTTACTCTAATCAAGGATACGTACGTATGACAAATAATGCCACTATTTCTAATGCATGGAATGCGATTAGATTAATAGGTATAAATAGTGCTGGAGGTTTACATTGGGGTAAGGTAGGAGGAATCATTCAATCTACAAATTCTCAATTTAAAAACAATTGGAGAGATGTAGAATTTATGTCGTATCGCAATATGTACGGTGGAAATGAATTGCCAAATCAATCAAAATTTATTACTACCAGGTTCACTACGGATGTTGACAACAAGATTCCTAACAACACGCTATGGCCTCACGTCACTATGTGGGATGTTTATTTGCCTCGTTTTGAAGGTTGCGTTTTTGAAGATACTAGAAGTTTAGTAAGTAAGTGGCAAGGTAGAACGGGTATATATACTAGTTCATCTTCTTATAAAGTAGGTTCCTATTGTTCAGGCTGGCAAATACCTTGTAACGGAATTCCTTCAGAATTTAATAATTTGGCTGATGCCATAGAAAGTTATGGAGATAGAAGTAGAGGACCTATTTCAATAGAAAATTCAATATTTAATTCTTATAAGGGAGTACTCCTACAAGGGACAAATGGTGCTCTAGTTCGTAGTAATACATTCAATATAGAGCACGACCCAATTACACCAGGGAATACAGAATATCCTTATGGATTATATCTTGATATGTCTCAAGATTTTAATACGGAAGGAAACCAATTTCAAGGTATAGGTGATGCACAAAATGACGGAGCAGCTGGTCTGGTAATAAGAAATACTGGTCCTAACAATAATAAATTTTATCGTTCAAATTTTGATGATTTGAGACTTGGGTCACAAGCTCTTCACGCAAATAAAATGTGGATGAATGGGTTCATTGGATTAACATTTAGATGCAATGATTATGAGAATGATTGGGATGATTTGGATATCCGCTTTGACCCTAATACCATGGTTACCTATCCTTCAGGGTACATTGGTATGAGAGAGTTTCAAGGTCAGAATCTTAACTCACCACCACTATTGCCAGACAATGAATTTGGGAATAGTAGCTCTATTCTAAACTACAGTATAGAAAATGATGCTCACTACATGCAGTATTCGTACTCAGGTGCTCCAAATATTAGCAATAAAAACTATCCTTATATAGTAACTCCTCATCCTACAGTCTCAGGACAGGACAATGTGCTTAGAGCCCAAATATCAGGACTACGAGTTTGTCCAGATAAAATCAGCACTTGGGGTGGAGATCGCGAGATGCTGATAAGCGAAATAGGAACATTAGAACCTCTTATGATGATAAAAATGGGTGAATGGAAGGAATTAGAGGATGAGGGAAATACTCCTGCAGTATTATCCGCCGTAGAGTCTGCTTCAGTTAGTAATATTTCTCAGATATTATCAGATCTGACATCCTATTCTCCTCACTTAGGGATAGAAGTATTGCAAGCCGTAGCAAGTGCTAACTCACCTTTTACGAATGAGAATGTTCGAGATATATTAGTACTAAACCCTCATAGTGCAAGATCAGCTACAGTCCAAGAAGCATTAGACAACAGGTTAAACCCATTACCTCAAAGTTATCGAGACACAATTAATAACCAGATAACTTCATATACTACTAGGGACAATCTGCAAGAGGAGCTAGTTGCTTTAGTAGGTGATTATGATGATAAGTTGACAGAATTGTTGTCATCTTACATAACAGATACTTCTTCTGTGCTCTCGGATTATGCTCAATGGTTTGAACACCCATTCAATCCTACGCTAAGATACCAGTTGGCTACTATATATTTTGACTTGGGTGATTGGAGTTCTTATACTCAGATCTTAAATGATATCCCTCTAGATATTCCTTTGGATGCTCTTCAGCTTCAGTATCATACTGCATATTCAGATTTATATAGTCAATTGCATTCGTGGGAATTAGCCAATGAGCCAGTCTATGGAGATATTGCTAAAAAGGATTGGCTATTGAATTATGCTCAAAGTCACTCAATATATCCTAATAGAGTAAATGCTTTGTTATCCATTCACGATACTATTATTGCTAAACCATATGTCTATATTGACTACATTGAAAATGCTTCTAGTCAACAAGCACCTGCAAGTAGTTCAAGTGACCAATTAGAAAATGAGAATAACATGTCGTTGGTAAATTTATTCCCTAATCCTACCAAAAATAAGGTAACTTTGGAATGGAAAGAAGAACCCAAAGAAGCTACAGTTACCGTGCTTAATACTTTTGGGGTAAAAGTATATAGCGAAAACTGGATAGAGAATACACCGCTTAGTTTTGAAGTAGGTGGTTGGAGACAAGGAGCCTATTTTGTGATAATAGAGACCCCTACGGAAACAATCAGAAGAAACCTGCTGATTAGTAGATAGTTAAATTAAACAATGAGCATCGGAGATCGACATAAAATTTCCGATGCTTTTTTAAAACATAACATATGATAAAACAAATACTATTCATATTTATAATTCTAATATCTGAGCAAGGATTAGCCCAAAATACATGGTTCAAAATGTATGACAGACAGACGTTTGGCTATACTTCAAATAATATGCTCCTTCAAAATGACACCTTGGTACATGTTCATGCATTTTACAATTTTGACATTCAAGGTTCGGATATAGCCATAGATCTGTTAGATGCAGAAAATGGGGAGTTATACTCTTCAGATTCTCTGACCTATTCCCAATTTTCTAATAATTTGTATACCCCTAATCATTTAATCCAAAATGAGGATAAAGATATGGAGGTGGCATTTAGCCAAGTAGATACTGTTGGGCCACATTATTGGTCTGTTTTTGTTTACAATTTAAATGATAAAACCTATAAAGCATCCAATACAAACATAGATACTTTAGACTCTAGTGTAACCGGTCTATTTACCATTTATCAGGATAAATATATGATAGCTTATTATGTTGATGTTACAGAGAACAAACAACGATATGATATTTGGAAAATGTACAATGATTCCTTTAGCATCATATACTCTTCCAAAGTTGCTCGTGTATGTGCTTCATGCCATAAAATAAGTTTTACAGACCTTCAGGAAGACAATCAATCTAATCGTAATCTATTCCTCACTCAGCTAGATCAGTGGGAGTTTTCAGGTGGCCCAGCTAATTGGGAAGTAGACATTCTGAAACTAGATACGGCTGGTAATGTGATTTGGAAATGCAGGCCCAATACTCGAGATACGTTTAACACCACATTTCCTAAAATGGTTCAAAAACCAAATGGTAACTTGCTTGTAATGTGGAATGATCAGTACATAAAAGAAGGTATGAATAAGACCGGAACAAACTATTATGAAGAACTAAATGATGATATGACTTTATGGATTACTGAGATAGACTACCAGACCGGTAAAGTGTTATGGAGTAAAGATTTATTTCAATATTTATCAAGAAAAACAAGAGTGCAATATCAGTATATCAATATCAAATATGCTAAGTTACAACCTGATAATTCTATTATATGGGTTGGTGACTTATCTGCTCACAAGTCTTTTCCTGTGATGCTCAAAACGGACTTAGAAGGGAATCCAATATGGTACCGACAGTATGAAATATATCCTGACGATAGTGGGGACAAAGGTATGAAAGCTCACAGTTTTGTAAGAACATCAGATGGAGGTTTTATAATAGCTGGCGAGTACGAAAATAGATATGGAGAAATGACAGGAGGTGCTGAGCACTGGCAAAGACCAGCCCTGCTCAAAGTAGACGAATATGGCTGCTACGAACCTGGCTGTCAAGAAACAGACGGTATATTCAGCAAACAATCTATATATAAACTCTGCAAGATTTATCCTAATCCCGCTAGCGACGTTGTACGTATAGAACTGCCTGTTAACCACCATCTCAAAGACTACTCGATAGCCCTACATAGCTACACAGGTCAAAAATTGACTGGTGTAAATGCAGAGTCAATTGATATTTCACAATTATCCGTTGGTATATATTTTATTCAAATAACAAACACAAAAACAAATCATTATGAAACACATAAAATTATTATTGAGCGTTAGTCTTTTACTGACTTTAAGTTCCGTTAAAGCACAAGACACGATATCATTTTCACTAAGAGAGGTATATGATTTCAATGTTGGAGATGAGTTTCATATAGAAGCTTACAATCCTTCTATCTCATTTATCAAAAGGCTGGTGACTAAAAAAACAACAGTTAATGCTGATTCAATTTCCTACTCATACAAAGACTCCATATATGTAGTGAAACCCAATCCTATGCGAGTAGCATTTGACCAAGTTAGAGATTGGTCAGAAGGGTATGGCAATCTGGATTCAGTGATTTCGTATCCAGGGGACTCTGCTACATACGATTATAATGGTCGTAAAATTTTGGTGTCTCATTGGGAAACGGAAATATTTATTGGAATAGATACAGGTATAGCTTATGTAGAAATTCAAACACCTATTAATCCTGAAGGTTACGAAAAAACAATATTCTACAAAGGATTGGGTTCTTACAAGACCTTATGGTATCAGTCAGTTGGAGGATACCAAAATACACTTGTTTACTATAAGAAGGATGGTCGTAGTCAAGGTACTCCCATTGCATTGGGACTGAATAAGCTACAGATAGAGCCTATTGAACTTTATCCAAATCCAACAAGCAGTTATATTTTTATAGATAATCTCTCTCAAGAATACATCTATGCAATCTATGCTATAGGTGGTAAAACGGTGTTAGGGGGCAACACCGCAAAG
Organism: Bacteroidia bacterium; assembly: GCA_018402155.1. GTDB lineage: Bacteria > Bacteroidota > Bacteroidia > NS11-12g > UBA9320 > UBA9320. The sequence continues at coordinate 1,435,141 of JAGYJG010000001.1, forward strand.
AAGATAGATGTTCGTGAACTTGAATCTGGTTTATACTATTTGGAAATTATTAGAGATGACAAAAGGCTACTTGGCAAGTTTATCAAAGAATAAGAAAGGCTAACACCAACACGATGTATAACGTAATGCCGCTCATTACCACGACGTAGGGGCGGCACTACGTATACATTATGACGTAATATGCAAGTAAGAAAGAAGAAAATAACCAGATTTAGAGAGTGTTGCACACACTCTAAACCTCCGCTTCTCTCGCTTGCTTGGGGAGCTATCCACATAGGTAGCAAAAAACGGTTTGGCTTAACGGCGTAAGAAAAATATAAAACTATGAGAAAAAACATCAAAAAACTCAGCGTAATGATGCTCGTTCTAGGAATGAGCTTAACAGCAAATGCACAGACTACTTGGGATCTTGGGGGAAACTCTAATCCAACTCCTAACGAAATTGGGACAAGTTCGCCCACCGACTTTAAATTTATAACCGATGGCCAATTTAGGATGAGTTTGACACAGCAAGGAAGGCTAGGTCTGGGTATAGACCAACCACGAGCCTGGCAAGAAATCAGTTATTGCCCATCTCCCGGGCAAAGTGAAAATGGCTTAATTGTTACCTTAAACAACTGTAATCAAGCTAGTCATTCATTTTTGAATGTGCAAGATGTAATTGGAGGGGGGATAATATTCAATCCATCATTAGAAGGAAGTACTTTTACTGCTCCTTTAAACTTTTTAACAGGTAATATTACCAACGTTGCTTTTCCATTATTGAACAATGAAGCTCCATTGTTTTGGGTGAGACAGGAATTTCCGCAAGGTAAATATACCCAAAATTCAGGGCTTCCAGAGTATGAAACCAATTTTGTAGTGATGCCAGATGGAAGTTGTGGTGTAAATATTGCACAACCAAGAGCGGCTATGGATATCAGAGGAAGCAACAAAGCAGACTATCCTGCAGCCATAATAGGAGCCAGAGTCCCAGGCTACAATCCACCAAACAGTAATGGTTTAGTGCAATATTATACTCAACAGGTACAGTTTGTTCCTTTATTAAAGACAAATGCTTATAATCAGATAACGCAAAACGGAGACCAAGGTATGTTTTTTTACGGATGGTAAAGGCGTTACAGCGTCAAGTGCAAGAGATGGATCTAATCTAAACGGCTCATTTGTCCTTGCTCCTTGGGCATCGCAAGGGAACTCAGACATAGGCGGTATGCGTATGGATGCCATGGGGAATACCGAATTTCACGGAACACTACGAGCTATTAAGATGAATGTAGACGCCAAATGGTGGAGTGATTTTGTATTTGCAGATGATTACAAACTTCCTAGTTTGGCAGAAGTGGAAGCGTTTATAGCGATAAACAAGCACTTACCCAACGTACCAAGTGAGGCCGAAGTACTAGAAAACGGCATAGACGTAGCAAATATGCAAGCCATACAGCAGCAAAAGATAGAAGAGTTAACTTTGTACACCATAGACCAAGAAAAGAGAATAGCCGCTCAACAAAAAAGATTAGAAGAGCTAGAAGCTTTAATTGGCCAAATAATAAAACAATGAAATTATGAAAGTATTGAAATTCTTAATACTCCTTTTAGGGTTTACTGGGCTATTCACACTGCAAAGCTGCAAAGAAGAATGCCCTTGCACCGACCCTACAAATCCCAATTGTGATAACTATGATCCGTGTTTTGGAAAAAAGCCTATCACAGCAGATTTTGAGATGGGACGATACCGACCAGGTGGCTGGCCCGATTACGTACCAGAATGGAATCCCGAAACAGCATTTGAACGCGGTGGTGTTATCGGTTTTAAAGGATTGGGATACGACAAAAGTGACACCAGTATAAAATATACTTGGCTACTCGGCTCTGAAATTATTAATGGATATGAGTTTAACCGAGATTTTGTAGACATCAGAAATACGGATATAAGAGAAATAAAAATAACGCTGATTGTAGAAGGACAGCCCAACTTAGACTGTTTCCCAGATGATGATGGTAAAGATACTCTTGTAAAATACATACAGTTTGTAGACGGCCCTTGTGAATTTCTGATAATGGGTGATTTCAAAGTATTGTTCGAGGGCTATCAAGATAGTGTCATTGTAAGTACTAGGGCTTGGAATAATGAACAGCAAAATGATAAGCCCGGGGTAATTACAGATTCCTGCTCTGGTTATAGAATACTATATATTGGTTTTGACCCACAAAGAACCTATGGAGACACTAACTGGAGGTTTCAAACGGTTTATAACTTTAATTCTATAGCATATTATGGTGATGTTACTGCAAGAGCTAAATTGGGCAATGGAAGTTTTGAAGTAGACCCCAACACCCTTGTAGCAAAGGCAGAGTATACCTTTGGCCTAGGAGGTGATGAATTTTTAAGTTATAAATTTAAAGGAAGGAAAATAAAATGAAAAGAATATTAATACAAATAGTAGCAATTACTGCTACACTGAATATGTGCATTGCACAGTGTACAGACTGCAACGAAATAAGAGATATCAGTACAAATCCGAGTGACCCAAAGAACTGTGAGGTAAGCACTGGTCACCCTCTCATTAATACCAGTTTCAATTGGGCAGCATACACAAATAATGCATTTGATGCTATCAGCATCAACTCAAATGCAGGATGGGACAATACACCAGGGTCTGGTTTTTTATCTGTAGGTTCATTCTTGATGCAATCACCATTTTCGTACGGGTATCTGTTTGATCCTAACAAGACGATTGACGAGCATGATTGGCACTGGGAAGATGGATGGGAGCTCATGTATCTCAATACTGGTCGCTATCCTAATGGGCAAGAGATACAAGTAGCTAATAGTTTTTATGGAGCACAAGGGCTACCCAATAACAACGCTCCCTATTTTATGTTGTACAATAAATATACGGGCAAGTTGAGGGTGTTTTCTAACCTATATGCTCCTATAGGCACTTGGGATGACGTGAAACTGACCATTGGGTATCACGGGAAAAGTGGGGATGATTTAGTTAGTGGGGTCTTTCGCCATGTGAATAACTACGACACTCCTTTAGATCAGAAAACTGATGGATTAGCTATCAGTACTTATCACAAAGATGAGAGTAATAGCAGTAACAAGTGGTTTGTAAGCGAAGTACAGCTCGGGTACGATGCTTGTGTTTGCGATGATGAAAGTTCTTTGTTTGATGTGACACTTTCAGGCATAGAAACTTTTGATGTAAAACTAACGGGAAGGTCTATTACTACCGAGCTACCGCTTCAAGATGCCAATGGAGATCCAACTTATACCGATTTTTTGAATATGAACTCGGTAACAGATGCAAATAATTCAGGTACCAATGGAGCATTTATTTATAAGAGTTTAGATGGAATGCTTGGGAGCTATCAAGCCAACCTTGATAAATACAAGAACGACTTAGAAGATTACAATTCTATTGGCAACCTAGCAAAGCGAACCGTAATTGACCTGGGAAAAGCAGCGTTAAAAACTAGTGCTACCTCTTTGGTACCTGCATCTACGTTGGCTCCACTTATAACAAAGTCTGTTGGAATTCTTAAAAGTGCAGATTATGATGGTTTAGCTTATAATTACACAACCACAAATGAGAAATTCAAGGAGTATGACAAGAACTTGAGTAAGAATTTAAAATCAACGGTTGGAGCCTTGTCGGATGGTTTATTTGCTTCTTTTTATACAAAACCTACAAAGCCTGTGAAACCAACTATGCCAACAGCATCATTTACAGAAATGGTTATATCTGGCAAGATAGAAGACACGGACCATGTTAACATAACAGATTTCTATACGCCAGGCTCATACAAGTATACTACAAGTGCGACTAATCCATTGAAAATTCCGATATACTCGCAACCAGTAGGATTATTTGCCTTGCTAGAAACACCAGAAGTATCTTTTTACGAAGACACTTATGTTAGTGGTACATCAGGTAATTTCTTTAGCTATTATGAAACCAAAAATTACATCAAGTTAAAATCTCCTCTCAAATATAGATTTAATCATGCAGTAGATTTTGACTTTGATAAGACGGAACTGCATGGTATGTATCAATTCACGTATGAAGTGCCCAAGAACTTTATTGAATTTAAAGATTATGGTATTTACGGTTCTCACAACCTCAAATTGCTAAGTACCGCAAAAGATCCAAACACTGGTAAAATATTTGCTACTTTCACTTCTGATTGGATCCCATTTGACATGCTTGGCGAATATTTAGTCGGCGGTACTTGGAAACACCAAAGTAATAGTCAAGGTAGTGTTTCTAATAGTCTATCAGACGGAGGGCGAATATTAAAGACAGTAACATTTAAAATCATGGCAGACATGTATTTTCAGTCCAAAGGATTTGGGAATACAGACAAGAACACTACGCATATTTTTACATATTTACTATTTGATTCTGAGAATTCAGTTGATTATATAGATACAAAAGGTGAGTACATTTCTAATGCTGGTTTAGGGAATTTTATAAAATATCGTATCGGAGAATTGGAGCTTTCTGGTCAAATAAATTCATATGTCTCTTCCAATAGTGACTACACACCGGAGGTCATAGGTAACGTAATTTATGTAAAGGCACAGAGTGTAAAAGTAGTAGGTGATCTTTGGGTTGAACCTGGATATACTGCTGTAATTGAAGCATATGATGATATTGAGATAATCGAACCTGTTGAAGTATCAGAAGGCATTAGTCTAAGCATAAAAAAAGACTTTTATAGTTTTCAAGAGTTTGATGAAGTTAGCAAAACCGAACTTGAGAGTTTCTGTACGAACACTAACAAGTATAAATCTAACCAGATAAAAGCTAAAAGGGAAATAGTTATAGATGAAGAAAAAGACCCGTTGGCTGACTACAAGTTTACCATTTATCCTAATCCAGGCTCTGACGTATTAAACGTACAAGCAGAAATTGAAACGGGTTCCATAGATATAATGGACCTAGGCGGGAAGATTATTTCAACTTTTGAATTAACTGGATATAAAGCTCAACAAGATGTTTCAGGGATAAGTGCGGGTTTATACTTTGTAAGACTCAAAACTCCAAATGGCTATAAGTATTTGAGATTTATCAAGCAATAACCTTGCAAATGCACATTGGGTAGCTCGCAAGCCAAACCGAAACCCTGCCACCCAAAGAGCATTTGCCGCGGCGAACCACAAGATGATAACTAGCATATTACACTGTGTATAACGTAATGCCGCTTATGTACACGCTGTAGCAGGGCTTGTTCGCCGTGGCGAAGCGGCACTACGCATACACTAAACGTAATATGCAAGTAAGAAAGAATAAAATAAGCAGATTTACACAGTCTTGAAGGCAGAGTAAATCACACAAACAAATAACAAAATGAAAAATGCTAAAAACACCATTCTGCTCTTTTTAGCATTTTTAACAATCGCTTTTTATATCAGTGGCTGCAAAGACCCCGACCCCGTTTACAATCAAGTACAACAAGAACTAAAAGACTTGGGTGCTTTTAAAGAAGGTACATGGTGGATGTGTGAAGAAAAAACTTAGCCGAATATCTTATCTAGTGTTTGCCAGCACAACCTTGAGTGGAGTGTATTAGTATAGAAATTGATATAAGTATATTCAATCTTCAAAACTACTTAATGAAAATCCCAAAGAGTATGGCCAACACTATATACCAAGGGGATTTAATTTTTGTCTTAAAGAGCAAAAGCGAAGTAACTACTATTATTATGATCTCTCTCACATTAAAAGCATCAGCTAAATTTAAATTTGTGTAAAAAAAACTACCCTCCTCCACCCAATTTAGGCCTACCGGCAGAAACATAAGGTAAGCAGCTGCGAGTACCAATCCACACGAAGATGCTATTATACCTGGAAGCGCTTTTACCACAATAGGATGCGAACGTATTTTTTTCCAAACTGGAAACACAAAGAAAATAAGTAAAGCGCCAGGCAAGAATATGCCCAAAGTACTCACAAAACTGCCCAACACCTGCTGCAACACACCAAATCCGTGCATAGCTGTAGCTCCCGTATAACTAGCAATAGTAAAAATAGGCCCCGGTATAGCTTGCACTAATCCTACACCATTTATAAACTGTGCCGGAGTCATATAATTAGCGTGATTTACAAACTGCTCCAACATCATAGGAATAAGCACATTACCTCCACCAAATACCAAACTACCGAAGCGATAACAGTTTTCAAATAATAACACTAGTCTGTTACTACTGACCTTACCCAGCACACCCGCAGCAACAAAAATAACAACAAACGCTATCAACGAGGTCCATGGAAATCGCACCTTAATAGACTCATAGGATTGCACCTTGCCTTTATAATTGAAGTAAGAAAACAGTCCACCCAAAAGCAGTACCACTGGAAACATCCATGGTGTTTTCATATTGACTACCGTGTCTAGAGGGTGACGGAGCACCGCTACAACCACAAATGCCATAGCTGTAAGTATATAGCCTTGCCTATTTACTACTGACTTTTGTATCATCTTGATACCCGCAACTAAAACAAAAGCTACGGCTACAGGCGTTACAAAACGTAAATAATAAAGGGCTTCTTTCTGAAAAGCACCTATAAAAACTGCGCTAATTGTTAACAAAACAAATGCTGGCAAAATCCAAACTAAAAGCGTAAGAAAAGCAAGAATAGAACCACCATATTTATAACCAATACTAGCTAAAGTCTGGGTACTACTGGGTCCGGGTAGCATTTGACATAATGAATAAAACTCTAAAAGCTCCGAAGTTGTAATATACTTTTTCTCGTCTACTAGCTTTTTTTGATACAGTGCAAGATGCATAGACGGCCCGCCATAGGCACTTAAAGCTAAGACAAAAACATCTTTCAAAAATATGAGCCGCTTTATTTTTTTTACGCTATTTGTACCTTTCTTTGCCATTATGATGAAAAGTTATTCCTCTACACTTAATGCTTCGTTTATATATTTAACAACGGCTTTACTTATATCTGCCCTAGTCAGTTGTGACCAAAGGATGAGCAGAGAAATAGAGCTTATAACAAAATTACAAGAAAAACTAGATAGTAATCACTTAAACTTAAATTTGGATGCAGATTTATTTCGTGCGAGAGCTGAGCACATAGACCAAACACTGCGCACATTTGAAAACCACTATAAAAATACAATGAGTAAAGAACTGGGCGACAACCTTTCTAAATTTAAAAATTTTTATAAAATATACTTGCGGAATACATCCGTACATGATGAATCTATGAAAGAGCAAGTGGAACTCACATCTCAATTGCAAAAACTAATGACAGACTTGCAAAACGGTAAAATGACCAAAAATGAATTTAAAATGTATTACCGAACTGAAAAGACGGACGTAGACATTCTAATTAGAAAGTCTAAAGACTTGGGTAAGCTTATGTACGAAATAGAGCCCGAGTACTTAAGAATAAATGAATATTTAGAGCCGATAGCCGATAAAATTGGACCAAAATAGTTTTTTTACGTTATGTCGGAAACCCTCAGTTTAGGCTTTTACACATATTATATCCGGTATTCACTTATTCATTAACAAATCAGTATCTATCAATGTGTACCAATTTTATCCTTTAGTATTGATTTAGCAAAGTCATGATTTTCAACTCCGTAGCATTTTTTGTTTTTCTTACGTTGGTGGTTTTAGGATTTTACGCTCTCCCACACAGATTTCGGTGGTTGTGGCTTTTGCTAAGTGGATTTGTTTTCTACGGATGGTGGAAATGGGAATACCTCAGTCTGCTCTTGGCATCAGGTATAGCTGATTTTTATATTTCTAAACGCATATTTAACACTTTAGAAGATAATAGAAAGAAAAAATGGCTATTGCTCTCTGTGTGCATCAACCTAGGCATATTGGCGCTATTTAAGTATGTTGGAGCTTTTGCCATGTTCCATCCTCAAATGCCCTACTACATTAGTGCCTACCCAAAATTGGGCAGTATCATAGAGTTTCTGAATTTAGCGTTACCCGTAGGTATATCATTTTATACTTTTCAAACTATGAGCTATACCATAGATGTATACCACAAAAGGGTAATTCCTGAAAAGAATTTGGGCAGATTTTTACTCTTTGTAAGTTACTTTCCACAGTTAGTAGCAGGTCCTATTGAGCGTTATAACCACCTAGACCCTCAACTCAAACAAAAGGTGCACTTAGTCTACGAAAACTTTCAAATAGGTTTTAGATTTATCGCTTATGGCCTTTTTATAAAAATGTGCATAGCCGATAACCTAGGAGTTTGGGTTGATGAGGTTTATCTCACTCCTAGTAGGTGGCATAGTGCTGTCAATTGGTTTGCTATGATTGCATTTTCTTTTCAAATTTATGCTGATTTTCACGGTTACACCACTATAGCAAAAGGGGTTGCAAAGTTATTTGGTGTTAATTTAATGGATAATTTCAATAAACCTTATGCTGCAATCTCTGTGAATGAGTTTTGGAAACGTTGGCACATCAGTCTCACCTCTTGGTTTAGAGACTACTTGTACATACCTCTGGGGGGAAGTAAAACAAGCAAGAGTCGTTGGATTAGTATTGTTTTCTTGGTATTTCTCACTAGTGGACTTTGGCACGGTGCCAACTATACATTTCTTATTTGGGGTGCAATACATGGTTTTATATATCTACTTGAAAACAAATTTATGGTAAGCAATCGCTATGTCCCTAGTATAAAATTCGCCGGTTGGCTATTCACCTTTTTCATTGTAACCTTAGCTTGGGTATTTTTTAGAGCCGAAAACCTAAACGTAGCTTTAGATATGCTTACCAATGCACTATTCATCACTACAGGAGCCGATTGGCTCACTATACCCTGGCACTCCGCCCTATTAATACCACTCTTTATAGTTTTTGACCATTTTATAATCGAAACAAATGTGCAAGAAACACTAAAACGATGGTCTTGGCAGCAGCGTTGGATTACTTATGGGTTTTTACTATTTTGTTTAATTAATCTGTCTGGAGCACAGGCACATCCATTTATATATTTTAGATTTTAACCACAACTACTGTGACTACCTTACTAAAAATAAAAACTAAAATACTAGGCAGAATTGCTTTCCTCGGCATTCTAGCGGTGCTAAGTATTTGGATTTACAACCAGTATATATGGCCACTAGACCGAAAAGAGCACGCCTATTTTTTGGAGGAACTAACACAGAGTAAAGATACGTGTGACTTAATATACATCGGGGAATCCTCCAACATGTGGTACCATCCGGATTCGGGAGATGCGAGAGAAATAAGCAAGATGATAGAGCACAGAACAAATAGAAAAGTACTTAATTTGAGTAAAAGTGCTTATCATATCGGCATATATCAGACCATTTTTGAGCATTTTGAAACACTAAATACTTTGCGGGATGTTGTTCTTACTGTAAATCTACGAACGTTTGGTCCGCCGTGTGTTCACTCCAAACTAGAAACAAGCTTGCAAAAAGACCGTATATTTTATGCCAATGAAATGCCTTTTATCAAAAAAATGCGTGCTGTATTTTCACTTTATGATAATACTGACGAGAAAACCCGAGACAGAAAAATGTGGGAACACTGGACCTACGATACTCTAAACTTGGCACAAAAAAGAATGAAATACTACACCGTAAAAAACTGGTGTAGTGTCCCAAAATTTTTAGATAGTGCAGGTATAGAAAACATGAATAAACGGATTTTGGCAGATCACTACATAAAAGCCTACGGATTTAATATAACAGAAAATAATCCGCGAATAAAAGATTTAGATGCCCTAACGAGCCGTGTAGATACCTCTCGCTATAATCTGCACCTACTTATTCTAAGTGAAAATACCCAATGGGCAGATAGTCTTGCTGGTGAAGAATTAGCAGATTTAATGCGCGAAAATCGTGATTTTATTGTGCAGCGGTACAGAAATAAGTATACTAACGTACATATCATTGATAATTTGGAAACTGTTCCTCCCCGTTATTTTGGAGAAAAACAATGGACTACTGAGCACTATTTTTGGCAAGGACGGTCGATGATAGCTAATAGTGTTATAAATCATCTAAAAGCAATTAATCACTATGAAAGATGACTCTTAATTTTGTAAAGAATGAGCACTCTTAGAACCAGAAGCTAGATTCTTTGATTATAAAATTAGGCTTCACCAGCCGGTCCAAAGCTCATCGGTGGAAACTGAGGTGCAGCGTCCTGCATCTGTATCTCGCCAAAGTTAGTCTCAAATTTTGTAATATTGTCTGAGAGCGCCATTCGAAGCCTTTTGGCATGTTGTGGACTAAGTACTATTCTACTTTTAACTTTAGCTTTGGGCACACCAGGCAGCATTCTTATAAAATCTATTACAAACTCAGAGTTAGAATGAGAAATAATAGCTAGGTTACTATAAATACCGTCTGCAACATCTTCGTTTAGTTCTATATCTATTTGGTTTCCTTTGATTTGTTCTGACATAGTTCAAAACAAGGCATTTTTTTTGATAATGGCACAAAAAAAGAGCGGTAAAATCTTACCGCTCTTTTATAAATCCATAGGACTAAGACATTTTAGAATAACTATACAGTTAAGCTCCTACTTTTGCTTCACTGCTAGCCATCGTTTCCTCTTTTGCTGCTTTCAAGAGATCAAATTCCTCTTGAGACCCAACTACCAGATTCTCGTATGCACGCAGACCTGTACCAGCTGGTATAAGATGACCTACTATTACGTTTTCTTTCAAACCTAACATGTGGTCTTCCTTACCTGCTATAGCTGCTTCGTTTAGTACTTTAGTAGTCTCTTGGAAGGATGCTGCAGACATAAAGCTATACGTTCCTAAAGATGATTTTGTAATTCCTTGGAGCAATGGCCCAGAAGTAGCAGGTAGTGCCTCTCTTACTTCTATCAATTTCATATCTTTACGTTTCAAGGAAGAGTTTAAATCCCTCAATCTACGTAAAGAAAGAATTTCACCAGGTTTCACTTCACTAGAATCACCAGCATCAGTAACAACTCGTTTATCATACAACTCATCGTTTCCTTCTTTGAAATCCAATTTATTCACAGCGGAGCCTTCTAGAAACTTAGTATCACCAGCTTCCACAACCGCTACTTTTTGCATCATTTGCTTAATAATAACCTCGATATGCTTATCATTTATTCTTACACCTTGCAATCTATAAACCTCTTGGATACCATTGACAATGTAATTTTGAACAGCACTAATTCCCTCTATAGAAAGGATGTCTTGCGGGGTAATAGATCCATCAGACAGGGGTGTACCTGCTCTAACAAAGTCACCATCTTGGACCAAAATATGTTTAGATAGCGATATAAGGTACTTTTTAGCTACACCTTCTTTAGATTCTATAGTTACTTCGCGATTACCACGTTTGATACCACCGTACGTAACAACGCCGTCTATCTCTGACACCACTGCTGGGTTAGATGGGTTACGCGCCTCAAAAAGCTCAGTTACCCTTGGAAGACCACCAGTAATATCACTAGTTTTACCAACTACACGTGGGATTTTTGCAATGATAGTCCCCGCTGTAACCTGAGTACCTTCCTCTATAGATAGGTGGGCACCAACAGGCACGTTAAGTTCCTTGAGAATTTCACCTTTACTATCTAAAATATTAACAGCTGGATTTATTTTTTTATCTCTACTGTCTGTAATTACTTTTTCCTTATATCCGGTCGCCTCATCCATTTCTACGGTAAACGAAACACCCTCTTTCAAATCTACAAACTCCACTTTACCGTCTAAATCAGTTAAGATTACTGCATTATACGGATCCCAAGAGCAAATTAAATCGTCCTTTTTAAGTTTAGCTTTGTTTTTAGTGTACAAAAATGAACCATAAGGAATATTATTTATGGCAAGTACCTCTTTAGATTTTGGATCTAAGAATTTCACTTCGCCAGATCTTCCCACTACAATACCTACGTCTACCCCATTTGAATCTTTACCTGGAACAGTTTTAACCTCATCAAACTCAGCTATACTTGTATAGCGAGACCTAAGCTGAGAATCTTGAGCAATGTTAGAAGCTGTACCACCCACGTGGAAAGTTCGCAGCGTAAGCTGAGTACCTGGTTCCCCTATAGACTGCGCTGCTATTACACCAACGGCCTCACCGGCTTGCACCGTTCTACCCGTAGCAAGATTCCTACCATAGCATTTTGCACAAACTCCTCTACGAGACTCACAGGTCATCACTGAGCGTATTTGAACAGATTCTATACCAGCATCTACTATTAATTGCGCAATATCTTCATTTATTTCCTCACCAGCCTCTATGATTACTGCATCTGTTTCTGGATGATGCAAGTCAAGCAATGTAACTCTACCCACTATCCTATCAAACAAGCTATCAATAACCATTTCGTTTTCTTTCAAGGTAGAAACCTCAAAACCACGTAATGTTCCACAATCATTTATTGTAACTACAATATCTTGTGCCACATCATGCAATCTTCTTGTCAAATATCCAGCATCAGCAGTTTTCAAAGCTGTATCTGCCAGACCTTTACGTGCACCGTGAGTGGATATAAAGTACTCCAAAATAGATAAACCTTCCCTGAAGTTTGAAAGAATTGGGTTTTCAATAATTTCACCAGTACCTCCAGTTCCTAGTTTTTTCTGAGGTTTAGCCATAAGACCCCTCATACCACCTAACTGACGAATTTGTTCTTTAGATCCCCTTGCTCCAGAATCAAGCATCATGAAAATTGGATTAAAACCTTGATCATCAGTAGCAATATCATGGAGTAGTGCATCTGCAACCTTAGAGTTAATTCTAGTCCAAATATCAATTACCTGGTTATATCGCTCATTGTTGGTAATCAAACCATTCTCATAGTTGAATGTAATTTCTTCTACCTCTTTGCGAGCAGACTCTACAAGCTCTTCTTTAGCTTTCGGAACTAATACGTGAGAAATATTGAAAGAAAGACCACCTCTAAAAGCGTAATAAAAACCAAGACTCTTTATTTCGTCAAGGAATTTAGCAGTTTTAGCAACACCCGATTCTTTTATTAATTTACCGATTATATCCCTCAAAGACTTTTTAGTAAGGAGCGTATTAATATATCCTATTTCGGCAGGAACACTTTTATTGAAAATAACACGACCTACGGTAGTTTCTACAATTTCATCTACCAATTGGCCGTCTTTTTTTACCTTAGTTTTTACTTTAATAACAGCATTTAAGTTTGCTCTACCCTCATTGTATGCTATTTCCACTTCCTCAAAAGAATAGAATTTCAGGCCTTCTCCTTCTACCTTCTCGTTTTTGGTAGAAACTCTTTGCTTAGTCATGTAGTATAAACCCAAGACCATATCTTGTGAGGGAACAGCGATTGGAGCACCATTTGCGGGGTTCAGAATATTGTGTGAAGCAAGCATTAGAATTTGAGCTTCCAATATTGCTGCATTACCCAAAGGTACATGAACAGCCATTTGGTCTCCATCAAAATCCGCATTAAATCCTGTACACACCAACGGGTGAAGGCGAATAGCTTTGCCCTCTACTAATTTAGGTTGAAATGCTTGTATACCAAGTCTGTGAAGCGTTGGAGCCCGGTTTAAAAGAATCGGATGCCCTTTCAAAACATTCTCCAAAATTTCCCAAATAACTGGCTCTTTTTTATCTACTATTTTTTTAGCTGATTTTACCGTTTTAACGATTCCACGTTCTATCAGTTTTCTAATAATGAAAGGTTTAAATAGCTCTGCAGCCATACCCTTAGGCAAACCACACTCGTGTAACTTGAGATTTGGACCTACCACAATAACAGAACGCCCAGAGTAGTCCACACGCTTACCGAGCAAGTTTTGACGAAAACGCCCTTGCTTGCCCTTAAGCATATCACTCAATGATTTTAATGGTCTATTACCGTTAGCTTTGACTGCATTTGCCCTTCTAGTATTATCTAATAGAGAATCAACAGCCTCTTGTAACATCCTTTTCTCGTTTCGTAAAATAACCTCCGGAGCCTTAATCTCCATGAGTCTTTTCAAACGATTATTTCTAATTATTACTCTTCTGTAAAGATCATTCAAATCTGAAGTGGCAAATCTTCCTCCATCTAGTGGAACAAGTGGCCTCAGCTCTGGTGGTATAACAGGAAGCATCTTTAGTATCATCCACTCAGGTCGATTTTCCCCTGTTTTGGTAGATGCCCTGAAACCCTCAATCACATTTAATCTTTTGAGTGCCTCATTTTTACGCTGCTGAGAAGTTTCGTTAGCAGCTTGGTGTCTTAAACTGAACGACAAATCATCTAAATCTAAACGAGATAAAAGATCCGTAATAGCTTCACCACCCATTTTGGCAATGAATTTATTTGGATCATTATCATCTAAATATTGATTCTCTTTTGGCAGAGAGTCTAGGATATCGAGGTATTCTTCTTCCGTTAAGAAATCTAAATAGTTTACCCCATCCGCTTCTTTCAAACCGGCCTGTATTACAATATACCTTTCATAGTACACGATCATTTCTAATTTCTTAGAAGGCAGACCTATGAGGTAACCAATTTTGTTTGGCAATGATTTAAAGTACCAGATGTGCACCACTGGCACTACCAACTCAATGTGCCCCATACGCTCTCTACGAACTTTCTTTTCGGTCACTTCTACCCCACACCTATCGCATACAATACCTTTGTATCTAATTCTTTTATACTTACCACAATGACACTCGTAATCCTTTACCGGTCCAAATATTCTTTCACAGAATAAACCACCCATTTCTGGTTTGTACGACCTGTAATTGATGGTCTCTGGTTTGGTAACCTCACCAAAAGACCTTTGTAGTATAACCTCCGGTGATGATAAACCAATTCTAAGTTTCTTGAAATTAGACTTTATTTTTATATCCTTTTTGTTTGACATTTTTTCTAATTTAATTTGTTTTTAATCGAAGGTTATTTCTATACCCAAACCTCTTAATTCATGAAGTAGTACGTTGAATGACTCAGGTAATCCTGGTTCTACCATATTGTCACCCTTAACAATAGCCTCATATGTTTTAGCTCTACCCACTATATCGTCTGATTTTACAGTTAGTATTTCACGCAGTATGTTGGCCGCACCAAATGCTTCTAATGCCCATACTTCCATCTCTCCAAAACGCTGACCACCAAATTGGGCTTTACCACCAAGAGGCTGCTGAGTTATAAGTGAATATGGTCCAATTGAACGTGAGTGCATCTTATCATCAACCATGTGCCCAAGTTTTAGCATATACATTATACCCACAGTTGTTTTCTGATGAAATTTCTCACCTGTAAGTCCATTATACAATTGGGCAGAACCAAATTGAGGCAAATTAGCCTCAGCTATCTTATTATCAATGTCTTGCTCAGTAGCACCATCAAAAATAGGAGTAGCAAAATTCAGCCCGAGTTCTTGACCTGCCCAACCCAAGACAGTTTCATATATCTGTCCGAGGTTCATCCTAGAAGGTACACCGAGTGGATTTAATACAATCTCTACAGGTGTCCCATCCTCTAAATAAGGCATATCTTCTTCTGGAACTATTTTGGCTACTATACCTTTGTTTCCGTGGCGCCCTGCCATTTTATCCCCCACTTTCAACTTACGTTTTTTAGCAAGATATATTTTGGCCAATTTCAGAATACCTGTAGGCAATTCATCTCCAACACTTATGGTAAACTGCTCTCGTTTGTATGTAGTTGATATTTCTGTATGCTTTGCCTTATAATTGACCAAAATTTTTACAATTAAGTCATTTCTATCTGCATCAGAAGTCCAATTGTTGTAAGATACAGTTGCAAAATCTATCGTCGCAAGATTTTTTAGTGTAAACTTACTACCCTTCGGAATTACATCTTCATAATACACGTTTTGTACACCTGCAGATGTTTTTCCACTTACAACTTTGTATAGTTTTTCTAAAAGTAATGCACGCAATTGATCCAGTTCACTAAAGTGTGCATTTTCTAATTTTGTTAGCCTTGTTTTGTCATCGGCCTTATTAGCTCTATCTTTTTTTCGTCTAACAAAGAGTTGCTTTGCAACCACTACACCCTCTTTGGAAGGCGTAGCTTTTAATGACGCATCTTTCACATCACCTGCCTTATCTCCAAAAATAGCTCGCAGTAATTTTTCTTCGGGTGATGGCTCTGATTCTCCCTTTGGAGTTATTTTACCTATTAAAATATCACCTTCCTTAATGCGTGCACCAACCCGAACAAGTCCATTTTCGTCCAAGTCCTTAGTTGCTTCTTCACTCACATTTGGAATATCGTTGGTGAGCTCCTCGATACCTCTCTTAGTATCGCGTACTTCTACATCGTGCTCAGTTATGTGTATTGAAGTGAAATAGTCCTCTTTAACTACCTTCTCAGATATTACAATAGCATCCTCAAAATTGTATCCCTGCCAAGGCATAAATGCAACTTTGAGATTTCTGCCAAGTGCTAGCTCTCCCCCTTGTGTACCATAACCCTCACTCAAAACTTGACCTTCCTTTACTTTATCACCCTTCAACACTATTGGTCTCAGGTTTACAGTCATATTCTGGTTAGTTCTTCTAAATTTTGTGAGATAATATGTTTTTGTATCACCGATAAAACTCGCCAACATATCATCGTCGGTCAAGTCGTATTTGATTCTAATTTCGTCAGCATCTACATATTCTACTGTACCAGTTCCTTCTGCCAAGAGCTGTGTTCTAGAGTCTTTGGCTACTTGAGCCTCTAATCCAGTTCCAACAATTGGAGCCTCCGGATTCATTATAGGTACGGCTTGACGCTGCATATTTGACCCCATCAAAGCCCTGTTGGCATCATCATGTTCCAAGAATGGTATAAGCGATGCTGCAATCGAGACAATTTGATTTGGCGCCACGTCCATATAGTTGATTTTATTCCTATCTTCAATTGGGAAATCACCCTCAAAACGTGCCTTAACAAGTTCATTAGTCAGATTACCCTCCTTATCAAAAGGAGAATTAGCCTGAGCGATCACATTGTTATCTTCTTCTTCTGCACTCAAGTAAACTACCTCTTCGTTTACTTTAATTTTTCCATTTTCTACTTTTCTGTAGGGTGTCTCTATAAAACCTAAGTTATTAATTTTGGCGTGAACACATAGTGAAGAAATCAACCCAATATTTGGGCCCTCCGGTGTTTCAATGGTACAAAGACGACCATAATGTGTGTAGTGAACATCCCTTACCTCAAAACCAGCTCTTTCTCTGGACAATCCACCGGGACCTAGTGCAGACATTCTACGTTTGTGCGTAATTTCTGCCAAAGGATTAGTTTGATCCATAAACTGTGAGAGTTGGTTTGTACCAAAGAATGAATTTATGACAGAAGACAAAGTTCTTGCATTAACCAAATCAGTTGGTGTAAAGACTTCATTATCTCTAATGTTCATTCGCTCACGAATAGTTCTTGCCATACGAGCAAGACCTACCCCAAACTGATTGTATAATTGCTCTCCAACAGTTCTCACCCTTCTATTACTCAAATGATCAATATCATCAACATCGGTACGCGAGTTTACTAGTTCAATTAGGTATTGTATGATGGAAATAATATCTTCATTGGTCAAAACTCGGATTTCACTATCAATCGAGAGCTCTAATTTTTTATTGATTCTATAGCGACCTACTTCTCCTAAGTCATAACGCTTATCAGAGAAGAAGAGTCGTTCGATGATACCACGCGCAGTTTCCTCATCTGGTGGATCTGTATTTCGAAGTTGACGATAGATATGTTCTACGGCCTCCTTACCAGAATTAGACGTATCTTTTTGCAACGTATTAAGAATGATTTGAAAATCGTTCTTATCATCATTCTCTTTGCTGAGAATAATAGTCTTTACTCCAGAATCTATAACTT
The DNA here is from genome assembly GCA_018402155.1 of Bacteroidia bacterium. Taxonomy (GTDB): domain Bacteria; phylum Bacteroidota; class Bacteroidia; order NS11-12g; family UBA9320; genus UBA9320. The sequence goes on from JAGYJG010000001.1 coordinate 1,452,986, forward strand.
CAGAAATATGATCAGCTTCAAGCACGGTATCGCGCTCTATGACAACTTCATTTCTCTCTATAGAAACAACTTCACCTGTGTCTTCATCTACAAAATCTTCTATCCAAGACCGTAAAACTCTTGCCGCTAATCTACGTCCAAGGACTTTCTTAAGACCAGCTTTTGTAACTTTAATCTCTTCGGCTAACCCAAATAAATCTAAAATATCTTTGTCTGTTTCGTAACCAATGGCTCTTAGGAGTGTTGTTACGGGAAATTTCTTTTTTCGGTCTATGTATGCATACATGACGTTGTTTACGTCAGTAGCAAACTCAATCCAGCTGCCCTTAAATGGTATAATACGCGCAGAATATAATTTTGTTCCGTTAGTATGGTAACTCTGACCAAAAAACACCCCCGGTGAACGATGGAGTTGAGATACAATAACCCTTTCAGCTCCGTTTATAATGAAGGAGCCTGTCGGTGTCATATAAGGAAGTGTACCCAGATAGACATCCTGCACAACCGTCTCAAAGTCTTCATGCTCTGCGTCGTTACAGCTAAGTTTCAATTTAGCTTTCAGAGGAACAGCGTGTGTCAATCCTCGTTCAATACACTCCTGTATGGTGTACCTCGGCGGATCTACAAAGTAGTCAAGAAATTCTAGGACAAAAATGTTTCTGGTATCAGTGATTGGAAAATTCTCACTAAAAACCTTAAACAATCCCTCAAATTTTCGGTCTTCAGAGGAGGTCTGAAGCTGGAAGAACTCTTGAAAAGACTTCAACTGCACATCCAAGAAATCTGGGTAATCAATCACCTTAGCGATTCTCCCGAAATCTATTCTTTCGTTATATTTTGATGACAAGGTTATTTAAATGTTTATTGTTAACGGAAAATAAAAAAATTTTAAAACACCAAAAGACCCACTGAAAATCAGGGGTCTTTCGATGGGTTTAATGTTATAAATTACTTAAGTTCAACTTCAGCTCCTGCTTCTTCTAAGGCGGATTTCAAAGCTTCTGCTTCATCTTTAGAAACATTTTCTTTTACCTCTTTTGGAGCAGAATCTACTAGTTCTTTTGCTTCTTTTAGTCCCAAACCGGTCAATGTTTTTACAGCTTTAACCACGTTTAGTTTTGAAGCACCTGCAGCTTTCAGAATAACAGTAAACTCTGTTTGCTCTTCTACCGCTGAATCACCATCTGCCGCTGGTCCTGCTGCTACTGCAACTGGAGCTGCCGCTGGTTCAATACCGTACTCTTCCTTTAGGATCGTTGCCAATTCGTTTACATCTTTCACTGAAAGATTAACCAATTCTTCTGCTAATTTTTTAATGTCAGCCATTTTTTCTTTTGTTTAAATTTTTGTTTGTGTAATAAATTAATTTTCTCTTTCTGCCAATGTCTTAAGCAACCCTGCAATAGTATTTCCACCCGATTGTAGAGCAGATATCACATTTGTTGCCGGAGAACGAAGCAGTCCGATGATTTCTCCAACGAGTTCTTCTTTTGACTTCAAATCTACTAGGGCTCCTAGTTGATCATCGCCAATGAATACGTCAGAATCGATGTATGCACCTTTAAGTAACGGTCTATCGCTTTTTTTTCGGAACTCTTTTATAGCGATAGCAGGTGCTTTAGGATTGGAAGCAAATAAGAGTGCCGTAGTGCCTTTTAACGTGTCTTTGAGCTCTCCCCATTCAGTTCCGCTCTTTTCCAATGCTTTGTGCACAAAAGTATTTTTGATTACTTGCATTTTGACCCCGTTTTTATGCAATAACTTTCTAAGGTTATTGTTCGAGTTCGCTGTTAACTTTGAACTATCCGTTACGTAAACGTACTGGTATTCTTTTAAGTTAGCTACTAACTCATCTATTATTGTATCTTTTTCAATTTTATTCATCGCTGTACCTTTTTTAGTTGATTATACAGTTAATGCTTTTGTATCTACCTTTATGCCTGGGCTCATGGTACTAGATACAGTAATACTCTGAAAATACACACCCTTTGAAGCACTTGGCTTTAACCTGTTCAAAGTGTCTATAAGTTCCTTTGCGTTCTCATAAATTTTATCCGCATCAAAAGAGACCTTACCTACACTTGTATGTATAATCCCTGTCTTGTCCACTTTAAAATCTATCTTACCAGCTTTAATATCAGTTACGGCCTTCCCTATTTCCATGGTTACCGTGCCACTCTTTGGGTTTGGCATTAAATTTCTAGGGCCTAAAACACGACCAAGTCTGCCTATTTTTCCCATAACAGCTGGCATAGTGATAATAACATCAATGTCTAACCACCCTCCTTCGATTTTAGATACATAATCATCAAGACCTACGTGATCTGCGCCCGCATCTCTGGCCTCCTGCTCCTTGTCTGGCGTTACTAGAGCTAAAACACGAACTTCTTTACCAATACCGTGGGGCAAAGAAGTAGTACCCCTTACCATTTGATTTGCCTGTCTAGGATCCACTCCTAACTTTACATCTACATCTACAGAAGAGTCAAACGTGGTAGAAGTAATTTTCTTTACTACGTCACACGCTTCCCTAAGACTGTAGAGAGTGTCCTTGTCATACTTAGACAAAGCCTCTTTCCTTTTCTTTGTTAATTTTCCCATTTTGTTTGTTCGATAATTTTAGTTATCTGCCGGAAACTGTCCGGTCACAGTTACACCCATACTTCGTGCAGTACCCGCTACCATTTTCATTGCAGAATTGATAGACATTGCATTTAAGTCAGACATTTTATCTTCAGCAATTAGCTTTACTTGTTCCCAAGAAATCTTCGCAACCTTCACTCTATTAGGCTCAGCTGAACCACTTTTCTTTTTTGCTGCCTCCAATATTTGAGATGCAGCAGGAGGAGTTTTAATAATGAAATCAAATGAATTGTCTTGAAAAACAGTGATCACTACTGGAAGTATTTTCCCAGCTTTATCTTGAGTTCTTCCATTGAACTGTTTACAGAAGTCCATAATGTTAACACCTTTAGCACCTAGTGCTGGACCAACTGGAGGTGCAGGATTTGCTGCTCCACCTTTCACCTGTAATTTTACGTATCCTTTTATTTGCTTAGCCATAAAGCTTATTCTTTTTCTACTTGTATATAATTTAACTCTAACGGCGTTTTCCTTCCGAAAATTTTCACCATTACTTTTAATTTTTTCTTCTCCTCATTCACCTCTTCAACCACACCACTAAATCCAGTAAACGGACCATCGGTAACTTTGACAAACTCACCAATAATGTATGGATTTAATGCACTTTCTCCACCTTGATTACTATCATCGACTTGACCAAAAATACGGTTTACTTCAGTCTGTCGCATGGCAACAGGCTCACCATCTTGGCCTAAAAATCCTACAACACCATTGACCGCTCTAATAGTAGGCACAACCTCACCAACCAAGTGAGCATTGATTAGAATGTAGCCAGGAAAATAACTTTTATCTCTCGAGGTTTTCTTACCATTTTTTATCTCATACACCTTTTGAGTAGGTATTAAAATCTCAGGCACAAATTTAGTAAGTTTAGCATGAGCAAGTTCAGACTCAATAATAGCCTTAACCTTCTTCTCTGAGCCACTTATAGCACGTACTACGTACCACTTAAACTCGTTTTCTACTTTTTCTTCGCTAGACATTACGCTGTGTTTGTACCCTTAATTATTTTAAAAAACTGTAGAGAACATCCATAACTCCGCCAAATACTTTATCGATAAGTAATATGACAAGAGCAAAAATTAAGGAAGCAACCAGTACAATTACTGTACTACTCCTTAGCTCTGCCCATGTTGGCCAAGTCACCTTGTTTACCAACTCGTCAGTGGTTTCTTTCCAAATTTCTACTATCTTACTCATTTTATTTTTTATTGCACGGGTGGAGAGATTCGAACTCCCGACACCTGGTTTTGGAGACCAGTGCTCTGGCCAGCTGAGCTACACCCGTTTGAGCCTTTAAATTATTTTACTCTATAACTTCAGTAACCTGACCAGCACCTACTGTTCTGCCACCTTCACGTATTGCGAATTTCAAACCTTTTTCCATCGCAACCGAGTTGATTAGAGTTACAGTAATACTTACGTTGTCGCCTGGCATTACCATTTCTGTTCCCTCAGGAAGCATGATTTCACCTGTAACATCAGTAGTTCTGAAGTAAAACTGAGGTCTGTACTTATTGAAAAATGGAGTGTGACGTCCACCTTCTTCTTTAGAAAGCACATAAATCTCAGCATTAAATTTAGTATGTGGTTTTACTGACCCTGGAGCTATAATAACCATACCTCTCTTAATGTCAGTTTTCTCAATACCTCTCAATAATATACCAGCGTTGTCTCCTGCTTGACCTCTATCCAAAAGTTTTCTAAACATCTCAACACCCGTACACACAGATTTCATTCCCTCTGCGCCCATACCGATTATCTCAACTGGATCAGACACATTGATAACTCCTCTTTCTATTCTTCCTGTAGCTACAGTACCACGGCCAGTAATCGAGAAAACATCCTCAACTGGCATTAGGAATGGTTGATCTGTCAAACGTGGTGGAACTGGAATCCAAGAATCCACAGCATCCATCAACTCTTGAACAGTAGCAACCCACTTTTCTTCTCCGTTCAATGCACCAAGTGCAGAACCCTGAATAATAGGAGTATTATCCTCATCAAAATCATAGAAACCAAGAAGTTCTCTGATTTCTATTTCAACAAGTTCTAATAGCTCCTCATCGTCTACCATATCTACTTTGTTCATAAACACTACCAATCTAGGCACTCCTACTTGTCTAGCAAGGAGGATATGTTCTTTGGTTTGTGGCATAGGGCCATCTGTAGCAGCAACCACTAATATCGCACCATCCATTTGCGCAGCACCCGTAACCATGTTTTTTACATAATCGGCGTGACCAGGACAATCTACGTGAGCGTAGTGCCTTGCATTTGTTTGATACTCAATGTGAGCTGTGTTAATGGTGATACCTCTTTCTTTTTCCTCTGGAGCAGAATCGATAGTACCAAAATCTGTTTTCTCTGCTAATCCTTGACTAGACAGTACAGAACTTATGGCAGCAGTTAAGGTAGTTTTACCGTGGTCTACGTGACCGATAGTTCCGATGTTTACGTGTTCTTTCGAACGATCAAATTTTGCTTTTGACATGATTAAAATTAATTATTCTTTCTTTCTAATAATAAATGTGGAGCCAACGATGAGAATTGAACTCACGACCTCTTCCTTACCAAGGAAACGCTCTACCCCTGAGCTACGTCGGCTTATTTGCTTTCTTTTCACAAATAGTTTGTATCTTAAGGAGTAAAACAGTGAGTCGTTTGAAAAACTTACCATCAACCCAAACTAAAAAACAACACCTTTTAAATGTTGCATACTTACAAGTTTTCACTCGAAAGCATTGAGCGGGAGACGAGGCTCGAACCCGCGACCTACAGCTTGGAAGGCTGTCGCTCTACCAACTGAGCTACTCCCGCATACATATTACCTGCTTTTATATTTCTGTGGGGAGAGTAGGATTCGAACCTACGTAGCCGAAGCAGCAGATTTACAGTCTGCCCCATTTGACCGCTCTGGTATCTCCCCAAAATATGAGCCGCCTATTGGACTCGAACCAACGACCGGCTGATTACAAATCAGCTGCTCTACCAACTGAGCTAAGGCGGCAATATGTTTGAAAATCAACGGGTTATCTCAAAGAACTTAGTACTTTTTTATACCCCCGCCTATTTCAAGGACGGCAAAGGTAACTATTTTTTGAAATGTACAAGTGCTTTGGTTAAAAATAATTGTTTTTTTTGAATGCGTGGCTGAAGATTACAGAACAACCCAATCCATTGGCAAAACTACCTTAGTGTTCTATCATTCTGCCTTTATACCGTTTTACTTGTACCGCAAGCGCATCTATTGCAATGTCTGCAGCCGCTTCAAACGTTAAGGCAGTTTCATTCTGTATAAAGGTATTGAGTTTAGCATTTACCTTTATCTCTATATGCTTATTTTCTTTGACAGAGGTATTCTCTACTTTTAAAAATACCTGTGCATCTATAATATCGTCATAAAATGTGTCTAGTTTATTTAACTTATGACTGATGTACTCTTTTAACTTGCGATCGGCTTTAAAATGAATTGCTTGAATTTGAATGTCCATGATTTATATTTTTTTAAAACGAAATTAAAGTCTAATCCGAAAATGGGTGAGAATCTCTGTATACCTCTTTTAGGCGAGCAATATCGTTGTGTGCATAAAGTTGTGTCGCACTTAAACTACCGTGCCCTAGCAACTCTTTTATGGCATTAATATCCGCTCCATTTTGCAACAAATGAGTCGCAAAACTATGCCGTAATATATGAGGGCTTTTCTTTTCTCCATACGTTTGATTTAATAAATCATTAACCAAGCTGTAAACCCATTTTTCTTTCAACTTCTTTCCGTCGAAAGTACAAAAAAAATATTCATTTTCAATACATTCTTGCTTTTTAAATAAAATAAACTCCTCAATAATACGCATCAATTCATTACTCATTGGCACTAAACGCTCTTTATTTCCCTTTCCAACCACCTTTACTTCTTTTCTGTTTAGGTCAAAATCTTTTTGTTGAAGCTGTATCAGTTCTGACCGCCTTAAACCAGTGTGATAAAAGGTAGAAACAATTACAAAAGGCAGCATAGATTGAAAATCTACTGCCTTCTCTTCCAAGTTGTTCAATACTAGATTCATTTCTTTCACCTTGATGTATGAGGGCAGTTTTCTTTTTACTTTGGGCAAATTGAGCTCAAGTGTAATTAGCTTATTTATTCGTTGAGTATCGTACAAATATTTGGCGTAGGTGCGAAGAGAACTAACCTTTCTCTGAACAGTTCGTTCCGTCTTGCCGGCTTGCAGAAGGCTTCTGATCCAAATACGAACCTGAGCAGAGTTTGGAAACCAAGTATCATCAGCCGCAAACAAAAAATACTGCTCCACGTCCTTTAAGTACGCAACAGCAGTATTTTTGCTATAGTTTCGCTCTTTAAGCAAAAAACTATAAAAGTTTTGTATGTGTGAGACATATTCACTCATTTCTGTGAGTGGGCAATATACACTTTTCTTTGGAGAAAAGCTTGCACGTATATCTCTCGTTACTGTTTCGGATTATTAAGCGATTGCTTATATTTCGCTTTAATTATCAGCTTTCTTCTTTTTACTGAAGGCTTAATGAATTGTTGTCTTTCTCTAAGCTCTTTGATAACCCCAGTTTTCTCAAATTTCTTCTTATACTTCTTTAGAGCCTTGTCTACAGTATCGTTTTCTTTTAGATTTATTAATAACATTTTTTATAAAAGGTCTGCAAAATTAGTATTAAAATATTAAAATACAACTGGTCATTTCAATATTTGCCGTGATATTACGATTTTTTGAATTTCAGAGGTTCCTTCACCGATTGTACAAAGTTTACTATCCCTATAAAATTTCTCTACTGGATAATCCTTTGTATAGCCATACCCGCCAAAAATCTGAATAGCCTCTGTGCTAGCTCGTACACAAACTTCTGATGCATAGTACTTCGCCATTGCACTTTCTTTGGTCATTGGTAGACCTTCGTTTTTCAAAAAGCACGACTGATCTATGAGCAGTTGAGATGCCTCAATCTCCGTCGCCATATCAGCTAGCTTGAAACTTATTCCCTGAAAACTAGCGATTGGCTTGCCAAACTGCTCTCTCTCCTTACTGTATTTCAACGCTGCTTTGTACGCTCCTTTTGCTATACCCAAAGACAGTGCGGCAATGGATATGCGTCCCCCATCTAATATCTTCATCGCTTGTATGAAACCTTCTCCCTCTACTCCTATCAAATTATCGTCTGGCACAAAGCAATCTTCAAAAATCATTTCTGCTGTTTCTGAAGCACGCATTCCAAGCTTATTTTCTTTTTTTCCTCCCTTAAAACCTGTAGTTCCTTGCTCTACAATGAAGGCAGATATGCCCCTACTATCTAGAAGCTCCCCAGTACGGGCAAGAACAACAGCTATATCACCGGATATTCCGTGTGTTATCCAGTTTTTAGCCCCGTTTATGACCCAACCTCCATCTACTTTTTTGGCAACGGTTTTCATTCGAAGTGCATCACTCCCTGTGTTGGGCTCTGTGAGACCCCAAGCACCTAAATGCTCGCAGGTAGCAAGTTTTGGCAGGTACTTTTTCTTTTGTTCTTCATTACCGTGATACAATATATGCCCGGTGCACAATGAGTTGTGTGCGGCAGTCGATAACCCAATAGATCCGCAAACTTGTGCTATTTCGTCTACAACAGCTGCGTACTCAAAATAACCAAGACCAGATCCTCCGTATTCTTCTGGAACCAAAATCCCCATAAATCCTTGTTCTCCCATTTGCCTAAAAAGTTCACGCGGAAAATGCTGTGCTTCATCCCACTCCATAACGTGGGGGCGCACATACTTTTCAGCAAAATCACGTGCCGATTGTCTGATCATTTCTTGGGTATCTGTTTTATTGAAATTCATTGCTTTTATTATTGCTTTTATTTTCTGGTGCAAGTATACGCAGACTTCAACCCAGTAAAAAGTTAGTTTAAGTCTAAATAGGGTAACAACTTTGTTAAATCCTTGTTTTTAAAAAAATGTAACGCTTTGAATTCTTCTAAATTTTGGAATCCACTATGTTGGTCACGGTAACTGACCACGGCCTTCACCTCATCGAAACCTAAATACGGGTGAGCAAGCAACTGCTTAAAACTAGCATTATTGACATTAATCTTTTTTATCCCTAGCCCATACTCAAACATATCTGCTATATCTTGGGCACTTTCGGGGCGCATTTTATACACTTCTAACAGCTGCTCTTTAGCCATATACCCGCCTAGTTTGTCTCTGTAAGCTACCAACTGTTTGGCATAAAAATCTCCAATACCAGGCAGCGCTCTGAATTCTGCCTCACTCATGCCATTTATATTGAGCCCACTTGGCCGTTTATATTCCTCTTTCCGTTCATTGGGACTCTGCTCCCAGTTTGATTTATCCTTTTCTATAACGTCTGGCAAATCGATGTAGTCTTTTAGTTTGGCATACACTTTTTCGTTTACCGCATACATCTTGGCAATATCTCTTTTGGTTTTAAAACTACCCCCTGCATTTCTGTATTTAACCACTCCTCTAGCCACATAGGCTGGCACTCCCTTTTGTGTCAACTCATTTTCGCTATCCTTGTTTGGATCAAATTTTTGTATTGATACAGCTTCTTTTTTTGTAGCATCTGTTTTGGAGTATGAAGCATACCGCTGTTCCTTCTCAGCGGCAAAGGCACTGTCTACCTCCATCCTAAATGCTTTTAGGGATTGCTCGTCTATCTGTGAGATTGAAGAAACTGTGGTATTTTTCCAATAGTAATACCCTGAAACAAAAAACAAACAAAAGAGGAGAAACATAAGTCCTCCTCTTTCAAAATTAGATATTTCTAGATATGCTATTAGTTTTTTGATAACCTAGTTCCTAGTATTAGTCAAATGCAGCTAATGTTTCTGATTTGTACTCCCCAGCTGCCAGCTTTCCTTTTATATCTTGAAAAGCCTTGATGGTAACGCCAACATCCTCTAGTGTATGAGCAGCAGTAGGAATGAGTCGTAGCATAATGACATCCTTGGGCACTACTGGGTAGACTACTATAGAACAAAAAATATTGAAATTTTCTCTCAAATCGCGGGTGAGGTGAGTCGCCTCAGCCACATCTCCCTTGAGTATCACCGGAGTGACGCATGAGCTAGTTGTACCTATATTGAAACCCTCGGCTTTTAGTCCATCTTGTAGGGCATTCACAATTTTCCAAAGATTTTTTTTGTGCTGTGGCTCGTTTCGAAGCATGTCCAATCTTTTTAGCGCACCTATCACAAAAGTCATAGGCAAGGATTTAGCAAAAATCTGTGAGCGCATACTGTAGCGCAGGTAGTTTATGATCATCTTATCTGCAGCGATAAACGCCCCTATACTTGCCATAGATTTGGCAAAAGTAGAAAAGTACACGTCTATATCATCTTGTATGCCTTGCTCTACTCCTGCGCCTTCTCCCTTGGGGCCAAGGGTGCCAAAACCGTGCGCATCATCAACCAATAATCTAAAGTTGTAAAGCGATTTTAACGCCGCTATTTCTTTAATCTTACCTTGATTTCCACTCATTCCAAACACTCCTTCGGTAATGACAAGAATAGCCCCACCTTGCTCTTTAGCCATTTTAGTGGCTCGTTTCAGTTGCACCTCCAGATTTTCTATGTCATTGTGTGCAAAGACATACCGTTTACCTTGGTGCAATCGCACACCGTCTATGATACACGCATGCGATTCGGCATCGTACACAATGACGTCCCTTCTGTCTACCAAAGCATCTATGGCAGAAAGAATGCCTTGGTACCCAAAATTCAGAAGAATAGCATCTTCTTTTTGTTCAAATTCGGCTAGTTGCCGTTCCAATTCTTCGTGATAATCTGTATTTCCCGACATCATTCGTGCGCCCATGGGGTACGCGCAGCCCCAATTGGCAGCGGCATCTGCATCTGCTTTTCGCACATCGGGATGATTGCCCAATCCAAGGTAATTGTTCAGACTCCAATTGAGCACTGTTTTCCCCCTGAACGTCATGTGAGGTGCCAATTCGCCTTCTAGTTTTGGAAACGTGTAATAGTGGTGAGCACCTTCGGAATACTGCCCAAGCGGACTCTTTCTCTTCGCTATTTTTTCAAATAAATCCATTGTTTTATATCGAATAAGGCGCAAAAATATGCATATTTAACAACAATAACACCGAGCAAATAAAATATACCTTCACTTGCATTTATAGAATATTTAGCTTAATTTTGACATTCAACAATCTAAATATACCATGAAATCAGCAAATCAGCAAATCAGCAAATCAGCAAATCCCCTTGGGTTTGTAAACTAACCATTTTTTTGGTCTTCGCTTCTCTTATGACTACATCCCACTATTCTTTTTCACAGTCTGCCCCTGTTTTGGCAGCCGAAAGCGGAGAAGTAGCCGTTTTAGGATGCTCAAACATTATCGTGATGAACAGTTCTGTATCAAATTCTAACAGTATAGAATGGTGGTACGATGCAGATAATAACCCAGCAACACCCGATGTGCAAGTGCAAATAGGTGGTACTTCTTTGTTGCCGCCTCAGCAAGGATTTTACTATGTCAAATTTCCATGGCATACTGATAATAGCAACTCTATAGAGTCTGTGTCATTTACACCCCTGACACTGAATTCAGAATATCTATCCCCAAACAACAAGCTAACTCCCTCCTTGATAAATCCTAACCCCCAAGCTCCTTGGGTGGGGGCCCCTTACTGTAAAATAGAACCAAACTACACGCCAGGGGTAGAGTATAGCCAACATCTTTGGACCCGAGATCAAGACATATATTCATCGGCAATAGTACTCGAAAAGGTGCGTAGATCTGGAGATTATGCACTCACAGTAAACGGCCCTTGTGGTGTAGAATCTCCCACAGAAAACGTTCCTTATGAGTGCGACAATGCTATTCTCAGCTCATCGGTATACGGGTATAACACTACTTTTATCAATGGTGGGTCGATTAATAACAATACCATTCTTGGATCTGACTGCATTTTTGGAGGAACCGTAACAATAGTAGGCTCTATCGTTCTAAACGCGCATTACAAAATGGAACAAGATGCCATGATTTATGTGCCCTCTGGCTCAACACTGAGTTTAGACGGCTCTATATTCAACTCTTGCGGTACGTGGAAAGGCATAGTGGTTGATGGGGGACAATTGAACTTCACGGGTGCTCCTCCGGTGCAGCTAGCTCATATCTACGATGCTGAAGTGGCAATTACGGAACTAAACTCGCCGTCCAATTTTATTGTGCGAAATGCCGTGTTTGAAGGTAATGGGGTACACATCGCTTCTTCAAATTCAAATTATGGGATAGAAAAATGTACCTTTAATTCTTTGGCAGCTATTCCTAATCAAAACGCTTATGCAAGTTTTCTAACTAATAAACAAACCGACAACCCCATGATATATGCAGAATATACATCCCTTTCAGCGATAATTGATTGTACCTTCGACCAAAGAGATGATAATACCTTCGGCTCTCCAAATACTACTACTGCCATAGAATTAAACAATACTACACTCAACGCCAATGGATACATCCACGTGTATGACAATTTTTTGTACGGTATACACGCTACCAATAGTCCGGGGGTGTATATTAAAGCACTCCGTTTTGGAAGCCCATTTATTTCTAGCTTAGTAGACTACCACTACAATCAGCCCTTTTCTAACCACGGTGTTTACCTAAAAAATTGTAAGAGTGCTCTCATTGGTAAGGCAACATTACGCCCATCAGAAACAGGAATTCAGTGGTACCTTAATGAAGATCTAAATCCACAGCAATTAGCCACAAATTTTAACGAAATAGACATTTATCACGTTGGTGTGGGTAACGATAGAGCCGGAATAATAATTGCCCCAGATGTGAATCCACTGACCAATTCAAACCCTGGCCTAAATGCATCTACCACTCCGCTCAAAGTAGATATTAGCTGTAGCAAAATAGAAAACTGCGACTATGGTATAATAGGTAGCGGTAAAAAAACAGATTGGGTGATGAAACAGCAATGGCTTACGGGAAACTACGGAGAGTACGACCCCTCCATTGAATTTGTAAACAACGTGCACTGGAACATCCTCTGGAGTGAAAATTTGAACTGGGATAATACTCCAAATATAGGCATACCCCCAATGAAATACTATTATTCGAATACATACGCTACCCCCCTTTACTCTGCTAACTCTGCTAACAGTACAAGGCATACTCCTCTGCTAGATGGTACGCTAATTTATTATAATAATAAGGGAAATCAAGAAAGTCCGTTTGAGGATACCCTCAGTATGAATGGTCCATTTTGCACCCCCTCCAATCGGGTATTTTATAAAAAAGACGTGGCAAGTGCCCCTACTAAAGTGCCTGAAGATAAAAAACAGCTGTACCCCAATCCTTTTACCCACTCCCTATACATAGACCTAGGAGAAGACGAAAAAGCAGAAGTTGTGGTGTACAATACCCTCGGCAAGAAAATAACAGAAAACCTAAATGCTACGGGTCTCGTATATTTTAATACCCAAAATTGGAATTCAGGCATCTACTTTGTCACACTAACGTCCACTCGTGGGTCTAGTAGCTACAAAGTGATAAAGCAATAACTACTTTATGAAAAAATGGCTAACCATACTGCTATTTTTGGTATTGCCTTGCTGCGCTATTTTTGCACAGCAAGGCAACACTGTTTTGGTAGGAACTGGGTTGATACTTCAGTTTGATGGTGATAGTTTACGCATAGATACCCTGCGTTCTTTCCAATATAATCGGGCTAATTCTTATTTTTTAGGTGGCAATCACCTTACCGACTGCCAAGGCAGCACCATCGGATTTCACCGTCGCTCTTTGAGAGACGACAGCTTGCCGATAATAAAATATAGAGACCGATATTATGATGAAATTTACAGCCAATGTGGCACTGGTCGTTTTGGAGACTATTCAGAGTTTATCTCCCCACTGGAATTCGATAAAACAATCTTTATTACCGCTGACCGCACATATGGGGGTAATCAGTGGACCCATGAGTATACCTTTTTGTACAACAAACGTTTTTTGAGAAACGACAGTATGCTCTGGGATACCATTTCCTGTACGGGTATTAGTGACACATTTTTCACATCGCGTATCGACTCCGAATCCATACGGCTAGAAAACGCTATCTGGCACGTAACGGCACATGGAGGAAACTCGATATTCGCTTTCCACATAGACCGAGAAGGTATAAAAACCCTTAAGCGCAGTCTCAAAAAACCCACAACTTTGAGTAATTTTGGATCTTCAATATACCATAACGTCTTAAAAGCGAGCAACGACGGCAACCACCTGGCCCTGGTAGAAGACAATGGGCTATACACCTTTAGTCTCTACGATTTTGACAAAAACACGGGAGCAGCCACCTATAGCAAACCGCTCCTTACCAAGGCGCAACTGCCTAGTTACTCTTGGTGTCTTGACAGCTATGGAGCAAGGCCTGCCATAGACGGTATAGCATTCTCCCCCAACGATTCGCTCATCTATGTAGCCTACAACTACTGGCCCATCTGCACCGAAGGTAGTAAGATGGTGCGTATCATTTACCAGATAGATCGGTATCACCCCAATCCGCCCAGCACTGCCAACGTGGTGTATAGTAAATTTTACAATAATATACAATCGAACCAACGACATACGATGATGTTTACCGCGCCCAATGGCATCATCTACTGGGGCCAACCCGGTGACTCTGCAATACACTCTATATCACAAGCCAACACCTACCGAGGAGCGATACATCACCTCAATACTATCAGTGTTTCGGGACACTACAATGCTACTTCATTAGACCTATCTACTAGCGCCTACCTGCGAGCCGATTTTGATATATGGGCAAGCTGTGAAGATAGCGCCACTGCCATATTTTATGGCAACGAATTTTTGCCCAAGGTGACGTACCATTGGGGAGATGGCGACAGCACGGTGTACGATAGCGGTAGCCTTACCAATAAACAATACATAAACCACCGCTACGATAGCACCGGCACCTATACAGTAATACAAAAAGCCCTATTAAATACCTGTGACTATGCTCAGACAAAGACCAAGGTGGTGGATGTCACTATACCACCCCAAAGCACTGCATTTAGCTTATCCGTAGACACCGGCTGCACCCATAGCACACTCACTATAACAGATACCGTAAGCCACACAGATAGTATATATGTAGACTGGGGAGATGGTACCATAGACACTATACGAACAGGTCATACGCGCATAACTGCTGTTATTATTTCACACTCCTACACCACATCAGACACTTTTGATATAGCCTATAGGCTGATAGGCCACGGTATACCTCAAAAAAATAAAAGCGGGTGTCGCTACAGCGCAGACACCAGCTTACACGTGGTATTACGGCCCAGGCCTACCCCACAATATCGTTACACTACTACAGGTACGAGTACGCCAATAGCCTTGCAAGACACCACTTTGGCATGCTCTGGAGAACCATTGATAGTATCACAGCAAAACGATAGCCTGATAAGCTTCCTTGGTACACTGGCAAACGATACCGTGTATGCAGATACTGATAGCATTATTTATACCCTAAAAGGAGGTTGGTACACTACAGTACTTGCGGCTACCACTGCACATGGCTGCACAGTGCAAGACACCATAGAAATAGGCATAGCGCAAACCACACAAGTGACGTGGAGTACTGACTCAGTATTTTGTAAAAATCGGCCGGCAGCTACACAAGTCAATGTGGTGAAAGGGCTAGGCTCTTTAGACCAAATCAACAGTAATCTGTTATACACACGGCACGGAGATACCTCCCTAACATTATTTCACCCGGCCGCCACTAGCGGAGAATATATAGCGCAAGTCGTTATACATACCGATGTAGGGTGTAGGGATACTTTTAGCAAAAAAATGAGGGTATCTGAGTTTCCCGATATATCCATAAAAGGTGACAGTGTAGGCTGCATAAACCATCGAATTGAATTTGACCCAAAAACAGAAAGTGATGATAGCATCGCCATACAATGGTACGTCAACAGTCTTTTGGCACGCCGTACTGATTTCCGCATTTCTGGTACGCACATGCCTTACGAATTGGTGCCTAGTGTCGCCGGAACTAGCACCATTGTAGCAGAAGTGTCTACCCCGTTTGGCTGTATATCCACAGACACACTGCAAGTAGCTATCATACCTCCGCCACAAGTGATTTTAGGTAAAGCGGACGATACCCTTTGCCATAATCAACAACCCTATCACCTAACAGCAAATTTGACCTTGTCTAACCATAGTAAGGTCTACACCTTTTGGGGAGACAATCTACAAGATAGCAATACTGCAGAGCGAAATATAGACACCATTTTGCAGCATACATACACATCATCTGGCTCCTATACACTACAGAGTATACTAGCATACAACTACCCCGTTTGTGCAGACACTGCTACGAGCAAAGTAACCATTCTCGCCCCTCCTAGTGTTACCCTTCAAGCGCTAGACCTCTGTACCAACGAGAAAGGGGAAGCAAGACTACATTGGCAATCAGACACCCCACTATCATGGCTCAAAGTGTACAACAATAACACCCAGATAGAAACATACAGCGAACTACCAAAAAGTGGCAGCATAACCCAAGAATATCTAGCTGGGTTGCAGACCAATATACTACTTGCAAGGGCTAGAGACACACTAGGCTGTACAGCCAGCAGCACCCAGCAATATAGAACAGTAGAAAAACCTGTGGCCACCTTTGATGCTGCCTACCTCAGGACTGACGATTTAGCGGTCACCTATATGTTTACTGATAAATCTCAGAACCACAGCACCTCCTTACTCATTTATGGCGATGGCATATCAGAGACACTAGTACCATTTTTTGAGCAGAGACATACCTACACCGACACGGGGGGGTATACCGCTACGCTTGTAGTTTCAAATGAAAATATATGTGCAGATACCGCCCAACTTACGGTCTGGGCACAGCCCTCTATCACGTTTTATGTACCTACAAGCATCACACCAAATGGTGACCAGCTCAATGATTATTTGCATTTTGATACTAGGCTAGTGAAGGCACTAAACGTGCGCATATACAACAGATGGGGAGCAAAAGTAATGACGATAACCAACCCCGAACAGCTAGAAAAAACCAGAGAATTGCCTGCCAGCGTGTACCTTGTGCGTTTTTCGATTACCGATATTTATGGAAAAACCCATCGCGGCCAACAAACCCTCACCGTGCTGCGATAGAGCAGCAGGATGCAGCGGCAAAAAACAAGCAGACAGGAGTAAGTTTGTCTATTATTTGTGTTAAATGGTAACATCCGCACTAATTTTACGTACATTATCTAAAAAATCATACCTTTGTAAGCATTTTCAGTGAAAAATATCATATACATCGTACTAGCATTCAGTCTTTTTTCGTGCTCTGGCTACCAGAAGCTGGTGAAAGACGGTACTCCTGTGGAAAAACTAGAGGCTGCCACAAAGTACTATAAATCGAAAGATTATGTGCGAGCACAGATGTTATTTGAGGAGCTACTAGGGCTGTACTATGGAAAACCGGAGCGTGAAGAGATACAATACATGTATGCCTACGCCTACTATGGTACTAGTGAATATTTGCTTGCTGGCTATTACTTCAACTCATTTGCCCAGACCTATGCCAATAGCCCAAAAGCAGAAGAAGCCAGCTATATGGCTGCAGTGTGCAAATATAAAAAAGCAATGCCGGTAGAGCTAGATCAAGAGCCCACAAGCGCGGCAATATCGAGTTTACAATCTTTTATAAACCAGTATCCTAACAGCAAATATGTTGCAGAGTGCAATGATAAAATAGACCAATTGCGTGCACGAATACTCGCTAAAGTATATGAAAATGCCAAATTGTACCATAGCTTGGGCTACTACAAGAGTGCTATGGTAGCGTGTGAAAATGCACTATCAGACTACCCTGACATGGTACATAGAGACGAGCTACATTACCTAATGGCAGATGCCGCTTTCTTGTATGCCAAGAACAGCATTGCAAAAAAACAAGCTGAACGCTATGAGGATGCGGTATCAAAAGCAACCGAGTACCTATCCGAATTTGGACCATCGTCTGAATATCAGTCTATGGTACGCAAAATAATTAATAAAAGTACATCAGCAATTACTGAATTAAAAACCATACAACAAGGATAATATGAACAAAGAAGAGATCTCAATCCCAAACACTACTATCACTAGAGACACACGCGATATAAGCGAACCAACAGGAAATCTTTACGAGGCTGTAGCAGTTATTTCTAAAAGAGCAAATCAGATAGCCGCTGCCACCAAAGAGGAGCTTGTAGCTAAATTAGATGAATTTGCATCGGAGCACGATAACTTAGAGGAAATTTTTGAAAACAGAGAGCAAATAGAAATTTCTAAGTACTATGAAAGCATGCCCAAAGCGACAATAATAGCGATAGAGGAATTTTTGAATAATAAAGTTTATCACCGCAACCCTGCAAACGAAGAGCCTAAATAGCAAAAAGATTTTAGTAGGTATAACGGGAGGCATTGCCGCTTATAAGGCAATTTCGCTTATACGACTTTTTACCAAAAGCGGTGCACAAGTAAAAGTAATTTGCACACCAAGTGCACTCGATTTTGTAACACCGCTCACTCTTTCTACTTTATCAACTAGTGCCGTTCACTCACATTTTTTTGTAAAAGAAACTGGAGAATGGATTAACCATGTGGAGCTAGGTAAATGGGCCGACGCTTTTGTAATAGCTCCAGCCACTGCAAACACACTTGCCAAAATGTCACACGGTTTTTGTGATAACCTTTTGCTAGCTACCTACCTATCGGCTGACTGTCCGGTGTTTTTTGCTCCTGCGATGGATTTAGACATGTACGCACATCCTACAACAGCAAACAACATTTTACGATTAAACAATTTTGGCAATATAACTCTGCCCGCAGGAAACGGAGAACTAGCGAGTGGCCTAGTTGGCCATGGCCGTATGTGCGAACCCGAGGAAATACATCAAACTCTCGAAAATTATTTTGCCCTACACACATCACTCAAAGGAAAAACTATATTAGTAAATGCAGGACCAACATACGAAAAGATAGATCCTGTCCGATTTGTAGGAAACTACAGCAGCGGCAAAATGGGCAAAGCCATAGCTAATGCTCTAGCACAGCGGGGAGCTACAGTTCATTTAGTTTTAGGTCCGGTAAGCTCAGAGGGTCTTCATCATACTATACAGCTTACATGCATTGAAAGCGCTGAGGAGATGTATGACGCTTGCACAGAACTATTTGCTGTATGTGATGCCGCTATACTAAGTGCTGCCGTGGCAGACTACAAACCGGTATCACAAGCCAAGCAAAAAATCAAGAAAAAATCGGATGAATTTACACTAGACCTGGTAAAGACTAAAGATATATTAAAAACCTTGGGCGCACAAAAAAATGAAAAACAAATACTTGTAGGTTTTGCCTTAGAAACACAAAACGAATATGAGAATGCTCTGACAAAGCTTAAAAAGAAAAACCTAGATTTTATCGTTTTAAACTCTATGAATGACGCTGACGCAGGATTTGGAAAAGAAACCAATAAAGTTACCTTAATAGAAAAGAATGGCAAAAAGCATACCTTTGATACCAAACCAAAAGCCGAAGTAGCCGAAGATATACTAAATCTATTAAGTACTTATCTATGAGATATATAATAATACTAGCCTTGGCTCTGCTCGCTATGAAAAGTCAAGCACAAGACTTGCAATGTAATGTACAGGTAGTTGCAGATAACGTACAAACTAGTAATAAAGCCATATTTGAAGATATGGAAAACGCTATATCGCAATTTATGAATCAGAGGAAATGGATAAGTGATAAGGTACAAATACAGGAGAAAATTAATTGTAATTTTGTTATTAATATTAAAAATTTCAACATTGACCAATTTGAGGCGGAGGTAAACATAACGAGCAGCAGACCCGTATATGGTACTACGTACAACACCCCTATCTTTCAGCACTTTGACCAGGATTGGCATTTTAGCTATGCACAGTTTCAATCACTAGACTACCAAGAAAACGCGAATGTGATGGCACTTACTACGCTCTTAGCATTTTATGCGAACTTATTAATTGGATTAGACTTTGACACTTTTGCACCTGAAGGAGGTCAAGCATACTATAACAAGGCACTGCAACTGCGCAATCTAGCTCAAGGATCCTTTGGCTGGGAACCAAGCTCTGGGAGAGGTAATAGAAATAGATACTACATCATAGATCAACTAATGGATGACCGATTTAAATCTGTGAGAACCGTACTTTACCAATACCACATGAAAGGAATGGATAAATTCAAGGACGATAATGATGCTGCTCGAAGAGTCGTTTATGAGTCTTTAGAAAAAATAAGAACCATACAAGAGCAACTACCCAATAGTGTTATTTTTAAAATATTTTTTAACACCAAGAGGCAAGAGCTGATCAATATTTTTCAACAAGCCGATCCCGGACTGAAAAACCGAGCCATTGAAATACTCAGCAGACTAGACCCATCTAACGTAAGCAGTTACGAAAAAATAAAGAATTAGTCATTCGAGTAAGAAAATTTTAATGGTTTTCGAACTGCATAGAAAATTTTTTTACACATTCTGTTGCAACTTTAAGCCTAACTATACCCTGCTTTGACCATATATCTTTGTTGTGTGATTCAAAATCTGCAAGACCTTGCCACGGCTCCAAGCATACAAAAGGGGCGCTTGGTTTGGCCCAAATACCCAAATAAGGAAATTCCGAAATATCAAGTGTTACTTTATGCTCACTTTTGCGGTGAACCAAACTTACCATTTTACTTTTTAAGTTTCTAAAAATAAGAGCATCTTGGTCAAACGTATGGTCATCTAGCCTAATAGTATCTCCTTGAATGGACTCGATTTCTTGATCACCTATCAATGAACCGTTGAGCACGTTGCTCATTGCCGTCTCTGAAGAGGAAAAGACTATGGTATAATCGGTTATGGGATTTGCATTAAAAGCGGGGTGTCCACCAAAAGAAATTGGTATATCTTTGGTATCATTATTAATAACTCTAAACCTTTGCTCAAGGCTATTTCCCGTCAAAGTGTACGTGACAAGAAAATTAAACCTAAACGGAAAAAATTGCAGTGTAGAGGGTGAGTGGGTAAGCACAAAAGCTATACTATTTTCGCTTTGATGAAGCATGTCAAAGTCTAAATCCCTTGCAAAACCGTGGTGTTTCATAGAGTACGTTGTCCCCTCATAAACATATTGATGATCTACCAAAGTACCTACGATAGGGAATAAATTCGGGGCGTGGCGCGGCCATACTGCCTCAGCTTGCCACATATATTCAAATCCTTGATTGTCTATCACTGAGCAGAGTTCGGCTCCTTTTCTATTTATAGTCACCTTCAGGTTTTTGTTATATATTATGTATTGGTTTAACATAGTCGCAAAAATACTTGATAAGATGTCTTCACTTTCTTGTATCTCTTGTTTCTTTCAGACTATTGATTCTTTTGACAAATTAGATGTACCTATCTACCATCAAAAATACAAGAAATCATTTTATATTAGAGCAGTTTTGGTCAGACGACTTTGAGTTATTTTCTAGTATGCAGTTATATATCTTTTGGCGCTCAGCACAAACAGTGTATGGTCGCACTGTAAACAAATATTTGTGGAGAATACCGGATTCGAACCGGTGGCCTTTTGACTGCCAGTCAAACGCTCTAGCCAACTGAGCTAATCCCCCATTTGAAAAATACTATTTAGCGAAGTTGCCTGTCCGCCGTAGCTTGCGGAGGAGGAAGCTAATCCCCCATTTGAAAAATACTATTTAGCGAAGTTGCCTGTCCGCCGTAGCCTGCGGAGGAGGAAGCTAATCCCCCATTTTATGCCGTTTATTACAACACACTTAAAAGACCATAGCGCCAACTAATTGCCTCTAATTAAGCCTCAAAAATAAACCTATTCTACAAATAACAAACTAGAATCTCCGTAGCTTAAAAATCTGTAGTCCATTTTTAGGGCTTCTTCATAAATATTCTTCCATTCGGCCCCTACTACACTAGCTATTAGCAATAGTAACGTACTTTCTGGCAAATGAAAATTAGTCAGTAATGCGTGAATACTTTTTGGTTTGTAGTGCGGTAAAATCATAATCTCAGTAGCACCTTGAAGTGTTGCAATATTTTTGGAGTTCATGTAATCCACTATATGCTCTATAGCCGCTTGATAAGTCAGACTTGCAGCTACCTCGTATGGCTCCAACTTGGTTACCATTAGACTAGTGTCGCCATTGCTAAGCTGCACTCCTATCCAGTACAAGCTTTCCAAAACTCTTAGGCTTGTGGTTCCGACTGCCACTCTCATTGGTTTACAAATCAATCTTTGTAGCGTAGAAAAATTTACTTCAAAATGCTCTTTGTGCATATTATGGTCTACTACGTTTTCTTCTTTTACAGGCAAAAATGTTCCTGCTCCCACATGCAGAGTTAACTCCGCGGTTTCTATACCATTGTCAGCTATGTCTGCCAGCACTTCTGGCGTAAAGTGCAACCCCGCTGTTGGCGCAGCTACGGATCCAGCGTTACTAGCAAATACGGTTTGGTAGGTTTGTGAATCCGCCTCTTCTGTATCTCTATTGAGGTATGGCGGCAGGGGTAATTCACCTATTTTGTCTAACATTTCTGAGAAAGGCTTGCCTCCTTGCCATGTCAACTCTACTATGCGCTCTGCTCTATCGACGAGCCTTGCAGTCATAAGTTCCTCATAATCTACCAAGCCAATATTTTCTTCATCTTTCCACTTTTTACTGTTGCCTATAATGCATTTCCATTGGCATAACGAAGTAGCCGCAAATGCCTTTTCGTAGTTGCTTGGTAAAGTGGGCTCCAAAAGTAAAATTTCTATAAGTGCACCTGTATCTCTTTTAAAATACAATCTGGCTGGAATCACCTTGGCATTATTGCGTATAATGAGAGCATCCGAATTTAGAAATCTAGTAATGTCGCGAAAGACATTATGATTTATTTTCCCATCTTTATATACTAGAAGTTTAGATAAGTCTCTTTGCTCTAGCGGATATTTTGCTATGCGATCGTCGTTCAGCTGAAAATAGAAGTCAGATTTTTTTATCATATTTTTTAAAAAATTGTTTGGTAGCGTTTACCAGGCAACGAACTTACGTAATTTTTCATTTCAAGTTCTAGCAAGGTCATGGCAAGCACGCTACTAGTAAGCCCAGACAAGGCCATCAGTTGGTCTATACCCATCTCTTTACTTTCGCGTATCATATCTACTACCAGTTGCTCATTTTCTGACAGTTCTACAAACAATCTTTGTTGGTTATTTTTTTGAATTTTTACATCCCAATTGAGTAATTTAACTAAATCATCTACCCCTTCTAAAAGATTTGCCTTATGTGCTTTTATGAGGTAATTGCACCCTGCACTATACTTCTCACCGATACTTCCGGGTAGCGCAAGTACATCTCTATTGTATTGATTTGCTAGTTCTGCGGTAATGAGTGAACCTCCACTAGCAGCACTTTCTATCACTATAACAGCATCTACCAAGCCTGCTACTATCCTATTTCTCATAGGAAAATGCTCTCTATCCGGATTGGTACCACTTGTATATTCTGTAATAATAGCCCCATTACTGGCTATCATATCTGTGGCTATGTTACTGTGCATTGGCGGATAAATTCTATCCATACCGTGAGCAACCACACCAAAGGTATCTACACCGTGTTTTAAGCACTGTTTGTGTGCCCATATGTCTACTCCATAGGCTAAGCCACTGACTACCGTAGGTTTGTAGTGTGCTATTTCTTCTACAAATTGATTGATAAACTGTTTTCCATACTCGGTCATTTTGCGCGTACCCACTATGGCAATGCACTTTTCGGGGCTCAAATTTTGGTTGCCCCGCACATACAAAAGTATAGGGCAATCGGGGATATTTTTTAATCGAACAGGATAGTCGTGGTCTAGGAAAAAAATAGGTCTTATATTATTTTTGGCAATGAACTCTACTTCTTTTTCAGCTTGGCTAAAATCATTAAAAGCCTTGATATTGCTAGAGAGCACATCACCAACGCCTGGGGCTCTTTTCAAAAATTCGCGCGATTTTTCAAAAACTGCTTTTACCCCACCACAATAGCCAATAAGACTTTTCGCTAAAACACTACCTATACCAGGTATATTAGTGAGCGCAATTTTATAGACTAAATCGTTATCCATGCCAAACAAGGCGAAAATAGAATTACCAAGTTAAAAACAAAGCACCATTTATTTTTTTAATGTATTTGTGTTTCGGGTAGTAGCCCCTATTAGCTCATCGTATCCATAAAATACATTTTTATGGTAAATGAGTATAGTGTAGTCATTTTCTGTTTCTTGATGATTTCCTTCGGTAAAGGTATAATCAAGATGTCCATCCTCGTCTTGTAATACAAAATGGTAATTATAATAACTTTGTTTTAGTAAAATTGATGCACCGTACATATCAAAATCTGGAAAATACTTCATTTTGAACTTTTGTTTTGTCTGCCAATCACTTAATTCGCCGTAGATATACACATCACCTAGTTCACTAAGGTCATTACTTTTTAGATAAAAGTGCATCATAGCATAGTCTCCATCTTCTACTATATTCACCCCATCATCATTTACAATTACGCGTTTACCGTTGTAGTCTAGCCAGCGTACATAGCTAAGGTGTCCTCTAGTCTCCTCAGGACGTAGCACTCCGTTTTGTACACTGTCTGTATATTTTTTTATCACATTATTACTAAAAAACCGCAATGATCGTATATCAAAAAAGCGAAACTCATTAGTTCCTGGAAAAAGGTTCTCTTCTTCATAATTAAAATTCAACTCATTACCATTTACAAAAAGCGGTTTTAGGTTGTAGATGGCGTTATTCCAGCTATTATTTTGCAAAATAGTTGCATTCACATCCAAAAACGGATTTGGGATACTAAAGCCTTCGTAATTTACCATAAAATCTACTTCTTGATGTGTAAATCTTTTTTCTGCGAGTGTAGCGCTTCGCACATCTGCTTGTATTTTTGTTTGATTATCAAGCACCATAAATCTTCTTGTAAGTAAGACATCCTCATCATCAAAATTGCGATATACCTTTACAATATAATTACCACTTTTGGTTATTTGCATCTCGTTTGTCGGAAATTTTAATGCGTAGTGAGTATACCTAGTATAGGTATTGGTCGAAAATTTAAAATCGGTGATCTCCCCCATGCTTTGCCCACTTACGTATTCCATGGGTTGCAAATCACTGGGTTTCCAATTTCTATCACAATGAACAAAGGAATAGTTAAAAAACTCATTAGTAGGTGACAGCATATCAAAACTGAGTTGCAGTTGTTCGCTTGAGGCAAGATTGAGCAGAGGCAGTGGGTCGTAAATAGTTAGTTCCTTTTGCAAAATGACAGTTGCTATTTTATCATCAAAATTGGTATTATCATACACCGTAGATTGAGACATAGCAGCCAAAGCTAGAGCTACAAGAGTTAGGCTTAAAAATACTTTTTTCATTATTATAAATCGTGTATCAAATTTGAGCCCATCTGTGAGCGTATTATATTAAAAACAACGAAGTACGTATAAAAGTATGTGAATATCTATTTTTTCTTAGCTGCCTCCCACACTTTATCCATTTCTTCTAGGGTCATTTCTTCTAGCTTTTTACCGGTGCTTTTGGCGTGCGCTTCTATGGCTTCAAATCGGTATTTAAATTTACGGTTGGTTTTTTCTAGTGCGTCATCAGGATTTATTTTTAGCCATCGGGCATAATTTACCAAACTAAAAAGTAAGTCCCCAAACTCCTCTTCCTTGTTGGCTCCTTCAGCTTCTTTAAACTCTTGCAGCTCTTCGTCTACCTTTTCCCAAACATATTCTTTGCTAGGCCAGTCAAACCCAACTTGAGCCGCCTTATCTTGCATCCTAGCAGCTTTTACCAGACTAGGCATACTGCTAGGCACACCACTCAATACTCCATTGTTTCCTTTTTCCTTTAGCTTGAGCTGTTCCCAATTTTGTTTTACTTCTTCCTCATCTGACACTGTCACGTCTCCATATATATGAGGGTGTCTACTTATTAGTTTTTCGCATACCCCATTAAGCACATCAGCCACATCAAAGGCGTTTTTTTCTGCGCCTATTTTCGCATAAAATACCAAGTGTAAAAAGAGATCACCGAGTTCTTTCCTTATTTCTAGGTTATTACCAGACAGCAAGGCATCACTTAGCTCATAGGTTTCTTCTATGGTAAGGTGGCGTAGTGATTCATTGGTTTGTTTTTTATCCCAAGGACATTGCTCCCGCAGCTCGTCCATTATGGTGAGCAATCGCCCAAAAGCCTTTAAACGTTTGTCCATAGCACTACAATATTTTGTTGTCCTTCATCAAACTCACAAATGTATCCTTGTAGTTTTTCCCAATTGGAATTTTTATTTTATTTACCTCACAAATCGATGTGCTAAAAGAAGCTACATGTTTTCTATTCACAATAAAACTTCGGTGTACTCGGCTAAAAAGTTCGGTAGGTAATTTTTTTTCCATGTTTTTCATAGTCTGCAAAGTGACTATTTTTTTATCCTCTAAAAATATTTTGACATAGTCGGCAAATGCTTCTACATAGTAAATATCACTATAGGAAAGTTTAATTAGTTTTTGATTTGCTTTTACGAAAATATGCTCACTTTCTAGGTTAGACTCAGCTATATCACTTGTATTTTTTAGTTTAAAATATTCTTTAGCTTTTTCCACACCTTTTTCAAACCTTTCATACGCTATAGGTTTCAATAAATAATCTATGGCATCTAGCTCAAAACCTTCTACCGCATGATCTGGATAGGCTGTAGTGAATATAAATAAAGGTTTAGTTTCCAAAGATCTTACGAAGCTTAGCCCATTTATCTCGGGCATATTAATATCCAAAAACATTAAATCTACCTTATGTTTTTTGAGCACCTCGCTTGCTTCTGCTGCGTTGTTGCACCTAGCGACTAGAGTGAGGTCTGGATTTTTGGCTACATATGCCTCTATAACATCTAGTGCTAATGGTTCGTCGTCTACGGCTATACAATTCATTCTTTTTATTATTTTTATACGTTAAATTTAATATTCAAATCTACTCTAAATTCATGATCACTACTCCCTACTTGTAGCCTATGTTTATGAGGGTAAAGTAGATTAAGTCTTTTTTGTACATTGATAAGCCCAATTCCTCCTTTGTATCCTGCTTGTTGTGTCACTAGACTTCCATTCTCTGGTTTACTATTGGCTATACTAAAATGTAAATCATCTTCGCTTGTATACACTTCTACCTTCACATAACCTTTAGCTTTGTCCTTTCCCAATCCGTGTTTAAAGCTATTTTCTACAAACGGAATAAGAAGCATAGGTGCAATTTCCTTAGAATCAGTATCCCCTTTTACAATTATATCTAATTGCATACGGCTACCGTGTCTCACCTTTTCTAGCTCCAAGTAACTTTTTAGATATTTCAGTTCTTGGGAAAGGCTAACTTTTTTTTCACTCCCCTCATAGAGTATGTATCGAAGTATATCACTTAGTTTCAAAATAAGATCGGGAGTTAAATCACTTTTTTGTAACGACAGAGAATAAATACTATTGAGACTATTGAATAAGAAATGCGGATTGATTTGAGACTTGAGGTATTTGAGCTCAGTTTCTACATTTAGTTTAGCCAGTTCCTTGGCAAGCCGCTCTTTTTCATACCAGTGTTTTACAAGTTTTAGACTCATAGTAATAGCTGTAGTATAAGTAATGGCCATAGCTGTAGATAGCAAAAACCGAAGAGACAATAGTCCACTTTTAAACTCCGGACCTATGGTATTTATAAAAGTGAATACAGCAGCTTCAAACAAGGCTCCTAAAGATATGACAAGTATTATTGCTAAAAAATATTTTGCATATACTCGCTTTTGTAGAAAGACGGGAAACAAAAAATAGATATTAAAATAGCTCACTACTGCATGTATGGCTACTATCACAAAAGAATTTATATAAAAATCTGTTTGGGTAACGCCAGGGCTCAATACATAAACCCAAAATAAAAAGTATATTACCCACAAAAAAACATGATGAATATTATACTTAGTTGCTTTTTTGTACAACGCTGAATTCACAAAAGAGTCTTGCGTAGTGTTCATTTTTAAGGATAACGAAAGTATACTAGACAATCCTAGAAATGAAACCTTGCGGCTAAAAGAGTCATAAATATCTACCAATAGGGTTTATTTACGAAAATATCGAAGCAATTTGTAGCTCCAATCTAGCACATTAACTCCCGATTTAAAATAATTATTGTCATGCGCAGAAGAAGATGAAGACTCTGTGGTGGTGGTATAGTGCTGTTTTATATTTGACGATGCTACTGCAAACGTCAAAAAATTAAGAATAAGCAATACCAAAATTACAAGGGTAGATTTTTTGGTGGATTTTAATTTGTCTAACATAAAGCGAACACTTTTGTGAACGACGCTACGAATATAGTGCCAAAAAGGTTACAGTCGTTATTTCATCGGAAAAAATGACAGATATGTCGTTAAAATAAGCTTGTATAGCGGAAACTTAAATTCTTATGAATGTAGATTAGAACCGTATTTGATGATTTCAACCACTGAAAGTACAGTGAAATAAAAGCGCACTAGTATTTTTTGTAATTCATACTTATATACGAGGTATTTTAGAAATTTCAAGAGTACAGATTTCGGCCACTGTCTTGCGACCTTGAAGCTCCTAATACATCTAATTAAGCTCCCCAAGTAAAAAACAATACACACCCTGTTTCTGTAATACTTTAATATCTTTGCGGTATAGAAAAGAAAACATGCAATTTTTGGTATTATTTGGTTTGATTTTGGCCGTTATGTCACTAGCATTTATAGGTATGGCTGTTCGCGTATTTCTTGTAAAAGGTGGCGAAGTGCGTGGCGGTTGTGCTGGCAAAAACCCTATGATGCAAGAAGAAGGTACTGCGTGCACTATGTGCGGGGCTAAACCAACAGAAGAGTGCAAAGCAGAGCCTGCTTAACCCGTCTATTTAATCTTAATCTCCTTTTTCTTCATACACCTGCACAAGCTCAATACACGTATTTATTGCAGCTTCCATATCTTGTACACTTACATATTCTTGCTTACTATGTATAGCCATTTCACCAGTAAAAATATTGGGACACGGCAACCCCATAAACGAGAGGCGAGAACCATCTGTACCACCACGTACCAAATCTTGTTTAGGGACTACGCCGGCTCTTTTCATAGCTTCTACTGCATAAGCTTCTATATGAGGATATCTATTCAAAATTTCACGCATGTTGCGATACTGTTCTTTTACCTTAGTATGATAACGCGCCCCCGGAAATTTAGCAATTGTTTTTTCGGCCAAATCTGTTAGTACCTGTTCGTATTTGACTAGATTAGAAGTATCAAAATCACGAATGATGAAATCTACACTCGCAATTTCTAACTCTCCTTTAATACTATTTGGATGCACAAAGCCTTGGTCGCCACTCGTTGTTTCTGGCGAAAACGCTGTGCTAGGTAGTAAATCCAAAAAATGGCTCAATACTTTAATTGCGTTTACCATCTTACCTTTAGCATAGCCGGGGTGCGCGCTTATACCAAAAAAAGTAACCGTCATAGCATCAGCAGAAAACGTGTCACCTTCTAACGAGCCACGCATTCCCCCATCTAACGTATAACCCACATCAGCATTCAATTTTTTCATATCTAGCTTTTCTACACCTCTTCCAACTTCCTCATCTGGGGTAAACAGTATACGAATATCTCCATGCTTTATGACCGTGTTTTGGCAAAGCTCCTCTGCTAATTGCATTATAATCGCCACTCCTGCCTTATCGTCTGCACCCAACAACGTCGTTCCACTAGCTGTTATAATATCGTCCCCTATGCGCTCCAAGAGGTAAGGATGGCGCTTTGCAGTAATGACTTGGGTTTTGTCATGGGGTAGCACAATATCCTGCCCCTGATAGTTTGTATGTAAAATGGGCTTCACGTCTTTACCGCTGCAATCTGGCGCAGTGTCCATGTGAGAGCAGAAGCAAATTGTTTCAATATTTTTAGTGGTGTTGCTAGGAACTGTGCCAAAAACGTAACCCCACTCATCCATATGAGCATCAATTATACCGATTGATTTTAGCTCGTCTACCAAGATACGGCTCAGGTTCTTTTGCTTTTCTGTACTGGGGAATGTAGCGCTGTACGGATCACTTTGAGTATCTACTTGTACATATCTTATAAGTCTATCTGCTACTTTTCGGGCTTTTTCGGTCATCACAATTTATAAATGGATGCAATTTAAAACAATACCTACTATTGTAAACAACAAAATGAGTATATATAGATATACTTAACCTAAATATCTGCAAAACTGCTCCCGAGTTAAACCATTACAAGCAGATTAAACTATGCTATTAAACTCTCACTATTTAGTTGGAAGTGTAGATCATTAATTAAACTGATATTACTCCACAAACTCGCCCTCGAGCCCGTTGCCAGTGTCAAAAATAAAGTATGCGGATAAAGTACTATCTTCTGCTATTAACTTGCGTGATTTAGTTAACCCGAAAACCATACAAGCTGTGGCATAAGCATCAGCTACTGCACATTGACGGTGTAGTACACTTACACTTTTCAGATTTGTAATGACGTGGCTCCCATTTCGGGAATCAAGCGTGTGCCCAATCACCTGATCATTGACAGTATAAAAGTTTTCATAGTTACCACTAGTTGCTAAGGCACAATCTTCCAACTCTAGCACTTTGAACAATTCTGTTGGTCCGGCATCTGATACTGGCAAGTTTATACCCACTCTCCATGGCTTTCCACTAGCATTTTTTCCTTTAATGCGCATTTCTCCGCCTACTTCCACCATATATTTCGTCAAGCCCCTTTGTGAAAGATAATCCGCAACCAAATCTACACAATAACCTTTGGCAATGGCGTTAAAATTTAATTGGATCAAAGAGTCTATTTTATATGGAAATCCTTGGGGATCTAATTGTATGTTATGCATACCCTTGTGGTTCATTGCAAATCGGACTGCAGAGTCGTTCATATACCTATTTTGTTTTTTAGCCTTAACATATTCATCAAATAGGAGTTTAGCACTAGGATCAAACGCACCAGAAGTTTGTTTGTAAATCATTTTACTCAAATTTACCATTTTTACAAAATGTTGCATATCACTATCAAAATGAATGGCTTCACTTAACTGTTGCCACAGGGTATCATTATTAGAATTAAATGCACTAATCAATGAATTTTGCTGATAAGTAGATAAGCTTCTATTGACAACAAATACAATCGAATCTACCTTTTCGATTAAATCTTGTAGCTCTTCACCGAGATAGGTAATATGATAGGTGGTACCCAGGGCATTACCAGCGATTTTATAAATAGAGCTAGTTTTTGACTTGCTACAAGCTTGAGAAAATACCGTTAGTAGCAGCAGAAAAGTATATTTATTCATCTTGGCGCAAAGTTATCTATATCCACTCTTTTTTGAAACAACAATGAGTAAAACCTATCTTGATTGCGTATCTCAACCATAAACTATGTAGGATTAAGACCATTGCTAATTAACAATTTTGTGTAAATAGACTTTAGAAAAGAGATACTCTACAATTCACTATTTATCATACTAAATAAAAAAAGGCATTTTGATTAGTTTCAAAACGCCTTTTCGATTATCATTTTATAAAGAAGTTAACCACCGAAGTCGTCAAAAGCGACGTTTTCTGGTGGAACCCCCCAATCATCGCACATTTTCAAAACAGCTTGATTCATTAAAGGCGGACCACAGAAATAAAACTCGATATCTTCTGGAGCTTCATGCTTCGATAAGTATTCATCGATAACTGCTTGATGAACAAAACCAGCAAAACCATCGCCATTTTTGTCATTCACATCAGATTTTAATACCCAGTTGTCTTCGGGTAGAGCATCAGAGAGTACTACAAAAAATTTAAAATTAGGGAATTCTTCTGCTATTCTATTAAAATGGTCGAGATAAAATAGCTCTCGTTTAGATCTACCTCCGTACCAATAAGTAACTTGTCTACCGGTTTTCAATGTATGAAAAAGATGGAATAAGTGAGATCTCATGGGAGCCATACCTGCACCACCGCCAATATAAAGCATTTCAGCATCGGTTTCTTTAATAAAGAACTCTCCGTAAGGACCAGATATAGTCACTTTGTCTCCAGGTTTGCAACCAAATACATACGATGAGCAGATACCAGGATTTACATCCATCCACTTATTGTTTTTTCTATCCCACGGTGGAGTTGCAATTCGAATATTTAGCATTACAATATTACCTTCAGCTGGATGATTTGCCATAGAATATGCTCTAAATATAAGCTCGTCATTAACCATTTTTAAGTCCCAAAGACCATATTTATCCCACTCAGATTTAAAATCCATTGGATCTCTTCCTAATGCAACAAGCTCTGGATGAGCTGTAATATCCATTTCACTAAAATCAACAGTAGTTGCAGGCACGTCTACTTGTATATATCCTCCTGCTTCGAAATCAAGATTTTCACCCTCAGGAAGTTTTACGACAAACTCTTTTATAAATGAGGCCACATTGTAGTTAGACACTACTTCACATTCCCATTTCTTAATGCCAAAAACTTCTTCGGGCACTTCCACCACCATATCCTCTTTCACCTTAACCTGACACGCAAGACGCCAATCTTCTTTTTGTTCTTTACGTTTGATATGTCCAGTTTCTGTCGCTAAAATTTCTCCACCACCAGAGAGTACTTGGCATTTGCACATAGCACAAGTACCACCCCCTCCACAGGCAGAAGGCAAAAAGATATCAGCTTGCTGCAAAGCGCTCAACAATGTACCACCAGCTTCTATCTCTACTTCTCTTTCTCCATTGATAGTTAGTTTTACGGCACCTTGATTCACCAATCTTTTGGCGGCCACCATAAGCATAGATACTAAAAGAATGATGACTGAAGTAAATACAGCCGCTGCTAAAACTACTACTGTTATATTTAATGCTATAATCATTGTATTAAGGTGTTGTATTTTCTACAGAGATAACTAATTGTTCTACACTTTTGTTTTCAATTTTAGCAGAAGATTTTTCTTGATCAGCTTGCTGTTGCTCTGTGGTTTTAAAAGGTAACTCAAAACCGCCAAAGCTCATAAAACCGAAAGCCATCAGACCTACTATAATAAAGGTAATACCCAAGCCTCTTAGTGGTTTTGGAACATCAGCATAGGCCATTTTTTCACGAATAGCTGCCAAAGAAACCACAGCTAGAAACCATCCAATACCAGATCCTAGTCCAAAAGTTACCGCTTCTGCAAATTGGTAATCTCTAGTAGGCAAAAAGAGTGCTCCTCCCAAAATTGAGCAGTTTACTGCAATAAGAGGCAGAAATATACCTAAAGAATTGTACAAGGACGGTGAAAATTTTTCAACCACCATTTCTGTAAGCTGCACAAAAGCAGCAACAATGGCAATAAAAACTATGAACTTGAGAACCTCAAGGTCTACACTTGCAAATTCTGCACTAATCCAGGTCAATGCACCCTCTTTTAGTAAAAAATTGTAAGCTAACCAATTAAGAGGAACGGTGATACCCAGAACAAAAATAACCGCCATACCGAGACCGGCGGCAGTTTTATACTTTTTGGATACTGCTAGGTAAGAACACATACCAAGGAAGTAAGCAAAAATCATATTATCAATGAATATTGATTTTATGAATATATTTAATAAATTCTCCATTTCTAACTTTCTTTACAAAATACTTAAATTAATCTTCTACGTATCCGCTTTTGCTTCGTACTACCCAAATAATCAAACCCAATAGGAGACATGCTCCCGCGGGCGACATCATAACTCCGTTTCCAATGTAGCTATCTGGCATCACTTGATAGCCAAACAATTTTCCGCTACCGAATAACTCACGAAAAAAAGCTATAGCTAGGATAATCCAAGCATACCCAAAGGAATTACCTAAACCATCAAGGAAAGCGTCCCACGGCTTGTTTCCCAATGCAAATGCTTCTAGACGACCCATCACTATACAATTGGTAATAATAAGACCTATGAACACGGATAATTCTTTCCATATATCATAGCTATATGCTTTCAGTACCTGATCTACAATAGCTACTAGTGATGCTACAACCACAAGCTGAACAATAATTCTTATCCTATTGGGTATGGTTTTTCTTAACGCCGAAATAACCACATTGGCCAATACCAAAACAGCTGTTACAGCTATTGCCATTACGAATGTTGGTTTTAGTGCTACAGTCACAGCAAGTGCAGAGCATATCCCAAGCACTTGAATAGTAATTGGGTTATCTTCATCTAGCGGATTGGTAAGTAATTGTTTTCGTTTTTTACTTAAAAGCGGTTCAGTGGGTTTTGCCACCTCTACTCCTTGTTTTGTGTTTTCTATTGTCTCTGTACTCATTATTTTTGTGCATTAATAAATGATTTATACATGGCTAAATAATCATCTAGCATATTATTCACTCCTACTGCGGTTATGGTAGCACCACTAAGGCCGTCTACTTGGTGTGCACCTTCATAGGAATTTCCTTCTCCCTTTTGAAAATGAGGAGGGTCTAACTCACCAGCTTCGTTAAATATTTTCTTACCAATGAATCTATTTTGCACACCTTGTTCCGTGATGCGAGCGCCCAAACCGGGAGTTTCTCCCTTATGATCAAGCACCAAACCGCCTATTGTAGCCAAATCAGATTCTACCGCTACATATCCCCAAATAAAATCCCATAAACCTTTCCCGTAAACCGGAAAAACATACGCTATTATTTTATTCGCATCATTTATGTCATACACTTGATAAACAGGTAATTCACGAATATCTTTGGGTTTTTTATACTCCTTAAATACGTTTACACTTGCCTCTGATATTTCAGATTTTTCTCCATCGGACTTTACCACTACAGTTTTCACTGTTTCATTGTAAAGTGCTGTTATTTCCAAATCAGACATGGAGCTAACTGTCTCTTCGCCTAAAGCTGCTTTAAGAATGAAATTTTGCTTCTCTAGCAAAACTTCTGCATCTTGTTTCGGCTTTAATGCAAGGGCAACAAGGGCCAGCACAGAGCCAAACACTAGTGTCATTATAACCGCGTAGGTTATGATGTACTTATTGTCATTTTTATTAAGCTTGGACACGTTTTAATCTTGTTTTAATGTTAGACTGAACTACATAGTAGTCTATAAGTGGGGCAAATACATTCATAAGTAGTACAGCCATCATAATACCTTCTGGATAACCAGGATTAAACACACGTATTAGTACAGTGATTACACCTATGAGAAATCCGTAGACCCATTTTCCTTTTTCTGTTTGTGCGGCAGACACAGGGTCTGTAGCCATAAATACTGCACCAAAAGCAAATCCTCCAATAATGAGGTGATAAAAAGCTGGAATATCCATCCAAGCACCCGAAGACCCAGAGATATTAAAAATCCATCCCATAAATAGTCCTCCTAAGAAAGTACTTGCCATTATTTTCCAACTACCTACACCTGAGGCTACTAGGATAACAGCTCCTATGAGTATAGCAACTACAGATGTTTCACCAATACTACCTTGTATATTTCCCCAAAAAGCTGGCATTATACTACCCCCAGCCAGCAGCTCATTACTCCACCCCGTGCCAGAAGAAGTAGCAGAAGCTAGATTTCCAAGTGCTGTAGCACCAGAATATCCTTCTACTGTAGTCGCACCATCAGGTAAAGCAGCCCAAACCGTATCGCCGCTCATACTACTAGGATAACCTATATAAAGAAACATACGAGCAGTAAGTGCTGGGTTGAGTAGATTCATACCTGTACCTCCAAAAACTTCTTTACCAATAACCACGGCAAAAGCAGTAGCCAATCCTACCATCCAAAGAGGAACATCAGGCGGCATACAGAGTGGAATAAGCAGTCCGGTAACAAGAAATCCTTCGTTTACAGGGTGCCCTCTAAACTGTGCAAAACCCATTTCGATACCCAGGCCGACAGCATATGATACTATGATAATGGGTAAGGTTTGCAATAATCCAACCCAAAAATTATCTAGTAAATTACCATTTGCACCAGTAAGTGCTAAGCTTTGCTGATGACCCACATTCCACATACCAAATAGAAGAGCAGGAATCATAGCTATCACCACAATAAACATGGTGCGTTTCAGATCTATGCCATCGCGAATGTGCGATCCACTTTTTGTAGTATGGTTGGGAACAAACAAAAATGTTTCAAATGCATCAAATGTAGAATGCAAAAAACTCAACTTGCCTCCTTCAGAGAAGGTGGGCTTCAACTTGTCAACTTGATCTCTTAAAAACTTCATATTAACTTTCTTCTACCATTAATTCTAACCCTTGTGATAAAACCTTTTGTACTTCAATTTTTGAGGTACATACAAATTCGCAAAGGGCCATATCCTCTTCCAAGACCTCAAAAATACCAAGGCTCTCCATTAGCTCTAAATCTTTAGCCATAACTGCTTTGATAAGCTGTTGAGGCATAATATCCATCGGCATTACCTTTTCATATTGCCCAGTAACCACGTATGCTCTCGGCTCACCATGTGGATTTGTATTTACCTTAAATGTCTTTTTCAAAAATTTCGAAATAGGCAGTGATGAACTAAGAGTAGGGCGAGGATAAGTTGGGAATAGCCATCCTAACATTTCATACTGATCACCTTCCGGAATTACAGAAAGCTGATTATCTCTAAAACCTAGGTACCCGTCTTTTTCGATTTGCTTACCTGTAAGCACATTGCCACTTATGACGCGTACATTATCTTGTTTCAGATTATTTTCCAATAATGTATTGACACAAGCCCCTATACGTGCAGTATAGTATGCAGGTTTCTGGATTTCAGAGCCTGCTACCACAATGGTTTGTTCTAAGTTGAGGTTGCCGGTCGCAAAAAACTTACCTAAGAATGCTACGTGTTGTGGTTTAATAGTCCATACTATATCTCCTTTGTTTATGGGGTCTATTTTATTTATCTGAACACCTACAAGGCCACTAGGATGCGGGCCATCAAAAGTATTTATTTCTACACCACTTACTTTGGAGTATACTTCGTTCCCTTTTTTGTTGTGTATATTGAGATGTACTTTGCCATCTGTGAGCATATTAAGCACCTCGAAACCTACTTTCAGATACTCTTCTTCTCCTTTTAAGGTAACATTCAAGTCTGCGCTCAATGGTGAAGAATCAAAGCCTGAGACGTGAATAGCTTTTGGTGAAATCGTAGTATCGGCTAATGTACCAAAGGGACGCTGCACTATGAAGGGCCACAGACCTGCGTCAAGCATCAATGATTTTATTTCTTCACGTGATTTAGACGTGTAATTAGCTGTTTCAAAGGATGCATATTGGATTTCAGAATCTGCCAATATTTTGACTTCTAAAACTGCTCGTCTGTCTCCGCGCACTATCTCAGCTACCTCTCCACTTACTGGAGATGTAAACTGAATTCTATCATTGCCTTTGTCTACAAAAAGAACATCTCCTGCTTTCACCTCATCACCCTGCTTTACTTGCAGTTTTGGCACCAAACCTTTGAAATCAGTTGGTTTTATGGCATATGTGGCAGGAGCATCAACGCTCAGTACATCTGTGTGAGGCTCACCCTCTAACGCGATGTCCATTCCACGTTTGATTTTTACATTAATACCCATAAATGCTTATATAATTTGGCGCAAATGTATGAATTTGACTAAACAATAAACAGCCTTTTGGTAACTTTTGCAAACCTTTAAAAAAATCACCTGAATTTGGCCTGAAACTACAGTAAAACAAGGGATTATAACCCTATTTTAAACAAATCCAAATAACTAAATTGACACTATTTTATTTTTTTTGTTTTTCACGCCTCTAAAAAGATAAATCAAAGCACTACCATTGATCAGTGCCACAGCAAAAAAAACTTCAGTAAAATTACTAAACAAATTGTCGTAAATAAAGGCAGAGACTATAGCTCCTATTGTAATCCCAGCCTCTAACGCTATAAATAAGGTAGCCATAGCTCTGCCAGCTCGTTCACCGTTAGCAACATCCACTGCCCAAGCAAATAAGGCAGGAGAATTAATACCCGAGGCTAAACCGCAAAAAACAGCTGCGACGTAAAAAAATTCCACCTGTCTAAACATCAGTAAAATTGCTGCTACAACCCAAAAGCTAGTACCAATTTTACAGCTGTAAATACGTCCACGGATATCTGACAGCTTGCTCGTAAATAAACGTGTAAAAATCGTAGAAACGGTCATAATTGAAATAAATAATCCTTTATTTTGGATGCCTAAACCTACAGAATAATCGGGAATGAGTGTTATAATAGTACCAAACATCGTAACGGTGAGGAGCATCAACACTGCTGGCTCTTTGGCTCTATTATCCCAAACATCGGCCAATTTTAATTTAAAATGGGTAAGTTTAAGGCTCTCTGGTTTGGGCAAACTTTCTTTCATAGTGAAAATAAAGAACACCGAAAGAAAGGCCAATATACCCGAAAGGTAAAACATATTGGTTAGACCCAAATAACGAACTATAATACTACTACTAGCGTAGCCGCTCATCATTCCTATATTATTCATAATTCCTATAAGGCCCATAGCTTCTCCACGTCTACTTGCAGGAATTATATCAGCTAAATAAGCTACTGTACCTGTTGGCATAAAACCCGTACTCAACCCGTGAAAAAAACGTATAATAAGAAAGCCCGATACAAATACAAACAAAGGATAAAGTAATGACATGGCAATACAAATTGCACCCCCAAAAATCATAATAGGTTTTCGGCCTATGCTGTCGGCTAGTTTACCACTTATTGGCCTAGACAAACCTGCGGCAATGGTAAACAAACCTATGGTCCATCCTTTGTATTTGGCCCCGCCTAAATGAGTGATGTAATCTGGCAACTCGGGTATGAGTATAGTAAAACTAAAAAAAAACAGTAAAGTACTGAGGCACAAGAGCCAAAACTGGAGGGGATACGACCTAAACATTTACTATTTTATAACAAAAAAGGGCTGCTTTTAGCAACCCTTTTTTTACTTATTTCGTTCGTGCTTTCAAAAACTCAATGAGCTCTGGTACTTTTTCGTAAGATTTACCATTCCAATAGCCTAGTAGTTCTACTTTTTGAGGAGACCTTGCAATTAACTGTTTAATCTCAGGTATGGTATCTTTACTAATAAGCACATTAGTGGTTTGATAGTTCATAGAGTTATTCACCTTCACATTTACATAATATGCGGGCCTTTTGGTTACTGGTTTCGTAGGCGGCCTACCCATTTTTTTCTTGTCTTCTTTTTTATCTTTTTTCTTTGCCATTTTATTCCTCTCGTAGTGAAAACGCTGCAAACATATCAAAGTTTGTCTATATACAAATTTTTATTGGATTTAATGTAGTGCCATTTGTCTGAATTTTTTTTTTAATCAAGTGGCGTATAAACATTTACAGTTTGTAAGATAGCTAATTTTAATAGTATGCTCACGCTTCAATCTAAATTCACATTGCATACTTATTGCAGTTACTATTTGTCTGCTCTTACTTTTGAAGTCAGGCAACTTTATATTTTTAAAGGCCTCAAAAAACAGTGGTACTAGACAGAGATCTACTACTGATTCTTCTTTTTATTTTCAGCAAATGGCTACTATTATATAGTTTGACTTTAGCCAAACTGTTTAAACATGAAATTTGACCCGCGCACCTGAATGACTTCTTATATTCATAACACCATTTTCAAAGATAAGATACTGCCCTTTTATGCCAACTAGTTTATCTTCTAGTATCTTTACCTTATCTAGTTTTATACTATTCACTTTGTTGGGGGATACCAATATAGGATAGTTTATTTGTGTAATGTCGGCACTTGCACTGACGTATGATAGATACTCTTCCGGCAATAAATCTACCATCTCATTACGCACTTGTGTGATGGTTCGCTGGTCTTCTACTATACCCTTGAGCATCCTCTGCCATGCTGTTTTATCACTTATATGTGATTTTAGACTTACCTCTATGAGCCCTGCGAGCTGCCTGTAAGGTACCTCAGCAAGCACAGTAGCTTGTGTAGCCCCTTGATCTATCCAGCGGCAGGGCATATTACTAAGTCGTGTTACACCTACTTTATAGTTGCTTGTCAGCGAGATGTAAACCACGTGTGGCTGAAGATGATGTTTCACTTCCCACTCGTAGTCGCGCAGGGCTATGCCATTATGTATTTCACTGAGTTCTGGCCGCATAATACTAGGGCTAGCCAAAGGACTCTCCATGAACTCTCTATACGTCAGTCCTTCTCCAAAAGTCTTATTTATTTTTTCGCCTGAAACTATCGAATTGTAGTATCCTTCATATTCTAGCCTGAGCACCTTTCCTATGAGTTCATTCATATTTAGCGGTGGAAGAGGACTTAATACGTCAAAAAGGCACAAACTGTATTGTGGTATATTACCTACCAATTTAGTATTCATTTTTCGAAGATTACCTGTTATCTGCATCGCGACAAAGCAAACACCAAATCACCAAATCACCAAATTCACTTAAACACTAGTTTTTTCAAGACAACTTATTTAGTTAAAGGGTAACTAAAGTCACCTTCAACAAAAAATAGCACGCATACTTTTGAAGCGTGATTGGCAGTATAATCGTTGAAGAGAAAATTCTTGGATTTTAAATAGCGTAAACAATGGTAATTTTATACCAGTTTTAGCCTCCTTACTTGTAAAATATAAATGATACACGAAAAACTAGGAATAAACAATGTGAAATGTGATGGATGCACTCACAGCATTACCAAACAACTTTATCAAATATCTGGAGTTCGGAAAGCGCAGTTAAATGCAGAAAATGCAACTTTAGAGATAGACTATGAATGTGTTACAACAAGAAAGGAAGTAATAACCAAACTCAACGCTATGGGGTATCCACTAGCTACTGAAGAAAACGGCTTTGTGATGCAAGCCAAGAGCTATGCCAATTGTATAATTGGGAAATCATCGGTATATTTAGAATCCACCAAGTCAAAGCTATGAGCAAAAATTTAAAAACTAGACAATATTAATTAATACAGTACAAAGCATATTAAAAACAAATATAAATGACAATACAAGAATTATTACAAAACGGAGCACAAGTAGTAGATGTACGTACACCAGAGGAATTTATGGGAGGAAACGTACCAGGTTCTATCAACATACCACTAAATGAGGTGCAAGAGCGCGTGGCAGAAATTAAAGCCCTAAATGGGCCTCTAATTTTATGCTGTTTAAGTGGTGGAAGAAGTGGCCAAGCCACAGGTTTCTTGCAAGCGCAAGGGGTAAATTGCTACAACGGTGGAGGCTGGATGGATGTAAACTTTGCGGTAAACCAAGTATCATAATACAGTAAGCGCAATAACAAACGAGAAAATAGAAACTCTACCATGCTAGTCTCGTAGAGTTTTTTTTATTCGTAAGATCAGTTTATTGTCTCACTTGGCGCAGCCCTTTGGTAGCTCCGGTTAACAATAATGACAAAGCTAATAAACCGCTGCCCACTGTAAATAACTCATTACAATATTCTAGCTTTGCTATTTTCATAATGCCACTAATTAGATAAATAGATAAGGCGGTAAGGTTTAACTTTTTCAAAAAGTGAATCTCATTGGTATCTAAAAAATCTTTGACCAGTAAATGGAATCCGGTGTATCCCGCCAAAAAAACATAGACTACTAGGCCCATATACGAAAAGTTAGCTCCTATTTTAAAGATAGCCACCAAGACCACAACAGAGAGTGCAGTAAGTGGATAAATTATGCGAGTATCTCGTTCTATGATCATTAGCGAGTAAAGTAAATAAGCTCCAACGTGAAGCCAAAGTACACCAACTGCAACATTTTGAAAGCCAGGCCACCGCATGGTACTAAATAGGTAAATGAGTACAATACAGGCTAAGCTACCATAAATAAGTGTGGTTAAAAATTTTTTCATCCCATTATTAATTAATTTAGTTTTGAGGAAAGAACTACCGCCTCATCCCTGGCATTTTCATTGCAATAAATAACGTTATACACAAAAGTCAAAATCGGCATCTCTACGCGGTAACTTTCATTTAGTTTATATATACTCTCGGTGGCATAATATCCTTCAGCTATCATTTCCATTTCCATTAGTGCGGAGGTCACCGAGTAACCCTTACCAAGCATAGCGCCTAGGGTACGGTTTCTGCTGTATTGGGAGTAGGCTGTTACAAGTAGGTCTCCCAAGTATGCA
This sequence comes from Bacteroidia bacterium, assembly GCA_018402155.1. Classification (GTDB taxonomy): domain Bacteria; phylum Bacteroidota; class Bacteroidia; order NS11-12g; family UBA9320; genus UBA9320. The sequence goes on from JAGYJG010000001.1 coordinate 1,494,967, forward strand.
CTTTCGTCCGTATTTCGGTTTATAGGATGTACAGCAGCTATGAACAGGCTAATTTCTCGTATGGCATTGCTCACTAGCACAGCCTGAAAATTGTCGCCATAACCCAAGCTGTGACATATACCAGCTGCTATAGCATATACGTTTTTGAGCACTGCACTTATCTCTGTGCCATAAATATCGGCACTAGGAGTTACGCGTATGTAGTCGCAATCTAAGGCTTCGCATACTTGCTGACAAAAGTTTTGATTGGTACTTGCTACGGTAAGGTAGCTTAGTTTTTCTTGTGCTACTTCTTCAGCATGACAAGGCCCCGTAATTACACCAAAGTCTTGCTCATTTATTCCTTTGTTTTCTATGAGATATTCACCTACAATTTTTAAGGTAATGGGTTCTACGCCTTTAATGGCTGAGAGTATCTTTTTACCTGTCAATTGATCATTATTTAGCTGGTCTAGCACTTCAGTCACAAAAGCAGATGGAGTAACAAGCACAATAGTTTGGTTGCGTGCTACTAATGCGGCTATGTCATTACTAGCTGTGAGTCTTTCGGTATCAAATTTTACAGAGCGTAGGTATTTGGGATTTCGTCCTTTGGTATTTATATGCTGTGCCATTTCTGCACCACGCACCCACCAGTCTATTTGCATGTTAGGATCTTCTAGCAAAATTTTCACCAAAGCTGTTCCCCAACTGCCACTTCCTACCACTAGCATTTTATTCATGGGGTTCAAAAGTATACGATTTTATAACACTCCGGGTTTTGAATGGTAAATAATATTCTAATGACAGTTTTTTAGTCTATGTACACTTTTTTGGCCAAACGTGTAGATCCGTCAGTTGAGGTAATAGTTAAAACATAGTTTCCAGCTGTTATCATTGAGACATCAATCAGAAACTCAATATTCCCTGGTGCTACTTTTTGCTCTTTTATACTTTTCACCTCACGTCCGAGCAAATCTGTGAGGGCTATATTCACTAATTCATTTTTATGGAATATGGTAGAAATTTTAATAAAATCTTGCGAGGGATTTGGATACACAAAAAGCTCTTCTACCCCAAGGAGAACATTGTTTGCACGCACTTTAGCTATCCACACATTATTTCGGCCATCAGCATCACCATAGCTACCTACAAGCCATACAGCACCCAAGTCGTTATACTGTGGTTGTATGTCGGTATAGTCTCCCCACCGCTCCATACTGTCTGGCAAAAAAGAGTTAATTTCACTTTCTCCCTGTTTCACCATAAAAACTGGGCTGTAGTTGTGATATAAACCGTCTTTAAAATTGTAAAACATCGCGCTAGTACCTGGATAATCTGACTCACTAACGTGCGAAAAAGTAACTACCATAGAATTTTCATTGACAGTTTCTCCAGCAAAAGCGATAGACGGATAGGCATAATCCATATTCTCTGATGATATGATACGGCCTTCTACACGAGGCGAAGTGCCCACATCGAAAACAGTACCATGATAGATGCCAGAACTTAATAAAGTCGGATGCAAGGTAGACTGCACATACTGTATTTGCCCCAGATGAAGTGCAGCAGAAAGCACTCGAGTATCGTTAGTTTGTAGTCTGAAGCCTTGGGTAGGTTGAAAAGCCGAGGGAGGCACACCATAATTTTCATTAGAGGTAAGCACTGTAAGCTTATATGTGGCATCTGGTGATGTTGTCTTATTTGTAATTTCATGCAAAAAAACGGTGTCATTTGCTTCGGCATCTGGTCTTACAGATAAGAAATACATATTATCCATATCCATGTCTACAGCTGGCTGCACAGGGCATATACTCCAAACAGGCGCATCGCCAAAGTTTATGTTTTGATACAAATTTTGTACTAGAGTGTCTCCAGCATACCCCGAAGCTTTATTTACCTGCCATATAACACTTTGTACAAACCCCTCTTGCCAACTTTCGTTATCTCGCAGAATATTTACGGTGATATATAGGTCTTCTTTGTTATGAGCTATAATAGGATAATCGCTCCATTTTGCTCCGCCGTTTGGTCGTCCATTTATGGCATAAAAATTCCAATCTCCTGTGGGGTCGTTGGTTTGGCTAAAACCAGTAATGATGCGTGTATCACTACTATTGCTTCCCTCCAAAAATATTAGAATAAAGCGGTCAGACAAAGGGTCGTAAAGTACTTTAGGATCATAAAACCTGTCTAATAAGCCTAGTTGTCCTTTTACCATACCAGACAACGACCGAAATTTGAGAGATTTTCCTGTAGAGTCAAGTATATTAACATTCGTATTTATGGCACTCATAATAAAGCCCCCATTACTCACAGCTATTGTATTGTCTAACGGTATACCAGTAGATCCGAGCGGTTTTCCATTAAAATCAGAAAGTACATTAGGAACTAAATCTGGGTTAACATCTACTTTTGTTTTTTGGATGTATTGTCTTTTGCGTTTAGCATCTAGTGCTGCTTTTACCTCCTTTACTTTAGAATAGGGTGCTGGTGCAGCAGCTCCTTCATTTAGGCTAATTATGTCGAGGTCGTCGTTTTCTAAGAAATTTACTGTCCATTGGTCTATAGTTGGTACATTTTCAATTTTTTGGAAAGTAGACTGAGCATAGGAAGTGCTTATAGCAGCAAAAAGAGTTAGAATTACCGTACATTTTTTCATTAGAAGTTCAAATATAGTATAAGAGCACTTAAGGTTTTACATTTGGCATGTTTGCTTTGGTAAAAAACGTATTATTTATAGCTTGATTGAAAGCCATAGAGCGGTATACAACAGTGGTGCTTTGCCCCACTTTACCGGCGGGTGTCATCACCATTTTACTCGCAATCATCTTGCCACCTAATATTTTAACATCACTTGCTATCATTGTATTCACTGGCTCCAAGTCCTCATCATAAAATACTACTTTCATTTGAATATAATCTTTTTTATCGATACAAGTCACAAGCTTCCCCCAAAGAACATTTGCAGTGGCCCTCGGAATTAAGGTTATTTCATAGCACTCTCTACCGCTCACAATTTGGTTACCAGTCACTGTGGCACTATAGTCTTTAGTAAGTTGGGTGAGTTTCACTAGGTCATCTGTACTCATATCGGTTCCCATCCAGTTTTGAGTAAGCAAAGTAGCCGGTAGTTTTACGGTCTTTTTTATTTTTGGTAAATAATTGTACACCTCGTTTTGAGTTTTCAGAAACACAGTACCCTTGTCTTTTTCTGGACCTGTAATGTAGGCCAAAGTATAATTAGCTCCTTTAGACCATGTTTTTAGGCTCATATTTTTAGTCCATCGAGGCCTTTTAATAGTGATATCGATGTCGGCTATCACTGAGCTAGCAATTAATTTCTGTTCAGCATTTTTCAAAATTTGGTCTGCAGTGGGTGTTGTCATGTTCATGGCAATCGCACTAATAGAAAGCACCGCAATTCCTATAAATTTTAACCGATAAATTTTTGAATATCTATTTTGAACCTGACTCACTTATTTTTAACAACCTAGTCTTTGTTTTGATTGTAAATTTTCATTGCGTTGGGCAGAAGTTTCTTCAAATCTTGCTGTCGGGTTCCGGGATCTGGGTGAGTACTGAGAAGAACTGGTGGCCGCTGCCCACCTATCTTGTTCATCCTATCCCAAAACTTTGGGGCTTCGCTGGGGTCATAACCAGCCATAGCCATAAATGTAAGACCCATCTCATCACTTTCACTTTCGTGCTTTCTACTAAATGCCAACATACCCACTTGACCTCCAACTCCCATTGCTAAATTAACCACCTCTCTGGCAGCCTCCGGTTTTTGGTTTAGTAGCATTGCAAAGTCCAAACCAGCAGTTAAACCGCGCAGTGCCAAACTTTGGCTTAATCGCTCATTTCCGTGTCCAGCTATAGCGTGAGCTATTTCATGACCCATGACCACAGCTACACCAGTTTCATCTTGACACATGGGCATAATTCCGGTATAAAATGCAACCTTTCCACCACTCATACACCACGCATTCACATTATTGTCTTCTATCAAATTAAATTGCCAATTAAAACCTGTAAGTCTGCCTTCTAGTCCCTCTGCCTTCATATACTTTTCTACTGCGGCAGATATCCGATTGCCAGCACGTTTTACCATGTCAGCTTGAGGTCCTGAACGTATAATATTTGCAGTATCTAGCACCTGCTGATAACTCAGTGAGCTAGCCTGAATAAGGGTAGACTCGGGCACCAGTCTTATCTGTTTTCGACCGGTTAATGGTACCTTGGAGCAACCCCAAACAAAAACCCCAAAAACCGAAACGAAAAGTAAAATTTTATTAGCTTTAATAGTATTAGATAGCATAGAACTTTTTTATTGCAAATTAAAGTAAAACTTGGGCAACAGTAGCACGTAAATGAGTGGAATTTTACCACCGATCACTTTATACTTTAGCTATGACAAAATAATACCATAGCAACCCAAAAACCTTTCGGAACAAATCATCTAATCTGTACTGAAAGAATTTGTATTCTGTTCTGTAATTAGCATACCTTCGCCCAATGACCAGAGAAGAATATGTAGAAATCCACAAGGATACTTTTTTAGAAGAACTATTTGACCTTTTAAGAATACCAAGTATAAGTGCAGACTCTGCCTACGCTAGTGACGTTCAGAAATGTGCTGAATATGTAGCAAAACGCTTGAAAGAAGCTGGAGCAGAAAATGTAACATTAGAAAAAACTGCTGGAAATCCCATAGTATACGGAGATAAAATGATAGACCCAAGTAAGCCTACTGTTTTGGTCTATGGACATTACGATGTACAGCCCAGTGTGCCTGATAATTTGTGGCACACACCACCTTTTGAGCCTACAATAAAAAACGGCAACATTTACGCCCGCGGAGCTTGTGATGACAAAGGACAGATGTATATGCACGTAAAAGCACTACAAACTATGTTAGAAACTGGAACGCTGGCCTGCAATGTAAAATTCATGATAGAAGGCGAAGAAGAAATAGGCTCCACTAACTTGGGGATTTACGTAAAAGAAAATTCTGAAAAACTAAAAGCAGATGTAGTACTTATATCTGACACTGGCATGATAGCAAACGATATACCGAGCATAGATACGGGGTTACGTGGGCTGAGCTATGTAGAAGTGGAGGTAACAGGACCAAATATAGACCTACACTCAGGCACATTCGGTGGTGCCATTGCCAATCCTATAAATGTGCTTTGCGATATGATAAGCAGCCTACATGACGAAAACAGGCATATTACTATACCTGGATTTTATGATAACGTAGATGAAGTTAGTGATAAGGATAGAGCAGAAATGGATAAAACGCCCTTTGATCTAGAAAACTATAAAACCGAATTAGAGGTGTTTGACGTGATGGGCGAAAAAGGATACTCTACCATAGAGCGCACAGGCATACGACCTACTCTAGACGTAAATGGAATCTGGGGAGGATATATAGGAGAAGGAGCAAAAACGGTATTACCTAGTAAGGCCTATGCCAAAATAAGCATGCGGCTTGTACCCAGCCAAACTAGTACAGAAATTACCGAGAAATTTCAGCGCCATTTTGAAAGTATAGCACCCAAAGCTGTAAGAGTAAAAGTAACACCACACCATGGCGGAGAGGCAGCCGTTACTCCTACTGACAGCCCGGCTTACCTTGCAGCAAGTAGAGCTATGGAAAAAACCTTTGGCAAAAAACCTATACCCACTAGAGGCGGAGGTAGTATCCCAATTGTAGCTCTTTTTGAAAAAGTACTGGGTATAAAAACTGTTCTACTAGGTTTTGGACTAGATAGCGATGCTATACACTCCCCCAACGAGAAATATGGTTTGTTCAATTTTTATAAAGGCATAGAAACTATTCCATATTTTTACGAATATTTTGCAGAAGTAAAATAATATTTTACCAAAATATGAATAGGCGTCAATTGACGACGTAACCATATACCTATTTTTACTTTTCGTTTGTGATAATAATGGTTTTTCATTTTCAGCTGATTTTTCTTTTAACTTCCGAGCTAAAATTATCTGAGGTATAAAACGTTATATTCGTGCAGAATGACACCATTTATAAAAAACGTTATATTGTTTCTAGTGATAAACTTTGCAGCCTTGGGAATTGGCGGATTCCTGATGGGCGAAGGCCCATCAGGAGGCTATTATCAATCACTGAACAAAGCTCCGTGGACACCTCCTGGATGGCTTTTTGGCGCAGCTTGGACCACAATAATGGTTTGTTTTAGTTTTTATATGGCTTACCTTGTAAAGGCAGATAGTAGCAACGCGATTATTGGCTTATTTACTCTACAGTGGGTGCTAAATGTAAGCTGGAATCCCTTGTTTTTTAATTTTCATCTACCACTTGCTGCCCTATTAATTATCATATCACTCGCTGTACTGGTAGGCTATCTTCTATTTAGTAAATGGAGTATTTTGGGTATGCCGTCATTGCTTATTGCTCCGTACTTTATATGGCTATGTATAGCTATTTCGCTTAATTGGTACGTTTTGTTAAAAAATTAACTCATTACGTACTACATCTATCTCTAACCGAAATATTCTACATATTGATTCTCAGTCTCATAGAGTTTTACAGAGTGCAATTGAACACCACTAGGTAACTCAATAGCTATTTCCTCCCATATTTTCATGGCAATGTTTTCTATGCTTGGCATTACATCTTTTAGAAAATCTACGTCGAGATTAAAATTACTGTGATCTAGCTTTGAAACCACTTTTTCTTGAAGTATTATTTTAAGTTTTTTTAAATCCATAACGAAACCCGTATCTGGATTTGGACAACCTTTTACAGTTACAAATAGGTCAAAATTATGGCCGTGCCAATTTTTATTAGCACACTTGCCAAAAACCTCCTCATTTTTTTCCTCGCTCCATTTAGGATTGTAAAGTTTGTGAGCACCATTAAAGTGTACTCTACGCGTCACGTATACCAGCTTTTCTGACATTTGGGTGCAAAGGTACACAACACGGCAAATAGTCTATGCATTAAACTTTAGTCAATTACTACTTTAGTTTATTATCTATACTCTTTACTCATGGCATAAAAGATTTTTAATAAACAATACCGAATAATATGACTATAAAAAAACCTGCACCTGGCTTAAAATAAGTACTTATTAGCTTATAAGTTTAATTTATCATCACATTTAAACCTTCACTTGCAGAAGTCATTATAGCCAATAAATTTTTTTTATAATTCAGATCGATGTACGGGATTTATATATGTAAAAGAATAGGAAGTTTAAGGCTCTTGACTATTACCATAAAAGCCATAAAAAAGCTGTAATCATTCCTTACCTAAAGTGTTGGCCAATTGCTTTTTCTAATTTATCAAGCAATTGGACTACGCTGATATGCGGTGCTGGGGTCGGGAAAGGTTATTTGCATTACTATTTTCTGGATTACTCAAATCACTTTATTCGACGTATTTTTAAAAAGCAGCGCCATTTTAAATTTGCGATAACGCTCAAGGTCTAAAAATTTAGTCGTTATGGTACTTACCTCCGTTTAAAATGGTAAAAGCCCTGTACAGCTGTTCCAAAAAAATAGTACGAACTAAATGGTGCGGGAAAGTAAGTTTACTCAAACTCCACTTCGCATTCGCACGCTTTTTTATACTATCGGAAAACCCAAATGCACCACCAATGACAAATGTTAAATTTGGGTGATTAGTCAACTTTTCATTGAGATTTGCTGCCCAATTTCTACTGTTATATTCCTCACCATTCTCATCAAGCAATATTACAAAATCTGTAGCTGATATGTATTTATTGATCTGTTCCTCCTCCATCTTTAGACAGTCTTCCCTAATGGAAGATTTTTTTGACCCAGCCACTTTCACATAGTTTAGTTTCACAAATTTGGTGAGCCTTTTCAGATATTCTGACTCACTTTGCGCAAAAAACAGCTCTTTGGTATCTCCTACCACTAAAAGCTTTATAGACATTATGGTTTATCTATATCTATAGGATCTTCGGCATGGTCTAAAAAGACATAATCAAGCATCCCTTGTTTGATGTCTGGTTTAATATTTACCCATTTTTTATACTTCACAAACCACCGCAAACGTTTACTGGGCACTCCTTCTTTCAGGTATGCTGCCAAGTATGGATTAGTTAATATGGTGATAACTTTGTGCTTTGCCACCGTGAGCAAATAATCGAGATGGTGCTCTATGTCATCTATTATCATAACACTAGTGGTTATAGACCCAGAACCTCGACAAGTTGGACATTTCTCAGCAGTTTTAATAGACATTTCAGGGCGCACACGCTGACGAGTTATCTGTATCAGACCAAACTTACTCATCGGTAAAATTGTATGTTTAGCCTTATCGTCTTCCATTGCTTCAGTGAGCGTATTGAATAGTTGCTTTTTAAAATTTGGACTTCTAAGGTCAATAAAATCTATTACTACAATACCACCCATATCTCTCAGGCGAAGCTGCCTAGCGATTTCTCTGGCGGCATCTAAATTTGCAGCAAGCGCATTTTCCTCTTGATTGCTAGAGCGCGCTGTTTTGCTACCACTATTCACATCTATAGAATGTAGCGCCTCAGTATGTTCGATAATGAGGTATGCACCACCTTGGCAGGAAACTGTTTTCCCAAAAGATCCTTGTATTTGCTTATCTACACCAAAATGATTAAAAATATCTTCTTTGCCTGAATAATGTTTGAGCACTTTGGGCAATTTAGGATCTATAGAATGTAAATGAGTTTTCATGTCTTCATAAAGCAATTTTTGGTTGACGGTTATGGCATGAAAATCGTAGCTAAGTAAATCTCTGAGAATAGCAAAGCTTTTCTGAGCCTCACCAAGCACTTGGTCTCGTGGTTTAGCATTTGGTAACTTTGTAAAAATACTCTCCCATTTTTGCTGTAATTCCAATATATCTTGGTGAAGAGCTTGTCCGCCTTTTTGCTCTGCAGCAGTGCGGCAGATAAGCCCAAGTTTTGGAGTTTTTAAGCTGTTGCCTAAATTTTTTAGCCGCTTGCGTTCATCAAGTGTACTTACTTTTTTACTCACGTTTACTGTGTCGTAAAAAGGTACCAAGATGAAATACCTCCCAGCGATGGAAATTTCTGTTGTAAGTCTAGGACCTTTCGTAGAAATAGGTTCTTTTGCTATTTGGACAAGGATTTGTTGATTACGTTTCAGAACTTGGCTTATTTTACCAGTCTTAACGGTTTCGGGCTCCAACTCAAACGCAGATAAATCTCCGTTTGTTCGTTTACCATCTAATGTGTCGTTGGTTATTTTTACCCAAGACTTTATATATGGACCTAAATCGTGGTAGTGTAAAAAGGCATCTTTTTCGTGCCCCACATCGACAAATGCCGCGTTTAGTCCTGGCATTATCTTTTTTACTTTACCTAAATAAATTTCACCAACTAAGAAATTACTGTTTCCAGCTTTCTCTTGGTGCAACTCAACAAGCTTCTTATCCTTAAGCAGAGCTATTCTTTCTCCTTCAGACCCTACGTCTATTATCATTTCGTAGGCCATGTTACTTAAGAATTAAATATTACTTCTTTTTCTTGTGTCTATTTTTTCTCAGACGTTTTTTGCGTTTATGTGTCGCTATCTTGTGTCTCTTTCTTTTTTTACCACTTGGCATAATGTATAATATTTTAAAATGTTTTAATTTAATTTTTCTCGAATTTCAGTAAGTGTTCTTTGATACTCCTGATTTTCGGGCTGCAAAAATACTAATTTTTTAAATCTTTTCTCAGCTTTTTCTAATTGCCCTGACTCGATTGAAAAAAGACCCAAGTGATAAATCGCTCTGATGTTGTTGGTATCTGCTCGACTTACTGCCAAGAGTTTCATTATACCCTCATTCATAACCAATGCCATATCATTGGTTTCCTTCCCTTTAGCTATATTTTTTAATGCCTCGTCTACCTCATTTTCAAGGTTAGCCTCGGCGCTTACTACCGTGTCACTTGCGGTTATCTGTGCTTGTGTTGACTCAGCTACAGCTACATCTTGATGTTCATGACCTGCATGATTATCTGAAATTTCTTTGGACGCACTATTACAACCGATCTGTGTAAAAAACGCGGTACTAGCTATGCCAAATACAATAATTAGGGCGTTTGTCGCTTTGCTATTTACTTTCAAATGTTTCTTTGGAATGCTTATCTAGCTGTTTTTGACTTTTTCAGTAAACGTTTTTGCAGGCTTAAACTTAGGAATATTGTGCGCTGGTATGGTTAGCTGGGTATTTTTGGAAATATTCCTAGCAATTTTTTCTGCTCTTCGTTGAACAATAAAACTACCAAAACCCCTAAAATAAACATTTTCACCTTGCACCAAAGACCCCGATACTACTTGGAAAAAACTTTCTACTGTTTCTTGTACAACAGCTTTCTCAACACCTGTGCGTTGCGAAATTTCGTTAACTACTTCTGCTTTAGTCATTTGTATCTCAATTTGTTTTTTGTTTGAAGGCAAAAGTATATTATTTATTATTAAATATTCGTGCATAGTTCTTTTTTTTGCAAAATATTTGGAAATACATAAACTTCTTATAAAGTGGTACGAGAGTAATAAACGCGAATTGCCTTGGCGCTCTACGAAAGACGCATACAAAATTTGGCTCTCAGAGATTATGTTGCAGCAAACTAGGGTTGCACAAGGTCTTCCTTTTTACCTTAAATTTATAGAACGTTACCCTTCTATTGAACATATGGCTTTGGCAGATGAACAAGAAATTCTATCATTATGGCAGGGATTGGGGTACTATTCTCGCGCCAGAAATATGCATGCTACAGCTCAATTCATCGTGCAAAATCACTCTGGGGTTTTTCCATCAGATTACAATGATATCAGAGCTTTAAAAGGAGTAGGCGAATACACTGCAGCTGCAATTGCTAGCTTTTCTTTTGATTTACCTCATCCAGTTATTGATGGAAATGTTTATCGAGTGATATCTCGCTTATTTGCAATAGAGCAGCCAATAGACAAACCTAGCGGTCAAAAGCAAATAAAATTAGCTGTTTCTGCAATTTTCGACTACAAAAAACCTGCACTATTCAATCAAGCAATAATGGAATTTGGCGCTTTGCAATGCACACCAAAAAAGCCTAATTGTTTGCATTGTCCGTTGCAAAATAAATGTATGGCACTAGGATTAGGGCTAGTGAGTTCCCTTCCAATAAAAGCGGGAAAAACTAAAATTAAAACCATATCTCACAGTTATTTTCAATTACGCTACCGAAACAAAACGTATATCCAAAAACGTACATCAGGAATTTGGCAAAACCTATATCAGTTTATTTTGACTGAACAAAAGCTCGAAACTTCAGAAGCAATAGAACACCTTAAAAAATTAATAACGAACAACATAAATTTAGAGGTAAAAGATATTTATAGCACGACACACCTTCTTTCTCATCGGAAAATAAATGCTTATTTTTACACAATATTGCTAAAAACTCAACCTGTTTTTTCAGAAAATAATATATTTGAAATTGATTTGAAAGATTTAGGAAAAAAGTACCCAACTAGTGTGCTTACTCAAAATTTTTTAGACCACTATAAAACGGTAGAAACATAATGATAAATAAAGTAATTCTTGTAGGACGACTAGGAAAAGACCCAGAAGTAAAATATCTGGAGGCAGATAAGTTGGTAGCATCTCTGGCATTAGCCACCAGTGAAAGATATACCGACCGTAACGGTAATAAAGTAGAAAATACGGAATGGCATAACTTAGAAATGTGGGATGGATTGGCGAAAGTAGCAGAAAAATATCTCAAAAAAGGCAGTTTAGTATATGTAGAAGGTAAACTAAAAACGGATTCTTACGAAAAAGAGGGCATAACAAGATACAACACCAAAATAAGGGTAAACACTATGAATATGCTTGGTTCTGGAACTGAAGGCAAAATTGATACAGGTGCCCAACCGGGCAACCAATCAGCAGATAGTTCTTCCAAACAAGTGGAAAAACACAATGAAGAAGTCATGGATAGCCTCATAGAGGAAAACGATGACGACTTACCGTTTTAATACTCACCAAATTGAAAAACGACTCCGAACCGTATCAACAGATTTTAATATTGCTACAAACTGTGGGCGACACAGCTGTAGGCTCTAATGTATTATTGGGCATATTTGGGTTTGCACTTATTTTTGTATTTTTAGGACTGTCCGCCTTATTCTCAAGTTCTGAGAATGCATTTTTTAGCTTGAGTCCTAGTCATTTAGTAGAACTAAACGAGGAAAATTCTCCTGCAAGTATTGTGGCGCTAGACCTCATTAATGAGCCTGACCGAAAAACAGCTACCCGAAGATTGCTTGCTACTATTCTGCTTATGAATAATCTCGTCAATATCTTTATAGTGATATTTTCTAGCTGGCTTTTTGAACAAATCTTTTCTTTTGGCAGTATAAACATAGGTTTTGTAAATCTTCCAGCTGCTGCTACTTCTTTTTTATTTCAAGTAGTACTTATCACTTTTTTACTAGTGCTCTTAGGAGAAATCATTCCAAAAATATATGCCGCACAATACAACCTAAAAATAGTACGTTTCATGGGTAAACCATTGAAAATATGCTATACTATTTTGAAACCTATTGTATTGGGCCTCGCCGGCAGCTCTTCTCTATTTGATAAATATTTAAAAAATAGACACCATAATATTTCCATGCAAGAAATAAGTCAGGCTATAGATATAGCCGACGAAAACAAAGAAATAGAAGAAAAGCATATTTTAAAGGGTTTAATAAACTTTGGTAACACTAGTGTGAAACAAATAATGAAACCCCGCACAGAAGTAAGCTGTATAGATATATCTACGGATGCCCAAGATCTTCTGAGCACAATATTGGAGTGGAGCTATAGTAGAATACCCGTATATGAAGAAAACTTTGACCAAGTGCGCGGCATACTTTATATAAAAGATTTATTACCGTTCATACACAAAAAAACTAATTTCAATTGGAAAGAGCTAATTAGGCCGACAATGTTTGTGCCGGAGCACAAAAAAATAGACGATCTTCTCCAAGAATTTCAAGATAAACGCGTCCACATGGCTATAGTAGTAGATGAGTATGGGGGCACAAGTGGTATTGTTACAATGGAAGATATTCTAGAAGAAGTTTTTGGAGAAATAAAAGATGAATTTGACGAAAAAGACCTTTCCTATTCCAAACTAGATGAAGACACTTATATTTTTGAGGGGAAAACTGCATTACACGACATCTCTAAAATACTTCTATTATCACCAGATTATTTTGAAAAAGTAAAAGGAGACGCAGACACCTTAGGTGGTCTACTTATGGAAATACAGGGCGAAATTCCGTTAAAGGGTGAAAAAATACTCTTAAACAACATAACGTTTACGGTAGAGAGTGCAGACACTCGCAGAATCAAACGCGTAAAAATGCACATAGCTAAAATATCAACAGTAACTGATGCAGGCGAATAAAACTTCAATTACTTTAGTCTGTTTTTGCCTGCTTTTTGCAGCTTGTGCAGATTACATCCCAAAGCCTAATGGCTACCCTCGTATTTACTACCCTGAGCGTATTTTTGAGCCCGTATCTGTGGACTGTCCGTTTTCTTTTGATATACCCACCTACAGTAAACTGACACCCTACAACCTAGAGAGTCAGCCTTGCTGGTATAACTTGCAATATCCGCAATTTAACGCAACCCTCCACTTGAGCTATATCCCTATAAAATCAAAGGCAGACTTAGATAGCCTTACCGAAGATGCCTATAAAATGGTATTTAAACCTCACTTACAAAGGGCTGAGGAAATCATAGAACGAGAAATAAGAGACACATCCAAAGGAATTAGTGGTTTAATTTATGACCTTGAAGGAAAAACTGCCACTCCTCTTAATTTTTATATTACCGATGAGAATAAACATTTTTTCAGAGGGTCTTTTTACTTTAATAAACATACAACAAGGGACAGCGTTCTTCCTATTTATAATTTCATAAATGAAGACATAATGCGCAGCATACAGAGTTTCGAATTTAAAAACAAAAAGATATGATAAAACCTATCTACGGGGCAGTGCTACTTCACTCGCAACGATCTGCCTATACGAAGTGTGGTGTTTCTACTTATTCGGTTTAGCCTACAAATGGAATTTACAGTAGTTCCGTGCTTTCTTGCAATGCCATAGAGGGTATCTCCTTTTCTTACGCGGTGATACCGCCGAGCACTAGCGGGTGGGGCGGCTGTCTTAGTATCCTGGCCGTTTATGTACGGAAACCAAGTATGATTGACATAGGTCTGGGAATCCAGTAACCCATACATTTCAAAATCAATAATCTTGCATGGGTTAAACGCTTGACCCATCAGCATAGTCTGAAAATGTAAGTGAGCACCGGTACTACGGCCTGTACTTCCGCCAAATCCTATCATTTGGCCAGCACGAACAGTTTGGTTTCGCTCCACAATAGATTCGCTAAGGTGAGCATACAATGTCTCTAATCCATTGTAATGACGTATCATCACATAATTACCGAACCCACCTTGGTCATACTTTTGAATACGAACCACCCCATCAAACGCTGCGAAAACTGGATCTCCAATATCTAGATTGATATCAATACCCTTATGCCACCTTCCTCCTCTCCAGCCGTAATGGCTAGTCACTTCGCCACAAAAAGGGTGAACATACTCACAGTCATCTTCCACCAAATTTAGCAGATATCCCCATTTCATCATTTGATAATTATAGGCTGGACTATCTATATTTTTTTCATCCCAACTGCGGCCATATATACTTTGTGCAGGAATCAAATCTGAGTTAAATTCCCACTGATTTATTTCTTTAATTTCTTGTTCTGTATACACATTGGCCGTATCAACCTGTGAGTATGCAAACAAGCACACAGTGCACATATATAAAGTTAAACTACTTTTCCAGTATCGCTCTAATCTCTCTTTCATCCTCTTTCAATTGATTCAGAAGCGTTTTCGTACCTTCAAACTTTTTCTCAGCGCGCGTATGCGCCACAAAGGCAATAGCTATATCTTGATGATATATATTTTGATCAAAATCAAAAATATGAACTTCAACGCTCCACTTCTTGTCTTCAAAAGTAGGATTGTAACCTATATTGAGCATCCCGTGAAATTTTTTTTCTTCAATATATACCCACACTGCATACACACCATTTTTTGGAATGAGTTTAAAACTGCTATTTACCCTCAAATTGGCAGTGGGGTATCCTATGCTAGTTCCTCGCTGTAAGCCTTCCTCAACCTTCCCCCGAAGCACATATGGTGTACCTAAGTAGTTGCCTGCTAGGTGTACTTCTCCGTTCAGTAATGCTTGTCTTATTTTAGTGCTACTCACTATGCTTTCACTCACATCTTGAGCAGATATTTCTTCTAGTTCGAAGCCATAGATTTCGGCAAATTGTCTCATTTCTTGCATGCCTCCTTCTCGGTTTCTGCCAAAACGGTGATCGTAGCCAATGATAAGCTTAGAAAGGTGCAATTGCTCTAAGAGTATGTTACGAACAAACTCGTCTGCCCTCAGCCGGCTTAGCTCTTGGGTAAAGGGCATTATAATAAGATAATCGATACCCAACTCAGCTACTAGATCTATTTTTTCTTCAATAGTTGATAATAGTTTTAGCTCGTTATCATCTGGATAAAGTACGAGACGCGGATGTGGATAGAATGTAAGTAAAACACTAATCCCATTTATCTTTTTAGCCTCTTGAGCTACCTGTTTCAATATTTTCTGGTGCCCCAAGTGTACCCCATCAAATGTACCTTGGGTAACTACTACAGGCTGCTGCGGGTCAAATTCTGTTATATCATACAACACGTTCATAGGCTAAAACTGTTGTGCAAATTTGAAAAAATCTTCAGAATCTTTAATATTTTCAACTGTCACTGCACTATCCAAAGAAAATTTGCCGATACGTGTACGCACCAAACTACTCATAAATGCACCACTACCCAATGCCACCCCTAAGTCTCTAGCCAAAGAGCGAATATAGGTTCCTTTACTACAGTGTATATCAAAGCTTAATTCAGGAAAACGAGTAGCATCCACCTCATATTTGCTGATATTAGCCTCTCGTGTTTTTAGCTCAACCTCTTTGCCGGCTCTAGCATGCTCATACGCTCGTTTACCCTTCACTTTTACTGCACTGTACTGAGGAGGTACTTGTTTTATAACTCCTCTAAACAGGTTTACTTTTTCTTCTAAAAACGCTGGAGTAATATGCTTAGTAGGATATATGCCATCTACTTCTGTTTCTCGGTCAAAGGAAGGAGTTGTTTGTCCTATAATAAAAGTACCAGAATACGCTTTCCCCATAGCCTGTATTTCCTCTATTTTTTTTGTGTACTTGCCATAGCAAACTATTAGCACGCCAGTTGCCAATGGATCTAAAGTACCCGCATGGCCTATTTTTTTTATTTGTGATATATTCCGGAGTTTTTTGACCACATCAAAGCTTGTCCATCTGAGGGGTTTATTGACTATTAAAAAGCCTCCTTCTTTTATAGATATTTCAGTCATTATTATTTTTGTGCTAACTTGTACAGAATAAAAGCGATACTAGCAAAGAGCAGGTTTGGTATAGACACAGCAAGCAATGGATGTAATGCACCACTACTACCATAGGCTAAAAAAAACTGAAACACCACTAAAAAGGTAAAGCTAATTAGAAGCCCTACTCCCAAGTTTAGACCAATGCCACCTCGAGTCTTTTTAGAGGACACAGTTACGCCTATTATGGTAAGTATAACAATTGAAAAAGGCATAGCAAATCGCTTGTATCTTTCGGTAACATAAAAAAATGTGTTACCCGTTCCTCTCATTTCCTCTAATTCTATCATTTCGTCTAGCTCGCCGAGGTTAAACATTTGGACGTCATCATTTTTTCTAAAAAAATCTTCAGGATTGAAAGGAATCATTGTGTCCAATAACTCACCGTTGTTCAATATTTCTCTACCATCTACAAACTCTCTACTCCACCATTTGTGCAATGTCCAGCTTGCTTTATCTTTATTCCAATCAATTTTATCCGCATAGATTTTTGACTGTAGATTACCATTTTTTATGTGTTCTAATCTAAGTTGAAATCCTGTACTATCTCCAAAATTAAAATTACTCATACTCATAATCATCCCGGGAGATATTTGGGTTTTAATTTGAGAGGCAGAGTAGTGATTGCGGTCTCTTATGTATTGATTTTCAAATACCACTCTGGTTTTGTCTGCTTTAGGAATAATCCAAGCATATAACGAGAAAGATAACAGAGCTAAAAAAATACTGGTTATAAAGTAAGGTCTTAAAAGTCGTTTGTAGGATACCCCACCAGCAAGCATAGCTATAATTTCACTATTTTGAGCCATTTTAGATGTAAAAAAAATAACTGAAATAAATACAAATACGGGACTAAACAAATTTAGTAGAAAAGGAACCCAATTGATATAATAATCAAAAATAACCTCGCCAAACGGGGCTTTGTTTTCCATAAACTCATCTATTTTTTCTGACAAGTCAAAGACAATTATGATAACTGTAAACAGGCCAAGTGCTAAAAAAAAAGCACCCAAAAAGCGTTTAATAATATACCAATCTATCTTTGTTAGTTTCATACAAATATCACCTACAAAAATTTACTAATAATTTGGTTTTACCTTTCTTATGGCGTGTGCAAATAAATTGGAAATAGCCATACTTTCTTCTAATATTGGATTAATAATAGCAGAATCAAGATGGTTTTCTTCTGAGATGATTTCTAACCAATATTGACAACCGTCGCATGCTTCTTTAGCATCACCAAGTTTTTTTAAAAAAAAATCAGGATTTTGGGTCACCATTAGTCCTTTCGATTTTATGGCCATATCTGTGGCACGATCTACTAACTGTGCTCGTATCAGATTGCACAAGGCCACGTCAGCTGGAAGCACTAACGCTATTTTTAAACATGTTTTACTTAACAGTTTTGCACGTTTGTATATATCATCTATCATAAACGTTGGTCTAGTTTGTTCATAAGGCTATTTTTCCAATTCAAAAAAGTATCAGCTAAGATATGATTGCGAGCCTCAGTAACCAGCCACAAATAAAACTTGAGATTGTGCTCACTCGCTATTTGCGCAGCTAGGTATTCTTTAGCTTTAAAAAGATGCTTGAGATAAGCCTTACTATACTGTGGAGTAAGCTCATCGTCTATAGCGGAGTAGTCAGCTTCCCACTTTTTGTTACGCATGTTAAGTGTACCATCTTTAGTAAAAAGCATACCGTTGCGTGCATTTCTGGTGGGCATTACACAATCAAACATATCTATTCCTAAGTGTATGCATTCTAGCAAGTTAGCTGGCGTACCTACCCCCATAAGGTACCTCGCTTTGTGCTGTGGAACAATGGCTGTAATTTGATCTGTTATACGATACATGTCCTCATGAGGTTCACCTACGGACAGCCCGCCAATAGCTATGCCATCAGTATCATGTTTTAGGCAATAGTCTGTGCTTTGCATGCGTAAGTCATCAAAAACACTGCCCTGAATAATTGGAAAAAGCTGCTGATGGTGTCCATATATTGGATCTGTCTCATTAAAACGAGTGATGCATCGATCTAGCCAGCGATGGGTGGTTTGCATAGAGTTGGTAGCATACTCGCGCGTAGCAGGATAGGGAGTGCACTCATCAAATGCCATTATAATGTCTGCACCAATGATGCGCTGTGTATCCATCACATTTTCTGGAGTAAAAAGCAGCTTATGCCCATCTATGTGACTTCTAAAAACAACACCTTCTTCTGTTATTTTGCGTTGGTCTGAGATACTATATACCTGAAAACCCCCACTATCGGTTAGCATTGGTCTATCCCAATTGATAAACTTATGTAGGCCTCCAGCACCTCTGATAATTTCTAGGCCTGGCCGCAGATAGAGGTGGTAGGTATTACCAAGGATAATTTTGGCATTTATATTATTTTTGAGAATAGCTTGATCTACTGTTTTCACTGTACCTTGTGTACCTACAGGCATAAAAATAGGTGTAGGTATTTCACCGTGATCTGTAGTTATGACACCTGCTCTGGCTTTAGTATCCTTTTCGTTGTGTTGTAATTTGAAAAACACTATTGAAATATGAGGCTAAATTGTAAAAGTTTGGGAGAAACACGCTCTACGCTATTTGCAAAAATAAAACTATCGGGTACTTTCTGGTTGCCTATACCATTGCTGAGTTTCACCTCTGGACTAAATTTAAAATATTCAAAATAAAAGTCAAAACCAAAACCTATATCGTAGGAAAATGTATTGGGGTATAGTGCCAATATTGGTTTAGTATTACTGCGGTCAGTTTCTATATCACTTGTAAAATCAAAACGATACGTAGCGCCAGCAAGCAGATATATACGCGCATTTTTGTGTCGCTCAGATTTATACTCAAACGTAAGTGGTATCTCCATATAGGTTGCTTCCATTTCTGCTATTTTAGTATTATTTTGGGTGAAATGGTAGTTCATATCCCTACGAGCAAACTGAATATTGAGCATGGTACGTGCATCCCAATGTTCTGCAAGCCTAAAATTGACCAATCCACCTAAGCCAAATCCTGGATAAAATCTAGACTCGATGGTTTTTAAACTATCGTAATTGAGGTTATTATCTGCTACGGTATATTTTAATTTAGCGGTATTTCCCATAATACCAAAGCCAAAACGAATAGGCCTTCTATCGTAGAGCGGATTAATTTGTTGTGCTTGCACTCTTAGTCCTGCCAAGACGACAATGAAAATGACTATTACTTTATACCGGTATAAATGGAGCATACGCCAAATGTTAAACGCCGATCTTCTACTTTATGGTATGCACATCCGCGCATTATGTTTTTAAAAATATCACCCTCTGGAAATGCTGCTACGGACTCGGGCAGATAGGTATATGCTGCGCTATCTCCAGAAAAAAGTTTACCCCATAGAGGTAAAAGTGTTTTATTGTAAACTTTGAAAAATAAGCCAAACAAACCTTTTGGTTTAGAAAATTCTAAAATCATCGCAATACCGCCTGGTTTTAAAACCCGATTTATTTCTTTCAATCCTTGTTCTAAGTTTTCAAAATTTCTCACTCCAAAAGCAACAATAACTGCATCAAAGCTATCATCTTCAAAGCGAAGATTTTCGCTATCCCCATTTTCAAGCCTCACATTGGCAATCGCTTTATTGGCTATTTTTTTACGACCAATATCTAGCATGCCTTCGGATATGTCTATGCCTATAACTTCATCAGGATTTAATTTTAGTGTAGCAAGAGCAAAATCAGCTGTTCCGGTTGCTACGTCAAGTATGCGCTTCGGTTGGTGTTTTTCTAACATCGCTACAGCTTTTTTACGCCAGCCTATATCTATTCCCAAAGACAAAAACCTGTTTAAAAAATCGTACCGATGAGCAATATTGTCAAACATTTGTTGTACTTGCTCTTTTTTAGAATTCTCGGTTTGGTATGGTTTTACTTTAGTACCCATTAATTTTTACTTTGCAAATGTAACAATTATGTTCACCCAAAGGATTTGGAAAGCTAGTAATTCATTGATTTGGTATATCTAAGAATTTTTAGCGGTACGCAGTCTAACTCAAGATAGTACCTTTGTATCGTGAAATTTGAAAAGGCAAAATTTTTAAGAAGCTACGGATCAGTTCAGCAGATACAAGACGACAAGACTCCCCAGTTTGCATTTATAGGCAGAAGTAATGTGGGCAAAAGTTCACTTATTAATGCATTAGCGTGCAAAAAAGATATGGCCAAAACAAGCTCTAAACCGGGAAAAACGCAGCTAATTAATGTCTTTGACGTTGAGGGGCATGTACATTTGGTAGATTTACCAGGCTATGGTTACGCAAAGGTTTCGAAACAACAACGAGAAGTATTTGAAGGACTGATTACCGACTACCTACTTCACAGTGAGACTTTGTATATTGTTTTTATCTTGATAGATGCATCTATCCCTCCGCAGCGTATTGATTTAGAATTTGTGGCTTGGTGTGGGGAGCACAAAGTGCCTCTTGGAATTGTTTTCACCAAAACAGACAAAAAAAAGAAGAAAAATACCGAGGCCAATATGGTTGCTTTTGAAAAAGCCGTATCGGAATTTTTTGAAGAACTACCAATAATCCTAGAAACCAGTGCAAGCAGCAAGCATGGTATCCCGGAACTCGGGCGATGGATAAACGAACAAATTGGCCACGTTTAGCTTTTACAAGTTGTAGCGATTAACAAGTTAAAGCACTATTGAACAACAAATTTCCGGAAATCATATGCTTTATTTTCGCTTATTACACCCAAAAAATAAGTGCCTGGAACTAGTTCTGAAACATCTATATCAAGTTCTACAGTTTTTTTCTCAAGCTTTTGTGTTTTCACTACCTTACCTTGTAAATCTGTAATTTCTAGAATGCAGTAATCTTGTTTGGTCGCAAAAACAACGTGTAGCGCGTCGTTCACAGGATTTGGAAATAGATTAAATACCACTGGTTTTTTTGTTGTTTTTTTTGTGTTCGCTAGATTTTGATCATACATAGCCAAGCAGTATTGCCCTTTTTTTAACTTGCTAATGCTAATTGTACCTCTTTTGTCAAACAAGCTTCCTGTGTTTTTGATATAGTTTGTAGCGAGTTCCCACGGACTACCCGCATTTGGTCTGTAGAGCAACACTAGGCTATCTTCCGTTATTCGTATCAGCTCGTTGTCTAGGTAGCCAAATTGTAAGGAGTTTGCTCGCAATCCACTGTAGATAAGAGTAGCAGAAATACTGACTCCATCTTGCCAAATACCATCTATGCTCCAATATCGTTGACGACTTAGAACTGTTTTTTCTGGTTTTCCATAGGTTCCATCTGCAGGTGCCCAATGGTGTTCTACTCGAAGTAAAATAGAATCGTTAGAATTATTATCAATTTCTACATCTGATAGTAAGCCTTGAGGCATATTTATACTATGTTTTCCGGGTTGCAAGATGGCCCAGTCAGTAGTCACTGCATCACTTATTTTATCATCAAAATCAAAAGCCCAATACACGGGCTCGAATGGACAGTTTACATCAAAAGTTTGCTCTTTATTGAAAATAATAACTTGAGCATCGTGTCTTTCCCAGTTTTTGCCAAAAGCAGTAACGGTAGCTACAGTACCAGCATAGTTTATATCATTGAAACGAGGAGTTTGCTTGATGTGTACTTTATAAAAGCCATCTTGACGTATCACCCAATTGATGTCAAAATGAGCAAATCCGGCTTCCTTTATCCAATAATCAAAAAAGCCCCTTAGATTAAGGGGTGTATATTGACCAAAGTGATTGGCCATATCTTGGGTAGATACTGCTTTAAACTTATAGGCTTTTTGAAAGCCAGCACACGCTCGAAAAAAATCTTGATCACCCATCATACCCCTTAGAGTGTGTACCATATCTGCACCTTTATTGTAAACATGACGCCCGTATGTATTGGCATGACCTATACCGCTTACGGGCAAAACAGCTCCGTCTTGTACGTGAGCAAACTGCAAGACTTGGCGATGATTTTCTTCTATTTCTTCGTCATACCGCTTTTTACCGTAAACAGCCTCTAGAAATATACGCTCAGAGTACGAAGCCCAGCCCTCGTTGAGCCACATATCCTCTTGAGTGCGGCAGGTTGTAGTATTTCCCCACCAGTGGTGAGCTAGCTCATGAGCAAAAAGTGTTTCATAATCTTTATCTCCGTTGGCTATAGCATAACGGGGATAGGCTATATTGGTAGCATGCTCCATAGCTCCCGAATTGAAAGGTACAATATTAAACCCGATACGATCAAAGTTATGATCTCCGTATACCTCGATAAACCTACGGATACAGTTAGGCAAGTTTTCAAAACTACTTCGTAAATTAGCTGTATCTGCAGCCAGCGAGGTAAGTAAAACCGGAATTTCATTCGTATTCATTGTTACTTCTTCATAGCTTGCAATAGCTACAGAAGCCAAGTAAGTGGGTATAGGCTCGTCCATCAGCCATTTATAGGTCGTGGTTTGGTTGCCGTTATCTATTTCATCCGTTAAGTATCCATTGGCGTACGCTTTTTTGCCACTATCTACGGTGATATTGGTGTAGTAAATTGCTCTATCTACAAAATTATCAAAACATGGAAACCACGCGCGGCCAAAATTATGGGGGTCTGCGGCAAAACCAACTCCCAGGTTAAAAGCATATTCTCCATTAAAATAAAATCCACCCCATTGCTCATCTTGCTTCGGATTTCCTCGGTATTTTATCGATACCTGAAAGGTATCAGCAACAGCGATACTAGGTAAATTTATGCTGAGTGCAGGGCTGGTGTATAAAAATGATTGTGAAATCCCATTGACAGAGACCTCATCTACTTGCAAGTCTAGTAAATCTAAGACTACTGTAGAAGCGGGTTTGAGTAAAATAATCTCTAGCGTTGTGGTGGCTACTATCTCTTTTTTTTTTTGGTAATCCAAAAAAGCTGCATTTATCTCATATATCAACACATCAAAAGTGTCTGCTCTAGGATCTAACGTATTGTTCATTGCTGCTTGGTGCTCTATACGCAAGTGATTGCACATTTTTTGTGCAAAACTCCAATGCGAAATAAATCCCATTGCGGCTAGAAAAAGAATCAATCGTGTTCTCATTATTTCTATAATTTTGTACGAAGATATAACTATTTACGATGATGAAATTAAGCGCAAAACTTATTACCCTACTTTTACTTGTATGTATACACTCATTACTATTTGCCCAAACCTCGTCAGAATCACGCTCTGCCCATGGATATGTCACAACCAACCAAGTCACAAAAACAATAACACTACACTGGAACACCACTGCAAACACAACGGCATTTAGAATTTATAGAAGAGCACTGAACAGTACAAATTGGGGTACAGCGTTAGCTACGCTAGACGCCACCACAATTAGTTATACTGACACAGACATAACTACAGGCAATATTTATGAGTACGCCATAGAACGTGAAACCAATACTAATGACCCTTTTCGTTCGGGAAACATACTAGGATACAGCTATATAAGTGCAGGAATAGAAACGCCTGCCAAACACCAACGCGGTACACTTTGGATATTTACTACTACTTTAATAAACGATAGTCTGCCTAACGAGATCAGCACTCTAGTGGCTGATTTAGTTGCCGACGGATGGGATGTACACCAAGAAGTTATAGACACTAATACGACCGTAGTGGATATGAAATTGCTCATAAAAAATAAGCAAAGCACTATTGGATGTGACGCTATTTATCTACTCGGACATCTACCAGTACCCTACTCTGGTGTATATTGCGAAGACGATGAATATCTCTTTCCGCCAGATGGACATAACGAGACCGACCCAAACTCTCACTGTGGGGCGTGGCCTGCAGATGTATTTTACGGAGATATGGAGGGCACCTGGACAGACAACGACTCTACTTCGTTAGCCAAAAGGGACGAGAATAATAACGAAATAGGCGACAACAAGTGGGACCAACATAGAATACCGGGCGAAGTGTCAATAGCAGTAGGACGTGTAGATATGAGCGATTTACCTCTATTTGGGGTAGGTGAAGTGGCACTTACGAAACGCTACCTGGACAAAGTACATACCTACAAGATAGGTAATACCGAATTAGAAAATAAAGGAGTTGTAGAAAATAATTTTGCAAGCTTTGCCGAAGGGTTCAGCTCTGCTGCTTTGCGGGATTTTCATGCAATTTGTGGACAAAATGCTGTGGTACAAGAAGATGTATTCGCTGCAGCACGCCAAAAAGACTATCTCTTTTCGTATGTATGTGGCGCAGGTTCTTATAGTTCTTGCGCTGGTTTTGGGACAAGTGATAGTTTTACTAATAACAATATGGCCGCTTTCAATCATCTATTTGGAAGTTTTTTTGGTGATTGGGATATACAAAACAATCTACTAAGAGCTTCACTGGCCACTGAAAGACTTGGGTTTAATGTAATTTGGAGTGGAAGACCTAAGTGGGTTACCCACACTTTAGCCATTGGTGAAAGCTATACAGATGTGGTGAAAAGATCGCAAAATAATGTACTTGATTATGACGCTGGATTTTATCAAAACGGAGCACACATTGCCTTATTAGGCGACCCAAGCTTACGTTTGTATCCACTGAAGCCAGCCAAAAATATCATCGCTGAAACCAATGAAATTAGAGATAAAACCATACTTCGTTGGGAGGCTACCGATGAAACAGATATACTAGGCTACTATGTTTATCGTAGCAAAAAAAAAACTGGCAAATTTAAAATGCTAAATACTTCACCTACAACCGAAACTACCTACACCGACAATGCTCCCTATGACGGTACTAATCACTATATGGTTCGTGTTGCTAAAAAACAAGAAACAGGTAGCGGTAGCTATATCAATCTAAGTTTGGGTATACCTGCAGAAATAAATGACATGAAAGGCGAAATAGCACATAAAGAAGAAGTGAAGCTGTCAAATACAAGACTCTATCCTACGGTAGCTACTACACGCATCAGCATAGACCAGGGATTTCCACAGAATAATAGCTATCTGATTATGAACATAATGGGACAAGTAGTATCAAAAGGTACGCTCAACGAAATAATTACTAACGTAGCTATTACTCAACTTTCTCCGGGCACATATTTTGTAAAAACAAACGACGCTACTTTACGATTTATTAAGCGATAAAATCTCACTTTCAACTATTGATTTGAACCAAAAAAATCTTTATTTTGATTTTGATAAAAAGCTTTTTCATACGATTTATCTTGAGGTGGGCTAAGATAGGATTTCATGCCAATGTCATAAGTGTTAAGCGTAGAATCTGAGACAAAGACTATACCATTATGATATGAATAAAAGGCCCTCCCCTGCGGAGACAGTAGTGTGGCTCCTAGCTTTTTACTATTCCCAAAAAGCTGATCAAGAGTAGGAAGAACGTCCAATTGGCTCACCGTATTGGGTACTGATATATCTGCGAGTAAAACCCCGCCTGTGAGTAGTAGTGGTATTCTAAAATTGGCCGTATCAAATATCGGGGCATTATCTGGCCGTATGGTTCCGTGGTCTGCAGTGATAATGAGTAAGGTATTTTTCCATTTTCCAGAACTTTTAAGTCCATCTACAAACACACCCAAACAACTGTCTGTATATGCTACACTATTGAGGTATTTATTTTTGTACTTTTCAAAATGTGGCACGTCAAAAGGCTCATGGCTGCTCAACGAAAATATCATACGAAATTGTGGTTTTGATTGTTCCACAAATTCTTGAAGCTCTTGTTTAAAAACTTCTTCGTCATGCACTCCCCATACATTGGTATTTTCACTCTTATAGTCGTCTTGAGATTTCACTTTAGTTGCATCTTTAAAGAGCACTTTAATATTGGCGAACTCTAAATTTCCTCCATAGCCAAAACTAGTGTGGTAGGTATCCGGGAAAATACTAAATATACTCGGCTTACGAGCAAGATGCTGCGGAAAATTGGTAAGCGTTTGTCGCGCTCCACTAGGCACTCCGTATGTGAGGCCAAGCAACCCTTTGTCGGATCTAAAACTGCTTGCAAATGCACGACGAAAATTTATACCCTTCTTCATAAGTCGATTCAAATTTGGAGTAACGTCATAAGTTACTCCGCTCAAACCACCTACTACCTTAGCGCTAAAACTTTCTAGTACTAGGAGTATAACATTAGTACTATCATTTACAACTACGATACTATCCAAAGATGTAGACGACTTTACTTTTAATTCCAGCTCCTTTAGAGTACTTTCATCTTCAAAAAAAACCAAGGGTGCGTGCTTATCTCGCTCAAATTCCGTGGCCAAAAAATTCCAAACTGCATTTACTGCTGCATTATTATATAAATTGTTTTCGCTAAAATAAGCACTGCTCAAATTGATAGGAACCTTACTAAAACCTCCTCTGAGTAGTACCACAGAAACACCAATTAGTAAAAGGTTTCCAAAAACACTTTTGGATTTTGTAGTAAGTAAAACTCTAATACCGTATTTAGCAAACCAACTCAATGCAATTACCAAAAATGCCACCACAATGATGTAAGTAGAAACCTCAATAGAGGACAATCCGGCATTTTCTTTGCCCAAAAACTGTGTAAAACCCAAATTTGTTTTTTGTCCCCAATAGCTGAAAAAATAAGGGTCAACAGCCACTATGAGCAACACAAAAATAAAAACCAGCCACCAGTATACCCGCAGAAAACTAACTAGCTTTTTGGAAAATATTGACTGTACTGCGAGAATAGCCAATGAAATGAGTGAAAGATATCCTACAACCGACAAATCCAGTCTTACACCATTTTTCCAGATCGTATAAAAAGTTGAAAGACTAAAATCGTTACTGTTAACAATAAAAAAAAACAATTTAGCTACCGCAAAAAATAGTAACCATAGGACAGTCGTTCGGATAAAATGAAGAATAGCTTGTATCAAAATCGCAACAAATTTACAGTTTCATTTAATGTCGCACGGCCATACATAAAGTCCACCATCTCAGATATTAGGAGAGGTGCAAGACTTACCGCTTTGCTTCCCATTCCGTTCACTACATAAACACCTGCATACGCTGGATGCTCCCCCAGTATTGGTTTTCTGTCTATGCTTGCTGGTCTAACTCCGCAGTAGTGACTTTTTACCACATAGCTAGTATTTAAAACCTTATCTAGCTTGTTAATAAGATCTTCTCTATTAGCAGTAGTAGGATTCAGTGAGCTGTCATTTTGATTATACGTAGAGCCAACTCGCCATGTTTTTCCGATGAGATGTTGCAAAAAAACAGCGCCCAGATAGATTGTATTCTTGGGTTCTAGATCCGTTTCTATGGTTAGCAGTTCACCTTTGGTTGGTACTATTTTGACTAGAGTTTTCAACAGTGGATTTTCGGTTATTTTATAGCCTTCGGTAAATATCAATTTATCAAAATACAACCCATCGTATGTATGCGCTAAAACATCTAGATTATGCCAGTTAAAATCTTCTTTTTGGGTAGGCAAAAATTGGTCACATGCATTTAAAAAAGCGATGGTATCCATTTCTCCTCCTTGCTTTATATTGAGCACTCCAAAACTAGTATTTAGTCCTTCAATTTGCTCATTTTCGAAAGAGCAAAATCCAGCATATTTTGATTTATGTGCCTTACTCAGCCAAATATTTTGCTCACCTGCAGAAGATATAATTCGCTTGAAACCAACCGACCTAAAAAACGAGGCATTCAATTGTTTTTCAAGTGAAGCATAATAGTCTGCCAATGGTGGGAAAATCTCATCTGCACGCCAGCCTATAGTAAAAAACTTACCTACCAATGGATTAGCCAACCCAGCTGCTACGGCAGTACAATGATTTGGCACAGGAGAATCATAGACCAAGGTAGATTTTCCCTCTTTTTGGAGTTGGAGCTGTAGCAATCTACCACATATACCCCCTCCTATTATGAGATTATCTACTTTTCGCATTTTCTAATGCAAAGATGCTCAGAATTTCTGAAACTAGAATTAGCAAAAGCTATAACAAGTCTGAACATAGCAAACAGAAGGCTCACAAAAGATTGATATAAAAGTATACTAACCAATTTCATGATCTTTGACTTAATTGCTATTCAGTAAATATAATTTGAAAGATAGCAATACCAAAAAGTAGGGAATGTGCTAAATTCAATTTTTGCATTTTCATATCAAATCCCTAATATTTGTGTTATTTGCACTATGAAAAATTTTTCAATTATTGTAGTAGCTACTTTCACGCTATGGAGCTGCAAGGACGAATTTAATCTCCCTCAGTACTCTAGCTACATAGATGGAACAAACCCTACCATTACGTTAGTATCGCCTACCGAAAATGATACTTTATCGGGGAGTACCGAAATTATACTTAATTATAAATTGAAAGATGACTACAAACTAAAATCCTTTACTATTCGGATTATTCCAGAAGATATAAACCTACCGGAATACATAGACTCTATAGCGCTAACTGACAGTGCATATAACTATTTTAAGCAATACACACTACCTACAGAAACAGCCATGCGGTATGAAGTAAATTTAGCACTAGAGGACTCTGCTAGTTGGGGAACAAATAAGGTTTACTTTTTCAATTATAAATAAGTGAAACACTGTAAATCTATTCGCTGTTTTATTTTCATTATGCTGAGTTTGACGTCAGCACATATGGCAAGAGGGCAGCTTCTAGATACGTCACAAATTCACATCTTTAAACCCACAGATGTGAGCTTAATAAGTGTCAACGAGATAAGCCTACTAAAGCTAGACACAACCAAAATAGATACTCAACTCAATATATTTTATAATTACTATCCAGCCTATCATCGCCACTTCCCTATGGTAGACCAAGGACTAGAGGCTACACCCATACTACTACTAGACGGCAGTCTACCACGCGAGGTAAATTTAAATTTGGGCACACAGCATATGGCGCCTTATTTCTATGATAATGAAATACATATTTACCAAACAAAACGGCCATTTACCCGCTTAGAATACTCGCAAGGGCCTCTTGAATTGATAAACGTAGCAGTGAAACACGCCCAGCAGATAAGTACACGATTGGCTTTTGGGCTAGACTACAGACGAATCAAGAATCAAAACCTATACTACTCCAACTTGAGAAATCTCAGCACTGTGCGCATGGGAAATTTATTTAATACCAAATTTTATACTAGCTACTATTCGCAAAACCGAAAATACGAAATTGTAGCATCATACGTATGGAATAAGAGCAAAAATGCAGAACCAGGTGGTGTAGCCAATGATAGCGCTTATAATATACTAAGCGGTAGACAAAAAGAAAACAATATACCAGCGCGATATACGAGTGCTTTCAATACACACGCTCAAAATAATTTTAAAGTAACACAGTACTACCGCCCGGGAGGTAAAAGTACTGACAGCACATTGGATATGAGTATTAGACAGTTTCGAAATCAGTTTTTTCTGACTACAGAGCTACGCAGTGAACGAGTAGAATTTGAAGATGGCGACCCTAATCCACTAAATTATGGTTTTACGCTCGATCGCTTCAAAGATTCTATACATCTACGTACCTTTAGTAACGAGCTAGGGTACACAGTGCGTCTAAATCCCTTGACCCTAAGCACAAGTTTCATACACTCGTATAACAAAGTATACCAAAATAGTCAAATAGACCGTGTCAATAATATTTATTTGCAGGCCAAAGCAAAGATTCAAATCAAAGGTTTTAGCATAAAAGGGAAAAGCAGGTTGGGGCTTTTTGGCTACAATGCGGGAGACTACCATCTAGATGGTGAAGCAGCCTTTTTGGTTCAAAAATTTTCAGTAAAAGCGTATGTTTTGTCCCAGCTTCTGGCACCTGATTTTTTAGAGCAACAAATGTACAGCACTGCTGTAGTGTGGAACAATTCTTTCAGAAAGATAAACATAAATAAACTAGGTGGTGAGGCACAAATATCATCAAATGGGCATAGCTTAAAAGGTGGGGTTAGTCTGGAAACATTGGGTAATTTAGTTTATTATACCAATGTTCGAGAAGTAGCACAAGAAAGCAGTTTAGTCTCGTTACTAAAAGTGCAAGCCAAATACGGTTTTTCTAATGACTATTTTGGCGGAAATACGAGCGTTATTTTACAAAACTCTAGTAATGATCAAGCACTACCGCGGCCAGCCACAATAGCCTCGGGCAATATATACGGGCAATTCAGACTTTTCAAAAAAAATTTAGAAATTCAAGTTGGTGTTCGCACTTTTTGGTTTAGCAGTTTTAAAAGCCCTGTGTACACTCCTTACACACGACAATGGCACACTAGCGATCAACTTTTTGAAATGACTGCCCCTGTAAACCCATATGTGCTGGCTAAAGTCCGTAGCTTTTTCTTTGGTTTGGAAATGTTTCACGTGCAGCAAGGGTTATTTACTGACAACTATTACAGCGCACCACACTTCCCACTAATGCCGCGCAGTTTGCGCATAAATTTTAGGTGGGATTTGAGCAATTAAAGTTCTTTTAAGGTGTATATTTCTACCCTTTTATTTTGGTCTTCCTGCTCCTTATTTGTAGGTAGTTTGTGCTTCATTCTAAAATTACTCATCCCCACATAAGTTAGTTGTTTTTGGTCTATCCCGCTAGTTACCAAATAATTATTAATAGCCTTAGCACGTTTGTAACTTAGTTCCATATTCCACTGTCGCTGCACACTATTAGTGGGTCTATCTACAGGAAAATTCATATGTCCTTGTATTTCCAAATAGGTACCACTGTGACGCTTTAAAATAGCAAGAAGCTTGTTCAGTTCAGGCTGACTCTCAGGGCGAATTTCATCACTATCTGTAAAAAAATAAATATTTTGGAACGTAAACTTGCCAGTTATTTTTACCCTAATCAACTCAATTGTATATACCAACGTATCTATAGGTCTATCAATATCTAAGGATGGCACAGTAAAATAAGCGCTAAGATAGTGTGGAGCAGATGCCGATATTGTCACTATATCTGTCAGCAGATTAAATGCAGAAGACACACCACTATTTCCTGTGGAACTAAATTTCATATCTTGTCCTTCATACTCAAAACCTATTGAAGCCTTTACGGCTTTTTTGGTTTTCTTATCTATAGTTTTAATGACTACCCACTTTGGTGGACTTAGCTCTGATTTATGGTCTGTTTCGTACACAAAAAATACTTTCGCCCTTCTGTTCTTATGGTGTAATTCGCTAGCTAAGTCAGACTCCCCAAAACTCTCCATTTTTATAAATCTAGCAGGCACCCCTATACGCTCTAAAATGTCAACTGTAGCCAAAGCTCTATTGCGAGCTAGCATCTCATTATATGCATCAGAAGCAAAGGTGTCAGTATGTCCTTCTATATAAATTTCTTTGATATTTGTGGCACCCATACCTACAATTTTATCCATCAACAGTTGTTGCTGTTTGGCGCTCACAGTATAGCTGTCAGAATCAAAATAGATAAAAAAATCTGTAGAAGTTAGCGAGTAGAGTTGAGCGTAAATGTGGGTGTTTACCACACTTGCTAATGCGACTACTATTATAAAAGTAAAGAACCTCAATACACTATGTTTACAGAAACGAAGGTAACGAGAAATTCTAAAAAAAATTAAACTACCAACACTGAACAGCAAAAATAACCAAGAACAAAACTATCAGACCTAAACAAAAACAACATCCAACCTAATTTACAAGGGATTATATACGGCACAAAATCTGTCTCATAATGTATTAATGAGGTATACCGGGTAGATTTTCAGTAGCCTTAGATTTACACCACCACGTTCCATTCTTCGTGCGATTTGTTTTCCAAATACTTCGAAGCATCTAGGCTTAATTTAAGATTTTGAACTGGTGAGTATTTATGTGATTCTACCTCAAATATATTGCCGTCTATGGCTATAGAATTGATGTAGGTAATTGCTGCGGCAGTCCCTGTAGCAAACATACAATCAACTTTATTTTTTACTAAATTATCTTCAAAACTACTGGCAGATATCACCTCTTCTACAATTTCAATTCCAGCATCGATAGCAAGTTTCATAATCGTATCTCTCGTTATACCTTTCAGTATACTATCGTGCATTTTCGGTGTATATAGTACTCCATTTTTAACAAAAAAGAAATTTGCGCTCCCCAATTCTTCTAAACTAAAATCATTGGTAATATCCGTCCAGAGCACCTGATCGTAACCCAAGTTTTTTGCCTTTTCTGATGGATAAAATGATGCTGCATAATTACCTGCTGCTTTGGCATAGCCCACACCTCCTTTGGCTGCTCTTCTATGTTCTTTTTCTAGATAAATACTGAGTGGCTTGTTATAGTAAAAACCAACTGGACAAGCAATCACCATAAAGCGATATGATTTACTCGCAACAGCTCGAAGAGTTGTATCCGTAGAAATCATAAAAGGTCTAACATATAGAGAGCCTTGACTGCGATTCGGAATCCACGCTTTCAATCCTCCCACAAACTTAACAATTGCCTCCTTCGCTGCCTGCTCATCAAGCTGTGGCATCATCATACGATGTGCACTTTCATTTAATCGCTTAATATTATCTGAAAGTCTAAAAATATTAACCTCTCCACTATCGTTTTTATATGCTTTTAGTCCCTCAAAAATAGCTTGGCCATAGTGCAA
The DNA here is from genome assembly GCA_018402155.1 of Bacteroidia bacterium. GTDB lineage: Bacteria > Bacteroidota > Bacteroidia > NS11-12g > UBA9320 > UBA9320. Next base: position 1,528,098 of record JAGYJG010000001.1, read on the forward strand.
AACAGAAGTCGCAGGATGCATAGAAATCGGTTGTAAAGGTTCTATTTTAAATTCACTCCAACTTTCGCCGTCAAAATCAGATACTAACATACAATCAGTGAATACCTTGCCAAACTCCAAGTTATTAAAATCTATGTTCAAAAAATTTGACGGGATTGATTGTACTATTTCCATTTGGTGCAAATGTAGTAATCTATCTTTGATTTTCGCAGGTATACAAGTAGCGGTTAGCAATACATTGATTTTCTCCTGCTACTAACAACCAATTAAACGCTGAAACTATATCACAACAGCTTAGCCAATGGACCTTACTTGTGGCACATCTTTTCTATCAATATATAATGGATTATTCTAGCATAACTTGGTATCAAAAATAAGAATAATCCTCAAAAAAATGTTTAGTGCAACAACCTCTTTACAGGTTTATATTCAAACAATCCCAATCCTTAATTAATATTTCTTCCCCAAGTCTACTTTCTGCTTTACCACGATTTCTGTAAGGAACTATGGTTATATTAAATCTACATTTAAGTGAGCTATAAAATAATGCAGATTTAAAAAAATAATTGCACCGCAGAGCGTGCGAAAATCAGGATTACTTATTCTTTCTGATTAGTATACATTTAGGATGAAAATCTTTTATTATAAAATCAAAATACAGAAAAAGCGCTTTTCTTTGTAAAGTGCAAAAATTAACTTCAACAGATGTAGGAGTCCTTTATCGTTCTTTGGTTATTCTCCCTGATGATCGGCTCAGTAGTATGGATAATGCAGAAAAGGAACTAGCTAAAAAGAAGCCAAGCACTCATCTTAAAGAGCCGGTGACAGACAAACCCGAAGTGGAAGACCCAAGAAGTCAATATGGATTACCACACCCTTTTGTAATATTGACAACCCCACGGTTAAAAGAAGCCTATCTCGCAGAAAATAGCCCATTTCAGAAAATAATAACTGCACTGAATATTCCACAGACAGCAAAATACCTTACTACAGATAGTGCACTGCTGCAAAATCCGAAAAATGTAGCTTGCTTGTGGTGCATTGGTTTAGATATAGCCACAGAAAAAGTAGCACTAAACTCTAATCATCCAGCCATTTTAATATCCCCAGATTTATTAAGGCTGACGAGCAATGAGGAAAAAAAAGCAATGTACAGGCCACTCAAAACTTTTATCACAGCCAATATGTCAATCATTCAACAAACTTAGACGCTCTGCTCCCAAATCAATTTTTGCAACACGCTTACTTTTTTTGAGTGAATGAAATCAATCTTGTGTAACTAAAAAAGAACACATGCCAATAAAAAAGTTATAGACCTCTTTTTGTTTCTTCTTCTTACAGTATCTTCCAAAACCATTAAAACAACTTCTAGCATTAATCGTTTTATGATTAACGATTTTACTAAAATACGTTACATTCGCAGTATCCGTTGTAAATATGATTAAAGAATCACTTTTTTATAGCAAAATTCTTCTTTTTGGGGAGTATGGTATCATTCAAGATGCTATGGGCTTGTCTATTCCTTACAATTTTTACAAAGGGAAATTCCATTTTTCTAAAGATAAATACTCGGATTCTAATGAGCATTTGCGCATCTATTTCACTTATTTATCTTATCTTGATACTTTAGGTATAGCAAAAGCACAGCTAGATTTAAAATCATTAAAAAAAGATATACAGACAGGTATTTCGTTCGATTCAACCATACCTCAGGGATTCGGTGTGGGTAGCAGTGGGGCATTAGTAGCGGCTATCTATGACAAATATGCCCTAAAGAAAATAGACCCAGAGCGCATCACTAAAGTTCAACTCACCGAGCTAAAAGCTATATTTGGGCAGATGGAGTCTCATTTTCACGGAAAAAGTTCAGGCTTAGACCCACTAATATGTTACTTAAACCTCCCCGTTGTTATCAGGTCTAAAGAGGATCTTTCCACGGTAGGATTGCCACAAGAAACTGCTGATAGTAAAGGCGCAATTTTTCTTCTAAATACTAATCTACCTGGCGAAACACAACCAATGGTACAAATTTTTATGGAACGAATGAAAGAGCAAGGTTTTCGTAAAATGATGAAAACAGAGCTTAAGAAATATAATGATGAGTGTATTAAATCATTCCTTAAAGGTGATTTTAACCCACTTTTTGGGAATTTAAAAAAATTATCTGCACTCGTGCTACAAAATTTCAGTCCTATGATACCTGAGGGATTTAAAGAAGTATGGAAGCAAGGAATAGAATCTGGTGACTATTACTTAAAACTTTGTGGTAGCGGTGGCGGTGGATATATTCTTGGTTTCACCAGAGACTACGCACACGCCCAACAACAACTAAAAGGCTACGAGCTAGAACTTGTGCAACGTATTTAGCACTGCACCATTGAACGCGAATAGAATGCAAAAGCGCGATTCAGTATACCTAAAAATAATAGCACTAATGTCTACCGTAAGGTGGAAAAATGTATTATTTACGGTTATCGCACAATATGTCGCATTTCTTTTTGCATTCAATACCAAATCGAATATTTGGATAACACTCTCTGAGGTTAAAGTACACCTAATCATAGCTAGTACAGCTTTTATTTTAGCAGGTGGCTATATTATAAATAACTTCTACGATATAGAAAAGGACCTTATAAATAGACCACATCGAACACGTTTTCAAAACCTAGTAAGCAGAGGGTTCAAACTCAATTTTTATGTACTTTTAAACCTAATTGGCCTAAGTATCGCTCTTTATGCAAGCTGGCGTATTTTTGTATTCTTCTTTTTTTACGGCACTCTACTATGGTTTTACTCACACAAGTTGAGCAAGATTGTATTGATAAGAGAGTTTACTGCTAGTTTTCTTACTGTACTTGCCTTTTTTAGCCTTACTATTTATTTTAAAACATTTGGATTAGTCTTCTTTTTGTACGGAATGAATTTGTTTTTCGTGCTTTTTGCACGCGAAATATACAAGGATATTATTTCACACAAAGGAGACATATTGCTAGGATATGATAGTATAGCAACGCAAGCTGGCTTAAATCCAAGTAAGCGTATTTTTCAGGTAATTTTAATATCTAGCATCATTGTAGATGCTTTGTTTTTATGGGTTCATACCAAGCCAGAATTGTTTTATGTACTGGGCGCTATAGCTCTAATTAAAACACTAATGCTCGTTTTTATAGAACATAAACTGGAATCTGTTCACCGTCTTCTACAGTTGGCTATTTTGCTTTTTATTTTGGGTATTGTGTGGCTATAGTTGAGCCATCAAAATGCCTATTCCCTGTTCAAAAGAATGGGGATTATAACCCAAAACAGCTCTACTTTTTTTCAAATCAAAGCCTGTTATAGGGGGTCGCTTAGCTGGCTGGTTTAGGGTTTCGCTGGTTACTTTATTTATTATGGACTTGTCTAAGTCAAAATAATCCGCTACACGTTCTACAATTTCAACTATACTCATTTGGTCTCTTCCACTAATATTAAATATACCTTCCGCCTCATTTTGCTCTATCAATTGACACCCTTTTGCCAAATCTTCAGCTAAAGTAGGGCTACGCACCTGATCATTTACGACATTTATGGATTTCCCTTTTTCTAAAGCACCTTTGGCCCAAAGTATAATATTACTTCTGCTCATATCGTGAACCACCCCATATACCAACACGGTGCGTGCTATACTCCACTTTTGGGACTGATTTTTTATCATATTCTCCGCCGCCAACTTAGTCTCACCATAATAACTTATTGGGTTTGGCTCATCGTCTTCGGTATAAGGACCGTTTTGGCCATCAAAGATAAAATCTGTACTTAAATGAATTAAATGTGCACCTACCTCGTTGGCTGCCTCTACCACGTATTCTACTGCATCTACATTTAGTCGCTCTGCGCCCTCTCGGTCTTTTTCACACTCGTCTACATTAGTCATTGCGGCAGTGTGAATTACAGTATGTGGTTGATATTTTGTTATTACATCCATCACATTTCGCACGTCTGATACATCCATTGTTGCATAGATATAGCCTTTTTTTGTGGGATATCTGTTATTTCCTCTTGAAGTGGCTATAAGTTCTACCCCTTCAGTTTGCACGTATAGATCTATCAGTTTTTGTCCAAGCAGTCCGTTACTTCCGGTTATTAGTATTTTTTTCATATCAAATTCAAAAAAGGATATTTGCTCATTAAGTTCTTTCGTAAGTCTTCGACTTTTTGCTCGTGCAGCAGAGGATCTACCTTAGGCCTATGCGCTACTAATTTATTGTATTTTTGAATTTTGGTGAGCGTAGTCAATGTTTCTTCAGAAAAATAAGTTTCACAAAACTGTTGCCAAATATAGATTTCTGCTTGTTCCGTAGGGTGCATCATATCTTCCTTTGCAAAACGGTAATCACGCAATTCGTCCATAAAAATCTCGTATGCAGGAAAATACAATTGCTTCGGATTGTTTATCAATATGTGGTGTATGGCAGCAAGTAAGGTTGACTTACTTCTACTGCTCTGTATTACTCCGCTGCGTAAATGGCGTATAGGACTTAGCGTCCAGATGAGTTGAGTTTTATTATTTATTTTGGAAATACTATCTGTTATACGTTGCAAACTTTCCGTTATTTCTGCAAAACTAAGTTGTCTTTGTTCAAAATAGTGACTAGATAACTTATGGCAGTTGGCTACTACTTGCTGCTCGCAGGTAAAAACCAATGAAGTCCCCAAAGTAATTATAACCACATCCGCTTGTTCCAAATCAGTTCGGGTTTTAGAAAGTAGCTGATTGCTGTATGTTACGGCATCATCGTCGTTTTTATATTTAAAATCTCCGTGATGCTCCCAAGAGAAGTATTTTTTATGCTTCTGGAAGTCAATATTTTGATAGCCTATACTAAGTGCACAACGTTCTAAAATACGTGCTATACTGATAGGATTATAAAGAATTCCGAAAGGGTTGGAAGATACTAATAATCCATGTGCAGACATTCGCATAGCTTGATTAGCTGCAAAACAAGAGCCCATCGTAAAAAAAGATGGCCAAACTTTTGGCAGTGTTTGTTTGGGTATATTGAAGTCTATTTTTAGTTTCAATGTGGGGTCAAATTTAATACGTATTTTCACATCTCACTTTGGACCTTCCATTCTACTCGTGTTTAGCAATGACTTCACCATAAAAAATGCCACATCGCAAAGAAAAATGGTTAATAGCGGGCTAGTTAAACATGTTTTAAGATAAATAGACTCTGTAAACAATGGAAAAAACAAATTAAGTATCCTAAAACCAAACAGAGTTTTTTATAAAAAAACCACTTTAAATTATGGATCAAAAATTTTACAGACAGTTTCGATGGTATGTCATAAATGGGGTATCCTAGATAGACCAAAAAATGTTATCGTAAATTGCTACGATGTAATATAAATAAGCTCAAAATGACAAGAGATAATCTATGGTTCGGCACAAAAAGTGACTAGGAAAACCTAGCAAGAAAAATCCTCTAGGGTATTAAAACCTTAGAGGATTTTTTATGTTACCGTTTTATACCTACCTACTTGCAGTTATACTCAAAAGTGTAATCCGTTTTCATACCAAAGACTGTTTCCTGACTAGTCAATGGATATTCATTATCATTGTACGCATAAACCGTGGTATAAGGCAATTTTATTTCTTGTCCATTAAAATTTGCTACGACATTAGCAGAAACTATATTTTGCTTTATAACTGCTGTGGGATTAAATTCATCCTCAAATGCAAAGGCCACACTGCTATTGTAAGGATTTTTCTTTCCGTCAAAAACAAAATCAGTAACTTCTAAATCAGTAGAAAACGACTCGTTTTCAGCGTTATAATTGTCTGTAACCACGGAGCTAAGCACTCCATTAGTATATACTAAAGTAGTTATGTCTCTCAAAACGGCATTACCCATATCATCATAAAAGCTATTTTCAACTTTGGTCACATTTCCGTTAGCAGACGTTATGACGGTAAAGTAAACGGGCTCTCCGTCATCGACAATATTGATGCGTGTAGGATAATCGCTTGCATTTTCATACAAAAAGGTAGAAACTACACCATCTGAAGTTGCCGAGGTCAATTTACCATCGGTATATTCATATGTAGTCACATAGCTGTCTCCATCTTCTACTGCAGTAGCCTTTATAAGTTGTTTTTCGGCATTATACTCGTAGGTTGTTGAAACTGAGCCATCGTCAGATACCTCTGTTATTTTGGTTGGATAGCATTGCACTACTACTATATCTGCAGGTTTAGTGACTTCGTCTTCATCTTCTGTACAACTAGAAAACGTGCCTAAACCTGCACCTAGTACAAGTATGAGCATAGTTTTGAATGAATAGTTCATTGATTAAAATAAATTTTTATTGAGCGAAGGTCGTATTTTAAATGATATAAAATATCATGTAGATGTAATTTGAATCGATGCTTACCTTTGCACAGCTTTGGTAGAGATACAACAACAAACGAAACGAAAATTATACATCGAAAGTTATGGCTGCGCCATGAATTTTGCAGATAGCGAAGTAGTAGCGTCTATAATGGCAGAAGTGGGTATAGAAACAACCAATGATGAAATGGAGGCTGACATCATATTTATCAACACCTGCTCTATACGCGACAATGCGGAGCAAAAAATAAGACACCGTTTGAAACACCTGCGGCACAATAAAAAGCACAAAAAAGAGCTCACTATAGGCGTACTTGGCTGTATGGCAGAGCGCCTTAAAAAACAACTGCTAGAAGAGGAAAAGCTTGTAGATATAGTAGCAGGACCAGACGCCTACAAAGAACTGCCAATACTCCTCAGAGAGGTAGAAAGTGGACATAAAGCTATCAATGTTATGTTAAGTCTTGAGGAAACCTATGCCGAGATACAACCTACCCGACTAAATAGCAACGGGGTAACAGCATTTATCTCTATCACTCGTGGATGTGATAACATGTGTAGCTTTTGCGTGGTACCATTTACCCGTGGACGCGAACGCAGCAGAAACCCTGAAAGCATTGTTGCAGAGGCTAAAGATCTAGTAAGCAAGGGGTACAAAGAAGTCACTCTTTTGGGGCAAAATGTGGACTCATACTTATGGTACGGAGGAGGAGCTAGAAAAGATTTTGATAAATTAACCATAGAAGAAAAAGAGAATAGCATCTCTTTTGCCAACTTACTTGAAATGGTGGCTAAGGTAGACCCATTGCTCAGGGTAAGATTTTCTACTTCGCATCCAAAAGATATTCACGACGAAGTACTTTATGTAATGAAAAAATATGACAATGTTGCCAAACATATCCATTTTCCAGCACAGAGCGGCAGTACCAGAATACTCGAAAAAATGAACCGGACATACACCCGCGAATGGTATAATATGAAATATGCGCGCATAAAGGAAGTACTCCCCCAATGTGGTGTAAGTTGCGATATCATAACTGGGTTTTGCTCAGAAACAGAAGAAGACCATAAAGACACATTAGACCTAATGCGCAAATGTGAATTTGAATTTAGTTATATGTATTTTTATAGTGAACGCCCAGGTACACTTGCAGCTAGAAAGTTTGAAGACGACATACCAGAAGAAATTAAAAAAAGACGACTAACCGAGGTTATAGAAGTGCAACACGAAGTTTCGCGCAGGCTAAATGCTGCACAAGTCGGAAAAATACATCGTGTGCTGATAGAGATGCAAAGCAAAAAAAACACCGATGAATGGATGGGGCGAAATGAGCAAAATATCAAAGTGATTTTCCCTAAAGATCACTATACTATGGGTGACTACGTAGACGTACGCATAGAAAGAAGCACCACCACTAGCTTGATAGGCGTGGGCATTTCGTAATGAAGATTCAGCGATATTCCGCTATTCTATTTTCCTGATAAAATCCGTGGTACTATCTCTTATCTTGTACCAAAGAAAATATCTACTCGATATCAAAAATATAGTGCTAACACATAGGATATTGAATAGAGAATAATCAAATAGTGTACACTAATTGGCAAAAAAAACAATTGTGAAACTTTGAGTTTAACTCTGCTAATTAGCGAAATTTAGCAGAATTAAATTAAAAAGGAAACTAGCGCTAAAATGCTTTAATTCTGAGGATCCAAAAACAGCTTAGAGAAAGCCTTTATAAAATTATGTCCCAATCCTCTATTTCATTTTGCGTAAAAAGATTAACCGTAGTATCCGTATCTAGGATACAAAAATTCTGAGCCAGTTATTTTTCCCAGACCTTCGGCATAATGTCTCATTGCCTCTACTAGACCCGGAATGAGTACATAGTTTTCATTTGAATCTATGGGAAAAAGGGCCTTCCAGCCATTGTATGTTCCCAAACTAAGGTCAAAGTCTTGGAGCTGTTCATATAACCCTGTAATACGACCGCAGTAGGCTAATAGACCACTTGTATTGTAGTGGTAATTTTCTTCCACATTACGAGCATTTTTTAGTTTGAGTGTATTTATCGCTTTTCTAAAGCTAGGCTCATCGCTATACACATTTAGACTATCAGTTAGCCCTCCGGCATAGGTCTTGGCAGTATTGAGCACGGCGTTTGGACGCAGGTCTACAAACCCATTATTGCACACTAACCAATTGATAAATTCTTCCCGATCAAGGCGATGTTCTAAACAAAGATTGTCTATCGCTTCAATCAAAGTATAGTTAGCTGTGAGCACAAGATCTAAAGGAGCAAAATAAGGACCAGCTAAAATCTGATCTTTACCTTCTGATGTTTTATAAATAATAGGAGTACCCAACGAGGTTATTGCTCTAACTGTTTGAGAAACAGCAGAGTGAAGTCCATTATAAAATATTTTTAAAAAGCCTTTCAACTCACCTTTAAATCCAGTGTAAGCGGCCATTTCTTCCACAGTATTTATAGCTAAAAGTGAAGTGAAATTCTCTGCCAAACCTACAATATCTTTGCTATATACCACAATATCTTCAAGAAGTAGCTTCGGAGTATTGGCGTCTACAAATTCCTTTACTTCCTTCTCTTTGTACTTGCTAGTAACTTTCTGGCTCACGTACTTTGGGTTCAAGTTTTTGAGCTTGTGCATGAGCATCATAAGACCGTGTGTATGCAACTCAGCCTGGTGCTTACTACTACCAAGTTCCTGAAAAGCCTTTGTAGAGAATGCACTTGTTTGATATCTTCTAAACTCTTTACGATTATTGAGTAATGCAAATACCAAACTACTATTATCAGTTTGGGTATAGTAGCATATTCCGTGTTTATCAAACCATGGTTTTTGCGGATCATCACCTAATAGTGCATTGCTTACCAGCACATGAGCAAGCTCCTCTTGTGAGGCAATTTTCATGTTCAGATATAGTGCATATGCATTGTCCAAAGAAAAAAGACCATTTTCACCACTTCTAAGTGCATAATTTACATTCAGACTAGGAATATTCTCTTTGGTGTTTCCAAAATTCATTTTAGATTTTTCTGCAGACCATCCATTGTTGCCAACCACTGGATGGCTAGCTGCAACGGGCAGTGCAGGAAAAATCTTATTGAGCAAGCGATCACCTTTTTTATCCTTTATCAAAGTGAGATCAAATGGGAGCTCATCATTTTCGTCTGCAAGTCTAAATTTACGACTCACCCCACTGCTGAGTGGCAGAGTACTGCTTTGGTAGATATAGTCTATACCAATAGCACTTGCAGTAACTAGACTTTTTAGTCCAAAATTGGAATATTGAATAGTAAGTTGATTAGCATAAAACTGTTTTTCTTTGAGCAACGCACCCAAAGAAGAGTGCGCGTACCCCAACTTTATGACAGGTTCTCCATTGATAATTTGATACATACCCCCAACTGAGGTTGTGTGTGCCATAAGCACCTCTTCGGCATGGTTTTTCTTAATATCTCCAAAATCTTCGGCCAAGCCTTTAAGTATTTCTTTTTTAATGCTGCGTTCTATACTTTTTTCGGTATCTCCTGCGCTTAGTCCGTGCTCGTCTAGCAATCTGTCTATATTTTCGAAATGATACGTTGCAACACTAGGAACTGGTATACCACTAAAAACGGCCCTTATTTTTTCGTTGGATGCCATTCCTAAGTTTTGTTTTACCTGTTTTACAAAGGCCTCAAACGGGGAAGTTGTTTTACTTGCTTCACTTACCAAATATGCAATTTTCTCTTCCTTAGACCCTAAATTCTTTAACGCGGCATTTAAATCTGCTTGAAATTTGGGAACAGCCAGAAGCGTTTTAAAATGCAATTCCATAAAGCCGTCAAATAGCCAGATAGACTCATCACCAATTTCTGAGGTTTTCTCAAATCGTTGCTTACCAAATATTTGAAAAAGTTTACCACAAAACTGTTCAATTTGTGCTTTATTTATGCCTGTTATTATCAGTTTGGGATGATAATGAGGAGCTTTTAAGCTAGCGTTCTTTATGTACACAAAACTTTCTAAAACTTCTATAACGGCTTGCCCACCGACAGCACCAGTGCCGCCAAAAAATATCATTTTATAGTCGAAGGGATTTACATCTTTTGCTACGGCCAGTTCCTTAAGTTTTAAAAAGAAAGATTGGTGTTTGTATTGTGTAAAATCGTCTTTACTCAGCATTTGGTATTTTGTATTCTTAGGTAACGCAAAGGTAACAAAAAGAAGCTCATTAATGCATAGTAAGCAACTGCAAATAAGCGCCTGAAAACCAATAGTCGGGAGTACTCAAAAAAGTAATGCTATCTGAAGACAGTTATATCGTGAGATTTTGTAGCAATAGCTTTAGATTGTTACAATGAATTTTAAAAAAAATCAATCAACATTATCATGCAGAAAAGAATTATTAGTACGTAATTCTGGCTTTTGCTCAGGCTCTTCAATAAGACTAGTTCGACTTATTTCAGTTTCCGAAGAGTGTGTTACCTCGTTTAAGTTAATTCCTTTTCTTTTGTATGCTGGAACATTTTCTAATTCTTCGATTCCGTGCTCTTTTTTAGCAGTATCATTGAGCTCCTTGAGGTATTTCATGCGTTTCTTCATCTCTTCTACCTTCCTATTCGCTGACTCCACTTCGTTCAACTCCTCTTCTGCCATTTGGTCAAAAATAGTCTTTTGCTTTAGCGCATCACGTTCATCTTTAGACATCTCATCTTCATTTACCTGCAAGGCACCCAAATCAAATTCTACATCATTAACTCCTTTAGAGGTTGTTTTATATCTATTTTCAGCCCTATTAAATCCAGTAGCTATGACAGTAACAGTGAGACCTCTGCCAAGTTTTTCATCAAAACATAACCCACACTTCAATGTAGCGTCTCTGCCAGCTTCATTTTGCAAAAACTCGTTAATTTGTGCATACTCATCCATGGTAGCTTCCTCCTCTCCGTAAGAAATATTAACCAATAAATCACTTGCACCTTGTATTCTATTGTCATCGAGCAACGGAGAATTTAGTGCTTGATTTACCGCACGCATTGCACGGTCATCACCTTCGCTTAAACCCATACCCATAATAGATACGCCACTATCACTCATGGCAGTTTTTACATCTTCAAAATCTACATTGATGCTTCCCGCTATAGTAATAATTTCTGCTATACCCTTTGCGGCTGTAGTGAGTACATTATCTGCGTGGCCAAAAGCTTTGCTGATGGGCAAATTACCATATATCTCTTTAATACGATCGTTAGAAATAACCAAAAGGGAATCCACACTTTCGCGTATTTCTTCTATTCCGTGAAAAGCTGCGTCACACCGTCTACCGCCCTCAAAATTAAAAGGAGTGGTAACAATACCTACAGTAAGTATACCCATATCTTTTGCAGCTTTTGCAATTACAGGAGCTGCACCAGTACCCGTGCCACCACCCATACCAGCAGTTACAAAAACCATTTGAGTATTTACACCAAGAGAATCAATAATATCCTTTATATTCTCTTCAGCAGCTTTTCTACCCACCTCAGGATTGGAACCTGCACCTCTACCCTCGGTTAGCGCACTACCAATTTGTATTTTATTTGGAATCGGGCTATTTTCTAGCGCCTGCGAATCTGTATTGCAGATAAAAAAATCTACTCCTTCTATACCCTCTCTGTACATGTGGTTTACTGCGTTTCCGCCTCCACCTCCTACGCCTATTACTTTAATTATAGAGGATTTGTCTTTTGGTAATTCTACTGTAAAACTCATAATTGCCTTTTTTTATTTGTAATCTGCTACATCTACTTCATCTTTCAACCAGTCTTTTATTCGGTCAAATAATGCTGTTTTTTTTCTATCATGACCCAGTTGGTCTGCATTCACGTTTAGCGAAGCTCCGCTGCTTCGTTCCTCTGCCAATCCTCTCAGCACAAGTCCCACACTGGTAGCATATATGGGACTTTTTACCTCATCGACCATACCTTTAGCTAGGTGTTCATTAGGATACCCAATACGCGCATCAAGACCTGTAACGAACTCTGCCAGCTGAGCAATATGCTTTAATTGAGCGCCACCTCCAGTCAATACAATGCCACCAGCTAATTTTTTCTCCATATTGCTTGCTTTAATTTCGTAATACACTAGCTCCATTATCTCCTCTATGCGTGCTTGGATAATTTTACTTAAGTTTTTAATCGAAATTTCTCGTGCCTCTCTACCGCGTATGCCGGGTATGCTAACTATTTCATTTTCACTCAGCTCATTAGCAAGTGCGCTGCCAAATTTCACTTTGAGCAACTCTGCATGAGCCTTCATTACATTACACCCTTCTTTAATGTCTTCAGTAATAATGTTACCACCGTATGGAATAATCGCTGTGTGGCGTATAATATTTTCATGAAAGATAGCAACATCTGTAGTTCCGCCACCAATATCCACAAGTACAACACCAGCTTCTAGCTCTTCTTTACTCAATACTGCCTCAGAAGATGCCAACGGCTCTAGGGCAAGCTCAGACACTTTTAATCCAGCTTTTTCAACGCATTTGTAAATATTTTTTGCTGCAGCTATCTGACCAGTTATTATATGGAAATTTCCTTCCAACTTTACTCCTGCCATACCTACAGGATCAACTATACCAGGCTCATCATCTACAGTATAGTCTTGTGGGAGTACATGTATTATTCTATCTCCCGGTTTCACCGCAAGTTTAAACATATCATTCTCCAACTTTTTAAGGTCTTCTTTATCGATTTCAGCCTCCCCATCATTGCGTATAATCATGCCACGATGTTGCAAGCTATTGATGTGAGCTCCGGCTATACCAACCTGCACACGTTTAATGTCTACGTTGCTTTTTTCTGATGCTTCTTTTACAGCAGCCTGTATAGCTGCCACGGTTTTATCAATATTAGAAACTACCCCACGTGTCACGCCACCGTGCGATGCCACCTTACCCATACCCAATATGTCTACTTTCCCATATTGGTTTGCACGCCCTACAATTACGCAAACTTTGGTAGTCCCTATATCTAGACCTACGATGATTTTTTCTTGTGCTTCTTCCATTTTATTTACAGACAATTTGATCTTTATATTTCAGGTTTATTATAGTGTACTTGTCCCAGCCTAAATAATTGAGCCCGTCACTATAAAATTGCATAAGCTTAGAAAACTTCTCTTCTACGTGCTCATTATCGCCAATTATAATGCGTTGGTTCTTGATTTTTGGTATAATTACAAGATCACCATTACTTTCCACAAATATCTGCTCTGTAAGCGCTTCCATAAATGCATTTTCTTGCACATAGGTACTTAGTGTGTACACTTTCTTAATCATAGCTTTTGTTAAACGTCCATTAGCTATGGGTACTCTTGCTACATCTGTACCTAAAGCAGGTATAATTGTGAAGTCTTTCGCAATGTAATAGTCACCTTCATCATTGCCCATGATGCGCACTACAGGTACACGTTGCTCTATCTGAATCTTCAGCTCACCCCGAAGGTCAAAAGATACCTCAGCCTCTAGCACAGCAGGCATACCCTCGAGTTGTTTCTCTATAGTAGGTAACGATAGATTTTCCTGCGTTGTACCCAAAAGTCCACCACTAAACCACTCGCTTATTTTGTCGTTTATAAGCCTTTGCGTTATCAGCTGTTTTTCTACTGGAGCCTCTATTTCTATAGTTAGCTTCTCGCAAACTTGTTGAGTTTGTTTATTTTTTAGAACGACAAACAACGCTCCCAATACAGTAAGTGTCAATATATATATAGACTTGCGCAAATACGGCTTAAACTTGACCATAAAAATACTCTTTTAGGGGTTGTACAAGTCTATCTATATCACCAGCACCTAATGTCAGTAGAATTTCTATTTTACAATTTTTCACTATATTCAGTGCATCTTCTTTTCTTATGCATCTTGCATTTTCTGAGGAGATTAATTCTAGTAATGCTTCACTCGTTACCCCTTCTAGAGGCAATTCTCTTGCCGCATAAATAGGTAAAATAAAAAGTTCATCTACCTGCTCTAATTCTTTCGCAAAATCCACCATAAAATGCTGTGTCCGGCTAAATAGATGAGGTTGAAAAATTACCGAAATTTTTTTGTCTGGATAAAGCCTTTTCACCGAAGAAATAATGGCATTCAACTCACTAGGATGGTGGGCGTAGTCGTCGATATAGATCACGTTTTCGCCAGTGAACACATACTCAAACCGCCTTTTAATGCCCTTAAAATTCGCTAACCCATCTTTCACGGATTCAAAGCTAACGCCTGATTTAAGAGTCATAAGTGCTGCCCCAACGGCATTTTCTAGGTTATGAGAACCAGGAATATTAAGATACAGATTCTTTAAAAATGGTTCTCCCAAGTTATTATGTATATTGAAGTGGGTCCCTGCTCCACTTTTTTTCAATGTCACTGCATAGTAGTCTGCCGTGCAATCGTGTGCGGAGTAGCTCACACCCTCTATATGATGTGCGTTTCCTTTTGCATAAAACCTATTTTTCGATTCTTTAACCAAATTGGAAAATTGAGTATAAGAGGCCTCCAACTCTTCTTTGTTGCCATAGATATCGAGATGGTCAGCATCTGTACTAGTGACTATGGCAAAGTCTGGATTTAGATGCAGAAAAGAGCGATCAAACTCATCTGCCTCAGTAACACTTATATGTCTTTTCCCGTTGCCTTCCTGGTAGTAGTAGTTACTTTTTAAATTGGCACTGATCCCCCCTAAAAATGCAGTAAATTGCACGTTAGAATGTTGCAATATAGCTGCCACAATACTACTTGTAGTGGTTTTTCCATGCGTACCAGCAACGCTTAGGTTAATAGTTTGTTTAGTGACTAGACCAAGTATCTCAGCGCGTTTTGCAAGAGTATATCCTTCATTTTTAAAATAGTTGAACAATATATTGTCTGTTGGTATAGCGGGCGTATAAACCACCAAAACCTTATCTTTTTGGTCTATATAAACAGATGGTAAATTAACTACATCATCTTCAAAAGACACTATTATTCCTTCATCATTTAATTTGTAGGTGAGTGGGCTTGGTGTTTTATCATACCCTGAAACTATATAGTCTTGTGTGTGAAAATAGCGAGCCAAGGCGCTCATTCCTATGCCGCCTATCCCCACAAAGTATATGTACTTTTTATCTTTCAAGGTTGTTCACTATCTCGTTTACTATACTTTGAGCTGCTAGAGGTAGTCCTAGCTTTAATATTTCGCGGCTTAAATCTTTTGTCAATTTTTCATCGTTTACAACCGATATAATTAGGTTTCCAAGCGCAGATTTAGCTTCTCCATCCTTACATAAAAGTGCAGCTTTTCTATTCACCAAACTCATTGCATTTTTTGTTTGGTGATCTTCGCTTACAAAAGGAGAAGGAACAAAAACAGTAGCTTTCCCTAATGCAGAAATCTCAGAAACAGACATGGCACCTGCGCGACTTACAACGACATCTGCTGCAGCATAAGCTAGGTCCATCCGTTGTATAAAAGCGGTACGTACACCCCAACTAAATACACCAAAATCTCCCGAAAAGTTTTTCCCAGTTTGCCAAAGTAACTGTACACCTGCAGCTTCTAGCTGAGATATATTTTCATCAATTGCATCGTTTATAGTGCGTGCACCAAGGCTTCCACCAACTACGAGTACTGTTTTTTTCAATGGATTAAGCGAGAAATACTCTAAGGATTCTTTTCTAGTTGCACTACTTTCAAGAATATCTTGGCGAATAGGATTACCCGTCATTACGATTTTTTCCTTTGGAAAAAATCGGTCCATCCCTTCGTAGGCTACACAAATTACTTTGGCAGTATTCTTCAAAAGTTTATTAGTAATACCGGGGTACGAATTTTGCTCTTGCAAAAAAACAGGTACACCCATTTTACTTGCCATAAAGTTAAGCGGTCCACTAGCATAGCCCCCTACGCCTATAGTAAAATCAGGCTTAAAGTTCTTAATTATTTTGTAAGAATGCCACAAACTTGAAATCACTTTAATAGGTAGTAAAATATTTTTAGATGTAAATCGACGCTGCAATCCTGAAATCCAAAGACCGTGTATCTTGTATCCGGCTGCGGGAACTTTCTCCATCTCCATTTTACCTTTAGCGCCTACAAATTCTATACTACTCTTTGGGTATTGAATCATTATTTCATTTGCAATAGCTATAGCTGGGAAAATATGACCGCCTGTACCCCCACCTGATATAAGCACTTTGAAATTACGCTTCATGTTCTCTCTCTTGATAAATGGTTCTACTAGCACTAAGTATAATTCCAAAAGCAATACTCACAAATAAAATAGACGTACCGCCTCTACTGACAATTGGTAGTGCCAAACCGGTGACTGGTAAAAGATTGACAGCTACACCCATATTGATGAGTGCTTGCACTACCAAACTAAATGCAAGCCCTATTGACAATAATGCAGCAAGCGAGTTATCTGATTTTAGAACAATGCGGAAAGCCCTATAAAGAAGTAGCAGATAAAGCACCATAAGCGCTAAACCGCCAAACACACTTCCATACTCCTCAATAACAATAGCGTAAATAAAATCGGCAAAAGGTGAGGGTAAAAAATTCTTTTGGCGGCTCCTTCCCGGACCTGTACCAGTGAATCCTCCACGAGCTACAGCTATTTTTGCTTGTCTACTTTGGTAGGTTCCTCCATCTTCACTACCATCTGTAAATGCAGTAATTCGACTTTTCATAGTAGCAATACGGCCAAATTCTACATCAGTATTCATAACATAGGCAAAAGCGCTACCTAGTACTAAAGCACCAATACCCATCAGTAAAACAACTTGTTTAAGGGGTATTCTACCTAAAAACAACACCAACATACTCGTAAGAAAAAGAACAGCCGAAGTGCTAAAGTCTTCAGGAAATATAAGTAGACAGATAAAAAGGATAACACCTAAAATAGGTAATAATGTTTTTTTAAAGTCATGCACCTCCCCTTGCCTTTTGGCCATAAACCGCGCTACGTAAGCCACTAAGGCAAGCTTCGCAAAGTCCGAAGTTTGCACAGTAAGACCAATGCCCGGGAGCATCACCCAACGTCGAGCATCATTTATTTCTACACCAAACAAAAGAGTATAAATAAGTAGCGGTACTGATAAAATGAGCATTATTTGGGCAATTCTAGAAAAATACTGAATGTTGACCATATGTGTGAGCCACATTGTAAACAAGCCAAAAACCAACAACGCAGAGTGTTTCAAAAGATAATATTCCGTATCACCTCCCCTTTTTTGCCACGCCATAGTACCGGTACTACTATACACAGCCAATACACCATAAATAGATAGTGCAAATACTACAAACCAAATGTATGGATCGCCCTTCAGATATTTTCCTAAAAGTTCTTTCACAGTCCTCTTACTGCTCTTTTAAATTGATTGCCCCTATCTTGGTAGTTTTCAAATAAATCAAAAGATGCACAGGCCGGCGATAAAAGAACAGTCTCTCCAGTTTCTCCTAGGCCATAAGCCAAATCTACCGCCTCTTGTGCAGAGCCAGCATTTATCATCATATCTACATCCTTTCGAAAGGCCTGATGTAGCTTCATATTGTTTTTTCCAAGGCATACTATAACTCGTACTTTAGCCTTCACTAGTGGACTCAAGGCTTCATAGTCATTTCCTTTATCTACACCGCCTGCAATCCAAATGATAGATTCTGGTACCGACTCTAGCGCATACCACGCAGCATTTACGTTAGTTGCCTTACTGTCATTTATAAAACTAATGCCCTTTACCTTCCCTACATACTCTAGCCTATGCTCTACATTTTTGAAATCAGACAGACTTGCTCTAATACTTTCTTTTCTAATGAGCAATGAGCTGGCTATAATAGATGCCGCCATACTATTGTACGTATTGTGTTTACCTGCAATTGTTAATTGATTTATTGACATATTAAATTCTGTTTTTGGTTTATTTAATTTTATATTGATCATTTTATCTTCAACCCATGCACCCTCTTCCAAAGGTCCACCGTCATGGGTAAACGGAATTAATTTTGCACTAGACGTGCTATTTTTTAAATAAGACACCACATCGGCATCATCAGCACAATAGATAAATTTTTGATCTACTGATTGATTTTGATTTATTCTAAACTTAGAGGCTATATATGCTTGATAAGTATCATATCTGTCTAAATGGTCTGGGCTAATATTAAGAAGTACCGCATAATCTAGCGCCACAGTGAACATTCCATCTAGCTGAAAACTACTGATTTCTAAAACGTAGTAGTCCTTATCATTTAGCGCTACTTGCTTTGCAAAACTTAGACCCACATTTCCGGCCATGCCTACATTTAGTCCGGCCCCTTGCAAAAGGTGGTAGGTAAGCAAAGTAGTAGTAGTTTTACCATTAGTGCCAGTGATGCCTATAAGAGTTGCTTGTGTGTATGCTGCCGCAAATTCTATTTCGCCTACCACCGGTATATCTTTTGCACGCGCTTTATTCACAATATCTACATCTTCCGCTATTCCTGGACTTTTTACTATTTTCTCAGCACTCAATATTTTAGCTTCATCATGGCCTCCTTCTTCATAGGCTATAGCATAGGAGTCTAGTTCATCTTTAAAGCTTGATTTTATAATACCATTGTCGCTTACCCAAACTTCAAAGCCTTGTTTTTGAGCAAGTATGGCTGTACCCACCCCACTTTCTCCTGCACCAAGTATAGCTACGAGTTTACTCATTTCATTATCTTAGCTTAAAGGTTATAATGGTGAAAATGGCAAGCATAATACCGACTATCCAAAAGCGAGTAACAATTTTGGGTTCTGCATATCCTAGTTTTTGATAATGGTGATGAAGCGGTGACATTTTAAAAATACGTCTTCCTTCTCCATACTTCTTTTTAGTGTATTTAAAATAGCTGACTTGCAGCATAACACTAAGATTTTCCACTAAAAAAACTCCGCACAGTATAGGTAGCACCAATTCTTTGCGTATCATCAAAGCCAATACAGCTATCACTCCTCCCAAAGCTAAACTTCCAGTATCTCCCATGAAGACCTGTGCCGGAAAACTATTATACCATAAAAAACCTATACAAGCGCCGGCCAAAGATGCCGCATATATTACAAGCTCTCCTTGATTTGGTATAAACATTATATTTAGATAATCAGAGAAAATAAGGTTTCCACTCACGAAAGCGAGCACCGCCAGAGTAACACTAATAATTGCAGAACTACCTGCCGCTAATCCGTCAATACCGTCAGTAAGATTTGCCCCATTAGAAACAGCAGTGATAACCAGCACTACTACCAGCATAAAAACAATCCATGACCATTTCTTTGCTGAAGAATCACTCATCCAAAACAATACTTTAGAATAATCTAGTTCATGAGTTTTTACAAAAGGCAGCGTAGTTGTAGTACTTTTTATATCCTTGAAATACTTTAACTGTCCATTTATATTTATAACCTTTGCATTTAGTGGCGCTTCTTGTATCGTAGCCACAGTATATTGTTCACGTACTACCACATCGTCGTCAAAATGCAGTACTAAGGCTACAATGACACCAAGGCCTACTTGCCCCACAACTTTAAATCTACCTGCAAGGCCTGCTTTATTTTTTTTATAAATTTTTATGTAGTCATCTATAAAACCGATAGCTCCGAGCCAAACTGTACTAAATATCATCAACTGAATATAAATATTATCGAGCTTAGCAAAAAGCAGCGTTGGCACCAATATCGCAGCAAGTATGATAAGTCCGCCCATTGTAGGCGTGCCGCGTTTAGCCTCTTCACCATCTAAACCAAGCGTGCGGATGGTTTCTGAAGCTTGTAAACTGCGTAATCGTTCGATAAGACTTTTACCAAATAAAAGGGATATAATTAATGATACAATAACGGCTAATGAAGCTCTAAATGAAATATACTGAAACACCCCTGCACCGGTCAGGTTGTACGTACTTTGAAGATAGTCGAACAAATGATATAACATTACTCTTTGATTTGTTTAAGGTTCTTAATTAGTATTATTTTATCGTCAAATGGATATCTTACACCCATAACTTCCTGGTAAGTTTCGTGTCCTTTTCCCGCTACCAGTATTATATCTCCTTCTTTACTTAGACTTATAGCAGTTTTAATTGCTTCTTCTCTATTGGTTATTTTTAGCACTTTTTTGAAGTGCTGCGGACTTACGCCATTCATCATTTGCTCAATTATCTCATCAGGGTTCTCAGTACGGGGATTATCACTAGTGAGTATAACACGATTGCTACTTTCACAAGCTACACGTGCCATTATGGGTCTTTTCTCTTGATCTCTGTCTCCGCCACAACCTATTACAGTGATAAGTTCCTCATTGGTTGTCCGCAGCGCATTGATTGTATCTACTACATTTTGTAGTGCATCTGGCGTGTGAGCATAATCCACGATGGCAGTTATTCCTGCTACTTTTACGTGCTGAAAACGTCCGTCTACACTGTTTAAGGTACTCAGTGCTTTTACTATATCTGTATGTTCTTTGCCAAGCAAAAAAGCAGCTCCGTACACTGCCAAAATATTATACGCATTAAATTTCCCTACCAATCTGAGCCATACCTCAGTCTGGCGGATATCTAAAAGCATTCCATTAAAATCACTTTCTATTATACGTGTTTTAAAATCACTCACAGATTTTAAACTGTACGTATAGATGGTAGCTTTTGTATTTTGCACCATAATCTTACCGTTTTTATCGTCATTGTTAGTTAGTACAAAGGCGTCATTACTGAGGTTATCAAAAAGTAACTTTTTAGTATATAGGTATTCTTTAAATGTCGTATGGTAATCAAGATGGTCATGGGTAATATTTGAAAAGATAGCCCCATTGAAATCTAAGCCTACAGTTCTATGCTGATGAAGTGCATGAGAACTTACCTCCATAAAAGCGTATTCGCAATTGGCGTTCACCATATCGGCGAGCAACTCATTGATGCGTACACTATTGGGCGTAGTGTGTGTGCTGGTGCTATCTACTCCATTGATACTATATTTGATGGTAGAGAGCAAACCACAAGTATGTCCCAAAGCCATAAAACATTGATAAAGCATTGTGGCAATAGATGTCTTGCCATTGGTACCGGTAACCCCTACAAGCCTTAACTTTTTACTGGGATTATCATAATATTCCGCTGCCAAATACCCGAGGGCTTGTGAAGCGTTATCTACCAAAACATAGGTAGCTTGTCCTATTTTAGCTGGAAGTTCTTCACACACTATTACACCTGCACCATTCGCTAAAGCTTGCTCTACATATAAGTGCCCATTGGTAGAAGCCCCACGTGTAGCCGCAAACAAAAATCCACTTCTCACTGCTCTAGAATCTAAGGATAAGCCTGTAACTTGCACTGCTGTATTCCCTATAACTTTTATAGGTGTTATGGACGTCATTATGTTGCTTAGTATTTTCAATTCAATCGCACATAAACAGTTCTGTTTTCATATATAGGTACTCCAGGCTCTGGACTTTGTTCCACAACCCTACCATACCCTGATATTTTAGCTTTCAACCCATTTATCTCTAAGACATACACGGCATCCTTTGCACCTAAACCTTTCACATTAGGCATTTTACCGTCGCTTTTCGAGATACCTGTAACCGTACCCTCTGCAGCATTTATTTGTACTAGTTCTGTATTTACTTCTTTATCTAGTTTAACACCCAACACACGGTTAAGCTGTTTAAAATCGGAATAGTATCCGAGGGTATATAAAGGTGCTTTCTTGGCCACTTTTTCCACCTCCTGTTTTACACTGATGGTGAATATTTGTACTGCAACTTCACTAAAAACTGGAGCTGCTACTTGCGAAGCATAAAACTGTCCGTTGCTAGGTTCAGTAATACACACATACATGCTATACACTGGATTATCAGCAGGAAAATGACCCACAAAACTGGCATTATACTTTTTTGATTTTTGGTAAGCTCCTCGGGTGGCGATTTGTGCAGTTCCAGTTTTACCACCCATAGACACTAGACTACTGACCACACCACTAGCTGTACCTTCGCTAAATACTGCTGCGGTCAGTTCTTTTATTTTGTCTGAGGTCTCTTTACTACAAACCCTAATTTTCCTAACATTTTTGTCATTATCTTTAGTTACTATACCCGCATCAGTTACACTATTTACAATACGTGGCTTGATCATAATGCCACCATTGATTATCCCATTATAAGCCGTAAGTAGCTGCAGTGGAGTGTGCTGATTTTCATACCCTACAGCAAGCCAAGGTAGAGTAAGCTGTGACCATGTACTATTTTCCGGATGATTAAGAAATGGCTCAGGTTCTCCTAAAATCTCAGTACCAGTGATTTTGTCTAAATCTAGCTTACGCAAGTGTGCAATATATTTGCTAGGATTATCACCATAATTATCAAAAATAATGGACGAGAACGCTACGTTGCTAGATAAAGCAAAAGCCTGCTTAAAACTCATCTTGCTGAATCGCCCTTTGTCTGAGTCTAACATTGATTTGCCAAAATAATCTCGCTCGCCGTTGCCTATATCCAATGTATCATTTACTCCTATCAACCCATCTTCAAAGGCTGCCATTGCAGAAAAAACTTTCCAAACAGAGCCTGGCTCATAACTATTACCTACAGCATAGTTGTATAACTCACCGTATGTACCATCTTCTTTCCTTTTCAGGTTAGCCATGGCCTTTATTTTACCCGTTGAGACTTCCATTACTACCATACAGCCACTTTTAGCATTGTGTTTCTGCAATGTTTTTCCCAATGCTCTCTGCGTTATTTCTTGAAAATCAATATTAATCGACGTATGCACATCTCTGCCATTTTGAGGCTCAATAAGATTTTCATCATTCATAGGTCGATAACCCCCAGAAATACGTTGTACCAATCGCTGGCCCTTAGTCCCCCCCAAATCTTCATCATATGCCCGCTCTAAACCCACACCAGGATTATCCACCGTACTATAGCCAATAGTTCTGTCGGCTAAAACTCCAGCGGGTTTCACTCGCTTAGTATTTAGCTCAAATAAAATGCCCCCTTTATATCGTCCTTTTTTAAAAATAGCAAAATCTTGTAAAGCTTTTTGCTCATGATAATTAACCTTTCGCCTTATGAGCTTGTACCTATTTTTATCAGCATACGCCTTTTTTAACATAGCTAAAAAATATGACGCTGTATGGTCTGGAAATAATCTAGATAACTCAATAGCCAACTCATTTACTTGCATCTTAAAGGTATCAGCATTCACCACTGTAGCATCCCAATGTATATCATAAATAGGCATAGAAGTAGAAAGCAAACTCCCATCGTCTGAGTAGATATTGCCTCTTGCAGGACTAATATCTTGATGTCGTATAGTTGCACTATCAGAAAGACTTAGCCACTTATCTCTCTCTACAAGCTGTACTTTAAACATCTCTAAAGTAATCCAAAGTGCAAAAAGACCCACGACGCTCATGCCAAAAACTACTCGCCATAATATGCTCTTTTTTACATTAATCATATTTTTCTTTTCTGATTACCGTAATAGCTCTATTTGGCTCTTTTACCCCACGCTCTGCAAGCCTCTCTTCTAAATTTGCACGCGATCTGTTCCTCATAATTTCTGATTTTAGCGTCACATTTTCAGCACGCTTTTCTACCAGATTTTTTTTTGTAGCCTCAATGTCTCTGACTATATTATCTGTTCGATGTGTGAGATAAATATATAGTAGCGCTATTCCAAACAAGAAGATTAGATAGTTAATCCATTCGGTTGTTAGCTTTAAATCTGGCGTCGATATGGATTTTTTTTGCTTGGCCATTAAATACGTTCTGCTACTCTCAACTTTGCACTACGAGACCTATTATTAGCTATTATTTCATTGGCTTTAGCCAATATTGGCTTGCGACTAACTGCACTGTACACCTGAGGTAAATTCCCAAATGTATCTGCACACTTGTCACCAGCTACATTACCAGTCTGTATAAGATTTTTAACTATTCGGTCTTCTAACGAATGATAGGATATAACCACTAGCCTTCCACCGGGCTTCAGCATCTTAGTTGCCTGTGTTAGCATTTCTTCTAACGTCACTATTTCTGCGTTCACCTCTATGCGAATAGCCTGATAAACTTTCGCTAGCATTTTATTTCTGGTTTTATCGTTTAGAAATCGCTCCAACGAAAGATCTAAATCAAGCACAGTATCTATGGGTTTCACTTTACGATAATCCAATATAGCGTTTGCCATTGCCGAGGCCCTGTCCAACTCTCCATAGCTCCGAAGCACTTTAGCAAGTCTCGGCTGATCATACGTATTTAAGACATTTTTAGCTGACAATTCAGCTCCAGTATTCATACGCATATCAAGCTCAGAATCATCAAAACGAAAGGAAAAACCCCTATTTTTAGCATCTAAATGATGCGAACTCACCCCCAAGTCAGCCAACACTCCATCCAGCTTATCTTCGCCGTAATAGGAACAAAAATTTTCTAAATACCTAAAATTAGCATGACAAAAGTATAGCCGAGAATCATCTATTCTATTGCGTAAAGAATCATCATCCTGATCAAAAACAATCAACTTACCCTCATCGTCAAGCATATCTAAAATAGCCTGCGAATGACCCCCGCCGCCATAGGTGACATCTACATATGTACCTTTAGGATTAATTTGCAAACCATCCAAACACTCTTTCAGCATTACAGGCACGTGATACTTACTCATCTCCACCTCCTAAACTTAAATTACCCATTACATCCTCTGCCAAATCTGCAAAATCATCTGCGTCGACCTGCATCATATCATCATAGAGATGCTTACTCCAAATTTCTATTTTATTACCATAGGCATAAAATACAGCTTCATTCTTGATCTCGGCATACTCGCACAACTTTTTGGACACCAACAGCCTAGATGAATTATCTAGTTGTACTTCTGTAGCCCCATTACTAAATTGACGAATAAACATTCGATGTTTTTTATTAAAATGATTCAGCTTTTCAAGATTACCTAATTCCTCATCCCAGTCCTTTCTGGTGTACAAGGTGAGACACTTCTCAAATCCTCTATTCAATACCAACTTACCTACCGTATCTTTTGGAAGCTGTTTTTTGAGACCCGCGGGCAAAACTACACGACCCTTTTCGTCTAGTTTGACTTCGAATTCCCCTATATAAAGTGGCTTTGGCACGTTTTAGCTTGTTACTTGAGTTCAAAAGTAAAACCATTTTTCCCACTTTTTCCCACTATCTCCCACATTTTGAAAAAAGTATTCCACATTAAATGTTATTTCATTGATAACCAATTTATTAAGTAGTAGTTGAAATTGAATAAAAATATCAATATTAGCGTTTAACAACGCTTTCGACCTTCAAAATTCCATGTCTATTCGTAAAATTTGCAGATTTGAATTAGCTTCTTTGGAGCAGATTAGCACTATATTTTTAAGGATAAATATTTATACCAATTCAATAGAAACTACATGACAAAATGAACAATTTTGAGTAAGCTAATTATAAAATATCCAGCTACTATAAAATCCCACATATTCATTGCTAAGTGATAAGAATGACCCACGGAAAACAGGACCAAACTAACACAATTCAAACACGCTTTGCATAAATGCAACTGCCTTAAGCATCACACAACAAGCTCTTGACCTATCTTTGCAACACACCATGTCCGAAGACCAAAATCAAAAACAAAATCCTACTGCTGTCAAAATCAAATTGCACCCCAGAAATCGGCATAAACATCGGTACAATTTCAAACTCCTGATGTTAGAAAATCCTGCGCTCAAAAAATACATTGCTTTGAATAAATATGGTCTAGAAACTCTTGACTTCTTCAATTCAGAAGCTGTGAAGGTTCTCAACCAATCTCTACTCAAAAAAGACTACGGCATAGACCATTGGGACATTCCTAAAGACTATCTATGCCCTCCCATACCGGGTAGAGCAGACTATATACACCACATAGCCGACTTACTCGGTAGTGACGACAACGATAAAATACCTCGTGGACCAGCAGTAAAAGCACTAGATATAGGCACAGGCGCCAATTGTATCTATCCTATTATAGGTACCATAGAATACGACTGGAGTTTTGTGGCTGTTGATATAAATCCAAAAAGTATACAAATAGCTACTGCTATTGCCAAGGCCAATAAACTAGATATTGAGGTAAGGCTTCAAAACAACCGCTCTAATATTTTCAAAGGCATTATTGATAAAAATGATTTTTTTGACATTTCTGTTTGCAATCCACCCTTTCATGCTAGCGAGGAGGAGGCCGTACGTGCCAATATGCGCAAAGTAAAAAACCTAACCAAAGGTAAAGCGACCGATCGTGATGGAAACAAACCCGCACAAGCAGTTAGTTTTGGAGGCCAACACACCGAGCTTTGGTGCGTAGGTGGTGAACTCAGATTTATAAAAGACATCATTAAAGAAAGTGCTTTATATAAGGATAATGTGTTGTGGTACAGTACATTAGTAAGTAAGCAAAGCAACTTAAAAGAAATCTATGAAGCACTTAGAGGTGTCAATGCCCAACAAGTAAAAACCATTGACATGGGGCAGGGCAATAAGACTAGTAGGGTGGTAGCATGGACATACCACACTGTAAAAGAGCGCAAAATAATTAGGCAAAGATTTTAATTTTTGATTATTCTCTTTCTAGTTCAGATTTTCAAATAATATGCTAATCAAGCACAGTTTTGTCTAGATAAATTAATCTAAACCAATCAAAGCACATACAGTAGTTTGCGTGATAAGAGCTAGTAATTTTTTCTTTTATTGTCTCCCTTGTTCAATTGTATGTATTGAACAACTCTTTGTGAGAGTATTTACATATTTCAGAGAAAGATTATTTGGATTTTGGGAGTTTAACGATCTAGATTAATGAACAAGAGAATCTAAAAACAAATCCAAAAAAAAGTGGCGAACCAATTGGTTCGCCACTTAACTAGCACGCTAGTGCAGTATATCTACAGTCTATTCAGACTAAGATATTT
The DNA here is from genome assembly GCA_018402155.1 of Bacteroidia bacterium. Classification (GTDB taxonomy): domain Bacteria; phylum Bacteroidota; class Bacteroidia; order NS11-12g; family UBA9320; genus UBA9320. The sequence goes on from JAGYJG010000001.1 coordinate 1,555,457, forward strand.
AGACTGTTTGCCTAATTATCTCCACGTCTGTCGTCTCTGTTTCTGCCACCGGTTCGATTATCTCTACCGCCGCCGCGTCTATCGTTACCCCCTTTACGGTCGCCTTCTCTACGTTCTCTTGGTGGACGTTCTACATAGCCTTCGGGCTTCTCAGTAAGCACTTTCAAAGAAAGTTTCATTTTACCAGAACGCTCATCTATTTCTAACAATTTTACAGTAACCTCCTGTCCCTCGCTGAGTGGGGCTTTATCCATAGTTTCTATGCGCTCCCAAGATATTTCAGAAATATGAAGCAAGCCTTCTTTCCCAGGAAGTATTTCTACAAATGCTCCAAAATCCATTATTTTGGTAATTTTTCCTGTATATACTGTTCCTGGTTCTGGATCTGTAATTATTCCTAAAATCATTTCTTTAGCAGCCTGTATAGGTCCACTTCCTACGCCAGATATTTCTACAATTCCAAAGTTACCTTCTTCCTCTATAGTTACCACAGCATCTGTTTTTGCCTGTATGTCTTGTATTACTTTACCACCTGAGCCAATTACCGCACCAATTTTATCTTTAGGTATAGTCATTGTTTCTATTTGTGGTGCATGGTCTTTTAGTTGTGCGTTAGGATGAGCAATGGTTTTTTCCATTTCTCGTAAAATGTGCATTCTTCCTTCTTTAGCTTGAAGTAGAGCTTCTTCCAGGACATCATACGATAATCCATCAACTTTCATGTCCATTTGGCAAGCATAGATACCGTCTTGGTTTCCTACTACTTTAAAGTCCATATCCCCAAGATGATCCTCATCTCCCAAAATATCAGAAAGTATTGCATACCTCCCTTTATCATCAGCTACCATTCCCATAGCGATACCAGAAACACCACTTTTCACCTGAATACCAGCATCCATCATCGCCATACTTGCTGCACATACTGTGGCCATAGAGCTACTCCCGTTACTTTCAAGTATGTCTGAAACTATACGTAAAGTATATGGAAAATCGTCTGGAAGCATACGTTTCATACCTCTTTCTGCCAAGTTTCCGTGACCAATCTCACGACGACCGGGACCCCTATTTGGTCTAGCTTCACCTACAGAGAATGAAGGAAAATTGTAGTGCAGCATCAATTTACTGAATGACTTAGCCTGATAATTATCTATCATCTGTTGGTCTAGTTTAGAACCCAACGTAACCGAAGTAAGTGATTGAGTTTCACCTCTAGTAAACAAAGCCGAACCATGAACAGAAGGAAGATAATCAATTTCAGACCAGATTTGTCTTACTTCATTCAGTGCTCTACCGTCCAAACGTTGTTTTAGGTCAAGCATCATATTTCTCACTGCTTCTTTTTTTGATTTAGCCAGGTATCTTTTAACCATGGTCATAGTTTCACCATCTACCTCCGTACCCAACGATTCTATATAATCTAAATCTATCGCTTTAAACTTTTCCGAACGTTCATCTTTTGATGAAGGCTCTTTAGCTGCGTCATAGTATTTTTGGTAGGTTGCTTCTTTCACAGTATTTGCAAGTTCCACAGAGTTTGTTTCGTGATTATATTCACGTGGAGCGGGTCTTCCACCCATTTTGTCACAAAGTGCAAGTTGTGCGGCACAGTCATTTTTGATATGCATATGCGCGAACTTTAGAGCATCTACCATTTCTTTTTCAGAAATACCGTTCATCTCTCCTTCAACCATATTTATGTCAGCAGCAGTCCCAGCAACTATCAAGTCTACATCAGAATGTTCCATTTCTGCTACTGATGGGTTTATCACCCACTGGCCATTTATTCTACCCACTCTTGGCGAAGAAACTGGGCCTTCAAAAGGGATATCAGAAATAGTGATTGCAGCAGAGGCCGCTAAAGCAACTAGGGCATCCGGCATTACATCGTCATCAGCAGAGATCAACTGAATCATAACCTGCGTTTCGGAGTGATAATCATTTGGGAAAAGTGGACGAAGTGTTCGGTCCACAATTCTACAAATCAGAATCTCTGAATTAGATAGTCGACCCTCTCGGCGGAGAAATCCACCTGGAATGCGGCCACCCGCTGCAAATTTTTCTTGATAATCTACCGACATGGGCAAAAAATCAACGCCATCTCGTGCGTCTTTGTTTGATACTACTGTGGCAAGAAGTTTTAATTTGCCTTGAGATACAACGACAGCACCGTGTGCTTGCCTTGCGAGTTTTCCTGTTTCGATAGAGACCTCTTTGCCTTCTCCGTAGGATAATGTTTGTGTAAATACGTTCATAAATGTTGCGGTTTCTCCGCCAATGTTTAATTAAAAAATGTTCTTTAATTCCGCTCTAGACATACTAGTGCTAGCGACGAAATGATGGTCACTTTTTGTCTTACATTGTTGAAATCAAAGACTGTAATCAGTTAAGAAACTGGGCACGTCAATAATTATTCGACTGAAAAACAAAAAATCTTACGAAACAAGTACCGAACAAAAAGGTACTAAAAAACGCAAGTTTCTCACTTTTACGGTTGGGACTTTTTTTTTAGAAAGAATTTTCTCGCTCCAAGGACGAGTAGGCTGGTTACTTTCTAATGCCTAGTTGCTTGATAAGCTCACGGTAATGAACGATATCTTTTTTAGCAATATAGTTAAGCAAAGATCTTCTTTTACCTACTAATTTTACTAAAGTAAGTTCTGTAGAGAAGTCTTTTTTATTTCTTTTGAGGTGCTCTGTGAGATGCGATATTCTGTGAGTAAATATTGCAACCTGTGCTTCCGCGTGCCCAGTATTCTTAGCGTCTCCGCTATACTGTGCTATGATTTCTGATTTCTTTTCTGCTGTTAATCGCATCTGTTTGATTAAAATATCCTTAATGAGTCCGCAAAAATACGGTTTCTTCTTTATTCTTGAACAATAATTTTCAATTTTCTACGTAAGACTTTCTGAAAACTTGACTTTTTTCTATTATATGTATGCCTAATTATGCTTTTAAATACTCGTCATAAGAACTAAGTTGAACTTAATCAGAAACTATTTTAAACCCAGACAATTGTAAAATAGGTAAATAACCGCGGATAATCGGAAATAACTAAAAGACCGTAGTCAATGGCAACGACCTATTACATTTACCAACCTATTCAAAATTTATTTTTAGTTACAAACTATTTTGTCTCGCAGTATCTACTCTCTATGAACTATAGATTTTTGAGAAAATACCGAATAAAGCTACACCGAAAAGCTTTCTCCACATCCACAGGTACGGTTAGCATTGGGATTATTAAACTGAAAACCCTTTCCATTTAGTCCATCGGTGAAATCCAACTCCGTGCCACACAAGTACAAAAAGCTCTTCATATCACACACTATTTTATACCCGTTACTTTCAAAAATTTGATCGTTTTCTTGCGGCTCGTTGTCAAAATCCATTTTGTAGCTAAGACCAGAGCACCCCCCACCTACTACAGAAACTCGGATAAAATAATCTTTTTCCAACCCTTCGGTTTGCATGAGTGTTTCCACTTGATTTGCTGCTCTTTCAGATACTGTTATCATCGTTTACTCTTTATTCGTTTAAGATTATGTATACTCCATTTGTATGATTATCGTATAACACTTACAATTAGTAATGTTTTTTGGTCGCTTCTATAGGCTCCAAACCTTGTTTTACACGGTAGTCATTTATGGCCATTTTTATAGCATCTTCTGCTAGTACCGAACAGTGAATTTTAACCGGAGGAAGCGCAAGTTCTTCTACTATTTCCATATTATCTATCTCCATAGCAGCTTCCACACTCTTACCTTTCAGCCACTCAGTAGCCAAAGAAGATGAGGCGATTGCTGAACCACATCCAAATGTCTTAAATTTCGCATCTTTAATAATGCCAGTAGCATCATCTACTTCTATTTGAAGGCGCATGACGTCTCCACACTCTGGAGCTCCAACAAGGCCTGTACCCACTGTCTTAGATTCTTTATCTAGTGTACCTATATTTCTGGGATTTTGGTAGTGATCGATTACTTTTTCTGAATATGCCATAATTTTTATTGTATTTTAATTTGAGGTATCCTTCCTTAGGTGTTTAGTTGCTAGATTTGGTTACCACTTTTGATTAACGTTTTATTTTTCTCTCTATTGTTATTGATTTTAATTCTTAGTGCTCTGCCCACTCTATAGTTTTTAAGTCTATGCCATCCTTAAACATTTCCCATAAGGGGCTCATTTCTCTTAGCTTGTGTACGGCCTCTTTCACGTGATTTATTGCGTAATCTATTTCATCTTCGGTAGTAAATCGGCCCAACCCAAAGCGTAAGGATGAGTGAGCCAGTTCATCGTCTAACCCAAGACTTTTTAACACATAGCTAGGTTCTAACGAAGCGCTTGTGCAAGCACTACCGCTACTTACAGCTATATCTTTTGTACCCATCATAAGTCCCTCACCCTCCACAAATTTAAAAGAAATATTAGCAACGTGTGGTAAACGAAATTCCCTATTCCCATTTACATATGCCTCTTCAATGGTTAGGAGTTCAGTTTCTAAACGATTTCGCATAGCGCTAAGCCTGGACGCTTCATCCGCCATTTCATTTTGACAAATTTCACAAGCCTTACCAAAGCCAACTATACCGGGCACATTAAGCGTTCCACTGCGCATACCTCTTTCATGGCCGCCGCCGTCCATTTGGCTAGTCACTTTCACTCGTGGATTTTTTCGTCGCACATACAGCGCACCTACACCCTTTGGACCATACATTTTGTGCGCAGTAAAACTCATCAAATCTATACCATCTGCTTGTACATCTACCGGTATTTTCCCTACCGCTTGAGTGGCATCAGTGTGAAACAATATTCCATTTTTTTTTGCCAAGGCAGATATTGCCCTCATATCTTGCAACACCCCTATTTCATTATTACCATACATTATCGTAATAAGTATTGTTTTATCAGTAATAGCGGCTTCTAAGTCAGTCATATTGATTCGTCCATCTTCATTTGGAGAGAGATAAGTTACCTCTCCACCCATTTTTTCTACTTTCTTACAAGCATCCAATGTTGCCTTGTGTTCTGTAGATACTGTAATGATGTGATTTCCTCTTGAGTTATACATTTCATAGACTCCTTTTATGGCCAAGTTATTTGCTTCTGTAGCACCAGAGGTGAAAATAATTTCTTTGCTTGTACAGCCCACCAATCGAGCTACTTGTTCGCGTGCATAGTCTACAGCCTCTTCTGCTGACCAACCAAAACTATGATTTCTACTCGCTGCATTGCCAAATTTATCATTAAAGAAAGGCAGCATGGCGTCAAGCACGCGGGGATCCATTGGGGTGGTGCTGTTATTATCTAGGTATATTGGAAATTTCATGTTGTATTGTTATCTTTATTTAGACTTAATCTAACTGCAAATATAACGGCTCAGCTCCAATAATGTTTGACATACGTATTGGTTTTTTTGATAGTACAATAAAGAGGTGCAAAAATACTATTGCTAGGCAAGTTTGTTGAAATACGTGATTATGAAATGCCGTTTTGATATACTGTTCAATTTATATTTTTCATATTAGACTTTTAAAAACATAATTATGTAGGCTTAAAATTATTTACAAATACTCTAAATCAAAAATAGACCATGCTAGAGAGACAAAAGCTGCACTAATACCGCTTGATAATAGCGACACTCAAATGCTCGACATTAATATGATTATAACCAACAGCTTTAAGGAATTTACTGACGGCTACGATATTGTAGTAACCGAAAGCGGAAAGAGAAAGACATTAAAACCAATGCTTTCTTTAGCCCAAGTAAACTATCCTATGCCTACATAAAAAACGCCAAGGTTTACATAGGCTGTATACACTAGAATAGCTGACCACCATTAAGTATAACGGATAATTCTACATGTAAACTCCGATTATCTGATGCAGTACCCCAAACAAAACATACCTTTGTTTATGGAATTTAAACCAGCTAACAAAATACAAGATTTACAATACTTTGGCGAATTCGGAGGTGTAAACCCTTCTATATCCGATTCTTCTACATATACCTTCTTGTCAGCTAAAACGATGTTTGACACATTTGAGGGCAATGCAGACGGGTGCTACCTCTACTCTAGGCACTCATCTCCATCAAACCTATACTTGGGGGAAGCTCTAGCAGCTATGGAGGGCACAGAAACGGCCAATGTAACCGCAAGCGGTATGGGTGCTATTACCGGTGTATTGCTAGAACTCTGCAAAGCAAATGACCACATCGTGTGTAGCAGAACTATCTACGGTGGCACCTATGCTTTTCTCAAAAATTTCGCTCCCGGTTTTGGTGTCCAAACCTCGTTTGTAGACATTACTGACCTAAAAGCCGTGGAGGCAGCCATAACAGACCGTACCAAAGTACTGTACTGTGAGAGCCTAAGCAATCCACTGCTAGAAGTAGCTGATATAAAAGCTCTTGCTGTGATTGCGAAAAAATATAACCTCAAACTTGTAGTAGATAATACTTTTTCGCCGCTTTCTATCAGTCCAAAACTATTGGGGGCAGACATTATTATACACAGCCTCACCAAATTTATAAATGGCTCTAGCGATATGGTGGGTGGCGTGGTATGTGGTACACATAAGTTTATCAATTCACTGCGCGATGTAAATAGCGGTGCGTGTATGCTACTTGGTTCTACCTTAGACAGTCTTCGCGCTGCCTCTATCCTAAAGAACCTACGTACATTGCACATCCGCATACAGCAACACAGCAAAAATGCACTTTACTTAGCCGAAAAATTTGAAGCCGCAGGTCTAAAAACAGTCTATCCTGGTCTAGTATCTCACCCGTCTCACCTTACGTGCAAAAAAATGCTCAACACCGCATACGGCTTTGGCGGGATGCTGACGATAGATGTAGGAAGCCTAGCCAAAGCTAATGAACTAATGGAACTGATGCAAAACAAAAATCTAGGGTACTTGGCCGTCAGCCTTGGTTTTTACAAAACATTATTTAGCTCACCAGGTAGCAGTACCTCTTCCGAAATTCCTGAAAATGAGCAAAAAGCCATGGGTCTAAGCGACGGTCTTATTCGCTTTTCAGTGGGTCTTGATGCTGACATAGAGCGCACCTATTTGCTGATGATAGAATGCATGACCGCTGTGGAGTTGCTATGATCAAAAGAATGCATAACTTCAAATGAACATACTCATTATGTATTTACTACATTTGTACCCATGCAGAAAATAGAGCATATAGGCATCGCTGTAAGAAATATCACAGAAAGCAATAAACTCTTTGCAAAGTTGCTCAACACCGAGCACTATAAAATGGAGGAAGTAGAAAGCGAAGGAGTTGTCACTTCTTTTTTTCAAATAGGTGATGTAAAAATAGAGCTTCTACAAGCCACTAAAGAGAGCAGCGCCATACATTCTTTTATAGAAAAAAAAGGTGAAGGTATGCATCACATAGCTTTTGCTGTGGAAGACGTAAACATTGAATTAGCTCGATTAAAAGCAGCGGGTTTTGACGCTATACATCACGAGGCCAAAGACGGTGCAGATGGCAAAGTGATTGCTTTTTTACACCCAAAATCTACCCATAGCGTGCTCACCGAAATTTGTTCAGATAAAGATGTTTCAAAATAAGACAACACGTATAATTCTAGGTCTACTGGGTTTAGTTCTATTGGTATATTTACTGTGGAACGTGCGCACAATTATTTACTATTTTTTCACCTCGGCTATCATTGCATTCATTGCAAGACCACTCGTCATAGTTTTGGGCAAAATCAAGGTTAAAGGCAGAGTCATGCCTGAATGGCTGAAATCTACTGTAGTACTATTACTATTGTTTAGCTTTTTAATAGGTGCTTTTAGCTATATTGTACCTACCGTGCTCCATCAGGCTAACTTAATATCTAAAATAGATACGGATACCATAATTGAACAGGTACAGCCACAAATAAAAAGTGGAGAAGAATGGCTAAAAAAAGCGAATATAGAACCAGGCCAATTCACTGAAATCATCAAATCTGAGGTAACTAATATTTTTAAAATAGGTGATATCCGTGGCTACATATCAAGCCTTATTGGTGGTCTTTCTGATGCTTTAATTGGCCTTTTTTCAATTGTATTTATTAGTTTTTTTCTACTCAAAGATGGCCGTATAGTAGATAATATCGTGGCCAGTCTCACTCCCGACATTTATTTAGATAAAATCAGAACCATTTTTAATGAAGCAAAAGACCTTCTTTCTCGCTATTTTGTAGGAGTCGTCATTCAGATTTCAATTGTTATGTTGGTTATTACCGTAGGGCTAACTATTATAGGGGTGAAAAATGCTTTACTAATAGGTTTATTAGCTGGTATTTTCAACATTATCCCTTACTTGGGCCCAATTTTAGGTGGCTTGGTTGGTCTCAGTTTAGCAGTTACCACACAGCTCGAGTTCAATCCACTAATGGACATAACAGGTTTTTTATTGTTGGCTATCGTACCATTTATTATTGCCCAGTTACTAGATAATTTTATACTCCAACCGTTTATTTTCTCTAAAAGTGTGAAGGCTCACCCTTTGGAAATATTCCTAGTGATATTAGCGGCAGGGTCACTCGGTGGGGCTGCTGGTATGATAGTAGCTGTGCCTGTGTACTCATTCATTCGTATTGTGGCCAAAGAATTTTTCAACGGTTATAAAGTAGTACAAGGCTTAACTAAAGATTTGTAGATAGAGATTTGAATAAATAGCTCGCCATAGTTTTAAAATAAGCGTGATTATTTTACTCTTGCAGTAATTTAATTGTAGTTTTCAAAAATCCTTGTCATTACACTCAGTTGCGAAGCTAAGGCCACATCATTTTAAAAAAAATACACGTACCTACGGGATACACTAAAAAATAATTTAATTTCTAACCAACTTATGCGTAACGAAGATACCGTCAATTTCCAATTGTAAAAAATAAATACCTAAAGGTAACTTTCTAGTATCTAAGACATTGGTTCCATCAAAAAGCGGTGCTTCTAATACAACCAAGCCGTATGTGTTACATATTTTTAGTGTGCCAACTTCTGCTATATGTATATCTATAGTCAGTCTATTCTCAAACGGGTTTGGGCTAATAGCCAGCACTTCTGATAAGTCAAACTCAACTAAATTTGCCGTCTCGCTGCATATCATGTTGTACATAAATAGGGCACTTTCATCTATTATTTCTTTTGTCTTTTGGGCATCAAAAAAATACCCCACGTGGGTATTTGCATTAATAGTATTCAAAACACTATATACACCCAAATTTCTTGCGGCACTATCCATACTATAACTTCCGCTCAGAGCAATAATATTTTGCCCAAAAATTTGAGCTGCGCCACTTTTGTAAGGTACTGTAGCGTCACCGTTCTCGTGATAGCTTATAAAAGGTGGATCATTTGCGTCAATCCAACCAACGTCGTGGAGGCCTCCACTAAAGTTTAAGACACCTTTTATATCTACTAGGTGGGTACCATCTGAAATCCCATCTATCGGCGCATGCCTATCAATAACAGCTTGTATTTCGGTACTAAAAATATCTGTACTGTCTAGCATAGCCGTATGACAAGCTGTAATACTCCCAGACGAAATGCCACCTACATACACCCATGACATATCTAGACCGTATGAGTTATCTCCCTTTGCTTCTGTATCTAAAAAATTTAGTGCTGTCTTCATATCCTTGACAGCGCGCAGCACTACATCTTGCATTTCTGACGCACTAGGCAATGGAATTAAAGGTAAGTCGTACAGTCTATAATCTATGGCTACAGCCACAAAACCTTTGCGAGCAAACCCCTCGCACAACTGCCGCACATCTGCTTTGCTGCCCGTAATAAAACTCCCACCAAAAGCAAGCACTACTAACGGTCTTTTATTCTCCAAATCTCCTAAGGGTTCATATATATCCATATATAAATCTACGTCATTTCCTGCTATTGTTTCTCCTTCGCCGTATTTCACATTTTCAATAACCGATACATCAGAGAATACATCAACACGATAGCGTTGAGTATTACAAGTAGAGTGATCTTGTGCAAAAAGAAAAACACTTAGAAGTAATGTCACAAGGCCAAAATAAACTCTTATCATTTCACAAATATAGAATAAAATGCTCCTATTAAACTTCGGAGCAAAAATTTAATTAGGTATCGCTCACAGTTGTATATTGCAGTCCATTTAGAATTATGAGAAAGATAATAAATACCATCATTCTTTTTTTGAGCACTCTCAGTTTGCCAGCCCAAACCTATAAAAGCCTCAATTGGTCTGGCAATATCTATTTGGGAACTAGCAATATGATGGGCGATTTGGGTGGTAGTAATTTTGTAGGTAGCAGAGGTATTTTCGACTATGATTTTAGGTCAAATAGGTTAGCTGGAGGCCTGGGACTAAATTTGCACACGTCGGGTAGTTTTAGTTTAGGGTTTAATTTTTTGGCTACACGCCTATCTGGAAACGATGCATATTCCAAACAAGATTTTCAAGCAAAACGTAATCTCTCTGTGCGTACCGACCTTTTAGAAGTAGACCTAGTAATAGAATACCGCCCATTCAGTAGGAGTAAAGGTTTTAATCGATTTTATGTATACAGCGGCGTGGGCGGCATGTATTACCAACCAAAAGCAAAGCTCAATGACGAATGGTTTAAACTCAGAGAAATGGGAACCGAAGGACAATATCTATCTGATGGTAACGGCCCTTATGGAGAACTTCAGGTGGTAGTACCTTACGGATTAGGTTATAAATTTAGGGTAGCCAAAAGCCTATCTTTGATAGCAGATCTTGGGTTTAGAAAAACATTTACCGACTATTTAGACGACGTAAGCACCACGTATCCAGATCCGGAAGCACTAGCAGCTTCAGGCAATACCGTACCTCAAACCACCCTCTTAGCAGATAGAAGCAATGTAGGTATGCCTGTTGGCTCACCACGAGGTAATCCTGAAAAAGACGATAGTTTTCATGTATTATCACTAAAGTTAGAATATATTTTTGGAGGTAAAAGTGGTGACGGATGCTACTATAATAGCAATCCCCCAAAAACACGCAGTACTAAAATAAACCAACGTAGAATGTTTATGAAGTAGGTCAGAACCTGCTATACAAAAACCTTAAAATTGTAGGCTACACCATTTCAAAAACTTCTTGAAACTATTTTTCTTGCATTAACAGCTAACTGCTATACTCGTTCATAGCTCCGTTCAGTCCTTTAATTATCCAAGATTCTATGGCCTTGCAAGCTCGATCTTTTTGCAATGCTACTTCTGTAGCCTCTTTCTCGTTCCATTGGCCCAGCACAAAATCTACTTGTTTACCTGGAGAAAAATCTCCTCCAGCACCAAAACGTATTCTATCGTATTTATCTGTCCCTAATTGCGATTCTATATCCTTCAATCCGTTGTGTCCACCGGGACTTCCCTTTCCCCTAATCCTAAGTTTTCCCAGATCTATAGCTATATCATCGGTTATTACTAGCAGATTATTGAGCTGTATTCGTTCGGTATTCATCCAATGTTTCACAGCCTTTCCACTGAGATTCATGTAGGTAGTGGGTTTTATGCACACTATTTGCTTACCTCTAAATTTAAATTTAGCCACAGAGGCCAATCTTCCTATGTCCCAAGTTACGTCCTGCTCTTTTACCCATTGGTCTAGCACTTCAAAACCTATATTGTGCCTCGTGTTGTCATATTCTGAGCCTATGTTTCCTAATCCTACTATTAAAAATTTCATCGGATCTGTTATTCTTTGGTTTAAAAATTGTTTTATCCAGGTATACATCTCAATTCATGTTTGAAATAGGCGTTTTACCTGCCTTAAATGAGGGGAAAAGCGAAATAAGATAGCCTAAAATACTCACTGTAGCCAAGGTAAGCACTACATCTCTGAGTAGCAATTTTATAGGGTAAGCTTCTACGATAGCGTTTTCTATGCGAAGCCAACCAAAGTATTGCTGAGAGAGTACCACAACTACTGCTATCAAAATACCCATTGCTCCACCTAACATAGCAATATAGCTACCTTGCCAAATAAATACTTTGCGAATATCCGCCTCCTGAGCGCCCATGCTTTTCAGTATACCAATGTCCTTTTTTTTATCGAGCACCAGCATTATCAATGAGCCAAAAATATTGAATGAAGAGATTATAAGCACCAATACTAGAACGGCAAACGTAAACCACTTTTCGCTGCTAAAAATTTTATATATAAGCTCGTTTAATTCCCTTCGTGTTTTTATCTCCCAACCACTTCCTAGACTATTTTTTAGTGCATCTCTAACTGTATTTGGATCTGTACCTTTGCGCAAGGCAATATCTAGTGAGCTTATAGCATTGGGATATGAGAGAAGTTCCTGAGCAAAATCTAGCGAGGTTATAAAAACTTCATTATCTACCTCTTCGTGCACCAAAAAAATTCCGCTAATTCTGAGGTATTTTGTACTTAACGCTGCCATTGGATTCAGTGAGCTAAATTCCACGTCTCGGCGTGGCACAAAAACGGTAACCAACTCTGGACTTCCTGGAAATAGATTTAGCTTATGGCTCAAGCCTCCACCAAATACACCAAAATACCGCGAAGAATCTCCCAAACTAAAACTGCCTAAGACAACAAGAGAGTCAAATTTTTGCTTGTCTATAGCACGGTCTACGCCTCTTATTTTTGCTATTTCTTGGTGGTTATCGTATTTAATCACCACTTTTTCTTCCAAAGATTGAGACACATTAGTTACGCCTTCTAGAGCTAGTATCTTCCCTTTAAGGTCGTCGGTGTACTCAAATGTCTTTTTGCCTGTTGCTGTTATCTTTATTTCGGGGTCATAGTTATTGAGCATACCCTCTACCAGTTGTTCAAAGCCATTGAACGTGGAAAGTACGACAATCATAGCAAAGGCCCCCACGCCAAAACCAAGCATAGCAATGCCGGTTATGATGTTGATAGCGTTAATTTTCTTTTTAGAAAATAAGTACCGGTATGCTATAAAGAGTGGTAGTCTCACCCTTGATTTACAAATTATCCAATAACCTATTAATTCGGGCTGCGTGATCCATAGTCTCGTCTAGGTAAAAATTAAGCTCAGGTATTTTACGTATCCTTTTTCCTATAGCTTGCGCTAGTTCTTGGCGTATTTCCTTATTATGAAACTCAATTGTTTGCAGACTTTTTTGTTTGTCCTTACTGCTAAGTATACTTACATAAACTTTGGCTAGACCTAGGTCAGCAGTGGCTTTTACCTCTATTACAGTAACAAATTCTCCTGGTAAAATACGGTAGCAAAATCGTGAAAGAATTGGCGCTATGTCACGTTGTATAGCTCTCGATATTTTCTCTGTGCGGAGACTCATTATCGAAGGCTAAACTCAGCCGATCCCATTTTGTGATCTCGACTAAAAACATTGATAATATACTCACCTGCTGTCATGCCATCTGTTTTAGGAATAGAAAAACTTCCTTGTTCGTTAGAATTTTTGAAATTGACTACTTTCTTTACCGAGTATTGTTTCTTCCCCCCGTCAAAATTACCTAACCCAGATCCAGCGTCTTTGCTTACAAGCACAGCTCCTCCAGGTTTTACTACTTGAAAAAATAGCTCTTTTTCTCCTTTTTCAGCTAAATCATTATTGGCAAGGGTGTAGGCGATATCAATCTTATCTAGTTTACTCAATTTATCTGTTGTTTTGTACTCACCAAAAATGGCATCTCTGAGCGGTTTAACATCTAAGGCTTTAAGAAAAATGCGCGAGCCTACCTCGACTTGCTTAGTGAGCTCTGTATTTACTACTACCATTTCAGCAACCTTCTCTTTTTCTAATTCTACCTGTTTTTGTATACTGTAGTTCTCATCTTTTAGGTATTGATTTTCTTTACTCAATTCCTCTATTTCTGCCTCTAATGCTGCCACCCTAGATTTTAGACTAGTCAGCTCTTCTTTAGCTTTCGCCAGCTCTGCACTAGTCAGTTTACCACTACTCAGATTTCTTCTCAGCTGGGCTACTTTAAGCTGTATCTCAGCATCTCTAACCTCAATTATACTATCCAACTCAGCATTTTGTCCAGTTTTCGTAGCCAGATTTAATCGCAACTCTTCCTCCACCTTTTTTAGCTCTTCTAACTCTGAAGTAGTATCTACGAGCTCTATTTCAGTAGTCTTCAATACCTCATTTTTAGTCACCAATTGATAGATTAAACCTATGTTTATTAGTAATAAAGCGAAGATCATTATGAATAATAATCGCTTACTTTTTTTGTCTTTTACGTTTTCGCTCATGATTTTTTTTATTTTTTTTAATAGTACCTTAAAAGCCCCATACTAGGAAGCTCTGAACGGTACACAAATGTAATATAATTTAGTAAACGCTGCATTAGACGTTTTGTTGTTTTATAAGATTTAGTGCACTTCCTGCTTTGTACCAATCTATTTGAGCTTGATTGTAGGTATGGTTTGCATCAAAGATATCTGAACTACCGTCTGCATGATTTAGTTTAATCTGCAATGGTACCCCAGGCGTAAAGTTGTCTAATCCCAAAATATCAATGATATCGTGCTCTTGAATTTTTTCATAATCAGCAGGATCTGAAAAAGTAAGTCCAAGCATCCCTTGTTTTTTTAGGTTAGTCTCATGTATACGTGCAAAAGATTTTACAATAACGGCCATTACACCAAGATGTCGAGGCTCCATAGCAGCGTGCTCTCTACTGCTACCTTCACCGTAGTTTTCTTCTCCAAAAACCACAGATCTATCACCGCTAGCTTTTATAGCTCTTGCTACTTTAGGTACTCCTTCATATTGCTCAGTGTAAGGATTTCGCACGGTATCTGTTTTGTCATTGAATGCATTTACCGCACCTATTAGACAGTTATTTGAAATATTGTCTAAGTGACCTCTATAAGCCAACCACGGACCAGCCATACTGATGTGGTCGGTAGTACATTTTCCTTTAGTCTTGATAAGCAGCTTGAGGCCCATTAAATCTCCACCTGTATTTGGAGTAAACGGAGTTAGCAGTTGCAGGCGTTTAGAATCTGGGGCTACAGCTACTTGCACAGCACTTCCATCTTCTAGTGGTTCAAGGTAACCATTATCTTCTACACCAAAACCTTGCGGTGGTAATTCAAAGCCTGTGGGCTCGTCAAGCATTACTTCTTCTCCCTTATCATTAATAAGCGTATCGGTAGCTGGATTGAAATCTAGCCTACCTGCTAGCGAAATGGCTGCTACAATCTCTGGTGAGGCTACAAACGCGTGAGTGTTTGGATTACCATCGGCTCGCTTACTAAAGTTTCTATTAAACGAATGAATAATACTATTTTTTGGTGCATTTTTGGGGTCACTATACCTAGCCCATTGGCCTATACATGGACCACATGCATTGGTAAAAATAGTAGCATCAAGGTCTTCAAAAATACCCAACAAGCCATCGCGCTCTGCAGTAAAGCGCACGGTTTCTGAACCCGGGTTGATACCCAGTTGAGATTTCATTTTTATACCCTTATCCAAGGCTTGTTTGGCTATAGATGCCGCTCTGCTCAGATCTTCGTAAGAGGAGTTGGTGCACGAGCCTATAAGCCCCCATTCTACGTCAAGTGGCCACCCATTAGCTTCTGCCTTTTCTTTCATTTCTCCTACCTTGGTATCTAG
Source organism: Bacteroidia bacterium (assembly GCA_018402155.1). Lineage (GTDB taxonomy): Bacteria > Bacteroidota > Bacteroidia > NS11-12g > UBA9320 > UBA9320. The sequence goes on from JAGYJG010000001.1 coordinate 1,571,064, forward strand.
GTCGGGGGTAAATGGACCATTCATCAATGGTGCCAATTCAGATAAATTTATTTCTATTACTTGATCAAAGTACAACTCAGGGTTGGCATACACTTCATCGTCTCCAGTAAGGTGTGCTTTCACCCCATTGGCGAGCGCTGCCACTTCTGCTCTACCTGTAGCTTGTAGGTAGCGTTCCATACTTTCATCGTACCCAAAAGTAGAGGTAGTAGCACCTATTTCTGCACCCATATTGCAAATAGTCCCTTTACCCGTGCAGCTCATCGATTTTGCTCCTTCGCCAAAATATTCTACTATAGCGCCTGTACCACCTTTTACGGTCAGTATTCCAGCTACTTTGAGTATCACATCCTTAGGTGCAGACCATCCGCTGAGCTTACCAGTAAGCTTTACACCTATTAGTTTGGGAAATTTTAGCTCCCAAGGCATACCTGCCATCACATCTACAGCATCGGCACCACCCACTCCTATTGCTACCATGCCAAGTCCGCCAGCATTTACGGTATGTGAGTCTGTTCCTATCATCATGCCACCCGGGAAAGCGTAATTTTCTAATACTACTTGGTGTATTATACCCGCTCCAGGTTTCCAAAAACCTATACCGTATTTGTTGGATACTGATTCTAGAAAGTTAAACACTTCATTGGATGTATTGAGTGCGTGCTGCAAATCTTCGTCTGCTCCCATTTTAGCTTGTATGAGGTGGTCGCAGTGCACAGTAGTAGGCACGGCTACTTTAGATTTTCCAGCTTGCATAAATTGTAGCAGCGCCATTTGGGCAGTAGCATCTTGGCAGGCAATTCTGTCTGGTGCAAAGTCTACGTAGTCTTTTCCACGTTGGTATACTGTGGTAGCATTACCATCCCACAGATGGCTATACAATATTTTTTCGGCAAGAGTTAGCGGTTTTCCCACTACTTCTCTTGCTGCATTCACCTTGCTTTCAAGGTTTTGGTATGTTTTTTTGATTAAATCTAAGTCAAATACTTTGTGTTCCATAAGGTGCGCAAAAATAAGCCGACTAAGCATATTTGCCTAATTATTGAGGGTAATTTATAGATATTCAAAACGGTGCTTGTTTTCGGTAGGGGTGCGTAAATAGTACATCAAAACACTAAAAAAACCTTCTTATCACCAGTAAGATTTATATTACAAAAAAAGTTTCACTATGAATATGGTGCTTCTCAGGCCATACAAAGCCATCCTTTGCCGCCCATTACTTTTTTTTATAGAGATCACACTTTCTTAAAATGAAGTTAGTTAATTTCACGATCTAACTAATTAAAAAATTATGAAACACAACACTATTCTTAAAACTACAGACGGTCGGAATTTTACAATAAAAAATACCTTTTTAACATCTACGGGAGGATGAACTACATAAGCACCCTATCGTTTTTCGCTATCAGCGCACAAGTCGCTGCACAGTCTTTTCCAAATCTCGACTTTGAGCTTGGCACAGATAGTATAGCAGATCACTGGGAGGTAACTGGCAATGGTAAAGCCTACAGGCTATCGGAAGATAGCCTGTTAGGATATCGCGTCTCCTCCCCTGACAACTATTTCATGAAAATAGCTTTAGACGACACGAACACTCTTGAAGTGGTTTCGCTCACTACTCGAGCAGTTTTTGACAATCAGATGTTCACTCGTATGTGGATGAGGATCTATTCCTATTGTGCAGATACGACAAGAAATGTAATGGCTCAGGTGATTTTTAAGGGTTACAATTGGGATGAAACTACCCAAAGCAGAGTATATTTATTCGAGTTTGAAAATTTCCCCATAAGGAGCTATACACGCTCATTTGGCTTGCCAAAAAAGGATATTCTTCTGGGCTATAGCGGCATACCTGGATACCATAGCAATCTAAAACCAGATAGTATAGAATTTCAGACTATTGTTAGGGATTTGTTTCCTACCGAAAAAGAAACCTATTTGTATGTAGACGATATCCAATTTGAGTCCTATACCGCATCTATTTCCAAACTAGAGTCTAACTTGGGAGTAACGGTTTACCCAAATCCTGCATCCACCTCTTTTTCTGTACACTTTGATGATCATAGAGCGCATACTGTAGAACTGCACTCCCTCTCTGGGCAATTGCTCCAAAAACTCCATAGCGTGTCTGACGGCGGAGAAATAGACTTAAGTGGATATGATTCTGGGATTTACATTGTTCATATACTAGACTCAAAACTCGTACGCAAAGCAATAAAACTGGTAAAGTATTGACCTAGGATAGTGAGAACATACTCAAAATACAAACACTGACTATGTAGGCAATAGCAATCAAGATAGAGAAATATGGTCATCTGTACTGTACGATATACACCAAACTCTGGGCGAAGAGGTATCCAATACACTGATTTTTGAGCACTTGTTTTACTTGACTTTGAGGAGCAGCATCAAAACAAGCAGCAAAATTATCCTATATACCTATAAGTAAGAATACAGTAAATTTATACCGTACAAGCTCACGCTAATATGCTAGCAAAAACATCTTTTCTACTACCACCCCATCATAAGTTTGCCAGTGAGCAACACATCGTTTCTAGTTTTTATTTGGTAGATGTAGCTACCGCGAAATTCTTGCAAATCTGCAAGTTCTTGACGTTCTACGGCCGCAATATTTTTTTGGTACACTACTTGCCCTAGCAGGTTATAAAGTGCAAAAGTGTAAGTTTCTTCGCTGCTCACCTCACTCATATATATCATTACTCTACCATCTACTGTTGGGTTTGGGTATACCGCTGTTTGGGTGACTACTTCCTTCACTAACTCAATGGAATCTACTGATATTTGTTCTTCATAAATTCGGTTTCTAAATAGCCGTAAGTTTGTTCTCATCTGCGCGACTTGGTCATTGGTAAATGTATTTTGACAGTCTTGGCTAGAATAATCCATATAGTTTTCTATCATGTCAGGCAAATCTTCACCTCCAGGTTCTATACATGTATTTGTGCCCTTATTGCAGCCGCTGTTTGCTCTACGTGCTATTGGAGTATCATCCATATAGTCATCTACAGCGCAGCCTCCATCTCCCCAAATGTGGCGCAGACCAAGATAGTGACCTACCTCGTGGACCATGGTTTTATTACCCGTACTAGATTGACTAAAAGTATTTTCTCCAACTACTTCATAATGGCATACTACACCTTGCAAACCCTCCGCAACTGCATTATACGCCCCATTCCAATTTGCTGCACCTACAGGCGGATACGCAAAACCAAGTAACGCTACGCTCCCATTTGCCGAAAGGTCACAAATCCAAATATTTAGATATTCCCTAGTATTCCAAGCCTCGCTACCCACATTTCGTCCTTTTACCAAATCTGCGAAACCCAAGTTGACAGGACTAGAACCAAAGAAAGGACGTATGGACTGCTGCCGCACTATACCGGTAGTAGGGTTTCCGTTGGGGTCTATTTTTGCCAGCACAAATTCTATGCGAGCGTCTGCCGCCACAGGTTTAAAAATATCTCGGGTTTCACTAGTATCTGAATTAGTACGTCTAAAAGCCTCATTCATTACTTTTAGTTGTTTAAAAATGAGAGAATCGTCTATGTTTTGCGTTTGGTTATTGTATACTATGTGAAAAACGACCTTAATTTCGAGCACAGTGTCTCCCTCATTTTTTGTTTTAATTTTACTTTGCCCAAGGGCAGCAAAGAAAGCACTGTCTAACTGCTTCTGCACACCTGGCTGTATACTCTCTAAATACTTTAGGTACGCCTCTTGTCCGCAGGTTGCTTGTGCTGATACTCTATTGAATAAGCCTAAAAAGGCTAGAGAAACAAGGAATAAAAACTTAGACATAAAAAATAAAGTATTCAAAAATACTCAAAATATTTCTAATCATGCATCATCAGCTTGTAAAACAAATCCCTATTTACCTAAAAACTATTCCCCTTTGAACTGGGGCTTTCGTTTTTCGATGAAAGCAGCTACCCCTTCTTTGTAGTCATTTGAGCTACCTGCTATCTGTTGATAAAGTGCCTCGTACTCCAGCACTTGGTCTAGAGACGATGTGAGAGAGTCATTGAGCATTTTTTTCATACAAGCTACTGCTAGGGTAGGTGCAGAGGCATAGTAAGTGGCCACCTCTAGCACCTCGCTATCTAGCCGTTCAGTATTTACGGCCCTATTTATCATACCCCACTCAAGGGCTTTGGAAGCGCTTACTTTGCTACCCATTGTAGCCAGCTCAAATGCCCTATTACTGCCAACCAAACGGGGCAGAAAGTAGGATGAGCCGGAGTCTAATACAAGACCAATACCTACAAACACCTCTACAAAACTTGCTCTATCATCTGCTATGATAAAATCGCAAGCCAAAGCAAGCGAGCAACCAGCACCTGCTGCTACACCATTTACTCTTGCAATTATTGGTTTTGGCATAGCTCGCATAGTTCTTATCAGCGGGTTATATCCGTTCTTCAAAAAATCGGAAAAATCGATTTCCTGACCTTCTATGTCTTTCAAATCTTGGCCTGAGCAAAAAGCTTTGCCCCTACCAGTCAGCACTATCGCTCTGCACTTTTCGTCCTTCTCGGCAGTTTGCATGGCATGCAGCAGGTCTTCCCGCATTTGTTCATTAAAAGCATTATATCGCTCTGGCCTATTGAGAGCTATAGTAACTACTCCCTCTTGGGCAATGTATTCTATGGTATCGAACTTCATGGGTAACTTTTAATTTAGAAAAACAACACAGGGAGGGCTGCAAAGGCTCCTGCGGCAGCACCCATACCCAATTCAAACCAAGTATGCGCTTTTGCTGCACGACGAATAAAAATCACTGCAACCAAAATAGCAAGTGGAATGAAAATCAATTTTTCTTGGCCCGTAAAACTGTAATTATACATTACCATTAAACCTACTACAGTAAGAAATGTCCAAGCGGCGGTGTGCCAACTTGCCTTCATTTCTACAAAGGCCAAAATCAGCATAATGGTATGCAAAAAGGCAGCAGCTATAAAAAAGCTAATGTACTCTGTCATAATAAATACACTAACCAAAGCAAAACCGGCATTGACCAGGGAATAAGCTCTAAAAATCGATCTCCGTTCATCCAAATTTGGATTAGCCAAGTTAGTTTTGCGTATAACCTTGAAATAAAGCAACGGCAAAATTAGATAGACAAAACCTATCCAAATGAGGCTAAGCATCATAGCGTTTTCTCCGTATTTGGCAACTATTGGCGCATATATTAGTAAGCTAAACAAGGGCAAGAATATCGGGTGGGTAAGCACGGCAAGCACTTTTAGTATATTTTTCATTTATAATTCTTTTCGAAGCCGAGCTACTGGCAGATTTAATTGTTCGCGGTATTTGGCCACGGTGCGTCGTGCTATTTTATAACCCTTGTCTTGTAAAATTAGTTTTAGGGCTTCGTCGGTTAACGGCCTTATTTTGTCCTCAGTATTTATAGCGTCATTCAGTATTTTCTTTACTTCACGGTTACTTACCTCTTCGCCACTATCTGTAGTTATACCTTCGGTGAAAAAATCTTTTAACAGAAAAATGCCAAAATCGGTTTCCACATACTTACTACTGGCTACGCGGCTAATGGTACTTATATCCATGTGGATAGCCTCCGCAATATCTTTTAGTATCATAGGTCGAAGGTCTGCGAGATCGCCGCTCATAAAAAACGCATGTTGTATTTCTACAATTTTGCGCATGGTGGTGAGCAGCGTGTTTTGACGTTGTTTTACTGAGTCTATGAACCACTTGGCACCATCTAATTTTTGTTTGATATACTGTACTGCATCTTTTTGCGACTTTGTTTTTTCTTTACTCACTTCATAGCTTTGCAGAGTATCGTTGTAGGCTTTGCTTACTTTTAGTTCTGGTGCATTTTTCTGATTGAGAGATACCTCTAGCTGTCCGTAGGCTTCTTTTACTATGAAATCTGGGATGATAAAGTCTTTAGTACCTCCTCCCTCAGAGCCACTTTGTGCCGGTTTGGGATTGAGTTTGGCAATAAATTCTAGGGTTTCACGCAGATATTCTTCCGATACATCAAACTTTTTGAGAATACGCTGGTAGTGTTTCTTAGAAAAATCTTCCATCATTTCATCAATGATTTTGTAGGCAAGTTTATAAACGGGCGTATTACCTATTTCTTGTTTTCGTTTTATTTGCAATAGAAGGCACTCCTTGAGGTCTCTGGCTCCTACTCCAGCAGGATCTAGCTCCTGTATTAAATTTAGTATGCGCTGCAAGTCTTGCTCTGTAGTTCGCATATTTTGGGTAAACAGCAAATCATTTTTAATGGCAGATAATGACCTACGGAGATACCCATCGTCATCTAATGTACCAATAATTTGATCGGCCAAAAGCTCATCTTCGGCGGTTTTGAGTGCCCCAGTCACCTGCTCCATGAGTCGCTCTCGAAATGATGCATAATGTACCACAGGCATAAACTCTTTTTCCTCGTCAGCACCATTATAATCGCCACTAAGCTGGACTCCCCCATCGTCATCATTCATATAGTCAGTCACGTCAAATTCTTCTTCCTTAGACTCAAAGTCCAAGTCATCTGACTCCTCATAGATTTGTTCTTCCTCCTCGTCTTTTCCACTTTCTAGAGCCGGATTTTCAAGTAATTCTTCCTCCACACGCTCCTCAAAATTGAGGGTATTGAGCTGTAGCAGTTTAATAAACTGTATCTGCTGTGGGCTTAGCTTTTGGAGCAACTTTTGACTCAAATGTTGTTTTAACATATCGGTATAGATAAGAATGTTTTAGGTCTTACTTTTGTAGGTCAAAATTAAGAAATTTCAAGCAGCTGCAAAATGCATACCAAACAATTAGAAAAATATGTAGGCCAAGAGGTAACTCTGAAAGGATGGGTGGCCAATAAACGGGAAAGTAAAACCGTAGTATTCATTAATTTGCGTGATGGCCGTGGACTCTGTCAGTGCATTATTGGGGCAGAGGAAATAGGTGAAGAATTATTTGCCACAGCAAAATCATTGGGGCAAGAAAGCTCCATAGCGGTAACCGGCAAAGTAGTAGCCGATGAGCGACAGATTGGCGGATATGAGCTACACGTCACAGGACTTCACGTATATCAAAATGCCAGAGATTATCCTATATCCAATAAAGAGCATGGCATCGAATTTTTAGCAGATAACCGTCACCTGTGGTTGCGTAGCCGGAGACAGTGGGCCATTATGCGTGTGCGAAATAGCATCAGTTATGCCATTCATAATTTCTTTCAAAATGAAGGTTTTGTACAAATGGACGCACCTATATTTACCGGTAATGCCGCAGAAGGAACTACTGATCTTTTTGAAACAGACTACTATGGAAAACCTGCATACCTTACTCAAAGCGGACAGCTATATGGTGAAGCTATGGCTATGGCCATGGGCAAGATATATACCTTTGGCCCTACCTTTAGGGCTGAAAAATCAAAAACAAGAAGACATTTATCTGAATTTTGGATGATAGAACCCGAAATGGCTTTTTGCGATATTTTTGAAAATATGGATACCATAGAGTCCTTTCTTCGAGCTGTGGTACTAGAAGTAGTTCAAAACTGCAAAGAGGAACTAGAGGTCTTGGGTAGGGACGTAAACAAACTAACAACCGTAGCAAAACCTTTTCCTAGGCTGAGCTACGATGAGGCAGTAGAAATACTAAAAGGCAAGAAAGAAGTGAATGGGCAAAATTCCCTAGCGGTGATACAAGCAGACTTAGATAAAGCCATAGAACGCCAAAAAACATGCGAAGCAGAAATAGCTGAACGAGAAACTATAATAGCTGCTGGAGGCATAAAAAAAGGTGTTATCAATTTCAACCAAAACAAAATAGACAGTCTTAAAAATGAAATAAAACAACTAGAAGAAGACCAACGAAATATGCCACAATGGCTAGCTTCTGCTCGCGATTTTACGTATGGTAATGATTTTGGAGGAAGTGATGAAACGGTACTAACACGCTTATTTGACAACCCAATAATGGTATACGACTGGCCTCACGAAATAAAAGCATTTTATATGAAAAGGAATCCAGACGACCCTCGTTTTGCACGTGGCGTAGACGTGTTGGCCCCCGAAGGCTATGGGGAAATAGTAGGTGGCGGCGAGCGCGAAACAAGCGAAGAGTGGCTGGTAGAAAAAATAAACGAACACCAACTCCCAATCGATGTTTTTCAATGGTATCTAGACCTGCGCCGCTATGGAAGTGTGCCGCATTCTGGTTTTGGATTGGGATTGGAGAGACTAGTAGCTTGGATTTGCAAGCTAGACCACGTGCGCGAAACAATACCTTTTCCTAGGTACTACGGTAGACTAGAGCCCTAATGTGTGAGATAGTATTTTAGAAAAACCTTACTGACGCTTTTTTACACGCTGTTTGACTTGGTTCACCCTCTTTCTCACCTATGCTTACAAAAAAGAGCTCAGAATTAATTTTTTTATTGCTGCTTTCACTCTCTGACAAACTTATGCAAATGAACGTTAGTTAACTGATTCTATCTATTTAGAAAAAACCACCAGATTTTAGGACGACTAGAGGCTCTATAAACACTAGTTTCTTATATTTTTAGGGATTACAAGTGGTAGTAGAATATTGTTCTTTGTCGTTACATTAGTACCTCTTGTCCCACACGCAAAATTCGAAAGCAAACTCATTGGCCTCACTCTGCTCGTAGCTTTGGCAATTTACTTTTTGCCACGTGTCAAAATTTGGCTCAGGAAAATAAGCATCGGCATCAGGGAATCTAGCCTCTACCTCGCTGACATACATACGATCTACCACGTCCATCGCTTGGCGATATATTTCTGCTCCGCCCAGTATAAAAATTTCTCCACATTTTTCTAATTTTTCGCCTAATTCCAATGCCTCATTAAGTGAGTGAGTCACAAAGGCTCCAGCGGCCGTATAGTTCTTATTTCGGGTGATCACAATGTTGGTCCTATTGGGCAGTGGGAACCCTATACTTTCGAAACTCTTTCGTCCGTGTATCACCACATGCTGCGCGGTAGTTTGTTTGAAAAGACGTAAATCATCTTTGATTTTCCAAAGTAAGTCATTATTTTTTCCTATGGCACTGTCTTGAGCCCGTGCTACTATGAGCGAAATTTTATTCACGGCTACAAAGTAACAATCAAAAAATGAAAGTCTAACAACATAATCGTCCTTGCAATCTAGATTTACACTTTCTGAAAATCACCATGAGCGACATACAAAAAAACAGTATTGATAGAGCCAGAGTATCTTAAAACATACCAAAATTTAATATTCCTTTGAGAAACTCACCTACCGATTTTGTTCGAAACCTATTTATTCAAAAAATAATACCTGACCCCATACGAATACAACTAGTAAAGACGAAATACTGTACGCTCATAGACATATATTTCTATGGATTTGTTTCAAAAGTCTACATCCTTTAAATTTTTAAAAAAAGTCCAATCTTTTAAAACCATTTAAAAAAAATCTCACCCAAGCTATTTAAGAGCGGGTATTGATAATAGAAATATTACCCATATTCCTAAAAATATCTTGATACAATTACCTTCGCAGGACATTTTGGAGCATCAACTAACTATACCACAACAAGCCTTTTACTATAGACACGGATCAGGCAAGAAACTGCTTTACGTCTTGCACGGCTATGGGCAACGTGCCAAATTTTTTATTCGGAAATTTTATGAGATGGAAAACAAAGGTTACACGATAGTGGCACCCGAAGGGTTGCATCGCTTCTATTTGGAGGGTACTAGTGGCCGCGTGGGTGCTAGCTGGATGACAAAGGATCATAGGGAAAGCGACATTGAAAATTACCTGACATTTTTAAATACCCTACACCACGATTTGAGCTCTGAGCAAGATTGGCAAGAAATAGCAGTACTCGGATTTAGCCAAGGTGTGGCTACGGCGTTTCGTTGGCTAGCCACTAGTGATATCAAACCTACAAAATTTTTAATATGTAGTGGAAAAGTGCCTCCAGATGTAGATCTTATTACCAAGAAAAAAATCTTTGACTCTATTGAAATGACATATTTTAGTGGGGTAAACGACCCCTATAGGACTGAGGCCTCTGTGCAAGAATTTTATGAAGCAGTAGCCAGCAGCAAGCTTAGCATGGAGTTGGTTAATTTTGAGGGAGCACACGAAGTTTTTTTGGAGGGGGTATTTAATCGGTTGTAACATTTTTTTGCGCATTTCACGCAAAAATTTGAGTAGGAAACTCAACTTGTAGAGCAAGACTTAGTGTATTTGTTTTAAGAAATGCCCCAACTTATTGTTCTACTTTATAAAAAAAAATGAGCCACTGCTTTTGTTCTAAGTGCTAAGCTTATTTGACTAAGAGTAACAAATATATACAGGAATTAGGCAGGGTTAGCTTTACTTAGGTATACTATCTAAAATTCCTTTAGACTGAGATCCAAACTTTTTACTGAATGAGTGAGCGCACCCACAGATATGTAATCGACACCCGTTTCGGCATAGCTACGAATGGTATCACCATTTATGCCTCCACTTGCCTCTGTTTCGGTTTTACCATTTACAAGCTGCACAGCTTTTTTCATAAGCTCTGGTGTAAAATTGTCAAACATTATTCGGTCTACCAAACCAGTATCTAAGGCCTGTTGTACCTCCTCTAAATTTCGGGTTTCTACCTCAATTTTTAAATCCTTATTTTTAGAGTTTAGGTATTCTTTGGTGCGTCTTACCGCAGGTACTATCCCTCCAGCATAGTCATTGTGATTGTCTTTTAGCATAACCATATCCCATAAAGCAAAACGATGATTGAATCCTCCACCAACCGTAACGGCATATTTTTCAAAAGTTCGCAAACCTGGAGTTGTTTTACGAGTATCGAGCAACTTGGCATTGGTACCTTCTATTTTTTTTACTAGCTGACGGGTTACTGTAGCGATACCGCTCAAGCGCTGCATAAAATTGAGCATCAAACGCTCGGCCTGTAATATACTGTGAACATTCCCTTTTAGGATGAAAGCAATATCGCCATAGCTCACCTGTGCACCTTCATCTATCAATTGGTCAAAAACCACAGTATCATCAATGCGGTGCATAATATGTCGAGCCAAAGTCACTCCACACAAAATACCTTTGTCTTTCACAAGCAGCTTAGCTTGGCCAGGAGTTGAGGCAGGTATGGCACCTATGCTACTATGGTCTCCATCGCCTATGTCTTCTGCTATTGCTAGGTCTATGAGCTGCTCTACAAACGGGTTTTTAAAATCCATTGGTCAAAGGTAATAATTGAACAAATGTTTAAGAGAAGAATATGGCAGTTTATTTTCGAGTGGGAATAGATACTATCAAAACAATATGGTCGGTAATCCAAAATTTTGTTTCGCAAGGTTAATAATAAGTAAATCTATTTAGTGTTTACAACCCAACCCACTTATTTATATAAGTCTTAAAAGGTGGGCTACCAAGTTACTGAGTTTATTAGTAGACTAGGAAAAAATGTAGAAAATGAATGTGGTTTGAGCCTTAGCGCCTAGGTTCTAATAAAATTTATCAGAATCTTATTGAGTCAACTTAAAAAACAGCGAAAAATGAGCGTTGATTGCAAAGTCTTGAGATATTTGCAAAGAAAATAGCAAGATGCCAAAAAATATATTCTTCGATTTAGACCACACCTTATGGGATTTTGATGCCAATGCAGAAGAAACCTTGCGTGAGCTATACCACACCTATTCCGTGCGGTACTTATCGCACAGAAGTGAGCAAGATTTTCTAACCATCTATGTCAAAAAAAATGAGGAAATGTGGGGGCTATATCGTCAAAATAAGATAACCAAAGAGGTTTTGCGAAGTAAGCGATTTATAGACACATTTAGAGAGATGGAGGTAGACGAGGCAGATATTCCGCATAATATTTGGGAAAAATACCTTGAAATATGCCCTACCAAAACCATTCTCATACCTGGAGCTAGAGAGCTATTAGACTATCTTGCTGGTTCCTACGATTTACACCTTATCACCAATGGATTTGCCGAAGTTCAACGGCGAAAACTTGCCCATTCTGACCTTGCCAAATACTTCAAGTCTCTCACTATAAGCGAAGAGGTTGGCGAACAAAAACCTCACCCTTTGGTGTTTGAAACTGCCCTAAAAAATGCAAAAAGTAAAGCTAAAACAAGTCACTATGTAGGCGACAATCTAGAAGCTGACATAAAAGGTGCAATTGCAAGCGGTTGGTATGCCTATTGGTATGCTGCAGACCATACTGATTTTTCGCACCAGAAATGCACTGCAATAAAACACTTGAGTGAGTTGAAAGCTATTTTTTAAATTGAAAAGAGGCTAGCATACTCTTTCCAGTCCCAAAGGCCGTCACCATACCAACAGCCGTCAAAATTCCACTGTAAAATAAATAGATATACAAAAAAAATACTGCCCAAAATAGCTGCCACTAGCACTGCCTTCGGACTCCATTGTTTTATAGCAAAAGCTACCGGAATACTAAAAAATAATAGAAACTCGGTGTAGCCTCTGTTGCCAAAACCGCACCCTAGCTGGGGAGTCCACCAGGCAGCGTAAATTAGGCTAATGGATATAAACAGAACTGGAAAATACAGCAGTTTTTTTTCTTTTGGGGCGTACCATATCGCAGCCAAAACAGCAAGTAGTAAAGTAGGAGCATACAATAAAGCCCCGTTACCCGGAGCAAACCACAGTTCAAAGAGTTTGATATTATTCCAATTTGAAAATGATTCGCTTTCGTATCCGCTCACACCAAAAGAACCATATGCATACGTATTATACATTAATTGCAACACGAGCGGGATACTACCAACAACGATACCTACTCCACATCCTTTTATCCACGTAGCAATTGGTATATTTTTCCAGTGATAAAAATAACTATGTAGCAAATAGATCAATACAACAGCCAAAAAAAGCGCATTGATGTGGCGTGCACTGATAGCCACTAGAAGTGTAGCAACAGCCTTTGCAACGGTCTGCCAACGAGTATCTCCGTACACCAGTTTATGTACAAAATACAAGAATAGTGAAAAACAAAAAAAGGAATACCCATGAGACATTGCTCCATCTCGGGTGGTATAATACAGTAAATTAGTGCATCCGTACACAAGTAATAATAGGAGATAAGCTCTCGGCCTATTGAGTTTCCAGTATCGGGTTGCTAAGATAAATAAAAGCAACAAACCCAAAATTATATAAACAGCAGAAGACCAATTAGTAGCCAAAAATTGATTTTCGGTGTAGCCCAAATACTCGGTTTTACCTTGTAGAGCGTCTAATGCAGCAGCTGCAACAAAAAAAGGAGCGTGTAGCATTGCCACACCTATGGGATATTTGGTTATTATTTTTTTTCCTTCTACTCTAAACCCTTGCCCTGTTTTGAAACCTATGCTATCTGGCATCTGCTCTCCATTCATAGCGTAATAAAAGAATGCAGGCAAGTATACGTGGTATCCGGCTTTATCAGCAAACAGTTGAGAATGATATTCGAAACGAGGGTGACGACTGTGTCTATTGAGCGAGACGAAGAGCGTAAACCCGAATAAAAGTAAGAAGATAATTTTGTCTGCCTGTTTCATCAACTCACAAAAAAAATTAGTCTTGCATCATTGCCCACAGTTTGTCTTTTAGCATTGCTATTCCTTTGCCAGTCACGGCAGATATGAACACCACATCGCAATCTACGTCAATATCTTTGCGTAGAGCTTCTTCGAGCTCGGCATCTAGCATATCGGTTTTGGTAATAGCTAGTATACGCTGTTTATACATTAATTCTTCGTTAAACTTTTTTAACTCATTGAGCAGGGTTTTGTATTCACCGTTGATATCGCTACTATCTGCGGGTATCATAAAAAGCAGGGCTGCATTGCGTTCTATGTGCCTGAGAAAGCGGTGACCTAGGCCTTTACCTTCACTAGCTCCTTCTATAATTCCGGGAATATCTGCCATTACAAAGGATTTATATTCGCGATATTTTACTATGCCCAAATTTGGAGTAAGAGTTGTAAAAGCATAATCAGCTATTTCGGGTTTTGCAGCAGTAACTACGCTGAGTAAGGTAGATTTTCCGGCATTGGGGAGCCCCACAAGACCGACGTCAGCTAGTACTTTCAGTTCTAGTACAAACCATTGCTCTCGACCAGGCTGTCCGGGTTGGGCATAGCGAGGAGTCTGGTTGGTTGCACTTTTAAAATTAGCATTTCCTAGACCACCCTTACCTCCTTTTAGTAGTACAAGTTCTTGTCCATCTTCGGTTATTTCACCGAGAACTTCCAATGTTTCGGGGTCTTTGGCTACGGTACCTAGCGGCACTTCTACTATTTGGTTTTTACCGCTTTTGCCCGTTTGATGTTTTTTCTTACCAGGCGCTCCGTGTTCACAGTATACGTGCCTTTTAAATTTAAGATGCATTAGGGTCCATAGTTGGGCATTTCCTCTTAGAATGATGGATCCTCCACTCCCACCGTCTCCACCATCTGGTCCTCCTTTAGCATTCAGATTGTCACGAAAATAGCTATGGCTACCTGCGCCACCGTTACCACTTTTTCCGCAAATTTTTACGTAGTCTATAAAATTTTGATTACTCATTTTTGTTCGTTTTGTGGTGCGGTTTCGGGCAGTGAATCGGCCAAATTATGCTGGCAATTTAGCCTCTATAGCAAGGCAGATTCGTTCAAAAATATCATCAATAGTTCCCATACCATGAACGCCCATGTACTTATTTTGGTCTGAGTAAAAATGAGCTAGCGGTGAAGTTTCTTGTTGATATACTTTAAATCTATTTCGGATCGTGTCTTCGTTTTGGTCATCTACTCTACCGCTGGTTTTTCCGCGTTCTAAGAGTCTTTTCACGAGTTCATTTTCGTCTACCTCTAGGGCAATCATAGTAGTTACAGTGGCTTTCATTTTTTGTAGTACAGCATCTAGATTTTGGCCTTGAGCTATAGTACGTGGGTATCCGTCAAAGATAAACCCTTTATCATTGGCACTGCGTGAGATAAAATCTGCGACCATATTGTTAGTTACTTCATCTGGCACAAGCTCCCCTTTATCAATATAAGCCTTGGCAAGAATCCCGAGGTCGGTTTCATTTTTTATATTATATCTAAACACATCACCCGTAGAGAGGTGGGTGAGTCCATATTTTTCAATTATTTTAGCACTTTGGGTGCCTTTTCCAGCCCCTGGAGGGCCAAAGAGAATGATATTGAGCATTGTAGGTTTAAAATAAGACACAAAAGTAACTGAATATGACGTTTAAAGGGTGTATTACTTGCGAAAAATAGTAAGCACCCAGTTTCTAGTTTTCGACCAAAGGTCAGTAGCTTCCGGAGAGATATTAAATTTCAAGGTTATAAAAGTAAACAAAGTGAACAACAAAAAAGACCTAGCAATGATACTCAAAAATGGATTGTCAATTACCGGCATATATAACCCAATCGTATAGACAATTATTGAAAGTATAGCAATATATAATTGTTGAATATTGAATGGATGAACCCTAAATTTGAGGTAAATAAAAACAGTTTTAAATATATTATAAAAAACTATTGACATAAACGTAGCCATTGCAGCACCCGTAATATCATAATGCGGTATGAGTATTAAATTAGCTAAAATATTAAATAAGGCAAGTGCAAATAATGAATAAAGGTTGAATCTAAAATACCTAGAATATGAAATAATCAGTTCATTTATGCTAGTTAGCATGTCAAATAACTTCGCCAAACCTAAAATTAATACTACTATTTTCCCACTTTTATATTTTGTTCCATTTGGTATAAGCTCAAAAATGGAGTCTATACTACCCCAAAGTAATACCATAATTAAGCTCCCAAATAAAAATAGATTAAGCCCTGCTTTTTTGTAAATACCCTCGACCCTCTTTAGGTCATTTTCCCTTATAGCTTTGACTATTATAGGGCCAGAGACCGCAAGGACTCCTGCAACAGGGATCATTAGCAGATTGGAGGCGTTTAACGCAATGGTATAAACACCTGTTCTTGAAAAATTTAGAATATCTGAAATCATGAAGATATCAATCTTATTAGCAAGGCCACTACCTAGAGTCCCTAACAAGCCAAAACCTGAATACACAAAAATACGGCGAAGTCTTTTCCTTTTAAAAAAAGAGAAATCATATGAAATTTTAAAATTTCCAGTACGATATAGATAGATAATAATGAATATAGAACTACTTAAATATGCTAAAAACAGAAATCTTAGTAGCGCATTAAAATCAAAAAAATCAAAAAAATAAGCTACTCCAAGAATAGCAATAAAGATTTTAATATATAGATTTTTGAAGAGTGACGGTATCGAAACTAGACCAAAGTTTGAGGAATAGCTATAACCCAGAGACCCAAAAACAATAGCTGAAGTTATACCGAAAATGAGATAGATATTACTTGATATATTAATTGATAAATACTGCTTGAGGCAAAATAAACTTATTGCCAAAATAGACAAACCGATTAACAGCACTAAAATTGCAAACGTAAGTATCCCATTATTTTTGTTGTCTGCAGTTTTAAACTCAGGGAAAAACCTAATTAAAACATTAAAGAACCCAAGACTAGCAAAACTAGCCAGCAGAATCGCAATTTCCTGAATATATCTTAGTTGACCGATCTCACTTTCGGAAAAAAATAGGGTAAAAAGAAAAAACGTATTTATTATTCCAATAAATGCGCCGACATAATTAACTAAGCCCGCTTTTAGAGATTGTCTTTGAATTAGACCCACTTTTTTAAATATTCGTTGAGAAACGTTTTACTTTTCATACTACCAAGGCCCAAAATCGATGCATTATATCTATTTCCTAAATTCCTCATTTACAAAACACTTACCTTATCTAGAACTTCATTAGGATATGCCAATAATATAATCTCAGAATGACAATTATTATCTCTAGTATCTGATGTCATTTTACGAATACAAAAGGAGTATTGATCTAACTCTTTTTCCAAAAATGGCTTAATCTCAAAAAATTCAATCGGATTATGATATATCGCAATAGACATTATTGGTCTAAACTCTTTTATAGCATTTAACCCACCTTTAATAAAATGCATTGCATAACCTTCAATATCTACTTTAATAAATTTTGGACGAATTTCATAATCGCGTACAACCTGATCAAATGTACTTTGTCGTATCATTATCTCATCGTACTTACCTCTTTCACGCATCAATGAGAATCCAGCTGAGCCAGTGTCCGGTAATTTAATATCTGGGAGATTTTCTTTGTCGCTAATTGCCACATTTATCAACTCATACTTACTTTCTGATAATCTTTCTGCTGCTATATTTTTCTGATAGTCAGCAATACTCTTCTTAGAAATTTCAATGGAATAGATTTTTTTGTAATTGTATTTTTGTAATGCAATTGCAGAATCTCCTACATACGCTCCAATATCCACAAAATCTGTATCTTTAATATACTTTTTCGCAGCTGCACCCATTAGTAAAAGACCGTGGTAAAAGTAGAACACCGACTGAGTAATGTACTTTTTATCCAATTTATACATCTTTTCTTGGCCATTCAAAAAACGCTGCATTCTGATTTTATTGACTTCTTCCTCTACCTCCAAAAGACCCCCAACAATCTCAAGATTCGAATCTATAGGCTTTTTGCAACTTTCATCAGGATAGAATAGCATCCTATTGGTTACCACACTTACAACCCTCTCAGATTCCTCATCCAGGCCTTTTACCAAAGATGTTTTAAGTTCTTCTAAATTCCTGTCATTTATGTAAGATTTAAAACTATCCCCTAAACTATCAGTAATGTATATGTAAAAGGGCCTATAATTTTTCAAAAATATATTTTGAATCCCTGTCAGAAAAAAATATACTGAAGGTATTTTGTATCTTAAATATTTACCAATTAACACGATTATATTTTTTTTGTAAAGAGTTTAACAACAAAGGACTTAAAATATCTTTTCCAGACTACATAATTTCTGTATTTTATGATCTCTGTAAGATCGCTTTTAGATGTTTCTAGTGATAGTCCAAAATCTTTCAGATACAGTTTTTTGATTATCGGAAATCCTCGATAAAAAGAGTTGCTGACATTTGTTTTGTGAATGATTTGAAGCCATAATGGTCGAGATAATATAAACCGAACCTTTCTACTCTTTGGGGCAAACCAATCAAGCCAAATTTCTTTTAAAATCCAGAGTCTCAAACCAGGCCATTCAGTATGACCTTTTTCAAAAATACCTTTTGCATCTTTTTTTTTCTCAATTATCGTAAGAAAAGGTGCCATAGGATAGAAATAATGAGAAAGTTTTGCACTGCGCTCTTCAAATGTATATCCTGATGATAACGATATCATAAACCGGTGTTTAAAAACAATTGCATTTTGTAACACCCGAACCATATCTCTGTGCACTGCATCATCGTTATCAATTCGAGAAGTAATTACCCAATCTATATCTTCGTTTAGCCTTTGCATGATTGGTTGCATATACGTTTTATTAAATCCTTCACTCCCATCACAAAAGTACACCACTAAGTTTGGATAGGTCTGCAATTCATCTAAAAACAAGCTAAACTCATCTGGTGTAGCTTTATCAAAATAAAGTATCCAAGTAAAATTATTTTCGGACTGATCAAGAACACTTTGAAGACAATATTTTTTAAATAAAGCAATTCGTTCTTTAGTCCAACTAACCCAATTTGCGTATTCACTATTATTCGACTTAGGGAAATTTCTAAGATTAAATTGAGTAAGAATAAAATGTTGAAATTTAGTTGTAATTCCTATATCTGTGTTTGAAAAAGTGCACTCTTGGATACTCATTTCTGACTGCTTATTCTGCTTTTATATTCTGCATAAATGTTAATTTTTTGCACCTAAATGTCCTGAAGTAATCTGCAAATTTAAGAATATTCCGCACACTCTTTTAAAATAGAATGTAGGCACTATTCAAGTAAAATCTTACAATCTCAAAATAAATAGTCAACCTATGGAAAAATAGGTAATCCTATTATCAGCCATGAGATGTCATCATTACTAAGGATAGACAAATAAAAAGTATACCAAGTGTGAAATAATAAAAATCTTTTTTTAAACAAAAGAGCTTACATCTATAAAAAATACTGCAATCTTTTACGAAAATTTTTATTCTTAATTAGTGTTTTCCCCAACACACTTTTTATACATAACTTCGTATTCCCGAATAATTTTATACCATGTTAGACTTCCAGCTTTTATTTTTGCCATTTCCCCGATTTTAGCAGTGATTTTCGGATTATCTATTAAATAATGAATATTTGATTGAAACGAAGTATAGTCTGAAACAAATACGCATTCTTCTTTACTAAAAACACCATTAATTGAATACTCATTAAACGCTATTAATGCATTACTCGTCGCTGCAGCTTCTAAATACACCAAACCAAAAGTCTCTTTACATGATGGCAAAGCAAAAATATGACTAGCTGACATTTGTTTTAACACTTCAGTGTGATCAAGTTGCCCTAAAAACTGAATTTGTTTACAGTCTTTAGCTTGTCTTTTAAGCTCAATTTCTAAATCCCCTCCTCCAATTATCTTTAAGGTCACAGCTTGACTACCCTTGTAGTTTTTGATTGACCGAATAACCCAATCAATATTTTTCTCAGCTATAAATCCCGCAACACACGTTATTACTACTTGACTTTCACTTTTATTCATAGTCAAATTCAAAACCGATTCGTCTACTCCGTGTGGGATTATCCAACTTGAAACACCAAATTCTTTGTCTAATAAGTCTGCCATAAATCCATTATGAACATGAATCCCATGTGCAGCATTTAGACACTTTTGTGCGGCCCTGTAGGTATGAGATCTTACATTAACTTTCTTCAATAATAGCCAATCAGACTTTCTGACACTCACAATAAAAGGCAAGTTTAAATACCTACTAAGTTTCATTGCAATTAAACCATCTGGGAAAATAAAATGCCCGTGGAAAAGGTCTATTTCCTTTTCTCTCAAACTTTTAGTGTTAAACCAATTCAGAAAAATAAAAGCAATGCTTTTAATAGGTAATCGTATGTATCTCAAAACATTGATTTCAAAACCTTTTAAAGTATAATTCTTAAGGTTGTACAAATGCTTATACTTTGTAATGAATTGAAATCCTAGCGGTATAGCTTCCCGTGGAAAGTTAATTTTTAGACTATTCCGTTCACTCAAGAAATTAGCAATTTTAATAATCACATCATTGTTATGTTTATTAGGCGAAGGAATATTTCTTGCTATAAAGTGAATTTTTAATTTCATTGTTTACAAAAAAAAACAATTTACCGCTCCTTACGCTATAAAATTTACTAATGTCTATAAATCATCCGCTCAATTAATGATAATATTGTACTCTAGCTAATGAAGATGGCACGAAATCCTGCAGTATGCACAATACAACCTCGGGCCATACAACTTTTTTGCCCCCTTTTTTTACTCCGAATAAAATCATAGAAAATGTGTAACCAAATAACCCAATCTCCCAGGTACAAACCATCTGCAATTTTGAAAACACAGATAAGTAAATCTTAACTCGCTAATTATCAGAATGCTAGGTGGAACGATTTTTAGAAGGCAATAAGACCAATTGTGATATTAAATAAAAGCGTTAATTGACAGAAAATATTTGGTAAAATCAGCACTTTACCACTCGTACACTGCACACATTAACCTAGTAGCACTGTTAGTCGTAAAAATACCCTAATACAATCCGTTCTGCCCTTACTAAATACAATTATAAACTTGCCTATTACAGGCAATATTTGTATTTTAGCATATAAATTACTCGATATGAATCGAGGCATAAATAATTATTAATACGTATATTTTAGCCGTTAAACCCTTTAACCACTTCCGTAACACCAGCAGAATCAAACCTTCAGTACTATTTTAATTTCGCCCACTATAATGCCAACGGTGGCTGAACTGATACTACACAAACACTAGCAACTATAAACAGAGTAACCATCATAATTCGTATTATCAGTAGTTAGAAAAAGTTAAAACACGTCCCCTCCTTACAATTTTAGGCCTCGAAATTCTCTTTGAATCTCTCGTTAAGTAAAAAAGTTAGAAATCCATTAGAGCACATAAATTACGTCTAATGTAAAAAATTTCATCGTGTTTTCTCTGGCTATATTTTAAAAACCAAAAACACCTATCTTTGATTTGTAATTTTATGCTATAGGACTATTTAGTTTTTTATAGTAGTGCAGAAGTGTTTCAATTGAAATTACCTCTGAAAAGTATAATTCTTCTATTATTGCCAAAGGAAATCACCAAAAATGAAAAGAATACTACTACTAACTTATTACTGGCCACCTGACAATAGTTCTGGAGTGCAGCGGTGGGCGTATTTCTCTCATTTCTTACAAAAAGAGGGCTTTCACCTAGATGTAGTCACCGTAGACCCAAAAAAAGCGAGTTACAAAAATACGGACGACAGCTTTATGACATTGGTTTCAGCTATACCTACTCATACTACTTCCACTTTTGAGCTGCTAAAAGTCTATTCACTTCTCACCACGGGCGATACAAAAAAAGGGATCCCTAGAGGCAGTCTAGACAATAAAAAGGGTATATTTAAAAAAATTGCTACTTGGATGAAAGCAAATTTTTTTGTTCCCGATGCACGCGTAGGGTGGAATAAATATGCCTATAGTACCGCCAAAGAACATATAACCAATCATACTATAGTGATTACTACTGGGCCACCGCAATCTACCCATCTTATTGGTTTAAAACTAAAAGAACGTTTCCCTGATATCACTTGGCTAGCAGATTTTAGAGACCCTTGGCTAGAACTTTATAGCAACCAAAACCAGCCTCAAAGTAAATGGGCCGCACGAAGGAACATGAAGCTAGAAAATACGGTTTTAAATAAAGCCGACATAGTAACCACAATAGGCCCCTCACTGGCTAAATTATTGCAAAATAAGGTGAAAGATAAAAGTAAGATACACTATTTTTATAATGGCTATGACGCTCAAAAAATGGATAGTATTACTCCCTTAAAATCTACTAAATTTACCATTACATTCATAGGTCTTTTAGCTCCAGAATATGAAACAGATGGTTACATAAAGGCCCTCAGCACTCTGCTCGCTACAAAATCACAAGGAGATATAACCCTACAACTCGCTGGCAATATTGCACCGTCATTTTTAGAACAAGTCAAATCCATACCAAATCTAGAGGTTGATTACCTTGGATTTATTTCTCATATTCACAGTCTCCAGCTGATGAAATCAGCTTCAGTACTCTTTACTATTTTGCCGACACAACCACAAGATGAAATAATCATATCTGGCAAATTGATGGAATACCTTGCGGCAAATAAACCAATACTCTGTATGGGTAACAAAAAAGGAGATGCTGCTGCACTAATAAAAAAATGTAACGCTGGTCTGGTGGTCAGTCATAACGAGTCTGATGCAATGGTGAAGTTTATTAATCAGTGCTATTCAAATGAATTTGTTTTGAAAAAAGATGTAAATATCTCAGCCTATAGTAGAGAGCAAGTATCAATTCAACTCGCTACTTTACTAAAAGGTATGTAGATGTCAATTCTTTCCTTGTCATTTTCCAAATTAAAACTTTGTGACCTACTTTGCACTCGTGTTTTTTCATTTAGTAATCTGACTATTTAAATAAATGAAATATTAAAAATTCAAGTGCTTGCTAAGATTAAAACAAATTCTATTTTTGAGGCTACGCTTTATGAACCAATTTAAGAAACTACTTGCAAAGTATAAAACAGTACTTTCAGCGCTCATTATCATCACTATACTTACTGCTTTATTTGTACCATCCAATTTTAAAGGTAAAGCTCCACGCCAAAGTGATATTGAACAATATAGAGGTGCTGCCTCAGAGATTATTAAATATCGCAAAGATGAAGGTCAAACTATACTTTGGACCAATTCAATTTTTGGAGGAATGCCTGGTTATACTATAAGTAACCCAACTGAACCTGTCATCATAAAGCATCTACGCAAGCCCAACACTCCATATATTTGGTCTATTATTTTTCTGTATGTTTTGTGTGCTTTTATTATGCTAAAGTCTTTCGAGGTGCGCACTTGGCTGGCTTTGATTGGTGCTATTGGCTTGGGTTTTGCCACCGAAAACTTCACTATACTCGCTGTAGGTCATAATACTAAGGCTGCTGCCATTGGCTACCTCCCGCTAGTGATTGCTGGGTGTCAGTATCTTTTCAGAAAAAAATACCTCTACGGTTTTACATTACTCACCGCAGGATTTGCACTCCAAATCTTTGTAAACCATGTGCAAATAACCTATTACGGTGGATTTATGGTGATCTTATTTTTTCTTTTTCAGTTGGTAAACCACCTGCGCAAAAAAAGACTAAAAGACTTTGCTCTAGTAGCTATTTTGTCGGTCGTGGGTGCGGGTATTGGCTTGGGTGCAAATAGCCTAAATCTCCTTCTGCTACAAGAATATGCTACGCAAACCATTCGTGGAGAAAGTGAACTCACTATGGCTAAACCCGGCTCAGATCCAAACAGTGTTAATGCTACCAATGGACTTACCAAAGACTACGTATTTTCATACAGCACCGGGTGGACAGATATAGCCGCCGCTGTTATTCCAAACTACAGTGGCGGAGACTCAGACAAATTGGGTCTGTACTACGGGGAGATAGGCAGTACATCGGGCCCCAAATACGTTGGAGCTACTATGTTTATCCTTATGCTACTCGGATTGGTGCTGGTAAAAGGAGCCAAAAAATGGTGGCTAGTCTCTACCATGCTTGTTACCATTATTCTTTCTATGGGAGGCAATCATTTTGTAGGTATAAACAATTTTATGTACGACCACTTTCCGCTTTACAACAAATTTAGAGCACCTAGCATGATGCTAGTTTTAATGCAATTGAGTGTAGGGCTTCTCGCTATACTAGGTCTAGAGCAACTATTCAAAAAACCAGAACTTATAATTGAACAGAAAAAAAATATTCGAATAGCCGCTGTTTCAGGTATTGCGTTTGTGCTCTTGCTCACTTTCACTGGCACACTTTTCAATGATTTTAATAGCACACCACAGGAAAATGAACAGGGCCAAATAGTGTACGACTCTGACACCGAATACGCAAAAAATGTAATACGAAGACAAGGTGCAGAACCCGACCAAATCAACATAGATCGTTTTAAAACACAACTCAGCGATATGCGAATAGAAGCTATGAAAAAAGACGGATACCGCAGTTTGTTTTTTATACTTGCTGTGCTGGCAGTGCTGTGGCTAATGACCAGCAGCAAACTCGACAAAAAATATGCTATTGCATTGCTTGGACTATTAATCACAGCTGACCTTTGGTTTATTGGTAAACGTTATCTCAATGACGACGATTTCAAAAAGACACAAACCCTAGAGCAGCCTTTTACTCCCTACAAAGCTGACATAAAAATACAGCAAGATAAATCATACTACCGTGTATTAGACCTTACTCAAAGTACCTTAAATAGCAATCGATGCGCTAATTTTCATAAGTCTATAGGTGGCTATAGCGCTGCCAAAATAAAACGATTTCAAGACCTATGGGACTGGCACCTTATGAATGATTTGAGAACCGGAAACCTGCAAAATAATCCGATATTTAATATGCTGAATATGAAATATTTCATATACCCAAATCAGCAGCAGCAGGGTGCAGAACCACAGTATGCGCAAAATACTAATGCGCTTGGGAATGCGTGGATAGTGACCGATGTGGAAGTGGTACCCAATGCAGATAGTGCGCTGCTCAAAATTAACAAAATAGATACCCGAACTCTAGCAGTTGTGGAGCAAGAATATGCCGATAAAATAGCTACTAACACACAAGTAGATAGCGCTGCCAGTATTACTTTAGACTCCTATCATCCTGAAAAACTAATCTATACCTACAGTAGCAGTGTAGAGAGTAATGTTGTGTTTTCAGAAATATTTTATAACAAAGGCTGGAATGCTTACATAGACAATGAGCCCGTGGACCACTACCGGGCAAACTATGTGCTGAGAGGGCTCAAAGTTCCTGCAGGTAAGCACACCATTGCGTTCGTTTTTGAACCTGCAACATACCAGCTTGGCAGTACGCTTGCACTTTCATTTGGGTCTATAATTTACCTGCTTATCGGACTATCGGTATTTTTCTGGTTAAAAAATGAACTTTCTCTGAAGCAAAAAAAAGCCTAGAATGAAATTCACAAATGTACCAGGATTAGAGCAGCTAAAAACTAAATTGATACAAAGCGTAGATGGCGGAAAATTGCCACACGCTCAACTATTTTTGGGCCAACAAGGAAGCGGGAAACTATTGCTAGCTTTCGCGCTGACTCAATACCTTTACTGCACAAATAAACAGCCCAAAGACTCTTGTGGTGAATGCAGTAGCTGCCGCAAAATAAGTGCTCACACTCATCCAGATGTCCACTACTCTTATCCGGTGATAAATCCTGGCACTTCTACTAAAAAACCAATAAGCACAGATTTTATTGAGCAATGGCGCTTAATCAATAAAGAACGTATATTTTTCAATATAGCTGATTGGGTAAGTCTCACTGCCAAAGATGAAAGCAAGCAGCCAAATATTTATCGCGAAGAAACCCGAAGCATCATTTCTAAGCTATCGCTAAAACCATATGAAGGTGAAGCAAAAACCCTGATAATATGGATGCCAGAGTACCTCAAAACAGAAAGCAACGTTTTACTAAAACTAATAGAAGAACCGCCACAAAAAACCTATTTTATACTGGTGGCCGAAGACAGTGACGAGCTGCTAACTACTATTACTAGCCGTACGCAGCTTATCAAAATACCGAGATATACAGAGGAGGACACGGCTAATTACTTAAAAGAAAAATACAACCTAGAGCATCAAAAAGCGACGCAAATAGGCTACTTGTCTGAGGGTGATTTTCGCCAAGCTACAGAACTAGTAGAAAGTGTAGAAGATAACTTTGGGAGCCTATTTAGGGAATGGATGGTAGCTTGCTATACTAATAACTTGATAAAATGCTATGAAATTGCAGACCATATTACTAAACAAGGTAGACTACAATCTCAGCTTTTTTTGACTAACGGGCTCAGCATACTTCGCGAAAGCTTACTCTATAAAATGGTAGATAACTACACGATAAAAGCCGAAAAAGAGCAGCAAGATTTTATCAAAAAATTTAGTATCACTCTCAATGCGACCTGCATAGAAAAAAGCTATGAACAAATTAACGAGGTTATTTACCATATTAAAAGAAATGCTAATGGTAAACTTGCCCTCTTTCACCTTAGCCTGAATTTAAGGTATAACTTTGTACGCAAGTAAATGATAAATAAAGACGTAGAAAAAATATTAATCCTAGCCCCGCATACAGACGACGGGGAATTTGGCTGTGGAGCGAGTATACACAAATGGGCCAATGAAGGCAAAACAGTGTACTATGCTACTTTCTCCGCTTGTAAACAATCAGTAAGACCAGAATTTGCTGAAGATGTACTTATTACAGAGGTAAAAGCTGCAACTAAAATACTTGGTGTATTTCCAGAAAACTTAATTTTGTTTGATTATGAGGTGCGCACATTTAACTACCACCGGCAGGCAATATTGGATGATTTAATAGAACTACGCGAGAATATACAACCCGACCTCGTCGTTATTCCATCGCTAAACGATATACACCAAGACCACAAAACTATAGCTGAAGAAGGACTACGTGCTTTCAAATTTTTTAGTATCCTAAGCTATGAAATGCCTTGGAATAATCTCGTTTTTAATACCACTTGCTTTAACACACTAACAGAAAAAGACGTAGACAAAAAAATAGAAGCTCTGAGCAAATACAAATCACAAGCACACCGGCCGTATAGCAATCCAGCTTTTATAAAGGGGTTGGCACTGAGCAGAGGTATACAAGTAAATGCCTCTTTTGCCGAAGTTTTTGAGGTGGTAAGATGGAAACTCTAAAACGTATACTAGTAACTGGTGGCGGAGCTCCCGGAGCTCCCGGCATTTTGAAAGCTATTCTTGACAATGCTCCATACTTACGTGTTTACTCTTGTGATGTACAGCAACATACCGCCGGAAAATTGTTGGCTCACCACTACTTTACAGTGCCCTTAGGCTCTGATCCAAATTTTGCCGAAGCACTACTGAGCCAATGTTTAGCACACGGAATACAAGCAATACTGCCCATCACTACAAGAGAGCTAGAACCTCTAAGTAAAGTAAAAGACCTTTTCGAAGGCCACGGTATTCACCTCATAGTGAGCAACCTCACAGAACTAAATATAGCCAATGATAAAGGGAAGCTCTATTCATACCTCAATGCCCAACACATAGCAGTACCCGAGTTTGGCGTGGCACGCACATTTGATGAATACACAAGCGTAAAGAAAGCAATAAAAAAAAATAATACCACATTCATCATAAAACCATGCAATGCTAATGGTAGTAGGGGTTTTAGAATTATAAATAATACGATAAATAAACACGATTTACTTTTCAACCATAAACCAGACTCCACTTATATAACCGAAGAGGAACTAGATCAAATACTATCCCAAGACTTCCCTCCTATTTTAATCTCTGAATACCTGCCAGGCGATGAATACACTGTAGACTGTTTAGTACATCACGGTGATCCACAGCTCATAATACCTAGAAGGCGAGACAAAATGAATGCAGGCATCAGCGTAGCCGGAGAGATAGTAAACAATAGCGAAGTGATAGCCTACTGCACAGCCATATTGAAAACCCTAAAGCTACATGGACCAATCGGTATTCAGGTAAAATACAGCACCGAGAACAGGCCTTTACTTGTAGAGATAAATCCACGTATACAAGGTACAACAGTAGCATTGATGGGCGCAGGTATTAATATCCCCCTTTTGAGTCTAAAAAATACGTTGACTTCCAAAAATATAAACGAAATGCCTATACACTGGGGAACACGATTTATTCGCCACTACTCAGAACTCTATTTTTAACATATTTCTATTTTTTAAGATATATTTGACCGATGCATCCAAAGGGGTGTTGTTGGGTTCATTTTAAGGTATATACCCTCACTTACCTAGCTAAATAAGATAAAGATAATATAAAGATAAAACGAATATGGGATGCGGAAGTTGCGGAAATAATAATGGGAGCCACAGCCCTGGATGTGGAAATAATGGGAGTTGTGATACAGGAAGTTGCAATAAACTGAATGTATACAATTGGCTCACAGATGTGGTTTTACCTGAAGATTACACGCCATTCAACATTGTAGAAGTTCGTTTTAAAGGTAGTAAAAAGCTTTTTTTTAAAAATGTAAATAATTTAGAACTTTTCACCGGTGACCGTGTAATAGTAGATTCTGATGTAGGCTACGACGTAGGAAAAGTATCTCTAGCAGGTGAATTGGTAAAACTACATCTCAAGAAATATGGTGTGGATGAAAACAGTAGCGAAATGCGCACTATACGAAGCATAGCCACCGATGAACAACTAGTAAAATACGAACACTATAAAAGTATAGAGCAAAAAACATTGGAAGAAGCACGCACCATTGCTCTGCAGCTTCGCTTAAAAATGAAAATAAGCGATATAGAATTTCAAGGAGATGGTAAAAAAGTTACGTTTTACTATACCTCAGAAGGTAGGGTAGATTTTAGAGAACTCATCAGAAGGTATGCTTCATCGTTTAAAAGTAGAATACAAATGCTACAAGTGAGCTACCGTGAGGAAGCTTCAAGACTAGGGGGAATAGGTACTTGTGGGAGAGAGTTATGCTGCAGTACGTGGCTAACAGACTATAAAGTAGTAAGTATGGGAACCGCCAAAACACAAAACCTAAGTATAAATATGCTAAAACTAAGTGGGCAGTGTGGAAGACTCAAATGCTGTTTAAACTATGAGTTAGAATCTTATCACGACGCACTGAAATCTTTTCCCAATGAAAAAATTAAATTAAAGACTGAATCCGGTCTTGCCAGCTTGCGCAAGATAGATATACTAAAGGGTACCGCGTGGTACTGTTACGAAAAAAGCTTTGACTGGATACCCGTAAATGTGGAGCGTGTAAATGAAATAATAGCCTTAAATAAAGAGGGGAAAACACCACCAACACTGAGCGATACCGCACTAGGTGCAGAGGTAGCTTTTAAAACACTAGAGTACAAGGACGACCTTCTGGGTGATACGGACTTGACACGAATGGACGAAAAAAATAAGCGCAGTAACGCACCAAAAAAAAATAAACGTAATGGGAAAACACGAAATACACCAAAACTAGAAAACAAAACAGGCAAAAAGCCCCAAGGGGAAAGATCTGATGCCCCACGTAATGGAAACAACAACCGCAAGCCCAACCCAAACCGTAGACCTCAAAAGAACAATAACGGCCCGAAGCCTGAAAACAAAGACTAATGCAAGAGAGGCATTCCAATAGAAAACGCTACTTTGATGAACAAGGACTGACAACTGCCAAATTTGTTATTCCATATCTCTTAGACCTTATCACAATCACTCCAGAAACCTCTGTACTAGAAATTGGCTGTGGAGAGGCCGGCAATCTTAAACCTTTCTTAGATATGGGATGCAAGCGCGTGGTAGGTATCGATATTTCCGAAGGTAAAATTAACAACGGAAAAAAATTCTTTTCCGATCATCCTAACATAGCCAACCTTGAACTAATCGCCGAAAATATATACGACACTGTATCTCCCGAAGAATTTGATATCATCATAAGTAGAGATGTCATTGAACACATCCCAAATCAAGAGCTTTTTATGGCCAGATGTCGTGATTTCTTGAAACCTAATGGTATTTATTTCATTGGTTTCCCACCTTGGTACAACCCATTTGGAGGACACCAGCAGATGCTCAAACACAAAATATTTTCGAAGTTACCCTATTTTCATATTATACCTAGGCCTCTGTACACCAGCATATTAAAACTCATAGGTACATCAGAAAACTCTATAAAAGCTGCCCTCGAAATATATGATACTCGAATCACAATCGAAAAGCTAAATAGTATTTTGAAAAAAAATAACTACACTGTGCTCAAAAAAACCGACTGGCTGTTTAATCCCAACTACGAAACTAAGTTTGGTATAAAACCCCGAAAACAGTTAGCTATTGTGAGTGCTATACCTTTCTTCAGAAATTTTTTGACTACCGCATCCTACTATGTGGTGCGTGCCAACAAGTAGAGCTTTCTAAAAAATTAAATTCAATTATTATTTAGGATGCCCATTTATATTTTGGAAAGGTGATATACACGGCTTTGTTCATTTACAACAAATCTGCCTCGCTATGCCGTGTTCAACTCAAGCTTACAAATTTGTGCGGTTACGGATGGAGCGTGCCAATGACATTTCATCCGCATATTCCAATTCGCCTCCCACTGATATTCCTTTGCTAAGCGTGGTAACATGTATTCCCTTTTCGCGCAGTTTTTTGGCAATATAATATTCTGTAGTATCTCCTTCTAAAGTAGAACTTAGTGCTAAAATTGCTTCTTTTATTGCCCCAGTATCCGCACGCTGCAATAGTTCAGGAATTTTAATGTCACTAGGGCCTATTCCATCTACAGGAGAAATCAAGCCACCAAGCACATGAAAATGCCCATTGTACTGCCCAGTATTTTCGATAGCTATGACGTCTTGAAAATCTTTGACCACACATACAGTACTTTCATCTTTACTTGGAGATGTGCACACATTACAAAGTTCTGCATCACTGATGTTATAACATTGCCTGCAAAACTTGATTTCAGTGCGCATAGTAAGCAGAGCTTGGCTCAGCTCTATAGTATCGCTTTCTGTCTTTTTGAGGAGGTGCAAAGCCATACGCAGGGCGCTTTTTTGCCCTATACCCGGAAATTTTGACAGATGCTCTACCGCTTTATTGATTAAATTTGATGACGTGCTCATTGATGCGTAGCAAATGTAAATACTTCTTAGCACAACAAATACCTAAACACGATTGTTTCAAAATAGTGTAAACCTATTTTACTTGTCTTTAAAAGTGTTTTGAGCAAATTTGGTACTTTAAACACCAATACAATTTGAAAAAAAAACATGCACAGAATTTCTTTGATAGCACCACAGAAAAAGAAAATATTTTCACCAACTTTTGCGCCCATACTCCCCTGCATCTACTGCTAGAATTTAGACATAAGTAAATTTTAAAAATACTACATTAAAGCCTGCAAAAAAACTGTACCCAGACATACAACAAATACAAGTCTGATGTGTTAAACTTGCACAACATAGTGAAACGTACAGATAAAATAAGGATAACCGCAACTCCGAAACATGTGCCTGATCAGGCGCTACGTGGGGCAAAGTATGTGTTCACATATACTATTACCATAACTAATAATAGCCCAGAAACAGTTCAACTAATGCGGAGACATTGGTATATTAAAGATGGTGTTTTTGGTGAACGAGAGGTAGAAGGCGAAGGTGTGATAGGACAGCAACCTACACTAGAACCTGGCGAAACTTTTGAATACCAATCCTGGTGCCCCGTATCTCAAGATTATGGCAGTATGCGGGGTTATTTTACGTTCACAGAGCTACGCACCAGCAAAATGATACGAGCAGAAATAGACACTTTTTTGCTAATGCCAGAAGAGGCTTTGAACTAAGAAAAGAAAAGAGAATATACTATACCCACAAAACCAACTGCCCAACAGTAGTAGGCGAAATAGAATAGTTTACTTTTTTTCACTATTGCAATCATCCATTTACACGCAAAATATCCAGCTATCAAAGCTGCAAAAAACCCAACAAACATAGTACTATCTAGAAGAAGAGCACTAGCCTGATCAACTTCACTAAGATCTAAATAATCTTTAAATTCTTTGGCCATTGCACCAAAAATAAGGGGCAAAACCATCAGAAAACTAAACCGAGCTGCCTTTTCACGGTCTATTCCAAGCATTACTGCTGTAGCTATCGTGCTTCCGCTTCTGCTTATGCCTGGCATTATGGCTATAGCTTGTACAACTCCCAAAAATGCAGCATTTGCACTTGTTACCTCTCCACTTTTTTTTGTAGCTCTATCAGAGTAAAAAAGAACAACTCCAGTAATCAAGAGCATAGCACTAACCAGAAGCACATTACCACTGTAAAAATCATCGATTTGGTCTTTCAAAAAGACACCTACTAACGCTGCAGGTATCATGGACAATACAATGAAATACGAAAAGCGCGTTTCCGCATTCCATTTAAATTGAAAAAGCCCTCTAAAAATACCTAAGATATCTTTCCAAAATACAAAAATGGTACTAAGTGCTGTAGCAAAATGCAGTACCACAGTAAATAGAAGTCCCGCTTCCTTTTCTTCTATTCCAAAAATAGCTTTGCCCAGCTCTATATGTCCGCTGCTACTTACGGGCAAAAATTCGGTCAGCCCTTGGACTACACCAAGTACAATAGATTCCCAAATGGTCATTACTCGCCTTTAGGCTTTTTCATAATCGCTACTATCTCTATAACAAAACCAGCAATAACTACTATAGGTGCCAAGGTTGTTTTTCTGAAATCATAGATATCTTCTTTACCATACATAAGAATAAAGCCCAATACGATGACACCTAGACCTATAAGCATCCACATATAGTTTTCTTTCCTAAAAATAAATTCTTGTTTGACAGATGTGTTGGTCTCTGTTTTCTTTGCTTTTGCCATGCTGTTTTTTTCTATATCTCTATATTGAAATTGTAGTATAAATGCTCCTACCTCAAATGGTGAAGAGTCTTATATATTATAGGCAAAAATAACATCAAAATGGTTTGAAACCAGTTTTGTATTAAATCCTTTATTTTTTTGCTGCTTGCTAATCGCTCGTGCTACTTTTTAAAACCTTCTCTCACAATGCATTTACAAAGCAGCATGCACAGATGTAAAAACTCCTTCCAACTAGATTTACCGTACAATTTACCCCTACTCAAAGGAATCTACCTCCATAAATTTTCCTACAAATAAAGTGTTATACCAAACACCGATAGTACTGCCAAAAGTCATTATAAAGCCTTTTACCACCCACAAAATAATCGTCAATCAAAAAATAATAAGATTTAAACAAAATAAACCGTGTTCTACTACCTTTGAACCTTCACACAAAAACTCAATGAGTACCTACGATTTTGAAGCAATAGAGAGCAAGTGGCAAACTGAGTGGTCTGCCAAGCAAGTATATAAAACTGACATTGACCAAAACAAACCAAAATTTTATGTGCTAGATATGTTTCCATATCCAAGTGGGGCTGGTTTACACGTAGGTCACCCACTAGGCTATATTGCCACAGATATTGTAGCACGTTACAAACGACTAAACGGATACAATGTGCTTCATCCTATGGGTTTTGATGCCTTTGGCCTACCGGCTGAGCAATATGCTATACAAACTGGCCAACACCCTGCAATTACCACAAAAGAAAATCTACAACGGTATAAAGAACAACTCAACCGCATAGGCTTTAGCTATGACTGGCAACGAGAAATATGTACTACAGACCCTAGTTACTATCGCTGGACGCAGTGGATTTTTATTCAACTTTTTGAATCTTGGTATAATAAAAAAACAAATAAAGCTGAAAATATAAATGCGTTAATCACCATTTTTGAAAATGAAGGCAATGTGCATGTTTTACATCACGGCGAAGATGTATATGCCTTCACAGCAGAAGACTGGGAAAGAAAAACCCCACAAGAAAAAGAATCTGTACTTCAATCCTATCGCCTTGCATATCAAAAAGAAACCACCGTAAACTGGTGCGAAGAATTGGGCACAGTACTAGCCAATGATGAAGTAAAAAATGGTCTATCTGAACGCGGAGGATATCCCGTAACTCAAAAGGTAATGAAGCAGTGGTATCTGCGCATAACTGCATACGCCGACAGATTATTAGAGGGACTAAATCGTATAGAGTGGAGCGACAGCATAAAAGAAACCCAACGCAATTGGATAGGACGTAGCGAAGGAGCTTCTGTAAGATTTCAAGTGGATACAAATGGCCACATCCCGGGTACTGACTATTCTAAGATAACAGCAAATGAATCGCCAATTTATATTGAAGTTTTCACCACCAGACCAGATACTATATTTGGCTGTACATTTATGGTACTCGCTCCAGACCACGAGCTAGTATCTGCAATAACTACCAAATCTCAAAGCCCAGCAGTAGAAAAATACGCACAAATAGCGAGTAACAAATCTGAACTACAACGTAAAAAGGATAAAGAGATAAGTGGAGTTTTTACAGGAGCCTATGTGTCGCATCCCTTTACACAAAAAAAACTACCCGTCTATATTTCTGAATATGTGCTGAGTGGATATGGAACTGGAGCTATAATGGCTGTACCTGCCCACGATGAGCGTGACCACGCTTTTGCCAAAAAATTTAATTTAGACATTGTGCAGGTAGTAGGTTCAGACCAAAAAATAGATATACAAGAACATAGCTATAATGCCAAGGAAGGCCGCTTGATGAATAGCGAAAATTTTGACCGACTAACCGTGAAAGAAGGAATGGCTGCCATCATCCAATTGGCAGAAGAACGTGGTTTTGGTACAAAAAAAATCAACTATAAACTACGAGACGCAGGATTTAGTCGGCAGAGATATTGGGGCGAACCATTTCCCATAGTGCATCAAAATGGAATACCTAAACCCATTAAAGAATTGCCCGTAGAACTGCCCACAGTAGATAGCTACATAGCCAAAGGAACTGGAGAAAGCCCACTAGCCAATAACCCAGAGTGGGTAAATACGCCAAACGGCCGCCGCGAAACCGACACCATGCCAGGATATGCTGGCAGCAGTTGGTATTTTCTTCGCTATATGGATTCTACTAATGAAGAGAGATTTGCGAGCGAAGAATCTCTGAAATACTGGAATCAAGTAGACCTATACATTGGTGGCACAGAGCACGCTACGGGACACTTGCTATACAGCAGGTTTTGGACCAAGTTTTTGTACGATAGAGGCCACTTACTCTTTGATGAGCCGTTTAAAAAACTGGTAAACCAAGGAATGATACAAGGAGAAAGTATGTTACTAGAAGTAGGTGAAAGAGAGCTACATATACCCGTTTATCTCGCAAATAAAGATGCTACCATAACACGTGAAAAACTAGAAAAACTAAAAAGCCAAGATAACAGATTTCATTCTGTAGACCTAAGCAAACTTACCTATGCTTCCACTGGGATAAAGCTAAGAACCCAAGTAGAAAAAATGTCAAAATCCAAATTTAATGTTGTAAACCCCGATGATATCTGTGAGCAATTTGGCGCAGATACACTTCGACTATACGAAATGTTCCTTGGTCCGCTAGAAGACAGTAAACCTTGGAGCACCAAAGGTATAGATGGTACACATCGCTTTCTGAAAAAACTATGGGCATTATTTTATGACAGAGACGGCACTGCTATTTGGACTACGTCTGAACCTTCCAAAGACTCCTTAAAAACCATGCATCAAACTATAAAAAAGATAACTGAAGACATTGAATGCATGTCGCTCAACACTTCAGTAGCTCAATTTATGATTTGTGTAAACGAACTAACCAGCCAAAAATGCACCAGCAAAGTAGTGTTAGAAAATGTGCTTATTTTATTGGCACCCTTTGCACCACATATCACCGAAGAGCTATGGCATGCACTTGGCAATGAAGGCTTTATAGCCAATGCAAAATGGCCATTATACGATGAAAGTAAACTGACAGAAAGCACTAAGATTTATCCTATATCTATCAATGGAAAAACAAGGACAAATTTGGAATTCCCGCTTGACATGAGCAAAGAAGAAAT
This sequence comes from Bacteroidia bacterium, assembly GCA_018402155.1. Classification (GTDB taxonomy): domain Bacteria; phylum Bacteroidota; class Bacteroidia; order NS11-12g; family UBA9320; genus UBA9320. The sequence goes on from JAGYJG010000001.1 coordinate 1,606,867, forward strand.
AGAAAGTCGTGTACTAGACAATGATATCGTAAAGAAGTGGCTGAGCGGAGCTGCACCCAAAAAAGTGATCGTAATACCTGGCAAAATTGTGAATGTGGTTATTTGAAAATCGTAGCTTTCACCCACTATGTAACTTTTGGAAACGGTAACCCTGACAAAAAAATGGGGCATACTGAAATATCCCAAAACAATCAATTGCAATGTATTTCACCTTCATTTGCTATTCTATTTCCGTATTGATTAGGTGACTTCTAGTACCTTAAAAATAGCCCCAATATTTTCGAAACTTTTGAATCTGCGTGTACAATGCTGTATCCCTATTTGAGAATCCTTATATGCTAATTAAAAACAATGCTTTTTCCTTAGTGCATTTGTTATTACACTAGCCCCCCTTCTATAAACTCAGGACAGCCTGCGGCGCAGAGAGCCCATATTGTCAATAATGCCCTAGGGCAGCAACCACTACAACAAGATTATCTGGCTCTTCTATGATTTGATATACTAATCTATCCTTTTTGTTGATTCTACGGCTCCAATAGCCTAATAGTTGATGCTTTAACTGTTCTGGGTTGCCTATACCAGTTTTAGGGTGCGTTTCTAGTTCGTCCAAAATTTTGTTTAACTTTTTTAAACTTGCTTTATCGCCAGATTTTAAAATCGCATCAATATCTGTTTTAGCTAGTTTATCAAAAATGATTTTGTAGCTCACTTCCCAAACCATTGTTGTTTCAACTCAGGTGTGTACTCTACCACATTTCCCCGTTTAGCACTTTCTGAGCGTTCCAATATTTTTTTCACAAACTCAGGATCATAAGGGCTATCTTCTTTTGTGATTTTCTCTTTCTTTATCTCATAAGACACATTCAAGGCCTTAAAAATAGCCACCAATGCTTTCGAAACTTTTGAATCTGCGTGTACAATGAAAGTGTCCATACTATTGAGCTTTATTAATATAGTACGAAGATAATGGTTTTTTCTTTATATTCATTTGCTACCTGGCAGCGCCTATTTTGTTACCCCCCTTCTATAAACTCAGGACAGGCTGCGGCGCAAAGTTCGCAGAAGGTTAACTATTTTTCTTTGTATTTCTCTGTGTCTTGGTGGTGTAATAAATGCACCACAGACCTGCAGAGAAAAGTTCAGTTAAAATTGAGACTTTAGAAAAAATAAGCTAAATTGTAACAAAAACGGTTAAGACTATTTAGGGAAGGTCATTCCACCCTTCGACAAACTCAGGGCATCGCTTTTAACTTTCTACTTTCAAACTTTCTACTGCATCACGGCATCAAAACTACTGTACTTGCGTACTATCTTCAAATCCTTATCCAGCATAAAATAACTGGGCGTGGCATACACTTGGTAGTCTTTTACCGCTTGTCCGTCCCATTTTTGCAAATCGGTGGTACTGATGAATGGCAAAGGAGCTGCAAACTGAGCAAAATCAGTGGTGGTTTCGTCTAAAGACACTAAAATCACTTCTATGCCTTTGGCTTTTAGGTTTTGATATCTATCAGCTACTTTGGGTATTTCGGTAGTGCAGTGTGGGCACCAACCAGCGGCAAATATGAGGAGGTATTTTTCGGCATGGAGGTCACTGAGTTTCTTGGCGGTAATGCCTTGAGGAAAATAGGTAGTTTTGGTAAAGGTGATGTCTGGAGCTTTGCTGCCCACTTTCATCGCTTCATAAGCTGCTAAGCGCTGCGCTAATGCATCCTTTTCCAAATTATCCAAACATTGTTGGGCCACTTGGGTGTAGTTTTCTTCCAGATATTGCAAAACTTCTTCTTGCTTTATTTCTTTAAAGCCTAAACTCAAGTATTTATAGGCAAATTCTTGGGTTTTTGTGTTGTTTCCAAATTTAGTCATAATGGTATCTACACTTTTCTTAAATCCATTGGTCATTTCTTCTTCAGAAAATTGCATGTCTGGGTTCATGTAGTATTGCAGGTATTGCAAAATCAAACTGGTATAAAGTGGGGTATTGATGAGCGCTGGATTTTGGGTATTTATAGCATCCCAAAAGTGTTTTCGTCTTTCAAAATCCTGGATACGCCAATCGTCTTTAAGATCAGGAAAATAGGATACCTCATTGGCTACCATTTCACGTGCCCAAGTAGCTAGATGGGTGGCTAAAAAATCTTTACGTTTTCTGGCAAATTCCTTTTTCAAGGTTTCTAGAAATTCACTATTTTGGGTATAAATTGCATCGCCTTCAGCACTAGGATAATTGCTCAAAAATTGTTGAAGTAGTTCTATTTTAAACCGAATTTCAGCTGCTTCTTTTTTGTAGCTGTACCAAAGTTTGTTTTCTTTAGACTGGGAGAAGATTGGTTGTTTGGTTTCACTAGAAGCATCTATGCTAAACGAAATTTGAAGCTCGTTGCCGTTTAAAATAACATCTACATACTCTTGGCTGCTTTGGCTGTATTGCAAACGATATACACCGGGGATGAGCTCATCTTTGGGTATATTGATTGCAAATTTACCCGATATCTTGTCTATAGGTATGGCAGCAATAGCAAAACTACCTACATCAAATTTTTGCACTACCACTTTGGCATACTGGGTATTGTTTTGAAATTCTCCACTTATCGTGATGCTGTCTTGAGCTGTGCAGTAAAAAGTTGAAAGTAGAAGGTTAGTTAAAAGTAGAACGTAGAACGTTAAAAGTTTTTTCATGATAAGTGTGGTTAGAGTTTAAATGATTTTATGAGACCAGCGGTGATTTTTAAGATTTCTCCTGCTTGTATTTCCATGGTTCCTGTGTTTAGGCAATTGAGTTTTTAAATAATTACATACAAAGAACATCTGCGAGGATTTTCTTGAGTAAGCAAAAAACAAGCAATTAATTTTGTGCTTTACTGTGCAAAGTTATTTTTTTGTCTTTACTATTTCTAAAAGCTTTTTCGGATTTTGTCTATTGTCCCAAAATTCGGTAACTATTATTTGTTCCCCACTAGCTTTGTACTAAATACTAAAATTTTTTAACGAAGCTACTCTCACGTCTTTAAAATCTGTTGCTTTATGGATAAATGGCTTTTCCGAAATTCTAGTAGTTTCTCCTAATGTTGCGCAACACTTGATAAACCGCAACACAAATCACCTTAGCTTTCTGCCAGGCAATCAAATCCTCAAACCGAATTACTTTCCACTCTAAACTTCCCGCTCTAAACTGTATCTAATCCTTGAGGCAACGGACAGAAAAGCCGTCGGTCTTATAGCTGCTGTAGCGGTACACGCCTGCCTGAGAGCTGTACAAGCCGCGTCTTAGTGCAAGGGTAGCGCTGGTCTCTGACGAGGACCACCAGTAGCCGCTGGTAACACGATTGACGTACGTGCCATTGGCGGCGACGCGGTAGCCGGCAAGCAGAGCAGTGAAACCGGAGCTGCCTGAAGATTTTAGTTTCGTTCCTACGTTACCAGAATTCCTCCAAGTACCACTCAATTGTTGGTCCGTAGTACTCATTCCCAAGGTGTTTTCCAGGTACATCCACTCACAGTCACTAGGCACGTGCCACCCCGTGGGGCATACGCCTTGCGCACGCTCTGTGGTACTGCCGTTCATAGCACCACTCCAATTGTACAAGCGACCATCCGTATTACAACTAGTATTATTATAACACCAAGAATTGCTGGCAGAAGCAATATTCATGTTGAACTTAGCCCAGCATTGGCCGCCTATTTCTACTAATGCACGGGTATTGCTTGGTGCGCCAAACCCTGTTCCTAAAGTAAAACTGGTAGCTCCTGTCCAGTCATACTCCGTGCCATCTGCTGTATTTGCATCATCGTTTAAAGTAGTACCAGTTACACTTGCGCAAGAGGTAACTGATATTACTTTGGTAGTACATGTTGTATTATCCTCAAAACCATTGGACCAGTTTTTCCAACTAGGTGATGCTGTAGTACCTGTATTGGTTTGCATAGCGTTTGTTGTAGTATTAAATATGGTTAAACCCTCTGCAGGGCTGATTATATTGTCACGCTGTGTCTCGGTCATGCGCGGGAATAATATACCTTGGGTGGTGCTTACTACATCTAAGGCCGCATTGGTATTGGGGCTATTGGTACCTATACCCACTTGCGCCATGCTCGCTAGCGAACACATCATAACCAAAATGAGTGTTGTTATTTTATTCTTCATGGTATTAAACTTTCAACTTCAAACTATAAACTTCAAACTTCTAAACTTTATCAACTTGTATTAATTCGTCAATGTAATCCAAGCGGAACCGTTATACATTCTTACCTCGTCATCGGTAGTATTGTAATAGACCATACCTGCTACGCCCGTAGGGTCGGCAGTATGTCTGGGCAGCAAAACGCCTTTTGTGGTAGAAGTTACATCCAAAACGGCATTGGCGTTTGGAGCATCAGTTCCTATTCCTATTAGGCCTATTGAGCTGGTAGGTCCTGGAGCTACCGATGTGGTTGTTCCTGTTGTTAGATTAACCCATAGTGAACTGCCATTAACTATTTCTAGCGCATTGGTAGTAGTATTGTAAATAAGTAAACCTGCAGTTGGCGATAAAATACTGGCATCGCGTTGTACTGTTGTCATTCTGGGTACGATTAATCCCTTGGCGCTTGCGGTAATGTCTAAAACTGCAGTAGTGTTTGGACTGGTAGTGCCTATGCCCACTTGCGCTTGGGTTACAGTGGCTGCAAGTAGTAGAGTAAGTGTAACTAGGTAGTGTTTCATAGTGATTTGTTATTTTTTATGAGTTATGATTTCTGGTGAACTGATTGCTAACGTTGGTTAGATTACAGTTTAATTATCTTTTGGCTAGAGGTAGCGGTTTGTACTAAGTACATTCCTTTAGGTAAAAAGCTAACATCTAGCGTGTGGCTACCTGCCTCAAGCTGCTGTTTTAGGCATAATTTACCAACCATGTCATATAGTGCAATCTCTTGCTCTATTGGCGTTACCAGTGTAAGTTCATTGGTTTGCAATGGGTTTCCTAGTACGCGTACGTCGTTTGTATTCAATGCAGTGTTTAGCTTAACAGAACGTATCTCGCTGTACGAGCTCTCCCCGTCAAAATCGCGTTGGTGCAAGCGGTAATAGTTGTACCCCGTTACAGGTGAGGTATGCACGTAGTAGTAGTTTTGAATAACATTACTGTTGCCAGCTGCTGGTTGGCTAGCTACGTTGGTAAAGTTCTTAGCATCTGTACTGTGCTGTACTACAAAGTCTAGGGTATTGAGCTCCTGTGCAGTGCTCCAGTTGAGTAGCACGGCTTTGTCTTGTCTAGCGGCGGTAAAGTTTAGCCAAGTAACGGGTAATGCTGCAGAGCTAGATGCTAAGGTAATTTCTCTTAAGGTTTGACTGGTGAGCGCACCAGAGATTACATAGTTAGTGCTTACATCCCTGCTAGCCGTACTAACTTGATTCCAAGCCGTACCGTCGTAGTAGTTTACCTCTAATAAATTTTCGTTAGTTACTAAACTCGCAGGTAGTTCTGATTGCAGGTAATCTACTCTTAAGGCCCCCGTAAAAGTGGGGTACGTGCCAGCATGGCTTAATTCGTAAATTCTTGTTAAATAGTCGTTTCCAGTGGAAGTTGCCGTTGTAGTTGAAGACGCCTTGGTTATACTCAGGCCGTTTAAATCAAACGTTGCTGAAGGCGTGAGCGTGAGTCCATTCACATGGAAGACAACTCCACTGGAAATATGAAACGCCGTACCTGAGGTTACTTTGATGTCTTGCGCCTGGCTTAGGTTGATAGATAGAAAAAAGAGCAGTGTAGCGATAATTTTGTTTTTTGTGTTCATTTCGATATTTTTGAGTGGTGATTTCTAGGTGGGTTCTGAAAATTAGTTTTTCAATTTACTCAAAAATCTAAGAATTTCTCTAAAAACAACGATACAAAAATGAGCAGAAAATATTGTTATTACAAAAAAAAATTGCAATTTTATTTATTTATTTATGTATCTATCTATCAGCATATTATGTTTCATCGTTTAATTTGCTCATACCTAAATAAATTGTAGGTTAATAAGAGGTTAGAAGTTTTTTGCGTGTACTATGCTGTTATAGTGCAAATTGCAGCGATAATATTTCTCATTGCGAGTTTAGTTTCGCCCCAAAGAGGAGCACTATCTCAGATGCAAATTGATGTAGGAATTGTAAGGTATTAGTTAAAAAATTCCTTCATTTTGTCAAAGAATCCTTTTTCTTTGCTCGGGTCTGGAGTGAAGTTTTCGGCATCTAGCAGTTGTTTCATCAGAATTTTTTCTTCATTATTTAGCTTATTGGGCGTAAAAACATTCACATAAATCAATTGGTCTCCGGTTCTGTATCCTCCATTCACATCGGGAATCCCTTTACCTCTCAGCCTCAAAACTTTACCACTTTGAGTTCCTGCTTCTACTTTTATTCTGGCTTTGCCACTTATAGTTGGCACCTCTACATCTGCCCCCAAAGCGGCCTGCGGAAAACTCACATGCAGATTATAAACTACATTATTGCCATCTCTTTCAAGGCTTTCATGTTTAATTTCTTCTACTAGCACAATCAAATCACCGGCAACACCGCCAGGCATTTCGTTGCCTCTACCACGCACATTGAGCTGCATACCATCTGCTACGCCAGCAGGTATATCAATAGATGTGGTTACTTTTTCTATAACCAAGCCCATCGCATCAGCACCGGGAGGTACATTTTTTACTTTTTTGCCCATACCACGGCAGGTAGGACAAGGACTGGCTGTTTGCATTTGTCCTAGGAAGGTATTTTGCACTCGAGTGACCTGCCCTCTACCTGCGCAAGTACTGCAGTTTTCAAACTGTACACCGGGTGCAATTACTTTCTTGTTATACTTTATTTTCTTTTCTACTCCGTTGGCAATATCCTCTAAGGTCAATTTTAGTTTAATACGTATATTGGAACCAATAGCTTGCTGAGATCTACCGCCACGGCTGCTACCACCGAAAAAACTTTCGAACGGACTACCGCCTCCTCCTCCATTAAATATATCCCCAAACTGGCTAAATATATCATCCATATTCATACCACCTCCGTTAAATCCACCTTGGCCACCTCCCATTCCCGCATGGCCAAACTGATCATACCGCTGTTTTTTTTCAGGGTTGCTGAGCACCTCATATGCCTCAGCTGCTTCCTTAAATTTTTCTTCCGCAGCTTTGTTATCAGGGTTTTTGTCAGGATGATACTGAATTGCTTTTTTTCGGTAAGCTTTTTTTATTTCGGCCTCTGTGGCACCCTTATTTACCTCTAGTATGTCGTAAAAATCTCTCTTACTCATTATTATTCTCCTACTACTACTTTGGCAAAACGGATTACTTTTTCATTCAGCATGTATCCTTTTTCTACTTCATCTATAACCTTACCTTTCATTTTTTTACTAGGTGCAGCTATTTTGGTAATAGCTTCATGTATCTCAGGATCAAAATCTTTATCTACCGATTTGAAATGTTTTAAGCCTTTGCTTTCTAGTGTAGTTTTAAATTTATTGAAGACTAAGTCTACACCTATGCGAATACTCTTAACATCGGCTTTTTTGTCCATATTTAGGAGCGCTCGCTCAAAATCATCTAAAACAGGCAACAAGTCTGTCAAAATATCTTGTCCTGCTGTTTTGAAAAGTTCTATGCGTTCTCTCGAAGTTCTTTTTCTATAATTATCAAACTCAGAATAAAGCCTTAAATATTTATCATTTAACTCATTGTATTTCTCTTCTGCACTGGGCTCTTTCACCTCAACCACCTCTTCTTCAGTTTCTTGAGTTTTAGTTTCTTCCTGGCTTGATAGCTCTTCTTGTTGTTCGTATATTTCGTCAACCATTGTCACTTTGCTTTTATTTTCGAATCTTAATGTGCAAAAGTATTGCCACATCGTTTTGTGTCATAATGACACCGATTACTCTGCCAAAATACTTTCCAAGAACTCTGATAGTTTTTTACCGTACAGTCCTTTGGCTAGTATTTTACCGTTTGCGTCTATCAGCACATTGTGAGGTAGCGAGCGAAAGTTGTAGGAGCTCACCACAGGACTATCCCACTTTTTGAAATCACATACTTGATGAATCCATTCTAATCTATCATTGTATATGGCTTTTTTCCAAACAATCTCATCTTGGTCTAGGCTTACACTAAAAACATCAAATCCTTTGCCAGCAGAAAAATTGCGATTTTTATAATTGGTGTATACTTGACGTACTGTATTATTTTCAATGCGGCAAGTACGGCACCAACTCGCCCAAAAATCTACCAAAACCACTTTTCCTCGTAGGCTACTAAGGGAGATAATTTCACCCTTTGGATTTGCCATTTTTATATCTGGTGCAATATCACCCACTGCTGGCCTTATAATGTATTGGCGAGCATTTATAGTAGAATGTGCAAAGCTTATACAGAGGACAATAAGTATTAGTTTTGCGCGCTTCATATACTACAAACGGGTAATTTTTGCACCTATTGCATTTAGTCTTTGCTCTATATTTTGATATCCTCTATCTATCTGCTCTATGTTGTGAATAGTACTAGTACCTTCTGCACTCATAGCAGCTATAAGTAACGACACCCCTGCTCTGATATCAGGTGAAGACATTGTGGTTGCCTTCAGCGGTATGCGCCTATCGAGTCCCATTACTGTAGCCCTGTGCGGATCACAAAGAATGATTTGAGCTCCCATATCTATCAAATTATCTACAAAAAAAAGCCTGCTTTCAAACATTTTTTGGTGAATAAGCACATTACCTTTTGCTTGAGTGCACATTACTAGAATGACACTCAGCAAGTCTGGCGAAAGACCTGGCCAAGTAGCATCAGAAATAGTCATCATACTACCATCTATAAAGCTGTCTATTTCGTAATGTCTATTTTCTGGGATGATAATATCGTCATCCTTTATTACAAACTGCACTCCCAATTTTTTAAACACTTTAGGGATAATTCCAAGCTGATCTACTCTGCAATTTTCAATGGTTATTTCTGATTGGGTGAGTGCAGCCAAACTTATGAAGGAACCTATCTCTATCATATCTGGAAGTATGGTGTGCGTGCATCCACCAAGTTCATTTACCCCCTCTATAGTTAGCAAATTACTACCAACACCAGATATCTTTCCACCCATAGAATTTATCATTTTACAGAGCTGCTGTAGGTAAGGTTCGCAGGCAGCATTGTATATTGTGGTAGTTCCTTTGGCCATTACTGCAGCCATTAGTATGTTGGCAGTCCCCGTTACGGAGGCTTCTTCTAGTAGCATATAGCTACCTCTGAGATTTTTTGCTTCTACCTTATAAAATCCTGTATCCTTGTTATAAATAAATTCTGCACCTAGGTTTTCAAATCCAATAAAGTGGGTATCTAATCTGCGACGGCCTATTTTATCTCCACCAGGACTTGGAATATATCCTATACCAAATCGAGCTAATAGTGGCCCGATAATCATTATAGAACCGCGTATTGCAGCCCCTTTTGTCCTAAATTCTTCAGTATGAAAGTAATCTAAATCTATTTCATCTGCTTGAAAAGTAAAATTACCTTTCCCCAATTTATTTACCTTCACGCCCAAGCCTTCTAAAAGTTCGATCATACGCATGATATCGCGTATTTCAGGTATATTATGGAGCTCTACTTGTGCTGGTGTGAGCAATACAGCTGCCAGTATTTGCAGTGCTTCATTTTTTGCACCTTGTGGGGTAAGTGTTCCTTTTAGTTTTTGGCCACCCTCTATTCTAAACGTTCCCATAGTTTATCTTAGTTTATCGTTTTTTATATTTCGGATTAAAATTTTTCTTCTTCGAGCCACTAGTTCCCTTACCTCTATTAGAGTTTCTGGCATTGATTGGCCTTCGTGTGCGGTGTTCTAAATGTATATCCAACCCATCTTCTTGCACTTGCAATTTACCATTAGATAAATCTGCCAAATGCTGCACTATTTGCGTAGGGGTGAGGTCTTCATCATTCCAATTTTTGCTTGAATTTACCATAAACGAAGCAATATAATTTATGTATAACGATTTTATTTCTCCTTCTTCCATATCCCCGGCTCCAGCAATCATATCCAATAAGTTGCGTCCATAGTAGCGGTATTTACTAAGCACACCTTTATACCCCAAGTGTGTTGGTTTGGTGGCTTTATTCTCAGGCGTGGGAGTTGCAAAATTATTATCTATATCTAACTCATAGTTGGCTATCTCGTGCATGTGATCCCACACAGTTTGCTCATAAGCGGTCTGTCCCTTTATTTCAGGATTCAAATTAAGCATTACTTGAAAAACCGTATGTGCTAAAATATTTCTTTTTCCCCTGTCTTGCTCTAGCTTCAGGTGCTCTACCATCTCTTGTACCCCGCGTCCATACTCGGTGAGTCTTATACTTTCTCTTTGGGTGTTATACGATAATTCCATTATTGATAGCAAATATAAGGCTTGGACTGAAAGATGTGAAGATACCTACAACTTGTTTTCCACCAGTGAATACAGAAAAGCGCATAAATAGAGTGAAGGTAAGATTGAAAATACTATAACTGAGGCGTCTGAGCAATGGTTACCATATGTTACAATAGTGGACATAAAGCATGGGTTTTGCGATAGAAACAGCTTTAACATCTATATGAATATGCCACCACAACAAAGTTAAAGTTCGCATACCTCACTTACCCCATAGCCTAGCCATATAATGCACAACAAGAAGTTTACAAACTCTAAAGACAATCCATACGGTTTTATGACTCACAGTATGGTCAACTCAAATACACCACCACTAAAAAATAACGGTTATCACAAAGTGTTTCACACACATTTTTGGTAGAATTAGGAGTACCGCTCGGTTTTAAACTAAAAACTATAAACAAGCATACAAGAATGCTAAATTTGCAGTACAAAAATTTCTACCACTAAAAAAATATGCATAGGACACACACCTGCGGAGAACTAAGAGAAACACATATAGGCCAAACAGTAACCTTGAGCGGCTGGGTGCAAACCCGCAGAGATTTTGGCGGTATGACTTTTATAGATTTGCGAGACCGATATGGCATCACTCAATTGGGTTTTAACGAAGAACAAGACAAAGAATTGAATACCAAAGCACGATCACTTGGTCGCGAATTTGTAGTAAAAGTGCATGGCGAAGTAATAGAGCGAAGCAACAAAAACGATAAAATACCCACGGGTAACATTGAGATAAAAGTAACCGCCTTTGAAGTACTAAACGCAGCACTCACTCCACCCTTTACCATAGAAGATGACACTGACGGTGGCGAAGAAATACGCTTAAAATATCGCTATCTCGACTTACGCAGAAACCCTATACAAGAAAAATTAATATTGCGCAGCAAACTTAATAAAGCTGTACGCGACTACTTGAACGATGCTGGTTTTATAGACGTAGAAACACCCTATCTCATAAAATCTACACCTGAAGGCGCACGAGATTTTGTAGTACCTAGTAGAATGAACGAAGGACAATACTACGCACTACCACAGAGTCCCCAAACGTTTAAACAATTGCTGATGGTGAGCGGTTTAGATAAATACTATCAAATAGTAAAGTGCTTTAGAGACGAGGATTTTAGAGCTGACAGGCAGCCAGAATTCACCCAAATAGACTGCGAAATGTCATTTGTAGAACGCGATGATGTGCTCAACACTTTTGAAGGTATGATACGCTCCGTATTTTTAAGTGTAAAGAATATAGACCTTGGCACTATTCCAAAATTATCCTACGATGAGGCGATGAGGCGCTTTGGAAGCGACAAACCAGATATGCGCTTTGAAATGGAACTAATAGACCTAAATTCGGTTACCAAAGGACACGGTTTTGGTGTTTTTGACAGTGCTGAGCACGTAATTGCTATCAACGTTTCGGGTGGAAATAAGTATACCCGAAAAGAACTTGACGCCCTTACAGACTGGGTGAAACGCCCACAAATAGGCGCACTCGGACTTATCTACTGCAGAGTAAATGCTGCCAACGACTACAAATCATCGGTCGATAAATTTTTTGACCAACAGCAACTCGCCCTTTGGGCAAAACAATGTGCAAGCAAGCCAGATGACCTAATACTAGTACTCAGCGGAAATACTGAAAAAGTACGTAAGCAGATGAATGAACTAAGACTGCACCTTGGCGATAAAGAAGGCTTAAGATCTAAAGATAAGTTTAGCGCTTGCTGGGTAGTAGATTTTCCGCTGGTAGAACTAGACGAAGAAAGTGGAAAATGGCATGCTATGCATCACCCGTTTACCTCTCCACTGCCTCAAGATACCGAAAAAATGACAACAAACCCAGGAGCTGTGCGCGCCAATGCATACGATATGGCTATCAATGGCATGGAAGTAGGCGGCGGCAGTATTCGTATACACGACAAGCAGCTGCAAAAAAGAATGTTCGAATTACTCGGTTTTACTGAGGAAGAAGCACAAGCTCAATTTGGATTCCTACTCAATGCTTTTGAATACGGTGCTCCACCGCACGGTGGCATTGCTTTTGGGCTAGACAGACTGAGCGCACTATTAGCAGGCACAGACTCTATAAGGGACGTCATTGCTTTCCCAAAAAACAATATGGGCAGAGATATTATGATAGACGCACCAGCACCGCTAAATGCGGAGCAGAAGAAAGAGCTGGGACTCTAGACTTAACGAACTTACCGTATTCTTATAAATATTGCACCAAATACCTCACTTGGACTGCACAAAGCTTGTTTTTTTTGTCGCCTTTATCAAACACTTACAGATAAAGTAAACACGTTTTATCAATCAAGTTTACTAGCATTGTAGATGGCTTCTTGGTACGTATTGTGACAATCCAAAATAATAGGTAGTAATTCCTCCTCTTGTTCGGCTGCACCTTTACTATGTATAGCCAGGTAGTCAGCCTTACTCAATTCAGCCATTAAGGCCTGGGTAGAACAATCACAATATACCTCACTTTGCATAGGAAACCGCACAGAGAGTCCTCCCAAATCGTCAAGACAAGCATTGGCGAGTGAGGTTGCATCGCTATTTTCCCATACAAGTTGCTTGGCCTTGTAGTTATATACTAATTTTGTGAGTATGAGTACCCCTACTAAAATTATAAAAGCTATCGCCACGTATTTTTGCCACTTACTTATCATTATTTTATTAAACTCAATGCAATAGTATTCATTCTGCTTAAAAAAGACTTTTACTTTTTTACAAAAAAAATCCAAAAATGAATGAAATGAGCATAACACGAAATGGAAAGTTTCTTTATCTGCTATATTTTAAAAGGAGGTTTCTAGAAGTATGTTCTATTTACGTCTTGATTCTAAAAAGTTTACTAGTTTATCTACGGCCAGACCTCTGTGGCTAATGCGCGATTTGGTGGTCATATCCATTTCTGCGAAGGTATGCTCGTAGCCCGAGGGTTTGAAAATAGGGTCGTATCCAAAACCTTGTGCACCACTTCTACTTTGGGTTATTACTCCTTCGCATATTCCTTCAAAAAAAAATTCTTTACCCTCCCAAATAAGTGCTATCACCGTCTTGAACTGAGCTGTCCTATTGGTTTTACCTGCTAGGTTTCGTAATAGCAAAGTCATATTGTCTTCGCTGCTCTTTTGGCCGCCAGCATAGCGCGCGGAGTATACTCCCGGCTCTCCGTTTAGTGCTTCTACTTCTAGCCCAGTATCATCTGCAAAACAATTTTCTTCAGTTTTGGCAAAAACTTGTCTTGCTTTTTGTATAGCGTTTTCTTTTAGTGTATTTCCTGTTTCTTCCAGTTCTTGAGCAAACACCATGGAGTCCAGCCCTTGGATGGTGTAGCCTGATAGCTTAGCACGTATTTCTGCTACTTTATTTGGATTTTGCGATGCAAAAATGATTTTCATGGCCACAAATAAACAAAAACATCATCTTTGCTGCACCATAGACCCACACTTACACATATCAGCAACACCGCTAGCCGAGCGAGTGCGACCCAAATCACTAGAGGATTTGGTAGGTCAGCAGCATATCATAGGCCCAAACAAACCGCTACGTCGCGCACTAGATTCTGGAGGTATGTATTCAAGTATCTTTTGGGGGCCACCCGGTGTAGGCAAAACCACGCTTGCCCAAATCATATCGCACACACTCAAGAAAACATTTTATCAACTGAGTGCTATTAATGCCGGTGTAAAAGACATACGCGATACGATAGAAAAAGCCAAGAAAACCAAGTTTATGGGCAGCGGCGGAAGTGCAATTCTGTTCATTGACGAGATTCATCGATTCAATAAAAGCCAACAAGATGCACTTTTAGGCGCCGTAGAGCAAGGTATTATTACCCTGATCGGCGCCACTACAGAGAACCCCAGTTTTGAGGTCAATGCAGCACTACTGTCTCGGTGCGAAGTTTTTGTTTTAAAACCCTTAAAATTACAAGATTTAAAAGACTTGACCACACAAGCCTGTACGCGAGACATCCTTTTGAGCCAAAAGGAAATAACCATAACCGAATGGGAATCTCTGGTAAGGATAAGTGGAGGAGATGGCAGAAAATTACTGAATGCCCTAGAAATAATTGTCAATTTTACTGGCGTCAGTAGCATCACCATAACCAATGCGTTGGTAAACGAAGCAGTGCAACAAAAACAAGCCCTATTTGATAAAGGAGGAGAACAGCACTATGACCTAGCCTCTGCACTCATAAAATCTATACGTGGCAGTGACCCCAATGCAGCGATATACTATCTGGCTCGCTTGATAGAAGGTGGAGAAGATCCTAAATTCATAGCCCGCCGACTTATTATAGCTGCAAGCGAAGATATAGGCTTGGCCAATCCCAATGCACTACTCCTAGCCACTACAGGATTTGATGCAGTACGCAATGTGGGCTATCCTGAGTGTAGAATTATTCTTTCTCAAATCACCATTTACCTAGCCACTAGTGCTAAAAGCAATGCCAGCTACGCGGCAATTGGACACGCACAATCTTTGGTAAAAGAAACTGGCGACCTTTCGGTGCCATTGAGTCTAAGAAATGCTCCAACAAAACTGATGAAAGATTTGAACTATGGTGAGGCATACAAATACTCCCACGATTTTCCAAATAACTTTGCTGACCAAGAGTTTTTGCCTTCGGAAATAACTCACACGCAACTGTATGACCCCGGCAACAACTCGGCTGAAAACACCATAAGAGAACGCTTAAAAGCACTGTGGAAAGACAAATATGGTTACTAGCATGAGCTCAACTATTTTCGATTAATCGAAACGCGAGCGGCAGAAGTGACGATGAAGATATACTTTTTCAGACCCAAAAGACTTTGGGTTGCACGTTCGTTTTGAGTATACTTCAAATCAACTATTTATTAAAATACCTAAACTAAAAATTGTCGCTCGCTACGCTCGAGAATTGTTTTGGGAAAGGAATCGCGCACTAAAAAATCGATTATGTGGTCTATAAAAAACCAACGCGGACCGGCGGCAGAGCGCAATCATGTAGAGTTACTACCCAAATCCAACAACGGGACTGCTAAACATAAAAACGACAAATCAACTACAATACAGACATCAGACCGCCCACGAAAATACTCTTTAGTTGAGCGGCTATTTCTACATACACAAGGACAAGCCTCATGCCAAATCACATACTGCCACGATATTGGACGGTACAATGAGCTAATATAGAATCCAGCTATTTTCGGACTACTAAAATCACTCCACTACAGAGAGAGCTATTCGCTCTATTTTTTGCTCGGAGGCTTCTAAAATTCTAATTTCGAAATTATCTATAATAAACACCTCCCCCGCACTCGGAATATCTTCTAAATTACTTACTACAAATCCTCCTAAAGTTTCGTAATCCCCCTCTGGCAAGTCTAAATCATACTTTTCGTTAAGATAATCTATTTCTAGTTTAGCGCTGAGTTCAAACACTCCATCTTCGCGCAATACTTCGTTTTCTTCTTCTACTTCATCGTGTTCATCCTCTATCTCTCCAAAAATTTCCTCCATAATATCCTCTACAGTGATAATACCGGCAGTGCCGCCATACTCGTCTACTACTAGTGCTATACTTTTTTGTGTACGGCTAAACTCGTTTAATAGATCACTAGCACTTTTACTCTCGTTAGTTATAAGTATAGGTATCAGGATAGACTTAATGGTTTTTGGTTTTTTATGCAGGTCTAAGTGATGGGTATAGCCGATGATATTATCAATATTTTCTCTGTATACCAAAATTTTAGAATGTCTAGATTCTACAAAAAGCTTTTCTAACTCCTTTATGGTACTATCTCCGTCTATGGCGGTAATGTCAGTACGTGGAACCAGACAGTCGCGCACTTTCACATTACCAAAATCCAACGCATTTTTTAATATTTCGGTATCAACCTCTTGGTCTTCATTATCGCTACCACTTTGTGCAGATTGAGAGATAAAATGATCCAAATCTACTTTACCAAAGGCAGGTGTCTCCTCTGTAAACTTACCTGGCAAAAAAGCATTTAGTGCCTTATTGCTCAGCCAAATAACAAACTGAACTAATGGCCACAGCAGCACATAAAATACCTGAAATGGATAGATTAGCACTTTCAATATCCCGCTAGGATTTAACCTAAATAGTGCCTTAGGTAAAAACTCTGCAGTAATCAAAACAATGACTGTAGATATAATTGTAGCAGAAAGTAAAGCTGGGAAAGTGCTCAATCCCAACATTTCAAATTTTGGTCTGAATATTTCTTCCATCGTGATACCATACACCACTAGGGCAATATTATTTCCGACTAAGATAGTACTAATAAATTTGCTAGGAGCTTTAATATAATTTGAGCACATTTTAGCCCAGCGCTCTCCTTGATTGCTTTTCAGCTCAATGCGTAGTTTGTTGGCAGAAATAAATGCAATCTCTAATCCAGAGAAAAAACCAGACAAAATTAGAGTTATGACAACTATGGCAATGGGCGACATGTATTATGGATTGCAAAAATAAACCATAACTTTATTATCTAGTCTTCTTAACCGCAAATCATTAGTAATTTTAGTGTCTAACAAAATATTTAACCCCTATAGAATTGAGTTTTCTCTTTCACTAAGCCTTATTATATGTATTGCTCCTAAGTCAAGGATTTAGTATATCTCGCAGGTATTAATATTACTAAAATCATAAAATCTCAGACAAAAAACAGTAATGGACTAACTAATGAGTGATTCAAAGTGATTATCAAACATGCGTGGTTTTCTCCTGAGGAATTAACAGAAAAAGGTATAATCTGTTAGATAAATATAACCAACAGACCTCCATACGATACAGATGTTACAAAACCAAATAAATGCTGTGATAAGTAAAAACATTTTGGAGCAACAACATTATAAAAATTATTGAGAGCATTATACGCAACAGAGAAAATAGCTCCATTTATAAAGCAGATGATAACGGCTCAGGAGCATCGCCGTATTCTAAGGAGGTATTGTATAAAAATATTTGTATATTGAGCACCGAAATGAGCACAAAAAGGAGAAAAAAAAACAAGGTAAACAACAAGCGTAATATCTACTTACTAGGTATAGGAATGGGTATTTTGGTTGGACTTTTATTTGGAATGGCAAGCGGGAACTGGACGCTAAGTATACTTATCTGTGGGATACTAGGTTACGGTATGGGTTTTGCCATTGAACGGACTATACGTGAATAATCCTCAAAGTGAACTAATAGGAATTGTACTAATGGGCGGTATAATTAGGGGTATAGACAGTGATAGTCCTGCGCTAAACATCCCTAATAAAATAATCGGTTTGCCTACTAAAATTGGAATGAAATATGACACCGAACTTCCCTCTGTAATGCAATATAACTCTAAACAAGTCACCTTTGCCAAGGACGCACATACGAAACTAAAATGTTACGTATCTAAAGTATATTTCTATACAAACAAGATACAAATGCAAAAGCCAACAGTACCAATTATATGTGAAACGTACGAGAATCAAAGTCCACTTTTAGGAATTATTTCTGCTTTGCAAATTACAGAAAGTAGCATTATAGTTTTGGGAATTGATATGCCTTTAATCACCAAAAAAAGTATTAAAAATCTCATAAAACACAGAAATTCAGACTTACTCACGACCACATATTATCATAGTGACACTAATATCTGGGAGCCAATGCTCAGCATTTGGGAGTATGAGACATTACCTTGCCTACAAACTTTT
>JAGYJG010000001.1:1632500-2408626 GCA_018402155.1 Bacteroidia bacterium
GGCAACAATAAAATTACTTTTTTTATTCCTCGCCTATCTCATTCCATGTCTCTCAACATTCCCTAACCTTAACTCTCCAAAGAACTCCTCTCCCGGCTAAAGCGGCTGCAAATCTAATACTACTTTCTACCCCCACAACTCATTTATACTTTTTATTTGTAAGAAAAAAAATACTTGACTTCTAAACGTCTCATTACCAATTTTTTATGACACGAAATAATTTCACTAATGTTTAAAATGCCGCACTCCTGTCAAGGCCATACTTAGACCTAACTCATCACATTTTTCTATAGATAAATTGTCTTTTATGCTTCCACCCGGCTGTATCACTGCCAAAATACCTGATTCAGCTGCTATTTCTACACAATCCGGAAATGGGAAAAAAGCATCCGATGCCATTACGGCACCCTGCAAAGGTAAATTGAACGCCGCAGCTTTAACAATAGCCTGCCTTAATGCATCTACCCTAGAAGTTTGTCCTGTACCGCTACTTATGAGCTTTCCATCTTTCACCAATATTATCGCATTGCTTTTTGTGTTTTTTACCAATCTATCTGCCATCAACAAATCACTAAGTTGTTTTTTTGTAGGCTTTACTTTGGTAGGGTAGGTAAGATCACTCTCTAACACATTGAGTACATCTCTATCTTGGTGCAATACCCCGTTTAAACATGACCTTACGATAGGCTGTGAATATTCAGCCATTGACCATTGCAGAAGTATACGTTTTGATTTTTGGGTTAACAACTTTATTGCCTCTAATGAAAAAGACGGTGCTATACACACTTCATAAAATATCTTATCAATTTCTTGTGCAGTAGCCAGGTTTATCTCTGTATCAGATATCAATATCCCTCCGAATGCTGAAACAGGGTCTGCCGCCAAGGCATCAGTAAATGCTTGTAAAACAGTATCTGCTTTAGCGCAACCGCAGGCATTATTGTGTTTTAGCACAGCAAAAGATGCTTTATCCTTTTCACTAATATCACGTATAAGATTTACTGCAGCGTCTACATCTAGTAAATTATTATATGATAACTCTTTTCCGCCCAGCTTGGTAAAAAGACCGTTTAAATCTCCAACAAAATTTGCTTGTTGATGAGGGTTCTCTCCGTATCTAAGCACTATATTTTGCTCACCAGAAAAATACGAAGTTATAGCTGAATCGTATTTTTTTGTTTCCTTAAATGCGGCAAGAGCCAACTTCTCTCTGTAATCTTGGCTTGTACTTCCCCCATTTTTTATATAATGTTTGGTAAACTCCACATATTGCTCTTTGCTACTAATTATGCTAGTGTGCTTAAAATTTTTGGCGGCTGCTCGTATCAGCGAAATGCCTCCAATGTCAATTTTTTCGATAATATCCTCATGACTAGCCCCCGACGCGACTGTATGTTCAAAGGGATACAGGTCTACTACTACTAAATCTATAGAGGGTATATTGTGTTGTTTTAGTTCTGAAAGATCAGTTTCGTGGTCTCTTCGGTATAGGATACCCCCGAATATTGCAGGGTGCAGGGTTTTTACTCGGCCACCAAATACTTCTGGGTAATTGGTAAAATCCTCAACAGCTAAGACATTTATTCCTAAATTTTCCAAATATTTTTTGGTTCCACCTGTGGAATAAAGCACTACGTTGTTTTTTACTAGGGCGAAAGCAACTTCATCTATACCTTCCTTGTTGTACACTGATATAAGTGCCGATTTAATATTCATTTGACTGGTTTTATATAAATTATTTTTCCGGGGACAATAGTAAGTGAATACTTAACGCTTTTGCACTATATAGTCTGCAGAAATGCATACAAATTTCTAACAATTAAAAGCTATGACCAAAATTAAGGTGCAACATAGGTTGCAAAATATCCTGACTTTCATAGCCAACCGCAAAATCTAAACTAACCATATAGCCATAAATTTTAGAGCCTAAACCAAATCCTGCACTTCCAATAAACGGATTTTTAAAGGCATTAACCTGAATTACCATGCTACCTGTTTCAGTGATTATGGTATTTTGATTTAGCACATTGGCTTGATCAAAAATATTTCTACCATAAAAACTAGTTCCTATATCTACAAATGACCTTAGTGCAAGATTATTCAAAAATTCTACGCCGATAGGTTTACGAATTATGCTCTTTAAGAAATTCCAATCAAGCTGTAAATTACCGAGCATTGCTGTATTCCCGTTTCTGTAATTTAGTGCAAAACCTCTAACACCAAAAAGACTTCGGTAAAGCATAACTGGCTTATAATCTGAATACTGTCTTGAATAGTAACTTGTTTGCAAATCTGACTCAAAACCACCAAGCATAAAAAAATGAGGTGATGTACCAAATGAATTAAGTAAACGACCGCGAGATTTGAAACTGAATTGAGAACTTAGTTTTGTTAAATAGTAAACACTAAAATCAGTAGTAAAATTATACCCTTTATCGGCAAGATTATAACTAGGGCCAAAACTCAAAGAGCCATTTAATTTTTTTTTAACAGTCTCGTGATTAAAGCGCAAAATTGAAGCCTGAGAAAACAAAAGATCTTGTTGCTTTGAATCCATATTTTCAAAAGATTCTATTGCAGTAACGAGGCTAGTATTTTGGTAATGGCGAAAGTCGTATGAATGAGTAAATGTAAGACCCTTTGTTAGAATTGGTTTAGCATAAGAGAAATTTACTCGCGACAATGAATACCGATTATTTTCATCAAGCATTACTGAAATCCTACGTCTATGCAAAAAATTTACTTGGTAAAACCACCTATTTTGGTTAGTAAATGTTGCATAAACATCAAGTGCACTTCTTTGTATCAAACCTGAGCTTCCTAGCGAAAGTCTTCGTTTATTTTGTTTGTCTGCAAACGCAAGTCCTATATCGATGTTCACCCTATTGGGAGTTTGCAATTCTATGGATTCTTCAAACTTACTCTCATCTCTTAGATTTCCACTATTGATGAGCCTGAGATAAGCCTCGGCAAAAAACAATTGTTGATTATTTATCCAACTTCTTGGCTTTTTTGAATCACTATTATTTACGTAAAAGGAGTCTGCACGCAAGGTGGTATAATTTTGCTGTGGGCGCACGGGAGACTGAAACGTGTAATTTGCCAATGAAGCTATATTTGTATCCCCCCTTTCTTGTTTATTTTCGAGATAGCTCACATGGCTTACCACAAGTTGTCTGGCAGTAGGATAAATAGAATCGTAAACATAAAATTTATGAACAGGTAAAGACGCAGTTATAAATACTTCGCCGATTTCACCTTTTTGAATGTATTCCGCAAAGATATTTTTATCATACTGATGAGCCGATATATTGTAACGATAGTTGGTGACGCTCCTAAGTTTCCCTGTATTTATATTGAGTACTTTACCGTTTAAAATGCCATCCAGCCCTGCATTAAGTAATATCAAGGTGTCATTCGCAAAAATCACATCTGTAAGAATGAAATCGCTAAAAAAAATCTGTTTAGGTGGCATATTTACGCTTTGGTGCCATATCTCAAATCGATTATTTCGCTGCACTGTAAAAATAAGAGAGTTATCTCGTAGATCAAAACTGGTTATAAATCCGTCAATAGCAGCAATTTTTCTTGTATGGAATGTGTAGCTATAAATAAATGAACTATCCCAAGATGCACTGAGTAAATAGTTTTTTTGAGATGTCATTTTTGCCTGTGAGATAGCGAAAGGGAGATTTAATTTCTGCTTAGAAACATGACCTGAAGCTAAGCTAAGTGAATAATACTGATAAAAATCATCGTTATTTGTAAGCCATACAACTTGCGAGGTATTTGCAGAAAACGATTTTGAGACAAGATGTTCATTTTTGTCATTAACTGAACTATATATTTTCTGTTTAGTAAAACCGCCACCAAAGTGCTTACAGATTTGGTAACCAAAAATATTTTCTTGGAAGGTATAGAACAATGAATCTTTAACAACAGCTATTGCTTTTACCCGAGAAGGATTTAAGGTTATGCCTTGCAACGGGCTCAATCTATTCTGGTCTTGCCCATACATAGCCGTATAATATTTCTCCCAACCTACGTATATTTTACTGGCATCTTTTTGAAAAGCATATAACATTGCTGTATTTATTTTTCGTGTTAGCCTCAACGTGTATAAAAGTGATGACACAGCTGTTTTCCCATATGTATGT
This sequence comes from Bacteroidia bacterium, assembly GCA_018402155.1. Taxonomy (GTDB): domain Bacteria; phylum Bacteroidota; class Bacteroidia; order NS11-12g; family UBA9320; genus UBA9320. The sequence goes on from JAGYJG010000001.1 coordinate 1,636,658, forward strand.
GAAATATAATTCCAAAATGAAGCACCTTTTGTAATGTGGTAATTCTCTGGAATTGCATTTAAGTTTTGAAAACTATAATTTTCGTATACAAAGCGCCATTCGTTATCGTCAAATATTGACCAATTTGACCCCAAATAGTGGTATAGCCCGGGTAGCACCCAATTGGGGAGATTAACCAAATTGGCTGTTTTTATCTTATCATTCAGGCTTGTCCCGTACAACATATCCTCTACTAAAAATGCTGCAAGCTGATTACGGAAACTATACTTTAAGGATTGTAAATCCGAAGATAGCTGAACGCGAATAACCCTAGGGGTGATCAGCGCCTGGCCTTCAATATATTTTTTTGGGTAGGGACTATAATCAAAGGACGAGTACTCTGTATCCTCCAAAAAAAATACATCCACAGATCTGTTTGTGTAGTAATTTAAATTTTCTTGCAATTGAAATAAAGTAGCCGATAGTAAACTATCGACCGCATATACCGCTTGGCTATCTTTGGCGTGGTAATGAAGTCTAAAATCTGGTGATTCTAAAATAATCATCTGAGCAGGAGCTTGCACAGATAGGACTAGTGCAAAAAAAAAGGACCAAGCGTAGACTACATTTTTCAAAATATAGGGCAATATAAGAATATGGCATATTAAGAAAAAAGAAAAGCAGGAATTATAACTGAAATACATTGCTAAAATTATGGCCTACTAGGTCATAAAATAAGCGCAAGTCCATTAGTCTAGGTTAAAAAAAAACCGTTGCTTTGCGCAATGACAGAATCACAGGATTTTTTTATCACCTTAGAAGACAAATACGGAGCGCACAATTACCATCCACTACCGGTGGTATTAGAAAAAGGAGAAGGTATCTATGTATGGGATACTGATGGCAACAAATATTTTGATTTTCTAAGTGCTTACAGTGCTGTAAACCAAGGACATTGTCACCCAAAAATTGTAAAAGCTCTCACTGATCAGGCTCAAAAGTTAACCCTGACGTCACGTGCTTTTTACAATAATTCTTTAGGAGAATACGAGAAATACATTACTGAATACTTTCATTTTGATAAGGTTTTGCCAATGAATACTGGTGCAGAAGCAGTAGAGACTGCCTTAAAACTATGCAGAAAATGGGCGTACAAGAAAAAGGGTATTTCAGAAAATCAAGCGGTCATATTATTTGCAACAGAAAATTTTCACGGCAGAACACTAGCCATAGTATCTGCTAGTACCGATCCTGATAGTAAAGGAGAGTTTGGTCCATATTTGCCTGGAATCCAAATCGTACAGTATAACAACATTGATTCCCTAGAGCAAGCACTAGATACTAACCCAAATATAGCTGGATTTGTAGTAGAGCCCATACAAGGAGAAGCTGGTGTAATAGTACCTGACGACGGTTATTTGCAAAAAGCAAGTGAATTATGTAAGAAACATAATGTACTATTCATAGCAGACGAAGTACAAACGGGTATAGCGAGAACAGGGCGTTTATTGGCTACTTGTGGCAACTGCACATGTGAGAAAAAAGACTGCTCTGGTACCCCAGAAGTAAAACCTGACATTTTAATTTTGGGAAAAGCCGTAAGCGGTGGTGTTTTTCCTGTTAGTGCGGTTTTAGCCAATGATGAGATTATGCTCTGCATACAACCTGGGGAGCATGGTAGTACATTTGGTGGAAATCCACTAGCCAATAAAGTTGCAATAGCTGCTCTAGAAGTGGTAAAAGAGGAAAGCTTGGCAGAAAACGCGTATCAACTGGGTATAATTTTCAGGGAGCGAATGGGTAATATAAAATCACCCATAATAGAGACCTACAGGGGACAAGGATTACTAAATGCTGTTGTAATCACTCCATTTGAGTTTGAAGGCGAAAATAAAACTGCTATGGATGTATGCCTAAAATTGCGTGACAACGGTCTGTTGGCGAAGCCCACACACGATCACATTATACGTTTTGCGCCTCCCCTCGTAATTTCAGAAGAAGAGTTAAACAAAGCCTGTGATATTATAGAGGAAACCATTTTAGGCTTTTCTTAATATTCACATTTTTTACTTCTTGACCATTAAGTCCTGATCGAGTAAACCATTTAAGTATATTTTATACAAATATTTTTGGGCTCGGTAAAGAAATGAAGTGCTTCCCATCCTCCCTCTCTACCTACTCCACTGTTTTTCATCCCACCAAAAGGTGTGCGTAAATCTCTAAGAAGCCAGCAATTTATCCAGATGATGCCGCTATCTACTTTATCACCCAATCGATGCGCCTTTTTCAAATCATTGGTCCAGATGGTACACGCTAATCCATAGCCAGTACTATTGGCTAGTGCAAGAGCTTCTTCTTCTGTGTCAAAAGGCTGTATAGTGACTACAGGGCCAAAAATTTCTTCTTGATTTACTCTACATTGCCGGTCTAGCCCTTCTATAACGGTAGGTGCTATGTACCAACCATCTTTATGCTCGCCGTCTAGCTGTACGGAGTTTCCTCCAACAAGAATGGTGCCTCCCTCTTCTTTGGCCAAGTCAATATAGCTCAATATTTTATCATAATGTATTTTACTAACTATAGCGCCAAGTCTACTATCATCGCTCATAGGATCCCCTACCTTCATATTTTCGACTTTGGCTACAAATGCATCTTTAAATTTTTGATAAATTCCACGCTCCACCAGAATGCGAGAGCCGCATAAGCAAATTTGACCTTGGTTGGCAAAAGAGCTATTTAGAGTGGTGTTTAGCATCGCTTCAAAGTCGCAATCATTAAAGATGATATTTGGATTTTTGCCACCAAGCTCTAAGCTCATTTTTTTAAATTTTGGTGCTACAATTTTGGCAATATGCGCACCAGTAGCAGTACCTCCAGTAAATGAAACTAGGTCTATATTATCACTAGATATCAGAGCATTTCCTGTAGAGTGACCGAGGCCGTGAACTATATTGAGTACTCCTGCAGGTAGACCTATTTCTACGCATATTTCTGATAGCAAGTAGGCTGTCATAGGTGTCACCTCGCTAGGTTTTGCTACTACTGTGTTTCCTGCTGCTAAGGCAGGAGCTATTTTCCACGAGAATAGATATAACGGTAAGTTCCATGGTGAAATACAAGCTGCTACTCCTATTGGTTTGCGCAGCGTGTAGTTGATCACCCCTTCGGCTGTTTGATGGCTTTCTGAGGCATAGTGACGAATAGCAGTACTGTAAAATTTAAAGTTATCTCTTGCTCTAGGAATATCTACCGAAGTAGCAAGCCAAAGTGGTTTCCCATTATCTATACTTTCTGCCAGGGCTAATTCTGCTGTGCGGCGTTCAATACCTTCGCTTATTTTTTCAAGCCATTCGGCTCTTTCGGTATTGCGAAGACTAGCCCATCCTTCAAACGCAGACCTAGCTGCTGCTATAGCTTGTTCTACGTCTTGCTCATCAGAATTGGGGATAAGTGAGTATACCTTCCCAGTTGCTGGGTTAAAGTTATCCAAATACTTGTTTGCAACTGGCTCTAATAATTTGCCGTTTATATAGTTCAATATTTTTTTCATTGGCGTTTGGGCAAAAATACAAACCAGAGTAACACCTGAATATTATTTTGTCAATGCTTTTATTCGCCTTTACTTAACATTTTATGTATGATGACTATCTCCTTATGTTATTGAATATTTATAGTAATAGAAGAATTCTTGGGGTAAATTGAGAATCCAACAAACCGCATAAAAAATAAAAGCTATGGCACAAAAGCACTTATATTACGGTAAAATTTTTCCGTTGCACTCTCCGAATCCAACTCTTTTTCCGTCTTTTTCGCACCAAGCGCGTATGGTAATGGTATCATTATCTTCTATAAAAGTACGGGTTTTCCCATTTTTGAGTTGAACGACTTCTGTACCGCCCCAACTCAGCTCAAGTAAACTACCGTAGCTTCCTTTTTCTTTACCCGATATTGTGCCACTGGCCATCAGATCGCCTACATTCACATTACATCCGTTTACGGTATGGTGAGTTAGTTGCTGTGCCATATTCCAATACATATATTTAAAATTACTCTTGGCTATGGTGGTTTCCTCATCGCCTTGTGGGGTGAGGCCAACCTCAAGGTTAATATCAAAATTTTTATCCCCCTGATATTGTAAGTAGGGAAGCACCTCAGGATCTTGTTTAATACTTGCACATCTAAAAGGTTCTAAAGCTTCCATAGTGACTATCCAAGGTGATATAGACGACCCAAAATTTTTACCCAAAAAAGGGCCAAGAGGAACATATTCCCATTTTTGTATATCTCGTGCACTCCAGTCATTGAATATCACTTTCCCAAAAATGTGTTCTTCTGCTTGTTCTATAGCTATACTTTCTCCTAAATTGGTGGGTTTCCCAATGATAAAGCCCATTTCCAGTTCTAAATCTATTCGCTTGCTCTTACCAAAAACCGGTTTCTCAGCATCTGGGGGCATCATTTGACCACTTGGCCGTTTAAGTGATGTTCCACTTATGACAATACTACTTGATCTGCCATGGTATCCCACAGGAATATGTTTCCAATTTGGAAGTAGAGGGTTGTCTGGCCTAAACATTTTACCTACATTGGTGGCGTGCTCTATACTACTGTAGAAATCGGTATAATCTCCCACTTCTATGGGCATACACATAACAGCGTTTAGTCTATCAACTACCACTTTTTCTCTAAATTCATATAACTGCCCTTCGGAGGTTAATTCGGCAGTGAGAAAAGCACGTAAGGCACTCCAAGCATCTTTTCCGCAGGCTATAAACCCATTGAGCACTTTATCGTCAAAAACGCTGTAATCAAAACCCAAATGCGCAAATAAACCGACTTTAGCACAAGCATTTAGATCCACAATACTATCGCCAATAGCCACACCAGGAGTATGTTTTTCGTCTCTTATAAAAATACCGTAAGGTAGGTTATATATACTAAAATCAGATGTCGGGGAGATGTCTATCCAGCTATTCATACTCATGCTATTATATTTCAATGGTCGAAGGTAATGAACACGACTCATTTATGTATATTTAAAGGCTAATTTCTTCCAAAAGTTGCGAAACGTCCGTTATGGACGCATCTATTCTGTTATGAATAATGTTCCTCTAAACTACCTATATCAGCAAAGTTACTAGTACCAAATATTGTTCTTCCCCTCACACCTTATCACAAATTGGAAAAACTACAACTCTTTGAGCAAATTCTTAATTTTTAAACTTTTCAGAAAAACGCTAAACTCAATGGGGAAACGAAAGTTTTCTTCTATTGGCAAAAGCAACGAGAGAAAGCATCAAAGGGACCTCTACCAAAACTCCGACTACACATACTAGAGCAGCTGGGCTATGTAGTCCAAACAAGGCAATGGCAACTGCAACGGCAAGTTCAAAAAAATTGCTAGCGCCTATCATAGCAGCTGGCGCACATACTGCATAAGGTAGCATTATTTTCTTGCCTATAAACCATGCAATGAAAAAGATAAAATATGTTTGAATAATCAAGGGTATTGCGATATACAAAATAATCAAAGGATCATTGATAATATTTCCACCTTGAAATGCAAAAAGAAATACTAGAGTGAGTAGCAAAGCGATAATACTCATTGGTTTTAGTTTGGGTAAAAAGCGTTGTGTAAACCACTCTTCTCCATGCTTGCTCACCAAGTACCTATTGGTAAATACCCCTGCCACAAGTGGCACCACAACAAAAACAACAATACTCATAATCAAGGTATTATAGGGTACTATCACATTTGTAATACCCAATAATAAACCTACCAATGGTACGAAAGCCACAAGTATAATAAGATCATTCACAGACACTTGCATCAAGGTGTAGTTGGCATCTCCATCACTCAAATAAGACCATACAAAAACCATAGCTGTACAAGGTGCTACACCAAGCAAAATGGCTCCCGCAATATACTCTTTGGCCATATCTGGAGTAATAAAAGCACTATATAAATTGGAGAAAAATAACCATGCGAAAAACGCCATTGTAAATGGTTTTATCAGCCAATTGATGACCACGGTAAGAACTATTCCTTTGGGTTTTTTGGAGACCTTTTTGATGGATGAAAAATCTATTTGTAGCATCATTGGGTAAATCATCATCCACATCAATATGGCTATAGGGATATTTACTTTGTAGATTTCTAACCCGCTTAGGTAGGTTGTGCTATCAGGGGCTATACTTCCTATTACTACGCCCAAAATAATGCATATAGCCACCCACAGTGTGAGGTATTTTTCAAAAAATGCAATTTTCTTTTTAGGTATTTTTTGTGTATTCATCTAGTGTATCATATATATATGTTTATAAAGAAAAATTATTTTATTCCTTGAAATACGTACATCATTTCAGTGGCTATTTGCATACTTCTCTCTTTGTATTTTTGGACTTGTTGAGATGTACCGTCAAAAGCTTTGGGATCTTCAAAGGTAATCGGCACCCGTTTTTCTGCACCCGCTACAGTTGGGCAAGTTTCGTTGGCAGAGTCGCACGTCATTATAGCTATAAAATCTGTTTTAGGATTAAAATCATTATCCAAAATTTTTGAAAACCCGATGATAGGGTGTTCATTTTCTGCGTACTTTATAGTATAAACAGGATTATTCCCATCCCCAATTATATTCACCTCAAAACCACTATTCTTCAAGGTATCTGCCACTGCAGGAAATAGAGCTGTAGCTTCTGTACCTCCTGAGTAGCACGTCACGTTTTTTATGCCAAAATAATACGCCATAGTTTGAGCCCAAACCTGAGAAAGGTGACTTCTGCGTGAGTTGTGCGTACAAATAAAATTTATGCGTATCGCTTCATTTGCAGTCACCTTAGACTGTATGGAATCTAGCAACGGTTGGAGTATAGTTTTTCTCTCTTTTGTAATAGAAGAAGTGCTGAGATTTATAATCTGCATTTCTATGTTTTTTAATAAAGACATGTTGCGTGCAATTTATTCGTTTTTTTACTTTAAATATTTAATTAGCAGCATCCTCCTCCAGGTGTACAGTTTATGATATTTTTTAATTCTACTGCACTTTTCTTAGGTTTTATATCTGAAATACCACAACTATCTTTGGCTAAGCAATCGGTTAGTTTTTGGGTGAGTAAAAAGTTATTGCCGTCAAACTCTAGTCCAAACTTACCAATAGTTTCTGCTTGGTATTCTACCTCTATTTCCAAATCTGCTATTCCAAGTATCTTTTCAGAAAGTTCAATGATATTCAATAATTTTTCGGGATGAAGTCTGTGGTCGTAATCGTTGGCATTCCACAATTGAAAATTGACAACCTCTTCGTTTCTTTCAGTTCCACCGCAGTCTATAAAGTGTTTAGTTATTTTACCTACCTCGGTAACGTGAAAATGACTGGGGACCAACTCACCGTTGGGCAACTGAAAGGAGATAGTTTCTGACTGTTGGAGTGCTGCTTTTACTTTTGATAATTTCATGCTAATTTTACTTTGTATATGTTAAGTCTATTTACTAAGTCTTAGTATTCTAAAAGCTCCTTGAATAACTAAGGCAAATACTACTGTTCCTATGATTAAGTCGGGAGTGCTAGAGTCTAACCAATGTACCAAAATACCTGCAAGAATTACGCCCAAGTTGATAATCACATCATTGGATGTGAAAATCATACTTGCTTTCATATGAGCTTCTTCTTTACTTTTTGATTTTTGCAGTATATAGAGACAAATGGTATTTGCCAAGAGAGCAAATATGGATACTACTATCATTGTCGCAAAATTTGGCAGTTGCTCTGCGCCCAAAAACCGTCTTATTACTTCTAAAAATCCAACACAGGCAAGTACAATTTGGAAGTATCCTGCAAGTTTTGCTATGTTCTTTTTCTTTACTACAGTGCCCCCAACGGCCAGCAAACTGGTACCATAGACCACACTATCTGCAAGCATATCTAGGCTATCAGCAACTAGTCCCATTGATTTGCCAATAATACCCGTAGTCATCTCCAATACAAAAAACGAAAAATTAATACTCAAAACCATCCAAAGTAACTTTCTCTGATTTGCATCTTCATGAAAGTGAGTCTCATTGGTTTTTTCAGAAGAACGCTTCTTACTCCCCAATTTCAATTCACCCAAAGAATAATCAATACTAGCAATTTCACTACTATGAAAAACAGTCAAACGTCTATTAGGAATATCAAATATTAAGTGTTTGACGTTTTTATTTTCACTTAATTTCATTCGTATCAAATTTTCCTCAGAAGGGCAGTCCATTTGTTTGATATCGAAAATACTTTTATACATATTTATATATGGCTTAGCAGCAATCTGTTTGTGGAATATCTTGATCTAAAAATGCAATCATAACCTCTTTCATTGCAGCCCAATTTTCTTTATGAATACAGTAGCAAACGCTCGTTCCTTCTACGCTACCTTTTATCAACCCAAGGTGTTTTAGTTCCTTCAAATGTTGTGAAACTGTCGGTTGTGATAAACCTATTTGATTTACTATATCACCACATACACAAGAGTTAATATTAAAAAGATATTGCAAAATAGAAACCCTTGCAGGGTGACCAAAAACTTTAGCAAAAAGTGCTATTTCATTTTGTTGATCGGTAAATTTTTCGCTTTTTACTAATCCCATAAACTATCTTATTATATTATTGCAATGTTACGATTAATAGGTTATCAAACAAAACAAAATTTAATAACACTGGAGTTATATTTATGATGATTCGGTTTTTAGTCTCATATCCATCAACTAAAATTATCAATAAATCAGGAGTAAGCAGAAGTCATTAGTAGCTGCCGGTCCATTTTCTAACGAACCACTCTAGTCCTAGCAGGCTAAATATTAACCAAAAAAGCCATTTCATTGAGATAAGGTCTACCAGTTTACTCTCCTCAGCTATTACTGATTTTAGCAAATTATTTTGTTCTAGGGCATTTCCTAGCCCTGTTATATCAGAAAAAAGCGCAAAAGAACCTCCCGTAGTGTTGGCCATAGTGCGTAGTAAGTTGAAATCTGCAGTAAGGTTTATAAGTTCTTTTTGCTGCCCTAGCAGGGTAAAATAACCCTTGTCGACTAATTTAACGCCACCCACAGATGAAGTAGCATTGAACTGGTATGCACCTGCAGCTAGATTTTTTAGTAGCAGTTTATATTGGCTTCCACTCGCCGACATGGAGTGTTTGTACCACTTGCCAGCCTCATCTTTCAGGTCAATATTAATTTCTTGGCTAGGTATGGCGTCTAGGCTTTGGTTGTACAATTCTCCCAGAAGTGTGACATCTTCTCCCACTCCATATTGCTTGGCCGTAGGATAAACTTTGAGCAATTTTTTATCCTCTTTAACTGCGAGATACTGCACCATTTTATTTACGAGATTATTCACATTTTGGTGGCTTTCATTCTGCTCATACTCCGCCATTCGCCACTGCCAAAGCCCTGTACCCGCTAATAGTCCAATCCGCGCCTTTGGTGCATCGCAAAGTAAAGCCAATGGCTCTTGAGTAGACACTGTTCCTATTTGCTGATAAAGAACAACGTCGCTGGGCCTATACCCGCTGTATTTCCCAAAAGAAACACGGAGTGGCGGCCATTTTTTTATACTAGACACCACCTCAGGCTCTATCTCAAAATATTCAAACCCCCCATTGATCAAGGGCAATACAGCATTGCTTCCACTTCCTCTAGCGGTGTATTTTATAGATTGACTCCCTGCATTGAATAGCTGTGCATTGAAATCATTGCCGGCTATAAACAAAGTAGAAACACCATTATTGCGCAGTTTCTCATAAAGACTGAGCTCTGCTTGTGATGCAAACCAGTTGTGCAGTACCACCAAGTCGTATTCTTTACTCACTTCAAATTGTCCCAAGGAAATAGTAGCTTCATAATTTTCATTACTTTGTATGGTAGCTTTGAGCATACCCAAATCTGGGTGCGGCGCCGCAGCCCACAACGCAACCTTCTTTTTACTATCTATCACATCTACATAAAATGTATAGGTATTGTTTACCTTATTTTTTTCACTTTCAAATCTATTCAGTCTGACTTCAATTTTATTTTGACCTATTTTAGTAGCTTTAGCTACCACATCTAGTTCTACATAAAAGGACTCTTTGTCAATCAATATATTTTTTTGCTGAACTATAGCCCCGTTTTGCAAAACCTGCAAAGTAGCTTGCTTATCTTTTAGTTCATTCGCTTTCAGCTCTATACGAAAGGGGAAATCACCGCCCAAGTAGGCTATAGAGTTATGCGAAACATTGTTGACACTCCAGTCAGCATATACCGTAGTATCTCCCAAACCAACGGTATATATGGGTACATTAAAATTATCAGTGACAAATTGTGGGTTGCTACCTGCATTGTAAATACCATCGCTAATAAGTACCACGGCACCTAGGTTTTGATTGACATATTGTTCTTGCACATAGTGCAAAGCTTGAGACAGGTTGGTTTCGTTGCCTGTTTGGGTTAATTTATCAACCGAAACAAATTGAGCTATATTACTGTAAGCCAAAATATCAAATTCATAATTTCGCGATAATTGGCTTTGCAGTACACGTACAGCGTTGCTAATTTGCTGCGTAGTATTACCACTTTGCACCAGCGACTTGCTATCATCTACTAGTATAGCCACAATAGGTTTTTGGGTTTCAAAACCTATATATTTCACTATTGGACCAAGCAGTAAAAATGCTAACACGCTAGCTAAAATAAAACGTAAAACAGGAAGTGAAAAACGCAGCAATTTTTGCTCCTGAAAACTGTCAACTTCTTTACTCCTAAAATATAGAGCAAAGGCATACACACCGCCCAACAGAAGGCAAAGTACTACATACCACCAAGAGTGGGCTATGGAAATAGTCCAATTCACAAGGGCAATGATACAATAATTGCGTGATGGATTGAACGAATAAACTTAAGTATAAATATAATTTGGAGTTCAGAAAAATATGTAATGAGCTAAAAGTAGCATCTTAACCTGTACAAAATTCCATCAATTTTTGCGTATCATAAAAATTTCTGTGCAGAATTATATTTCAATTTAGTATAGCTAGAATAATTCATGCTATGGACTAAATTTGCACCGTGATAGAAACAGATATTATTATCATAGGAGCAGGCCCAACAGGGCTATTTGCTGTTTTTGAGGCGGGACTACTCAAACTAAAATGCCACTTAATCGATTACCTTCCCCAGCCAGGTGGCCAATTGGCAGAGATATACCCCAAAAAACCTATATACGACATCCCAGGTTTTCCTAGCATTTTGGCTGGAGAGTTAGTAGATAACTTACTTAAGCAATCCGCACCTTTCAATCCTGGATTCACCTTAGGTGAACGTGCAGAAATCATAGAAAAAACGGATAATGATCAGTTTAAAGTAACCACCGACAGAGGAACTGTACACGTGGCTCCGAATATACTAATAGCAGGAGGATTAGGTTGTTTTGCACCGCGAAAACCGGAACTAGCAAACATTGAAAAATTTGAAGATCACGGGGTAGATTATATTATTAAAGACCCCGAAAAATTTAGAAATAAAAAAATAGTACTAGCTGGTGGCGGTGACAGTGCATTAGACTGGACGGTTTTTTTGGCCGATGTAGCTAGTGAGGTTACTCTAGTACATAGGCGTACAGCTTTCAGAGGTGCGCCAGACTCTGTAGAAAAGGTAGAAAATCTAGACAAAACAGGCAAGATAAAGCTCATCACAGAGGCTCAAATAACTGCTTTGGACGGCGATACGGAGTTATCAAAAGTTACTTTGGCAGAAAATAACGGCACAATTCACGAGATTGAAGCAGATTATTATATTCCACTCTTTGGGTTGAGCCCAAAGCTTGGGCCAATAAAAGAATGGGGACTAGATCTTGGTAAGGAAGCAATTTTGGTAGATACCAAAGATTATCAAACCAATGCTCCAGGCATATTTGCCATAGGTGATATAAACCAGTACGAAGGTAAATTAAAACTCATTCTTTGCGGTTTTCATGAAGCTACCTTGGCGGTACAAAGTTGCTACAAGCGCATATTTCCTGATAAGAAATTGGTATTAAAATACACTACTGTAATGGGTGCTCCAGGCAGCTAATACTACAAACTTACTACACTATTTTGTGATTAATGCGTTATAGTCTATCAGACTTTTAGTACGCAAAAATCAGTATTTTGGCTCTGAATTCTGGATATAATGATACAACAAACAAGAGTTGTTTTTAAAGCAGACAATTAAACTACATGAACGTTCTCTTTTTTCGCTAGTAACCTTAATTAGAATTGTATCATCACAATAGATTTTGAGGATGAGAAGAAAGAGTAAGAATTCTTAATAAACCTTATTTTTTGAACTCCACTTGGTGTGGATAAGGAATGTCAATGTTGTTGTCATCTAACGCTTTTTTAATAGCTTCATAGCCTTTAAAATACACGTCCCAATAATTTTCTGAAAGAGCAGTTGGACGCACCACAAGATCTACAGAACTATCTCCAAAACCAATTACTCCGACAAAAGGTGCCGGATCCTTAAGTACTTGAGGAATATCATAAAGAGCTTGAGTAATTACATTTTTGGCTAGCGTTATATCTTCATCGTACCCTATTCCAACATGCATATCTACTCTTCGCGTGGGCTGTTTAGAATAGTTAACCACTTTATTATTGGCCACATTACCGTTTGGAAGTATAGCGCTGCTGCCTGTAGGCGTAGACAATATTGTATTGAGCACCGTAATACTCTCAACAGTACCCATTGCTCCATCACTTTCTATATAGTCACCTACTTTAAAAGGTTTAGTCAATAGAATGAGCACACCTCCTGCAAAATTGGCTAAACTACCTTGCAAAGCTAGACCAATAGCCAAGGAGGCTGCTCCAAGAACCGCCACAAAACTAGTGGTGGCAATGCCAACCATAGATGCCACCGTTACTAATAGCATTATTTTTAATAGGACATTAAGTGTGCTACATAAAAAAGGAATGAGCGAAGCATCTACTTTCTTTTTTAAGAGCAGTTGTTTGAACCAGGAGTTTACTCTACCAATAGTCCACCAACCCGCGACACAAACCAGAACTGCCGCTCCAAGCTTGGGTAAATATATTTCTCCAAGATTTGTCAAGTAGTTTATCCAGTAATCTGGATTATGTTTATCAGCAACATCTGCAACTAATTTTGTATTTTCCGCCATATTAAAGTGCAAGTTTAACAAATATATGTAGAAAAAGGCGACACATAAACCGTAGATTTCAAATAGGTCGTTATCTTCGCCCTTAGCATAGTATAATGAAAATATCATATAACTGGTTACAGGAATTCATAACCTTAGAATTACCGCTAGAAGAAATATGTGAAAAGCTGACAATGAGTGGGTTGGAAGTAGAGCATGTAATAAAAACAGAGTCTATAAAAGGAGGCTTAGCTAACCTTGTAGTGGGAGAAGTGCTGAGCAAGGAAAGACACCCTAACGCGGAGAAGCTAAATTTAACCACAGTAAACATCGGCAATGACACAGTATTGCCCATTGTGTGCGGTGCGCCAAATGTAGAAGTAGGTCAAAAAGTAGTAGTAGCACCAGTGGGCACCGTATTGTATACTGCAAATGACAGTTTTAGCATAAAACAAGTAAAAATACGAGGTGAAATTTCTGCGGGAATGATTTGCGGGGAGGACGAGGTAGGATTAGGAGCAGACAAAACGGGTATTATGGTTTTAAATAGCAATTTAGAGCCTGGTACACTTGTCAAAGACTTGTATAAAACGGAAACTGATCACCAACTAGAAATAGCTATAATACCCAATCGAGGTGACGCTATATCGCACATGGGTGTAGCAAGAGAGCTGCAAGCACTCACCGGCAATAAGTATAAAAAACCTAATATAGAGAGTTTGGATGCCCGCGGGCAAATGCGCGTAGATGTATCAATAGAAGATAGCCAAGCATGCCCAAGATACAGTGGCATTACTATAAAAGGTGTCACTATCAAAGAATCTCCGGAATGGCTACAAAAACGGCTAAAGTCTATAGATCTAAAACCGATAAACAACGTTGTAGATATTACAAATTTTATTCAGCATGAGATAGGCCAACCACTACATGCATTTGATTACGACAAAATAGAAGGTAAAAAAATCTTTTGTAGATATGCGCGTACTGGAGAAAAACTAACCACACTAGATGAGATAGAGCGTGAGTTAGATTCGCATCATTTCATTTTGGCAGACGAGCAAAAGCCTCTAGCTTTAGCAGGCGTGCTAGGAGGTATGTATTCTGGTGTCACCAAACAAACGCATACTATTTTTATAGAAAGTGCTTATTTTAGCCCTTCTGCAGTCCGTAAAACAGCTAAGAGTTTTGCATTAAACACCGATTCTAGCTACCGATTTGAGCGAGGCGTAGATCCAGAGTTAATCAATTTTGCACTGGTGAGGGCGGTAAATCTTATACTTGCAGAAGCAGGTGGGGAAATTGTTTCAGAAGTAGTAGATATCTATCCTGAAGCTTTAGAACCCTTTCAAATAGCTGTAAAATTGAGTGAATTGAACAATTTTGTCGGCCATGATATTCCAGAAGATCGAGCAACTGAAATTCTGCAAAGGCTTGAAATAAAAATCCTGCGAAACAATGACGGAAATTTATTTTTAGAAGTACCTAGATACCGGCCAGATGTGACCAGAGCAGTAGATGTTTACGAGGAGATACTGCGGGTATACGGTTTTGATAATATACCAATACCTCAAAAGGTAAACTATATCCCATCAGTAATCAACAAGAACGCACCAAACAAGTTGAAAACAAAAATAAGTAATTATTTGTCTAGCGTTGGGTTCAATGAAATAATGAATAACTCACTAGTCGCGAGTAAACTTTACACCTCAGAGGAGCTTGTTCATTCTGTGCAAATGCTAAATCCTTTAAGTCAGGATATGAGCGTAATGCGGATGGAAATGGTCAATTCTGCCTTGTCCTCAGTAGCGTACAACGTAAATAGAAAAAATATGAATCTTAAGTTTTTTGAGTTTGGGAAAATATATTTCAAACGAGACAAAAACTATGAAGAGCGAGAGCTTTTACAGATTACATTCTCTGGTAATAGACACCCAGAACATTGGAGCACTGATACTACGCAAGTAACCAAAGACCAACTGAGAGCAGTGGGGGAGAATATTCTAAAAAAGCTGAACATAGCGCCTAAAGAATTAGAAAAGCTCTTTACAGAGCATACTGTAGCGGCAAATCAATTAAAATTGCATGGACTAAAACAAAACGCCATAACTGCTAGTCTGGATTGGGAGGGCTGCATACGTCTTGCCAATGATAAAATATCCCTGCAAGAGATCCCAGTTTACCCTATAGTGCGCAGAGACTTGTCGCTAGTTGTCTATAAAAATACGGAATTTAAACAAGTACAAAAAATAGCCAACCAAACGCTACAGCAAACGCTAAAAGAACTACTTCTATTTGATGTATACGAGGGTAAACCTTTAGCAGATAACCAAAAATCACTTGCGGTCGCCTTCTTTTTGTACAATCCTAAAAAGACAATGGAAGACACAGAAATAGATGAGTTGATGACACGACTCATTACTAGTTTTGAAGTGAACTTGAACGCCACAATTAGAAAGTGATGGAAGTGTTTGCTCGCCTTGAAAATATAGCTCTACACATTCGCTTACTAAAGCAGAGGTGTAGCATATTGCAAGCAGAGAATGAATCACTCCTAAAAGAGAATGAAGAATTAAAAATAAATGTAAAAAACACCGTCCAAGACCTCGAGAATTTAGCAGAAACAAATAAAATTGCTAAACTTGCACAAAACTATAACTTAGTTAACAATAATCCAGCGTTTAAAACACAGCTTGATGAGTTGATCCGTGATATAGACGAATGCATGAAATTAATAAAACAATAGAAAAACATAACACGCAGGCGAGAATGTCTGAAAATGAAATATCCATAAAAGTAAATATTTGTGACCGGTTTTATCCCTTGCGCTTGAAACCTTCAGAGGAAGAAAGTGTGCGCATGGCTGCAAAAAAAATCAATGAGCGGGCTAAATTTTATATCGATAACTTTTCGGTACAAGATAAGCAGGATGCTTTGTCTATGATAGCGCTAGAATTTGCTACCGAAGATAAAACAACAGCAGCTACGCACATTGAATCAGAACCTATAAATGCCAAACTAAAAGAACTAGAGCAGATGCTCGAAATTTAATTTAAGCTGCGAATTTAGTACCGGATTTTTTTTTCATATCGACTGTGTTGTTCATTTTAAAATAAAAAATAAAGAAAAACAACAATGACAGAAGCAATAATAGCTATAGTATCTCTAGCCATGGGCGGAGGAGTAGCGTGGATAATAGCCTCCAAAAACAACAGTACAAAAGCAGCTGAAATAGAAGCTAAAGCTGAATCAATTTTGGCTAAAGCAGAGTCTCAAGGAGAGGCAATAAAGTCAAAAGCAGACAGCTACAAGCGAGAGCGTGAATTAGAAGCAAAAGAAAAGTTTCACAAGCTTAAAAACACGCATAACGAAACCACGAGAGAAAAGGAAAAGGAGCTTGATCTTAGATTTAACGAACTCAAGCGAAAAGAACAGAGCTTGGATGCAAAATTGGCTTATAATAAAGAAAAAGAAAGCGAACTAGAAGCCAGCAAAAAGAATCTACAGAGTCAATTAGAAATTGTACGTCAAAAGCAGGAGGAATTAAAAGAACAAATCAGTGCACAAATATCTCAACTAGAGGAAATTTCTGGTCTAACCAAAGAGGAGGCGAAAGCACGGATGATAGACGCTGTGTCTAAGGACGCTCGTACAGAGGCTTTGACACAGCAAAAACTAATAATAGAAGAGGCAAAACTGACTGCAAATAAAGATGCTAAGCGGATGATACTGCAAACTATACAACGTACAGCAGCAGAGCAAGCGATAGAAAACTCAGTTACAGTTTTTAATATAGACAATGACGACATAAAAGGCCGTATAATTGGGAGAGAAGGCAGAAACATAAGAGCGCTAGAAGCTGCCACAGGCATAGAGATAATAGTGGACGACACGCCAGAAGCTATTATATTATCTGGTTTTGACCCTGTGCGAAGAGAGATTGCTAGACTATCTTTACACAGACTGGTTGCAGATGGCAGAATTCATCCTGCACGCATCGAGGAAGTGGTAGAGAAAACTCGCAAAGATGTAGAACAAGAAATAAACGAATATGGCGAAAAAACTGTAATAGACCTGGGTGTAAACGGACTACACCCTGAACTAATTCGTATGGTTGGTAGAATGAGGTTTAGAAGTTCTTACGGACAAAATCTTCTGAAACACAGCAGAGAAGTAGCAAACTTATGTGCTACTATGGCCGCTGAATTTGGCCTTGACGCCAAGCGAGCTAAACGCGCAGGACTACTACACGATATAGGGAAAGTCCCTGATTCTGATAGCGAAATGCCACACGCACTATTGGGTATGAAACTATGTGAGAAATATGGTGAACACCCTGAGGTGTGCAATGCCGTAGGTGCTCACCACGATGAGATAGAAATGACTAATCTTTACTCACCTATTATACAAGCTTGCGATGCTATAAGTGGGTCTAGACCCGGAGCACGCAGAGAAGACAGCGAAAACTATGTAAAGAGACTACAAGACCTAGAAAAACTGGCGCTTGGTTTTGAGGGAGTAGAAAAATCATTTGCTATACAAGCCGGGAGGGAACTTCGTGTGATTGTAAATAGTGACTCCCTAGACGACAAGCAGGCAGATTTACTTTCGTTTGATATTTCACAGAAAATAATGAAAGAAATGATCTATCCCGGACAAATAAAGATTACGGTTATTCGTGAGCGTAGAGCCGTGAATTACGCTAAGTAAAGATTTATACCTTACTAAAGATTATAAGTGACTTCGCAACATCTGTGGGGTCACTTTTTTTTTGCACAAAGCTTCGAGCATACCAAATTCCGCATTGTTCAAGAAGTTACGGATTTAGGCACAAAAACTGCAGGTTTCTCATATTTTTATATAATTAACTTGTGAGAGCCACATAAAAACCGTAGAATACGAAAATGAAGGTATTAATGATTGGAGCAGGAAATATGGGTCTCACCTATTCCGAAGGAATGGTAAAATCCCCGTTGCTAAACAGAAAAAAAATAATGATTCACGATTTATCTGAAGGGATACTAGCAAAGCTTAGAAAACGTTCTGAATTTGATGTATATGAACATTTAGAGGACTGCCTCCCAAAAGCTGACGTTATCTTCTTGGGTGTAAAACCCTATCACGCTGATGAACTAATGCAGAAGATGAAATCTATGATGCACACCCAGCAAATAGTAGTATCTCTGATGGCAGGAGTCACCATAGCTCATATAAAGAGTGGTCTCGAGATAAATAAAGTGGTAAGAACCATGCCAAATCTGCCGGCTAAAGTGGGCAAAGGAGTCACCTCATACACAGAGTCCATAGACGTATCTCGCATAGAACTTTTAATGATACGAAACTTATTGGACACTACAGGGGTATCAATACGCGTAAAAAACGAAGAGTTTATCAATAAATCAACAGGGATATCAGGCAGTGGACCTGCCTATGTGTTTTACTTTATGCAGTCTATGCTTGAAGCAGCACAAAAAATGGGTTTTACAGTGCATGATTCTAAAATTTTGGTTAGCACCACTTTCGAGGGCGCCATCGAATTATTCAACAAATCTGATCTTACACCTTCTAGCTGGATGGACAAGGTAGCCTCTAAGGGTGGTACAACGCGAGCTGCTTTGGACTATATGGACGACAATAATGTAGAAGAACTAATAAAAGAAGCGGCATTCGCTGCATTTAATAGAGCTGTAGAACTTGGTGAAGGCTAAAAGAATAAAAGTAAATGCATAAAAAAAGAGTAGTTGTAAAGGTAGGAACTAATGTGATGACCAATTTGAACAACAGAATAGTAGTTCCTATATTGAATAATCTCGTGAGACAGATTGCTTATTTGTATGAGCGCGGTGTTATAGTTGTACTCATTTCTTCGGGATCTGTGAGCGCAGGAAAGGAAGTACTAGGTCTGTGTGGTGCAAAAGATACGACCACCAGACGTCAGATATACTCTTCAGTAGGCCAGCCCCGTATGATGAGACACTACTACAGTATGTTTCACAGCTTTGGGATGCGATGCGCCCAAGTGCTAGCTACCAAACGAGATTTCGATCCTGGGCAATACCGGAATAATATGATAAACTGCTATGAGGGTCTCTTGCAAGAGGGAATTATCCCTATAGCCAACGAAGATGATGCAGTTTCGCTTTCTATGTCAATGTTTTCTGACAATGACGAGCTTGCTAGTTTGGTAGCAGAGCTTGTACATGCTGATATGCTCATCCTACTAACTGATACCGATGGGCTTTACACCGGACATCCCAATGACGCAGACTCTAAATTACTACACCATGTAAACGTAGATGAAAATGTAGAACACTACGTGCAAGCAAATAAAAAAGGAGAAGCACAAGGACGCGGCGGTATGGAGTCTAAGCTCAAAGTGGCAAAAAAAACAGCCGCCAAAGGTATACCTACTTTTATAGCCAACGGCAAAGAGGAAAATATCATTATAGACATTGTGAATGGAAAACAAAAAGGAACCGAATTTACTGACAATTAAAAAAATAAGAAATGAAATTACTATCTACAACCCAAAAAAATGCAGTGTTAGAATCTATGATAAACATCCTAGACGACCAACGTGAACAGATACTTGAGGCCAATAAAAAAGATTTAGATGTCTTTGATACAAAAGATAGGGCATTATACGACAGGCTAGTAGTAAGCAATGATAAAGTAGATGAAATGATAAAGTCTATTGAGAATGTAAAAGCCCAAGACGACCCTGTTGGTAAAGATATTTCAAACATTACCCTAAACACAGGTTTGAATGTGGTAAACAAGACTGACCCTTTTGGAACTATTTTTATTATTTACGAATCTCGCCCCGATGTAACTGTAGAGGCTGCCGTGCTTGCTTTCAAAGCAAACAATAAAATTTTACTAAAAGGAGGAAAAGAGGCCAGTCACAGCAATCAAAAATTAGTGGAATGCTGGCATCAAGCACTTGCCCAAAATAAGTTAAGTAGTGATTGGATAACCTTGCTACAAATAAACCGAAGTGAGACCCAAAAATATCTTTCAAACCCACCACAAAAAATAGATTTAATAGTGCCTAGAGGAGGGATGAGGTTGATTGACTTTGTAAAAAAATATGCCAAATGTGCAGTATTAATAAGCGGTAGAGGCAATAATTTTCTGTATGTATCACAAGATGCAGACTGGAGCAAATCTATCGCAGTAATAGTCAACGCTAAAACAGACAAAATATCAGGGTGTAATGCGCTAGACAAAGTTTTGATTGATGAAGGGATCCCTAATTTTGCACAAAAAGTACGTGAACTAGAACAAATTCTGAGTCAACTAAACGTAGAAATACTCAGCGCAAATAGAGTAGCTGATATACTACCCGAAAAAGAAAAAATAACGAACAAGGAAACGTGGTACGAAGAATTTTTATCCATGAAAATTGTACTTGCATCTGTACCATCATTAGAAGAGGCTATAAAAATAATAAACACCTACTCAGGTAAGCATTCCAATACAATAATGACTGAAAGTACGGCAAATGCAGCTAAATTTATGGAACAAATTGACAGCGCAGCTGTATACCACAATGCCTCTACCCGGTTTACTGATGGCGGACAAATGGGCGTTGGTGCGGAGCTGGCCATCTCTACAGACAAATTGCACCATCGTGGCCCTTTGGGTTTAAAGCAACTAGTAACTAATAAGTACTATATTTATGGTGATGGACATACACGCGAATAAAAAAAAATAGCGAACAAGACTATTTGCAGATAATTTTGCCTACTTTAATAGCAATTAACCAAAACGTAATAAAAAACATATTTCTTTAAAACAGATAAACCAATGGCCACTACTATATTACTAAAGAACATCAAACAACTGGTTGGCATCACTGAAAATTCGAACTCTATAAAAAAAGGGAAATCTCAGGGAGAAGTTCACACTTTGAATAATGCATTTGTTTGGATAAAAAATGATAAAATTGCTTCATTTGGCCCTATGACTGAGTGCCCAGAGGTAAATATTACTACACACGACTGCTCCGAAAAACTCGTTATGCCGATGTATGTAGACTCGCATACTCACATGGTATTTGCTGCAAGTAGAGCAGATGAAATGACTATGCGCTTGCACGGAAAAACATACCAACAAATAGCAGAGGCAGGCGGAGGCATACTTAATAGCGCAGCAAAACTGAGAGCTATGAGTGAACAGCAGCTTTACGATGATGCGCACATTCGCTTAGAAAATGCCATAAAACAAGGCACTGGATCTATAGAAATGAAAAGTGGATACGGTCTGACGATAGAAGATGAGATGAAAATGCTTCGCGTAATTCGTGTGTTAAAATCGCTCTCCCCTATCCCCATAAAAGCTACATTTTTGGGCGCGCATGCACTACCCGAGGCCTTCAAAAAAAATAAGGCTGCGTACCTATATTTGGTTACCAATGAGATGCTACCGCGCATAGCGGGAGAAGGATTGGCAGACTATATCGATATTTTTTGTGAATCGGGTTATTTTGACCTCGATGACCTAAAACTAGTGATTGAAGCTGGAAACAAATACGGACTCAAAGCAAAAGTGCACGTCAATCAATTTAGCTCCTTTGGTGCGGTGAAGATGGCGTGTGATATGGGAGCCTTGTCTGTAGATCACTTGGAAGTAATGAATGAGCAAGACTACAGCGCAATAGCAGCATCAAAAACCATAGCAACTGCTTTGCCTCTTTGTTCTATGTTTTTAGACATACCCTACACACCTGGCCGTGAAATGATAAATCGTTCTATCCCCTTAGCTATTGCAAGTGACTTTAATCCGGGGTCTTCGCCTAGCTCCAATCTTAATTTAGCTTTTGCATTAGCCTGCTCACAAATGAAACTCACTCCTCAAGAAGCTTTTAATGCACTGACTTACAATGCGGCTTTCGCCCTTGAACTTGAAAATGAGGTAGGAAGCATAGAAATTGGAAAACGTGCTAATTTAATAATTACAAAACCTGCAAACGGTATAGAGGATATTCCGTATTGGTTTGGAGATAATCAAATAGCTAGTGTACTCGTGTGAAGCTTGTTTAGCAATTTCAAATACTTTTAGGCTTACTCATAACTAGACTTATTGCATAAAAATGGCCTTTATCTGTTACTTACCATGCTTTTTAGAATTCAAATTAACGCTCATGTCTAATAAGTATTTAAGTGATTTTTAACACTATTTCTATAAGCATATACTGCACAGACTCATCGTGCAATAGATTTTAGAAAGCTTTAGGTTCTTTTTTAATACGCGCGCTCCAAATTTCCTTGCATATAATATACATAGCTTCTATTTACCACTTGATTACCTCCAGGGGTGGGATAATTTCCAGAAAAATACCAATCTCCCAAATGATTAGGACACGAGCTATGAAGACTTTGTATAGATTGATATACAATTTCCACTTCAGCATTCATCCCTTCTGGTGTCACCAATCTCCCAATTTCAGATTCTATTTCCTGGTCGGTATAGCGATCATAGAGCATTTTTACTTTGTTTTCCATTTCCTCTATGGGTTTTTTCAACTCTGCTACACACGCATCCAACACCTCATTCATAAAAACCTCATTTCCATCTTTTACCAGTAAACTTTTTACTGCTTGAAAAGCAATAAATTCATTCATTCTACTCATATCTATGCCATAGCAATCGGGATATTTTATAATAGGCGCACTAGATGCCACAATAATTTTTTTGGGTCCTAGGCGGTCTAGTATGCGCAAAATACTCTTTTTTAGTGTGGTTCCCCTCACAATACTATCATCTACCACTACTAGTGTGTCTGAGGGTTTCACAACCTCATAAGTCACGTCGTATCCATTGCCTACCAAATCATCTCTACCTTCATCTTGAGCTATAAAAGTTCTAATTTTAGCATCTTTTACGAGCAATTTCTCGCGTCTTATTTTTACAGAGAGCAGTTTGTCTATAGCTTGAGGTGTGGCATCTGCGCCCAATTTTAATATTTGCTCCCTTTTCCACTTATCGAGGTACTTATATACCCCGTCAATAAGTCCATAATAGGAAGTAGCAGCAGTGTTAGGTATGTATGAAAATACTGTAGATCGGATATCAAAATCCAATCTTTTCAAAATATCTCGAGATAGTTTCCTTCCCAACCGTTTGCGTTCTTCATGTATTTTACCGTCGCTACCTCTCGAAAAATAAATACGCTCAAAACTACAAGACAATCGTTCCTTAGCTTCTAGTATCTGTTTTTCCTCGTAGCTGCCGTCACGTTTCACAATAAGTGCGTGCCCTGGTTTCACTTCTTTGAGGTCGTGCAATTGTAAATCAAATGCTGTTTGTATGGCCGGTCGTTCACTAGCTACCACTACCACCTCATCATTTGCCCAATAATAATTGGGTCTAATACCATTGGGGTCGCGCATCACAAAGGCATTTCCATCTCCTATGAGACCTACCATGTTGTATCCTCCATCTACACTCTTAAAAGCATTTTTCAATACATTTTCAAGATTTAAGTTATTTTTGATGTATTCGGCAGCTACCAAACTATCCATGGTATTTTCTTTACAATATTTATATAACCTCTCGTTCTCATCATCCAAAAAATGACCTATTTTTTCGAGCATAGTAACATTATCACTTATTTCTTTGGGGTGCTGTCCCAAGTCTATTAATTGTTGGTACATTTCATGAACGTTGGTTACATTATAATTACCTGCTAGTACCAGGTTTCTACTCATCCAGTTGTTTTGTCTCAAAAATGGATGGATATTCTCCACACTATTTTTGCCATGAGTAGCATAACGCAAATGGCCCAAAAGTAACTCGCCGGCATACGGATAGTTTTTTTTGAGCCAGGTAGTATCCTGGACGTTATTTTGATCTAGCAGTTTATATTTTTTATTTATGCGCTCAAAAAGTATAGACACAGCTGCAGCACCTTGTGCCCGCTCCCTAGCAATATATCTACTACCATATTGTGGATCTAGTTTTATCACTGCCATACCAGAGCCGTCTTGTCCCCTGTTGAGTTGCTTATTCATCAACAATTGCAATTTTTTTAGCCCCCATAGTTCGGTGCCATATTTTTCTTTGTAAAATTCTAGTGGTTTTCTTAGCCTTATAAAGGCTACTCCACACTCGTGTTTTATAGGATCGCTCATATACTGAGATTGAGCAAACAAATGTATAACTTTGAAGCATCAAAAACGGTAATAAAAATGAAAATACTAGTAATAAATGGTCCGAACCTAAATCTTTTGGGAAAGCGCGAACCGGGTATATATGGTACCAAAGGATTTGACGACTATTTACAAGAGCTTAAACTCGGATTTCCCAGCCTTCAGATAGATTATTTTCAAAGCAATGTAGAAGGAGAACTAATCGACAAACTGCACTTTACCGAAAATCAGGAATACAAGGGAATAGTTCTAAATGCTGGTGGCTACGCCCACAGCTCTATAGCACTAGCAGATGCAGTAGCAGCTATTCAAACTCCAGTAGTAGGAGTGCACATCTCAAATATTTATATCCGCGAAAAAGAGCGGCACACTGAGCTCCTTGCACAGTACTGTATAGGGGGTATTTACGGACTTGGTCTGCAGGGTTACGCCCTTGCTATCAGTCATTTTATAAATCTATGAATCGTTTTTTGCCCTTCACAAAATATTGCCAAACAACACTTTTAGGATAAAGTGCCACTGGTGAGTCGCCGAGCATTTTTATATCCTGCCGTTTTTTTAAGACTTTACCACTATTTTTCCAAAATGCAAGATGTGCTTTTATGATGTTAAAGAACACAGAATATTTTCCGCTTGCTATAAATTTTATTGCCGATATGCCATCTAATACCATGCGCCAAAGGATTATCAAAAACCAAAATGGAGACGAATGATTTTTGGCCAGAAGGTATAAATTGTTTCTAAAATTGAGAAAATACTTACGGTCAGAACCCTCTGCTAACGTACCTCCTCCTAAGTGAAAGACAACCGACTCCGGCTGCACCATTACAGTATATCCCAAGCGCTGCAGCCTCCAGCACAAATCAATTTCTTCCATATGAGCAAAAAAATCAGCATCTAATTTTCCGGCCTTACGAAAAGCCTCCGCACGAACAAAAATACAAGCTCCTGTAGCCCAAAAAACATTCACAGGCTCATCATATTGCCCTCGGTCCTCTTCTAACGTATCAAATATACGGCCACGGCAAAAAGGGTATCCCCACTTATCCAAAAAACCTCCGCTAGCCCCGGCATATTCAAATTTTCCATTACTTTTTTCATCCAATATTTTAGGTTGAAGAGCACCTATTTTAGAATCTTGCTCTGCTATTTCTACTAGTGGATTAAGCCAATTGGCTGGAACCCTTACATCGCTATTAAGCAGTACATAGTAATCTGCATCTATTTGATCTAGCGCCCAATTGTACCCGCCAGCGTAGCCATAGTTTTGTGGAGATACTAGAAGCTCTACTTGTCCTGTAAAATGCGTTCTGACATAGTCCGCAGAATCATCTGTAGATGCATTATCTACCACCCACACTGTTTTTGAGGCATAACTACTAGCCACTACTCCGGGCAAAAATTGCTCTAGCAGTGCACGGGTGTTGTAATTGAGTATCACAATGGCTACACTAGGATGCATATCTGTTCTCTAAACTATCCTTTGGCTGTAAAAATAAATTTCATTATCTGTGGGTGTACCAGCAGCACGCAGTATTTGTCAGTGTGTATCAAAAATTGTTTTTTAAAATCCTCCTCACGCTCCTTTACCACTATAGACCTAGCAGTTAGTTCCTCTAATGTGCTAGCGCTATAGTTGTAGTTTGTATGGTACTCGTCTTTGTCTATAACCTGCTGTGCTATTGCAAGTTTTTCAGGATGGGCTAACACTACAGGAAACTTAGAATATCCGCCGTCTACGATAGCTTTTACAATCTCGCTGAGCTCTTTTTGGAGCAACTTTACATCACTTTCTAAGTTATATAAAAATTCCTTTTCTTCTTGTAGTATACTTTTTTCCATAGTTTGATGCATATTTTCACTAATCAAAATCAACTTTTCTTTACTTTTGTACAAAAGTCAACAAATTTTCACGGTTTATGGGGCTAACTGTTTCTTTATTGAATAATTTTACTATCACATTATGAACAACATTATTGTATTTTTAATCTTACTTATAATCCTACCCTCCGCTTGTACTGAGCGCGAAGTCCAAGAAACAGTCTTAGGGCTTAGACCCGTCTACGGAACTATAAATGATTTAAGGGCCTCCATCAAAACAATAGAAAGCATGCCTATGAAAACCGTTGGTAAAATCTATGTATACGAAGATAAACTACTCATCAATGAGGTGACCAAAGGTGTACATATTTTTGACAATTCAAACCCCAAAAGCCCAATACCAATAAAATTTATCACTATTCCCGGAAACCTAGACATAGCTCTAAAAGATAATTTTATGTATGCTGACATGGGAATAGGTTTAGCCACAATTGACATTAGTAATTTGAACCAAATAGTAGTAACCTCGTTTGACAATAACCACGTTAGCAAAGAAAATATGCTGAATCCAACTTCAGAAGCTATACGCCTAATACCCACAGAAAGAGCATACTTTGAATGTCCAGATATATCCAAAGGAATTATTTTAAACTGGGAAATACACCAAATGCCAAAACCCGAATGCTATGTAACTCACTAATTGAAAGCCAAAAAATCATGAAAAAGATACTTATAACGCTCTGCCTTCTCATACTTTTAGGATGTAGCGAAGAAAGCGCCTCTCCCAATACGACCAGTGAGGCTATATCTGGCAGCGGCACTACCGGCCAAGGAGGCTCATTGGCACGCTTTACCATTGCCAAAAACCACCTGTACGTAGCTACCTCATCAGAGCTTTTCACCTACTCTCTAGCCAAATCAAACCAGCCCACTTTTCTGAAAAAAATAGACTTAAGCGCAGGAGTAGAAACTATTTTTTCTTTGGGAAACTATCTATACCTAGGCACACAAAATGGCTTGTTAATTTTTAATATAACCAATGCATCTTCTCCCACTTTTACATCAAACTACTGGCACATCACGAGCTGCGACCCTGTAGTGGCCAATCAAAATTACGCATTTGTAACCTTGCGCGATGGGTCTGAGTGCCGGAGAGGTCAAAACCGACTCGACGTTATTGATATTCGTGATAAAACAAATCCCCGCCAAGTGAGCAGTACAATTTTGACCCAGCCAATAGGTTTAGGAATATATAATGACTTATTATTCGTGTGTGACAATGGTAGTATAAAATGTTTCACTATTGCCACTCCAACAAATCCTCTACTGCAAAGTGTGACACAGCTAGCAGGTGTTTTTGACATTATTATAAACAGAGATTACTTATTGGCTGTGCACTCACTTGGGGTGGCCCAATACAGCATAGCTAGAAATGGAACATTAACATTGCAAAGTACTATTACCACAGATTGAGAGTATTCCACAAAAGCACACAACTAATTACCAGGAAAGAAACTACTATACTTTGGATATTTACTTCACACGATTGGCACACAAATGTGCAAAAAATAATAGCTTGATAAATAACACAACTGGCGAGGGAAAAATTTTAGAAGAAAACGTTAGAAAAGTATTATCCAAATTTAATACCCCAAATAATTAACCAGTGAAATACCTGCATTTCGCTTATGTATAAACACATTAGAAATAGCTTTAAAATTCTAAACCAATAGTAATGCACTTGGATAAAATTGTGACAAAAGAAAAATTATACCACAAAAAAGTTGAAACAGAAGTAGCAATTGCAGACACAGCTAAATTAGCTAAAAGTATATGGACGCAGCATTATACGCCGATTATTGGTGGAGCGCAAGTGAAATATATGCTTGCAAAATTTCAAAGTGCTGAGGCCATAGCTAAGCAGCTAAAAGAAGGACACCAGTATACCTTATGGACTACCACAAAACCAATTGGTTACCTTGCTCTGTTACATAAAAAAGACTGCCTATTTGTAAGTAAAATATACCTAACACTTGACCAACGCGGCAAAGGATATGGTAAGCAAATGATAGACTACGTATTAGCAGAAGCAAACATCCACAACCATCTAACCGTGCGTCTCACTGTAAATAAATATAATAACCACAGCATAGCATTCTACCAAAAACTGGGTTTCAAAATTATAAATGAGGTAGTTTTTGACATCGGGAACGACTACCAGATGGATGACTACGAAATGGAGCTAAAGACCTAAGAGTACTACTAGCGCAACTCTAGCACCACTACATTTTCTACGTGGTGAGTCTGAGGAAACATATCCACCGCTTGACTTTTCACCGCCTTATATTTTGCATCTAGGATGGTCAAGTCTCGCGCTTGAGTAGCTGGATTACAGCTCACATATACTATTTTTGGGCAAGCAATTTCAACAAGATAATCTAGTACTTTAGGGTGCATACCACTACGTGGAGGATCTGTTATTATGATGTCTGGCTTGCCGTGATTAGCATAAAATTCTGCATTAAAAACATCTTTCATATCTCCTGCCAAAAACTCAACATTATCAAGACCATTTAGGGCAGCATTTACTTTAGCAGCCTCTATGGCTTCTTCTACTATTTCTACACCTACTGCTTTTCTTGCAGTTTTGGCGGCTACACAAGTTATGGTACCTGTGCCACAGTACAAGTCATACACTACATCTGTAGGCTGTATCTCTGCAAAATCAATCGCCACATTATAAAGGTATTCGGCTTGTACAGGATTGGTTTGAAAAAATGACTTGGGCGAAATATTAAATTTGAGGCCACACAGCTCTTCTTGTATTTCAAAATCTCCTTTGTATGAAATAAACTCTTGATCAAATACACTGTCATTCAGTTTTGTATTTATACAATAATTTAGGGCTTTAGGTTCAAACTCTAAATTTATGGCCTCCATGAGCGGAAGTATTTTATCCATTTCAGGGAGGGCGAAAACAACATTTACCATCCAATCTCCGGCCTTAGTGTTGCGAAGCATTAAATTGCGCATGAGTCCTCCGTGGTCTTTTAGGTCATAAAAACTATAGTCGTGGGTTATACAATAGTCGTACACAAAATTACGAATATCATTACCCTTATCATCTTGTAGCCAACATTTGTCTATGGCTAACACCTTGTCAAACCTACCTGGAGCGTGAAAACCAAGCGCATTTGTGTGTTCAAGTTCGTCTAGACTCTCATTATCGTAAAGCCAGCGCTTGTTGCTAAAGGTGTATTCCATTTTATTGCGATAAAAGCGTAATTCTTTAGCTGCCAAAATGGGCAAAGTCTGTCCTATTTCCAATTTTCCAATACGCTGCATGCAGTCTTTGGTCCATTGGTCTTTGAGTTTGGCTTGTGCAGTATAGTCTATGTGCTGCCACTTGCAGCCACCACAAGTGCCATAGTGGGCACAAAAAGGCTCAACACGCAACTCACTCGGGGTGTGTATTTTTGTTATTTTGGCTAGACTAAATTTCTTTTTTCTTCCCACTATTTGTAGATCTACTACATCTCCCGGTGCACCATATTTTACAAAAATCACTTTACCTTCAATTTTGGCAAGTGCATTACCTTCTCCTCCAGCATCTAGCAGCTCTATCTGCTCAAAATTCATTTGCTGGTCTTTCTTTCTTTTACGTCCCACTATGTGTTATTTTTTTTATGTATGGATGAGTGCACTAAGCTTCGCTCAAGGGTAATCTTTCTGCGTTATTTGACTACCGTTTCATGGTACCGTTCTACGTTATCTAACGTTTCGTTAAATTGTATTACATCTTGATATCCAGGAACTTGAAATATTTTATTTGATTTAGGGACAAAGAAAAAGAACGTAGGATATCCACTAGGTTTATTATTAGAAAGAGCCATGAGCAGTTGCCTTCCAGAAAGTGAATCACCGGACCCTAAAAAATAAGTTCCTGGTTTTTCTGGATTAAATTTTATTGCAACAAAGTTTTCGTTGAATCGCTGGATAATACTATCATTGGAAAAAGTCTTCTGATCCATCACCTTGCACCATCCACACCAGTCTGTATAGCAATCTATTACAGCTATTTTGCCTTCTTTTTTAGCAAGTTCAAAGCCTGTATTGAAATCGTACCATTGTATTGCCCGCTTACTGTCTATAGTTTTTGGGACTTTGTAAGTTGCACTTAATACAATAGGAAGAATAAATAAGAATAAGATAATTTTTTTCATTTCTGACATACGAAGGTAACGCATACCAACCGGATTTATGATTTTTCAGTCTAATTTTAACGCGATATTGACTAAACTATTGGTGCAGCCGTCAGAAACAAATGAGCTATAATAGAGCTTATCAATTTTGCCCTATTTTAATCCCAATTTAATCCTGCCAATAAATCATCAGAGACGTATTGTGCAAGGGTAACTTTCAACTTGTCATTTCGCTGCATTTCTCTTTTTATAGCAAACTGTGCGTTATCATTTCGTGCCCAACTACGTCTTGCTACACCGTTATTTACGTCATAGTGTAGCATATTTTTTAGCCTAGCATCTGCTTCAGTACTTCCATCTAGTAGCATACCAAATCCTCCGTTCATCACTTCGCCCCATCCTACTCCTCCACCGTTGTGGATACTCACCCAAGTAGCTCCTCTAAAACTATCGCCTATTACATTGTGTATAGCCATATCTGCAGTATACTTACTGCCGTCATAAATATTACTAGTTTCGCGGTATGGTGAGTCTGTACCGCTCACATCATGGTGGTCTCTACCTAGTATTATCCCTTGGCTTATTTTGCCTGCTGCAATAGCTTGATTAAACGCCTCGGCTATTTTAATTCTTCCTTCGCTATCGGCATACAGTATACGTGCCTGTGAACCTACCACCATTTTATTCTTTTCGGCCTCTTCTATCCAAGTAATATTGTCTGCCATTTGCTGTTGTATTTCAGGCGGTGCGGTGGCTTGTATCTCTCGAAGTACGCGTGCGGCAATCTCATCGGTTATTCTCAAGTCCTCTGGTTTTCCACTTGCACAGACCCATCTGAACGGCCCGAACCCATAATCAAAACACATAGGCCCCAAAATGTCTTGCACATAGCTAGGATACTTAAAATCAATACCATTAGCGGCCATAATATCTGCTCCCGCTCTACTACTTTCTAGCAAAAACGCATTGCCATAATCAAAAAAATACGTTCCTTTGGCCGTATTCGCATCTACGGCTGCAGCGTGTCTTCGGAGGGACTTGTATACCTCTTCTTTAAACTTTTCGGGTTCATTGGCCATCATTTCATTGCTTTCTTCGTAGCTTATTCCCGCGGGATAATAACCCCCAGCAAATGGATTGTGCAGTGACGTTTGGTCACTACCTAAATGAATGAAAATATCTTCGTTTACAAAGCGCTCCCAAACGTCTATTACGTTTCCTACATAGGCTATACTCACCACTTCTTTGTTTACTTGCGCTATTCTCACGCGGCTTACTAGTTGGTCTATGCCATCTATCAGCTCGTCTACCCAG
The DNA here is from genome assembly GCA_018402155.1 of Bacteroidia bacterium. Taxonomy (GTDB): domain Bacteria; phylum Bacteroidota; class Bacteroidia; order NS11-12g; family UBA9320; genus UBA9320. Next base: position 1,668,278 of record JAGYJG010000001.1, read on the forward strand.
CCTTGCTCGTGACGCTTGTGTGCGGCAGCAGGATTTATTTCTGCGCATAGTGTAATGCAGCCTGCAATATTGCCTGCTTTGGGCTGAGCACCACTCATACCACCTAATCCTGCAGTCAAAAATATTTTTCCAGCAGGCGTATCTCCTTTTTGTAGAATTTTTCTAAAAGCATTCATTACAGTGATGGTGGTACCGTGCACTATACCTTGCGGACCAATGTACATAAAGCTACCAGCTGTCATTTGTCCATACTGCGTCACCCCTAGTGCGTTGTATCTTTCCCAGTCGTCTGGTTGCGAGTAGTTCGGTATCATCATACCGTTAGTTACCACTACGCGTGGAGCTTCTTTACTGCTAGGAAATAAACCCATAGGATGTCCGCTGTACAGGTGCAGTGTTTGCTCATCGGTCATTTCACTAAGATATTTCATAGTTAGTAAGTACTGCGCCCAATTTTGAAAAACAGCACCATTACCGCCATAGGTAATTAGCTCCTCAGGATGCTGGGCCACAGCAGGATCAAGATTATTTTGAAGCATAAGCATTATACCAGCCGCTTGCCTACAATTTGCAGGATACTCATCTATAGGCCTAGCATATTGCGCATAGCTTGGCATAAACCGGTACATATAAATCCTGCCATAATTCTTTAGTTCTTGAGCAAATTCTGGTGCCAATTCGGCGTGCCATTCTTGTGGAAAATAGCGCAGAGCATTGCGCACAGCCAATTGTTTTTCCTCCTTGCTCAAAATATCTTTACGCTTTGGTGCATGATTAGCACTAGTAGACATGTGGATTCCACGAATATGCATTGCGTCTCTCTTTTCGGGAAGATGTACGGGGATACCTTGAGTTATAAGTTCCTTAAAATCTGCTTGTGATACATTCATTGATTATGCAAAGTTAAATGGTTTAATTACAACACGAGATATGTGAAAAAGATTGAGAGCCTTTTTGATTTCTACTTTTTAACTTCTGAATCAGGAGAGTAGACTGAACCCTCCTAATAAGCTTTCGTGGCAAATCCTACACTTTTTATCATTCCAGTTTTATGATCAAGTAGAAACAAGCAAGTAGATGTTTTAAAACGTACAAAGCGCGCTTCTCAAATTTAATATTCATACGGTTCATCGCTATTTCTCTCGATTTCCAAAAGTAACAAACCGTTTTACCTTGTTTCAAAACATCTTTATCGAGATTTTATATTGGTAATGATGTAGTGCGTAACTTCGCGGTTTTATGAGTATTCTTCAAATACAAGGTGTATCTAAGCACTACGCTAATCATACAGCACTCAATAAGGTGAGTTTTGACGTCCCCAGAGGCACTATTTTTGGTCTATTGGGGCCAAATGGTGCGGGAAAAACCTCCCTCATCCGCATCATTAACCAAATAACTGCACCAGATGAAGGTCAAATTTTGTTTGACAATGAAGTACTCAACAAAACCCACATCAAACGCATAGGATACCTGCCCGAAGAAAGAGGATTATATAAAAAAATGAGTGTTTATGACCAGCTAATTTACTTTGCCAAACTGCGCGGCATGAAAACAGAAGAGGCTAAAGTAACTATCAATAAATGGCTAAAAAAATTTGAAGCAAGTACGTGGAAGAACAAAAAAATTGAGGAATTGAGCAAAGGCATGCAGCAAAAAATTCAGTTTATCGTAACCGTTATGCACCGTCCGGATTTCATAATATTGGATGAGCCCTTTTCTGGTTTCGATCCCAAAAATACTCAACTAATAAAAGACGAGATAGAACAATTGAAGTACAATGGAGCTAGCATAATGCTAAGCACACACCGTATGGAAAACGTAGAAGCCATTTGTGACGAAGTAGTACTCATCAACAAGGCAAAAGTAGTAACCAAAGGAAGTGTAATGAACGTGCGCAAGAGTTTGAAGGATAACACCTATAGCATAACCTATACAGGCAATCTCAGAACCAATAGTTTAGAAGGTATCACTGTGAAAAAACAAGACCAAAAAGATGGCAATACTACTTTAGTTTTTACCTATCAGGACAAACCCAATCTAAACATTTTTGACAAACCGGAATTGCACATCTCAGAATACCGAGAAGTAATCCCTAGTATGCAAGAAGTATTTTTAACCCTTACGGATAGCACTAATGAATAATATAGGTATAGTTACTGCAAGAGAATACCTCACACGGGTACGAAAAAAAAGCTTCATACTAATGACGCTACTTACTCCGTTACTTATTGCAAGTTTTTATGGCATCATTATATGGGTGAGTATAGGCCAAAGTGCCACTAGCGAAAATCAAACTATTGCCGTAGTAGACCACTCCGGAGTTTTTATAAATCAACTAGAAAACCCCGACAACCTCACGTTCATTTACACAGATTACTTTACCCCAGAAAACCTACTAGAAAGTGACTCTGTAGACGCAATAATTGGAATAAGCAAAGACTTCACTATAGACCAGCCACTTAGACTCACCTACAAGAGTATGAGCAGCTTGAGTGTGAACAATACTGGCAAAATAGAAGGCGCTTTTGGTGAGGTTATACGTGACAAGAAACTCACCAAACTGGGTATACAACAACTATCCATAGATAGTTTGCGGAGTGCTGTAACCATAAGTCAATTCAAAGTTGAAAAGGATGGAAGCTCCACTAGTAGTAATTTAGGCATTAACACTGCACTAGGTATGGCACTAGCGCTGATGATTTATTTCTTTATCTTTTTATACGGTGTACAAGTAATGAAAGGTGTGATAGAAGAAAAAACAAACCGTATTGTGGAACTCATTATCAGCACTGTTAAACCTTTTCAACTGATGATGGGTAAGGTGCTAGGTATAGCATTGGTAGGACTCACACAACTCACTATATGGGTAGTACTCACTGCCCTACTGTTAGGCATTATAGGTCTTGTAGTAGGTTTATCTGTGAACGAAATACAAGACTTGAAAACCCTAAGTAATAATCCTACGCTAGCAAATGTAGATGTGGACCAACTGCAATTTGTATCTGATTTTTTGGCGCTACCTTTAGGTAAAATAATTAGCATTTTTTTATACTACTTTATAGGTGGATACTTATTTTATGGAGCGTTATTTGCTGCCATTGGTAGCGCTGTAGATAGTGAAACAGATACGCAACAGTTTATGCTCCCCATAACACTGCCGTTGGTATTTTCCATTGCAATTTCGTTTTCTGTAGTAATGGGAGATCCAAATGGCACGCTGGCTACTTGGATGAGCATCATACCACTTACATCTCCTGTCAGTATGATGGTGCGTTTGCCTTTTGGCCCTCCCACTTGGCAAATACTTCTTTCTATGGGCACTTTATTGCTGAGCATATTAGGAGCTATCTGGTTGGCAGGTAAAATATACCGTACAGGCATATTGATGTATGGCAAAAAAGTCGGTTATAAAGAGCTTGGCAAATGGTTATTTTACAAAAATTAGTATCTTAGCAAACTTTATGCGCCACCTTGTTCACACACTCATATTTTTTGGTTTCTCGGTTTATGCACAAGTAGACAGTTTCCCGTATTTTGCCAATCATACCGATGATATCACAACAATAATATTTTCACCTACAAGCCACTATGTGGTAACTGGTAGCTGGGACCAAACCATTGTAATACAAAAAAACGATAGTGTAGGCTCCGTAGCCCAACGCATAGAGGGGTACAAAGGAGCAGTAAACAGTATTGCATTTAGTAGAGACGGCTACAGAATGATAGCCGGTGGTCAAGATGGTAATTTAAATTTCTATGAATTCAACGACTCGTTTTTTCAAGTAGCGACCCTAGACACCTCTCTTACTATAGCTCAAGGCCAAATCAATAGATTAATTTTTGGTCCAGGTATGCGAACTGTATTTAGTGCAGGCTATGACGGCCGATTTTTGACCTACGACCTAGCCAAAGAAAAGGTAATACCCCTCAACGGAAAACACCCCATAAGTGCTGCTGCAGTAGCAATTGATAGAATGAGTTACTTTATAGCAAATGAGGAAAGTGCTGACATTAACCAGTTTGATATTTTTGGAAAAACAATTAATACTTTTTCAGGCCACACCAGCGATATCACTGACCTTATGGTAACCGTAGACAGAAAATATCTCATCTCAAGTTCCAAAGATAAAACGGTACGAATTTGGGATATAGCTAACGCCAAAGAGGAAACAAAATTTGAAGAACACAACTGGGAGGTAACCGACATAGATATGGATCCCTTCGGCCAATTTTTGGTCACTGGAGGGTTAGATGGTAAAGTAAATTTATACAGCATAAAAGAGCGGAAAAAACTAAAAACTATCATACTACAAAATCACAAAATAAATGCTGTAGCCCTATCTCCGGACAATACAAGCATTGCAGCCGCTGCCCAACCCAACGGTGAAACAAATACTGCAGGCTACTTTATACTTCCCACAAATCTAGCAGCACGTAAAGTATCATCCCCACCTCGTTTTGTGGTAAAAAAAACAAAAGAAGCGACAAACAAAATAGAGACGAAAAATTACAAAATTGAACAATCAACCGAAACACGTGGCCCTGCATACAACACACCACAAAAAAAACATTTCAAACCAAAAAAAGATGAACGGATAATAGAAAAAACAGAACAAATAGAGGTCCGTATAGAAAACTAAAACACATATATAACTCCATGAATAAAATAGTACTAAATAGCAATAAAGCGCCAGAACCGGTAGGCGCATACCCACATGCACGAAAAGTTGGCAATCTATTGTTTCTAAGTGGCGTAGGACCACGAGAACGAGGTACAAAAAAAATACCAGGTGTAGAACTGAACCAAGATGGAACAATTGCTAGCTACAATATAGAAGCACAATGCCACTCGGTATTTAATAACATCAAAAACATACTTGAAGATGCAGGAAGCAGTTGGGCCAATATTGTGGATGTCACCGTTTTTCTTACCAATATGAAAGATGATTTTAAAACTTATAATAGACTTTATGCAGAATATTTCAAGGAGAACCAGCCTTGCAGAACTACCCTAGAAATAAACTGCCTTCCTACCCCTATAGCCATAGAATTAAAGGTGATAGCCACCATAACGTGATGTTCAGCTAACACTTATGGACTACACCGCAAGAAAAAACAAAGAGCTTTCGTGGTAGACGCTTTTTCAGTGGAACAATAAATTGCATTCGTACACCTCTGTCGCTTAAAAATTGCGAGGCAAAGAAAAGTGCTGCAATTTGATTAAATATAGTTACATAACCACAAAACAAATCTCAATTTCTCAAGGTACTTGCTGCCAAAAAGGCTGCATCTAGTGCGTGCTCAGTTTCTGGATTTACGGGTACAACTGGAAGCCTAAAGTGATTTCCACAAATGCCCATTTTAGCAAGTATGTATTTTATACCACCCGGATTCCCATCCAAGAAAATAGCCTTCATCATAGGCAATAGAGCATATTGTATGCGACGAGCATTTTCCATATCGCCAGCCAGCGCATAGTTTACCAAATGACTAAATTCTTTTGGATAAGCGTTTCCTATAACCGAGATAACGCCACGCATACCTGCAGCTATATAGGGCAAGGTATAATTATCATCTCCGCTTATTACTCCAAAATCTTGTGACGTTTTAGCAATGACATCCATACAGATATCGAGCGATCCGCTAGCTTCTTTGGTTGCAACAAGATTGGGCAATTGAGCTATACGCAGCGTAGTAGCAGCACTCACCACTGAGCCTGTTCTGCCGGGTACGTTATACATAATTATAGGCCGTGGAGTAGCCTCACTTATAGCCTTATAGTGCTGGTATATTCCTTCTTGGCTTGGTTTATTGTAATAAGGGCTTACACTAAGTATGCCATCCACGCCATTTAAATTCTCATTTTTTAGCCGCTTTACTACTGCACTGGTATCATTGCCACCTATGCCAAAAACTATGGGAAGTCTACCTGCATTTACAGCTACTACATTTGCAAGTATTTGCTGTTGCTCTTCTTGGCTGATGGTAGGATTTTCTCCGGTGGTTCCCATCACTACAAGATAGTTTACCCCACCTTGTATAAGGTGGTTTGTAAGTTTCTCTAGGCCAATAAAGTCGATGGTTTGATCAGGATTGAAAGGAGTAACCATGGCAATACCTAGTCCGCTAAATTTTTCCATTATTTGATGTATCTTATTATATCGTTAAACAATTCTTCATACGTTTTGGCACGACTTTTTACCATAAAATCTTGGGCAAAGGAATAGTTTTCAAAATATTTACCAACACGAGTTTTAGAAACGGAGAAGGTAGAAATGGCTTGCAGCTCATTGCGGCCCTCAAGATCCATATTTATGAGGTAGTCAAAATCTTGAGCAACAAAATTTTCAACTACCTTTTTTTTGGGTAGTTTCCAAAAATTTAGGTCTTTAATACAAAAGAATCCTTCTTTTTTGGAGCTTACGAAACCGGTTTGATCTTTGTTTTCTACAAACCCAAGTGTCCTCACTTTTATGCCTGTCGCCTCAAAATAGTGCGTTACAGAATTAATTTGCTGCGGAGATGTCTTGATAGCATTATACACCACGCCAACTTCTCTTACCTGGTTCAATGGTTTTAAAGTCTCAGCTTTGTGATTTTGCTTGTAATTAGCAAGACTTTTTCTTCCTATATATATTTGAAAATTTGCCAAAGCGCAAAGTTAGGACAAAGTTAGTAGATTGAGTTATTCGAAAAGATTCATGAATTCTTGCTCAGACAATATTTCAATCTTATGACCCACCAAAGAAAGTTGTTCCGCTTTTTTTTGTTTAGCGCTTCGACCGTCTGCCCCAAAAATCTTAAAGTCTTGTTGCCCTACAATTAAAAAAGATGTCCTCATATTTAATGTCTTTCCAATAATTCCTCCAATATTGACAACCAATTGTTGAGCTGATTTTCGTGGCATTGAGACAAGAGTTCCTGTAAAAATGATTTCTTTTTTAAAAAACATATGACTCTCATCAATGAATCCTTCCTCAGGTTTTATATCATAAACCTGTCTTTGTGACCTCACACGTTTCCCAAATAAATGACTTTCCTTAATGGAATGTCTCAGTGTTTCTTCGTCAATTTTTGCTATTAACTTATCTAGTAAATACCTAGTAGCTTTACAATCTTCCAGAGCATCGTGATGTTTAAACTTAATACCAAAATAATCAGCTAGATAATCTAAACTGTAGGAAGGAAGATTCTGAAAAATACTCTTGGATAGCTGATACGTGCACAAGTATTTGAATTCGGGGATTTCTATATTGTACAATTGCAATGTCCTATTCAATACACTTATATCAAACGCTGCGTTGTGTGCAACTAAAACTTGTCCTTGGATCAAATGCTTAATCTCATTCCAAATAACATCAAACTCAGGCTCTGATTCTACATCTTTCGGTCTTATTCCGTGAATCATCATATTCATATTATCAAAATCAGGAAAACAACTTGGTTTGATCAATCGAGAATAAGTAGAATCCAGACGACCATCAACTATCCTTATTATTCCTATCGAACAAGCAGAGGCTCTTTTACGGGTAGCTGTCTCAAAATCTAGAATTGTACAATTCATTTCGTTGCTAGCATCTTTAAAAATTCATTCTCATTAAGCATTTTAATTCCTAGTTTTTCTGCTTTTTCCTTTTTTGCAGGGCCCATATTATCTCCCGCTATAAGGTAATCTGTATTTTTTGATAGAGAAGAAACATTGACTCCCCCATTGTCCTCTATCTGTCGTTTAAGTTCGTCTCTAGAAAACAAGGTAAACGTGCCACTTACCACTATTTTTGCCCCATTCAAAGTATTGCTTACCAACTTCTTTTCTACCACTTCAAACGTCAGTCCAGCGGCTTTCAACTCCTCTATTTCTGATCTATTGGCGGGCGTATTAAAATAATCTACAACGCTCTTTGCTATGACCTCCCCTATCTCATTTATGGCATTCAACGTTTCCAAATCAGCAGCCATTAGAGCATCAATATTCTTAAAGTGAAAGGCTAATTTTTTGGCTACAGTTTCACCTACAAAACGTATGCCTAGGCCAAACAGAACCCGCTCAAAAGGTTGTTTTTTTGATGCGTCTATGCCTTTAACTATTGCACTTGCTGTTTTTGTCCCGTAGCGCGTAATTCGTGTAGGCGTTAGTTTATTCAATACTTCGAACTCTTTCTCCCCTAAATCTAATATTATGTTTGCCAGGTACCCTGCAGAGCTATACCGTTTAGAAACTAGTTTTATCAAATAATCATTTTGAGGGAAGAGTATTTTGACCGCTTTATTGAGCTCTATTGTTTTAGAGTCAATAGATACATTTAACTCTCTTAATAGTTTTTTAAGCCCAGTAATCAATTCAGATTTACTTTTTGAAACTCTTTTATTCGCGGTGATATTTACAAAGTAGTCTTGGAAAGAATTGACTGAATCTTTCTGTAATTTCAATAAAGTTGTAGCAGTATCCCAAGAAAAAATGACTCTTTGCACAGGTATCATAAATTTATCATCGACTTTTTCTATCGCATCTTTATCATGGTGGATAGACCTCAATTTTAAAATTTCATCCACTTTTAGAGAATAAAGGTCAGATAGTTTTTTGACAAACTTGTGCTCAAATAATAAATCAACTAAACCCTCACCCAAACCGTCTACATCCATGGCCTTTCTCCCAATAAAATGCTCTATTCTTCCTTTTATTTGGGGTGGACATCCTAGTGCATTTGGGCATCTATATACCGCATCTCCCTCCGGCCGTTGTAGTGCTGTATTGCACTCAGGGCAGTATACCACAAATTGGATAGGCTGGCTAGCTCCTGCTCGCTTGTGCGTATCTACGGCGACTATTTTGGGAATAATCTCACCTCCCTTTTCTATAGATACCGTATCTCCTAATCGAACATCTAGCTGCGCAATAAAATCTGCATTATGGAGGCTAGCTCTTTTTACCGTTGTGCCGAGTAGCTGCACAGGCTCCAAATTGGCTACCGGAGTGACAGCACCTGTTCTCCCTACCTGATAAGAGATACTCAGTAAAGTGCTTTCTGCTCGTTCAGTCTCAAATTTGTAACTCATAGCCCAGCGGGGAAACTTACTAGTAAAGCCCATCTCTTGCTGCTGCAGCCTACTATTAACTTTTATGACTACTCCATCAATCTCAAAACTTAGTTTTTTTCGCTTCGTCTCCCACTGAGTTATGAAATTCCACACATCGTCTATTGTACTACATAGTCGTGTAGCCTCGTTTACCGGCAGTCCATACGCTTTCATTCGTTGCAAACTGTCGTAGTGGTCAAGCTCTTCTGTACCGTGTACAGCTAGTTGATACATAAATCCATCTAAAGGTCGTTTGGCTACCTCTGCACTATCTTGCAACTTGATAGTTCCCGCCGCTGTATTTCTGGGATTTTTATAGGCCTCTTCTCCGTTTTGTAAACGTTCTTCGTTCAATTTGTGAAATGCCGCTTTGTGCATAAACAACTCTCCACGCACCTCTACATTCGACGGATAGTCTCCAACCAACTGATGTGGTATAGCACGAATAGTTTTTACATTGGCAGTCACATCATCACCCTGCGTTCCATCTCCTCGTGTAATGGCCTGCATAAGTTTCCCGTCACTATAACGCAACGCTATTGCTAATCCATCAAATTTTAACTCTACAGTATAGGCATAAGCATTGCCCCCTATAAGCTTAGCTACTCGGGTATCAAAATCCACTAACTCTTCTCTACTGTAGGTATTGCCCAAGCTAAGCATACGTGTGCTATGAGGCACAGTAACAAAATTTTTGGTAACATCTCCTCCCACTTTTTGGGTCGGACTATTGGGGTCAGCATACTGCGGAAAAGCCTGCTCTAGTAGCTCTAGCTCTTTTAGTTTCCTATCAAACTCGCGGTCAGAGATGGTAGGGTTTGCCAAAACATAGTAGTTATAATTATGCTTTTTTAGCTCATTCGTGAGTTCGTGAATTTTTTGTTGGGTAGACACAGGTGGCGAAAATACTTTTTGTATTATTCAATTCATTTATATTTTTATCATAAAATTAGAAAATCCAAGTAAAAACTCGCCTTATTTGCGGCAACAATATTTTTAATAGCATGCACTCGACCTACAAAAGACTTGAGGGTATTGCGTGATAATTTTGCAACGACCACTATCTTTGTATATCGATATGAAGAAAATATACTTCTTTCTGCTCCTTTTTGCATGTGCACGTGAAGCTTTAGCACAAAGCCCGCTTACTTCGGGTTTCTTTAACTATCATCTAACAGATAGGTATGAGATACTGAGCGATTCAATTACACCAGATTTTTTTACAGGTGTAAAACCATACCGAAGAGATGCTTTAGCTGCCTTCTCTAAAAAAATAAAACCTAGCTCAAAAGTAGATGAGTTTAATAAAGACTATCTCCTCAGAGATAATATACTTTTTAGTCATTTATCGCACAGTCGAAAGCCAATACTAAAAAACTTCTATAAGACAGAAAACGCATTATTACTGGTAAAAGAAGATAGATTTAAAGTCGTGTTAAATCCGGTTCTTGGATTTATGGGTGCTTCTGACCCGTACGACTCTTTAGGCCCATATCGTAACAGCAGAGGTGTAGAATTGAGGGGTAATGTTGGAAATAAAATTGGCTTTTATAGTTACGCTCTTGAAAATCAAGCTCGTTTCCCAGATTTCCTTAGAGAAAAACACGATAAGTACAATGGAGTAAATGGTGCCACTCAGGCAAAAATATATGCCAATAGTGCTAAAGACTTTTTCAATGTTGCTGGTCATATCACAGTGTCACCTATAGAAGAAGTAATGGTTCAACTAGGACATGATAAGAATTTTATTGGCAATGGGTACCGATCTATAATCTTGGCTGACCAAACCGCTCCGTACACCTTTGTAAAGTTAAACACCAAAGTTTGGAAGATCAATTACATGAATCTTTATTCCGTGCATAGAGATAACATGGGATTCATAGCTGATTCTGTTTCTGCCAGAAAATTTTCTGCGCTGCACCATTTTAGCATAAATATAACAAAGAATTTAACACTCGGACTTTTTGAGAACATCATTTTCGATAGACAAGATCCTTCAGAGTCAGGTAATTTTGAAATAGATTATATCAATCCACTTATTTTTTATAGAGCTTTAGAACAAGGCCTCAATAGTACTGACAACAGCGTGTTAGGTGCAGATATAAAGTGGAACTTCCAAAAACGGTATTCGTTCTATGGTCAGTTAATTTTTGATGAGTTTAGAAAAAAAGAATTTTTTGCAGGCAAACAGGCGTGGGTAAATAAATGGGGCTACCAAGTTGGAATTAAGTACATCAATGTGGCCAATATTAATAATCTAGATTTACAAATAGAAGTAAATCAAATAAGGCCATTTGTATATCAACATCTAACAAGATCTCAAAATTGGATTCACTACAATCAGTCTTTGGCACATCCTCTAGGAGCTAATTTTAAAGAAACAATCTTAGTTTTAAGATACCAACCAATATCAAGACTAAATCTAAAAGCTACCTATTCGTATTCCACACAAGGTTTAGACTCTAGTTACACGTCAACAAATTTCGGAGGAGATGTCACTCGAGCGTACATAATCCCTGCAGATGGACCTACAGTACCTATGTTTCAAGGTATAAAAAATCAAGTGTCCGCATTATCCTTGAATGCCAGCTATATGCTTTGGCATAACTTATTTTTAGATGCAGGTATTTTTATTAGAAATCAGCAAAATTCCTTGTTGAAAACAAACCGAAACAATGTTATTTTCAGCTTTGGTATGCGCCTAAATCTTGCCCAAACCGACTACCGTCAATGATGTGGGGATTATATTTAATCCATTATTATCACAATAAAAAAACTACATTTGAGGGATCGTGCCAGTAGATTTATCTGACATACTCGTGGTAGGTGTATCTTCTAGAGCCCTATTTGACCTCGAAGAAGAAAATTCCATTTTTGAGCAGAAAGGTATAGAAGGTTTCCGAAAATATCAACTTGAAAACGAAAATAAACCACTTAAAATAGGGTCTGCATTTTATCTTGTAAAAAGCTTGCTAGAGCTAAACAACCAAGCAAAAAAACGTATAGTTGAGATTGTACTTATGAGCCGAAATAGTCCAGAAACAGGGGTTCGTATGCTAAGTTCTATTAATGATCTGAAACTAGATATTACGCGCGTAGCCCTAAGTGGAGGTGAACCGCTAGCTCCCTACATAGATGCGTACGACGTAGATTTATTCTTGAGCAAAGATGAGAAAGACGTGCAAACAGTGATAGACGCACAAGCGTGTGCAGCCGCTACCATCTATGCTCCACCACAATCTTTTGACCCTAAAGATAATAGGGTAAAAATAGCCTTTGATGCTGACGCAGTACTTTTTAGTGATGAATCTGAACACCGCTACAAAACTGAAGGAATAGACGCCTTTTTAAAGCATGAAAAAGACCACGAAGACACTCCACTAAATAAAGGCCCTTTTGCAGAACTCCTCATAAAACTGAGCAAGATACAAGAGCACTTGCCCACCACCATAGAACTCTCTCCTCTGCGACTTGCCATTGTAACAGCCAGAAGTGCGCCTTCTCACATGCGGGTAATCAAAACATTGCGCCAGTGGGGGGTTTACGTAGATGAAGTTTATTTTATGGGTGGCCTGTCAAAAGACAAGGTACTATCTGCTTTTGGTGCTCACATCTTTTTTGATGACCAAGAAGTACACCTAGATACGGCAAGTAAGCTAGTCCCCAGCGGCAAAGTCCCTCACAACAGTAACTCGCTTATGAAAACCATAGACCATACAACACCCAAAAAAATATAACCTGCCCGATTCATAAAAACTATACCCGTGGAATCTTATTAGCACCTCATAAATAAATTCCCACTCTAAACATCACTTTAAACTACTAAACCACTGGTTTAAAAACTCCAAAAAAGCACAAGTGGCACGCCAAATTGTATTATATCTGCCGCCCAATAATAACACTTGTCAACTAAAACCTTACACTTATTAGAGTTTTAGCCCAGATATACATTGGTGGAGCAAAAAGGCACAATATAGCTGACCTTTGCCCTATATTTATACGTAAAACATAATCTAAACAAATATGAACACCAAAATCACACTAATTGCAATGTTAGTCCTATTTGCTACTAACGCCTTCGCCCAAGTGGGTATCGGAACAACAACGCCAGACCCATCTGCGGCGCTAGATGTAGTAAGTACGACCAAAGGACTTTTACCTCCACGCATGACAGATATACAGCGTAATGCTATTGTAAGTCCGGCATCTGGCCTCACTATTTACAATACCAACGAGAACTGCCTGCAATGGTACGATGGTGACTATTGGTTTTCGGGATGCAGTGGATCCTTTGCTCCAAATCCCGTTTTAGGAAGTGGTTTTACTAATGGATTTCAAAATAACAACACCTGTACAACTAAAATAATCTCTGTAACTTCTTGCGCATCTGTAGCTGGAGCTATCCAAAATGATAATACCTCTACATTAGATGGTATTGAATACGACTGGAATTTAGCTATTGGTTTGGTTGCAGGTGGAACAACTCAAGCTCTAGTAGAAATAGGCGGTCAATGCTGGTTTAGTCGCAATGCTATTGCTGAACCCACGGCACCATGTGCAGATCAAATAAACACAGGTTGCAACGTGTGGGGAGCATCATCACCAGGAGATATTGGTTCTTGGGGGTATTTCAATACCAGTTCTAACACCGCCTGGGCGACCTCAGAACCTGCAGCTGGTGAAGGACTGCACTATCAATGGAGTGCTGCGATGAATAATAGCACCACAGAAAGAGCACAAGGTGTGTGCCCCACCGGATGGCATATACCGTCTGACTGTGAATGGATGTATCTAGAAAATAGTTTGGGAATGAGCATAGCGATGCAAGAAACAAATAATGGATGGCGCACCACAACGGGAGAAGGAACAAAATTAAAAGTCGGCGGTAGTTCCGGCTTTAATGGCTTACTTCTTGGAGACCGAAGCACAACAGGCACATTTACAGATCGCGACTTTTATGGATTCTGGTGGACTTCAACCGAGGGTATTACAAATATTGCACAAAGACGTTTTCTAGAGAGTACTCAGGCAGGTATAAATCGTCTTAGCCCACTTAAAGATTTCGCTTTTTCTGTCCGTTGCCTTAAGGACTAGGGCTAGTTACTAACTGCATCGGGGCAGAAGATTTCTTAGTTTCTATAAAAATCATACTTTTATTTCTCCATCCTCAGTAAATCACTACGCTTAGGATGGTTTATTGAGACTAAAAAACCCTAACCTGCCCGATTCATAAAAACTATACTCGTGGAATCTTATTAGCATCCTCATAAATAAATTCCCACTCAAAACTACTAAACACTTAAAACGTAGGGACATTCATCTTTTATTTGCAACATAACAATCGAAAAAACTGCCGTACAATCACTTTGATACCTTACTGTAGATCATCAAAACCAGCGCTATATGGGCTATTATACAATGGCTCAGTAAGGCCTTTTTGACGAAAAAACTCATATTATTACTACTACAAATACTATCACAGAAATTAAGATAAGGGCAGAATATTAACAGCACTATTCCATTTTTCTATTGCCGACCCATACAAAACGACGGTTGACAAAGCTGACATCTGCAAATGATGCATTACCGGCAGGATTTCCTCCTGTACCGTGAAAATCTGAAAATGCCGCATGTTGATTTACAAATCCAGCACCGGTCATATTAAAACTTACAGGCACAAACACTTCATTCATTTGCTCAGCTATAAATTTTTGAACTTCTTCATCTTGGCTAAAAGCCAAACAAGTAATAGCTCCGTGTGTGCTGGTCAGCACACTAGCTACAGCTACAGATTCTATTGTATTTTCGGTCTTAACCAAAAACAGAATTGGCCCAAAATACTCCGATCTATATGCCACTGATTGTGCATCAACACTCACTACCGTTGGGCTCTGAGATCGTGCATTAGGATACTGGTTATGATGTACAACTTGTGGTGCCAAAAGTAGGTCACCTTGCACTTCTTTTATGCGGCGGAGCGTAGCATCGTTTTGTATAGCACCAATTGTTTCAGATCCCATTTTAGGATGATGTACTACCCCATTTATGGCTTCTACTATGTGGGCCGCTACTTGTTTAAAGGTCAACACACCTGTTGATGTTCGTACCTCTTGAGGTATAAAAACATTTTGCGGTGCTGTACACATTTGTCTGCTGTACAAACACACCGAAAACGCAATATTTTGAGCCACAGTCTTCATATCATCTACCGAATCTATAATAACTGAGTTGATTCCAGATTTTTCGGTAAACACGGTTTTTTCAAGGCTTTCTATAAAGTTTCCAAAAAATGAACCCCCGGTGTAGTCTACCAGTTTTACGGCTGGGTGCTCTGCTAGTTTTTTGGTAATAGGATCAGCAATCGTGTCGGAGGCTAGCTGCACTACATTCGAATCTAGACCTTGCTCACGTATTACTTTTCGAAGTTCTGCAGCAAAAATAGCTATAGCTAGAATAGATTTTGGGTGCGGTTTTATAATTGTTGTATTGCCACAAATAAGATTGGCATACAAGCCAGGTACAGTATTCCACGTAGGAAAAGTAGAGCACCCAATAACTAGACCAATACCCTTGGGTATAGGTTTCCATATTTTTTGTACTTCTAGGCTATGGCTACCCAAAGGCTTGCTAAAGGCAACTTGCTGAGGATAGCGACGGAGCTCTTGAACGCCCAAGGCAACCGCTTCTAAAGCTCGATCAGCTGCATGCGGACCACTAGCCTGAAAAGCCATCATAAAACTTTGACCTGTGGTGTGCATGGTAGCATACGCCAATTCAAAAAATCGTGCTTTCACGCGTTCTAAACTTTCTAGTAAAATACCTGCACGAGTTTCTATGGTGGTATTTTTCCAAGATTTAGACGCCTTTTGGCTATTCTCAATGTATTTTGAGGGAGAAACCGCCGGATAGTGTATGCCAATACCATAATTCCACAACGGTGAAACTTCCTCTCCTATCCAATGTTCTGTATCTTGGTTTAGCTGCACAAAATTTTGATTAAGCAATCTGCCAAAAGCCTCTTTTCCTTGAGCATCTAGCTCAGCTGAATATGCTTTGGGATGCTCTGCATAGGGAGAGAAGAATTGTCGTTTATGCAGTGCAGCTATAGCCGAATCTAGTAGTTTCTTGTGTTGCAAATACAGTGATTCTTGCACCATATCTTCTCTACTTGATTATTTGTTTATGTGCCTTGGTAAAAAAATAAATACCTAGGACACCAAGTAGTATCATCACCATAGCAATGATTTGTGCCTGGGAGAAACCAATGCCTTTGAACTGGTCTGGATTTACCCGAATACGCTCTATAGAAAAACGCTCCATACCTGCGAAGATGAAATAAATACTGAACAAAACACCAGGCGCAAATTTCTTACGAATAGACCACAAAATAGCAAAAATGATAAAAGCCATAGTTATTTCATACACAGGAGTAGGCCACACAGGATTTTCTAAGATTACACCATGAACATTATTGGGATAGTCATAAGCCCACGCCCAATCTGGCAACCAATTTAACCAATTTGGTTTTGGAGCTACGTTTTCTATACCCCAATCCCCGTCTCCACTAAAATGACATCCCATTCTACCTACGCCGTACGCCAGCATCATAGACGGCCCGCCTATATCGAGCATATATTTCCATTTTACCCCATGCTTATTGGCATACCAAAGTACACCTATAGCACCGCCTAGCAAGCCTCCAAAGTATGTGAGTCCGCTAAACGGATCTCTAAATAAAACCATAGGATCTTTTACTAACTCGTCAAAATATTCTAAATGATGAAACAACTTAGCTCCTGCAAAGCCAGTGATAGCGGCTATCAAAGTAAGGTTTCCCATCATCATATACGGATGAAAAGTGGTGGTTTGACCTGCAACAAAAGCTGGTTCTTTCTGGAGTTGAAAATACTTGAGCGCTACAAAACCTATCGCTAGAAAAACACCCCATAGCCAAGAACCTTCAGAAGAAAGGATAAACGCTTGTGGATTGCTAGAAAGCTCACTAAAGTGGAGAACGAGGTACAATAGTTTAAACCCAAATACAAAGCCTACCAATGCAGTTGAGATATACTCCCACGCAGTGTTAGTTTTACCAATTGGTTGTTGAAATGCTTTGATCTTCCCTTCCGCCTCATAGCGTTTTAGCTCTAAAGTCATCACATAGTTAGCAGCCAAAAAAGCTAAGGCTACAAAAAAGCCAAACATCATAACAATTTTGAATGCTGGAATGCTGATTCCAAATATATCAAGAACCGCGTCGTATAAAGTAGGATACATATAATTGTGTTAGTGCAAATTAACGAAGGAAAAAATCAAATCAAGAATAAGTTAATGTTAAAGATAGTAATTGACTCGTTAAGTTTCATTAATCTACTACAAACAGAACACCACTTAAGTCCGCTAATTTTGGAGGTCCTAGACTATACAATAACTGATTTTCCATTAAACGGTGCGTATACCTGTATGTATGTGGCAAATACACAGCAAGAATGCCGTGCTCTCTAAGTGCTTTTTTTAAATCAACCTCCGCATTTTTATTGTCTTGCCAAGACACCAATGTCTTATAAAAATCACTATTGGTATAATTCTTCCAAGTATCATCACTTAATCGAGACAAGTATCCACTTGGCATTTTAAATCCATACTGAACTTGTAACAGCGCTTGGTTTGCATCAAAATCTCCAAACTGCTGATAGCCGTCTCGAATACCAAACGGAAAAATCAATATAGTCTGGCCTTCATATTTTTGTAATACTGCAGAAGTTGGAGGCTGGTCAACTATCTGCATTTTCTCTTGCGTATGATTGACATAAAACCACACCACAAATACTATCGCAAACACTACATATTTTCTCCATTTTTTGGTATATTTAGTTTCTAAAAATACAACCCGAAAAATAAATAGGCTGGAGACTATAAAGAACATAAGAATAAATCTATCTGGAGCTCTAACATTATTAACAAAAGGTATATAATGTACTACAGAAGTGAAATTATAAAAGAGTACCTGCTCTCCTACTTGGATTACAGGCAGTGAAACAAGCAGAAACAATATACTGGCAAAAAACAAGAACCTACTTTCTTTATCCTGTCTATAATTTTTATAAAAATATACCAGAGCGATAATGAAATATACCACTAATGAGATACCTAAATATATTTTATTATCATTGATTGAATTTGGAATATCATCTATTATCCAATCTCTTTGATATGCCGAATTACTCCCAGGAGTAAATAACAGTCGTACATCTGCAGCTCCCCAAATTGCCCCTTTTTCTGAAAATCCATTTATGCGAAATAATCTCATCACAACATGACCCAAGCTAAATAATCCAACTATAACGAATGTCTTCTTCCAGTTCCACCTATCAAACCAAGCAGATAAAGTTCCATACCATATGAGATAGACCAACAGAAAAGCTAAAACATAAAACACCACATAATAATCTGTAAAAAAAGCGAAAACCATTAATAGCACAAAACTCAAAATGTGTTTTCTTACCAAAGTCACCTTCCCCTCAACCAACGGTAATAATTTATATACATACAACAATAAAAATGGCAATACCCCAATTAATACTAAGTTGAAATGAACACCGCACTTAGCTAAAATATAGGTATTAAAGACCGATACATAAGCCACAGTAGATGCAATTATTGGTCTTTTTACAAATTGTTTAGCAAAATAATAGAAACCAACGTACGCCATCACCAGCTGGATAGCGATGCCCACATTGATGGATAAATTCACATTATCAATAAAAAAATGAAGCAATCCAAACCACACGGTATAGGCATGCATCCAAAGACTAGCACCTTTTGGCCAGCAAATAAAATCTGAATAGTATGGATTATCTCCATTGCTCAACTGATGAGCAAAATGCCACGTATTCCAAGAGTATATTTTAGCATCATCTGGATCATTAAAAAAAAAAATATCTGCCCCAAATGAGGAGAAGTAGTGGTAAAAGTGAAGTGAATAAAAAGAAACGCCAACTAGGAATACTACTCCGAGCTCCAGCCAATTAAAGTTTTTCCGTCTAGCTACCATACTTTACATATTGGTGAGGCACCTATTTACACGGAAGATTTTCCTTCAGACTAGATTTAGCATATCCACGTTCGTTTATATGCTCAAAAACAACGGTCTCTATTGTATTCACAAGATTTGCATCATATTCAGATTCAAAACGTATATAGTTTTCTGAAAATCCTTGCATATTTCCACCTTGTCTTTCCTCCTCCCATAAGACATTCATGGTTTTTCCTAATTGGCCTTCATAAAAAAAGCGTTTTTTCTTAGCACTTAATATTCTGAGTCGTTCAGCTCTATCGGTCTTTTCTACTTTGGTCACTTTACCAGGCATTTTTTTTGCTGTAGTATTATTTCTTTCAGAATATGGAAACACGTGCAAATAACTCACATCCAACTCATTTAAAAACGTATAGGTATTCATAAAATGAGCTTCCGTTTCGCCTGGAAAACCTACTATCACATCTACCCCTATACAACAATTAGGCATTTGCCTTTTTATACGAGCAATGCGTTCTGCGTAAAGATTACTTAGGTATTTTCTTCGCATTTTAGCCAAAACCTCATCATCGCCACTTTGCAATGGTATATGAAAATGGGGAACAAATTTTGAACTTGCAGCCACAAAGTCAATAATCTCATTAGTGAGCAAATTAGGTTCTATACTGCTAATGCGGTAGCGATCTATACCCTCCACCTTGTCTAGCTCTAAAATTAGGTCATAAAATGTTTCGATATAGTCGTTTTCTGCACCAAAATCGCCGATATTTACACCCGTAATTACCACTTCTTTCACTTTGGTAGATGCTACTTCTTTAGCTTTTGCTACGGTCTCAGTTACAGTAGCGTTTCTGCTTTTACCCCTCGCTAACGGGATAGTACAAAACGAGCAAAAATAATCACAGCCATCTTGCACTTTCAAGAAACTACGCGTGCGATCTCCGTAGCTAAATGCGGGCACAAAATCATTTATTTCTTTAATACTTTTATTAAATACGATAGCTTTATCCTCTTTTTTTAAAGAGTGTAGGTGTTCTATCATATTGAATTTTTCGGCAGCACCTAGCACCATATCAACTCCTGGTATTTGAGAAATTTCTTTGGGCTTAAGCTGAGCATAACACCCTATTACTACTACATAAGCCTCTGGATTTTGTTTGAGTACACTTTTTACAGTTGTCCGACATTTTTTATCTGCATTGTCAGTCACAGAGCACGTATTTATAACATAAATATCTGCCTCCTCTGCAAAATCTACGTGCAAAAATCCATGATCTTCAAGTTGGCGTACAATGGTGCTACTTTCAGAGTAGTTGAGCTTACAGCCTAAGGTATGAATAGCTACGCGCGACATTGGTGCAAATGTAAAATATAAATACCATACGCGTATGATGAGATAAAGGCTGTATGGCCCGACTCACAGAACAATGAACCACAGCAGCAAAAGTTAATGCAACGCAGCCATAGTGGCTGTACCAAACGCCCAAAAACCACAAAAACTATTACTTTTGCAGATGTTAATATGACTACAAACGATATACTCCGACGTACCCGCTATGCATTCGATTTCAAAAACCCGGATATGCTACAGATGTTTGTCTCTGGTGGTTTAAACCTTACCCTCACCGAGGTAAAATCAATGCTGTTAAAAGACGAATACGAAGGATTTCGAGAAGCAACGCATCAAGAATTAGCCGCATTTTTGAACGGTCTTATTAACCTCAAAAGAGGGAAACAAGAGGGGGAACAACCCGCTCCTGAGCAGATTTTAACCAACAATATTGTCCTACGGAAATTTAAAATAGCTATGAACTGGCAAGACGAGGACATTATAGAAACACTGATGTTGGGCGATATGCGTTTTGGAAAGCATGAGCTGAGTGCTCTTTTTAGAAAACCAACACATCCGCATTACAGGCTATGCAAAGATCAGCTTTTACGTAAGTTACTGATTGGCATGAACATACGATACAGACCAAAACAAACTACTTCTGCCATCGAATAACTGAATGATTGCCGGCCAAACTGACCGCAAAATATTTTTGGCACGTCGTATGTATATTTATGCCCCATGAGCACGACAACACTTCGCAGCATCCAAAAAATATACCCCGCTAATAAAGTAGATATGGGTGGGCACCTATTAGATCAGCCGCTCCCCAATAATGAGTTGCAACACCTTGATCCATTTTTACTTATACACCATTGGCACCAAGTGCTGCCAGGCGGACAACGACCACAAGAAGCTGGTGTAGGACCACACCCACACCGCGGATTTAGCCCGGTAACTTTCATTTTTAAAGGAGCAGTGGAGCACAGGGACTCGCTAGGCGAGCGAGCTACAGTTCACGCTGGCGGTACCCAATGGATGTTTGCCGGTAGAGGAATTACTCATAGTGAACGTTTCCCGAGGAAACTTACCGAAAATGGAGGAGAACTAGAATTCATCCAATTTTGGGTGAATTCTCCTGCTGAACACAAAATGAAACAACCCTACTATCAGCCAATACAACTAGAAGATACTCCGCTAGTGGAGACTGAAAAATCTAAAATATGGGTGGTAAGTGGCCAATATGAGCAAACCAAAGGAGCAGCACCCTCCAACAGTCCAATGCTACTACTACGAGGTGAATTAGAAAAAGACGGGGAAGTAACCATCCCATTCAATTCAGATTTCAATGCCCTCATTTACGTACTAGAAGGTGGCTTAAAATCAGGAAACACTACGATATTAACCAAAGATATGGCGATATATAGACAGGACGGTAAAGCTATACACTTACAAGCAACTGCCCATACACGGTACATTTTGCTAGCAGGAGAGCCTATAAACGAACCTTTGGCACAGTACGGTCCCTTTGTGATGAACAATGAAACGCAACTTATGGAGGCTGTTCGCGATGCTCAAATGGGTAAAATGGGCGTTTTAGTAGAAGAATTTGACTAGGGTTGCGTCATATTAGCGAACTAGTGCTACCTTGAGGAGGTATATAAAACAATTATTTTACGCTTTCTTCAAAGTAAAACCAAACGTACTTCCTACGCCTAAAGTACTTCTCACATTTATAGTCTGTTTATGTGCCTCTATAATGTGTTTAACAATGGCAAGACCAAGTCCACTACCTCCTTGGTCTCTACTTCTTCCTTTGTCTGTTCGATAAAACCGTTCGAATAAGCGAGGCAGATGTTCTTCAGCTATTCCCATTCCATCGTCTGATATTTCGGTGAGAATATTTTTATCCATGTCATAAAAACTAATCACTATTTTTCCTTGGCTACGTCCGTATTTTATGGCATTTACCAATAAATTTACCATTACCTGTCGCACTTTAGCCCTATCAGCCATAACCAAGATACCTTTTTCATTTTGTTTCTTTAAATTAATTGAGATATTTTTCTCATTGGCTTGCGTCTCAACCATTTCAAATACTTCAGAAGTCAGCTTTAGCATATCTACAACTTGCAGATTGAGTTCTTGACCACTCTCCAAAGTAGAAATCTGAGTAAGATCGTCCACTAATTCTACAAGACGGTCAGCACTTTTACCTGCCTTTTGTAAAAATAATTCATTGACTTTTTTATCTTCAAGAGCACCATCCAATAGAGTATGTATATACCCTTGGATATTTTGTATGGGCGTCTTCAGCTCATGGCTTACATTACCTAAAAACTCGCGCCTGTAATTTTCTTGCTGTTTGAGTTCATCCACTTCCTTTTTGTTTTCTATCATCCAAGAGAGTACCTCCTTACTGACCTCGCCAATAGGATCTGCAGATTTCTTATCACCTATCTTATATTGGTTATCCTTGTTTGTTTTGAACCTATAAATGCTTTTATAGATGAGCTTGATACGGTCTTGAATAAACTCTTTCAGCAAGAACACAAATACAATAAAGCAAACCGAAAACACTAAAAAAAAGTTGATTAAAATAGCCCCAGGCTGCTGTGTCAAAATCCAGACAGTCAGCGAGGAAAGTGCCGCTGCGATAAGACTTGCGACCAGCGCAACAAACCTTGGACTACTTCTTTTCAAACGACGAATTTATACCCTACTCCTTTTATAGTCTGAATACACTCGTTGCCAATTTTTTCTCTGATTTTTCTGATGTGAACGTCTATGGTTCTGTCTACCACACTTACATCTAAACCCCAAACCTTATTTAGTATAGCCTCTCTAGTAAAAACTTTGTCTGGCTTAGAGGCAAGTAGATAAAGTAGCTCAAACTCTTTTTTCGGCAACGTTAATCGCTTACCTCTCAAGGTAACATCAAATGTATTTCGGTCTATCAACAACTCTCCTAGTTCGATAGAATCCTGCATTTTATCCTGTTTTTTTCTATTTAATAGAGCTTTGATACGACTAATCAATACCCGTGGTTTTATAGGCTTCGTGATATAATCATCTGCTCCTACATCAAAACCGGCAATTTCTGAATACTCCTCACCTCTAGCAGTTAAAAATGCTACAAATGATTCCGACAAGGTATCATCTGATCGTATCTGGCGACAAGCTTCTATACCGTCCATTTTTGGCATCATGATATCCAGTAATATCAAATCCGGTTTTTTTTCTCTGGCTTTAGCTACTCCTTCTTCTCCGTTTTCAGCGGTGTAGCACTTATACCCTTCCTTTTCTAGGTTGTACCGTAGTAATTCTACTATATCCCTTTCATCGTCTACTATAAGTATTTTTTTTGCCATAAGTGTAGAACAATTTTCTTCTTTTAAAACCATTAAAACTTTACCTCAAAGTTAAGCGAATATTATTTATTGCAGCAATATACTATCTTGAGGGACAATTTTAGGCCGCCGATACCGCGTGAGAACATCAGTTTTACTCAGATTACTATGCGCTTTTTCTACATACATCGTATCGCTAACATTGGTCATGGTACATATACGCACAAGCGAATCTATTTCTTTAGGTAGTGATATACTTTTCGGATTTTCTAGTACTTCGAGGTAACGTAACTCATACATACTATCGTTTAACCACGCAATTTTAAATGTAGTGAGTAGTCCATTATCTCGTATGAATTCCTCCTGTAATGTATCGTATCTATTGACTAAAAAAACACCAAAGGGCCTCACATTGTAGTAGAACTTACCCGTTCGCCAAGATGCATATAATGCTTCCTTTTGTTCTGTTTTTTTGTTTTGTTCTTTAGTTGAACCTCTATCTAACATGCATGACGATAGAGCTAAGCACGTTAAAATAAAATATGTGCTATAGGCTTTTAGGCTAATCCAAAAGTTCATTCAACAAACCTTCCAATTCGTGGCTTCTGAAACCTGATTTATATATGCGTCCCTCCTTATCTAGTAAAAAAGTAGCAGGTATACTGCGTACTCCATATAGCCCAGAAGCGCTAGATTTCCAACCTTTCAGGTCACTCACATGCTTCCAAGTTAACCCATCTTTAGCGATAGCAGCTTTCCATTGGTCTCCGTTTTGATCTAATGATACACCGTATATTTCAAACCCACGTTCTTTATATTTTTCATAAATGGCTTTTACCGCAGGATTTTCTTTGCGGCATGGGCCACACCAGCTGGCCCAAAAATCAATAAGAACTACTTTACCTCTAAGTGACGAAAGTGCCAGAAAATTACCGTCTGGTGTAGCTAAGTTAATCTCGGGAGCTATTGCCCCCACTACCGTTGGGCCTATCTGTTTGGCTAGTTCTTGCAAGTTTCTTGTATAGACAGACTCAGGCATTTCCTTACTCATTTTATCTTTAGCAAGCAGTATCAACTTAGGCTCTGGCTTACTAAAAAGATATTTCACAGCAAAATATGTAGCTGGTGTTGCACGCTCATTGCGCACAAAATCCTCTATATCTTTGGACCGTTGGAGTAGCATAGCATTATAACGTGAAGTGGTGCTTTTTCGCATTTCTTCGGTTATAGTTGTTGGGTCTATAGATTCTAATTCTGCACTAAATTCCGCCATTTTTAAATCAAAAGAATTATAAATGTTGTAAAGTGATGACATTTCTTTATTGCAATTTCCTCCTTGCATGGAGACTTCGTATGTTTTATCTTTGGTAATGGTCATACTCACTTTAGCACCATTTTCTAAAACAACAGGAATACCCGGAGGCTGAGTTGTGCCGAATGTTATAAAGAATAATGAACTTTCTGACGAAGCTTCGCCTACGAAAACAAATGTTCCTTTGTTTACATAAGCACTGTCTTTAATCACCAACTTAGTATCTGTAATTTCGCTCAGTATTACTAGTGTTTTATCTTGCACATTAGTCGCTGCTTTGAGCATATATTCATCTTTAGTTTGAGCATTATCGCTAGCATTCACGCAGGCATTCGTGCTAAATATAATAAATAATGATAGCAGTACACTTTTTACTTTTGTCTTTTTCATAAATGTATGTCTAAGGGTAATACAATGATTACGCCACAATTTTAGTCCATTTTCAGTGCCTGAACAAGAAGTTGGCTTGTTTTATTAGGATCTGCTTTGCCTTTGCTTTTTTTCATTATTTGCCCCATAAACATTCCAAGTAGTCCTGTTTTACCTGCCTTATACTCGGCCACCTTAACTTCATTCTCTGACAAAACATCTAAGATGAGCTGCTGCAGCGTATGGTCATCGCCAGTCTGCGCCAAATTTAGTTCATCTATTAGCTCTTCCACTTTTTTTATCGGCTGTTGTAAAAGTGCCTCAAATAGCTTTTGCTCTGCGATACTAAAATTAATTATTCCTTTATCGATACAGGCTATTATGTCTGCAATTGTGGCAGGATTAAGCGGAAAATTGTCGATGTGAGTAGCGTTGCTATTTACCCAGCCTTTTACAGCTCCCATCACCCAATTTGCCGCAGCTTTGTAGTTGATTGTATGGGTACACACCTCCATGAAATAGTCAGCTACCTCCTTACTTTCTGTCAATATACTGGCATCGTATTCATTTAGCCTAAACTCTTGGGTAAATTTTTGAAATAGCTCTTTGGGTAACGCTGGCATGGTGTTTTTTACCTTTAGAATCCAAGCATCGTCTATCACTAATGGGGGCAAATCTGGCTCGGGGAAAAACCGATAGTCATTTACCAGCTCTTTACTTCTCATCCCAAAAGTAGTTCCTTTCATTGCATCAAAGCTCCTAGTTTCAGAAAAAATTTGTTCGCCATTTACAGCCATTTCACATTGACGTTCAAATTCGTATTCTATTGCTTTTTTAACATTACTCATAGAGTTCATATTTTTTACTTCCACCTTGGTGCCAAATTCTTTTGCTCCAAGCGGGCGTATAGATACGTTAGCATCACATCGCAGACTACCTTCTTCCATATTTCCATCGCACACACCTAGGTATCGAACCAATTTCCGTATCTCTGCCAAAAAAGCATATGCCTCTTCCCCACTTCTAAAATCAGGTTCAGTTACAATCTCTACCAGGGGTGTACCCGCTCTATTATAGTCCATCAAGGTATTCTCTATGTCTAAGTCGTGAATACCCTTGCCAGTATCTTCCTCCATGTGTATGCGTGTGAGGTGGATTTTTTTAGTCTGCCCCTGAGGTAGGTTTATTTCTAGCTTACCTCCAGTACAAATAGGGGTATCCATTTGCGTTATTTGGTAGCCTTTTGGCAAATCTGCGTAGAAATAATTTTTTCTATCATAGGTATTGTAGGTTCTGATATCGCATCCACAAGCTAGTCCAAGCATTATAGCCATATTTACAGCTTCTATATTGTGTACAGGCAATGTACCCGGATGTCCTAAACTCACAGGGCTAACTAGTGAGTTTGCAGGGGCACCAAAAGCTACTTTATCTGAACAAAAAGCTTTAGAAAATGTATTGAGTTGAGCGTGTATTTCTAACCCAATAACTACTTCATATTTATTATTTTTGAGCATTTTACGAGGTCACAAAGTTAATCGCTAATTCCTTTACAGTTGGCAAGCCGTTGACATCTGATCCGCCGGCTTGTGCAAAGAAAGGCTGACCACCACCGCCGCCTTTCACTTCTCTAGCCCATAGGCGTATCAACTGACCTGCATCCCATTTTTTATGTTTAACTAAACTATCGCTTATAATCACGCTTATACTCGGTTTCTCCTCAATATTTGCCAAGAGCACACAAAAGAGATTATCTATTTCTTCTTTAAATTGGAAACACAAGTCTTTAGCTTGCGATGCATTACTAATGCTTATGTCCTCAATGATATAAGTAACACCGTTTGCGGTTTTAGCATTGGCAATCAAGGTTTCTTTGAGCACAATTAGTTGCGCATGTGCAAAATTTTCTACTTCTTTTTTTATTGTAGTATTTTCATTTTGTAACGAGTGGAGTGCTTTCATTACATCTTGAGGATTTCCCAATGCTGTACTTATTTGCTCAAGAAGCTTCATTTTGTGTTGTACATAATCATCTGCAGCATCGCCGGTAATAGCTTCTATCCTGCGTACTCCAGCTGCTACTGCACTTTCCTGCACTATTCTTAGACTACCTATATGTGCAGTATTGCTAACGTGAGTTCCCCCGCAAAGCTCTACTGAGAAATTTTTATCAAAGGTAATAACCCGAACTGTATCCCCATATTTTTCTCCGAAAAGTGCAGTAGCACCATAACTAACAGCCACATCAAATGGGACATCTCGTTCTTCACTCAGGGCTATAGCCTCGCGTATTTTCCTATTTACTAGATATTCTATTTGAGCTATTTCGTTCTTTTCTACTTTCTGAAAGTGCGAAAAATCAAAACGTAGGTATTTATCGTTTAGCAAAGATCCTTTCTGAGCCACGTGGTCACCCAAAACCTCTCTTAAAGCTGCTTGTAAAAGATGGGTGGCACTATGGTTTAAGGTCGTCGCGTGTCTCCTTTGTGTATTAACATTTGCCTCAAAAACCTGCTTTAAATTCTTGGGGAGTTGGTCAGCAATGTGCACTACAAGTTGATTTTCTTTTTGTGTATCAAGTATACTAATTTCATCTTCATCTTGGGTCCCTTTTATGACACCGTTATCACCTACCTGGCCACCACTTTCTGCATAAAAAGGCGTAAGATTAAACACCAAATGAAAGTGTTTTTTACCTTTAGATTCTACCTCCCTATAGCGCGTTATTTGAATCTCAGTTTCTGTATAGTCATACCCTACAAACCCTTCTTTTTCATTATTTAAAAGGACTATCCAGTCTCCGGATTCCTTCTTAGCGTCTGCTCTACTACGCTCTTTTTGTTGGTGCAAAGCATCATTAAAACCTACAGAATCAATTTCCAATTGGAACTCTCTTGCCATTAAAGCAGTAAGATCTTTAGGAAATCCAAAAGTATCTTGAAGTTTAAATACAAATTCTCCGTTGATTGTTCTCAATGACTCGGAAACTGCTTTTAGGGGCTTGGTCATACTTGACATTGTTTCGCTGAGTTTTTTCATTGAGTCACTTACATTGTGTATGGGATTTAATGACTCTTTCAGATTATCATTTAATTCCGAATTCGATCTTAAAAATTCACCAAATTCTTCAGTTTCGGCTAGGATGCTTACCGTTTTTTGAGCTTCCTCTGCAAAGAGTTTTATTCCTGTTTCTAGTGTTTTTAGAAACGATTTTTCTTCTTGCTCTACCACTTTTTTAATGAACGAAGCTTGCTCGTTTAGACCAGTAAAAACAGTGTTAAATTTGGCTATAAAGCCGGGCACTAAATCGGTAAGGAATGGTTTTTCGAGGCCCAAAAAACTATAGCCGTAGCGCACTGCTCTGCGGAGTATTCTGCGTATTACATATCCCGCTCCGTTATTATCAGGTAGCTGACCATCTGCTATGGCAAAACAAACGGCTCTAAGGTGGTCAGCAATAACTCTAAATGCAATATCTACTTGTTCGTTAATTCCATACTTTTTAGAACTTATTTGTTCCAGTTGGTATATAGTATCCATAAACAAATCGGATTCATAATTAGACTGCATGGTGTGCACGGCCCGTACCAAACGTTCTAAGCCCATTCCTGTATCCACATGTTGCTGTGGGAGGGGAAGCAAACTGCCGTCAGCTTTTCGGTTATATTGCATAAAAACGAGGTTCCAGATTTCAATAACCTGCTCGTGGTCAGAATTTACTAAACTAGCACCATCTACTAATTCGCGATCTGAATTGCTGCGCAAATCGATATGAATTTCGGAGCACGGACCACAAGGGCCAGACTCTCCCATTTCCCAAAAATTATCTTTTTTATTGCCCAATATTATTCGCTCTTGACTAACGTGTTGTAGCCAAAGGTCTTTCGCCTCTGTATCTAAACTAAGACCGTCTGCTTTATCTCCCTCAAAGACTGAAACATACAATCTATCTTTATCTAATTTGTATACTTCAGTAAGCAACTCCCAAGCCCAATTGATGGCTTCTTTTTTGAAGTAATCACCGAACGACCAATTGCCAAGCATCTCAAACATGGTATGGTGATAGGTATCGACTCCCACTTCTTCCAAATCGTTGTGTTTACCACTCACGCGCAAACATTTTTGAGTATCAACTACGCGCTTGTATTTCGCTTCTTGATTACCCAAAAAAAGATCTTTAAACTGATTCATACCCGCATTTGTAAACATAAGTGTGGGGTCATCTTTTACCACTATAGGTGCAGAATCTACTATCTTATGGCCTCTATCCGCAAAAAAATCAAGGAATTGTTGTCTTATTTCGGCTGCAGTCATGGTTTTGTCTATTATTGGTTTTGGATTCCCGCAAAAAAATATAACTTCGCGGAGATTTTCAGTGCAAAGATACAATGAGTAAAACAAAATTTAAATTTAATCCAGAAACTCTTGAATATGAAAGAGTGCCCGACAACAATTGGGGTACTGCAGCCAAGATAATGGGTATTTTATCTTTTGCAGCAGTAGTATCCATCTTTAGCGTTTCAATAGCTTTGCAAGGTAATAATACAGAAGACTTGCAACATCAAATTGCTGAATACGATATTCAGATGAAACTACTAACCTCCAAAACAACAGAAATACAAACAAAATTAGATGATCTCGCTTCAATGGACGATAATGTCTACCGTGAAATTTTTGGAGCAGACCCAATAAGTGAAGATATCAGAAAAGCTGGTACTGGTGGTGTAGATAAGTACACCGCTCTAAAACAATTACGAAACGGAAAAAATCTAGAGCTCCTTCACAAAAAATTGGATAACATGAATGCACAATATAAAGTGCAAGAAGACTCCTACAACAAACTAATTAAAATGGCAAAGAATAAGAGTAAAATGCTCTCTTCTATACCTGCCATACAGCCCATTCCAAACAAAAATTTAAGACGAATTGCTTCGGGATTTGGCTACCGAGTAGACCCGATCTATAAAACTAGGAAAATGCATAAAGGTATTGATTTTACCGCTCCGCGTGGCACTAAAATATATGCGACAGGAGATGCAGTAGTAAAGAAAGTAGAACACGCTCGGTGGGGCTACGGAACTCATGTGGTACTAAGTCACGGCTACGGATACACTACACTCTATGCACACATGAGCCGCACCAATGTTCGTGTAGGTCAAAAAGTGACTCGCGGTCAATTGATAGGCCTTGTAGGAAGTACCGGAAAATCAACTGGCCCTCACTTGCACTACGAAGTGCACAAAAATGGAACTGCGGTAAATCCTGTCGGATTTTTTTATAATGACCTCACTAGCGAGCAATACGAAGAAATTTTAAAGATATCTTCCAACCCAAATCAGTCTTTTGATTAATGGCCTTAAAAGAGGGTAAACTCTACTATAGTATTTCTGAAGTTGCACAACACTTTGATGTGGCGAGCTCACTGCTTCGTTACTGGGAAACAGAATTTCAAGCCCTACAACCCAAACGCAATGGACGTGGAAAACGGTTTTATACTACTGACGATATTGCAATTGTAGAGCGAATATATTTTTTAGTAAAAATTAAAGGACATACCCTTCAAGGAGCCAAAGACAAATTGAAGACAGATAAGAAAACCGTAGATACATCTATTCAGATTTTAGATAAATTACAAAACGTCAAAATTTTCTTAAAAAAACTTAGGGCAGAGATATAAGTTTAAGCGCGTACTATTGCATGATGCGCTCACTTATCTTCTTGCTAGTATCGCTTGTTGCTAACCTCACATTGGCTATATCTCCACCACCAAACAATGCAAAATCTATTTCATTGGGTGGGGCCTCTTGTACTTACCTCAATGCTTACGGCATAGAAAATAACGTGGCTACACTAGCTTTTGCTGCCCAAGAAATAATCCTAAATGCTGCAAACCGTTTTGGCCTATCCGAATACTCCAGCGCTATGCTTGTAGGAAATATCGCTACAAAATCAGCTAACATTGGTTTTGCCTACCAACTATCGCCATTAGCAAATTTTGCAGCACAAAAAATACAACTAGCCGTAGCCAAAAAACTAGGTAAAAAAGTAGCCACAGGTATTTCATTAAATTATCACCTGTATAACTCCTCCAATCCATTTTATAAAAACACTTCACTCTTTACTTTCAATGCCGGATTATATTACCAAGTAAACGAGAAACTTAATGCAGGTTTTTCATTGTTTAACCCAAATAGAACTCAACTTATAGGAGCACCAAATGAAAGATTAGCAGCTAACTATCGTTTGGGTGTAGCCTATAATATAGATAAAAACATTACAATTTACAGTGATTATATACAAGCTAGTAGCCAACGCCCTGATATAAATGCCGGACTAGAACTTGACTATGATAATTATACCGTACGAGGTGGTTTTGGACTAAACCAATTAATCGCTTTAGGATTTGGGTGGAAAACCAACTCAATCCAGCTTGATGTAGCAGCTGGATATCACAACCAACTGGGTCTGTCACCTTCACTCAACGTAGCCTATGCGTTTTAGCCTATTACTACTTCTAGCAGTTTTCTACCACCATAGCTATGCCCAAACCGAACACGCCATTATCAATGAGTATATAGAACGTTATATAGAAAATACCAGCGATGAAGTAGACATCCAACAGTTTGCTAGTGAGCTATTGTTTTACTACGAGCACCCACTAGATCTAAACAAAGCCGATGCACCAAAGCTATTTGCTATGCCGTTTTTGTCTGGCTTTCAGTCGCTTGAAATCATACAACACCGTAAAAAGTTTGGTGATTTTATAAACCTTTATGAACTACAAGTGCTTCCTAGTTTTGACCAAAATGTCATTACAAGTATACTTCCCTTTGTGAGCGTACGTAGCCATGAAGTGAGTCTAAAAAATATAAAACAAGTGTGGCAAAACGGAACACACCAATTTATGACTTTGGTAGAGACCAACACCCCAAAAAACAAGGGATTTAAAGTACGAGATACTCTCACTACCTCCGAAACCAACCACTACCAAGGCTCACCAATTTACAATAACCTGCGGTACCGTTTTGACTACAAGCGCTTTGTCTCTTTTGGAGTAAATATGGAAAAAGATGCTGGTGAGTCTTTCCTAAAGACACCAAATACACTTGGATACGACTACTTCTCGTTCTACTTTGCCGCTCGAGAAATAGGAAGATTAAAAGCACTAAACCTAGGAGACTTTCAGGCTAATTTTGGCCAAGGGCTAACTCTCAGCACCGGACTTGCCTTTGGCAAATCAAGTATCATCACCAATTCAAAGAGAAATTTCAGCGGGTTTGGCGCCTATCGTTCATTGCGCGAAAACGCATATTTGCGAGGAGGCGCATTAGCTCTCTCGTTTGACCATATAGAGCTAGGTGCATTTGCATCTTATAAAAATGTAGACGCCAACGCAATCTTATCTATAGATACTGGCAATACCACAAACAACGAACCCGAATTTGTAACAAACATACAAGAAGACGGCGGTTTTCACAGAACCGCAAGCGAGATAGCAGACAAAGACGCCATAGCTGATTTTCAAACTGGATTTTATGTAGAATACAAAAATAAGCGTGGCAGAATAGGAACCATAAACTACCTGCGTAAGCTCAATGCTACCCTGAAACCTGCGCAACGATCCGACAATCAATTCAATTTTACAGGAAACCAATACTTCAAAAATGGTTTATACTATGACTATGTGTTTCGTAATATGAATGTGTACGGCGAAATAAGTCATAGCTCGCATAACAACAGTATG
Source organism: Bacteroidia bacterium (assembly GCA_018402155.1). Classification (GTDB taxonomy): domain Bacteria; phylum Bacteroidota; class Bacteroidia; order NS11-12g; family UBA9320; genus UBA9320. Next base: position 1,701,497 of record JAGYJG010000001.1, read on the forward strand.
GCACAAATACACGGTGCACTAATTAGTTTAAATCGGGCATTAGACCTCAGTTTTGTCTACCGACAGTACGATAGAGATTTCATCACTATGCAGACCAATGGTTTTGGGGAAAACAGCAAAGCTGCCAATGAGCGCGGATTTTATACCGGTTTTGAAGCCAAAATTACTAAAAAAGTGGCACTGTTGGGATATTATGATCTCTTTCGTTTTCCGTGGTTGCGCTTTCAAAGTATAGCTCCCACAGGGGGTGCAGATTTTTGGATAGAAGCACAATATAAACCCAGCAGACAGTTTAGAGCTTACTATCGTTTTAGAACAGAAACCAAACAAAGAAATCTCACGGGAGAAAACATACCGCAACTTGGCTACGAGACGCTTTCTCGCCACAGAATACATATGGACTACACAGTAGCCAAGGGAATAGAACTTAGAAACAGAATAGAATGGAGTGTATATGAAGAAGGAAACGAACAAAGTTTTGGCAGCTTGGTATACCAAGATATAATCTACAAGCCTTTTGGCCATCGCTTACATTTGAGCGGCAGAGCAGCATACAGTGTTGTGGAGCAGTTTCAAAATAGAATATATAGTTTTGAGCAAACACCATTGTACGATTATCCGCTTTTTATGCACGGTTTTACAGGGTTTCGTTTTTATATTTTAACCCGGTACAAAGCAGGCAAAAACCTAGACATTTGGTTTCGCTATGCCCATACCCAGCACGATAGCCCTATGCATTCATTACAAGACAATTACACCATTGGTTCTGGATTAGAAGAAATATCTGGCACTCGAAAACAAACATTTACGCTACAAATACGCTACATAATAAAATGACCAAACTAAGTGTTAACATCAACAAAATAGCTACCATCAGAAATGCACGTGGCGGCAATACTCCCAATGTGTTGCAAGCAGCCCGAGATATAGAAAACTTTGGCGCAGAAGGTATAACGGTACATCCACGCCCCGATGAGCGACATATCACCCGAGCAGACGCTTACGCATTAAAAGATGTGGTAAAAACTGAATACAACATAGAAGGATATCCTAGTGAGGATTTCATTCAGATGGTTTTAGCCATAAAACCAACACAAGTAACCTTAGTGCCTGATGGACCAGATGTATTGACTAGTTGCGCAGGCTGGGATTGTGCAGCCCAAAAAGACTATCTTATTCCTATAATAGCAAAATTTAAGAATGCTGGTATACGAGTTTCGGTATTTTTGGATCCAGAAGTACACCAAGTAGATGCAGCAAAAGCATGTGGCACCGACAGAATAGAACTGTATACTGAAGCATACGCTAGAGAATACAAAGACAAGAAAGAAGCAGCCATAGCTCCATACGCAGCCACAGCTGCTAGAGCTCAGGAACTTGGTCTTGGGATAAATGCCGGACATGATTTAAGTTTAGCCAACCTTAATTACTTTATAAAAAATGTACCCGAGGTTTTAGAGGTATCTATAGGACACGCTCTTATTACCGATGCGCTATATTACGGATTAAGTAACGCAGTGCAGATGTATAAACAAAAATTGAAATAACTACAAAAGAGTCAGACAACTCCATGCCTAACTTGAAAATAAAAAAAAGTTGATTTCGGATAGGATATGATGACCAATATGGCTCTAAGCGGACTATAAAACGCTATCTATCCCAAATTGTAAATCTCTTTAATATCTTCTAATATAGCCGTAAAATCAAGGTTCAGGTCTATCAGTTTTCCTGTTTCAATGTCAAAAACCCAGCCGTGTATTTGAAGTCCGCGTTCTTTTAAAGCTGTTTGCACAGTGGCTGTTTTCATCAGATTTATGCATTGCTCTTGTACATTCAGCTCTACCAGTCTATTGTATCTTAGATTTTCTTCAAGTATTGTACCCAATTCTTTTCTATGAATACGGTAGACGTCTCTAATATTTCGTAGCCAAGGATTTAAAATCCCCAAATCTTGTGCCTGCATTGCCGCCTTTACTCCACCACAGAAATAGTGGCCACAGACGATAACGTGTTTCACTTTCAATTGATTAATAGCATAATTGATAACTGACATAACGTTTAGATCTACACTAATGACCATATTTGCTATATTTCTATGCACAAATAGTTCTCCGGGTTTTGCTCCCATTATTTCCTCTGCTGTAGCTCGGCTATCTGAGCATCCTATATATAGCACCTCTGGACTCTGGCCTTTTGCTAAATTTGAAAAATACGCACTATCTACAGACTTCTTTGCTGCTATCCAATTTTTATTGTTTTCAAATGCTTGTTTTAAATCCATGCTTTAGTTGGTTGTGGAATAGTCAACGAAATAAACCTATTGTTTAGTAGAATACAAGAGCAGCCTCTGATATATTTTTAGCACTCCTTTTCATAGTTAGGTATTCTCAGCTGTATCATCCGTATGGCACATAATCTTATTTCAACATATCAAAGTGCTAAAAGACTATATTGCCAAATAAAAAACGCCCAAAGCGATGTTCACTTTGGGCGTTTCACATGTATTATTAAGAAATTTAATTTTTAATAAATTTTGTAGAAACCATGCCTACAGAAGTACTAATATTGACAAAGTAGTAACCCGCCTTTAAAGTATCTAAGTTTACAGCAACCTTATTGCTAGGGCTCTCAGTACGCACAATTCGTCCTGTCACATCTGTTATTGTTATACTCTTTACCTCATAAATAGCATCTACAGTAATATTTACTAAATTATTAGCAGGATTAGGGTATACCTGAGCAGCATTGCTTGGTAGTATCTCTTTAGTGTTGAGTAGTGACAAGTCAATATCTCCATTGATTAGTGCCAATCTTGGGCACATATAACCTAGAATTGTATCTATATAGGTTCGAGATTTCAAAGAGCTCATATCTGGATTGCTTTGCAAGCTGTTCATATGCGCAGTGATAGGCATTCCTCCTGCCTGTCCAACAACTGCAGTAGCTAGACCAGAGTTTGGATCCCACAATTGCCAAGGGCTAGCCTCATTATTTAAAACAGTTGCGTTTAATGGTCTCACTACCGGAAAAAGTCCCTCTACATCTGTACTTACGGTTATTTTGTCAAAGGGTGATGCATAGATATAATCAAACTCTTTGCCGTATGAAGCGCGAGCAGCAGTAGTATATACATCGTTTGCTTTTATATCTTTTATAGCATCATTATTTCCAAGAGCTACGGCTTTTTTTACATACAAGTTTCCGCCTTGTACATCTACCACGTCTTCGTTGGTAGTAGGCACTATAACAGTACCTTCATTAAAAGGCGCAAATGGATCTCTAATGCAGTGAAATGAAATCATAGGAGCATCTCCAGCTTCTAGCCACGAGGTATCAGCCAATGCACCGCCAGCTGTTATTACAGCTGAAATATCAGAGGAGGTAGTAGAGGTCCCATAAAGATTCAAAAGACCACCACTTCCGTCTATTTCACCAACTACGTTACGATTGATGTACGAATCGCCTATGCCACCCACTCTAAACTTGGGTAACTCCATCTCTTCATTTTTATCCAATGTTTCATAAGCTAGCGCTACATATGCGCCGGTGCCTTCTCCGTACAAGGCAATTTTGTTTGGATCTATACCATAAGTGGCTGAGTTATCTTTGAGATTTCTAACTGCTTGTTTTACATCGTGTATCGCTCTATAAACTGCATTCAAAAGCTGTCCACGTCTTACATCAGCCTGTTCAGCAAGAGGATTCCATCCTAATCTGTAATTAACAGATACAGCTACATAGCCTCTTTTTGCCCATTCGGTACATAGTATAATAGCAGTACTATCTGTTTTGATACCGTTTGGTGAGCCATTTATTGGCGGTGGCAAGAAATTGCCAGTGTGAATGAACACTACTACTGGTCTGTTAGTAGTAGCATCTACTGAAGTTTTAGGTTTGTAGATATCCATTTTAACAGTGGTCACTTTCAAATCTGTAGATGCATCTGTAGGGTTAAAAAACTTTGCCGGTATGGGCTGGCTCATTGCTATTGCCGTGCGAATTTCAGTAATGTCGCGCCCCACATTCATCTGATTAGAGGTTGTTGAAGTAAGGAAATCAATGTTTGTAGCATAGTCAACATTTGAAGTTACTTCAATATCCGTTTGAGTGTAGATTGGGTCTACATAGCGGGTTTGAGCATTAACACCAAGGGCCATTCCAGCCATTAGTATTGTAGAAAGGATGTACTGTTTTTTCATTTGTATGATTTATTTAAAATTGTGGGGGCAATATAAGTAAAATAAATATTTACAATTTAGTCTTTTTTAAACACTAAATTGTGTTGTGCAGAGAAGTAAACCATACGGCCTACAAAAGGGCCTCCGTATACTTGGTAGTTTAAGTTGTTGAATACACTACGTTGATTATTTTCACCTTCTAGGTCAAACAATGGCATGATGCCCAAAATATTACTCCCACCTAATTTAAAAGTTGTATTCCACCGAGGAACTTGGTAATTTATTTGTGCATCAAGCATGTCATAGGTGGGCACCGTTCCTGTAAATTGAGGAGACCCTTCAAAGACAAAACCCTCTATCCATTTGTAATTAATCCCGAAGCCAAAGTTTTCATTTTTTAAAAGAGGCAACTTAATTTTTGTCCCGCTAAAACTTATATTAAACTTATGCTCTGGCGTATTAAATGCAGGTATAATTGGATCATCCGCCCCTTTTTTATTGAGTACGTTCCACGAGTAATTGGCCCCTAGATTATATTTTTTAAAAAAATAATTGATTCCAATAGAAACTCCTTGTGTGGTTACGGTTTCTCGTGCATTGGCTGCAATACGATAGGCATTTACAAAAAGTGGAGTTGCTCGAGTATCTGAATTGAAGTAAACCGGGTCAAGGCCAATATTATACCCAATAAAGTCCGTATATGAAGTATAATAAATACCTGCGTCTATGAAGAGTGATTGGTCAAAAATATTTCCTTTATAACCTAACTCCAGGGTGCGCGCCTGCTCTGGTCGTATTGGATCCACATTATAATAGTTGAGTAGGCCTCTATCTGCCTCGTTAGCGTAAGCATCTCTAAAAGATTCTATACTAACTAGTGAGTCAAAACCATTGAGATTTCCGAGCAAAGTAGCTCTGCCCACATCATAAAAAAGGTATTGATCTGCTAAGGTTGGATTACGAATTGCAGAGCTAAATGATACCCTAAAAACATGATTGGTTCTATGCTTATAGATAAATGATGCTGCAGGGGAAAATAATACTCTAAAATTTTGATTCTTGTCTACACGAGTAGTTGCATTGGCTATTATTCTATCCCTCATCCAGCGTTTTTCTATACCGCCATATACCCCTACTTCATAGTTGGTTATCACTATACCTCCTGTATCATTCAATATAGTACCTTGGGAGTTTGGTCTGTATAGTCTACCATTTCCACCAATCGTAATTTTACCAAAAGTAGGTGTAAAAATATATTGCCCTTGGAGGTGATAGAGTGCAGATCGATCAAAAAAACGAGTACCCCCGTCAGTAAATAGTCTGCCCCTAATATCATTAAAAGTAGAGTCAAACACTGATGTTTCCGGATTTAAACGGTTTGCATCCACAAGTGTTCTACTTTGTGCATGCAAATCTGCCAATGCCGTTTTATTGTCAGCTAAAAATGGTTGATAAAAGTTTGCAGACCAATTCTCTAAATTTCCGTGCACATTAGGGTCGTATTTAGGATAGCCAGGTAGCTGCTCTACCTGCTTTGCAAAACGAAAGGGTGCACTTCTCCAAGTACGCGTGTAAGCATTATACCACTGACCTTCTTCATTAGAAACTTCGTTGAGTCTAAAAGCGGTAGTTACAATATCATATGTGGTTCCAGCATCTTCATTGGTACTATATGCCCGTATAAAAAATTTGTCCTTCTTTTTTAGTTCTATGTGGTTTTGCCAAAATTGTATTCCCTCTAATCTGTAGCGGTTATCTCCTTGATAAACTGTATTTCCTGTACTGAAATTGAACGAATAGTCAAGCTGAACATCGTTCACAAAACGATAGCTAAGCGTCGTATTTAGTTTTAAGTTATTGGTGTTGTAATCTACCAAATCCCGTTCATTGTAACCGGTTCTATAAAAAGCACCAAGACCTGGAGTAGTAAGGTGACCAGCAGTATCCGCGTAGTTGTCATTGCCTGCGGTTAGTACTTCATCCCCATATCTATTTACCGCATCATAGCCTCCGGGGTTTGTTTCGTCATGTTCGCTATCTTGGGTAGGATTGTAGTTTTCTGCCTCCCAATCATAGGCTTGCATATAAAAAGCATTTACCTTATATCCAAATGTCTTTCTACCTTTCTTATTGGTAAAATAATCGGCATAGCGCACCGCTAGCTGCGCTAAATTTCGTTCTCCTACTTTCACTTCTGATAGTACCCCCGGAAAATCATATGATTCTTTGGTTTCCATACTAATAACCCCGTTGAATGCATTGGGACCATAAAAAGCACTACTTGCTCCAGCTATTACATTTACCCTTCGTATGTCCAAATCGCTGGCTCCCAAAAAATTGCCTAACGCAAAATTTAACCCGGGACTTTGATTGTCCACACCATCTATGAGCTGTAGCGATCGAACTGGACTAGTGCTATTAAACCCTCGAGTATTCACTACCCTAAAACCCAAACTTGCTGCCGTCACGTCTACTCCTTTTAGATTTCCCAAACTCTCATAAAAAGAAGCTGCTGGCGCATCTTTTATTGCTTCTATGCCTATAGATTCTATAGTCAGCGGGGCTTCTTTTTGCTTTTCGGTTACTCTACTTGCCTTCACCGTAGCACCAGTCAATAAATTTTCTGTGCTTTCTGTCATTATTATTTTCAAAAGTTCAGAACTTGTCACATTTACTCTTTTATCCTCATAGCCCAAATAAGACACCAAGATAATCACAGGTTTTTTACTTACTTGTATAGAAAAGTCACCATTGACGTCGGTTATAGCACCTTTTCCTTTTATTTCTGGTAGTGTGATGTAGGCGCCTATCAGCGGCTCCCTGTCCCTATTAGTTACTTTTCCACCTATGATTATATTTTGGGCATTTAGTGTGCCTCCAACAAGAAGCAAAGCACTGAAAGCCAAAGTTTTGAGCGTAGATCTCAAACGTTCTGTCATTACTATTTTTAGTTTATCTGTTTCGAAAATAATGATAAATACAATTGATTGTCTAGTCTTGGGTATAATTTGATGAAAATATTTACCTCTAAGCTTTTATTTTCGTGCATCACCATGAACAAAATTCTCAGCACTTTTATTTTTTTAATTGTACTCGTTTCTTTGGTTTATTTAGCAGGGCCCGCCCCCAAAAAATTAGAAGTTGACCCTTCAGTACAAGCCTTGATGGATCCTACTAATTTTAACCCAAATTATGTAGCCGAGGCCGTAGAACAGCACGAAGCCAATTTAGATATAAAACCAGGAAATGAATCACAGCTATACTGGGCAGATAGCGCAAGCAAGAAAACTCCTTTTGTGCTGCTTTACTTACACGGTTTTTCTGCTTGTCCGGAGGAGGGGCAGCCCATTTACTTAAATTTTGCAAAACGATATAAAATGAACGCGTATGCCCCACTCCTAGCAGAGCACGGCCTTGTAGAGGATGAACCTATGTTGCATTTTACAGCCGAAAAATACCTGGAATCTGCCAAACAAGCACTAAGACTTGCCCACCTTATGGGAGATAGCGTGATAGTAATGAGCACCAGCACCGGCAGCACTGCCGCACTATTTTTGGCAAGTGGCCAAAACAACATACACAGCCTCATTTGCTACTCTCCAAATGTTGCCATATACGACCCGAAAAGCAAATTATTAGCGGGACCATGGGGGTTAGAAATAGCAAGAAAAGTGAAAGCAAGCAACTACCACACATGGGAAGCACCAGGTGAAGCCGCCCAATATTGGCATCTAAAATACAGACTAGAATCACTGGTAGAGCTTCAGCGCTTGGTAGAATCCACTATGACTGAGGCTACGTTTCAGCGCGTAAAAGTCCCTACGTTTATTGCATATTATTACAAAAATGAAGTAGAGCAGGACCACGTGGTTTCTGTGCCAAGACTATTGGAAATGTACCAACAGCTTGGCTCTCCAATAAAAAAGAAAGTGGCTCTACCTAACGTTAGTAAACATGCCTTAGCGAGTCAGTATTTTTCCAAAGACCTAGGGAGTGTATCGCGTGAAACCTTTTTATTTGCTGACGATCTACTGGGTCTCTCGCCAGCTCAGTAGGCTGCATCACGTATTGTTTTTAGCGCTTTTTAAAACTGTCGATTGCTTTTTTAGTAAAGTCAGAAAGTACTAAATGTCCACTCATAGCCGCTCTATCTGCAAGTAATGTTTCCCAGTTTTCGGTTCCACGCCAAAAAACCTGTTTGAGTAATCGCATTGCTTCGGGATTGCTATTTTTCAGTTTATTAGCCAATGTGCTTATGGCGCTGTCCATCTCCTCTGCCGTATCAAATATATCTGCATACAATCCTTTAGATTTAGCCCATTCGGCGGTTTGCCATTCTGTGGCATCTATGGCTAACTGAGTCATAGCCGAAAGGCCGATTTTTCTTTCTACGGCTGGCCCTACCACAAACGGCCCAATACCTACCGCAAGTTCACTCAGTTTTACAGAAGCGTGCGTAGTAGCCAATGTATAGTCAAAAGACGCTGCCAAACCTACTCCCCCTCCTACGGCTTTACCTTGCACCCGCCCAATTATAAATTTTGGGCACGTGCGGCAGGCATTTATCACATTGGCAAATCCAGAGAAAAACACTTTGCCAATGTCTAAATCATCAATAGCTACAAGCTCATCAAAACTTGCTCCTGCACAAAAAGTGCGCTCACCAGCGCTGCGCACTACTATTACTAAAACTTGGTCATCTGTGCCCAATGCTGTAATAGTATTGGCCAGTTTAGCAAGTACTTTGCCGGGTAGTGAGTTGCTAAGTGGATGATAAAATTCTACAGTCGCTACACCGTTTTCTGTAGTGTAGTATACGTCTCCTTGGTCTATTGCATTCATTGAGTGCAAATGTAACTGTTTCTTGAAATCGACGTGACACGAGTTATATCCAAAAAATATACTTTTCGAGCTTTGTGCGTGTGATAATTATCTTGTTTCAAAGAATATAACCTCTCAAATCTGCCTATAACTCATCTTCTTGGTTGCGCTTTTTCACCATAGTAAGTATAGTAGCAAGGGCTACTGTATCGCCCGTTTCATCATACACATCTACCAAAAATTTTATGATTCCTTTAGCCACGTCTTCTTCCGACTTTTTCTCTTGGTTTATTTTTTCTTTACAAGTAAAACGAACCCCTATAGTAGCTCCAGGATACACAGGCTTTGTAAAGCGGCACTCATCCAAACCATAATTGAGCAAAACAGGGCCTTTTTTGGCATCTACAAAAAGACCTGCAGCCTTGCTCAGCACAAAATATCCGTGAGCTACTCGCCCCTCGAAAGTGGTACCTTGGAGCGAAGTTTCGTCCATATGTGCATAAAAATTATCTCCGCTCACATTGGCAAAGTTTACAATGTCAGCCACAGTGATGGTATGCTTGGCAGTTATCACCGTTTCACCTACTTCTATATCTTCAAAATACTTACGAAAAGGATGCACCTCTTTTTCCTTATATTCTCCACCGTATTGATAGCGTTGGGTTATTTCGGTCAGCATACTAGGATGACCTTGCAGTGCGGTGCGCTGCAAATAGTGCTTTACACTTCCTATACCGCCTAGTTCTTCTCCCCCACCTGCCCTGCCTGGCCCACCGTGCATAAGCTGCGGCATGGGCGATCCGTGCCCGGTGCTCTCTGGTGCTGACTCCTCATTTAGTACCAAAATTCTACCGTGGTACGCAGCAGCTTCTATGGCATATTCCGTGGCTATCGCTACATCAGAGGTAGCGATGGTGCTTACTAGAGAGCCTTTCCCCATTTTGGCTAATTCTACAGCTTGCTCAATACCCCTGTAAGGCATCAGCGTACTCACCGGGCCAAAACATTCTATCTCGTGGGAATCAATATTTTGAAGTGGATTAGTATTCAACATGAGTATTGGCGGCAAAAAAGCTCCTTTATTTTTGTCGGCACCTACTACCACATAGGTATCTAAATCGCCTACCACTATAGGAGTCTTTTTCGCCATTTCGACCACTCTACTGCGTACTAGTTCCATTTGCTTTCTATTGACCATAGCACCCATACGGACGCCATCTGCTGCGGGATCGCCCACGGTGGTTTGCGCCAAACTTTTGCCAAGGGCTATTTGCACATCTTCCAAGTATTTTTCAGGTACCATTATTCGGCGTATTGCCGTACATTTTTGGCCAGATTTGGTTGTCATTTCGCGGCGCACCTCTTTTATAAAAATATCAAAGGTTGGGCTACCAGGTGAAGCATCTTCGCCCAATATCGCAGCATTCAAACTATCGGCTTCCATATTAAACGGAATGGCATTTTCAATGATATGGGGCATACTTTTCAACATTCTTCCTGTTTTGGCACTGCCGGTAAACGTTACTAAATCTTGAGAGGTAAGACTGTCTAAAATACCATGCCCCTTGCCGCAGTCTAGCTGTAAGGCTCCCTCTGGCACTATGCCACTGGCTACAATGTCTGCTACCATGGCCTGGGTCAGGTAAGACGTTATCTCAGAAGGCTTTACTATAGCAGGAACGCCTGCCAAGAGGTTGGCACTGAGCTTTTCTAGCATTCCCCAAATGGGAAAATTGAAGGCATTGATATGGATAACTACACCCTGTTTTGGACTCATAATATGCTGTCCCACAAAGGTGTTATTCTTACTTATTTTTGCTGTTTCTCCATCTACATAAAAACGCTGATTTCCCAGTTGCCTGCGCAAACTTGCGTAAGAAAACAGTGTACCAATACCCCCGTCTATATCTACCCAGCTATCGCCCTTTGTAGCTCCAGAGAGGTAACTGATGTCGTAGTATTTTTTCTTTATACTGTCTAGGTATAAGGCAAGTTTTTTGAGCATATATCCCCGCTCATAAAAAGTCATGGCACGTAGCGCCTTGCCACCCACTCTCCGCCCATAGTCTATCATGGCCTCATAGTCCAAACCTTCACTTCCAGCCGTACTTATAAGCTCACCAGTAATGGCGTTGTACTGCTCAAATCCGGCACCTTCATGTGCCACCCAATGCCCTTCGGCGTAGTTTTTCAGTTTCATAAACTATGTTCTCTATTGATGCGAGGCAAAGTTAAGAAAAGATAAGGAGTCTTTATTCCTTTTGCGCTAAATGCACTAATCTTGCACTATGTCTTTCAAACTTCTGTGTACTGATATAGACGGAACATTGCTAAATGCCGACCGGGAATTGTCTGCCGAAACCATTGCAGAGTTCACGCGCATAAAATCTACGTGCGATATAGTACTAGCGTCATCGCGAATGCCCAAAGCTATGCATCACCTACAGCAAGAGGTAGAAATACTAAACAGCCCTCTGATAGCCTACAATGGCGGCCTAGTGCTAGATGGCGAAAAGGTTCTGAGCAGCACAGAAGTAGGTTTTGCAGAAGTTCTACAAATAGCCCAATTGAGCAAAGGAACAGAAATACATGTGAGTATATACAACAATGATGAATGGATAGTGCCAGCCATGGACTTCTGGGCCAACAGAGAGGCTAGTAATACCAAGGTAAATCCTCAAGTGCAGCCGCTAGACAACACTCTAAACCAGTACCAGCGGAGCAATAAAGGTGCGCACAAAGTAATGTGTATGGGGCCAGCAGAGCAGATAGCTGTGCTCTACAACCAATTAATAAACACCTTGAATGACGATTTGCATGTATACAAATCCAAGGATACCTATTTGGAAATAGCGAGCAGAAAAATTTCTAAAAAATCGGCCATTGCAACGCTGCTAGAAACCAAATACCAGCATTTGGTTTGGGACAACATAATTGCCTTTGGCGACAACTACAATGACATAGAAATGCTAGAAGCTGTAGGAATGGGAATAGCCGTAGGAAATGCAAAAAAAGAAGTATTGGGCATAGCCAATGAAGTAACCTCTAGCAACAAAGAACATGGGGTTGCTTTTGCCATACGAAAGCATTTTCGTGACTCTATTTAGTATTACAACCCAAAAAAAGTAGTGTAAAAATCGAGGTTTAGATTGCCCAAACTGCAATGCCCCGTCTATTTTGTTTTGACTGAAACCAAAAAATGCAACGAAGATTGCAACCTCACAGCGAGTATCTTTTTGGGCACCTTCATATTATAAGTCATTTAGCAGTTCAGCCCAAAAAGCTTAATTTTGTGGCACAATAGAATTAAAAAATGGACAGCAATACAAAAGACCTTCCAAAATTATACGACGAAGCACAAGATTTCATGCCGCTGTTTGGTACAGACTATATAGAATTGTATGTGAGCAATTGCAAACAAGCAGCTCACTTTTACAAAACAGCTTTCGGTTTTAAAGACTTGGCATTTGCTGGATTAGAAACCGGCATGACTACCCACGAAAGCTACGTAGTAGTTCAAGACAAAATAAAACTTGTACTCACCTCGCCACTAAGGAGCGGTACTGCTATAGGGGAACATATAGAAAAACACGGAGATGGAGTGAAAGTGGTAGCTCTATGGGTGCCAAACGCTACCAAAGCATACGACGAAGCCATAAAAAGAGGCGCGAAACACTACATGAAGCCTACCGTAGAAGAGGACGAAAACGGCAGCGTGGTTCGGTCTGGGATATACACCTACGGCGAAACTGTACATATATTTGTAGAACGAAATGAATACACTGGTGTTTTTCTGCCAGGATACAAAACATGGGATTCCGGCTATCACCCTACATCCACAGGTTTGCAGTACGTAGACCATATGGTGGGCAATGTAGAGCTTGGAGAAATGATGACCTGGTGCAATTTTTATAAAGACGTGCTTGGTTTTGCCCAAATAGTATCGTTTGACGACAAAGATATTTCAACTGAATATACCGCCCTGATGAGCAAGGTAATGAGCAACGGAAATGGTAGAATAAAATTTCCTATCAATGAACCGGCAGAAGGCAAAAAAAAATCTCAAATAGAAGAGTACTTAGACTTTTATGAAGGACCTGGGGTGCAGCACATTGCCGTGGCTACTGAAGATATTATTGCTACCGTTCGCGAATTGCAAGCCCGAGGTATACAGTTTTTGCGTGTGCCAGACACCTACTACGATGTATTACTAGATAGAGTAGGCCAAATAGATGAAGACCTAGCACCGCTTCGCGAACTAGGCATATTGGTAGATAGAGACGATGAAGGATATCTACTACAGATCTTCACCAAACCGATAGAGCCTCGTCCCACACTGTTCTTCGAAATAATACAACGCAAGGGTGCAACATCATTTGGAAAGGGAAACTTTCAAGCACTGTTTGAAGCCATTGAAAGGGAACAAGAATTGAGAGGCACACTTTAGGTAAGAAATAGCACTAAGACATAGCATCTAAAAAGGTTAATATATTTAAGTGACCTATATGATTACGACCAATATAGGTGCTCTAAAACGTATTTATAGTTTAATCCAAAATAATTTTTTATTGTATTGCCTTAGCTGTATTTAATTTGTAACAATGCTTAACCAAAGCAGATATAACCCATATTGAAATTCATCCTTAGTATACAAAACAAATGAACGAAACAATACAACAAGCAGCAGATCTCTTGTGGAATGCTCATGTTACTAAATCTACGATAGCGCCCATACGCGAGCTGCTAGGTGCAGAAAACATAGACGCAGCCTATGCCGCACAAGAAATAAATACAAAGCGCAGAATGGCACAAGGAGAAAAAGTGTTGGGCAAAAAAATAGGCTTAACCTCCTTTGCAGTAATGGAGCAACTGGGTGTAGACCAACCGGACTACGGTATCCTGTTTGACACTATGCAGGTGAAAGATGGGAAACTTGCCTATGCGGAGCTTGTGCAGCCAAAGGCCGAAGCTGAAATTGCCTTTGTATTGGGAGATGATTTAGAAGAAGATTTTAACATAACCGACCTGATAGAAGCCATAGAATACGCCACTGTAAGTATAGAGATAGTAGGTAGCAGGGTAGCCGATTGGAATATCAAAATAACCGATACTATAGCCGATAATGCAAGTGCAAGCCACTACATACTGGGAAAATCCAAGGTTAGCTTACATGGAGACATAAGCGAAAATCAGTCTATAGACCTAGAAAACTGCAAAATGACACTCACCAAAAACGGAGTGCTCGCCTCTGAAGGTAACGGTAAAGCGTGTATGGATAACCCACTAAACGCTGCACTTTGGCTAGCGCGTATTATGCAAAAGCAAGGTAATCCGCTGCGCAAAGGCGAAGTACTATTGTCTGGAGCCCTGGGGCCTATGGTTCCTATATCTCAAGGCGATACGTTTGTAGCTACTATAGAAGGATTGGGGTCTGTATCGTTACAAATTATATAGACTAAAAATCCACTAAAAAGCAATCATAAAAAAACATGAAAAAGAAAGTAGCCATACTAGGAAGTGGAAACATAGGAACAGATTTGATGATTAAAATCATACGAACATCTGACGTGCTAGAAATGGGTTGTTTTGTGGGAATAGACCCAGAATCTGACGGGCTAGCACGTGCCCAACGAATGGGCGTAGAAATATGCAGCACTGGCATAGACGGACTACTAAAGATGCCCGTATGGAAAGAAATAGCGATCGTTTTTGACGCAACAAGTGCAAAAGCTCACCACTACAATTGGGGAAAAATAAAGGAGTTTGCCGCTAAAAAAATGGTGGACTTAACTCCTGCTGCAGTTGGCCCTTATGTAGTGCCTGCCGTTTCTTTTGATCAAAATTTGCGAAGCAAATTGAATTTAAATATCAATATACTTTCTGATGCTAATGTAAATATGGTAACCTGTGGTGGGCAAGCTACCATACCGATAGTGGCAGCAGTAAGTAGAATAGCCAAAGTGCACTACGGCGAAATAGTAGCGAGCATAGCAAGCAAAAGTGCAGGACCAGGCACGCGAGCCAATATTGATGAATTTACAGAAACTACTGCCCAAGCCATAGAAAAAATAGGTGGAGCTGCACGGGGAAAGGCCATTATTGTGCTCAATCCGGCAGAGCCTCCGCTCATTATGCGAGATACTGTTTTTACACTAAGTGAGCAAGCAGACAGAGAAGCCATACGAGCTAGTGTACATCAAATGGTAGCCGAGGTACAAAAGTATGTGCCCGGATATACACTGCACCAAGAAGTGCAATTTGACGACATCCCAGAGAGTGAACCAGTTTTTATAGAAGGAGTAGGCTACAAAAGTGGCTTAAAAACTACAGTACTTTTGCAGGTAGTAGGTGCCGGGCACTACCTACCCGAGTATGCCGGAAACTTAGATATAATGACAAGTGCAGCTATAGCAGTAGGCGAGAAAATGCTTCAAAAATCATGATTTAAGAAATAAAACGGACATGAAACATAAACCTAAACACTAAAACAATGTACCTACAAGACGTAACACTGCGCGATGGGATGCACGCGATAAAGCACCAATATAAAAAACAGCAACTAAAAGACCTAGCCATATCATTAGACAAAGCTGGAGTAGATGCTATAGAAATAGCTCACGGTGACGGCCTCAGCGGGGGAAGTTTTAATTATGGTTTTGGGGCACACACAGACTGGGATTGGCTAGAAGGAGTGGCGGACGAGCTGCAGCACGCTGTGCTCACCACCCTGCTATTACCTGGTATAGGTACCATACACGACCTAAAAAAAGCCTACGCGCTGGGGGTTCGCTCTGTACGAGTAGCCACACACTGTACCGAAGCAGACGTAAGCAAACAACACATAGAAGCCGCCAAAAATTTGGGAATGGACGTAGGCGGTTTTTTGATGATGGCGCATATGAATGAACCCCAAAAACTAGCTGAGCAAGCTAAACTTATGGAGAGCTACGGAGCCGACTGTGTCTACGTGACTGACAGCGCAGGCGCTCTTTTGATGGATGATGTGGCAGATCGCATAAAGGCTTTTAAAGACCATTTAGACAGCAAAACAGAAGTAGGTATACACTGCCACAACAACCTAAGCCTAGGCGTAGCTAATACCATAATAGCTATGCAGCAAGGGGCTACACGCCTAGATGCCTCGCTAGCCGGAATGGGAGCAGGAGCAGGAAACTGCGCCTTAGAAGTACTCGTAGCCGTGCTCAATAGAATGAGCGTACAACACAATGCCGACTTGAGTCAACTCATGGCTTTGGCAGACGACGTAATACGCCCATTGCAAGAAAGACCTGTACGTGTAGATAGGGAAACGCTAAGTCTAGGGTACGCAGGAGTGTACTCCAGTTTTTTGCTACACAGTGAGCGTGCTGCACAAAAATACGGGCTAAATACTGCTGATATTTTGCAAGAACTCGGCAAACGAAAAATGGTAGGCGGACAAGAAGATATGATTGTAGATGTAGCTTTGGATATGCTGAAAAAGACTTAGTTAATCTCACCGTTTATGTTTGCCGAAGTTAGCTTTGCAGCTCGCTTAGTTCTAGCCACCTATCGCCTTTAGTACTAAGCTCCGTCAGTACCGTGCCCAGTCTATCTGTGGTTGTTGCAATTACTTCAAAATCGGTTGCATTAGTAATAAGAACTTCCTCCAGCGTGTCCTTTTCTTCCTCTAGTTTTTCTATGTCTTTTTCCAATTGTTCTAGTTCATATTTTTCTTTAAAGCTTAGCTTACTTTTAGGAATTTCTGTCTTTTGCTTTTCAGCAATATGTTGCTCTTTTTTAGCTTCTTTTTTTTGGGCTTTAGCATTTTCAGCTTGCTCCAAGCGGTACTCTGTATAGCTTCCATTGTAGTCGCGCACGTGTCCGTTACCCTCAAAAACAAAAATATGATCTACAATCCGGTCAAGAAAATACCGGTCATGACTTACCAATAGTATGCACCCGCCAAAATCTGCCAAAAAAGATTCCAATTTATTGAGAGTCAATATATCTAAATCGTTTGTTGGCTCATCTAGAATCAAGAAATTAGGATTCTTCATTAGCACAGTAAGTAGGTAGAGCCGTCGTTTTTCTCCTCCACTTAATTTTTCTACTAATTGGTTTTGCATCTGCGGGGCAAATAGAAATAGATTAAGCATTTGGCTTGCTGTCACCTTACTTCCATTGGCCAGTGTTATCACTTCTGCAACATCTTTTAGCACGTCTATTACCCGTTTTTGAGGTTTTAGATTTTTCATTCCCTCTTGGCTATAGTAGCCAAAAACAACCGTATCCCCTCGATTTATTTTACCGCTGTCTGCCTGCTCCAAATCCATTATCATATTGAGAAATGTGGACTTTCCACATCCATTTTTTCCCACTATGCCTATACGCTCTCCTTTTTTGAATATATAGTCAAAACCCTGCAGAATAAAATTACTCCCAAAGGCTTTATACAGTTTTTTGAGCTCCAGTATTTTACCCCCTATACGACTCATTTTTACCGATAGCTCTAAGTCTTGTATCTTTTTACCACTCTTGGCCTTTGTTTCGGTTTCATAAAAAGAAGAAATCCTTGATTTACTTTTGGTAGTTCGTGCTTTAGGACTTCTGCGCATCCATTCTAGCTCAGTCTTCATAAGCTGCTGTGCCTTGCCTATTTCTGCTGCCGATGCGGCTTCTAGCTCAGCTTTTTTTTCCAAAAAATATGCATAATTTCCTGTGTAGTATTGCAGCCTGCCGTCTATCATTTCTACAATTTGATTGCACACTGAGTCTAAAAAATAGCGATCGTGACTCACCATAAGAATACTCATATTAGAATTGCTTAAGTATTTTTCTAGCCATTCTATCATATCGAGGTCGAGATGATTGGTGGGCTCATCAAGTAAAAGCAAATCCGGATTTTGCAAAATGGCAAGTGCTATTGATAGTCGTTTTTTTTGACCACCACTGAGCGAGGAAATGGGTTGCTCGTAGTCTGTTATGGTAAACCGGGTGAGTAGTTCTTTGAGTTTTCGTTCAAAATCCCACGCATCGGCCTCATCCATAGCTGCAGACACTTGTTCGAATGAGCGTTGAGTATCCGTATTGTAATCTAGTGTTTGAGCCTCAAGCGCTACTTCGTAAGCCCTTATGGTAGCCATTATATGGGAACTACTATAGTCTATCAGCTCTTGTATGGTGCCTTCCTCAAACTTAGGTTCTTGTGGCAGGTAGGCCGAGCGTATTCCTTTTCGCAAGCGCACTATACCGCCGTCTGGCTCTTCCTCTTGAGCCAATATTTTAAGTAACGAGCTTTTTCCCGTGCCATTGTTTGCAACTAGTGCAATTTTATCGCCTTTGTTTATACTGAGATTTAGCTCAGAGAAGAGCACACGCTCTCCCAAGTCTTTATACAGATTTTCGGCACTAAGGTAGTTCATATTTAGAAGGTGCAAAGGTAGTCTCTTTCTCTTTGCTAAACCAATCTACCTAATGTCCTCCTGTAGAACCAAAATATCGGGGTAGGTAAAAAAATGCTCCGGAATGAGCTGCTTGCCGTGGTCAGAAAACGCAGCAATTTTATACCCTTTTTTTACAATTGGATCTAGCAGATATTTTTCGGTATGCCAACAGTATGCAGTAAGATTGTGGTAAAACATTAGCTCAATATCTTCATACGGCTTGCAGTTAACGATTACCCTATCTTTTACTTCCCATTTGGTAGGTAGATTTTTGTATATTGCTGTGTTATGCAGCTTGGTTTGTCGGTACACATTGGTATAGCTTCTGCTATCTTTTATCGCAGTTGGGTTCAATGCGTAGATACCCGCACTTAGTACTACCAAAAAACTAACCCACCGATAAGTTTGGCGGTACTTTTTAAAAAAATTCAGTACATAGTTTATACCTGCCGCTATTATTATCCATAGTAGATAACTCATAGGGTAGGTAAAACTTGGCATTTTGCTCAATGTGAAACTAAAAAACAGATAGAATATAGCCAAAGCTGCTAGTACCGAAACAGACAAAGAAACCGATATATTTTTGTTTTTGAGTATTGAAAAAATTCCAAAAAGAATGAAGGGAATAAAGAACGAACCATACAAAACACTTACTTGATCTAAGTGATACCACCACTCACCAGCGTGATCTTCTACCGCTTCAAATAGATGTTTAAAATAATCATTTTTACTCAAGGCGTATTCAGCAGGAAACCTAGTGTAAATAAAAATTTGCCAAGGCAAAAAAGTGAGTAGAGCTATTCCAAAGCTTACTGCTATCCGTTTCCATTGCCTCAGTTGACCCCGATATTTTTTATTTTGTAAAAGATATAATCCCCAAAGACCTAAAACTACAAAACCCGAAAGCCATTTAGTAAGGACTGCAAAACCTATCGCACAACCAATGAATAAAGCCCAAAATAGTTTTCTATCCGAATGTAAAAATTTAAAAAAACCCCACAGGCTCAATGCTATATAAAAGGCAAAAGAAACATCATTGTGATCAGTAGATAGAAGCCCCGAAGTGAGCTCCAAATGGTAATAAGATAACGTATAAAGAAGAGCGGCTATAATTGCAATATCTCGGTCTTTGAGCCACAACCGGGTACCGTCGTAAATCAAGAATATTGTTATCATGCCCATCAATACCGAAGGAATTCGGAGTGCCACTTCATTTGTACCAAAAATTTTCATTGCAAGTGCCATTTGCCACAAAAATAATGGCTCTTTATGAAGCCAAATATGGTTGGTCATCCAGTCTTCAGTATGGTACGGCAACACAGGATTTATCCTTAGCATAGGTTTCAGTGGATATGTCATTAAATTTTTGGCCACTAGTGCATGAAAGCGCTCATCCCAATCGTGCAAATAAGGATCTACACATGCCATAAAAAGTAGTAGCCCAAAGCCCGCTGCTAGCATAAAAAATAATGCTGTACGGTACTGTCCCTTAAAGAAATGGATATATAGTGAGATCGCTACAAATGCAACAGCAATAAATAAGGCAATAGATACATCTTGAGCATAAAGCACAGAAGAGATTTTAGGGAAGGCTATGTAGTCATTAAAAACCATACACAATTGATTGCGACAATTCTCGCACTGCGAGGATGTACCTGCGGCGTACACATATAAATCATTAGCAATTATACACTAAGTTTATAATAATTAAATAATTAGAACTTTTATTACTCAAAAAATGAAGCAATTAGCTTGAACTATTTACGGAGATTAGTTTCTTCATAATACTAATTTGTAAACCAAAGGGAAGGCAAACGACCATCAACAAAGTCATGTTTGAAACATACAAAATAGTAAGCGGATTTTAAGACTGCAATAGATATAGGTAAAACATACTGACACTGAATATTAAAAAATTAAAATTTGGACCAATGGTGGGTATCAAAATGAGGTGTATGGATACAACTATTTTCCAAAGCTTTAATTAATAATTTCATCTATACCGAAGTATAATTTATTCGCAAACTAGGACTATTACATACCTTAAGACTTTTCATCAACATACTAGATAAGATTTTTTATACACTACAAATGAGCCAAGAACTCTCCAAAGGGAATGGGTTTACTGTAGTTGAAACCAGCATAATAATTACATTGCAGCTTAAATTGCAAAGCACCTTTAGCATCTTTTATAGTTTCTACTATCACGTTTCCAAAGCGCTGTTGATACTTACCGTCATCGTCAAAACTTGGTTTCGGTTTCAAAAAATAGTGCCAACAGTCATTAGTAGCTCCACTAATGCGCTTGGCTGTATGCTTATTTACCTGTAAAAGGTAGCCTTGCTGCTGCAAGCTACCTTTTACATAATCCATCAGATAATGGCAATAATTTTCTTGAGAAGCGTCACTTATTTTAATAACCAAACCAGCAGTATCTTCTCGTTCTATGGCGTAGGTACTGATATCTTCATCGAGGGATTTAGCGGCTTCCCATTCGCTTTGCAGGTATATAAGGCGTGTTTGAATACCATTAAACGCATGACACATTTCGTCTAAAAAGTCAGCAGACCGATGCACGGGCTTACTCTCCGAGAAATCTTCTAACTCCAATTGATAAAATAAGTTTTTAAAGAAAGACCGCATATAACCTGTGTAGTATAACACTTTCTAATACCGTATGTTTGTGCAAAATTTTGAAACTATCTATAGTCATAGTAAATTATAACGTAGAGCACTTTCTAGAACAGTGCCTAAGGTCTGTAAAACAAGCCATTAGCACTATTGATGCTGAAGTATTTGTGGTAGACAATAATTCTATCGACGGTTCACAAAAAATGGTAAAAGCGCTGTTTCCGGAGGTTAAGCTTATTATAAATAAAGAAAATGTAGGTTTCAGCATTGCTAACAATCAGGCTATAAAAAGGAGTAAAGGAGAGTATGTGTTACTCTTAAACCCAGACACCATAGTGCCTGAAAATTGCTTTACTAAATTATTGAATTTCGCAGATAGCAAGTCTGATTTAGGTGGCTGCGGAGTGTATATGGTAGACGGACAAGGCGCTTACCTGCCGGAAAGTAAACGCGGACTACCAACACCAGAGGTGGCTCTGTATAAAATGATAGGTTTGAACAAAGTTTTTCCAAAATCTACAAAATTTGGCAAATATCATTTGGGCTACTTAAACAAGCATAAAAACCATGAAATAGATATTTTGAGTGGCGCCTTTATGCTCATGCGCAGGAAGGCTCTAGACCAAGTAGGTTTGCTTGACGAAACTTTTTTTATGTATGGGGAAGATATAGATCTTAGCTATCGTATTACGCAAGGAGGCTGGAAAAATTACTACTTTGCTGATACACAAATCATTCATTACAAAGGAGAAAGTACCAAAAAACTGAGTACAAACTATGTAAAGGTATTTTATAAGGCGATGGTTATTTTTGCCGAGAAACATTACACTGGGAGAAACCAGAGACTTTTCAAATTATTTATAAATTCTGCAATTTATGCACGAGCAGGCTTAGCAATTTTCACCAACGGAATTAAAAGATTCTGGCAACCTGCGTTAGAAATACTCCTGATGTACATCAGCATATACTGGCTAAAAGGCTATTGGGAAGACCACATAAAACGAGACCATGAAATATATCCCATTGAGATGGTCACCATACACATCCCCTACTACACGCTCAGTTGGGTACTAAGCCTTTACATTAGCGGTAGTTATAAGAAATATTATGATTTTGGACTTTTAGTGCGTGGAATTTTGATAGGAACTGCAGCCATTTCTATTATTTATGGACTACTCCCCGACGAACTTAGGTTTAGCCGTGGCATAATACTTTTTGGTACTTTGCTGGTATTAGCTATATTGCTTATTTGGCGTACAGTACTGCACCTAGCTACATATAAAACCCTCAATTTCAGCCAACGACACCATACTAAAAGTATACTGATAGGCGAACAAAATAAATGGGAGCAGGTTATCGATATATTAAAAAGCTATAATCAAAACTACCATCACATCGGATTTGTAAGCAATAAAAAAAGTATCTCACCTCAATGGCTAGGCACACACGACCAACTCAAAGAAATCATAAAAATATACGGTATCAATGAAGTTATTTTTAGCAATGACAGCATAACTACCGAAGAAACAGTAACCCTAATGAACGATTTAGGACCACGCGTGAAATATTACACTATACCTGCAAATAGTAATTTTGTAATAGGAAGCCATAGTAAAAATGCAAATGGACTCTATTTTGGTGAGCAAATAGAACTGCACCTAAGCAACCACGAAGTCAGGACACAAAAAAGATTTTTTGATATCACCGTAGCTGCAGCTATTATACTCCTTGCTCCTCTTGCTGTTATTTTTGGCAAGTCTAGAACCTGGCTCAAATACAGCGGACCAGTGTTGTTAGGAAAAAAAACGTGGGTAGGATATGCCTCCTCGGCACAAAACTTACCAAACCTAAAGCCCGGTGTTTACACGACAGCCTATGAGCTAAAAGAAGAAAATACAAAATTTCAGGAAAACTTAGACTTGCTATATGCAAAAAACTACACCACAAGTATGGATATACGGGCTATGCTCAGCTAGAAACTCTCGGTTCGCCACTTAATTTTGGGACAGAACTCAGTAAATTGATTTTTTAGAAACCCTTTTTATTGTATTTACCTCTTATCATTATAATCAATAAATCTGAATAAATAAGCGTCTCGATTTTTATTCAGATTTATGAATACATAAACAGTGTACGAATGATCAGGTGTCAGGTAAGCAATTTTTTAACCAGGTCGGCTATCATTTTACCGTCGGCACGACCCTTAAGCTTGGAATTGGCCATACCCATTACTTTTCCCATATCCTTCATAGAGCTTGCACCAGTTTGTGACATTATTCCCTCTATTTCGCTTTTCACTTCGTCCTCACTCAGCTGTGCTGGTAAAAATTTTTCTATAATTTCAAGCTCTTCTTCTTCTATTTTGGCAAGGTCCTCTCGCCCCTGCTCGCGGTAAATAGTCAATGAATCTTTGCGCTGTTTGGCCATTTTTACTAAGGTATTCATTTCGTCATCTTCAGTAACGACACCCCCACCTTCTTGGGTTTGTAGCAGCATCAGAGCAGCTTTTATGCCTCTGAGACCACGGAGTGTGGTCTGGTCTTTGGCTTTCATAGCCGTTTTCATTTGGTCGGAAATTTTTTCTGCTAGTGACATGCCACAAAAATACGCCTTTGTGCCCCTATGAAAAATAAAAAGACTATTCAGATTTTACACCAAGCCTTTGAGCAGCTTTTTCATGCTCACCTCTTGAGTAATAATAGCTTCAAGCTCACCAATTTTTACTCGTTTTTGTTCCATCGTATCGCGGTATCTAATAGTCACACTTTGATTGGTCACACTATCGTGGTCTATGGTTATACAAAACGGAGTACCTATAGCATCTTGCCTTCTGTAGCGCTTACCTATACTATCTTTTTCCTCGTAATAGCAGTTGAAATCAAGACTCAAATCACCCATTATTTTCCGCGCTAGTTCTGGCAGTCCGTCTTTTTTTACCAGTGGCAAAATAGCACACTGGTAAGGCGCCAATGCTGGTGGCAATTTGAGTAAAATGCGCGTTTGTCCATCTTCGAGCTGCTCCTCTTGTAGGGCGTTACACATCAGCACTAGAAACATTCTATCTAAACCTATACTAGTTTCTACCACATACGGTACAAAGCTTTCATTTTTTTCATTATCATAGTATTGTAGTTTTTTTCCGGCAAACTTTTCGTGTTGTTTTAGGTCAAAATCTGTACGTGAGTGTATGCCTTCTACTTCTTTGAAACCAAAAGGAAAATCGTACTCAATATCAACAGCAGCATTGGCATAATGTGCTAATTTCACATGATCATGGTAGCGGTATTTTACAGTATCCGTACCTAAATTAGTGTGCCATTTCAGCCTATGCTCTTTCCAGTAGGCATACCACTCCATTTCGGTGCCTGGTTTTACAAAGAACTGCATCTCCATCTGCTCAAACTCTTTCATACGCATAATAAATTGTCGCGCTACTATCTCATTTCTAAAAGCCTTACCAGTTTGAGCTATACCAAATGGCAGTTTCATTCTTCCTGATTTTTGCACATTGAGATAGTTGACAAAAATTCCTTGTGCTGTTTCAGGCCTCAGGTAAATTTGGCTTTCACCATCGGTAGCACTCATTTGGGTACTATACATGAGATTAAACTGGCGTACTTCTGTCCAGTTTTTGCTGCCACTTACTGGGCAAACTATGCCCAACTCTTCTATCAACTCTTTAACCTTATGCAGATCTCCACTTTCTAGCCCAGCTTTTAGTTTGGAATCTATTTCTGCTATTTTTTCTTTATTGCGGACGATATTTGGGTTGGTAGCCACAAACTGAGCCTCATCAAAATCAGCTCCAAACCGTTTACTTGCTTTTTCTATTTCCTTTTGGTTTTTTACACGATACTTCTCTTGGTATTCTTCTACAAGTACATCTGCCCTATAACGTTTTTTTGAGTCCTTATTATCGATCATAGGATCACTAAATCCATCTATATGTCCGCTTGCTTTCCATACTTGTGGCGCCATAAAAATACTAGCGTCTAAACCTACAATGTTTTCGTGCAGCTGAACCATGCTCTTCCACCAGTAATCACGTATATTTTTTTTTAGTTCTACTCCGTTTTGACCGTAATCATATACCGCAGCTAAACCATCGTATATCTCACTACTAGGGAAAACAAAACCATACTCTTTGGCGTGTGATATTACGTTTTTAAATTGTTCTTCAGACATGCTCTTGTTTTTTCTCCTGCAAAATTAGTTTTACGTACGTCAATTACTAATACAATACATAGGATTATCTTTTCGAGCATATATTAATTGTGCCAAAGACGATTATGAAACCTTGAAAAGTTCAAAACCATATCCAATTTAAAGTTCTTTCTTTGTGGCAGTGAAACTGATAAAATCTGACTTTTTAAAAAATGCGGGGACACTATTTAGTGGCTCAGTAGTGGCACAATTATTTGGTTTATTGGCACTTACAGCTCTGGGTAGAATCTACTCACCCGCAGAATTTGGTAGTTTAGAAACCTTTATGAAGCTTGCGGGTGTATATGCAATAGTAGCTGGATTGAGGTATGAAACCGCTGTGGTAGTAGAAAACGATACCGTTAAAGCTCAGAATTTAGTCAAACTCAGCCTTTTGCTTAATGCTAGTACAAGCGTACTTCTGCTCCTAATAGTTCTAGCTTTCAAATATCCTATAGCGGCATTTTTCAAATTTTCACAGCCAAATATACTCTACGCTTTGCCAGTTATGACTTGTTTGATGAGTTTTACAGAAACCCTAATGATGTGGCACAACCGCAATAAAGTTTATAAAAAAATATCAGGCAATAGAATTCTTTTTTCACTGAGTGGGACTTTATATAAGCTGACTCATCCGTGGTTTTTTTTAGTACGTGGCAATGGTTTATTCATAGGACAATTTATAGCACAGGCTGCAGCACTTATTCATATTGCGCATCGGTTACCGTTTCAAGTTTTTATTTTTTCTAAAACTTCACTTCGTCAATTGGCCATTGCCTACCGCTCCTTTCCGCTGTTTAGCTCACCAGCTGCACTTATCAATCTACTAGCCTTAAGTATGCCGTGGTTTATGATCTCTGCTTTTGATGGATTGGCGTCTACAGGTCATTTTGGCAACGCTTATAAATTGTCATACTTGCCTATGAGTATGCTTTCTATGGCTTTAGGCCAAGTATTTTTTGAGCGAATAGCACGCCTCAAAGCAGATAAAACTGCAGCCTCCAAAATGGCACACGAACTGTTTAATGTGATGTTTATAACGGCGATAATTCCCGTAATAATACTGGCTGTATGGGGAGATAAAATAGCCCCATGGTTACTTGGAGACCAGTGGAAAGAGGCTGGAATTTACATTCAAATTACTATCATTTTTTACTTTGCTATGTTTATGACCAGCTCTTTTAGCAGCGCTTTTGCAACCTACCACAAACTAAAAGTTCAACTGGCCTATAACAGTGTTTTTTTGATAAGTACTACTTCAGCCCTGTATCTAGGGTACACCATAGGCGGCAGCACAACCGTAGCTCTTACGTGGTTTACGGTTGTGGGTACAATACTGCGAATTGTCATCCTCAACTATTTCTTTGTGTTATTTGGTAAAAACTTACTTGCAAAGACCATATTTGCAATAGCAATTACAGGAACCCTGATTTATCTCGGTTTTACTGTGAAAAACGTTTTATAAATACATAACAAACTTTGCGAAGCACACTAAAAAAAATAGCTGAATCTATAGACGATACTATATTACGTCACCTCGTAAAGTGGTTATGGCCCCAATACAAGCGGCCGCGCTTTGGATACATGAAGAGCCACCAAGTATTGAGACAGTACTTTTGGACGCAAAAAATATTAAGAATAAATGGCAGTGTACCATGGCCTGTAGATTTCAGAAGTAAAATAGTAGACTGGCCAAATATAGATAAAGGGATATGCTGCGACCCAGGGGATAATCCCGGAATATACATAAATGCAGCTGGCGGACTGAAGATAGGAAAAAACGTGAATATTGGACAAAATACAACACTGACCACCACAAACCACTACAAATACGACCACCGAAAAAAAAGCCATACCAAGGGCATAACCATCGGAAACAATGTTTGGATAGGCGCAAATGTGAGCATAGTAGCCGGAACACACATAGGCGATAATGTGACCATAGGTGCAGGTTGTTTCATAAAAGGTACCATCCCAAGCAACACTACTGTGGTATTAAGTAGCAAAAACATAGAAATATTGACCAAAACTAAGGGATATGAGTGGGACTGTACCCAAGATGAACTAGGATAACCTATGGTTCTGTGTTTCATTACACGGTATTAAACCTTTTCTGCTCAAGTATAGTTTGCATCTTTCTTAGCATTAAGAAATCTAATATTCTTTGAGATATTCGAAAATTTTTAGCCAACTATTCCAAGCAATAAAAGTTTTATAAACGAAAAATGCTTCTCACTTATCCAAAAAAAAATGACCAACAGTACTTACCACCTTATCAAACCAGCAATTAGCCTAAACTAATTCACAATAATCTTTTTTTTTAATCACTTAATATAGTGAAAGTAAATAAAAGAATTACTTTTGCAGACCTTTTTTAACAGAACGAAATGGCAAACCACAAAAGCACGCTAAAAAGAATCAGAAGCAACGAGGCTAAAACAGCTCGTAATAAGTATCAGCACAAAACAGCTAGAACTTGGATAAAGAGAGTTCGTCTTTCTGAGGATAAAACAGAAGCTGAACAAATACTTCGTGAGACCTTCTCTAAAGTAGACAAGCTTGTAAAAAAGAATATAATTCACAAAAACAAAGCTGCCAACCTTAAAAGTAAGTTGGCCAAGCATGTAGCATCTTTGAGCTAATTTGTAAGGAATAAAATCATATTTTTGAAGCCCTGATGATTTTCATCAGGGCTTTTTTGATTTTGAGAAAATTTTGACTGACTATATATCCATAAAAAATTGGGCCGAAGACGATAAACCTCGTGAAAAACTTGCTTCAAATGGCCGAGAGACACTTAGCAATGCTGAGTTACTAGGCATACTCCTAGGTAATGGAACCCGCAGCAAAAGCGCAGTAGATCTAGCTCGAGACATACTCAATATAGCGAATAACGACATAAATACCCTCGCCAAACTAGGCATAAAAGAGCTATGCTCCATAAGTGGTATAGGCCCAGCCAAAGCTATTACCATAATAGCAGCAATAGAACTAGGTGGCAGGCGAAAAAAAGCTGAAGTAAGTACCGAATTTATTCGAAGTAGTGCGGATGCTTATAACTTCTTTGGCCCTATGCTACAAGACAAAACCTACGAAGAATTTTGGATACTACTGCTACGAAGAAATAATAAAATCATTAAACCTTACCGAATAAGTGATGGTGGGATTTCGCAAACAGTAGCAGACCCAAAGCGTATTTTTAAAGCCGCGCTAGATAGTAATGCATCTAGCGTCGTGCTGTGCCACAATCACCCTAGTGGAAATTTAAATCCAAGCAAAGCAGACGAGGCACTAACCAAAAAGCTCATTGCCGCAGGCAGACACCTAGACATAGATGTTATAGATCACATTATAGTAACCGATGGTGGCTACTACTCATTTGCAGATGAGGGACAAATGACCCAAACCTCCTAAAATAACTTAATACGCTGTTTGAGTTTTGTAGGCACCAACCCATTCAAATCCAATACAAAGGTAATACGCTCCGTAAAAGAATTTATCTGACTAGCAGGCTGCAAGCCACCCGCTGTACCGTCTTGATAGCTGGTTATATCGTTAGTTTGTACTAAATTGAAGAAAATCTCAAAACGGTCTTTAATCAACTCCAACTCCACACCCAAACTCATTGCTACACTTTTATTACTTATGTTCCAAGGATCTTTATCTATGTCGTCATACATTAGCAAATCAATATATGGCCTAAAGGGTAATTTCCCAGGCAATGGCACACTAGCGTTGGCAGTAACCAGCCACGTCGTGTTTGCTGCTATAGGCCCAACAAACTTAGAAAAATCTCTACGGTTGGATATTTGATTCTGGAAAAGCCCCTGATTTGGATTACGGTGAAGCAGATAATCTTCCATGGCGTAGTCATAATAAGCAGCCTTATTTGTACTTCCTATAGCATTATAATAAATGGTATTATTTGGTGCATTTATGATATAACTGCCATAAATACGAAGTTGCAACGGTTTGTTTTTGATCCCAATATCAAGGTCATAGTTAAATACTGAAGATATTCTTAGTAAATTTTCGCTTGAAAAAGAATCTTTGAGATATGGATAAAAGCTACCTCCGACACTGTCGAGCAGTGAACGTTTCGTTTTGTCTGCCAATACATTATTGGCAGAAATACGGCCATATTGAGCCTCTGTACGCCAACTATAGCCATTCAAATTTCGCTTGTTTGCTAAAGTGTACACGGCCGTAACGAATTGCCTACTTTTTTCTAATGAGTTTTGAACAATAAAAACAGTATCTGACCTATTCACAGTAAACTGAGGCAACATAGCGATGAAATCATAGCGTAAGCTCACCGAGCGATTAACGGTACTTCTGTACTGTGATTTTGGCAGGTGATATTCCACATACGGAGCTAGCTTTAGAAAACTGTATTCCCTTCTGGATAAAGCAAAACCATACCTACGGGCTTTGGCGCCCATTTCTATGTACTGCGTCTTTTGTTTCAGTGGCATGGTGTACATCACAGCAGCTTCTCCATTTATCATTTTTTTCTCAAAAGCATACATTGGCAGCAGTTGATATTGCAATTTTTTATTACTCAGAGTGTAGTTATGTATGCCCAATCCAAGCATACCTCGATCGTGGTAGTTCCACCCAAAGGTAGGCACAACATAGAGTTCTTTTTGTGCAGGGCGGTCTACTCCTGTTGCAAACTTAATTTTCAAAGGACGATTTGTACTGTTGTTATTTCCGAATAGATCTAAGGTCACAGAACGAGCATCTATTATTGCACTGCTTTTGACTGAAGAATCTGGGATGAATATTTTTTGACCAACATCTAACAGAAACCATTCTGTTGATTTCAGACCATCTAATATAAAATCTACTGGCACAGGAGCAGTAACTGATCCCATATTTTCGAGTATAAAACCTCTCTTTTTGCGCTTAATACTGTAGTCCATTTTGGTATGACTCTGCAGCACTTCATCAAAAAACCAATCAAGGTTTTTTCCGTAGGTCTGCTCAAAACTGTGTTTCATATCATAAGGAAGTGGGTGTTTAAATTTCCACTTATTATAGTAATCTGTGACGCAATTATCAAATAGAGTATCGCCCAAAAATGCCTTTAAGTAGCCAAATGATTTGGCACCTATACTGTACAAACTTAGACCATAATTAATATTGGTGAGCTCAGTACTATTTGATGCAATTGCTTGGTGTTCATTTCGGAGCAAATTATCTTTAACAAGCGCCATCATAATTGTGGAGTTTAAGTCCTTTTTGTCACTGTCTTCATTGCGCATCGCTTCCGCCTCGTAAAAACTATTTATAGACTCATCCATCCAAGGGTGGTTACGTTCATTATTGGCCAATATCCCATAAAACCAATTGTGACCCACCTCGTGTACAATAACCTCTTTGTCCATATAATCGCACAGCGTAATCATAGGGTACTCCATCCCTCCGCCAGCTTTCAGCTCACCGTGCACCACTGTAGCATGGCTATAGGGATAGGCTCCTACCTTATTAGAATAATATTGGATAGCCGTCTCAATATGTTTTAAATCGGCCATATCTGGTTTGGCTGCCACTATGCGTAGGGTCACATCTTGCCCATTCACAGCTATTTTTTTTGAGGTATACCCCCATCTTTTGCTCGCAAACCAAGCAAAATCATGCACATTATCGGCAATAAATCGTACCGTTTTATTTACTTCGTCGCTTTTGGGCGTGGTATCAGAATCCAAGAATTTATTTTGTTGTAACTCGCCTATAGATTGGCATTCTCCAGTGGCAACCACCGTGTAGTTCTGTGGTAGTGTTATGCTCACATCAAAGGAGCCAAACTCTGAGTAGAACTCTCCCATATTAAGATAGGGCATTGGATTCCAACCATTTACATCGTATACTGCTGGTTTTGGGTACCATTGGGTGATGAAATAGTCTTGCTCCTTGTGACCTAGGCGAGAAAACACCTTAGGGAGATTTACTATAAAAGGAGTAGAAATAACCCGTTTTTCTCCCGTTTTTATGGGCTCGATCAACTTTAGTAATGCTATATCTTTGTGTGTCTTTCCGTTAAGCACAGCATATTCCCAAGGTATGTCAGAACCTTTTGCACTAAAATTTAGGCTGTCGATACTGCCCCTTTCGTTTTCATTAGCATAATAAAAGTCCATTTCCCCATTTTCTATCATTTGTCGCCCAAAAGCAGTTTCATTATTAGCATAACCATTGGGCCAAAGGTGAATGTACATTTCACTCAATACATTCGGACTATTATTGAGATAGGTTATTGTAACCTTACCTTTTATCGTGTGTGCAGTATCATTAAGTAAGACCTCAATGCGCGTATCGACTTGCTGCTGCCAATTGCCCTGGTTCAGATTCTGAGAATAGCTTGTGTATAGTAGGGACAGCAAAAAGGTAAGTAAAACCGTTTTTTTCATAAATATGCATATATAATGTTGGCAAAATAACAGCTTTACACGAACATTGCAGTGCCTTTATGAAGTAGAATAGGGTATTTTTGAAGTAGGAGTAAATGACATGATGGAGTACGACGATTTTTCCGACGAAGGTATGGAAGCGAGGGCACGCTCTTTTGAGCAAATGCTCGCCAGTGGTGAGACATTTTTTTACGATAATGACGAGCTTGGGCAATTAATAGATTACTATCTCGACTATGAACAGATACAAAAAGCTACAGTGGCTATTGAATTTGGAGAAACACTTTACCCTTTTGAAACCAATTATAAAATCAAAAAAGCGGAAGTATATATAGCACAGCGCAATATAAACGGAGCCATAAAACTGCTGGAAAAATACCGCAGTATAGAACCTCATAATGGTGAAATAGCCAAGCTTTTAGGTGACAGCTACGCACTTACATTACAATACAAGAGAGCTTTAGAATGCTACCTTTTTGCGCTAAATCAAGACCACGGAAATGACGAGTTGCTCATCCGACTAGCCCGCATCAATTTTGCCTTAGGAAATAATAATAAAGCTATGTCTTACCTCAATGCTTTCCCATCTGATTTTGGACATGACGAGGTAAGTATCCAAGAATTAATTAGGCTATTTTTAGACTACAACCACCATACAGAAGCCATTCAGTTTTTAGAAAAGATAATAGACGAAAATCCTTACAACTACAGTGCTTGGTATTTCACTGGGCTTATTCACCAGAAACAAGATAAAAATGAAGAAGCAATAAATGCCTATGATTACTGTATAGCAATAGAAGAGGACAACACTATGGGCTTTTTAGGAAAAGGCAACTGCTTGATGGAACTAGATCGTTTTGAAGAGGCAATAGAAGCATTCAAACTATCGCTAGATAACGATGAAAGCGATGCCGAGGTCTACTGTAATATTGCAGAATGCTACGAAAATCTTAAAGATGATAATGCAGCCAAATATTACTATTTAAAATCCATCCGTATCAATCCAAACCTAAGCGACGCATATTTCGGTTTAGGAACTGTTCACAAAAGAGCGCTTAATTGGAATGAAGCCGAACGTTATTTGCTAAAATCCATAGACATAGATCAATACGAAAGTTTATACCACATAGAACTAGCAGAAGTATACCTTATCAAAGAAAATAGCAAGCGCTGCTATTACCATTATGAGCAAGCTTATGAGATTGATTCAGATACAACAGAAATAATTTTAGATTTTGCACATGCTAAATTTGAGCTAGGTGATATAGAAGATTCTGTCACCTTACTTTTGGACAACCTAGAAAACCACGATGAAGACCCCAGAATGTACTATCGAGTGGCATCCTACGCTTTCACTCTTGGGCATTTTGAAAAAGGATATAACTTTCTACACGCAGCTCTAGGACTAGATGCAACAGAATACGAACTGCTTTATAAATTCGCCCCTTTTACAGAAAACATGGAAAACATAACAAATATAATAGATTTGTATTCGAAATAAACTAACATGATCAACCCAAACTTTAATTTAACTAACATACCAGAAAGAACTCAAAAGCCAAGACAAAGCGGACTCACTATGGTGATGGACAAAGGTCTTAGCACTCGTGAAGCAGAGGATTTTTTGGAGGTATCAGCAGATAAAACAGACATTATAAAACTTGGTTTTGGGACCAGTGCTGTTACACCTAAACTCGCAGAGAAGATACAGATTTATCACGACGCTGGCATTCCTGTTTATTTTGGTGGAACCCTATTTGAGGCATACATTATTCGTGGGCAATTTGATGATTTCAGAAGACTGCTTGACCGCTACAACATTACACACGCTGAAGTATCAGACGGCAGTATTGAAATAAGTGAAGAAGAAAAGTGTGGATATATACGCTCGCTAGCTAAGGATTTTACAGTACTCAGCGAAGTAGGTAGTAAAGATGCAGAAAAAATCATTCCACCCTACAAATGGATCGCCATGATGAAATCTGAAATAGAGGCCGGTGCGTGGAAAGTAATAGCTGAAGCACGAGAAAGCGGAACTGTTGGAATTTTTAGAAACTCCGGTGAAGTACGATCGGGTTTAATAGAAGAGATCTTGCAACATATACCTCTAGATACTATTTTATGGGAAGCCCCTCAAAAAGCACAACAAGTTTGGTTTATGTCTTTGTATGGGCACAACGTAAATCTTGGCAACATCGCACCAGATGAAGTCATTCCTCTTGAGACGCTCAGACTAGGCCTACGTGGTGACACTTTTAACCAGTGGCTATAATAATTTCCGGCTGTTGGCATTACACACATTTTGTTCCCAGTTTTATCCATTAAAAAAATGGATTTCGTATAAAATCATAACCCTGTGATCTATAAACGTTTTACTACAATTAATATCAATAACCTTAAGTAAAATCATTCTTTGTATAATTATCTGAACAACTGCTAGTTTTCAAACCTTTATACGCTCATCTTTGCACACTTATACATCATGAACATTGGTATCGTTTGTTATCCAACCTTCGGCGGCAGCGGCGTAGTAGCTACAGAACTCGGAAAAGCACTTGCACATAAAGGACACTCTGTGCATTTCATTTCCTATGACCAACCTGTACGTTTAGATGCTTTTAGCCAAAATCTTTACTACCATGAAGTAAGTTTCAACAACTATCCCCTTTTTAAATATGCACCATACGAAATAGCACTAACCAGTAAAATTGTGGACATTGTAAAAGCACAGAAACTGGAGGTAATACACGTACATTATGCCATACCACACGCTGCAGCAGCGGTTACGGCAAAACACATTTTGGCGAGGGAAGGCATATCACTGAAAATAGTAACCACACTACACGGTACAGATATTACACTAGTAGGTAAGGACCAAAGCTACGAACCGGTAGTGAGCTACTCCCTGCACGAAAGTGATATCGTTACTGCTGTATCTGAAAGTTTGAAACGTGATACGTACTCCAATTTTAGCTACAATGGTGCAATTCATGTAATCCCTAACTTTATAGATTTTGAGCGTTTCAATAAGCAACCAAGAGATCATTTTAAAAAAGCTATCGCACCAAATGGAGAAAAAATACTAGTACACACTTCAAACTTTAGAAAGGTGAAAAGGGTACCAGACGTATTGGAAATATACCGTATAGTTGCCTCTAGTATTCCTGCAAAATTATTGTTGATAGGAGATGGTCCAGAACGAGTAGCCGTAGAAGAGGCTTGCCGAAACTGTGAAATATGCCCCGATGTTACTTTTTTGGGAAAACAAGAGGCCGTAGAGGAAATACTCAGCATAGCAGACCTTTTTATAATTCCCTCTGAAACAGAAAGTTTTGGCCTCGCAGCCTTAGAAGCTATGGCATGTGAAGTCCCAGTAATAAGCACAAATACAGGAGGACTACCAGAAGTAAATATCGATGGATTGACTGGCTTTACAAGCAATATAGGAGACACAAAAAAAATGGGCGCTGACGCCTTAAAAATTTTAGAAGACGGTAATCTCACCCAATTTAAAAAGCAAGCCAAAGCTCAAGCCTTAAAATACAAATTAGAAAATATTCTCCCTTTGTATGAGAGTTTGTACTAAGATCAATTCTTTTTGAGTTAGTTACTTAAGAAATACGTGCGTGTTATCATATTTATATTACCGCTATTGCTATGTGCTACTAGAATTTGTGCTCAAGAATCGCCGCAGGCAGTTATAGAACGGGTAGATACAACAGCTACGAATACACGAAAATGGAAAGAAATTACTAACGTATGTAATGCTTTAGATATTCCGGCCAACCCGAAAGCCAATTTAAGTTTACTTATTTTCACCCTAGACTGGCATGGCACCCCATATTGTTTTGGCGGAAGTAGCAAAAAATGTACAGACTGCTCTGGTTTTACCAGCAATGCCTATAAAGAAGTATATTCCAAAACCATACCAAGAGTGTCTAGTGCTATTTATGCCAATAGTATGCCTATAGCCAAGTATTCATTGTACGAAGGAGATTTAGTATTTTTTTCCACGGCAGGTGGTACACGAATTAACCATGTGGGAATTTACCTATGGGACGGCTACTTTGTTCACGCATCAAGCAGCCAAGGGGTGATAGTAAGCAATCTTAGGCAAGCGTATTATCGCCGAACCTTTGCAGGAGGTGGGGCTTGGATAGATTAAGTGTTTTTCTTTAAAACACAATACTATCTGCACACCCAATTACTTCTCTAAAGTAAACCTAACCTCAGATGTGGCATCTATTTCGAAAAATTGAGCAGGTATTTTCGTAGTGAAATCTCCAGTAAAAACTATTTTATTTGATGTACTACTCACTATATTTAGGTCTGTACCATTATCATCTATTAATTTTATTTCGCCACTAGCTGTCTCCTCCCAAGTTCCAGAGCTGTTTTGTTGACCCACAGGTGCTTCTTGAAGTTGACTTTGTCCAGCAAACTCTGCCCGAATATTTGCTGTAAATTTTAAAGAGGTAGTGTATCTATTGGGATTTTCTGTGAGAATCACTTCACCAACAATATCTTTTCCACTACCGGTAAAAGTACCCACAGCATTTCCCATAACTGCCAGCACTCCCTCTGTGAAATCTATTTTAGTGTACTTCCACGTACCCACGTACGGGCTTGGTTTTTCCTCTTCTCCGGTGCCGCCACTTCCTCCACCTGTATTATCTATAGGATCTTCTATGGCGGGCAAGGGAGGTTTTTTGCAACTTTGTATAACTATTATACTCAGCGAAATTAGTAGTATAAAATATATATTTTTCATGGCTTTAATTCTAGGGTGGAAATATAGTACAAATTATACAGACCAAATATCCCATGATTTATCCGCCTGTATTTCTAGCATTTCCAATCCGTTTTTAATGACTGCTCCATTCGCTTTTGCTTTGCTCAGAAAAACAGTTTCACTTGGTGTATATACTAAGTCGTAGCATAAATGTTGTGTGCCAATAGCATCAAAAGCAATAGGTACGGCACCCGCAATTTGAGGATTCATACCAAGTGGCGTAGTATTTATAAGGATGTGGTGCTGTGCAATATCTTCGGGTGTCAGAGTTTCATAAGAAAACTCTGCATTATTTCCTCTAGACACGCTAGCGAAGTGCAAACCCATTTGACTCAGTGCGTATTTGACAGCCAAACTGCTGCCTCCTGTGCCAAAAATCAATGCTTTCGCATAGCGTGTAGTAATAAGCCTTCTTATACTTCTATCAAAACCCATGAAGTCTGTATTGTCTCCATATAGTTTACCATCTCTTACCGTTACAGTATTCACAGCATTTATCTTTGCAGCGGCTTCGCTCAAGTAGTCTAAGTAAGGAATAATCGTCTGCTTAAAAGGTATAGTAACGTTAAATCCTACTAATTTTTCGAGATACAACAGATTTTTTAGTCGAGCTATATCTGTCAGTTCGTAGGCAGTATATACACAATCTTCTATACCTAATTTCTCAAATTTTGTAGCAAAATAAGCAGGAGAAAACGAATGCTTTACAGGTAGCCCAATTACTCCATAGTGTCTCATTCTGTTGGACTGAATTTATCTAATAAGTATACCAAAAAGACAGCTACTAACATTATTACCACTGCGGCAACTACGTGCGGATCATTACCGTACAAAAAATTATCTGATAATTCTGAAAACGTGCTTGGAAGTACACTTTCAGAAAATTTTACAACTTCTATATCTTTGCTATTTTTTCGGGTAGTTAATACGTGCTGCCAAGGCCACACTTTATTGAGCGACCCTATAAGAAAACCTGTAAGTAATGCGAGTGTTGGATTTGGATATTTTTTGAACGTAAAACTGAGCACCTTAGCAAAGCTCAGCAAGCCTACCAACATACCTAGTCCAAATGAGACTACGATGAACGTAGCTGAACTAAGTGGATCGTGTGTAAACTGATCTATAGCAGGCATAATAATAGTGTACATACCTAAGAGTAGCAGCACAAAACTACCCGACAAACCAGGTAACATTAGTGCAGATACGCCCACTACTCCTG
Source organism: Bacteroidia bacterium (assembly GCA_018402155.1). Taxonomy (GTDB): domain Bacteria; phylum Bacteroidota; class Bacteroidia; order NS11-12g; family UBA9320; genus UBA9320. Next base: position 1,739,179 of record JAGYJG010000001.1, read on the forward strand.
CCAAAAAGACAATAAATAAATGCTCGCTTCCTTGGCTAGGTGCCGCTACAGTAACCCAAAAGACTACTACTGCTCCAAGCACTAACAGCGCAACTTCAAAACCTCTCCATTTTTTTACTTGCTTACCTATAAGTGGTATAGATGCCAGTATGAGGCCAAAGAAAAAACTCCAAATTTGCACCGGATGAGTCTCTAGCAAGCGAACCACTACTTTTAAGCCAACCACAAACCCAATTACCATTCCAGCTAATAATTTCGTCAAAAACTTGCCATCAATTTGACGCCACGCCGCTTTTATTCCATCATTCTTTAGGATTTGAAGCAAAGACAAGTTAACATGACTGATTGCAACAAGAAGACGTTGGTAAATACCAGTAATGAAAGCTAGTGTACCTCCAGAAACTCCAGGTATAACCTCTGCTACTCCCATAGCAGCGCCTTTCAACATTATTTTTATGGTCTCTTTCATATTCTAAAGTAGGCAAAAGTACTAACTTGTTTCCTTCTATCTTTCTATATTTGCTACAACAATGAGAAAAACAATAGCAATTATACTTTTGGGATTTAGCCTCGCTTTTGTATTTGATAGTTGTAAAAGCCAGAAACGCTTTAAGTACAAGGGCCCCAGCAGCAACTGTAATTGCCCAAATAAATAGGCTGCTACGCTCATTAGTCTAAATATAGTGCATGTAAACAGCTAGTGTTATTGTAATCGGCATTATTAATGCTGGGGCCTAGATGAGAAGAGTTTGCTGCGCTATTTTTTTAATATAATGTTACTTGCTTTTGCTTACCCTTCAGGTGCCACCTTAGATAATTTTCCATGGTCACGTCTAGCTTATTTGGATGCACATTATAATTGAAGCCAAGCCGGTTTAAAAATACGAGATTTTCGCCAATTTTAACCTCATAACCTACTCTAGCTCCTATCATTTTTCTATAGTCATACATTATCGGAAAACTCTTTATACCCGTAGAATGGTATAATTGCTCACCCCAAGGCCCTTGGTACTGATGGCTATCCCAGTAGTTTAGCACAAATTGATATTCCTTGTGCGTTAGCCTGAGTACAGCAAGTTGCCCAACACCGTCAATTATACCGTGCACTTTATCATCACTTCGGTCTTCATAAAAAGCAGCGTGACCGCTAGCAAATAAGCGTGTGTGCTTATTGAAAAAGTGCGTGTACTCTATACCATAAGAAAAATTATACTCTACTGCATTTGGGGCGCTATTTACATCTATCTCTCCGGCACTATGCACCGTAATACCCTGGGCATTCATACTCAATTTATTTTTATCCGTATTCACTGCGTTCAAATAAACATTATACCCTGCAACAAAACGCTCGTTTTTTGGGTCGTTGTAGTAGATCATGTCGTGCCAATCTATCCAAGCATCATAGGATAAAAATTTGCCCGGTTTAGTGATTTGTAGCCCTTGCTCAAAACGGTCAGTAATTACTTTTTCATAATCATATAGTGGCTCTATCATTCCGTGTTGCAGTGTCCCATTGAGACTGCCAAACACAATATTGTGTCCTAAAAGTCCATCATACGTAAACTTAAAATAAGGCTCAATACTTTTAATCTCGGGGTTACCAAAATCATACCGCATATTGAATCCCCCAAAAATTTGGGCCTTTTCATTAAAAGAGTATTGAACGTAAGGCATAGCGTGAAACCCGATATAAGTAGACCCTTTGTCTACACGAGAAAGATACTCTGCATTACGAAAATAACTCATATTATCAAAATGAAACTGAAAATGCGAAGAGTCAATAGATTGCTCATATTTATCATTATCAAAGAAAGAATTTTCATACTGGCTGTAGACATTAGTGAGCACAAGTAATAAATACATAGCTACAGTAAATCGATTAAAAATCATAGGTTGGCTCATTTAATTCCCTGCAAATAAGCAACTTTGTAACTACATTTCATAGTTCTAGAAATATTGGCACGTCTTTTGGCAAATAGTAACGTACATAAACTACAATGCGAAATTTACACGTATTACTGCTAATCATAGTACTGGTTCTCACTACTGCGCACACACACCATAGCAAAGAGCAAAAAGCGCTAAGAAGTGCAAAGAATAGTGCGTTTACTCACGGAGAGCAATTACGCTACCGAGTGCACTACGGCTGGATAAACGCTGCTAGCGTGACCCTTAGCGTAGATGATAAACCCACCTTAATAGACGGAAGAGAAACATTTAAAATAAATGCATATGGACGCACATTCAAAACATTTGACTGGGCATTTAAGGTCAGAGATAATTTTATAAGCTACGTAGACAAAAAAAGCATTGCCCCATTAAAATACTTTAAAAATGTTCAAGAGGATAACTACCGGGACGAGGACTTGGTGTACTTTGACCATGAAAAAAGATACATGACCGGCAAACAAAAAAGCATGGAAATGCCCGCCTATGTACAAGATGTGGTAAGTGGTGTTTATTATGCGCGAACTATAAACTATTCTCATGCAGCCGAAGGACAATGTTTCCCGATAGACATTTACTTAGATCAAGAAATATATAATCTCAAATTTAAGTACCTTGGTAAAGAGGTAATCAAAACAGATTTGGGCAAAATAGAATGCTATAAAATAATACCACAATTGGTAGTGGACCGAGTCTTCAAAGACGAAGATGATATGACTATATGGATAAGTGCCGACGAAAACAAGATCCCTATACGAGTAGAAGCATCCATCTACATTGGCAGCGTAAAAGTAGATATTACAAAGGCAACTGGGCTAAAAAATTCATTTAGCAGCAAGCGTTAGTTTACACTTTCTATTTACCAAGCTTTCCTTTCGTGATTAAATTAAAAATGAGTTTATCTTTTGTCTTAGCAAAAATTTCTTACCTATTCTTTTTCATCCATTATCCATAAGTTTACGAACCATTTCATATTGAAGTGGTTATGAAAATTTCAATTATGTTTTATACTAAAACCCATTAATTATTTTTGAGTATACTAAAAAACATTACATTCAAGCACAATGTGTTCGTGAAGATGCTGGTGATTTTAAATTTTAGGCTCTTCCGTTGATTATTTGCCCCACTCTGAGGGGTTCTCTCGCCACAAAGCCAATTTCACTAAATCGTCTTGATGAACATATCCACTTGTTGCAGCTTCTTCTATCAGACTAGGATAATTTCCCAGAGTTATATAGGTACAATCAGCGTTCTTAAAATTTTGCTCGGCAACATTGAAACCGTAGGTAAATATTGCGGCCATTCCTAAGATATTAAATCCTTCTGAGCGCAAGTATTCAACCACTTTCAAACTACTACCTCCGGTACTTATCAAATCTTCTAGCACTACTATTTTTGCGTTTTTTTTTACATATCCTTCTAGTTGCCGTTTCAGACCGTGAGCCTTGGGTTCTGGTCTGCAGTAAGCATAGCTCAAGCCTAGTTCATCGGCTACAAGTGCTCCCATCGCTATACCGGCTGTAGCTACTCCCACAATGGTATCTACACTACTAAATTCTAATTTTATTTTTGCCGAGAGCATTTTTTTTATAACGGATCTGTGCGTAGCAAAAGAGAGCACCGTACGGTTATCACAATAGATTGGGCTGCTCCATCCGCTACTCCATCTGAACGGATTTTCAGGACTTAACTTGATAGCTCTTGTTTCTAAGAGTATTTTGGCGATTTTTGCTTCATTATTGATCATAAGACGTACGCAAATGTATCGAATTTTTCACGGCAAGCATCGTATTTATCTTTCCAAAAACGAGGAAAAAATAACAAGATATAAACCGGACTTTGTTTTTAAAAAACCAAATAGAAAACAAATAAAAGAGGCGTTGAGAGTGAGTAAAAACTCAACAAAACCTCTCAAAATATTATTGCTTGGGAATCCAGATCAAATGCTAAAAGAAGTAATCTCTGAGTTTAAATATAAAATAGCAGCAGGAGGTATTGTAGAAAACCAGCAAGGTAATATCTTACTAATGAAACGATTAGGAAAATGGGATTTGCCAAAAGGTAAGTTAGAAAAAGGCGAAACTATAGAAGAATGTGCATTGCGAGAAATAACTGAGGAAACAGGTGCCAGTGGCCTCTCTGTGGTATCTTCGTTTGCCGAAACGTACCATACATATTTCCGCAATGAAAAATGGATAATCAAGCACACACATTGGTACATCGTTAACTGTATAGACGATACAACACTAATTCCACAAATAGAAGAGGATATAGAACACGTTGCCTGGGTAGATTTCAATTCTATAGATGTGTTAAAGATAGACACCTATCCTGCCATCCGAAAACTTCTTAAAATGTATAAAAAACGATTAGCTCTAAATACTTAAGCCCCCACCTTAAAAATAAAATAAATTAAGCACTCACTGAGTGACTAAGATTTCTTTATTTCTTCGTGAATTATAGTTGGTATGTAGCGTTCGAAAGAACCATTGTAGCGTATTAAATCGCGTACAATGGTGGAGCTCACAGAGGCATTTTTTTGATTACTCATAACAAACACACTTTGCACAGCTTCTGTTAAGTCCTCATTGACGTGTGCTATTTGTTGCTCGTAGCTAAAATCTTGCGTAGTACGTAACCCTCTAAGTATAAATCCAGCCCCAATACTTTCTGCAAATGTTGCTGTAAGTCCTTGATAGTGCAATACGCTAACCCGTTTTTCATCAGCAAACATAAGTTCTAAAAAATGCGTACGCTGCGCCAAGGAGAAAAAATGATTTTTACCACTATTTACACCTATTGCAACTACTATTTCATCAAATATATTTAACCCCCGTATAACTATGTCAAGATGCCCATTGGTAAATGGATCAAAGGTTCCAGGAAAAATTGCTTTACGACTCATGATAATGCAAAGTTAAAAAAAGAAACCGTAGAAGGACCGCACGCACACATTTCCAAAAGTATAAGTAACTCCAAAATCTGAACACTTTGGCACATAAAGTGAAGCAGTAAAAGTATACTGTAACATGGCCTACACACAAGTGTATCCTTATAGCTTTGTCACATATATTCTAAAAAAAACGCAGAAATTATGGAGCAAAAACTATTTCAAAAATAGAACTAGACGACACAGGAAACAGCTAAATAGCGGAACAAAAAGTTATATATATCGAAATGATTGGGACAGACTACGGGATTTCGTTCTAAACCGACCAAGAATATTAACACTTAATAAATAAACACAATACTCCAATGCACCAATCAATAACTAGTTGTTACAATATACAATGACCAAAAAAATTTGCTAGGGCAAATTCTTCGAGAGATTGATCAGTCATTTCGGAATAGCATTTTACTAAGGAATTGAGATAGTTATCAAAAATATTTTTGTATGCCTCGTATTGCTGTACAGAGCCAATAAAAGCAAAATACAAGCTATCCACCGGTAATTCCAATTGTTCAACCACTAGCATAGTATAATAGAACACCTCTTCGTCACAAGTTGCCGCATAACTATTTGCCAATGAAAATTGACCGTTTTTCCACGCTAGTACACTGATTTGGTTGTCTGTATAATGAAAATATAATGCATTCTTTGGATTAGTTTTGTGGATATACCGATAAAGTAAATCAACACCCAAACTTTCTATAGGACTGATTAGCTTATTATAATACGGTACAAGTTTGTACTCGTATACCGTTGTAAATACATCATTATCTACTGTTTTTATCTCATATCCACTTCCAAAATTTAGCTCGAAATAAGTATCGTATCTATTTTGACCAAGAGGAGCTAGTGTAAATTTTGGTAGGGCTCGAATAAGATGTGTTTCACTAAATATTGCATCTGTGAGTAGCACCGGGAAAATATGCTCTGTTGAGACGTACTGAAACTTAATGGTGTTTTCTTTACTAAATACCGTAAACACCGAGCGAGACGGCCAGTAACATACGACTAGACGGTCGCTTAAGGCGTTGTGATAGGTAGACAATGCAATCAAGTCTGCCTTGGACTAATCCCAATTTCCGTTATAATTCACGTCATATATAGAGCCCACTTTGAGTGGATTATTCTTTTTCTGACGCTCAACACTAAATGGTTTTGTATCCTTTATCTCAAAAACAGGAACAGTAACATTATTTTTATTAATTTCTCCTGCTGCAATTTTAAATTCTACAGAGTCAGCGTGAAATGGGATATAGCGAAGTTTAGGGATATTAACATCTGCAAAAAGAGTTTCTTTGATGCTAACAAATTTTTCAGAAATTTCTACAACGGTAGTACTATCATCAGCTGAGCCACTTTGAATTAAAATCTTTCTTTGTCCGTTTTGCATGAAATCCAATAATTCATTAAAGTTATCAGCAAATTTCCCATTTTGCTCTTTAAACGCAAGTTGTCCTTCTTTCAATACTTTTAATTTCTCAATAACAGCTTTTTCTTTAACTTTAACTTCGGCAGTATATTTAATATCTGAATTTACTGAATCGAAGGTAAAAAAAGCAAGAGAGATAATAATTACTAGGAGAAGAATTCTAATTACGTATTTCATATTAGTGTGGATATTTGTGGTGTGGCAATATTACGTAAAATCAATGAAAGATATTTTGCCCTTTTCATATTATTTACCAAAAAATACTACTGCACAGAGATCCGGGCTCGATAACACATAATGAATCAATATAATCCTAAATTATTATATTTGTTAACATATCAACCTGATTGTAATACGCTGTGAAAGCTCTGAGAAAATCTACCATATAATAAACGGTAAAATCTCTAAATTTCATCGCAATTAGCGTACTCTATTCAGTAATTAAGCCGAAATTCAGTTTTCAACCCTCTACATTTACAGGGTAGAATAATTTTTACCATTTGTACTTTTGGGCTATTTGAGCTGCAAGTTGGCTAAGCCGTTCATTGCTAACACTTATTTTTGGTTTGGAAAAATTAATATCCCCCACATAGTCTATAGGTACAAGGTGAATGTGCGCATGTGGCACTTCTAGTCCTATGACCGCCACGCCCACACGCGAACAAGGCACCACCTCTTTTATGGCATTGGCTACATTCTTAGCAAATACGTGCAATCCGGCGAGTGTGTCGTCATCTAAGTTGAAAATATAGTCTACTGGTTTTTTTGGGATAACCAGGGTATGGCCCTCCTTGAGCGGAAAAACATCTAAAAATGCAAGATATTCCTTTGTTTCTGCAATTTTAAAACTTGGTATTTCACCAGCTACTATTTTTTCAAATATTGTCATGGCAGACTCACTTCTAATATTTCAAATTGAATACTACCTGCAGGCACTTGAATTTCTGCTATTTCGCCTATTTTTTTTCCCATAAGCCCTTTTCCAATGGGTGATTTCACTGATATTTTACCCTCTCTAAGATTGGCTTCGCTCTCTCCCACAATAAAGTAAATAACTTCTTTATTGATTTTCTTGTTGAGCAAACGCACCTTGGTTTGGATGTTTACCTTACTCAAATCTAAGTCCTCTGGATTTATGACCCTCGATGTGGCTAAAGTATTTTTAAGCTTTGAAATTTTTAGTTCCAAAAGTCCTTGAGCTTCTTTAGCTGCATCGTATTCTGCATTTTCCGACAAATCCCCTTTGTCTCTTGCTTCTGCTATTTGTGCAGAAATACTTTTTCGTTCCACTTTTTCAAGGTGTGCTATTTGCTCCCTTAGTGCGTCGAATCCTGCTTGAGATACGTAATTAATAGACATATTATTTTCAATATTTTATTAAACAACAATGTTGCATTTCATAGTGAAATGCAACATTTCAAAGTTATATTTTAGTTCGTGTAGTTTACTCGCCTATGTTGAGTCTCACACCAAAAGTGTGTGATCCTCCAAAAGGATTAGAGTGTCTGTATGAATAATCTAACCCAAAGGTCGTTTTAGAATCTTTATTAACGGGCACTTCAAATGTAAAGCCACCCATAATACCTGTAAATGCATTAGTCCTTGTTTCATAGTTGAAAATTCCTTTTTCGTAAGCATATCCCGTACGAAGTTGAAACATTTCTTTATATGCATACTCTGTCCCAATTGTGAACTGATTTGCAGAAAATGCATTATTTGTAAAGGTAAATGCTGGTGTAAATCGATGAAAATACGTTTCATTATTATCATCTAATCGTATGTCATAAGACGCACTAATATTTAATAATGTCGGAATATTGAATTTTGCTGCACGTTTATTAATGGTATATTCTACTTCATTTTCAGGATTTTGATACTTACTAGATAATCCGTCTCCCGCATAGCGAGCATCAGGTCCTATATTCTTTAATGACACACCAAATTTAACATCGTTAGACTTGATTTTTTCATCTTTTCTAAAGGTAGTAATATACTGAATACCAGCATCAATAGCAATTCCCTGTGCCTTTGCATTGGTAATTGCCTCAGAAAAAACTTTGAACCCAACACCGCCAGATATTTCTTGGGTAAAACGCTTTGAATAACCTGCGGTTATATTTGTAAACCGTGGCTTATACGTCCCAATACCCCCATCGGGTTGCTCAACAGTTGTTATTGGTATATTACCAAGGTCATAGCTCATTACACTAAGTCCTAGTGCGCCTCCGCCTATATTTTGTGAAAAACCAAAAGTATTGATATTGATATCTGTGCCCATTAGCCACGCTGTACGAGAAAATATAATTTCAGTTTTATCGGTATAGGCTAACCCGCCAAGGTTAGTATAAAGTGACTCTAATCCCTTTGCACTACTAACAGATGCCCAACCCCAGCCGGAGCTACGACCCCAACCGTTTATATTGAGCTGTGTTGCCCCCGCTTGTCCTATTCTGTCTGGATTTCCTGCAAAAATAGAGATGGTTGCAGATAGTATGATTGATAATATTACTATTTTTTTCATTACGTTCTTTTTTTTTAAATTTCGTGACTAAAATTTTAGAAAGAGTCAAGATCGAGTTCTCTCATTACTCCCATCCATTTCAACACTTTTTCACCTAATTCTCCGGCATCTATATGCATGATATAAAGTCCACTTGCAACCGGCACTCCTGCGTTATTTTGCATGTTCCAATCTACATATGTTGTTTCATCATCCTTGTCTATTCTACGTACCAATGCACCATCTAAAGTATAGATAGATATTTGAACTTTTTGTGGCAGGTTTGTAAATTTAACTCTGTTATCAATGGCACTACCTTCATAGGCTGAAAAAGCATAGTAAGGATTAGGGACAATATTTGCCAAATCCAACGCTTTTTTCCCATTTTCAACAGTCACATTATTGAAAATATCCTCTGTATTGAACGCGAATTTTGGTAATCCATTATTTTCTGTTGCTTCAGATTTTCCGTACGGCTTTTCTACTCTGAGCCTAATTTTCAATTCATTTGGTGGCACAGGTATTCCATCTCTATTTTCTTTTAATGATTTTCCTAGTTCCATATATGCAGGAATTACCCAATCACAATTTTGGTAAATCTTTGTGAGTTCGGTTTGTCTATTTGATGTACTTATGTTGCTAAATATAGCGTGATATGCTTCGCCTTTGTCATAAATAGGAAGTTTCGGATGAATAGAAGGAGCTAATCCTTGATGAGAACCCATAACATATATAAAATGTCTACCGCCAAAGCTAGGGTATAAGTTATTTATAAATCCTTGGTTATCAGTTGGATTCCATTTCATATCCCTACCATTCTGTCCACGTTGGTATGAATCTTCACCTACAATAATATTTAGTCGTTCTCCGGTATTTACATTGATGGCATAGCCAGGAAAGATAGTTTTACCTTCTTTAAGCGTAGTACCCCCATAGGTAAGTGTGCCCTTACGCATATCAAATTTTTGGGCTCCTCCTTGGTTTAATCCTGGATCTTCTCCTGTTTCTATCATCACGCACTCAGACCACTTAGTATCATCTGGTGTTAGTACTAGATCTACGCTTGATAGATTTTCGAGCCCAAGTCCAGCCATAGCTGTATAGCCAAAGGTGAAGCCTTGCACAAGCTCTGCTGGTCTCGCAGAAGCATTAGAAGTTAATGTATTAGAGGTAAGTCTATTTGGTGCTATCCTTCCTTCCCAAATACGCTCGTATACACCATTTCTGTCCAATGCTCTTCCTCCCGAGGCAAAATCATGCCAAGATGGGTCATTAAATCCGGGCTGTCCCTGTACACCAGATCGTATCCAATCGAAAACCCCAAACTGACGCGACTCTGAAGCATCTACATCTGAAACTGCAGTAAGCCACTCGTTACTCGGATCCGAGAAATCTACACTCCATGTTATAAGACCATTCTGCTCGATATCTTGGGAGTTTACTCCGGGATCTGCAACCTGTTCTATAGTTACTGCCAATCCCCAGTCAAAGATACTTTGACCCGTGGTAGACTCCAGTATGACCTGTTCATTTCTATAATTTATAGTAGTATCTGCAAATATGGTATCAGATGGTAGTTTTACCAATATCCACATTGTACCATCTGCTGCCAAACTATCGTTATTATTTCCTTCACTACCATCTGTCTTCGGTATCAATGAAAGCTCAAACTCTCCCAAAGGCACTTTCAATGGGTTAATTACGCTTATATTTACTGGTCCCATTCCATTTTCGTATTTTGGATTTAGAACAAAGTTATTGGCCATAATAGCATCAACAGTTTCTTGGGTTAGCTCCAGCTCGTTATCTCCATTTCCTTTTCCAGAAAGACGCGTTATTTCTGGTCCATCTCCGTAGGAAGCAGGCACACTAGACCCACTAAAACGAGGCTCCAACTTGTGCGGTATTGCAGATAATTTTTTTACTTTACGTCCTTCCAAATATAGATTTCTGGCTGCGTTAGCCGCTGCATAAGATAGCACAATGTAGTTGTAGGTCTTGAAGTTTACTAAAGTTTTGTCTGATCCAGTAGCAAATTGATCCTCAGTTATTTTTACGGTATGTCTTAAGCCTTTATTTTCAGACCTTACTTGTAACTTAAGTACATCCTCATCAACGTCTATATCATACTCTTCAGTAAATAAGTCTAAAAATTCGTCGTTGTAATCACATTGAAATACTTCGCGGGCTAAGGCTTGATTATTAAGGTCTGACAAACTTACAGATGCATTTTTCAATTGAAATACTCGATATCCTTGAAACTTGTAATTTACTGGCACACCGATATCATTAAATACTGATTGGTCGTATAGTTCTACTCTTTCATTATCTGTTTCGCCAAAAGAAAGAACTATTTGACGGTCTTGCTCGTGCACTTCTACCTCTGGGGCATCAGGTCCGTCTACTAGGTCAAAGCACGAATTAAATAAATCTTGTGCTTTTCTACTTGCTTGTTTCAACAATCTTAGCGAGCCTTCAGCGCCACCAAATGTAGTACGTGCCCATACTACGCCCACAGTGAGTCGTTGTACTGCTCCGGGCTCCAAGATGAAAGGACCAGAGGACTGAATAAATCGTCTGTCTGCTGGGGAGTTACCTGCCTGCTTTTCATTCCAGTTTTTACCCGGATGATCTGGGTCAGTATCGAAAGGAAACATATAGTTTGCCTTAGAACCGTCAGTACCTGTTATTCCATCACCACCAAACTGAATGTCTGTTCCCGTTCTCCATTTTCCTTGCATATAGTTGTAGTAATCTGTTGCTATTGCCGGATTCCCATTTATGGAGTTTGCATTATTATTATAGTATACAAATTTCGACATTCCTAGTTCTTCTTGTACGCCATTGACATTAACAGATGGTCCCTCAAAAAAGTCTACTCCTACAGAAGGTGGATTTAGCCCGTATCCTAAAACACCCTCATCATTGTCATCACCGTTGTAGCAAAAACCCAAGGAAAGACCCACGTCACAACCCACATAATCATCGGAATAGTTTCCCAAATCAGGATCTACCCACTGTCCAAAATAAGTGTTATTTAGATTACTAAACCCTCTATTTATAAGGCGAGTTGTATAAAACGTCATATCGTTTATTTCGTCATTTGTTGAGAAGGCAAAGGCTGTAGTTTGTAATTCGACGCCGATAGGCTCCCCTTGTGTTTCTGAGTGAATATTTCCTTTATCGTTATAAATCCACCAGAGCATTTGGTCTGGTTGATCTTCTGCTGCATTGGTTTGAACTATGCCTTTACACTCATTTTGCAACACAGGGTAATCTCCTCCTTGAGGGTCATATATTCCATTGCCGTTCACATCTTTGTAGGGGGCATAATCCCCTGGCCACAATTGTATCGCTGGATCCACTACTCCAGTAAATTCATTTGCATGTTTAATAATGGTTGAACCGTCTATTTTATAAATTTTATCCCAAGTATTACATTGATCTTTACTGGTATTAGCAGTTGCCGGGTCAAGTGGTCCTGGCCAAAAATCTGATCCACGCTGTCGGTAGGTCATAGCTGCCAGTTTCAGATTGTTTGATGCATCTTCGCCACCTATCCAAATAGCGCCAGAGAACAGACTATGCTTTCTTACCTCATTGGTTTCTGAAGGAAGCTTTGGAATTTCATATTTAGCATTGTTCAAATCCCACCACATATCACCACCGTTTTGTATTTTGGTTCGTACGTTGTTAATGTCCAAATCAGCACTCTGCGTTGCTGGATCACAGTCAGAGCCGAATTTCATTTTAGTAGTCAATTGACCGTCGCGCGTTGTCCTTCGCTCGTCTGAGTCTATATTTTCCTTGGCTTCTACAACTACTGTTCCCAGTATCATAGCCATCAGCATTATTTTTCTTATTACTCGTTTCATATCTTCTGTATTACAAACCCTGTTATTATTCTTACTCACTTGTTAAATTAAAAATATACTCTAACCCCTAATCTTGTCAATCGAGGAATACTATAGAAAAATGGATTTTCTACTTTCGCATTGTACAAGGCTATGTATGATTGAGTATTGACCTCGTTATTTGCCTCTTGAGTACCTTGAGGAGAGCTCAACCATCCATCGTCGTTTGACAATCTAGAGAATCCATATACACGCTGAATGTTTTGGGTATTGAATAGGTTTTGCACCCATAAGAATACCTGCATTTCTGTACTTTGTCTTCGGAAGTTATCTTTCGTATTTTTCTTTTTTATACTGAAATTTTTATTGAAGTTAGCATCTACCTTAAACTGCCATGGTAGTCTTGATCCAAAAGGATTCCCGTCTAACTGCTGTCTCTGAGCAGTACCTATAGTAGCGCTCGCTACAGGATTTATGTAAGCACTATATGGCTCTCCTGATTGGGTAGAAATGATGAAGTTAGCACCTGCATCAGCTAAAATCTTTTTATCAAACCATATAGGCCCGGTATATTCATTACCACCTTTAAATCTGTAATCTAAACGGGCAGTAATTTGATGACGAATATCGCGCTCAGTTGGGTATAATGATCTCAAGTTTGGCAACCCTGCTTGTATGAGTGCTGCAGCAGAATTCACATTAGATCCTGTGCCGTCTGCAAACAACAAGGCATAGTTCAACGCTAGCGATGTTCTTCCTTCGCCTCTTAGTTCGTACTCTGCTCTAAAACTTTTGATCGTCTCAAAATCCAGATTTTGATATGACGTATATGAAATAGGCCATGCCTCATTTATACGTACTAAGGCATAATCCCCAGCTGTTTCTTTGTAGCCAGCTATAATGCTCAAGGCAGAGAATCTGCTCAAAGTTTGTTTAAATCCAAGTTCATATACCGTAGTAATTCGAGGCTGTAAATTTGCGTTTGGCAAGACCCCACCTTGGTTTGCCTGTAAGTAAGCATATCTATTAATTGGAGCAAAAATGGCTCCATCTTGGGGTCGTTGCGCTAATTTATCATAGTTGGCAAAAAATTGTGCATCAGAGTTTATAGGGAACGAGAACCAAACACGTGGCAACACGTTAATCACCGGTTCATAATCTTGAAAAGCTTCTGGCACTAATTCGTCGCTATTATTTACCAAGAATGGCTGTATTCTTCCGTTTCGAGTAGATTGTGTTATGAGATCTGGATTTCCTAATTCTGATCCGTCTGCACCATACCAAGTGTTACCATCTCTAAATCCTACCACAGAGGTAGGGTCTTCTATGTCGTCCACATATACTACATAATCATCGCCTATATTGGAGGGGACATTATAGCCTCTTAATAGCCCTTCACCCCTATCTCCGTTACCTATACTCCCTAGCTCCCCTGCTTTGTACGTTGGGAATAACGAATACTGATCTCTTAGTCCCAATTGGTTTCCATCATAGCGCTCTACACGCACACCTAAACGTAAGATAAGATCCTTAAACTGAAACTTATCTTCTAGCCACAACGCACTGTATACCGGTGCAAAGGACCCAATACCTTTTTCCAAATCGTTATTTGTAAAGTCTCCAAAAGAAAATGCCCTTCGTGTTCTATTTCCCAAGTAGTCATAGCCAAAGTAACCTATAGATGAGTTTCCATTATTCCATAAGTCACCAGCACTAAACATATTTAAATTGAAAGTACTTGGGTCTAAGCTATTGACATCTATAAAAGAAGTCTCTGTTATTGGATTTCCATTGGCATCTCTATACCCATCATCCATAAGTTTTTGTCGAAGTCTTTTATCAAACGTTTTTTGCTGATCAGCATCTACTCTCACATTATAATTAATAGTATCAGTAAATGTCCCATTCTGATCGTAGGTGTGATTACCTCCTATAATGTACCCATTTTCATCTATACGGTCTAGGGCAGAGATGTGTCCATTAGTAAGCTGTGGCATTAGTCTCCATAGCTCTGAAGCTCCTAAGCTCCAACCACTAAATAAAGTCTGCTCAAAGTACATTCCAAATTGCAAATCGTGTGTATTTTCTAAATTCAAAATAGCCTCACCTTGAGCATAGGCAGCTATACGCTCATTTTGAGATTTAGAATAGCTTGCCGCACCAGAACCTGGATTACTCCATAGAGAATATGTTAGATTTGGAGCAAATCCATTCAATAAACCTAGGCTTTGCTGTATTTGCGCTGCTGAGAATACTGGAATATCTGCATTCCCAAAAAAGTCAAAAACGCTTTGAGTGTATGCTGCTCTTTGTGGATTTTTGTCACTAGCTTCGAAAGTTAGGCCACGGCTACCACTTCCATTTAGATTAAAATAACCTTGTCGGGTTACTGTATCTCCATTTTGATCTATGTGCAGTGTAGGGTCATTTACATACTGATAAGATGGCGCTCTTTCAGAAGTAAATTTTCCAATATATCCGTAGTCAAAAAAGTTTTCCCCGTGTAATGGGTTATCTGTCTCACTCCACACGCTTTGGTAATCTAAACGTATGTTATAAAATGCGTTTGAAAACAATGCTTTCTTTTTTTCTTTGTCTGCCTCGCTAGTAGTCCCCAGACGTTGGGTAAACTTGACATAGGTTCTTAATGTTTGGCTCGTGGTGTGAGAGTACTCCCTAAAATTCATCAAACTTTGGGTGTAGTTAAAGTTATTGCCTTGATTTTGATTAAAAGAGCCGAAAGCTGTTATGCTCGTATTTTTATTGGGAAGGTACTCTAATTTTCCTTGTACGTTTCCGGTTAATCGTGCTACATTTTTGCGCGCTCTATTTAATTCTAAGTCATTTTCATTGAGCAACAACGAGCGGTAGACAAAACCTGGTCCGTTGGGATTTTCTATAATAGGATTTTTTTCTAGTTCATTTAGAACATCTTCCTTTACATTGTAAAAACCTCCATACCCAGGATTAGCATCCTGCGTAAAATTAAAATTGGTTGACAATTGATATCCTAGGGCCACATATTCTTTTTCACCACCTCCTTTATTTTTTATCCAAAGCGGGCCAACGGCAGAGAACTCTGCCTGATTGAAGTGGTAAGGATCAAAAGGGCTAGAAGAAATAAGCTCAAAACTTCTATTCACAAAACGTGAGGGTCCTTTGGTGGTGATACTAATAGCACCTCCTGTAAAATCACCATACTGAGCGGGTATACCTGATTGTATTATATCTATTTGCCCTTGAGCAGATTGTGGTACATTGTTACTTCCCACCACACGCACACCGTCTACGAAGTAAGCAGTAGCATCAGTCCTACTACCGAGAAAGGATATGCCACCTCCACTAGTTTGATTTGCGCCAGAGGATGTAGCTGCTATAGCATTTAAATTTCGGGTTGGCAATTTTGCTATATCTCCACTACTGAGTGTTGTGGTATTTTTATCCTTTTCTATGAGTGGCTTACCAGCACGCACCACTACCGGACCGAGTTGTTCTCCATCGCCGGCGGATTTTTGTGCCAATTCAATATTTACAAATTTAGTACTGTTAGCCGTTATCTCTATATCGGTTACTTTTTTGTCAGAGTAATCTAAATAATTTACAGTTACACTATAGTTTCCTGGCTCTAGAGCATTTACCACATATTTTCCTTCATCGTCTGTGTAGGCCCCGCCTTTTCTTATACCATCTTTTTCAATAATAATGGTTGCGTATGCAATTGGAGCTTTAGTTTTTGAATCAGACACTTTACCCTGCAATTTTCCAAAATTGGACTGAGCGTAAGCTGTCGAAACAAAAATACAAGCCAATAAAACTATAAGTGTTTTTTTCATATACTCTGCTTTTTTTACGTTATTTAGGACTTCAATATTTGCTATAAATTTGCAATAATTCAAATTATTTTTTTTTACGGTATCGTTTCAGTTAACAAAAGGATAACTTTTAAGCCATATTCTAAGCTTGTCACCAAGTATAACTGAAAGGTGCTGATAGGAGTCTTTAGTTAACCCAGCTATGTGAGGCGTAAGTATAACTGACTTATTGTCAATAAGATAAGATATTTCACTTTGTTCTTTTTGCGTAAATGTTTCCAATTTTTCGTTGGGCAAGACATCTAGTCCAACGCCCATTATTTTTTTTCTTTCTAAACCGTTTATTACATCAAAAATTTTTACCACCCTACCTCTTGATAAGTTTAGTAGGTAAAATGGCTTTTTCATAGTAGTTATGAACGAATGATTTATCATTTCATCAGAAAACTCGTTAAGTGGGACGTGCAGTGTAACCACATCTGCCAACATTTGCAATTCTTTTAATGACACCTCGCGAACAGATTCACCTCCAAAACCAGCTATAAATCTATCATACGCCAAAATCTGACATCCAAATGGAGCCAATAGTTCAGCAAGCCTAGACCCTACATGTCCAAAACCAATTATGCCGACAGTCAGATTTCGAAGCTCAACGCCTTGGTTAGACGTTCGATTCCAATGGCCATCAGCTATTTCCGCAGAGGCGCGGGGAATATTACTTAACAGGCTCAATAGCATTCCTAGAGTCTGCTCTGCAACTGCATTACTATTTCCCTCAGGTGCATTTTGGCACTTTATGCCTTTACTTTCTGCATAGTTTACGTCTATATTATCCATGCCAGAACCTAGCCTACCTATGTACTTAAGTTTTGGAGCTTTATCAATCCATTCTTTGGAAAAGAATAATTTGCTTCGAAGGATTAAGACACTTACATCACGAAGCTTAGCACCAAGTTGGTCTAGCTCAATATCTGGTGCATAAACTACCTTATACGCAGCTAATTTGTGGAGCAATATTTCGTGCACCGCATCTATGATGAGTATATGATGCTGTGTCTGCATTCTCAGGTATTTAGGAGGTGCAAATATGACCATATTTGACAAAAAGCCTAAAAATATGAGCAAAGAAAAATTTATTCAGACAGCAAAAAAACTATGAATAATATCTCACAAGGTAAGGTACCTGATCAAATGTAATTATATCCTTAATTAAGTGTGCAAAATATTTATCAGATGAAAATTTGCTTGATCTTTCCCAGAACTCAAAGCTCATTGGCTAAATTATACTTTTTAATATTTACAGCTCTATTATTTTAAGACCACTGGATTTATAGCGTTTCTTTTAAACAGCTATGAATAGTTATAGCTGATTTAGCTAAGGAATATATTCAATACTTTAGTCAGCATTGAGTTTAATAAAATCAGACTTACGCCCAGATATTTAAACAGTATTTTTATATTCAAAATAGTTCGTTCATTTACAATATAGGTAGGTAGACTTGTTGATACTGTTTTGCAAATAGCGGTATTGTCATCCTTAGAGGCTCTCTAAGACCAATAGAGCATATCACTACAAGTACAAGGTCTCCTAGTATTTGCATAGAAATACCTAAAGATGTATGCACTATTTTTCTATTAGTAAAGTGTTATGTTGTGGTAAATTAATTAAGAATAAACATGTCTAAAAATGATGCTATTTAAACGTAAGTAAGAAGATTGCCGCTTACATTTTGTGGCTTCTGTTTTCCTTTTGCAGTTCATTTTTTTGTGAATAATTTGAGTTACGTTGGATGGTGCTCAAATCTTGCTATCTGCTAATTTTGCGTCATTGAATTTTTGGTACCACATTGGAAAAATATTTTTACCACGACTGACGTGGCGCAGAACTACACAACAAAAAGTGGTGTACCTTACTTTTGACGATGGCCCTCACCCCACCATTACTCCTTGGGTTATCTCTGCATTGAATGAAGTAAGCGCAAAAGGAACTTTTTTTGTGGTAGGAGAAAATGCCAGAAAATACAAACACATAATATATCAGCTGAAATCCGGTGGACATCGCGTAGCTAACCACACCCAGCACCACACGAAAGGATGGGGTATAAGTGCTCGCAAATACCAAGCAGACATAGCAGCTTGCGACGCAGAAATTGGAGACCAAAGGCTTTTTAGACCCCCATTTGGACGTATAAATTTTCGAAGTATCTCGGCCATAAAAGAGCACAAAGAAATCATAATGTGGGATGTGTTGACTAAAGATTACCTTCAAACATTGAATACAAAAAAAGCTCAAAAACGAATACAACGTGCTACTATGCCAGGAAGTATTATTGTTTTTCACGACAGCGAAAAAGCCGAAAAGCAACTAAAGACATTACTTCCTGAATATCTCAAATTTCTTCAAAAGGAAGGTTTTAAAATGGAAGTTCTATGATATATATAGTCGGATTTATACTACTTGTATTTTTTAGCATTCAGGTATTTTCGCTAGTGGCCTTATGGCTTTACCCTGAAGAGCCTTTACAGCTGCCACAAGTCTATCCAAAAGTGAGCATTCTATTGGCCGCACGAAATGAAGAAAAACTAATACTGCGTAATTTGCGAGCCATAGATAAACTAAACTACCCCAAAGAGAAACTAGAAGTACTTATAGGAAACGATGCTAGTATAGACAGTACAGCAGAATTGGTGGCACAGTTTATAGAGGGTAAATCTAATTACACTCTTTATACTATTGACAAAATTGCAGGTAAGGGTCGCGGAAAAGCTAACGTACTTGCGCAGTTAGCTCAAAAGGCTACTGGAGAATTTTATTTTATAACCGATGTAGACGTGAAACTACCCAATAATTGGATTATTGCACTTTTAAATGGGTTTTCAAGCCAAGTGGGTATAGTAAGTGGCACTACAAAGTGTGAACGTGGCAGCCTTTTTGCAACGATGCAAGGTGTAGATTGGCTTCATTTTATGGGATACATAAAGTCTTTTGCCAATGTAGGCGTAGGCTGCACTAGTGTGGGCAACAATATGGCCGTTCGGGCAGAGGCTTATTGGCAAACGGGTGGTTATGAGAACATTGACTTTAGTATTACAGAGGATTATAAGCTGTTTAAAGAAGTAACTGATAGGGGCTGGGGATGGAAAACACTAATGAGCAAAGACTCTTTAGGCCTGGCATGGTACATACCACAGGTAAAAGATCTGTTGCATCAGCGCAAAAGATGGCTCTTGGGCGCTAGAGATTTGCCTATAAACTGGAAAATAATGTTGGCAATTTACGGTCTTTTTGTGCCTTCTTTTGTGGTTTTACTGCTGCTAAGGCCTGAGTTGGCTATGGCATTGTGGTTCTTAAAATTTTTAGTGCAATCGGTGTTTATCTATTCACTGTGCACTAGGGTAAGTCAGCAGCCATTCAGTTTGTGGCATTTATTGATATACGAGGGTTACCTTTTAGTAAATACAGCTACTACTGCAGTGTTTTATTGGTTGCCTATCAAAAGTGTATGGAAAGGCCGAGAATATAATGAGGCTTATTTGAAGGACACGGGTGAGACAGTACATTACTGAATTACTTTTAAAGCCTATTTAAAAGTAATCTTGCAGAAAAATTATTATTTAAACAAAAAAATTACACCTACTATTTCCTTAACTAAGTACCACATAAATACCTAAATTTCTGAGATGACTATTGATGAATATGACTCGATCCAAAGTTCTGGAGGGTTAATAGAACTCAAAATTTTGAGGCCTTCTTAATTGTGCTCTTTACAAACTGGAATAATTTGAGATGGATAGGGTGAAGCTTTTGGTACTATATATTTCTGGCCTTCTTACAGCATTTGAAGCGAGCACATTATTTTCTTTTAAGAGAACCCGCTTGTTGGTTTTTGTGTTTTATCATTCGTTGAAATTTTCTGCGTCTACCTTTGTGGAGTAGCTGCGAAAAGAAAAAATGTCATGCATCATTTTCTAGATGTTAAAAAAGAAGGAAGTGATACCTCTTGGCTAGGTCCCGGTATGGCTTGGCGCTATTTGATCGTTGTATTTTCTGACTAATGGATTGTCACCAAGCAACAAATAACGCTCTTGCTTTATAAATTTTTGACTTAGTTGTACCTATGATTTTCCCAATGCTCCTATTTATTTTTAAAGTAAACAAAAATTTGACCGTCAAATTTTTCTGATTTTCATTGTGAAGTGTGCAGTACTAATGTAGAAATATAAAAAGTAGATTTGGCGGAAGGTACTTATAGCCCATCTCAAATGAGTCACCCACATTTTAATGCAATATATGTATAAGTACTAAGACGCAGATCTTGCGGTAACGCAACACAGCCGAAACGTTAAGATAAAAATCTAACCTGTCTTTCAAACGAAATCACATATTCTTTTTGGAGCATAGCCTCGCCATCCAAGTGCGCCGGTAGCGGGTGCTTACAAGAAACTAATGCTCGGCTCAACTGCTCATGCACTGCTATGGATGTATTCAAATGTTTACCAAGTAAAAGAAGTGGTAGATAAAATAAGCGCAATGGGATCCACACTTTTTGGATGCGTACCATATCAAGTTTGCCGTCAGTTATTTCGGCATTTGGTGCAACCTTAAAATCACCACCATATACTCTTCCATTCGCTACAGAGAGCATGAATGTAGATTCAGTTTTGCCATTTACAGTTATTGTTGGAGAAGTGTATGAGAAAATATGCTTTACTATTTCTGTCCAATATTTCATTTTACTGCCCAATATTCCTTTTTTAAATCCCGTATTGTAGGCAATAGAACCATCAAAACCACAGCCAAAACCATTGATAAAAAACCTATCATTGCACCGCCAAAGGTCTACCGAAAGTGTGATAGGTTTAGCTAAGAGTGTACGCTCAAAGAGGGCATGTACCGAAGGAATACCTTTGGGATAAATCATTTTGGCCAAATCATTTCCCGAACCAGCAGGTATTAAAAGGATAGGAACATCTAGATTGTGTAAAACATTGAAAGTAAGGTTTATAGTTCCGTCTCCACCAACGATACAAACCAAGGTAAAGGAATACAAATTCGCGATTTTTGATAAGCCTAGCTCTTTGTTGTCTCCTATTGTGGTATAGCAAGTGTATAGTGTTTTTTGTTTACATAAATAAGCCTCAAATTTTCTCCATACAACCTTACTATGAGCACTTTGGGCTGCAGGGTTATAAACAATGAGCAAATGAATGTGGGTACTTGTCATAATTTAGATTGAAACAAATATGCAAAAAAAATAGATGATGCGTAACTTTGACCACCCAATCATGAAGAGCATTACACTAGTAGGAGGCGGGCTTGCAGGCTCGTTGGTAGCCGTATATTTAGCCAAAAGAGGCTACGAAGTAAACATTTATGAGCGTAGGCCAGATATGCGAAATGTAGAGATACCAGCAGGTAGATCTATAAACTTAGCACTATCTACACGAGGTATAAATGCCTTACAAAAGGTGGGATTAGACCAAGCTGTCTTAAAAAAAGCAATACCGATGCCAGGCAGAATGATGCACAGTGTGACAGGAGAATTAGCATACCAACCCTATGGTACAAGTGGGCAAGCTATAAACTCAGTAAGTAGGGCCCACCTTAATGTGCAACTACTGCAATTGGCAGATCAACACGAGCATGTGCATCAACATTTTAATATGCTTTGCACAGGAGTAGATTTAGAAAATAGCATCTGTTGGTTTACAGATGCACAAACAGGTAAAAAGCTAGAAGTAAAATCTGACTATATTCTAGGAGGCGACGGTGCATTTTCTGCTGTACGAAGCAAAATGCAACGTACACCACGTTTTGATTATTCTCAAATTTATACTAAATCTGGATATAAAGAATTGACAATAGAGCCTACTTCTGATGGCGATTTTGCTATGGAGCCAAACGCACTTCATATATGGCCAAGGGGTAGTTTCATGATGATCGCATTGCCCAATCCTGACAAATCATTCACGTGTACTCTTTTTATGCCGTATGCGGGTGAAACTGGTTTTGATAATATTCATACGGATGACGAGATACTCACCTTCATGAACACTTATTTTGCTGACAGTGTACCCCTGATGCCTACATTAATTGAGGATTTCAAAATCAATCCGGTAGGAGATTTAGTAACTGTAAGGTGTTTTCCTTGGAATGTGGGAAAGGCTACATTACTTGGTGATGCTTGCCACGCTATTGTACCATTTTATGGTCAAGGAATGAATTGTGCTTTTGAAGATTGTGTAGAATTGGATGCCTGTTTAGAGGAATTTGGCGACTGGGACATTGCCATGAAAGAATACGAAATACGAAGAAAACCCAATGCCGATGCAATTGCTGATTTGGCACTTCAAAATTTTATTGAAATGCGAGATTTAGTGGGAGATGTATCCTTTTTGAACTACAAAAAAGTAGAACATGATTTGTGTGCGTTGCATCCAGACATTTTTCAATCTCAATACGAAATGGTAAGTTTCAGCAATATCCCCTACAAAGAAGCGCTAAGTAAGGGCGCTGAAAACACTCGCCGTATTTACGATCTCATCGCTAAAGGAAAAGAAGCTCATATATCTGATAGAGCATTTGTAAAAGAGTGGTTTAAATAAATTTACCAAAACAGTGCCCCAAAAAACAAGTGGTGCAAACCGATTGTTCTACAATTCAAATGTCGGTAAAGTGCAGTATGAAAAATATGACAATTACCACTCAAAAATAGACAATAACAAATGACTAAAACAGCACTTATTACAGGAGCGAGCAGTGGCATAGGTTTGGAACTTGCTCACATACATGCTAAAACAGGAGGAAATCTTATACTAGTAGCAAGGAGTGCAGATAAGCTGGAAGCGCTGCAAGCTGAGCTAAAGCAGAAATATGGCACTACAGTGCGCATTATTATAAAAGATTTAACTGAAACCAATGCTGGGGCAGCTGTTTACCATGAAATAAAAAAGGCAAATATTGTTGTTGATTACCTCATAAACAATGCTGGTTTTGGTGGCACCGGCAAGTTTCATATGCGAGATTTAGCAACAGATTTGTCAATGATACAATTAAATATCACCGCTTTGGTAGAATTAACTCATTATTTTATTTCTGACTTTGTAGCTCGTGGAGACGGAAAAGTATTGCAGGTGAGCTCTACAGCTGCTAAAATTCCAGGACCATTGCAAGCTACTTATTTTGCAACAAAGGCGTTTGTTACATCATTTAGCAATGCTCTCTCAGAGGAATTAAGGGGCACTGGCGTTACGGTAACTGCACTAATGCCCGGAGCCACAGATACCGAATTTGGCAGAGTAAGTGGCATGGATAAGACCATGTTGTTTGACACACCTGCTAATGCACAAAAAGTAGCTCAACAGGGATATAACGCTATGTTACTCGGTAAAATAAACCAACTAAGTGGACTTAGTTTCAGCCAAAAAATACTCATGAAAATAACACCTTTTGCCCCAATAGAGATTATACTAAAACAGGTAAAACAAATGCAAACTGAGATAAAGTAACTCTAGTGCTTAATTTGAGATGCCACAGCATTGTATTTACCCTACTTTCTCTGTCTACAATCACTTTTTTGCGGCACTATTTTGAAAACTATTTTCCAAAAATAAGCCTCCTATTTCGAGAAAATCTTGACATAAGAAACTCTTGATATTTTTTTGGTCTTTCAAAATACACGCCACAGGTAGTGCCGCATATTACGCGAGAAAATAGGCTTTACTCAAAAAAAAATCAACGTTTTTGTACCATACAGTGTGCGCGTCCAACTGTGAACATTTTAAAAAAACCAACCTATTTATATATACCATTTGAGCGTGCAAGCAGTCTTAAGAAAACAAACCGCCGGCAGAAAAAAATAAGAGCGTATATAATAATGTAAGAAATTAGCAAAAGAGTTGAAACAGTGGAAAGACTGCCGCAGACCATTTATACTTTTGTAGTTATTTTATGAATAAAACATTTAAACGGATACACGTGATAGCCATAGGTGGAGCCATTATGCATAACCTAGCGATAGCACTCAGCCAGAGAAAATATGAGGTAACTGGCAGCGATGACGCTATTTTTGACCCTGCCAAATCTAATTTAGAAGCCGCAGGATTATTGCCTACAGTTATGGGGTGGGATACAAATCGTATTACTCCCAATATCGACTATATTATACTGGGGATGCACGCACGCCAAGATAACCCAGAACTACTAAAGGCACAAGAGTTGGGCTTAACTATAATGTCATTCCCCGAATTTGTGGCGCAGGAAACCCAAAATAAAAAACGAATCGTAGTAGCAGGTAGCCATGGTAAAACTACAACTACAGCAATACTTATGCATGTGCTGCACAAGATAGGATGGGATTTTGATTATATCGTAGGTAGCTCTATCGATGGGTTTGAACTCTCAGTAAAACTGAGTGACGCTCCTCTAATACTAATAGAAGGAGATGAATACCTAACATCACCGTTAGATCTACGATCCAAATTTTTGTGGTATTCTCCTCACATATCTATCATAACAGGTATAGCATACGATCATATCAATGTTTTCCCGACATGGGAATCATACGTTGAAACATTTAAAAAATACATAGAAACCCATGGATCAGAAGGGAAGTATTTCTGGTATGCTAAAGATGAAACACTAGCAGCGTTGAGTAAAGCTACAGGTGTGCAAAACCAAGCTTATAGTACTCCTGCGTATACCTCCTCTAAATCTGGAACATTCTTAGAAATAGGCAATAAAAAATTTGGGCTCTCGGTAGTAGGCCAGCATAATTTAGAAAATCTTAAAGCTGCACAATTAGTGTGTAATGAGCTGGGGATCAACGAGCATGATTTCTACACTGCAGCTTCAAATTTTAGTGGAGCTGGTCGGCGCATGGAAAAAATTCTGGAAACTGACCGTCAAGTTGTATATCGGGATTTTGCTCACTCCCCAAGCAAACTTAGAGCCACAACTGCTGCCATAAAAGAAACCTATAGCGGCAAACTACTAGCTGTCTTTGAATTGCATACTTTTAGCAGTCTTACTCGAGATTTTTTGCCTTTATACAATGAAAGTATGACTCCTGCCGATCATGCAATTGTGTTCTTTAGTAAAAGTGTATTTGAGCACAAAAAAATGCCCGTACTGAGTACAGAGTATGTAAAAGAGTGTTTTGGAAATGTCACAATTATTACCGATACCAAAAAATTAAGAAAAGAAGTGATGCAAGAATTTGATGCTGGCTCGAATATTTTACTGATGAGCTCTGGTACCTTTTCTGATACTTCCTTTGGATGGAGTTAAAGTTTCTTAATTTGAAGCGTCAGTGAAAATTGACCGGGAGCATCACCCATAATTTGTGTTGGTTTGATAGCATAAAACTCTTCCTTATTTTTAACTAACAAAGTCAATTTGTCGTTAATCATGCACTGCTGAAAGTTTTCATCCCATTGGATGAAAGCATTGCATAGCTGATCAGATGTTTTAAAATCTAATCCATTGCTATTAAAAAAGGTTATTTCGTTAAGCTCTCTTAGCGTATCTTTATATATGGTATTTGTAATGTGATTTACAAATAGTCCGGCATATACCCCATAATCTTGATTAATTGTAGGTATAAAGGGGACCTTGCGGTGGCTTGTCAAAGAATCAGACAAATAAGAAAAACACAAATCCCAGTGATATTTGGGAGGCTCCATATTTGGCACTAGTTGGTCTAGTTCTAAAGAGTAATAGGTGTGTAGGTTATCTGTATTCTTTGGTATCCATACAGAGTTAATTACAGATCCATTTAATGATCCATAGCGTATATGGTAGGCACCCTCCCTTGCATCTAATATTTGCATTTTATATAGCAATGTTTGTCCATTACTCTCCCAACGAATTAGGTATACATTTTTGTAAGATTTAGGCGCTGAAAAACTGTAATCGCCCCACTTACCAATGGCCGGATAAGACATTTCATTGGTGGGTACATCTAGTTGCCAATTTACATCGCTCAACTTATAATTTTCTGTTATACTATCGTACGTTGTTATCCCAGTGTTGTGCACGCCACCTTTGCTCAAAACATTTAGATAAATAGACCATCCATTTGACTGATTTTGAAATTTCAATTGCCAGTTTTGAGCTACACTATTGGTTCTTGCTGTTAGGGTGTTTAAATCAATAAAAATGGCTTGATTGGATTTTACGTCTAAATCTATAATGACATTTTGAGGTACAACATCAGGCAGTATTTCATCAGGGTTGAAACAAGAGCTAACGAGCAACATCAGGATGATATTTACGATCAAAGATCTCATAAAAGGTATTTTACACTAACGGTAAATGCTCTGTTTCTAGCGGTCAATACAGTATCTGACTCCAGTAATTCTCGGTCTATAAGTCCTAGCATATATGTATTTCGTTCTATTAAAGAATCATTATTATGATTATTTACACCAAACGACAAATGTAATTTATCTTGAAAAAATGGCTGTTTCACGTAAAACGAAAGGCGCCTAATACGACCAATATCCTCTTGATATATAATATCTCTGCGCCTATCTAAGCTGGTATTTGTGCCTTCTATTTTCCAAGTAACTCCTAGCATGGTTTTAGTTTTAGGAAATATTGCTTTTGCAGCTAGGCCAAGCTGAGGATGCACATAAGATATCCCCAAGCTATCACGAACAAAGTTATTATTGTGCAGCACAGCAAAGGGACGGATATGCCAAATTTTATCTTGATATTGCATCATAGTATACAGCGATGTTGTGCTGCTTGTACCACTGTTTTCAAAGGTGTTGCTAGCAGATACGCGCATCACCTCATTACTTTGTAAATAAAGCAAGCCTGTTTGTGCTGTCAACTTATTTGTCCCTATTTTAAGATTTATACTAATTGTATTTTGTTTCACTGGATTTAGCTGAATGTTGCCAGCTACACCATGATTCATACTAGCTGTATAAAAAATGGAATTAAACAACGGATAAGATAAAGATCTAATATAACTCGTAGTGAGCTGCACTACTTTACTAGGCGCCAAAACTAAACTTGCATAGGGCAAAAAGTGAGAGCCACTTAAACTGTGCACCAGCAGTTTTGACCCCCCTTTTAGAATAACATTATTTTTTTGACGAAACTGAAAATTTGCAAAAGCAGCATAATCTGCATATTCTGTTGCTACTGCATTTACATTGCTAATCGTATTATCTAAAGTATTTGACAGTTCAAACCCCGCGTTATAATTCAATTGCTTATTGTCGGAAGAAATTTCTAGTCGCATATAACCATAATCGTATCCTGTATTCTGTTTCTTTTCTACAAGCATATTTTCTTGTATTTCTCCTGTATGTAAATCTTTATCTAGCAATTGATGAACATTTGTAAATCGCTGAAGCTTTCCCGATACCTGAATGCTATGATTTTTGGAAATAGGTGCATACAAAGAACTACTGAGGGTATGGTTTCTAAAACGAGAATTGAGATCCCTTACTCTAGACGTATTGGGTATCACATCTCCTTTATTTTGAGCAGAAAGTACGGTATGGTCACTGTAAACATCTAGCACCATCGTATTTAATATTTTATACCGGTAGCTTATATTAAAATCTAGCCGTTGTTCCGCACCCCAAACGGTGCTTCTGCCGATGCTTGGTCCATACAGTGGGGTCTGAAATGTCCTGTTTGCTCCAACTTGCAAACTGTGTTTCACATTACTGATACCCAGATTTATACCAGTGCTAAAATCATTGATAGAGTTGGTTATTATATGAGCACCGCCCCAAACACTTTGTTTTTTATACTCTATAGTATACATTTTTATGACCAAAGTACTGCTATTTTTAATGAGATTGCTAACAGCTGCAATGTGTACTTCTATACGTTCTATATCCCAAAGTGGTATTGCTCTTAGGTTAAATCCCACATTTTGGTCCATAGCTACAGGCATATTGTTTTTAAAAATAGCTATTTGACCTGTAGATAGAGTACCGAAAGTAGTAAAACTGTTTCCTTTTTTTATAAAATGATGTATACCGGGCACATTCACCAGCGCTTCCTCCAAATTTTGAGAGTTAGTTATCGCCAAATCATCTGCCGTCAGCACAAAAAGTGCTAGACTATCTTGTGCACTAACTTTGATTACACCACATAGTGAAAAAAACAAGACGATAATATAATAACGGGACACAACCACAAGTACTAAGCCTACTACAATTATACAGCTATAACTATACACTTAGCAAACCAGCAAAATAACGAGTCGCTCTATTTAAGTAGATATTACATCTGCCTTACTTTTCTGTACCGAAGTGATAAAAAACACCATAGTAAATACAAGCCCGATGACTGCCGAAATACTTCCTGCAATACTCACGTCTAGCCATTTTGCAAAATAGTACCCACCCACTGAACAGCCTATACCGGTAACACACGCCAAAACCAACATTTTTTTAAAATCTTCAGTGAGAAGATAGGCTATAGCGGGCGGACCACTCAAAAAAGCGACTACCAAAATAGCCCCTACCGATTCGAAGCTTACTACAGTAGTTAGTGAAACTCCACTCATCAAAAAGTAATGCCAGAAGGTAACAAAAACTCCTGTAGAAAGTGCATAATTGGGATCGAAAGTAGTAATAAAAAGACCTCTATAGCCTACTATTACAGCAACAATAAGCACAATAGAAACTATCCCAAGGGTAATAGCCTGCTGTGGAAGCATAAACCCACCAATAATAGGTTTAAGCCACAACGACACATACTCTATTTCCCCATAGAGAACACACTGTTGATCCAGGTCTGCATTTGCTCCATATTTAGATATGAGCACAATACCAATAGAAAAAAGAAGTGTATACGATATTCCAATAGCCGCATCACTTTGCAGGCGTGCTTTTTGGGTAAACCATTCTATCATTATTGTAGCCACAATTCCGCTCAAAGCAGCCCCTACAAGAATTGGTAAACTCGCTGTAGACCCACTCACATAGTAGGCTATAAATATACCAGGAAGTACAGCGTGGCTTATGGCATCACCTATCATTACCATTTTTCGCATCACCAAAAAACTGCCCATCAAAGCACAATTGACAGCAACCAGACTAGCGGTGAATATGATATAAAAATCGTTCATTAATAAGGTATTTCGCTTTGATGTGGATCAATTTCTGGCCGCTCCAGGAGTTTTATTAGGTGTAGTTCTATTTCTGGGGTGATAACGTGCTCTATACCCTCGGCGTCATCGTGCAGATGGTCAGCCTCTAGCTGAAAATATTTACTAAGATAGATTTCCCATAAGCGGTGTTTTCTTATAACTTCACGAGCGGCCAATCGACCTTTGTCACTTAGTATTACCATCCCCCGCACTAAATCCAGATAATCCATTTTCTCGAGTCTTTTTAGCGTGCTATTTAGCAACAAGGAAGGATATTTTTCTTTCTCAGTGAGCTCTTTTATAGTAATTGTCTGTGTTCCTTGATTTCCAATTTTATAAATATCTTTTAAAATATTTTCATTATTAATTTTAATGTAATTGTTCTGCCTCACACGCATACGGGCAAATAAACCACGCTGCTTACCAAAAAGGATAGCCATAAGTGCAAATGCCGATAGCACTATAACTATCCAAGGACCAGTAGGCATGCCCGGGCCGCTATAGCTAATAAATACACCCAAAAAGCCACTTACAAATCCAAAACTAGCTGAATAAAGTAACATTCGTCTTATAGAGTTAGTTAAAAATCTTGCACCCGCAGCTGGTGTTATTAGCAAAGCAGCCATGAGTACTACTCCTACGACTTGCACCCCTACGGCCACAGTAACCACTGTAAGCAAAGCTAAAAATGCTTTGATAAAACGAATATTAAAACCAATGCCTTTGGCGTAGTTCTCGTCAAAACTTATCAAACTAAAACCGCGTAAAAATAACAAAACGCATACCACGTTAACTATGGCAATTATAGAAAAAATCTTTACGTCTAGTAAGCTCATACTAGCAGCTTTACCAAAAAGAAAACTATCTAACCCACTCTGCGCAGCATTGCCGCTATGCTGTATTTTTGTAAGTAGCACCACGCCTACTCCAAAAAAGACACTAAGTGTTAGTGCCAGAATGGTATCGGGTTTTAGCTTTGATTTGGCTTGTACATAGTCTACTATCCATATACTAATAAGCCCAGACACAATTGCACCCAACAAGAAGTAAACAGGATTTTTGACTCCAGTAAGCATAAAAGCAATAGCTATACCGGGTAGTACTGAGTGAGAGATCACATCCCCTATAAGCGCTCGTTTTCTGAGGTAGGTAAAAGTACCTACAACACCTGCCGCTAGACAGAGTACTCCGGATCCTGCACTCACCACAAATAATGTGTAATTTTCAGAACTAAAAAACTGTATGATATATTTCCAAAACTGCATTATTACTTATGGCGTATAGGAAATTCTTTATTTTCTAATTCTTGGCTTATTTTGGCTATGGTAGTCAGTTTTCCTCCGTAGGTGTCTGTTAGTATTTGATCTGTAAATACTGTTTTTGTCGGTCCACAGGCTACTAATCTAGTATTGAGCAGCACCAAATGGTCAAAATATGATTGTGCGGTGTGTAAATCGTGGTGAACTATAACTAGAGTTTTCCCCGCAGCTTTCATTTCTTTGATTAGAGATATAATCATTTCTTCTGTAGCTATGTCTACACCAGCAAAAGGCTCATCCATAAGAAAAAGGTCTCCTTGTTGAGCAATAGCACGTGCCAAAAATACACGCTGTTGCTGCCCTCCACTGAGTTGGCTTATCTGCCTTTTGGCAAAACCCAGCATATTAACTTTTTCTAAACTTTCACTAATGATGTCTTTGTCTGCGGTAGTAAGTTTTTTAAAAAGACCTCTTTTTTGGAATCGTCCCATGGACACAATATCCCATACACTAGCCGGGAAATCCCAATCAATATCTTGGCGTTGAGGGACATAACTCACTCGATGGCGCACTGCATCCAAGTTGGTATCATACACCTTTGTAAACCCCCCTGTAGGTTCTACAACTCCCATTATAGCTTTTAGCAAAGTACTTTTGCCACTTCCGTTTGGACCCATTATACCAATAACTTGCTTTTCTGGCAGTTCAAAGTCTACATTCCAAAGCGCAGGCTTCCGTCCGTAAACTACTGTCAGATTATGTACTTCTATTATGGTATTCATTGTTTTTGTAGTTGCAAGTTATTTTGAAGTTTTGCAAAGGTAGCTATAGTATCTAATTGTGGCATAAAGGTATATTCCCTTGAATTGTGTATTCCTATTTTAAACTTTCAATTATTGTAGTTACATTCACTTCAAGCATTCCTTTGTAGGTGCCCGCTGGCGTATTTTTTGCATCAAGTGCATCACTGTATAGCTTACCACCAATTGTAATATTGTACCCACGGGCACGGGCTCCTTCTAGAACTGCCTTTAAATTTTTGTCGTTTACACTAGCCTCTACAAATACAGATTTTACACCTCGTTCTATGATAAAATCTATAAGTTGTTTCACATCTTTGGCACCATACTCCGCAGCCGTAGATACCCCCTGCAAACCCCGTACCTCGAAACCAAACGCATCACCAAAATATGAAAAAGCATCGTGGCTAGTAATGAGTAAGCGCTTACTGCTGTCTGGAAGTTTTTGGGCAAGTTCATTTTCTAGCCTTTGGGTAGCAGCTTGTATTGAATCTTTATAAATCTCATACGTTTGCAACGTGCCTGATAAACCCTCAATTTTGTCAAGCTCCTTTGCTAATCCGCCTAAACCCATTAGCCATAGCTGAGGCGATAGCCAAATATGCGGATCTAGTAAATCTGAGTTTTCGTCTACCCTTTTCAAGCTTTGTTTAGGCACATAATCTCCTACAGCAAATGTGGGCTTTTGTGTTACATAATTTTCTAACATTTGTGCCATTTTACCCTCCAAATGCAACCCATTGTAAATGATAATATCTGCATTCATAAGTTTTTCTATATCTCCTTGGCTAGCCCTGTACAAATGTGGATCCACACCCGCGCCCATGAGTGAAATTACTATGGCTTTATCCCCTACTAGCTTACTCACGCAGTCCTCAACTATGCTCGTAGTTGTCAGTATAGTAATTTTCTCGCTGCCCTGCTTTGGGCTGCAAGCGCCAATTAGAATCAAAATTGTGAAAAGAAAAACAATAAACCCCACTCTATTCATACAGCAAAGATACAAATAGTATTTCCTCAGTATAGGACATACGCTCCAACTAGCAATTATAGCATAAAATGGAACTTACCTAGCATAAAGTTCAAAGTCCTAGGATATGAATAAGACTTTGGCTGTAAATTTGCCCAAACTTACAGACGCGTGCGTAGATTGATTTTTGGTATACTTTTTTTATCTGTTGCTTACAGCAAAGCACAACTATACGTGCTCCAAGATCATAGACCAGATAGTGCTGACCAAATTAATATTGTTTACGACTCGCTGCCTGAACTCTGCGATACATTTTACCGTGCCTTCATTACCCAAAACTTGACCAATCTAAAACCCTTTGTTCCTCAAGTAAAATACCTTAAAGCTACTTTTGACACTTTGTCTATTGAATATAGGCCAGAACAACTAGTCTACAGGCAACAACTGATGCTACGTTTGCTTCAGAAAAACTACAAAAAAGCCTTAAAATACGCTACGAAATATAAAATAGATCTGTCCAAAATGGAGCCTACAAATCACTACTACGACTATAGCAAAGACCAAGATGGAAATACCTTTTGCTTCGTCACTGTGACAACTAAACGACGAAAACACACCTATGAACTAAAATACCTCGCCATCATGCTTAACGGAAATTGGTTTATAGGGGATGAACTGACTTTTGTAGAAATAGAATGAGGAGTCTAACATTGGTATATATTGTCATTGCAGTGTTGAGCCAAGCGCAGCAATTGGAGGTGAAAACCCACCCAAAAACGAAACTTAAGGCAATAGTAATTGACAGTTTTATTATAACTGACTACAAATACTCCGAAGTAAGTGAGTTTTTAGAAAATAAAGCCTACGTTGCTCAAGGAGGTTTGTATGCCTACATCAACAAAGCAGGAGAAGAACTAACTCCGCATGTTTTTGTGGAAGCTACTAATTTTAAAAATGGCTATGCTTTAGTAGGCGATAGTTTCAACCGAAGTTTGATTAATGATAAAATGCATCTACTCTTGCCTTTGATATTTGCAAAAGTACGGCGGCCACATTTCGGTCTTATTTTAGTACAATCTCACGAAGGAAAATGGGGTGCCTATGATACATTAGGCAATAAAAAAGTGCCACTAGTGTACGACCTGCCACCATATATAGTGAGTTTAGATAAAATAATAGTACGGCAAGGCGAAAAATACGGCGTGATAAATGACTGCAATGAAATAGTTTATAACTGCACCTATCAATATATCACTGCACAAGGGATGGCGTATAAAAGAGGGAAGTATATTCAATTGTTTTAAAATTGATGCCGTGATATAACTCCAAAGGCTCCCACGGGCTACGGTAATTATCTATTAAAGAGGACCATAGCTGCTAACTTGGAAGAATGGTGAATTTATCTATACCGAAAATACCAGTACCCCATGTACCAATGCATAATGTAATCTACTGGTTTACCGCTTACACAAAAAGTACAATGACATTTTTTTTTGGGATATTAAAATTTCACAATAAAACTTTAACAGCTCTGCTATACATCCACTATGCAACAAATAGCTTTATTCACGGTTATTCCAAAACAACAGTAGTTTGGCTATTATAAAATACTACGGAACTCTTGAAAACATAATTATACTGGAGGATAACACCTAATTATAAAATCCTATCATTAGATTTAATTTTACTTAACTGACCTTAGGCTTTATACTGTTTCTATTTAGAAGCATAATTGTTTCAGTAACAACTGTAGTATTTGCACTTAGCATATACCAAAGATAAAGAAGTGGCATACTATTGCTGCAGCCTCACCTCTTTTGGGTATTTCAATAGCATTTATCTTACTGCTTCTTTTATTCCTATTGTAACTAGGCTTAGAGATACCTACATTCCTTTTTTGTTTCTTTATTTGCAGTATGCAAAACACCACAAGCAAAGAGCTTGCTCAAAAACTTGACCGCGATGATGCCTTAACACAGTATCGTAGTCAATTTTTTGTACCCCCTGGGAAAACCCGAAAAGAGCAAATTTACTTTACAGGCAATTCGCTCGGCCTGCAGCCAAAATCAGTGGCAAGCTATATTCAGCAAGAGTTAAATGACTGGGCAGCACTTGGTGTAGAGGGCCACTTTCACGGAAAGAATCCATGGTTTAAGTACCACCATTTTTTTGATAGAGAAGCCAAAATAGTAGGTGCACATGCCGATGAAGTGGTGGTGATGAATAACCTCACAGTAAATCTTCACCTGCTACTTGCTAGTTTTTATAGGCCTACTGCTACTCGCTATAAAATCATAATGGAAGCAGGAGCTTTTCCCAGCGATATGTATGTAATAGAAAGCCAAGTAAAGCACCACGGATTAGTCTATGAAGATGCTGTGGTAGAAATACATCCCAGAAAAGGGGAACATGCTCTGCGAACAGAAGACATAGTAGCCAAAATAAGAGAAGTAGGAGAAGAATGTGCTTTATTATTTTTTAGTGGAGTACAATACTATACTGGACAATATTTTGATATTAAATCCCTTACAACTGCTGCGCACAATGTGGGAGCCTATGCAGGTTTTGATTGTGCACACGCCGCTGGCAATGTAAAACTGAACTTACACGATTGGGATGTTGATTTTGCAGCATGGTGTACCTACAAATATTTGAATAGTAGTCCTGGAGGAGTGAGCGGTGTTTTTGTGCACCAAAAGCACGGCAACAATCCCAAAACACCGAGACTAGCCGGCTGGTGGGGCCATAAAGAGTCTGAACGTTTTCAGATGAAAAAAGGCTTTATTCCAGAACCTGGCGCTGCAGGGTGGCAACTGAGCAATGCTCCAATACTTGCTATGGCGGCGCACAAAGCATCATTAGATATGTTTGATGAGGTAGGTATGGATGCATTGGTAGCTAAGGGGAAAAAGCTTAATGAGTTTTTAGAAAACATTGTAAATAAGGCACAAGAAGATAACAAAAAACTAGCATTTGAAATCATAACCCCAGCAGATAGAGGCTGTCAACTCAGTATGCTTACCAACGAAAACGGGAAAGCTCTATTTGATTACCTCACTGCCAATGACGTAATAGCTGATTGGCGAGAGCCAAATGTAATACGTTTGGCACCGGTGCCAATGTATAATTCATTTATGGATATATGGGAATTTGGAGAGTTATTGAAATCCTTTTCTACGCCATAAAAAAGCAACAAACGCAATGTAAGATTTAGTATAATTAGTAGTCAATTCTTATTAAAGAATACACTATAATACTATCTTAATTTAGTAGCGTAATACACAAAAATTGAAGTATAGAAAACTTATACTCAAATCGATATGTGCTTTAGCAATCCTTAGGAAAAAGATAGTCATAAACTAAATCTTGAATACTAGAAATGGAAAAAGTAAAAAAACTATATACCGATAACCAAGTACAGCTTCGTTCGATGCTTTAGCTTTAATTAGCGTTTGATAGCTTAAAATACTAATCACAACTATCATTGTGAAAAAAATATAAGCCAACTGAGAATAAACGAACCTACTTTCAGCCTATAAAGTAGAAACAAAGGCTAAAAATTTCCATTATCTTCGTACCGTGTTTTCAATCATACTACCCATATTTAATGAGGAAAAAGGTCTTCTCACTTTTGTACAAAGTTTGACAGAAGTCATAGCACGTATTCCTCACAATTTTGAAATTATTTTTGTAAATGATGGCAGCACAGACCTTTCGATGCCCCTGATTTTAAAACTTTGTCAAGAAAATACTAATTTTAAATATATCAATCTTAGCAGAAATTTTGGTCACCAAGTAGCAGTTTCTGCTGGTATAGACCATGCTAATGGTGATTATGTAATATTAATGGATAGTGACGGGCAAGACCCGCCCGAGGTTATTCCCCAATTAATATCCAAAGCTGAAGATGGATATGATGTAGTTTATGCACAGCGTGTGAAGCGTAACAATGAATCTTGGCTAAAAAAAACAACCGCATCCGTTTTTTACAAAATTTTGAACAAGATAACCTCTGTAGAAATACCTGTAGACACTGGAGATTTTCGCATTATTAACAGAAAAGTAGTGCTTGCCCTCAGAAAAATGCCCGAGAAGCAAAGATATCTCCGTGGACAAATAGCTTGGCTTGGTTACAAACAAATAGCTGTTCAGTATGAAAGAAATGGCAGAAATGCAGGAGAAACAGGATACACGTATAGCAAAATGATACGATTAGCTTTGGACGCTATTACTTCTTTTTCCAATTGGCCACTTCGCCTCGCTACTATTTCTGGATTTGTATGTGCTGTATTAGGCTTGGGACTTATTTTATATACCTTATATGCTCGTTTTGTGCTCAAACAATATGAGCCTGGATGGCCCTCGCTTATGATCACCATCGTTTTTTTGGGGGGCATACAATTGCTAGGCATTGGCATGATAGGTGAATATATCAGCAGAATAAATGATAATGTGAAAAATAGACCGCTTTACTTGGTAGACGAAACCAATATAAAACCCAATGCATAGTATAGAACCATTTTTTTTGTGGCGCGATATATACAGCTCCGAAAACGACCCACGCGCTTTAAATTACAAACAAGTTTACTCGGAGTTTCATTATACCAACAAGGTCTACAATCATCTCTTGCACCCACAATGGGACGATTTTGGTAGTGAGACTCTTTTTTACAAATTACTATATGCAGACTATGACGAACAATTTTGTATCATTGAACTTATAGGTGAATGGAATGATGCTATACACAATGATATCATGCTACTAAAAACAGAACTCATTGAACATCTCATAGACTGTGGTATACAAAATTTCGCTCTCATAGTTGAAAATGTTTTGAATTTTCACGCAGACATAGACGACTATTACCAAGAGTGGAAAGAAGAGATAGAGGGAGGTATTTATATTATAAATGCTCTACCACATGTTTTAGACGAAATGCAACATTACAACTTGCATAACTCACTCAATTTTGGGGGTTGGCTAAACGACATAAATTGGCGAAAAACCAAGCCGGATCTACTACTAGAACTACTAGAAACAAAATACCTCGATATTTAATTTTTTGCCCCAACATTACGTCTGTATATTGCTCCGTTTTTCACCCAACTTATAGAAGTGAAGGTACCACAGGAGTCCAAATATCAACTCATATTTAGTATACATGAACACCCTCAGTTGGGTGTTTTGGTGCACCCCTATGTGGTGGCATACACCTCGGTAAACACTCTTTCACTCACATACCAAAAAGTGTTTAGCGGAAATGCCTCCTATTACAATAGATTGACCGAAGCGGAGCTAGCTAGAGTAGCTTTATTGGATGATCTTATGATAGAAAATATCATTCGAAAATTTTCTCCTAAACAAAAAATAAGACCAAAAGAATATTTCAAAAATCATTTTAATCCAGAGCATTTCAAAAAAACCATAAGACCCTACATAGAAAAAGCCATTTTGAGGTGGCTTGCTGCCTTACCACACAGCAGCAAAAGCACCTATATGGCAGACGATATAAACCCTGCCGCATTTCCAGTAGCCATAAAAGAGGAATACACTAAAGTTCTCTTTCATTTTAGACGCAATGAAAACGGCACGTCATACTTTGTCACTTTGAAGCACGAAGACCAGCGAATTCCATTTATGAAACAAGGCGCACTACTGCTCACCCAAAACCCTGCCCGATTGGTAGTAAACGGCGCTTTATATTCCTTTTATGATTTTGTCGACGGTTCTAAACTGGCTGTCTTTATACATAAAAAATTTGTACACATAAAACCTGAAAGCGAGTACCAATACTACAGTAAATTCGTGCTACCACTTATGGAAACCGCACCCGTTTTTGCCCAGGGTTTTGAAATACAAACAAAGAAAGAAGAAGCAACGCTCTTACTAAAACTATCCGAAAAAGAGGGTATTTACGGTTTTGAAATCTATATAAAATATGGCCACCTTAGATTTGCCTATGGAACCAATAAACTATTTCATACGCATTTAGACTGGATAGAAAATAGTCCTTATTTTATAAAATATAAGCGTTCTGAACTATGGGAGACAAATAGATTAAATGCTTTAAAACAGCTACAATTAATCCACCAATCTGGGCATTTCTTTTGCCTACCAGCTACAGATTTATTGGCTATTATAGACTGGTTAAGAGAGCACAAGGAGATATTGAATTCTTCGCATTTTGAGATAGAAACAAACCTAGAACACACCTATAATACAGATAAACCAGTTCTAAACTACCGAATAGGTGATAAAATAGATTGGTTCGACCTCAACGTGGAATTTACTATCGGCTCCCAAGTTATCCCTTTTTCAAGTGTGGTAGCTCAAATGAAAAAAGGGATTCATTTCTTGATATTGCAAAACGGAGAAATATTTACATTTCCTAAAGAGTGGTATGCGCTGGGTCAAGAACTCATAGGGTATCAAAGTAAAAACAATACCTACAGCATAAAAAAATACCAGCTTAATGTCCTTAGTCTTATAAGATCAAAAGAAATTAAGGACCACCTTACAAAATTTGTAGACATTAAAAAAGAAAAGCCTCATAAACTATTTAATGGACAGCTAAGACCTTACCAAACTCAAGGTTTGAGCTGGCTGATGTTTTTGTACAATAACCGTTTTGGAGGTATTCTAGCAGACGACATGGGACTAGGAAAAACCATACAGACCCTTGCATTTTTACAAAAAGTAAAATACGATACGCCAGACAAAATTTGTTCCTTTTTACTAATAGCTCCTACGTCTTTGCTCTACAACTGGATGCACGAGATAGATATATTTGCCCCAGACTTGAGTGTAGTAATGCACACAGGAAACAAACGAGCAAAAACACCAGAAGACCTTCCTCATGCCGATATTTTACTCACCTCGTATGGCTTAATACGCAATGATATTGGACTTTTTGAACAATGCTCTTTTAAGATAATAGTACTTGACGAAAGTCAAAATATAAAAAACACCTCCGCCAAAACCACCCAATACATCAACAAACTTGTAGCAGGCACAAGAATTGCGCTAACTGGTACACCAATAGAAAACACCGTGCGAGACTTATGGAGCCAAATGAATTTTTTGAATAAAGGACTGCTAGGCTCACTAAAACAATTTGAAGAAAAATACGCTAGGCCCATAGAGAAAAACAACGACCGAAAAAAAGCTACCGAATTACAATCTGTAATTAAACCATTTTTGCTACGCCGCACAAAAGAAGAAGTAGCCAAAGACTTGCCGCCCATCACAGAGAAAATAATACGCTGTACTATGACGGAAGACCAAGCCAAGTACTACGAAGAGGTAAAATCGGAATACCGCAATAGCCTTTCAGATGTGGTAACACAAAAAGGAATTCAACAATCACGTTTTTCTATACTTCAAGGACTTTCAAAACTTAGGCAAATAGCCAACCATCCGTACCTCACCGATAAGGAATATAAAGGAAGCAGTGGCAAGCACGAGTTACTAATCCATAAAATTAATATGGCAATATCTGATGGACACAAGGTTTTGGT
Source organism: Bacteroidia bacterium (assembly GCA_018402155.1). GTDB lineage: Bacteria > Bacteroidota > Bacteroidia > NS11-12g > UBA9320 > UBA9320. Next base: position 1,779,342 of record JAGYJG010000001.1, read on the forward strand.
CTTTTCACAGTTTGTAACCTACCTAGATTTGCTAAAGCGCGATTTACGAAGTGACATACCACAGTACCGACTAACTGGTAGCACGACAAAAGAAAAAAGAGCACAATACGTGCGTGAGTTTCAAGAAACAAGTGAGGCAAGTGTATTTCTCATATCTCTAAAAGCAGGAGGTACTGGCCTAAACCTCACATCAGCAGATTATGTATTCATTGTAGACCCGTGGTGGAACCCTGCGGCAGAAGCACAAGCCCGAGACCGATCTCACCGCATAGGACAAAAACAAAATGTACTTAGCTATAAATTTATATCTAAAGATACTATAGAAGAAAAAATAACGATATTGCAGCATAAAAAACGAGGTTATTCCAAGGATTTAATAATAACCGAAAATAACATTTTATCGAATCTTGACATATCCGCACTACGAATTCTCTTGACATAATAAAAATAAAATTACCTTTGAAGAAAATTATAAATATACAATGAAAAAAACATTTACTCTATTGCTCCTTTTTGTAGCATCACTCAGTTTTGCACAAGTTAATTTAGCTATAAAATCTATTGACCAACCTACTTTTATGAAAGACAACCCAGATGGTCAAAGTACTAATTTTACCCTAGCATTTACAATGACAAACAAAGGGCCAGCACTAAATCCAGGAGATAGCATTGTTTATACTTTTGGCGTAATAAACAGAGACGCAACTCCTCCAGCTTTTGTGTTTAGTCCCACAGCAAGATTGATTTTGATTGCTCAACGAATAGAGACTGGTGTAGATTTCTCTATAAACCCACAAAATTTTCAAGTGAATACCATAATGGGAAAAACTACCAATATAGATGTTGCTGTTGCTGCCTTCGTAACAAATAGAAAAACAAGTCCTATAGATACAGACTCAACTGATAATACAGTCTTAAAAAGTATACTTTGGGAGAAACAGTATGGTGCTTCTGTAGAGGCTACTACCTTCAAAAATAACGTAGCTTTGTTTCCAAACCCAGCAAATAATGTGCTAAATGTAGAAATATTGGCAGCACAAAGAGATGGAGTATCTATTGAAGTAATTGACTTGACAGGAAAAGTAGTGATACAAGCAAATGACGTAACTCCTATAAACGCAAATAAATATCAGCTCAATGTTGAAGGTTTGGAACGCGGTATTTATCTTGTGAAAATAACCAACGGTGATGCAGTAACAACCGAGAAAGTTACAATTACTCACTAATTTTAAGACAAATCCAATAAAAAGCCGTTTCGATATAGACACCGAAGCGGCTTTTTTATGCAATATGACTAAGTTTGCCAAAACACTAAAAAGCGAATATCTAAAACATGGCTGGACATAGCAAATGGGCCAATATAAAACACCGAAAAGCAGCACAAGACAAAAAGCGAGCAAAGGTGTGGACCCGAATAATAAAAGAAATAACCATGGCTGCCAGAGACCATGGCCCAGACATAGATGCTAATCCTGCACTCAGGCTTGCCATACAAAATGGTAAAGGTGCAAACCTGCCCAAAGAAACCATAGAGCGCGCCATAAAAAAAGGAAGCGGCGCAGAAGCTGCCAACTTGCAGCGCTACACCTACGAAGGTTACGGCCCGCACGGTATTGCCATTTTTCTTGATACCACTACAGAAAATATAAATAGAACTGTCGCCAATATAAGATCTATTTTTTCTAAAAACAATGGCAGCCTAGGAACCAATGGATCACTAAGTTTTATTTTTGACACCAAAGGTGTATTTACCATAGCGCAAGAAAGAATAGCCACTACAGAGCCAGAGATGCTGGAACTAGAACTAATAGAAGGCGGTGCAGATGAGGTAGAAAAAGAAGGAGATATAATAATTGTTTACACCAGTTTTGAAGATTTTGGAGCTATGCAGAGTAAACTTGCCCAACTAGGAATAGAGGCTACTTCTTCAGAAATACAGCAAATACCAAAAACTACCACTACACTTGATGTAGAACAAGCGCTTGAAGTACTGAAAATAATAGACAAATTTGAAGAAGATGACGATATACAGGCGGTGTACCACAATATGGAACTCACTGACGAGCTCCTAGCACAACTAGAAAAAGAATAAACTGAAATGAACAATCGAGATATACTAAAAAACAAACTCGCCGAAGCTAAACTAGGCGGCGGTCAAAAGAGAATAGATGCACAACATGCCAAAAATAAACTTACTGCACGCGAGCGGTTAGACCTTCTACTCGACAAAAACTCATTTGAAGAAATAGGAACATTAGTAAAACACAGAAGCACCGATTTTGGTATGCAAAACACTCATTTTCCGGGAGATGGCGTAGTGACTGGATACGGAACCATTGACGGAAGACTAGTTTATGTATTTTCTCAAGACTTTACTGTATTTGGTGGATCACTATCCGAAACACACGCCGAAAAAATATGTAAGGTAATGGATTTAGCTATGAAAAATGGCGCTCCATTTATAGGTCTAAACGATAGTGGCGGAGCACGTATACAAGAAGGTGTTGTTTCTCTGGGTGGCTATGCTGATATATTTTACAGAAATACCCGAGCAAGCGGTGTTATACCTCAGCTCAGCGCTATAATGGGGCCGTGTGCAGGTGGCGCAGTATATTCGCCTGCCATCACAGATTTTATTTTGATGGTAGAAGATACCAGCTATATGTTTGTAACTGGACCTAACGTGGTAAAAACCGTAACCAACGAAGAAGTAACCTCCGAAGACTTGGGAGGCGCCAGTGTACATAGCCAAAAAAGTGGTGTAGCTCATCTCACCGCGGCCAATGACTTAGAGGCTATAGAAGACCTCAAAAAACTATTGAGCTATATACCGCAAAACTGTGAAGAGCGAGCGCCCGCAAAATCCTATACATTGGCTGATGAAACACGAAATCAACTAGCCACTATAGTGCCGAAAAGTGCCACTCAACCTTATGATATACGCGAAGTAATACAAGGAGTAATAGACCTTAATTCGTTTTTCGAAATACATGAAAACTTTGCACCAAATATTGTTGTCGGATTTGCGCGCCTTGCCGGTCGTAGCATTGGTATAGTAGCCAATCAACCAGCCTATCTCGCTGGAGTTTTAGACGTACAGTCTTCGCAAAAAGGAGCCCGCTTTGTTCGGTTCTGCGATTGTTTCAATATACCGCTACTGGTGTTTGAAGACGTGCCTGGATTTTTGCCAGGCACAGACCAAGAGTGGAACGCCATTATAACCAACGGAGCCAAATTGCTATACGCTTTTAGCGAAGCAACCGTGCCACGCATCACGGTGATAACCAGAAAGGCGTACGGTGGTGCCTACGACGTGATGAACAGTAAGCACATTGGTGCAGACCTAAATTTTGCTTGGCCAAGTGCAGAAATAGCCGTGATGGGAGCAAAGGGAGCTGCAGAAATCATTTTTAAACGCGAAATACAAGACGCAGAAAATCCTGTACAAGCATTGGCTGAAAAAGAAGCTGAGTACGCTGCTATTTTTGCAAATCCTTATAGGGCTGCTGAGCGTGGTTTTATAGACCAAGTAATACTGCCCGAAGAAACACGCATAAAACTTATTAAATCTTTTGCTATGCTAGAAAATAAAGTAGAGTCATTGCCTAAAAAGAAACATGGTAATATCCCACTTTAATGTCAACTTCTTGATAAATATTGTAAATCGCTTTGATATTGGCCAAAAAATGTGCAACTTTTGTGGGAACTTAAACTTCCATAACAAATATGAAAATACCCAAAAAAATATACACACTACCCCTTCTTTTAGCTATTTTATCTATCTGCAGTTGCTACAATAACAGCGAAGAAGAGCTCTATCCAAATACTACTTGCATTACTGAAAATATGTCGCTAGCAGAAGATATACTACCTATACTGAACAACTACCAATGTAATTCGTGCCACAGCGCAGCAAGCAACAGTGGCAGTGTAAATCTAGAAGGATATACTAATCTCAAAATATGGGTGGATAACCAAAAGCTGCTCGGCAGTATAAAACATGATGGATCAGCCTCGCCTATGCCCAAAGCAGCATCCAAAATGACTCAATGCGATATAGATAAGGTGGAAGCTTGGATAACACAAGGAGCTCAAAATAATTAAACTTTAAGACATAAAATGAAAAGACCAATTTTACTTACCCTTGCCTTCATTGCACTTGCTGTATCACTTTTTATATACAAAACGTATAACAAAGAACACACTGATGTGAGCACCGCTGAAATATTACAAGAAATGAGTGCGCAAGAACTTTTTTCTGCTTTTGATAACAATGAACCAGAAGCGACACAAAAGTATGCTGAACAAGTAGTGAGTCTAAGTGGACTGATATTTACTAAAGATTTGAGCAACAATAAAGAACCCCAATTAGTCCTACAAGGCAACGGGGTAGATGGTTTTATTCGTTGCGGATTTGCCCCAGAAAGTGCACAAGCTATGCAGACTCTGGCTGACAGCACCAAGGTGAAAATTAAAGGACTATGTAAAGGTTTTAATGACGCTGAAGACCTAGACTTGCTTACAGATAGAGATGTAATAATGAGTAATTGTATTATTATTCAATAGCCAATATTCAATAGCCAAAGTTGAAATTAAAAAACACCATGAAAAACACATATATAAATCGAAGAAAAACGTTAAACACACTTATACTCCTCACTCTTTTCACACTATCTTTTGCCCATCACAGTGGAGGTGTATACAAAACAAATACGGGAACTATAAAATTCTTTAGTCATACACCAATCGAAGATATTGCGGCAGAAAATCATAAAGTTAAAACTGCATTCTCTTCCGCCAATGGGAAACTACAATTTAGTGTACTTATCAAAGATTTTCAGTTTGAAAAAGCATTAATGCAAGAGCATTTCAATGAGAATTACATGGAAAGTACAATATATCCTAAAGCAACTTTTAGCGGAAAAATAGAAACAATAGATGGAATAACTTTGGAGAAAAACGGCAGCTACACGTCCAAAGTATCTGGGATACTTACCATAAAAAATGTAGCTAAAGATGTGCAAACTGTTGCAACTTTCCAAGTAAATGGTGGTGTAGTAAATGCCAAAGCAACATTTAATATTGACCCTTCGGATTATAACATAAAGATTCCAAAAACCGTTGTCCATAAAATATCGGACAAGATAGCAGTGAGCATAGACGCAGACTACACCCATCAGCACTAGCCTAGCAAAACAACTAATCAAACGCCTTTACCAAAAATATACTAATGCTGCTTATAAAAAGAATTCACCTCATTCTACTGCCGCTTCTAGCCGCTGGTACACTAGTGGCGCAAGATTTTGATCTACTCGATGACGACGGTATTACTAAGGACTACACAATAGCTACCTTCAAAACGAATAGAATAGTAAATGGGCATAGCATCGAAACCGTAGCAAAACGAGAATTTGATTTTAAGATATCTCATCGTTTTGGTTTTGTAAACGGAGGTTTTTATGACTTGTTTGGACTGGACCAAGCTACTATGCGCATGGGCGGAGACTTTGGGATAACAGATAATCTGAATATAGGCATAGGACGAAGTAACGAAGACAAAACATACGACGGCTTTATAAAATATAAGTTTTTGCAACAGTGCAGCGGTGCGGAAAAGGTACCTGTAACTGCAGTATGGATAAGTCATATGGGCATTGCAACCCAAAAATGGGCTCAGCCTCAACGAGAAAATATTGCCTCTAGCAGACTACACTACGTACATCAGCTGCTCATAGGGCGCAAAATAAGTGAGGGGTTTAGCTTACAGCTATCACCCACTCTGATCCACAAAAACTTAGTAGATTCTGTAAATAGGCCAAATAGTATAGTGAGTATTGGTTTGGGACTGCGGCAAAAAATAACCAATAGAGTAACCATAAATGCTGAATATTTTTATAACTTGCCTAAACAACTGGAGAGCGATAAAACAAATGCATTAAGTTTGGGGTTTGATATAGAAACTGGGGGGCATGTTTTTCAATTGTTTTTTACAAATGCTGCAGCTCCATTTGAAAAAGGTTTTATCACCGATACAAAAGCCAAGTGGCGAGATGGTAATATTCGCTTCGGTTTCAATATCGCAAGGGTATTCAACTTTTAAGTATATTGATTTGGAAATTTAAAAATATCATAATAGTACTGCTTTTGGCACTGAGCCTGCAGGTCAGAGCTACTCATATAGTTGGCGGGGACTTGTATTATACCCTAGTAAATTCTACTACCAATGAATATAGAATAACTGTTCAGATATTTTTCGACTGCGAAGATGGAAATCCTGGTGCAATATCAGACGATGACGAACTTTTTATTTCACTGTGGAATGCTCGTACCAATGCATTTATAAGAGATTTTACTATGAGTGTTTCTTCCAAACAAATAGTAACCAACGATGACACCTATAATTGTATAATACCACCAAATAATGTTTGTGTGAGTCAGCATATTTATACCCGTAATATAATTGTCAATCCTGGAAATGATGGCGTAATAGTTGCTTGGCAACGGTGCTGTAGAAATGCGAAAATTGATAACATAATAGCCCCTGGAGCTACCGGTTTTACTGCGTGGAATGTAATTCCTCCAAGGAATATTCCAAATACTTCACCAGTTATCAATGATATACCTCCACTATACGTTTGTGTAGATGCCCCCCTCAGCTTTTCTCAAAAAGCTAGAGATTCTGACTCATTAGTATACAGTTTTACAACTCCTTATTTGGGTGGTGACAATCTTAATAAAATTCGTCCTAGTGATATAACGACATATGACAGACCTCCATTTAATACCGTCAGTTGGAGAAACGGTTTCTCGCAGACCAGCCAAATCCCGGGAAACCCTTCGTTATCTATAAATGCCAGCACTGGGGAAGTAACAGGAACTCCAAATAGGACTGGCACCTATACCTTTGGAATAGCTATAAGGGAATACAGAAATGGTGCATTAATAGGTATCACACGAAGAGATTACCAAATAGAAGTCATCGATTGCCAATTCAATCTCTTGGCTGACTTTGATATTCCGGGGGGAACCGCTGTAGGAGGTAGCTATGCATTTGAATGTGGTGATACCGTTACTCTCCGTAATAAAAGCAAAGTAGGAAGAGGAGTGCAAGCTAAATATTTTTGGGATTTTGGCGACCCCACTACCACATCAGATACCCTGACCACGTGGAACATAAACACACCAGTAAGCTACGTTTATCCCGGAAACGGTGACTACACAGTAACCCTCAAAGCAACCTCAGCAATATGTGAAGACACCTATAAATATGGTATTCGTATTCGGTCTACTAAAAGTTTTGAACTAGGTCCAGATCGTTTTTTTTGCAAGGAATTTGCTACTGTGCTAGATACCAAAACTCCAGATGCCGTAAGTGTAATTTGGAACAACGGTGCTACGGGTAGCGAAATTACAGTCTCTGAAGCGGGAACCTACATCGCCTTGGTGTCCTATGGTAAATGTTCATACTCAGACACCATGAGAATTTTCCAAGAATTGCTTCCAAACTTAAACATACCAAAAGATACCCTGCTATGCGATGAAGTTAATTTCGCACTAGATGCAGGAATAGACAACCTAAGATACCAATGGACTGCTCCTATAAATAGTACGTCACAAGCTGTACAGATCACCGACACAGGAACCTACTCCGTAATCAGCTTTGGTAAATACTGCTTTCAAATAGACACCATACGAGTATGGCAAGCAACCCAGCCAAAGCTAGAAGACACATTTTTTTGTGAGAGTTTCAATTATACTCTTAATCTTGGCACTATAGAAGAAGCTCAATACCTGTGGTCTAACGGGGTTACAGATACTATGGCTACGTTTGTAAATGGCGGAGTACACTGGGTACAAATAACCCAGCGAAATTGTATAAAAACCGACACCTTCGCTATAGATCTAGAGTTATTGCCACAACTAAACATACCGCGCGACACCCTGATCTGCGACGAAATAAATTTTAGATTAGACGCAGGTATAGACGCACTCACATATCAATGGTCTGACTCTAAACGCTCTACAACTAGAGCTATACAAGTAACCAAGCCGGGATCCTACAGTGTAACTAGTTTTGGGCAATTTTGCACACAGGAGGATACCACTCGTGTATGGCAGGCTACCCAACCCGAGGTAGAAGACTCATTCTTCTGTAATGAGTTTAGCTATAATATTTTTTTAGGAAATATTGAAGAAGCAGAGTATCTATGGTCTAATGGCAGTACCAACCCTCAAAATAGTTTCACCACTAATGGCACACATTGGGTACGTGTGACACAAAGAAACTGTATAAAAACAGATACATTTGAAATAGGAAACACCGTAGTAAATGTGGAGTTAGGAGAGGACACGCACTTTTGCGATAGCATGAGTGTAGACCTAGATGGAGGAACAGACGGAGAAACCTTTTTATGGAGTACAGGAGCTACCACGCGCAATATCAACGTGCAAAAACCAGGAAAATATTTTGTAGATGTAACTGACTCCCTAGGGTGTACAAGAGCGGACACTGTAACTTTCTCGTTAACAAACTCTCCCAAAGTGACCTTAAGAGATGATACAACTATTTGTGTGAACTCTCCTACCAGTATTGAGGTGCCACTTGGCTTTACATATCTATGGAATACAGGCAGCACAGAAAACTACATAATCACAGCTCTAGAAGGCTTGTACAACGTGCAAATAACCGATGAATATGGTTGTACGGATAAAGATAGTATATCCATTACAGTAGACCCCAATGCTCTACCCAATTTTCTATACATCCCAAATGCATTTACACCAAATAACGACAATGTAAATGACTGGTTTCCATATACCGAAGAGGTGATACAGCCCTCATTTTGGGTGCGTGTATACTCCCGCTGGGGGGAAAAAATCTTTGACTCTTATGCGCAAGAAACTACACGGTGGGACGGATATTTCAAAGGAGAAAAAGTAGCTCCTGGTGTTTATATTTTCATGGTGTCTTATAGCGGTTGTGACGGAAACACGCGCACACACAAGGGAACACTGCATACCATATATTGAGTAGCCTCCTGAAAACATAAGAAATATTTCATTAAAAAATCCTTTCCCCCCTCACCAATAGGGTAAAACGCTGCGTAAAAGTGATGAGTAATTGGGGAATCTTCATACAAGGACCATTAATTGCCCAATCCACTCCTTAAACCACTTTCAAAAGTTTGAACATCAGAACAAAAAAATATGGGAGCTGAGGCCACTATTTACCTTTTAATCAGATAGGTTGCTGATATATCTGTTATTGATTTAGTAATAGAATTCGCTAGCAAATTCTATCTATTCTAGATTGATGCTAAAGTTACCTGAATATAACAAGTATACTATTTTATATCAAATACAGCATTTTACTTCATTTAAGTAAAAAACGTTATAAATAGTGACTGCTGCAAAGTATGACAAGCTACTATGGAGACTCTGACTCAATTTTAAAATTCCCTACATAATTCATTAATTACTCGATAATTCACGACCTAACATCTCACCTGTCTTTGATAATGGAATTATTTTGCACCCAAGAGAAACACTTCAAGCACAAGCAGAGCACTCCACAAGACTGTACGCATCCAATTTAGTTTCACAAGCTTTTGAAGATGTAACGAATGGTACTCACCACGCTGTATACGCTCATGTATGGGTATAAATATCAAAAATGTTATCAGCCAAGCACTTAGAACAAGAAATAGGTATAGTACCGAAAACCAATTCATATCCAGATACAATCGTATGGCAGATACTATAAACTGTAGTATCATCAAAGGGCCTACAACTGCAGTTATTCGGGGTGTATAAACCGTATGCCAATCGTGTAAAGATTTTTTTGTGTAAAATAAGAAACTAGGATAAACAACTAACTGCACCATCCAGATAAGGATAAACAGTCCACTATCTACTGCTAGCGCTATATGGCCTATTAACTGCATATTTTAGATAACGCTTAAAGAAACGTTTTGGTTAACACACAAAAAAAAAGATAGGATTTATTTATCTTTTTGTAACTTAACTGATTCTATTTGGGTCACAATTTCTACTTTTTTTCCTGCTTCCAATTTTTTGCTTACAGCGTCATACGGTCCTACCACAATATCACTAACACCATCCAAGCCAGTAACTATCTCTATGTAGCGGCTATCTTGAATCCCTGTTTTAACTATATGTTTTAGGGCTTTACCATTTACTACACTAAAGACTATTTCATCTAGCTCATCTTGGCCAGTGGATTGTGTACTTTGTAAACTATCTACATCTTGCGCCCTAGTACCAACGGCCTCTATGGGCAGACAGTTTATACCTTTTTTAATTGCGGTTTGTATTTCAACATTTGCACTCATTCCAGGCAAAAACGGGGCAGCACTTGTTTCTAACAGGTCTTCATAACTAATTTTCAGTAAGCGTACTTTTACCTGGAAGTTGGTCACTTGGTCTGCACTCATGGGCTGACCTCCCGCATTATTTGCACTTCTAGATATTTCAGTCACAATTGCCTTAAAGGTTCTATCCGCATAGGCATCTACTTCTACTACAGCAGTATCTCCTTTTTTTACTTGCAGAATATCATTTTCATTTACATCTACTATTACCTGCATATTGCTAAAATTAGAGATGACCATAATCTCGGTTCCTGCCATTTGGGCCGTACCGACTACGCGTTCTCCTTTTTCATTATTTAAGGCACTCACTACACCACCGCTCGGTGCATATATACTAGTTCTTCCTAAAGCTTTATTGGCTTCATTTAGACTGGCTTGAGCGTTATCTATTCCATATTTGGCAGCAGATAGTCTTTGCTCAGCAGCTTTTACCTCACTTTGAGCTACCGTGTAGGCACTGGTAGCTGCTTCAAATTCAGCTTGACTCAATACTTGATCTTGGTACAGTTGTTTACTCCTAAAAAACATAGCTTTTTGCTCAGTCATTCTTGCCTTAGCCTGTGTGAGTTGGGCCTCACTTGTTTTATAGTTACTTTGTGAGCTATTTACCCCCGCATTTGCTCTATCGCGCTGTGTCACATATATATCTGGATTTATTTTTAGTAAAAGTTGACCTTCTTTCACTGTATCACCCTCGGCTACATAGAGTTCTGTTATCTCTCCTGATACGTCTGCGCTTATTTTTACCTCAGTTTCCGGCCGTATCTTCCCATTTGCACTTACGGTGCTTATTATTGTTCGTTTTTCTAGTTTGCCTATATTTACTTCTAGCTCACCTCTACCTCTATTTTTGCCAATGTATAGAAGTATTGCCACAAGCAGCAAGACAACAACAGTTATTAGAATGTTTTTTTTACTCATTACAGTTTTAGTTCTTTTCCTTTATAAAAATCGATGATTAATGCTCTAAATACTAGCTCATACTTGGCATTTATTAATTGTATTTGGGCTTGACCCCACTGGTTTTTTGCAGTCAAAAGATCAACATTATTACTTCCCCCCGCATTAAATCGTTTTTGCGCAAATTCAAAATTTATCCGTTGTGCATCCTCGCTTAGCAAAGCAGCTTCATATCGGCTTTTTGCTACCTTTTGATTTGTATACGCCGTAGTCACATCACTTCTAAGTTGATTTTTTGTATTAACTAAATTTAGCTCACTTATTTTAGAATTAACTCGAGCATTTTGTACTGCTGTGCGACTTCTATATCCATTAAATATTGGAACGGAAAGCGAAAGGCCAGCTTGCTGTCCAAGATTATCTGTTAGCTGACTACCAAACGGCTTGTCATTAATGAGCTGTACTGGGCGCAATGCTATTACTGGCTCTAATGTATTTTCCACGACTCCTATTTCAAAAGCCTCTACCCTATTGGTTGGCAATATCTCTTTTCCACTTTGTGAGTAAACTGTGTTTACATTACCAAAAGCAGAGAGCGTAGGCTGCAATCCTGCACCAGCTATTTTCTCCCCCACCTTACTCTGTAGTATTTGTAGTTTGGCTTGTTTTATTTCGGGTAAATTGCTCAGTGCCATTTCATAAATATCTGCCACCTTATCTGGGAGCATTACAGGCAGCATTGTGATATTTATATGCTCTATCTCTAATGGTTGGTCTAGCGGATACTGTAGTAAATTGATAAGCGCGTTATATCCAATTTGTACAGCATTTTGCGCGTTAATTACATTTACCTCATCATTTGCTAACTGTGCCTTTATACTGAGTTCAGCACTCATATTTGCACTCCCACTAGCTACTAATTTGGTTGTCCGATTTAATTGGGCTTGGGTTATTTGCTTTTGACTATTTGCTACTTGCAAGTTTTCTTCAGCTTGTACTATCTGTAGGTATGTACTTGCGACGCTTAGTGCAATTTGATTTCTCAATACGTGAGCATTTTCTGCATTAGCAGCTTTATTTATAGTATTTTGCTTTATAGTGTTGTTTATCTGACTACCACCATATAGTAGAACACCAGTACTGATCGAAAAACTGTTATTTTGTATAGTCGCATTATTGAATGTATTGGTAAATGGGTCAATTGTTCGTCCGATATTGTAGGCATGACTACCAGATCCGTTTAAGCTTGGTATACGGCTGAGTTTTGCCTGCTTGGTAGTATTATCTAAAATCTCACCTTGCAATTCATTTTGTTGTATTGACACATTATGCTCTAAGGCATAGTTTATACATTGCTGCAAATTCCATTTTGGCGTATTTTGCGCGGATAGACCCAGGGATAACGATAATAAGATGATACAAATAACTTGGCGCATAGTAATAAACTCCTTTTTATTAAGGATATCAAATGTAAGGGTCTTTAAATATTTCAAAATACGCATTCGACCAAGTTTGTATTATGGTCGTTTTAAGGGGAAAAACACTCATTTTATAAAGTACCGCTATTATCTAAATACCACGAAAACTTTATCAATAAAACTAAGAAATTGCAACCAACCATTCATCTGAAGAAAAAAATCGACATCACATTTTCATCAGAAAGTTGTGCTCGATAATTTCTCTACGCAATCAAAGTAACTCAGAGTAAGTCTACACTATGAGCAATTGATTTGCCAATACTAAGACTAGAAGTAGCCGCAGGGCTTGGAGCATTAATAACGTGTATGGCTCGTTTTTCGGTCACTAATTTAAAATCGTCTAAAAGTCCTCCCTTTCTATCACACGCTTGAGCACGTACTCCAGCTGGTGCAGCCACTAGGTGTTCTTCTCTTATCTCAGGTACCAATTCTTGAAGTGCTCGGGTAAATGCTTGTTTACTAAACGATCGATACATTTCGCCTAAACCTGTTTTCCAGTATTTTAACATTACCTTTTGGAAGCCTGGCCAAGTCACACTACCACGAAATTCCTTCCAATCAAAATCTGTCCGTAAGTAGCCTTCTTTCTTAAACGCAAAAACCGCATTTGGTCCAGCCTCAATGCCACCACCTATCATTCTCGTAAAATGTACTCCCAAAAAGGGAAACGCCGGATCTGGCACTGGATATATCAGATGTTTCACCAAATGCTCTGCCTCTGCAGTTAGCTCATAATACTCGCCTCTAAATGGAATAATGCGTGTATCTATTGCGCCAACGTGCATCTGAGCAACTTTGTCAGAGTATAATCCAGCACAATTGATAAACATTTTGCAAGTGATAGTTGCATTATTGGTAACTAACTGTACGCTTTCTGCTGACTCTCTAATAGATTTCACTTCTGTTTTTAGCACAATTTTACCACCCCTTTGCTCTATTATGTTGGCTAGCTTTCGGCATACGCTAGAGTAGTCTACTATACCAGTTTGAGGAACTCTTACTCCCTGTATACCAGCTACGTGGGGCTCAATCTCGCGTAATCGCTCTGCACTTAAAATTTCTAAACCATCTAGTCCATTTTCTCTACCTCGGTCGTATAACTCGCGCAATCTTCCCAGTTCATCTTTATTTTTTGCAACTACAACTTTACCACACAATTCAAAGGGTACCTCATTGGCACTACAAAAATCGATAAGCATTTGGTAACCCTCTATACAATTTTTTGCCTTCAGGCTGCCTGGTTTGTAATACAGACCAGAGTGAATAACTCCACTATTATTTCCAGTCTGATGTCTTGCAATACTTTCTTCTTTCTCGATTAAGACTATACGCTTGTTTGGGAAAAGCTCCGTAAGGTGATAAGCAGTCGAAAGACCCACAATTCCACCTCCTACAATGGCAATGTCACTATTCATATTTCTAGAGCAAAAATAACGCTTAAAACAGCTAAAAAAGAACAGACCCGAAAAACAAGTTTATCTTTGCAATACGATGCATAAAATAGAGCAATTACTAAATGATAGGATATTATTTTTAGATGGTGCTATGGGCACTATGATACAACAACATAAATTGACTGAGGAGCAATATCGCGGAGAGCGTTTTGCAGAATACATTCATCCATTAAAAGGAAATAATGACCTTCTTAGTATAACACAACCTGACATAATAAAGCAAATACACCTTGATTTTTTGGAGGCTGGGGCAGACATCATAGAGACCAATACCTTTAATAGTACAAGTGTGAGTATGGCGGATTATTATATGGAAGATTTGGTAGAGGAACTTAATATTTCAGCCGCAAAACTTGCGCGAGAAGCGGCAGATCAGTATTCTCAGAAAACACCCCAAAAACAACGTTTTGTAGCCGGCAGTATCGGTCCTACTAATAAAACAACCTCACTATCTCCAGACGTTAATAATCCTGGTTTTAGAGCTATCGATTTTGATACCCTAGTAGTAGCCTACAAGCAACAAGCAAGAGCATTAGCTAAAGGCGGCGTCGATATTTTTTTGATAGAAACTGTTTTTGACACCCTGAACTGTAAGGCTGCTATTTTTGCTATTCTTGAACTAAAAGATGAGCTAAAGCTGGATATTCCTATTATGATAAGTGGTACTATTACTGATGCTAGTGGACGTACACTCAGCGGTCAAACGGTAGAAGCATTTTGGTACAGTATAAGCCACGCAAATCCACTAAGCGTAGGACTAAACTGTGCTTTAGGTGCAGACCAAATGCGCCCATTTATAAAAGAACTAAGCGACAAGGCTTGGTGCAGAGTATCAGCACACCCAAATGCAGGTCTTCCAAATGAATTTGGCGAATACGATGAAACCCCCGAAAGTATGAGCGCAGTAGTAGGCGAATTTGCTAGTAGCGGATTTTTGAATATAGTGGGTGGTTGCTGCGGCACCACACCTGCCCATCTAAAAGCAATTATAGAACGAGTAGAAACCGAAAAGCCTAGAGTAATTCCAATTCTTGTATAGTAAACATCACAACCTAAAATTTTCCTCTACTAGGTTTTTTACTCGCAGGCGAAGTTTCAAACTCTAAAGTACTAACATTAACGACGCTATTCTGTTATGAACTGCCGATATTCATAGCATATTATACCTATTTCGAGATAAAATTATTGTAGCTGATGGGCACTTCTGCGACATTCTATCTCTCTGTCTGTAGATGCGAAAGCATCACAAAAAAACAGCCTTCCTCATTTCTGAAGAAAGCTGTACTATTAATTTTATAAATACGTTTAAACCCTTACCCTTCTAGTGCAGCGGCTCCACCTACTATTTCCAATATTTCTGTCGTTATAGCAGCCTGACGCGCTTGATTATATTGTAATTTTAAGTCATATATGAGTTCGCCAGCATTTTCAGTGGCCTTGTCCATTGCGACCATTCTACTTCCGTGTTCAGAAGCTTGAGCATCAAGCATAGTTCGATATAACTGAGTCTTCACTGCGCGCGGTATAAGCGTTTCTAGCAGCGCTACTTTAGACGGCTCAAACGAGAAATCTGCTAGATATTCACTTGTTTCTTTACCTGTATGAGATATTTGTTCTAGTTCTACCGGCAGAATTTTTTCTGCCGTTACGACTTGTGTAGCCGCATTTTTAAATTTATTGTAAACTACGCGGACTTCGTCATATTTACCAGCCAAAAAATCAGCAATAACCCTATCTCCTATATCAAATGCAGCATTTGCGCTTAGATCTAAAAACGTCTGGATATCGCTAGTATCCATAGGAAATTCACTGCGCTTGTAATACTCGTATGCTTTTTTTCCAATAAATTTTACCTCTACGTTTACATTATCTTTGGCATACTTATTAGCCATCAAGTTTCGTATTTCTTTGATAATATTTGCATTATAACCACCACATAATCCCCTATCGCTAGAGTTGGCTATAAGTAGAACGTTGCGCAGTGAGCGGTGCTCAAAATAGCCTTGCAAACTCTCCTCGCTTTTTGCGGTTTCGGCCAAATTTAGTAGGATTCCGTTAAGTTTTTCGGCATATGGCCTCATTTGTATAATAGCGTTTTGAGCCTTTCGCAGCTTTGTTGCCGAAACCATTTTCATGGCTTTGGTAATTTGCTGTGTAGACTGTGTGCTCGCTATACGAGTTCTTACTTCTTTAAGATTGGCCATTACTTATTATGCTTTGTAGTTTTTAGATATTTCAGCGGCTACCGTTTCTATAACATTTGTAAGCTCATCAGAATATTTACCATCACTCAAATCGTCTAGCACACTTTTATGATCTGAGTCCATTTTCATTAAGAATTCTTCCTCAAACTTACGCACTTGATTTACAGGTACATTTTTTAGTAAGCCTTTAGTACCTAGGTAGATGATCGATACCTGCTTGCCCACAGAAAGTGGAGAAAACTGTGGCTGTTTTAGTATCTCCACGTTTCTAGCACCTTTATCTAGCACTCCTTTTGTTGCAGCATCGAGATCAGAACCAAACTTCGCAAAAGCCTCTAACTCTCTGTATTGAGCCTGATCTAGCTTCAAAGTTCCCGAGGTCTTCTTCATTGATTTTTTTTGCGCTGCACCACCTACTCGAGATACCGAAATACCGACGTTGATGGCAGGACGAACTCCTGAGTTAAATAAATCTGATTCCAAGAAAATTTGTCCATCGGTGATAGAAATAACGTTAGTTGGAATATAAGCAGAAACATCGCCTGCCTGAGTTTCAATGATAGGCAAAGCGGTAAGAGATCCACCCCCTTTAACTAGATGTTTTATAGATTCGGGTAAGTCATTCATGCCTTGAGCAATTTCATCAGACCCATTTATTTTTGCAGCCCTTTCTAGCAAACGAGAGTGCAGATAAAACACATCTCCAGGATAAGCTTCACGACCTGGAGGTCTTTTTAGAAGCAGGGATACCTCGCGGTAAGCAACTGCTTGCTTGCTCAAATCATCAAAAACAATGAGTGCAGGCCTTCCAGTATCTCTAAAAAACTCACCAATAGCGGCACCAGCCATAGGCGCATAAAACTGCATTGGTGCAGGATCAGCAGCCGATGCAGACACCACAACAGTGTAAGCCATAGCCCCTTTTTGCTCCAAGGATGACACCACTTGCTTCACCGTTGATGCTTTTTGACCACATGCTACATAGATACAAAACACTGGTTCTCCTTTGTCGTAGAATTCTTTTTGGTTAATAATAGTATCAATGGCAACAGCAGTTTTACCCGTTTGTCTATCTCCTATTATGAGCTCTCTCTGTCCTCTACCTACTGGTATCATGGCGTCTACCGCTTTCAATCCCGTTTGCATAGGCTCAGTAACAGGCTCCCTAAAGATTACACCTGGCGCTTTCCTTTCTAGTGGCATTTCGTAAGTTTCTCCAAGTATTGGTCCTTTACCGTCTATTGGTTCTCCTAGCGTATTTACCACTCTACCAAGCATTCCCTCACCTACATTTATTGAGGCAATGGTGTTGGTACGTTTAACTGTATCGCCTTCACCGATACCGATAGTACTTCCAAGGAGTACGGCTCCCACATTATCCTCTTCAAGGTTTAGCACAATTCCTTGCACCCCATTTTCAAACTCTATAAGCTCACCCGATTTTACTTGAGTGAGTCCGTAAATACGAGCAATACCGTCGCCTACTTGTAGAACGGTACCTACCTCTTCTAACTGAGCATCAGTTTTCACACCGGCAAGTTGCTCTTTTATTATGCTAGAAACTTCATCTGGTCTTATTGCAGCCATTTTATTTTTTAATTATAAATTAATGTTTTTCTGATTTCTCTTAGTTCTTTTGACACGCTTTTGTCTAATAGCTTGTCTTCATGTCTTATAATAACGCCACCTATAATAGCAGCGTCTACTTTATTGTTTAGTTCTACGTCGTTTTTTTGAAGCAATACACTTACGTACTTTTTCATTTGTGACATAGTCTCTTGTGAAAGAGCTGTAGCTGTAATAACAGTTGCACTCGAAATACCTTTCAACTGATTGTATAATCCGATGTATTGAGCTGCAATCGTAGCCAATTCGCTTTCGCGTCTTTTTTCTGCTAGATAAGCGATAAAATCTTGAGTCATACCATCTGTTTTTGAAAAAACCTTTGCCAAAACAGCTCTTTTACCAGACGCTTTGATTATTGGATTTTTCAGA
The DNA here is from genome assembly GCA_018402155.1 of Bacteroidia bacterium. GTDB lineage: Bacteria > Bacteroidota > Bacteroidia > NS11-12g > UBA9320 > UBA9320. The sequence continues at coordinate 1,797,764 of JAGYJG010000001.1, forward strand.
AGATTACGCAACTCTTTGGATTCTTCGCACGTAGCTAAAACCGTTTCCATATCAGCCTTTACAGCCTCTAGCTTTCCATTATCTCTCGCGCTTTCTATCAATGATTTAGAATATCTTGATGCAATTCTACTAACTGACATAGCTTAATTAATTGATTTGAGCTTTACTAAGATGTTCTGCAACCAATGCTTCTTGTGCACCCTTATCACTCAATTCTTTTCTAATTACTAATTCAGCAATTTCCAATGAAATCTCTCCCACTTGTCTTTTTATATCTGACAGCGCTTGATTTTTTTCTTTTTCTATTTCTCCACGAGCCGCAGAAATTAAGCGATTTCCTTCCTCTGTCGCGGACATTTTAGCATCAGCTAGAATTTTATCTCTCATTTCCTTTGCTTCTCTAAGGATAGACTCCCGCTCAGATCTAGCTTCAGCCAGTAGTTCTTCATTTTCAGCCTTCAAAGTGCTCATTTGAGCCTTTGCTTCTTCAGCAGATTTTAACGACCTTTCGATAAAATCTTCTCTGTCTTTTAGTGCTTTTAAAATTCCAGACCATGCAAACTTTCTCAAAATAAATAGCACAATCAGGAATGCCAAAGACATCCAAAAAACTAGACCAATACTTGGTGTTAATAATTCCATAATTTTCTAAGAATATATGAGGTGGACAATAGCAATACTGTCCACCGTTATATTTCTTTTTAGTTACCCAAGAGCGATCAAAAGACACACGATAATTCCGAAGAATGCAGCACCCTCTACAAGAGCTGCTGCTACAATCATGTTTGCACGTATATCTCCAGATACCTCAGGTTGGCGAGCCATAGACTCTAATGCAGAGCCTCCGATTCTACCAATACCCAGACCTGCGCCGATAACTGCGATGCCTGCTCCAATTCCAGCACCCATGTGTGCCAATCCTTCTAATAAAATTGTTAAAAGTTCCATTTTGTTACTAGTTACTTGATTTGATTTATATATTTATTTAAAAAATTCTTTTTTCTCTTTTATTTCAATGATTCTCGTGAGCATGTTCTTCTACTGCACTCCCAAAATACAAAGCTGAAAGCAATGTGAAAACATATGCCTGCAAGAAAGCTACTAATAGCTCTATACAAAACATAAATATAGAAAACACTACAGACACTACAGACACTCCAAAACCTCCAGCAGACCCATACAGATTATTGAATATAAATATCAAACTTACAAACGCTAGGATAATAATGTGTCCTGCCGTAATGTTGGCAAAAAGACGCAACATAAGCACAATAGGCTTACTAAGAAATCCTATAAATTCGATAATAAACATCAAAGGTATAGGCACTTTTAGCCACCAAGGCACTCCTGGCGTCCACAAAATGTGCATCCAATAATCTTTATTGCCACTTGCAGCGGTAATAATAAAGGTCAGCAAAGCAAGAACTAAAGCCACTGCAATATTTCCAGTCACATTGAATCCACCTATAAAAGGTATTAATCCTAATAAATTAGCTATCCAAATAAAGAAAAATACAGTAAGTAAGAAGGGCAAAAACCTTTCATATTTAGCACCTATAGATGGTTTAGCTATTTCATCTCTTACGAACACAATGAGCGGCTCCATTGCAGACTGTATACCTTTTGGAGCTTGTCCTTCACGCTTTTTATATCCTTTGGCTACTGCTCCAAAAATAACAAGTAGCAAAATCGCAGTGACAAAAACACCTACGACAGACTTGGTTATCGAAAAATCAAGAGGCTTGGGTGCTAGGATGTGGCCTTCAGCATCACGAACAAGTTCATTACTTGTACCTGCAAAATAAATCTTTTCGTGGCTCATCACATAACCCTTATAATTGGCACCGTCTGCCAAATGATGAGAGCTAAATGGGCCTACGAGACCTCCATTTGAATTATCCCACAAGATAATGGGCAGTGGTATATGAAAATTGCCGATATGAATTTCGTGATTATCTAGTACGTGATGTATAATCACGTCACCAGGATTAAAGTCATTATTGGCAGCGCTGTTCTCAGCTTTATTCGATGCGAACGCTGCACCAGATGTCACAACTAGGACAAATACAGCCAAAAACATGGCTTTAGTTTGATTCATAAACTTCTGATAATTAAATTGTTGTGTTATCAAGGGTGGTAGTTTTTTCGGGGCGCAATTTAGATACTAATTGAGTAATTTCAAATATTGTATAAAATAAATATAAAAATAAATAATACACGATAAACGTTTTAGATTTCAAGTCACTTACTATCAAATATATAGCTAGAAAAAACACACATAAGAGAAGTCTAAGACCTATAGCGCCTATCACTCCAGTAAAAAAAGTTGAATTAGAATCACTTTTTACTGCACTTTGTGAGCGCCTTCCAATAACTACTCCCATCACGGCATAAAAACCCAGTGCTATCCAATACCAAGAGGTTTCTTGGGGATTTGCAAAATAGAATAAGACTATAGTTCCCACAGCTATAGCTAAAGTCAGGCCTGCTAATTTTCCCAAAAATTTTATTTCCATATTATTTCAACCGATTTATGAGTATGAATATGACTGCAAATACCGCTATAAAAACAGCTACAAGCAAGAAAACATTTGTGAGATTGAATAGTTGATCGAGTTTTAAACCAACAAAAATCAAAGCTAGAGCTACGGCTACCAACTGAATACCAAGACCTGCGTATTGAATAGCGTTTTCTTGTGTTTTTCTATTGTTCAAGGGGTTTTCTTTTATCTTCTCTACTCTCTGGTGTCTCTTTGCCCATGGTACAAGCTCCATTAAACGAACCACCGCTTTCTACTATGATTTTCACAGTACGTATGTCACCATTTACGATTCCAGAGCTTTTTATAAGTAGCAAATCTTGTATTGCAATATTGCCTTCTACAAACCCACTAATGTCTGCATTATTGGCGTGTATATTTCCAACAATAACTCCTGAGGCTCCTAGCACGCACTTACCACTTGTTTGTACGTCGCCTTCTACTTTCCCGTCTATGCGTAAATCTCCACTAGATGAGATACTCCCGTCTAAACGTGTTCCTTCACCAATAACATTTATGGCACTGCCTGCTGGTGTTAATTCATCTTTATTTTTTTTGCCTATCATTTTTAAATGCTGGTCGTAGTTTGTTTTAACGTGTTAAAAGTTAATAAAATTAACGGGGTTGACTGCCACACCCTTTTTCCATAGCTCAAAATGCAAATGCGGCCCAGAGGTTAATTCCCCGGTATTGCCCACCAAAGCTATTGCGTCTCCCGCACGGACAAAAGTACCTTCTTTTTTCAAAAGTACTGCATTGTGCTTGTATACTGAGATAAAATCATTGGGGTGTTGTATAAGTAATGTATGGCCACTAGAAGGTGTCCACGCTGCAAAAATTACAGTGCCATTTTGTACTGATTTGATAACATCTTTGCTATTTGCGGCAATATCTATTCCGAGGTGTTTTCTATCGACATTAAATGTATCGCTTACCACACCTTTTAACGGTATAAAAAAACTATAATTAATTGCGGTTTTTTCTGCGGGTCTCACGGTAGCTGATTTTTCATTCTGTTTCCCAGAAGGGATTGCCTCTTGAACATTATTTGCCTCCATTGCTTCGTTCACTACCTCTTGTCCCATTACTATGTCTTCACCCGCGAGTACTTTTCCCAGCACTTCAGATTGCAGGTTTAGCTGAGCCAAACGCACTTCTAGTGAGTCTATTTTTTGTACCATAGCATACTGCTCTATATTGCTGTATTTTGCACTTTTAGTTGGGAAAAGGTGATTAAGCGGAGTGTACGCCAAAAGAAAATAAATAAATACCCCAAACAATAAAAGACTCGAGAAAACAGCAATAATTACATTCCATGGGGTGAGTACAACCGCAATTTTTTCTTCTAAGTTTTCATCCTGACGCAAAATTACCCTGTATCTATTTTTAAACTTCTTTGATATTCTTTTTCGGATAGACGACATTTAAATTAAAGATTACAGGTTATTTAAAATATTTTTGCTCTTTATTAAGTTACAAGACTACAAAGTTAAATCGTATTATCAAATTTGAAGATAACTAAATATAGCGTTACATTAGTACTACTGACAATTGCCACCTTCACTTCTGCTCAAAACACCGAAGATGCTTGGTTAAAAAGAAATTGGGGTAATATGATAGCGCGTTTTAATATCTATTTCAACGCAACCCAAACTATTGAAGGGGCCCTAGACGGGCTAACTAAAAAACAGAAAGATGATTTTAACTCCGTGCTAGATGTTTATCCATATGGCACACAAGATGATGCAAAAGGCATGAAAGAATCCATGGAGGCTGCTATGAAAAAAGCTTCCAAAGTTATTCAAAATAAACCGCGAAGCAAATGGGCAGATGATGCATACTTTTTGATTGGACAAACTCAGTTTTTCAGTGGTGATTATTATGCTGCTTTAGAGACTTTCCAGTTTATCAATGCCAGCTATAAAGATCCAAACATGAAAGCTATGTGTCAACTTTGGCTAATGAAAAGCTACATACAACAAGGTAAATTAGATGATGCAGAAGCCATACTTGGTCTACTCCAAAAAAATAAAAGCACCTACCGAAAATTTAAAACACACCTCAACCTGAGTGGGGGTGATCTGCTGGTAAAACAAGGTAAATACAATGACGCTATACCTATGCTTATAAGTGGATTGCAGCATCTAAAAGATAAAACGCTGAAGTATCGAACTCACTTTGTTTTGGGTCAGATAATGTTGATTCAAAAAGACTTTGAAAAAGCGAATACTCATTTTATGAAAGTGCTGCGCATGAATGCTCCGTATGAGTATGTTTTTCAAGCCAATTTAGGAATGGCTAAATCTAGTGCTCAAAGTGGAGGTCAAGGGGTTCAAAAAACCAAAAAATATCTAAAAAGAATGTTAGATGATGATAAAAATATTGAATACTTTGACCAGATTTATTACGAGCTAGCCAAACTAGAATTCAGCACCAAAAATGAAACAGCAGGTTTAGACTATATGAGAAAATCTGCCAAAAACGCATCAAACAACAATACACAGCGGACCAAAACCTATTTATTTTTAGCCGATTATTTTTTTTCTACTAGAAATTACGCTCAAGCACAAGCCTACTATGATAGTACGGTATCGGTTATTCCAAAAGAATTTGAAAATGCAGACAAAATAAAAGCCAAGCACAGTATTCTATCTAAACTCATTGAAAATATTGAGGAAATTCGAACCCAAGACAGTTTGTTAGCACTTAGTGGGCTCGACAGAGAAGTGCTAGATGAAAAAATATCTCAAAAAATAAAACGAGAAGAAGAAAGAAAGAAAGAAGAAGCAGAGGAAGCTAAAATACGCCAAGAGCAGAATGCTATGAACAGTTTAAATATCGCAGGAGGTAGTAACTTAAATTCAAACACTGGTTCAAGTGGAACTTGGTATTTTTACAATACTTCCAGTGTAGGACGAGGCGAAAATGAATTTAAACGCACTTGGGCTAATAGGGCCTATGGAGATTTTTGGCGTTTTGGCAATAAAAAATCTATGGAGAAAGAACTGCTGGCAAAAGAAGATAAGACTGAAGAGGAAGAAACAACAAACCCGGACAACTACATCCGCAGCCAAGACCAAGATCAAGAAGCTGCGTTAAAAGAGATAGATGCATCTAAGAGAGCATACTATGCTGACATCCCATTTAGTGCGACAGCTAAATTGGTAGCCAATCGAAAAATACAAACTGCTTATCTCACTGTAGGTAAAATATACTACGATGAGCTACGTGAGTACGCAAAAAGCAAGAAAGAACTAACCTTATTAATCACTAAATATCCAAAATCAATATACGAACCAGAGGCACTTTTCTACCTAAGTAAGGCTAGCAATGAAATAGGTGACAGTTTAGACGCAAAAAACTATGCCAAACAGATAGCCGAGAAATATCCCGAAACCCTTTACAATAATGTACTAAACAATACAACCATAAAAGAAGATAATAGCGACAAAGAAGTAGTGGTATATTATACCCAAATGTATGAGGCTTTCACTCTAAATAAACTAGATGAGGCCGTGAGCATAAAAAAACAAATAGACCGCGATTACCCTGGCAACAGTATTCAAGGTAAGATTGACTATTTGTACGCGCTGACTTTAGGCAAACAGGCCGGAAGAGAAGTGTACATAAAAGAGCTAGAGATAGTGAATGAGACATATGCAGGCACAGAAGTAGGTGTAATGGCTGCATACACATTGCGGCTACTCAAGAGCGAGGACACCAATGATAACACATCAAAAATCTATTCAACAACAACCAATGGAACATATTTTTATGTGATTACCGGAAATACTACCAAAGAAACTGAAGTCGAGATAGAACTGAACAATTATAATACTCGGTTTTTTGGCTCAACACCTCTACTTGTAAAAAGCATTGTCTTTGGCGATAAACAGCTTTTTTATATTAAGCAGTTTAATCAACTGGCTAAGGCAAAAGAGTATCATACGGATATCGTTTCAAGCATAGATTTTATAAAAACTGCAGGCCTCAAAAACGCTGAACTGTTTTTTGTATCGGAAGAAAATTTCAAAACACTAATCAAGAGTAATAACGAGAAGGAATATTTAACTTTCTTTTCTCAAACATATAACTAATCTATGGTAAAAAAGCAAAAAATACAGCAAACTTCATCTAATTGGATCCAACGGATTTGGAAATTATTTGGAATTACTTTTTTATTTGGCATTTTGTTTTTGGTGTGCGTACGCTATGGACTTTTTGGTCAGTTACCTGACACAGTAGAGCTTGAAAATCCGAAAACTAAATTAGCTAGTGAAATTTATGCCTCAGATGGCAATATTTTGGGTAAAATGTTCTTTCAAGAGGACAGAACAAACAGTAAATATGCCGAGCTCCCCGAGCATTTGAAAGTCGCTTTAGTTGCAACCGAAGATGAACGCTTTTTTAACCACAGCGGCATAGATGGCAGAGCATTGCTGAGGGCAATAGCCAAATTAGGAAGAAATGGTGGTGGTAGCACTATCACTCAACAACTGGCCAAAAATTTATTTCACCGAGACGATATAAACGAAACCAATAGGATTATTCAGAAAATAAAAGAGTGGTTTTTGGCCGTTCAAATTGAAAAACGCTACTCCAAAGAAGAAATCATTTTGATGTATTTTAATACAGTGCCTTATGGCAACAGTTATGGTATAAAATCAGCATGTAAAAGATTTTTTAACAAAAATACACGAGACCTTAAAATTGAAGAATCTGCTGTATTAGTTGGTATGCTGAGAGCCAACACACGATACAACCCAGTTCGAAATCCCGACAATGCAACTTGGGTGCGTAATGTAGTATTTGGCCAATTAGCAAATTATGGCTACATAAGTAAGGAAGAAGAAGACAGCTTAAAACATCTTCCACTAGTAACAGATGAGCACTATTCAGATCATAATTCTGGTGCAGCGACTTACTTTCGATCCTACCTTGCTCATTGGATGAAGGACTGGACTGCGCGATACGCTAGAGAAACAGGTGTAAAATACAATATATACGATGACGGTCTCAGAGTGCATACCACACTAGACACCAAGCTTCAGGAATACGCCGAAAAGGCTGTCGAAGAACATATGAAAATCCTACAAAAACAATTTTTCAATGAGACGAAACAACGAAAAAGAGATCCTTGGTACGCCGAAGATAAACAAGGAAATATGATATATGACCCGGAATATCCTAAACGTATGATGAGACAAACTCAGCGCTATCGTAGCTTAAAAAAACACTACAAAGACCAGCAAGATTCTATAGACTATTATATCAACAAACCTGTTTCCATGAAACTATTTTCGTGGGAGGGCGATATAGATACAGTACTTAGCCCTTTGGACTCACTAAAGTATACCAAGCAGATTTTACACACCGGATTTATGAGTTTCGAACCACAATCTGGCCATATCAAGGCTTGGGTAGGAGGAATAAATCACCGTCATTTTCAGTATGACCACGTCAATACCAAAGCTACACGACAAGTGGGTTCCACTTTTAAACCACTTGTATATGCTCGTGGATTGGACGACGAAAAACTACACCCCTGCGAAAAGGAAAGTACGGGTCCTGTGATAGTAGAATATGGAGAGGGTAAACAATGGATGCCTTCAAACTCAGGTCCAGCTCCAGCGGAGGTTACCTTTTATGAAGGATTGCAAAAATCTATAAATACCATAACGGCAAGGGTAATGAAGCGCCTAGGCCCCAATAGCGCCGAAATCGTAAAACAAACTGCTGGAAATATGGGCATAGATGAAAGTAAATTTGAGCCCTATCCATCCATTTGCCTCGGAACTATGGATATTTCTGTTTTTGAAATGGTTGGCGCCTATGGTACTTTTGTCAACGAGGGAACTTTTGTAGAACCCATATTTATCACTCGTATAGAAGATAAAAACGGTAATATTTTAGAAGAATTTACTCCAAAAAGAAACGAAGCCATGCGAAAACAGTCTGCATACGTAATCTGTAAAATGCTAGAACGAGTGACTATGAGTGGCGGTACCGCAGCTAGATTGCGCGGCAGCAGATTTAATATACCTGCAAATGCCTCTGTAGGTGGCAAAACAGGTACTACCCAAAATAACTCCGACGGCTGGTTTATAGGTATAACACCGAATCTAGTAAGTGGCTGCTGGGTAGGTGCAGACGAACGAAATGTTCATTTTCGGAACACTGCCTATGGACAAGGAGCCAATACTGCACTGCCCATATTTGGAAAGTACATGGAACAGATATATGCCAATAACAAGATGGAATATGGTAGAGGATTTTTTAAAAAACCCGAAATAGGTATGACATTGGAACTAGACTGCGGCAATTATTCTAGTGGTAAAGGAGAGGCAATGGAAGACGGCGAAGAACCTTTGAATGACGAAGAACTATATTGATATAGTTTTCCTCTCACCGTATATTTAAAACATAGTAACAAAAACTTGGTAGTCTCCGCTAATGGCATCTACTTCACGCTACCACTCGGCAGTATGGAGTATCATACAATTCTAAATATTTTGTCTTCCAAAATGAGGACATTGAGCCAAATCTTGCAGTAACGTATACGGCACCCCTTTTTTGCAGTATTTATAAACCTCTTGTAGTGTACTTCTTGCATTGTTTGAAGGTACGAGAAAAGCATTTTTTACATCCACTAGCTACAAATCTATTTTATCAGGTTGCCGATATTGCTCCTTACATCAAAAAAGATTCGCTTTAGTATAGGTTTAGTAACGCTACTCGTTTTTATTTCACTTTGTATACCTTTGCCCTTTAAGGTGATGTTCCGTTTAGTCGTTTTTTTGTGTGGTCTTTTTCCACTGGCTTTGCAAGCCCAGTGGACTATACCGTGCATAGATTCTAACCGAATAAACCCCTTTTATCAGTGCAATGACCCCACATTTAACCCGGTGTGCGGCTGCGATAATGTTACTTATCGCAATGGATGTGAAATGACTAATATAGCGGGTGTAAACTACCCATCAGCCTTTGAAAATGGGGTTTGTAGAAGCGACTTCTTTTTTTTTCACTTTTACCCAAATCCCGTGGTAGATCGCATGAATTTTAATATGCAATTTGCGGCGCAAGAAGTTTCACCCGCCACTATGCAAATTTATAATATAGATGGTGACTTGGTATTTATGCAATTACTCCAAAATTTTTCAGACTTTGCCACTACACCACTCACCATTACCTTTACAAATTTAGAAACAGGATTATATATCCTTGTGGTGCAATCCCGGGGTGTATTCAAAATTTCAAAATTCATTAAACAAACGTTTTAAAATAAATCTATGAGAATAAAAACCATACACACAGGTAACTTTATGCTAGATGGAGGTGCTATGTTTGGCACCGTACCCAAAAGCATTTGGCAAAAAATAAATCCTGCTGATGCGCAAAATATGTGCAATTGGGCTATGAGATGCCTATTGGTAGAAGATGGCGACAGACTTATACTCATAGACACGGGTATGGGACAAAAGCAAAGCGAAAAATTCTTTGGATACTATTACCTCAATGGTATTCACTCGCTTCAAAAGTCATTAAATGATGCGGGGATAGATGTAAATGATATAACCGATGTGGTACTCACACACCTGCACTTTGATCACTGTGGCGGTGCCGTAAAATGGAATACTACGAAAGATGGTTATGATCTTACGTTTGCAAAGGCCAAGTACTGGGTGCACCCAGACCATTGGCAACACGCCATACAACCAAATGCCCGAGAAAAAGCATCATTTTTGACCGAGAACATGATACCTATTCAGGAGCTAGGTCACTTGCATTTCATAGCTGACGACCTAAAAATAAGTGAAAATGTAAGCGGTATTTTAGCGCAGGGCCACACAGAGTCTATGTTTTGTCCAAAAATAAACGTCAATGGTAAAACACTAGTATTTATGGCAGACATGATACCTAGCTCTGGGCACATAAAACCCAACTACGTGATGGGATACGACATACGCCCGTTAGATACTATGAAAGAACGATCCGCTTTTTTAGAAGAGGCAGTAGCACTAGACTACACACTTTTTTTCGAGCACGACCTAAACCTTGAATGTGGTAAAGTAATACACACCGATAGAGGGTATAACCTAGGAGATGCCGGAACACTACGAGACTTTTTTTGACTTTAATTTGTTCCAAAAGCCTACTAACTACAGGCTAAAAAACTACCTTCGCAGATATGCCTTTCAAGCTAAAATCACCCTTTAAACCTACCGGAGACCAACCGCGAGCGATAGAACAGATAGTCAAGGGAATCAACGAGGGTTTGCCTGCCCAAACACTACTAGGTGTCACTGGCTCTGGGAAGACATTTACAATGGCCAATGTAATTCAGCAAACGCAGCGCCCCACGCTAATAGTAAGTCATAACAAAACACTGGTTGCCCAGCTGTATGGTGAGTTTAAGCATTTTTTTCCTGACAACTCTGTTCAGTATTTTGTATCATACTACGATTACTATCAACCGGAAGCTTTTATTCCTAGCTCCAATACGTATATAGAAAAAGACCTAAACATAAACGAGGAGATAGAAATAATGCGTCTCAAAACCTCGTCGGCTCTGCAAAGTGGTCGAAGAGATATAATTGTGGTAGCATCAGTTAGCTGTATATACGGCGCCGGAAATCCCAATGACTATGAGGACAGTATTATCCGCGTAAGCAGGGGACAAAAAATAGCCCGAAACACACTACTGCAAGCATTGGTGGGTAGCCTTTATTCCCGAACAGCAGCAGATTTCAAACGCGGTACTTTTCGGGTAAAGGGCGATACTGTAGATATTTTTTTAGCCTATGATGATATCGCTTTACGCATCGGATTTTTTGGCAATGAGATAGAAGATATCGAAACCATAGACCCAATGACAGGGCAGCGAATTGAGGTTTTAGAAGATGCTGCAATTTTTCCTGCCCAGCTATTTGTAACACCAAAAGACCGGTTAAACAATGCTATATCGCATATACAAGACGATATGGTAAAGCAGGTAAACTATTTTAGAAGCATAGGCAAACCACTTGAGGCTAAGAGGCTGCAAGACCGTACAGAATTTGATATGGAAATGATGCGAGAACTTGGCTACTGCAGCGGAATAGAAAACTACAGCAGATATATGGATGGTAGAGAACCTGGGCAACGCCCTTTTTGTCTGATAGATTATTTTCCAGATGATTTTTTGATGATAGTAGACGAAAGCCACGTTACCCTTCCACAAGTTCGAGCGATGTATGGTGGAGATAGAGCCCGAAAAATAAACCTCGTTGACTACGGTTTTAGACTACCAGCAGCTTTAGATAATCGCCCATTAAAATTTGAAGAATTTAACCAAGTGACCAACCAAGTGGTATACGTCAGTGCCACACCAGCAGATTATGAAATAACTGCCAGTGAAGGTGTCATAGTAGAGCAAGTGATACGGCCCACGGGGCTTTTAGACCCTGTAATAGAGGTAAGACCATGCGTAAATCAAGTAGATGACCTGCTAGAGCAAATAGATGAACGTGTAAAAATGGGTGACCGTGTATTAGTCACTACACTAACCAAACGAATGGCCGAAGAACTTGACAAATACATACGAAATCTTGGCATATCTGCTACATACATACACTCAGAGGTGAAAACCATGGATAGGGTGGAAATACTGGATAGGCTACGCGCCGGCGACATTGATGTACTAATAGGTGTAAACCTACTCAGAGAAGGCCTAGACCTGCCAGAGGTAAGCTTAGTAGCCATACTAGATGCTGACAAGGAGGGCTTTTTGAGAAGTGAGCGAAGCCTTGTACAAACTGTGGGAAGAGCTGCCCGAAATGTAAATGGAAAAGTCATAATGTATGCAGATAAAATAACCGATAGCATGCAGCTCACCATTGATGAGACAGAGCGACGAAGATTGGTGCAGATGAAATACAATCAGGAACACGGTATACATCCTGAAACCATCATACGAAGCCGAGAATCAGTTTTTGAGAAAAAAGACAAATCTGCGTTAGAAAAAGTAACCAACCCATACGAGCGTAGAGAGAATAGTATGAGCGTAGCAGCCGACCCTGTGTTTCAGCTAATGAATAAAGATGGAGTAAAAAAAGCCATAGAAAGTACTAAAAATCAAATGCTAAAGGCGGCAAAAGAAATGGATTTTATGGAAGCTGCTAGATTACGCAACGAAATGAACAGCTTAGAAGAAAAACTTAAAGATACGGACTGAAGTTGATAGGATAATGAATTTTTTTATACACGCTCTTGATTCATCAGCATATTTCACGATTGAAATGGTACACCTCAATTCGCTGACAATCAAGGACTAGTATATCCTCAACACTTTCAACACGACTGAACCGCTGCTCAAGAGGCGTTTATCACTCTACTATTTCTAGGAGTTCTATGGTAAAAACAAGCGTAGAGTACGGAGGAATATTAGCGCCCATAGCCCTATCCCCGTACGCCAAATTATATGGAATGTAGAGCTCCCACGTACTACCTACAGACATTAGTTTAAGTGCTTCTGTCCATCCAGCTATTACTTGGTTTACATTAAATGTGGCTGGCTGCCCACGGTCATAGCTGCTATCAAATTTTTTGCCATCTATGAGGGTCCCGTGGTAGTGTGTTTTCACTGTTTGTCCGTCTACAGGTTTAGCACCTGTACCGGCTTGTATCACTTTGTATTGTAGCCCGCTTGCAGTTACTTCCACACCTTCTTTTTGCTTGTTTGCTTCCAAAAAAGCTTGACCGGCAGTGGTATATTTAGCAGCATTTTTTTGTTTTGCTGCAGCCAAATATTCATTGACTACTTCATTTGAAATTTTCCCGTCCATATTGGCATGATTATTAACTAGCACATCATTTATAGCCTCTACAAAAACAGTATAGTTTAATGTATCTATACCCCCATTTTTTAAACTAACAGCGATATTCATCCCTACGGCATACGATACACTATCTACTTGTGTCGCCAATGTAGAGTGACTATGCTGCGCAATGACACTTGTAACTACTAGGATGCAAGGGGCTAGTATTCCAATTTTTTTCATGAACGCAAAAATAAACTTTGTAGCCATTTTTTTACCCTTAATTGTCAGATTTTACTGCTCAACAACTGTCCGAATACGCTTGAAATGGCTCATCATCTCAAGACTGGTGGTGTAGTGAATATTCTATCGAAACGCTTAATACCTTCTGCAATATTCAAAAATGACCCCATACAGTTGAGCGTACTATTGTGTATTGGAACATGCCGTTTGTATGGGAACTCCACATTCTCCATATTTCTATCTAGCAGAAATATTCCTGTAGTGAGTGGCTCACCTAAACCGTAGTAATGCTGACCTATGACGGCAAAGTGTATGGGATTTTTGGGCAGTAACCCGTTCTCTATGTCTGCTACGCTAAGCACTTTGAATGCAGAGTAAGTATAGTGCTTAGCCAGTAAGAATTTCAACTGTTCGTCGCTTAGCTCACCCTCGCAAGACCTATTAATAAAATATAGCGTATCAAACTTAAGAGCTTCTATGGTTTTTCTCATTTTTAAATATTCGTTTTGTGTCGCTTTATATCTATTGAAATTAATATAAATGCCAACTGAAAACACCTGAGGTATAGCATCTACATACGAATCATAGTTTGTTTTATATACAGGATAAGTATAACTCAATTCTAACTTTGTGGCTTGATTTAGAGATGTTTGTATCCCTCCATAAATATTCAGTGTATTCAAATGTGATAAAGTGGCTAGCTTGACATCTCCACTAGATGCCACCAGACGAGTAGGCTGTACGCCCAAAAGTAAACGAGTACCGCTAAGCTGTGGCAGACTAAAACCGCCTGCGAGAGTAACGTTGAGGTCATGAAATGTAGAGCTCTTATTTAAATCTAAATTAGCATGATTGATACTTCTAAAACCTACTCGGCCAAAAACCGAATAGATGTCAGTAATACAATAGTTGCTAAAAAATCCAGTACCGTATCCCAAAGTATTTCTCATCTCTTTAGCGAACTGTGGCACATACAAATCTCCATAAATTCCGTATTCATTAAACCCATGTAATACTTTTTGAGCTTTTGTACTGTAAACAGTAACACCTAAAATTAAAACAAGAAGTATCCTTTGGTTCATGAGATGCGCAAATATAAGATACAAAGCAGGAGAAAATTTTAAAAAGCCCACTTTTCCTGCGCTAGGTATGAGCAGTGGGTTTTATACTGACTAAAAAATAGTATGCGATACAATATACCGCAAGTAAACCGCATTTACAACATCATAATTACCTTGTTATCATAAAATTACGATCTCAAAAGCACGTTTCTGTGCATATTCCGCGTTTAAGCTTAATTTTGTGGCAGAAATTCTAGGAATGGCTAAAGGAGAGGGATTGTTTTAGAATCAAAAAAGTAAAATAGTGATATGAGAAAGTATAATGTAGTGGGTGTAATGAGTGGTACGTCTATGGATGGAGTAGACCTAGCCCACGTAACACTAAGTGAGCAGAGAGAAGGCGAATGGGAATACACCATTAATGCTGGAACAACAGTGCCTTACGACGAAAAATGGAGACTGCGCTTGTCTAAACTAAGACATCAAAATTCAATGGTTTTTCACAAAACTGACCGTTTTTTTGGCCAATTTATTGGTGAAGAAATCAATACTTTTTTAGCTAAACACAGCTTGGAAGCAGATTTAATATCCTCACACGGTCACACTATTTTTCACCAACCCGAAAATAACATTACTGTCCAAATAGGGGATGGCAATAGTATAACCGCTTTAACACAATTACCAGTAGTTACCAATTTTAGAGCCATAGATGTGGTGCTAGGTGGCGAAGGTGCACCATTGGTGGGAATTGCAGATAAGTATCTTTTTGGTGCGTATGATATGTGCTTAAATCTAGGTGGATTTGCCAATATAAGTGCAGATGCAAAAGGCGAACGAATAGCCTACGATGTGTGCCCGTGTAACATTGTACTAAATAGACTAGCACGAGAATTTGACCAAGAATACGATAAGGACGGTAAAATAGCAGAAACCGGCCTTATAGACTACGATTTGATAGAGACGCTAAACGGAATAGACTACTACAGCTACGAGCCGCCAAAGTCCCTCGGTAGGGAGTGGATAAGTACCCATTTTTGGGGACTAGTGCGACAAAGCGAGATTAGCAACGAAGATAAAATGAGGACACTTGTAGACCACATAGCACAGCAATTGGGCAATAGTATTGAAGATTTGTGCGAAGGCAATACCAGTGGAAAACGGGTGTTAGTAACCGGAGGAGGAGCTTTAAACAAGTCTCTTATTTCTCATCTTATATCGCACACTAAAGCAGAAATTATACTCCCAAACGAAACTGAAATAAACTACAAAGAAGCACTTGCGTTTGGCTTGCTAGGTTTGCTTCGTGTAAAAAACAAAATCAACGTACTCTCGGCGGCAACTGGAGCAAGCAGAGACTCTGTTAGCGGCAGCTTATATGGTGATTTTTCTAAATTAGTATAATGGAAGATTTATTAAAAAAATTTGAAAATAAGCAGCCAGAAATAGTTTTTGAGTGGAAAGACTCAGAAACTGAAGCTGAAGGATGGGTAGTAATAAACTCCCTAAGAAATGGCGCTGCTGGTGGTGGCACCCGTATGAGAAAAGGCTTAGATAAACGCGAGGTAGAATCGCTAGCCAAAACCATGGAAGTGAAATTTACCGTAGCGGGACCGCCAATAGGTGGAGCCAAGTCGGGTATCAATTTTGACCCAGCAGACCCACGCAAAGAAGGCGTGCTAAAACGCTGGTACGCAGCGGTAACTCCTTTGCTAAGAAACTACTACGGAACCGGAGGAGACCTCAATGTAGACGAAATTCACGAAGTAATACCAATGACTGCAGCGCTAGGCGTGCTTCACCCACAAGAAGGAGTAGTTCAAGGATATTACAAAAACTACAGCAAAGTAGAAAAACTGCAAGCCATTACTCGTTTGCAAAGTGGTGTATTACTCCCCATAGTAGATGAACGATTTACTCCAGATGTGAGCCAAAAATATACTATTGCCGACATGATAACCGGATGGGGTGTGAGCGAAGGTGTACGGCACTATTATGAGCTTTGGGGGGGATCTATGAATCATAAAACAGCCATCATACAAGGGTGGGGAAATGTAAGTGCCGCAGCAGCTTTTTACCTAGCCAAACATGGCGTCAAAATTTTAGGAATTATTGATAGAGAAGGAGGATTGATAAATAAGGATGGTTTTAGTTTAGACCATATTATCAAACTTTTTATGCAACGAGACGGCAACAAACTAAACGCGTCATCAGATGGGTTTTTACCTTTTGAAGAGGTAGATAATCAACTGTGGGACTTAGGTGCAGAAATTTTTATACCCGGAGCTGCTAGCAGATTGGTGACTAAAGACCAAGTAACCCGCCTGATAGACGGGCAGTGTGAGGTAATAAGCTGTGGCGCTAATGTACCCTTTGCTGATCCTGAAATTTTTATGGGTGAAATAAGTATGTACGCCGACGCTAATATGGCTGTTGTTCCAGATTTTATAGCTAATTGTGGTATGGCTCGTACCTTTGGTTTTTTGATGAGCGAAAAAGGTGAAGTTGACGATGTAGCTATCCTAAAAGACGCATCAGAGATTATTGGCCAACAATTGAGAAGGCTACATCAATTTAACCCAAGGACCACTGGCCTGAGCCGCAAAGCGCTAGAAATGAGCTTAACTGACTTGGTAGATACTGGAGATACCAGCCATAGAAGTGGCGTTGGTGGTTCTCAATAAGCACAAGACACAGCGTGTAAAATAAATACGCCTAAAGCTCGAAAAAAAAATTCTGAAAGAAGGTGTTTTCGAACCAGTTATCTACGGATTATTTATCTACTATAGTTGCGGTATGGTATAAAAAAGTAGTCTTCTAAACGGTAATACGTACTGTTCCAAAACCACCGATAGCGAAATCTCAGTGCGGGTATTTTACATTTAATTAGAGCACCACACTTACTTTCATCATCCAGTTGAAGCCCGCCATAGGGTATAGGTAGTTGAAATCTTGACGCTCGCCACCCAAATAACCACTAAATGTATACCCGTTAGGTGCATATATTTGGTTCAAAACGTTGTTTAGATATAGTCCCACATTGATGGTTTTAGCTCCTTTTAGTTCATTGCTACTATAGTTTATACTCAAATCTATATTAGTAAATGCATCTAAACTTCGCGCATCATTTTGGGTGTTGTCTAAGTACTGTTTGCCTACATACTTACCGCTCGTATTTAGCGTAAAGTGTTCCGTAGCTTTATAACTTAGCATTGCTGCGGCTATAGTATTTGGTGAAAAAGCAATATCTGTATTGATGTATTTCTTCTCTACTGCGCCATAGGCTCCATCCCACTCTCCCACGTACTCAGTAAAAAAGTCTATTTTATTTTGTGAAAGCATCAGATTACCACCAAATTGCAGGTTCTGAGTTAGTGGGTATTGAAAATCTACCTCTATACCTTGTCTAAAGCTATTTTCAACATTGGTACGCACAGCACCGCCAACGTCATTTACTGCACCTGTCAATACCAATTGGTTGTCGTATTGCATACGGTACAGATTTATATTTAGTCTTTTGCGATATTGAGCATAGCGATATCCTATTTCCACATTTTCCATGGTCTCGTGAGCTGGTCGCTCGCTGGTGGTGTTATCTCTAAAATCATCTCTCACCGGCTCTCTATTTCCTACAGCAAACACACCGTAAAACGTATTGTTTTTGAGCAAATAGGTTAGACCAATTTTAGGATTAAAGAACAAGAAATTTGCCACTTGTGGTGCAAGGTTTAAACTATCGTCTAGTCCCTCAAACTGATAATTTACAAAACGGTACTGCAGGTCTATGTAGGGAATAAAATTGTGGTAATTGTACGATTGACGTATGTACATGTTTCCATCCATTTTTGCAGCATCATTATCGTAGTACAGCGCATTTAGGTCTTCATATCCTGTAAATTCTGTAGCTATAGCCTCGCCAAAGTGGCGACCGCTATAGTGGCTATATCCTGCACCAACTACCGTTTCCATTCTGTTTTTGGTGTAGGTGATGTTGGCTATACTACCTAACAGCGTATTGTCTAGCCAGCGACGCCTGATGAGGTCTCCAGCTAGGGCTGTGTCTCCCGTAGGCTGCACAATGCTAATACCGTATGGCGAGAAAATTTCTCCCCCCCGAAACTGCTCAAAATACCCCTTTCCTGTGGTGACAAAAGCAGCCGTATTTAGCTTCAAATACGAGCTAAACGAATGGTCAAAGAAAAGCTGATAATGATTTTGAGTATAATTATCTACTTCATTCTCGTAGGTGTAGGCATTGTACGTTTGGCTATTGCTCTTTTGCAAATTTGCCAAATCTTGTCCGCTAATACCCAATTGGTTGATGTACCTATTTTCTTCGGCTATATTTCCTTTTAACGTAGGTTCTGGTATGCCGTTCCACGCTTGGTAAGTGCGCTCTGTTCCAAGCAGTATGTTGGTTTTGAAAACCGATTTTTTCCAATATTTGGCGGCCACAATATTGGCAGATTTAAGATTTGAACTTGCTCTATCTATGTATCCGTCACTGCTTATGACACTACCGCGTAGCTGGAGTGCCCAGTTGTTTTTGGTGCGTCCAGTATTGTGCTGTAGCGTTATGCGTTGTGTATTGAAACTACCCAGACCAAAACTAGCACGAGTTGATTTATTTGCTTCTAACTCATTGGTTCTAATGTTTACACTAGCCCCAAATGACGCAGCCCCGTTTGTGCTAGTGCCTATACCACGCTGTATTTGCACACTTTCTGTAGAGCTAGCTAGGTCTGGCATATTTACCCAAAACATCCCTTGACTTTCTGCGTCGTTTATGGGTATGCCATTCACCGTTACATTCACACGTGTGGGGTCTATACCCCTTATCCTCACACCGGTGTAGCCTACCCCATTTCCAGCATCAGAAGAAATCACTGTACTGGGGCTCATATTTAGCAAAAACGGAAAATCTTTACTTTGATCTAGTTGCTCTATTTCCTCTTTATTGATAGTAGTAAAGGTAGATGGAGTTGTATTTTTGGCGCGTACAGTGCTTATCACTGCTGCATCTAAATAGGCCACATCGGGCAATAAAAAGAAGATTTGCTCAAAGCCGTTTTTAGTAATATTTACAGTATCTAGGTAGGGTTCATAGCTTAGGTGATGAATGCTTATAATGTACACGCCTGCGGGTATGTTTTCAAAATTTATACTTCCATTAGGCGTAGAGTAGGTGCTAGCAGCTTCCTTTTTCCCGTTTAGTCTCACGAAAGCAGATTCTATCGGTTCGTACGTAGTGGCATTTTTCAGCTGAGCTGAATAGTTGATTTGACCTAAGCATAGCTGTGCTGTGCCGATGAGTAGTGTGATTAATAGTGTTTTTTTCATTCCTGTATTATTTTAAATTTACAGGAGTGTCGAGCGATACGGATATATCTTTTATCCAAAAAAATTCCTACGGCAGCATTATCTGCATCAGGTCTATGGGTATCATCTCAGCAAAGCCGTTTTAATTTGGCAAAGCACCCCTTTTATTGGTGCAAGTATAACTGTAAATTTTAGAAAAAGAGAAGCACTTTTTTTGTTTGTGAATCTGAGTTACCTATAAAGGTCTTTTTGGGGCCGCTTACACCGTCTTTTGGGTAGGTGATGTTAGTATAAGCTTTTTATAATTTAATAAGCCGTATTCTTTTTTCATTAATATAGATAAATGTGCCCACTTTATTCTTTGTACTTTCTAAAGTAGATTGGAATTCCTGAATTAAGGATGTAGGAACTTCAATTTCAATACTGTCAAAATATAAAAAGGTAGAGTCATTAATAGGTATTAAGGTTCTATTCATTTCTTTTTCAGTGGAATCCACTTGATAATAATACCTTTTACCGTCAAGACATAAATTGAATCGCGAGGTATCTGCTTCTTTCGTTTTGGTAATTAATTTTTCTAATGAATATTCAAACTGTGTTCCATCAGATGAAGTTGACTCCAATTTGATTCTTTTTACTCTCAGGTTATATGTGTATCCCCAGTCGAATTTAAAACCTTCTATGTATTCAACATCAGAATCAGAAGAACTTAATGTCAACCTTTTAAAGTGTTCGTAGTTCTGAAATGTTAAATGAGGATTAATTGTTATTGTTTGAAATTCTATTTTTTGACCATACACAATAATCGTCATAAATAATATTACAGTAATTACTATTGATTTCATTCGTTCTTAGTTTATGCCAACGGTCTCGCGGTATGGCCAGTGCGAGTTGAGAACACAGTTATTATTTTGAAGACAAGATTTCTGGGGAACATCAGGGCTTCATTATAAAGTTATACGAACATTGGCTATACCGCGTGTTATGACCAGGCCAATTTCTCATAACAAATCTTCTCAACAATGCTTTACTTTCGGGAGAGGTTTTAAAAATCATTGGATTCTTTCAAAGTATCGAATGGTATAATTTGGGGATACCCCCCAATCGCTAAATTTCAAAATTCCTTCGGAAAGGTTGTAGGCAAATCTATTCTCATCTCCGTAAACGTTGTAATATGTTTTGCCTAAAATTGTTATTGAATCAGAAGGATGTCCGTTATATTTTAAATATGGATAATCCAAGGTTGGCTTTCCATTGCAAAAAGCAATTTCCATCCTGACTAGTTGTTTATGTTGGGATATGTCAGTTATAAATAATTCCGCAGAGTTATTTCCGTAATTTGGAATAAGTTTCATTATTAATGTATAATCAGGATTAGAAAAATTATATTTTTTAACAGATAGTAAAAATTCTTCAGCACAGTCACCACCCGCTGAACTCGCTCTTTCATTCGCCCAAAGAACTCCATTCCCTTTAAGGCTTAAGGTATCCCCATTTGAAAGAAATCTAAGCACTTCATCCCCTTTATAGGGGACGGAAAATTGCTCGCAATCAGTAAGATCTGCTTGGTGAATAGGCATATTACTGCAGCGATCACAACTGGTTTGGAAGCAACATACAAAGAAAAATACTGTTATGATTACATTTCTCATTTTAATCCAAAGTAATTATTCTCTTTAAATTTGTACTTCTTCCCAATCATCTCTTTTTTCATCATTTACATCTTTTTTATCTAATAAAGCATCTTCTATATTTGTTTTTGTCCCTTCAATTTTACTTGATTGAGTTGCATCTTTTAAAACGTGCATACTAATAAATAAATAAATCGATATTTGGAATGTATTCAGAATACATATCAAGTCTTCCCAGTTGTCTGTCCGCTTGACTTAAAAGAGTTAATACCTCCATATCGTCAATAGTCCATTGTTGATTTATTTTAGTAGGCTGAAAGCTTTTATGAGTTCCTTGGCTTATATAATTACCAGATTTGAATGTTTTCATTTTTTATTTAAGTATAAACTTGAACATAGATATTTCTTAATTAAGAATATTGCAAAAATATTAAATACGAACAGTTCTTAATTAAGCGAATGCTTAAATTCTTAATTATTGAAAGTTGCTATTTATATAGAGTCTAAAATATAATTACACAAAATAATTGTACTTTTGTAAAAAAAGCAATTATGGGAAGGCCAGTTTTAAAAATTTCAGGCTACGAGCCTGATGAAATAAAAGCACTAATCACTAGTGATGAAAGATATGGTATTGGAATCAAGTTATATGCAATTCATCAATTGTCCCTTGGTGTTGCAAGTAGGAAACTTGAAGAACTATACCATACTAGTTTCAAACAGATTTTAAATTGGGCACACAGGTTTGAAGCTGAAGGTCTTGAAGGACTTAAAGACAAAAAAGGCCGTGGCCGTAAGGCTGGCCTAAATGAAGAACAATTTATTAAACTCCAGGAGCTTATTGGCAAAGAAAGTCCAACAGCATACGGTTATAATACTGAATCATGGACCGGTCCAGTTCTTATTGATTGGATAAAGAAATATTTTAATCGAGAGTATAAGAAAGCGCAGATATATAATATTATAAAAGACTTAGGGTTTACCTATCAAAAAGCGAAGGGATTTTATCCCGAGGCTGATCCAGTCCTCCAAGAAGAGTTTAAAGAATCTCTTAAAAAAAACTCCTAGAAAGTCCTTTTGATACAGTTTTGTTATTCGGAGATGAGTTTTCTCTTTCAAATACAGCGACAATCGGATATAAATGGAACACCAGGGGGCAGCAGCCGGGTATAATAGCTAAACAACGTGGTCGAGAAAGATATACAGGGATTGGAAGTTATAATTACAATACGGGACAGATCATGGTAAGTTTCCATAAAAAAGGGAATTACAAAAGCTTTAAAAAACACTTGAAGAAACTACTTTACGAATACAGAGATCATTCCAAAATCATACTGGTTATTGATAATGTAAGATACCATCATGCAAAGCTTTTAAAACTCTGGCTTCAAAAGCACCCTAAACTAGAAATAGTATATTTACCGCCTTATTCACCAGAGTTAAATCCTATAGAGCGGGCATGGTGGTATATGAGAAAGAAAATAACACATAACAGATTTGTAAATACTTTGTCAGAGCGTAAGTCAGCATTTTGGAAAATGTTTTCACACTTCTCTAAACCAAATGAAGAACTTAAAAATGTTTGTGAAGTTAATTATTAGACTTTATATAATGTTGCCAAACGTCATAATGTATACGTAGTGCCGCCCTTACAGCGTGGTAATGAGCGGCATTACGTTATACATAGTGTAATATGCAGGTTATCATCTTATAGTTTCAGATGCTCTTTGGGTGGCTGGCCTTGCGGTTTGGCTTGTGGGCTACCCAATGTGCATCTGCTTATCAATACTTTACTAGTCGTTCTCTTCCGACCTTGCCATTAGGATTGTGGACATCTATAAAGTATACTCCCGCTTCTAAGATAGAAGCATCTAAGGTTATTTTAGATTTCTCTCCACTAAAATATTGATAGTAGACTTGTTTTCCATTAACATCGGTTACAGAAATTGCGAGATTTGCCAAAGCGTAGTCTAATTCAATACTAAACTCATTATTCGTCGGATTAGGATATAGTTTAAGCTCTAGGTTCTGTGAATTTCGTTTCTCTATAGCTTCTCTAGCCAAATCTGTTCGATGCTCATACTCTTCCTTTTCCTCTTTTAACGCAGCTGAGGAAAAGGTCTGGGCTTTATACTTATTTGTATTGCTACAGAACGTTGAAACTGCCGCATGAGTTTGGGCAAGTAGAGGGTTGCTAACAAATGGATAACCTATGATCAACTCTATGTTTGAGCCAATTTCTGCCCCTGATAACAATTCAAAACCCATAGTCGAATATATGGTCACCTTCTTTCCTCCTGATGTTGATAGCTTCGCATTAATGTCTACTAGCCCATCATAAAAAAGAACATCATCTTCTGAAAACACAACATCCTGACTAAATGACTTATTTCCACCACTCAGACCCGGCTCACTTGATGTTAATACGCTCGCTGTCATTACCAGTCTTAATTGATTTTGAAAATTCCAATTTTGTAATGCCTGCGTAGTAAGTGGCTCAGGTAACGGAAGTGGCTCAGGATCTTGAACATCATTTTCTTCAGTTACTTTCACAGGATATGTATACATATAATATGCTTGATTTTTTCCTTCACGGCCATTGTCCTCAGAGGCCATTAAGATTTTGAATTGTATAAACAGGGAGTCGGTGTAATTAAAAAAAGGTTGCTCTTCAGTAAGATAAACTGGCTGACCGTTAACATAGCTTTGAACAAAATTACTTTCTTTCAAGGGAAGAATAATCGGGCCAAAACTCTCATAATACTCAATGGGCAGGAATGGAGTTGAAGTAGCATACATACTGCCACTATTCTGCACAACATTTCGGGATGAAAAGGGTACACCGTGAAGTGAAAGACCAGAATTTTGAAGGTCTAACTTCTGTTTAGTAACATATCTAAATTGAATTTGGGTTTCTTCCATATCCACATTCAATAAGGGATTAAAAACATATTTCAGCGTGCCTTCCGGATCGATGCGATATACCTTATCTCGCTCATCCACAAATTGATGAATTACTCCAGGTACTTGAGAAATATATTGGAAAGTACGAGAATCTAATTCACGATATGATACTTTTATCTCAGGAGTCTCCAATAACGCAAATGTTCCTAGTCTTTCATTATAAGTTGGGTATGCAGGAATTGTTTTGCCTAATTCTACATAATCATTGATCTGCATTTGTTTATCAGTCCAATTAGAACCCGGCATAGCAAGTAATATTTCGGTACCTTGAATGGTATTCATTTGCGAATAAGTACCTTTAGCCACAAACGCTCCTGAAACGGTAGTTCCAGCCTTGTCGCTACCCGCACATCCAGTGGTTAATGAAGATATAAATGTTGTACTTCCGTCTAATAATTTTTCAGCGGCTGCGTACTTCTTTTTATCATCAGATGAACTTACATCTTTGTAATTTTTACGATACACATCGGCAAATTTAGTGCCACAATCTAAGAAGTTTTCAAGTAATGTCAGTTGATCTTTTTGTCCTTGAGAAAGATTGGCATTTGGATTCTCCTTGATTAATTTAACCAAATCTGTGTACGCTTTAAAATTCACGACCGTGCCTCCTGTCTTAATGGCTACTACTGTTGATAAAACAGCCGAAAAGACCCTGCCAATCACTTTCTGTGCATAGACGAAATTAGGATCTTGGGTTGTTGCTTTGGTAGCCGACTTAATGCCAGATCCAGGAACACCATTAATATTTATTTCGGCAGTTTGTACAAAAGAAAAGGTAATATCTAACTGAGAGCGAATATTACACAAACAGGGATCATACGCTGTTGGTATATCAAACCAAAAGAATTTATTGGTATTATTAGTTGCCTCAGCAAAAACTACCAAACTTGTTTCTTTGGTTTCTTCATCTAATGGTTGCACCGTTTCTCCCTGTATACTCAGCAAGTTCGTGGCTTTTAGGTCGGATTGATATGTATTATTGCCAGGGTTATTGGGATCAGGTGATGATGAACTTGGAATTCTGAGTTCAATTTTGATGGTTTCATAGTCATTATTTTGACCCAATAATCCTCCAAAAAAGCGAAATGTGCCTGTATATTTATTGTATAAAATCATATAAGGGAGCTTCGGCCCATCCACGGTTGTATTTTGACCTGGATCTACATTATAGTTAATACCGATATTGCTCAATGTCCCAAAATCAACTTTTAAAAGCTCCCATCCATCTTCGGGATGATAGTTACTTAATTGATTGTCTGCTAAATGGCGATACTCACTATTACCCGGATCGTTAAATGGGTTTCTAATCAACCGTTTTATACCATCTCCGTCATACACGGTGTAGCTTTCATCTGGAACAGACCCTCCAAGGGCATGTTTTACTTGCCATTCAAAATCATTTTTAAGATTCGGGCAATCCTCATTTATGAGGTTGTCTGGGTCGGTACTTATGCCGTGTCCATCTTCACAATACTCACTTATAGGAGCATTGGGGTCAGCCGGACAATTCGCCGGCGTTTGTGCTTCTGCACTTATGTATATAGATGCACATAGCATCAACTGTATTATTTTTCTTTTCATTTTTCTTCTTATAAATTATTCTACTCTGGTTCCTATAAACTCATAACGCTCTATTCCAGTGGGTTTGTCGAACACCCAAATGAATTTCAGCTTTTTAACACCGTCCAACCTGATTGTCTCCAATTGTTGAAGATTATTGCTAAGATTAGATAAGTTAACTCTGTTGGAGGTTTCACAATTTCGAGTATTATTTAAACGGATAATGGAATGTTTATAGGTAGCACACCAATCTGACGAACATCCAGTTGGAAATAAAAAGGTGTCTATGCCTGGCAGTCCTATTGTTAGATAAACAGGGAAATCAATCCTTTTGGATAACCAATCGGTGGCTTGAATAAACTGGATAGTTTCCAATTTACTTGAGTTATGGCTAAAATATCCATTATAAATTATTGTGGATTTACCTGCTTCAATAATTGGCACACTATTCTCCGTAAAAAATAACTCCCTTGTCACACTAACTAGTGTGTCTTTGGGATTTTCTAAACAGCTATTCATTGGCCTTCGTATGGTTAGCGTGATAGGTATCCAAGTTTCCCAGCCATTGTCTCTCAAGTAATCGCTAAAATCCACCTCAAAGCCTTTCCCAATTCGTGGCTCAGTCTCTGTTCCTATTTGCCATTCATAGGTGCTGTTTTCCAAACTGCCATCGGGTATGTCAAATCGCACACTACTGGCATTGAAGGTGTCGCATGGAATTAAATCGCACCACTCTTCAGGTGGGGGAAAACCACGGTCTCCTGGTCGGACGTTAAAAAAAGTATTGATGTTTTTTATTCCGTAGCAAGGATCAAAATTATCACATTCAGGATTACTTGGGTCATCGCAGGGACATTCTTCTTTGCACGCCTGCAAACTGAATAACCCTGCAAACCCCAAAAGGAGTGTAAAGAATTTAAGAAATTTCATAACTTTATTGTTTAAGTTGTTTCAACTCAAGGTGCATCGCTTCCATTTCCTTCTTTAATTGGATGATGTACAAAGTTAACTCTTCTATTTTTTGTTGCTGTATGGCTTGCATATTGGCTATATCTAGTCCATTAGCTAGTACTTCTGCTTCGCTGGGTACATTTGGTAGGTGCTTGTTAGCTGCTATATACGCTTCCACTTCGGCTAGACTTGGTAGTTTATAATCATCTGCGAACACAAAATCACTCCACCACTTGGCATCTACATTTACCTTAGTGGCGCGCACTGTACCGTGAAACTCTGTGTTGCCATTTTTGTCCATACGCATACCGCCTACGTTAGTGGCATCTAGCTCCTGTGCCCACGGTGCTATGATGAATGCGCTTGCAGCATTGGCTCCTTCAGCACCTTTGCCGTCACTAAAAAACATCCCTTGATCACCTGTTTGCGATATACGATTAAAACCATCAGCTCCTAGTCTAGGCACGAACTGAACTTGCTGGGTGTAGTAGGTAGGTAATGGAGGATCATTACTGAATGTGCCCAAAGCTAATGAGCCAAATATGGCCGCAGGTCTATTAACTGCTTGGCTACCGCGTACATCTAGTGCTGCTCTAGGTTGGGCTATATTTATACCGCAACTACCGTCACCCATTACTATAAATTTAGTATCATAATGGTCTGGTGCGCTACTTATCCATCCATTATTACCCACGGTACGTGCCCACAGAAGAGGCCCCTCATTTTTGGCTAGTGGATTTGCTACATTGGTAGTGTGACCTGTACGGTAGCTAAACGGTACTTTGATTTGCTGTGTTTCTATAGGCCCTTCAGGAAATAAAGGCCCACCTACCAATTCAAATGATAAATTTGGATTAAACGTAAAAACTTGTGGTATAGCATCAGAGCAAAGCTCCTTAGAAATAATAAGGCCACCATTGGCACTACTTGGGGGCAGGCAGTAACTAATTTCCATTTTGGCATTGGGCAATAGCGTACCTAGGCCTAGCTTGCCTTGTTGGGTAAGCGTCATGCGCAGTTGATCTTGTGTGTAAAACGATAGGGGCACGGCATCAGTAGTACCCAACTTGGGTGAGGGCGCACCTGATAGTGCATTTCCTGTAAGACTCCAATTCTGTGCTTTTGCAGTTCCACATATACCTAGTATAAGTGCCATTGCGGTGATGTTGATAAATGCTTTTTTCATAAATTTATTTTTTTAACGCCATTGTGGCCAAACCGTTCATAAGCTGCAAAATGGTCAGGTAATAAGACCAATTTGCAACCCTGCCAGTAAAAAAGTAGGCCGAAGAATTAGAGTGTACGCCCCTTGGCGTTCTCTCTAATTCTGTGCGGTGGGCTTTCTTTCTTACTTGCATATCACATCAGTATATGCCCAATACAAAACCCTATTGTGCATATTTCCATTATATACGCTACTATATATTACCGCACCTTTGGCATCTACTCCTTATTATTAGTCTCAAAATTACATTTTTATAACCAATCCAGAAGTTTATCCGCCGCTGGAGGCTACTTTTTATGGTTTTATTGGAAATATTCTTTACGTGGTCATATCCGGCGCGGCGATCGTACGTGTTTGTCTAAGACTACGGTTTTATAGCTAAACAGAGAACTATGACGACAAATGTTCATAGTCTAAAAACTCCTCACGTTATTTAACAATAGGTACTTTCCCTATTTTACTATCTAAGTAAATAGCTTAATTCCTTAAATTAAAAAAGTACGATAAATTCACGCAAATCAAGTCAATACGGTAATTTTGTCCCCCAAAATAGAAATCATATTTTTATGCCCAAAATAATTTACACCAAAACAGACGAGGCACCTATGCTTGCCACATTCTCTTTTTTACCCATCGTGCAGGCTTTTACCAAAGCTGCGCACATTACTGTAGAAACTAGAGACATATCCCTAGCAGCTCGAGTGCTGAGTCAGTTTCCAGAATATTTAAAACCCGAACAACGGGTAGGTGACCACCTAACCGAACTGGGTGAACTTGCCAAAACTCCTGAAGCTAATATTATCAAACTCCCCAATATATCAGCCTCCGTACCTCAGTTAAAAGATACCATTACCGAACTTCAAGCCAAGGGATTTGCTATACCAAACTACCCTGACAACCCAACTACAGAAAAAGAAAAAGAAATAGCCGCACGCTACAGTAAAACCAAAGGTAGCGCAGTAAACCCAGTACTCCGAGAGGGAAACTCTGACCGCCGCGCTCCCAAAGCTGTAAAAAACTACGCTAAAAACAATCCTCACCGCATGGGTATATGGTCTGCTAATAGCCAAACTAAAGTAAGCACCATGGCAAACGGTGACTTTAGAAACAATGAAAAGTCTATCACCATAAAAAACGACACCTCATATACCATAGTGCATACTGACACCACTGGCAACACTACCGAACTGAAAACAACAAGCCCTCTTCTGGCAGGTGAGATTATAGATGCCACCTTTATGAGCAAAAAAGCATTGATTTCTTTCTTTGAGCAGTGTATCGCCGACACAAAAAAAGATGGCACTTTACTTTCTTTGCATATGAAAGCTACTATGATGAAGGTCTCAGATCCTATCATTTTTGGCCACGCCGTTCGCGTATATTTTGACGCTCTTTACAAAAAATACGGCGCTACCTTCAATGAATTAGGCGTAAATCTCAACAATGGCTTCGGCAACTTGTTAAGTAAGCTTGATGAGCTTGACCTTACCGGTAAAAAAGAAATACTAGCAGACATAGCAGAAATACTAGAAAACCAACCAGACCTAAGTATGGTAAACAGCAATAAAGGCATTTCTAACTTGCACGTACCAAGCGATGTAATTATAGACGCTAGTATGCCCGCTATGATACGAAACGGCGGCAAAGTGTGGGACAAAAATGGGGACGAACGCGACACCAATGCCATCATACCTGACAGTAGCTACGCTGCTGTATTTAGCGCTACCATAGACTTTTGTAAAATTCACGGCGCATTTGACCCTGCGACCATGGGCACTGTGCCCAATGTAGGCCTTATGGCGCAAAAAGCACAAGAATATGGCAGCCACGACAAGACCTTTGAACTAGAAAAAGCCGGAACTATAGCTGTGGTAGACGCCAATGGAAAAACCCTATTACAACACGATGTAGAGGCCGGAGACATCTGGAGAATGTGCCAAGTGAAAGACGCTCCAATACAAGACTGGGTAAAACTAGCAGTGAACAGAGCTAGAGCTACAGATATGCCTACTGTATTTTGGCTAGATAAAAACCGTGCCCACGATGCAGAGTTGATACTAAAAGTAACCAGCTACCTAAAAAACCACAACACCACGGGACTAGAGATACACATCATGGCTCCCAAAGATGCCACACTTTTCACGCTAGACCGGGTGAAAAAAGGACAAGATACTATTTCTGTAACTGGAAATGTGCTGCGCGATTATCTGACCGACCTTTTCCCAATATTAGAGTTAGGCACTAGTGCCAAAATGCTGAGCATAGTCCCATTGATGAATGGCGGCGGTCTGTTTGAAACGGGTGCTGGAGGTAGTGCTCCAAAACATGTAGATCAATTGGTAGAGCAAAACTACCTCCGCTGGGATTCTCTTGGCGAATTTTTAGCGCTTGCTGTGAGTCTGGAACACCTAAGTACCCAGTACCATAACCCAAAAGCTAAAGTGCTAGCAGATGCATTAGATACAGCTACAGAAAAGTTTTTGGCCGAGGATAAATCACCGGCCCGAAAACTAGGCCAAATAGATAACCGAGGTTCCCATTTTTACTTGGCTATGTACTGGGCGGAAGCGCTAGCCCAACAACATGAAGATGCTGACCTAAGGACACAATTTGGACCTATAGCCGAGCTGCTTGGAAGCAATGAAACCCGCATAAACGAAGAACTGATAGCTGTGCAAGGAAACCCAGCAGATATAGGTGGATACTACCTACCCAATGAAGTAAAAACCGGTAGCATTATGCGCCCCTCTCAAACATTAAACGGTATACTTGCTCGATTGGGCTAAAAATATCCGTTTACTTACCACCCAAGATACTGCACCTTTTACCTTAAAAAAAGGTGCAGTCTTTCTGCGCCTCTAATTCAGAGTAAAGCAGATGACTACACGCAAAACGGTCGGGCTATGAGCAGTTGGGGATTTTTAAACCCAAACCTTTTATTTTATCTCTATCCCTTATTTTATTCACTATCTTTTGAATTTAGCACCTAAACACCAATTGCTTATAGCCTCGTGTTGTGTGGAGTTTTTCTTTATTCGGTTATTCTCTTTTTTAAATCCATTCTCTCGTGTAAAATCCTAGTGATTTCAACATAGTTTTCATTTATAGTCAGGTAGAATATGATATGTCAATTTGATTTCATTCCGAGAAGGGATTCAGTAATTCCATCATATGTTTTTCCTAAATCCTCAACAGCTTTATTCGTCAGCTTATATTCAGCCATTCGAGTGCCTTTTTGCTTTGAGAGATTCAAGGTGTTTTTTCGGGTCAAAGTCGTGTGAAATTCCGCTATCAATTCCGTCTTGAATTGCGTTTCTCAATGCAATAACCTTACTTTCTTCTTCTTCTAAAAGTCTTAATCCTGCGCGTATAACTTCGCTAACATTTTTAAATCGACCTTCTTTAATTCTACTTTGAACGAATTGGTCAAAATAATTTCCGAGTGATATTGATGTGTTTTTGTTCATTTTGATACTATTTGATTCAAATATTCCAACAATTGGTATAACATCCAAATTCTCAAACTACACACGACATTAAAATAAACGAATCAATTTTTTTGCCATAAAAATAAAACTTTTTTTATGCGCTTAATCTCTTAATTTCGGTAATCAATTAGAAAACCATTTTATAATCAATTAATCCTTATTCGAAAAAATGAAAAACCTAACTAAATCAATCACATTATTTTTCACATTTGTCATCTTTCTTTCCTCATGTTCGCTAGAAAAAAAGCTGACACATATGTATTTCAATTCTGAGGTGCAATCAAAGCAACATCAAGCGCATAATGGAGCCTACAAACATTGCTCTTTGTGTGTTTCTACAAAAATAGGGCAAACCCCAACAGAGCTTCCCATATTAGCCCAAAATCAGACAGATTTTAATTTTGAAATGGAAGTTGAAAATGAAACATTTGACATACTGCAACTAGACGAAGTATCCGCCTCTAACGAAATCTTCCAAAAAAATGCTATCCCAATAGCTAAAATCACCTCCATTTTTAGGAAGGATAATTTCAAAAATAGTAGGCTTCACCAGCGTATGGTTTTGCCAAAAAAATATGCAAACAACCACACACAAGATCCAATACCAATTCAAGATTATGACAAACCTCTTAGTGGCATGGCTTTAGCAGGTTTTATTCTAGGGCTTTTAGGTCTCATACTCGCTCTGATGTTTATGATTGGCTGGTCCTTTTTGCTAAGTCTTTTGGGCATAATTTTTAGCTCTATAGGCCTCAAGCAAACGTCAAACGGAAAGAGAGGCAAGGGACTAGCTGTAGCTGGACTAGTTTTAAGTATTTTACCAGTTCTTATATTATTGGTATTTGTGATTTTAGTGGTGATAATTTGGCTCTAATAATCCCTGTCATTTGTATTTTAAACCGCAATTTTTTTTGGTCTTTTGTAAAGACCTTAAGTTTTATTCAGCAATGAATCTTCGTAAGTATCCTTCTAGCTTTGCCTTTTCACAAAATGGTATATTCCATATACATTGCTACCTCCAGACATTGTCGAAAAATGATTCAAAAAAACGTACATTATTCCATAGGAACATCGACTTTTTTGGATCCCGTTTTTTGTACTAGTCCAAGACTTACTAACTGTGAATAGCTCTATTGGCAGTAGCAGCTAGAGCCGCTTCTTTAGTCACTTCGCTAGTAGTGGGGTGTGCGTGGCATATGCGTGCTATGTCCTCTGCACTCGCTCTGAATTCCATAGCGAGAGCTATTTCAGCTATCATATCTGCTACACGTGGGCCTATCATGTGTGCACCTAATACTTCGTCTGTAGTTTCATCGGCAAGTATTTTTACAAATCCATCTAAGTCCATACCTGCTACAGCTCTACCATTTGCTCTAAATGGGAATTGGCCTACTTTGTATTTTATTCCTGCCTCTTTGAGCTGTTCTTCGGTTTGGCCCACGCCAGACACCTCTGGCCACGTGTATACTACTCCGGGTATCAGATTATAGTTGATATGCGGCTTTTGTCCGGCAAGTATTTCGGCTACCATCACACCTTCCTCTTCGGCTTTGTGA
This sequence comes from Bacteroidia bacterium, assembly GCA_018402155.1. Classification (GTDB taxonomy): domain Bacteria; phylum Bacteroidota; class Bacteroidia; order NS11-12g; family UBA9320; genus UBA9320. Next base: position 1,831,095 of record JAGYJG010000001.1, read on the forward strand.
GCCAGCATCGCACCTTTTACCACATCGCCTATTGCATATATGTGTGGTACACTCGTTTGCAGATGGTCATTCGTTTCTACTCGGCCTCTCTCGTCTAGTTTTACTCCTGCATTGTGAGCTTGAAGCCCGGCTGTATAGGCACTTCTCCCTACGGCTACCAAGCAGTAATCTGCTTCGAGCTTTATTTCGCCTTTTTTCCCTTCTGCCGTTACCGTTACCGTTTTACCATTAGACACTACTGAGGTTACTTTATGGCTCAAGTGTAGGTTCATCCCCTGTTTTTTCATGACGCGCCCCATCTCCTTGCCAAGGCTAGCATCCATAGAAGCTATAATACTTGGCGCATACTCTACTATGCTTACTTCTGAGCCTAGTCTGTGGTAAACATTGCCCAGCTCCATTCCTATAACCCCACCGCCAATGACGATAAGGTGCTTGGGTATTTCAGTCAGCGAGAGTGCCTCTGTAGACGTAATTACGCGTTTTTTATCTATTTCTACTCCAGGTATGCTACTGGGCTTACTGCCGGTAGCTATTACTATGTTTTTTGCAGATATAGTCTCTTTCTTTTCGCCGTCTATAGATATAGTATTGGCGTCTACAAAAGAGCCCATTCCTACATAAACGGTTATTTTGTTTTTTTTCATCAAAAAATCCACTCCTTTGGTCATTTGATCGACTACACCCTGCTTGCGCTCAACCATTTTTTTGAAATCTACTGTCGGCGTGCCAATATTGATACCGTGGTCTGCAAATTTGTGCAATGCATCGTGGTATTGATGAGAGCTATCTAGCATGGCCTTACTAGGTATACACCCTACATTCAGGCAGGTGCCACCAAGTGTATTATATTTTTCTATAATAGCTGTTTTTAGTCCTAGTTGTGCACATCGTATGGCACACACATATCCGCCTGGCCCGCTTCCTATTATTGCTACGTCGTAATTATCCATTCCTTTTTTTTTGTATTAATAAATCTCTTCTTGTTGCTCAACTCGAACGCCTACCGCTAGTACATTTGATAGTGTTTGGAGTCTCATATTTTGTTCTATTGCTAGGGTATACTTACCTTTTTGGGTCAGATATTTACGGTGCAATATGGGTGATTGAAAGGTAATAGCATCTCCTAGACCAGTGCCTAACCATTTGCCAGATTTTTCGGCCAATGGTACGCTTATCACTTCACTTTTTTCACTCCCATTCGGTTGGGTGATTGTTAGTTTAAGATAGATATTGGCATACGGATAATCCCCTGATATTAGAAGATTGGCAAATATTTGGTGATAGCATCCGGGGTTTTGTACTTCAAAAGAATCCACAATTATTTGCTCATACTTCCAGCCATCTGAAGGGAGCTCGTGGTAGCGATCTATGAGCGCTTCATCACTACACGCCGTTAGCACTGAGGCGAAAAAAAATAATAGTATAACGCGGGTTTTTTTCAAAAGTGAAACAAAGGTAAAATTTTTGAGTTACTTACCTTACATAATTTCCCTAGAATGACCACAAAAACACCTTGATATAAAATTTCATACACTCATAATTCTGACTGTGTTAACCCATCTATCATTTACCAAAACTAAGCTCACAAAGCATGGCCGTTCACTTTTAGCTACATTCATTTTACAAAACTGCTTTTTATTCAAGAAATAGCCTAGTACCTTCGATTGCTATGAGTAATAAATATGCCTCTGCTCTAGCTATGCTAGTCAGTGTTTTTTTCTTTTGGGGCTTTGTAGCCGCAGGCAATACAATATTAATTCCTGTTTTTAAGAAAAGCCTCGATTTGCAACAGTGGCAAGCACAACTTATAGAGTTTTGCTTTTATATAGCCTATACTGTTGGTGCACTTATATACTACACCATTGGGAGAGTAAAGGGTAAGGATATGCTCAATACGATAGGTTATAAAAACGGTCTTTCAATAGGCCTATTGATAAGTGCCTTTGGTGCATTTTTATTTTTACCAGCCGCTAGTTTCGAGTCTTTTCCACTCATGCTCACTGGCCTATTCGTCGTTGGGCTTGGATTCTCACTGCAGCAAACCGCCGCAAATCCGCTAGCTATAAGCCTCGGAACTAGAGAAACAGGGAGTAGCCGACTAAGCATGGCTGGAGGTATCAACAATGTGGGGACCACCATAGCACCAGTGCTACTTAGTTACGCTATATTTGGAGGTACAGGCACTGCCGAAAACACGGTATTAAGTTTAGACTCCGTAAAAATACCCTACCTATTGTTGTGTGCTGCATTTGTGGTGGTAGCTATAGCCATCAAGTTCTCTAAAATACCAAACCAACTAGCTGGCGAGCAAGAGACCTCAAACTATGAAAGACTGCGCATATCAGACTATCCAAGTTTATGGATGGGTATGATTGGAATATTTGTATACGTAGGCGTAGAGGTGAGCACCGCAGCCAACTTATCCGAATATTTGAAACTAGAATATGGTAAATCAGAGGACGCAGTTGCTCCCTTCATCTCTTTGTTTTGGGGCAGTTTAATGATTGGCCGCTGGGCAGCCTCTGTAAGTGCTTTCCAAGTGACTAAACTAACCGAAAATATATTGCGAATAATAGCACCTCTTTTGGCTTTTGGTTTATTTCTAGGTATAAACTCCATAAAAGAAAGTACCGATATTGCTATTTTCTTTCCCTATCTCATCCCTATTGCAGTACTTTTGGTAGCAGCACATTTCACCTCCAACATGCCCGCTACACAGCTTCAGCTATTTGCAGGTTTAGGTATAGTAAGTTTGCTAATCGGAATGTTTACCACAGGTATGTTGAGTATTTTTGGTTTTATTAGCGTGGGACTTTTTTGTAGTACGATGTGGCCCTGCGTATTTGATTTAGCTACAAGTAGACTAGGTAAGTTCAAAAGCCAAGGTAGCGCCTTTCTTATAATGATGATTATGGGTGGTGGCTTTGTTAGCTTGTTTCAGGGCTACTTGTCTGACGTTTCACTGCTCGGTATCCGCCATAGCTACTGGGTAGGTGTAGCATGTTTTGTGTATTTGGCTTATTATGGAAACTTGATGCAAAAGAAATACAAAACCGAGTCTTAGTTGTATTTTAAAATATAACTACCAATTGATGTATTAGTGATACAGATATGATTTAGCAAAAAGAACACTGAGTACACTTAGAATTACAATTCCAATCAAAGAAAGATATTTTTCACCCTTACTCCATAGTAGTAAGTCTGTGCGAGCAATCACAAGGCGGTAACTCAACCAAGCTAAGACCGGCGCAGTAAGAAAAGACACAATAGTGGCAAAGTTTACCATTTGCTTCATGTTGTGTGTAAAGTAAAATAAAATAATTACCGTACCCAAAAAAAGCAATGCTCTCCATAGTAACAGTGACTGCAGATTTTGATGAAATGATAATTCTTTTCCAATATGGCACATCACTCTAGGCATAGCATCGAAGCAGGTAAGTGTAGTACTCAGCATAGTAGTAAATGCAGCGACGGTAACTACCCAATAGGCCCACCCTCCTAATGAGTTGGTAAACACTTCCAGCAATTGCGCCGCAAAACCCTTGGCCGATGGCGACAATAAAATACCGCTCCCATACATTGTATTAGCACCAAGTATGAGAAAACAAACACCCAATAATGCAGTACCATAAAAACCTACTTTAAAATCAAACTCGTTAGAGGTTTTAGTATTGCCTTTCGATAAACTCCATATGCTGTGCCATATAGCAATGTCTAATGGCGCTGGCATCCAACCAACGAATGCCAAAAGAAACTCCAAATCATCCCCATTTGAAACTCGAAAGACACGCTGGCTTGAGGTCGAAATTTCAGCTTGTACTCCAAAGGAGAAAACAACAGCCAACAATGTAGAAATAGCAAGCAGTAGCATAATACCTTTCATCAGATGATCAAATATGCTAAAATTTCCAACTTGTAGTATCAGAAAGCAGCACATAAGTAGTGCAAATGATAAGCTAGGGGTACTTAAAGGTACACCCATGTTTTGCACCAAGCCTGCAGTCACGATGGTAACAGCAGACTGCACCGTAAACATCGTAGATAAGGTAAGTGCTAGAACGAGCCAAACTGCCCATTTTCCAAGTTTACCAAAACCTGCAACCAGAGACTCTCCTGCTGCGTTTGCATAGCGCGGACCCAAAGCAAAAAAAGGATACTTAAATAAATGAGCTAGCACTATAACACCCAACAGAGCGTAGCCGTACTCTGCTCCTGCTTTTGTGCTCTGTACTAGATGTGATACTCCGATAGCCGCTCCAGCATATAAAAGGCCCGGCCCTAACGATTTAAGTCTACTTATCATGACGTAAAAGTAATAAGTTGCAACTAATCTGTAATTATTTTTCCCCGTTAAATTTAAATTAGATATATAATAAGAGCAAGGTAGAAAACTCAATTTCATTATTTCTTCTGATTTAAAATACAGGTAAATGGTCTGCACCAGCGCAATGAATTTTCGGGAACATAAGACTCTTGCGTTTCAGCCCATTGAACTAGTTTTGTATATCAATGAGATATAAAACCATAACAATAGTGTACATTTTGATCACATTTGTCAATGGCTGCAAAGTCTATTCTTCCAAAGATTGTTAAAAAAAACTAGATTTTATCTATTTGGGAGCAGTCTAAACTCTATGATAAATGATCTCGAATGCGACTAAAAACCAAAAATTTAGGACCTACATCAAACAAAAAATGTAAAAGTTAAAGTAGAACAGTAAAATATAGTGGTGCCAATATGCACAGGCTACCGGAGTTCACCTACAGATGTATTACCTCACCATAGGCCGCAGCACAAGCCTCCATAATTGCCTCACTCATGGTAGGATGCGGATGCACAGATTTTATCATTTCGTGGCCGGTAGTTTCTAGTTTTCTTGCTACCACTATTTCTGCTATCATCTCCGTCACGTTTGCGCCTATCATATGACAACCCAATAGCTCCCCATATTTAGCGTCAAATATCACTTTTACAAACCCATCTTTTGTCCCACTCGCACTCGCCTTACCCGACGCCGAAAAAGGAAATTTACCCACTTTCAACTCGTAGCCCGCCTCCTTTGCTTTGGCTTCCGTATAACCTACACTCGCTATCTCTGGCCAAGTGTATGTGCAGCCTGGCACATTACCATAGTCTAGTGGTTCTACGTGTTCGCCACTTATTTTCTCCACACAAATTATAGCCTCTGCACTAGCCACATGCGCCAGCGCCGGCCCGTGCACGATATCTCCTATAGCATATACCCCTGCTACATTCGTTTGATAGTAGTCATCTACCACCACTTTTCCTTTTTCTGTTTTTATACCTAAACCTTCGAGACCTAGGTTCTCTAAATTTGTTTGTACCCCAACGGCAGAAAGTACCACATCACATTCTATAGTCTCCATACCTTTGGCAGTTTTCACACTCACCTTGCATCCGGCACCTGTTGTGTCCACACCCTCCACAGAGCTATTGGTGAGTATAGTCATGCCTTTTTTCTTGTATATTTTTTCCAATTCCTTAGATACATCCGCATCTTCATTGGGCACTATGGCAGGCATATACTCTACCACCGTAACCTCTGTACCCATTGTATTATAAAAATACGCAAATTCCATCCCAATAGCACCGCTGCCCACTACTACCAGTTTCTTTGGTTGCTTTGGCAGCACCATCGCCTCATGATATCCCACCACTTTTTTCCCATCTATTGGCAGGTTTGGCAGTTGTCGCTCTCTCGTCCCTGTAGCTAATATTACGTGCTTAGCAGAGTGAGTTTCCTTTTTTCCCTCGTTATCCACGCTCACTTGTCCTTTAGCTATCAACTTGCCAAAGCCTGTCAGCACCTCAATTTTATTTTTTTTCATCAAAAATTGCACACCCTTGCTCATTCCTTCGGCCACACCTCTACTCCGTTTTATAACAGCACCAAAATCATGAAAAGCATCTGCAACTGTTATACCATAGTCACTAGCGTGATTTATATAGTCAAAAACTTGCGCAGATTTTATAAGTGCCTTAGTAGGAATACATCCCCAGTTAAGACAAACACCCCCAAGCTCGGCTTTTTCTACCACAGCTACTTTATGTCCCAGTTGTGACGCACGTATTGCAGCCACATATCCGCCCGGTCCACTACCTATTACTATTATATCAAAATTCATACTTTTACTTTTGTTATTTAATGAGAGTACAAAGAAAAGAAATTTTCTAGGCTTTTCACTCTTCCATGCTCACATATGCCGCATCAATTTTGCGCTACTATTTTTTTTAGGCATCGAGCAGGCTATCCGCTTGTAGTTACTAGGTGTATCGCGCCATGCTATATAGGTCTATCTATGAGCCTCCTGCTGGCGGCTATAGCTATGCCACAGCAGTTGGCCCGCTCCACCCAGTTAACTACCACTCCTATCCTTATGCCAGCTTTCCAACCACCACAATTACAATGGAAACAAGGCCAAAATAAGGTTTCTCTATATCCTAGTGTATACTTCACATTTGCCTGTTTTCTAAACCCAAAAAAAAGTATCATCTTTACTATCCCTTACTACAATTTTCAATACCATTTAACCACAGGTACCAGATAGTACTTTTTGCTCTTCATTACCGAGCACACCCGAAGAAAATCCATATTTACCCAATGTATAATTCTGATTAAATTTGCGGCCATGGGAAGAGCATTCGAATTTAGAAAAGCCCGAAAAATGAAACGTTGGGGCAAAATGGCAGTCACCTTCACGCGGATAGGCAAAGAAATATCCATGGCCGTAAAAGAAGGAGGACCCGACCCAGATAATAATTCTAGGCTGCGCATGGCCATCAAAAATGCCAAGTCTGAAAACATGCCTAAAGACCGTGTAGACGCCGCCATTAAAAAAGCCAGTGATAAAGATGCCAGCTCCTACGAAGAAATACTCTATGAAGCAAAAGGCCCCTTCGGTCTTAGCCTGATGATAGAAACCGCAACTGATAACATAAATAGAACGGTTGCCAGTATGCGCGCCATACTAAACCGAAATAATGGAGAACTCGGCACTAGCGGCTCACAAGAATTCAATTTTGAACGAAAATGTATTTTTAAAGTGAACCTTGGAGATATGAATCTAGAGGACGCAGAGCTTGAACTCATCGATTTCGGACTAGACGAAATAGAGCAAGTAGAAGATGAAACACTAATATATACAACATTTACTGACTATGGCAACATGCAAAAAGGCCTAGAAAATCTACACATAGAAATAGACTCAGTAGACATAGAGCGCATACCACACACCACCTTAGAGCTAAATGATGAGCAAAAAGAAGTATGCAACGCACTTATAGAAAAACTAGAAGAGGACGAAGACGTGCAAAACGTTTTTCATAATGCTGAATTATAGTTGAAAAAAATCTGTTTTTTCAATAGCTCAAATTTTTGGGGTGGAGGAGAAAAACTTCACCTAGAAAATGCAAAAGCTTTCAGAGACACAGGCTACCATGTAACTATAGCTGCACACCCCAAAAGTGAACTATGGTCACGTGCCATTAGCGAGGGTTTTCAAACCTTTGCCGTATCAATAAATAGCACCTCTTTTCTTAATGTTTTTAAATTATTCCGGATAAAATCCTACTTTAAAAAAAAGCAGATAGACACCATCATATTCACCACCTCACAAGATGCCAAAACAGCTAGCATAGCAGGAGCTATAGCTTGTGTTCCAAAGATAGTATATCTTAGAGGACTAGCAACTCCTATCAAAAACAGTTTTATTAATAGGTATTGCTTGGGCAGCTGTATAACCCATATAGTAGCCAACTCAGAAGAAACCAAACGCACCATCCTACAAAATTTAGGAGATACTCTATCACCAAATAGGGTACCGGTTATCTACCACGGAGTAGATGCATCACTGTTAGAAAACAATGCACATTGCCCACCAGAGATACACAATTTAGGGCGCGGCATAATATTAGGAAATGCGGGCAGACTCACCAAGCAAAAAGGTCAAAAACACCTCATTACTGTAGCCAAAAATCTGAAAGCACAAGGCTTAGAATTTACACTATTTATAGCAGGTACTGGAGAACTACAGGCAGAGTTACAGCACCAAATAAACACTGAGAATCTTCAAAACGAAGTTATTCTATTAGGATTTGTAGCAGATATGGATGCTTTTATGCAGCATATTGACGTATTTTTACTCGGTAGTAGCTGGGAGGGGTTTGGGTTTGTTTTGGTAGAAGCCATGGCAAAAGGCAAGCCCATAGTAGCTTTTGATATCACTAGCAATCCCGAAATAATTTCAGACCGGAAAACTGGACTCCTAGCTCGACACCAGGACTTGGACGATTTTACCGCAAAAACAAAAGAAATAATGACAAATACTTCACTAAGACAACAACTAGGTAGAGCAGCCAAACGAAGTGTTATCAACCGCTTTTTGATTGCCGATAGAATAATAGAATTAGAGCAGCATTTGCTAAAAGAAGAGTGAGTCATAAAGCACAAAATATATTGCGCTCAAAATTTCTATGTAAATAATAAAAATAAATAAACCAAATAGGCTAATTCGGTTTACCTTTGTACTTTAATTTAACATAATACCATGAACAAAGGAACAGTAAAATTCTTCAACGATGAGAAAGGCTTCGGTTTTATCACCCCTGAAGATGGAGGAAAAGATGTGTTTGTACACAAAACAGGAACACGTACAAGAATCAACGAAGGAGATCAAGTATCTTTTGAAGTTGAAGATGGTCAAAAAGGCCCAAGTGCGGTAAATGTAGAATTAGTATAAGCATATACTTATAAAACTTTTACAACAAAAGGCTTTCGTAATTCGGAAGCCTTTTTTTTGTGCTATAATGTTTTTGGAACCGGAGAAGTCTAGCACACCATTAGTCTGAATCAGGTTAGCATTGAGAAGCAGTGCGTATTTCCAAAAATCCACAAAGACATCTTTACTCGATTTAAAATAATTGGCGTCCAAATGGTGAAGAAAATCTATTTTATTTAAGGTTTTGCTGCCATGCCCACGCGTGTTTCATCATATCTGCGATATCGTAATGTGCATGCCACCCCAATAGCTCATTTACCTTGGTAGTATCTGCAAATATTTGCTCTACGTCTCCTCCTCTTCTAGCACCCACAGTATATGCTAATTTTATATTATTGCTATGCTCAAAAGCATGAATCACTTCCAACACAGTATTCCCTTTTCCGGTGCCCACATTGAATACGTCTACTGGCTGCTTCATCTCATTGCAGTACGCTAAAGCTTTCACATGTGCTTTAGCCAAATCTACAACATGTATGTAATCTCTAATGCAAGTGCCATCTATTGTATTATAATCATCTCCAAATACTGTCAATTGCTTCCGAATACCTGCCGCTGTTTGAGTAATATATGGAACCAAATTATTGGGTACGCCCAGCGGTAACTCGCCTATTTTTGCGCTTGGGTGTGCCCCTACTGGATTAAAGTACCGCAACAATATCGATTTAAAATCCTTGTGTTTTGCATAATCATTAATGATTTCTTCGCCTAATATTTTGGTCGTACCATAAGGACTTTCAGCTTTTTGAATAACTGTTTTTTCGGTAACGGGCAAATCTGTAGTAGCACCATATACCGTACAACTCGATGAAAAAATAAGATTAGAAACGCCTTGTTTTTCCATAGCTCCTAATAACGAAACAAGCCCAGATAAATTATTTTGGTAATACGACACTGGATTCTCTACCGACTCTCCAACCGCTTTGTGCGCAGCAAAATGTATTACTCCCTCAAACTTATGTTCCTCAAATAATTCATTCAATGCAATGCTATTGGTTACATCCGCTACTTTTAACTCAAAGGTTTTTCCCGATATTTCCTCTATGCTTATTTTTACTTCTTTTCGTGAGTTATTCAAATTGTCTATTACAACAACTTCATAGCCTTCTGCCTGCAGCTCCACCACTGTATGGCTCCCTATAAAACCTAATCCTCCTGTTACTAGTATTTTTTTCATGGTATACCGCAAATGTAGTCATAAGACCATTTTTACAGCCAATAAAGACCACAGATTATGATACAAACCTGAGAGCCTATATTTCCTATCAATATCAAAAGGTTCGGTTATTCAATACTGTTTTTTTTCATCTGCTTTACTTGCAAACACATTTAGGATAGGTTGTGTGCAACTGGCCTACTTTTTTAACACCATTTTATAGTGTCTTATACCTGCTTCCACAAACTCTTCACCTTGTTTCACAAAACCGTATTGAGCATAAAATCCGACCACTTGCACTTGTGCATGTAAATATACGCAGTTAGCTTCTCCTACAAGCTTTAAGCAGTATTGCAGCAAACTAGCTCCGACATTCATTCTCCTAAATTCCTTTAAAACAGCAAATCTTTCGAGTTTTATGCCACTATCTGTAGTCCTGAATCTGCATGTCCCTACTACTTGACCATTTGAGATAGCGGCCAAGTGAACGCTCGTTGTCTCAAACTCATCATACTCCTCGTCTTCGCTGACCTGCTGCTCTTGCACAAAAACAAGCCTTCGCACTTCGAAAACGGCTTGTTTCAACGCCACGGTATTGGCGGGCTCTATTTTTATAATTTTACCCATTATGAATACAAAGGTAGCTATTAAAAAAAATGTATTTTTGCCGCCGAAGTAAAAATTATTAGTTAATAAGATAAGAGCAAAATTCTAAAAATCTTATTTCTAAGGTAAATAAAAACAACTATGAGTTGGTTTAAACGAGTAAAAGAGGGAATACTTACAAAAACGCAGGATAAAAAGCCAACTCCAGATGGCTTGTGGTATAAATGCAGCGAATGTAAAGAACCAACTAGCACCAAAGAGTTTGAGACAAACCTATGGGTATGCCCTAAATGCAATAACCACGGTAGAATAGGCTCAAGAGAATACTTCGATATCTTATTTGACCATGGTAAGTTTAAAGAGCTTGATGAAGATTTGGGCTCCGGTGATCCACTCAATTTTGTAGATACAAAACCGTATCCACATCGACTAGAATTGGCACAAAAGAAAAGTGGATTGACAGATGCAGTGCGAACAGCTACAGGAAAAATACAAGGCTTAAAAGTCAGCATGGCGGTAATGGATTTTGCTTTCATTGGGGGAAGCATGGGCAGTGTAGTAGGCGAAAAAATAGCCCGAGCTATAGATGCTGCACTAGAAGAAAAAATACCGCTAATCATCATATCAAAAAGTGGAGGCGCACGCATGATGGAAGCAGCGTTTTCGCTCATGCAAATGGCAAAAACAAGTGCTAAACTTGCCTTACTTGCAGAGGCAAAATTACCCTACATTTCTGTTCTCACAGACCCTACCACAGGTGGAATAACTGCGTCTTTTGCAATGCTAGGAGACATCAATATCGCAGAACCCAAAGCACTCATCGGTTTTGCAGGACCTCGTGTCATCAAAGAGACCATTGGAAAGGATTTGCCAGAAGGTTTTCAGAGGTCAGAGTTTTTACAAGAGAAAGGCTTTGTAGATTTTATAGTAGAACGAAAAGATTTAAAGCAAAAAATATATGATGTTCTTCATATATTTGGCGTACACAAAAGACTTACAACTACCTGATTTTAAAGAATAGATAATTATAATTAAAATAAAGAAAAAATAATATGAACTTTCCAGAAAATTTAAAATACACAAAAGACCACGAGTGGATTTTAGTAGATGGTGATACCGCTACTGTAGGAGTTACTGATTTTGCTCAAAGTGAGCTTGGCGACATTGTGTTTGTAGAAATAGAAACCGAAGGCGATACACTAGATCAAAATGAAGTTTTTGGTACGATTGAAGCCGTAAAAACAGTTTCTGACCTTTTTATGCCTGTAAGTGGTGAGATAGTTGAGGTAAATAGTGCTCTAGAAGATGCTCCAGAAAGTGTAAACGACAACCCCTACGACGGAGGTTGGATGGTAAAGATTAAACTTTCTGATCCTTCAGAAGTTGACGCACTTATGGATGCTACAGAATACAAAAATTTAATCGGTCAATGACATTTAACTGATAATGAAGCTCAGTAGGGCGTATATCCCCGCCATCGGGTGGACACTACTCATTGCCTCTTCATCATTGTTGCCTGCATCCACCTTCAAAAAGTTTACATTTAATAGCTTTTTTGAAATAGATAAACTGATACATTTTATCCTCTATTTTGTATTTGTTTTACTTTGGTCTTTGATTGCAGAAAAAGCGATGAGCAGTTTACAGAAATTTTGGCTCGCTGTAGTATCTATAGCTTTTGGAGTAGCCATAGAACTTTTACAGAGCACTATGGCCATGGGTCGTAGTTATGAAATAAACGACATAATGGCAAATTCTGTTGGGTGTTTCATTGGTATCTTAATAATCCCTTTTGTTCGCCGAAAAATGTTGTATTTAAAAAAACATTTACCTTTTTTTTAAAAATCTGTATTATCGAGTTAAAAATTAGTTTAATTTTGAAACAATATTCATTATGGAAGTAAAAAAGTATGAAAAACCAGAGGTGAAGAACAAACGTCTTGACTTCTTTTTACTTGGCCTTGCTATAGCCCTTGGGGTTGTTCTCTATGGCTTCACTTATACGGTATATGATGCAAAAGTGAATGAACTAGAAAATATCATTATAGAGGAAGACCTAGTAGTAATGGAAAACACTGTACAAGAAAAAAAACCACCACCACCTCCTCCTCCGCCAGAAATAGAAGTCGTTGAAGATGACGAAGAAATAGAAGAAGATCAGCCTGAAATAGAGGAGAATGAAATTGATCAGGATACAGAAATAGAAGAGTATGAGCAGGACGAAGAGGAACCTGAAGAGACCAACGAAGTGTTTGAATTTTTCGATGTATCTGAGAAAGCATCCTTTGCAGGTGGAGATGAAGGACTTCAGCGATTTATAGCAGAAAATATAACCTACCCACCTATGGCACTGGAAAACGATATACAAGGAACCGTCAATGTAATGTTCGTTGTAGACAAAACTGGAAGAGTTAAAGATATAGCTATTCTGGGAGGTAAAAAAGGTTTTGGATTAGAAGAGGAGGCAATGAGAGTGATTAAGCAAACATCTGGTCAATGGTCCCCTGCAAAACAAAGAGACAAAGCAGTAAACATGCGTTTTAGGATTCCGGTTAAGTTCCAGATTTTTTAAAACACCTATAATAGCAAAAAAAAGGCTCTACCACAGTAGAGCCTTTTTTTTGCTATGCCATTAAAATTTACTTTTAAAGCTTCCCCTGTCTTTTTTATTTCAGAATAGTAGAGACACGTACTTAATCATCATACGGTTTGATAGCTATTTATTTTGGGTGGGATATGATAGCTAGAGTAAGTTTAAAGCAATTAAAACTAAAAAAGTAGATTTATAGGGTTACTTGCATTCGTATAACTTTAACCCCTTGAGTTTGTCTCAGAAGACTAGGATTATAATATCCATAGTAAACTTAAAAGTCAGTTGATAGATAGCTGCATAGACAGGGGTGTTATTTCTTGACCAACTAGATAAACTTTAAATTACCGAATTCGCTTGTGCCAAAAATTGCAAATTATCGGTACTAAGAGTTTTTTAATTTTTGGGGTAGCAATTGCTAACTCTTCTTAATCTAACAAAGTAGGTGGGAGTTCTTTTTGGGTTTTGGCACCCAATTCTTTCAGTTTTTCGGTACGCCGCACCAAATTTCCTGTACCAGTAGATAGTTGGCTCAATGCTTTATCATAGTCTTGTTGGGCTCCTTCTATACGTTTGCCCACAGCTTGAAGCGTTTCCACAAAACCTACAAACTTATCATACAGCGCGCCTCCTTGGCGGGCTATTTCCATGGCATTTTTATTTTGTAAATCTTGCTTCCAAATAAAGGCTACTGTTTTTAAAGTAGCTAGCAGGGTATGATTAGATACAAGTACTATATTTCTGTTCAAAGCATACTCAAAAAGCTCTGTGTCTTCAGTCATAGCCACGCCCAACGCTGCATCTACTGGCAGATACATCAACACATAGTCAGGCGAGTTCACTCCAAGTAACTTGGAATAGTCGGTAGCGCTGAGACTAATGATGTGCTCTTTTACTGCTTTAGTATGTTTAGCCGATTGCAGGTTGGCTTCAATTTCGTTTTCGGCATTGAAATAGCGCTCAAAAGCCACCAAACTCACCTTACTATCTATGATGATATTCTTATCATCCGGGAGCAGTACAATGTAGTCAGGTCTATAATTTGCGTTAATATCACTTTTTAGGTTGACTTGCTTGTTGTAGTGCACCCCTTTGGTCAGTCCTGCGGCTTGCAGTATTCTTTCCAGACGGTGCTCACCCCAGTCACCTTGCAGTTTTTTATCCCCTTTTAAGGCATTGGTTAGATTTTTTGCCTCCTCGCCTATATGCTGGTTTATTTCTTTCAAACTGCGCAATTGCTCTTTGAGAGCTTCATTATCTTTAGCCGTTGCGAGGTGTGTATCATGTACTTTTTTTTCAAAACTGGCTATACGCTCTTTGAATGGCGAAAGCATATCTTTCAACTTTTCCTCGTGCTTAGCTTGCAACTGAGCGCTGCTCTGCTGTACAACTTTATGTGCTATGTTTTCAAAACTTTGCGTCAGTTTTTCGTTCAGCTTTACCATCTCGGATTTCTGCTCATCTAGCTTGGTATGGGTGTATTTCAAATCAGACTTCGCTGCATGGTTTTCTTGCATTAGCATTTCTCGCTTTCGTAGCTCCTCACTCAGTTCCTTCTCTTTAGCGCCCAGTCTATCGGCAAGATCCTTTTCTCTTTTGGCATACGCAGGCATCACCAAAAAATATAGTGCAAGCACTGTACATAACATACCCATTAAAAATACGCCCATAATTAGTACCATATCTGACATTTATTTTCTGTTTTTAATCTTTAGATAATTTTACTATCTATACGTGAAGTTGCCAAAATAATAAATTGGCATAAATAATCCTCATATAAAGTTTCGTAAATTAATGCACGTTGGCTTCTATAGATTTGACTTTCTAACTATTTGCTAAGAAATTTATCTTATTTTAACGTGTAGTACTTTTTTTCCTTGCACATAGCCTTGTAACTCATCGCCTACTGCTACAGGTCCTACGCCTGCAGGTGTTCCAGTGAAAATCAAATCCCCAATCTTAAGGGTGAAATACTGAGAACAGTGCTCCACGATTTGTGGAATACTGTTAAGCATCAATTTCGTATTTCCTTGCTGCACAAGTTCTCCGTTTTTATGCAATTCAAAACTCAAATTATCAAGATCATACGCTGAAACCGGCAAAAAATCTCCCAACACTGCACTTTGATCAAAGCCTTTTGCTTTTTCCCACGGCAATCCTTTACTTTTTAATTTTTGCTGTACATCGCGTGCAGTAAAATCTATACCTACAGTAAATTCAGCATAATATTTGGACGCAAATTTAGCTTCTATTTTTTTTCCAAGCCGGTTAATACGCACAACTATTTCTGCCTCGTAGTGCACATCATTGGTCCAATCTGGTATATAAAATGCATCGCGCTGCCTAAAAACAGCCGAGTCTGGTTTCATAAAAATAACAGGCTCTGTAGGCACTTCATTGCCTAATTCTTTTGCGTGGTCTGCATAATTTCGACCAATACAGATGATTTTCATTGAAATACGATTTCTTTTGCAAAACTAAAAATAATGCTAGAACCTACCGAACTTCTTTACGCTTACTCTCAAGGCTATTTCCCTATGGCAGTACCAGAAGAAGAAAATGAGATTTTTTGGTTCAAACCAGATTTGAGGGGTATTATTCCTTTAGAAGAATTCCACGTGTCGAAAAACTTGCGTAGGCTATACAACAAGCACTATTTTGAGCTGCGAATAAACGGCAATTTTGAAGGCACTATGCGCGCTTGTTCAGCGCGTGAGGATACCTGGATAAGCGAAGATATCATAAAATCGTATTGCAAACTAAATGAACTAGGCTACGGATATAGTTTTGAAACTTGGAAAGACGGCCAACTCGTCGGCGGGCTGTATGGTGTGAGCATTGGCAAAGCTTTTTTTGGCGAAAGTATGTTTCATACGGAAACCGATGCTAGTAAAATTGCACTCATTTTCTTGGTGCAGTTTCTAAAAGAAAACAATTTTCAGCTGCTAGACACTCAGTATATCAACAATCACTTGCTACAATTTGGCGCTAAAGAAATACCTAATGAGCAGTACGAATTACTTTTAGCTAAAGCATTAGAATCTTAATCACCTCTTGTTTATGTTATTAGCTAGAACAATAGCTCCTTAATAGTTTCTATCTTCTTTTCCGTTTCTAGCCACTCGCTAGCGGGCTGAGAATCTTTCGTAATCCCTGCCCCGGCAAAAAGCTCTACCGAGTTTTTGCAAAAACGCATACAACGTAAATTGACAAAAAAAGTAGCACTATTCTCCCTAAGTACTCCCGTCACCCCTGAATAAAAACTTCTGTTCAACGTCTCAAACTCTTGAATGAATGCAAAGCTTTTGTCTCTTGGCAATCCACACACTGCACTAGTTGGCTGCAGATGCTTCAGAAGTGTGAGCGCCCTCTCTTGGTCACAGGTAGTGGTATAGCTAGTTTTGAGATGTTTTATAGTGTTGTATTTAGCCTCTTCAGTAGCCGATTTGGAGTACGTTGATAGGCCTGCATTGGCAAGACGCTCTTCTATAAAATCACACACCATAGCCTGCTCCTCTTGTTCTTTTTCTGTAAAACTTTCGTTTAACGACTTGGTGCCAGCCAAAGCTACTGTGTACACTAAACCATCTTCATAGTGTAGCAATAATTCTGGCGAGGCTCCTACCCATTGTTCTGGGCCTATATTTACGTAATATCCATAGCTTTCTGGGTATTTTTTTACCGCATTTTGAAATGCTGTTTGCGGGCTAAATTCTCCTTCTATTAATTCATTTCGTGCCAAAACTACCTTGTCCATTTCACCTTGCTCCATAGCTGCACACGCCATATAAACACTGGTTTCGTACTCTATTTGAGTAAGCGCATCATTGGGACTGAGATCAAATTTTTTGACTTTCTGCTCTACCGGGTCTGTACCAAAAAAAAATGCTTGCTTGCTTCTATCAAAAGGATAAAAAACAAGTCCCTGGCGTTTCATCCAATAATCATCTATATTATTGAAAGCCTCCAGACAGTCGGCATCATACCTCTCAATTTTTTTCTCTTGTGGAAGATACACCAATGCTCCCAAATTTTCTAATTCCATTATTTTTTATCTACTACGGCTAGCGTCATTCTGCATACATTGATTAAGACTTGCTCATCATTACGGGTTTCTACTTCCCATACTTGGGTACTGCGCCCTAGGTGTACGGGTTTGGCTGTGGCGTGCACATACCCATCTTTAGCGCTTTTGAGGTGATTGGTGTTTAACGACAAGCCCAAACATGCTTTGTTTTGGCTACTTACTACCAAGTTGCCAGCGAGGCTAGCCACATTTTCTGCCAATGCAGCCACAGCACCACCGTGCAACATGCCCAAGGGCTGATGGACTTTACTGTTAACAGGCATGCGCATAGTCAAAAAATCTTCTCCAAAAGCAGTAACTTCCATTTTTAAGTGTTCTGCCAACGTATTTCTCCCAAGTTTATTTAATTGAGATAAGTTTATAGCTTTGTAGGGTATCAAAACGAGTATTTTTTTAATCTTAAATTAACGTGAGTACAAAGAAAACGATTTATCTGATTAGACACGGAGAAACTGACTTTAATAAACAAGGTATTATACAAGGAAGTGGAGTAGATAGTGACTTGAATGAGACCGGCCGTAAACAAGCTGAGCAGTTTTATCAAGCCTATCATCACATTCCATTTGACCGAATATATACCAGCGAATTGAAGCGCACACAGCAAAGTGTGGCGAGTTTTAAGAAAAATGGGCACAGCATAGTGGTAATTCCGGAATTTAATGAAATATGTTGGGGCATTTTTGAAGGACAAAAAGGCAATCCAGAAAGTCACAAAATATACCTAGACATGCTAGAAGACTGGAAAGCAGGCCTACTAGATAGGAGTATAGAAAACGGCGAAACACCCAATGAACTGCAACGAAGACAAAAATATGGATTGAAAAAAATAATGGCTAAAAAAGATGAAAATACAGTTTTGATTTGTATGCACGGCAGAGCAATGCGTAGTTTTCTGTGTCTGCTTACAAATACTCCGCTGAAGCAAATGGATGTTTTTAAGCACAATAACCTTTGCCTCTATGTATTGGAGTACGACGGCCAAAAATTTGAAATATGCGAGCAAAATAGCACCCAACACCTTTGGATATAAGCACAGAGAACGGCGGTTTTTCATTGGCTACAAAACATACATAACAAACCCGTGATTTTTTTTTGTGAAGATAATTGACATATTTGAAAGAAACCCTAAGCCACACCCTGCCAAATTGCCGAATAAGGCTTTACAGAACATATACTGGTTTGCACAAAAACCGCGAGTGTATTGGCATCAAAAGTACGCTGCATAGCTACCTCTCGTTCCTCTCTATTGGCAAACCAAACACTGGTTGCAATCAAATCATCCCAACATGTGCGTACCTCAAAGCCGTAATGTCCTGCCATATTTTTACACCTTGTAAAATTAGTTTGAAAACGCATGTGAACCCGAAGCACATCTACAAATTTTTCACACTCCCGGGGCGTTTCAAAACTTTTGCTTTGCAGTAATAAAAACTCATTTCCGTCATGCATCTGAAGACGAAACAAAGAATTGATTTCTTGGATGTAAACTGTTGGTCTTTTCATGGTTACTTTTTCGTTAATTCTTGCTTTTTGTTCTTACTATTTGCTAGATACTATTATTGTCATTAATTTGATAATAAAATTATCTAACAGTATTTAGTTAAAGTTAAAGAATAATTCTACATTACCAAATCCGTCCTAATTTTTGTATAAAATACTTTTATTGTGAACATCTTGAAAAGGCTCAGGAGTGCAGTACTTAAATTCGTTAGTTAGTATTGACCAAACTTATGTTCACCAAAAAAAAATACCTTCATTATATTTTCTTAGCTAGCGCAGTGTCTCTTGTGGCCTCTTGCACACAAAAAAAAAATACCACTACGGCCGCAGATGAGCTTGAAGTAAAAGATACCTCAGAAATAGTATTCAAAAAGGTAGATGGCCACACCGCACAACCTATACCTACAAAAATGAGTATGAAAAAAGGTACACAGTATGTATTTAATCGAAACAAAAATCCCTACAATCAATCGTATTTTCAAAATCCTTTTGACAGTGCCATCCTCGTGTCAGGGACATTTTGCGAGCTAAGAGGCAATCATTTTCATGCAGGTCTAGACATACGCACCGGCGGCCAAGAAGGGTGGAAGGTGCTAGCCGCCGCAGATGGATACGTAGAGCGTGTAAAAGTAAGCACAGCTGGGTATGGCAAAGTAGTGTATATACGACACCCCAATGGATATACAACCGTGTATGGTCATTTACAGCAATTTAATGGGTCTCTGGCCGATTTTGTAAAAGAAGCCCAGTATGAGAAACGTACGTTTGAGGTAGATCTTTATCCCCCAAAAGGGGCGCTAAAAATAGTGCAAGGCCAAAATTTTGCACTCAGCGGAAATACCGGTGGAAGCGGCGGACCACACCTACACTTTGAAATACGCAACCCACGAGGTCAAAGCACCAACCCACTACTGCACGGACTGAAGGTAAAAGACATCTTGAAACCTGAGATAAAACATGTGAGCGTATATCTCAGAGATAAAGAAAGCCTCTACACCTCGGGTGCTTACCCTTACACCACATTTAGTAGGTGGAGCAACTACCTTAAAAATAATCAAGCCCTGAAACTAGCTCCAGGGAACTATAGTTTTGGGCTACACACAGATGACTATTTTACCGACCGAAAGAATGTGCTTGGTATAAACTACTGCTGGCTCACTGCCAATGGAGCTTTACTTTACGAGTACCAAATAGAAAAGTTTAATTTTGACCAAGGAAGATACATAAATACACACACTGACCCGTATATCAAGTGGAAAGAAAACACCACTTATTTTAGACTTTTCAAAGAAAGCTACAACCCACTACCCTACTACCGCCAACGACAAAATGGCGAAATACACCTAAAGCACGGAGATAGCGTTCAAATGAAACTGTATATACAAGACTATGCTGGACTCACCGACTCTGCCATGTGGATAGTGGTAGGCGATACAGCCTCAGTACAGCTCCCAGCTCTCAAAAAAATGGCCTATACAGAAGAACATCGTGTAAGCGGTGGCGAAACGCTACGTTTTCATGAGTGGACTATTTCTGTACCCAAAAAAGCTGTGTATCACCCCTTTGATTTTAAACTATACACAAAACCTAACAAGCCAAATATGCTAAGCAAAACCCTGCAGATGCACTATGGATACACCCCTTTACATACCTACATCAATGTAAGCTACGAAGTGCCAGCCAAGTGGCTGAGCTACGGAGAAAAACTGTGTGCAGTAAGTTTTGACGGTAAAAAAACCTACTACGAAGGGGGCTCTCTCAAAGGCAACATACTCCATTTCAAAACGCGCTCACTTGGAGAATATGCCATAACATACGACCATCAGATACCAAAAATAACAGCAACCAAATTGGGTAGGCAATTTCACTTTAAAGTAACTGACGACCTTAGCGGAATAAACCAAATAACCTGCTCTATAAATGATAAATGGATTCTGGCAGAGTACGAACCCAAAACAAATACCGTAAGTGGCGAGATCCCTGCATGGATAAAAAGTGGGACTTACGACTTTCAACTCAGCGTCACTGACCACAGAAACAACAAGGCAACGTACCTTAAATCTATTGCCTTATATCCCCAATAGAAGACCACCGCAAAGGTGCTGTAAAGGGAAGATAGACTAAAACATGACGTTTATCCGCTATGTTATGGTAAAAAAAATGCAATACATACGTCTACCATAAAATCAACACAATGAATACCAAAAATCAACTTATCCGAAATGGAAAAATCGTACTGTTGGGACTTATAGCAAGTGGCTCTGTACTTTTTAGCGCTTGCAGCGACAACACAGAACTCGTAGAACCAGACACAAACTCCAACACAATAGATACTGCCAAAGTATTGTATACCCAAGACGTAAAAACACTATTGGATGGCAGCTGTGCGTTTTCTGGCTGTCACAATACTGGCTCTGCTGTGGGAAGTTTGGCTACGTATACTAGTGCAAAAAAATTTGCTGAAAATGTAAGAATACTAGGTTCTATAAAACACGAAAGCGGATACAGCAAAATGCCAAAAAACGGAACAAAACTAGCAGCAGAAAAAATTGCACGTATAGAAAAGTGGATTACTGACGGCTATTTGGAATAGGCGCTGTTCCTTTTATAGAAGCCCAATCTTGTCAATGGATTAGGCTTTTTTCTAAAATTTTTGCCGATCGCTTTCCGCAATCAAATCACCCCAAATCTCGGCTAGCTCAATAAAATTAAAAAAAATATCTAACCATTTTTTTTGCTTTTAAATCAAATTAACTTAAAAAAACAATTAAACCGTATGAAAAAATTCACTTCTCATTTTGCCGCAAGCGTTGTGCACATGTATAATGTAGCTATCGCTCAGAATCACACCAATGGCATCAACTCTACCCCTATTTACTGAAAGTAAATAGCATTGTCTTCGTACTTAAAATTTCTTGTGGTTAAGGTCTACAAGGTCTGTTCGGTCCTTCATATCCCCAAATTCTCGCAGTTTTTTTTAAGAAATTGTTCTCTTCTTGTAGTATTCCTGTCTGCTCACAAAGCTTTGATATGTCTACCGGTTTTTCTGCACTGGCGTCCTTCTTGGTTTATTTTAACAGATCTAAAGTATTTTGTACATTCCCCTTTCCAACGTGATATCGTCACTGAGGAAACATTTTTCTCGTGTTAAATTTAAATTCTTCTTTAAGTTAGCCCGTGATTTTGTTTTTTGGGAGTGTTACAGGTGTATTTCTGAAAGTAGTCAGGACCTTATATGCCATTAATATACCTCAATTAATGAACTAAAAAAACTGCCAAATACCGGGCATTATTATCCCTTAATTTGGCCTATAAAATTTTTTATTTGAGTTTACTCCCCTCTCATCACAAGCAGAGGAAGCTCTACGTGGGCACATATAGTTTTGGTAATACTTCTATTGAAAAGATAGTCGAGCCTGCTGGAGTGTGAATGATAGATACCTAACATTCCTATTTCGTTGGTTTTGAGGTATTCATTGATACCACTTACTACATTATCATTTCTGATGGTTTCTACGGGTATTTCCAAGGCTCCAACTGAAACCGATCGAGGTGCTTTCTGATTGTCCTGGGTTAGCACGCGCAACAGAGACACCCGCACGTTTTTTGTATTCATGGCATTAAGCAACATTGCTATATACTTGGCTTTTGGCAGAACGTCTTTCGCTGTGCAAATAGTCATTTGATGCAACGGTTTCATAGTACTATTTTGAGGAATAGCAAGAACAGGATACGTACAGGTACGCACTACAGATTCGGTAACAGAACCCATCAACTTATTAGCTATATTGCTTTCTCCTTTGGTTCCCATTACTATGAGCTCTGGCTCTTTTACAAGGCTCACAGCCTCTAGCCAGTCAGCAAGATAGCCATGGCGTAAAATTACTTCAGGCTTATCCTTAAAATCTACTAGAATACGGCTTACCAAGCCAGCCATATCTTGCTCAGCATTCTTCATCATAAGATCATCTAGCCGGTGCATAGCTCCAGAAGCTGAGCTAGAAGCTTGTTTTACAGTGTGTAAGAGTGCAATATCCAGGTCTTCGTGTTTAAAATTTCGATATACATAGGTAATTGCTTCATAGGCGTTTTCAGAAAAATCTGTGGGTATAATTACTTTCATTTTACTAGTTTTTTTATGTTGATATAATTAAAATTTTTGTGCTGGCAGCGACTAAAATGATTCACTTGTACTGATAAACTAAAAATCGTTTATGCCCACTTTCAACTATTTAGTTATAAATATATAGAGGTATACTGCTCTCTTTGAGCAATTCTTTGGTTGTACTTTTATGAAACAGTTCTTTAATAAAATTGCGGTCTCTGTGTTTCAAGATGAGTAAACTCGCATCTTCATTATTGATATATATTTTCAAGCCTTCTGCCACTGTACTTGCCCATACTGACACCTCACGAATACCACCTTCTTCACAAATTATTTTTTGTGCATATTCGTCTCTTCCTTGCTCTACGCTTACTACATCTAGTCTGGCTTCGTGCTTTCGCAAAAGTTTGTATGTTTTTTCTAATTCTTTGACTAGCGGCTCTACCTTATCGTTGCCAAATACCGCTACATTAAAACCACGGTACACTGCATCCTTGGGTACAGCCAATATGGGTACCAGAGTACTACCTACAACAGCTGCAGTAACACTACCAAGTAGCGCCTGCATGAAACCCGATTGGCCACTCGTCCCCATCACCACTGTATCTACATCTAGCTCCGTACTTTTTTCGATTATACTATCAGAGCCTAGACCAAAATCTGCGTGTATACTTACCTGCACACCATAGCGCTCTACCAATTTTGCAGCCAGTTGTTTTAACTGCACTGTAGTTTTACTACGCTCAGTTTTCATCATAGTATCTGCTAGTGTGATGGGTGCATTAGCGTCTATCAAAGGTACGTGCATAGCATGCAAAAGATGCAGCTTTAGATTGTGGTCTTTGCCCCAGGCCGCAGCGTAGTGTACAGCGTTGGTAGCAGT
Source organism: Bacteroidia bacterium (assembly GCA_018402155.1). GTDB lineage: Bacteria > Bacteroidota > Bacteroidia > NS11-12g > UBA9320 > UBA9320. The sequence continues at coordinate 1,854,824 of JAGYJG010000001.1, forward strand.
ATCAGAAAAATCGGTAGGTACTAGAATAGATTTTATCATTATTTTATATTTTAAAATTTTTTGTGTTTCGGGTGCACATGATTGTCCCTTATTTCTTTTTTTGCACTTCAAAGCTATAAAGCGCAAAAAGATGTAACGCTGCGCGGAATCATTATACGCTATGATTTTTAGTAGCCGTTACTATTTTGGCAAGTTAGTCAAAATAAGATAAAGACACAATGTAAAGCCCCAACACTTGCCATCCTTATATTTGGCTCCAATATCAATGCTCCAATTTATGGAGCATGCTGCATACATTAGCTAGATTGCAAAACTTGGGTAATAGCCGATTCTAGTAAAGCTGGCACAGATTTTTTCTCGGCTTTTAAGCTATTAAGCTGACCTAGATATGCCTGTATCTTTATAGCTCTATCGCTATATAGTCGTTCTACACATTTACTACACATATCACTCTTTGGTTTGGAGCAGCTGCGAGGAACTACTTTTTCTAAATTGAGTATTAACTCATTAATTTCGGTGCGTTTTTTGACAGTAGTCATAATTTTGATTTGATAATTTTTTGTTTCAATTTAAATTTTTTGCGCTTTTTACAATTCGATTGGTTTCTGACTCATATAGGCACTTAAGCGGTATTTAGGGGGCAGATATGGCTACTCTGTCATTGTATCATTTTGCACAAAGCGCTATAGACAGGCTCAGCGAGTGGATTATTAAGTTTGTGGTATAGTGGGGTCTCTGTTTTTTTGCTCGGTGATTATTGGCAGTTGGTTTGTCCACTTGCACATGGCCTGTCATCCATAAAAAAACTAGCCTAGAGATTACACTATGCGTATATCGATGCATTCCTTAATTCCTTTTGTTAGATTATACAAACTCTCAAAGCCCATTTCTGCAAGTTTACGTGCAGCTAACTTGGTACGCGTGCCATCTGTGCAGTATAAAAAGAGTTTCGTATTTCTATTTGATACAGAAAAATACCCAACAAAGCGCTGAGACATCAGATCAACATTCTCCGCATTTGGTAGATGACCTTTATCAAAATCTTCTGTTTTACGAACATATGCAAGCCTACCTTCAGCGTTGTGACAAAGTTTGTAAAATTCCTCTAGATTTGATATGTATTTAACCCGGTGCAACGTGTGTGAGCTCCATTGAAATACAAATGTGCAGCACAGCGAAAGAGATTTTACTGACCATACATAGGCCAGACTATGATATTTATCAGAAAGGGGCGTTTTTTAGTTTTTCGTATTCTAAAATAGTGATTTCGCTAGCATTCACTCTCACATAGCCCGCATTTTTAAACTCAGTGAGCATTCGTATGGCTGTTTCTACCGAGGTGCCAGCCATGGTAGCTATAAGATCTCGCGGCACATTTATACCCCTATTTTGCTCGTTGGCATATACGTCATGAAGAGCTAACAGAGAATTTGCAACACGTTTTCGAACGCTCTCGTAGGCTAGTTCTAGTATTTTTTTTTCTTTTAAACGTATGTTTTTTGACAGCAATTTCAAGAATTTTCCGCTCACTTCAGCACTAGCAGAAAGTAGTCGTCTAAAATCTGCAATAGGAATTTGCCATATCACACAGTCTTCCATTGCCTCTGCTGCTTCCCCATGTCGTTGTTCTTCTAAGGCTCCCCAATAGCCAAAAAAATCATCATTTTTACAGAGCTCTAGAACCATTTCTTTACCCTCTTTATTCATATTAGTTATTTTCACTTTACCGCTACGTACAAAGTGTACAAAGCTTGTCGTGTCTCCCTCTTGGTAAATAAATTGTTTGGAGCTAAAAGACTTTACTTTCTTATGCAAAAAAAGATCTTCGAAAGTAATGCCTTTCAAAGGCTTATTGGTGTTACTACTTTTCTTCAACCTATTTTCTATAGCCTGCAGCAAGACGGTTTCTTCAAAAGGTTTGGTAATATAGTCATCTGCGCCAAGGGACATTCCCCTCCTAAAATCAGATTGTTCTGCTTTGGCTGTCAAAAATATGAATGGGATATGCAATGTTTCTCTGTGTTGACCTAAAATGTGGAGTACCCCATGACCGTCTAACCCTGGCATCATAATATCGCACAGTATAAGATCCGGTAGATGCTCTAGTGCCATTTTTATACCTTGCTTACCGTTTTTGGCTGCATAAGTTTGGTATCCACATAGCGATAGAAGTTCAGCTATATTTTCTCTGATGTCTGTATTATCTTCTATAATTAACAGCTTACTCGTATTCATACAAGGTTATTCTAAATGTACTCCCCTCATTCAATTTACTCTCAAAACTAATTTGTGCTCCCATTATTTTAGCATATCGTTTTACTATGTTCAAACCCAACCCCGTACCTTGTATATTCCCGGCATTACTCGCTCTATAAAATCTACCAAAAAGCTTTTTTTGGTCTTCGTTGCTTATACCTATACCTCGGTCTATAACCAAAATAGTTAAGCAGTTTTTATCAGTTGTAGCTCGCAATATAATTTGGTCGTCACTATATTTTATAGCGTTACTTATCAGATTTAAAAGGACGTTGCGAAGCAAAAAAACATCTACCTTCCACTGTGCATTATTTGCTTGGTTTTCTATAGCAACCGTTTGCCCTACTTTGAGCATTTGGCCAGCATCTTCTGCAGCTCCAGCAAGCAGGTCATCTATCTCTACTGTTTCAGGGCTGCATTTCATAACTCCAGCTTCTATGCGCTCCAACGATAAAAAATCATTGAGAATCATCGTAAGATTCTGGACATTATTTCTTATTTTTTGGAGATGACCAAGCCTGTTTTCTTGCTGATTTGTCTCGGTATACTTACCCACCAAAGCTGCAGAGCTGAGTATACTACTCAAGGGTGTTCTAAACTCGTGCGAAGCCATAGATACAAAACTAGTTTTTAACTCATTGAGATGCTTGGCTTTAGCTAGTGCCTCAGATATTTCTGATTCAGCACGTTTCTCTTGTGTTATGTTATTTTTTACCATTAGCACTTGTTTCACTTCACCTTGGTTTATGGTGAGTGGAACGCAATTTATCCGGTATGATTTTTCTTCGTCTTGATATTCTACAATTCTCACCTCATTTCCAAAAACTACTTTCATAGTATCTTCTAGCATTTTGCGCCATTCCTGCGGAATATTTTCTAAAAAATTTTTTCCTACACGATCTACAGCCTTGGGCCCTCTAGCTCTTAGCTCACTACCCTCAGCAAATACCGTATTAAACTTTTCATCTATAACTAATATTGCTCCATTCGGAAAATTCTTTGCTATCGTTTCGTAAAGTAGCTGACTTTCTACGAGTGCTTTCTGTGCCATTTCACGCAGCTCAATTTCTTCTCTTAGTTCTGAGGTACGCAGTTCTACCCTTTCCTCCAGCTCTTCTGCATACCCACGTATCACTTTTTCGTGAATCTTGCGCTGCGTTAAATCGTGAATTATCCCCGTGAAAAATTGCTCGCCGTCAGTCTCAAATTCACTTACTGCTAATCTGAATGGAAATAACTCACCGTTTTTCTTCCTCCCTTCTACTTCTCGGCCTATTCCTATTATTTTAGGCTTTCGGGTAGTTTTATAGTTATGTATATAGCTACCATGCTTACTGCGGTGTGGTTCTGGCATCAAAAAATTTACATTTTGTCCTAGTACCTCATCTTTTTGATACCCAAACAAGAATAATGCGGCCGAGTTCATATCTTCTACTACACCGTTTGCATTGATGACAATAATCCCATCTAGTGTAGTTTCAAAAATAGATTGATATTTATTCTGCAAGGCCATATCTTTCGATGCTGCAAATTACTTATTACCCTTAAATAATCAACCCTCAGAATATTTATTTACATATTGACCTTTTCATATTTTTTTTCCTTTTGATATACCGTACTATCAGTACTATGAGAATAGGTATGGGCATTATAATCTAAAACTAAAACCAAATAAAATTTGCCGAGGCGCCAAATAACGGGCAGGGTTATTGGGCGGTGTGCCACGCTCTTCAGGGCCGAGGTATCTATCGTCTCGTTGGTTATTGGGCAGGTCGTCTCCTTGCTCCCAAGCTCGCCCGGTTACCGGATTTATGATTTGTGCATTTTTATTGTTAAAAAGATTTCGCGCTTCTACGCTAAGTGTTACACCCTTTCGTTTTTTATTGGCAAACGTCTTCGTTATTTTTATATCCCCATTTATCCAAGGCGTGGCGCGTTCTTCCAAATATTTGGTCAGCTCAGGTGCATATTCTGGTCTACCTAGCTCGTTTCTGCCCTCTAGCAACATTGGCGTATAGCGAAAGCCACTTTGATACGATGAGCTAAAGTATACCTGCATGCCCTGCATCCATTTGCCGTAATGCCTAAAAGTAGTATCCGGCGCAAAAACTATCCCTAAATTTATATTCCATGGTCTGTCCCAAGCTAAATACTGCTCTGTGCTCAGCGGTACCTCACCATTTTGTTCTATCTGTAAGCTGCTTTCTCGTGCACTATTACTTTTACCTTTTGCTAATTGGTAAGCTACATTGGAGAAAGTACGCAAATACTTGGTAGCGCGCCACAGTAAATTTACCTCAGCACCTTGCACCTTAGCATAGTCCTGATTTATGTACATGGTCTTGCTTACCGGTCTACCCGTTTGGTCATTTACTATCACCCGGCGGCTCACTATATAGTCAAATCGGTTGTTGTTATATGCAGCTAGCGTAAGACCAATATTTTTGCCAATTTGTGATTTGTAGCCTACTTCATAAGACACATTTACCTCTGGATTTAAATCTGGATTTCCTAAAAAAGACAAGAAACTTCTGTCCTGAAACTCGGGGTCTAACCCCGCATACACAAAACGAGGGTGAGGTAAGCGCATACTGTGGCTGTAGTTGAAATAAAGCACATTATTGCTTGTTACAGGAAAAGACACATTTACCTTTGGTAATACTCGTGCCTTGTATCGCAGCCCAAAAAGTTTGACCGTGTTAGAATTGTAATCTTCTCGTACTTGATCTATCACAGGTGCATTGGAATTATTCACAGCATCATCTGCAAACTTGCCTGGTGCCCAATAGTTAAACCGCACTCCTAAATTGGCAATAATCCCTTTATAGGTTATCTTGTCGCTAAAAAAAAGCCCCCCGTTGTTCGGTTTTACTTTCCAAATATCATTAGAAGATCCTATGCTAATGCTGGGAGTATATGCGGTATCATTAATCTGAATGGGTGCACCTACCCACGGGCGGGTAACGTCAACCCACTGATACTCGTTAAATTTATGCTCTAGTCCAAAATTAAGTTGATGCGTCTTATTATCTGGGTAAAAACGAAAACTAGCTTTTACAGTGTGTTCCTTAGCGTAGTGGTCGTGCCACAGTGAGCTTATTCCACCATTATTTATAAGGCCAGGACCAGGAAGAACATACTGCACACTCCCGTCCGGGTTAAAAACCTGCACGGGATCTGTCACTATGCTCTGCTCATCAAAAACTTGATCTACAGTTCCGGTTCTAAAAGGTCTTCCGTTGGCATCTGCCCGCAGGTTGGTAAATAATCTGCCTAGCGCAAGAGTACCTACCAATTGCTTGGTAAGGGTTCTGCGCACATTGACAGCTGTGAGGTTGGAATGATGCGTGTACGTAGTGGCGTTGTCCATATTCAAACTTCTATCAAACTGAAAACCTGGCGCTAGAATAGCATCAAAACCTACTATTTGCAAGGTTCGGGTATTTTGATTTATGCTTAGACTATGCTGATTTGTGACGGATATTTTTGTTTTTGCGTTGAGCTCATGGCTTAGCTTAAAAGTATGAGTAAACTGATTGGCCTGTCGAGGTGCCCAAAGGCTATCGTTATTTGCAAAAAGCGAACTATGAAGCTGATTTGCCGTTGGTCCAAAATAGTAGTCCGTGAGGTTTAAAGTAGCATTATTAAAATAGTAAAACTTTCGTTTCTTGAGCTTAATCTTACCTCCAACCGAAAGCTCTGCTATATCTGTATTCCATCCATAGCCAGGATTTCCCCCAAAATTATCCCTTTGCCAACTCCCTGCTATTTCAAATTCTTCTGACCCCTCTTTTATAGTGGTGCTGATAACCCCTGCGGTGCCCCCGTCATGTTCAGCTCCGGCTCCACCAGTTATGAGTTCTAGCTCACCAATACTCCCACTCGATACTTGAACACCAAAACCAGTACCTGCAAGAGGGTCTTGTGCGCTTATATTATCTACGTTAAACGAGGTTTCGTAAACGCGCGCTCCACGTATTTGTATGCCATCGGGGGATTTAGAAACTCCGGCCTGTATAGCTACCACTTCTTGTACATCGCGTACATTCATTTCTGCTATTTCTTTTTTGCCTAATGTAATAGAGCTCTTAGCGTCATCCAGCTCCACTATTTTTTTCTTACCCACCACCTTTACCGTTTCGAATGTATTGGTACGCGAGGTCATTTTAACATTCAATAAGGTAGGTTTACCAGCTTTTATATCAATATCGTTGTATAATTTATCTTGGTAACCTATAAAAGCTATTTTAATAGAATATGTACCCGGTTTTATATTTTCTATTTTATACGATCCGTCTATTTCAGCAATGGCAGCTCCATATGTACCGACTATACGAACGTAGGCTCCTACCAATTTTTCGCCATTTTCTTCGGCGGTGAGCACACCCACTAGGCTACCTGTTTGTGCATAGCTAGATAGGGCTAACGTTAGTGCTATTATACTACCAATTAAATGCTTCATTCAGTATTTTTGCTATCACTTGGTTTTGGTTCGCCTTTAGCTTGTTGAGTTTGTGTAGCTCCACTGTAAAAAGGACTAAGTTCACTTGGCCACTTGCATTTCTTCTGCGTATGGCTATGGTTCTAGGTCCTGACCATCCACCACTCGGTGTGAGGCCAGCAGTATATAAAACCTCTGCATCTATGGCGGGGTAAAATGGGTCTGTTGCAAGCAAAAAATTCATCGGTTGGAGGTTTGGATAGTCCGTACCTTGACTTGTCGCAAAGCTATCATTAGTAAAAAACGCTTGACCTCTGCTGGAGCTAAAGCTATCTATAGACAAAACACCCCCAATTGTAGCTAGATTTGCCCCAGTGGCAAAGGCAGTGGAAACCAATACTTTTTTGTTCTTATCAATTAGGCTTTGTATTACAGGTGCTGCAAAATCTAACATTTTGCCATCTGCTCCAGTTAGTGGGTTACTAAAATTGGCCTCATCGGTGTGAAAGAATATTTTGTCATAGTTGTTAGCCATTAGGCTAAAAGTGGGTTCCCAAAACTTGGGTTGGTTTAATCCCCCGTTTCCTGCAAAATTTACAAAATCAGCCATTGTATAATTGGCGTTCACTAGCATCTCATATTGAGCGGTGATACTTGTATTGTGTCCCCCTACTACTAAAAGATCGCCCGTTTGGGGTTTTACAAAAATACTATCGGTGCTATCTACTGCACTTTCTGCATTGGCTATGTCTGTCACTTTTAGTTGTATCACATTGACTCCTCCGTTTGCAAATCCATTGATGGTGAGCGAAGGTTGTGCATCCAATCCGTAGTAGACCGAAGCATTGCCCACGCCCATGGCTGCAGGGTTACTAGGCACTATACTTATTAGTTTCTGCCTAAGGTCTATCTCCTCCCACTCTCCATCATTCGCTCTTAAAAAACCTTGTTTTAAAGTAGCATTTCCATCAGGGTCTGAAGCAGTATAACGAAAAGTAATTACCAGATTTGTAGTATCAGTGGGTAGACTAGCTTTCTCAAAAGCCACAGCTGGTGGCGCATTTTTTAAGGGCACTTTTATAAATGCCGGGGAGAGGTCTACTGCCCCTTCATTATCTACAGCTCTTACATAAAAATCAATATCAGTAGAATCCTGATTGGCATCTATACGAAATAAAAACGTACTGTCTTGTGTCCGAGTTTGTATCCATTCGCCTTCATTTATTTTGTACTCAAAGTACTGCACAAAACCGTCTACATCTGTACCAAACCATGTTAAATTGACGGTACTATTGAGTCTATTTTCTCCGGTAAGGTTGATGGCTTGTATACTGATAAATGTATCTGGTGCCATATTGGGCAAGAGCTCACCTTTTTTGCACGAAAACACAAAAACAAATAGGCCTAGCACCGCGGTGCCAAGCCTATTGCTTACATATTTTGTCGTGTTGACCATTAAAATTTGACAAACTTAGCAGAAGCTCTCTGCCCATGGTCATTGGTATATTCCAATATGTATATCCCATTGGTAAGTGCTGCTACGCGTATGCGTGCAGTAGCCACTACCGGCTCAGTTGCCAACACTCGACCGTCTAGACTTCGTACTAGCACAGTTCCTAAAGAGTGACTAGCAGTTTTCACGGTAATTACATCGTTTGCAGGGTTTGGATAAAACTCTAAACCAAGCGCTTGAAAACTAGCAACCGAATTTGTTGCTGTATCTTTTGCGTATTCTGCAGCTTCTAGCGCTGGAGTAAAACCTTGTAGATCATCATTGTTTCTTGGTTTCACCGCATACTGACCAAAACCATAGTACATAAGGCCTACCAATGCATCCATCTCCATTTCTTTCGTAGCTTTTACCAGAGGTACTTCTAGTATTCCATCTTGCACTTCCAATACTGAGTCAGAAAGAACGGACACCCACAGCGAAGAATTATTATTTCCATTTTTTACCCCAGTTTGCACTTTAGTGCTGTTTGCAAAGTTTGACCCGGTATCTACAGATACTGTCCACTCCCCAAAAGGATTAAAACGTGGGTTTGATATTTTTACCTTACCCGTATTGTTAACCATTTTCACTAGCATACTTTCGTATTTTTCATAGCCATTATTTGCTCTTCCCGCGCTATCACTCACTGGCAGTTCTATAGGGGCTATTTCCGCTTTATTTCCTGTTTTTTCTACACTAGAAACAATGATTTCAGTAAAACCAAACGACTCTTGTACAACACCGGTTACTTCTACTTCTTCCGTTCGCCACAAGTCTAGCAGATCTGCACTACCTTTCAGGCGTATACCCGCCCATTCAATAGCATCTTTATCTTGAATATAAATATCTTCTAAATCATACGGTTTTGCACTCGCAGTTACGTAGCCTTTTACCGTTACAGTTTTACCAACGTAAGGGCTTGCATCGCTGCTTGGGTTTAGTACATACTGCAGGTCTACAATAGTAAGTCCTCCGTCTCTCACAGTATAAAAAGCAGTAGCTCCCGTAGTAGAACTCGCAGTAAATGGCTCAAAGCTTTTATTGCCGTCGTTATCTTCTGCTTGTATGTAGTATCTTACTATAGTGCCATTAGCTGCTTTGGGTATAGTAGCCTGAAACTCGTCAGTAGTCCCAGACTTTAATACCATTGAAACCGCAGTAAAATTTGGATTTTCAGCGTTTACATTAGTGGTATAATACAGCGTTTGGCGCGCTACTGTCCCGTTAAAGTCAAGGATTTTTGCAGAAACTATAACATCGTCATTACTGCTTGGCACCAAAGGATTTCTATTTACTTCCGTGATACTAGGTGGCGTATCACCAATTTTGTAATGGCTAGAGTCAAAAGGATTTAATTCATAACCTCTACCGGTTCCGCCTGTGCATCCATTGGCTGAGTGCAAAACAATACCAGTGAGTGATTCATAAATTGTACCTACTATCGGTGCTACAAATTTACCCTTTGCTTGCGGGCTAGATGCATTTCGTGGTGTCCAACTAGTCAATTTTTGTGCAAGAAAACGGTCCGATATATTGATTGTATTACCATTAGCATCGCTCACGTCAAAACTTACTCTACTACCTCCAGCAAAACTACTCACCGCCACCACTGTCACATTTTCTATCGTCACCAATGAGCCCTCCCAGGCTTCTCCACTTGGTAGCTTATTCACTCGGCTATTATCATTGAGTAAGCCCAAGTCAACTACTTTAGGACTGGGAACTGTTGTTGTTCCTATCACCGAAACTGATGAAGCATCAGAGGGTGAAAGTTGTGTTTCCCCGCTGAAATCTCCTACTACTCCTGTCACCTCTACTATCATTCCAGCAACTAGATTGTCTAGGGCCGTAACCGGCTGATTTTGATTACCCGATCTGTACACCCCGTGTATTTGTACGGCATCAAAATTTCCCATAGTGGCGCCAGAAGCGGTGTCTATGATATGTACTCCTGGTCTGTATCCTCCATTTACTGAGCCCGATGCCACTTCAGTTAGGTTACCGTTGTACATCACTATGCCCACTGTTTTTATGGTTTGCCCCTCATAGGCACTTGCATCTTTACACGCGGCAAGGTCTGTTGGGCTAACATACTGAATATCATTTACAGACACTGCAGTTTGTGCATAGCTAAAAAGGACAGTAAATAATCCTGCAATTAATACGAATACTTGTTTTTTCATTGTTGTTTGTTTTTTAAAAAGTTCTTTGTTCTATCTATTTAATAATGGCAAATTTTCCTTTGTATAAACTGCCTGTGTCTAAGTCTTTTACCGTAAAGAGGTACAATCCCCTTGCAATTATTTGTGTGTTTGCTGTGAGTAAATCCCAAGCGTGCTCACCTCCGCTGTATACATTTTGGTTTGCATCTTCTGCCCCAAATGTTTGATTCCAACGTATGTCACTACCATCGTACTGGGCATTGTGCGTTATCTGGTCTAAAAAATCTCCTGCTACCGAAAAAATGGTAATCTCGCAATTAGCGGGTAAGTTGGCAAAATACAACTTTCTACTTTGCTCTTGAAAAGAACTTTTGCCCTCCCAGCTAGCACCTGCATAATACGGGTTAGGATAAACAAATGGTGCATTTGTTTTCAAATTTTTATTTACAGGTTTCCCCGCAAATGCTCTAAAATTATTGGCCAAAGGGCTACTTTCTAAACTTTCTAGGTTGCTATCCTCGTTTCCCCTATCAAATGCAGTCACAGATATAGCATACTGCCAGCCATTCAGTATTTGGTCTATTGTAAATTTATACTCGTAATCTTTATCGTCTCCTTCAAAAGTAGCAGGTTCTGAAAGTCGGATAGCATCAAAACCAGTTTCATATGCAAAACCATTATTGGCAATATCATATTCACCTATTTTTAATAAATCTCTTTGTAAACTAGGTACTCCAGTCACATCAAAACCGAGCTTAGTCATGTACACTCGATATCCTTCAAAATCTTTTATTTGGCTAATAGGATCTATGCTTTCTTCGGCATTATCGTCCCAGTAAATTTCTATTTTATTGTCTGAGGTCACTACCTTTGTATGAGGTATATCTGGCGGGGCAGGAAGTATAAATCGAGTTAGCTTTCCGTCTCCATCCAAGTCTTCTCCTTCGTCTAACACTCCGTTAAAATTTACATCTTCGCCTTTATAAGCGGTTTGTGCCCAGCTAGCATTAGCCAAAAAATTGCTTTGTTGTGTCGAGTTGTTCTCACTATTAGGGTTGCCGTCTTCTTTCTTTTTTCCAAAAATAAAAGCATAGCTTACCTTCACCACTTCATTGGGTCTAAAGTCTAAAAACGGCCCAACAGATACGAGATCCGACCTATTTCCGGCTTGATTAAGTAACTCCTCGTAGCTACGAGTTCCACAGTTGGAGTTAGTAGTATTGTTTACATTCCAGCAAGGTTGATCATTAAGCCCAAAAGTCATTTTCTGATAACGGGTATTGTCATTGGTAGGCTGAAAAAATATAGGGTCTGAAGTACTGTTAAACTGCCAAGCATTGTAGTGCGCATTGAATCGCGCGTTCACATCGGGATGAAGAAACCCACTTTTGTCCTCCGCCCCCAAAAATTTTTGCCCCACATAGCTATCTGTAAAACCCACATCACCAGAATGATCATAACAATAAGCCATCTGTAAACTATCAAAATATCCGTTGCCGCCTTTGTTGTAAAACGCTGCGCCACCACTACCCGCAGGAGTGATGTTTATATTGCGTACCACCGTATTGGACCACAGACCAAAATAGGCAGAATCTAAGGTATTGCTTCCGGTATTTTTTATTTCGAAATCTAGTATCACAAAAAAGTCGCTAAAACTGTAGTTCCAGTTATAACTGCGTGCTTTTACTTCTACATTCAAAGGGTCTAAGTGTCCTCCAATTTGTATTTGAGTACCGGGAACTTGTACATTCCTATCGGAGTACGTAGCTACAAAATCTTGATGTGAAATAGCTTCTGGAGAATAAAAAGGACTATTTCGCAGCGATGAAATCTCACGTAACATGCCACCAGGATCTGGATAAAACTCGAAACCAGAAGATCCAGTACTATAACCTTGGGGAGCATCTATAGCAGCGGTACTTACAGCAACTGTATTGCCATTTATAAGTGCTCCAATCCATATTCCACTCTCAAATATATGCTCAACTCCACTACCCGCGGGATACTCTCCACTTTGATTTCCACTGCCATCTCTGTAGCCTCGCATTGCATTGCCGTATGTGCCGGAATTAGATATATTGAGGCGCACGTTTGACGCTTTTGTTGTTTTCTCGTCAAAAGTTTGAGCAATCCCACCTAAGCGCAGCATTAAAATCACAACTAAAGTTAGATACTTCATTTATAATAAGACTGCAAATATACTATTATGATAAGCTCCAATGTTACCCTAACCTTAAAATTTGGGTTTTGGCTTTGTTACGAAAACAGACTTTATATAGTTTGGCTCAAAGTAGGCCAAATTTTCAATATCCTGCCGATCCCATTTCTGATGTGCCTCTAATAGCAAGTGATGCGCATAAAGAATTAATTTGGCTTCTATTATACCTTCATTTTGACCAAAGTTTCGCAACCATTTCGACGCCCCGCTACCTACAGCCACTGCACCTTGCTGTACGAAATCCAAGGCCAATCGTTCATCAATTGTTATGAAGTCTTCGTCTGCCAAGGCCTCTAAATTTGGTGTAAAAACGCCTAAGTAAGCGTCCATTCGTCGAGCATCTATGAGACTAATTACGCGGGTAGCTGTTGGTACTTTTTCTAATGCAGCTGCTGCCAATGCTCGCAGAGTTGAGCAAGCAATGAGTGGCTTATTTGCTGCAAAACACAAGCCCTTTGCCAAGCTAACACCAATACGTAAACCGGTGTACGAACCGGGTCCGCCTCCTACTACCACAGCATCTAAATCTGAAACTTTTATGCCGGCCATACACAAAACATCATCTACAAAAGATGCTAGATACGTGCTGTGTGAATTAGGCTCTTGTATCCATTTTTCGGCTACTATTTCGCGCCCTTTTGATACGGCTGCAGAGCAAGTTTCTCCAGATGATTCTATAAGCAAAAACGTGGGCACAAAAAAAACTTAGTTACTTACAAATGACTTTACTTTTTTGAACGCCCAAGAATCTTTAAAAGGCAGCTGCCATCGCTCATCCAAATCCACCCGAGTACTAATACTGTTATCCAAAAACGTGGTATCCTCACTTATCAAACCACTGCGATACAACTTATTAACATCCACTAATTTGACTACTCTTAGTTTTTCATTTTGCACAAAAAAAAGATTCATTCTATTGAACAAATCAAGTTGAAATTCCTCATCTATTTGCTTAAAAATCTCCGTCGCTTTATCTATGCTGCATCCTGTAGCTTCGGCTACTTCCTCGTCTACCGCTAGCAGCACTATTTGATTGTAAACTATATTAAAGTCTGCTGCCAACCGACTACCATGGGCCAACCAGTCTTTGCAAAAACTAGCCAAACGCCTGTTTATTTCAATGGCTTCTGTTGCACTAAGCGCCCTATCTGCTGCGTATATCCAAATTCGTCCATTACCTCCTAATGTTGGAAACATTTGGCAAAGATAAGAGAATGTATAAGAACCTAGCTGACTCCTGTGTGGTTATATTTTATGACTAGGTGAGTACATGCAAAATCTAACTAAAACAAAGAATATTTGGTACTAATTTGCAGACCATAAAAAAGCAAAACCACAATGTAATAACATGTTTTGCAGAAAACTACCACATGGTCATTATAAAATTATCTTATTTAAAAATTATTTTTTAACCCTTTTCTGCAATCAAATAATCTGCAAACCCATAGTAGTCCCAATACACTCCGCCACGGACGTACCCTTTGGTAATATACTGCAAAAAGATTTTTATAGGCATTAAAGCTATATTAATCCAACTTCTATTTTTACCAGCCATTTTCACCTTAAATCCTGCGGACATAAAAATATTGGCTACTTCTTTTATGGAATAAATGCGCACGTGGGTATCATCATCAAAAAAATTAAGTGTTTCTTTTTTGCTTGGAAAAGTAGCGCTAGTCTCACACGGAAACTCAATGTAAAACAAACCACCTGTTTTAAGTTTAGAAAAAAGTAGGGGTAGCACTTTATCTCCATTGTGCAAATGCTCTATAACGTGGCTCATAATGATTACATCATAGTAGTCATTAGGTATTTTAGAAAAGTCGAGCTGGGTAAGGTCGAGCTGAAAAAATGCATCCATATTTTGTATATCCTCAGCGGTATTGTCATAGCTTACATCTCGGTCTACCCCAGTGTAGTGGCACTCAGGCAACCATTTTTTAGTGATGGTACTGGAGTGACTCCCAGAGCCTATATCCAAAATTTTTAAGGAATGGGTTTTAGCATATTTGCTTATAGTTTTTAATCTAAAAGGCTTTAGCTTGGTACTCATAGTTCTCTAAAATCCTAGTTCCATATCTCCGCACATATCAGCCGGCACTACCCACTCGTCAAACTGCTCTACGGATAGTAAGCCCAAAGCTACACCAGCCTCTTTTAGTGTAGTATTATCTGAATAAGCTTTTTTTGCTATTTTGGCGGCGTTGTCATAGCCTATATGAGTGTTTAATGCTGTTACAAGCATTAACGAACTGTCCAATTTTTTCTGTATTTCGGTATGATTTGGCTCTATACCTGCTACACAATTGTCATTAAAAGACAAGCAAGCTTGCCCCAATATGCGTGCACTTTGTAGTACATTGGCTGCTATTAGCGGTTTAAAAACGTTCAACTCAAAATGGCCATTGCTGCCACCTATGGTTACTGCTACGTCATTGCCCATTACCTGTGCACACACCATAGTAAGTGCCTCACACTGCGTAGGATTTACCTTACCAGGCATAATACTTGAACCCGGCTCGTTGCTTGGTATTGTTATTTCTCCTATACCACTTCGGGGACCAGAGCTTAGCATTCTAATGTCATTTCCTATCTTCATACAACTCACTGCGGCCCTTTTTAGTGCACCGTGCAGTTCTACCATAGCATCGTGAGCAGCCAGTGCTTCAAATTTATTTTCGGCCGTGCGAAAAGGCATAGCCATTTCCAAAGCAATCTTGGCAGCTACCATTTCAGCATAGCCTGTAGGCGTGTTGAGCCCAGTACCTACAGCCGTACCACCTAGCGCTATTTCTTGAGCTCCTATCATGGCATTTTCTATAGCTATTATGCTCATTTCTAACTGTCTTCGGTATCCAGAAAACTCCTGACCTAAGGTAAGCGGAGTAGCATCCATAAAATGTGTGCGTCCTATTTTTACAATTTCTTTAAAGTCTCTCGCTTTCTTTTTAAACGTATCTTTAAGCACTTGCAAGCCTGGAATTGCAAAATCAATCATCTGCTTGTAGACCGCAATACTCATGGCTGTAGGAAAAGTATCGTTGCTACTTTGAGACTTATTCACATCATCATTGGGATGCAAAATTTTCTTTTCATCAGATAAATTACCCCCATTAAGTACGTGACCTCTATTGGCAATTACCTCATTTACATTCATATTACTCTGCGTTCCGGAGCCTGTTTGCCAGATTACTAAGGGAAACTGATCATCCAATTTCCCATCTATTATCTCATTACAAACATCAGAAATAAGGTCTGCTTTTTCTTGCGAAAGTACACCCAGTTCTGCATTGGTCATAGCCGCACACTTTTTCAAAACCCCAAATGCTCTGATAATTTCAATTGGCATTTTTTGATTCCCAATTTTGAAATTTTCTACCGAACGCTGCGTTTGTGCTGCCCAGTATTTGTCTGCTGGTACGTTTATCTCTCCTATGCTGTCTCGCTCTACTCTATATTCCATGTTTCTGTACTATAAAATGGATACAAAGGTAGTTAATCACATTGGTTATGGATAAACAGAGTAAACCTTTTTATACTTTTGCAGTAATTTAATAAATTAAAAAAGATGAAAAAAATCATAGTAACTATTTTGACCATAGTTTTTGTAGCAAGTATCAACTTTACAGAAGCACAAACACTTACAAAACAAGAAAAACGGACCTTAAAAAAAGAAATCAAGACCTACAAGAAAAATCCTGAAAAATGGGTGAGAATGCAAGAAGGACATAAAAAACAAGTCACAGACCTGCGCCAAGAAGTAGCTGACTTAAAAGCCAAACTAGCCGAAATGGAACAACTGCGCCAAGAAAAACAAGTTCTTGCAGATAAACTAGCCACACTAGAGCTTCAGTATGCCCAACTAAAATCATCAATGCCTAGCACCAAACTTCCTATGGGAACCGTCTATCAAGTGCAGATGGGCTATTATGAATACTTGGATTTAGTATCTTTCAATGACAAATTGAAAACAATAAAAGCAGAAGAAGTCGAGGGAAAAAAAAGGTATGTAATCGGACATTTTGAAAACCTAATGGATGCAGTACAATTTAGAAACGACATTAAAACCCTCGGAATAAAAGATGCTTTTGTATCGCAATATATCAACGGAAACCGAAATATGGAATTTGACGCGATGAAAGCTATAGAAAATTAAGTATAACAGTAGTATCGATATAAAGCCTGCTATTTTTCTGTGAAAGATAGCAGGCTTTATATATAAAACAATCACCATTTCTTAGTATCAAAGCATACGCTTAGAAGTCACAGAGCATTACTAGCTGCAAACAAAGACCCATACGTAAGGTTCTAATTTGGATAGTCAGCAATTGCGTTGTCTGTTATGTCTTGTTGGTCTCAGCTGTTGTTTTTTGCTGGAGTTTTTCGAGACTCTTGCTCTTGCATTGCGTTTTTCGCTACATTACCATTAACTATTGCTCTTCGTCACTTTTGCCGCTTGCTGCGCTCTCAGATACAATGACGGGTGCACACCTACCACGTCATTAACATTATGCTTTGCCGAAGCAGACAGTGAGTGTAGTTTTCACGAAATATAGTTGCACATCATGGCTCTCGTATAAAAAAATATGAACTACACTATATCCTCATAATTGGTAAACTTTCCGTCGTGCCATATATCTTCTATCTCGTAAAACTCACGAACATCTTTTTGAAACACGTGCACCACCACATTGACGTAATCTAAGAGTACCCAACGGTTCTCCCCTTGACCTTCACGGCTATTGGGATTCTCTTTCAAGGCCTTTCGCGTTTCGTCTTCTACACTATCAGCTATAGCTTTTACCTGTCTATCGCTATCTCCATGGCACACTATAAAATAATCTGCAGCAGCCTCATTGATTTGCGAAAGATCAATCTTTATGACATTCTTAGCTTTTTTGTCTTGCATGCCTTTCACGATAACTTCTGCGAGTACATCGGAGATTTTGGTATTTTTTGCCATTTATTGAGATAACTTTGGAGCAAAATTAGTTTAATCCATCAATACTCGACCTTATTGGCTACTTACAACATAGAATTTTTAGCAGAGGTAGACTCTACCAATTCATACCTGCGCAAAAAAGCCGCTGAGCAACCGCTGCCTGCCCAGTATGCTGTATGTGCCAGCGTGCAGCTCCACGGAAAAGGCCAACGTGGAAATACGTGGAAGAGTGAAGCTTTTCTCAATCTCACAGCTAGCTTTGTGGTAAAAAACCCAGGTAATATACTAGAGCTCAGTTGGCTCAATAACGCCGCTGCAATAGCTACGACCAAAACCTTGGAGGTATTTGGCGTATCACGACCAACCATAAAATGGCCAAATGACGTATATATAGGTGACCGAAAAATAGCAGGAATACTCACTGAAAATATTTTAATAAACGGTCATGTATCTATAGCTGTAGTGGGAATAGGGGTCAATGTAAACCAACTGAAATTTGATGGGATACCTGCTACCAGTATAGCAGCTGTAACTGGTTCAGAAAATGATATTACAGACCTATTACAATCATTATATCTCCAGTTTTACTCTTCACTGGAAGTAGATAAGCATACACTATTGCAGCAGGTGAATGAACGACTCTACAAAAAAGATACACTTGTAACTTTTGAGCACGAAGGACGTTTTGTATCTTTCACCGTAAAAAATCTTTTAAAAAACGGTAACTTGGAGGTAAGTGACGGTACGAAGTCAATAGAAATAGAACATCATAGAACAAAATGGCTAAAATAAATCTATGCATAGACATAGGCAACACAAATGCAAAAGCAGCTGTGTACGCTGATGGTATTTTGCAGCAGTACTATAACCCTTTTAACGCAAAAATACTAGCATCCTACCGAGAGCAACAAGCACGTGTACTAGTGTGTGCCAGCGGAAAAAATGATGCACTACAAAAGCACCTAAAACCCCATGATTATCTTACACATCTTACACCACTGCCTATAGCACTAGACTACCTCACGCCGCATACCCTCGGAAGTGATAGAATAGCAGCTGCCGTAGGAGCCCACGCTATAGATCCGTCAGCCACTTGGCTTGTGTTGGATTTAGGTACTTGTCTTACCTTAGATCTCCTGCACGAAAATAAATTTTTGGGCGGACTTATATCTCCCGGTGTGCAAATGAGACTTAAAGCGATGAATGTTTTTACCGCTGGGTTACCCCTTGTAAAACCAGATTATACTTCTTCTTTCCCGGGAAAATCAACTGAGCATAGCCTTCAAATAGGCGTTTGCCAATCTATTGGTTTTGAAATGGTCGGCTATATTCAACAAATAAATCAGAAGTATTCCAATGTCAAAATTGCAGATTGCAGTAATATCCCTTTTCATTTTGGTAAAAAGATTGAAAATATGATATTCGCACGCCCAAAACTAGTAGTAGAAGGACTAAATCACATTTTAGAATACAATGAACAAAAATAAGTTAATACTATTCCAAATTGTGATGTTAGGGTCTCTTCATACAATTGGCCAAACAGGAACCACATCGCCCTATTCATCATTTGGACTTGGTGAGTTGAAACCTTCTACGTTTTTTCAGCATCAAGCAACCGGCGGGACTTCTATTTCTCAACAAGAAAAAGGTGTTTTCTCAGCAGCTAACCCAGCCAGTTACGCCAATATCGATTTTACCATTTTTGACGCAGGTCTGCGCGCCACGTTAGGTACACGTACCTCTGCTACCTCTACTACACCTATTGCATCTGGAAATTTCAATCACTTTGCTATGGCATTTCCGTTGGGGACCAAGCGAAAAATGGGAGTAAGCTTTGGTACCAACCAGTATAGCGATATAGGATACAACTTACGAAATAATGTAACTAGTGACACACCAAGCTACTATAATATTTTCAGTGGATCAGGCGGCATATCACGCGTGTATATAGGCTACGGTATAGCCTTACTCAAAAACTTAAAATTGGGAGCTAATATAAATTACAACTTTGGTAGTATGCTCAACGCCAAAGCTCGGGTATATCCCAATACTGACAATGTTTTGAGCTTTAGTGATGAGCAATCTATAGCTTACCGCGGACTAGACTATACGCTTGGTGTACAATATAGTCTACAACAAAATAGACAAAGCAACAACACATCAAAAGAACCCATAAAGCACACCTTTGGCGCTGCTCTACAAACCAGTACACAACTTACAGGCATAGGTTATCAATATTCAGAGACTTTTTATGGAAGTCTATTTGACCGAGGGGTACGCGGAGAAAACCTAACGATAGACTCTATTTATTACAGAGACAATACACGCGATACATTAACCAAACCAATAGGATTTACCCTTGGATATACCGTGTCTAAAGGTGAACAATGGGCGTTATCGCTAGAAACAGAACAAAACCAATGGTCTAGTATACAAAATGGCAGTAAAGGGAACCCATTTTTCAATAACACACGCTACTCCGCGGGCCTCAGTATCGTCCCATCAACCAAGTATAGTGAAAAAGGAAACTTTTTTAAGAAGATAAAATATAGCGCAGGTTTCAGATACGAAAACCTTTATTACAATTTCCAAAACACACAACTAACTGATATTGGCATAAGTTTTGGGCTAGGTTTGCCTGTAATAAGGTCATTTAGACTAGATGAAGAAAAAGTAGCTGTAGTAAGCAGAATAAATATCACAGCTGAGTATATAAAAAGAGGAACAACAACCAACGGACTACTGCAAGAGGATTTTTTTAACATAGGAATAGGATTAAATTTTAACGACAAATGGTTTACAAAACGGAAATATCAATAGCAAACACAATGAAAAAACACTTATTACTTATGCTTATGGCACTTTTAAGCTTGGTCGCTGTAGCACAAGACACTGATGATGAAGAAGACAAAGAAGACGAAAACAGTGATACACCCTCTGCTTGCACTAACAAATGGGGTTTAGACTCTGTAGAAACTGCAAAACAACTATCCCTCTTCAACCAATACTACCAAGAAAAAAAATATGTAGAAGCATACCCATATTGGAAATATCTTTTTGATAATGCACCGTGTATTCAAAAACGTATAACCTTTGCCGGACCATACATTATAAAGAAGAAACTACGCGAAGTAGTGGCAGAGCGTAAGCCTATATTTGCAGCAGAAAAAGAAAAACAACAAGAACTAAAAGAAGCTGGCAACCAAGAAAACTACGACGCTCATAAAGAAATTATGAAGGCGAACAGCGCTGCTTATAGTGCAGAGCTAGAACAATATGCCGAACTGGTTTATGATTGTCACCGGAAGCGAATCATATTTTGGGGAGATGATGCCAAGGTGCTTGGCAAACTAGCAGATGATATGTCAAAACTAACCCCAAATAGAAGACTTGAAGCACTCGGTATCTTCGAAAAATCTATAGATTTGGCGGGTGAAAATACAGTTTATGATGTCCCAAAAGATTACATTTACGCAGGAGTAAATTTATACAAGAAGAAAGAAATGGGCATGGATAGCCTTTTTCTTATACTGGATAAAGTTACCCCTATTATTGACGCCAATATAGCTAAATACACCTCGGCAGGTATCAGTGCTAAAGATAGTGCGGTAGGATTGAAATGGATAAAGACACAAGACGCCGTAATAGGAATGATGAAACCATACCTAGATTGTGAGAAATTGGAAGAACTTAAAAAGCCGTATTTCGCTGATAATAAAACCAACACAGCTTGGCTAAAATCAACAATAAAATTACTAGACAGAGGTGGCTGCGAAAGCAAACAGTTCTACTTCCAATGTTCAGAAGCACTTTTTGGATTAGAACCAAGCACTGATGCTGCACTTAGCTTGGCCAAAGCATTTGGTAAGCAAGGTGACGATACTAAAGCAGTATCGTATTACACGAAAGCTGCTAACCTTGCCTCTACAGATGACATAAAGTATGATATTTGGATAAAATTGGCTAAAACGGCTAAAAATAATGGACAGTATAGCACCGTTAGAGATTACGCAAGAAAAGCCTTAACCATAAACCAAAATAGCGGTGAAGCCTATATTCTTATAGGAGATGCCTACGCTGCTAGTGCAGCTAGCTGTGGAAGTGGAGATCTTGGTAGAGGCGGAGTATACTTGGTAGCAGTAGATAAGTACGCTAAAGCTAAAAGTGTAGACCCAAGTGTAGCAGAAGACGCTCAAAGTAAAATTAATAAATACTCCGCATATTTTCCTGGCAAAGAAGACGCATTTTTTAAAGGAATAAATAATGGTGACTCATACAGTGTAGGTTGCTGGATAGGCGAAAATACTACTGTACGTACCATAGGTAGCTAATACAATGTGTTTGCAACCTTATATAAATCAAGCGGCAGTATTATTTACTGCCGCTTTTTTAATGTCTTGTGCAGGAAATCATACCGTAGAGGAGTTATCAGAACTCAATTTACTTAAAGATAGTTTAAGTGTAGAAGTGGCGAATGAGGTGATAATTACCTATACAGACTCGGCCTTGATGCGTGCAATTATTGAGGCACCAGTTATGAAAAGATTTCCAGACAAGGATAATCCCCGCCTAGAAATGCCCAAAGGTGTCCACGCACTATTTTTTGATAATGTGGGAGACACAAGCAGTAAGTTAGACGCCTTGTATGCTATGCACTTTGAAAAAGACGACCGAATAGAAATACGCGATAGCGTTAGGGTGCTAAATAGAAAAGATGAAGAAATACAAACAGACGAACTAATCTGGGACAAAAAGAAACGGATGGTAACATCTGATAAAACTGTGAGAGTGCGCATACGAAACGAGAAAATTATTATTGCTGAAGGTTTTGAAAGTGATGAAAGTTTTCTTAACTATAAGCTTACAAAAGTAACTGGCGTCGTATATTTAAACGATGAAATAAGCCCTGAGTAGTTTATATTCGCTAATATTAATTCTTTATACCCTACCTTAATGAAACGATTACCACGCATATTACAAATTATCTGGATGCTCATAGCAGTAGTCTCAATATTCGAAGCCTTCAGTATATTTTCCTCTGATATACACGATAAGACCTCTGGCTATCTTTTTGTAGGATTAACTCTTTTTGCCGGAATACGGTATGGTATACTGCGCAGAAAACAATACCAAGAAGAAAAAAGCCGAGAGAAGTATAAATAAAAACCAGAAGCTATTTAAGATATAATTACTTTGATTTCATAGTAATACCTATAAAATAGAGACGAGGGAGGGAAGGGCCATAGATATAGTTACTGTCTCTATCTTTGCCAATATCAAAATCATCTTGATACGCGTTGAACATATTTCTTACCCCACTATATATTTCCATTTTACCACTGAATTTTTCTATGGGTAGATTATACCCCACTTTTATGCTGACTTCTGAGAAGGCATCTGAACGAAAAATCTGATCAACCAGTTGATTTGGAGCTCCCGCAAAATGCGGTATTTTCATCTGACCGGTATGTACATAATTGAGTGTAGCTTTCCATTTTTTTGATGGAGTGGCAGTGAATACAGCGTACCCATAATTATTTGGTGTTCGGACAAATTCATGTATTCCTCCTACACCGGCAATGTATTCTACTGGTCTGTCAAATAGACTAGTCTGCAACGTATATCCGCTTTCTAGCTGTATTTTTTGGTTGTAGTTTAGCCGATAGTCTAGCGTAACACCTTGCACTGTAGCTCCTTCCCCGTTTTGTTTTTCAAATTGCTGTCCAAACTGATCGAGACCCAAGGGTTTTAGGTAAAATGCTCTATTTAGCCGAGTATAAAATCCCTCGAAAGTAATACCAGTTATCCATTTTGGCATTGGCTTATCATAACTAAAAGAGGCACTATAACTTTGCGATGTTTCGGGCACTAAATTTGGCGACAACGACACCCTAGAGACTCCTCCTCCTGCAAAAGCAATATGCAAATCACTATCAAATGCTTGCGGTGCTCTAAATCCAGCGCCGTAATTCAACCGCAGTTTAACTGTACTCGTGGGCTTGTAAAGTAAAGCAGCCCGCGGACTAATAATGATCCGGTTCACCAGATTATGCTTATCCATTCTGATTCCTGAGAGCAATGAAAGCTGTGGTACAATAGACCAATCACTTTGAAGAAATGCGCCAAGATCTTTGGTAGTTTGGTCGATAGTATATTTATAGGCCGGTATGTCATCTTGCACAGCATCATATAAATATTCTATTCCCGTGGTAAAAACATTGATTCCACTAAACAATGAGCGTATCTTATGATTTACTTGAGTACCTATTGTGAAGGTGGTTACACTAGAGGTACCATAAGGCGGATTGGCCAAAAATGACTCATATTCGACGGTTGAGGTATCAGGTCTAATGCCAGTATAATGGTTTCTATCTGTATTTTGCCAAGCAAAATAGCTAATAAAAGAACTGCGGTCTTTATTCCAATTTATTTGATAATCGGCACTAGCCATCCACACATTTTGTGTTCGCTCTTCTGCCTGCTCAGCCAGATAAGCCGGTTTGTTATTCTCCATTTCTCCACCAAGCCTATACTCGTGTATCCGGCTAACAGAAAGCTCTAGTTTCTGATTTTCATTGGGCAAAATGAAAAAATTAGCACCTAGTGATGCATTTGATAATCTGGCTATTTCAGAAAAATTGTCCCCATTAGCATCATAAAAATCGCGTTGTCTCTTGTTTACAAAAAAGGAGACACCTGAGTTTTTAGAATCTGAGATAAATGATGCATTTCCTGTCCATATATTATCGTTGGTCTGCCCGTCTATATTTTGATAGGTGTAGCCTACTTCATAACTATTAACCTTCGGTATTTTTGTAATCACATTCACAGTGCCACCTATAGCACTAGAACCGTAAAGTGATGACCCACCGCCTCTTATTACCTCTATACGCTCTATCATATTCGCTGGTAATTGCTCTAATCCATACAATCCTGTCAGCGGGCTAAATATAGGACGACCATTTATCAATATTTGTGAGTATCCTCCTGCAAGACCATTAATTCTCAGTTGAGTGTAGTTACACGTTTGGCAATTGGTTTCTACCCTTAACCCAGGCTGAAAACGCAATCCCTCCGCTAGATTGCAAGCCTGTACATTGCTCAGTGTTTGGCTGTTTATTACTCCCACTAGAACAGGTGATTGGGTTTGTTTTTTGTATGTCTTGGTACCTGTTACTACTATGTGGTCTAAATTGAGTGCAGTCTCTCTTAAATTCAAATTAAGCACTACATCTGGGTTGGTTTGATCTAGGGTAAAATCCTTGGATATTGTCTTATATCCCAGATAAGAAACTGAGATAGTATATGAAGCAAAGTTTAAGCCACGAATATCATATATACCAGCATTGTTGGTCACTGCCCCGCTAGAGGTACGCTCTACAACTAGTTGTGCAAAAGCAATAGGTACCCCATCTGCGGTTACAGTGCCGTGTATTCTGCCAGTTTGGGCACATAGCAAATGACTTAGTGTAATCAATAAATAAGAAAATAAGAAATTGATATTCATTACAAGTTATGCAAAACTATAAAGTTAGGCAAGACTAACAATAAAATTTCATAAATAGTTTTAGCTTTGTAAACAAAAAACTAAGTATGGCTTCCACCGCAAAAGAGAATTACATTAAAGCTTTGTATTTTCTGCACCAAAAAAATGCTGCTATATCGTTGTCAGATTTGGGAGAAGAATTGCAAGTAAGTAAACCCACAGCAAATGATATGGTCAAAAAACTACAGGCAGAAGGTATCGTTATATCAGAGCGATACAAACCCATACGAATTACCGAAAAAGGTCAACAGCGGGCTGCCAAAATCATAAGAAAACATCGTTTAGCTGAAATGTTTTTGGTTCAGCTCATGAAATTTGGATGGGAAGAGGTACACGACATAGCCGAAGAATTAGAACACATCAACGAAGAAAAGTTTTTTGACCGAATGGACGAATTACTGGGTTTTCCGATGGCAGATCCACATGGATCTCCTATCCCAGATCGCAACGGAAATTTTCACCGCCCAAATTATAAAAGATTATCCCAAATAGTGGAGGGTCAAACGGTATACGTAAAAGCACTTCGAGAGACCTCTACAGATTTTTTACTCTACCTCAATAAAAAATCTATACAACTGAACACGGAAATACGTGTAGATCACATCGAGCCGTTTGATGGTAGCTACACTGTATCTTATGACGGTCATTCCAATGTAGTTTTGGGCAAAACCGTCTGCCACCACTTGCTAGTAACATCAGATCAATAATGTAGGTTTTTAGAGTTATCTGCAAGGGGTCCATAGCTGCAATACACTAAATATTGCGTGGAGTGTATAAATAGATGTGTACGCTTAGTGTATTTAACTAAATAAACTATTTTTTCATAAGTCATTGGTTATTAGCTATTAATGCCGACTGCAAACGTTTACAAACGCTTATAGTCGTAAGTAAGTGATTAAAATTCACTTGGTACTTGGCAGCTACATTCTATTTGCAGTGTTGTTTCGAGGGAGATGCATCTCTCATAGTGTTTACATAGAGTGACCGCGGCCCACAAAGCAACCCAAATTAACATTTAGTAATAATCGCCAGCGATAACTGGCACAAGAAACATTTTTTAACAAACACAATTTAACACACGTAATTATTATGAACGCATTAAAAAACAAAGTACAATTAATCGGAAATCTAGGTACAGACCCAGAAGTGAAAAAACTAGAAAATGGCAGCAGTGTTGCCAAGTTTACAATGGCAACCAACGAGAGCTACCTAAACAAAAAAGGCGATCGCGTCGAGGAAACTCAATGGCACAACATCGTAGCATGGGGAAAAACCGCAGAAATTATGGGAGATTTACTCTCTAAGGGTAAGGAAGTAATGGTGGAGGGGAAACTCACTAGCAGAAGCTGGGAAGATAAGGATGGTACAAAGCGTTACACAACTGAAGTAGTTGTGAGCGAATTCTTACTATTGAGCAGAGATGCAAAAAAGCAGGAAGGGGATCTGCCTTTTTAAAAAAGACTTCCCGCACCTTAGCCCATTCTTTAATAGGTAATTGGAAGGTTACTATATTAGCGTAACTATGTATTAAAACAGGCAATAATTTTTATTCGCTCAATTTTTTTAACTCTAAAAAGGAGCTGCCCGAAGTATGTGGCGGCTCCTTTCTTTTGTAACAATCTGAAGACATATAATTTTCATAAATTTGATTACGACCAAACTATGTATATCTGTAGCTGTTGTAGCACATCATATAACTAACCAATACTCTATCAAAATAGATCTATTTTAGCAAATATCTTTCAAAGGTATAAGGCATCAATCATACAAAAACATTGACTTTAGCAAAAAAGTTAGTTCTTCGGTAGCCACACTATCAGTGGATTTAGGCATAAAATCACTTTCTAAGTACCAAATCACTAAAGACGTTTTACTGGACAATAAAACAAGGGCCGAGAATCCTAAATACAAATACAGAAGTACAAACCTAGACCCTACTCCATTTGCACATGTTTCGAAAATATTATTCTTCTAAAACTAGTATCCACTTATACCTTGTTTTGAAGTTTCTTTGCACCTAAGTGAACAAGCATTTAAGCGAAATTATAAAAATCAGCTGGCCTATAATAGTGGGGCAACTTGGCATGGTCTTAACTGGATTTTTTGACACCTTAATGGTTGGAAAGCTTGGCTACGAGCCTTTAGCCGCGGCAGGTATCTGCAATAGTGTATTCTTTTTTGTAGCTGTTTTCCCCATTGGAGTAACCATGGCCTATGCTACGATTGTAAGTATTTTACAAGGGAAAAATAAAACGTCTAGCTATAGGCTGTTAGCACGCGATAGTTTTATTGTAACCATTGGTTTATCTGTACTTGCCTCAACTTTCATCTACTTATTTATTGCCAACTTCCATATTTTGGGTCAAACAAACGCTGTAGAATACCTTGCAATTCCTTACCTGACCTTATTGATGTGGTCACTATTACCTATGATGACATTCTTTTTTGCTAAAAATATATGTGACGGTTTTAGTTATACAATAGGAGGTATGGTCATTACGCTTATAGCTTTAATACTCAATGTATTTTTAAATTGGGTACTTATATACGGTAACCTTGGTTTCCCTGCGTATGGGCTAAACGGAGCTGGATATGCTACAATTATATCGCGTATTTTCTTGGCGGCAAGTATGATGCTCGTACTGTTTGGGTCGCAACAAATTCCAATATCTTGGAGTAAATTTATACGTTCATTTTGGGAATCAAGACGAATCGCCTTTTACAAACGAATTTTCGCAATCGGGTTTCCCTCTGGTTTGCAATATTTTTTTGAGGTAGCTGCTTTTGCTGGTGCGGCGGTTATGGCAGGATGGCTTGGCACCCAAGAACTAGCCTCTCACAATTTAGCTATTACTATAGCCTCAGTTACCTACATGTTTGCAAGCGGTATATCCGCTGGCAGCAGCATATGCGTGGCAAGAGCTTATGGCAACCAAAATAAAATAAATATTAAGGCTTATGGCCTTACCGGACTGAAACTTGGATTTGGTGTTGCTGTAATTTTTGCTTTGATATTTTTTACTTTCAACGAGTTGCTTGCCAAATTATTTACAACAGATCCCGCAGTTATTAAAATGGGATCTGAGCTACTTATAATCGCTGCAATTTTTCAGCTAAGTGATGGTATACAAGCAATAGGAGTTGGAATTCTGCGTGGTGTCGAAGATGTTAAAATACCTAGTTTACTAATTTTTATAGCTTATTGGGTTATTGCTATGCCCTTGGGCTATGTAATGTCCCATTTTGGACCACCAAAATCGCTGTATTTTGGAGTAAACGGTATTTGGATAGGACTAAGTATAGGGCTTACAATATCAGCAGTATTTCTTTTCTACAGATTTAATAGCTTACTTCGTACCCCATGAAATGGTCCATTATTTCTTTACTCTTGCTTAATTCACTTCTTAGTGCTGGACAAAATAGCATAGGCCTAATAGCTGAGCCGACTCTGAATATAACCAATATTGATACAGAACCCAAGGCAATTGCTGACTCCTTAAAATCTTTGAAAACACATGACTATACATTAAGTATTGGCATTGAACTTCGAAAAAATATTGATCGATATCAATCTATTTCTATTATCCCTGGTTACCATCAAACCAATATCATAACCGAATTTAAAAACCTGCAATTTTTAGACGTAATACACCCACAATTGCCCGAAATAAGGGATTTAGCTTTTGCAGCAAATAAGCAGGCAAAGGTGCGCTACAGGCACCAATATTTAGGAGCTCAGTTTTTATATAATCGGATGATTAAGACCAGCAGACTGCCGCCCAAAATGAGTTTTAACATCGGTGGAGGTTTTGGGATTTTTCTTCTTTTTTCGCAAGATGTAAAAGTAACCACTGAAGGATTTTCAGTGCAAGGAAAATACAAACATATCATCAAAAACGACATAGGTATAGCTAGCAAAAAATTACTGTTGCAAGCTTTAATAACAGCGGACTACACCTATGAAATACTACCTAATATAGAAGTTTTAGCCGGATTAAAAGTGATGTTACCTTTTACATCCACTACTTCTACATATCGACCTACAATGACTGTTTGGTCTCCAGCACTCAGACTTGGTGTAAGACGTATTTTATAACCTAATATTCAGTTATTCTTTACCATTTTAATGTTTTAAGCCAAGAAATAGCTATCTGCAAGTTTTACGTGGCAAATTACACGTTATGCACTTCAAGGATAAACCTATATCAACGCATCAAAAATACACTCCCGCTGCTTTGAAGTTGTTCAGCACCATTTGGTACTGGTTTTTCGTATAGAATAACAAAGAAATAATGATCGCTTTTAGCAAGTTCGTTCATGTAATATCCATTCCAGCTAAAGTCATCAGCAGAACTTTCGTACACTTGCTCACCCCAGCGATTATATATTTTCATGCTTTTGAGTGTCACATTACCCGACGGCCTAAAAACATCATTGATACCGTCACCATTAGGTGAAAAAGCGTTTGGTATAAAAATATCACACGCAAAAGGCAAAAAGTCGAGGGTCACACTATCTACAAATGTGCCACATTTATTAGTTACAGTTAAACCATATTTTCCCGACTTATCCAACAACCTAAGCGGGCCGTCAAATCCGTCAGACCAGGTGTACGTTGCATCTGAAGCCGAGACGTCTAATTGGCGAAAGCTACCGCCACATAATGTGCTATCACTGCCTAAATCAAACATTGGCGCTTCAATTGACCGCACGATAATACTATCTCGATATACACAACCATTATTACCTAACTCAGCCCATAATATGCCACTTTTACTTACTAATGAAAAGGAATCTGTACTACCTGTGCTCCAAAGAATTGTAGCGCTACCTTTCTCAACAGATTTTTCAAAAGTATCCCCTTGGCAAATTGTTGTATCTGAACCCAGTTCAAAAAATGGTCGTTCATAAACTGTAGTTATTAATTCTGCAGTATCTCTGCATCCACTGACGTCCACGGCATATTTCAAAACGTTGAGTCCTAAAATTGTGGGTGTAAAAACACCTTGATCATTTACTGCATCGCCGATCCACTTTCCATTTGGAATGGTTACTTCCAGCTGAACTGGAGTATCACCTTCGCAGAATCTAGAAGATGCAGAGCCTATAGTATTATTTGGCTGAGGTACCACCTGCAACGAGTCTTTGTATACATCATAGCATCCAGCACCGTCAGTAGCTTCTAACTGTATGTAGTATTTGCTAATTGCTGTATAAGTGTGGTTAACTGTATTTCCTGTTTTTGCATTACCATCTCCAAAATTCCACAGACTAATCACAGTAGCATCGTTTGTTTGGTGGTCAAATTCAAATAGATTACCATCAATGCACATGGCACTATCAAATATTACTTTAGTAGTGTCTATGGTTCGTGGGCGCACAATTACTTCCATTTCAAATGAATCTGTACAATACTCTCTATCATTGAATGTATTGTCTACTGTAAATCTTACTGTGTATACACCCG
Source organism: Bacteroidia bacterium (assembly GCA_018402155.1). Lineage (GTDB taxonomy): Bacteria > Bacteroidota > Bacteroidia > NS11-12g > UBA9320 > UBA9320. The sequence continues at coordinate 1,885,348 of JAGYJG010000001.1, forward strand.
GGTTTAAATATGTTTTATTTACAAAATTATCATCTATGTTGAATGATATTTGTCCATCGCCAAAATCCCATTTTTTTTCTGTGTACGAATATCCAGTCGGCAAAAAACCATATCTAGAGGTATTCGTAAATTTAAAATAATTACTAGACCCATCCGGTTTCAAGAAGCATTGTTCGGCTGTATTGCCGGTGACAGCTGGATCTAGTATGAAAGAAACCTCTGGAGATGGCGCTACAGTATCTTTTTTTACTACAATTGTCTCACATTGATATGATTTTACCGTAAGTTGCACATCATAGATTCCTCCAACAGTATATACGTGATTTGCCACTTGTGCAGTACTCGTAGTCCCATCCCCAAAACGCCAGGCATAAGTCAACGTACCCGCACCGGTTTGCACTACATTTGGTGTGAATATAAAATCGTTTATATTTTCACATTGATAAGCATCATTTGGCACAAAATCTGCTTGAATATTTTCTGTGGTAGTACTTGACTCTGGATATACTGTGGTAAGGTAATTGAAAACCGTACCAGCACCATTATACTCAAAAACTGCAAAGAAATACGTGGTATTTTTTTCCAAATTAGTTACTATCACTGAATTTCCTGTTCCATTGTACACGACAAACTCCGTAGCAGAAAATGAATGTCCATTACCAAAAATGGAAGAAGGAAGATAAAATGTATTGTTGTTTGGCAAGACGCTTACAGCAGTATTTTTGGATGCTATAACAATGCGCGAAACTCCATTACCTTTATCCCACGAGAGATTTACCTCACTGCAATATTTATTCCCAAACACTAAATTTGTGGAGGCTTCTGTAGGCGTTTGAGCCTTACTTAGAAAAGCTAAACAAAGCAACACAAAAAAAATAACACCTTTTTTCATTGAAGAAATGCAAATATACAAAATAGCTTGAGCAATTTGGAGACATCCAATTTCATTGAGATAAAACAACAAAAGTCTGACGAAAAGAGAAATGGCCATAAACTGAATTTACACATATAAACGTTGCTATTCGTTACGTTAGAAGTTCATGTATAATTATTTGATTTTTTGATGGTAAAATAATTCTAAATGTATAGGTAAATACAAGCTTATGTCATTTATGTTTATTCTAAAATAAGGCTAGAAGGCATTAGTGAAATTTATCATTGAAAAAAATAGTACGTTTGAACCTGTCATGAGTCCAAAAGAACTAGAATTTAACAAAAATGAAGATGCAAACAAAATGCTTTGGTCTGACTACCAGAATATTGCAAAAAAAATACACCTTGGCGGAGGAGAAAAATCACTAGCAAAACAGCGTGCAAAAGGTAAGCTAACTGCACGCGAGCGCATAGCATATTTAAAAGATCAAAACGCTGAATTTTTAGAAATTGGAACTTTTGTAGGCTACGAGATGTATGCCGAACATGGTGGCTGTCCCGCTGGTGGCGTAGTAGGTGGCATAACAACTGTAGCCGGTAGAAAATGCCTGATAGTAGCCAATGATGCAAGCGTAAAAGCCGGAGCGTGGTTTCCTATTAGCGCAAAAAAAAATCTTCGTTTTCAAGAAATTGCCTTAGAAAATTATTTGCCTATAATCTACTTAGTGGATAGTGCGGGTGTTTTTTTGCCTATGCAAGATGAGATTTTTCCTGATAAGGAGCACTTTGGCCGAATATTTAGAAACAACGCTATACTCAGCAGCAGGGGTATTCCACAGATATCTGCGGTTATGGGCAGCTGTGTGGCTGGAGGTGCATATCTGCCTATTATGAGTGATGAAGCACTAATCGTAGATAAGACAGGAAGCATATTCCTGGCAGGCAGCTACCTTGTGAAAGCAGCTATAGGAGAGGAAATAGATAATGAAACACTGGGTGGTTCTATTGCTCAAACAGATCTTTCAGGAGTAATAGACGACCGATTTCCTGACGATAAATCTTGCCTAGATCGTATTCGGTTTCTAATGGATAAAATAGGAGAAAGAGAAAAGGCAGGATTTAACAGAGTAGAAGCAGTAGAACCAAAATATAAACTTGATGAGGTGTTTGGCGTGCTTCCCCACGAACGCAGCAAACCCTACAAAACAATTGAATTAATCCACCGTCTAGTAGATAATTCACAGTTTGAGCAATACAAAGAGACATTTGGTAAAACCATTATCTGCGGCTATGGCCGTATAGATGGATGGGCGGTAGGAATAGTAGCCAATAACCGAGAATTGGTAAAAAGCAAAAAAGGCGAAATGCAGTTTGGTGGAGTGATATACAGCGATAGTGCAGACAAGGCAGCCCGATTTATCATGAATTGTAATCAGAAAAAAATACCTCTCGTTTTTTTACAAGATGTAACCGGATTTATGGTGGGCAGCCGCAGCGAGCATGGTGGAATAATAAAAGATGGAGCCAAAATGGTGAATGCAATGAGCAACAGTACGGTTCCCAAATTTACGGTGGTAGTAGGAAATAGCTATGGCGCTGGCAACTATGCTATGTGCGGTAAAGCCTACGACCCCCGACTAATAGTAGCTTGGCCTTCTGCAAAAATAGCGGTAATGGGTGGCGAGCAGGCTGCCAAAGTTCTCCTGCAAATAGAAAAAGCATCGCTAGCCAAAAAAGGCGAGGAAATAACTGCAGAAAAAGAAAAAGTACTATTAAATAAAATAATAGACCGATATAACAAACAAACTACACCAGAATATGCAGCATCGCGGCTTTGGGTAGATGAAATAATAAATCCAGCAGAAACACGAACGTGGATAAGCACTGGAATAGAAATAGCAAACCATGCGCCCGTAGAAAAATATAATGTAGGAGTTATTCAAACATAAAAAAAATTAATACCAAAATATAATATGAATAAATACGTCACACTAGCTGCACTAGTTTTTTGTGCTCTTTCTGCACAAGCGCAAGAACCTTCTGACAAACTTTGGCACCTACTTCCATATAGCAAAAAAGGAAACTCAGGTATAGGCCTAGCAGAAGCACAAGAAATGACTAAAAACAAAAAATCGCAAACCGTCATAGTGGCTATAGCAGACGCGGGAGTAGATATAGATCACCCTGATCTAAAAAATATGCTTTGGATAAATAAAGATGAAATCCCCGATAATAATATAGATGATGATAATAATGGCTACGTGGACGATGTTTACGGATGGAATTTTTGTGGCGATGTCACTTTTGATAATATGGAGCTAACACGTGAATACGCTCGTTTAAATTCTAAATACGAATTAAAATCTACAGAAAACAGCTCTGATATTGAGGAGTATAATCGATATTTAAGAATTAAAGAAATCTATCTAAAGGAACAACAAGAGGCTAAGAGCACCTATGAATTACTAGAACAGATGATGGCAGGTATAAATGCGTTTGAAGAAAACTATGGAGCAGAAATGACCCTAAATGAAGTAACTGGTCACAAAGCCCAAAATAGGTCTGAGCAAATTGCTAAAATGGTGTTGCTAAATAATGCAAAAGGAGCAAAAGAGTCTTTTGATTTTAAAGCCATAAAAAGTGAAATAAAAAAAGGATACGACCAATATGACTTTATGTATAACTACGGCTACAACCCTATTTTTAACCCAAGAGAAGAAAAAGTGGGTGACGATTATACTAACGCAACCGAGCAAGGCTATGGCAATAATAAAGTATACTATGGTGAGCGTTTTTCAAACCATGGTACGCACGTAGCAGGAATAGTAGCTGCGGATGGAAGTAATGATTTTGGCACTACCGGAATATGCCAAAGCTGCAAAATAATGAGCATAAGAAACGTGCCAGAAGGTGATGAACGAGACAAGGATGTTGCCAATGCAATAAGATATGCTGTAGATAACGGAGCCAAAATCGTAAATATGAGTTTTGGTAAAGGATATGCGTACCGCCCAGAAGTGGTGAAAGAGGCCATACGATATGCCGAAGGTAAAAACGTGCTACTAGTGCATGCTGCGGGAAACTCAAGCCAAAACAATGACATTGAAGATAATTTCCCAAATGATAATGGAAACGAGTTTAACAATTGGCTAGAAGTAGGCGCAAGTAGCTGGCAAAAAAAACCAAACGCACTTGCCATTTTTAGTAACTATGGAAAAAAAGAGGTAGATCTTTTTGCCCCAGGTGTTGCTATATATAGCACTACACCAGAAAATAACTACGAGGCTTTTGATGGTACAAGTATGGCTAGCCCTGTAGCTGCCGGAGTAGCCGCTTATGTATGGAGCTACTACCCAAATCTCTCTGCTTCCCAACTCAAAACTCTGCTAATAGACAGTGCTATACCTATAAAGGGGAGAAACAAAATACCCGGAAAGCGAAAGAAAAAAAGAGTTAAAACAATCTCGAAAAGTGGTGCACAAATAAACCTACCTGCGGCACTACGTGCAGCAGAAAAATTAATGAAATAACAGTATGACAAAATTCAGTTTACTATTCTCTTTAGTATTTGTCTTTCTATTGGGATGCAAAACCCCAAAACAAGAGGTAGATACGATTATAACTGCTTCAAAAATTTATATCTGCAACGAAACTTTTGACATAGCTGAATCAATAGCCATAAATCAAGGCAAAGTGGTAGCTTACGGAAATAAAAAAGACATTACGAGCAAATTTAAATCAAACGATAACCACGAATATTCTGGAATAATATACCCAGGATTTATCGACGCGCATTCACACTTTTATGGTTATGGAACTATACTAAATAAAGTAGACCTTAAGGGAACTACTAGTCTTGAAAATGTGGTAGATCGAATTATCGAACACGCCAAAACTACCCATGAATTTTGGATAACTGGTCGTGGTTGGGATCAGACCAAATGGGAGCAACAAGGCAGTTTGACTAATGTGAGGATGAACGTATTTTTTCCGGATAGGCCTGTGTTTGTTAAAAGAATAGATGGTCATGCAGGTTTGGCAAATGCCAAAGCATTGGAACTAGCAGGCATTACTATTAATACCCGCGTAAGTGGAGGAACTATAGAAGTAAAAAATGGCAGACTTACCGGGCTTCTCACAGACAACGCTATGGAGTTAATAGATAAAATACTACCTATACCCTCGCGAGAAAGTCAGATAGAAGCACTACTCAAAGCTCAAGAAAATTGCCTGAAAGCCGGCCTAACTACTGTAACAGACGCAGGATTAGACCTCCCAACTATACTTCTAATAGATAGCCTTCAAAAAACCAGAAGACTAAATATAAGAGTATACGCAATGGCAAACCCATCCGAAGAAAACTTTCAGTTTTTCGAAAAGAATGGACCAATTTCTACCCCTAGATTGCAAGTTTCTTCTTTTAAATTATATGCCGATGGAGCACTCGGCAGCCGAGGTGCTAAACTAAAAGAAGACTACTGCGACCACCCAAACCATACCGGTGTATGGGTGACTACCCCTGAGCAAATTAATATGCTATGTGAACGGATTAATCAACTTGGTTTTCAAGCCAATACACATGCAATTGGTGATAGTGCCAACAGTTTGGTGCTTCGCACCTACGCGAAACACCTAAAAGGCAAAAATGACCAGCGCTGGCGTATAGAGCACGCACAGGTAGTATCACCAGAAGACATGATTTTATTTCAAGAATACAATATACTGCCTAGTGTACAACCTACTCATGCTACAAGCGATATGAATTGGGCTGCAAAACGCCTTTGCAATAATCGTATGAGTGGAGCCTATGCATACAGTACCCTTCTATCCCTTAACGGATACTTACCGTTGGGCACAGATTTCCCCGTAGAAGAAATTCATCCACTACACACGTTTCACTCTGCCGTATATAGACAAGATACAGACATGCAGCCCCTCGGAGGGTTTTTACCACAAGAGGCACTTACCCCGAAACAAGCGCTGCTTGGGATGACTCTATGGGCAGCCAAAGCCAATAGAATGGAAGATAAAATTGGTAGCCTTTCACCTGGAAAATATGCTGATTACGTATTGCTCGATCGTGATATAATGTACGAAAAATATATGCTAAAAACTAACGTACTGAAAACGGTGGTATCAGAATGAAAAACGGTGGAAAATTTTGAATAGCCCTTTGGCTCTAGTTCAACATCAAGCATTCACCATTCAGTTAATCATAGCTCAGTATACTACCCTATTGAGGCCAAAAAATATTGATACGTCTTTTTACAAATATGTGCTCAACGCGCCAAATAACAACTTGAATCACACCTCCCCAAACCATTTACGAATAATTTCTTGCTTGTTTTTCTTCACGTGATTTAAAAAAGCATCCGCTATAGGAGAATGTTTTTTTTTCTTCACCCAAATTAAATTCCAAGAGGTAACAATAGGGAGTCCCCGCACACGAATTATACGCAAACGGGCTTCTCTGAGTTCATTTTTGATGCCTATAATGGGCATAATAGAATATCCTAATCCTGCTAACACCGCTTGCTTTACCGCTTCATTAGATGTAAGCTCCATTCTTTTTTTTTGAAACGGAATATTTTGATTTAAAATGAACCCCTCCATAGTCTGTCTAGTACCTGACCCCCGCTCCCTAAAAATAAGAGGCAAATTCTGCAATAAATCAGTGGAATAAATCTCATCCCCTAGCTCACTTGCTGATGAACCTATAAGATATAGTTTATTCTCTAATAATTCTAGTGCATCTACCTGCAACATAGGAGGTAAAATAGAAACTAATGAAAAGTCTACTTCGTTATTTTCTAAACTATTCAATACCCCCATTTTATTCGTAACATCCATACGCAAATCTACACCCGGGTACTTTTTTATGAAATCAGTCAAAAAATAGGGCATTACATATTTTCCTGTAGACACTACTGATATTTTTAACCGTCCCGTTACCTCTCCCTTAAAAGATAGAGCTCTATGATTAATAGCACTCACCTGATTGAGAATTTCGTCAGCTACCTCCGCTATTTCTTTACCGAAATCTGTGACATAAAGTTGCCTTCCTATTACTTCAGTAAGAGGAACAGAGAACTGCTCTTGAAAATTTTTTAACTGTATCGAGACCGCTGGTTGCGTTAAATGAAGTTCTTCTGCAGCCTTTGTTACGCTCTCGGTTTGCGTTACTTTCAAAAAAATACGTAACTGATGTAGTGTGTAATTCATAAATTATTTTTATGCTTTACATTGAAAACATATATAAAAATATATGACAATTCTCTCTGACATTTGCAGTACAAATATAGCGCAATAATGACTACAACGAGAATAACTATCGCCAAAGGAGACGGAATAGGCCCAGAAATCATGGATGCGACACTCAAAATTCTGAATGCAGCTGGCGCAAATTTAGCCTATGACGAAATAGACGTTGGAGAAAAGGTATACTTAAGTGGTAACACATCAGGCATAAGCGAAGAGGCGTGGGGCATAATTCGAAAAAACAAAATTTTTCTCAAAGCACCTATAACAACGCCACAAGGTGGTGGCTACAAAAGCTTGAACGTAACCATGCGAAAATCTCTTGGATTGTTTGCCAACGTTCGTCCATGTAAAAGCTTAAGTCCTTTTGTACAAACCAAACATCCACTAATGGACGTAGTCATAATACGCGAAAACGAAGAGGACCTTTACGCGGGCATTGAGCACCAGCAAACCGCTGAAGTAGTGCAATGTCTAAAACTTATAACTAGACCCGGCTGCGAAAAAATTGTGCGATATGCCTTTGAATACGCTAAACAAAATGGACGAAAAAAAGTAACCTGTTTTAGTAAAGATAACATAATGAAACAGACCGATGGTCTTTTTAGAGAGGTTTTTAATGAAGTGGCAGCTTCTTATCCCTCTATTCAAAATGAACATTGGATAGTTGACATAGCTACTGCAAAGCTAGCAGACACTCCAGAGGATTTTGACGTAATAGTAACCACTAATTTGTATGGCGATATCGTATCTGATGTAGCTGCACAAATAGCCGGCTCTGTAGGTTTAGCTGGCTCGTCAAATATTGGCCTTTCATGCGCTATGTTTGAAGCCATACACGGCTCCGCTCCAGATATTGCAGGTAAAAATATAGCAAATCCGTCTGGATTACTTCAGGGTGCTGTAATTATGCTTAACCATATAGGACAAGGACAAATAGCATCCAAAATTCAAAATGCTTGGCTCAAAACAATAGAAGACGGTATTCATACAGCTGATATTTTTAATGAAAAAATTAGTAAACAAAAGGTCGGAACTTCACAGTTTGCAAATGCTGTAATAGATAACATTGGAAAATTACCCAGAAGTTTAACTCCTGTTAAATTTAGTGATACGAAGGAAATAGTAATCCCTGATTACAAGCGCAGAACAAACATTAAAAAAGAACTTGTGGGCGTAGATATTTTCGTAGACTGTGCAGAACAAAACCCTGATAAAGTGGCCGCACTAATCCAAAAAATTAACAATGAAAGTGTACAACTCAGCATGATAACCAACAGGGGCGTTAAAGTTTGGCCAAATGGATTTAAAGAGACCTTTTGCACGGACCATTGGAGATGCCGTTTTCAAGCTAAAGACCAAAGAACAATATCTAAACAAGCAATCATAGATCTTCTAATAGCAGCAGAAAGCCATACAATCGATGTTATCAAAACTGAAAATCTTTACACGTTTAACGGTAAGATAGGATATTCACTTGGCCAAGGTCAATAATAGGGGTAAAAACAATGAAGTTTATTCAACTTTTCATTAACTAATTACTTCTTTCTCAGCGTCGCCTTCATTGCAGAATAAACTTACACTGAAATTCACCAAAATAAAATAATACATGAGTAAAACACAAAACTATCAATTAATTAATGGGATATACAACACAGAAGAAGCCAAAGAAATTTTACTAGGCATGGTTCGATACAAAATTCAATTTCATCAAAACAAGGTCTTTAGTAGTGACGTTCGCTTAGGTGTTGTAGATAAAATATCAAATACTCGTGTCGCAGAGTTAATGCGCACCCGAGAAGATATTTCAGCACTTATTGAAGAAGTATCCCGTGTTAATAAAAAGCTCTCAATAACCTCCTCCATTAATATTGAGATAACTGATTGATGTGAAGAATTAATCAGTTTGATGTTTTTTTTTAAATGTTGAGAATGGACGAAAGTGTATATATGCTGGCGTCCATTCCTCATTTAGCACACAAAAAAAAGAAAATAATTTTATGAACTTAGATTTACTATTAGAAAATTTAACCAATCCAGCATTACTGTTTTTCATACTTGGAATACTCGCAGTAATCGTAAAAAGCGATTTAGAAATACCTGAAAACTCCTCCAAATTCATATCACTGTACCTGTTGTTTTCTATTGGTTTCAAGGGAGGTCAAGAGTTATCTCACGAGGAGATTACCGCAGAAATACTATGGTCTATGTTATTTGGTATGACCATAGCTACAGCAATACCTATTTACACATTTTTGCTATTAAAACGCAAAATGACGGTTTATAATGCAGGTGCTGTAGCGGCGGCTTACGGCTCTGTAAGTGCGGTCACCTTTGTGACGGCAGTATCATATCTAGAAATGCAACAACTTCCGTTACATGGCCACATGGTCGCTATGATGGCCCTTATGGAGTCTCCAGCTATTATCGCGGGCCTCATCCTTATTTCAATTTTTAATAAAGATAAGGAACCCAAAATAAAGAAGCGAATAGCACTCCGACACTCACTTACCAACGGCAGCGTGCTTCTCATATTAGGCAGTTTACTCATCGGATTTATGGCTAGTGAGAAACAAGCTGAAGGCATCAAACCGTTTACTGACGATATATTTAAAGGATTTTTAGCTATATTCTTACTTGATATGGGAATTGTAAGTGGTAGAAAAATTGGGGATTTGTTAGCCAAAGGTTGGTTCCCTATTGCATTTGCTATACTTATACCGCTGATTAACGGAAGCTTGGTAGCACTGCTCAGTGGCATGGTAACCGATGACGTGAGCAATCGATTTATATTTGCAATACTAGCAGCAAGTGCCTCTTACATTGCAGTACCCGCCGCTATGAAAATGACAGTCCCCAAGGCAAATCCCGGATTATTTCTGCCCATGGCGCTTGCGGTCACCTTTCCAGTAAATATTACTATTGGTATGCCAATCTACTTTTATTTGGCTAGCTGGTAATAAAAACTTGCAACTTTCAAAGTTGAGTTTTGTTCAAGTAATTATTAGGCGGTGGTACTTTGTGTAATTTATCCAGGTAGTTGATTTGTTAAAATAATCAGACGGAGTTTATGTAAATGATTAAAGGACTGTTTATCTTTAACTAATACGTATCAACAATTACTTAAAACAGAAGAACATTCTCCTAAATGTCATACTTACAGTACACTATTTAGGTGAAATCTATTTAGGATTCAGTCTCTTTGAGTTTTAAGTTTTTTATATTTAACTATCACCAAACCATTGATTTAAGCACTATAAATTACCAAAAAGTAAGGGGAAGTCTAGTTGAACTCTAACCTAAAACAACCAAAAATAACCCACCCAGACCAAGAGCGAATCTTATACATAGAAATACACTGACTAACTCCTTTTTTCTATCGAAACAAAGTCTCGGCTTACTGGTCCAGTATAAATCTGACGTGGTCTACCGATAGGATGTTTATCATCCATCATTTCTTTCCATTGTGCTATCCAGCCCGGCAAACGACCGAGGGCAAAGAGTACGGTAAACATTTCTACAGGGAATCCCATTGCTTTGTATATAATTCCTGAATAGAAGTCTACGTTAGGGAACAATTTTCGTTCTATAAAGTACGGGTCTGACAACACAACCGCCTCTAACTTTTTCGCTATTTCTAACGTTGGATCGTTTACTCCAAGTTTTTCTAGCACCTCATCAGCAGATTGCTTTATGATTTTAGCTCTTGGGTCAAAGTTTTTATAAACCCTGTGACCAAAACCCATAAGACGAAATGGATCATCTTTATCTTTCGCTTTGTCTATATATTTCTGAGCGTCCCCTCCGTCTGCTTGTATAGCTTCTAGCATCTCTATTACTTTTTGATTCGCTCCACCGTGAAGAGGACCCCAAAGTGCAGCTATACCAGCAGATATACTTGCATAAAGATTTGCATGGCTAGAGCCCACAAGTCTTACTGTAGATGCGGAGCAGTTTTGCTCGTGGTCTGCATGCAGTATCATGAGCTTATTCATTGCGCGCACCAGAATAGGATCTATTATATACTCTTCAGTGACGTGCTTGAAAGTCATATTCAAGTAGTTTTCTACATACGTTAGACTATTTTGCGGGTAAATGAGCGGATGACCATTTCTATTCTTTGAAATCATTGCGCAAATAGTTGGCATCTTTGCTAAAAGTCTAGTAATAGTTCTCATACGTGCTTCTTCTCCTGCATTCGGGTTCAAACTCTCCGGATAAAAAGACGAGAGTGATGAAATCATGGCTATCAACTGACCCATAGGGTGACTGCCAGAAGGCCAAGCATCAAAAATATTTTGAATATCTCCATTGACCAACGTATGTCTTCTTATTTCATTATCCCATCTGTCATATTCCTCTTTTGTAGGTAATTCTCCATAAATAAGCAAATAGGCTACCTCAAGAAATTCCGCTTTGTCTGCTAGTTCCTCTATAGAGTAACCTCTATGTCTTAATATCCCTTTCTCTCCATCAAGATACGTAATGGCCGAAGTAGTGGAACCCGTATTTTTGTATCCTAAATCTAGGGTAACAGCACCCGTAGCTCCGCGCAGTTGACTTATATCAATCCCTACTTCGTTTTCTGTGCCTACTATTACGGGCAGTTCGGTTTCTTGACCTTGAATGTTAATCTTTGCGGTTTGTGACATGAGTATTTCTGTTTTTATGACTATATTTTATGGTCAGCAAATTTAGTGCCATTGCACTGTTTTTCAAAGGATAAGTGACAATAATTTTTGTTATTTGGAAATTGTCTTAGTTTTGCTAAAGAACGAAAAAACCATGTCAGAAAACATTGTCAATATACTTGAGGGACTTAACCATAAAGCAGCACTGAAACAACACATTTACCGCAACACGCTGGAGACTTTTGAACAACTGAAAACCTGTGCATTAGAAATTGCTGAACACCTAACTCCACAAGTTATTGAAAAAGATAAAAATCTTCAAGTTGAATTAATAGAAGTAAGCGAATTTGAGTTTCACCTAAAATTTAGCGGAGATACCATTACCTTTATTATGCACACTAATGTATTTTGTTTTCCACCTGAACATGCAGTAGGTAAAAGCTCTTATGTATTAGAAACACCCACCCGTGGCTATTGCGGTATGATTCAAGCGTATAATTTCCTATCAGACTCGTTGAAATACCAACGTCTATCTGACATAGGTTATTTACTCGCCCGACTATTTATCAATGCAGAAGGTAATTTTTTTGTCGACGGCCAACGTCAACTAGATTTTCTGTACAAAGAATTTGCAACTCAAAAAATAAATGCCAGCGCTATTAGTAAGATTATAGAACAAACCATGCTCTACGCGCTAGATTTTGACCTCTATGTGCCGCCTATGGAGGTAATGTCCGAAATCACTTTGCAGCAAAAACGAGTATTTAATAATGCAGGTGGTTTTGCCACTGGGAAGAGACTAGGTTTCAAAAAAGAGTAGCATTAAATTTTTTCGCTAGCTGCACTTTTTTGTATTTACTTTATTTCAAATCAGGTTAAGTCAAACCTTTACGCTCATAGCTTTTTCAAAAGACTCTTAGGCAAAGCGTCTTTATGCACCATAAAATTTATGGTTTTGTAAGCCACATAGGCCATACTTGCATAGAAATATCCATCGCAATAATTGCTTTCTGTTCCCCAGCTATTTTTAACAATAAAATATTCGTTACCATTTTGGTCTATTACCAAACCTGTGAGATGCATTCCATGGTCATCTGTAGTAAGGTAATTATCAAAAGCAACTTGCCTCATTTCCTGCGTTATTTTCTTCTCAATACCTGGCGTATCAAATTGTGTACCCTCTTTTACGGCGCCCGCATCATTAAAATGAGTATTGTCTTTTCCTTTCGCTTTTAGTGCATCTTCATTTTCGGGCACTATAGCCAGTCCATCTCTGAAACTAAATCCTTTTTCGCTAACATCTGCAGCCCATCCTATGCTAAAACCATTTTTAATGGCATTGGTCATTAGATTCATCATTTCCTCCAGTGGCACATTTTCTATCTCTTCCCATATCCAATTATCCGGCACCTCTAGCGCAAAATCTTCATAAAAAGGATGATGAGTGTATGAGCCAATAACTATATAATCATCCATATCTAGCGCTAAACTTTTTGCAAAATCCTGTGGAGTGTAGCTTTGTCCATTGTACGTAAAGTTTTCTGGAACTTCACCTAAGTAGGAATCAAGCACGGCATTAAAGGCCTTTTTCCAACTAGTAGTTAGTTTTTGCTGTTTATTTGCTATCACTGCGTCGAGTATTCCTTTTAGCACGGCTTCCATCTCGCTATGATTATGCTTTTCCAATCCGTAGTTTAATCCCACATATGCTTCCTGAGGCACTATACCATATTTTTTTATCACATAAGGTATATCGTGAAAAGCACCTCCCTGGCCAAAATTACTATTCCCATGCATACGCACATAGCGTTCAGCCTTATCCTCGTATGCTTTACGGACCACATACATTTCACTAAGTTTATGCTTGCCTTTACCCGTGCGTATGAGCTCACTCTCTATAAAACTTAGTGCGCTAAAACTCCAGCAGGTTCCAGTACGACTTTGATTTTGCACGTCGGTTGCTTCTAAATCTTTTTGAACGCTAAAAATGTAATTGCCATTTTTCTTGTTTCTCAAGGTATCTTGGGCCTGAAGTTGATACTGAAATAAAAATAAGCTACATATTAACAAGGCTGATACAAATGAATATTTTGTCATAAGGCTGCTAAATTAAACCATTTTATAAAAATATGATTCAGAAATAGACTAAGTAGAAAAATAGAACGGTAAATTTGTTTCCTATTTGTGATGCGATATATTGTTTTCATACTGCAATTTCTGTTTGTGTTTCATACAAATGCTCAAAACACCTATGCCCAAGACATGGAAGCACTAATAAAAAGTGAGGGACAATCCTTCGTAGCAAAGACTAAATTTAAAAACAAACGCAGCGGGAATCAATATGACTTAATATACCAAAAATTGTATTTGCGTATAGACTCCCTCGCTCCAAGAAATAGAAAAATAGAAGGAAATGTATACGCCAAATTACTGGCCTCTGAAGATGATTTCACAACTTTCACCTTTGACCTAACAAGCAACATGGTGGTAGATTCCGTGAAAATAAATGATAAAATAGCCAATTTCAGTAGAATGGGACATGAGATTTTGCTCACAGTGCCGCCACAAACTATTGGTAGTGAAATAACATCACAGATATTCTATCATGGCGATCCAAGTAAGAGTGACAATCGTGCATTTAGCTATGACTACCAGCGAGATGGCCCTATAGTGTGGACACTCTCACAGCCATACGGTGCATTTGGTTGGTGGCCGTGCAAACAGCAACTTGTAGACAAAATAGACTCCTTAGATATGCACATACACATTCCCAAAGGCAATAAAGCTGCAGGTATGGGCATACTTACAGCAGTAGATACCTTGGCTGATAGTAGCCTTATTTTTAAGTGGAAACATCGTCACCCAATTAGCACATATTTGGTAGCAGTAACAATATCAAATTTTTATGAAGAAAGCCACTATATACCCCTCAGCGGCGGAGATAGTGTTTTTCACTTAGACTATCTATATCCCGCCTATAAGCCTGCTGCAGACACTTTACGTCTCGCCATAAATGGGATGATGCGCACTTTTGATAGTCTTTTTGGTGCTTACCCATTCAAAAACGAAAAACACGGCCATGTAATGTTTGGTAGAGGCGGTGGTATGGAGCACCAAACTATGAGTTCTATGGCTCATTTACGTTTCGACCTTATGGCACACGAGCTTGGGCACCAATGGTTTGGAAATAAAATAACATGCGGATCTTGGCAAGACCTTTGGCTCAATGAGGGGTGGGCTACCTATACCAATGCTGTAGCACGAGAGTTTCACAAAAGCAAGGACGAGCATCGCAGTTTTCTGCGCGAGAGCATCGTGAGTGCCACACGGCCAGACGGAGGCTCACTTTATGCATATGATACCTCCGATGTACGGACCCTTTTTGATGGAGACATACGATACAATAAAGGCAGCGCAGTGCTTCATCAATTGCGCTGGGAAGTAGGAGACAGTGCTTTTTTTGCCGGCACCAGAAACTACATGGCCAATGCCGATTTCTGCTACGGTTTTGCATATACAACTGACTTTCAAGATGCTATAGAAGAGGCTAGCGGCCAAAATTTAGCTCCGTTTTTTGAACGATATGTTTACCTTGAAGGTTATCCAATACTCACTACTCGCTGGAATAGGGTAAACGCAGGAGATCTCAGAATACAAATAAACCAGAAGACCTCTCACCCATCTGTATCTTTTTTTCCACTCAAAATTCCTTTTAAAGCAAAAGGTGCTGGAAAAGATACTATGCTTATAATTGAACATCGTACAGCTAGTCAAGAAACAATCATACCACTAGGATTTAGAGTGTCATCCTTAGAATTTGACCCTGACTATTGGCTTCTCGCACGCAATACGTTAATACAAGGTACTCATGTCGATTTATCTTCTGTCCAAGTATTTCCAAACCCGAGCACCAACGAACTTTCTATATTTTTGCAGGACAAAAAAGTAGATAGACTAGAAGTGCTAGACCTATATGGAAGAGTCATACAAATGATAGATGTAGAAACGCTCAAAGACGGCACAACCACAATTAATATTGCAGAACTAACCAATGGAGTTTACCTCATACGAGCCACTGCTGGAGGAGAAAAGGCAGTAGCAAAGTTTACTAAAGCCGCTATTTAATGCTTCAAAATACATAAACTTAGCTAACTCGGATTTTTAGAAAAATTATGTGCCATTTTTAGGTTACTATTCGAGCCCAACCACAATTATTTCAAGAATTTAAACATTGTTACACGTTATCTTTCTAGTGTTATTGAAGACAGTTATTTCTTTCATCAACAAACCAGTCATCAATGTCGCACGCAGACCAAACTACAATATTGTACAATACAAAAGGCTGGCATAGTATCACTTCGGTAGACTAGAAGCTTTTAAAATAGCACGTCAGTATGCGAATAGTTCAAATTTACCTGCTAAAAGCAATACTCATTTTCACTTATCACCTTCTCTGCTATTTTCTTGCGTAAGGCAATAATGTTGATCATTGGGTATTTAGTAAAGCGTTTTAATCCCATGTGCATCATCACTAACATGTCGTCTTTGGCAAATGCTGCAAGTGCGTGTTTGCCAGCTAAATATACTCGCTCCATAGCATCGTTCGTAAAACATTGCGTCATGGCTATTTGATATTCGCAGGCTTCTTCTCCTTTTAAAGCAATTAACTTTTCGGTGCGAAGTAATGTACTTTCTGCCGTGAAAACATCAATAACCATATCGGCAAGATTTATTAGTATCTCTTGCTGTTTTTCCAGTTCCATCATATACTTTTTAGCTGCTGCTCCAGCTACCATTAGTATAGCTTTTTTAGCTTGTACAATACTTTTACGCTCTTGGTACAGTGCAGATCCATCACCTTCGTCCCCAAAATCTGGTATTTCCATCAACTCTTCTTGAATTTGCATAGCAGGACCCATCAAGTCCAATTCACCTTTCAGCGCTTTTTTCATCAGTTGTCCTACGGCAAGCATTCGGTTAATTTCATTGGTTCCTTCAAATATGCGGTTGATTCTACTATCGCGGTACATACTCGCCACAGGATATTCCTCTGAATATCCTGTTCCACCAAATATCTGAACCGATTCATCTACCACATAATCCAAAGTTTCAGAACCTAATACTTTTAGAATAGCGCACTCAATATTATACTCTTCCGCAGCTAGCAGTTTGGCTAATGGTTTTTCAGTGCCACTTGCTACTAGCTCGCTTATTTTCTCCTGAATCATCCCCGAAATTCGATAGGTAGCACTTTCCGTAGCGAAGGTTTTGATAGTCATTTCACCTATTTTATGTTGAATAGCCCCAAAACTACTAATAGGCGCACCAAATTGATGGCGTTCGTTGGCATATTTTACTGCAATATCTATACTTTTTTTGCTGCCTCCCATGACCATGGCACCTAATTTATAGCGACCAATATTGAGCACATTGAAAGCGATTTTATGGCCTTTGCCTATTTCACCCAAAAGGTTATTTTTAGGGACTCTTACGTTTTCGAAAAACACTTGACGTGTACTACTTCCTTTGATGCCGAGTTTAACTTCCTCGTCTCCTAAGGTTAGGCCAGGCGCGCCTTGCTCCACTAAAAATGCAGTGAATTTATTGCCATCTACTTGTGCAAACACTGTAAATAAATCAGCAAATCCTGCATTGGTAATCCACATTTTTTGGCCAGTTATTACCCATTCATCTCCATCTAAAATGGCTTTGGTTTTGGCTGCTAGAGCATCACTTCCGCTATCTGGTTCGGTAAGGCAGTAAGCTGCTTTTATGCTGCCGTTTCCTAAACCAGGCAGGTATTTTTCTTTTTGTTCTTCCGTTCCATAGTACAAAATAGGTAAGGTGCCTATTCCTGTATGAGCCGCCAAAGCCACGCTAAAGCTTTGGCTTTTGCCAAGTTCTTCGCTAAGTACAGATTCCGTATTGAAATCTACTGCCATCCCACCGTATTCTTCGGGTAAAGCTGCACTTAGCATTCCTAAGTCTGCTGCTTTTTCCATAAGTTCTGGGATCAGGTGCGGATTTTCTAGCTGTTTATCAATTTTAGCACGTAAGTGATTGACTTCTTTTTCTAGAAAATCTCGAGTCATTTCACGGAACATTTTTTGTTCTTCATTAATTTCTTCTGGTACGAATGTACTCTGGGCGTCCTGATTTTTGATGAGGAATTCGCCGCCAATTAAGTTTTTATTTCTTTCTGTTGACATATGATTTAGGATTTAAGACTTAGGATTATTTGTCGAGTGTGTTTATTAATTTAAAAATTGAATTATCTATGTGTATCAGTTTTTCGATTATTAAATCAACTGACTCTTGGTTTGTTATTTCTAGTTTAGCTGCAACGGATAATAATGTGATTACTTCGGCAATGCTTCCTTTTGATATATATAAAAATCGAATGAAATCTGGATTTGTTCCTCGCGCAGAACCTTCAGCGATATTTGATGGAATAGACACTCCAGCTCGTTGAATTTGAGAAATTATACCATACTTTTCTTCTCTGGAATACTTCGCCGCTTCTTTGTATATTTCACCAACCAGGTCAATCGCTTCTTCCCAAACTTTTAATTTCCTGAAATTATGATCCGTTCTATTCATTTAATTTATTATGTGAAATATGATTTAGAGAATATATATTGATTAGAAAAAGTCATATATCTTATATCATTCTTCTTAAATCAGCTTTAAAATCTAAAGCCTTTCAACCACTGCCGCTATTCCTTGTCCTCCACCTATACATGCTGTAACCATTCCATATCTTTGATTTCTCAAATTCATTTCTTCTAAAATCTGTACTGTAAGTTTAGCTCCTGTACAACCCAATGGGTGTCCTAAACTTATAGCTCCGCCATTTACATTCACAATATCTGGATTGATGTTCAGCCCTCGCATTACTGCCAAACTTTGTGAAGCAAAGGCTTCATTCAGTTCTATTTGATCTATATCCATTAGGTTCAGACCTGCTCTAATGAGCGCTTTAGGTATAGCCTCCATTGGACCAATGCCCATGTAGCGCGGATGCACACCTACAGAAACACTACTCACTAATCTGGCTTTGGGTTCTAGCCCGAGTGATTTCATCATTTTTTCACTCATCACCAATACAAAACTAGCTCCGTCACTGGTTTGTGAGCTGTTTCCTGCGGTAACGCTTCCATATTTTTTGAATGCAGGCCGCAGTTTTGCAAGTACTTCAGGTGCGGTATCTACCCTTGGTCCCTCATCGGTATCTACTATATATTTTGTAGTTACTCTTTTGTTAGTATTGACATCAAAATCTACTTGCTCCACCTCAAAAGGAACTATTTGAGATTTGAATTTTCCTTCATTTAAAGCTTTTAGCGCTTTTTGGTGAGATCCAAATGCAAATGCATCCTGGTCTTCTCTGCTGATGTTATATTTTGTAGCTACTTCTTCAGCAGTCAATCCCATTCCCAAAAAATAATCGGCGTGATCTTTTGCTATCGCGTAGTTGGGCACGGTTTTGTAGCCTACTGTCGGCACTAGGCTCATACTTTCAGTACCACCAGCAATTATGCAGTCAGCTAATCCTGCTTTTATTTTAGCAACAGCCATAGTAATGGTTTCTATCCCACTTCCGCAATATCTGTTTACTGTTACACCAGGCACTTCCATTGGGAGTTTACTCTTCATCCCTACCCAGCGGGCCATTTGCAGGCCTTGCTCTGCTTCGGGCACTGCATTTCCTACGATGAGGTCATCTACCGTAGAAGGGTCAAACCCTGGAGTATTCTCAATTAAGTAATCAATCACAGCAGCTCCCAAATCCACAGGACTTGTAAATCTGAAACCGCCTCTGCCTGCTTTTCCTACTGCGGTTCTGTATCCGTTTATAATATATGCTTCGTTCATTAGATTTATAGATTATTAGAGGTTAGATTTTTAGAATATATAGTTGTTTTATTTCTGATTTCCATTTATGTCTTTTTATTACTTTTTCTCTGAATGCATAAAGCATTTTTTGCAATTCTATTGATTCATTTTCAAACCTTTACAATTCATTATGAGACATATAGCCTAAGTCGAAAGAGTGAATCAAACATCCTTGCACTTCTTTCATACTGCCATGCTATGTCGAGAAAGTTCGCAAGCTGTTTGTCTGTAGCTCTTCCTGTGCCTCCAATTATATTCAGAGAAGACGAAACACTAGCCCTTCTCATCTGAGAGACTAAATCATACTTCTCTTCTGTTGGATATTGTTTAGTTAGCTTATAAATAGCTACAATAAATACTCTTGTTCGTTTCCAAATAATAAGCTCTTTAAAATTATGTTTCATTATTGTATTTCTCTAAAAATCTATGACACTAAATGTCTAAAAATCTAATTTCTCAACGGTTTCCCAGTCTTCAAAATATGCTGAATTCTCTCCAATGTTTTTCGTTCCCCAAGTAAACTCAAAAACGCTTCTCTTTCTAAATTTAATAAGTATTGCTCGGTTACTTTGGTAGGTTGGGTGAGGTCACCGCCGGCCATTACAAAGGCTAATTTCTTGCCAATGAGCATATCATGCTCGCTAGCATAGCCGCTTATGCCAAATGCTTCTACTCCTGAATACAAGGCGCCCAAAGCAGTTCGTCCGAGTACCAAAATATCATCTCTTTGTGGTTTTTGTACATAGCCATCGTGGGCGAGTTCTAGCACTTTTCTTTTAGCTTCTGCTATCACTCTGTTACCGTTTACTACTACTTCGTCTTTGTCGTGGTGCATTACACCTATTTCAAAAGCCTCATGTGCTGAAGTAGCTACTTTTGCAGTGGCAATAGTTTGGAAACGCTCGATGAGTGTAGGTAATTGTGGGTCGCCAGTATAAAAACTATCGCTTGTACGCACCACAAATTCTTTGGTACCTCCACCCCCTGGAATTAGTCCTGCTCCCGCTTCTACCAAACCAATATACGTTTCTGCTGCTGCAACGGCGCTATCTGCATGCAGGGTCATTTCACAGCCACCACCCAGAGTGAGACCATGAGGCGCCATTACAACGGGTATGCTACTGTATCTTAGCCGCATCACCGTATTTTGAAAATATTTGATGGCCATATTAAGCTCATCAAATTCTTGTTCTATGGCCAGCATCAGCATCATAGCCAAATTTGCCCCTGCAGAGAAATTCGGAGCGTCATTGCCAATTACCAAGCCTTTCCAACCTTGTGTTTCTGCCATATCTATGGATTTATTGATAGCTGCTAAAGTGCCGCTTCCGATAGCGTTCATTTTTGAATGAAATTCTAGACATAGAACGCCATCGCCTATGTCATGCAGGGTAGCTTCAGAGTTTTTATAGACTGGCTCTTGATCTCGGTAATTGTCCAAGATGGTAAATGCTTCGGTTCCTGGCACTACATCATAACGTTGTGAAGCAATATTGTAATACTTGCGTCTGCCGTTTTCTGATTTATAGAATGTAGTATTGCCATTAGATTTGAATTCGGCAATCCATTGAGGAATGACATATCCTGCCTTTTCTATTTCAGATAATACCTTTCCAAATCCAATCATATCCCAAGTTTCAAAGGGGCCTACTTCCCACCCAAAGCCCGCTTTTAAGGCATCGTCTATTTGGTACAAATCATCTGCAATTTCAGGAATTCTATTGGCAGAATAGGCCAAAATAGCAGCAGTAACATCGTGATAAAAATCGGAGGCTGCATCGCCTCCATCAAATAATATACTCAATTTACTTTTAAGTCTATTCGCCTTTTTAGCCTTACCAATGCTATCAAAACGTGGCTTATCTTGGGGTTTATACTCCAAAGAATGTAAATCCAATGCCTCTATCACACGACTTCCATCAACTGCGTTAGTTTTTTTGTAAAAACCCTGGCCAGTTTTATCTCCTAACCAGTTATTTTCAAGCATTTTTTCTAAAAACGAAGGGATAGCGAACCACTCTTTCATCTCATCAGTAGGACAGTTTTCACTCACACCATTGGCCACTTTAACTAAGGTATCCAAACCCACCAAATCTGAAGTTCTGAATGTAGCTGACTTTGGTCTACCAGACACAGGACCAGTAATGGTATCTACGGCTTCTATACTGAGTTTATGTTTTTGCATCATTTTAAAAATGGTCATAATGCTAAACACACCAATTCTATTGGCAATAAAAGCGGGAGTATCTTTACATTTAACGGTTGTTTTTCCGAGGAATAAATCGCCATAGTGCAAGAAGAAATCAACGACTTCGGGTTTGGTTTTGGAAGAAGGAATAATTTCTAAGAGTTTCAAATATCTAGGTGGGTTGAAAAAGTGGGTGCCACAAAAATGAGCCGCAAAATCATCGCTTCTACCCTCGAGCATCATCTCAATGGGAATGCCAGAGGTATTAGAAGTAATCAAACTGCCGGGTTTTCTGTGTTTTTCCACCTTTTCGAAAAGTGATTTTTTGATATCTAATCGCTCAATTATCACTTCTATAATCCAATCGTAGTCCTTTATTTGGAAAAGATGATCATCAAAATTACCTGTTTTTATTCGGTTAGTAAAAGATTGGGCATAGATAGGCGAAGGACTTGATTTTAGTGCAGCATCGAGTGCAACATCTGCCATATTTCTTTCATCCTTTTTCAAATCGAGAAGGAGTACTTCAAGTCCAATATTGGCAAAATGACAGGCAATTTGACTACCCATTACACCCGAGCCTAGTACGGCAACTTTTTTTATTTTTTGGTTGACATTAGATATCATGTAATCGCTCTTTAAAAGTATTTTTTAAGTTGTGAAGTGTTCGCTTCAAATAATTATTATCTTTGAGGAGTCGCATCAAAATAACGGCACCCTCTATTTCTGCTACGGTAGTCTCTGCATGCAGTTTGGATTGGTTTTTAGTCATTCCTTGCTGAGCAAATAAGTGTGCCAACACCTCAAACCACTCATCAAAAAATGCACGAATAATCTCGGTAAATTTCGGATTAGTATTGAGTGTTTCTAAGCCAATATTTACAAAAAAATCACCACCTTCCTCGTGAGTATAAATTTTTTCTGCCTCATCCATTAAAGCATTTAGCCGTTCTTCAATAGTAAATTCAGTATCCTCAGCTATGCTAAACACTTTTCTCACATAGTGCGATTTAAGCGCCTCCAGCACCTCGGCCATTAGCTCCTCTTTGCTGGTGATATAGTGATAAATGCTTCCTTTTAATAAACCATTAGCATTGGCCAAATCTTGCATCGACGTGGCATGATATCCTTTGGATTTAAAAACCGAAAGGGAATTTTGCAGCAGGGTTTTTCTATCAAGTTTTGGTTTAGCCATTTTAAAATCGGTTCGAATATACCTAAATATTTTATTTTAACCAACCGTTTGGTAGATTATTTTTATATTTTATTTACCAATTATATAAGCCAGAAACCCCCTGAAATGTATCACAGATTTAAATCAATATTCTCATCTTTTAAAAAGGTCATCAAGAAATTACTTAATGTCTTTTTAAACTAAAAAATAGATATCAAAAATCAGCTGCTAAATACATCTAAAAATCACAGCGCTTTGAGCTAACTACTGCGCTAATCTAAAACATACCCTTGCTGAGGCAGGTAACAGTCCATACAATTAGAGAAGATATCGTTATACCTATAGAATTGGCTAAAAACGCTTTTTTAAAGTCCATTTTGAAGAGATATGCAGCGATAGTGCCTGCATAAACTCCGGTGCCTGGTAATGGAATCATTACAAAAATGGCTAATCCAACATAACCATACTTGTCGAGATTTTCTTTGGAGCCCTTTTTTGCCCTACGTGCCACCCAAATAGCGCTTTTTTTATACCAATGCAATTTGGTCAAAAACACATTCATGAAATTTAAAAAAAACAGCATCAATGGATATACTAAAATATTGGCTATAACGGCAATTACCAAAACCAAGAACGGATTCAAATCTTTGAGTAGGCCAAAGGGGATGCCCACTTTAGCTTCTCCTAGCGGCGACATGCTCCAGAGGGCGGTATATATGTAATGCTTTAACACGAAGGCGCAAAGCTAAACGGGAATCACAACTTAAGGCAGCTCATTGCTCGAATATTATAGGTTGTTAATACGATAAAAAATGATGAAATCTCAAGTCATTCAAAATCTCATAAACTGAACTTTAACGTCCGTTAGTTTAGTAATTTGCTTAATTCCTAATACTATTTTCCTTGTATTATGATTGACCCAATACCAACAACATCGTGCCGGACTATTTCCGAAATTATACCATAAATTTCACTTACACATTGCACCAATCGAGCAAGTGCAATGAGTTGACCAAAGGTCTCTGACGCCAAAATTCGTACATCTATAACTAATTCCTCAAATACGATATAGTTGAACTAGGCTAAAGTTTAGACTTAAATATCTATTCAGAATATCCTTAAATAGTATATCACGAAATACTGGCCAAAAATCACTACGAAACGTCAGATTTTAAAATGACATAATTTTGCGAATCATTTTACCCGTATCTGTGCGTTCTAATGATGCCACAAACAGAATTTCTTTGGGGTTGTGATATGCTGGTAGAGCTTGCTTACAAATAGTTAATAGATTCTCTATATTATCCAAAGGGGGGCCTTCTATTACTAAAACTACGCTTTCTCCCCATTTGCTATTATATTTTTTTCCGATATAAAACTGCCGCGTTAAACCTTCTCGAATCAAAACTTTTTCTAAAACTTGCTCTACCAATACAGGATGTATCTTTACTCCGCCGCTATTAATTACATCATCTACTCGGCCCAAAACTTCAAAACCTTTTACGTGCAATATTGCTATATCGTTTGTTTTGATGAAAAAGTTTAGCTCAGGAATAGTTATGCATAATTGACTATCGTAAAGTGATAATTGCACGCCAGTTTGCGGCTTAAAATAAGGATCTTTAAGTACATTTTTAAGTGCGATGTGGCTCGCTGTTTCGGTCATGCCGTAGGTTTCCCACACATTTGTATCGGTCTCTTTCAAAAAACTATTCAACTCTTCTTTCAGCGCTAGACCAATAGGAGCCCCACCGACTAAAATTGAATGATACCCAAGTAAATGTATCTTGTCTTTTGAGAGCAAACTATGAAGTTGAGCGGGAGTGAAAGAAGCTATGCAAATTTTACTTCCAACATCCCAAACAGGAAGCTTGGGATGCATAGTAGGCTGCACAAAATGGATTTGCCAACCAAAACACAAAGCACGTATCAACTGCATAAATCCTCCAGTTTTTTTTACCGGTAAACAGCACAAGACATTACATTGGTCCAAATTTTGGTGAAGTCCCAATACTTGACGAGTACCTTCTGCAGACCATAGAAGCATAGCTCTACTAAGTTTGACCGTCTTGGGTTTCCCAGTACTTCCTGACGAAGTCATTGAAAAAAAAGATGCACCACTATTCCATTCACTAATAACTTGCTCTACAAACTTTTGATCTTTAAAATTTGAACTAAATGTGGCTCTAAATGTTGTCAAAATTCGACTTTATTTCCGTCAAAATTAAGACATTTTAGGCCTACGAGTATCTCAACATTGTATTATTTCTAGCAATAGTGCTCTCGAAGGCTATAAAAACTTAAATTCGCAACTTAAATTAGTAGCATACACAGAATACAATGAAAGTAATCAAGACAACATTTTTAGTCACTCTCCTATTAATCAACACATTGCTCTTTTCACAAGTAGGTACACTATCTGTTTCTGTAGAGGAGCAAAACAACGAGTTATTTCCTATTTTCACCTATGGCGATGAAGTAGTAATGAACGACGAGTTTATGCGTGTTTTTTACAAAAACAAGAGAAGTGAGGGTAACCCTACTAAACAAGAAATAGAAGAATACGTAGATCTTTATGTAAATTTTAAACTAAAGGTAAAAGAAGCATATGCAAAACAATTGGATACTGGATTCGCATTCAAACAAGAACTAGCAGGCTATCGAAATCAGCTTGCAAAGCCTTATTTAACCGATAAAACAGTAACAGAAAAATTGCTAAAGCAGGCCTATGAACGAAGCCAACAAGAAATAAATGCCGCACACTTACTAATCAACTGTGCGGCAGATGCAAAACCAGTTGATACCTTAGCTGCTTACGAAAAAATACAAGGCCTTCGCAATAGGATTGTTAATGGGGAAGATTTTCAAACTATCGCCTTTCAATATTCTGAAGACCCGTCTGCAAAAACCAACAGCGGAGATTTAGGATATTTCACAGTTTTTCAAATGATATATCCTTTTGAAAATGCCGCATTTGATACTAAAGTTGGCGAAGTAAGCTACCCAATACGTACTCGTTTTGGTTATCACTTGGTGCATGTTAAAGATAAAAGACCTACACAAGGTGACATTAAAGTTGCTCATATAGCCATAAAATACTACAACCCGGAACAAGTAGATAGTACAAAAGATCGTATTTACGCTGTATATGAAAAACTACAATCGGGCGAAAATTGGAACGATTTAGTAAAAGAATTTTCAGAAGATTTTAACACCAATCAGAGTGAGGGTGAATTGGGTTGGTTTAACAGAACAACGTCTGGAATACCTTTAGAATTTAAAGATGCTGCATACCTCCTGACTAATGATGGGGAGTATAGTAAACCAATACAAACCAAATTTAGCTGGCATATATTAAAAAGAATTGAACAAAAGAAAAAACCAACCTACGAGGAATCCGTAGACTTTTTGCGCAAAAAAATTGAACGAGACAGCAGAAGCGAATTAAACAGAGAGGCTGTTGTCGCTCGTATAAAAAAGGAAAATAAATTTGTTAATTTAGCCGGTATCGATGCTGTAAAAAACACTTTTGATGAAAGTCTTTTGAAAGGTGAGTATACCAAGCAACAAGGAACAGATAGGGTATTGTGTAAAATAGGTGATAGAGAATACACCGACAATCATTTTTATAGCTACGTAGCTACCAACCAGTCTAGAAGTAACCAATCTTTGGACAACGCTATAACTGCTATGTATGAGGCTTTTGTGCAACGAATAAACCTAGACTACGAAGAGGCGCAGCTTGAAAAAAAGTATCCTGATTTCAATTTGATAATGAAAGAGTATAGAGACGGCATATTACTTTTTGAACTAATGGATAAAGAGGTATGGACTAAAGCTGTTAGAGATACAGCAGGACTGAAAGCCTATTACGCCGCTCACCAAGAAGATTTCATGTGGAAGGAGCGTGCTAAAATTACGGTATACAGCTGTAAGAATGCTAAAACTGCCAAAAAATTGAAAAACCAAATTTCGAAAGGTAAAAACGTTTCTCCTCTAATTGAAAAATGGAATACTGATGATGCACTTGCCGTATCAGTGGAATCAAACACAATAGAAAAAGGTAGCAAAAAACAATTTGAAAATCTTCCTTGGAACGTGGGCGTTCACGACCTAGCGCAAGAAAATGAAAGATATAAATTTGTTCATGTAAGTGCGCTATTACCGGCTACAGCAAAATTACTAGAGGAAAATATGGGACAAGCAACTAGTGACTACCAAGACTACTTGCAGTTACTTTGGATAGATAATCTTAAAGAAAAATACCCAGTAGAAATTTACAAAACCAATATCCGTCGATTGTATAGTAACTACTAAAAATCATAATACTTATACTCGTGTGACGAAATCATTACTTTATATATTTATTCTAGGAGCTGCTACAGCCTGCACCAAACAAGAACTTGGTAAGGTACTGGCAGAGGCTTATGGAAAGCAATTATTTGATACCGAACTAGCTATGATAGTGCCTGAAGATGCCACCGTGGAAGATAGTGTTTTCCTAACAAAAGAATACATAAATATCTGGCTTTCTAAACAAATATTACTCCACAAAGCGGACAAAATACTCACAGCACAAGAAAAGGACAAAACAAAGCAACTAGAACAGTATAATATTGATTTACTGACTTACGAAGTACTCAATAAACTTGCATCACAAGCAGTAGATACGTCCTACGACGAGGCTGAACTAAGAGACTATTATGACGAACACACCGCAGAGTTTGAGCTATCTCAAAACATAATAAAAATTATTTTCTTCAAAATACCAAACGATGCACGAGACATTGATATGCTTTGGTCCAGTTTTAAGGCTACAGACGAAAGTATATACAGTACATTAAAACAACTAAGCACATTGGGAGGCAACTACTACGAGGACAAAAATAGCTGGGTGTTTTTTGATGATATCCTCAAGGAGATTCCTATAAACACATACAATCAAGAGCACTATTTGAACAATAATAAACTCATTAGACTACCTGATGGTGATTTCGAATACTTCATTCGTATTTTAGATTTCAGAATAAGAAGTAGCACATCCCCTTTTTCTATAGAAAAAGAAAACATAAAACAGCTATTGGGTATGAAACGACAACAAAAAGCAGTGCAGAGCATTGAAACAAAACTAGTAGAAGAAGCGTATAGCAATAAAGAAATTAAAATATTTTGAAAGCAACACTAACAGCCATATTGCTCCTTTCAGCTTCCATAGCTAATGCGCAAAATACAAAGATACTGGATGAAGTAGTAGCCGTAATTGGAGAAAATATCATCTTAAAATCACAACTAGAAGCTGAATATGCTCAAGCCCAAAAAGAGATGTCATTTTACGATGGTGACTTGAAATGTGAACTACTAAATCAACTTATTATCCAGAAACTATACCTACATAAAGGAAAACTAGATAGCACATATGCAGACGAAACCCGAGTAAATGCTGAAGTGGATAGACGTATTCAATACTATGCCTCTCAAATAGGAGGAGAAGCCAAATTAGAACAATATTTGGGGAAGACTGTAGATGAATATAAAGCACAAATGAAACCAAAGGTTGAAGAGCAGATGATAACGCAGCAGGTGCAACAAGGCCTTATTAGCAATGTAAAAGCGTCTCCAACCGACGTTCGTTTATTTTTTAGGGATATACCAAAAGACAGCCTACCAAGATACGCCAAAGAAGTAGAATTCGCAGTAGTATCCATGAAACCCAAACCTAGTAAGTATGCTAAAAAATATGCCTTAGAAAAAATTACTGCTCTGAGAAACGAGATTATAAATGGTAGATACACCTTTGATTTTGCTGCAAAAAGTAATAGTGATGACCCAGGAACATCAGTAAATGGGGGCGAATTAGGTTATTTTGCAAGAGGACAAATGGTTAGCGAATTTGAACGTGCAGCATTCAAATTAAAAAAAGATTCTATATCTGAAGTTATAGAAACAGAATACGGATACCATATTATGCAGGTAATAGACAGAAAAGGAGAAAAAGTAAATGCCCGTCATATTCTGATAAAGCCACTCATTGTGCCTAGTGATTTTCTTGCACTAAAAGAAGAAATGAAAAAGCTTATGGTAGCTATAAAAACAGATAGTTTAACGTTGTGTCACGTTGCAAATAAATATAGTAGCGATGCTCAAACAAAAGATAACTGTGGTTTCTTTGTAAATGCGGCAACTGGATCTCAACAAGTTCCTGTAGCTGAACTTCCCCCTCTATTATCCGCAAAAGCAGAAACTATGTATCCTGGTGAGTTTTCCGGTCCCGTAAAATTTCAAGATATAGACGGTACAGAGGGTTACCGTTTCTTTTATCTACGTAGAGAAGTGCCTGCCCACCTAGCAAATCTGAAAGACGACTACCAAAAAATACAAACTTTGGCTTTGGAAAAAAAACAAGATACAGAAGTACAAAAATGGGTTGAAGATTTTAAACAAGGAGTTTATATAAAAATAGATGACAAATACTCAAACTGCTCAGAATTGGCAAAATGGAAAGGACTAAGCAACTAAATAAATGGTAGATTTCAGTAATGACAAACAAGCTGCCGACCACCTCGTGGGCAAAGTGCAGGAACTAAAAGCAGAAATAGGGAAAATAATAATAGGCCAAGAAGATGTAATAAATGGTGTAATCACAAGTATTATAAGCAATGGGCACTCACTACTTATTGGGGTTCCTGGACTAGCCAAAACACTCCTTATTCAAACCATAAGTGAAGCACTTGCAATGAGCTTTAATCGCATACAGTTCACCCCAGACCTTATGCCTAGCGATATTGTAGGTTCTGAAATACTAGATGATACCAGAAACTTTAAATTTAACAAAGGCCCTGTATTCTCAAATATAGTGCTTGCAGACGAGATAAATAGAACTCCACCAAAAACACAAGCTGCATTACTTGAAGCAATGCAAGAAAAAACAGTTACCGTAGCCGGTGTAAACTATCCACTTCCTAAACCATTTTTTGTGCTTGCTACTCAAAATCCTATAGAACAAGAAGGTACATACCCATTACCCGAAGCTCAACTAGACAGATTTATGTTTAACATGATCTTGGATTACCCTAGTACAGAAGAAGAAATAAATATAGTAAAAGCGACCACAACACCACAGACTAAGCAAGTAACTAATGTACTCAGTAAAGAAGAAATTCTTGGTTTTCAGGAGTTGGTAAGAAAAGTGCCCGTGGCAGATAATGTGTATGAGTATGCAGTAAATCTAGTAGGGAAAACACGGGCAGGAAGAAAACTAGCCACCTCCATTGTAAACGAATATGTAGACTATGGTGCTGGACCTAGAGCATCTCAATATCTAATTATTGGCGCAAAAGCAAACGCTATTATTAACGGTAAATACTCCCCAGACATAGAGGATGTGCAAGCCGTTGCAAAAATGGTACTTCGCCACCGCGTAGTGCGCAATTATAAAGCAGAAGCCGAAGGAATGTCTTCTGACAACATAATTGAAAGTCTATTTTAAAAAATATGGTATATACCATAGTAGATATAGAAACTACGGGTGGATCTCATGGTAACAGAATCACTGAAATAGCCGCCGCAAAAACAGATGGAATTAGAATACTCGACACCTATGAATCACTTGTTAATCCCGAAGTATTTATTCCAAAATCTATCACACTACTTACAGGAATTACTAACCCTATGGTAGCAGACGCTCCAACGTTTGAAGAAATTGCAGAAGAATTTTTGTCATTTTTGGAAGATACCATTTTTATAGCACACAATGTTAGTTTTGACTATGGCATAATAAAGAACCATTTTGAAGACTTGGGTATATCATTCAATAAAAAAAAATTATGTACGGTGCGTTTATCTCGTGGTATTATACCTGGTTATGCGTCCTATTCCTTAGGAAAATTATGTCCTGCTTTGGGTATCAAAAATCATCAAAGACATCGCGCTATGGGTGATACTATTGCAACCGTAGAATTATTTCATTATCTGCTGACTCAAGATAAAGAGAACTTTATACACTACTCTTTAAATCAGCTTAATAAAGAAGCATTACTACCGCCCAACTTAGACAAAAAAGAATTTGAAAACTTGCCAAACACCGCGGGGGTATACTATCTACTGGGAGAAAAAATGGATATACTTTATGTAGGTAAAGCAAAAGATATCAAAAAACGCATTGTTACACATTTTTCCGAAAAAAGTAGAAAAAAAAGCGAATTGCTGCGCAAAATATACCACGTGAGCTTCACAGAAACGGGTAACGAGCTGATAGCTCTTTTGCTAGAAAGTCACGAAATAAAAAAGCACTACCCCTATTACAACAAGGCACAAAAATACAAAAGCCACGATTACCATGTTTGCTATTACGAAGGGCAAGACGGTATTCTTAGAGTCGATATTTTTCTTAAAAAGTTTGCAAAAAATAGTATCCAAAGCTTTAGCTCTATGACAATGGCAAAGGACCATCTTTACAAACTAGTAGAAAAAAATAAACTTTGCCCCAAATACACCGGACTAGAACGCACAAAAAATACTTGCTACATGGGTAAGTCCTGCCCTATATGCTCACTACAAGAAAGTACAGAAAACTACAACCAACGCGTGATTACTGCTACAGTAAATAGAGATAACAGGCTATCTGCATTTATTATTGGTCCGGGGCGTAATTTTGACGAAAAAGGCATAATTTTCATTGAAAATGGGGACTACAAGGGCTTCGGTTTTATAAATAGCAAAGTAGCTTATAACGCCCAAAATCTTATAGATGCAGTGGTCCCCTACACAAATAATAACGACACAAAAAGAATTTTAAATGGGTTTTTAGATCACCCATTACAAAAAATGTATCAAGTAGTGGAGCTCAAAAACTCGTAAAAACCTTATTCTGAAAATCTTCCTTGCTCCAGAATAATGTCTTCAAACACTTCCCATCGTGCTCTCGTCAAAAATCTTCCGAATACTTTGCTATTTCTTGGGCCGTTCCCGTTAGCACTACTTTTATGTAAAATACTTGGTTATCTAACTTACTTTTGATATAAACTGTGGTGTAGTCTTTTCCTTTCATTGGGTTCCATTCTTTCAGAAAGAATGGCTCAAACACCTTACTAGAAAACGAAACTTCTGCATCCATATTGATAAATTTTTCTGGTATTTCGGTGAATATCGTTTTGCCAGCCTCATTTTCTATGGAAATAGAATAGTTTCCATTGGCTACTTGGGGTACTTCGATGTCTATATTTTTTAAGGGTGTTTTCACTATGTGCGTAGCAGATTCCATAAGATCTAA
Organism: Bacteroidia bacterium; assembly: GCA_018402155.1. Lineage (GTDB taxonomy): Bacteria > Bacteroidota > Bacteroidia > NS11-12g > UBA9320 > UBA9320. The sequence goes on from JAGYJG010000001.1 coordinate 1,917,636, forward strand.
AGCACCTGTTACACCTATTCCTGTGGCCTCTTGCCAATAATATATGACGCTAGAAGGTATCCCTTCACCCTGTGCAAGCGTGTGGGTGTACGATTCTTTTTCTGCGGTACAAGCCGCTATCAGCAAGGCTAAGCCAAGTAGTGTGTATACTTTCATTGAAAGCAAATGTAGTATTTTGTACCCTAAATAACCAGTAAACTACATCCTCGCAAATCTGCATCATCTAGTCTGCCCGACACTTCAAAGCTGCCATCATCATATACCCTACCCAAATCGTCAGTCGCTATAAAACAGCACGTATATAAATTTGCGAGATCTATAATATTCAGCGCGGCCGTATGTCCTATGGCTTCTTGGCTTAAAGGATCGTTATCTGCACGAGCTAACACCTTCATCCAAGAAGGGCACATATATCGAGCATTCCGATCACTATACGCCTGGCTCATAAGCTCCGTCATGCCATACTCAGAGCGAATAATTGCGTTTGGGAAAGCACTTTGCAACGCCTTATACACCTCAGCTTTTGTAATCTCCGTTTTTCTGCCTTTCATTCCACCCGTCTCTATAATGGTAAGGTTGGGTATATCTAACTGATAGCGTTCTGCAAAATCAATAAGCGCAAAACTTACCCCAAAAAGAAGTACGTGAGATTTACTACTTCTTAGCTCATCGTAAAGCGCCTGATGGTTATATAAATAATACGCTTCTTTCTGTCGGTTGAGTTTCATAAAATAAGTCACCATATCAACAAGAGAAGATTGCTCGCGCTCTAAGTAGCTGGGGAGCAAACCATAAATTGAGTATTTACGGATGTCACCCACGAGTTGTGTTATGATTTTGGTGCAGTTAGTATGGTAGAGATCCAATGATTTTACATTGTGTTTTGATGGTATTTGGCCAGTTGTGCCACTACTAGTAAATATCTTTTGAGGTTCAAAAAACTGAGAAACTACTGTATGAGTTTTAAAAAAAGAGATGGGCAAAAAAGGTATCTGTGTATAATGCTTAACTGAGTTTGGATTTTTGTCAATTAGTCTTAGGTATTCGGCATAAATCTTATTATTTTTGGATTGATATTGAAATACCCTTAGGGCAAGGTCGTTAAAACTATTATCAGAAACATTCCACACATCGGAAATGCTAGGCAAACTATTCATACAAGGCACAAAGGTAATCAGTGTAATCATTTTACTTGCAACTTGTGGCTGCACACCAGATTCTTTGGGCTACAGTCTTACGCCTGTAATACAGTTGCAGAGTGTTGACATCATCCAAAATTTAGCTCAAAAAGATAGCATAATAAAATTGACTATATTGTTTGAAGATGGAGATGGTGACATAGGACTGAGTGATTCAGATACAATAGCTCCATACGATAGCGGGAGTCCCTTTGCCCATAATCTTCCTATTATTTTTATGGAGGATGACGGAACGGGGAACTTTCAAGAACTAATCAACGAACAAACAGGCAAGCCATACGGTAACAATCATGCTAGGATACCCAACATAACTCCAAAGGGCAAATTTAAAGCAGTAAGTGGCGAAATCATCGTAAAAATAACCGCTAATCCAGCGGCACAAAATCCCACTAAAGTACTATTAAAAGCCAAACTAATAGACAGAGCACTTAATATTAGTAATACAATTTCTACCCCAGTGCTTGTTTTAACACATTAATGTATTTATTTTTATACATTTTTATTTTTATTTAAATAACCACAAAAATCAACTCGAGTACCATTTTTTTATATGTTTGCAGCAATTTGGACAATATAGCACGCTTTATGCAAAGTTATTTTTAAAAAAAATTAAAAAATATGAACCCAATCATAAAAATGTCCCTAACCCTTTGTGCTTTGTTCCTTTTATCTCCTATTGCCAATGCCCAAAAGTTTGCTTACGTAGATTCTGAATACATTATTGCTCAAATACCTTCTTACAAATCTGCTCAAACCCAACTTGATGAATTGAGTAAAGAATGGCAGCAGGAGGTTGACAGAAAATTCAGTGAAATAGATAAATTGTACAAGGAGTACCAAGCAATGAAAGTTCTTTATACAAATGATCAGAAAAAAAAGAGTGAAAATGACATTATTGAAAAAGAACGAGAGGCTAAAAAGTATCAAAATGACAAGTTTGGATACGAAGGAGAACTATTTAAAAAACGAACTGAGCTTGTAAAACCAATACAAGACAAAGTATACGCTGCCATAAATACGGTAGCTAAGAGTAATGGACTAGATTTTATTTTCGATAAAAGTGGAGATATGCTTATGCTAGTATCCAATCCTAAATACGACAGAAGTGATGAGGTATTAGAAGAACTCGGCGTTGTAAAAACAGAGGGTAAAGGAAATAATTTACCCGGAAATTCCTTTGATGACAAAGATCTCCCGCCCAGATAATCAAACACAATCAATAAAAAATCAAAAAAAAACACATAATTAAAATAAAGCCAAATGAAAAAAGTAATCGTAGTTTTAGCACTAGTAATGTCAAGTCTAGCAATGCAGGCTCAAACAAAAGTGGGGCACATCAACAGTAGTGCGTTGATAGAAGCAATGCCTGAAGCAGATAGTATACAAAAAAAATTAGCTAAAGAACAAGAGCAGTGGAAATCTATAGTAGAAGAAAAAGAACGCGAAGTAAGGACTAAGTATGCTGCCTTTATGGAAATATCCGAAGATCCAAATGTAAGTACTACTGTAAAAGAAATAAAAATGCAGGAAGTAGAAAATTTACAAAAGCAATACCAAGAATTACAGCAGCGAGCAAATACAGAGCTTCAACGCAAGCAAGAAGAACTTTTAGAACCACTTTTAGCAAAAGTAAAAGTTGCTATACAAGAAGTAGCGCAGGCTAACGGATATGCTTATGTAATGGAGACCACTGAAGGAAGTGGCGTTATCTATAGCGATAGTAAATTCGATTTGTTGCCGCTAGTGAAGGCTAAGTTAAATCTTTAAAAAATATAGTATTAAAACGTCTCAATCTATAGGCGTATTTGACTCAGGGCTAGGCGGTCTGACCGTTCTTAGAGCCTTGCAGCAAAAACTTCCAAATGAGCAGTTCATCTACTATGGTGACACTGCTCATTTGCCATATGGCGATAAAAGTGAGGAAGCACTGCAAAGCTATGTAGAAGCAATTTTACACTACCTACATAGGCGAGAATGCAAACTAGTAGTAGTCGCGTGCAATAGTGCTGCTACTGTCATCAGAAATATGAAAAATTTGCCTTTTGCCAATGAAAACATAGTGGAAGTAATAAGTCCAATAATAGAGCTCATCGCCAAACAAAACAAATATGTCAATATTGGAATTATAGGAACACGAAAAACGATAGGTTCGGGGATGTTTAACGATACCTTATCAAAACAAAATCCTAAGCTAAACATAATAGCTCGAGCAACGCCATTACTTGTGCCACTTATAGAGGACGGATTTATGGAAGAGAGTGTACTTTTTCCCGTTTTCGAACGCTATTTTAAAGGTTTCGAACATTGCGAACTTCTCATACCTGCTTGTACCCATTACCCTATTATATATCAACAAATAGAACGCTATTTTAACTATCGGCTAAAGGTGCTACATACCCCAAAAATAGTAGCCGAAAGTGTGGAAGCTCGTCTCGAATATTTGAAAATAGCGAATGAACAAGTGCGTCACCAAAACTTTGATGAATTTCATCTGAGCGATGTAACTGCAGAATTTGTTCACAGCGCTACATTTTTTCTCGAAAAAGAAGTACATTTTAATCGAACACTTCTACCTTCTATTCACTAGACCCTAATTTGTGGCTTCTGAACAAGCTAAAAAGTCAAATTATCCTAGTATTTCTCAATTATAGCTAAAATTGGCAATAAATCTACACTAGTAATACTATAAAATAAATCCCTATTGCAGTGACCACCAACACCTTCATTAATGTGCCTACTAAGAAACCCAAAAATGAGCCTTTGGCACTTTTTAACGCAACCTGGGGTGTTTGCCCGGTAATTTTTTCACCCAAATACGCTCCCACAAATGGCCCTAAAATTATAAGTATTGCTCCTAGACCTGAGGTCATAACAGCAAGCACGACGGCCACAAGTAGACCTATAGTAGTCCCCCGAGAACCAGCTTTAGTTCCTCCAAATTTTCGAGTACCCCAGATAGGCATATAATAATCTGCTGCGGTAATAAATATAGTAAGTACCCCCAATGCAATGAGCCAGGCGTAGTGATTGACACCCATCTTTGCCTTCGCATTGTCAACAAAAACAAGTAGTAGGAGAGATACAAATGCAAGTGGCGGACCTGGAAGTACAGGCAGCACACTACCTACAAATCCAACTATTATTAAAAGTATACCAACAATGATAATAGCTAATTCCATAACACAAAGATATACTCCGATGTGTTACCTGCCTGAGGGCAACGTCAAATACAATGACTAATCAGAAGCCGTTTTAGCTGTAATAAGGAAAAAAGAAGGTAGACACAAAATAAATTGTAACGAGTAATATAAAAACGACCTGAAAGATAGAACCACCCAAAATTTTGTCTCTACTACTCGCATTTTCACCTGCTACTGCTAATCGCTTCTCAGCAAGAAATGACAACACACCAACCGCCACTAAAATTAAGGGTATACTAAAAAATACAGCCATCATATTGTCTCTAGCATGCGAATTAAATAATGCCAAAAACAATGCACCTAGCGACAGAATAGCGCCAGGAAGCTTGGGCAACTGTGTGCCTCCCAATGCCGAGCCTAAAATCAAAATGCCTAAAACAATAAGTATATTTTCCATGTGTTATTTTTATTGCTGCAAAAATCAAACATTCACGGAACATAGCAAGTATAGCTACGATATTTTTCTTGTACTTGTTCACTATAAATACTGAATATGAATATAAATAAACTTTCAAATACTTGATTAAAAGGATTTTGAATGATAACAATACCAGGTCTAAATTACTCTACAAAACATAAATTAATTAAATATTTGTTCTTCTCAAAGCCTTGTTTTGCATATTTAGTAGTAATCAAGTACCAAAGTACTGCAGTCATTGAAAATGTTCGGACTCCTGATGATCATATAATACTGCCAAAATAACACTTCTGAAAGCAGTATATGCTTTTAAACATAAAGAGAACCACTATCACGATGTAAGGTATCTGCATTGTACTTTAAATTTTGCTGATTTTTTATGAAAAACACCTCTTCAAATACGCTGCGTTCGAGAAGCTGATCTCCAAAGTTTTTAAACGATTTGATGCTTATGTCACTAGCAGCGTACATACTCACCCCAAAAAATATAACCAAAGACAGTACCCAAGCTATAAAAAGCATTTTAATATTTAGCCGTAAATGTTTGTTGAATATAAATAGAATTATCGTATAGCACAATGCTCCCAATGGAAGAAGAATAAGACTGAGGAGAGTAATGCTAAACATCCAATTAAGCGAAAAGATACTCAAAATAGGTGAGGTTCCTGTACTGTCAAAATACGCTGTAAAACGGCCGGCTGCAGTAGCTAAAATAAATATAGTCACAACTATACCAACAATAACTAATACGATAAGAATTCCCGCTCCCAAAATTTTGGCAATAAACCGAATAATTTGTTCTAATCCAGTACTTACTGTTTTTCTAGTGCGCCAAAATTTATCGTTTTTTTTTAATTTTTTTGCCATGATACTTGCTTCATTTTTTACGCTATCAGCAACATCCGAGGCTCCTCGTCGCACATTATTTACAATGTCATTTACGGTGGTATTACCCCCTCGCATGCGTGTGCGGTCTTCTAACGTAATAGTTGCTGGCAGTACAGCCCATAATATAAAATAAGCCAAAAGAGGGACTCCCGTAAATAACATCAGTAAAATCATACCTAAACGAGCAAGGCTAGTGTCTATATTAAAATATGCAGCCAATCCTGAGCACACCCCACCCAATAAACGATCTTCAGAATCGCGAAACAGCTTTTTACCCAAAGGTAGAGCCTTATGCGTACCTGCCTGCTCACTCTCCTCGTCCGCTATGTCTATGTCTTCTACTGTACCCATCAGGCTTACAGCCTCACTTACATCGATAGTATTTATAAAAGTGTTTCCTTTTTTTATTTTACTAAAAAAGAGCTCGGCTATACGCGACTCTATATCTGCCAGTATTTCGTCGCCATCTTGGGTAGTAGCAAAATGATTTTGCAAGCTACGCAAATAATTTGCAAGAGATTGGTAGGCAATTTCGTCAATAGAGACGGCTTGCCCTGCTAGGTTTATTTGTATTATTTTGTTCATTTGGATGCAGTAATTTGATTCACAGACTGCGTAAGTTCATGCCACGTTGTAGCTAATTCTTGACAAAACAGACTTCCTTTAGGAGTTAGTGAGTAGTATTTTCTCGGTGGCCCTTGGTCACTTTCTTTCCAAGAGTAGCTCAGTAAACCTGCATTTTTTAGCCTAGTGAGCAATGGGTACAATGTTCCTTCTACAACCAGCAGCTTGGCTTCTTTAAGATTAGATATAATGTCTGATGCATACACCTCTCCCGAACTTGCTAATGTAAGTATACAGTACTCTAGTACACCTTTTCGCATTTGCGATTGAGTATTTTCTATTTTCATTACTTTGTGCAAATATATAGTACTATGCATTACCAAGTACATAAAACCAACTTATATCTTATTTATTTGTACTATGTCCTTTGAAACCACATACCATTGTAGTGGTTCATACTACAGCATCACAAAAAAAGTCATTTCAAAAAGCGTCGTTAGCATATCTTAATGTGTCAGTGGAATACTTTTTTCTCTCAAATAGAAGTTAGAGAACTAGGAATAATTAGTATTAAACATGGAGCAAGTCCTCGAGATAATCTTATTTTTGCCGGACGAAAAATTATGTCAGTTTTAGTTAATAAAGATTCAAAGATAATAGTACAAGGATTCACTGGAAGCGAAGGAACATTCCACGCGGGACAGATGATAGAGTACGGAACACAAGTAGTAGGTGGTGTGACCCCAGGAAAAGGAGGACAAAAGCATCTTGATAAGCCCGTTTTCAACACTGTAGCAGATGCAGTAAAAGAGACTGCAGCAGATACAAGCATTATTTTTGTGCCGCCGCCATTTGCAGCAGATGCCATTATGGAAGCGGCAGAGGCCGGCATCAAGGTCATTGTTTGCATCACTGAGGGTATTCCTGTAGCAGATATGGTAAAAGTAAAAGCCTACTTAGCCAATAAAAATTCTAGACTTATAGGGCCAAACTGCCCAGGTATTATAACCACAGATGAAGCTAAAGTGGGCATTATGCCAGGATTTATCTTCAAAAAAGGTAAAATAGGTATTGTTTCTAAGTCTGGCACATTGACCTACGAAGCGGTAGACCAAGTAGTAAAAGCAGGTATGGGATGTACCACAGCTATTGGGATAGGTGGCGATCCAATAATAGGAACATCTATGAAAGAAGCTGTAGAGCTTCTGATGAATGATCCCGAAACTGAAGGAATTGTAATGATAGGAGAAATAGGCGGTGGAATGGAAGCCGAAGCTGCTAGATACATAAAAGAATACGGAACTAAACCAGTAGTAGGATTTATAGCTGGTGAAACAGCGCCTGCTGGAAGAACAATGGGACATGCCGGCGCTATAGTAGGTGGTGATGACGATACTGCATCAGCCAAAAAAGCAATAATGAGGGAATGCGGTATTCACGTAGTAGACTCTCCCGCGGGTATTGGTGCTAAAATGGCAGAAGTGATTTAATACTATTTTCTACACACATAAAAGGAGCCTGGGACAAAAATTCTAGGCCTTTTTTTTATTTTTAGCTTGATTGTGTTTATATCCTATTAACATGATTTTGTATGGGCGAGATTAGCGTTGTAGTATTCCTATTTTATAAAACCCAAAAGTTTTAAAAAGTTTTTGGGTTTTGCCACAACTTCAAATGAAAAAGAAGCGAAATTAGTGCCCCATCAGTTTGTGACAGTATAGATTAAGAATCCGAGTAACCTATCTGACTTTGTCTGGATTTTTGGCCAAAAAACTACCCCAGCCAGTGTGGTGCTCACCCGTTTGCTGTATGCCCGGTTTGTATGTGAAATGATGACATATGGCAACTGCCACAGCATCGGATGCGTCAAGCTTTGAATGGTTATTTGCTAATTTTAATAGTACTTGGACCATAGCAGCTACTTGCTCTTTGCTGGCAGTACCACGGCCAGTCACACTTTGCTTTACTCTTTTGGGTGCATATTCAAAAACAGGCAACTTCCTATTAAGAGCAGCCGCCATACTTACGCCTTGTGCACGTCCTAGTTTGAGCATACTCTGGGGGTTTTTTCCCATAAAAGGAGCTTCGAGCGCTACCTCATCTGGCAGGTATGTATCTATCAGCTTCGTACACTGGTCGAAAATGCACTGAAGTTTCATTGCATGGTTCTTCTCCTTTCGCATGTCAAAAATACCCATACTGATAAGCAACATAGCATCTTTTTTTATCCCGATAATGCCGTATCCGGCAATGTTAGTTCCTGGGTCTATACCTAATATTATCTTATCGTAATTGTTATCTTCGGCCACGTTTAGTACAAAGATACATTATACGCCACACAATATTTTCACACGTGAATAAAACCAATACATCGAAAGGATACAAAAAAATATATCCCATGCTAAAATGGCTATTTAGTGGAATTTCCTTGTATTTTTTTGTAAAACAAGTGCAATCAATAGAAGGTAGATTACTAGCTGATATAGCCACAGGACTTACAAAACACCCCATCATTTTGACGATAATTTTTTTGCTCGCCTTACTTAATTGGAATGCCGAAGCAAAAAAATTCAAACTCCTCATAGCAGGGGAGGTAAACCTATCTCAATTCAAATCTTTTTTCATTATTTTGGGCGGTATGGCCATCAGCAATTTTACGCCTGCACGCACAGGCGAGTACATTGGTAGAGGATTGCTACTAAAAAAATTACACCCTATGAAAGTAGTAATTGCAACTGTAGCTGGGAATATTGCGCAAGTCCTTATGACCTATAGTTTAGGCCTATTAAGTGTAGGTGTTGCTCTATTTTTTACTGATTTCGGAAGCTCACTCACGTCAAACTCCAAAATGGTGTATGCAGGGATTTCACTTTTCGTTCTTCTAATAGTCTTGCATAACATCAAGGATTTTTTGCCTTGGGTGAAATCCAAGCTCCCCCACAAACTTGCCAAAACATTGAATCTCGTAAACAAGTACGATAGAACGTTATACTTAAAAGTTATTGCTATTGCCTTTGTGCGCTACCTCGCTTTTGCTCTCCAGTTCTACTTACTTTTACAGCTGTTTTCAGATTTTTCATTGCCATTAACTACAGTTATTTTTGTACCAATAGCATACCTTCTTCAAAGCTTGGTGCCAGTACCAGCAGTGTCTGATGTTGGTGTACGTGTGGGCGTCTCACAAATGTTATTCGGAGCTTTCCTTTCAGATAACATCTTGCTACAAGCCGTGACGTGTTTGTGGTTTATTAATTTGATACTTCCTGGTCTATTGGGAACTATATATTTGGTAACAAGTACAATCAGACAAAGATGATAGCCTATATTTTTATAGTACTAGTAGCAGGAATAACGTATATGTGTTTACTAAAGCGATATACACAACTATGGAATTCTATACCCGAGGAAAAAGCTGCAAAGTGCCAAGAAACAAGCCATGTAAGCCTACTTATTCCTTTTAGAAACGAGATAAAAAACCTTGATGCATTACTCCGCACTCTGAATGACCTTACAATTAGTACTATCAAACTTGAGATACTTTTTATAAATGATCACTCTACAGATGGCGGAGAAAAAATCATACAAAACTATAAAGGACCACTGCATATAAAGCTGCTAGAGCTCTCTGATACCTCAGGAAAAAAGGCTGCAATCAATAAGGGTTGGCAGCAGTGCAAAGGAAAAATAATACTGCAAACTGACGCAGACTGCCTACTACCTCAGCGCTGGTTACAGGCTATGCTTGCTCCATTTGCCGAGGACAAAATACTTTTAGCATGTGGCCCAGTGAAGTTTACTACACCCAAAAACTTTTGGCAACGCATTGTAGCACTAGATTTTGCTGCACTAATAGCAATAGGAGCTGCACACATAGGCTGGGAAAAACCCATGATTTGCAATGGAGCAAATTTGGCCTATCGCTCAAGAATATTGAATGACGGGATCACGCTAAATGACAAACGAGCAAGCGGTGACGATGTATTTCTTCTTCAAAGTGCTTTTAAAAATCAACCAGACGGGATATCCTTTGTAAAAAATAAAGATGCACTAGTAGAAACAGCCGGCCCAGTTACTTTTTCAGCATTTTGGAACCAAAGACTACGCTGGGCAAGTAAGAATGGGGAGTACGATATTGCTTTCAATAAATGGATTTTAATAGGCATATGGGCCTATAACCTACTAATAGTGCTATCACTTCTCTCATTTTCGGCTGTTGGAGCTACTGCTGCAATGTTTCTTGTACTAATCAAAGTACTCGCTGAAGGCACTTTTTATAATTCGTTTTCTGATTTCTTTTCTTTGAAAATGTGGTTTAAAAACATACTATTAGGTCAACCGTTTCACATACTTTACATGGCCATATTGCCACCGCTATCTCAACGAATAAAATACCAATGGAAAGAAAGAAAGATAAACAGATAGAACTACCAGAATTAGAAGCAGAAGTACTTCAGCTATGTCTTTTTCCAGAAAGCTTCGAAATAATAGTGGCTGAATGCACTACAGAAAAAAAAGAAAGCGTAATAGCAGATGCAATTAAAAACCTAATTCATCTCAAACTGCTTGTAGCAGCAAATGAAGAAGTGAATCTGGCTTGGATATACGATAGCGATAAAATGCGAGATAGTACTTTCAAAGCAACAGCAAATGGTGTGCAATGGATGGAAGATATGCACGCATAAACGCAGATATTTTACAACACAACATTCACTGCTAAATAAAGTCCTACGGGTGAGAGTACTGTAAATGAAGTAGACACAATAGGTAAAGGTAAATCCCTAGCATTTACCAAATAAAAACCCACTAAACCTGCGCCCAATTCTATGTGTTGGTGCACAGAGTGCTGTATACCAAAAGAGAACGAAAAATATTTTTGAGCTTTTATGCTATACTTTTCTTTATACACATAATCTTCAAAAGGAGGAAGAGCTTCAAAGATTTCTCGGTTTTCGTAAGTTGTATTTGCTGAGCCAAAATTTATACCAAGCTTCAGTCCACTTTGTTCAAAATCTTTTTTTGTCGGGTAGGCTATAGCATAAACCCCTATTTCTGACCAATTTCCATTGAGCAGTATTTCGTCAAAACCACGCACATTTTTGAGCTTTGCGTTATTTTTTCCATAGGAGGTTACAAGTCCAAACGACCTATACCTAAGGCTCGCCTGAGCACTAACTGCTGGCGCGGCAAGCATAGCTTGAGTTAGATTAAGTCCCGCAGATACTGAAAACTCTTTATATTTTTTGGTGTCTATTTGTGCATGCAACGCACCAAATGCACATAAAAATACACCCATAAACAGACTATATCTTATTCTACCCATAAGACATAGTTTGTATTGTTTACAAAACTCCAATCAGATAAGGTAGTCAGTGGCCAATTATCAGACGATACCCTTAGTTGGTGATCATTTTCGTCAGGCGACAATATCCCAACAATATTTTCTAAATTGAGTGTTATTTTTTTCTTTTTTCGACGTATTACTATACTGTATTCCAAACTTAATTTTGAAATAGCACTGTCACCCCGTAATACAAAATTCATTCGTTGTGCATACATATCAATCGGTATTTGCTTTATCCTTTTTTTTGTGCAAACAAGTGAATCTTTTATTCCAGCATTATTATCGAAAATAATTTCTAATTCTGAGCTACTAGCGTTATAAACACGCAAAAATGGACCTTCAGTAAACCCTTCTTCCTCACGACACCCGACAATAAATAAGGAAAACAAGAGTAGCAAAACATAGAGTATATTAACCTGTTTTTTAAAGATTTCGGAAACAAAGGAAGTAAGGAAATAGCTATGAATCTGCTGTCTAAACATAGGGAAAAAAATACACTTACAGTTTTATGAGCTTTTTGCGCACAATCTGACCCTCAAATGTGCTGAATGTAGCAAAATAAGCTCCGCTTGCCCAATTGCTAACTTCTACATCATGCCAGTGTGAATTTAGGTTTACTTCTTTAAAAAAAACTTCTGAACCTTGAGCGTCTATTATACGGAGTACACCTGCTACGGGCAGTTGCATTTTCCAATGCAGTAAATTAGTCACCGGATTACTCATTACCAAGTAATTATTAGTTAGTTTTTGTGATATACTGGCCGTCGTTCTATTCACAGTTAGCTGCATACTCACAGGCAGATGGTCACTCATATTGTACAATGCAGAAAGAACTTCTGCAGGTGCAGAAGTATTACCTGCGGCCGTTATGGTACCATTAAAGCTATTACCATCATTGCCAATTGCTATATAGGAGCCTCGCACATAGCCAAACCCTCGCGCATTATCTAGCACTTCTTGTCCACACAGTATAATATCGAAACGATCATCTAAACCACCACCACTATGACAGCCTCCGCTCACGCGAGTACTTTGCGTATGTATAGATGCAAACGCAGCATTGTTATTCCAAGAGCCTGAACTACTGATAGGGTCCTTAAAGCGAATTGCCCTGTTGGGGTGACCAAGCAGGTTTATAAATCCTTGTTCATTGCTAGTGTACATGTTAAAATCTCCAGAAAAAATATAGGACTTACTAGCATCATAGTTAGCTTCGTGGTAGCTCATAACAGCCTCCGTAGCCCTCGCTCTTTCGCTTGCGTTGGCTGATCCCGAACTCGCTTTTAGGTGAGCCACATAGCACACAAGCCAGGTAGTATCTCCAGCATCTAGCTCACTTTGATCAAGGTAATACAGCTCATAGACGTCTATCAAGCGAACCAGCGTAGTAGCGTTTAGTGCTCTATCTATTTGGTCTTGGCTATGGAGCACCAATTTATTTGTATTGTAATAAAGCATATTGGTCAGGCTACTATTTCCAGTATAATTTGCTTGTTTGTAATAGTTTCTGCCGTCTTTATTTAGCGCATTATCCAGTAATCTTTTGGCAGCAGTACCTCCATCGCCGACTATTTCATTTACTGTTAAAATATCTGGTTTGGCGTAGCTCATTATAGTGCGCATATAGCTCTCTTTATCTGAAGGTCCATTATTAGACACCGTACAAAACGATGTAATATTACGATAATTGAGTACATTATAATGCATGTATATCAAGGTATCGTTTATGTTTTGACCTAGTGCAAAAAAGGTTACAAAAACAACGAGTAGCGAAAATTTTCTCATAAAATTCAAAAGTAAGGCTTTAAATAGTATCCCAACATAAAGTTTCGCATTCAAAATAAAAAGATAGGCTGCCAGAGTAGTTCAATCAACCAAAAAAACAACCCTATATGAGAAATTTTCAGCATCATTTTCAAGACTGAGTTACTGTCTAATACCTTACATTGCGAGTGCGACATAAGAAGTTTAAACGAACCCCCAAATATGATCCAAGACTAAACATTTGCTCAACTATTTGTAATATTGCAGACTACAATGGCAAAAATAGAAGTAAACGCGAATAATTACGAGGTAGCCCGACATGACTCTAATATTGTTTTAAACGGAGAAAATACCCCGTACGATATCATCTTGTTGCCAAGTGGAGACTACCATCTAACTGTAGAAAACAAATCGTATACCGTAAGTGTAACACATAAAAATACTGCAACCGGCAAGCTGATACTAAGCATAAATGGACGCACAATGGAAACTACGCTACAAAACAAACTTGCAGAACTACTCAAAAGCATGGGTATGGAAGGTGGTAAACGCAAGCTTAAAGATTTGAAAGCCCCTATGCCTGGTCTAGTGCTAGATGTTTTTGTAAAAGCAGGACAAGAAATAGAAGAAGGCCAAGAACTGATGATACTAGAAGCTATGAAAATGGAAAATGCCATCAAATCTCCACAAGCAGGCACCATAGCCAGTGTGCACGCAGACAAACTGGACAAAGTAGAGAAAAATCAACTCTTGATAATGTTCGCTTAGCTCTACAAAGTACAGCCCAACCGGCAAGCACTTGCACGTATAAATGCAACTATTCGAAAATAAATCTCAATTTTATGAAAAACATACTGTTACTGCTTTTTGTATATATAACCGCTTTGGCAAATGCGCAAGTAAACTTAGAGGAAGCAAAAACTCAACTCACCGAAGCTAAAGCAAAACTCCAAGCGCAGAAAGACGCCGTAAAAGCAGCTGAGGCCGCTGTGGAAAATCTCACTCCACCACAATATTGGACAAAAGGAGGTTTTGGCGCACTCAATTTTAACTCTCTTGGACTTAGCAATTGGGCTGCAGGGGGAGTTTCTTCTAATTCTATAACTGCCCTTGGCAACATCTATAGAAACTACAAAAAAGATAAACTAGAATGGATAAACAACCTGGACCTCGCCTACGGTTTAATACAAAATAGGGGCCAAGACTTTCGAAAAAATGAAGATAAAATTGACTATCTGACTAAAACTAATTACAACATTACGGAAAAAGTATCTTACTCCTCGCTTATCAACTTTAAATCGCAATTTGCTCCGGGTTTTAATTTTACCGATGTATCTATTGAAGATGCAACCAGAGATGAAATTTCAAGATTTCTAGCCCCTGCCTATCTCACTACTTCATTAGGTTTCAACTACAGCGTGACTGATTATTTCAACATCTATCTTTCCCTTACTACAGGCAAATTTACTTTTGTAATGGACGACTCTATTGCAGCCAAAAACATATATATCCCTAATTTTGAAGACGCACGAGGAAAACAGTACTATAGTAACTATTACAGAGCAGAGTTTGGAGCACTTACAAATGTCCGTTTTAATAAAGACCTGACTGACCGGATAAACCTAACTTCTACGCTAAACTTGTTTTGGAACTATACCGATGTAAACGTATTTAACAGATATAACGTCGACATAAACTGGGAAACTATGATGAACATGAAACTTACAGACTATATAGGCGTGAGCTTATACACCAACTTAATACACGATAATGATGTTGCCATTCCTCTGTTTGACAGGAATAATAGACCTATTTTAGATGGCGATGGTAATCAAGCCACTGGACCGCGTACGCAGTTTAAAAGACTATTGGGTATAGGTTTTTCTTACAAATTGTAGCAAAACTCAACCTAAACTTATGAAAATATTTAATGAATAGCTTTTTGGAATAGCTTTTTGTGTTATGACTGGAAGTTTAGTAACCACAACAGTGATGGGGCCTAAAATTAATTTTATACGTCATATCATTCACATATCGTATCGCATAGCATTTCTTTAATTATGTTATCGCAAAGGTTTAATTAGTTTTGACACCATGAAAAAATCGATATACTTCTTAATTCTACTACTTCTTTTTGGCGCTTGTAAAGATGACGAACAAGAAACAGTAGCACCAATCCAAGAATACGTTGAAATTCCGGCATTTTATACTGGAGCAAATAGAGAAGTTCCGAATTTTACAAAAATAGCAGGTTCCACAGATAGAGTGGACAGTCCTCAAGACTTAGACTTTCATCCCACTCGTGAAAACGAACTATGGGTAGTACTCAAAGGTACCGATAACAGTGGAGGCAGCACCGTAACTATTAGTAATGCTGGCAAAGCGCAGCAATCTACAGAATGGAGAAGAGATGGAAACGCTTGGCACTTTATGGCGTTAGTTTCTGCTATATCTTTTAGCAAAACCAATGAAAACTTTGGCACTGCTGCCAATATACAAGACGCCAATAGACAAGGAGGCACCTTTTCTGGACCGTCCCTATGGAGCAGCGATATGAATGTATACGCAAAAGATCCCGGGACAGATGCCAATGGAGATAGACTAAATGGAAGCCACCTTGATATGCTACACGGCAGCCCATATTCACTAGGTATAGAATCTGACGGAGACAATGCTTTTTGGGTTTACGATGCCTACAACGGACACATCGCTTGGTATGATTTTGCCGAAGACCACGGCCCCGGCTACCACGACCACTCCGATGGTATTATTCATCGATATGACGAAATGGACTTAGGAAGAGACGCTTCTGGGATACCATCTCATATCGTAGAAGACGATGCCTCTGGTATACTCTACATTTGCGATCCTGCCAATAAGAGAATTCTATGGATGAACACGTTGTCTGGCAGTATAAGAGAATCTGCGCCACTCATAAATGAGCTTCTAGCAAGCCATCAGCTGATGAAAAATGTAGAATGGGGAGTTTTCGCCGCAGAAAATATTCAAAAACCTTGCGGAATAGAGGTGCACGGCAATATCCTCTATGCCTCTGATAATGCAACCGGAGAAATAATAGCCTACCACAAAGAAACGAAAGAAGAACTTGCTCGAATAAACACCGGGGCAGAATCTATAATGGGTATAAAAACCGATAAAAATGGTTTTTTGTGGTATGTAGATGCAGACGCTAATACAGTAATGCGTATAGATCCAAAGTAGCTTTTAAAAATAACGGATAACATCAATCTTATTTTTCATAGTTTCCGTTGGTTTATTCAACCAATTAAACTATATATTTGTGATAATGTTTAGGAAATCACTGTTTTTGAAACTATTCGCCACCTTCATGAGCCTACTTGTGCTTATAGGTACGATTGGTATTCAAGCTGATTTTCACATTTGCCAAGGAAATATCAAAACTTTTAGTTTTTGGGGAAATGCACAAAAATGTTCGCCTATGGAGCTTAAAACGGCCTGCGAGCACAACTTTGACCACACCATAACTAAGAAAAAATGCTGCAATGACGAAGAAATGTTTAACAGCACTTCATTTCAGACAGAATTTTCAGCACGCGGTTCAGTCAACAAAAGTTTTGAAGTAGCGCTAAATGCCTATGTTTCAAACCATGTACTGAAAATAGCCCCTACCGTAGCAACGTGGACATTACCGCCACCACCCCTCATTGGTCAGCAAAAATCATTGATTATTGCTTTTCAGCAATATTTAATTTAGCCTTCCCTCTTCTTCTCCTATACTTTGCTGTTTTTTTTGCAGCGGTACAACACTGGGCATTATTCTATCATGCTTAGTAGTAAATCATCACAAAAGTTGCCAAACTTTGGCACTACACAGAAAAAATATTTATAAACACAGCATGAAACTAATATCTATAAAAACAACCTTATTACTAACAATTGTATGTACTATGTCAGCGTGCAATAACAGCACCAATTCAACAATAGACCAAACCGGAGCCGCCTATACATCAGCCTACGTATGCCCTATGCACTGCGAAGGTAGCGGCAGCAATTCAGCAGGCATATGCCCTACCTGTGAAATGGACTACGTAAAAAATAATCAAAAAGAAAAATAACAGAGTAAAAAGACAGTATAATTAGAATAATCATGAAAAAAATAGCAACACTTACTGTGGTAGTCTTACTAGCACTTGCCGCCAATGCACAAAAAGACGTCAGATTTACCATTAACCATCTATTGGGGGACAAGCCATTTGCTTTTAACACGGCCATAACCAATGATATTGGCGATGAGCTCAAAATAGCACGATTAGAATACTACATATCTGACATAAAAATAGTGCACGACGGAGGACAAATAACTCCTGCAAGTGATGTGTATATATTAGCCAAAGGAGACAAGAAAGACACCATAAGCTTAGGAAATTTTGATGTAACAATAATAGAAGCGATTCAATTTGCTGTGGGCGTAGACCCTGGTGTGAACAATGGAGACCCAAGTGCTTGGGCTTCTGTTCATCCTCTTGCACCCAAAAATCCGTCTATGCATTGGGGTTGGGCATCCGGCTATCGCTTTGTGGCTATAGAAGGAAAATCTGGCACTACTTTCAATCAAGACTTTCAGATACATGCCTTGGGAAATAAAAATTACTTCAAACAAAGCATAAACACTGAAGCCGTAGAAGTAAACAATAGTTTGGTAATAGCAATCAATGCGGACTATACCAAAGCCGTTTCCGGTATTTCTATGGCTGGTGGACTCATAGAGCATGGAGAAACTAATGAAGCTGCAGAATGCCTCAGAAACTACCAGCTACATGTATTTACAAATAACTTAGGAGAATCTAGTGTTGCCAGCAAAAGGGAGTTGAATATACCCAACGCTTTTAGTGTACTTCCTGTGCCAAGCATTGGACAAATTACCTTGAAGGTAAGAAATACCGAATTTGCCAATGCTACCTTCCGCGTCACCAACTTACTAGGTACAGAAATGGCAACTGGCCAAGTGAACACAGATACATCCCTTACTATAACCACCAAAGGCATTTACTTTGTAACCTTAACGCAAAATGGTATGACATCTACCAAAAAAATCATCATTAACTAAAAAATGCTCAGTCGGCAAATTTCATATTTCTGTTTACTTTGCCTCTGGTGCACCGGTTGTACAGCAGACCATGCGCTGCAGCCTGTAGAACACTACTCCCAGAATATGCCGAGTGATTTTGAGCAAATAGCCTATCCCAAAGACAATGAATACACTCCAGAAAGGTGGGCATTGGGGAAAAAATTGTTTTACGACACAGTACTATCGCTAGACAGTACTGTGAGCTGTGCATCGTGTCACAAACCAGATTTTGCTTTTGGGGATAATGTGGCGCTGAGTAGCGGTATACAAAACCGGCTTAGCGAGCAAAACTCTCCTTCATTAGCCAATGTAGCCTACCACCCCTACTTTACCCGTGCTGGCGGTGTACCCACTTTAGAAATGCAGATACTGGTCCCTATACAAGAGCACAATGAGTTTAATTTTAATATGGTACTAGCCGCTGAGCGTTTAACACAAGATAGTACGTATGTAGCCATGAGCTGGAGGGCATACAACCGAGCGCCAGATGCTTTTGTAATAACCCGAGCCATCGCAAATTTTGAACGAGAACTCATCAGTAAAAATAGTTTTTTTGATCAATATTATTTTAAAAAAATAGCCAAGTTATCTGCCGAAGAACATGCCGGAATGGAACTTTTCTACAGTGAAAAAACCAACTGTTTCCAGTGTCATGGTGGCCCAGATTTTACTAATTACTCATTTGAAAATAATGGTTTGTATCTACTTTACAAAGACAAAGGAAGAAAACGACTAACGGGAAAAGATGATGACGATGCACTATTTAAAGTGCCAACACTAAGAAACATAGCTGAAAGTCAGCCATATATGCACGACGGATCTATTTCAAACCTAGCAGAGGTAGTTGATCACTACAATTCGGGCGGGAAAATGCACAAAAATCAAAGTCCTCTGATACAGCCACTTCACCTCACACCAGAACAGCAAGTACAATTAATTGCTTTTTTGAATACCTTGACGGATGAGGAATTTTTAACAAATAAAGAACATAAAGAAGAAAAATGAATTATAAAGTACTAATAGTATATTTTGTAGGCGCCATTACCTTGGTAACAGGATGCATGGACAACGTTGATGAGCTACCCCAAGGAATAGTGCAAGATGAGACCCCTTATAATATACAATATGGACAATTTCCTACACCTAGTATAGCAGCAGACAACCCACTGACCATAGAGGGAGTAAAACTAGGTAGGATGCTATTTTATGATAAAAAACTATCGGGAGATGGAACGCAGGCGTGTGCAAGCTGCCACCTACAAGCGTATGCTTTTACAGATCCTGCACAGTTTTCTACTGGTATACGTGGGGTTAAAGGAAAAAGAAATGCTATGAGTATTTTCAATATGGCTTGGAATAACAATGGATTTTTTTGGGATGGTCAATCAACGCTATTAAGACACCAATCTCTGCTGCCTATACTAGACGAGCTAGAAATGGACGAAACCCTCGAAAACGTAGTAGCCAAACTCTCTGAGCACGAGTCTTATAAAAATCAGTTTATTCGAGCTTTTGGTTCTGAGGATATCACACCAGAAAAAATGGGATTAGCCTTGGAACAATTTATGAATTCCATTACCTCTACAAACGCACGATACGATGACTTTCTGCAAGATTCAACTGTATTTACTGCCAGTGAAAAACGCGGATTAAAACTCTTTAATACAGAGTACAACCCGTTTTTTCCAGAGTTGAGCGGTGCAGACTGCCAACACTGCCATAGTGGATTCAATTTTGAAAATGACAGGTATATGAACAATGGTTTGGACGAAGCTTTTGATGACTTTGGTAGAGGCGCTGTAACCGGCAAAACAGCAGACAATGGAAAATTTAAAGTAACCAGTTTGAGAAACATCGCCCTAACTGCACCCTATATGCATGATGGTAGATTTAGCACACTAGAAGAAGTGGTGGAGCACTACAACTCTGGCTTAAAAGCTTCAGCTACGCTAGACCCTGCACTAAACCAAACGAGAGCTACTGGACTAATGCTAACAACCCAAGATAAGAAAGACCTTGTAGCGTTTCTTAAAACACTTACAGACAAAGACTTAATAACTAACCCAAATTATTCCGACCCATTTTGACCGATGAATTATATCAAACTTATTTTTAGTAATAATCTACCCCCAACAACGCTGTAATATATGAAACACGTGAAAAAACTAAGCTCATATCTATTTATCCTTTTGTATTTACTTCCTAGTGTAGGCTTACAAGTGGATTTGACCTATTGCTGTGGTCAACTTGAAACAATAGGTATAACCCATGAAGCAAAAACTCCTTCGCCCAACTGCTGCACTATGAGTAATATCCAAGAAACATGTGATACTCAAATAGAACTTATTGTACCCCAAGAATTACTGGAAGCTTTAGCCACTGAAACCTCAGAAATAGATCAACCATGCAATGTCTTAGCACCTCGTTTTGGAATCAAAAATCAATTACAACTGCACTCTAAAATTCACTCGTTTCACCTCCACACATATCTCACAAAACCGCCTACCCAGGCTCAGTTACAAGTATTTTTGTGTTAGGATTTTCACCCGATACATTTCTTTAAAAAAATTACGTAATACAATCTGAGCTATTTGTAGCTAGGCTATGCCTCTACTTCTTTGGAATACACATTATAAATGGACAGACCACAGTATTAGCCTGGACTAAAAAGCAATTGAGTACTAGACTGTATACAGCAAAATTTTTTAACTCTTTCGGATATAATAGCTCTGAAAAGCAAAATTTTAATTTTAAAATCAAACAATAAACATAAAAATGAAAAATATACTAACAGTCATTCTGATGCTGCTTGCCACGCAAAGCCACGCACAGCATGAACAACATATAATAAAAGGAACCGTTTCCTTACAAGACGGCGAGAATTTGAAGCCACTACCTGGGGCATTTGTACACTGGACAGAAACTCCTGGCGGAGTATTTACCAATGCCGAAGGAGAGTTTGTCATAGAACACCACCACGGCCCCGTCATTCTAATTGCTTCATTTGCCTCACACACCAATGATACCATTGAGCTGAAAGACATGATAACTCCCATTCAATTTGTGCTAAAATCAGACAATGAACTGGCCGGAGCTACGATACTGGCAAAGCGCATAAATTATGGTCTGAGCAAACTAGACCCTAGAACAACAGTACTACTTGGCGAACGAGAATTTCAAAAAGCAGCATGTTGTAATCTTTCCGAAAGTTTTGAAAATGCTCCTGCAATAGATGTAAGTTTCAGCGACGCAGTAACGGGTACCAAACAAATAAAGATGCTAGGTCTTGATGGGTTTTACACTCTTATAGGACGCGAGTACATGCCCAGTGTGCGAACACTAAACTCTTACTATGGACTAAGTCACATACCTGCAGCGTGGGTAGATGGCATACAGATAACCAAAGGAGCTGGCAGCGTGGTAAATGGATATGAAAGTATAGCAGGCCAAATAAATATAGAGCTCAAAAAACCTTTTGGCAAAGAGAAATTTTTGCTTGACCAATTTGTATCTGAAGGTGGCAGAGCAGAAACAGATTTGATGTATGTAAAAGACATCAACAAATACGTAGCTACCTCGCTGCTCGCTCGCTATGGGGTACGCGGCTTAGAAAATGACAGAAATGGTGACGGATTTTTGGATATGCCCAAAGGCCAAGATTTCAAAATAATGAATCGCTGGCAGTTTTATACCGAAAAAGGCTTAGAAGGAACAGCCAATATTAGTTTTCATAACAACGAGCAAAACGCTGGTCAAACGGCCTTCTATAATGGCGATAATAGCGCCTACGGAATAGGTATAAACTCACAAGTAATGGATGCATTTGCAAAACTAGGCTACGCAAGAAAAAATCGTGCACTTAGCAGTTTTGGCTCGCAATACAACTTTAACAACACAAAAATGACTAGTATATACGGTTCTAATACCAATCAAAATGTGTACGATGCACAAACCAACCAAGCATATGTAAACCTACTTTACGAAAGCTATATAGGCAACTCCTTTCACCAATACCAAACAGGAGTATCCTTTTTGTACGATAAAATGCACGAGACCTATACCGGCTCTGGACTCACGGAACCCTTCCGGTTTGAACGAGAGGAGGCTGTGCCAGGCGCATTTTTTGAATACACATATAAGCCCAAAGAAACCTTTAGCTTGGTAGGTGGTATACGTGCAGACTATAACTCCATATACGGCCTATCTATAACCCCCAGATTTCATGGAAAATACCGATTCAATAAAGACAAAACAGCACTTCGAATGTCTGCCGGGATGGGACGTAGAACCAGTAATCCATTGGCACAAAACCAGTTCATTTTTGCCAGCGGCAGGAGCTTACACTTTGATATGACAGACCCTAGCTTAGCCTATGGACTAGAGCAAGAAGTAGCCATTAACTCTGGTCTGAGCTTTGAGCATGAGTTTAGACTCACCTATATGCCAGCTACCTTTGGCATAGACTATTTTAACACTACTTTTTTGCAAGAGGTAGTGGTAGACCGAGAGATTGACCAAGAAGTGCGATTTTATAATATGGAAAATGGCACACGAGCCAATAGCCTACAAATGCAACTAGACCTACAACCGGCACGAAGAACAGAAGTACGAATAGCCTACAGAATGTTTGATGTGGAAACTATCTACAAAAACTCTGAAAATGCCGCTTCCCTTACTCGCACATTGGCCAAACCATTCATTTCTAGAAACAGGGCTTTCATTAGTGCCACACAAAATACAAGAAACGATTGGCAGTTTAGCACCACTGCTACATGGTACGGACCACAACGAATAGCAGGTAAATTTGAGCAAAATATTGGTCAAGATGTAGCTGTTTACTCACCAAGTTTTTACAACTGGAATATGCAAGTAAGCAAAACATTTAAGAAAAAATTTGAAGTATATGTAGGAGGAGAAAACTTATTAAATTTCAAACAAGAAAACCCTATCCAAGAGGCTGCCAATCCGTTTGACAAAGATTTTGATGCTGGACTGGTTTGGGGACCTATCTTTGGCAGAATGATATACGGAGGATTTAGATTTAGAATTTAATAAATATGAAAGAAACACACAATATGAACGAAACACACCTATCTATAGCAGGTATAAGCTGTATGAGCTGTGTAAGCAAAATAGAAAAAGCTTTATATAGCAACACCGCTATAAAACAAGTAACCATAAATAAAGAAAATGGAGCAGCTATACTAAAAGGCAATAGCCTGCCGCACCTTGATATTATAACAGACCTTATAGAAAGTGCAGGAAACTATACAGTAGGTGCAACATCAAAAACACCAGAAGCGTCTACCAAAAGTGACCGTAGTTACAAACCATTGGTCATTATTGCCTTATATTTGTTAGGCACAACGCTTCTTATAGAGGTAAGCTCAGTCGGGTTTTTGTGGCATAGGTGGATGTCCAACTTTATGGCGGGATTTTTTCTCGTATTTTCGTTCTTTAAAATCCTAGACATTCCAGCTTTTGCCAAAGCATACCAATCGTATGACCTTTTGGCAGCCAAAGCTCCTTGGTATGGCTACGTATTTCCATTTATAGAAATGGGACTAGGTGTAGCATATTTACTCTATTCTGACCATAGCGTTACACATTTAGTAACTGCTATCGTTATGTTTGTGAGTCTTTTAGGAGTAGTGCGCTCAGTGGTGCGAAAATCTGAGATACAATGTGCCTGTCTTGGAACTGTTTTTAACCTGCCCATGAGCTATGTTACCATTATAGAAGACGGTATAATGCTGATAATGGCACTCATAATGTACTTAAATTAATATAAAAATGAAAAACTTACTATATCTACTCTTAGGCTTACTCCTCATCGCCGTTTCGTCTTGTGATGACGATGATATTCCAGTAATACCTGACCCAACAGAACAAACTACTGGAAACCTCACAATCACTATGAATCATGTATATGGTAGCTCCGATATGCACTACAACCAAACCGTAAATTTACCAAGCACCGAGCAAGTGGAATTTAAAAGGCTCTACTATTTACTTAGCGATTTTTATCTGCGAAATGAGGCTGGTACTAAAGTAGTACTGCCCAAACAATACGCCCTAATAGAAGATCATAATGATAAAGTTTCATTTACACTTACGGATATCCCCTTTGGTACATATAGCGCCATCGGATTTTCTATAGGATTAGATTCTGTGACAAACCACGGCAATCCCAATCAGTATGAGACTTCCCACCCACTATCACCTATCAATAATTCGCTGCATTGGAATTGGGAAGGTGGCTACATCTTTACAGCAATAGAAGGTAAGGTAATACCTAGCAATGAAACCTTTGTTTTTCATCTGGCAGGCGTGCAACATAAACTAGATTATGAACTGAAAGTACAACTTACTTGTTCTACTACACCACAGTACGCCACCATAACCTATGATGTAAAAGAAGTGTTTCAAAATCCTGAAATATACACCATAGCAGAAGATGGAACTAGCTCGCATAGCACAACAAGTCCTGTTGTCATAAAATTGATAAATAACATGGGCAACATAATGACAGGAATTACTGTAAAGAAATAGAATGAAAAAACTAATCGTATATCTACTCTTAGCCAGCAGCGTCATCGCTTGCAAAGATGTTGTAAATGAAGTGCCAGATACCCCTTTTAGCACAACGCCTTATACGTTTAGCTTCAATAAAACAGTGCTACCTCCGGTGCGTATACCAAAAGATAATCCACTAACACAAGAAGGGGTACAACTTGGCCGCATGCTGTTTTATGACCCAATACTAAGTGCAGATAGCACCCAAAGTTGCGCATCATGTCACAATCAAACAGATGCTTTCACTGACAATGGACGCCAGTTTAGCACTGGTATACGAGGCATTACAGGCACCAGAAATGCAATGTCTATTGTAAATATGATGTGGCACTTGGATGGATTTTTCTGGGATGGTCGCTCCGATGCATTAAAACACCTGGCACTGATACCCATAGAAGATCCTACAGAAATGGATGAAACAATAGGGAATGTAGTGGCAAAGCTCAACCGCTCACCTATGTATCAAGAAGCATTTAAAAAAGCCTTCGGAACAGGAGCCATAGGAGACGAAATCATTGGCAAGGCGCTGGAGCAATTTATGCTAACAATGGTAAGTGGCAATTCTAAATTTGACCGCGTAGTAATGCTCAAAACAGAGGAGTTTACAGTGCAAGAGCGCACAGGACAAACTATTTTTAACCAAGAGGCTACGCCAATAAATGAGGAGCTCGACCCAAAAAATCCCAAAAATTTTGGCGGAGATTGTTTTCATTGCCACGGTAATAGTCTCTTTATGAGCCGCAATTATATGAGTAATGGGTTGCCAAATGTAACCGATTTAGGACGTGGTGCTACAAATGGAAACCCACGAGATAATTACAAATTTAAAACACCTACGCTGCGCAACATTGAAAAGACAGCCCCTTATATGCATGATGGTAGGTTTAACACCCTAGAGGAAGTGGTACAGCACTACCTGAGCGATATGACAAATGCAACCGCAAACTTGGGAGATGAACCAAACATGCACGCACTACGGGACTCTGTATACCTCAGCGAAGAACATAAAGCCGCTTTGGTAGCATTTTTGAAGACCCTAACTGACGACGATTTTTTAACCAATGAAGCTTATTCAAATCCATTTTAACCAAATAAAAATTATTTTAACATTTTAAAAAAACAACACATGAAACAAATTTTTTTAGCCATTTTAATGATAGCCACACTAGGTGTGACTGCAAAAAACATCACCAAAACCATTTTAGTAAAAGGCGAATGTGGTGAATGTAAAGAGAAAATAGAAGCGGCTCTAGACATGCCGGGAGTAAGTTTTGCAGAATGGAACGAAGAGACCAAAATGCTAACTATACGTTTCAACGACAAAAAAATAACAGAAGATGACATACACAACACTATCAGTAATTTGGGCTATGCCACAGACCGCCTAGAAGCCAACAAAGCTAGCCAGGCCAAACTCTCTAAGTGCTGCCAACCAAAGGAAGTGAAGAAAGCATGTGATGATAAAAAAAGCTGCTGCTCAGGCACAAAAAAACAATAGATTCAATTCACTAAAAAAAGGCCCGAACAAACATTCGGGCCTTTTTTTTGGCTAGCAGGGAATGCGCACACACCGTCGGTCACATTGGTCGCATCAAAACGCACTATTTCATTGTCTTCCCACTTTTTGATTCTAATGCATACCGTCTAATATCTCTATTTCTGATACTCTCTTCACTCGCACCCAATACTCAAATAAAATGTAACTTTGCACATTAAAAATAAGGCATAATGCTGATAGAAGTTTTAAAATCCAAAATACACCGAGCGAAAATTACCCAAACTGAGTTAGACTATGTTGGGAGTATAACCATAGATGAGAATTTGATGGATGCTGCCAATATGATAGAAGGTGAAAAGGTGCTCATTGTAAATAATAATAATGGCGAAAGACTAGAAACGTATGTAATAGCCGGCGAAAGAGGCAGCGGAATGGTTTGTCTTAACGGCGCGGCAGCTCGCAAAGCAGCCAAAGGTGATATTGTCATTGTATTATCTTTTGCCACCATGGAGTTTGAAGCAGCAAAAAAGTTTACTCCTTTTTTAGTGTTTCCAGACAGGAACAACAAAATAATCTGTGACTAAAAATACAAAAACAGGCATTCAAACAGTAGTTTTCCTCTTACTAGGAATCTCCTTGTTTTACTACGCAATAGGCTCAGAGCCTATTGGCGATAAAATAAAGAATGCTGACCTTTTTTGGATTAGTGTGTCAATGTTTTGCGGGATATTAAGTCATTTGGCGCGTGCACTAAGATGGAACCTACTACTAGAGCCAATGGGCTATAAGGCTGGTCTTTGGGCAAGTTTCCACGCTGTTATCTTAGGGTATCTGGTCAATATGGTTTTGCCCCGAGTAGGTGAAATAACCCGGCCCGCTGTGCTCAGCAAGGTAGAAAACATCCCTTTCAATAAGTTGGTAGGAACTGTAGTGGTAGAACGCGTAGTGGATTTACTCATCACCCTGCTCATTGCTATTGCGATTTTCTTTATACAATTTCAAATCATTTCCGATTTCTTTAGCGGTATTTTTACCTATATCAACGTTAAAAACATAGCTTTATACGTAGTTCTGGTCTTAGTAATTTTCATTGGATTATTTATCCTCTACAAAAAACGACGTTGGTTTTACCAACTTCCTATTATTAGCAAGTTTCAAAGTTTCATAGAAGGCCTATTAGACGGTATGAAAACCGTATTTAGCCTTCAGCAAAAGGGACTTTTTATTTTTTACAGCTTATTTATTTGGGTCATGTATTTTTTTATGCCATTTTTTGTGCTCTACGCACTAGAGGGCACTGCCCATCTCGGAGTATCTGCCGGGCTCACGGTATTGCTGTTTGGCACAGCGGCTATGATAGTCCCCGTACCAGGTGGTGTAGGTACTTTTGAATTTATGGTGCCCGCTGCTTTGGCCTTATATGGGATAGCACCCCTTATAGGAAAAAGTTATGCTATTATCACTCACGCTATACAATTTCTGGTAATACTAGGCGTAGGAGCTTTCTCCATTATTTATTTTATTATAAAAAACCAACAACTGAAAAAATACAATGTGGAATCAACTGATTGAAGACAAGATATATAAACGTGCTGACGACTTAGCCAAGCAAATAACTCTTTGGGCTATGTACAATGAGAAAATAGTATTTACCAATGGATGCTTTGATTTACTGCACATGGGCCACATAGACTATTTATGTAAGTCCGCAGATTTGGGAGATAGACTTGTTATAGGAGTAAATACAGACGCATCTGTACGTAAATTAAAAGGAGCTTCAAGGCCAATTATTCACCAAGATACTCGACTCATTAAGTTGGCTGCTTTGGCTTTTGTAGATGCGGTTATCCTATTTGATGAGGAAACACCTTTGGAACTGATATCTGTACTTAAACCTCACGTACTTGCTAAAGGTGGTGATTATACCACAGAGACTATTGTTGGTGCACGTGAAGTATTAGCCAGAAATGGTCGAGTTGAGGTTATTCCATTTTTGGATGGGCATAGCAGTACTGCTATTATTCAAAAAATACAATCAGATAACTGAATTACTTTCTTTTTCCGCCTTTTAAATCTTCTTGCAAAAGAGCAAGCTCATCCCATTTACCTTGGTGAGCAAGCTGTGCTTGCTCAGCCCAAGTAGACGGATCATGGACAGCATAGTTAGGTCCTGCAGCTATTAGAATCCCTTTTATACGCTGTACGCTAGCCTCTGTGATGTCTTTAAAATTGATTAGTCCATCGTTATTTAATAGCTGTTCTATCTTTGGGCCAATACCCTCTATTTTTTTTAAATCGTCAGCAATTTTATTTGCACTGTCAGAAGTTAGCGGCATAACTCCCCCTTCAGCGTGGTCAGTAGGCTGCTCAGGCTTTATTTCACTGGAACTAGTTGGTTTCTCATCTTTACTTTGTGCCAAAGACAAGGCATTTTCAGCCTTAACGCGTGAGGCAAAGCACTCAGAAAGTCGTGTATTTAGCTTGTCTATTTCTCGCTTTTGTGCCCCAAGTTGTATTTCATTTTTCTCAATCTCCGATCTAGCAGTTTCGTATTGCTTTGCCTCAGTATACAGCCTAGCATTTTCTGATTCTAAAGTAAGGATTCGTTTTTTTACTCCTTCATTTAGCACTAAACGCAGCAAATAGCCCAATATAAAAGCTATACAGAGTATAAATGCTAACTCCCAAACGTAAGTCAGCATATCTGAATTTCCTGGGCCTTCAAAAAATTTTTCTGTATTCATTGCTATCGTGTTTGTTTAGTTAACCAAAATTTCTATTCTATTATTTATCACACGCCCACTATCCGTACTATTATCTGCTAGAGGTTCTGTGAGCCCTTTGCTCGATACTATGACCATACTATCTATTGCGCCACGTTCTATCAGCAAATCTCTCACTGTATTGGCCTTTAAAAGTGCGTTTTCAAAACTTTTTTCCTCATCGTCAGTAGCATCAGTGTGACCAACTATATGAAGTTTTGTCTTATTATATTCCTTTGCTAAAAATGTAAGATAGGCATCTACTTTTGGTTCTAATAGAGATGTTACATCGCGAAGACCCACATATATGATTGCTCCAAAGTCTGTCTCTGTTATCCATTCATTTCGAGTTATAACTTTGAATTTTACGGCTTCCAAAGCCATTTTTACAGTATCAAATTGTGCCACCTCAGAGCGAAGTACAATTCTATTTGGGTTAATAGCGGTTAGCACTTTTTGTACCTCTACCGCTCGGGCAAAACCCAGATTATCATAGGCATTTGGCTCTTCCAAACTATATAATCCCGTTATCTGTAACAAATTAGAGTCTACTAGTAGACGCACCAACCTATCTTGCAATGCCGGAAACAAACTTCCTAATGATGGAGTGTCTACCCCCTTACTAAAACTAATTGCGGGCGATTCCACCACTAGCTTACTGCTGGGGCACTTTTGCTTTATAGTGCACACATAGTACCATCCAGAGGCTACAGACCAGATGACGAACAGTAGAAACACTAGAAAAGCCTTTGCTCTCATACTATACTTTAGTTGCGGAGAAAGGGATTAGGACCCAGCCTCCTATATACTTATTATCAGTTAATTATAACAATTAATTCGCCTAAGTCAACCCGCTAAACAACCCAATCGGCCGCGGAGGGCATTTCACCCAATTGTATGTCTCAGTGTTTGCAAATATAATTGTTTTGCCAAAAAGTTGATTCCTTAATTCCAGTTTTGAGAGCTACCCAGGTGGATAGCTCTCCAAGCAAGTGAGAGAAGCGGAGATTTATTCTTTCTTACTTGCATATTACGGCGGCGGGCTTGGCGAAGGTGGCGATTTTTACCCCTGAACTAACTACGAAGAACTGAACTTCAAATTTAGCAATTAGCTGTCCTACGAAGCACAAAAACCCTGCTTGCGTATAGGTGCTGTTGTACGGTCGTTTTTATTCTTCTTTTTTCCAATCTTCAATAATTTTTACACTATCCTGATAAAACGTAAAGGTCAACCAGTTATCTAAAACAGCACCTACAAATGACTTTTGAGTATTATTAATATCAAAATGAATTATACTATTTGCAGTGTCAAGTTCAAATGTGCCATTGATATCAGGTCCGTATTGTGCTTTTGTAAATTCTCCTTTTAAATCATCTAATTCACTATCTCCTATTAATTCGAGGGTTTCAAAATGAATTGACATATCAGTAATTCCGCCAATTGTCAATCCTTGGAGCCTCCATTTCCCGAGAATACCATGTTGTTCTAATCTGTCGGACGGATCAATTTTGTCATTTTCTTCGTCTTTTTCGCAGCTAGTGAAAACTGTTATAATGGATAAAGTTAGTAAAAGTAAATATTTCAGTTTGCTCATTTGTCTTTATTAATAAAATCTAAAGCGAAGTTAATTTTGAATTTGTTAGGACTTTGCACTTAGTGAATTATTTTTATGTTATTTTTTGCTGTCGGTTTTTTTAAATGCCCCATAACGTTTTGCAGCTACACGCAGGTGGGGATTCTTAGCACTGAACTTCATTAAAAGTACTGAACTTGGATTTAGCACTTCACTTTCATAGAAGCACTGAACCCCCTGCTTGCGTATAGGTGATGTTATCGCTTCGGTGTTCTTCTCTGTCGATTTTCTTCATTATTTGTATTGTCTTATGAGCCAATTGAGCCAATTATGAGCCAATCAAAACATAAGTTGTACCTGCCCCAACTTCTCCACTTCTGTCAAATACTTTGAACTTCTCAACAAGTTCAGTAAAATCTCTGGTGGCAGTTGCTTTTGAAACATCATTTAAAGTCTGATAATCACTATTATTAATTTTTCCGTTTTCTTTTACGAAAAGCACAGCCTTGATCTGACGTTCATTAAGTCCAAGGTCTTTAAGTTGGTTGTGGTTATAAATGTCCTTTCTGAACTCAACCCAAAAACCTGAACTTTTAAAAAAGAACATGGGTGCAGGAAGTCCAAAATTAAAGCACTGCTCTGTCATTTTTGAAATACCACGACCCCAAGATTCAATATATCCGCTTCGAAAAAGTGCATTTGCAACGTCTGGATTAAATGGCTTAGAGGAGTGCTTGTCTAAAAGCGTTTCAATGGTCCAGTTTTCAGGAAGTTGCCCTTCATTCCAAATCATTATCTTGTCTTTGTAAACACTGATTTGAATAGGAACACCGCCCGAATAGTCTTTATGGGCAACCGCATTTAGTAATGCTTCCCTGATTGCTTCTTTTGGATACTCGTATGTTTCCACACGATTCAACCCTTCATAGCTTATCAAACCTTTGATATATTTTGTGAAAAGTAATTCTGTTGTCTTCTCAATTTGTTCAAAAAGATTTCCGTGAATTTCGTCTTGATATCTCAAGTCACTGTCACTTTCGAAAAAACCTATTTTTATGTAAGTGCCTGTTATATACTTTTCTGGTTTAGGGTGAAAAAGTAGAATAGATGCCCTCTTAAGAAATTTTCCTTCTTTGAGTTGAAGGTTTTCAATAAGGTGTTCATTACTATCAGTTAAACTTCCTTCATCAATTCTTTGGCTTCTGAAAGCTCGTTTGCGGAAAAAATCAAATGTTTCTTGCTTAAAGTCATTTATTGAAACATTCGGAACAGGGACTCCATCCCATCTTTTCCCTTTTTTCTGAAGGAGAAACTTGTCAAGTGCTGCCCCCTTTAATTCCTGTTTGGTGCTGCCGCTTCTGTAATGATATTGCCCTTTGTAATTGACTGGATAAGGGTATTGCTCAACAAGAATTTCAATAAATTTCCCTTGGTCGGTTTGGTGCAGATTAACATCAACTAAAATCCCTAAAATGTCTCTGACCTTGTTAGGAATTTCTTCTAAAAGCTTTTTAGCATCCCTCAAGTCAACTACATTTCCTGAGTCGTCTTTCCCGATAAAAATAGTACCACCATAAGCATTTGCAAAACCACAAATCCATTTCAAGTATTCGTCTCTCCAAGTTACTTTAAACTCAATATTTTGCGATTCTGATGCCACTACAGATAATTTATAAGTTGCAAATTTACTCTTTTCTCTAATGTTATTTTGATGTTTGGGTTTTCTACACTGAGCGCTAACATCAGTATATGCCCAATACATACCCCCTATTGTGCATATTTCCACTATGTACACTATAGAAAACGTGTCTCATTAAAAAAGGTGTACGATGAAACATTGTGAACTGGTTATACGTATCATTTCTATTACCCTCCAAAATTAACTAAACCTTACAATAAATCTAAAGGACTTTTTATGGTTTTGTTAGAAATATTCATTACGTGGGTATATACCTCTGTTGTCTTACTGCTACCATGACCGAGTGCACTATTTTGGATATTCCCTTAGGTTTCCCCGTACTTGCATTAGATGTGTAGCAAAAGAGTGCCTAAACGTGTGAGGCGTACTGCAGGGGTTAGAGTTGATTCTTTTACCAAAAGAATCAATTATATAGCACTTGCCATTTCTATCATTAATATAGTATGACAAAAAAACCCTGAAAAATCTCTGATTTTCAGGGTTCTAATTAAAGGCCATAGCCTTTTACGCGGAGAGAGAGGAAAATATACCTCAACTCCTAAACTTATATTTTTCTAGTGTTTTAAACTTGTTTTGCAGATTGGGTTACCAGTTAGCTACCCAGTGAGCAAAGATGGGGACTTAAACTCGTTTCGCTGTGATAAACAAACTTAGCAAAATTTAACGGAGATATTCAAAATGAACCGTTTTTTTCGCACCTATTAAATACCATTATTCCACAAAATATCCTGTTGATTTACCTTGTCCCTCTTTGGTGATAATTCCTTTTGAAACCAATTCTCCCAAAGACTTTTTAACCGTTGGCAACGCCATATCAAGTTTTTTTGCTATCTCACTGGAGCTACATCCCGCGTGGTTTTGAATAAAAAACAAAATGCGTTTATCACGTTGTGAAATAGGCTTGACTGTTCTGCCTTCTTCCAATTTATTCATCAATTGCTCTTGAATGTTTATCATACAGCTGCTAAAAAACGCCAGCCACTCCGTTACGTTTTCTCCTGGTCTATGACGCTGTGTTTGCATGAGAATCTTATAATACTCTGACTTCCTACTTTCAATCTCATGTTCAAAACTGACGTATTGAATCCAAGAATACCCATTTTTTAATAACAACAAACTGCCAAGCAATCTACTTAATCTTCCATTGCCATCCTGAAAAGGGTGAATACTTAAAAACTCATACACAAACAAAGCTGCCTTTACAAAAGGAATTGTTTCCTTGTCGGTATTGTACCAATCAAACAACATCATCATCGCATCTTGAGTTGCCAATCCTGGCTCCGTTGTTCTAAATACAATTTGTTTAGTTCCGTCAACCAAATTAGCCTCGACAGCATTACTAACTTGCTTGTAATCTCCTCTATGCCATGAATCCTTTTCTCCATGTTGCATCAATATTTTATGCAGGTTTTTAATTTGGCTTTCTGAAATACCAATGGATTCATAGTTTTCAGTGATTGCATCCAATGCTTCGAAATAACCAATCACTTCTTGCTCATCCCTTTCTTCTAATTTTGAAATGGCCAATTTTTCAATCAACACCGCTACTTCATCATCGGTCATTTTAGAGCCTTCAATCCTGGTTGAAGCTCCTACACTTCTTACCGTAGCAATCGATTTCAGTTGCTTTAGCGATGCCCCTTCTCGCTTTTCTATGGAAGCCCATGAAGCATCAAAACGATCTATTTTACTAAGCTCAGTCATGAGTTTCATGCCCAAGTCAAGCCTCAATGTATGTATTTTTATACTCATAATATATCCGTATATATACGCAAATATACGCAAATAGATATGGTTCAAACTCATAATATATCCGTATTTATCCGAAAATATCCGAAAACAGATATGAAAACAATCATGAGAAGCAAAAACGCTGAATTTGCCCTCTCACCGTTAGGCTCAAATTGATCTTGCACAAGGGAGGGGGTTCTGTCGCATTAACTATTGCAATATAATACATATGTAGGTTTGCTATGTAAAAATCACCTTCATGTTCAAACGTCACAGATATCCAAGAGCAATCATTCTTCAAGCAGTTTATTTCAAGTTGAGATTCACATTGAGTTATCGAGATGTTGAAGAATTACTAAAAATTCGAGGTGTTAAAGTAGACCATTCCACTATTCAAAGGTGGGTGTTTAAGTTCAGCCCAATGATTGAGGCTACTATGCACAAGAGGAAGAAACAGATATGTGATAGTTGGCGAATGGACGAAACCTACATCAAGGTCGGAGGTAAAGACAGATACTTATATCGAGCTGTAGACAAGCAAGGAAATACTGTAGACTTCCTACTAACTAAACGGAGAATGAAGGGATCAGCACAGAAGTTTCTAAACAAAGCCATAGGTAACAATGGAAAACCAAGACTGATTAATATTGATAAAAGTGGATCAAATACTGAAGCCATCCGTATTATCAATAGACATAGTTTAACCTTCAAGAAGATAAAGACCAGGAGAGTCAAGTATCTAAATAACATAGTGGAGCAAGATCATCGGACGATCAAACGTCGAATAGCCATTACAACAGGATTCAAAGAATTTGAATCCGATCAGAGAACACTAGCAGGAATAGAAATCATAAACATTATCAGAAAGGACCAACTTTCAAATTCAAAGAAAAGTTGGTTTGCTACTTTTAAGTCTTTAGCAGCTTAAGATAAGTTGAAATCTGACTTAATGTTAATTAAGCCCTCCATTTCCATTACAAAGGTGGTAAACTTAGACCAAAAATGCTACTCGCAACTCACTGAACATCAGTACCATTATGTCCAATTTTGTCCCATTGCTGGGTTGCTTTTTTTGGCTTTCCAAAAAAGCAACCCGCTAAGCAACCCAAAGTGGGTGCAAAATGGGTTATTTTGGGACATCGTTTAGGGCAAAAAAAATGCCCAAAACGTTGGTTTTGAGCATTTTGGGACATTTTGGTACGTCCTACTTGCGGAGAAAGAGGGATTCGAACCCTCGGTACACTTGTGATGTACACACGCTTTCCAAGCGTGCTCCTTAAGCCACTCGGACACCTCTCCTACTTGGTGCAAAGTAAATTATAATTTGAACAATTTCAATGCATTCTGTGTAGTTACCTCAATTATCTCACTCTGCGGCACATCAAATACGTAGCTCAAGTGCTGTACAACCTCTAGCATATAACTAGATTCGTTTCGTTTACCTCTGTATGGTACAGGTGCCAAATAGGGAGCATCAGTTTCTAAAACCAAATGTTTCAAGCCTATATGTTTCAATGCCTCTTTTAATCCACTATTTTTAAAAGTAAGCACTCCACCTATGCCCAACAAAAAACCCATATCTATAATTTCCCTTGCCTGATCGCTAGTACCACCAAAACAATGAAATACTCCTGTCAAGTCTTTGAAAGTATTTGAATTTAATAACGAGATAAGAATGTCTGTAGAATCTCTAGCGTGTATAGCAATGGGAAGTTTCAATTCCTCCGCCCACTTACATTGCGCTATAAATGCCTTTTCCTGGTAAGATTGAGTAGTCTTATCCCAGTACAGATCTATACCGATTTCACCAATAGCTATATACGCGTTATTGTCTAGTTGTCGTCGTATAATTTTCAGTTGCTCTACATAGTTCTCGGTAACTGAGCACGGATGCAAACCCATCATAGGCCTACATAATTCTGATTCTTGTGCCAATTTGTTCAGTGCATCAAACGAAAATTCGTCTATATTGGGTAAAAGTATTTTTGTAATGCCAGCATCTATTGCACGCTGTATTACAGCATCGCGATCCTCATCAAATTCCTTGGCATACAAATGTGCATGTGTATCTATCATATCATGTTTTTGTTCGAACTTATTGCATCTAGTTATCTATGAACCCAGTTTTACCAATCCATAACAGTTCTCAACATTGGCATTAGCAGTCGCAAAGATGATATTTTATAGTTCAGCGTCAAACTTCGATATGCCTAATATTTGCAATACAGACGCTAGCTTCTAAGAAAATATGCAGAAAAATAGAAAAACGAGTTACATTAGGTCATGCAGTACTATAATTCATTACAAAAAAAATCCTGCTTCCTCATAAAAGGAAGCAGGATTTTTACTATTTTAATACGTATGGTTAATTATTTTGAAACGGTGATTCGCTTAGTAGCGTAGAAGTCTCCATTTCTAACTTGTACAAAGTAAATACCCTCAGCTACTGCTGACATATCTACACTGTAAGTTCCGTTGAAGTTATCTACCACTTTAGCAGAAATCACGTTACCCAATATATCGCCTACTTTTACAACCACGTCTCCTGCATTTTCTACATTTACTGTGAATTGTCCGTTTGATGGGTTAG
Organism: Bacteroidia bacterium; assembly: GCA_018402155.1. Lineage (GTDB taxonomy): Bacteria > Bacteroidota > Bacteroidia > NS11-12g > UBA9320 > UBA9320. The sequence goes on from JAGYJG010000001.1 coordinate 1,954,550, forward strand.
GATATACATTGATCATTGAGTTGTTTTTGGTCAATTGGTCTACACCCAATAGGTCTATTGCAATTGTTTCGCAAGACTCACTCCAGCACTCTCCTTTTTGTGTAGCAAGACAAGCTTCAAAAGTTGCTTGATCCACGTTCACGTAGTTGTATGTTGGATTAGCAGCTTGGTCTTTACCACCATCGCCAAATGTCCATCTGTATTTATCGTTTCCTGCAGGTCCTGTGAAGACAACTTCTCTACCATTTTTAACAAATGTGTAAGCAGCAACTGGAGCTGGATTTACCGTTACAGGCTTAGTGATTTGATCACTGCAGCCACCATCTACGATTGCCTCCAGAGTTACGTTGTATGTCTTTGGCTCGCTGTACATGTGTGTAGGGCTCAAATCTGCACTTACGCTTGTAGGTCCGTCTCCAAATGACCAGCTGTATGATAGGTTACCAGCAGCTACAGTAGATTTATTAGTAAATACTGCTTCGTTGCCTTCACATACTGTGCCAGCTTCAAAATCTGCAACAGCTTGTAGTACCACACTTATCTCCTTAGTTATCGAGTTAGTACATCCATTTAAATCCGCTATAGTAAGAGTTACCTCTTTAGTTCCTACTTGGCTAAATAGGTAAGAAGGATTCTCTTGTCCTGACGCTGATTCACCATTGAAATCCCATGCCCAAGTACTTTGTGCCACATTAGCAGTACCGGTTCTTGTGAATCGTATAGGTGTTAAGTTACACGCTCTATCAAATGTAAAGTCTGCTTCTGGTGAAGGATTTAATGTAATGTTTTTTGATATGGCATCGGCACAACCAAACTCAGAAGTAGCTGTTAACGTTACAGACTTAGTACCTGCTGTTGCAAATGCAAATTTTGGTGCACCTGCTCTAGAGATTCCCTCTCCGTTAAAGTCCCACGCAAAACCCATACCTGCTCCGTTAGGAATAGTAGACTCATTCCTGAATACTACATCTACAAAATTACACTCACCTTCACTTGAGAAATCAGCTACTGGTTTCTCAAATTGGTACGCATTTTTAGTCAAAGAAGCATCACATCCATTGGCAGTAGCCGTTACAGATATTTGGCGCTGACCTGGAGTAGAAAATGTATACGATGGAGTAGCACCTGTTGCACTATACTCGCCACCAAAATCCCATGCATATGTGATAGGATCTGTAGTAGGCAACGTAGTGTTGTTTACTATAGTTATTGCAACACCTTCGCAAGCGTTTAAAACTTTAAAATCTATATCTGGTTTTGGTGTTACATTAATAGTGTTGGTAGCTGTGTACTCAAATTTAGGGTACAAGCCATTAGCAACAGTCATTTCTACAGCTACATTATTTCCGTAGGTAGAATATTCCCAGAAACCATCTTTAATGTCTGAGTTATCATTGGTAATTGAAGGATCTGGATCTGCAAACTCCCACTTAGTTACAATATAGCTAGTGCCACCCAATGTAGATGTGTTTTTAAATTGAGCAACGTTGCCTAAGCAAATATCTGATGCTTCAAAAGATGCTACAGGAGTATGTGGTACATATACATATCTACCAAATGCAGTATCGCAACCAGTAGTATTGTCAAGTACTTCTATTTCTACAAAGATGGTTTTACCTGCAAGAGATACAGCAGGATCCATAGAAACTACAGTATCAGCGTTGGTTAGTGAAAAACCGCTGCTAGTTACATCTACCATATCGTTGTCTGTAGCAGTAAGCGTGTAAGTGTAGTTTGTAGCTAGTGCTGGGTCAGCTATGGTATACTCAGATACGTAAGTATTTACTGTAGCATCTGGATCGCCCATGGTTCCTGCATTAAAATATCCGTCAAAAAGAGCTCCTTGAGATAATGAACCTCCTGTCGGTGATTTAACTATATCAAAGCTGTAGTCATCAGAATTGTTAGTTAAGATATCATCATTACCATCTAAGTATGCCTTTACTAGGTTTGTTCCTGGTTTATTGAAAACTGGCTCCGCATCAAATACATAACTTGATGAAGCTCCTGCCGCAACACTTGCAGTAATTACTTCACTTATCTTTCCAGAACCATTGATATCATAAGCTACAGGAACATTTGACACAGCAAAAGCACTTTCATTTTTTACTGTGATCCCTACAGAAGTAGAAAAATTACCACACTCAGAAGCGTTTGTTGTGATATCTATAGAAGTTACAGAGAAATCTAAATCATACTCTGTTGCTCCAAGGTCTGGAGTCGTTGTACTTCTAGTTACTCCATTTACATCTGTAGTAACTCCAGCATATGGTTTAGCTAAGTTACCAATACCAAATGAAGTCATTCTATAATCTTGAGTTGATCTATCTACATACGCTACACTTTCATTTAACCAGTCAGTACCAAAGCCTGAAGACATATCATCAAATGACTCATAAAGAGCATTGTGATACGCGTGATTAACTATTCCAGAACCAGTAATGTCATCTAAATACATATTGTTGTTATCCCAATCATTTACTCCAATACCTGCAGCATCAAAGCCATAAATACCATAAAAGGTACCCGCAGTCTTATTTACATTTGAGTAGATGACATTATTCTGGACAAGCCCTTCTATATAGCCTGTGTACATAGCATATATAGTACTTGTACTATTTTGATTAGGATTTTTAATGATATTAACGGTGTTGTTAATCACATCATGACCTGTAGCAAACGGAGCATACACATACATACCATAAGTAAATCCTGCACCATTTAAATCAATAATATTATTAGCGATAATTGATTTAGAAGCCCCTCCCGAATAGTAAGCATAGATGTACATACCATATTTAGTGTTAGTACCTCCGTTGTCTAAGTTATATATTTTATTACCCGTGATTTTCATTTCTCCTCCAGCAAAATAATTGTACATATATAGACCATACATGAAATTATTAGAAGTGTTCCCTGTGTTGTGAATATCATTATTGGTAAACTCAAATCCTAAGTCGGTATAGTAAGTAAATACTCCATAGTGTCTCCAATTTTTGATATTGTTGTTATCAAATTTATTTGGATTTTCATCAGAATTGCTGTTTACGTCCATAGAACACATACCATAATACGGTCCGCTGTTAACTGGTCCGTTTGTTACGTTGTTCTGGATTAGACAGTTAGACCCGGCAGATGAGTACGTAAAGATAGAAGTAGTACCATTACCTATGTATAAATACGCGTTACTATTAGAAGTACTTGTCATGTTTGGCATATTAAGCTCACAGTTAGTGACATTAACATGATCCGACTCATCTCTAATTTGAACACATCTAGTCTGAGTACTAGTGCTACCAGTATTTTCAATAACAAAATCGTTAATTGTCATGTACTCACACCCACTAAATTGCATGGTTCGAGAACCATTTCGAGTAACTGTAACACCATTACCGTTAAGCACAATAGTGTTTGTAGCAGTACCGATAACGTCCTCAAATTCTAAGCCCCCCGAGTAAGGACCGGATAATGCTGCCACATTAATAGTTACAGGACCAGAAACTCCTTTAGAGTTCAATGTGTCTACTACAGCCGTTAGTGAAGTAAAGTCTCCTCCACCTGCCGAGTTAACGGTATACGTGCCGCTAAGTTGTGCTGACGCCGTACCTGCAAAGAGCAGTGCACCAAAGACAGCTAATGATTTTAATTTGAAAAGCCAATTTCGTGTGTAATTTTTTTTCATACGCTTTAAGATTGATAATTTTATTTGTTAATTCTCCTCAATGAGAACATCAAAAATATACTAAAAATTTAAAAAACAACTTTTTTCTTAAAAAAAATGACATATTAAATTAAAGTTCAAGAAAACCTTTGTTTTCGTACATTAGGGTTGATGGATGTATGTTTCGCACTATATTTTTATCTATTTGATACTTATGTAGGTATATTTTATGCGGTTTCAGGAGGGGCAACACGCTTGTGAGATAGCTGTTGTTTTTTCTTCTGCCACAAACCAATATGTCACTTTGAATTGGTGCGTGTATGTATTGTGAAGTATAGTCAAGAAAATGTAATTTTTTATTTTGAAACCAAATCAATCCATTTCCTATCGTTTTTAATGGCCCGAAATCTGCTGCTTGATTTAGCAATAGATCTGGTATCATAGCATAGTCAAAATTTAAACGCTCGTATATCATATAAGGTTTTACCACGTAGTCTATTTTCCTTGGGTCTAGATAAACTCCCTGCGAAGCCACAAACGTAATATTTTGACCAACTCTAAAACCCACAAGAAAATCAGATCCTACGTCAAAGACTACTACCTCTTCTTTGGGTAGCTGACTCTGGTACCGAAAATCTGCGACAACAAAAAGCATCACAAACGCTGCAGCCAGTACTAGAGCTACTCTACTTTTTTGGCTCCATGCTATAGTAGTGAGTATTATACATCCATAAATACTAAGCATTTGCCAAAATGAAAGATGCACATGCTCTACAAAAGCGTAGGGCAATTCTTGTACATAATGTACTACAGTAGCTATAAAATCAATATACATCTTCGTCAAGCGGGCACACCACTGAGCTACACTATCGCTAAATGGTACAAAAACCACAAAAGCAATACCTATGTATAGTATTATAGTGATAAAGGGAATCACCACGAGGTTGGAAATAAAAAAATAATTGGGAAATTGATGGAAATAATACAACCCCAAGGGAAAGGTAGCTAGTTGGGCTGCAATGCTAACTGCAAGTAGAGAAGCTACTTTGTCTCCAATATAAGAAGATGCTGGCAACAGCTTGCGTATGGATTTTTGATAATAGACAATGCCTAACACGGCTAAAAATGAAAATTGAAATCCTACGTTGTATAAATTTACCGGTTGCACTACCAATAAGACAAAGCAAGCAAAACTCAAGGTGTTGTATATATTACTCCGGCGCTGAAAAGCTTTGGCCACTACAACCACGCCGAACATAATGGAGGCTCTACTCACTGATGGTGCAAAACCCGTGAGCATACAGTAAGCAAACAAGCACAACAAAACCACAATAGATTTTAGTTTCAGTACATAACCTTTACTTCTTTTGAGCATGAGAAGGCTACTAAGCAGCACATAAATAATACCTACATGTAGCCCAGATACGGCCAGCACATGGATGGTGCCTGTTTTAGAAAATGCATCCATCCATTCATCGTCTAAATCATCTTTGTAGCCAAATACAATAGCTTGGGCCACACCTCGGCTTGCTTCATCGCCAAAAAATTGTGCAAATTTCTGTTTGAGATAGTCTTGCCAGTTGTACGATAATGCTAGTAGCCAGTTGGACTTATTTTGCCCGGTAACACGCCAATGGCCACTTTTTATATATCCTTGGTGATAAATGTTTCGTTGTGCGTAGTACTTTTTAAAATTGAACTGATGCGGGTTGCTCGGAGGCGAAACAGTTTTTATGTCATTGGCTACTAGCAAGTAGTCCCCATATTTCAAAAGTTGACTTTGTTTGTCATTCTGTATGTAGAATTGTGCTTGGCCACTCACGGGCATATGGTGAGCAGAGTCTAATGCCCCGTGTAGTTCTACAGTACAACTGATAGACTTTGTTTTCTGCTGTGGATGGCTAGAGATACGAACTAGTAGCTCAGTAGCACCCTCACTATTATCAAAATGAGAGGGATAGTGAATTTGCTCGTGTGCCCAAGTGAGTACAAAACCCGTTGCAAAAAAATGAAGTAAAACAAGAAGTGAAGCAGCCTGTTGCCAAGGCCTATTGATGTGCCCTTTGAAATAAAAGTGAGAAGCAATGATAACCGGGAAGCCAATAAACAGGAAAGTTATAAAAGGCAACACATTCCACCCTAGCTCTACATAGCAAACTATGCCAAGAATAAAAGGTAAAAGTAGTCTGAGCAGAGGTATCTGTCGCCAAACATACATTGGCCTATTCTGTATGCTTGCGGTAGATTAGTGCTTTTAGTTCGTCCTTTAGTTCTTCGTTTTCCCACTCATATTTATCTTTATGTGCGTGATATATTTCAAATGCCGCCTCTCTATTTTCAGCATTTTCTAAGGCTGCAATAAACTCATTGTATGCCCTGCGGTCTCCGTCAAAAAATGCACTTTGGAACTCAAATCTTTTAGCTAAAGACATCCCTTTAGAAATACTATCTATAGGGGTGCTGCTAAATTTTTGAAAAAGCGAGAGTATTTCTTCAGTAGCTAGATTAGTAGATGTGGTTTTAGATTTATTGGCCTTTTCTGATGCTATAGATTTGGAATCTTCCGGTTTTTGTGTGGCCGTATTTTTAGATTCAATAGCAGGTACTTCCGCGTGAGAGATTTTTATTTCAGATTCAGGAATTGTGTCTGCAGAGGTTGGTGGTACTTCTGCTTTTTCCTCCGATTTGGGAGTAGAGGCTACTTTTGCAATAGGTTCTTTTTCCTGCTGCGAAGTGGTATTGGTTACTCGTTTGCCTTGCAGTGCTAGTTTGTTTACTTCATCGTACAAGTCTATGCACTGCTTGCGCAGCACGTCTATATCTAGCTGAGATAGTTTTTGAGTATGAAGGCTTAGGCGACTGTTTTGATTGCTAATAAGTGTAAGCAGGTCATCTATTCTTTGGTGTATACTGTCTCTACTCATATGATAGGTACGAAGTAACGGTTTTTTGCCTGAATATTATATAAAATCATTAAATTATGGTGAAAGTCATTGTAAAAACAAGCGTTTTATTAGCGTACCATTTTTTGGTTTTACTTAATTTAAAAATATATAACGAGAGCTGTAAAGTGTCGCGTTTATGGCTATTTCTGAGGCCAGAGGATGATGATTGCCCTTATAATAACCTGTGTGCGCCTGAGTGAGCGTTACCTGCAAGCAACGTGAATGACCAGATAATGAGCCGCAAAATTGAGAAATGAAAGCAGAAGATGACTCTAGATGGATAAACTTGCAAATGCAACTAGAAAGCTAAACTAAGTACTAAAAAAGAAAGTACCTTTGAAGCCATACTAATACCACTACCATGGACAACACAATACTAATAAACGCACACAGCATCTTGAGATGGGCTGTTTTACTATTTGGCATTTATGCCATAACAAAGAGCGCACAAGGGGTTTTCATGAAGCAATCTTTCACTGCAAGTCACTCTATGGCTGGCACCTTGCTAGTAGCTAGTGTACACCTGCAAATAGTCATAGGACTGCTACTATACATTGCGCGCGATTGGCACCAAAGTTTTGGCAATATGGCAGAAACCATGGGAAATCCTGCACTTCGATTTTGGGCTGTAGAGCATTTAACAGGCATGCTTGTGGCAGCTATAATTATTCAAATAGGCCGTTCTAGAAGTAAAAAAGCAAAAGAAACCACAGCAAAACATAAAACAGCATTGATTTTTTATACCATCGGAATACTACTCATAGTTGCTATGATTCCATGGCCCTTCAGAGCAGAAGTAGCCCGTAGTTTGTGGCCTTAAATAACGCTATAATAGTACCTAAAAAGAATAACTTGTGAAAGAAGAAACCCAACAAGCAATAGCAACAATAGTAGGAAATGGATACAAATGCTATGTACACAAAACCACAGCTCAAGTCTTCACAGCAGAAGACATTTCGCTGGAGGACCAAAAAAGTGATACCTATGCAGAGTATGTACCATTAGATGCTGTTTTCACTTTCAGATTTATGCAAAACTTTATACAGACGGTAGACGATTTCGAAAAGCAAAGTGAGCTTTTGGAGGCTATAAGCTTTGAAAGCCCATTCAAAAGTTTCAAAACGAAGGTATACAACGTAGGTCTTGGCGATGAGTGGTTGGCTTACCGCACACGTTGCATCATTGAGCTACTTGAGTGAGCGTAAGCTTGCGACACCTTGGTATCTAGTATTGGTGCGCTATACGTGCAACGTATTAAATTGGTTTAAATCCTTCAAACGCTTGTTTGCACGAATTACAATAGTGCAAACTGCGGCACAAGGTAGGTCCAAACGGGCTTTTCATAGTGGTATCTTGGCTATCGCAATATGGGCAATGCGTATCTTCTAGCAACTCCATTGTAAGGCTGCCACAGTTTCTTTTTGGCGGTGCAAGCCCGTGTTTTTTAATAGCTTCATGACCTTCTGGAGTAATAAGATCTGTAGTCCAAGTGGTTTCAAAACTAGTCTCTACAGTGATATTGCCTAGAGCCTCGTAACTACTGAGGTGCTCTACTACCATATCTTCCATCATTCTAAGTGCAGGACAACCAGCAAATGTAGGAGTAAGGGTAACGTGTATATCATTGTTTTCCTTTATATCTATGCCTGTCACTATTCCTAAGTCTACGATAGATATCGTAGGGATCTCAGGATCTTTTACCTGCTTTAGCTCCTCGCGAATGTACGCTGGTGTGATTGCTTGTTCTACCATTCTGCACTCGGATCTATAGTATATACTTCTGTCATTTCAGTGAGTAGCGGCTGCAGATGTTCGGTATGCTCACCTACTCTACCACCATATATAGGAGCCCATCCAGCTTGTGATGGTATAGTTAGTCCACTGTTTTCTAGTAGAGGAGATATCATAGAAAACCATTTTTCTTGCAAAGCTATTTCTCCTATAAAAATATTTTCTTTTATGAGGACTTCTTCGGCTGGTCCAGGTTCAAACATTCCCAAAGCATAGTTCCAAGCATAATTCAGCGATTCTTGCATTTTACCATTACTTTCTTCATTTCCTTTTCCTAGTTGATGCACCCAAGTATTAGCGTGCATGGTATGATATTTTATCTCACCAAAAAATTTCTTGGATACTTGAGCTAGTGGCTGATAAGCTGATGTTTTTAGAGCTTCGAATCTCGAGTATTCTGCAAAATCAAATAGAAAATGACGGATTAAGCTAAAATCGTATCCACCAATAGGTAGTTCTACCAATTGCGAGCAGTGAAACTGAGGTGCGTTTCGTGTAAATGCAACAGTATCTGGATCTGCTTCTCCAAGTTGGTGAAGTAAGTTGTACAAATGTTCACTTTGGCCTATTTTATCTTGCGCCATACTAGAGAATGCAATATCTTCTTCTAGCAAAGGGCCTAATCCAGTCCATTCACTGTTTCTGTGACCTATAATTAACTGGTCATCAGCTATTTTATATAATAACTCTTTCAATGCTTCTATGCTGTTCATGATGTAAATTTAATTTTGTATAGTTATTGTGTACGGTAGGTTTTTGGGGTTTTACAGTCTCTGTAGCGTCTTTGAAATCTATGATATCTCTCTTTGCTAAACTTCATCTGTTGCTTTCATTCCTCTTTCTTTGAAAGCTTGGATGCGGTCCATTACTTTGTATGACGCTGGATTTCGGTAGAGCTTTTCTGGAGCAGTGGTGAATATGTCGTCATCCTCATACTCTGTAGCACTCACACAACTACTAGGAACCACCCAGATATTAGCAGTCACTTCTCTTCGGGCATATTGTTCCTTGGCATAAAGTAATGCCATATCTGCATTGGGAGCATGAACTATACCTACGTGCTTATGTTGAGCTCCACGCTTATTTTGATGAAAAACTTCATAGGTCTGAAAATGTACAATACCTTCTACATCTGAGTGGTTCCCAGATATGAGATTAGCCCGTGTAATCCTCGGATCTAGTGATATTACTTCTTTATTATTTTCTAAGGACATGATTGATTGTATGGTAATTTATTGTTTGAGAACTTTTATGATGGTAGTGTTTTTGTCTTTATTTAGTAAAGTCACGTTGTATATACCGGTAGGAAGGTTGCTCATATCTATAATTCCGTTGTGGAATGGTAAGGTTAGCATTTGGCCAATGGAATTGGATGCAATACACGTTGTGTAAATTTCATTAGTTCTTATTTCTACTAATCCGGTAGTAGGATTTGGAAAATAGGTCAAGTTACTCTTTGCAGCATGCTGTGTACTCAACCCTATGGAAGACGGCTCCATTACAAGTTCAAGATTGTCTAGATATAATCGTGTATTCAATCCGTTAGCATTATTCGCCTTGTGCGACCAAAAGACTAATGCAGCACTATCTGGCACTTCATCGCGATAATAATTTACTGGAATAGTAAAGAAGGTCCATTCTTCGGCAGGTTCAGAGATGAGAAGTTCGTCGTAGGAGGATGTACGAGCGCCTGACCACGTGCGGTACATAAAACGTGCAGTATCTGGTCCATCTGGCAAAAACTTATAATAACCCTGTAAGTAGTGAAAAGAGTCTTTAACAGCAAAAGCCTTACGATAGCTATGAAAATTTTCTGTACCAATAAAACAATAGCCATTTCGTATAGCATTGCCTTCTTTGTAGTTTTTGATAAGTAGAGAAGTATTTATTTTGGGGTTTGTATCGATTACTTTGCGAGAAGCAGAATCTGGAAGTAGGTAGGCGTAGCTATCATAATTAAGTAAATCTCTGCTTCTCCAAAACTCTGGATACTCGACACCTGTATTATACCACTCCTCAAAACCTTGGTTATAAAATGAACCTACTGGATTGCCTATATTTTCAAATTGTATGTCGTCAAACAGTACAAAACCATCTCCATTAACCTTTGTACTTACATAAGAGTATACATAAAACCAAACACTATCTATCTGCCGGGCACCATTAGTATTCCAAGATATAGGTATAGTAAATTTCACGTATTCACCGTTGCTCGATCCCGAAAACCTAAAGTCAATATTTCCTCTGTAGGTCCCTTTTTCTCTAAGAATGGCTTGAAACCGGGCAGTATCGCCATCGGCAAGGTCGTATTTAGACCAAAACGATATACTCAAAGCATCAGCTTCTATGGCCAACCCATTTATCTTATCTAGATTGTTGTAGTCTATAGAGCGTGCATATCCACGATAACCATTCGTACCTTCTATGTAGGTGTTGGACAGCAATAAAGCATATTCACCTGACTTAGCATCAGTACTTCTGCTTACATTTCTAGTAGGAGAAAACCAGCCTGACAGCTTATGGTGATCACGCATCTTCCAACTCTCAAAATCTCCATTAGGGATGTTTTGACCAGTTGCACTAGTGGCGATCAGGAATGATATGAGTATTAGACTATATCTCAAGATTATTGATAAATATTTGAGTAAAAGCTGCTACCGTTTGTCCAATGCCAAGTAGCGGAATAACTTTAGCAGCTTAATTCTATTATTTTTTAGGCAAACGGACGAACATACTCGGCATCTTCATTGCGAATAGCACGAGCTACCCATCTACCATTTTCCTCTGCCATTCTGCGTACTGCAAGTCGCTCTGCATTGCAAGGGCCGTCACCATTTATAACTCGCTTAAACTCTTCCCAATCTGGCTCAGTATATTCCCACATTTTTGTAGTTTCATTCTTTTTTAGCAAGGGATCTGGCAATGTTAGTCCAAGGTCCCAAATTTTGGGCACATACATATCCATAAATTGCTGACGCATAGAGTCATTGCTTGCCATTTTCACTTTCCAACGCATCAGTGTTTCAGAGTGTACAGAAGCTTTGTCACTTGGACCAAAGAAATGCATCAAAGGAGGCCACCATCTGGTCATAGCCGCTTGCACCATTTCACGTTGTTTTTTTGTGCCAGTAGCAAGATGTACTACATTATCGTGACCGTACTTCAGGTGAAAAGACTCTTCATAGCAGATACGCTCAAGAGCTCGGCAATATGGACCATAAGAACCTTTACTATTGGCCAACTGATTTACAATAGCACCAGCATCAACCAGCCAAGCTATTACTGCACTGTCTGCCCATGTAAGTGCCGGATAATTGAAAATATTGGAGTATTTGGATTTGCCAGTAATGAGGTCATTCATCATTTCTTCACGGGGTTTTCCCAATGTTTCTGCCGCAGAATATAGCAACTGAGCATGTCCTACCTCATCTTGTACCTTGGCCATTAATGCAAGCTTGCGTCTAAACCCGGGAGCCCGAGTTATCCAAGTACCCTCCGGTAATGATCCTATAATTTCGGAATGCGCATGCTGCTCTATCATTCTAATGAGCTGCTTGCGATACATTGCTGGCATCCAATCTTGGGGTTCTATCTTATCTCCTTTATCTATTCGCGCTTGAAAAGCTGCTAATAATTCTGGAGTCTCTTCTTGATTCTCAAATTTTTCGTTTGGGTCTATATAAGCGTTTCCGTACATAAGTATTAAGGTTTTATTTTTTACTGTTTTTTTTAAATTTCTAAGCGGCTTTTTTTAAGCCAGATAATATAAAGTCACTCAATTTAGTAGCTATTTCTTGGGCATCTAGATTTCCATCCTCTTTGTACCACTCTACTATCCAATTTACACTTGAAAGTATTGTGAGGGAAGCAAACTTTTTGTCAGTTTCGTTAAATACACCTTCACGTATTCCCGTTTGAACTATTTCTCTTATTCCCATTTCATACGCATTTCTTTTGGATATAAATTCATCCAAACTCTGTCCAGTTAGGTTTCGCCAATCTCTGATAAAAATAATTGCCGAATTTAAATTTTCTGTGAGTATAGCAACGTGTAATTGAATGGCCATACGAAGCTTTTCTTCTGCGTTAAAGTAAATATCATTTACTTCTTTTACAGCCAATTCAAACTTTTCTGCCATCTCAAAACATGTAATTTTAAGAATATCTTCTTTGCTACTAAAATGACTATATAAACTAGCCGGCTCCATTTTTAATGCCTTTGCTATATCGCGCACAGAGGTGGCAGCATATCCCTTCTCTTTGAATACACATTGACTAGATGCAAGTATTTGTTTTTTTCTATCTGTCATTGTCACAAACTAACGTTCGTTAGGCAATAGTAATTTAAACTTTTTAAAACACCAAACATATTAAAAAGTTTTATTCCAAATTTCACTACTTTTCTTCGCTAATTCAAATAAACTATTAGCCACAGCATTTTTTTACTATTTGGGGCTTCACTATCAAAAAGCCTACTTTGCACCTAAATAAAAAGTAATATGTATGAAATTCGGTAAAATTGATGACCCAACAAAATTGGATTTAAGTTTGCCTCAAGACGCAGCACATACAGCAAGAGTGCTCAAGGATAAAGGCACAAATAAGGACATTCCGAAGGTATACATCGGTTTTCCGCGTTGGGCAAAAGCTGAACTCAAAAATTTTTACCCAAAAGGAACCAAAGATGAACTTGCGTATTATTCTACCCAGTATAATGCCATAGAACTAAACGCATATTACTACCGCATATTTCCCATAGCTGTGGTTGATAAGTGGTACGAGCGATCTGCACCAGACTTTATGTTTTTTCCGAAAGTTCCTCAACTCATCAGCCAATTCAGACGCTTAAAAAATTGCCGAAATGAACTCGATGATTTTCTTCTATCTATTTCCCATTTTAAAGAAAAACTAGGGACTGTATTTTTGCAAATGAACGAAAATTATGGCCCTAATCATTTTGATGATTTGGCTCATTTTTTACAAGATTGGCCAGTAGATGTGCCTCTGTCGGTAGAGGTACGCCACCAAGATTGGTTTGCTGACAAGGTGGTAGCGAACCAATACTTTGATTTGCTAGAAACCAACAATATAGGGGCTACCATAACCGATACTGCCGGCAGAAGGGACCTAGTGCACATGCGGCTTACCACACCCAGTTGTTTTATTCGCTTCACTGGTGCCAACCATAGTACAGATATCGACCGAATAGATGCCTGGTACAAAAGACTCACTGAGTGGAAAACACTAGGAATTGACCAAATCAACTTTTTCATACATCAAACGGTAGAAAAAGACCTACCCATGTTGAGCAATAGACTTAGAGACAAAATACAAAACGAATGGTAATCCCTCTTTTTTGAGTAATCTTAACCAAAAATAGCAGCCGTTACACTACAATATCAAATACAACTTGCCTACTAGCTTCTAGCATCAGTTCACTATTGAGTCAATAACTGCTGTGCTGGCGTCTGTTGGATTTCAAGGTTTCAAACTCTGTCTCGTCTGTTACACGGTAGCGCATTCTGTGTGCCATTTCAAATTCGCGTACTTGCTTGCGTATTTGAAGTGCCTCATTTTCGTACTTGCTATAGCTCATTTCATCATCAAAATCGTATGCGTCGCGCTCTACTTCCGCTATCGTTGTGTCTACAGGCCCTAAGTAGCCATAGCTCCAATCGCCTTCAGATTTTACTTTAAAAAAATATAAATACCCTGTGTCTTTAAAGGTGCTCACCCAGTGTTTATCTACCAATACTAGACTATCTCTGTATTGATTTACCCTTGCTTTTTGTGCATAGAGTGCTATAGCTAGGGAATCATGGTTATATTTCTTTGGAAATAAATCTAGTCGGTGAATATCTTTTAGTCGTTGATAAACTACTATTCGATCATTCTTGTTTTCGGTAAGTTGCTCCCAAATAGCCTTAGGCTGGTTTACTCCAGCTTGCACTTTGGCTATGGTAAAATCAACTTTAAATCTGGGGGATTTTAATTGCTCCGCGCGTAACAAGAATCGTTTGATCCTACTATTTTTAGCATATGGTAAGAGTAGCTTTGTATAGTACAGCAAGATATCTTCATACTCATACAACGTATTTCTAGTCTCTGTTTTGTAAAAATCTGGAGCCAAAATAGCCTCGCTTGCCTGCTGTCTTTTCACTTCATTATTGGCCTCCCAAGCCATTTGTTTGATATGTTTTTTATATATTCTAGGTTTCACAGCTCCACTATCTATCGCCATTGCAAGCACTTTATAAATTTTTTCGCGATATTCCCTAAGTGATGTGAGCAATAACACATCAGGAAAGATTTCTTCACATAGATTAAGCGAATCTTCAAAAGGGTAAAACATAACGTCCAAGGAGCGGCTACTTAATCCAAGAGGAGTATCATACACCAGTACTTTAGCAAATAATCGAGACGAAGATTTAGTGCGTTGCGCTGCAAGTGCTTCCAACAAAGGAATTTGGAATTGCACAGAATCTCCCACTTCTTTCAGTGCTTTGGTTACCCACGGCTGTATGCTTTCATGCTTATAGTAGCCTATCTTATCAGCAAGTTTTCGTCTGATTTCTAACCCATCTTTTATCCCCATAGTAGCATAATATGCTGCTATTATTTGAGGTGCATCATCAGACTCAAAAACCATATCGTCAAATGAGCGATTGGCTGCATCCCGGGTAGTGCTATCTAGGCTCACTAAATCTCCTAAAAACATAGCTACCTTGTTTTGTAATATGGGTGTTCCTATAGCTGTATCCCAAGGGGTAAACGTGGTAAAAAAGGTATCTACAAAAGCACTTCGTGGCAATTGGTAGTCTATTTCAGTAAATAGAGAATAAAGCATACCACCACGCAAAAAATGTTTTACCAGTATATTTCGGCTTGAGTTGGTGTCTCCCATTTGAAGCTCAAGTGTGTAAATATTGTCTCGTTGTTCTGCTCTCTCTGAACGCACAAAAAAAGTGCCTTGTTTTGCTCTATTGGTGTACCGAGCCCATAGTGAGTCTACCTCTTCCTCATAAAAGTATTTGTGATATCTGTGCATATGTACTCGGATAGTTTCATCCGATTCTTTATTGTAATACACTGCAGTTTTTGACTCTTCTTGGTGGCTATTATCTTCATCATTGTCACTGCTATAGTAATTATAATAATCACGCTCCTCGGCTGGCACTTCTACGCTAGTTTTTACACTAAACATGCGCGCTGTATCGTGGCGCAAAACAGCAGGTCTTTTGAACGAATATTCTTGAAAACTAATACTCTTCATAAACGAATCTACCGCTGCTGGATCATTGGTTTGGGCCGCCATTAAATAATACTGCTGCCCCACTGCTATGGCTTTTGTGTACAAATCTGGTTTGCTCTTGTGCACAGACTTGGCAGTGTATGCCGCATAGTTTTGCTGTGTAGTATGGGTGCTATTTTGGGCAGTGTAGCCAAATTGCTTAACAAAAAAATTGGTAAAAGCGCGCAGCTCAAAAGAGTCTTCTTCCATGTATTCCAAATCGGAGTGACTTCTGCTTAGCACAGCATAGTAACCTAGTTTCGGGTGAAAACTTTGAACATTCTTTTTCCAATACCCCCTTAGAAAACTCGTGTTTTCAGCCTCGTATACATCCGTACCCGGCAACGAAACGCGATAGGCTGTATTGGTAGGTGAGTAGCTATGCCAATCGTCTTTTTCGTAAAACCGTATTTTATCAAAAAACATACCGACGTCCTCTCTTTTTACGAAGTTTCCTTTACCTGTTGCCTTAAAAATAAGAATCTCTGTAGGTCTTACCATAACGCGGTATCGTTGGTAGTCACCTCGTTTTGTTTTGTTAAGTATGTCAAAGCCTTGTACTCCGTCAATTTCTATAGCTTTTTTTTTCTCTATTTTACCGGGAATGTTCTCAAAAAACAGGCTATCTATTTTAGTGAGGTACTGCTGCTTAGATACCCCATGCAGTGGAGCAAATGTGAGCATACGTGTAATAACATAGGTAGCGCCATTTACCATATCTGGGTATGCCGCAGTGAGTATATTGTCCGCCTCCGGAAATTCATACAAACAACCCGGCATATAAACTTCAAAACTTTTATCAAAAGAGGTTTGAGACTCAAATTTTTGCGCTACAAAAGTATTATTAAGTCGTTCTTTGGTCTGTTTACCAAAATCAGATTTATCATTCTTTACGGCAGTCACTGTATATCCTTTTTGGCGCAGTAGGTTTATGACTCCATAGCTATTGGGCAGGTGCGCTGCACCTACCCCAGCAAAAAGTGTATTTTTTTGCATGATCGAGTCCATTGCATTGGCCATTCCTATGTTACGATAAACAATAATTAAATTGTGATGTTTACCATTCTTGCCACTCAGCCTACCCATAGAGTCTAACATATCAAGGTCTCCTTGCCTATAGGCATTTTCCATCACTTCGCCGTACAATTTCCCGTCCAATATTTTTTCTAATTCAAAGCGTTTTCTGGCTGTATTTTCTCTGTCCTTTTTGCGCATAGCTTTATCTTCTTCGGGTTTATCTGCTAATAGATTTAAACGCATACTCATCTCCAAATTTTCGAGTCCAGTAATGGTTTTACCTTGTTTTTTGCCTGCTTGAAAAATAAACAAATCAAGGTAGGTGTCCTCTTGAAAATCTGCCGAGTAATTGTTTGTACGATAAAGCAATGAGTTTAGAATACCTAATTCTGAGCTCATGGCGCTCCCTATTTCATTGTTTTCTGGTGCAGAGAGTTCAAACATTCCTTTATAAAAACCATTGTAGCTGTTTGTTCTTCTTGAAGTGAAAGCGTTACCAATATTATCGGCTACATAATCTGAAGATACTACGGTTTCCATCCACCTTTCTGGATTTATTTCTAACGCCACTACATCTACACTTTCTATGGCTTTGTAAAACGAGTCGCTGAGGTGAAAAGCCACTTTGTTGCTCACGTGCATTGTACCATACAAGAAACTAGGTTTTTGTAGCCCATTACCCGATATTTTCCAGAGTAGTCCTTGGTATTCCTTAGATTGAGCTACCGAGAATAGTACCATCAAAAAAACCAGCAAAAAGATTGAAATACGCTTCATTATTTATTGTGTTGCCAAAAAAAGGTATTTTTTTTCACTCCATCCTTGTTTTTTAACAGATGAGTTTGGTTTTTACTTTTTTATCAAAAAATAAACTCAGAAAACAACTTTAAAAGCATTGCTAAAATATGGCGGATCTAGAACCAAATTGTGCCTTATGTGCTGCCTTTCCAGCTCTTGGCTTACCATTTTTTTAAGTTTTCCTTCTCCTTTTCCTACTATGACATAGGCACTTGTTACACCATTTTTTTTGCAGTCTGTTATAAACTCCTGCAATACTTCTAGCTGCATAGGCAGCCGCTGAACTTGGGGTGTACTTCCGCCTTGCGGAAAAACACGATCAAAATGCAAATCAAATTCTACTTTTCTCTTGGCTTTTTGAGGTGTCTTCTTGTCTTTGGGTGACACAAATCCTGAGGAATCTGAAGAGAAACCTCCCATCATCATCATTTTTAATATCTGAGGATTTATGCTGTCTTTATCTTGCACCTTGCAAAAATACATTAGATAGCAGGGTAAGCGCAACTAGCCAGCAAAGTTTATAAAACACATTGACATTTTTGTTTGACAAAAAGCTATATTAATCCGGATAGCAGGTTTAAAATTTCTTACTTAAAGTCAGCATCAACCGAGTATTTCTAAACTTGCTATTTACGGCTTCGCTAGTAGCTCCTGCTATTTGGTAAGGTACATACTTGTCTGTGGTCACATCTCTAGCCAAGGCAAAGTCAAAAGCCCACTTTTTTTCTTGTATTCCAAATCCTGCACTAACTATTCTCCTTCTCTGGTTTCCTTTTTCTACCATTGGATTTCCCACAGAAGCAAAACCACCTCGAAATATAAAACTATTCATCACGTACTCTGCCCCCAATTTTAGCGTAGTGGATCGCTTATATTTGTCTGCAATGCTAAAATTGATTTCTTCAAAATAATTGTCTTCTGTCGATAAATTCATAGTACTGAAGTCTATTCTTTCTATCTCTGCGGTCACTAGACCTTTTTTACCGAAAATATATGCCCCTTGGAAACTGTATCTGGCAGGTGTCACTACATCGTAGCTGTACTCTTTATCTATGGTTCGCAAATCATCAGTAGTGCCATCACTTCTGTTCACAAATAGCTCATCAAAGTAGTTATCTGTGAGGATAAGTCGTGTAGGAGTTTGCAAAGTAGCACCTACACGCACGTTGTCATTTGGCCTTACTATAACACCGAGTCTACCGCTAAAGCCATATCCTGAAGTTTCCAGATTGCGAGTAAAACTGTATTGATCCCAGCCACCAAACATACTTGCGTCATTCACTTCAGAAAATCGATTAGTTTCAGTGAAATTTATAGTGTGTATATTCAAGCTCCCCCCAAAATACACTTTGTGTTCATAGTTGGCAGCGTAGGCTATATTAAACTCGCTACCGCCCCCTCTAGTCGCAACATTTCCTTTCTGCGATGCTATACCGTTGATTCTATCGTATACAGAAGTATAGTTGTCATTGCCTATAGAATCTATGAGATAAGTATACCAAAACATATTTTCAAAGTAATAAAAACCTTCTCGCAGCTGCTCTTCATTGGCATCTAACTCAGAAGCATTTAGACCTCTAGACCGCTCAGCAACATAGTCGGTCAAAGAGTTGGTTGGATTATTTTGTTGGTAAGATATCGACCTGTTAAAATTTGCTGTACGATTGTAGCTAAGCATAAAATTGCTATTCACCCATCCTCTTTTGATAGGATTTCCTCGCTGTGTTTTTCTGGTTGTAAACAGTAGGCTAACATTTGGGATATCTCCTCTAAAGAGGTTTGATACTATTTTTGGAGACGTGCCGTAGCTAGCTTCGTTTTTGTTGGTTAATGTGCCCAATGACATACTAAACTGACTAGTTTTGAACTGAGCCAAGCCAGCAGGATTTACCACTACTGCAGATACATCTGCACCAAGTGCGCCAGAAGCACCGCCCAAACCTATAGACCTAGCGGTAGTTCCAAGGTTTGGAGTATTTGAGTACCGCAGAGCATCTATATCGCTTTGCGCTGCTGATTCAAAAATAAGCCACCCTAGTAGGGCAGTAAAGAGTGTTTTTTTCATACATTTTTTACCTATTGGTTCTACTTTATTATTCGGCAAGTAGAGCTTAGATACTTTTCGTTGTCCTACCTTCTGCGAGGGCTGCTGCTCGGCGCAGAGGACCGTGAAGGACTGTTGCTCCGAGAAGGGCTTGCACTTCTACTTGGTGTACTACTACGAGATGGAGTATAACTTCTACTAGGCGTGGTGCTTCGGCTCGGGCTCACACTTCTACTTGGTGTACTACTACGAGAAGGAGTATAACTTCTGCTAGGCGTGGTACTTCGGCTCGGGCTCACACTTCTACTTGGTGTACTACTACGAGAAGGAGTATAACTTCTGCTAGGCGTGGTACTTCGGCTCGGGCTCACACTTCTACTTGGTGAAGAAGAACTAGGCGTCCTGCGTCGTAAATTTCCTACCTCATTAGTATTCGGAACCCCGTCTGTAACTGTATTTCCGTTTAACGTGCCGCTATTTCGAGTGCTCGTTCCTGTAGGCCTGGTATCTAAAACTGGTCTTCTAGATTGAGAATTATCCAATCTATCATCTCCTGCATTTCCTCCATAAACTTCGCTAGAATTTACACCTCTATTAATGGTGGGTGCGGTAGTTCGTTGGCCAGAAGGGCGACGTGTATTAACAGTTCCTCCATCATTATTTATTGAGTTAGATCCTATACCCTGTCGTGGGCTATTAGCTGCCCGGTTATAGCGTGTACTTCTTTGGGAGGGTACTCCGCTGCTAGTGTTAACGTCACTATTATTGGCAGTTCTAAAAGTTCTGTTTCCATACCATCCATTGTTGAATCCATTTCCCCATTGGTTTCCGTTATTCCACCCGTTATTCCATCCGCCATAGAAGTAGTTTGGTGTAGGGCAATTATTCCACCCGTTATTAAACCCACGCCCCCAGGAGTTGCCGTACCAACCTTGTGCATAAGGATTTCCCCAAGCGCCCCAACCTGGATTGCCCCAAGCATTTCCGCCGTACCATCCGTTCCAATTATTGTAGCCAAGGTGCCAACCACCTCGTGGTCTAGCCCAAAAGCTATTGCCATACCACATAGTATTCCATCCATTGTTCCACGAACTATTAAGCCGATTGTCTCTATTGGCATCGCGGAAGCCTTCTACATAGCCTCTTTCGTAGCTGTACTCAAACTCTTCTCCACGCAGTCGGCGTATTCTTCGTTCGTAGTCCACATCTCCCAGAGCATAATCTTCTGTAGGTATAGCTTCATCATTGTACACAGGAGCTACCTGCTGTTGTGCGCGAGGCACAGGCGTTTGTGGTGTATAATTTTGAGGAGTTGATTGGGGCATTTTTTGTACGACTACCATATCATCAGCCGGCGTGTAATATACATCATCGGCAAAGTTGGTCGTAAACCTGCTAGATGTGCAACTTGCTAAGAATAAGGTGGCGAGAGCGAGATAGGTGGTTAATTTCATGGTTCTAAAATCTAAATTCAACATAACGGCTTAAATTTGCCGACACTTATAGTATTTCAATAAGCATACCAAAAGTAAGAATAAAAAATGGCATTTGAAAAAGTAACACGTGAGCAAGACTACAGCAAGTGGTACAATAATTTAGTAGAGGACGCAGATTTGGCTCAACACAGCAGTGTGCGAGGCTGCATGGTTATCAAGCCTTACGGATATGCAATTTGGGAAAAAATGCAAGCCGAGCTAGATCGACGCTTCAAAGAAACCGGACACGAAAATGCCTACTTTCCACTTTTTGTTCCCAAAAGTCTTTTTGAGGCAGAAGAAAAAAATGCAGAGGGTTTTGCCAAAGAATGTGCCGTAGTAACACACTACCGTTTAGAAAGCGACCCAGACCACCCTGGAAAATTGCGTGTAGATCCCAATGCCAAGCTAGAGGAAGAACTTATAGTGCGACCTACCAGTGAGGCTATTATATGGAACACATACAAAGGTTGGATACAAAGCTACAGAGACTTACCCATTTTGGTAAATCAGTGGGCCAATGTGGTACGCTGGGAAATGAGAACTCGACTTTTTCTAAGAACTGCAGAATTTTTGTGGCAAGAAGGGCACACTGCACATGCCACCAAAACAGAAGCTATAGCAGAAACAAACCAAATGGTGCGTGTATATGAAGAGTTTGCTCGAACTATTTTGGCTATTCCTACCATTATGGGTCACAAAACAGAAAGTGAGCGCTTTGCAGGAGCAGATGACACGTTGTGTATAGAAGGTCTGATGCAGGACGGTAAAGCACTGCAAATGGGAACCTCTCACTTTTTAGGCCAAAATTTTGCCAAAGCATTTGATGTAAAATTTGCAAACAAAGAAGGAAAACTAGAACACGTATGGGCTACTAGCTGGGGAGTAAGCACTCGTCTGATGGGCGCTTTAGTGATGAGCCACTCTGACGATGAGGGACTTGTGTTGCCGCCAAACTTGGCACCGATACAAGTGGTAATAGTGCCTATCTACAAAGGACTAGAACAACTGGACAAAGTAG
This sequence comes from Bacteroidia bacterium, assembly GCA_018402155.1. Taxonomy (GTDB): domain Bacteria; phylum Bacteroidota; class Bacteroidia; order NS11-12g; family UBA9320; genus UBA9320. The sequence goes on from JAGYJG010000001.1 coordinate 1,976,593, forward strand.
CAGAACATATACAACCTGTTATAAATAATCTGAAAGAAAAAGGTATTAGCGTGAAGTTTGACGATAGAGATACCCACAAACCTGGTTTTAAATTTGCAGAGTGGGAGCGCAAAGGAGTGCCTATACGCATAGCCATAGGCCAGCGTGACCTAGAAAACGGTACTGTAGAAGTAGCGCGTAGAGATACCAAAGAAAAACATACCTATGCACTTACCGATATTGAAAATAAAATAGAAAATCTACTCGGCGTGATGCAAGATGCTATGTTTATGAAAGCACTCAATTTTAGGGACAACCACACCACTTTAGTTAATACGTGGGAAGAGTTTCAAGAAGTACTAAAGAACAAAGGCGGATTTATCTCTGCCCACTGGGACGGAACGGCAGAAACTGAAGATACGATAAAAGAACTGACTAAGGCAACCATACGTTGTATCCCTTTTGACAACCCACAAGAAGAGGGAATTTGTGTTTTTTCTGGGAAGCCGAGTAAGGAAAGGGTTTTGTTTGCCAAAGCTTACTAATACTTTACCAAGAGATGTAGCTTAGTATCTTTTTGTAGCTATAAAAGCTATTGAACTACTCGCTGCGTTGAGTCAGCTTATTTAAGTGGGTCATGCCAAGACTATGGTGCGGAGTTTTATTTATTTTTTATAAAATTCTGGCAAAAATGGCTGCGCCTGAAAGGGAACTATCACTCCTCCCACACGTACTTGAACAACACAACCGATAGCACCATCTGCATGCAGAGCAATAACACAAGTACCGCCCAGTCTTGGTAATACACGTGTATATCTAACGGTGATATAGCTTTGCTTGCTGATTTTAAGCTAACCAGCAGACTAGGAATCAATAGTGGTAAACTTAGTATCAGAGCCACTAGACTACTGTTTTTGGCACCCAAAGCCAAGGCTGAATTGAAGGTAAATACCGCAGAATTGCACAATGTGAAAAGTAGCGCAGTAAAAATATACTCACCAAAATGAGGAATGCGCTGGGGCAGCCAAAAATTCATTAAAACTATTAAGACAACTAAAAAAAAGGCATTGACCAAAAATTGATACGCAATCTTGGATACAATTATAGCCCTACTGTCTACCAAAAACTTGTAATACAGCAGACTTCCTTTATTTTCCATCAAGAAACTACGCCCTATATTTTGTACCACCCCAAAGATAAGGACTACATAAAATAAGCTGTGCCATACTTGATTGCTAGCTTCTTTTTGAATAGAATACACAATATAAACAGACACTACCAGCATCAATACCAGTGACCAAAGTGCGTATTTATTTTTCAACTCGACAGCGAGCTCTTTCAGAAAAAGTTGTTTTATCTGCTTAATAAGTACGGTTTGCATAAATTTGCGACAGCAAAAGTACATTTAATGTTATACCAATTACAAAAGTTATCAGAACAAGAGCAAACCTTGGTAAGGCGCTCTCCAATTTGGGTCACCCTGCTAATAGCTTGTGCAGACCACGATATAGAGGAAGCAGAAATAAATCGTGCAAAAGAAATCATACATATCAAATCATTTACAGTGCAAAATGACGTTCGAAATCTTTACAAAGATTTGAATCAACATGTAGATGAGGAGATAGACTTTGCACTGCAATCACTATCTGCGGACGGTAAGGAGCGTTTGGCTTTTTTGGAAGAACACATCGCCAAACTAAACGGTATATTTGCCAAGCTAGACCCTACCTATGCCACACAGTTGTACAACAGTTTGATTGGTTTAGCAAAAGTAGTAGCCCGAGCAGATGGAGGCCTATTTGGCATCTCCAAGATAGGCCCTGACGAGGCGAAGTACGTGAACCTACCAATGCTCCAAAAGCCGTGAACAAAATCTTAATAGCAAACCGTGGTGAAATTGCGGTACGAGTGATAAAAACCTGTCAAAAGATGGGTATTTCTACGGTAGCTATTTACTCAGAGGCAGACAGAAACTCCAAGCATGTGCAACTAGCCGATGAGGCTTTTTGTGTAGGTCCTGCTGCAAGTATAGAAAGCTATCTGCAAGCAGAAAAAATAATACAAATCTGCAAGGACAACCATGTAGATGGTATACATCCAGGCTATGGTTTTTTGTCAGAAAATGCCAATTTTGTAAAGGCGGTACAAAAAGCGGGAATCACCTTCATAGGTCCTAGTGCAGCAGCCATAGACCTCATGGGCAGCAAGATAGCCAGTAAGCAAGCCGTAGAAAAATATGGTGTGCCCCTAGTGCCGGGCATAAACCACGCTGTAGAAGATATAACCGAAGCAGCCGATGTTGCCAATCAAATAGGCTATCCCGTATTGGTAAAAGCGAGTGCTGGTGGTGGCGGAAAGGGTATGCGTATAGTGCATGACCCACAAGACCTTGAGAGCCAAATGAGAACCGCCCAAAGTGAGGCTCAAAGTGCTTTTGGAGACAGGTCTGTGTTTATTGAAAAATTTGTAACAAAGCCACGCCATATTGAGATACAACTAATAGCTGATAACCATGGTAACGTGGTGTATTTGCTAGAGCGTGAATGCTCCATACAGCGCAGACACCAAAAACTAGTGGAAGAAGCGCCTAGCGCCGTACTCACTCCAGCTCTGAGAAAAGCTATGGGCGAAGCTGCTGTAAATGTAGCCAAGGCATGCAACTATTCTGGAGCAGGTACGGTAGAATTTTTGCTGGATGCAGATCACCAATTTTATTTCTTGGAAATGAATACACGGCTGCAAGTAGAACATCCAGTAACAGAACTGATAACAGGACTAGACCTAGTAGCCGAACAAATAAAAGTAGCACGCAACGAGCCACTAGAGTATGTACAAGAAGATATAAAAGCACACGGACACGCTATAGAACTAAGACTAACAGCCGAAGAACCAGAAAATAATTTTGTGCCCGCGATAGGTACTATAGAAAAATACCAACCACCACAAGAGGACTGGGTTCGTTTAGATGATTTTGTGTATGAAGGTTACGAGATTCCTATTTTTTATGACAATATGTTTGCCAAACTAATTGTATGGGGTGAAGACCGCACACAAGCCATACAACGGATGATAGTAGCGTGCAACCAGTTTGTGATAAAAGGTGTACCCACCACACTTGATTTTGGTAGATTTGTGATGCAGCACCCCAAATTTGTAGACGGTGATTTTGATACCAACTTCATTGCCCAATACTATACACCAGAAGCTCGTGCAGAGCAAGATGCCGCTATCAATAAAGCTGCCGCTCTCTTTACCTACCTCGAGTTTAACGAACACAAAGAAGTAAAAATAGCACAACACGCCAGTACAGCTTGGCGTCAACGAAACTCATAGACACTTCTTTTTTTTTTGGCTAACGGCTTTTTAACAGGTACCTCTGTACAGAAAAAACCAAACAACTTTGTTAAAAAATAAAGAACACTGCAACAAAAAGAGACTCATAACCTGTATGATAATTTCAAAAAATGGTACCGATGACTTTATTTTAGTTAAATCATGGTGTAGTCTAAAAGAAAGGGTATCTACTATTCACAACTAAAAATCATAAAACCTAAGGAGTTTCACGTAGATTCTTTAGTTTGAAATTACTAAAGCTACCTTTGCAACGCTCATGGAGTCATTTGAAGAATTAAATATAAATCGCCAACTGCTTAACGCCATTGCTGATTTAGGTTTTGAAAAACCAACACCCATACAAGAAGAAGCCTTTCCTGTGGCTATGTCTGGCAAAAATATAGTAGGAATAGCACAAACAGGTACAGGAAAAACCTTAGCCTACATGTTGCCCATACTGCAGCAGCTAAACTATTCCAAAGATTATAAACCACGTGTGATAATACTAGTCCCTACCCGCGAGCTTGTGGTACAAGTGGTGGAGCACATAGAACATTTTACTAAGTATATGAGCACCAGAGTACTGGGGGTATACGGCGGGGTCAATATAAAAACACAAATGGGCCAACTAACCGAAGGGCAAGATATAGTAGTAGGTACGCCAGGCAGATTGTATGATCTAGCAGCCAATCGCTCCCTGTTGCTACAAGAAGTAAAGAAGCTAGTGATAGACGAGGTAGACGTCATGCTGGACCTCGGTTTTCGTTTTCAGTTGAATAATATTTTTGAGCTTTTGCCCGAAAAACGCCAAAACATCATGTTTTCAGCTACTATGACCGAAGACGTAGAAATACTCATCAATGAAAATTTCATAGCTCCAGAATACATTGCCATAGCACTAAGTGGAACGCCGCTAGACAATATAAGCCAATCCTGCTATGCAGTGGCCAACTTCTATACCAAGGTAAACCTACTAAGCCACCTACTAAAAGATAAAGAAACGTATGCAAAAGTTCTTATTTTTATAGACAGCAAAAAAAATGCAGATCGATTATTTGAAGCGATGGAGCAAGAGTTTTGGAGCGACTTACTGATAATACACTCCAACAAAAGTCAAAATAATAGACTAGCAGCTATAGAACGTTTTAATGATAACAATGCGCGCATACTGATAGCCACAGATGTAATAGCTCGCGGTCTAGACCTCGATAACATATCCCATGTTATAAATTTTGATACCCCAAAATTTGCAGAAAACTATATGCACCGGATAGGCAGAACTGGAAGAGCCGAAAAAGTAGGGCATTCCATTTTGTTTTATACAGAAGATGAAGCCAAGTATAAAGATGCAATAGAAAAACTAATGGAGTATACTATACCGCATACTCCGTGGCCACAAGAGGTAAAAATAAGCAAGCAACTAACACTGGATGAGCAGCCACGCGTAATAGAAAAAAATCCACATAAAAAGCGCAAGTACGAGTCTGGAGCTAGTTTTCATGAAAAAAAGGATAAAAATAAGAAGACGACTAACGTAGGCGGCGGACAAAAAATAAAATTAAAAAAAGCAAAAAAATACAAAAGCCCAATCACCAGAGGGTCTAAACCACAGGGTAAGAAATAATACGGTAAGCTGGCAAGCCGAGCTATTTATTCTAAAAATGCCTACAAACTCATAAAAAAAATTTATTCTACTTTTGAGAACTAAAGATGATTTCGTATTCACTTTGGGGCTGTATATTTATGAAAATAATCATTTGTTGATAGTGAGTCTAAATGCACTAAAAATGAATCACATCTACTGCGCTTCAAAAACACTTAAAGCCAATAAACTTACACTTATTTGATATACGACACACTTATTTATTTTAAATCCTAAATATTTAAATAAATTTGAACTATTGATATTGTCATTAAATCCTTAGTTTAAATCAAATGCGTACTAAAAACACACTTATCGCCATCGCAGCATTTTTTGCTACCACCGCAGCCTACGCTCAAGTAGGCATAGGCACCACCACCCCAAATTCTTCTGCAGCTCTAGACATTACCTCTACTACCAAAGGATTACTTCCGCCCCGCATGACCGCAGCTCAAAGAAACGCTATTGCCACTCCAGCCCAAGGACTAATAATCTATTGTACCAATTGCGGTGCAAATGGTGAGGCACAGTTGTATAACGGAACTGCATGGGTAAATTTGGTAGGCGGGACAGCTACTTGGGGATGCGGAGATAGTGAAACATTTACATACAACGGTTCTAGTGTTACCTACGGCACGGTGATAGGTGCCAATTCCAAATGTTGGTTAGACCGTAATTTGGGTGCTACACAAGTAGCAACAAGCAGTTCTCATTCTGCTTCTTACGGTGACTTATTTCAGTGGGGCAGAGGGACAGATGGACATCAAAGTAGAACGTCTTCTACAACCACTACCTTAAGTACGACAGACCAACCAGGTCACGATGATTTTATTGTAAATACAAATTTTTCGCCTTACGATTGGCGCAACCCACAAAACACTAATTTGTGGCAGGGTGTAAATGGAACAAACAACCCCTGTCCTAGTGGATATCGTTTGCCTACCGAAACAGAATGGAACACAGAACGCACAAGTTGGAGCACTAGCGATACAGCAGGCGCTTTCGCCTCTCCGCTCAAGTTAACGGTGACCGGTAACCGCAATCATAATAACGGCAATTTGATGCAAACCGGTGTGGCAGGCTTTTATTGGAGTTCTTCAATTAGTGGCACGGTATCGCGTGCACTTAATATACAGCCAAGTTCTAGTAATACTACTATTAATGATCAAAGACGTGCCTCCGGCTTTTCTGTGCGTTGCATAAAGGACTAGTGCTGATTGCTGCGGTGCTTTGAGCATGTCAAAGTATTGATTCCGGAGTTTTATTTACCAAGTGGAGCAAGGTGAAAACCTCTGCGAAACAGATTTTAGTGGGTAAACTCAATAGTTGAACTCCTTGTACTGCCATTCGATAAATCATAATCTGACAGTCAATGAGGTAAACAGAGCTGACATGCGTTCTTTGCACTTCTTATTTATATTTAGTCGCCCTAAATCCTCTGAACCAAATGAAACACCATTTGAGTAAATTCAACTTACACATGTAGTATCTGCAATGCGTGTGTGGTTGACGGCTTAAACTCCTTTTGCAGATGCATCAAAACAGATATTAAAGCAGTCGTTAAAATTCAGTTTTTATGCAAATAGTGTGCAAATAAAAAAAGTCCCACCGAAGTGAGACTTTATAATTGATTGATAATCAAGTGGGAACTGCTGGATTCGAACCAGCGACCCTCTGCTTGTAAGGCAGATGCTCTAAACCAACTGAGCTAAGCTCCCTTCCAAAAGGGCTGCAAATATACTAGGTGTTTTAAAAAAACAAAATAAAATATAGCTCACTACTCTTTTTTTGATCATACTTTGGTTGTACTACGATAGTATTATCAGCATAGCACGACTTTGGAAATCGGTTTAGCTTACTTTGCGCCTACAAAAGCTAAGTTTATGGGATTCTAACCGCGCTAATCTGCAGAAGATCTATACGCAAAACCGAGCAATAAAGTACTGAAAGCTTACACACAATAATACTAGGAAAGTTTAAAATAAATAACACCTTGGTAATGGGATATAACACCGTAAGTTTGCATACGACAACTTGTGAAAAAGTACAGCACTCTAATTTTAGACAATCAAGAAGAAAACATTGTGCTCACGGAGCTGATGCTTCGAGAGTATTGCAAAAGTATAGGAGACATTTATACTGCAACCACTCTAAAGCAGAGCGAAGCCATTTGTCTAAAACATGCACCTGACATTTTATTTTTAAATTTAAATTTAGACAAAGGGAAAATCGGGTTTCAGCTAATAAAAAATTTACCCGCTACTATAGGTGAAGTTATTTTCATAGCGTCGCATGATGATTGCGCACTAGAGGCAATAGCCTGCAACGCATCATCGTATTTACTCAAACCATTTAGTGCTTCTACTTTTGTAAAAGCTGTAAATAAAGCCATAGCAAGCACCTCGACTAAACGCGAAATGGTACGTTTGGTAGAAATGCAAAAAAAACCTGAACCAAAAAATAACAAAGTAGTTGCCATTGCCGCATTAGATAATGTGTACTTGGTAGATGTTGACGATATACTATATTGTGAGGCACAAGGTGGATATACGCGAGTTCATCTCAAAAACCACAAGGAATATATCTCATCCAGAAGCATTAGCGATTATGAGTCGATACTCGACAAAAGTTGTTTTTTTAGGATACACCATAAATACCTGGTAAATATTAATCATATCGATACTATTGATAAAAAAAATGGATACAGCTGTATATTAAAAAATCACCAAAAACTGCCAGTAGCTGCAAGACGGCAAGAAAATTTCAATCGTTTTCTTCAGTTAAAAACCTCCCAAACTCCTAAACTCTTAACCTTCTAAACTCTTAAGCTCATAAACTTTCAACTTCAAACTATAAACTTCAAACTTCTAAACTTACTAGCTCTTAACATAGAAAAAACTGCCCTAAAAAACGCAAGTGGCACACCAAAGTACTTAATATCTACCCCTCTATAAAAACACTTATAGAGTATATAGATGCCGAAAACTTCACTCCAGACCCAAGCAAAGAAAAAGGATTCTTTGACAAAATGAAGGAATTTTTTAACTAATACCTTACAATTCCTATATCAATTTGCATCTGAGATAGTGCTCCTCTTTGGGGCGAAACTACACTCGCAATGAGAAATATTATCGCTGCAATTTGCACTATAACAGCATAGTACACGCAAAACACTTCTAACCTCTTATTAACCTACAATTTATTTAGGTATGAGCAAATTAAACGATGAAACATAATATGTTGATAGATAGATACATAAATATATAAATAAATAAAATTGCAATTTTTTTGTTACTAACAATATTTTTTGCCCATTTTCGTATCGTTGTTTTTAGAGAAATTCTTAGATTTTTGAGTAAATTGAAAAACTAATTTTCAGAACCCACCTAGAAATCACCACTCAAAAATATCGAAATGAACACAAAAAACAAAATTATCGCTACACTGCTCTTTTTTCTATCTATCAACCTAAGCCAGGCGCAAGACATCAAAGTAACCTCAGGTACGGCGTTTCATATTTCCAGTGGAGTTGTCTTCCATGTGAATGGACTCACGCTCACGCCTTCAGCAACGTTTGATTTAAACGGCCTGAGTATAACCAAGGCGTCTTCAACTACAACGGCAACTTCCACTGGAAACGACTATTTAACAAGAATTTACGAATTAAGCCATGCTGGCACGTACCCCACTTTTACGGGGGCCTTAAGAGTAGATTACCTGCAATCAGAACTACCTGCGAGTTTAGTAACTAACGAAAATTTATTAGAGGTAAACTACTACGACGGTACTGCTTGGAATCAAGTTAGTACGGCTAGCAGGGATGTAAGCACTAACTATGTAATCTCTGGTGCGCTCACCAGTCAAACCTTAAGAGAAATTACCTTAGCATCTAGCTCTGCAGCATTACCCGTTACTTGGCTAAACTTCACGGCAACTAAGCAAGACAAAGCCGTGCTACTCAACTGGAGCACTGCACAAGAGCTCAATACCCTAGACTTTGTAGTACAGCACAGTACAGATGCTAAGAACTTTACCAACGTAGCTAGCCAACCAGCAGCTGGCAACAGTAATGTTATTCAAAACTACTACTACGTGCATACCTCACCTGTAACGGGGTACAACTATTACCGCTTGCACCAACGCGATTTTGACGGGGAGAGCTCGTACAGCGAGATACGTTCTGTTAAGCTAAACACTGCATTGAATACAAACGACGTACGCGTACTAGGAAACCCATTGCAAACCAATGAACTTACACTGGTAACGCCAATAGAGCAAGAGATTGCACTATATGACATGGTTGGTAAATTATGCCTAAAACAGCAGCTTGAGGCAGGTAGCCACACGCTAGATGTTAGCTTTTTACCTAAAGGAATGTACTTAGTACAAACCGCTACCTCTAGCCAAAAGATAATTAAACTGTAATCTAACCAACGTTAGCAATCAGTTCACCAGAAATCATAACTCATAAAAAATAACAAATCACTATGAAACACTACCTAGTTACACTTACTCTACTACTTGCAGCCACTGTAACCCAAGCGCAAGTGGGCATAGGCACTACCAGTCCAAACACTACTGCAGTTTTAGACATTACCGCAAGCGCCAAGGGATTAATCGTACCCAGAATGACAACAGTACAACGCGATGCCAGTATTTTATCGCCAACTGCAGGTTTACTTATTTACAATACTACTACCAATGCGCTAGAAATAGTTAATGGCAGTTCACTATGGGTTAATCTAACAACAGGAACAACCACATCGGTAGCTCCAGGACCTACCAGCTCAATAGGCCTAATAGGAATAGGAACTGATGCTCCAAACGCCAATGCCGTTTTGGATGTAACTTCTACCACAAAAGGCGTTTTGCTGCCCAGACATACTGCCGACCCTACGGGCGTAGCAGGTATGGTCTATTACAATACTACCGATCACGAGGTAAGAATGTATAACGGTTCCGCTTGGATTACATTAACGAATTGATAAAGTTTAGAGTTGAAAGTTTAAAGTGGAAAGTTTAGAGTGGAAAGAAGAAAGTTTAATAACATGAAGAATAAAATAACAACACTCATTTTGGTTATAATGTGCTCGCTAGCGAGCATGGCGCAAGTGGGCATAGGCACTACCAGTCCAAACACTACTGCTGCGCTAGATGTAGAAAGCACCACCAAGGGGTTTTTGCCTCCCAGAATGACAACCGTACAGCGAAATGCTATCGCTAGCCCTGCTGATGGTCTTACTATTTTTAATACTACCGAAAACTGCTTGCAGTGGTATAACGGTACTGGTTGGTATGATGGATGTGATGGTGACGGAAATCTTAGGGGTGGCGGTTTCACCAACGGCTTTGAGGATAATACAACATGTGCTACCAAAGTAATATCAGTTACCTCTTGTGCAAGTGTTACTGGTGCCACTATAAACGATGATGCAACTACAACAGATGGCACGGAATATGACTGGAACAACGCTACAAGCTATATGGGTGGTACTAATACAGAAGCCTTAGTAGAAATAGGCGGACAATGCTGGTTTGGACGTAATACAACAGCAGCCCCTACAGCCCCATGTGCCGACGCCATCAATACGGGTTGTAACGTGTGGGCCGCATCAGCATCATCACCTGGTGATATTGGTTCTTGGGGCTATTACAATACCAGTTCTAACACCGCCTGGGCGACCTCGGAAAATGCAGCTGGTGAAGGATTATTGTACCAATGGAGTGCTGCTATGAATGGCAGTACCACAGAGCGTGCGCAAGGCGTATGCCCCACGGACTGGCACGTGCCTAGTGACTGTGAGTGGATGTATTTAGAAAACACATTAGGAATGAGTACAGCGGATCAGCAAGGGACAGGTTTAAGAAATTCTGGTTCTGTGGGCTCAAAGCTTTCAAATCTTACCTCATCTTTTACCAACAGCTCCGGGTTCACTGCCCTGCTCGCTGGCAACCGCATCACCAATGGCACGTTCGGCAGTCGTAGCTCCGTCGGCAACTGGTGGTCTTCGTCATGGGCCAGTCATACCCATGCTCAATGGCGTGACTTGCTCAGCAGTCAGGCGGGCGTGCGCCGTAACAGCTCCTTTAAAGCCTTCGGCTTTTCTGTCCGTTGCCTCAAGGATTAGATACAGTTTAAAGTGGAACGTTTAGAGTTGAAAGAAGAAAGTTGAAAGAAGAAAGTTTAATAATATGAAGAATAAAATAACAACACTCATTTTGGTTATGATGTGTTCGTTAGCGAGCATGGCGCAGGTGGGTATAGGTACCAATAGTCCCAATACCAATGCGGCCTTAGATGTAGTAAGCACCACCCAAGGTATATTATTCCCGCGCATGACCGAGACACAGCGTGACAATATAATCAGCCCTGCAGAGGGTTTAACCATATTTAATACTACAACAAACGCTATGCAAACTAATATCAGTACTATCGGTGCAGCCAATTGGAAAAACTGGTCCAATGGTTTTGAGGATAATACAACATGTACTACCAAAGTAATATCAGTTACCTCTTGCGCAAGTGTAACTGGTACTACTTTAAACGATGATGCAAATACAGCAGATGGCACGGAGTATGACTGGACAGGAGCTACCAGTTTTACTTTAGGAACAGGGTTTGGCGCACCAAGCAATACCCGTGCATTAGTAGAAATAGGCGGCCAATGCTGGGCTAAGTTCAACATGAATATTGCTTCTGCCAGCAATTCTTGGTGTTATAATAATACTAGTTGTAATACGGATGGTCGCTTGTACAATTGGAGTGGTGCTATGAACGGCAGTACCACAGAGCGTGCGCAAGGCGTATGCCCCACGGGGTGGCACGTGCCTAGTGACTGTGAGTGGATGTACCTGGAAAACACCTTGGGAATGAGTACTACGGACCAACAATTGAGTGGTACTTGGAGGAATTCTGGTAACGTAGGAACGAAACTAAAATCTTCAGGCAGCTCAGGATTCACTGCCCTGCTTGCCGGCTACCGCATCTCCAATGGCACGTTCAGCAATCGTGGTACCAACGGCTACTGGTGGTCCTCGTCAGAGACCAGCGCTACCCTTGCACGAAGACGCGGCTTGGACAGCTCTCAGGCAGGCGTGTACCGCTACAGCAGCTATAAGACCGACGGCTTTTCTGTCCGTTGCCTCAAGGATTAGATACAGTTGAAAGTTTAGAGTTTAGAGCGGAAAGTTTAGAGTGGGAAGTTTAGAGTTTAGAGCGGGAAGTGTATATTGACGCACTGCACTTGTCGAAGTGCTTACTATACAACGTTTACAGTACAAAAAATAATCGTTGGAAACCAAGACAGCACTCTACATCCAAATCAACAAAATTGTAAACGTTTTTTCAATTAAGTCTTTGCACCTAGACTCTGTAGATACTGCGCAGGAGATAGATTAGTTTGCTTTTTGAAAGCTACAAAAAACGGATTGTATGAAGTAAATCCAACCTGAGTTGCTAATGCATCAAAAGTTTTATCTACCAAGAAATCTTGATCAATAAGGAAAATAGCATCTTTGATTCTCTTGGTATTTTTAAATTCTGTAAAATTAATTTTTGAATAATACTTAAACAAATAAGCAATATGACTCGACGGAACATTCAAATCTTTGGCCAAGTCTTTGGCCTTATATTCTGAAACTCTAAACGGACTTTGGGTTGTTACAAATTTTTCAATGTTGTGTATGTACGCAAGATTTTTTTTATCAACTGTTGGCTGTACTATTTCATTGTGTTGACTTTCAAGGTGCTTATTATCCAAAATCCAGGTAGAATCTTTATATAGAAAAAGGTTTGAGTCTATTTTAACATCAGTTTTTAGATTCGGAAACCCATACAAAATCTCAATATTAAATAAGATAAAACCAAATTTGAGTCCCCAAATTAAAATATTGATGATAAAAAATGAGTTGCCTGTAATTATATCGCCACTTCTATATTCGTAAACAACGGATAAAACCAATTTTAAACCGGATATAATTGCAATTGTGATAATGAAAATAATCCACCTAGAAACTACCCATTGGTGCTCAGTGTTTCCTTTGTTTTTTGGCTTGAAGATTTTAGCAATAATTTTTTTTAATTCCAGAACAATCAAGACCATATAAAGCATAAAAAAAAGTACAACGCACCAAATCTGGGTCAACTCGATTGTATGGTTTTGGAATACTTCAAATTTTGTTTGCAGAAAATTTAATGTCAAACTCAATAAAGGAAAAATAAAATGAAGTAAATCCCTTTTATAGAAGCTTCTATAGTCCATCAATAAAGCCCTCAGGTACAAAAGAAAACTGGGAATAGCAATCAAACTTATGGGTATAAAATAGGTGTGAAAGTTAGGATGCAATTCAAAGAAATCTAAATGAACTAGGCCATATGTGATGAATCGAAATGAGGCAAAAGCCAAAACAATAATGATGTATATATTGACATTGACGTTAGACTTATACGAAAAAAACATCAGGATAATTATGAATATACCGATAAAACCTACCAATAAAGATAGGAAACTTTCAAACTGAATATACATTATTGATCGATTTTTTTATGGAGACGGTTATATTCTTGGCTGTATTAAAGTGAGGAGTGGTATGACTTTTTAATAAAGCAGTACCTTTCGTTAGCAAAGGTAAGATTATAATCTTCAAACTGTTTTTTAGGGCTTTTATTTATATTGTTTTCACTAATTTTTACCTATCGGGTAAATAGATGGTTGAGGTCATCTTTTGTTTTAGAATCTAAAAATTCCCACAAATTAGACTTACTGAAAAAGGTCATTATGTTTACTGATTACTGCTAATAATTGCCATTAAGCAATAAAACTTTAGCAATGAATAGAGGGTAGCTTTTACACATCTTATTTGTAGGAATTGATTATTTAGTTTTGTTCCGATAATAGCGAATGGTATTCTATTTCTGATGTAATCAAGCATGAATATTTGGAAATACAATTACTCCTCGCTTTGGTCAGGAGAAAGTTAAATTAGAAAAACAACCACAAAAAAAATGAAACAATCCTATATATTTTTGACATGCTTACTACTAAGCACCGCCGCCATGGCGCAAGTGGGCATAGGCACCACCAGTCCAAATACTTCTGCTGCGCTAGATGTAGAAAGCACCACCAAGGGGTTTTTGCCTCCAAGAATGACAGGTGCACAGCGCAATGCCATTGCCACTCCTGCCCAAGGACTAATGATTTATTGTACCAATTGCGGTGCAAATGGTGAGGCACAGTTGTATAACGGAACTGCATGGGTAAATTTAATTGGAGGCACAACCGCTTCTATAATTTTGGCTGTAGGTGATGACCACGAAGGGGGTAAAATCGCTTATTTATTAGTTTCCGGAGATCCAGGATATGATGCAGCTGTACAACACGGTTTAATTGCAGCTACTACAGATCAAAGTACCAGTGCTGCGTGGGGTTGTAGTGGAACCTCCATTTCAACTTCAACAGCCTTGGGTACAGGCAATCAAAATACAATTAATATTATGGCAGGTTGTGGTACTGCGGGTATTGCTGCAAGGTTATGTGGCGATTTAGTTTTAAACGGCTACAGTGATTGGTACCTACCGAGTGAGGAGGAATTAGGTAAACTTCGGGACAATAGGACAGCGATTGGTAATTTAAATGAAATATATTATTGGAGTTCTACTCAATATAGTAGCAGTCATGCAGTTCGAATAAGAATTAGTAGCGGGGATTTTAGTAATCATGGAAAGACTTCAGGATATGGTGTTCGTGCCATTCGGACATTTTAGTTATTTATCTATTTTACACTCTAACTGCGTAGCGGTTAATCGACGATCTACTTAGACGATATAGTCCATCTACTTCAAAATGTTGCTTTGCAAAGCGATTTGATTATTTGTGTCACACAACCTGTTGTCGCGTTTAGGTGGTAAGATTTTTAAATGCCAGTGTCACTATTAACCTACCCAAAAAAAAGTAAGCCAAAAGAGCAAAATAAGTAAGGGAAAAAACTACCAAATAACAAGATAGGAAATAAGCTGTGCCAAACATTGCAGCTTGTTGCTTGTTTAGCATATATGAATATTTTTCCACTGATAGTACTAGGTGCACTAGCAGCATGCTCACCAAAAACTCAAAAAAGTACCACCACAGAACAAGATAACACCATCAACATAACAGAACCAACTACAATGACAGAAGGAATAATAGGTATCACCAATTTTCATTATTTTACCATAAACAGTCTAGATGAGGAGCAAACAATCAACATGGCCGATTTTAAAGGCAAAAAGATACTGATCGTAAATGTAGCTTCTAAATGTGGCTATACCTCACAGTACGCAGCATTACAAAAGCTGCATGAGCAATACGGTGACCAGGTACAGATAATAGGTTTTCCATGCAATCAGTTTATGGGACAAGAGCCCGGCACGAAAGAGGAAATAGCTACTTTTTGCTCCAAAAACTATGGGGTAACTTTTCCACTGACCACCAAGATAGATGTAAAAGGGAAAGACCAGCATCCTATATACAAATGGCTAACTACCAAGACAGAAAATAATGTAGATGACTTTAAAGTAAGTTGGAATTTTAATAAATTTCTGGTAGATGAAAACGGTAAACTACTAGCCCATTTTGGCAGCGGAGTAGACCCAATGGACGAAGAAATAATAGCTGCAATAAAGTAAATCAATCTATAGACCGTTTTGAGCACTGCATATAGGAAAACCAACAATCCTCTAATTACAACTAGACCACTCGATTTGTAATAGGTTTATTACTATCTTCATTGTGCAAATTGACTAGGAGTGTGCCTCACACCTCATCATACGTTTTAAAGCAATACTTGATCTAAAAGCCGTTTATCTAAACTCAATTTCGGCAACCGTGAGCATGTATTTACTCTGTGGTGCAAATAGTACACAATACTAAAACCACTTGTGTATTGTTGATGCGTTAGTAAACACATTGTAAAATGGAATGCTTTATTTCGCTCGTAATAACAGACTAATTGTGAATAGAATAATTAAAATCGTCCTTATTGTGTTTGTAGTGTTCGCTGCAGCTATTTTTGGTATTGGATTTTATTTTCACAAGAATATACAACCTATTTTAATATCAGAGATAAATAAGGCTTTGGCCGTAGAGGTTTCTGTAGATAAGATCACACTATCTGGATTGCGAGATTTCCCTAACTTGGGTATAAAACTGAGCAATGTATCGATAAAAGAAAGCACTCCATTTTATAAAGATAAGCTACTAATAGCCGAAGAGCTAAATCTTTTTTTAGATGTTTTGAAACTGTATAAAGGAGAATATGTCATAGATAAAGTATTGCTGCGCAAAGGTGTGCTGCGCATGGCAGATCTCAGCATAGGCAATAACTATGCTATACTAAAATCTATAGCAGAGGATAACAGCTCCTCTGTATCTTTTGCTATAAATGATTTAATCCTGATAGATTGCGACATAGAATACCAAAACATATTGGCCAAATTTTCGTGTAAAACAACGACCAAAAAAAGTACTATAGCGTTAAAATATACGGAAGCTACCACACAACTAGGTATAAAAGGCCAGCTAAATAGCACCTGCATAAGCTCAGGCAGGGAACAATATCTCAAAGAAAAAAATCTCAGTATACATACCCAAGTAACAGTAGATACGAAAGAGCGAATAGTATCTATAGCACCAAGTAGCCTGCGCATACAAAACGTAGATTTAACTGTGCAAGGAACTGTAAACTACACGGAAACTTCTGCTGTAGATATCGCTTTTGCCAATGCCAGCACATCCATAGAATCTCTATTGAGTATTCTACCAAAAAGCATAAAGGAGAGTTTAGAAGCGCTACATCTCACTGGCAATCTAGCGCTAGAAGGTCTTTTGCAAGGAAAAACATTTAACAACCACGAGCCACATTTATCCCTTCATTTCCTTCTACAAGACGCAGCGGCGAGCGTACAAGGTCTAGACCAGCAGATAGCTGGCATAAATGCTAGTGGGGATATTACCATACCCGCGCTGGGCAAACTGGCAAATGCATCGGCCAATTGTACTCTTACTAGCGCTTCTAACGGAAAAAACAAACTAAGCGGAGAGGTAGCCATACAAAATTTTGTACGGCCCACATTTACTTGGGACGGGCAAGCCCACCTAGACGCGGCCTTTGTTTTAGGACTACTGGATAGCACAAATTTTAATGCAACAAGCGGAACGTTTGATGTAGACGGGAAAGTGACCTTAACCTACGATCTAGACAAAAACATACCTGCACCAAATAGTTTACGTTATGCTGGTGATATTACTGTAACTAATCTTAATGGAACCCTATCAGATCCAAAAATAAGCATACAAAACGGCCAACTATCTATACGCGTAGAAGCTGATAACATGGTAGTGAAGTCTGCTAGTGTAGCCTATAACAACACTACCGCCAATCTGAGCGGGTACGTAGAAAACTACACCACACTGCTAAATACCGAAAGTACAGCCAAACTAGTTGGTGAGCTCACTGTAAACAACCTGTATATAAATGAGCTCTACCAAACAACGCAACAGCCCACTGAGCAGGTATCATCTGCAGCACTCATACCTCTACACTTATCGCTAAATACTGTTTTTACAAATTTTAAATTCAATGATTTTGTTGCGGAAAAAATGCAAGGTTACTTAGAATCTAATCGGATAAGCATACGCATGCCTCAATGCGAGATAACTGCTTTGGGTGGAAAAACGATAGCCAACATTGCACTAAAAAAATGGGGTGACAACCATTTATTAGATATCAATTCAACTCTAGACAAGATAAATATCTCAGAACTTTTCAAGCAGTTTAATAATTTTGAGCAGAGCGAAATAACAAGCACACACCTAAGCGGAACACTCACGGGAAACATACTAGCCAAAGTAATACTCAATGAAAACTTTGAACCCATACTACCAAAGCTATATGCCAAAGCAACGGTACGCATAGAAAATGGTGCACTAGTTAATTATGAGCCACTAGGGGAGCTTTCATCCTTTGCCAAAATAGAAGACCTCAAAAATGTACAATTCAAATCTCTTGAAAACACCATTGAGATATTTGATCAAACTATTTTCATTCCAAAGATGAAAATAGCCAATAACGCACTGAATTTAGAAATAGAAGGTACCCACACTTTTGACAACTACATGAGCTATAATATAAGCTTGAGTGTAGCAGAGCTGCTAGCTACCAAAGCAAACTGGATAGCTCGGAAAGCTGAAAAACGAATAGAGCGCAACAAAGAGGGCGGGCTTACGGCGTATATACTAATGGAGGGGACACCCGAAAAGCTACGCATCACCTATGATAGAGCTACCGTAAAAGAAAACGTGAAAGAGGAGGTAAAAAACGAGAAAACCAGGTTTATACAAGCGTTACAAAATGAAGGAAGCCTGCACCAAGAATCGGAGCGATCTAAGAATTACGAGGATGTGTGGGACGAGTGATCTTCATCTGCAAAAAGCTCACTAGCAATGTAGTCAGCAAATAAGAGACCCTTATCTGTCAGCCGTAAGATGGTGCCGTGTAGCTGCACCCAGTTGACCGATTGCCAATAGGCCAACTCTTCGGCGTACAGCTTTAGTATATCATAATTGTGAGTTTTTAGTATTTCTGCCAAATCTACTCCCCATATAGCCCTTAACCCAGTAAGTAAGGTTTCATTCAATCTATTTTGAGCAGTAAGTTCCTCTATTTCGTAGGTCTTTTTATTGGCGGCTATGTACTCCAAATACATTGCGTTATTACTTACATTGAAGCTTCTGCTTTGCAAATCGTAACTATGAGCAGAAGGCCCTACACCTAGGTATTTTTTCTGTTGCCAATAGGCGGTGTTGTGCTTACTATAATTGTCATTTTTACAAAAATTACTTACCTCATAATGCTGCCAACCCGCCGCATCTATTTCCTCTATGAGGATATCGTAGTGCCCAGAGGTAAAGTCCTCATCTGGTTCTTGGTATTTTTTTTGCTGCACCAATTTATGGTATGGTGTATTTTCCTCCATAGTCAAACTATACGCAGAAAGGTGATTTATAGGCAAAGCTAGCGCCTTTTTTATGGTTGCCCGCCATTCTTCATTTTGTAAATGAGGCAATCCATAAATCAGATCAATCGTAATATCTTTAAACCCGACAATAGCAGCATCATGCACACATTGTATGCTTTGTAAAGCGGTGTGACTCCTATTCATCCACGTCAAATGTTCTTCATTAAAACTCTGCAAACCAATACTCAATCTATTGATTCCCACCATTTTTAGCATTTTCAAATACTCCAAACTCAAATCGTCAGGATTACACTCAAAAGTAATTTCGACTTGAGGTGATACGGTATAGTTTTCATAGACTGCTCCGAGTATTTCGTCTATTTCGTGAAAAAGCAAAACGCTAGGTGTACCACCGCCAAAGTAGATAGATGCAATTTTTTCATTGGGTTCAAAATAGGTCTTTCTACGTACAAGCTCCTTTTGAATAGCCGCTACTAAATCAGCCTTATGCTTTAGAGATACAGAAAAATGAAAATCGCAGTAAAAGCATGCTTTCTTGCAAAAAGGGATGTGTATGTATATTCCTGCCACTGTATAATTTAGGTATGTTGTATATCGTTTACCTTTGTAGGCAAACGTGTACAAAGGTATCTTTATTTGGAGCTTAATGGTGGCGAGTTTTTATACTCGTGCACAGCAAGTGGTACTAGCTACAATACATACTACTGATACATCTTATCTGACCGTATCTGACTCTTTTGAAGTAACGCGCATAACACAAGAAAAAATAAGTCTATTGCGAAAAAAAGGTCACTTGGCGTCAGGTATAGACACTGTTTTTCACAGCAATGATACACTTTGGCAAGTTATGCATGTAGGACCAGCGTATACCACATTGCACATCAACTCGCACAATATTGGCACTGAATATCTGCCTCAAAAAAACCATTTAGTAATGAACATCAGCAGTTTTGAACGGTTGCAAAAACAGCTACTAACACTGCATGAAAATACTGGATATCCATTTGCTCAGCTTTTTTTGAAGGACAATTACACCCAAGGCGACACCCTATTCTCAACTTTATTTTTTGATCCTTATATAAAATTTGAATACGATACAATAGCCTATAATGGACGTACTACACTGTCTAAAAAATACCTAGCTAAATACCTGGACATACAACCTGGGCAAGTTTACAACGAAATAGCAATAAAAACTATGGACAAAAAACTACGAAATTTACCCTTGGTACGAGTCACCGGGTCATCTCGTGTCGTTTTTGTGCGGGACAAAGCTCAGGTAATTCTTCAAATAGAGGATGTAATAACAGACCGAATAGACGGGGTAATCGGGCTAGCACCAAATAGTGAAAACGGCGCAGAAAATCAATTATTAATTACTGGAGAAGTAAACATAGAGCTCAATAATCTCTTTCAAAGTGGGAAACAATTGGAGCTCCATTGGAGAAACTACCTTCAAAACTCTCAAAAACTAGATGCTAGCTTCACCTATCCTTATTTATTTAATACGAAGGTGGGTATTTCTAGTGAGTTTAATCTCAATAAGTTTGATACTTTATTTGTAAATCTAAAGGGTAAATTTTCATTGCGTTACCAGCAGCAGGGCAACAACTACTTAGAGGTATATTACCAAAATATAAGTAGCAATTTACTAAATGCCGATACAAGCAGAATACGCACAACAAAATCAATACCTACCAATAACCCTTACAGAATTGACAACTACGGTTTAGCTGTTTTTCAACAGGACTTAGACTACATGCCAAACCCAAGAAAAGGGTATAAGCTTTTGGCTGACGTAGCCATTGGTCAAAAACAAATATTACCAAATGCCGATATACGACAAGTTACCTTTGCCAATGCTGAAAATGGCACTTTAATTAATGTATATGACACCGCACGGCTGAGGAGTACGCGACTAGATATCAAAATTTCGTCTACGTATTATATTCCTATAAAAGAGCGGAGTACACTACGTCAAGTCATTTCATTTCATGGATTGTTTTCAGAAAACCTATTTTTCAATGAATTATACAATTTTGGCGGTTATGCCACGCTCCGAGGGTTTGACGAAAATGAGCTATTTGCAAGTAAAGCTCTGACCTATTTAATAGAATACCGATATTTAATAGGAGAAAACAGCAATGTAGGACTATTTGCCAATACCGCATTAATAGAAAACACGTTAGAAAGTGACCGTTTGGTAAACGACATTCCGTATGGTTTTGGGGCATCTGCGAATATACAGGTCGGAAAGGGTATTTTAAATTTAGCCTATGCCCTGGGATCTCAGCAAGGCAATCCACTACAGCTTAGTGCAGCAAAATTTCACTTTGGTATTATCAATTATTTCTGAGTCTATACACTGTACATAGCGTGCTTATATAAAAAAATAAACACCTTTGTACTGTAATGTCAAATAATGATGCAATAGCAGATTTAGTCTTACGACAAGAAGTACCCATCGCTGTAAAAGTGGTGCTGCTTGTGGTGCTGTTGTGTGCTACTATATTATTTGCTTTCGACGAGCGTTGGGGTGATTCTATACGCCATTTAGCTGCCATTCCTTTTCAGCGGTTTAATTGGCAAAGTGAACAATTTTTGGGTAATCCTGTGATTAGAATTACATCGCTATTATTGAGCAGTCTTACTATAGCCGCTTTTATTTTTGCGTATAATCTCGGTGAGCATTATAATTATGAGAACTCGTCATTTATCGATTTTATTAAAATTTTAGTGGTCGTTCTGCTTTTTTCTACCGTAAAATTTGGCTTCAACTATAGCTATTTTCGTTTGCATAAATCTTCTGGTGTAGGCTCACAACTCACTGATTTTCATTTCAGCATTAATCAAATTTTGAGTTTAGTACTAGGTACACTTTTACTTGTTGACGTATTTTATAACCGATTGCACGGCAATTTTTTTTATTTTTTGGTAGGCATTGGTTCTCTCTTTTTTCTAATTCGACTGTACGGCACTATTCTTCTACTTCAAAATAATTTTAGATATCCAATTCTCACTCTTTTTGTGTACCTTTGCACGGTCGAAATAGTACCTACGCTAATTGTAGCCAAAATACTTTTCGTAAATAGCTAAAAACGTTAACACTTGAGCGTAAAGACAATACTAATATCGCAACCACATCCAGGGGGCAAAAAAACAGTATACGATGTGCTTTCTGAAAAGTACGGCGTTAGAGTTGACTTTCACCAATTTATAGAGGTGAAACCCGTACCAGTACGAGAACTTCGCAAGCAGAAACTTCGTATTCTGGATCATGATGCAATCATTTTTAACTCTCGAAATGCCATTGATCATTTTTTTAGAATTGTAGAAGAAATGAAGGTAGAAATACCTCCTACCCTAAAGTATTTTTGTACCAATGAGGGAGTTTCGCTTTATATCCAAAAATATACCCAACTACGAAAACGAAAGGTTTTTACGGGTAAAGGGACAGATTCTTCTTTCTTAGAACTGATCAAAAAACACAAAACACTTAATTACCTTTTTGTGTGCAGCAATATTCGAAATGAGATAATACCAAACTATTTGGACGAAATGAATATAAAGCACACAGAGGCAATAATGTATCACACCGTAAACTCAGATTTATCTGAGTTAGCTAGTGTTTACTATGATATTTTGGTGTTTTTTAGTCCTCAGGGTATCGCCTCGCTTTTTGCTAATTTTCCAGAATTTGTACAAGACGAGAACCGGGCAATCGCTGGCTGGGGAAAAACTACTGATCAGGCACTTGCAGAGGCAGGATTGATAAATACTATACCCGCACCTACTGCTGAGTATCCTAGTATGGTAGCTGCACTTGAAGCATACGTGAAGTCGCAGCTCAAGAAATAAACGTTGTCAAAAAAGCTTGGTTTACCTTACCACGCAATAAAAATAAATACCAATCTCCTCCATCTTTCGTCTTCAATTTTTTATGCCAGTGATCTGGGTGTTCAGCACTCCCCTTTACCAATATCACACATCTTGTTACCCCATTTTTTTTGAGCATTGCAAGTACTTTCTTATGAGCTAGACCAGTACGGTCGTGTATTTCAAAAGACCTAAATCCCTCTATAGTAGGCACTGAGCTGCAATACAATTCAAATTCGATAAATTTTGTGTACGTGATATTTCTAAGAAAATAGGCTGCAGTACTACTTTTGGCTACCAATGCCAACGGCAAGTGTAAAAACTTTCCTAGGGAAAAAGGTATATTCTTCTGATATCTCAGAGCATTGCTAATAGTATAATCAAAACCCGAGGCTACATCTATCAAACGAACTGCATCGCTATTTTTGTGTAGCATAAAGTCTAGCCAAACGCCTACCTCTTTCACTTCTCCTTGTTCAGCTATTACAAACACATTTTTTATACACTCGAAAGCTCTATATACCTCTGATACATCAAAAAGTGGTGAAAGTTTAATATACAGCTGATTGGATTTCTGACGTAACAGCGGTAATAGCTCCAGAACATTTGGATTAAGGTATTTGAGCGCAACAGATCTACCAAAATCACTACGCCTATCTGGGTCTATATAAATCAAATCATAAACTTCCGTAGTCGTCTCAAGATAGTATTGGGCTTCTGCACACACCCGATGTAAATTGGTAATACCCATTTTGGTTTTATTAAAGAGCGCCATGTTATGTAACTCTGAATTTTGCTCAACTGCCACCACCTGCTGAAAACTTTGCGACAAAAAATGACTATCTACCCCTAAACCACCTGTTAAATCTAATAGGCTAACACCTGAAAAAATTGTAGACTTGAAACGAGCAACTTGCTCGGAGGTACTTTGAGCATATGACCGATCATCTAAAGCCAAAAGATGCTGCCAATATGTGGGTAATTTTCGTTGTGCTTTTTTGTACAGCTTCATTAATTGCAAGCATACAGCGAAGTCAAAATCAACCTTTCTTTTATTGGCCAAGGCCAAAACTGCCATGTCCTCGTTTATGTTTAGCGTAATAAACCTTTTTGCTTCTTGATTTTCTAAAATCTCTATAATTACGTTACTTTGCACTATGTTGTGTTGCAAAATTGTCTTTTTTTGTGATACACAGTAAAAATAAAAAAGAAAATGAACGTAAAACAAATTGTAAGCTTATTCGCAATAGCGCTATTTATAAGTGCTTTATTCACCTCTTGCCGGTCTAGGGATGCTTGTCCAGGGGTAGCTACTATCCAAAAAACTACTTCTCAAAACATAGGGTAAGTATGTGGGAGTATACCCAAACAGTAGACATTTCTGCCTTGAAAAAGGAAGAAAAACCGGTCATTATTTTCAAACATAGTAATCGCTGTAGTATAAGCACTATGGCATTGAATCGGTTGCTTGACGCTCAAGAAGAGCTAGATGCTAACGCCACAGTTTTATTGATAGATGTGATAGCAAATAGAAGTACATCGATGCAGTTAGCCGATGACTTAGATACAGAACACGCATCTCCACAAGTGATTGTAATAAAAAGTGGCGAAGTGATACATACCGCGTCGCACATGGCTATACGTCCAGCAACTATATTGACTCACTTATAAGATTGGAAACTGCAGTGAGTGCGTCTGTATACTAGAGCACAAAAAATTTTGATAGCACCATTTGCTAATTTCGTGAATATAGAATCTGCAAAATATCTGACAAATCGTATCCCAACGAAACCAAACCCAATAAATGCTCAAAGTTCTATCAAAAATAAATTATAGAATAGTTTCTATATTTACCGTGTGAAACACCGCACAAAACAAGTACAGCGCCACAGTAGAATGAGTATCTTGTTTCTTGTGTTTTGCATTGGTTTTGGCAAATGTTTGGCACAGAGTGTCAAAAGTATACATACTGGTAAATTTATAGCGGCTACCAATGGGTTTGGCCTCGGATATACTTGCTACATCAAAGCACAAACCCGTGCAATATCAGTGGATTTGCAAACTATTTCCCACCCTCAAAGTAGGTCGATACAAAACGAAGCTTTTATAAATTCCAAACCATATATTTACGCTAAGATAAATACGGCAGCAAGCTTTCGCATAGGCTACACGCACTACAAGGTATTAAGTACAGGAACAAAAAATAGTCCTACACCTCGAATCGCCATAGGAACCACTCTCGGGCCAAGCATTGGTTTTTTAAAACCCTACTATATTAGCTATCAGCACGCTCGTGGAGACGGATCTGGACCTGACATTATTCAACAAAATACAGAAACCATACAAAATACTGACTCTGTATATGGCCCAGTAAGCTGGACAAGAGGCCTAAAACACCTGAGCACACGGGTAGGACTACATACAGACCTACACCTAGCCGTAGACTGGAATCATTCTTATTATTTTCAAAGCTGTAAAATTGGTGTCAGATTAGATTACTACCCAAACTCGCTGCCAATCATGTATAAGTCTACTAATCAAGTTTTTACATCGATGTATGTTAGCTACGAGGTAGGTAATTGATTGAAATTACTCCAACATAAGTCAATTCAACGTCACACTTCATTAACATTTACTTGATAGTCTAAAATCAAAATTTAAATTTGTATGTTAATTTTCAATAACAACACACTTAAAGAACAATATGAACAGAAAAACAGTACTACCCTTTGTCATTGCTTCATTGCTAGTCGTAGGAGGTTTATTTTATTACACTTCAGATAGTGAGCGGGCATATTCTCCTCGCCAAAAAGCGGAAGAAGGTATTGCAGGATATGGAAAATATCTGCAATCTATTCGAGCAAATGAGATTACAGGCGAGGTAACTTCAGGTGATATACAAGCGGTAAAAGCGGAAATCCAAGGTCAATCCAATATTAAATTCAAATCTGACTGGCCCCTCTCTTGGGAGTTTAGAGGACCAGACAATGTAGGTGGTAGAACACGATGCTTAGTTATAGATAAAGACAATCCGAAAGTTTTGTATTCTGGCGGAGTTTCTGGTGGTGTTTTCAAAAGCACTAACGGAGGGGCAAGCTGGTATCCACTCACCATGAAAGATGATAATTTTGGTGTGGTAAGTATGGAGCAAAGCAAACAAGGTACTATTTTGTATGGCACAGGAGAGGCAGGCATAACTTTCGCTTCAGGTGGAGAAAATGGTACACCCGGTTTTAACGGTATGGGTATTTTCAGATCTGCCGATGGCGAGACGTTTAGTCCAGTAGCAAATACTGCAACTTTTGGTAGCGTATTTATGCTTACTATGGACCCTACATCGGGCTTCATATACGCTGGTACTCAAACTGGACTTAGAATAAGTAAGGATGACGGCGAAACATGGTCTTTGGTTTGGGGCGGATCTTGCAAAGACATTCAATTCAATAAAAATGGTGTTGCTTTGGCTAGCAGGGGAAATACCATTTGGCGATCTTCTACTCCAGATGTAGGAACTAGTTATGAAACAATACAAACTATAAATAGTGGCTCTAGAGCTGCTATAGGATGGTCTGCTTCTGATCCAAACTATGTATATGTAGTGACTGTAGGCTCCGAAACTTTTGATGGTAGAACATATGGAAGCGCACTATCAGGGTTATACAAATCAACAGATGCAGGTGTTACTTTTACAGAGGAAGTAGACAGAATAAGTAAATTCTTTGCACCGTTCACTATTATAGGCTTGCAATCTCAAGGAGATTATGACATCGCAATTGGCGTTCACCCTAGAAATAAGGATAGAGTGTTTATTGGAGGTATAGAATTTTCAGAATGGACCGAACAAGAAGGGCCACGAATAGTTGGAAATAAATTTAGATCACCTACTAACCCATTTGGAATCCACTCCGACAAGCACTTAATTAAGTTTGACAATAGGGGAGCAGATCCTATCATGTATGTATGCTCAGACGGCGGTATAGCACGAACTACGAACGCAGATTTGGATAGGTATACCGACATCAGTACTAATATGATAACAACACAGTTTTATTCTATAGACGCAGATGCTAATGGAAGAATATTAGGAGGCACACAAGACAACAACACTATGTTGCTGCGCGGAGAATCGTTTCCAAGGCACTTTGCTGAAAACGTAATCGGAGGAGATGGTTTCCAAACGGCAATCAGTAAATATGATGGTAATTTCATGTTTGGCGAAAGTCAGTATGGAAATCTCAGAAGATCAATTACTGGCGGTGGTTCGTTTGAGTCTATATGGGATAATCGTATAAGAGCTTCTTTTAATAGCGCTACACAACCCACTAGCTATTTTAATAATGCGCTAGCACTGTGGGAAAACACAGAAATAATAAATGCTTTAGAGACTCGTGATAAAGAAGAATCAGACGATTCACTTATCAATGCTAAACTATATTTTGCAGCGGATGATGGAGTATGGGTATGTAATAATGCTTTAGGGAAACCGCATGATCCTGATAATCCAAAAGACTTTGGTGCTGTGCGTTGGTTTAGAATTTCTAACATCCCTAGTGTGCACTATATGGAGCCAACTAGAGACGGGAAGTCACTGTTTGTTTGCACTACAAACGGTAGATTATTTAGAGTAGATAATCTACTGACAACCACTTTTGACACCACTGTTTTAGTTGCTAGAAATGCTATTGCTTCTAGTCTTGTTACTACACAGATAAACCGAAATTTAAATTTAGGAGGACGCACAATAACCTCTGTTGCCATTGACAGAAGCAACCCTAACCGAGTAGTTCTCACAGCGGGAAACTACAACAATACCAATTTCGTTTATATCTCTGAAGACGCACTTAGTGATAACCCATCTTGGAGAAGTATACAAGGAAATTTACCGCGTTTTCCGGTTTACCACGCTATAATAAGTGCAGATGATCCAGATATTATCGTGCTAGGGACGGAATTTGGTATTTGGGCTACTCAAAACGGCACGTCTACCAATCCTACTTGGGCAGAAGCTCTAGAAGGCAAAAATGATAAAATGCCGTTTCCAAGAGTCCCTGTATTCGACCTTGTACAGGTAGAGAGTAAGTCATGGACTGGTCCTAGAATTTATGCTGGAACCCACGGTATGGGTATTTGGGAAAGTAAATCGCTGCTCACCAATGTGAAAAAAGATAAAAATAGTGAGCCAACTAATGCTAGCGTTACTGCGTACCCAAATCCTGCCGATTCTTATGTAAACATTCAAACATCAGTGAAAGGCGAGTATCGTATCAATTTGTATGGCATTGATGGAGTACTACACTATACCAACAAGGGAACTAGCAACGGTACTATTCGCATAAGTACAAACGATTTTGCCTCTGGAAACTATTTTGTAGAAGTCATAGGTAATAGCGAAAAAGCAGTATCTAAAATCATAGTACAACACTAAAAAAGTTAATCAATAAAATAATAAGCCCCTTACCCCATTGGTGAGGGGCTTTTTTTATGAATGTTAAAAAAAATCTACAAAAAATAGCTTCCTTCGTGTGGGACGTGCCCATAGAACGCTCATCCTCTGCAGAAAATAACTACCTCGAAGTAGTTTGGAGTAACGGAATCAAAATGCTTAATACCAAAGAAGCCAATTTCTCTTTTGGCAACGGTTATATGGTTTTTGAAGAAGCCATGAAATACACTACAACAGCTATATCCAAAGCTAAAAATATACTTATACTTGGATTTGGATGCGGTAGTATTCTACACCTCCTAGAAAAAAAATTTAAGTATACAGGCAATCTTGTTGGGGTGGAGTACGATAAAGAGATACTGCGATTATTTCACAAACACTTTGCACAAGCCTACACCTTAAAACCTGTGCTACACACTAAAGATGCACTCGATTTTTTAGAAAAAAGTACAGAAACCTATAGTATGCTATTCATTGATCTATTTCATGAACTAGACAATTCTCCACTATTAAATTCTCTACAATTTAGAAATGCTTTGATGAATGCCTGTACGCCAAATACTACACTAATATTCAACATAACATCTAAAGACCAAGAGGGGAAAAATGCAAATGCTAGCCTAAATTTATGGCTCAAACAAAACTTCAAAACAGTGGATACACATCCATTTCAGAATTTTAACCATATAATCATAGCACAATAACATGACATTTTGGCCATTTTTTAAATGTTTTACATGTAACTTACGCCAAAAAGTCGTTCTTTCGAGTCTGGTTTGTAAATTGATATAAATCAGTACATAGAAATATTTATAAAAATGAACACACTTAAAACAACACACAGACCAACACCAGCATTACTATCAGATGCTTGGGCAAGTAATTTCGGACAATTGGTACATGAAATTCTACAAGAACCATTACACCAAAGCACAATAACCCCAAGGATAAGCTTGACAGAAAAACATAACGGATATGAATTAAAGGCTACACTACCCGGAATAAGCAAAGAAAATATTAACCTAAATATTGAAGATGGTATTCTTACCTTAGTTGCTCATAAAGAAAGTACACCCCTCGGTGATACCGAAAAAGTACTCATCAATGAACTACATCCTGAAAACTATAAGCGTTCGCTACGTCTACCTAAAAACGCTGATACTGAAAGTACGGACGCAACGCTAGAAAATGGAATACTTACAGTAATTCTTTCCAAACGAAAAGAGAGTTTACCTAAACAAATCGAAGTGAAATAGACACCTCAGAGGTGAATATCTGAAAAAGCGTACTGAAGGGCACAGCTAGTTTTGCTGCTGCCCTTTTTTATAAATTAACGACTACACGCGCCAAAATAATGCTGAATAATTAAGAGGTAGCAGATGAATAAGAACCAAGGAGAGGTGTTTAGAATATCTAACTGCCTAAAAAGTGGGGAGATAAGATTTTACTATAAGAGCTGTAGCTGTACAGAAAATTACCAAGGTAAATACTCACAGATATTTTAATCCTGTTTAAGTCTCATGTCGCCTATATCAGAGACTATATTTCATAGACTCTAATCTGTACATACAATAGGCGATCTAAATAGTCTTTAATAAGTGCGACTGCCAAAAGTATATCTGCGGAGCAATTACGAAAAACAGTATGAATAAACAGAAGATCTGCATTGCTATTTCACTATAACGTTCACGCAGTAATGACCAACGATGGCAGAGTACAATAAACGAAGAATTAAAAACTGAAGTGAAGAAGTTTAACTGATTGATTGAGAAGGGCAGATGGTATCATAAAAAGCACTAGTAGCAATGGCTGTAAAAAATAAGTAAGCAATAGATCTGAACGTATGTATGATGTAGTTTTAAAAAAACCTAGCACTAGCGAGCTACAAATTGTTGCCAGTCACATCTCACGAAGGGCCATCATATAAAATATAATTGGCGCTCGAACATTAGGATGAGTGAACAGTTTAGCAATACGCAAGAAAAAAGTGAACCAAATAAAAACTTCAAACCAATGCATCGAGCCATATAACAACTCAAGAGTTGGATTAACGGAATCCATCATGGCGCAGGTAGAAATTATCTTCAAGTATACCAAAACGAATTCTGCTCTAGAATCAATAGACCAACCTATAAAGAGAACATTTTTGACACCTTTTTACAAATAGTAATAACTACTAAATCTATGACTAAAAAATATGGAAAATTACTACTTGCCCTGAGTGGGTTGCACTAAGAATATAATACATAGCTTAATTAATACTAAACTTCTAGAAGCGGATGCAGTCTTAGAGTATGAGGCTGTCAACAGCAAATCAAAGGAACAACAAAAATCATTTAGATTTATTTTTGAATCAGATTACCACTACCCGTTCGGTCATTTATTATGCTATATTCAGAAGCTTGGCCATACTGCTCTATGTTTCCATCGTTATAAATATTTATAAAAAAGCCTTTTGTTGCATTCATTTTACAATCTAGCTGAGTGTGAGTGTCAATAAAGACCTCTTCGCAAACCAACTGACGTGCATCTAAATCGGAGATTTCTTCCACGCTTGCTTTCAAGACTTTTAGTTTGCCACGCAACACCGAAGACGCAGTATTTCGTGACCTCACAAACACTTCGCGTCCTTTAAGCAACAAATCTATATCTGAAAGTGCGTTGTGCGTCACTTCGAGCTTATCTATAAGCACAGAGTCTTTGCACCTTACTTCTGCTATAGATTCTATATTTAGTTGTGTTAATTCCTTAAAATAGACATCAACTTCTAAGGCATAATCAAAGGATCGAACAAAGTTACACGTGTTATCATTAGTTAGTTTAAGTTCACCGTCATTTACGCTAAAACCTATATGTGACAGTATATTTTCTGGGCCACGAAGCACTAGTTTTCCTGCTTGCAATGAATCTTGTATCAGTAATACCTTTATTCTGTCTTCTACATACAACTTTGTAAACTCTGCTGTCAAAGTTCTTTGCAACGAGGTTTCATCTCCCAATGATTTAAGACAGCGATTATCTTCACCACAACCTAGCACTAGAACAAACATCACTATGTAGCTATATTTTATCATAATGTATATCCCACTCCTATCTCAAAAAAATCTGCAACACCCCTATGAAAACGAAGCGTACCCTGTGTAGATAGATGTTTAGTCACTCTATACGCTAAGCCCAAACGTTGACTTATTGGGTTTTTGAGTTGTGCTGGTTTGTACACATACAATCCTGCCTCTGCAATAACGTCTACTTTGCCAAAGGACCACTGGTAACCGCCTGCTATAGCTACTTCACTTTGATCAATCAGAGGAATATTTTCTAATGAATTTGTAGGATCCTCTGCGTACATATACGTTTTATCAGCTGTATAATCTATACCCATACGCCACGCCTTTACGAGTGATTTACTATGCACTGCACGCAACTGCACGCCCACATTATAAAAGTCTACAGGGTTAGCAAAATTGCGTTGTTTTTTACCATAAATTGCTGTAGCTCGGTATGACCATTTTTGGTTTTCTATCCCATCTTCATGGATTTGTTTGGTTTGATCCACATGCAAACCGTACCTAGCTGTAATACTAGGAATATTATACCCTAGATTTGGCACTTTAAAAGCAGCGTTAGAGTAATGTGTAATACTAAGACCTAGCTCCAAGTAATCTTTCTTTGCCAACTTAATATGACCAATCAGGCCAAATTGCATGGTGCCGTTAAGATGACTTCCAATAGCTTGATTTCGTCTATTATCAAAAGGGTCAAACTTTTGGGATAGGTAGGCCATGCCTGCGCCCATTCGAAAGCGAACATCTACTTTGGAATTTTGCCATAAACCTAATTTTACGTGTGTCATTCCCCCAAAAGCGTGGCCAGTGACTTTCTGGCCAAAATTATAATATAAAAGACCAAATCCTATGGAGGGTCTTCTGTAAAATTTGCCCCAAGTTGCATTTGTTCTATCCAATTCGTAAGACAGGTCGCATCCAAAATTGTGGGCTGCCAAATTTTTTATATCTGCACGGTGTGCTAGTAAAAATCCCGGAGTAATGGACGAGCTAATAAAGTGCTCACTTTGCGCATTGCTATGCACCACAGCCCACACCAAAATTAGTATGACGAGGTACTTTCTCATTTATTTCCATCTATTGCGTCGATACAATGCATTTAGTAATCCAAATAATACGACTGCTACTAATGGCAAGGTCATATTCAGCAATTGCCAAAAAAACCGTTCGTTTCTAATTTTACTCTTATTTAACAAGCGCAGCACTACTTCTTTGCTGCGCACCTCTATCAAGTTAGCTTCGTCGCATAGGAAATCTACACAATTCAGAAAAAACTTTTTATTAGCAAACTCTACGGGCTGACCAATGTGTTTAGAAGCATATCTATCGTAGCCCAAAGGATATACCTGACCATCACTAGTTACCTGGTTTCTAATAAGATCTCCGTCACCAATTACAATCATCGCGTTATTTTTTACGCCCTCTACAAATGGGATATCAAATGCTCGTTTTATACCTTCCCTATACCTAAAAGGACTAGTAAACTCTCCTTCAACCAATACAGCAGATATATTATTTCCGCGGGTAAAATTAGCTGGTATCGGTGGAGTTTCGAGCATATTTAGAGATATGAAAACTGGATTTGCTGCTATACGTGATCTTTTCGACGAACGAAGTAGGACTGTTTTTTGTAGGCTTTTTCTAGCCGTTGTATCCAACGTACTACAAAATCTACCCCACACATTTTCCAAATTTTTGCTAACGGGATTATCATCAACTGCATTAAACAAGGGGTAAAATATCCAAGGATAGAAATCTGGTCTATTGGTTTTTTGATTAATGGCTGGAATTCCATGACACTGCATATCTTGTACGAGGGTGTTTTGTACCTTCACACCATAATGAAAGAGCAAATCGTCTAAATTATGTCGATGATTGCTAGTAGATACTTCACCATACTTGGCTACCGAATCCATATCTGCCACCAAACTTTCTATCAAAAAAATAATTTTTCCGCCGCCCATAACATATTGATCTAGCACAAATTTTTCGGGTTCGGTAAACTCCAAGGTGGGCTTCGCTACTATGATTCCACTATAGCCTTTCAGTTTTTTTACAAGACCCTCAACCAATGTGCTAAAAACTGGTTTAGTTGGATTATCTACAACATCTTTTGCAAATATTTTATAGCAATTACTATCCTCTAGGTTTAAGTTTATTCTTTCTAAGCTGTAGAACTCTCCAAGGGTCGCAGATATATCAGCCGTTTCTATATCAGTCAATTCTCCGTGTCCTGCGGTGAAAGCTAATTTTAATTCTTTACCCGCCAACGCTTTTCGCACAGCTGTACCAATCTCATATTCTAATAATTCTACAGAGCTATTAATCTCTACTTCTAGAGGCTTTCCAAATTCTCGCTTGAGCAAATTTAGCGGATACTCTTTGCCTTTATAAAAAACAATACCAGAAGGGATAATATACTTTTCAGTAGGAGCCTCATCTGGTTTAGTTTCCGGTATTTCTATTTTTAAACCTTTGGAATACAACTCTTTTAAAATGCTTTCTTTTTCTTTGAGTTCTTTATCTGCCAATACATCTTCAAACTCAAAATGTATTTTACCCGCAGACGCATACTTAAATTCATTGAGCATATCTCGCGTAGCAGATTGTAGGCGCTTGTACTCTAGCGGTAGTTCTCCATCCAAAAACACGGTAACATAGACGTCATCATCAAGTTTATTTAGCAAATTTTTAGTAGAAGCTGAGAGTGTAAAGCGTTTTTCTAGGGTAAGATCTATACGCGCATAAAAGTGAGAGGCTATACCATTTATAAGTGCAATAGTTAACAAAAAAAACAAAGCCCTTTGAAGCTGTATTTTCCTTGAAAAATTAGATTTCTGACTTACCATTTTCTACTTCCCAAGACAAGATACGTTAACCCTAAAAAAACACTCATAAGCGATATAAAATATGTTAAATCTCTGGTATCTACTACACCTCTACTAATAGAATCGTAATGATATTGTATACCTAGAGACTGCACAAAACTATCCCAAGAGCCAAATAGCGACAAACTACTAAGTTGCTGAAATCCAACATAAATAAAGAAACACAAAAACATGCTTAGAATAAATGCCACAATTTGGTTTGGCGTAATAGAAGAGGCAAATAGGCCAATAGCACAATATGAACCACCAAGCAATACTAGGCCAATATAGGAGCCCCAAGTAGCGCCTACATCAATATTTCCTTTTGGCAAACCAAGCTGATAGATAGAATAAAAGTACAACAAAGTAGGAAGTATAGCAAAAATCACTAAAACTACAGCAGCAAAAAACTTACCCATAATAATTTCCAAATCTGTAATTGGTTTAGTGCTCAAAATCTCGAAGGTACCCTGTTTTATTTCTTCAGAAAAAGAACGCATGGTAATGGCTGAAATTAAAAAAATAAACACCCAAGGTGCCATAAAAAATAAAATATCGAGATTTGAATATCCCTGAGTAAGAACGTTCCCTTCTGCAAAAACCCAAGTAAAAAGACCAATAACCAGTAAAAATACAATGATTACCACGTAAGCAATCAATGAGCTAAGAAAGCTTCTTATTTCTTTTTTAAAAATACTATACATTGTTGGTCAGCTGCTGAAAAACCGATTCTAGTGTTTCTTCTTTTTCTCTTTGTTCTGCGATCACGGTTTTAGAATCTATGGCAAATTGGAACAAGACAGAAGCTAAGTCTACTTCTTTTTTAGCTGTAACCACAAAGCCATTTTGGCCGTCTGCAACCACGTTCTGTATTGAGTTCAATTTTAACATCTCCTCTATATTTATTGTATTCTTGAATTTGATGTATATTTCTTGACTACCGTTTGACAGGTGTTTTTTTATGTTTTCTACTGAGTCGTCTGCCACTATACGACCTTTGTTGATAATAATAACACGGCTGCACATAGCTTCTACTTCTTGCATAATGTGGGTAGATAGCAAGATTGTTTTGTCCTCACTAAGGTTTGCAATCAACCTACGTATTTCTCCCATTTGGTTGGGGTCTAGTCCATTGGTAGGTTCGTCTAATATCAGTACTTCCGGATTATTGAGTAAAGCCTGAGCTATACCTACGCGCTGTCTATACCCCTTAGAGAGCTGTCCTATTTTCTTTCGTCGTTCCGCAGTGAGACCTGTTTTCTCTATTACGCGTTCTATTTCCTCTTTTGCATTTCTTAGCCGATATATATCTGCGTTAAACTGTAAGTACTCCACTATATACATGTCGTCGTAAAGTGGGTTTAGCTCGGGCAAATAGCCAATTTTTTGCTTAACTGCCAATGGGTTAGCTGCCACATTTATACCCATAACTTCTGCGGTGCCCGTTGTTTGAGGAATATATCCACTCAAAATTTTCATGGTCGTGCTTTTGCCTGCACCATTGGGGCCCAAAAAACCAACTACTTCACCAGCTTTTATACTAAATGAGATATTGTCTATAGCTTTTTGCTGGCCGTAGAGCTTTGTTAGATTGTTTATTTCTATCGACATAAGCGGCTAGAAATTAACGTTTTATGACCACATTAAATCCAATACTACTGCTTTCTGTGCTTAATACTAGCTTATACAGACCCGCGGATACACTGCTAACATTTAGCTGAGCAGCGCCATTCATTTCTTTTTGAATGACCACTTTTCCTTGGTTGTCCACCAATTGTATTTCACCTTTCAAGGTGTTTCCTCTTGCCATTATATATAATGTATTACTCACTGGGTTGGGATACACAGAGAAATCTACTCCTTTAAGAGCCTGTGTACTAGCGGCACTTAAAATTTCCATTTCATCAAAACCAATACATCCGTTAGAATCGGTCACTGTTACAGAATAAACTCCTTTATCTTTTACGGCAATAGTTTCTGTAGATTCACCCGTACTCCACGTGTAAGTCAGAAAACCAGCACCTGGAGTTAAAATCAAGGGATCTTGGGTTCTGAGTGAGGTATCTCTGCCTAAACTTATCGAGGGGCTTTTATAAACTTCTACGAATATACTATCGGTAAAAAAGCAGCCTTGCTGGCTTTCTATCTGCAAAAAGTAAAGACCAGCAGCATTGACATTATACGCTTGATTTGTAGATCCATTGAACCACGTGTACTTTTTCATACCCATAGGGCCACGCAATTGCAAGGCTATTTGATCACACGCACCTGTGTCATTACCTAAGGAAAACTCAGGAAGCGGAACCATAAATAACTCTACGGTATCATAACTAGGACAGCCAAAACTATTGTAAGCTTCGGCGGCATAGGTACCCGCTAGAGTTGCCGTAAACTCTGAGTTGTTGGTTTGAACTCCATTCCAGGTATATCGAGTAAGCACCGAATTCCCAAAAAACACTACAGATTCTCCTTCGCATACGGTAGAATCAGGACCTAGGTCAAACGGAGAATTTGGATTAGTAAGCACCTGTATTTCATCTTCAAACTCACATCCAAAAGTATCTTTGACCCTTAGAATATGAATTTGCGACACGTTGGTAGTGAGGGTTCTATTGCTAGAGGATATCCCATTCCATTTATACTCATCCATACCTGCTGGCCCATTAAGTGTTAGGCTCAGATTTTCGCAGATAGTAGTATCATTCCCCAGAGAAAATAAGGGCAACTCCGTACTCAAAACCGATAATGTGTCGAAATATAAACATCCGTTGTTATCAATAAGGCGCAGCGAAAGTGTATCAGAAGTTGTAAGAGTTCTCGTAGCACCACTCGTTCTGCCAGTACTACCTGACCACTCATAAAAATTCATATTGGACGGTGCCGTAAGGGTGATAGAACTTCCCATACAAAAAGTAGTATCACGAAGAGGAGCAATAATTCTACGAGGATTTACCCGCACAAAAACCTCAGCGCTGTCTGATATGCATAGGCCGTCAGCAGAAGTCACCACTAGTTTATATAATGTACTTTGAGTAGGCGACACAGCTGGATTAGCATTTGCACTGGTATAGCTTGTAGCTGCTGTCCAAGCGTACTGATATCCTGACACACTAGTCCTACCCAAATTGGCTACTTCACCTTGGCATATAGTAATAGTATCAGCGCTTACTCTTGCTTCCAATTGGCAGCAAAACGTTGTATCGCTATTGGTGACTGATGTTCGTGTAAGTGATATAGAATTATTAATAATGAGTGAATTATTAGTAGTTGTAAACGTATCGGATAAAAATAGAAGTGAGCCAAAATCCAATGATTCCATTCCAGGCAAGCAGCTTATGGTATTTTGCAAAGATGATTTAGCAAGATAAAGATTATCGCTGGTAGTACTTCCAAAAGATTTACCTGCACTAAACAAGGCGTATCCGGTACTTTGTCTACCGGTTATGGCTAAACGCCCTCTTCCATCGTCCATAGTACCACCCACAGAAAGCGCCGGAGGCACTCCGCTTGTAGTACTTACCTCAAAAAGCAGTGAAGTCATTGTTCCCATTGCTGACTGTGAAAGTGAGGCTACCATCCATCTATTATTGCCTAGGGATTTAATGTCTTCCACATCATCATTTCCTGGTGCACCAAAGTGAAGAGTCGTTGATATATTGAAATTAGTATCTATAGCAGCCAAAAAACCGTCGAAACTTCCGCTAATCCCTCTATCAATATTTCCAGCTACAATGTATCTATTGGCGGATTCCTGCACTATGGTTTTGGCATATTCTTTATTGACGGTTCCTACATTTTTTTGATTGAGCAAAGTACCACCGCTATTTAGCGCTAGCAGACAAATATCCTGATCGCCCGATCCACCCAAAGCTATGGAGTCATTTTTTGTACTTCCTACCACTATTACTCTTCCTCTTTGGTCTTCTATCACACCATGACCAATATCTTCACCTACACCACCAAAGTGTTTAGCCCATAGAAATGTACCGGTATTGGCAAACCGAGCGACCAAAATATTGAACCCCATAGTATCTTGGTCTACAAAACCAGTTGCGTAAATATCTCCATTTATACTTACAGCTACATCCAAAAATTGTTCTACACTATCTGTACGCACTGATCTAGTCCACTCTAGTGCGCCCGTACTATTTATTTTTGTTACAAAAGCATCCGTTGATGTACTAAACCCATCGGAGTATCCGCAAATAACCATACCATTATCTGACGTAGGCGCCATAGCGGTAGCCACATCATCTGCTGTTGTACCATAGGTGAAACTCCAAAGTACAATGCCAAGTCCGTTAGTTTTGGTAACTTGAAAATCTGAATGGCCCGAACGTTTGGTGTTGGAGAGCAGAAAGTAATCACCGTTTGTACGCTGAAAGGCATCTGCCGAAACATCTGCAGAATCGTTATTTATTGCTCTAAAAAAGCTGGTACTTTGAGCATTTACAAATGCTGAAAATGCAAGGCATAATGCAAGAATATTTTTTCTCATTTTATTTTATTTTACGTGGCCGCAAAATAAAAATTTCTATGAATTTACGTGCCATCTTTTAGCAACTTTCAACGAATAATCCAAAAAATCCTTAAAACCTTGGTTAAACATCTCGTTTTCCAGTAAATTCCCGTCCTTGTCTATGCACTTAGTCACTTCTTGAGCCTCGAAGGTGCGCGGGCTAGTGATACTATTCAAATCGAAGACATTAAATATTTTATTAAATACATAACCAAGCTGTACTGCAGGCATTCGGCCCCCTCTGCCAGTACTCACGCCTACAGTAGCTACTACTTTATTATCAAAAATGTGTTTGTAGTTTGCCCCAGCCAGCTGATGTATTGTATTTATTATTTCGGCACTTGGAAACCAGTTATATTCAGGTGTGAGAACGAATAGCAAATCACAATCATTTACAGTTTTTATGAGATGCTTTTGAAACGGTGTTTCTGCTTTCGGATCTACCCACCCTTCAGAGAAATTAGGCAGATCATACTCCTGAAAATCAACTATTTCTCCCGCGTTTAATGCCATTTTTATAGCGTGTGCAACGCGTACTGTATTATTCCCTTTTCGGGCAGACCCCGATAATATTCCTATGTTCATTTATCTTTTTTTATGAAAGTAGCTAACGTCTTAACAGTTTTATAGTTTCGCGCAAAATCTATAAACCACCATGGAGCGAATGGCTTACTCGACAGAGTAAACACTCCATTCTCTTTGGTAATGGCCACTTTATCGGCACTAAGAAAATGAACTTTCTTTCGTGCGTTCACAAAGTCTTGGCCAAGTACCACTTGAGTATATTTCTTGTTTTCGGCAAGCCACTGATGTACCTCTTTCAAGGTTTTTTCACTTTTCACGTATACCACTTGATGGCTTTTCATGTAGTTCTGGTCTGGCGCACCCTCTACCTCATCAAAACTAATGGCATGGTACATACTCACCAAAAAACCGATAGCAAAAGACACAAAAAAAGCAACACTAAGATTATTTTTTATGAATGTAAATCCGTATCGCCATCCGTCCTCTTTGGTCACTACCACAACAAGAGCCACCGGCAATATGAGTAACGATACCCTTAAGAGATAGGTTAAGATAATAATAAATTTAAATGCTAATTTCTGAAAATTCATTTACAATACTCGAGTTAAAACAGCATAAGCTTGCTGAGGTTTATTTTGTGCGATAAGTTCTTTTGCCAACGACAGTGATGGGGTGTCAGTAATTGCTAAAATTGATTTGATTTCTGCTTCGTTCGGTAACTTTTGCAAATTTCCTAGTATGCCCAAATCGTTTCCTGTGAGGTGTTTACTAGTTCGTATCTGTTTTGGTAATGCATCTATTCCTACTGCAACAGTAGTTATTGGTTTATCTACTTCGAAAAGCGAATCTCCCTTTGCTCGGCAATACCAATTGCCACCCATTCTACTTACTAAATCTATTTTTTGTTGATCAACAAAGTTATTTTCGTCTAGAACTGTTTCATTTATATGTATTCGTTGCACCTCACAAATAACTAGATTTCCTGCTCCACCATTTTGTCCTAATTCTCTTACTTCCAACACTTTACATTCCAATTGAATAGGAGATTCTAACACTCTAAAGGGACGAATAGTTTCGGAAGCAATAGGAGTGAAGCCAGCTTTTTCGAATTCATCAACACCAGCTTCAAAAGGTGAACTTGCCAAACTCATCTGATGCACCATACCATACGTAACCACATTAATAACTACCTCAGCCACATCTTTTACATTATCGTGCGTGTTTTTTGTGGTATTAGTTCTACCACTTCTAGCTGGCGAAAAAATAAGAATAGGAGGGTTAGCACTGAATACATTAAAAAAACTAAATGGTGCTAAATTCCTGTTTCCTTTACTGTCTATAGTACTTGCAAAAG
This sequence comes from Bacteroidia bacterium, assembly GCA_018402155.1. GTDB lineage: Bacteria > Bacteroidota > Bacteroidia > NS11-12g > UBA9320 > UBA9320. Next base: position 2,017,210 of record JAGYJG010000001.1, read on the forward strand.
CAATAGGGCGCGGCCCTATACTACCCAATAAATAGTGGTGTAACGTAGGAATAGATAGTTCTTTTGGGTCTAACGTCAACATCTTTATTTTTTTAAAATTACTATAAATTTATTTTTTTTTCCCCGTTGTAGCAAAATATATTTTCCGTTTATGGCGTCTTCAGAGGAAAACACAAAATCGCCCGCAACTTTTTCACTATTCACAGTTAGAGAGTTCTCTTTTAGAGCTCTATGAGCTTCACTTTTACTAGCTAAAAAACCTGTATTGTAGCACATTTCAACAATTCCAATACCTTCTAAATCATCGACTTCTGCACTTTTTACACCATCAAAAACCGAAAAAAAATCTTTTTCGGATAATCTTTTCAAGCTTTGTGTTGTCGCATTTCCAAAAAGTATTTCAGTAGCGGCAAGCGCAGCAGAAAAGCCGTCATTACCGTGAACCCAGGTGGTAACATAGGCAGCCAATTCTTTTTGCAATGTTCTGCGATGAGGTGCCATTTTGTGTTCCTGTATTAAATCGTCTATGTACCTCTGCTCATGAAGCGTAAAAATTTTAATATACCGTTCTGCATCATCGTCAGAAGTGTTCATCCAAAACTGATAAAATTCGTATGGGCTAGTTTTTTCTGCATCCAGCCAAACGTTACCGCCCTCGCTTTTACCGAACTTAGATCCGTCAGCTTTAGTTATAAGTGGTGCAGTCAGGGCATACGCTTTACTTTCTGAACCAATTGTATCGGTACTCGGGTTGCCTTTTCTGCGTATGAGCTCAGTACCAGTGAGTATATTTCCCCATTGATCGCTTCCGCCCATTTGAAGTTTGACGTTTTTTTCTTTCCAGAGATAGTAAAAATCATACCCTTGTACAATTTGGTAGCTAAATTCTGTAAAACTCATTCCATCTTCCAAGCGATTTTTCACTGAATCTTTAGCCATCATATAGTTTACCGAAATATGTTTACCAACGTCTCGTATAAAGTCAAGAAAATTAATAGATTGGAACCAATCATAATTATTGACTACTTCGGCACTATTTATACCACAATCAAAATCAAGAAACTGCTGTAGCTGTTTTCGTACACATGTTACATTATGGTTTAATGTGTCTACGTCCAAAAGCGTTCTTTCGGCCTTTTTTCCACTCGGATCACCCACCATACCAGTAGCTCCACCTACTAATGCAAAAGGTTTATGACCAGCACGCTGCAAGTGAACTAACAATATTATGGGCACCATATTTCCTATGTGAAGAGAATCTGCAGTAGGGTCAAAGCCCACGTATCCTCCTACCATTTCTTTTGAAAGAAGCTCTAGAGTACCGGGCATATCTTGGTGAAAGAGACCTCTCCATTTGAGCTCCTCTATCAGGTTATATCTGGGTATAAATGCCATACAAATTTCAGAAAGGACACAAAGGTAGGATTTTGATGGACTATTTCATTTTTAGCACAATTATTCGTACTTATTTTCACAGCACATGGGCTTTTAGAAATATTTTTCAATTTCAGAAAAGTATTTGAATTACGTCGATATTAAGGATATAGTTTTACATTTGACCGTACATCATGGCAACCGAAAAAAAACTATTCCTTCTCGATGCGTATGCACTTATATTTCGCTCTTACTATGCGTTTATAAAAAACCCAAGAATAACGTCTTATGGGCTAAATACCAATGCTATATTTGGATTTACTACAACTCTTTTGGAAGTATTAGAAAAATACGAGCCAACGCATATAGCAGTCTGTTTTGATCATAAATCTGAAAACGTACGCAAGCAAGAATATCCGCTTTACAAAGCCAATCGTGATGAAACCCCAGAGGACATAAAGCGCTCAGAACCGTACATCCGACAGATAATCGAAGCTTTCAACATACCAATTTTAGAAAAAGAAGGCTATGAGGCTGACGATGTTATTGTAACCCTTGCTACTCGTGCTGAAAAAGAGGGATATACTACCTACATGATGACACCCGATAAGGATTTTGGCCAAGCTGTTACTGAAAATATTCTCATGTTTAAACCCGCCCGGGGAGGAAATGCGCCAGAAATAATGGGACCTAAAGAAGTGTGCGATAAATTTGAATTGGATCATACGGCACAAATAATAGACTACTTGGGGCTAATGGGCGATGCCGTAGATAACATTCCTGGCGTGCCTGGTGTAGGTGCCAAAACAGCCTCGAAACTACTAAGAGAGTATGGAAGCATGGATGGTATCTATGCCAGCGTAGCGGAAATAAAAGGTAAACTTGGTGAAAAACTTAATGAACACAAAGAGCAAGCATACCTCAGTAAGCATTTAGCAACTATAATCACCGATGTTCCGGTAGAATTTAGTGAACAATCACTGCTTCGTGAAGCGCCAAATAAAGAACGCATAAATCAGCTTTTTATAGAACTTGAGTTTAGAGCACTAAGCAACCGTGTATTTAAAGAAACAATGAGTACGCCGGCAGCTCTTCAAGGGGACTTATTTGCCACTAGTAGCCAAAATATCAATACATCTTTACCAAATACTTCTATTGCAGATGCCGACCTAGAGCTAAAAACCATTGCTAATAAAAAACACGACTACCAGCTTATTGATACTTTCGAAAAAAGAAAAAATCTAATAAGTATATTGGCAAAACAGAAGTCATTTTGTTTTGATACTGAAACCTCTTCGCTCAACGAGATAGATGCTGAAGTGCTTGGGCTTGCGCTATCTTACCGCGAAGGTGAAGCCTACTACGTATCTATGCCGGCAGATTTTAATGAAACGAAGTCTATTTTAAATGAATTTCAAGACCTGTTTGTATCTCCTAAAATTGAAAAAATAGCGCAAAATTTAAAATATGACTTAAAAGTGCTTGTAAAGTACGGCATACAAATAAATGGACCTCAGTTTGATACAATGTTAGCCCATTATCTTGTAAATCCGGATGGTAGACACAATATGGATATACTTTCAGAAAAATACTTGCATTACAAGCCAATTTCTATTTCCGAACTTATAGGAAAAAAAGGCAAAAATCAACTCAATTTTAGAGATGTACCACTAGATAAAGCTACTGAATATGCCGCTGAAGATGCAGATATCACGCTACAACTGAAAGGTAAATTGTACGAAGAATTGATAGATAAAGAGGTAGCCCACCTAATGCATCGATTGGAAATGCCACTTGTACCCGTACTGGGTGCTATGGAATTGGAAGGGATACGTATAGATGATGTTTTTTTGAGTGACTACTCTAAAGAATTGGAAAAGATGTCAGCCGATTTGGAAACAAATATATACAAGCTGTCTGGCGCTAATTTTAATTTAGCAAGCCCAAAACAAATGGGGGAGGTCCTTTTTGACCATATGAACCTAGATGCAAAAGCGAAAAAGACTAAAACAGGACAATATAAAACCGATGAAGCAACGCTACAAAAACTAGCAGCCGAACATGAGATAGTAGGAAAGATAATGGACTATCGAAAAATCAACAAACTAAGGTCAACCTACGTAGATGCGCTGCCCAAACTAATACATCCAAAAACTGGACGTGTACATACCAACTATGCACAAGCGGTGGCTGCCACAGGAAGACTGAGCAGCACAAATCCAAATTTACAAAACATTCCAATACGCACAGATTTGGGTAAAGAAATACGTAAGGCCTTTGTACCTAGAGACGAAAATCATACGCTGTTGGCAGTAGACTACTCACAGATTGAGCTTCGAATTGTAGCATCAGTAGCAGAAGACAGCGGTATGATGGAGGCGTTTCATGCAGGGATAGATATCCATACCGCTACTGCTGCCAAAGTTTTTGGAATAGCCGTAGAAGATGTCAACAAGGAGCAACGTTACAAAGCTAAAAGCGTAAACTTTGGTTTAATATACGGGCAAGGAGCTTTTGGTTTGGCTCAAAATCTTGGTATAAACCGTGGAGAAGCAAAAGATCTTATAGACGCATACTTTGAGCAGTTTGGTGGGGTGAAGACATATATGGACAATTCCATTGCTTTTTGCAGAAAAAATGGTTTTGTAAAAACAATAATGGGGCGAAAGCGATTTATTCCAGACATTAATTCTAGCAACCAAACAGTTGTAGGTTTTGCGGAAAGAAATGCTATAAATGCACCCATACAAGGAAGTGCTGCTGATATGATTAAGTTAGCTATGATTAATATTCACAAGCGTTTTAGTAAAATGAATATAGGTACTAGAATGCTTCTTCAGGTCCATGACGAGCTTCTTTTTGATGTCCCAAAAACAGAGCTTGAAGAAATAATAGTAGTTATAAAACACGAAATGGAAAACGCTATGCCACTAAAAGTACCTGTAGTAGCAGAGGCTGGACACGGAGCTAACTGGCTAGAAGCCCACTAGTGCTTTTGCAGATTTCTTTTGCTCAATTGAGAGCTGTATTTTATAAAAAAAGGGATTTAATATAGTTGTTATAGGTTATTTAAATGAGTATTTCATTTATGCCTGTGGTAGTCGAAGCCCTTTATGCACGATAACCCATAATAAGTACTGAATTAGAATGTACACTACGTGATTTTAAAAACATGAAGCATAATCTATGCTTTACCAAAGAGAGTGCTACGACGATGTATCACTTAGACCACGATAATACATTTTACTGTGGACTCATCGTTTTAGTGAAATATACCCCTCTCTGTAAATCGTAAAAACATTGCTCTTTTTTCAATTAATCGTCACAAATCTTTGAAATTAGTCCTTTTATATTACCCATTAAGAAACGAGTTCTACAATAGCAGCTTTATTGATTGTATACTTCCTGTTATTCGATAAGTTGAGACATAAAACACGTGTGCGCCGATTCTCTAATTTTTGATACCTGTGGTTTTTAAAAATAAAAGTTTCCCCTAGAGGAACTTCCTCAAGATGAATACCCACTTGCTCATCGTAAATGGAAAATGCGCGCTCAACATCTAGGTTTACCCCACTACATGCCTTAGGGTTGAGCAATTCCTTTTGAGCCACAGCATAAATGTGTGGCTCTCTTTTAAACTCCTCATCCACTCCAAAAGATATAAATAGTTCTCTAAAATTTATTTTCCACTCTATACCGTGAGGCTGCACCTTGTTTTTGTATTGTAAATAGGTTTTCAAATGGGCGATTTCATGCACAAAGGTGAATAAAAAACGAAAAGTATTGGTATCGTGATTTACTGATATACTAAGGTGAGGTCCATTTTGCCTAAAATCTCCACGTTTTGTTTTTCGAGGCCTTGTTATTCGAAGTGCACATTTGTGTTTTTCCAAATACGCCAATATTTCCATGGCCTTTACCGTTGGGAGATGTCTTTCAAGATAATCTAGTGTGGTCACCGTATCATTTTAAAACAGCTAATAAAGTATCTGCAGCAGATACTTTTTGTTCTAGTTTCACTTTTATTTCTGAGCCCAAAGGTAAGTAAACATCTACTCTAGAGCCAAATTTAATAAAGCCCATTTCGTGGCCTTTAGTTACTTTATTTCCTTCTTTAATATACCAGCGTATGCGTCTTGCTACTGCACCTGCTATTTGTCTAAAAAGAATCTCTTCACTGTTTTCTGTCTTGATTACGGTCGTTGTTCTTTCGTTTTCAGTACTACTTTTGGGGTGCCAAGCTACCAAATATTTGCCGGGGTGATACTTAAAATAGCTAACAATACCAGATATTGGATTTCTATTAACGTGGACATTAAGCGGTGACATAAAAATAGAAACTTGTATTCTTTTTTCATTAAAATACTCTGGTTCGTACACCTCTTCTATTACCACAACTTTCCCGTCACACGGTGCCACCACTCCATTTTTAGTTTGGTCTGCATGTCGCAATGGATTTCTAAAAAACCGAATAATAAGAACAAATAGCACTAGAAGTGGGGCTCCAAATAGGGCTATGAGCCACTGTGGAATACCAATTTCAGATATACCCAAAAGGATGCAGCCCAACAGCAGCGTGGAAATAAGTATAATTTTATAGCCTTCTCTATGCAACTTCATTTTAAAAGATGCCTCGAAGTTTAGAAGTAGCTGCTACTTTGTCAATAGCTACTATGTATGCTGCGGTGCGCAATGTACATTTGTATTTTCGAGCTGTCTTGTACACGTTGTCAAATGCTTGTTTCATGATTCTGTCAGCACGTCTATTTACACGTTCTTCTGTCCAAAAGTAACCTAATCTGTTTTGTACCCACTCAAAATAAGATACTGAAACACCTCCGGCATTAGCTAAAATATCAGGCACTACCATGATACCATTTCTATCTAAAATAGCATCAGCATTTGATGCGGTTGGTCCATTTGCTCCTTCTACTATAAGCCTTGCTTTTATTCGCGAGGCATTTTCCTCGGTAATTTGGTCTTCTAGCGCAGCAGGTATCAAAATATCTACGTCCAATTCTAGTAGTTCTTCGTTGCTTATTATATCTCCACCTTTAAAGCCTTCTAAACTTTTTTTATTCGCTACGTATTCAATCGCCTTTTCTATGTCTATACCCTGCGGATTGTAGTATGCTCCAGAAATGTCTGAAATTGCTACAATTGTTACTCCTTGTTGCTCTATTAGTTTTGCAGATATACTACCCACATTACCAAAACCTTGCACTGCGCAAGTAGATGCAGTAGGATTCATTTTTAGTTTAGCCATTGCACTTCGTGTACTCACCATAACCCCTCTACCGGTAGCCTCTACCCTACCTAGTGATCCACCAAGGACAAGAGGTTTTCCAGTAACAACCGCTGGACTTGCCTGACCAACAAGCTTAGAATATTCATCCATAATCCAAGCCATTGTTTGCGGATTGGTTCCCATATCTGGAGCGGGTATATCTCTCTCTGGGCCAAAAACATCGCGCATAGCGCCTGTAAATGCTCGTGTCAATCTTTCTAGTTCTCCATCAGACATCGTACGCGGATCACACTGTATACCTCCTTTTCCACCTCCATATGGTATACCTACTACCGCACATTTCCACGTCATCCATGCTGCAAGAGCCTTCACCTCATCTAAATTTACTCCCATAGAATAGCGAATACCCCCTTTACTAGGTCCCAATTTAGAAGAATGCACAACTCGATATCCCTGAAAAGTCTGCACTAATCCATTGTCCATAGTTACGGGCAAACTAACAATAACCGCCTTTTCGGGAGATTTTAATGCGTTGTAGGTAGATTCATCTAGGCCGAGTATTTGCGCCGCTTCGTTAAATCTCTCCATCATAGACTCCAGAGGATTTAATTCATCCGTAATAGGAGCTGGCTCTTTGAACTTTAAAGTCATTGTGCTATTGTTTAATTAATGTTAAATTATGGCAAATGTATTTATTCTATTCAATGCTTTTTCACGTAGAATCCTATTTTTTCATCATATAAGTAACAATATGCACAAATACGGTAATGCTGATAAGTAAATTGAATCCATTCTATCTAATGCTCCACCATGCCCAGGTAATATTTTTCCACTATCTTTAATCCCTAGCTTGCGTTTCATATATGACTCTACAAAATCTCCAAAAATGGCAAAGAACACTACTACCAAAGTAAGAGCGAAAGCTGCTTCAGGAAGTTTTAGCCAGTAGTAGTTTAAAACTTCCATAATTACGATTGTAACCAAAACACCTCCAAGCGTACCTTCTATCGTTTTTTTAGGAGAAATACGTGGAAAAATTGGCCGTTTCCCTATCGCTTTTCCTACTACATACGCCATTGAATCGTACGTCCAAATGGTCATAAAATAAAATAAAATATATTGAGTCGCATTCTGCTCGTTTTGTATAAACCACACTGCTAAACCAAATAAAGGAAGAGCCAAATAGAGTGTGCCGGTAATATAGTTTAGGGTGTTTTTATTGCGCAATTGGCTGTGAGTAAGGTATAAGCACAGTAGCTGAAGAAGCAACAACAGTGCATACGCCTCTAAGCCCAATGGCCTAGCACCTTCAAAAGTAAGATACAGCATTACCCCTCCAAATACCGCAGGATTTACCCACAAATGTTGAGCAGAAGTTTTTTTTGCTAAAACAGCCAACTCATTGATAGACACAAATAAAATTATAGAAAGTAGTACACCAAAAGCCGGATGACCCCAAACAGTAGCTCCTACCATAAGTGCTACATACACTGCGCCAAAAATGAGACGTAAAACAAGATTAGACATAGAAATTTTGTGTTTTGGTATGCGAATGTGTTTGAATATACCTGAATATAAATGTAGCTGCAGCCAGCAAGATTAAGCTAACAGCCAATGGCACAGTAGCTCCTTGCTCTACAGCGCGAGTATAATCACCATCTGTGAAGAAGTAAAGTTGTGCAACGGCAAGTGCATTATTTATAAAATGTGCTGTGATAGATGTCCAAATAGACCCAGACCAATAGGCAGCGTAACCGAAGACCACTGCCAAAAAAAACATAGGAATAAATTTAGTAAACTGAACATGTATAAGACTAAAAAGCAGCGCGGTAACTAAAATGGCCACGTGCATATTTCTGAACACTCCATGAAAGGCGTTCATCAAAAAACCCCGAAAAAACAACTCTTCGGCTATGGCTGGTGCTAGCGCCATAAAAACCAAACTAGTGATAAACGAAAATGTATTTTTATCTCCAACCATAGCTTCGTACATAGCAATATTTGTTGCATCTTGGGCTTTCAGCCACGCATAAAACTCAGGCCATTGACTAAAATCCACTAAAGAGTTGATATCTAGCATAAAGCCCATAAGTGGTACACATACTACCACAAAGGCTAATGAAGAAAAAAACCACATCTTGCTTTTAGGCGCATGAAGAGAGAGATAGTGTATTGGCGTCGCTTTTATAAAAATGCAGGCCAATAAAGCGGCAACAATAAGCGGGAGAGAGGAGCTCACAAAAACAAATATTTTAAGCGCCAATTCATTGGTTTTTAAATCATTGACTAAACTTCCAAGCTGGGATGCATCTCCCATCTGACCATATATAAAAAACGATCCTAATGCCATAGCTATACCACCCAAAAGAGCAACAGAACCAAAAAAAAACACAACCCCCAGCAACAAATGAAACAAAGCTTGCATTCTATGTGGTCGAAAATTCATGCTTTCCGTATCTTTGTCGTCTTGTAAATCGTCCATACCTTCTAATATTTTGGGCAAATATGGTAAAAATAGGCAATATAGAACTCGGAGATTTTCCGCTACTTCTCGCTCCGATGGAGGATGTGAGTGATCCACCCTTTCGTGCGGTGTGCAAAGAAAACGGTGTAGACGTAATGTACACGGAGTTTATCTCTAGCGAAGGGCTCATTAGAGATGCAGCAAAAAGTGTACAAAAACTCGACATATTTGAGTATGAAAGACCTATTGGTATACAAATATTTGGATATGACATAGCTTCTATGAGAGAAGCTACTGAAATAACAGCAGCAGCACATCCCGACATTATAGACATAAACTACGGCTGTCCAGTAAAAAAAGTAGCTTGCAAAGGTGCTGGGGCAGGGATTCTTCAAGATATACCCAAAATGGTAGAAATGACTTCCGAAATAGTAAAAAGTACCACACTACCCGTTACCGTGAAAACGCGATTAGGGTGGGATGATGATACCAAATATATAGAAGAAGTAGCCGAAAGACTGCAAGATGTAGGTATAAAAGCGCTAAGTATACACGGACGTACCCGCAAGCAGATGTATAAGGGTGAGGCCGACTGGACACTAATCGGGAAAATAAAAGAAAATCCACGTATCACTATACCCATTTTTGGCAATGGGGATATAGATAGCCCAGAAAAAGCCAAGCTTTACAAAGAGCGCTACAATGTAGATGGCATTATGATAGGTAGAGCTTCCATTGGCTACCCCTGGATTTTCAATGAAATAAAACACTATCTATCTACAGGACAAAAACTTGCTGCCCCTTCTATTTCACAACGTGTGGAAGTATGTAAAAAACACTTTGATTTTAGCATAAAATGGAAGGGAGATGTACTTGGTATAGTGGAGATGCGTAGACACTACAGCAATTATTTCAAAGGTATAGACCATTTTAAAGAATACCGAACACAGCTAGTAACCGCTACAACTGCACAGGATATAACTGACATACTCAATGAAGTAGCTGTCACGTATGAAGACTATGCGTTTGTATAATTTCTTTTTTTAGTTCACCTTCTATTCGTAAGTTTTAAATTTAGATAGGCGGCTGAATCTCTATTTTTATATTTCAGACAATAGTGTGTCTTCAGCTAAAATAAGACCGTATTCTTATTAGAAATGTATTAGAAAAAAGGGTTAAAAAGTTGAAATATTTTGTTTTCGTACGGTACCCATACGCTTACTTCTCAACTCTTTTTTGTCTCATATATTTTTGAACATGGACGCAAATCAATACTACAACTCTCTACTATAGTTTTACCGAAAAATCCATTTTTTGATTAGCAGATTTCAGAATAAGGTCCCTATTGGTAGTATAGAAATCATGACGAATACGCTCTGCCTGCCCACTAATATTTATAGATTTGGACAGCATAGCGGTAAGCCAGTGGCGGTACTCCCCTAGCAGACGGGAGTCTGTGGTGTGCAGAGAATTAAAACTATTGAAACCCGTAGCCAAATACATCGGTTGGTCTGTTTCTAGATAAATACTATTATTTTCTAGCGAAAGCTCGCAAAGGTGGAGCATAAACGATCCTCCATTTAATTCAGACACACCCATTTTATTAGACAAACGAGCATCATTGGTCACATCATTTAGTAGTTTTAGTAAGTCCACAAAAACCAATTTTAGCTCTTCGTTCGATTTTACCAAGCCACAGTCATAAAAATAATCCACTTGACTCAGCGTATTGCTGATGGTTTTAGCCGTCCATATTTCTACAGATGGAATCTGTGTATAAAGTTTGTAAACTTCCTCAGCCAACATTAGAGTTTCGGCCGGGATAGCATCAGTAGAGAACTTTTGGGCCACAAACTCGGGTTCTTGCAAGATAGAATGTTTCCAGTAAAACAGCTTAAAAGCGGCCAGATGAGGGTAGCCTAATTGCCTAAAAAACGGAAGATCTTCACATACGTTGAACGTAGTACTCTGTCTCACGTGAGCCAGTTTTTTAAATCGTATAGTAATATCTTTGAGGTATGCATCTAGTTGTAGCGGTTTATCATACAATGGTTTAAAGGAAAAAGCAATATTTTCTGTTCCGTCTACCAGTTCATCAAGAGAGATGCCCAACACTTTTCGCAAGGTAAGCAGCTCTTCTAGGGTAAACGAAGTCTCACCTCTGAGTCTTCTATACACCCCTTCTTTGCTCACGTTTAGCAAAGGAGCTAGGGTAATCGCCACTAGTTTAGTAGACCCGATAGCAGATCCCAGTCTATTTTTGAGTTTTTTTAAATGTGCATTGCTACTTATTGTCATTTTGATTTTGCAAAGTTTTCATTTTGTCAAATATCGTTATTTTTTTTATTTTACAACCAACGAATGTGTATATCCTGTAAAAATTTGATTCAATACGTTTTCGAAAGATTGAGAATGACAGTATAGAGCTTTTTATTCAAGGAAAACGCATACACCTTTGATGAACAAATTTATAGACTATGATAAACTACTTCAAAAATGGAATCGCCCTTTCACTTATATTAGTGTATAGCGGGATGACCACACAAGCACAATTACCAACCGACTATGTTACTAAGGTCAGTTTTTATGAAAAGAAAGAGGTGACCTATTCGCTACCATCTGAAGAATCCGTCAAATGCCTAAGTTTAGCAGAGCTAGCCCAGTACCATAGCTACTTGCAAAGATATACGATGGACGAATACGTAGATACAGATGGAGACCTGCTCACAGACCAAAACTTCATAGAAGAGCAAAATGTACGAGATGAATGGATGGAGGGATACGAGAGGATAACCGTAGGCAAAGAAACCATTGATGTTTATACTACAGAAAGTGGACTACGAACCCAAATTCCTGTAGAGCAAGATACGGATGATATATTTCTCAGTTATGAGCAAGCTCTTAACTATGGCTTTTTTGACTTGAATGATGCGTACTATCTTGCCTTAAAAGACGAATTGCACGAGCTTGGCTTATCGGTGGTAGAAAATGGACCACTAGTATCTGCTAAAAATGATTTAACAAATATTACGTACGATCACAGTACTAAAACAGCAAGTGCTGTAGAGTATGATTCCTCAGGGCTCAAAACCAAAGAATCTGTGGTACAATATGCTTTAAATGAGGAAGGGGATACCTACTACCCTCAAACAGAAACTGAGATAGAATGGATAATAGGAAAAAATGGATGCTGTATACGCAAAACCACCATATATACGAGGCATACCTACAGCCGCGAGGTAACCCAAGAAGGGGGCCAGGCACGCAAAGAAGAAGGTGAGGGCACATTATTGGGTGCCGACAGAAACACAGATTATGAGGTGCACGCTCAGCAAAATAGTGATATTTTCAGAATAGTTAGCAAGAAATTTCATAAAAAAGAAATAGAAATCATCGTGTACGATATGGCAGGAAAGCTAGTATTACAAACCAACGTACTAGAAGGCGAAGCTGTAAAACTGCCTACAGAAGCTAGAGCTGGAATGTATCTGGTACATATAGTGAGTAAAAACAGACATAGTCCTATAGTAGGTAAAGTAATAAAGAGCAATACTGGTAATCAATTTTAAGCAGATAGGATTTGGCACATAAAACATGAACAACTTAGAAAGAAACGAAATGAAAAATAGCATTAAAACAATAAAACAAGCGGTACTAGGTATTATATTTACCGCATTGACAATCTCTGTATACGCCCAACCACCACATTGTGATACGTGCGTATATGACTATGACCATACTAGGAAAGGCCATATGATAGACTCCGTTTTGCCGTATACTCCGCCGCAAATACTAACGGAATACTTAGGCTGTCCACAAGGAATAAATGGCGAACGCAACATTTCTTTCATACACGGCCTTGGCGGCAGCATAGCATCGTGGAGTAAACAATCAAAATTTACACGAGATAATTATGAAACGAGTTCTTTTGGCGTAGATTATACTTCATCAACTTATGAAGTTAATTTTGATGAGGTAACTCTGAAAATAAATACTGATTTATATGCGCGGCTTTCGTCTGGCGTAGACCAGTCATTTCCAAACAGGTGCAATCAAGCAGATTTTGCGATAGCACATAGTCAAGGAGGATTAGCAGGCAGACACTTAGATAGATATTGGGACTTACAAAACAGTACTTACGGAACAAGAAAGATTTTCGGACTAGTAACATTTGCAACGCCACATTCGGGTGCAAACATATCTCTCACAAAGGAAAGTCATAAGGAATTTGTGCAACAAGCCGTAAGCACTGTAATTTTAGCCCCAATCAACGAAGCAGCTTACGACCTTACAGAAAAGTTTGGTTTTCTTTTTGGCAAATCCGCATCCGATATCTTAGATAATCTGGATACCTTAATAAAAAATCAACTCGCACCTTTAATGCTCTCTTCTGTTCATAGGCCCACATTAGATGAGATGATTCCAGATGGACCACAGATGAACGCAATAAACAATCACCAATCACGATTGAGGAAAGTAGCATTCTACGGCACAGAAGATGCTCCAGAGTGCTGGAAAGTAATGACAAATATTACAGATACTGCGGCAGAGAATTATCCCTTGTGGGGTGCGCAGGCTGATCATTATTTTCAAGACAAAATGGAATTAGTAAGAGACGAGCATATTGCAAAGATTAGTACAAATAAAGGAAAATTGAAGAGTCTTGAAATGCAAGCAAATGCGCCTGTTTGGGGATTTATCCGAAGCATTTTTGGTATCTCTAAGCAAATAGATGTCCTCCAAAAAAATACAAATCACAGGGAAAAAGCTGTGACTTATCTAAATAACGCCAATACTGAATGGCGATACCTGATTGGTTCGTACCACATAGATTCATTCGATGTAGTAACCGAAACAAAACACAAAGTAACATGGAGAGAAAAATACGGCCATTTGAGTAAATGGTATAACCAAGAGCGAGGAGATTTTAACAATTGGTGGGAGGCACAAGCCCATTATAACAACGTAAAAGTTTTCGAGAAAGACAACATGCAACTATCTACCTATACGGTAACCCACAAGACGTTAAAATTCTTCCCCTCAGACGGGGTAGTGCTTGTAAAATCTCAAAAAGCCTTCCCTGGTGTAGGCGATAGAACAGATCACTTACCAGGCGACAACCACTTCCAAATAAGGAATAGTGAAGAAACGGAAAGGGTTTTGGAAAAGCTCTATCTTGGTGGAAATCAGGGTTATGATGATTTTTTTACAACACCTGAAAGATGAGAAACAAAATGAAACTATTATTCATCACCATGCTTGCAGCCAATATATTTGGCTGCAAGCCAGATGAGGTGCCACCAGTCCCTCACACAGAAGAAACACCTGTAATATGGAGCCATCGCCTTCAAACATCAGGCTCATCAAGTACACCCCATTACTATAACGGAAATCTGATTTTTGGCCACCCCGCAAAAGAGACCAACAATTATCTTGTATATTGCTTGGATGCAGAAACAGGAGATAGTATTTGGCAAACTCAAATTAAGACTCCTTTTATATTTAATCCATTTGGTAAGGAGAGTTCTGTACTATATGATAATAAAATTGTTTTCTCAACAAGAAAACGGATGTTTGTATTAAATGCAGACAATGGAGAAATTCTATGGAAGTACACTGATCCAGAAAACTATGCTGGAATATGCATCATTGATAATTATATTTATTTAGCCGATGGAGTCAATTACCAACCTAGCACCATGTACAAGTTTGACATCAATACTGGGACAAAACAAGCACTATTCACCATCAAACACGGCAAGGATGAACCAGGTGGCGATTTTACGCCTAATCTCTTAATGCCCGTACAGTGGACACACCCTAGCGGCGATGAAATATTAGTTTTACAAAATAGGAGTTATGGCTATGACAAAATAGGCCCAGACGGTATGTTTGGCTACAGCAAAATGGACCTTATGGCGTATAATGTAACGGCAGACAGCATCTTATGGTATCGTTACGAGGTGGATAATTTTAGCAGTGGTGCACGCCCTGCTATAGATGGGGATAAAGTGTATTTCTTTGGTGGGCAAACCGTGTATTGCGTACACGCAGGATCTGGGGAAACACTTTGGGAATATAGCATCGGCACGGGTAATGGAGATAATTTTTTTGATGCCAATGTGCTGGTCCATGGCGATAAGCTCATCGCAAAACCCAACAATAGCACCATGCATGCCCTTGATAAAAACTCGGGCGCCTTAATTTGGAAAAATACCGACCTACTGTCTATGCCGAGCATGCTTACTGTAAAAGACAATGTCATATGGTTTAGTACGTATGGTATTTGGGCTATAGATGCTACTACTGGCAAAACCATCATAGAAGGTCATAAGGGAACAAGTGGTTCTTGGATATTCCCCATAGCCCACCATCCTACGAATGGGCATATTTACACCAGCGATGGTTGGACGTTTTATTGCTTGGATCCTAAGAAGTTGAAATAATATGAGAAATATAATCTTACTACTACTGATGCTATTCCCTTTTGCAACCACTTTTGGGCAGCAAAAAACAATACATTGTCTACCTGATAGTGTTCAGCTGTCATTGGAATTTGCGTCCTTTGATAAACTAGGTAAGAGCTATAAATTGGGGGGTGACTTTATCTCAAAAAATCGCTTTATCAAGCAATTGTCAACTAATCCGTTAGCAAAAAAGGATTTTAAATATGGTCAACTACTGCGAAGAGGAGCGGGAATTCTTGCCACAGTATCAGCCGTGGGATTAGTTTATTTTGGGAATGAATTTTCTAATAATCCGGATGAATTATTTCCTTCTGGAGGATTGTCCTATTCTTTAATGGCTCTTATGGGAGCAGCACTTTTAAACCAAAGGGGTAAACATAGAATGCAGCGCGGTATAGGTTCTTATAACCTAAATATAGTATCAGAAGAAAACCCTATAGCCATATCTGTAATGACCGGTTACCCAGCTTTTGGGCTATGGAAAATGTCAGAGGTTAGAGAATCACGTGCGTTTGGTATCGGCATTGAAAGCCATTTGTACAAGCGTTTTTTTGGGTTTGTAGATCTATACAACCAAAGTCTATCCACTATCCCTGATATTTTGGTTTATGACGAAAAAGGGTATAGTGCTATTATAGGAATTGGTCTTGACTATGAGGTTGCCAAAAATTTACACCTAAGAGGAAAGTATGGTTACGGATTTAGTTCTTTTAACACTGAGATTTATTATGATAATAAACTTTGGGACGAAGAGAAATATGAGTCCTTGCCAACCACACAACTTGGAGTAGGATTGCGTTATTTTCCACTAAAATCATTTGGTGTTGGAGCAAATGCAAATTTAGCGTTCAGTACTCCAACGTTTAATTTTGAAATAACAGGACGATTTTAGAATGTATATCAACGACATCAATGTATACAAAAAAGACAACATGCAACTAACTACCTATACGGTAACTCACAAGACGTTAAAATTCTTCCCCACAGACGGGGTAGTGTTTGTAAAATTTCAAAAAGCGTCTCCGGGTGTAAATCATAAGAACATAGATAAAATGCCCGGAGACAACCACTTCCAAATGAGAAATAGTCCAGAGACGAAAACAGTAATTGAAACTATATAGCAGCGAATATGATATATTTTTTACAGCCCATAAATTTCAAAATCAACTAAAACAATGAAAAAATACACTATTGCTCTATTCACATTCTTGCTACTTTCCCATTCTCTGAGTGCACAGAATGATCCCCCAAGTGGAACATGGTTTAACCATATCAAACTTGGTACGTTTGCTGGTTTTAAAGCCTATGGAGTAGAAGAAGAGTATTTCCAACTGAAAGACCAAAGCCTTACCACCTTATATTTGGCAGAAATTGCTATTTACTCTGAACCCAATAGCATAAGCTATAGCATATATGGCGAGTATATCAATCAACCAATGATGTCTAAAACCGCAAGTGGCGAAGGATTCACATTTCAACCTATTTTTAGAAATACTGCCTACCTCTACGAGGCTTTTATACGTTCTAGAGGGTACACCTTAGGAAGCACTATCAGCGCTTCATTTAAAAAAAACTGGGACATCGGTCTCAAAATGGGCGCAGGCCAAACCTACAACGAAGTAAGGGAATACCTCACAGATAAAAGCGAGCTCTCTACTACAACACTTGAAACCAGGGACACCATGACTAATTTTTCGATTGGCATGTTTACCCACTACACACTACCGAACAACATTGGACTTTATGCTGAGGCCGCCTTTGCATTAAAAGTACCTGTATTTAGAGCTGGATTCACCTATACTATAAAATCAAAATGAAAAATATCTTTTACATACTACTTCTCTTTCCTACATTCTCGTGCCAAAAAGAATTTCCTGCTCCTACCGATGTGCAGCTCACAACGGTTACACTAAACGAAAAATGGCGATATCAATACCCTGAAAACGAACAACTTATTTGGGTTTCGGCAATAGAAGATAGAGTAATTTACATAACTATAAAAAAAGACATTGCAGATGAAATACACGTTTACATCTTTTCATCTGCGGGCACCTTACTTTCTAAAACACCCGTTACAGGCGTTGAACTCCCCACCCAAATTGGATATTTCGAAAAGTTTATAGTATCAGGCGATTGGATAAACATATCGTCAAGCTTTGCCAGCTCATTAATAAACACACGAGAAGGAACCTATTACTATTTTCCTTCCTATTGGAGTTCGGTAGACTCCAATCCCTTCGATCTTTATCTGAGTGTTAAAAACACAGCATTTTTTCAGCAAAAATTAAACAGCAACCAAATAGGTGTTTATCAATGGGATTTGAACACGAACCAAAAAACAATCATTGATACCCTTATGATCAATGAGCAAGAAATAACCCACCACTGGAAGGCAATATCTGCGAGTAGTACCCATCACGGTGCTTCTCTTTCATACTCTCACAACATGATTTACGTAAAGTCAAATTATGAATGGCAGACCGCTAGTTATACATATGGACTATATGGAATATCTAGCGACGAACACTGGGGTATAAACACCTGGCACAAAGACGATATTTTTGGGGGAAAGAGGCATTCCGGGGAATTTAGAGCCGAATTGAAAGTTGATCTCATTTATATGTACACGAGTAGTGATATCTATTGCATAGACATGGTTCAAAACAAGCTGAAATGGCATCATCCGCTAAACGACTATCTACTCAGCCAGGTAAAAATAGACAACAAGGGCTTGTATTATTTTAGGCATAATCAACTGGTTTGCTTGAATCCTTCCAACGGTACAACAGAGTGGAGCACAACGTCAGACCTAAGTAGAAAAGCACTTGGAATATCCCAAACATATCTAGCTAGTGTGGACTATGTAAAGCTAGATAAGAACGTGTTCTTTGGTTCAGTTACCAATCATTTGAAGATTTTTGATAAAAGAAATGGCAGGCTCCTTTTTAGCAATGATAATCCGTTTGGCAATGGTATAACAGTCACTGATAATTACCGCTATGGTATGCAAAGACCTTTAGACCTACAAGGCAATACACTCTACGCTGCAGACGACAAAGTTTTTGGAGCTTTTGAAATTCACCAGTAAGACGGTGTACTTTAAGAAGCTTAGCCAAATTGTTTTGCCAAAAACGCCAATACCACAGCAAAAAGCAACAGTAAAAAAATAAAACTGCGCCAAAACCCGTAGCCTATATTTTTGGCATTTTTTGCCACTGCATAGGAAACGAGGGTAGCTACAGTAACATAGACTAATAACATGGTTTATTTATTGGCCTCTATATAGTTGTGCCAGTTGTCCATTTGTTCGTTTTTCAACACGCGCGGAAACTTCACTTGCGCACCCTCTTTTCCATTACTTCGAAGCCACCCGTAAAATAAGTTACTCGGAATTAGATTTA
Organism: Bacteroidia bacterium; assembly: GCA_018402155.1. Taxonomy (GTDB): domain Bacteria; phylum Bacteroidota; class Bacteroidia; order NS11-12g; family UBA9320; genus UBA9320. The sequence goes on from JAGYJG010000001.1 coordinate 2,036,164, forward strand.
CAAAGATATCTTTGAGTGCTGCGGAACGCTCTACACGGTAGTCATCATTTAACACTTTAAGCGTCATATCCAATTTATTCCGAATTTCCACTTTACGGCCTTGCAGAGTTTCATCATCGCATGCGATATACCATACGTGGGCAAAAAACCCTTGGTGAGGAACTCCACAAACTGTAAATTCATCCATAGAAATACCAAACTCGTTAGATACCAATTCTATCGCTTGATTCATGTTATCTACAGAAAGATGCTCACCACACAAGGATAAAAAATGTTTTGTGCGACCAGTTATTTTTATTTCGCACCTATCTAGACTTGTAAACTTTATGGTATCTCCTATAAGATATCTCCAAGCACCACTGCATGTAGAAATAATAAGAGCATACTCATCTTTATCATTCACCTGAGACAACATAAGCGATTGCGCATTGGGTCTTAGCTCTCCACTTTCTGTGAAATTTTCTTCACTGAACGGCACAAACTCAAAGTATATTCCATTGCGTATGAGTAATCGCATACCACCATCACTATCTACCCTAGTTTGGTAAGCCAGAAAACCCTCTGAGGCCAAATAGGTTTCAAAATATTTGATGGGCCTACCCATGAGGCTATCAAGCGATTTTTTATACGGTGAGAGAGAAACACCACCGTGTATATAGGCTTCAAAATGCGGCCATATATCATGGATGGTATCTAAGTTATATCTATCTATAATGCTTTCCATCAACAACTTTACCCAAGCTGGGACACCGGCGACCATTCCTACATCCCAATCTTTTGCCTCTTCCGTCATTTTGGCAATTTTGTCCGTCCAGTTTTTTTCTTTTCTGATGTGTATACCCGGCTTAGACAAGCGTTGGAAAAGTACTGGAACCGAACCAGTTGTAATGCCACTCAAATCTCCACTGTAATAGATTCCATTATATTCTAGCTCGGTACTTCCACCTATCATCAGCCATTTTTTAGCAATGTGGTCTTTTGGCACGTCAGTCTGAATGATACTTAGCACTTGCCTCAAACTTGCACGTTTTATTTGTCGAAGCATTTGTTCACTCACTGGTATATACTTACTACTTCCGTCTGAGGTACCGGAGCTTACCGCATAATTTTTTATCGGCTCGGGCCACGTCACGTTTTCCTCACCTAGTCTCATTCGAGTCCACCAAGGTAGCATGTGTAGATAGTCTCCTTTTTGTATTCCCTGCTGAAAATCTAAAAGTAAAGTATCGCTATCTACCATCTCACTAAAATAATGTAAACGCCCAAAAGCCGTATCTTGAGCCTTCAAAACAAGTTTATTTAGTGTTTTTTGTTGGATGGCCTGTCCTTCCTCAATATTAACTTTTGAGAAAACTCCACGGTTTTTAGCTTCTATGAGTAATCTTTGCATCAGCGTTGACATAAGACAAATTTAACCCAACAATTGAAATGAATGAAATAAAAGAAAGTAACATAAAAGATAAGTGGTTTAAAATAAGAGAGTTATTTGAAAAAAGATTCAATAAAACTCCAGATTTGAGTGCAATTTTATATGTAGTAGGTATGCGAGAGCTCGGCTCCACACAGCAAAAATTTAAAAAAGAAGAAAAGGTACAACTTATGCACATCGCCACATGTAGAGTGCTCAGTACCTCCGGACACTACGAATTGGTAGGCAAGGATGAAAATGACTGGCCGGTATGGAAACTAAGAGAAAAGTTACCCAATCAAGATATGCTTGAGCAAGAGATGTATCTTCGGCATCACATTGTTAATTATTTTGAAGAGGAAGAACTCATATAGTACATAATAACCTAGATATAGTGAACCCTTAGCTATGAAGATCACTAGTTTTTCAGTTCGCATATTGCTATGGGGTTATTGTATAAAATCATTTTCTATAGTTGATAAAACCAAATTACATTTACCAATGAGTTAAGGAGTCAGACTGAGACGACATCCATTAAATCAAAGCCACCTTTTCCACAAAATTTGTACCCTCGGTTTAATGCTATAACTTTGCCCAATTTTAAATTAAAATGCCTAAAGACACGAGCATAAAACATGTATTAATTATTGGGAGCGGACCTATAATCATAGGACAAGCTTGTGAGTTTGATTATAGTGGTAGCCAAGCCGCACAGAGCCTAAGAGAAGAAGGTATCACAGTATCGCTGATAAACTCTAATCCAGCTACCATAATGACTGACCCAAGTATGGCAGAAAACATATACTTACTGCCAATGACTGTAGAAAGTATAGAAAAAATACTAAAAGAACAACCAACCATAACACACGTGCTTCCCACTATGGGCGGCCAAACGGCTCTGAACCTTGCCATAGAGGCTGAGGACATAGGGCTATGGGAAGACCACTCCGTAAAGATAATAGGCGTTGACACTGCTGCTATAGAAAAGACTGAAAACCGTGATTTGTTTCGTTCGTTTATGATAGATCTCGGTATACCAATAGCTACATCAAAAATAGCAAATTCCTATTTAGAAGCAAAAGAAGTAGCCCAACAAATAGGTTATCCTTTAGTCATTCGTCCGTCTTTTACAATGGGCGGATACGGCGGCGGTTTTGTGCACAAAAAAGAAGAGTTTGACGAAGCAGTAAAACGTGGCCTAGAAGCGTCACCAACACACGAGGTCCTCGTTGAGCAAGCTGTTTTAGGTTGGAAAGAATACGAATTAGAATTACTCCGAGACGCAAATAACAATATTGCTGTTATATGCACTATCGAGAATTTTGATCCTATGGGTATTCATACTGGCGAAAGCATCACTGTAGCTCCAGCACTCACCCTAAGTGATACTTGTTTCCAACAAATGCGCAACATGGCATTTGATATGATGCGAAATCTAGGCAATTTTGCTGGAGGATGCAACGTGCAGTTTTCAGTAAATCCTGAGGATGAAACCATTATAGCAATAGAAATAAATCCACGCGTATCACGCAGTTCTGCGCTAGCTTCTAAAGCAACCGGTTATCCAATAGCCAATATAGCAGCCAAGCTTGCCTTGGGTTACTACCTAGATGAGCTCAAAAATCCTGTTACAAAAACAACTTCCGCATTTTTTGAACCCAGCATAGACTATACTATAGTCAAGATTCCTCGTTGGGATTTTAAAAAATTTAAAGGTGCTGACACTACTCTCGGTTTGCAAATGAAATCTGTGGGTGAGGTTATGGCTATTGGTAGAAGTTTTCAAGAGGCACTACAAAAAGCCTGTCAATCATTGGAAATCAAACGTTTGGGAATAGGAGCAGACGGATACGAGCTGAAGCAACTCGACCCAATTCTACATAGTTTAGAAAATCCAAGTTGGGATAGGATATTTCATATCCGCGATGCAATGGCCTTGGGAATGCCAATTACTAGTATACAAAAAATAACCAAAATAGACCGATGGTTTTTAGAACAGATCTATGAAATAGTAAAAATGGAGCGTGAAATCAAAAAATACACGCTTGAAAATATTGACGCAGAGACTATGAGACTAGCTAAGCAAAAAGGATTTGCTGACGCTCAAATAGCTTATTTACTTGGTGGCAATGTCACTGATATGGACGTTTATGCCAAAAGAAATGAACAAGGCGTTCATAGAGTATATAAGATGGTAGACACGTGCTCCGCAGAATTTACATCCCCTACTAATTATTTTTATTCAACATTTGATGGAGAGAATGAAAGCAGCGTTTCAGATAAAAAGAAAATTATTGTTATTGGTTCTGGCCCAAATAGAATAGGGCAAGGAATAGAATTTGACTATAGTTGTGTACATGGAATAAAAGCAGTACAAGAATCTGGTTACGAAGCTATTATGATAAATTGTAATCCTGAAACTGTGAGTACTGATTTCAATACTGCTGATAAACTTTATTTTGAACCTATATTCTGGGAGCATCTTTGGGATATTATTCAATTGGAAAAACCAGAAGGTGTTATAGTCCAACTTGGTGGACAAACCGCTTTGAAACTCTCAGAAAGACTAAGAGATGAGGGTATAAAAATCATTGGAACTTCGTTTGAAAATATGGATCTTGCCGAGGATAGAGGTTCTTTCTCTAGACTTCTCCAAAAACTTGAAATTCCTTATCCTGCTTTTGGCGTAGCCGAAAATGCTTTTGAAGCAATTGAAGTAGCAAAAGAGGTTGGGTACCCTGTACTGGTCAGACCTAGCTATGTACTTGGCGGTCAAGGTATGAAAATTGTGATTAATGATGAGGATCTTCAAAACGCTGTGATTGATCTTTTAGGTGATTTACCCGGCAACAAAGTACTCATTGATCACTTTTTGGATCGAGCAGAAGAAGCAGAAAGCGATAGTATAAGTGATGGAGACGATTGCCACATTATCGGTATAATGGAACACATAGAGCCCGCTGGTATCCACTCCGGTGACTCTTCAGCAGTACTGCCACCATTCAGCTTTAGCAATAAGGTAATTGAAAAAATTGAACAATACACCAAAAAAATTGCAAAGGCTATGGATGTCCGTGGACTTCTTAACATTCAGTTTGCCGTGAAAAATGAAGAGGTTTTTGTAATAGAGGCAAATCCGCGCGCTAGTAGAACAGTGCCTTTTATTTGCAAAGCTTACCGAGTTCCGTATGTCAATATCGCTACTAAAGTAATGCTAGAATATAAAAAACTTAAGGATTTTGATATCAAACCATATCAACATGGATACGCTATAAAACAGCCTGTTTTTTCCTTCAACAAATTTCCTAACGTAAATAAAGAATTAGGACCAGAAATGAAATCTACTGGTGAAGCGATTTTGTTTGTTGATAGCATTAAAGACCCAGTTTTCCGAGACTTATACAATCAAAAATCAATGTATTTGAGTAGATAATGTTTAAATATGTATTGGTAACATTAATAGCCTATTGGTTAATAAAAAGGGTTTTTAGAGTAGCTGATGCTATAAAGCGTGATTCACCTAAACAGCCCAATTATACAAAAGAAGCAGACCATACTACTAGTAAATCTAGTGTAGACCACTCTAAAGGTGGCGAATATATAGACTTCGAGGAAGTGGAATAGTCTTAATTTCTCTTTGCCTATCGTTACAAAGACAAATTTAAAGATTGCCGTGTTATAGTCAAATCAAAGAATTTATAGTGCCGTTCTATTTACATTTGAAATATCGCACTATCAAAAAAAATAGAAGTAATCTCGGTTATTTACTTTGCCTAACTTTTCAAGAAGTTTTCGTGTATCTTGTTGATCTTTAGGCGAAGAAAAAGCTATTGCAATCTGAGAATTATCTAAATCCATTACGTTATCTAGCTCCACTTTTACGCCATAAATATCTTTACCTACCTTGTTTATATTGCTAGTTATCCAAGTAAAACCTACATTGTGAAGTAAAAATTCTTTTGCTATTAGCTTACCTTTTTTTCCTGTGCCCCATAAAATAAGCGTCTTATTTACGTCTCTATGAAGTTGCAAAAAATAATGAACCTTCAACGGCACATAGGCTACAGGGAAATAATGTGTGAGATGGCGAGAGGTGCGAGCGGCACTGTCCCTCCAGTAGTGTAAAACTACATCGAGCCTTATGACCTCCAACTGATGCTGAAGCATTCTGAAGCACAAATCGTAATCTTCGGGCATAAGTGAAGAATGAAAACCACCAATTCTATCAAAATCTGACCTATGCAAGAGCCATGCAGCAGAAGGCACATTGCACTCTCGGTAGACATCTCTCCAAAAATCACCACCATCCATCAACGCATTAATCCACTTCGCGTACTTCACAAATCCCTGACCCAGTTCATACTCATCACAAAAGTACATTACTTTACCCGTCACTACTTTTCCGGGCTCAGCAACGTGACGCATAGATTGGAGTTTATTGACCGGCATCAGATCGTCTGCGTCCATTCTATGTATCCACTCACCTTCAGAGTGGTTATAAGCCGTACACAAAGCATCCACTATTCCTTGACCTGTATTGTTAAAAAATTTGATCTTTTGAGATTTAGTTGCATAATTAGCCAATAATTGAGCTGATCCGTCTGTGCTTCCATCATTAACCGCTATAAGCTCCCAATTTGTATACGTTTGTTTTATGATAGAATCTAGGCAAGGTTTGAGGTATGGACCAGCATTCTTTACTGGCATTAGGATGCTGATCAAATTTCTTAAATTATAGTGCAAGGTATGAAACTAAAATGGAAAAAAAATTGTTACTAAAATGAAGGGACTGTCCAATTTGAAAAATTTACACCGATTACATTTCCGGCTGTACCAAAGCGTATAAGAACAGGCCTTAAATCCAGACTTGTCGGTAAGACTCGCCGTTGGCGAGAAACGTTGGAAGTTCGTGATGCAGAGGAGGCCAAATCCTATCATTTTTTGAAGTTTTTCAAAAAATTTCAGTCCCTTTTTTTAATCTCTTTTAAAATTATGTTCCCAGCCTTTTTACAAATAAACTCCAGAAAACACTTGATAAACATCTTTTTTGCGGATTCCAGCTCTCAAGCTATTACTCCGCTACCCACTAGCACATCTCCTAAATACCAAGCAGCAAATTGTCCTTTGGCTATAGCTTTCTGCTCCTCATCAAATTTTATTTCTAAACCAGTATCTAGTTTTGTGAGCCTAGCTCCAAACAATGGTTGCCTATAACGTATTCGCATATTAAAGGTTTTTATATCTCCTGGTTGCATTCGGTCTTCGTCCTTCATCCAATGCATATCTTCTTCTTTAATAAATAGACCTGGCCTGCACAGTGCAGGATGGTCTTCACCCTCACCAACATATACCGTATTGGTCTCTATATTGGTTTGCACTATAAAAAGCGGATTCACATGACCGCCTATATTTAATCCTCTTCGTTGCCCTATAGTATAAAAATGAGCACCACTGTGATGACCTAATTGCTTTCCATCACTCTCACGAAAGTGGTATTCAGCTATTGTGTTCAATGGCTTGTCAAATCCTTCCCAGTTTCGAGCTATTTCCACAACATTGCCTTTTTTCTCTTTCAGTTGTTGCTTCAAAAAGTCTGGCAATTTAACTTTTCCAATAAAACAAAGTCCTTGACTGTCCCGTTTTTCAGCTGTTATCAAATCTTGTTTTTTGGCAATCTTTCTAACTTCACTTTTTTCTAATTCGCCTATCGGAAAAAGTGTTTTTGCCAGTTGTTCTTGATTCACTTGGCACAAAAAATAGCTTTGATCCTTGTTACCATCTTTACCGGCAAGCAGTTCAAAACCAGTAGGCGTTTCTCGTTTTCTACAATAGTGGCCAGTAGCCACATAATCTGCTCCTAGCTTTAGAGCGTGGATCAAAAAAGAGTCAAATTTAATTTCTCTATTGCATAGCACGTCGGGGTTTGGTGTCCTACCGTTTTGGTATTCTTTAAACATATAAGATACTATACGATCGTAGTACTCCTTACTAAAATCTATAGTATGGAATGGGATACCTATCTTTTCAGCTACCAATAACGCATCTTTACTATCCTCTTCCCAAGGGCACTCTTCACTTATCGTAACATCGGTATCGTGCCAGTTTTTCATAAAAACGCCAATGACGTTATGACCTTGCTTCTTTAGCAGATAAGCAGCTACTGATGAGTCTACTCCTCCCGATAATCCTACCACTACTGTTGCCATTTTGTCTTATTCTAACACTGTGATTTTATGCGTAATCGTTTCTTGCGCAGCATTTAGTACCAATAAGAACAGCCCAGAGGACGAAACGTTTAGGGTTAATTTTCCAAGATTAGCTCTGCCTTGCTGCACCAATTTTCCATTTTGGTTGTATAGTTTGTAGCTTTCAAATATTGCGCCGTCTATCGTTAGTTCTTGACCCATTCTAAGCGGATTGGGAAATATTCTTGGATTTTTAGACTGTTCTGCTATGCTTGCTCCATAAGCTGCCATCACTTCTTTTTCTACGATCGTTTGGTTGCACCTATTATTTGCAGTCAATTTTACACTATAATCTCCTTTGTCCGCAAAACGGTGGGATGGATTTTCTTCATCTGTAAAGCCTCCGTCGCCAAAATCCCACAAAACAGACTCTGTATATTTCAATTCACTTTCAAAATTTAGGGTAATACTAGAGCCTGAGAATGTAAAATCCGCAATTGGCTCTGAAAGTACGAAGATGGTATCTGCTTGTATTGGTCCGTCTTCACAATCGCCCAAAGCTTTCACCGTTATGATATGCATACCTGTATCTTGCCACTCGACGGTCACATTTGATATGGCATTAGCCACAATAGAGCCACCACTAATAACATTCCATTGATAATTATTGGCACCTAGCACAGGCTCTATGGTGTATTTTACTCGTTCTTTACAGGCGGTATCTTGCAATACAAACGCCATTGGTTTATTCAGTTCGCCCAATTTAACAAGAATAGTCTTTGTAACCGTATCGGCTCCAGCATCATTACTCACTATTAGCTCTACAGTTTTACTGCCGCTTGTAGTATACGAGATGGTGTGCGGTCCTTCAGTAGTAGCAGAATCTATGGTAGCACCATCGCCAAAAACCCATCGCCATTGATTTATTTGCCCTACAGAAACACTACTAAACGTTGTAGGATCCTTCGGACAAACAGGATTTTCGCTTACATCAATGACAGCAATAGGTGGAACATTTGGGCAGGAAGCACGAGTCATCTTTCCCCTGCTACATATTGCTGTCAAAACACTTTTATCTTTAACATAATTTCCGGCAGCAATATCAGTATCCACTAGATTGGGTTTTCTTTGTCCATTTCCTATGCTATAGTGCATCACTTTAGCGCTGTTTCGCACATGACCAAGCTGATGTCCGTGGCCCAATTCGTGTGTAGCAACACTTTCAAAATCAAATTGATTACTAGAAGGAGAAAGTACACCAAAATACCAGCTTCTTGTACTATCAAACTCTATATCTATTTCTCTCACATACCAGGACATGTCTGTACCTCCAGCGGTAAAACATCCTTGGTATCGACTGTAGCATACACCCAGTCTACTGTCGCTATAACTCGTCCATCGTACTGTATTTACTTGGTCATTTGCAAGGTCGTGATTTGTCGTGTTAGCACCTAGTGTCCAATTCATTTCTGTTTCGCATTTCCACTCATTCATGGAGCGCGTAAAAGCTGCTACCGCAGGTTGATTGTTAGCAAAACCCGCCGTCATACTCCACGTGTATCCTCCCGCATTATTACTATTAACATGTTGCAATTCAAAAAACGGTGTATCGTTAGTATTGAGTGGGTAAGTCAAATTTAGATGAGACCAATCTATGGTGAGATTGGCAGCAGATTCGCCAGATTCGCCACTGTTATTAATTACTTGTACTGCACCAGTACCAGCTCGCGAGGGTATGGTGACTTTTATTTGTGTATTACTCCATGAGACGTAGGACCAACTTGTAGGAGAGTAGTAATAGCGTCCGTCACCAAAGTTTGCATCTTTGAAACCTACTTTTCCAGAGCCACGAGCAAACCCGAAATTGCTACCAAATATAGTAAGTTCAGTACTAGTGCCACTACTAGAAGTATCTAATGAAAAAGATGAAATAATTGGTGGAGATAAAGCTCTTATCCGTTTGTTTCCCGCTTCAGCATCAAACTCTTTTACTTCTGTAATTACTTCTCCTGTAATAGCTTGTATATCAACATATAACTCGTTTTTTATATCCGTATATATATATTCTCTGTCATAGGCTTCTACCTGATGTAAATCATACAAAATAAAAGACTGAACGGATGCCGCTGGTTTATACATTGCAGTCAGGTTTTGAAAAGGAACAGTGTTGGCAGTTAGTAAAAAAATTCCAACCTGCCCATGTTGCAATTCTAAAGAAGGAGAAACATTAAGCATTTCTAAGCCTACTCTACCTCCCTCTGTCACAAGGATTATCGTAGAACTATGCACTGTTCCTTTTAGTACTTTATAAACTTCTATGGTATTTATAGTGTAAATATTTTTCCTCGCCATGTCCCAGATTCCGTACTGATCTACAAGGCGCCCCTCCACTACAACTGTGCTCTGATTTACACGCTTGGTGAGAGACCAAGGTTCTATCATACATTGCCCGTAAACTAATATATTAGACCATAAAATAATACTTAATGCGAAAATTGATTTCATAGTGATGGTTTTTAAAAATGACAAATGGAGTAGAATATAGTAACAAAGTTAGGGACATTCACCTTCTAGTCCAATTTATTATTGACATTTGCAGACAAAAGAGATAGAGGAATGTCGAAAACAATAGGTGTATTAGGAGGTGGGCAGCTAGGAAAAATGCTTTTTGAAGCTGGATCTCCTAACAATGTGAACTATATTTTCTTGGAAAACACGTCTGAATGTCCTGCCGCATTGGTTTGTAAAAATCAGGTGCACGGCAACTTACAAGACAATACCAAGATAAATGAACTTGCACAAATAGCTGATGTGCTTACTTATGAAATAGAACATGTAAACGTACAAGCTCTTGCAAACTTAGAAAAAGAAGGAAAACTTGTTCTTCCAAGACCCTCCGTACTCTCCATTATACAAGACAAAGGATTGCAAAAGGAATACTATGCCAATAACGGTGTGGCAACACTAGACTTTGCCCTTGCTACCATAAAAAACCTATCCGATAAAGTAGCTGCTTGGCCAGAAGATAGATTTGTACTAAAACACCGAAAAGGTGGATACGACGGCAAAGGAGTACAGCTGCTCACTAAAGAAAAATTTGCTGCATTGCTAGCTGCCCAAGACAATAGCCTGAACAGTGAGCACGGTTACGTTATAGAAAAACTTGCCAACAAAGCCATAGAAGTATCAGTGATAGTAGCCGTAGCACAAGACGGAAGTACTTCTACGTACCCGCCGTGTGAGATGGTTTTTGACCCACGGAGTAACCTAATGGACTACCTCATAGCACCCAGCAGCCTGAGTGAAGAAACCAACGCAGCGTGTGAGTCACTTGCACTTCAAGCGGTAAAAGGATTTGACAGTGCAGGACTATTTGCGGTAGAGCTCTTTGTAGAAGCTAATGGCGGTGTATATGTGAATGAAATAGCACCCCGCCCACACAATAGCGGACATCACACCATAGAAAGCTCTTACACCTCACAGTATGAGCAACTGAATAGGATTTTGCTCGGACAACCTCTTGGTAGCACCGCTCTAGTAAAACCCGCTGCTACCTGCAATATAGTAGGACCACAAGACGTAAATGGAGCTTATGAACTAGCAAACCTAGATAAAGTACTCAGCATAGAAGGAGTATACATCCATATGTATGGCAAAACCACGACTTCACCCGATAGAAAACTGGGACACTTTACGGTGCTTGCTGATACACGAGAGGCGGTGGTGGAGAAGATGGAGAAGGTGAAGAGGTTGTTGGAGGTGGTGGGGGTATAAACGCATTAAGACCCGCGGGGCGGGTCTTAATGATTACTTAGCTTTTTCTAATATTTAACAATTTTCTTTACCAAACGAGAACTATTTGACCCTGCAACCTTTACGAAATATATGCCGCTTTGATTGCCGCTAATATCAATAAATATAACGTTCATATCTGCGGGCTTGTGTATTTCTTGAACTACCCTTCCAAAAACATCCAAAACTTCTAAATAGACATCTTCATTGGAGCCAGCAAACTGCACTTCAAAAATTCCAGTATTTGGGTTTGGGTAGACATTAAAGTCCCAATTTGAAAGATTCTTATTAGTTTTCTCTTGTTCATCTATCACATCTCTTTTATGAAGAGCTCTTTGTTTATATATCTTAGAACCACAAAATGTACCGATTTCATCTGAATTCATTTCTAGTGATTGATAATCGTAGTTAGAGCAATCATGTGTAATAGAACCAGTGCCTGCTATTTCAATTCTTACATCGTTCTCAATTTCGGTATCATTCGCTAAATCTATTTCTACTTCAGAATATATTTGACTTCCTGTGCCAATTACTACTTGTTGACCAATATCTATTGCTCCCCCAGCCCTTAGAACTGTGTTAGGTGGAATATATGTCCCATCTGGCACAATAATTGTACCAATTGCTGTTAAGCTACCCCCTCCATTGTAGACTTGATTGTGTGGCTTAAAGTAATCCCAATTATAAGGAGTATGATTCAGGGTTATTTCCTCTAAATATCTGTAATTCTCTATTTCTGCTGATCTAAAAGTCATTGCAGTTCCGCATTTGTAGCAACATCTAGGTTGTGTAGACCAGTTTTGGCCCCAGATGGTTGTAGAGTAGCTTCCTGTCTCTGGCCTTTTTGTGGCCGACTCAAGTTTATTAGTGATGTCATATAAAAAAATCAAAGTCACAGGATCTAATTCTGGATTATTCTTATGTCGAAGTCTCACAATAACCTTAGCATAAATATTGCCAAAGTTATTGTTACCCAGCACAGTAAAACTTAATTTATCAAAACAAGTGTTAGGTAAATAATCAGTTCTTAGATGAAGCTCAGACGAATCTTCACTCGGATACGTAGGAGTAGCCATTTCTAAGGTTAAATCAGTATTTTCTATTATTGACTTTAATCTCTCAACACTTGCCCTTTTTACACCCGTTTTGGGTACTTTTGACAGATTAACAGAAAATGATCCATCCAGATTTTTAAGACCACTCTCGTTTGTAAACGACCCTAATGGATTAGGAGTAAAGTCTTTAATAATTAGGCCAGGGGGCTCCCAAGCATCGCTCATTAAAGTATCATTACGACTAGAATTGAAAATAAAAGCGTTATACGGAATTGCCTTAACCGAGCTATATTCTGAAGGCTTTTCTATAAACAAATTATCTTGACCCAAGTACTCAAGAACAATCGCCGCTTCTACAGATTCTATTTCAAGGTTGGATGCAGGGTTTAGTACATACTTCAATTTTTCTTTGGGTTTGTACTGTTTAAAAATGACATCATTAGCACCGTCTAAATTATGAAAGTCGCTGTAATTTCTCTTACAAGTGTTGCCCAAATGAGCTACACTTTCTGTTAGGTTAGTTACGTTCGGTTGTATTTCAAAGTATTCGAAATCAGGTAATTCTAGCACATTAAATACGCCTAAAATGTTATTGTACGTCGGTATCCAATTTAACTCCTCTGAATTGGTAGTATAGCCAGGAGTAAAAAATAATGCACCATCTAGACCCCCTTGCTGTACAATTTTACCCTCTAGTTTTAAACTTACATCATAGACTGTTGGTCCGCTTGGTGCAGGTGTAGCTGTGCCGCCATCATTTACAAATAAATCAATAACACCTAAAGCGGTTCCTACATAAGGAAATATACTAGCGAATGCTTTTATAGAAGAATAATTAGTATTTAGCCAAGAATTATCTCGTGGTGTTAAAAATGCAGTAGGATCAGTATAATAATTGCCATTTATGAAATCATCGTAGTTGCAAGTAGTCTGTCCAATAAGATCTTGAAGAAGTTCATCATAAAAATCTTGATCTAACTCTCTAGATGCTTCTAACCCTCTCCATAATTGGTCACGGTACATAGAGTCTGTAAATTGATTTAATTGGGTATTGTACCAAGTCTTGTATCCACTCCACGTTTTATATCCTTTTTGGCCAGCATCCACAACCTTCTTTACCTTGTCAAAACTATTTAGGGCAAAGGAAGGATTACTATTTGACGGTTTCTTATTTTCAGTTACTCGTTCAGCAAATGTACCTCCTATAGTAGCGTTAATATCTGATTCATTAATAATGAAATAATCAAAATTAAGCCATGAATGTATAGTAGGCTCACCTAAATCCAAACACGTACAGGGGTCATATGCTACTACAAACTCAGAGAAAAGCCAAAAATTGCCTACATTTTTATATTCATTTGGAAGTTCCGCATTTAAATCCAAATCAAAATTCTGTACTGCCTGGCCAATTGGTTTCATATGTTGATACAGTGCGGTTGTCCTACCGCCTTCAAAATTCGCTTTCAATAATGCACCACTTACAACAGTATTAGGTGCATTTGACACTAGTAAAAATGCTCTTAACTTTCCTGTATTCCTATTGTACAAAGCGTAAAAAGGGTTGTCAACAGGACTTCCGGGTTCGCCAAAATTTTTCACAAGCAACTCCCATCCATCTTCAGGGTGAAAGTCTTTATCGCCACGGTTTGTATATACTTGAAATGGAGCTAATACAAGGTTTCGACCCGCTGAACTACTAGGGGACCAAAAAGGTGAGAAGGGACCTGGACTGACCGGATTTGACTGTCCGACTATATACATGTCATAATATCTTTCTTGAGTCCAATCCCAAGTATTGCTCGTATTGGAAGCACGCCAATCGGTAGTAATCGTATTCGGGTCCAAAGGGTCCCAACATTGTGCTCTTGTGTATGTGAAGGCTGCAAAAAATGCAAGCCCAATTAATATTATCTTTTTCATAATTATGTCATTCTGTTATTACGTCGTTTGAAATTTTTGTTGCAATGAAAGTTTTACTCACCCGAAGTATAGGTTCAGCCTCCCTTTCTTCTCTATTTAGCCAGCGTTGATAGGGCGTGTCATTATAAGAGTAATCGATGGTAACTTGGTTTCCATCTCTATGGCATACCGCTTCTAATCCAAATCCATCAAAATCCCAATATTGTCCTATTGTATTTCTCATTACCAAAGCATTATATCCCACATGAACGTCAATCTGGGCCGATTTAGAATGGTTGCCATTATAAAATGGAATCTGCTTTCCTATTCCTTTTGGCAAGCCGACAAAATCCATTTGAGCTTCAATAGGGCTTACCTCACCTTTTACGTACCCGTAAGAAACTGTAAACTTATCATCAGGAGCGCCAGTATTATAGCCTTCCCAAGTACCCCACCAAGGTGAGGCCTTATAAGTGCTACTATCTGATAAGGCAAATGGAAGTACAAAAAATTGCTTAGTTACCGTATCTGCTCTTTCTGCCTCGCTTAGGCAAGCCGAAGGATTCATATTAGCAATCATGGTAACTTCTATTGTTCCAAGAGGATACCCTTTTCTAAATAGCTCTTTCTCGTTTACTACTTCAGAACCCAATAGCCAAGTTATACTATCTGCTTCGTATTTTGGCTTAAACAATGTTCCATTTATTCGATATATAGTATCTGTCTCATAATAGAAATCGGTGAAATTTATCTGCTCATTTATGGTAAAATCAGCATTGGCAGGTTCGCTATTGTGGCAAGGGTCGTAATTCTCGCAATCTGGGTTAGTAGGGTCGTAACATTCCTTTTTGCAACTATAAAAAGAAACCACGCCGCATAGTAAACCAATAATAATTATTAAATATTTCGCTTTCATGTTTTTCTCTTTTTAAAATTATATCCGATAGAAACACCTCCGTAAAACTGAAAATTGGGGTCTGTAAATCTACTAACAATAGGACTCAATGTGGCCCGTACTAGTAGCCCATTATCTCCTGTGAATCTATAGCCCAAGTTGGGTGAGAAATACACCGTATTGCCCCAGGCTAATTGAATCTCCATATTGTCTGAAAAGGATATAGAGGATATTGGAGAACTTGCTGTATAATACGTTGCACCGATTCCCGCTTCTAAATGATGGTTACTGTTTTTATGACTAATCCAGCCTATCCTCAAAGGAAAAAACGATGTTTCCAATCTTCGTTTGTTTACAGTATTACCTCCAATAGAGTAAAGATTTCCATTATCTAAATCGGGCACTTGAAAACCAATGCTTTGTACAAGGATGCTGTTTTTTAGCTCTTTTAGTTTATACTCATAATTAAACGAATATATAACTGCATTGCCTCCCATTTCTAAAAACGTAGAATGATCAGAACGTTTTACAGAGGTGGAATCTTTAGCTTTAACAACCAAAGGGAAGCAAAAAAGTAGAGCAAACCAGGCTAAACAAATACCTCTATAGCGTATAAAAACTTTCATAACTAAACTATTATTATTTGCCTACTCTAGTTTGTAACTCTACTATTTTAGCTTCTAACAGTTCTATTTTTCTGTTTTGCTCCTGTAGTGCTGCAACTAATTCAGGGATGAGTCCGATATAGTTTACAGAGTACTTATCTTCCACTTCATCATGCTTTACCAGATTAGGAAAATCTTTCATTAAATCTTGTGCTTTAAACCCAATGTGGTTCTTGGAAGCTGCTTCAACTTCTTGATTAGTGGTTTCATCTACTTCCTCATCAGGAGTAAAAATGAAATCGTATGTGTATGGTTTTAGATTCATCAGTTTGGGTAGTGATCCTGTAACCGGAACAATGTTTGTCTTCAATCGTTCGTCAGAGGTTAGCAGAAGTCCATTGGCGTATACCTGGTTAGAATACACTCTCCAGAAAGGTGAGCTTGCGTTACCAAGCCAATAGTTATTTCCCCATTGCGGTTCAAAAATTGGCCTGTAAACGGTACTTCCACCTACTTGATAACTGTGGTTGGTGAACCAACGTAGCCCCATCCAGGCACTCCATTCCGTGGACTGTGGCTTACAAACATTTCACCACGTACATCAAACTCTTTGTAAGCGTTTTGACCCCAATGCTGGCCAACTAATACATTGTTGCTCGGGTCAATTCTGAGTTGACCATAGCTAGAAAAGGTAAAAGTCAGTGCTGTCAGAAATAAAAGTGTTTTCGATAAAATTGTTTTTTTCATAATGTTTTCTTTTAATTTGGTTGCTCTTTTGGTTTAGACGAACCTCTCTGACTGCACAATATATGCATATTTTCGGTGACCGTCTTGTGATTTAAATATATAGCGCTTTACGTAGCCAAAACTGACAAACACTGTGTCATTTCGTCTTAGGCAAATATATAGATTCTATTTTTGAATAAAAAAAGTTTGAATAAAATACGCAATATTTTAGCAATAAGCAAGTTATGACGGTGACAATTCTAAAAACATGACAATTGAGCGGTAGCAGAACTCTCATGTTTAGACAAAATTGTCCCAAAATTAGCGGATTTGCCTTTGCCGTATTCTCGCTTCTATCACCGTATAAGAAACAAAGAATAGTGGTTATGTCGCTGAAAACTATGTTGTAAATTGTGAACCTAAGCTCCAGATTAACCCCAGCACCTTAAACCCCACTTTTCATTTCTCACATTCTCTTATCTACACCTTACTAAATTATTTTGATGTTACCTTTGCCCTACAATGGCAGATATATTAATAATAATGGGGTCTGACTCAGACCTACCGGTAATGGCCGAAGCCGCCAAAGTGCTAGAAGAGATGGAAGTATCTTTTGACCTCACCATAGTATCAGCACACCGCACCGCAGATAGAATGTATGAATGCGCTAAAAAAGCCCATACTAAAGGCTATAAAAGCATCATAGCCGGAGCAGGTGGTGCCGCACATTTGCCGGGAATGGTAGCTTCGCTTACTCCACTACCTGTGATAGGAGTACCTATAAAATCAAGTACTATGAGCGGTATAGACTCATTGTATAGCATTGTGCAAATGCCTCCGGGTATACCCGTAGCTACCATGGCTATCAACGGAGCAAAAAATGCAGGTATACTAGCAGCCAAAATGTTGGGTGCCCATGATACAAGTGTTCAGAAACGCGTACTAGCACTCACCGACGCCATGGAAACCTCCGTACTAGAGAAAGCCAAACGATTGGAAGAAATAGGGTATAAAGCGTACTTAGAAAGCAAGTAATGATAAAAGTAGACAACTGCCTTATATCCGAGGACATCGTAGAGAAAGCTTTCGCATGCAATGTGACCGCCTGCAAAGGGGTATGCTGCATAGAAGGTGATGCCGGAGCTCCATTGGACGAGGATGAGATTCCTATTTTAGAGAAAAACCTAGAAGCTATAAAGCTAGAAATGGATGAAACAGGTTTAAAAACCTTAGCTGAAGACGGTTTTGCAGAAAAAGATCCGTTTGATCAGATGATGGTAACCACCTGTAAACCAAATAAGGAATGTGTATTTGTAGTGCGTAAGGACGGCATACTCAATTGTGCGGTCGAAATTGCAAACAAGAAAAAAGATTTTGATTTTCCAAAGCCCATTAGCTGTCACCTCTACCCTATTCGCATGGATAGTTACAATGAATACAAAGCTCTAAACTATCACCGTTGGAGCATTTGCGCAGATGCTTGCACCAAAGGAGCCAATGAGGACATAAAGATCTATCAATTTGCCAAGCCAGCCCTGCTACGTGCATTTGGGCCGGAGTGGTATGCACATCTAGAAAAGGCAGTAAAAGAATATCTGTCAACTAATCTTTAGCCTTGGATTGGTTTTTATTGCTAACAACTGAGCACAGACCTATATTCTTAGGTATAAAAAGCATGTACAGTATAGACCTATCATTTTTTTCAGTGCCACATGAGCGTATCGTGATAAGCTTGAAGCAATTAACGTACGAAAATTACTTACAAACAACCACTCGCTCAGCCAAAATTGGTTAATTGACGGCTCTAAAATAATTGCGTATTGAAACTTTCAAAAAGCACACATGAATCTTTCAGCCAATTGACTCCTTAAATTTTTTCTGCTTATGGTTCACTACGCACCTAGTAAATTGAACACTAGAAAATATGAAAGTCAATTCAGTGCTTTCTGGTTCTAAATCATCTTCTTACCACGACAGAATTTATCTCTAAAACTTTCTATCAGCAATAAGTTTTCCGTTACAGTAGACTTTGCGTGCTGTTAGTAATCCGCTTTGATCCCACTCCTCTAAAATTCCATCTAAAAATCCATTGCAATAGCTAGCACTCATTTTTTTTGCCCCACACTTATAATAGTTTATTGTACGTCCCCTTTTTTTGCCATCGGTGTAAAGCGCCGCTTCTTTTATTTCCCCACTCTTATAAAATTTCTTTTGAATACCGTTAAGTTTACCATCAACGTATTTTTTTTCACTATTTACAACTTTATTCTCACTTTGCAACGTACCACAATATGGCACACCATCTAGAAACAACCGACCTTTTTCTTGGTGCATTCTTGATAGGATATCGCTGCGATTTACTTTCATAGGTAATAGTGTACGAAACTATTTGAATTTTCTAACATATACGCCTTAGGGTAAATTATTAACATTTTAATAACTATTTAAGAAGACATGAAAGTCGAAATCTTATAAAATGTCATCTACGCAAGAAAAGTCAGAGAACATACAACTCAACCGTAATTTATATGCTACTTTATCTGCCTACAGCTGCTGCGTATCACAACCTGAAATATAAAAGAGGGACAACCTTTGGTTGTCCCTCTTTTATTATGTGATATTACCGCACTAGTTCCGTACGGTATTTTTTACAAGTACTAGCTACACCCGGTAGTAGTGCCGCAGTTAGTACACAGGTGACAAGTACCATTTCGCACTAAATCAAGGCTACCACAATTACTACATGGCAGTGCATCGCCAGACGTTGCACGGTGTTGCGGAGCAGACTGCGCAGCCATCGCCACAGGCTGCACTTCTTTTATGGTATTTGCCGAGGGCGAAACTGAAAGTGGTGCAACCTCTGGACGGCCTTCTACACTGTCAGATATTCTATTTTGGTTTGCTACTAACTTTGCTTGAGCTTCTTCCTTGGTTGGTTTTATGTGTACCAGGTCAGTTCTATTCAAATATTCAAATCCTAACAATCTAAATATATAATCAATAATAGATGTTGAATTTTTGATATTTGGGTGACCCTCCACCATACCACTTGGCTCAAATCGAGCGAAAGTAAATTTACTTACGTACTCGTCTAGTGGCACACCATACTGTAGACCAATAGAGACAGCTATAGAGAAGCAGTTCATTAATGACCTGAACGTAGCACCTTCTCTGTGCATATCGATAAATATCTCACCGAGTGTTCCGTCATTGTACTCACCTGTTCTCACAAATAATGTTTGACCACCTACTTTCGCTTTCTGAGTGAATCCTCTTCGTTTCCAAGGAAGCTTCTTACGCTCTACTATACCTGATAGCTGACGCATAAACTCTGTGCTTTTCGAATTGTCGAGAATCTTTTGAGCTGCCTCTAGCACCTGTTCTTGTGTCAACTCATCGATGCTCAAGAAAGCAGCATTACCAAGAACTTTATCTACTGCAGTGATAGTGTCATCTTCTGTTTCTTCTACGTCAGACTTGTTGCTCAATGGCTGAGAGAGTTTACAACCGTCTCTGTAGAGTGCATTTGCTTTAGTGCCCAATTCCCAACTTAATTGATAGCATGATTTAATGTCATCTTCTGTAGCCTCATTGGGTAGATTTATAGTTTTAGAAATAGCTCCCGACAAGAATGGTTGGGCTGCAGCCATCATTCTAATGTGTCCGTGCGCGTGTATGTATCGCTCACCAAGCTGACCGCACTTGTTAGCACAATCAAATACAGGCAAGTGCTCCTCTTTCAAATGAGGGGCTCCCTCTATGGTCATTGTACCACACACCCAAAGGTTCGCTTCATTAATCTCTTTATTACTATAACCAAGCGCCTTCAAAACACTAAAACCTTCTTTGTTGTACTGCTCTGGGGAGAAACCAAGACGCTGCATAGTTTCTTTACCAAGAACCCACTGATTTATAGCAAATCCAATTTCGAATGCTGCCAACAATCCACCTTCTATTTTTTCTAAATCCGCTGCATTAAGACCTTTAGCTAGCAGAGATTCGGTATTAATAGCAGGTGCATTTTTAAGTGTCGCCGTTCCTTTTGCATAGTTAACTATTTCTGTTATTTGAGTTTCAGAATAGCCTAAATTTCGGAGCGCCTGTGGCACAGCTTGGTTTACTATCTTAAAATATCCTCCACCAGATAGTTTCTTGAACTTCACAAGTGCAAAATCTGGCTCTATTCCAGTGGTATCACAATCCATCAGAAGACCTATTGTACCTGTAGGAGCTATCACTGTAGTTTGTGCATTGCGGTAGCCATATTTTTCTCCCCACTGTACAGCTTTATCCCAAGTGCTAGTGGCTTCACTAAGTAAATAATCGGGACAGTATGCAGGATCTATACCTACCGGTTTAATGCTCAGTCCATCATACTCATCAAGATTGTATGCAGCGTATCTATGATTATTCATCACTCGGAGCATGTGCTCTTTATTTTTCTCGTACTGCTGAAAAGTTCCCAAGAAACTCGCCATTTCTGCTGATGTGGCATAAGCAGTACCAGTAAGTACCGCTGTGACTGCACCCCCAATAGCTGTAGCTTCTGGACTATCGTACGGTATACCGCTCACCATAAGTACAGCGCCCAAGTTGGCATAGCCTAATCCCAGTGTTCTGTACTGGTACGATAGCTCTGCTACTTCTTTGCTAGGAAACTGAGCCATCAGCACTGATATTTCTAAAACAACGGTCCAAAGTCTTGATGCATATTTAATAGCCTCTACATCAAATGTTTTCGTCTCTTGATTAAAATATTTACTTAAATTTAGTGATGCTAAGTTGCACGCAGTATTGTCAAGAAACATATACTCTGAGCAAGGATTACTTGCATTTATACGGCCACCTTCCGGACATGTATGCCACTCATTGATTGTGGTATCATACTGTACACCTGGATCTGCGCATGCCCAAGCAGCGAAAGCTATATCATTCCATACTTTTTGAGCAGGCACACTTTGCACTGGTTTTCCATTTGTTCTAGATATGAGTTCCCACTCTCCATCATTTTTCAAAGCCTCAAAAAACTTATTTGGGATTCGAACAGAGTTATTTGAATTTTGACCCGAAACAGTTGCGTATGCTTCCCCTTCATAACCAGAGTCATAGCCGGCATCTATTAATGCTTTTACTTTCTTCTCTTCTTCTTTTTTCCAATTGATAAACTCAATTATCTCTGGGTGATCTAAATCTAGGCATACCATTTTAGCAGCCCTACGAGTAGTGCCACCAGATTTTATAGCACCAGCCGCCCTATCGCCTATTTTGAGAAAACTCATAAGACCGGAAGAATTTCCTCCACCGCTCAATTTTTCATTTGCACCACGTATACTAGAAAAGTTTGTACCAACACCAGAACCATATTTAAATATACGTGCTTCACGTACCCACAGATCCATTATACCGCCTTCATTTACCAAGTCATCATCTACGGAAAGTATAAAACAAGCGTGTGGTTGAGGTCTTTCGTAAGCAGAGGTACTAAAGTTCGTTTCACCTGTATCGGGATTTACAAACATGTGGCCTTGGGCTTTTCCAGTAATTCCGTAGGAGTTATATAAACCAGTGTTGAACCATTGTGGGCTATTAGGCGCAGCCATTTGACCCAATATGCTGTAAACCAACTCGTCATAAAAAACTTGCGCATCTTTTTTGCTTGCAAAGTAGCCATAGCGCTCTCCCCAGGTTTTCCAGCAATCTGCCAACCTATGTGCCACTTGTTTTACAGAAGTTTCAGAGCCGGTAGTTCCGTCTTCTAATGGGACACCTGCTTTTCT
Organism: Bacteroidia bacterium; assembly: GCA_018402155.1. GTDB lineage: Bacteria > Bacteroidota > Bacteroidia > NS11-12g > UBA9320 > UBA9320. The sequence goes on from JAGYJG010000001.1 coordinate 2,058,506, forward strand.
AAAATACTTTTGTGCTAAGATGTCTGTTGCCACTTGCGACCAATCTTTGGGCACTTCCACATTTTCCATTTTGAAGACTTCGTCTCCAGCAGGATTTTTGATCACGGATTGTCTATACTCATATGTATACAAATCTGTCGGGGCAACACCTTCTTTGGTGTTAAAACGTTTAAATTTTAAGGCGTTTTTTCTGTACTGTGGTTTTTGGCTCATCTTTATTAAGTTTATTCTGGTTTTAAAAAATATGGAGAACTTGTATGATAGAATGTTTGAACAACTCTAAACAAGTTAAGGTTCAAAAATATGTTATAATTGTATCAAGAATAAAGTGGTGTTTTCCACACTCAGACAATAAAATTTTTCGTTTGCCCAATTTTTTATGAGATTTGCACTGTTGATAACATATAATCACAAAATTAATTAGGATTTAACCGAAATAGAATGTTGAAAAACACAGCAAATTTCACAAATAAAAGACTATTAGCATCTTACAAAAAATAGCGTTTGCAATACACAACCATCAAAAAATGGTTGCGGTACTGATAGACCCCGACAAATCAACTGAAGACCAGCTCAATAAACTTATTTTTCATCCCAAATTCAGCGAAATTGATTTTTTATTTGTGGGAGGAAGTTTGTTGACTGACGGCAGCATGAAATTTTGTATTGCCGAGTTAAAAAAACGGACAAATAAGCCTATCGTTATTTTTCCCGGCAGCCCAAATCAGATAGACAAACGAGCAGATGCTATATTACTTTTAAGTCTTGTAAGTGGTAGAAATGCAGATTTGCTGATAGGAAGACATGTAGAGTCTGCGCACAAATTAAAACGTTCGGGATTAGAAATTCTGCCTACGAGTTATATTTTGATAGACGGCGGACGTACCACTACCGTATCCTACATAAGTGGCACTACACCCATACCCAACGATAAACCAACTATAGCAGCTGCTACTGCGCTAGCCGGAAGCCAACTAGGGCATCAGCTCACCTACCTAGACTGCGGCAGTGGGGCAAAAAATCACGCGTCACTGCCACTCATTGAAGCAGTAAAAAAAGAGGTCTCTACACCCCTAATTGTAGGGGGAGGAATTACTACAAAGGAGCAGGTAGAGGCAGTATTTGGTGCAGGTGCAGATGTCGTAGTAGTAGGAAATAGGCTTGAGGAAAACCCTGAATTTTTGAGTGACTTAGTAGCAGCTAAGCTGGAATTTAGGCTAAGTGCACTTTAAATAAGACACAGTACGAAAACTTTAGAGCTGATTTATGATTTTAAAGGCAAACTGTTGAGATATTTCAAACTTCCTATTTCGAGTTTTACTGTTACAAGCAGCAGATCCGTAGCTAATCAGTCTTACAAATTTTATCATTGTACGTTTATGCTCCAAGGATCTCAGTATAGTTTTCTACTTTACAAATTTAGACTTAAACTTGCATCACTAAAAAAAGAAATGCCACATAGCCACTATGCATATAAAGAAAACAGTATTTGAAAATGCCTTAAAACATATGTTTACTGCTAGAGCGATGGCAGCTATATATGATGCCAACAGGCCTATTACTAGCTATGTGCATTCCACCTCAAAAGGCCACGAGGCAATACAACTAGCTGTAGCATATCACCTAAAGGAAATAGACTGGGTAGCGCCATACTACAGAGATGAGTCCATTCTGCTTGGCATAGGAATGAACCCTTATGATCTTATGCTTCAGCTATTGGCCAAAAAAGCTGACCCTTTTTCTGGAGGAAGAACGTATTACTCTCACCCATCTTTGCTTCAGGCTAACAAGCCCAAAATAGCCCATCAAAGTAGTGCTACAGGGATGCAAGCTATACCTACTACTGGAATAGCTCACGGCTTGCAATATTTGAAAAACAACAAGCTCAATGATCCCGGCACTAGTGGCTCTATCGTGGTGTGCTCTATTGGCGATGGGTCTATGACAGAAGGAGAGGTATCTGAAGCACTACAAATGGCTGTCTTGCATCAGCTACCTATTCTATATTTGGTACAAGATAATGATTGGGGAATATCAGCTAGTGGGGCAGAGATGCGCACCATGAATGCATACGAATTTGCATCGGGTTTCAAAGGTTTGAGGAGAGCAAAAGTAAATGGTAGTCGTTTTTCGGAAAGCTATAATGAAGTGGGAAAAGCGGTAAGATGGGTACGTATGAATCAAAAACCAATGCTACTGCACGCCAAAGTACCCTTGCTTGGTCATCACACTAGCGGGGTAAGAAGCGAGTGGTACAGAGATGATTTAGAGGAAGATCAGAAAGAAGACCCACTCGTTTTTTTACTTCAAGAAGCTTTGAACAAAGGAATAAAGCAAAGCAAAATAGATGAGTGGGAACAAGAAGCCAAACAGCACGTTGAAGCAGCTTTTCAAAAAGCTGTAGAAGCTGAATCACCAAGCACTACCACACTAAAAGATCATATACTAGCGCCCACGCCAATTACCGAAGAAAAAGGTGAACGTAGCCCCGCAGGAAACGAGAAAATAATACTTGTAGACGCAGCATTGCACGCAGTAGACGAGATACTCTCTGACCATCCCGAAGCACTTCTCTATGGCCAAGATGTTGGACACCGGCTTGGTGGTGTGTTTAGAGAGGCTGCTACTTTAGCCCAAAAACATGGCAAACACAGAGTATTTAATACACCAATACAAGAAGCCTATATCATAGGGTCCACAGCTGGTATGAGCGCTGTAGGCTGCAAACCCATAGTAGAAGTACAGTTTGCAGACTACATATGGCCAGGAGTAAACCAACTGGTGACAGAATTGAGCAAGAGTAACTACCTCAGTGGCGGTAAATTTCCTGTACAAAGTTTAATACGCGTGCCTACAGGTGCATATGGTGGTGGCGGGCCTTACCACAGCGGCACAAATGAAAGTAGTATTCTGCCAATTAAAGGAATAAAAATAGTTTACCCTAGTAATGCAGCAGATATGAAAGGTCTAATGAAAGCAGCTTTTTATGACCCAAATCCAGTGGTAATGTTTGAACATAAAGGAATATACTGGAGCAAAGTACCCGGTACCGAAGGTGCAAAGAGCATAGAACCTAGCAAAGATTATATAATACCTCTAGGCAAAGCCCGCACACACCTGCAAGCCAGCCAAGAGGCTGTAAAAAATGGTGAAACTTTAACTATTATAACCTATGGTATGGGCGTTTGGTGGGCTACCAATGCCGCAGTTCAATTTCCTGGCCAAATAGAAATAGTTGATCTACGCACTTTGAGCCCTTGCGATGATGAGGCCATATACGCGAGTGTGCGCACTCACGGAAAAGTGATTGTTCTAACTGAAGAAACACTCAATAATTCATTTGCACAAGCTATAGCTGGACGCATACAAGAGCACTGTTTTCAGTTTTTGGACGCTCCTATAAAATGTATTGGCTCTGAGGATGTACCTGCTGTACCTCTCAATATAGATTTAGAAAAAGAAATGCTTCCCAATGCTAAAAAAGTAGCCGAAGCCATACAAAACCTTTTAGATTATTAAATCTAATTTGCGCAATTCAATACAGTTTCTTTTAGCCATTTTAGCATCGGCCTCAGACAACGAAAACTACACTATTTTCTGTTTGAAAACTTTTTTAAATTACTTAACTATAGCTTCTTCGCACTAAATTTAGGTTACGATAAAAATAAAGTGCTTATTTTTCTACAGCCAAGGTTAATTTCAAATTATCCAGCATATTAACAACTAATTTTTCAAGGTTGTACTTGGCATTCCATCCCCACTGCTGGTTAGCCACACTGTCATTTATACTTTGTGGCCAGCTGTCGGCTATTTTTTGTCTGTGGTCTGGCGCATAGGTTATACTAAAGTCTGGAATGTGTTTTTGTATTTCAGCAGTAAGCTGATCTGGGTTAAAAGATACTCCTGCAATATTATAGCTGCTTCTTATCTTTATTTGCGTAGTAGGAGCATCCGTTATTTCTAAGGTGGCTCTTACTGCGTCTTCCATGTGCATCATAGGTAGGGTAGTTTCGTTGTTTAGATAACATTCGTATTTTCCTTGATGTAGCGCTTTATGAAAAATATCTACGGCATAATCAGTAGTACCGCCTCCTGGTAGTGATTTCCAACCAATAAGGCCAGGATATCGTATAGAGCGAACGTCTAAGCCGTAGCGTGCGTGGTAGTATTCGCAGTATCTTTCACCTGCTAGTTTAGTTATTCCATAAATAGTATTAGGTTCTAAAATGGTGCTTTGGGGAGTCATAATTGCGGGCGTAGTAGGACCAAACACGGCGATAGAACTTGGCCAGAAAATACGTTTTACGTCATACTCTATGCAGGCATCAAAAATAGAGAAGGTACCATCCATATTAAGTTGCCAACCGAGTTTAGGATTAGCTTCAGCTGTAGCGCTGAGCATAGCAGCTAGGTGATAAACTATGGTAGGTTTGTGAGTAGCAAAAACAGTGGCAATTTGCTTATTATCTAGCACATCTAAAATCTCAAAAGGGCCGTTATCAAAAAGTGGATTGTCTGATTTTCTAATATCACTAGCAACTACATTTGCTCCGCCATGTACTTTTTGTAGATTTTCTACAAGCTCAGTTCCAACCTGCCCACAAGCGCCTATTACAAGAATTTTTTCTGCCATACCCTATATATTCCTGCAAAAGTAGCAAAAGCATACAGACTTCAATACCACTTCTTTTCACCTGCAGGTATAGGCACTTTCAAGTGATTTTCTGCAGGCGGTATAGGGCATGAAAACTCTTTATTATAGGCGCAATACGGATTGTACGCATAGTTAAAATCTATAACGGGATTTTGCAAATCTGACAGTTGAAAATCTAAGTACCTGCCAGCGCCGTATGTAGTCTCTGTATTGGTAAGGTCCTTGAATGGACAAAAGAGGTAATCGGGCTGTTCTACATTTTGATAAAGTGTGAGTTGTAGTGAGGCGTCGCCCAAGGAGAAATGTAACACCCCGTAGCGCTTATATTCTGGTAAGCGATCGGTGCTGGTTTTCATTTCAAAAACTTCTCCGTTTTCTATGGGTTCGAATATTGCTTTTACCCTGAAAACTTCATCTGGTGAAAAAAACGGCAGTTTGCCTGTAGGAGAAAGTTTATTTTTGGGCAATACACCATTTGCTCCGCTCAAAAACATTGCACTAGTGCTATCTCTGTGGCGCATCACTTTTTGGGCATAGGGTGAAAGATCGTTATACGTATCTCCTTGATCTATTACTTCTTGATTGGGTTTCCATTTGCTTGAAGTATCGCAAGCAACTAGTAAAACGACTAAGGATAAAAGTTTGATTACTTTATTCATGATTAGAGTTAAATAAATGTGCATAGCCTAATTGTATGTTGAGATTTCTTGGCATAAAAAAATTAGAACCCAGTAAAGAACCAATTGTAATATCAATTGCATCTCGTTTTGAAACTATATACTGACTTGAAATATTTAAGGTTCTAAAATATGAGTTATACCTAATATTTTCAAAATGATAGCTTTCTGACACGGCTTCTGCTTGAAGCCATATACGGTCATTAATTTTACTGCCAAATAGTATTGCACCATTGAGGTAGTATGAGTCTTTAAGGTTACCAAATCCGCATGTACCTGCTATTTTTGACTTGTCATTAAGTCTATACTCCCAAATCAAATCATTGTAAAGTCCGAAAGTTAATTCTCTTTCAGATTCGGCAAAAGCATCTCGTTGACTTCTGAGTGTTATTAAACTAGAAAGTGTAAACCTATCGGTAGCTAAAATTTTATGTTTTAACCCTATACCTACTTGTCTATTCCATGGTTCTCTGTTATATCTAGACATCGAATCATTGGAAAATTTAAAGCGAGAAAAAATAAATTGGGGCACTTCGCATCTGATTTCAGTTTGGCTCGAAATACCGTATCTAAATACGGTTTGTGCTGCTGAAAATGTTTCTAATCGCTTTAAGTATAGAGCAGTGTTTGCTACTGGAATTAGTGTATTTACTTTTACATTATATCCAAATCCTCCTTCAAACTGCAATGCATTTTTTGGCACTACGTTCACACTATTTGTATATGCGGGCCTATCCGTGTCTATTTGAGCAAAAACCGCAAAAGACGAAGCCAAAAGGATAAAAATAAATGCTGACTTGGACATAGCGCAAAAATAAAGATAATAAGGTACACCGCTCATTTTTGAATATAAGTAAGTCTTTATAATCAACTTGTTGCCAGACTAGTGGTCTATTCCTTCGAGCATAAACAAAAAGGCAAAATCTTTAGCTGTTTCTTTAAGGGCTTCAAATCTGCCACTTGCACCCCCATGGCCAGTATCCATATTGCATTCCATAATGAGGATGGTATCATTGGTTTTCATATCTCGTAATTTAGCTAGCCACTTTGCTGGCTCCCAGTACTGTACTTGACTATCGTGTAACCCTGTGGTAATAAACATGTTGGGATAATCTTTGGCCGCCACATTATCATACGGGGAGTAGCTCTTCATGTAGTGATAATACTCTTGGTCATTGGGGTTTCCCCACTCATCATACTCACCAGTAGTGAGTGGTATAGTATCATCAAGCATTGTAGAAACCACATCCACAAATGGCACTTGGGCTATTACCCCATTCCATAGATCGGGTCTGTAATTTACTACTGCACCCATTAGCAGACCGCCTGCGCTTCCACCTTGTGCATAGAGCTTGCTTTTGATTGTCCATCCCTCATTGATGAGGTGCTCGGCACAGTCTATAAAATCAAAGAATGTATTTTTCTTTTTGAGTAATTTGCCGTCTTCATACCATTGCCTTCCCAAGTCTTCTCCCCCGCGTATATGAGCTATCACGTAGACAAAACCTCTGTCTAGCAAGCTCAAACGTATAGAACTAAAATAGGGATCTAACGAGTGGCCATACGAACCGTATGCATAAAGCAACAACGGACTTTCACGGTTTTCTGTTCCTTTTTTGTAGACCACACTCATCGGCACTTTTACGCCATCTCTGGCAGTGGCCCATATTCGTTTGCTTTCATAATCGTCTTCATCATAGCCTCCTAGCACTTCTTGTTCTTTTAATAGGACTTTATGGCGAGTATCCATATGATAATCATATACACTACTTGGGGTTGTCATACTGGTGTACCCAAAGCGAAGTATCTCGGTATCAAACTCAGGATTTGTACTACTCCAGCAGTCATACGTTTCTGAGTCAAAAACCATGTAGTGCTCATCTTGGGTAGTTTGATTAATGATTCGAATATGGTTTTGTCCGTTTTTTCTTTCTTCTATCACCATATGATTTTTGAAAGGTGACATTCCTTCTAGCAGTGTATCTTCTCTATGGGGTATAACTTCTTGCCAATGTTCTCTATCTGTGAGTATCTCGTCAGTACTCATAAGTCTAAAATTTTGAGCCTTCCAATTAGTGAGTACATACCATATATTTTTATAATGAGTAATGGAATACTCCATACCGCGTATACGTGGCTGAAATAATCTAAAAGCTTTATCCGGTTTGTCAGCTGGCAAAACTTGATACTCGGAAGTGATACTTGCTCCACTACTGATGATAATATACTTTTCACTTTTGCTTTTGTAAACACCACAGTTGAAAGTATCGTCTAGCTCCACATACCGTACGTTGTATGCTTTGGTAGTTATGTTATAGGACAGTATTTTATAGCTTCTTAGTGTTTTCTCGTCTCGTTTTGTATAAAATATAGTTTGATTATCTGCCGCCCACGTGGCACCACCAGTCGTGCCGGTGATTTCCATTTCTAGTTTTTCTCCTGTTTTCAGATTTTTTAGGTGTAGCGTATAGATTCTGCGACTCACAGTATCTACAGAGTACACACAAAGCTCATTATTTGGGCTTATAGTAAAACTCCCCAACTTGAAATAAGCATGATCTTTTGCCATTTCATTTACATCAAAAACTATTTCTTCTTGCCCAGCTTCTTCTAGAGTACCTGTTCCTTTTTTGCGGCAGTGTATGGGGTATTCTCCGGTCTCTACAAACCGAGTGTAGTACCAGTAGCCGTTTTTGCGATAAGGCACAGATGCATCGTCTTTTTTGATACGACCCACCATCTCATCATACAAAGTGCTTTGAAGATTTTCTGTTGGTTTTAGCACCGAGTTGGTATATTCATTTTCAGCGTTCAGATAGTCTATCACTTCTTTGTCTTCGCGCTGATTTAGCCAGAAGTAATTGTCTATACGTGTATCTCCATGTATTTTAAGTTCTTTGGAAATTTTTTTGGCTTTAGGTGCTTGCATGGTGCAATGATAAAACAATTAGCTTGCAGGAGAATGCCCCTTATAAATGATTAATAAAGTATATTTGTTACCTATTTTTAAAAATAATAGGGTCTTTGTTACACTTTCAAACACATCTACACAGCAAAACCGCAGAATGGGTAACATTCGTGCACGGTGCTGGTGGCAGTAGTAGTATATGGTATAAACAAGTGCGGGCTTTTCAGCAGCACTATAATGTGCTATTGGTAGACCTACGTGGCCATGGAAAGTCGAAAAAACCAATTTATGAAAAACTAAAGCGCTATCGTTTTGACACTATAGGAGATGAAGTGATAGAAGTGCTGGACCACCTCAGTATAAAAAAAACACACTGGGTGGGTATATCTCTAGGCACCATTATTATTCGTGAAATAACAGCGCGCTTCACAGAGCGCACTAGTAGTATGATAATGGGAGGTGCCATAATGAAAATGAATCTACGGGGCCAAGTACTCATGCGTGTAGGTGTATTGCTTAAATCTGTTGTGCCATACTTGCTACTTTACCGTCTTTTTGCACACATTATAATGCCAAAAAAAAGCCATAAAGAGAGTCGAAATCTTTTTATAAATGAAGCAAAAAAATTATACCAAAAGGAATTTAAACGATGGTTTACATTAGTGGCAGATATCAATCCGCTATTAAAACATTTTAGATTTAATGAGGCTGCAGTGCCTACCTTGTACATCATGGGCAAAGAAGACCATATGTTTTTACCTAGTATTACCAAGATAGTGCAACATCACCAGAGTGCTACGCTATATGTCATTCCTGCTTGTGGCCATGTAGTAAATATAGAACAACCACATATTTTCAATGAGGTTTCTGTAAGTTTTTTAAAGGGAATATAAAATACACTTTATCACAAAAAAGTTAATCCTATAGGGACATCTGTTATCCACCCTGTAAGGCTGTATCTTCTTACCTGAGTTGGTAGCACTTCGTGTTCCGTTTCAGATAAAAAAATAAGGAAGGTGCCAGCTTTAGGTTTTATTTCTATACTCCCGTTCTCCGTATACAGCACAAGCTCACCCCCATCACCAGGTTGCCAATCTGTAAGGTAAAGCACCACAGTGAAAAAACGGTGCTGATGGCTCTCAAATCTATCACGATGCCTTTTATAAAAACTCCCTTTTTCATATATAGCATACATGAGTTCTATATCTTTTAACGGTAAAAAAAAATGTCGATTAAGCTGTGGAATAAGCTCCTGTAGAAATGAGGAATAAGCTGCTACTGCTTTATGTTGAGGTTGTTTTTCTACCCAGCGTATAGAGTCATTGCGTATAGATTCGTCTATCACTAACGAAGCACCTTTACCCACGCCTGCCCTTTTAAATTGATTCATCTCATATAGCGCGTTCAGGTGCGTTCTCATACTTGCAGCTATAGAGGTAGACACGGTCTTAGTGCTAGCGTAAAAACCCTCACGCTCTATGGCCAATAGCATTTCTGAAACGCCAACTGACAATCCTATACTGCTCAATTAGTATTAAAAATATTTGGTGTAAAAATAAACGAAAACAATACGCTAACAACTGCTTAGTTTCACGCTACCCTACACTGCTTCAACTAACCTATATCTAGCTCGGTATCTTTAATGTTTATCGCTGCCATTATTTTAAAAAACAACTAAATCATAAAAATTACATATTCGATTTGCGTTTTATAATCACATGTTATAACATATGTCATTCTTTTTTTAAAAATTATATTGATGAACAAGGACAATGCTAGTCTTTATAATGGTCAAGTATATTGTATGTCATTTGATCTCGATGTTTATCCTATTACAAGACACCTTGTATCACTATTTATCAATGGTGTACCATTTTTCACACTTGCTTATAATCAGTAAACCGATTATGTATATTTGTTTTAATGTTAAATGATTTATATCTTGAGGTTATGGCATGTGGGTAAGAGCTAAGTATCGTTTGAAAAAGATATAGGCCCGAAACTGTTTCTATAACTTAAACTATTATTGCACTGTGAACAATGCACTGTACCTTATCCCTAATTTTATTGGTGAGTTTGACAAAGAATATTTGCCCAAGCGAACTCTAATACATACCTATAACATATCCCATTTTATAGTAGAAAAAGAAAAAACTGCTCGTGCTTTTCTCAAGGCCATAGAACACCCTACTCATCAAAATGATTTCAAATTTGTAGAGATGGATAAACACAATAATTACGAGGGTTTTAAACGATTCTTTAACCTACATATAGATAACCACAGCATAGGGGTGCTCTCTGAAGCTGGCCTGCCAGCTATAGCAGACCCAGGAAGCGAAGTGGTAAAATATGCACACACCAAAGGGGTGCGTATAGAGCCATTAGCTGGCAGTTCTTCCCTATTTCTTGCTCTAATGGCCAGTGGTTTTAATGGTCAAAATTTTAAATTCAATGGCTACCTGCCCATCGATGCACGCGACAGAATGGCGGCACTCAAAGAAATGGAGTTACGCGCTCGAAATTCTTCTCAAATATTTATGGAAGCACCCTACCGTAACAATCCCTTTTTGGAGTTTTTGATAAAAAACCTACAAAATGACACCAAACTTTGCGTAGCTGTGGATCTAGAAAAAGACGGAAAACAAACCATCATTTCTAAACCGATAAAAGACTGGAAACCAAGAGAAATAGAATTGCACAAAAAACCTGTCATATACATTATAGAGGCTTAAAAATAAAGGAGGGCTGTTATAAAAAATAGTCAAAACAATAGCGCAATACCATGACCACACTTACTTTTTTTCACTTTACAGAAAACAAATATTGGGCATTTAAAATGATGGGCTTGGGGCACCGTATACTTAAAAATACCCCTGGATTAACGTTTTATAAACTGCTAGGAACAGGCAGAAAAGGATTTAGCATAGTACCAGACTGGAGCGAGTACGCGTTTTTAGCTACGTGGAATTCTACACAAGAAGCTCGGGATTTTTTTTCGGAAAGTGAATTTATACAAGCCTACAAGAACCATAGTTTTTCACAGAAAACCTACAAATTATCTTGCATAAAAGCACACGGCACGTGGGATGGCAAGCAACCTTTTTCTATTGCTAAAGATATACAAATAAGTCCCAATGACACTATAGGTGTGATTACGCGCGCATCAGTAAAATGGCACAAACTAATTCGTTTTTGGCGCTATGTTCCTACATCCCATAAAGCCCTGTGGTCCAATTCCGGACTTATTTTTACCAAAGGAATCGGAGACATTCCCCTCTTAGAAATGGCAACTTTCAGTCTATGGAAAAACCAAGAAAGTTTGATGGAATTTGCCTACCAAAATGAGCATCATAAAAAAGCCATTGCACTCACAAAAAAATACAATTGGTACTCAGAGGAGCTTTTTTCACGGTTTGTAGTTACAAGTTTTTAGAATCTTAAATACAAGATGAACCTCTGGTTTAGACTACCTTTGCACCCGAAATTTAAAAAAGGGTAAATCAATGAAGCGAATCAACCAATACAAAAAATTATTTGGGATAGAAGGAGAAATAGATTTAGCAGAGCTAAAAAAATCTTACCGCAACCTGGTAAAAGAATGGCATCCTGACAAACATACCGCAGACGATACCCTGAAAGAAGAAGCAGAAGAAATGAGTAGACAAATAACTGATGGATACGCATTTCTGCAAAGTATAGCCCCAGAAACAATAGCTAAAGGGCTAGCAGAATACAACAATACCATAGACAATGCTTTTATAGATGACCTACAACACAAAAGTATGCTTCTGGAAATCACTTTTACAGATGGTGCTACCTACGAATATTTTGGTGTAAATAAAAACCTGTTTTCTAAACTAGTAAATGCAGACAAAATGCAGCGTTTTGCCCGTAGAAATATCTATAACTCATTCTTATACCGAAAGTCGAAACGGACAGTAGAGCATCCGTAGCATCACAGCCTACCCTCTATTATATGCTTTACGCACTCCGGATTGAGCAGTGTACTAGTATCTCCTAAATTGTCAAGTTCGTTACATGCGACTTTTCTCAGTATTCTTCGCATTATTTTACCACTTCTTGTCTTGGGCAATCCGTTAGTAAACTGCACTTTATCTAGCTTGGCAATAGGCCCAATTCTGTCGGCTATTAGTTGATTTATCTCTTTTCTAAGATTGTCTTGTAAGAGGCTTTCTCCTTTTTCTTTAAGAGTAATATAGCCATAAAGAGCATTTCCTTTTATGTCGTGCGGAAAACCTACAATAGCCGATTCTGCTACTGCAGGATGTTCATTAACGGCATCTTCTATGGGGGCTGTACCTAGATTGTGCCCAGACACTATGATGACATCATCTATACGGCCAGTAATTCGGTAATTCCCTACGGCATCTCTCGTAGCACCGTCTCCTGTGAAATACATACCGCTGTAGGCTGCAAAATAGGTTTCTCTATACCTGTCATGGTTGCCCCAAATAGTACGCGCTATAGAGGGCCATGGAAATTTGATACACAAACTTCCTTCTACTTGGTTTTCGTACAGTTCATCACCGTTTGCACCCATAAGCACTGGCTGTATGCCCGGTAGTGGGAGAGTAGCGTACGTAGGTATAGTGGGTGTAGATCCTGGTATGGGTGAAATCATAATACCGCCGGTTTCTGTTTGCCACCACGTGTCTACTATAGGGCATTGTCTTTTTCCTACATTCTCGTTATACCAGTGCCACGCTTCTTCATTTATAGGTTCTCCTACGCTACCAAGTACTTTTAAAGAGTTGAGATCGTAGTTGTTTACAAAATCTATATTTTCTTTGGCCAATGCACGTATAGCTGTAGGTGCAGTATAAAACTGGTTTATCTTATGCTTTTCTACTATCTGCCAAAATCTGCCAAAATCTGGGTAAGAGGGTACCCCCTCAAACATAACAGTAGTAGCACCATTGGCCAATGGACCATAAACAATGTAGCTGTGACCTGTGATCCATCCAATGTCGGCAGTGCACCAGTAAATATCTCCCGTCTTGTATTGGAACACATTTTTGAAGGTATAAGCCGTGTAGACCATATACCCTGCAGTAGTATGCACCATCCCTTTGGGCTTTCCAGTAGAGCCCGAGGTATACAATATGAACAATGGGTCTTCTGCATCCATAATTTCAGGATCGCACTTTGCAGACGCTTGATCTAGCAAAGGTTGCATCCAATGGTCTCTTCCGTCTATCATAGGTATTTTAGAATGTACCCTTTTGGCTACAAGCACACTAAGCACAGACGCACACGATCTCAAAGCGTCATCCACTATTCCCTTCAAGTCTATAGTTTTATTACCCCTATAAGACCCATCAGAAGTTATGACCATTTTGCAATCGCTATCATTTATTCTAGTAGCCAGTGCCGTAGCCGAAAACCCTGCAAACACCACCGAATGAATAGCACCTATGCGCGCACAAGCCAAAACAGAAACTGCTAATTCTGGTATCATAGGTAGGTAAATACACACCCTATCTCCTTTTCTGATTCCTTGACTTTTAAGTACGTTTGCCATTTTATTAACCCTATTAGAAAGTTCTTGATAGCTGATGTGCAAGGCTACTTCATCGGGATTGTTTGGTTCAAATATGATAGCGGTTTCATTGCCCTTTGTGAGTAGGTGTCTGTCGATACAATTTTCTGTAATATTGAGTTTTGCACCTTCAAACCATTTGAAATCTGGTTTCGAAAAATCGTAGCTAAGCACCTTCTCCCAGTGTTTGCGCCACACAAAATGTTCTTCAGCTACTTCGTCCCAAAATGCTTCAGGGTTTCGTACTGATTTACGATAAACTTGATAATACTCTTCGAGATGTTTTATGTGATAATTGCTCATATTCTAGTTTTTTTTGTTATTAATTCCAATTTTATTGGATTTACGTACTTGTTTAATTTCTGCTAAAATCACCGGTTTATTTACAGTTGAGATACATTAGTTTATGGTAAGCCTAGGATGTATTTTGGTAGTTTTCTCAGAGTTTTACCGCTGTATTTTTTGGTGAAAAACAGTATAATAAACAAATATTCTAATGATGTTGCTATAACAATTGCTGCACTCACGCCGGCAAGGTAAGACAATCTATACAAATTATTAGTACCTCAAAATTGATTATTACAAAGGCAAAAATTGGCAAACGCTAAACTGAAACTTATTAGATTTTTAGGTGTTATTATTTTAAAGTATAAACTATACATGTTAAATTTTGAACTGCAGAATCCAGTAAAAATTATTTTTGGAAAAGATACTATAACCAAACTCAGCCAACAAATACCCAAAAATGCTACAGTAATGCTGTTGTACGGTGGCGGAAGTATAAAGAAAAACGGGGTATATGAAGCAGTGACCAACGCTCTCAAAGACTTTGACTACATAGAGTTTGGGGGTATTCCTGCTAATCCAGAGTATGACATTTTAATGGATGCGTTGACCATTATCAAAGCGGAAAAAATTGATTTTTTACTTGCTGTAGGTGGCGGATCTGTTATAGATGGTGTTAAATTTCTATCAGCAGCAGCGCTATATGAAGGTGAAGAGCCTTGGGACATTTTGGCAAAAGCGATTAGAACTGAAATAGGAATGCCTTTTGGCACGGTATTAACACTTCCTGCTACTGGTACCGAAATGAATAGTGGTTCGGTTATTTCGCGCAGAGAGATTGGACAAAAACTTGGCATGGGCGGACCAGGACTTTTTCCTAAATTTAGTATTTTAGATCCTACTGTAGTCGCTTCTATACCAAAGAATCAAATTGCCAACGGAATAACAGATGCTTTTACTCATGTAATGGAGCAATATATGACTTATCCAGTAGGTGCAGACTTACAAGATCGTTTTGCAGAAGGCATTATGAATAGTCTGATAGCCACCGCTCCAAAAGTAATGGACAACCCTGCTGATTACACATTGGCTGCTAACTTTATGTGGTGCTGCACTATGGCACTCAATGGCCTCATACAAAAAGGAGTGCCCACAGACTGGGCAATACATGCTATAGGTCACGAACTCACAGCTCTATATGGTATAGACCATGCGCGGACATTAGCCATCATAGCGCCTAGGCATTATCAACATTTCTTAGAAAGCAAAAAAGAAAAGTTAGCACAATACGGAGAACGTGTTTGGAACATAACTGAAGGTACTGTGGAGGAACGCGCAGAAGCAGCTATCGAAAAGACAGAACAATTTTTTAAAACGTTGAATATTCCTACACGCCTATCCGACTATATAGACCAATGCCAAGGAACCGCAGAAAAAGTGAGCGAAACACTTAAAAAGCGTGGCTGGATAGCGCTAGGTGAACACAAATCAGTAACTCCAGAGGCAGTGAAAGTTATAGTAGAGAAGAGTTATTAGGGGTTTAAAAGGCAAAAATCGAGTTAAAATACAAATTTCAAACCTTAAACTATATTTGAGTTTAAACTTGACAGATTAACTTTGCCCTATGAGCCAAAATTGGACTACAGCAAAAAAGTACGAAGACATTACCTACAAAAAATGCAATGGTGTAGCGCGAATAGCGTTTAACAGGCCAGATGTACGTAACGCGTTTCGCCCAAAAACTACAAGTGAACTCCTCGATGCATTTCATGATGCGCAAGAAGATTTAAGCATTGGAGTAATTTTACTAAGTGCTGAAGGACCAAGTAGTAAAGATGGGGTATACTCATTTTGTAGCGGTGGCGACCAAAAATCACGTGGTCACCAAGGCTATGTGGGCGAAGATAATTACCATAGATTAAATATTTTGGATGTGCAACGGCTCATTCGGTTTATGCCAAAGGTAGTGATAGCCGTAGTGCCAGGATGGGCTGTAGGTGGAGGTCACAGCCTGCACGTTGTATGTGATTTGACGTTGGCAAGCCAGGAGCACGCTATTTTCAAACAGACTGATGCAGATGTTACCAGTTTTGATGGAGGCTACGGTTCCGCCTATTTAGCAAAAATGGTTGGTCAAAAAAAAGCCCGCGAAATATTCTTCTTAGGCAGAAACTATTCGGCTCAAGAGGCTTTTGACATGGGTATGGTAAATGCAGTGATACCACATGCTGAGTTGGAAAACACGGCATATCAGTGGGCACAAGAGATATTAGAAAAATCACCAACTAGTATCAAAATGTTGAAGTTCGCAATGAATCTTACAGACGATGGCATGGTAGGACAACAAGTATTTGCTGGTGAAGCTACACGATTAGCCTATATGACCGATGAGGCAAAAGAGGGACGAGACGCTTTTTTAGAGAAACGTAAACCTGACTTTAAAAAAGAATACCTGCCTTAGAAAGAAAAATTTAAGCTAGAGTTTTTGGTGCTTATTTTTTGTTGAAAATATACAGATCATTAGCTAGTAGGCAATACTTTAATAATTAAGTGCCACTTGTATATAATCATCTCTCAGTAAAACCAGTCATTTTAAGCTAGCAGTTATTTTGTAAAACGCATCCGCACAAAATATACTGATTGATATAAATACAAGGCAGGCTGTTGTGAATAACTGTGAACACGGTATTAAGATACCACGTATATTTGCCTCGTATAACTATGCTAAAAAGTATGACGGGCTACGGTATGGCCGAAAAACACACCGAACACTATAGTGTAAAAGTAGAAATTCGTAGCCTAAATGGAAAATTTCTAGACCTTAATTTGAGAATTCCCCGCTATCTTATACCAAAGGAAATAGAGTTGCGAACGATATACGGAAAAAAAATAGAGCGAGGCACCGCAACATTATCTATATCAATAGTAAAGCATCAAGTCAATGAAAATGACATTAAGATAAATGAAGCCTTAGCAGCCCAATATTATAACAAACTAAAGAATCTAAGTAACAAATTAGGTGCATCAGACCACGATATTTTTCGAATCACTACGTCTATGCAAGACGTCATATATCAAGATGACGAGCAGCTAGATTCAAATCTGTATACATTAGTAAAAGAAACAGCTGAAGAAGCCTTTTGTGCTTATGACGATTACAGGAAAAAAGAAGGGCAAACGCTTTTTACCGTACTGACCGAGTACGTTAATACTATAGCTACAGGCATACCTCACATAGAAATGCTTGAACCCCTCCGTTTAGAAAGTACAAAATCAAGACTTCAAAAAAATCTAAAACAGCTAGCAGATGACGAAAGCTTTGAACAAAACCGATTTGAACAAGAGCTAATATACTACCTAGAAAAATATGATATAAACGAAGAGAAAATACGACTAAAAGCTCACTGCGATCACTTTACAGAATCGTTATCTGAAAACCCTAAAGGTAAAACGCTTAATTTTATAGCACAGGAAATGGGTAGAGAAATAAACACACTAGGAAGTAAAGCCAACCATGCTGGTATACAAAAAGAGGTAGTAGCTATGAAAGAAGAATTGGAGAAAATAAAAGAGCAAGTACTTAACTTACTATGATCCCAAATCAAGCCAATATGATTGAAAACCAGCAAAATGGGTCAACAAAGGAGCCTCATGAAAACAACAACCATAAGCTTATTATATTTTCTGCACCTAGTGGCAGTGGTAAAACTACTGTAGTAAAGCATCTGCTACAGGTTATTCCAAACCTGTCATTTAGCGTTAGTGCTACCACACGCCCTATACGTGCAGGAGAAAAACATGGTGTAGATTATTACTTCTTAACAATGCAAGAGTTCCAAACTGCCATACAAAATAACGAGTTTTTAGAGCACGAACAGGTTTACGACGGAGTATTTTACGGAACACTAAAATCTGAAGTGCAAAGACTTTGGAATGCCGGTAAAACTGTCATTTTTGATCTAGATGTAGAAGGCGGAATCACCATCAAAAAACACTTTGGGGTGAAGGCAATGGCCTTATTTTTAAGACCTCCGTCAGTAGATATTCTTATAAATCGGCTACGCAGTAGAAACACCGAAACAGAAGAGCAGCTCGCTATGCGTATTGCCAAAGTACACACCGAACTAAAATTTGAACAACGTTTTGATAAAGTAATTGTTAACGACGTGTTAAGTGATACCTTTGTAATCTCGGAAAAGATAATAAATAATTTTTTAAAATCACAAGATTAGAATGAAGGTAGGATTATTTTTTGGGTCTTTCAACCCCATACATCACGGTCACTTGATCATAGGTCAGTATATGCTAGACCAAGCCAAACTCGATGAAGTTTGGTTCGTAGTCTCACCTCAAAACCCATTAAAAAAGGGAAAAGACATCATGGATGCCGAACATCGATTAAATATGGTAAAACTTGCCATTAAGGGTAACGAAAAATTTAAAGTAGAAAATATTGAATTTTCTATGCCAACACCATCGTATACTGCATACACATTGCGTAAGCTAAAAGAAAAACACAGCAAGATTGAGTTTTTGTTAATTATGGGTACTGACAACTTGCAACACTTGGAAAAATGGAAGGACCACGAAGAAATATTGATGGAATATGAAATATTATCCTATTTCAGGGAGGGTTTTCCAGGCGGAGAATTTTCAAAAAATCAAAAAGTTCGCGTGATGAAAGGTCCAATGCTAAACATATCTGCTAGCTATGTACGTGGTCTAGTGCGCATGGATAGAAGCATTCAGTACTTAGTGCCTGAGGAAGTCGCATCGTATATGACCTCAAAAATGAAATAACATTATCTTGAATGACCATTAGATTACGCAATATTTTCCCATGCTTGTTAGTCTTGGTCCACCGATACAAAGGGCGCATATATTTCTAAACTAGCTGGGTATAATAACTACCCTAACAAAAAATAAAAATAGTACTTACTTCAACAAAAAGGGGCTCGCTGTACAGCGAGCCCCTTTTAATTTGATATCTTAATTATAACTTATTCTGCCTCTTTATTAGCCTCCTCTGTTACCTCGGAAATCTCCGTAGGTGTAGGCAATGGCTCAGGATTTGCTTTTATTGTCGCAATATCTCCAGCACTTTTGCCAAAAATTTTCTCTAAATCATCCTTAAAAATCACTTCTTTTTCTAACAGTTTGTCTGCGAGCATTAGCAACTTATCTTTATTTTCATCCAATAATTTAATTGCTCTTTGGTATTGCTCATCGGTTAGTTTTTTAATTTCATCATCAATGAGTGCGGCTTGCTTTTCACTAAATGGTTTGCTAAAGCCTTGGTCCATATTATAGTATGAAACATTACCAATTTTCTCATTCAGCCCGTAGATACTTACCATGGCCATTGCTTGTTTGGTTACTTTTTCTAAGTCACTAAGAGCTCCAGTAGATATTTTTCCAAAAATTACTTTTTCTGCAGCTCTACCACCTAGCGTAGCACACATTTCATCTAGCATTTGTTCTGTGCGTGTTATTTGTCGCTCATCTGGCAGGTACCAAGCCGCGCCCAAGCTTCTCCCTCTTGGCACTATTGTCACTTTCACCAGCGGATTGGCGTGTTCGCATAGCCAACTTACCGTAGCATGACCAGCTTCGTGTACGGCTACAGCTCTTTTTTCTTCGGGTGTTATTATTTTATTTTTCTTTTCTAATCCGCCAACTATTCTGTCTACAGCATCTAGGAAATCTTGTTTCTCTACTTGTTTCTTATCATACCGTGCTGCTATTAAGGCAGCTTCGTTACACATATTTGCTATATCAGCTCCACTAAATCCGGGTGTTTGACGAGCCAAAAAATCAATATCTAAATCTTTGGCTACTTTGATGGGTTTCAAGTGTACGTCAAATATCTGACGACGCTCGTTGAGGTCTGGCATATCTGCATATATCTGACGGTCAAAACGTCCTGCTCTTAGTAGTGCCGAATCTAAAATATCTACACGGTTTGTAGCTGCAAGCATTATAACACCTGTATCAGTGCCAAAACCATCCATCTCTGTAAGCAACTGATTTAAAGTATTTTCTCTCTCGTCGTTACCTCCTTGCATAGCGTTTTTACCACGAGCTCTTCCTATTGCGTCTATCTCATCTATAAAAATGATGCATGGTGCTTTCTCTTTGGCTTGTTTGAAAAGGTCTCGCACTCTGCTAGCACCTACACCAACAAACATTTCTACAAAGTCTGATCCTGACAATGAGAAAAATGGCACTTCAGCTTCTCCAGCTACTGCTTTGGCTAATAGAGTTTTACCCGTTCCTGGAGGGCCTACAAGTAGAGCGCCTTTTGGTATTTTTCCGCCTAAGTCAGTATACTTCTTCGGATTCTTTAGAAAATCTACTATTTCCATAACCTCCTCTTTGGCTCCTTCTAGTCCAGCTACATCCTTGAATGTTACATTTACTTTGGTGTCTTTGTCAAATAATTGGGCTTTAGATTTGCCAATGCTAAAGATTTGGCCTCCTCCTCCAGGGCCTGATCCGCCTCCCATTCTTTTAATAATAAACATCCAAATCAATCCAAAAATAGCAATATATAGTACGAGGTTTACCAATGGGTTGTCCCATATATTCTCTTGTACTTCTGGATTTATAGTTACCTTTTTCCCTTCGCCTAAGGATTTTTGAGCGTCTATAACTTGATTGCTAAAAAACTCGTAATCTCCTATATCAGAAAGGTAGTAAACAAAGGCTTTGGGATTTACAAAAGAACCATCTGGCACATCTTTTTTGTACTGATCATCTTTTTTGGCCGCTTCAGTTATATAGATTTCAGCCTTACTTCTATTGATAACATTAATTTTTTCTACAGCTCCTTCTTCTACCATTGTCAGAAGTCTATCCACAGTTATCTGCTTCCCATTTTTGGGGCCCATAAAAGTGATGCCGATAAATACCATTATTAAAATGGCATAAATCCACACAGGATTGAATTTAGGTGCTCCTCCTTTTGGCTTTTTTCTTTCAAAAGGGTTTGTAGTATTGTTTTGCTCTTTGGCAGATTTGCCTTTATTTTTATCTTCTGACATGCGTCTGTTTAGTCTTTTGCAATAATAGTGATACAACCTTTGTGCCACCCAAAAAGTTCTTTCATTTCGGTCTATTCGTCCTTATTTTGTGATTTTCTAAAATAAAGTATGCTTTTGTGTCAGTTTATTCCAAAAAAAATCACCACAATTTGATCCTGTTCTAGTAATGTTAAGCAACAATCATTTAACACTTATGATTAAATTTGCACCACATGTACAATTCATTACAAACCAAACTCCAAACAGAACTTGACGAAATCAAAGAGGCCGGCTTATACAAACAAGAGCGTATAATTATAACCCCACAAGGTGCCGACATAAAAACACAACTAGGTGGGGAAGTGATCAATTTTTGTGCAAACAATTACCTGGGTCTCAGTTCACACCCAAAAGTACTGAAAGCTGCCAAAGAAGCTATTGATTCTCACGGGTATGGCATGTCTTCCGTTAGATTTATCTGTGGAACACAAGACATACACAAAGAGCTTGAGCACAAAATATCTGAATACCTAGGCACAGAAGACACCATTTTGTACGCTGCAGCTTTTGATGCCAACGGTGGTCTTTTTGAACCACTTTTTGATGCAGAAGATGCTATTATTTCTGACGCACTCAACCATGCTAGTATAATAGATGGTATACGCCTTTGCAAGGCAGAGCGCTACCGATATGCACATAATGACATGGCAGACCTAGAAAAGCAATTAATAGCTGCTCAGGCTCAGCGTAATCGTATAATTGTTACAGATGGCACATTCTCTATGGACGGTACTATCGCTCAGCTAGACAAAATAGTAGCTTTGGCAGAAAAATACAACGCAAGTGTAATGATAGACGAATGCCATAGCTCCGGTTTTTTAGGGAAAACAGGTCGGGGTACCCACGAGCACTGCGATGTAATGGGCAAAATAGAAATAATAACAGGTACGCTAGGCAAAGCTCTGGGTGGTGCTAGTGGCGGTTTTACCTCTGGAAAAAAAGAAATTATTGAAATGCTTCGCCAAAAGAGCCGTCCATATTTGTTTTCTAACACCCTAGCACCTAGCATAGTGGGGGCAAGTATTGCCGTACTAGATATGCTGAGCGAAACCACCGAGCTGCGAGACAAACTAGAATATAACACTACGTATTTTAGACTAAAAATGACCGAGGCTGGTTTTGATATCACTCCTGGTGTACACCCTATTGTTCCTATTATGCTGTACGACGCTAATGTAGCCCAAGATATGGCTGCTAAAATGCTCGACGAAGGTATTTATGTGGTAGGTTTCTATTTTCCAGTAGTACCCAAAGGAAAAGCTAGAATACGAGTGCAACTGTCTGCTGCCCACGAGCAACAACACCTAGACAAAGCCATCGCTGCATTTGTGAAGGTAGGTAAGCAAATGGGTGTTATATAATACCCACACATCTAGTATGCCCATACTAATTTTAAAGGTCTGCATTAAGGGGGCATAATACTACTATACTTTATTTTGGTGCGCCCTTTCTTATTTTGCGCCAATGCAGCCAATCTGGTATGAGAAGGCAACCCAAAGCACTTATAAAGCTTCCCAATAACGATTTACCATTAAAATTGGTAAATCCACTTTCATAAATCAAATAAAAAAGGGCTGTAAAAAACAGCACGTAGAGGATAGCTCCAATTTTACGAGAAGTAGTAGTATACATTTTCACAAAATTAAACTATTCTATTAAAACCAGCTCTGCCCATATAACCAAACTAAGGTGGGCATCACAATTTTTTTAATATGTCCTCCAAAAAAGAACTGACCCAATCACTATACTGCAAGGCTGATGGATGCAACTTATCGTTGGCGGTATACTCAGAATTTGTTTCGGCAGCTAGCGATAAACTCGTCACATCATAATAGTCTATATCTAGCTCTTCACAAATAGATTTAGAGCGGGCGTTAAAAACTGCGAGCTCTTTGGTAATCTGTGCTTTGTTTTCTGCGCCAAATGGCGTATATCCATAATTGGGTATAGACACTACAAAAATTCGTTCTTTTTGTCCTGCAGCATATTTCAGTGTGGTATCTATTAAGCTTCTAAAATCCTTGTCAAAATCTTCTAGAGGTAAGTTCTGGTACTGATTATTGACACCTATGAGCAATGAAACCAAATCATACTGAGAATCCAAGTCAGCCCTTTTTATACCTCGCTGTAAGTCATCTGTGCGCCATCCGTTTTGCGCAACAATTTTTACTTCCATTTGGCCACCCGTTTTGCCTTCTATTCTGTCTGCCAATTGACTAGGAAAATTTTGAGAAAAAGCAACAGCCGTTCCTATAGTATAGCTATCGCCCAGAGCTAAGTAGGTTATGGTTTTCTTATTCATGCTTCTTTTTTGTTGGGATTTTGTGTTTGGTTTGTTGGTACACGCCAAGATACCCAATGCTACAAACAGTATCAAAAATGGTCTACACACGGTTTCAAAACAACGCATTTATTTTCAAACTACAAACATCAGCGATCAAGTGATTTGTAAAAAGTGCGCAAAGACCAAAACCAACATGTATATTCGTCTTACAAAAAATATCACTAGTATGACCGATTTAGACATAGCCCAAAAAGTAACTATGCAGCACATCAATGACATTGCTGAAAAACTAGCCATAGATCCCAATGATCTGGAGCACTATGGTAAATACAAAGCAAAGCTACCGCTGCGCCTAATCAATGAAAACCATATAGCAAAAAGTAATCTTATCCTTGTAACTGCACTCACGCCCACACCAGCAGGGGAGGGAAAAACAACTGTTTCTATTGGACTAAATGAAGGGCTAAATAAGATAGGAAAAAAATCAATAGTAGTACTTCGTGAGCCATCGCTAGGTCCTGTGTTTGGTATAAAAGGTGGGGCAGCAGGTGGCGGATATTCTCAGGTAGTACCAATGGAAGACATTAACCTACATTTTACAGGTGATTTTGCTGCAATAGAAAAAGCTAATAATCTGCTCAGTGCACTGATAGACAACAACATACAAAGCAAAACACGCAGCCTCAGTATAGACCCACGCACCATCACTTGGAAACGAGTAATAGACATGAACGACAGAGCACTGCGCGATATCACAATAGGTCTAGGCGGCACTGCAAACGGTATACCACGCCAAGACGGTTTTAACATTACCGCAGCCTCTGAAGTAATGGCAATAATTTGCATGGCCAAAGATATAGATGATTTAAAGAAGAAACTAGGCAATATCTTTGTGGGATACTCCTTTGATAGAAAACCTGTCTATGCCAGAGATCTAAACGCCCAAAATGCTATGGCACTCTTGTTAAAAGATGCCATAAAACCCAATTTAGTGCAAACTTTGGAACACAATCCGGCTATTATTCACGGAGGACCTTTTGCAAATATAGCTCAAGGTACCAACACTATTATAGCTACCAAAATGGGTATGAGTTTAGCTGAATATACCGTTACCGAAGCTGGATTTGGTGCGGATTTAGGAGCTGAAAAATTCTTGGACATCAAATGTGGATATGCTGAATTAAAACCCAAAGTAGTAGTTATAGTAGCCACAATACGGGCGTTACGTCACCACGGTGGCTCACCACAAGAAGAATACAATAAACCAAGCTTACCAAGGGTTAAGGCAGGTTTTTCTAATCTTGAAAAACATTTGGAAAACATGGCTAAATTTGGTTTACAGCGTGTGGTGGCTATCAACAATTTTTATTCTGATACCGAAGAAGAAATAAATTGGGTAATAAAGCAGTGCGCTAGCCTAGGCGTAAAAGCAGTGCTAAGCACAGGATGGGCAGACGGAGGAAATGGTACCACAGACCTAGCCATGGCCGTAGTGCAAGAAGTAGAAAGCGACAAAAGTAACTTTAGCCCGCTGTACAACTGGCATCTGCCAGTAAAAGAAAAAATAGCAACCATAGCCATGGAAATATACGGAGCTGATGGAGTAGACTACACCGCCGATGCTGAAATAGGCTTAAGAAATATAGCCAAACTAGGCCTAGAATACCTGCCTATTTGCATGGCCAAAACACAAAAATCTTTCTCAGATAATGAGAAACTAATAGGCACTCCTAAGGGGTTTAGAATAACCGTACGCGAATTTGAAATAGCCGCAGGAGCTGGCTTTTTAATACCCATACTGGGCACTATGATGCGTATGCCCGGCTTGCCTACCATACCTGCTAGTGAAGGCATGGATATAGATAACGAAGGATTAATATCAGGGCTTAGTTGAGTTTCTTTAGTGTTTAATTCTTGAAGTCGAATGGCGTATTCAAGTATTTGTAATTCGAAAACCCTTGTATATCATCCCCATTGTAACAGGACATTCTGTTTTAACTGATGCACCGTGAAAACTACTAAGGACACTTGTTAAAAAAGTAAACTAAATTATTGAGCAGAGTAAGCTGCTACTTCTTGTTGAGTGATAGTTTGAAATTAGAAGAATCAAAACTCTTATGAACATTAAGTTTAGACCTTAATGTGGAGCAATAAAGAATAATGAATATTTGGTATACACCCTATTCTACCGTTTGTTTCCGAAAAAAGTTTTCATGAGCAAAGTACATTCCTCTTCCAAGACACCTTGTTGCAATTTTAAACTACCTGTACTATTCATAAAATTGGTAAAACCGTGTTTAGGTTCCATGCATCCAATTATCACGTTTTTTATTCGAGCATTTTTTATTGCTCCATAGCACATCACGCACGGCTCTACGGTGACATATAGCACACAGTCATTCAAAAATTTAGAATCTAATGATGCGCTAGCGGCAGTAATAGCCAGCATTTCTGCATGGGCTGTTGGATCGCTTAATCGTTCCACTTGGTTGTATCCCTTGCCTATAATTTGGCTGTTAGCTACTACTACAGCTCCTATGGGGACTTCGTCTTCTGCGTAAGCATTTTCTGCTTGCCGCAGCGCGTGTTTCATAAAATGCTCGTGTGTCAATTCCATTTTTCTTTGTTTACTTCGTTATATATGGCCCGGTAAAGCATCTCGCCTACATACTCTGCTCCTTTAGAAGTGAAATGGGTATAATCTTTTTGAGCTAATCCCTTTTCTACCCAGGCTACCATACTATTTTCTCCGCCCATGGCTTCGTAAAGATCCCAAAAACAACAGTCCGTTTGCATAGCTGCCGCTTGCATAGCATCGCGTATTAGGGGAACATTACTATACGACACCATTTGCCCTCCGACATTGCGACTCATGTCACTAGGGCCTATTACTATAATAGCTACTCCTGGATATGCCGCTTGTATACTCTTCAATTGTCTTACCATAATAGCCGTGTAATAGCTATAATCCGAGCGCACATTAGGCACTACATTGATACCGTATTGCAGCATAATAGCGCACACATTCATTTGTTTCAGTTGGCTACCATACAAGTTTCTATTCATTTTGCTAAACCCTACGGCAGAGCTTCCTCGCATAGCAAAATTATCTACTGCTACACCTCTAGCACCGTCAAGTGCTAGTCCATATATATGTGGAAATTTACCTTTCGTGAACGAGAGTTTGAGTATTTTCTTTGAGCGAATATTCCAAGTATAGCTTCCTTTATTGGCAGAGGCTGGCAGTACATACTCGTGACTACTGGTGTCGCTTTTTAAACGCACCATAAACGGTTCATCTGCCCCATAGAGCAGTGTCACTTTTTGGTGGCTACGAGACCGAGCATAACCCGATGAGCCCACTCGCACTTGGATATGAGCAGGCGTTTGTACGTTTGAAGTAAATCTTGCTTGTCTTGAACCTAGAGTGTCTTGCGTAGCAAGCCACTCTACAAAACTACTGGTTGCGCCCTTTATGTTAAAAGATGCTCCTGCTATACCGTATTTGTTATCTTCTGGGTTTCCTGCTTTAGTATATATTGCCTTCTTTTCAACGTTATTTGTTTCAGATACAAAAGCACTCCTTCTAGACGAGGCAGCTGGCTCTTTGGGTAACACTATTCCTGGTCCTTCACCTCCGTAGGTTAACTGCATTTTATTTCTAAAATGGCTAGTTATGCGGTCTCCCTCTAGCTGAGAATCGCCATAGTGTATTATACGTACTACTTTTTTTTGACTTTCATACTTCAGTGCGTAGCTGAGTGTCTTCAGTGCATTTGGATTACTAGGCGGCAGGCGTAATCTTATACTGCTTTGTGGCTCAGCTATGACCACTGTACTATCTGCTTTTATCTGTGCTATTTTCCCAGTAGATATAATCTGTAAGGTGTCAGTATATGTCCATGGATTTACTCCGGCCAAAACACGGTCTAAATTTACCACTTTGTCTGGACTATCGTCTTCTCCTGTAAGTTGGCCTATCGTGACAAATTTTAGCTTTTGGTCTTTTATAATGGGAATACCATCCTTGGGAAAAACCCAAACGATAAACCCTAGCAATACATTTACAGCTACTAAAGATAGCAGCACAGTTTTAGGTTGCATGCTCCTGGTTTCTAAGTATCTGTTCCTATCTAGTTTCATTTATGTCACTTGCCTATTTTTTGATCTCTTAGGCTATTACAACATCTTATTTTTTGCTAATGCTGCCTTTCTTGCTCTTTTGCCACAGATGGGCTATCCGTTATACTACGGAGCCCTATAGTAACTGCTTACTATATTGCCAATGTTAAAAAGTGCTGATTCTTCGAAAGCTCTTCCCATAAAATGCATACCAATGCTCAATCCGTTGGACTCGGCGGTAGGTATTGATAAAGCGGGCAATCCCGCCAAAGGTGCTTGCACAGTAAAAATATCTGCCAAGTACATTTTTATAGGGTCTTTACTCATATCGCCACCTATTTCGAATGCAGTAGTAGGCGCCGTAGGACAAAGAAAAAAATCGTACTCTTCTAGCAGTTTATTGCTAGCATCTTGTATTACTCGCCGCACTTTTTGTGCTTTAGAATAATACGCATCATACTCGTCTGCACTCAGTACAAAAGTACCTGTCATTATGCGTCGTTTCACCTCTGGGCCAAAACCCTCACTACGCGATTTTTTGAAAGTAGATTCTATATCAGTAGCTAACTCGCTGCGCTGCCCATATAGCATACCGCTATAGCGAGAAAGATTGCTGCTAGCCTCTGCGGTGGTAAGCACATAGTAGCACGGAACCATGTAATCTAGGTAGGGAAAACTTTTCTCTTCTACAATATGGCCCTCTTCTCGAAGTTTGGCTATAAGCGCTACGTATGCTTCTTTTACGTCAATTGCCAGGCCTTCGCTTTCCATAGCTTCCTTACTGTAGGCTATTGTATACTTCTGGGCTAGATTTGGAGTATAGGTCTCCACGTTTTGGGCAGAGCTAGTAGCATCATTTTGGTCTACTCCTGCCATTATCTCTACCAGCAATGCTGCATCATCTACACTACTAGTTATCGGTCCTATTTGGTCAAAGCTTGAGGCGTATGCCATAAGCCCATACCTCGAAATACGGCCATAAGTAGGTTTTATACCCACAGTACCTGTAAACGAAGCTGGCTGACGTATAGACCCACCTGTATCCGATCCTAAGGCGGCCAAACAAAAATCTGCCTGTACAGCCACGGCGCTTCCCCCAGAGCTTCCGCCGGGAACTTTGGTAGTGTCTGCGGCATTTCGCACCACGCCATAAGCAGAGTTTTCATTACTTGCTCCCATGGCAAACTCATCGCAGTTGCACCTGCCTATTACAATAGCATCCTGATCCAAAAGGCGCTGCAATGCAGTAGCCGTATAAACTGCTTTGTAGTTGCTCAGTATTTTGGAAGACCCCGAAGCTATATGACCCGTATAGCAGATATTATCTTTGATAGCCAAAAACATACCTGCTAGCTTGCCTGCATTACCATTTTTTAATTTTGCATCTACAGACTTTGCTTTTTCCCGTGCCTCTTCTGCATATACCTCTAGCATTGCATTAAGATGTTGGTTTTTTTCGATTCGTCCAAGGTAATAATCAGCCAATGACGCGCAAGAGGTTTTCCCCTCAAGCAGGTCTGCCTGTAGGTGGTGCAAAGACGTGTACTTTTTGGGGCTCATTGACCTTTATTTGTCGTCTTTCTTTTTATCTTCTGGGGTTTCGTTCATTCCTTCTCGCAAGCTTTCACTTACGTCGTTTTTGGCTTTGTTAAACTCTTTTATGCCAGAGCCTACACCTTTCATCAATTCCGGAATTTTTTTACCCCCAAAAAGTATTACTATGGCAAGTATAATGAGTATCCATTCCATGCCGCCCATATTTAAAAACAATAACATAGCTTTTATATTTAACAATTTTATATGCAAACGTACTATAAAAACTTGGGATATACAGAAGTAGTATAGAATGATTATCTTCGTCCTTTAACATTTGAAAAAACAATGGCAGTAAGAAGACCTTTTAACCTACAAGCGTGGATAAACGAGCACCGAAATGAACTAAAACCACCAGTAGGAAACCGCAACTTGTACAAAGATGCTGGAGACTACATAGTGATGATAGTAGCTGGACCAAATGCCAGAAAAGACTATCACTACAATGAAACCGAAGAACTTTTTTACCAGCTAGAAGGCGATATAAACGTGAGAATACAAGAAGATGGAAAGGCTGTAGATATACCCATAAAAGAAGGAGAAATGTTTCTGCTGCCTGCCAATATACCGCACTCTCCCTCGCGTAGCGAAGGCAGCATAGGCCTAGTTATAGAATGTAAACGTACAAAAAACGAGCATGACGGCTTGATGTGGTTTTGCGATAACTGCAACAACAAACTGCACGAGTACATCTTTCCGCTCACTAATATTGAAAAAGATTTTTTGCCCCGCTTTAAAGAGTTTTATGCTAGCGAAAAACTGCGTACCTGCAACAAGTGCGGGACTTTGATGGACACAGACCCTAGATTTGTGTAGCGCGCCTTGCTACCTATCGGCATACACCATAAACAACAATAGGCTAGGTAAAACCGCACTAAATCTTTTGCCTCCTTTTAGCCAAAAACCAGCACAGAGTATTTGCTCTTTGCCGCAGCAAAATAACTTGCTAAATATAATGAAAACTCACCTTACTGCTTACAATACAACAGTTTTTTTTGTTTTTATATAGTGCATTTTCACAAAAACTATGGATACAATTCTGTGCAGTAGCAAAACATTAAGCCTATGCACTTTGCCTAGTTTTAGTTTGGACACCCCCATCGCCAGTAGTTTCCTGCAAACAAAAAATTAACGACTAATATTAAATGCGGCACCTAAGATAGATTTTGACCGGGATCATTTTCATTTATCCACTCATCAATATGTGAGGAAAGATTTTACTGCGAACAAAAAACCAAGAAGATAAAGGTTTTATAAAAAGTGGTGACTCAAAATATTATCCTTTTCGAGGGGGTGTTTTTTGAAAAAGAATAACTAGAAGTGCGTCTGGCTTAAAGATACAAACTAGTGACCACAAACTTTCATTTATTAGATTTTACTATAGCACATCTTATCCTTTTCCAAAATCAAGAATAAAAAACACTTTATTATTTTAATGAAATGCCAAATTAAAATGCATTTACTAATTGCTTAGAAAACAATATTGTATTTATCCTTTGATTATGAAATTACACCGTATAAAACACCAAACTGTTTTTACATTTCATTAGTTTTGACCCTATGCGAAAATACTTTTTCTCACTACTTGCTTTATCATCTGCAATTGCGTTTGCCCAGCAACCAAAGCAACTAAACAGTGCAGAAATATACCACCAACTAAAAAAACTACAAGTAGTAGGCAATGTGCTCTATCTGGCCGCCCATCCAGATGATGAAAATACCCGTTTTATCAGTTACTGTGCCAATGAGAAATTATACAAAACGGCTTACCTCTCACTGACGCGTGGAGACGGGGGACAAAACTTGATAGGCACAGAAATCAGCGAAGAACTGGGAATAGTACGAACACAAGAGCTACTTGCTGCTCGCCGCATAGATGGCGGAACACAATATTTTACCCGAGCCATAGATTTTGGCTACTCTAAAACACCTGAAGAAACCTTGGAAATATGGGACAAAGACAAAATACTTGCCGATGTTGTTTGGGTGATACGCAAGTTTAGGCCGGACGTCATCGTATGTCGTTTCCCTACAGACGGTGGCGGAGGACATGGTCATCACACGGCTTCCGCTATACTAGCTAAAGAAGCATTTGGCCTAGCTGGGGATAGCGCACACTACCCCGAGCAGCTAGCCTATGTTGATGTGTGGCAACCTACAAGAGTGGTTATAAACACTGGCCGCTGGTGGAACGATAGTATCTCTGTAAAAGACCCTGGCGTAGTAGCCATAGACATCGGAAAGTATAATCCTGTGCTAGGCACGAGCTATAATGAACTAGCGGCCTATAGCCGGTCCCAGCACAAGAGTCAAGGTTTTGGCTCTACAGGTACGCGTGGTGAGCAAATAGAGTACTTTGAGCACCTAGCCGGCACACCCGCCAACAAAGACCTATTTGACGGATACGCAAGTAATTGGAGTAGAATAGAGGGAAGTAAAAATGTAGAGAAAACAATCGACAACCTTTTAAAATACTTTGTTATTGAAAATCCTGCAGCCATATATGCTGAATTGGTAAGATTACGTAATCAACTACTCGTGCTAAATGCTAATAAAAATCCATTTGTGACACAAAAAATAAAAGATGTAGAGCAACTAATGCTACAAACATGCGGAATATATATAGAAGCTGTAGCCAACGTGCACTCAGCTGCTGATAATGATTCTGTTGACGTAACTTTTGAGTTTGTAGACCGCAGCGGCATGTCCTCTGCCTTACTATCCATAGAAAGTAAAACTCTAGGCTATTCCAAAACTTTTGAGCTCGCAGAGAATACATTCTTTGAGCAGAAAATTTCCATGAAAAACCTTCCTATTTCTCAGCCCTATTGGCTAGCCAAAGAAGGGCTGCTTGGTACGTATACCGTGACAGACCAAAAGCTAATTGGTTTACCTGAGAATAATCCTGCGGTAATTTTTACTGCTACATACGGTTGGAAAAATACAGAACAAATAAAAGTGCCACTCGTGTATAAATGGAATGATCCCGTGAAGGGAGAGCAGTACAGACCGTTTATTATCACTCCTGCAGTAACAGCTACTATAAGTCAGCACATAAACCTATTTGCTAACGAAAAATCTAAAAAGGTAGAGATAATCTTAAAAGCACATGCAGATAAGCAAGAAGGAACGCTCACTGCAGTGACGCCAAAAGGCTGGACTATAGACTATGACAGAAATTTTTCTTTAGCCAAAAAGGGCGATGAACAAAAAGTAATAATCACCATAACGCCAAATGAAAAGGCTGAAAATGGCTTTTTGGAGATGATGATAAACGGCAACAAAGCCCGAGCAATAAGAACCATAAGCTACGACCATATCCCTACACAAGTATGGTTTCCGGAGAGTAAAACCAAATTAGTATACGTACCAGTGAAGACCAAAAGCAAAAAAATAGGCTACCTGGTGGGCGCAGGAGATCTTGTGCAACAGGCGCTACAAAATATAGGGTACGAAGTGACGCTACTCACCGAAGCAGACTTGGAACCTGAAAACTTGGTGCAATATGATGCTATATTTACCGGCATACGCTTTTTTAATGTAGAGGAGCGATCAGCCTATATGGCTCCCAAACTGCTAGAATATGTGAAACAAGGAGGAAATCTGATTGTACAATACAATACTCGCCACCAAATGAAGACACAAAATTTTGGTCCATATCCTATCACGCTATCTCGCCATAGAGTAACGGAAGAAAAATCTGCAGTTAATTTTCTGCAACCCGACCATAAAGCACTCAATAACCCCAATAAAATTGGACTATCTGATTTTGAAAACTGGGTGCAAGAACGCGGTTTGTATTTTGCAAGTGCGTGGGATGATCGCTACACCCCGCTGCTGAGCTGGCACGATAAAGGAGAACCTGCTAGAGAAGGAGCTCTGCTAGTGACTAAATATGGGCAAGGAAACTATATTTACACGGGAATTTCTTTCTTCCGAGAATTACCTGCCGGTGTTCCAGGAGCATACAAATTATTGATTAACCTGATAGAATTAGGAAATGAGTAATTCTGAAAAGCCTCCCTTATTTAAAACCTGGAAAGGATGGTACCTTCTTTTAGTAGTCATCCTTAGTATACTTATTGTATTGTTTTATCTATTTACAAAGCATTTCTCGTGAGTATTATAGATTGGATCATACTCATAGGAACGCTACTATTTATAGTAATATATGGCGTCTGGAAAACACGAGGCAGCAAAGATTTAAAAGGCTACCTTAAAGGAAATAATGATGCCAAATGGTGGGGCATTGGTATCAGCATAATGGCTACGCAAGCAAGTGCTATTACATTTCTCTCTACGCCCGGACAGGCCTATACAGACGGCATGCGTTTTATCCAATTTTATTTTGGATTGCCTCTGGCTATGATCATATTGTCGGTCACTTTTATCCCCATATACTATAAACTAAAAGTATACACAGCTTATCAATTTTTAGAAGAACGTTTTGACCTCAAAACACGTACACTTGCTGCGCTATTATTTTTGGTTCAGAGAGGTTTGGCAGCGGGCATCACCATCTATGCTCCTGCTATTATACTCTCTACGCTACTAGGCTGGAACCTCACATTTACCAATATATTCATTGGTTTATTGGTCATCGTTTACACGGTATCTGGCGGCACTAAAGCCGTAACTCAAACCCAAAAACAGCAAATGGCGGTAATGATGGGGGGAATGGTACTTGCAGGTATTATGGTTATTATGATGTTGCCAGACCACATTGGTTTTACCAATGCGCTGCACGTGGCCGGAAAAATGGGAAAGCTCAATGTAGTCAACTTTGATTTTGACCTCAACGACCGATATAACTTTTGGTCGGGAATAACTGCGGCCCTGTTTTTATTTATGTCGTACTTTGGCACAGACCAAAGCCAAGTGCAGCGCTATCTCACGGGCAAATCCCTCACTGAAAGTAGATTGGGACTTATTATGAACGGGCTTTTGAAAATACCTATGCAATTTATAATTCTTTTCATAGGTGTTATGGTATTTGTCTTTTACCAATTCAATCAACCACCTGTTTTTTTTAACCAAGTAGCCAAAGCACAAGTAGAACAATCTGACTATGCACCGGAGCTAGCGAAACTAGAGGCAGAGCACACCTCCATTTTTGAGGCAAAAAAGAAAATACTAAGCACCCTAGCTGTGCACGCTGAAAATAAAGATGAGAAAGCAGTACGTAGATCTCAAAAAATTGCAATTGAATTAGAAAATAAAGCCAACCAAGTACGGCAAAAAGTAAAAAATCTGGTAACGCAAGTAAACCCAAAAGCAGAGACCAATGACAAGGATTATATTTTTATGCGCTTTGTAATGGATAATCTACCCATAGGTATGATAGGGCTACTTTTTGCCGTGATGTTTTCTGCTGCTATGAGTAGTACCGCATCTGAGCTCAATGCCCTAGCAAGTACTACAACCATAGATCTATACCAACGTAGTGTGTACAAAAACGGAAGCGATAAGCACTACGTAAAATCTAGCCGTTGGTTTACTCTAGCGTGGGGCTTACTCGCCATTACGTTTGCCACATATGCGTCGCTTTTCGAAAACTTGATACAGGCGGTAAATCTATTGGGATCTTTATTTTACGGCACTATATTGGGTATATTTTTAGTAGCCTTCTATTTCAAACTAATACAAGGTCACGCAGTTTTTGTAGCCGCTATAATTGCAGAGTCTATAGTGATTATATTACATTACCTCAATGCGAACGACATGGCTATTGGTCTACTCAAAATGGGGTATCTGTGGTACAATATAGTAGGGTGTATGTTGGTTATCGCCCTAGGATTTATATTTCAGCTAGTATTACCTAATCAGAAAAATTAAACAAAGGTGACCTACTTAAGCAAAAAACGCCACTTCTTCAGAGAAGTGGCGTTTTTTGCTTCGTCTTCGCAATATATTAGTTATTATTTTTTTAGTTCTTTTATCAGTTTTTCGTTATTAGCTATATAGCCAAAGTCACCGTCTTTGTTCTCTTTAGCCATTTGCATAGACTTTTCTGCAGCAGCCATAGCATCATTAACTTTTCCCATTTTTTGCAAAATTTTGGCTCGTTGATGCACATACCAAAACGCATCTGTACGCTTTTCTATGGCTGCATCTATCCACGCTAGTGCTTGGGTCATATCTTTATCGTTTTCCAAATAGAAACGTGCTGCGCTCGAATAAGTGCCAGCACTTGGTCCATCTAGCAGCATCTCTTTTATTTGTTTTTCTACTGCACTGTTTGCGGGTGTTTTTATGGGCACCGTAACATTGATATTTTCCCATCTCACATTCAAGAAGCCTTGGTCTCCTTCTAGGTGGCTAAAGTCTAGGGTCAATGTCTCCACCTTGTCTTGAATTACCGTTGGTTTGATAGTAATACGCGCTACATCTTTTGCTTCTTCGTATCCGCCTGCACCCCATAGCTCTGTGTTGCTATTTAGTATCACTATCCACTCATCTTTGCCGGGTATAGTAAAAAGAGAGTACGTACCCGCCTTCACATCTGTACCGCCAAAAGTAACTTCAGTGCTAAAAGTTATTGCTGTAGCCTTGTTTGCTCCTGTTCTCCAAATTTTTCCATAGGGTACTACTTCGCCAAAAACAACTCTTTCTTTTGCTCCTGGCCGACTATAGGTGACACTTACATCAGTAAGGCCGACTTTCTGGATAATAGTAGCTGTTGGGCTAGGCTGAGGCGTAGTGAGCTGTGCTTGGGCTGCGGCAGATGCTAGCAAGAATGCTGCTACAACGAGATTTTTAAGTTGATTGCTGTTTTTCATGATATTATATTTTTGAGAATTGATTTTCTGATAATTGGACAAAAATAAGACAGAATGGTTCACAAGCTTCATTTATAGGAATTGTTATTAGTTGTATCTCTTCTTTTTCTCCGTCTTTTGTTTTAAAATGTATCTACGAAAGGTTTATAATTACTTTTGTTGGACACCAAACCACCAAAAGACCAAAAAAGTGGAAACCACAACTAAACTAATAGGCTACATAGAGCATCCCGAAACTACTGAAAAAGCAAGAGAAGAAGCGCTCACTGAACTCAATCTTTTGGGCTTACCAGCTGCGCACATAGAAGATGCAGCATATGCTTATTGGCAAAAATATTTCGCTGACAACATGCAAACAATACTAAGGAACCGTATCGTCATCATCAGTCATTTGCTGCCAGACGATTTGCTCAACCAGTGTTTTCAAGACATTTTTCAAGAATACCAAGACCGCAAAAAACAATTGGGTATAGATGATGTGCGTAAGTTTTGGGCACCATAATAATATCTGAAAAAACAAATGTTAAGTCGCAAAATCAGGTTTAACTGGTATTTCTCATTCAAAATACGTGTATCCATCAAAGGTTATACATTCAACTAGAATCTGAATCTCGAAAAAAGATTAAAACTTCAGCTATTTTTAATCTATTGACGTGCATCCATAAATTGAGTGTTCTATAGCTTCACAAAAAAAGGGGAAAGTGCAAAGCACTTTCCCCTTTTAAAAGATTGTAAATACTTATTTATCTGTTAACCATAAAACGAGCTACACCTACTTTATCTCCAGCGTAAAGCTTGATAATATAAGTGCCGTTTTGCAAGTTTGTTACAGAAAGGTTGTTGTTATTCAATGTTCCTGTAGATATCTCGCTACCTACTAGTGTGTATACCTTGAAGGTATTCCACTTGGTAGATCCTATCACTGTAAGATTGTTACTGGTTGGATTTGGATACACCATAGTTTCTATTGCTATTTCTTTTACAGAAGTTTTGTCTACGTACTCAGCAATATCAGAAAGTCTTCTTGGGAAAATTTGGTAACCCTCGTCATACGGAGCAGAGTTATCAAACTGACCTCCTAAACCTGTTATGGTCATAGTATCAAATAATACCGGCGTACCTACTACATCCAAAACGTTTCTATCTATACGTATTTGGAAGGTATCGTTATTTTCGTTGGTAAGCTCTACATTTCTATGGTTTGGCCATACTGTAGTGGTATCATTAGTTATCCATACTTTTTCTAATTGAATAAAGTCAGATTCCGTTTCTTCTGATGGTGCCGCTACTAGAGTTGGCGCCTTCAGTGGGTTTCCTTGGCTATTTACTGCAATACTATCTACAAAAAGCTGTAGCAAACCTCTGAAAAAATCCATTTTACCCCTTACAGTAAGCTCGTCTCCTTCTGTTACTACATAATCGTTTACATCAGAAAAATTAAAAATATTAATTCCTGCAGTTTCATCTATTAGGGTAAAAGACAAACCATTGCCTCCTCTGTAATCTATTCCATAAACAATACCTGTAAACTCATATAGCGTGTCTTCATTAGTAGGAGCCAAGTCACTATCTAACTGTATAGCATCTGCTATATTTACTTTGTTGTAAACTATGGTAGGCTCTTTCCAAAATATAACATTATCTACGAAAATTGTTGGGTTGCTTCCCACAGGTCTGGCAGAAAGAATAAGCTGAGACATATTTGCTCTAGAGGTAAGGCCTGTAAAGTCAGATAATTTTAGTTGAACATTTACCCATTGTCCATTAGCCACGTTAGTGGTGGCTATTTCAAACTCCGAATCATCTCCTCCACCAAAGGCATTGTCAGCTCCCCAATCTACTAATTTTACCTGTATAGTTTCTATATCTGGAGACCAAACGTCAAAATAAATGTACTCCATAGCGCTCACATCTAGTGAGTTGGCTCCCGTAAACTCTATGCCTACAAAGTCAAGATTTGTATATCTTTTTACGTTGTTCCCATCGGCGGTAGTGTCTGTCAACACTGTTGCACCTGGCGTCCAATCCGTTCTCCACGTAGATACAGCTACATCGTCATACACATCACTAAATAAAGAGATAACATCTTTTGCTGCAGGAGTAGGATCTGCGGCAGCCACTTCTGGTGCTGTCGCTATAGCTGCTGCTGGATGACAGTCTGAAACGTGCGTTCCTATATTGCTCCAATCATTGTTTGGCAAAACATCCCAACCCTGCACAGAGGTGCTTGCCCAAGCAGTATCTGGATTTTGTACTGTGCTTTTTCGAACTAGTGTGTGGTCTTTGGTAGAACCCGTACCAACTATCCATTCAGTCCCTGGATCATTCCATCGCTCTCCTACCTGATCAATAGTATCTGTACCTTTTAATAAAAGTATACAGTCATCACCATTGAAATGTACTACACTAGGAAATGCTAAAGCAGTGTCTGCTACTGCTAGTATGCTCGCATTTGCTTGATTAGCTGCAAATATGTAAACAGAATTTGGCGCTAAACTACCAGATAACTGAAGCTCACTGGTATTCGAACCTCCATTTACTATTGTGAAAACCTTGTACGCTGACAAATCAACCGCAGACTGTGTCGGATTGTAAATTTCCATGTACTTGTTGTTGCTAGAACCCTCTGCATACTCACTAAAAAATAGTTCTGTACATTGGGCAGCAGCTGCAGAATGGCAGTCTGAAACGTGCGTTCCTATATTACTCCAATCATTGTTTGGCAAAACATCCCAACCCTGCACAGAGGTGCTTGCCCAAGCAGTATCTGGATTTTGTACTGTGCTTTTTCGAACTAGTGTGTGGTCTTTGGTAGAACCCGTACCAACTATCCATTCAGTCCCTGGATCATTCCATCGCTCTCCTACCTGATCAATAGTATCTGTACCTTTTAATAAAAGTATACAGTCATCACCATTGAAATGTACTACACTAGGAAATGCTAAAGCAGTGTCTGCTACTGCTAGTATGCTCGCATTTGCTTGATTAGCTGCAAATATGTAAACAGAATTTGGCGCTAAACTACCAGATAACTGAAGCTCACTGGTATTCGAACCTCCATTTACTATTGTGAAAACCTTGTACGCTGACAAATCAACCGCAGACTGTGTCGGATTGTAAATTTCCATGTACTTGTTGTTGCTAGAACCCTCTGCATACTCACTAAAAAATAGTTCTGTACATTGGGCATTGGATAAAAAGCCGAATGCCATAAATGACATTAAAGTGTAAAGTTTTTTCATTTTACGATTTTTTTAAATTAATTACTGCAAATGTATACACCTAGTGCAAACTTTTTAGATACTTCTGTTAAGTTTAGGTTAATTAAGTAAAATTTGCACCAATGATGACAAAGTTTGTTTTTATACTATCTGTTCTCGCAGTTGTTATCTGTACGACTTTTGTTTTTCACCTTGCCAAGCCTGCACCCCAGCTTTCTGATGCTAAAGAGTATTACCTGGCATCCCACAATCTGCTGAAAAACAATACTCTATACGCGGGAGATTTGCTAACCACTAAAGACTTTAGACTCTACAGCAAACGTACTTTAGGTTATCCTGTATTTCTTGCTTTCCAGTGGCAAAACAAGCGCCTTGTGCTGTTGGCTTCTTTATTGTTTTTTATTTTATTATTTTTTGTAGGTCTTCAGTTTTTAAGACAACATGACACCCGTAGCTCTTCATTTTTGAGCTATGTGCTACTATTTGCGCTTCACGTAGCACTGCTGGTCCACACCACTTTTCAAATTGCCGACCTAGCGATAACAGTCATAGTTACAGGTATAGTAGCTATACACGCCAATTATCGCATTACCAAACCAGAAAAATACCGCGCTATGTCCATACTTTGGGCTTTAGGATTATTGCTAAAACCGGTTTTT
The DNA here is from genome assembly GCA_018402155.1 of Bacteroidia bacterium. Taxonomy (GTDB): domain Bacteria; phylum Bacteroidota; class Bacteroidia; order NS11-12g; family UBA9320; genus UBA9320. The sequence goes on from JAGYJG010000001.1 coordinate 2,098,330, forward strand.
TTGCCTAGTCTCCTTTTAATTCCGCTAGCTCTTATTTATGTCAAACTACAAACTGCACGTTGGCGATGGATCATCTGTTTACCTTTACTAGTGTGGTTTGTTGGTAGTTTTATAAATTTCAAAAATACAGGGCTATACGAATACAGTTCTATTTCTACCATCAATTTCGGACAGTATAACGCCAAACTAATGTTAGCCAATGATCAAGGAGTTGAAGCCGCTAATCATTTTACCAGCTCCAAGGCTTTTGAGGTGCCTCGCACCTCAGCCTCTTATAGGCAATACAAAAAATCCGTGAGACAGGCGGCCTTGGCTGCTATGCAAGACCATCCTCTAGCGTATGCAAAAGTACACCTAATTGGAATGGCCAAAATGCTACTAGACCCTGGCCGTTTTGAGCTTTATACCTTTTTCGGCATCAATGACTACCGGGTGAGCCTTACAGAGCTAGCATATGGCGGGAAGTGGGAAGACGTGAAAGCTGTTCTACAACAGAACAGTGGTGTTTTCATCACTTTTTTGCTTCTGACATTTCTTGCTTTAATAAAGCTGTTTACATTTATGTTTTCGTTACATAGATTTACCAAACTAATTTTCCCTCTAACTGTAATATTATACTTTTTGGTCATAACAGGCCCCGTAGGAGCAGCGCGATTTATGTTGCCCGTTAGCATAGTGTATCTAGTGATAGTAGTTATAAGTGGCGGTTGGTTGACCACTTTTTTATTCAAGAATAAGAGAAAATAGTATTAAACCTTACTTTTTGCAGCACTTAAAGTCTCTTCACGGCACCTAACATACCTTTTTTAAAGGCCATTTTTCTTGCGTTTTATCAAAAAAACTGCTTAACATTTTTCTAAAAAAGTTCTAAACGCTAATACGTTTTCACCAAATTTTTTTTGAGTTTTTTCCTTCAGCTTTGCGGCATGCTCTAATGTGTATGTTTCGTAATGAGCCCAAGATTCTAGCCTATACTGCACCGCATAGGAATTGTGCTTGCGGGTGTCTGGATCTTCTATAACTTTGAAAATACTATAGTCTAAAAACAAGCCCGTTTCCAGCACTTCGGGAATATGCTCTTCCTTTAGCCATTGCATTACTTCGGTTTCTATTATTGGGTTTATACTAAGGGTAATGTTATATATTATCATGCTCTAGGGTGAAATTGTTCTATGACTGTTTTTAGGTAGGCGTTATCCAAATGTGTATAAATCTCCGTGCTAGTTATACTTTCGTGGCCAAGCATCTGCTGCACCGCTCGCAAATCTGCTCCAGCCTCTACCAGTACCGTAGCAAAAGAGTGCCGCAAAGTGTGTGGGCTTACAGATTTTTTGATACCCGCCTGCTGAGCCAGTTTTTGTATCATTTTAAAAATATAGATGCGACTAATGCTGCGACCTCGTAAATTTAAAATAAGTGTGTTTTTAGATTCAGCTATTGCAACAACTTGGCGGTAGTACTGCAAGTATACTTGCACTTGTCGTATGGTTTTTCCACCTATAGGCACCAATCTTTCTTTGCTTCCTTTGCCCATCACACGTATATAACCCTCATCAAAATAAAGGTTGTTTATTTGAAGATTTGTAAGTTCAGAAACACGCAGACCACAGCCATACATTAGCATCATCACGGTTTTATCTCGTTCTCCTGCTTTGCTTGCGAGGTCTATGGATTCTATCATGGCAGCAATATCATTATGAGACAAAACATCTGGAAGGTTTTTTGGAAGTTTAGGAGTGCGCACAAACTGCATAGGATTATGCTCAAGCTCGCCTTGCAAAACAAGATGCTTATAAAAAGATTTTAAACCAGAAATAATTCGAGCTATACTCCTTGCGCTGAGATGTACATCGTACAATTGCTGAATAAAAACAGAGATTTGCTCAGCGGATATGTCCTTTATATTTTTACCGTTGCAAAAAGTAATCAACTTGCAAATGTCAGCTCCATATGCATATACAGTGTTTTTGCTCAATGATCTATCTACCGAGAGATTGGTTTCAAACTCCTCTAGCAAAGCACGATTTGCGGAGCTTATTTTAAACTCTCCTCCGTACACTGAAAAACCTCTCTATTTTCATTGTCATTGTAGTTTAGAAATACCGCTATGCTTGCCTCATTTATGTCTACCCCATCCGGTATCACTATTTTCCACCCTCTCAGCACTTTTAATCCCACACGCATTGTGGTATTTTGATCTTTAATCAGCGGAATACCATTATATGGAGTATATGCTTTGCGAACCACATGCTGGTGACTGTAGTCTGGAATTGTGTTGGGTATAAAATCTTGAGGATGTATTATGTTGTTTTCTAAAAGAAAAACGGAAACAAACGGTTCAGCATCGGGCATTTTTGTAAAGACGATATCGGTATTCACAATAAATGTGTCGCTGTCTACTTGGTCTATTTTCACATTTAAGTTTGCTACTGATTTTTCACCATTAAAAGAATTTGCTCTACTAGCCCAAGTAGAAAAAGGAATGTTGCGCTTAGTTTCTCCATCAAATATTTTTCTATTTACACCTCCAGCAGGCAAGCTAGTAAACTGGTAAATGTTATCCCCTATACTTTGAGAAACTTCAGTACGTAAATCTTCAAAATCTTTAAATGGCTCAGTTAACGCCCTTAACCCAGTGGGGTACAAACCAAATACAACCACTGGATTAGTTGTTGCATTTTTCTTTATTTGAGACGCAACTTCAGCTGCATTAGGACATGCCACACAACGAACACCTGTTACATCCTCTACCAAAATTCCCCTATATTCTGCTTCTGGAATTTCTGACTGTGACAATACAAACGCAGTATCTTGAAGTTCCAACGTGTTGAATAATATGACTGGGGTACTTTCTTCGCATCCCATCCACAAAACAGCTAGCGCTAAAATTATCCCATTTTTTTTCATTAGGTCAAAATTATCGTTTTGTTCTTAAATAAACGTCTAAATTTTTGAGCTCCTTCTTAGTAACTTCTCTCCAAGCGCCCATAGGAATACCTTTTTTAGAAAATGTGTGAAATACAACTCTATCTAATTTAAGAACCTCATTTCCAATAGATTCAAACATTCGTCTAATCACCCTATTTTTACCAGAGTGTATCTCTATACCATACCTAAATGCTTCGTCTTCCTTCAATTCCACAATTTTGTCAAATTTTGAAACTCCATCTTCGAGTGTTACCCCGTCTACCATTTTATTTAGTTCTAATTGTGTTAACTGTTTTGCCACCTTAGCTTTGTAAACTTTGTTTATCTTTTTAGTAGGATGAAGAAGATTTTGCGTCAATGTACCGTCATTTGTTAGTAACAACACGCCTGTTGTATTTCTATCTAACCGCCCTACGGGGTATAAATGATGGAATTTTTCAGGCAGCAGATCCAATATTGACTTTCTACCTTTTTCATCGTTTCGAGTACAGATTACATTGCGAGGCTTGTTTATTAAGACGTATAATTTTTCGCCAGTTGATATCAATTCGTTATCTACCTTCACTTTATCATGAAGTGTTACCTTTGTTCCAAGATTTGTAACCACCTTGCCATTCACTCGCACCTTTCCATCTTCTATTAACTTATCTGCCGCCCTTCGGCTGCACACACCAGCGTTACTAATGTACTTATTCAGGCGCATCGGTTGGTTGTTTTCAAAACTTTCTTCGGAGTTTATACGTCTATCCTCTTTCATACGTAATACTTTATCGTAATTTTTGCAAAATAATGCCGTTATAGTTGATAAGCACTAATAATTTGAGACATATCTTTTTTATATCGCTCATGTTCTCCGGTTTTTTTTCGGTAGCAATTAACAACACGCCAAAGATTTTACGCGCTTGTTTGAACTTTACAGACTCTACCGTAACCATTTCCTGGAAAGCCCCGATGGATAATTGTGGCTCATTCACCAAATACTCCCTGTACGGTAAAACAGATGCATCTATATTCCAGAAGCTTGACGACATACCTCAGCTATCAATTACAGAATATCCGCATAAAATTACAAATTTAAGTGAGCGCTGGGAATATTTCTTAACTATAGACTTTCTGTGTGATGGGACAACTACTAGCTATTCAGATACTATAAGCATAGATCTAACCTATCCTGCTACTATTGAACTTGATTCCACAAGCTACGATTTTACTACACAAAAAATCATAGCTGGATGGCCAATAAATCCAAGTAGTGACACTCGCAATTATGAAATATATGACTATACTTCGGGAGACGGCGATTCTATTGGCTCCACCACTAATACCTATTTTACCGTGTCCGACGCACGCACCGGTAGATTTCCCGTTGTTATTAGCACTATTGATAGCTGCAGCTTATCTTCTCTTCTGTCTACACCGCACACACCAGCATACTTAAACGCCACTATAGATACTTGCTTAAAAGAAATTACATTGTCGTGGTCTAAATACGCTGGCTGGAATAACATTGATAGCCAATCACTATACATCTCCTTCGATGGAAATTCATACTTCAAAGACACAACTTTTTCTGGATCGTTAACAAATTTCGTGTTTTCAAATTTTCAACTTGGCGACACGCTTTCATTTTTTGTGCGGTCTTACACACGCAATGGACAAGTTACATCAAGCTCAAATGTTACGACAATAGAAACACGTCAATTCGTTGTCCCACAACTTCTTTACCTCAGTTTAGCCACAGTATTAGACGACTTCAGTGGCGACCGTGCCATTCCAAAAATACAATGGCATACCGACAACACAAAAGATGTAAAAGCATATTCACTAGAGGAAGGATTGACAATCCCCAATCTCATAGAAATATCCACCATACCTGCTCAGAACACAACTCTGGACTACTATTCTATGAGCCCAAATAGAGACGGCAGAGTAGCACCATACTACTACCGCGTGAGCGCACTAGATAAATGCAACGATACCCTGTTAACTTCTAACATCGGAAGAACAATTCACTTTGATATATCAACGGAAAACATTCATAATGAGTACGTTAATTGGGAAAAAGGAGTTGAACAATACTACCTAGAAAAGCATGACGGTTCCACGTGGAACACAATTAGCTCACAACCAAAGCCATTCCAAATACAACAGTTTTCTGACAGCTCTGGCTGTTACCGCATATCTGCATCAGAAGACACAAATAGTTACGGATTTTCGTCAAAGTCGCACTCCAACATTATTTGTTTAGAAAAGCCGCTGTCTTTTGAAATAACAACAGGCTTAAATCCCGATTCTAACAACAATAGGTTTAGAGTTATCGGAGTAGGCATCGATCACACACTTTCTTCGTACGTGATATATAATCGCTGGGGACAAAAAATTGCAGAAAATAACACCGGCACACCCTGGTATGCAGACTACCAAGGTACACCTGTGAGTCCGGGTGTATACATCTATATAGTGAACGTAGTTGGATTAAAAGGCGAAAAAAAATCAACTAAAGGCATAATTAATGTACTTAAATAACATAGAAATACAGAGTCCGTTTTCCGAAGTGCTTGAGTTGATCCGCATGGAACACCTTCTGTCAGCCCACAAAACACTAGGGATAAAAAAGCCTGTCATTTTTTATTTTGTTTTGGACGAAGAGCTGTTAGAGCTCAACCGACAAACATTACAGCACGACTATTATACAGATATTATTACCTTTGACTACGAAAACGATAAGGACATCGAAGAAAATGAAGTGGTGATAAGTTGGGACAGAGTACGAGAAAATTCAGAAACATTCAAAGTCCACCTAAAACAAGAGCTATACCGTGTTTGCTTTCACGGATTGCTCCATTTAGCTGGGTTTATGGACAAAACGGAACAAGAAGAAAAAGAAATGAGGGAGCAAGAAAATATACTGTTAGACTTGTACTGTTCCACGTGAAACAATATGTAAACATATGATATACGATTTGATAGTAGTGGGCGCTGGACACGCCGGATGTGAAGCAGCGAATATAGCTGCAAAACTTGGTTCTAAAGTTCTGCTAGTGACCATGAATATGGAAACTATAGCAAAAATGTCTTGCAATCCAGCAATCGGTGGCGTAGCTAAAGGTCAGATTGTAAGAGAAATCGACGCCCTAGGCGGGTTAACAGGCATAGTGTCAGACCACAGTATGATGCAATTTAGAATGTTGAACACATCTAAAGGACCTGCAATGTGGAGCCCGAGATCACAGAATGACAGAACACTGTTTTCGCTCCGCTGGAGGGAGCTATTAGAACAAAACTTGAACATTGATTTTGTTCAAGATTCTGTAAGTCAGCTTATTATAGAAAAAAACACCGTAACAGGCGTAGAAACTACTGGCGGAACAACCCATTCCGCAAAAACGGTAATTTTAACAAGTGGCACGTTTATGAACGGTGTTATTCATATAGGTAAAAAACAAATGACCGGCGGCAGAATGGGTGACAATGCATCCTACGGAATTACAGAACAACTAGTGTCTCTTGGTTTTGAAGCTGGCCGAATGAAAACAGGCACGCCGCCACGAGTAGACGGCAGAACAATAAACTACAGCAAACTAGAAGAGCAAAAAGGAGATGATAATCCAAAGTGTTTCTCCTTTAGAAAACCAACAAAAATTACCCGGCAGCACTCTTGCCATATAACATACACCAACGAGGAAGTGCACGAAACACTAAGAAGTGCTTTTGCAGACAGTCCGTTGTTTAACGGCTCAATACAGGGGGTTGGGCCAAGATACTGCCCTTCCGTAGAAGACAAAGTAAATCGATTTGCCGAAAGAACAAGACACCAAATATTCGTAGAACCAGAAGGGTGGAACACATACGAAACATACATTAATGGCTTTAGCACCTCCCTACCTCAAGAAATACAATACAAAGCGCTACGACAAATTAAAGGATTTGAACAAGCTAAAATTTTTAGACCCGGATATGCTATTGAATACGACTTCTTTTTTCCCACCCAGCTAAATTTAAACCTAGAAACAAAAGCAATCAAAAACCTTTTCTTCGCAGGACAAATTAATGGGACAACAGGCTACGAAGAGGCAGCTTGCCAAGGATTAATGGCAGGAATTAACGCACACCAAACTATCGTCAACAAAGAACCCTTTATACTTAAAAGAAGCGAAGCTTACATTGGCGTACTTATTGATGACCTAGTAAATAAAGGTACAAATGAGCCATATAGAATGTTTACCAGTAGAGCAGAATATAGAATTTTACTACGCCAAGATAATGCGGACTTAAGGCTAATGCCGTTAGCAAAAAAACTTGGTACTATAACCTCAAAGGAGTTCGATATATTGAACCAAAAACAATCTAACGTAGAAACAATAACCAAAATTATACATAAAAAAACAGTTACTCCAAAACTAGCAAACCCGGTCCTTGCGAAGTATAACACAGCATTGATACCCCAAAATTATATCATAGAAAAAATACTCGCCCGCCCGCAAATAAACTACAAACAACTACTTGAAATACCTACAGTACACCAACTGCTATCAAAGTACGATGACGATGAACTGGAACAAGCAGAAATTCAACTTAAATACAAAGGCTATATACAAAACGAACAAGAAAATGTAGACAAACTCACACGCCTAGAGAACTTAACTATAAAACATGATTTTGACTATCAAACTATAACCTCATTATCTCTAGAAGCAAGAGACAAACTCAACAAAATAAAACCTATGAGTATAGGTCAAGCATCACGAATAAGTGGTGTGAGTCCTGCAGACATTTCAGTATTACTCGTACACTTTGGCCGATAAATGAGACATATATTAATCTACTTCTTTCTGCTGTTTGGATGTGCATCTGTTCAGCAGCCAACCGGGGGTCAGAAAGATGAAACACCACCCAAAGTAATCTCTTCGTCTACAGATAGTGCTGCCACAAATGTTACCTCAACTCTGTTTTCCTTTACATTTGATGAGTACATACAGCTAAAACAAGCGGTGGAAAAATTAATCATATCTCCAACACAAAATAAACCACCAAATATATCTGTAAAAAAGAAAAAAGTTACTATCGAACTGAATGATTCCCTGCTACCAAAAACAACTTACACATTTCAATTTAACGGAGCTATAGTAGATATAAACGAAGGTAATCCATTAGATAATTATTCCTTTATTTATTCGTCTGGATCATACATAGACTCATCTACTTACAACGGTACAGTAATAAACTATAATACAAAAGAAGTGTGTAGCGATTGTAATATTTTCCTTTATTCTAACTATACAGATAGTACAATTTTGTACACTAAGCCCGAATATCTCGCCCGTACAGATAAACTCGGAAATTTTATTTTCAATAATCTACCAAGTAAATATTTTACAGCCATAGTATTACAAGATAAAAATAAAAATTTATTTTTTAATAAAGATGAAATGGTATCATTACCTAAAATAATACATGCCGATACAAATACACTAGATACATTCTACATATTTACTAACGAAAATACTGACAACTACGCCTACAGTCTTATCAAAACTTCTTTACCTGGAACATACAAACTAAGTGCAAATCGTCCTTTTGATACTGATAGCTTGCGGTTAATATTTCAAGAAGACACCATTTCTTATACATTATCCTTTACAAAAGACACATTAACAGCATACTATACACAACAAAGTGACACTTTGAATATCACGCTGTTACACAAACAAGACACTGCAGTTTTTAAAAATATCATTAAACGACATGAATTAAAGTACAACCTACAAAGCAAAGCATTTAGCTCTGCTTCATCGCTAAATATCTCATTTAAAATACCTATACAATTTATAGATCAAACAAAGATTACCCTCCTACTTGATTCTATACCAGCCACATTTAATATATATAGAAAAGATACTTGTAATTTCCATATTCCTATAAATAAATTATATAGTGAAGCCAATATAATTCTTCAACCTTTAGCTTTTACCGATATTTATAATACAACTACAAAAGCAGACACTCTAATATTTACAAATAAAACAGAAGAATCAACAACGCTCACACTTGATATAAAAGGAAATAAAAATGATTCATATATTCTTTATATAAAGAAGCAAGAAAAGATCATTAAAGAAATATATTATATTAACCATGAAAAATTAGTATTCAAGGATTTAAAACCTGGTAAATATAAAGTGTATATTCTCACAGATAGTAATAAAAATGGTATTTGGGAAACAGGCAATATTTTTAAACTTAAAAAACCAGAACCAATTACTGTGTCCGAAGATTTTGAATTACGCCAAAATTGGGATAAAGAATTATTAATCAATGTATTATAGTATTATTAACACACTTACCAACAAACACTGGGATAAACTGCTTATAACTGATAATTACTATATAATATAAAAAATATTCACTATGAGTGTTAAATAATAAACCACGAGTCCACAATAATTATAGACTCTATGCACATTATTGTTGTCAACAATCACGCGTGAAATACAACTTTAACTATTTTTTAAAATTGTTAAGTTGTTAATTATCAATAGTAAATATTAAATTAATATGTTAATTAATTGTTATTAACGTTAAAATAAAACAAACTTACCACGTAATTCACATACACTTATATATCTACTATAATTATTTATATAATCTTTTTAAAAATTAAATAAGAATGTGAATAGAATCAATTTGCCTTGTAAAAGTAATATCTAAATGACAAGATTGGTTTTCTTTGCATCAGCGAAAATGAAAAGAGAAATAGAAGACCTGTTGAAGGTTGCCAAAGAATATGAGATAGAAACTTCAAGTGACTTAGAAAATTTTAGAATTAAATTTTTAGTTAAAAAAGGTTTAATAAATCAACTGCTTCAAGTTTTTAAAAATTTAAATGGTGATGAAAAAAAGCGTTGGGGTAAAGAATTTAATGAAACTAAAATAAGTATAGAACAGTTATATATTGATGCTGAAGTAAAACTAAGAAAGAAAGAGATATCTGAGGTAATACATGATGATTTGCCAGGATATTTTAATGAAATGGGAAGTAGGCATCCAATAAGTGCTGCATTGGAAGAAATGACTGCCATTTTTGAACGTTTAGGTTTTTCCGTAGCAGAAGGGCCAGAAATTGAAGATGATTGGCATAATTTTTCTGCTTTAAATTTTCCCGATAATCATCCAGCACGTGATATGCAAGATACATTTTTTGTTGAAGATGAAATTGCTTTAAGAACGCACACTTCTTCGGTACAAGTCAGACTTATGGAAACTGGACAAAAGCCCATAAGAAGTATAATGCCAGGACGTGTTTATAGAAATGAGGCAATTTCAGCTCGTTCAAACTGTTTTTTTCACCAAATTGAGGGATTATATATAGATAAAGGAGTTTCTTTCTCAGATCTAAAGCAAACACTATATAATTTTGTGCAAGAATTTTTTGGTCCTAATACAAAAGTGAGATTTAGAGCTTCTTATTTCCCTTTTACTGAACCAAGTGCAGAAATGGATATCTTTTTAGGGACAGAAACAGAGTCTGATTATAGATTAACTAAAGGAACTGGTTGGCTCGAAATTTTAGGATGTGGAATGGTAGATTCAAATGTTCTTGAAAATTGTAATATAAATAGTAAAGAGTATAGCGGTTTTGCTTTTGGTTTAGGTGTAGACCGTATAGCTATGTTAAAATATGGTGTTAAAGACTTACGTACGTTTTTTAATGGGGATAAACGTTTCTTGGATCAGTTTATAAGCTTATAAACTATTTTATTAGCAGTACTTTTTTAATAGTCATTTAGTAAAATAGTTGCTTAGTAATAAAGTAATAGTGTACTATACGTTTTAAAACGTAAAAATTTTTGATACATTAACTTTATTCTCGAGAATATTTTATTGTTTTTTATATTATAAATAAGGTAAAGCAGTACTAATGTCGTTTTTGTAATTATGGCGGGTCTATTTTAATAATTCACGTTGCATAGAGTCTAAACGCTTTTTATCACGTACTAACATAGAATCTACACTTTCCATTTCATTAGATATTTGCTCATTATTAGATTGCGCGCTATCTTTTGTATTACAAGCAGCTATAAAAGCACAGGTAAATAGGGCTAAAAAGTAATTACTCCTCATTTTTATAAAAATTATTTATTATACAAATTAAAGGAATTTGGTGTGTTTTATTGTGGTAAAGCATAGTTTTTTGATTTATTTCATTAGAAATAATAAAAAAAAGCCGTTATTTGGTAAAACTTTAAATATTTAACAGCTCATATACAAAGACCTACAATTTAAAAGCGGGAGATTTGTATTGAATTTAATTTATAAGACTATGAGAAAATTCGGATTTTTTACGTTTAATTTATTGCTATTTTTAGCTTCACAAGGGCAAGTGTTTATTAACAGCACAAATACTTTTGTTATAACGTCGTTTGATAGTTGGAATGGTAATATGCCAATTGGGTTTGTCAATAATACGAGCTACATAAGCAGCAATGCAAGTACTACAGGTGGCACATATGCCATATTAAACGAAGGACTGGGTTGGCAGCCTTCAAGTTCTGTCTCTAGTCTTTCGATAGTAGGAACATTTAAAAACACTACAGGAAGTACACAAACATCTGTGACTATAGAATATGATGCTTTTGAAAGTGTGAATAGAGTTTCTAGAGAACCGGGATGGTCAGTATCTAGTAGTCTTGGTTCAGTGGCTTCACTAAACTGGTCTTATAATAGTGTAGCTACACCATCTTTACCAGAGACTAAAAATTTAACTATTAACAGTCTTTCGATTCTCAATAATGCAACGTTTACTATAACGTGGACATCAGATCGCGGATTAGGCACAGGGTATTCTCCTTTAATTGGTTTAAGAAATATAAAAGTAAAACTTGAAGGAGCTACAAGTTGCGGTGGGCCGTCTAATCAAGCAACATCTGGTTTAACCTCTTCGATAGATAATACAACAGCTACCCTGTCTTGGACAAAAGGTGCAAGTAGCGATGGAAGTGTAGTAGTGCTAAATGAAGGAACAGCTATTACAAATGTACCCACCAACGGAATGGCTCATGCTGCCGATGTCGCTTATGGAAGTGGTGCATCCCTTGGGTCAAGTGCAGATTATGTGGTGTTTAGAAACACTTCCGGAACAAGTGTAAACCTTACAGGACTTTCGGCAGCTACTAATTATCACTATACAATTTATGATTATATGTCCACGGGGAATTGTTATAATCTCACCAGCCCAGCTACAGGAAGTTTTACCACCACTTGTTCTACTCCAGGAGACGTTGCGGGTGAGAACGCAAGTAATGGAGACTCAGAAAGTGAAGTATCATGGACACTACCAGCGTGCTACGACGAAATAGTGTTGTTTGTGGATGTTACCAGTAGTATAGGTACAAGTCCTACTGGTGACGGAACAGCTTATTCTGCAAATTCAGCATACACTTCAGTTGGTCAGTGCGTCTATAAAGGAACAGGAACAAACGTAATAGTAACGGGTTTAACCAATGGGACTACTTACAACTTCGAAATATTCACTAGAAAAGGGACTACTTGGAGTAGTGGTGTGGAAGTAAACGCTACACCAGTTTTACCCGGATTTATTATATCAGCTATAGGAACAACCTATACCATAGATTTTGACAATACTGTTTCTGGAGTAAATAACGGTGCTTTTACAGGTTCAGGTTTTGCACCAAATCCTACTAGTGGCCAACTGAACTCTGGAGCTTGGAGCCTAACGGGTATGAGTGATGGTGCTCTAGCTTTTAATGGAACTGGAACATCAGGAGACTATGCAAGAGGGACATCCAATGGAGGGGTAACAATAGGTGGAGTATATGCAAAAACCCTTGGTACTGGGGATATAGCATTAGGAATTCAGCCAGGAAGTAGTGATTTTACACCCGGAACCATCACGCTAAAAACAGCAAACACAACGGGATCTAGCATTACTCACATAGAAATAGCTTATGATGTGTATGTTTATAATGATGAAGATCGATCGAATGATTTTAATTTTTCTTATTCCACTGATGACGTTACTTATACAGATATATCTGCTTTGGATGTAGTCTCTGAGGAAATAGCTTTAATCACTCCAAGTTGGGAGAGAAACGGTAGATTTGCGTTAATAACACTTCCGAGTAGCTTGGCTAATAATTCAAATTTTTATCTTAGGTGGTCTGGAGACGAAGTTTCGGGATCAGGCTCTGCAGATGAATTTGCTTTAGACAATATAGCAGTAACCTTTCATACATCTGCACCTAGCTCCTTATTGAATAATATTATCACCTCTGAGCTAAGTACACTTGTGGTATCCGAGATTAATGCAACGCTTGGTGCAAACGTTACTGTAAACAAATTAACACTGGAAAATGCGGTATTATCCTTAGGCAACCATAGATTAACAGTAGATGAAATTGAAGGTGGAAATTCTAGTGCCTTCATCAACACCAATGGCACAGGCGCGGTGAGAAGGAATTTCACAGGAACAGGTGATTTCTCTTATCCTATAGGAACAAGTTCAGATTACACGCCGATATCTTTTGACTTCACAACGGGCACTTTTTTGTCTGCCTATGTAGATGTTCGCGCGATAGCTAGCATACACGCAAGTAACATGTCTAGCACGGACTATTTAGATAGGTACTGGGAAATAAATGAAAGCGGGATAACCTCTTTTACATGTGATGTAGTCGCTAATTACGTGGCTGCAGACGTGCAAGGGACTGAAGCAAATATATATGGGGGCCTATACAGTAGTGGAGCATGGAGCATTGGTAGCGTTTCAAACACCTCAAACAATACAATAGGGGTTAATGGAACAACGCATTTTTCAGAATTAACGGGGGGTGAGTTAACACTACTTCCGGTTGACCTAATTTCTTTTGCTGCCACAAAAAAAACAGATTGCGTAGAACTTAACTGGAAAACAGCTTCTGAATTAAACAATAGCCATTTTGATGTATTATATAGTATAGACGGCAAAAAATATGAACAAATAGGAAGGGTGTTAGGCAATGGAAATTCCAATACTATATTAAATTACAACCACACACATACAGAGCCACAAAAAATCAACTATTATCAACTGCGTCAGGTAGATTTTAATGGCACAACAGAATTATCACAACAATTAGCAGTGAGATTTGATATAGATTTTAAACCGTTTGTAATAAAAAACTTCACGAATAAGTTTGAAATCATGTTTACCATTGATGACCAGCGTTTTAGATATCAATTGTTAGATAATATAGGAAGAACATTAGACGAAGGTTATGCAAAGGGTACGTTAACATTAGACAAAACAACACTGGCAAAAGGGCAGTATTTCTTGTATTTTAGCAATGAGCGCACATTTGAAGTGGTGAAGCTATTCAAGTAATTTCAACACTTTTAGCATTATCCATACTGTAACGCCTGTTTTATTACCACTAGTGTAAAGTCTTTTTGGTGGATGAATTAAACCAGTCAACTCCGTTTTTAAAGATATCCATAAACGCCATTTCAGGAATGTTTTTCATTAAACCTTTGCGGTATCGCTCAGGATGACCCATACGGCCATAAATTTGACCAGAGGCATCGGTTATACCTTCTATTCCGTGTACAGATCCGTTGGGGTTGTACGGCATATTTAGAGAAACATTGCCTTTAAAATCAACATATTGGGTAGCAATTTGTCCATTTTTGGCAAGCTCTTTCACCATATCATCAGATGCATAAAAACGTCCTTCGCCGTGAGAAAAGGGAACGATATATGTTTGGTTTTTCATACCACTGAGCCACGGACTTTTGTCTGAGGTCACTTGTATATGAGCTGTTTGGCTGATATGTCTGCCAATGTTATTGAAAGTCATAGTTGCAGACGATTCATCTAAATCTCTAATTTCGCCGTATGGGAGTAGTCCAGATTTTACTAATGCTTGAAAACCATTGCAAATCCCAAGTATAAGACCACCTCTTTTGAGAAGTGCATGAACGGCATTTTTTACTTTTTGATTTTTGAGTACAGACACAATATACTTTGCAGAACCATCGGGTTCATCTCCAGCCGAAAAACCGCCAGGGATCATAAGTATTTGAGCATTGTTTATTTCGCGTTCGAAAGCACCTATAGATTCTTCAATAGCGTTATCGGTATAATTTCTAAACAGAGCTGTAGAAACTTCGGCACCCGCATCCAAGAAAACATGCTCTGTCTCGTATTCGCAGTTTGTACCTGGAAAAATGGGTATAAATACTCGTGGTTTTTGCACCGTCGATTTGTGGATAGGGTGCATAGTTGGTGTCGTGAAGGTATTGTAGTTGACTAAGGTTTCCTGATGAACGGGTGTTGCCTTAGAAGGAAAAATTGTTTCTTGTGTTTCTTCCCAAGCAGTTAAAAGCTCTTCAGTTTCAAAGGTTACACCATTAATAGTTAGCTGATTTCCCTCAGTTTTGCCGAGTAACGTGTAACCGTTAAGCTTAGAATTTGATTCTAAAATTAAACTGCCAATTTTCGGTGAAAAATAGTCTAAGTCGGTTTCAATAGTTGCACCTATTTGATTTCCTACCACCATTTTAAATAGAGCACAGGCAAGTCCACCGTCTTTTATAATTTGTGCAGAAACTATATCTCCTGTAGCAACCTTTTGGTGAATGTCGCTATACATCGCGTTCAGTAGTTTGTAGTTTGGTGTTTCGTCTTCGTTTGGTTTGTGATTAGCTAGGTATAGAAAGTTCCCGACCGACTTTATTTCAGGTGAGATAATAGTATTTATTTTACCTACAGCGCAAGCAAAGGAAATGAGGGTTGGTGGTACTTTAATGCTGTTAAATGTTCCACTCATAGAATCTTTTCCTCCTATTGCTGGGGTTTCAAATTCCAGTTGAGCCTCCAACGCTCCCAAAAGAGCTTGTAAAGGATTTCCCCATTTCTCGGCGTCAGAGCCTAAGCGCTCAAAATATTCTTGAAAACTAAGGCGAGCTTTTTTATGATTTCCTCCGCTTGCTACTAGCTTTGCTAAGGATTCTACTACGGCATAGGCTCCCATTAAAAAAGGGTTTTTATTGGCCAAGTGGGTAGAAAATCCCCAGGTAGAGATAGATACGGTGTCAGTAGATTTGTTCAATACCGGTATAGTATTTACGCTTGCCAAAGCCGGTGTTTTTAGTAGTTTTCCTCCTAGTGGCATAAGTACAGTGGTTCGCCCTACGTGGGAGTCAAAGTTTTCAATAAGTCCTTTTTGTGATGCTACGTTGAGTTGTGATAGTTGCTCCTTAAATTGCTCTACGGTTGCGGACTTTGCGCGAGGAGTCTCAGAAATATCTATAGCAGAATTACTTATTACAGTTGCACCCATACTTTTTTTTGTACCTGCTGTGTCAAGGAAAGTTCGGTCCAAGTTTACTATCATCTCGCCGCGCCAGAAAATTTGCATTCTGCCACTGTCTGTCACCTCTGCTACCTCTACTGCTAGTAGGTTTTCTTGCGACGCGTGGGCTATAAATGCAGCCACATCCTTTGCCTCTACCACTACGGCCATTCGCTCTTGCGATTCGGAAATAGCTAGTTCTGTGCCATTTAGACCGGCATATTTTGTAGGTAGTTTGTCAAGGTTAATAAGAAGGCTGTCGGCTATTTCACCTATTGCAACAGACACTCCACCAGCACCAAAATCGTTACATTTTTTAATAAGTCGGGTGACTTCTGGTTTTCGAAACAATCGTTGTATTTTCCGTTCTTCTACAGCGTCTCCTTTTTGTACCTCAGCACTTAGTGTTTGTATGGATTTTTCGTCTTGTATCTTACTACTGCCAGACGCACCACCTACGCCATCTCTTCCAGTAGCGCCTCCTACCATTATCACACGATCTCCAACTATGGGTGCTTCTCGGCGAACCCATTTTTTTGGCACGGCACCTGCTACATAGCCTACCTCCATCCGTTTGGCCTTATACCCTGGGTCATACAGCTCACTGATTTGTGTGGTTGCAAGTCCTATTTGATTGCCGTACGAGGAGTATCCTTTGGCAGCTGTTTTTGTTATTTTTTTTTGTGGAAGTTTTCCTTCTAACGTATTTTCTATGCGTTCTCTTGGATCTGCACTTCCACTTACACGCATAGCTTGATATACATAAGCTCTTCCGCTCAAAGGATCTCGTATGGCGCCACCTATACAAGTAGACGCTCCCCCAAAAGGCTCAATTTCTGTTGGATGATTGTGGGTTTCATTTTTGAAAAGAAGATACCAATCTTGCTCCTCTCCTTCAACATTTACTTTTATCTCTATTGTGCACGCGTTTATTTCGTCTGTTAAGACTAGGTCATCTAACTTTCCGCGCATTCTCAGATATTTGGCGGCTATAGTGCCTATGTCCATTAGTGAAATTGGCTTGTGTTCTCGCCCTAACTCTGAGCGAAGCATCAAGTATTTTTCAAAAACCTGTTCTATTTTTTCAGCTAATTCTCCATGAAATTGAATGTCTCTTAATTCTGTAAAAAAAGTTGTGTGCCTGCAATGGTCACTCCAGTAGGTATCTAGGACTTTAAGTTCAGTTTCTGTTGGGTTTCTGTTTTCTTTTTTGAAATAATCTTGTATAAAAGTTAAATCAGCTAAGTCGAATGAAAAGCTCCAGTCGACATGAAATTTACTTAATGTTTCTTGATTTAAAAGAATAAAATCTTTTACAATAGGTACTTTTCTGGGTTTAGGAACACATGGCTCATCTAGTTTTTCAAGATTTTTTTCTTGCGAGTCAACAGAATTTATGAGGTAGTCTTTTACCTTAGCCAAGGTATTATCGTCACATTTATCAAAAGCAAAAAGCCTACCGGTACGTATGATTGGATTGCTACTTGTTACCAGTTGTATAGCTTGCTTGGCAGAGTCAGCGCGCTGGTCGTATTGGCCGGGCAAATACTCCATTGCAAAATATGACAACGAACTATTGACAGGATTTTCATAGTGTACTTTGTCGGCAACAGCATCTAGTATTACGGTCAACAGTTTATTCCAGTTTTCTTTTGTTTCATTGAAAACATCATAAATAACGTAGTGTTTCAAGTGAGTGAGGGGGGCAAACTCTTGAAGCTCTACAAGTATTTTTTTTGACTCAACATCAAATTCAGGTTTCTTTTCTACGAAAATTCTTTGGTTCATTATCTACATATAAAATGAATAACAAAGGTAAACGCTATAGCGAAGTGAGTACTCAAAAATGGTGGAATGTTGAGAAAAACAGAAAAAATTCGACAAAATAAAAACAAGTACTAATAGGTAAACAAGCATCTGTATATTTGAACCGATGGGTCCAAATTCTGAAAATCATTATGTAAACAGGAGTAATTGGCTGCGCGCAGCAGTGCTAGGAGCAAACGATGGCATACTTTCTACAGCAAGTATAGTGATAGGTGTAGCAGCTGCTACCACCTCGCGAGATCCAGTTGTATTGGCTGGTGTGGCAGGTCTTGTTGCAGGAGCTTTGTCTATGGCAGCAGGTGAGTATGTCTCAGTGAGTTCTCAAAGTGATTTGGAGCGAGCAGACCTGAAACGTGAAGAACAAGAACTAATTGAATTTCCCGAGCAAGAGGAAAAAGAACTGGCAAAAATATATGTCAACAGGGGATTAACACAAAATTTAGCAGACCAAGTTGCACGACAACTAACTGAGCGAAATGCATTGGAAGCACATGCGCGGGATGAGCTAGGTATTAATGAAATAACCCAAGCTAATCCTTTTCAAGCTGCTCTAGCCTCGGGTGCAGCTTTTATATTTGGTGGTGCTTTGCCAGTGCTTGTTGCGCTTTTTGGTAATCTTAGCGCTATGATTTATCTACAATATGGTTTTGCTATGATTTTTTTGATACTCTTGGGATCGGTGGCAGCCAAGACTGGGGGGTCTAGTGTAGCTCGTGCAGTGATACGTATCACTTTTTGGGGCACTACGGCAATGGGACTTACAGCATTTATTGGGTATCTTTTCGGAGTTAATCCGGCATAAATAAAAGGTTTAAACCCACAATCCTAATGTAAAAAAATTGGTCAGATTTACAGTCTTTTTTTTATGACCTGAGAGTGCATCTTTGCAGTCTGAAATTATTGGAATTCATAAATGACCCTACTGATCTAAAAAAGTTGGACAAAAATCAACTGCCAGAGTTGTGCGCAGAAATACGCTCTTTTTTTATTGATAAAATACTTAAAAATGGAGGTCACTTTAGTGCGAATTTAGGAGTAGTAGAGCTTACAGTTGCGCTGCATTATGTCTACGATTTTTTCGCCGATGAATATGCTAAAACATTGGGAGACAAACTGGTATGGGATGTAGGACACCAGGCATATATTCATAAGCTGTTAACTGGAAGATTAAAATATTTTGAAACGATTAGAAAATTTGGTGGTTTAAGTGGCTTTCCAAAACTAGAAGAAAGCAGGTACGACCATTTTGGTACGGGACACTCTAGTACCTCAATTTCTGCAGTTTTGGGTATGGCAGAGGCGGCACTTTTAAACCAGATAGATGCTAAACACATTGCAGTAATTGGTGATGGTTCGCTTACAGGTGGTATGGCCTTTGAAGCATTGAATAATTTAGGTGTGAGCAATGCTAATGTACTAGTCATAGTCAATGATAATCAAATGGGAATAGATCCAAATTTGGGAGCTATTAATACGCACCTATCTGAAATAGATGGAATAAAACCGAATCTTTTTGAAAATTTGGGATTAAACTATGATGGACCTCTAGACGGCCACGATGTGATTGGACTTATAGACTATTTAGAAAAACAAAAGACAACAATTGGCCCTCAAGTGCTACATATAAATACGATAAAAGGCAAGGGTTACTCACCTGCAGAAACAGCCCAGACAGACTGGCATAGTGTGAGTTACGTAAAAATAGATCCGTATAATGCAGAAGTTCCGTTAGCCAAACCACTTAAGTTTCAAGAAGTATTTGGTTATACACTTTTAGAAATAGCAAAAATAGATGAGAGAGTAGTAGGAATAACTCCCGCTATGCCGAGTGGGAGCTCTATGAAAATAATGATGAAAGAAATGCCACATCGTGTTTTCGACGTAGGTATAGCTGAACAGCACGCAGTAACATTTGCAGCAGGTTTAGCTTTGGGGGGCAAACGCCCATTTTGTAATATTTATTCATCTTTTGCACAGCGCGCCTTTGATCAAATTATTCATGATGTTGCCTTACAAAATATTCCAGTTATTTTTTGTCTAGATAGAGCAGGACTTGTGGGAGCTGACGGTCCCACGCACCATGGGGCGTTTGACTTGGCATTTTTAAATACTATTCCAAACGTTGTTATTTTATCTCCAATGGATGAGCATGAACTTCGTACTATGATGTACTGGGCGGTGGACTATACTGATGGTCCAGTTGTGATTCGATATCCACGAGGTAAGGGAAGTCATCTCAACTATAAAAATGATATAAAGCCGATGCTCTTAGGTGTTTCTCGTACCCTGACAGATGGAAAAAACATAGCAATAATCTCAATAGGGCAGATAGGTGTAGAAGTGCAAAAAGCAATTATCCAAAATAACGTAAAAAAAGAGGTAACCCACATAGATGCTCGCAACTCTAAACCATTGGACACAAAAAGAATAGTCGAATTGTTTTGTTCTTTTGACACGCTTATCACCGTTGAAGAATCTTGCTTGCTAGGAGGCTTTGGTCAGCAGATAAAAGCACTAGCACAAGATTATAATTATACAGGAACTGTGACTTCATTGGGATTGCCAGATGTTTTTGTGGAGCATGGTGAGGTAGCTGAACTGAGAGCTAAGTATGGGCTAGATGCTGAAGGCATAGGAAAGGTTATTTCTCAATTGTTGCAATTACCCTAAATCCAATTGTACTCTTAGGTATAGTAGCCGGTTGCTCACTTTCTATTCGGACATCATAGCCAGTATCATTCCACGATCCACCCATAGCTACTTTGTCATCAGACACTAGTTCCGCTATGTTTCCAGACATGTTGTAGATTCCAAATTGGTTTGGGTAGTAGGATTTGGCGGATGCTATAGTGGTTAAATTAGTTGATAAATTTCCAAATTTACTGACTACTCCATGCTCCTTTTTTTGAGCATTAAAATGGATATCATGCTCTTTTAGGTTTTTAAAATTTGCCAAATTATTACCTTTTGAGTTTCGTAAATATTGACCATTCCAAGGATAGTGTGTTTCCCAATCTCCCCTTGCTGCCCGTATCCACTGTTTCTTTGTAGGCACAGAGAAGGTAATCTTGACTCTCGACTTTTTTACTTTGTCATTCATAGCCCATATCTGCGTAAGCCATTCAGCATAGGCCTTTGCTTGTTTGAGGGTTACACCAACGACTGGATAGTCTGCATATGCATTGTGCTGAAAGTAATATTTAACATACGGTTCGCCATACGGTATCTCATGCCTCCAAACAGCGGTGTCGAGTAGATTCTCGCTGTACTCTTCTATTCTACCTTCTTGTTTTAGGTACATTAAGAACTCTTTCCAATTATTATTAGTAATTTCTGTACTAGAGATGAAAAATTCGGAAAGAGTGTCTTTGATAGAATTCAGATTTTTAGTTTCGATAAATCCATCTACTACCTTAGTATAGACTACCCCAGCGGGCACTTTTACATAGTGCTTTGTAAGGTACTTAGAATGTTGAGGTCTTTTGTTTTTGCCGAAGGCAAATAGTAACGGCAGAAGTAGTAAGAAATATCCTAGTTTTTTCATGATTAGAAAAACGCAGATAACCGGAATATATTATATAAACACATAATTCCAACTATTAAAAGTTTAAACTGAAAGTATGCCACCACAAATAGATGCTTGAATTGATACAACCTGTGTATACCTTTGTTGGCATGCAATTCAATACAAAAACAATTAATCTGCAACGTTATCCTAAGACAAACAATCGTTCGCTTAGACCTTGGAGCGCAGCAGATGAATTGCTACTTAGTAAGGCGCTAGAACTAGGGCTTGAAAAAAAGAAAATAGTGTTAATTAACGATAGTTTTGGTGCATTGGCTACTGCGTTAAATCCTTTTGATACGCACACCGTAGCCAATAACCAATCGCAAGTTAAGGCAACGAAACTAAATTTAGAATCTGCGGGTGTAAATATCAAAGAGTGGGATTATAGTAGTCCTTTAAAATTACAAATTGAATTGATTGACATTGCACTTTTGAAAGTTCCCAAGTCCGCTGAGTTATTCAGGTTGTATTTGCAGCAAGTGTATACAAAGAGCACCTCGAGCACAGTTGTATTGTGTGGTTTTATGACGCGCAATTACACACCACAATGGCTAGAAATAGCTGAGCATTACTTTGCAGAAGTGACACAAAGTTTAGCGGTAAAAAAAGCAAGGGTATTGGTTTTGAAAAAGCCTAAAAAAAACGCGAATCTTTATCCGTTATTTCACACCATTAAAAATGAGTTGGATCTAAATTTGAAACATTATTCTGGTGTGTTTTCTGGTGCAAAAGTAGATGTCGCTACCCAGCTACTCTTAGAGCATCTTCCCAAAATAAAAAATACAGATGCTGTTTTAGATTTGGCTTGTGGAAACGGAGTTGTTGGAGCCTTTGTGAGAAAAATTGCTCCGAGTTGTACCTTATCCTTAATTGATGATAGTTTTTTGGCTATAAGTTCGGCGAAATTAAATGTACCCAAAGATAAAGTAAGCTTTCATTGGAGCGATAGTGTTAGAGCAGTAAAAGAACACAAATTTGATTTTGTGTTGTGCAACCCCCCTTTTCATTTTGAGTATGAAAATACCATAGAAATAGCGCTAAATCTTTTTGAAGAAGTTGCCAGTGTATTAAAATCCGACGGGTCGTTTTTTGTAGTGGCTAATGCACATTTAAATTATCGATCACAGCTTATTAAACTATTTAGTCACGTATCTTTAGTGATACAAAATGGTAAGTATGAAGTGATAGTGTGTAAAAATTAAAGGTCTTTAGCTCTAGCCACTAGCTCAGCCAAATCTAATACTTCTACAGCGCCTTCTTTGTTGGCGTGCTTTATCCCGTCTCCTATCATAGTGGTACAAAACGGGCAGTTAGCAGAAATAATGGAGGCACCTGTTTCTATCGCCTCTTCGGTGCGCTCTATGTTGATTTCTTTATTTCCCTTTTCGGCATCCTTAAACATCTGTGCACCTCCAGCACCGCAGCAAAGACCGTTTTTACGGCAACGTTTCATTTCTACTAGCTCTGCATCCATTGCTTCTAATATGCGGCGAGGTGCATCGTATATGCCGTTGGCTCTTCCTAGGTAACAACTATCATGATAGGTTATTTTTTTTCCCTTGAAAGGGTCTGCCCCAAACGTGAGTTTGCCCTCATCTATCAGTTCTTGTAGCAGTTGCGTATGATGTATTACCTCATATTTTCCGCCAAGGCTTGGGTATTCATTTTTTATAGTATTAAAACAATGCGGGCAAGTAGTCACTATTTTAGTTATTTCATAGGCGTTGAGGGTAGCAATGTTGGCCATTGCCTGCATTTGAAAGAGGAACTCATTACCAGCCCGTTTTGCAGGGTCTCCTGTGCAACTTTCTTCAGTACCAAGTATAGCGTAGTTTAAACCTACGTTGTGTAGTATTTTTACAAAAGCTTTGGTAATTTTTTGCGCTCGCTCGTCAAAACTGCCGGCGCACCCTACCCAAAATAAAATGTCTGCTTTCTCTCCTTTAGCTAATAATTCTGCTGCTGTGGGTACGTGTATTCTTTCGTTCATTGTTAAATTCTACTTTTAGTGTTTTAATCGTTTATAATTTCTTTGACCTTATTTTGGTTTATTTATTTTGTACGTTAAAGTTGCCATTACGTAGCGCTGTATAGCATTGCTTTGACTTTGGGTAAAACTGTTGCTACTCCACCATCTCCATAGGTTTTGGTTTTTGTTAAAAATATCATAAGCTCTTACCCCCAGACTCCATTGCTGGTTTCTATCTATAAAGTAAGAGAGCTCAGAGCTAAGAATAGGGATAGTTTGAGCACCTACAGCATTGTTTGCGCCAAAAATTTCAAGATACAGTGAGGTAGACCATTCTATTCTATCTATAGGTGTAAAAACAAGTTCAGCATCTATCTCGTGCGAGAAAAAAGCGTTATTAGCTGCAGTGCCTATGCGTCCGTTTTGATATTGCAATGCGTACTCAGCGTCAAAACTCCACATATCAAACTCGTTGAATTGAAGCGTAGGACCAAAGCCGATAGTATGGTTTTGGCTTATAAGCTCTTGTTCATTCTGTAGCAAGTAGGATTGGCCAAAATTGTAATTTATATCTGCCCCTATAGTTGCCTTTATGGCTTTTATAGGCCAAGTGAATCCGAGGGTGGAACTGGAGTATATTCTGTTTTTGAAGTTTATAACCGTAGAAGTGGCTATGTTTTCTTTAGATACAGTGTTTTTGTTTATGACTGGGCGGTAACTAAAAGAATTGTAGCCATTTAAAAACAATGTTTTACCTAAGCCAAACATCCTTTGGTACCGCCAGTTGTTATTATAATTCACAAAATTTTGTACAGTAATATTTCCCTCGTTGGTATTGAAAGGATTTGTGCTATCAGTGACTGGAAGCATTTGATTTATTTCTGGTCTGTTAATGTTAGCACGTATATTGAAGAAAAAATCATATTTGTGTGCTTTATTGCTGCGTAAAAACATATAAGGAATAAAAAAGTGTTGATTAAACCCATAGCTTGAGTCTACATCTGTTGTAAAATTTCTGCTCTCTATACTTTGATTAATTTCTGGTACAAAATAAAGTGTAGTAAAGGAGTCTAGCTTGTAGCTTATATGAATATAATATTCTAGGTTTTGTGCCATAACACTTCCTTTTGGGCTGTTGCTTAGTAGCTTTTCTTTACCTGTAGGTAGCCATTCAAAATCATGTTGATAATCACTTAACATCCAATTGATTCCGGGGCGAATCATCCATTTTTTAGAAAGTTGTATTTGATAAGCAGCGGTGATGGCTATAGTATTTTCATTGGTAGTTAGATTTTGAATTAGATTGGGTTTTTCATTGGTGGGAAAATTAAGCAAACTGTTAGCCCTATCAAAGTAATTTTGTCGGCTATTATTTGTTTTTGACGTGCCTAGGTACAAAGACCCCATAAAACGATTTTCGCTTTTATTTTGTGATTTTCGAGTCCAATGTAGTTTGGAGATAAACTTTTGATTGCCATCGCTTCGCTCGTTTAGCAGTGCACCACTATTTATTATTGTATCTGGGTTTATAAAGTTAGTAGTTAAACTTTTAGAGATGTTTATTCCAAGCTCTTTATCAAATTGAGTTCTTAAAACCAGTCTATTGAGTGTATCTGGTTCGTAAACTATTTTAGAGTTTATTTGGTGATTGTTTTTATCTCCGCCACTTTCGCTTCGCTCATCAGAAAACAAGGTGTTTTCTGTCAAGTAAACCTCTCTATTCCTATCATTTAAACGTATGTTGTGTTCTGATGTTACTACATAAGATATATCTGCTGCCATTCCTTTTACGGGTTCTAAGTGCACATTTGCTCCTATGCCCTCGTGTGAGCTGACTCCCCCATTCCAATTCCAATTATTACTGCTGTTGTTAAATGGCTGTATTTCAAAAGTATTAAGAGCACCCATCTCTTCCCATCCATATATTTTATTGTTAATGTTATTAAATCCGCCAATCAAAGATAGTTGTGTAGCATCTTTAAAAAAGTTAATATTTCCTTTAACATCATAGTAGTCTTTGTTTCCGTATCCAGCCCTTACAGTCCCAAAGTAGCCCTGCGCTTTGTTTTCTTTTAATACAAGATTAATAACTTTTTCCCGTTGATTACCCTCTTCACCCGTAAACTCGTCTTCGTCTGTTTTTTTGTCAATTACCTCTACCTTATCCACCAATGAAGCGTCTAGATTTTTGGTGGCAGCCTCTACGTTTCCACCGAAAAATTCTTTGCCGTTTATTAGAACCCTAGTTATTTGTTGCCCTTCTGAAAAGACCTTACCATCCTTATCTACTTGTATTCCAGGCATTTTTTTAATAAGATCCTCTATGTTAGCATTACTTTGAGTTTTAAAACTGCTACTATTGTATACTACCGTATCTCCATTTATAATCACGGGTATTTTTCGGGCTTGCACCATTACTTCTCTCATGCTTATGGCAGACGGGTTTAGCGTGAGCGCTAAAGAGATATCACTGCTTTCTACTATTACCGATTTATAGAGTATTTCGTAACCAATGCAAGCTACAACAATAAGATATTCGCCTGGACTAATATTTTTGAGACGAAAAGACCCGTCTTCTTTAGATATAGAAAATTGTATAGTAGAAGTATCCGCATTGTTACTCAATGCAACACTAGCAAAAGGAACAGTTATTTTGTCAAGGTTTTGAATGGTTCCATCCAATGCAAACATTTGTGCCAATGTAGAAAAAGATAAAAAACATAGAACCGTTGTTGCAAAAAGATTTTTGAGCAAGATGTTTTTATCCAACATTATTTTGTTTTTCTAAAATGCGTTGTTCGCTAATGCTTTTGTCATCTGATAGCAATATCATTTATTCGAAAATTATGAGTTTTGACATATAAAAACCATTTAAAATTAGGTATGAAGTTAATGACATACAGTAAATGTAACAAGGGTTTCAAAAGTTGCAATATGTTAAATTTCTTTTGTCCAGTTTGCCCTGTCAGATGGAGAAAATTGCCACGGTGCCTGATTGTTTTCTATATTACTATTCATCAAAGCCCATTCATTAGGCATTGCAGATTTTTCTAGTGTTTGGTATTGTCTCATCTGGTAAATAATTTCTAGAGGATTTATGTTAATGGGACACGCCTCTACACAAGCATTACAAGTGGTACAAGCTAGTAACTCCTCTTGTGAAATGTAGTCATGAAGAGATTTTCCGTCATGAAATTCTTTTCCATTTTTGTCTTTTGCTTTACCAAGCTCTTCTGCACGGTCTCGTGTGTCCATCATTATTTTTCTAGGACTCAGTTTTTTTCCGGTAATGTTTGCAGGGCAAGAGCTCGTGCAACGGCCACATTCAGTGCAGCTGTATGCACCTAGAATACTTGTCCAGTTTAAATCAGTAACATCATTTACCCCAAATTTTTCTGGAGGAGGCATTGTGGGGTCGGCCTTACTAGGGTCTAACATGAGGTTTACCTCGTTGGTTATCTCTGGCATATTATCAAACTCACCAGCAGGTTTTAGTCTTGCGTACCAAGTATTGGGAAATGCTAAGAAAATGTGAAGGTGCTTACTATACGGTACATAATTAAGAAAAAACAAGATACCTAAGATATGAAACCACCAAAATACACGCTCGAAGATTACTAAAATAGATGTGTCAAAGCCAGTAAATAAAACTGTAAGATATTGAGATATTGGAAAACTACCTGCAACAACATAGTGGTCAGCACTTCTGCTTTGTAACAGTTGATCAACTGCATTCATTTTTAGCAATGCTGCCATTAATATCATTTCTATAATCAATATGTATGTGGCATCTGCTGTAGCCCAACCCTTCATTTCTGCCGAGTGAAATCGAGGAATTCGTGTAATAAATCTTCGTGTGAGAAAAATAATGCAGGCAAGGAATACCAAGGCAGCGAGTATTTCAAAAAAACCTATAGCTAAATTATAAATAGGACCTAAAAACGATAATACTCTGTGTGTACCAAACACTCCATCTATAAGTATTTCTAAAACTTCTATGTTAATAAGCACAAAACCTACATATATAACAATATGAAAAAAGCCGGCTACAGGACGCACAACCATTTTACTTTGTCCAAGAGCAACACGCAACATGTTTTTCCAACGTTGAGTTTTGTTGTCAAATAATTCTTGGTCCCTTCCAAAAAAGATGTTTCTACGTATGGTTTTTATTTTATTTATAAAAAAGTAGATAGCGACGACTAGTACTATCACGAATATTAGTTGACTTAAATATTGCATAGTTTTATATTCTTCAAAGGTATAACAAATGATTTCTTAGAATTATTTTAGATACGAATAATATTTTTGCTTTCATTTTAACGTAATCATTGTATTTTTGCACCCGATTAAGAGAAATAGAAAAAATTTTTCTACTTCTCTTTCGTTAGAGTGAAATTAGTGCCTCCGCCACGGCGGTAGAACATTGATAACTAAATGGTGCGGTAGCTCAGTTGGTAGAGCAAAGGACTGAAAATCCTTGTGTCGGCGGTTCGATCCCGCCCCACACCACAGACTAAGCCTTGCGGTTAGCGAGGCTTTTTTTATTATGGACTACCGAGTTTACATACTATACTCATTGACAGCAGAGAAAAGCTACGTGGGGTACACCAATGATATAGGTCGAAGGATAAGGGAGCACAACCAAGACCTACAACGATCGTTTACATCAAGATTTAGACCTTGGGCTGTTATACATACTGAGGAGTATGCTACCAAGCATGAAGCAATGATACGAGAGAAGTGGTATAAAACAGGAGTGGGGCGAGAGGCAAAAGCAGTGATTATAACAAAATATTTGGGAGAAAAAGAGTAAAAAGAGCGGTATTCGCCGCGGCGAAAAAGGACTGAAAATCCTTGTGTCCCCGCCGCGGCGGGCCGCCCCACACCACAGACTAAGCCTTGCGGTTAGCGAGGCTTTTTTTATTATGGACTACCGAGTTTACATACTATACTCATTGACAGCAGAGAAAAGCTACGTGGGGTACACCAATGATATAGGTCGAAGGATAAGGGAGCACAACCAAGACCTACAACGATCGTTTACATCAAGATTTAGACCTTGGGCTGTGATACATACTGAGGAGTATGCTACCAAGCATGAAGCAATGATACGAGAGAAGTGGTATAAAATAAGTTATTCTAAAATACTATTGCCCGTTAGAGAAGTTCATTCAGTCAATCAGTCTTTGCTACCAAAGAAACTCTTACCATTATAGCTAAACCTATGAGATTGGTTGTGGTATTTATGGAATGTTATAAATTACTTTTAATTTCATGCCTTAAAGCTATAAATTCAAATTTTTAGGATGATATAATAAAACAGATTTTTCTCTTTTAATGAAACCGAATTATGCGCTTATTTGCACTAGAAAAAAGCAGAATGTATTCTCAACTATAGATTTATTGTTGAGCTTAATTTGTTTTTTTGTAGTGCGAACGGGATGTAGCTTAGTCCGGTTAAAGTGCTGGTCTGGGGGACCAGAGAGCGTGGGTTCGAATCCCGCCATCCCGACATTCAAGTAAAAGCCCAAATCTTGACAAGATTTGGGCTTTTTTGTATTTTATGCGGTACTGTACTATACTAAAAGTCTTACTGGCTCTTCTAATAATTCGGCGAAAGTTTTGAGGAAATTGGCACCTGTCACTCCGTCTACTGCTCTATGATCACAGCTTAATGTAACTTTCATAACGTGACCAGGTTTCATTTCACCGTTTTCTACGATTATCGTTTCTTTGGAACTACCTACAGCAAGGATGCAAGCATCTGGCGGATTTACAATAGCGGTAAACTCATCTATACCAAACGCTCCTAAATTAGATATGGTGAAGGTATTACCCTCCCAATCTTGAGGTTTTAGCTCCTTGTTTTTGGCTTTGGTAGCCAATTCCTTTACTTCAGCACCAATTTGCGAAAGCGACTTGTTATCGGCAAAGCGGACTACGGGGACTAGCAGACCGTCATCTATGGCAACAGCCACACCAATATGAACATGGTGATTTTTACGAATTTTATCACCTAACCAAGAAGAATTCACATTGGGATGACTTTTAAGCGCAACAGCAGCAGCTTTTATAATGATGTCATTTATAGATATTCTGTTTTCAGTGTATTCATTCATGCGTTTCCGTGCAGCAAGTACGGCATCCATTTTTATTTCTTTGGTAAGATAAAAATGCGGTGCACTGAATTTACTTTCAGATAGTCTTTTGGCTATTGTTTTTCGCATTTGAGACACTGGAACGTCGTCATAGCTTTCTACACCAATAGCAGTTTTGCTAGATGTAGCAGAGGGCACGTAGCTTTCTATGTCTTTTTTAGTTATTCTACCATTATCTCCCGATCCAGAAACTAAAGAAAGATCAATTCCTTTCTCTGAGGCAATAGACTTAGCCAAAGGAGAAGCAAATATGCGACCACTAGTGTTAATCGAAGAATTGGTTAATGTATCTACATTTGGTGTGGAAGGAGTATTTGTTATACTTTCCACTACAGGTGAAGTCTCGACAGTCGAACTTTCCGAAGGCTTTTCAGTTGCTGGTGAATCTTTCAGCAGGTGCTCAAAATCTTCACCTTTTTTGCCTATAACAGCAATTACGGTCTCAACTGGTACGGTTTCTCCTTCTTTAGCCAAATAGAGTACCTCTCCTTTTTCAAAATTTTCTAGTTCCATTGTGGCTTTATCAGTTTCCACATCAGCTATCATTTCGCTTGACTTTACGGTGTCTCCTATTTTCACAAACCAAGTTACGATGGTACCCTCTTCCATCGTGTCGCTCATTCTAGGTAATTTTATTGCTACTGCCATGTTTTTTATCTTTACGCCCCGCAAAACTAAACATCCAAGTTTAAATATTGTTGAGAACGGTAATATAATACAGTATTTTATTTCCCATAAATAAACCTTGCTTTGTAACCCAATGAGAGAGTACGAAGATTTTCTGAGACATGTGTATGAAAATGGAATCCAAAAAACGGATAGAACAGGCACAGGAACTACAAGTGTATTTGGCGGGCAACTTCGGTTTAACCTAGCCCACTCCTTTCCTTTAATTACTTCCAAAAAAGTTCACTGGAAATCAGTCGTACACGAGCTTTTATGGTTTTTAAAAGGCGAAACTAACATTCAGTATCTCAAAGATCACAAGGTAAAAATTTGGGATGCTTGGGCAGATGAAAATGGTGAACTAGGCCCCGTATATGGAAAACAGTGGAGAGCTTGGGAAGCCACCAATGGCGAAAAAATAGATCAAATACAATATGTGCTTGACACTCTAAAAACTAACCCAGATAGCAGAAGAATTGTAGTGAACGCCTGGAATGTAGGTGAACTCAATGACATGGCCCTTACTCCTTGCCATTGCTTATTCCAATTCTATGTGGCCAATGGCAAATTGAGCTGCCAACTCTACCAACGTAGTGCTGATTTGTTTTTGGGCGTTCCTTTCAACATAGCAAGCTATGCACTACTTACCCTTATGATAGCCCAGGAGGTTGGCTTGCAGCCAGGAGAATTTGTGCATAGCTTTGGCGATGCACATATTTATAGCAATCATTTTCAGCAAGTAGAGGAGCAATTGAGTAGAGAAGTACGCCCTTACCCTACAGTAAAATTAAACCCAAAGAAACGCTCTGTTTTTGATTTTGTGTATGAAGATTTTGATGTGATAGGTTACAACCCACATCCCAGAATAAGTGCTCCTGTATCAGTTTGAGGTAAGTTGCGCATAAGCATTATTTCTGTTTGCTTTTTTGCGTAGTGAATAACGATGGAGAGTAGCGGCTTGTTTGCTTATGGTTACTAAGAAAACCTTTCCTGATAAAATTAATTCTGTACTATTAGTCTAAGTTACATTTATACTCTTGAAAAAGCTCCCACTTAAAATCGAAAGCAAACCGTGTGGTTGAAATACAATATCAGTATGCGTTTGAAACAAAAAGGGTTAAGAGATGTTTGTGTTGTAGAGTAGTTGATTTTTAATTACTCAATGTGAGCTCAAATAACTTAATACTAGATAATTATCAGCCAGCACGTAAAGCTAAAGTCACTAATACGCCTCTTTCCTTAAAAAAATATGTACAGTAGCCTAAGTATAAAAGATTTAGAAAATTTAAGTGGTATAAAAGCCCATACCATTCGTATGTGGGAGAAGAGGCATAATATTTTTGATCCAAATAGAACTGATACGAACATCCGCTTGTACAGCAACGACGATTTAAAAAAGTTACTAAATATTGCCTCGGTACTAGAACACGGCATGAAAATTAGTAAGGTCATAGCACTAAGCACAACCGAACTAAACGAAGAAATAGAACAATTACAACGAGAAAATATAGATGCGGCTAAAAAAATAGTAATAAATGAATTGATTGTAGCCACACTGCAGTGCAACGTAGTTTCATTTGAAACAATCTTTAGAGAATATATCAAAGAAAATGACGTAGAGCAGACTATGGAGGAGATTATTTATCCTTTGCTTGTACGTATTGGCTTAATGTGGACAGTAAGTAAGTTAAATCCTGCTCAAGAGCATTTTGCAAGCCAAATGATACGTCAAAAACTTTTTTCGGCGATAGATAACTTACCAGTTACTAAAAGTGCAGCACGTTTTGTGCTATATTTACCCAATAACGAAGACCACGAGATTGGACTTTTGTATGCATACTATCTCATTAAAAAAAGTGGACATGAGTGCATTTATTTGGGTCCGAATGTGCCACTCGTAGATGTAGGTAAGTGCTGCAAAAACTCAGAGGCTACACATTTGTTGTGCGCATTTACAATACAAAGACCTTTAGCAATGCTTCAAACCTACATAGCAGACATGAAGCTAACGTGTTCTGAACAACATATTTTATTGCAAGGATTACCTTCAGAAACATCCGGTTTATTGAGTCATTCTGGTCTTTCTTTTTTACACGAAATAGAAGATTTGAAAAACATTATTTCTTAAATAATGTTTAAATTTACACCCTTTTTAGACTTAGTGTTTTGAATATTTCAATAATAGGTTCAGGTTTTTCTTCCCTTTCCAACGCATGTTACCTGGCTCAGCAAGGTCACAAGGTAAACGTGTATGAAAAAAATATTCAGCTAGGAGGAAGAGCACGTACTATGGAAATTGATGGTTTTCTTTTTGACATGGGACCTAGCTGGTACTGGATGCCTGACGTGTTTGAAAGTTTTTTTGCAGACTTTGGTAAGAAAGTCTCAGATTTATATGATTTAAAACGTATAAATCCGAGCTATAGAGTCTTTTGGCCTGATGCTCCAGACGATATTCCGGCAGATTTAAATGAGTTAAAAAAGTACTTTGAAACGTATGAGACGGGCTCAGGCAAGAAGCTAGAGCAATTTTTGGAAGAAGCAAAAATGAAATATGAGGTGGGTATGGGTGATTTTGTTTCTAAACCTTCCTTAAGTATTATGGAGTTTATAAGCATTGATACTGCTCGAAAAGGATTGTCACTAGACTTGTTCAAACCTATTAGTAAACATATACGACAGTTTTTTAAGCACCCTAAACTTATCGAACTGTTAGAATTTCCGGTCTTATTTTTAGGGGCAAAACCTCAAAAAACACCGGCGCTCTACAGTTTAATGAATTATGCTGATATGGCATTAGGTACTTGGTACCCTATGGGGGGCATGCACCAAATAGTAAAAGCTATGGTATCGCTTGCCCAAGAACTAGGAGTTGTTTTTCATACCGAAGCAAATGTTGAGGGAATAGTGGCAGACGGTAGAAAAGTAAAAGGTCTAAATGTCAATGGGGTTTTTTGTGCAGCAGATATTGTTGTCAGTGGGGCAGATTACCACCACACAGAGCAAAAACTTCTCGATACCCCGTACAGAAACTATGATAAAAAATACTGGGATGAGCGAGTAATGGCACCCTCAAGTTTGTTGTATTACGTTGGTTTGAATAAACATGTGGAAGGCATTAAACATCACAATCTCTTTTTTGATGAAAGTTTTGATAATCACGCCACAGAAATATATGACACCCACCAATGGCCAGAAGCCCCTTTGTTTTACGTATGTAACCCTAGTAAAACAGATAGAAGTGTTGCTCCAGAGGGAAAAGAAAATTTATTTTTTTTGGTGCCAGTAAGCACAGAATTAAAAGACGACGAACCTACCAAAGAACGATATTTCACAATGATATGTGATAGATTGCAGAAACATACAGGACAGGATATTAGACCTCATATAGAAGTGTATGAAAGCTACGCGCAATCTAATTTTGTGAATGATTACAATAGTTTTAAAGGAAATGCATACGGTCTAGCAAACACTTTAAGACAAACAGCAATACTAAAACCTAGATGTAAAAACAAAAATCTCGATAATCTGTATTACATAGGTCAGTTGACCGTCCCCGGACCAGGTGTGCCACCAAGTATCATATCGGGAAAAATAGTAGCTAAACTTATAGCAAAAGAACAAGGATGAAAGCGTTATTCGATTCTGTATCTCTAAAAACCAGTAAACTGGTCACCAATGCATATAGCACATCTTTTTCTCTTGGTATACGTATGCTTAACGAATCCGTTAGAAATCCTGTGTATGCTATTTACGGTTTTGTTCGTTTGGCAGATGAGATCGTAGACTCTTTTCATGGTTTTCAAAAAGAATCATTGATAGCCGATTTTCGTAGGCAAACCGAAGAGGCAATAGCTCAAGGAATAAGTTTAAACCCAATACTTAACAGTTTTCAACACGCCGTAAATCATTATAATATTGACCAGTGGCTGATTGACGCATTTTTTGATAGCATGGAAATGGACCTAGTAGATCAAGAGTACAATTTAGCCACATTCGAAAAATATATACTCGGTAGTGCTCAGGTGGTAGGACTTATGTGTCTTAGGGTTTTTTGTAATGGAGATAACTCACTCTATGAAAGTTTGAAAGATGGCGCAATGAGCTTGGGCGCGGCCTTTCAAAAGGTCAATTTTTTGCGAGATCTGAAAGCAGATAAAGATAATTTAGGTAGAGTATATTTTCCTGCTATGAATACAAATGAGTGGACCCCAGCGCTCAAAAAAGAAATAGAAGCTGATATTGCTGCAGATTTTAAGCAAGCGTTAGTAGCGATTAATTTATTGCCTAGCAATTCTAGATATGGAGTGTACACAGCATATCGGTATTATTTTAAACTTTTTAAAAAGTTAGAAAATGCAAGTTTTCAAGACTTATTTACTAAAAGACTTCGAGTTCCAAATGCTACAAAATTTAGATTGCTTTTTACTTCCAAGGCTAGACTAGCACTTGGCGCTTATTTTTTATAATATTATTTAATACTAAAATATGATTCTAGTATATATCTTTATAACACTCGGGACTTTCTTAGCTATGGAATTTGTAGCTTGGTTTGCTCACAAATATGTGATGCACGGTTTTTTATGGTATCTACACAAGGACCATCATCAGCACAATAAGGGTTTTTGGGAAAAAAATGACGCTTTTTTTCTCATATTTGCAATTCCTAGTGCTGCTTGCTATGTACTGGGAAGCGCTGTTAACAACCTGTTTCCCTTATTTTTTGTGGGGATAGGAATTTCACTATATGGTGTCGCATACTTTCTAGTTCACGATATTTTTATCCATCAGCGTTTTAAAATATTTACACGAACAAATAATAAATACCTGAAGGCTATACGTAAAGCACATAAAATCCACCACAAGCATCTTACCGCAGAAGATGGGGAGTGCTTCGGTATGCTAATAGTCCCGCCAAAGTATATCAAAGAAGCCAAGTAATGGATACATTATATCTTTGGTTAAATCTAGGAACTATTTTTTTCCCTTTTATACTTAGTTTTAATAAAATAGGCCATTTTTATACACGCTGGAAACCTATATTTATATCTATTGGGGTAATGTCAACTTTTGTGGTTTCATGGGATATTATTTTTACGCGTTTGGGTGTTTGGGGCTTTAATCAGGACTATTTAATCGGTCCTTCATTCTTAGATTTACCCCTGGAAGAATGGCTTTTCTTTATATGTATACCCTATGCATTCATGTTTTTGTATGACCAGCTTGTGGTTCTGCAGGTTAGAAATATTTTGGCACCTATAGAACGCTATTTTGATTACTTTTTTAGGTGTCGCATTGGTTTATTTCTTTGCTGGATTTGGCAACATTTATACCACTACTATTTCCTCTATGGTCATCTTATTGGTGCTTGTTATGCTAAGGGTGCAGCCCCCTCATAGAGGTATTTTTTATTTAAGTTACGGAATCATTTTAATTCCTTTCTCAGTCGTAAATGGTATTTTGACAGGTTATATAACACCAGAGCCTATTGTATGGTATAACGATGCAGAAAATTTAGGCATTCGTTTCTTTACAATTCCTGCAGAGGATTACTTGTATTATTTCTTGATGTATGGCCTCAGTTATACGATATATGAAAGCATAAAAAAAGCTACTTTTATAAAGTAGCTTTTTCGTATGACTAAGTACGAAAAGGTGTTAACCTAAGTATGATTTTAATATTTTACTTTTACTAGACTTTCGAAGCCTACGTAGAGCTTTTTCTTTGATTTGACGAACTCGCTCTCTCGTAAGTCCTACTTTGTCAGAAATATCTTCTAATGTGTGAGCTGGCCCACCATCCAAGCCGTAATAATATTTGAGCACATCTCGCTCTTTTTCTGAGAGGGTGCTTATAACACGATTTATTTCTTTTCTAAGAGACTCATCCATTAATGGTTGATCAGGATTTGGTTCATCATTATTGTCTAAAACACCAAGTAGACTGTTGTCTTCACCCTCAATAAGGGGTGCATCTATGGATAGGTGTCTACCGGATGTTTTGAAAGCATTTTCTACTTCGGTTACTGATATTTCAAGTTCTTTAGCTATTTCTTCGGGTGTTGGTTCTCGCTCCTGTAACTGCTCCAAACGCGCAGCAGCAGCACTTATTCTACCTATACTTCCGACTTTATTAAGCGGGAGACGTACAATACGAGATTGGTCGGCAAGAGCTTGCAATATAGACTGTCTGATCCACCAAACTGCGTAAGAAATAAATTTAAAACCACGAGTTTCATCAAATCTTTTTGCAGCTTTTATTAGACCCAGATTTCCCTCGTTAATAAGATCTCCCAAAGTTAAACCCTGATTTTGATATTGTTTCGAGACAGACACAACAAAACGAAGATTCGCATTTACTAATTTTTCTAACGCAGCCTGATCACCTTCACGTATCCTGCCGGCTAAAATCACTTCCTCTTGCGCGTCAATCATAGACACTTTACTTATCTCGTTGAGGTATTTATCTAACGATTTGTTTTCCCTGTTGGTAAACTGTTTTGAAATTTTAAGCTGTCTCATCTACTTTTAAATGTTTTTTCCTTTTTTAGGACTTGCAAAAGTAATATTTTGTGCATATAATGCTAACAATTATCTTTTGGTATTTACAGCATAGTTATTGCAAAAAGTGTGCCTAAAGTTAAAAATTTTGCGGCAATCGAATACCTTTGAACCCTTACCGACAAATCAATGGAAAACATAAAAATATCCGTAGCCAAAGGAGACGGGATTGGCCCAGAAATAATGGACGCTGTACTTAAAGTTTTTAAAGCTGCTAAGGTACCTTTAGACTACGAATTTGTAGAAATGGGAAAAAGTGTTTACGACAGAGGATACACCACAGGAATGACAGAGGAAGCAAAATCTAGCGTAGAGTCTACGGGTATATTGTTTAAAGGACCAATGGAAACCCCTAAAGGCGGTGGCGTAAAAAGCATTAATGTAACGGCAAGAAAAACGTGGAACACTCATTCTAATATACGGAAATTCCAAACTATAAAAGGTGTAGACACTGTCTTTAGTAAAGCGGGCATTCCTATAAATTTAACAATAGTAAGAGAAAACGTAGAAGATACATACGGCGGTATAGAGCATTATATGACCAAAGATGTAGCAGTTAGTAGAAGGATTATTTCTAGACCAGGATCTCAGCAAGTTATTAGGTCTGCTTTTGAAACTGCCATAAAAGAGGGATATAGTACTGTTACTTGTGGTCATAAAGCTAATATAATGAAACTTACAGATGGTATGTTTTTGGATACTTTTTATGAAATAGCCAAAGAGTATCCACAGATAAAAGTAGAGGATATAATCGTGGATGCCCTATGCATGAAATTGGTGTACACCCCACAAAGTTTTGAGTGTATTGTGCTGACTAATTTGCAAGGTGACATCGTTTCAGATTTGTGTGCTGGATTAGTAGGAGGCCTTGGGTTTGCTCCATCGGCAAACTTGGGAGATCACATCAAAATTTTTGAAGCGGTACACGGAACTGCACCTGACATTGCATTTCAAAATTTAGCCAACCCAACTTCACTGCTGCTAAGTGGTGTACTGATGCTCAATCAAATTGGCCTAGAACAGTACGGAGCGGCTATCCGAAATGCCGTATTAACCACAATTGATAAAGGATTTTATACGGGCGATTTTGGTAGTGATCGCACAAAATCTGTTGGGACTAATGAGTTTTCTGATGCCATAATACAAGAACTAGACTTTAGCAGAATAACAGATAGTAACCCAGCAAAATATCAGAAACCTATTCCATTGCAGCAAAATAAAATGATGGTTTCAAGCGTCGAGGTTATAGAGACTGTGGGCATAGATATATTTATAGAAACTGAAACGCAAGCGGATAAGATAGCTGAAATAGTGCAGGCAAATTTAGATAGGGATATGGAAGTGACTACTATCACAAATCGAGGGACACAAGTATGGCCAGAAGGATCAGTTTTTACAAATTTAGTGGATACCTACATAGTGCGAATTGAAAAAAATACAACAGCCGAAATCAAGAAAAAGAAATTTATGGAGCAAGCTATTAGGTTATATGATCATCTCAACATAAGCTCCATTGAAATGCTAATAAGCATAAATGGCAAAAGAAAATATTCGCTCGCACAGGGTCAAAAAGTAGTAGCAATAAGTTGAAAAATGGCCATAACATAGCATCCTATTTTACTGGCCGAAAATTGATTCTGCCTTTTATTATAGGACTTGCTATGGCTGCGTATTTTTTTTTGCAAGATTTTGATACAGAGGCATATCGAAACATAAACTGGACTACAGAGTCCAGCATATGGCTAATTGCTGCAGTGTTTGCAATTTTCTCCCGTTTGATGAGCTATGCCTATCGCCTTATTGTGCTTTCTAATTATGAAATTTCTTGGATACGGGCAGTCCAAATAGTGGTGCTATGGGAGTTTTCATCTGCCATATCACCAGGTATAGTAGGAGGTACTGCTGCTGCACTTTTACTTTTGGCACGTGAAAAAAAAATAGATTCTGGGAAAGGAACAGCTATTGTTTTGGCTACTTCTTTTCTAGATGTACTCTTTTATGTACTAGCTGTTCCTGTTTTGGCATTATGGGTCTCCCGTGTTGCCGTTATACCTCAGAGTATTGGTTATTTATCTGACACTTCTATCTGGAATTATTTTATAACGATATACTTTTTGTTTTTATGCTGGGCTTTACTCCTAGGATTTGGTCTGTTTTTTAGACCAAAAAGCATAGCTAGATTTGTGTTATTGTTTACAAAGTTCCACTTTTTAAAACGCTATAGATATCAAGTACTTGCGTGGGGAAACAATTTAATTGCAGCGGCAAATGAATTCAAAACACAACGATTTTCACATTGGATTAAGGCTTTCATGGGCACTATTTTAGCGTGGGTTTCACGCTTTATTTTAGTAAATTGTCTCATCTTAGCATTTGGAAATGGTACAGCAGTAGTAGAAATTTTTGCAAAACAATTAGTAATGTGGGCTGCACTGATGATTCCTGCAACCCCGGGAGCTGCTGGCATGGCCGAATGGCTATTTAGTGGATTTATGAATGAGTATTTTATAAATGCTCAGGTTACCAATACCGCAGCCTTTATATGGCGATTACTCAGCTATTGGCCCTATTTATTTGCTGGAATAGTAGTTTTTCCAGTATGGTATAATGCTACTTCTTCTCGTAAACAGTGAAGAAATTGTCGCCTTATTCAAGCCTTAGCTTTTATAACTTTGGAATACTGGTTGAATAAAGATTTTATAGAAGTAAGTATATATACATAGAATCCAAAAAAAATAAGTTGCTTTGCAAGTAATGATAGAAAAACCTAAAATAGGAATCACTGTTGGCGATTTTAATGGCGTCGGGCCAGAATTGATACTCAAAACGCTTAGCAATGATTTAATTTTCAATTATTGTACACCCATAGTGTACGGCACCAGCTATGTATTTAAGTTTTATGCAGACTTGATGGAGCTTCCAGGCTTAGAGTTTAATGTAGTTAAAGACATAAAAGACATAAAACATGGAAAAGTAAACCTGCGCATATGCAGCAATGAGCGAATAGAAATAACACCGGGGAAACCTAGTGTACAAGCAGGAAAGCTTGCTTATGAAGCACTCCAGCTTATAGTTTCTGATATTAGAGAAGGAATAGTAGAAAATATTTTAACTGCACCCATAGACAAAAAGACGACTGCACAAGCAGGGTTGCCATATAATGGTCACACAGAGTTTTTTGCCAATGAATTTTCTAGCAAAGCTCAAATGCTTTTGCTAAATGATAAATTACGAGTTGCTATGGTTACTGGTCACACGGCACTTAGTGAGGTGCCGTCAAAGATAAACACTGCCGTGGTATTAGAGGCAATAGAAGTACTTCATGCTAACCTACGTGCAGATTTTGGTATTATAAAACCCAAGATAGCGGTATTGGGTATAAATCCTCACGGAGGAGATAACGGACTTATGGGAAAAGAAGAGGCAGAACTCATAGCTCCAGCCGTGCGTCAAGCACAAGATAAAGGCATATTAGCAATAGGACCATATGCTCCAGACGGTTTTTTTGGGTCAAGTAATGCTGCAAATTTTGATGGTGTGCTTGGTATGTATCACGATCAAGTACTTATCCCGTTCAAGCAAGTTGCATTTGCAGATGGGGTGAATTATACAGCAGGACTACCCATTGTGCGGACTTCTCCTGACCATGGCACAGCCTATGATATTGCTGGTAAAGGAATAGCTGATACGTCATCATTTATAAATGCGCTTTACCTGATAAATAAAATACATAGAAATAGAATAGCCTATTATGATGATTCTGTTTCTCCACTTGATTTCAGAGACCATAAACGAGAAAAATTTAGTATTGGGATACCAGACTTAAGATAAGTGAATCTTAATAATTGGTTTATAACTAAAAATTTTACCTTTGCGGACTTTTTAAGATGAAGCTAAACCATTTCGATATTGATTTTATTAAATTCAAGAACGAAAAAGATGTAGTCCGTTTTGAAATAAATGATACGTTCTTTACCTTAAAGGAGAATAGCCTACACAACCGCTGTGATATAGCTATTGAGATTTCTTGCGAAAAAAGTGACAACACATTGACGCTTGTTTATGATATGTTAGGACACGTTTACTCACAATGCGAACGCTGCTTGAACGACATAAGTATAGCAGTTAAAACAAATAACAATGATGTATTGAAACTAACCAATGATGAGGAGCTTTTGCAACAAGAAAATTATCTCAGTGCCAATCATCAGGTATATTCAACATACGACTCAATATACGAGCAAATATGTTTGAGTATGCCTACAAGGCTGATATGCGAAAACTCTATAACAAATAAAATATGTGAAATAGCACAACTGCAGTCTGCATCAGAAGAGGTGATAGACGAACGTTGGGCAGAACTTAAAAAATTAATAAAATAAATAATGGCACATCCTAAACGTAAGATCTCCAAGACAAGAAGAGACAAAAGAAGAACTCATTACAAATTAGGTAACAGACAACTCCATAGAGATCCGTCTACAGGTGATGTACACTTGTATCACAGACTAAATCTTGAAACTGGCATGTACAGGGGAGTTCAAGTTATAGAACCTAATAACGCAGACTAACATTTCGTATGAGAATTGGCATAGATGCCATGGGGGGTGATTTTGCTCCCAAAGAATGTGTAGAAGCCGTACTTTCGGAAGCTAACACTTCAGATTGTGATTCACATTTTTTTGTGTTTGGGGAGCAGAGTGCTCTAAAAAACTATGCAGCAGACTTGGATCACCCCAAAATAACTGTTGTATATACAGGCGAAAGTATCACAATGGGTGAACATGCGACTAAAGCTGTAGCTTCCAAAAAAGAAGCTAGTATCAACGTAGGTATGCGCTATCTTGCCGAAAACATGGTTGATGCTTTTTTGGGAGCAGGAAATACAGGTGCTATGATGGTATCTGCCCTCTATCAAGTTAAGACCATTACAGGAATAGAGCGACCAGCACTTTCATCTGTGCTGCCACAGCAAAGTGGAGTGACTGGAGTGTTGCTAGACGTAGGAGCCAATAGTGACGTAAAACCCGAAACACTAGCAAAATTTGCTGTTCTTGGTAGCGAGTATGCCAAAGCAGTATACGGTATAAAAAATCCACGTGTTGGCCTTCTCAATATAGGAGAAGAAGAAGAAAAAGGAAATATTCTCACTAAAGGGGCATTCCCTATGCTTGAAAGTCAGTCTGGTATAAATTTTATAGGCAATGTAGAGGGACGACATTTATTTAGCGACGTTGTCGATGTTGCAGTGTGCGACGGTTTTACAGGAAATGTCGTTGTGAAGACATGTGAAGGATTTTTTTACAATTTACTAAAAAGAGGAGTAGAAGATGATTTTCTTACCAATTTTAATTTTGAGCACTACGGAGGCACACCTATTTTAGGGGTAAAGAAACCAGTTATTGTAGGTCATGGAATTACAAAAGCAAAAACATTTTGTAATATGATAAAATTGGCCCAAAATGTGGTCAATTCAAATTTAATTGCTAAAATTGAACAATCTTTTTCTGAAACAACAAACAACGTAACGCAGTCCAAAACTGAAAATATTTAAATGAGAGCAGCAATTACAGCCGTTGGTGGTTATGTGCCTGAAAAAATCGTCACGAATAAAGACCTGGAAAAATTAGTAGATACTTCTGACGAGTGGATACAAAGCAGAACAGGAATTAAGGAGCGAAGAATGATGCCAGATGGTTCTGCCACTAGTGATATTTGTGCAGAAGCAGTATCTCAAATTCTTGCAAAAAGAAAAATATCTGCAGAGGAAATAGATCTTATAATTGTTGCTACGGTGACACCTGACCACGTTTTTCCTGCCACTGCTAACGTCGTTTCTGATAAAATTGGTGCAACCAATTCGTGGGGCTTTGATATAAGTGCTGCTTGCTCTGGCTTTTTGTTTGCTCTAGAAACAGGATCTAAATTTATAGAGTCTGGAAAACACAAAAAAGTAATTGTGTGTGGTGCAGATAAAATGTCAGCTATTACAAATTATCAGGATAGAAATACCTGTGTTATTTTTGGTGATGGTGGAGGAGCCGTATTGCTGGAGCCGAGTATAGATGAAAATGGTATTGTCGATAGCATTTTAAAAAGTGATGGCTCTGGAAAAGAATTCTTGCATCAAAAAGCTGGGGGTTCACTATATCCGCCTACCCATGAAACCATAAACGCCAGAGAGCACTATGTACACCAAGAGGGAAAAACCGTTTTTAAATTTGCAGTAACTAACATGGCTGAAGTAAGTAGAGCTATTATGGATCGAAATAATCTAACGGGCGATGACGTAGACTATCTCTGTGCGCATCAAGCTAACCTCAGAATAATAGATGCCACAGCACGTAGGATGGAGCTAGCTGACCACAAAGTACTTATAAATATAGCGCATTATGGTAACACAACAGCAGGAACTATTCCGCTATTGTTTTCTGATTTTGAAAAAAAATTTAAAAAAGGCGATAACATTGTTTTAGCGGCTTTTGGAGGAGGATTTACGTGGGGTTCTATTTATTTGAAGTGGGCCTACGATTCCTTATAATGTAACAAATTTTACTACTTTCGTTAACTGAAATATATATATCACAAATGGACTTAAAAGAAATTCAAACACTCATCAAATTCATTTCATCTTCTAAAGTAGATGAAGTTTCTATTGAGCAAAAAGACTTTAAAATCAAAATACGCAAAAATCAAACAACTGTTTTGCAAGCACAAAGTCCTCCTATTCAAGTGCTTCCACAAGCCTCCGTTCAAGTGCCAGAAACATCAAGTTCTTCTGAGACAGATAGTACGATTGAAAAATCGATAAACAATGGTACTTCTGCTAGTACTGTAGAGATTAAATCACCTATGATCGGTACTTTTTATAGAAAAGCATCCCCAGACAAGCCGTCTTTTGTTGAGGTAGGTGATATTATAGAAAAAGGGCAGGTTATTTGTATTATTGAAGCTATGAAGCTTTTTAATGAAATAGAGGCTGAAGTCAGTGGTAAAATCGTGAAAGTATTGGTAGATGACTCTAATCCAGTAGAATATGACCAACCACTTTTCTTAATCGAACCAAGCTAATTAGTCCGGTATGTTTAAAAAAATATTAATCGCAAATAGAGGCGAAATTGCTTTGCGTATAATACGTACGTGCAAGGAAATGGGAATATCTACAGTAGCTGTCTATTCTACCGCCGACGCAGACTCCCTTCATGTTAAATTCGCAGACGAGGCTGTCTGTATAGGCCCTCCCCAAGTTCTAAATCGTATCTAAGTATGCCAAATATTATAGCTGCAGCAGAAATTACAAATGCAGATGCTATTCATCCCGGTTACGGTTTTTTGTCAGAAAATGCACAATTTTCAGAAATGTGTCGTGATCATGGCATAAAATTCATAGGTGCAAGCCCAGAAATGATAGAAGGAATGGGTGATAAATCTAACGCAAAAGCTACTATGATAGCAGCTGGTGTGCCTTGTGTTCCTGGTTCTGAAGGCTTGTTAAAAGATTTGAAACATGCAAAAGCTGTGGCGCAAGAAGTTGGATATCCTATTATGCTTAAAGCAACTGCTGGAGGAGGTGGACGAGGAATGCGATTGATTTGGAAGGAAGAAGATTTTGAAGATCATTGGAATAGTGCACGCACAGAATCAAAAGCTGCTTTTGGAAATGATGCCATGTACTTGGAAAAATTTGTTGAAGAACCGCGACATATTGAAATACAAATAGCCGGAGACCAGTATGGCAAAGTATGTCACTTATCTGAGCGTGACTGTAGTATACAGCGTCGTCATCAAAAACTAATTGAAGAAGCT
This sequence comes from Bacteroidia bacterium, assembly GCA_018402155.1. Classification (GTDB taxonomy): domain Bacteria; phylum Bacteroidota; class Bacteroidia; order NS11-12g; family UBA9320; genus UBA9320. The sequence goes on from JAGYJG010000001.1 coordinate 2,143,165, forward strand.
CCTTCTCCTTTTGCAGATGATGATTTGAGAAATAGAATGGGAGAAGCCGCCATAAAAGCCGGTGAGGCTATACGTTATGAGGGCGTCGGAACGGTGGAGTTTCTAGTAGATAAACACAAGCAATTCTATTTCATGGAAATGAATGTGCGTATACAAGTAGAGCACCCTGTTACTGAAGAGGTTATAAATTTTGACCTGATAAAAGAGCAAATAAAAATAGCAGCAGGGCACCCCATTAGCGGGCAAAACCACCTGCCGCAGAAACACTCTATAGAGTGCAGAATAAATGCAGAAGACCCGTTTAATGATTACAGACCTAGTCCCGGAAAAATCACAGTATTGCATAAACCTGGTGGCCATGGTGTACGGATAGATTCCCACATATACGCAGGTTATACAATACCTCCTCATTATGACTCTATGATAGCTAAGCTTATCGTATCTGCTCAAACCAGAGAGGAGTGTATATTGAAAATGGAACGTGCTTTATCTGAATTTACAATAGAGGGAATAAAAACAACTATACCTCTTCATCTTAAACTTATGAAAGACCCGGATTTTAGAGCAGGTAATTTCACAACAAAGTTTATGGAGACGTTTGACATTCGAAAGTAATCAGATGATTAATAATGAATAGAAAAATCTGAGAGAAAAGATAATGACAGTGGTTTTTTGTTCTAGATAGTAGTGAAAACAGATTTGTTATTGCTCTAAAGCCTACTCATGTATACATCCAACGATGTAAAGCAGTTCCAGATTATTTTTTTTTCGCAAATGCAGTTTTGGTGTTAAATTGCACCTATGAATAGTGCAATAATCAAAGGCATTGGGTATTATGTTCCAAAAAATGTTGTGACCAACGAGGATCTCTCTAAAATAATGGATACCAGCGATGAATGGATTACCGAACGTACAGGAATAAAAGAGCGCAGATGGATAAATAATGATGAAAGTACGTCTTCTATGGCATTGGAAGCGTCAAAAAACGCTATACAAGACGCAGACATTGAAAAATCAGCAATTGACTTTATAATATTCGCCACATTAAGCCCAGATTATTATTTTCCAGGTCCTGGTGTTACTTTACAAAAAGAACTTGGATTAGATACTATTGGTGCTCTTGATGTTCGAAACCAGTGTAGTGGATTTGTGTATGCGCTTTCAATCGCAGATCAATATATAAAAACAGGGATGTACCAAAACATACTTGTAGTAGGTTCTGAATACCATAGTGGGGGGCTTGACAAAACTACGAAAGGCCGAGGTGTTTCGGTCATATTTGGAGATGGCGCAGGTGCGGCTATTGTTTCTAAAAGCCCGAGCAAAGAAAGAGGTATTTTGTCTACCCACCTGCACGCACAAGGGGAGCATGCCGAAGAACTTACACTTATAGGACCGAGTACAAGGCGATGGGTTCCTCAAATTATAGACGGTGCCGGCAAAGATGATGATGCAATATATCCCTATATGAATGGAACATTTGTTTTTAAACATGCGGTTACTCGTTTTCCAGAGGTGATTAATGAAGCTTTAAAGAAAAATGACCTTAATGCCGAGGATATTGATCTTTTGATACCGCATCAGGCTAATCTTCGCATCTCTCAATTTGTACAAAAGAAAATGGGATTAACGGATAGTCAAGTCTTCAATAATATACAAAAATACGGGAATACAACAGCTGCCTCTATACCCATAGCCCTTGCTGAAGCTAAACAAGCAGGTCTTGTTAGCCAAGGAGACCTTATTTGCTTAGCAGCATTTGGCAGTGGTTTTACGTGGGCTAGTGCCCTTATCAGATGGTAGGAGATATAACACACAAAGAAGGTATCCAAATTGCTATAATTGTAATAGTATCCTATCTTATAGTGCAGGCTGGCAAAGCCCTAATAAGAAGGTCCATACACAAAACATACAGCGATCCAACCGAAAGTGAATCTCGAGTCACAGGCCTGAAGTTTTTGCACAACACACTTTCTTTTCTAGTTTATACAATTGGAGTTATAGCTATTATTTACAGCATTCCACCATTGAAACAAATAGGCAAAACACTATTTGCCGGCGCAGGTATTTTCGCTGCTATTCTAGGTTTTGCGTCACAGCAAGCTTTTAGTAACATTATAGGGGGCATTTTTCTAGTTATTTTCAAACCTTTTAGAGTAGGTGATCTTATAAAGGTGGGAACCATAAACGAGGGATTTGTTGAGGATATAACTTTGCGGCATACGATAATTAGAGATTTTGAAAATAGACGTATAGTTGTTCCGAATTCGCTAATTAGTACAGAAACAATTCATAATTCTACAATAAAAGACGCACGAATTTTAAATCGTATCGCGTTTCAGATAAGCTATGACTCCGACGTAGATTTGGCCATGCGTATTATAAAAGAAGAAGCTATGCAGCATCCAAATTTTATAGATGATCGTACTGCTACGCAAAAAAAGGATGGTATAGAAGCAGTAGATGTAAGAGTAATATCTTGGGATCACTCTTCCATTACTTTGCGTGCTTATGTATGGTGTGACAATCAGCAGCTTGGTTTCGATCTCAAAACAGCACTATTTTACAGTGTGAAAAAACGCTTTGAGTTAGCAAATATTGAGATTCCATTTCCACACCGTACAGTGGTATATAAAAATAGTGAGCAAAAAAAGTAGAAATAAGAGAAGTATAGGGCTCTATTTTGCTGAATCTAGAAAAACATAGTGGCTAAATGTATGTTGATTTTAGTACATACACTGAAGATAGCTCTATGTGATTGAATGCAATAAGTTTATGAGCTATTTAAAAATAAATTACCATACTATTATGCTGCCACACACTACAGTAGCATTTGTATTGAGGTATGTTAGTTGAAAAAGTAGTCGAGATATGAAAAGAAAAAAATACGAAGTGATAGGAATATACGAATATATTTCATTGCCCATAGCTGGCATTCGGCAGTTAGAAAGCAAAACAGATACTGGAGCGTATAATTCAGCTATAGATTGCTGTTTTGTAGAAGAAGTACTTGAAAATGATGGTACAATAATGCTTCATTTTGTTTTATTAAATGAAAAACATCCGTTATATACTGGTACTGTAAATAGCACAAAAGAGTTCAAAATAAAACGAGTAAGAAGCTCTAACGGTATAGAAACGTCAAGATACCAAGTAAAGTTGAAGGTAATTTTAAAGGATAGAGAGATTACGACTACGTTTAATTTAAGCAATCGTTCTGCGATGCGATATCCTGTTTTGTTAGGGAGAAAATTGTTGGCCAATCGTTTTTTGGTTGATGTGAGCCAGAATAAAAAAAATAAGAAAGTAGTAAAACGTGGCTAGCTCTTCATGGTTTGGTAAATTAGTTAAAATGATTTTCTGTGCATAGTAGTTGCGCTTTGTTCATTATATATTTTCAAGCACTAACGCTGTGTAATGCTCCTTGCTAGCAGATACACAATCGCCATTGCCTATTTGCATAATCTGTAGTGGGGTGTTCCTATATAGAACCACAAGATACTGTCTTACTATGCTAATCCAGTCGCTAAAAGAAGAGTTTACCGTTATTGTATTTACCTAATTTGAACAAGCTTTTTATTTTCTAGGGTGTAGATACTATTGCATAGATCTAACTCTTTTGTATTGTGCGTTATGAAAATAGCTGTTTTTCCTGCTTTCTTTAATTCTTCAATAGCAGCTAAAGTTTGTGTTTTACTATGGGAATCTAGATTATTTGTTACCTCATCAAAAATATAGATCGAGGTGTCTTTGTATAGGGCTCTAGCTATTGCAATACGCTGACGCTGGCCACCACTTATTTGCTTGCCTAACTCTCCTACAGATGTCTGAATGCCAGAGGGTAGCGTATTAATCCAATCTAGAAGGTTTACCTTCTCTAGGCAGCTCATTACTTTGGCCTCATCTGGCTCGTCATCTAAAAAAGCTATATTTTTAAAAACACTAGCATTTAACATAAAAATATCTTGTTTAACATACGAAAACAAATATTGGTAGGCTTGTTTTTGGTCTTCTGACACACACTTTCCGTCCAATAAAACAGAGCCTTTCTGTAGATCAAGGAGTGTGCAAAGTACATTAACTAAGGTGGACTTTCCTGCACCACTTTTTCCAATTAAACCTATAAATTCACCTTTATATATAGTCAAATTTAATGCGTCAAATACATCAGTTTTATTGCTATAACCAAAACCGATATCACGCAGTGCAAGTGATTTGTCGAATGGGAGAGGTTCAATTTCTTTTTCTGATTTTGGGGTATTTATCCCCTCTAAAAATTTTAGTATGTGGTTATTAGTAGCCAAAACGTTAGAAGTGGAGATAACTCTATTCATACTTGGTAAAAGTCTAAATGATACCCCTGCGTAAATGGAAAAGTAAGAGACGATTGTACTGGTACTTATATCATTTAACACTCCGTAAAGCACTACGCACAGCATGCCTGATATAGCTATTACTTCGTAAATACGCGGCGGTACGTAGTGAGACTTTATATAGACACTTTTATTAAGTTCATAGATTTCCTGTTTTATTTCCGCATATTCATTAAATTTATATTCAGTACTATTCCAAAGTTTTATCTGGGCTATGCCAGAGGTTAATTCTGTTACATTTTCATATATTTTGGGAAAAAGAGCGTGCAGCTTTTTCCCATGGTTGGCTAATTTATTTTTATTTAGATAGATTAGAAACGCTGCGATTGGGATTATCGAAGCAAAACTAAAAACAAATAAAAGTGGATTGTATAGTAAGACAGCTGACAACATTAAAATAATGATGAGCAACTCAGATACCAGCATAATACTAGTAAGTAATATAGAATCGGTAAATGAAAGTGAAACAGCTATTATTTCATTTACAATATCTGATGATTTTCGCTCATAAAAATAGCGCAATTTTTTGCCTGCAATATGTTTGTAATGGTTGTTTGCAATGGTAGTAGTTATCTCATACGCCCATTTCACTTGGAGCTTATTTAGCTGTACCAAAATAATATTTTTTACCAAGTAGGTTAAAAATAAAAAACTAGTGATAATGACGATGAATGTTTTTTGGTCCGTTAAGCCAAGAGTTTGATACAGGAAACTTGTGAAAAAATTATATGTAATGAATGTAGGCTTCAGTAAAGATAGTATTGTGTGTAATAAAATGCCGATACCACTAATCTCTAGTAAAGCAACAAGCATACTTATTCCTGTCATTTTTATATACTTTGTTCTGCTGGTTTGGTCAAAAACCTTCCACAGACGTATCCATGAAGCAGCTATTTTTCTAATTTTATTCAAGGATTTCTTTAATTTCTACCTCTATTAATAAGGGCATATAACCTGGGACACGAGAGTTTCCATCTGCACCGTAACCCATTTCCGAGGGTACTACCGCTCTAGCACTTTCTCCCGCACCTAGTTTGCTTATCAAAAAGCGAATACCACCCAAAATATTTTGATCTTCGATATCGTATATCAATAGCATATCTTCATCACTTTTGGCAATTAGCTTTTCATTGAGTGATCTTATAACATAGTTTACTTTTGCTTTTTTTATGTCCTTCGGAGAGTTTTCTATCTTTTTTAGTTGTTCGTAAACTATTCCTGTTGCGCTATCTCGTATGCTATTCCACCGCATCTTTTCTGTATACCTTCTTATGGCATCGTTTTCGTATACTTTTTTATAAGCTATATGTTCTATGTCTGTCAGCTTATCACGCATCCATAGTTTTATCTTTATTTGTTCATTTTTTTTTAGGTATGTTGGCACAGAACCATTCATGGAGCTATAAAATTCTTGTGCAGTGAGGTGTATACGAAGGCTGTCATTTTTGCATGTTTCTTCCAATAATGAAAACAAGGTAGAGTTGCTATCTAATTGTCGTTTGTGAACTTCGATTTTACGTCCTAGTGCATCGGTATTAAGATATATGGAGTCTTTAGCATTTCTTGCGACAAGGTCTATTAACCAATGATTTTTATTCGTGGTTTTGCATACTTTACCATTACGTTCAAAAGTGACATTTCCCAGTTTTTCCATCGGCTTTTCGGCACAAGCAATTAAAAACATTAGGGTATAGAGTAAGATTACTGGTTTTTTCATTGCAAATGTTTTTTGAATGTTTTAATGGCCGTCTTGAATGCGCTGATAGTTTCTTCTAGTGAGTCTTTACTAGCTCCCCCAGCGGCATTTAGGTGACCTCCACCGCCAAAAAAAGTACCGCTAAATTCATTGCAAGGAAAGGAATCAGTACTTCTAAAACTCATTTTTACTAGGTAACCTCGGTCTATAATAAGTGCGCTCATTTTTACTCCTCTGATACCAAGTCCATAGTTTACAAAACCTTCAGTATCACCTGTTACTACATTGTATCTGTCTAGTTCATCTAGCGTAAGGTGGGCCAATGCCACTGTGCCATTTTCTATTAATTCTATTTTATTGGCCAGAAAATATCCTAATAACTGCAGTCGTTCAAGTCGATTTTGGTCAAAAAGTGAGCGATAAATTTTGTCTGGAACTACACCTATTGTCATCAGATTTGCTGCTGTGAGTAGTGTGCTGCTCGTAGTGCTACCAAAACGAAAAGATCCTGTGTCAGTTATTAGGCCAGTGTAAATACATTCACCCATTTCTTTGTTCATGGCAGTGGGGTCCAAGTGTGATTGGATATAATTGTAAACCAGCTCGCAGGTAGAACTCGCACCAATTTCGACAAACCGTTCGTGGTCAAAATTTTGAGGATCTTGATGGTGGTCTATCATAATAATCTTAGCTTTACAGTCTTCAATATCCTTACCCATTTGATTTATTCGTCCTAGTGCATTAAAGTCTAAACAAAAAATGTATGATGCGTTTTTTATTAGCTGAGCACAGTATTCGGGTTGCTCCTCATACACTATTACAGCTTCATTACCCGGTAACCAATGCAGGAATTCAGAGTAATCTGTAGGTGTAACTACTTGACTATCTATTCCCGAGTTTTTAAGATAGTTATATAGACCAAGGCTAGAACCCATGGCATCTCCATCCGGCTTATGATGTGTGGTAATAATTATGTTTCCTGAATGCTCTTCGAGTTCTCTTAGGCTGTGTTTTATAGTATCTTGCACGCTTTTTTTATTATGTTACAAAACTCGTAAAAAGAATGAGATATATCTATTTTTGCACTCGATTAAACAAAAGAAAAACAATGTCAAAAATTACATTCACAATGATAAAGCCAGATGCGGTAGCAAATGGCCACACCGGAAAAATCATCAATGATATTATAGAAGGAGGATTTAGTATTAAAGCTATGAAATACCTTCGATTGTCCAAAGAAAAAGCAGAAGCCTTTTATGGTGTTCACCGTGATCGTCCTTTTTTTAATGACTTGGTTAGTTTTATGACCTCGGGCACAATAGTAGCTTTGGTTTTGTCAAAAGAAAATGCTGTATCTGATTTTAGAACATTAATTGGCGCTACAAATCCAGCAGACGCAGAGGAAGGCACTATTCGTGCAAAATATGCAAAAAGTATAGATGCGAATGCAATACACGGCAGTGATAGCGATGAAAATGCCGCTGGTGAAGCTTCTTTCTTTTTCTCAAGTTTTGAGATGTATTAAATCATCTTTCGATAATTTAGCACAAAACACAAGAATAGAGTTATCCTTTGTGATATGAAGTCATGCAAGTTATATAGTGTGATTTTGTATTAACTTTATTAAACTAAAAAGTGCCAGTCAGCTCCTTGACCGGTATTTTTTTTGAGCCGTAATTAAAACACCAAGTATATAATTACGTTATACTAGTGAGCTTTAGTCTAATTTTATTTATTTTTACACTTCTACTAATAACTTAACCTTAGCGAGCCAAATTTTTTAAAAACATGAAATTAAAAACTATATTCTTCCTTGTTGCTCCCTTTCTATTTATAGCTTTTGGATTTTATCTAAAAAAAACAAATACAGGTGAAGATATACTTCTAAGAGCAATAAATGCTAGCCTGCAAGGAGCTCACTATGATGCGCCCAAAGTAGACGATAATTTTTCGATAAAAGCGTTTAATATGTATCTAGAGAATGTGGATGCAAGTAAGCGTCTGCTCCTACAAAGTGATGTAGATGCTCTCAGGGAATATGAAAATAAAATAGACGATGAAACTATAAATGGAACATACGAATTGTTTGAAAAATCTTTGGAAATACTAGATAGACAAATGAAATTAACAGAAGGCTATTTTGAAGATATACTCTCTCAGCCGTTTGATTTTAATGTGGTTGAAGAAGTTTCTTTTGGAGAAGATGTAGCCTATGTAAATACTCTAGAAGAACTGAAAGACAGATGGCGCAAGTATTTGAAATATAATGTGCTAACTCGACTTTATTCAGATAAAGTGGCGCAAGATAAATTGACAGAAAACTCAGATACTGCCTTTGTACCAATACCATTAGATTCGTTAGAGGCTAAAGCAAGACTGAGTGTATTGAAAACGCATAGAGATTATTATAAAAGGCTGAATAGATTGGACCGCCAAGAAAGACTTTCGGTGTATGTCAATAGTATTACTTCCGTTTATGACCCCCATACCAATTACTTCCCGCCAGCTCAGAAAGAAGATTTTGACATTCAAATGAGTGGACACTTAGAGGGTATAGGAGCCCAGCTGCAAGAAAAAGACGGCTACATAAAAATCACTAATATTATTCCCGGGGGTCCTTCATATCTCCAAGGTGAGTTGCAAACAAATGACCTTATAATTAGGGTAAAACAAGAAGGCGGAGAAGCTGTAGATGTGGTAGATTGGAGGATAAATGATGCTGTGAAAATAATACGAGGGAAAAAGGGAACTAAAGTAATACTTACAGTTAGAAAACCAGACGGCACCCAAAAGGATATAGCGATAACACGCGATATAGTAGTACTAGAAGAGACTTATGCCAAGTCGCTCATAATTAAGGATAAAGACAATATATCTGCTGGGTATATATACCTACCTAGTTTTTATGCAGATTTCAATAATCCACGGGGTAGATTCAGTTGGAAAGATGTAAAAGTAGAAGTTGACAAACTAAAGAAAACTGGAGTGAAGGGTATCCTTCTTGATCTCAGAAATAATGGAGGAGGATCACTTGATGATGTGGTTAAAATGGGTGGCCTTTTTATAGACCAAGGACCTATAGTACAAGTAAAAGAAAAAGGTAGAGCTCCACAAGTTCTCGAAGATCGCTATGCAGGTATAGAGTGGGACGGTGCCTTAGTCATTATGGTAAACGAATTTAGCGCGTCAGCCTCTGAGATACTAGCTGCTGCTATGCAAGATTATAACAGAGCGGTTATAATTGGCTCATCTTCTACTCACGGCAAAGGAACAGTGCAACGATTTTTAGATCTAAATAGAGCTGTGCGTAGTAAGGATATCCCAGACCTTGGTAGTATAAAACTTACAATTCAAAAATTTTATAGAATAAATGGAGATGCCACGCAACTAAAAGGGGTAAAATCAGACATACTTATTCCCGATAATTATATGTACATAAAAACCGGCGAAAAAGAACACGATTACCCGATGGCTTGGGATCAAATACAACCCGCAAACTACGACCAAAATCAATTCAATATACCTAGTAAGGTGTACAAAAAAAGTCAAGAACGGGTAAGTAAAAACCGCACTTTTCAACTAATAGAAGAAAATGCTCGACGTTGGGAAAGCGAACGAGAAAACAATACATATACACTAAATATTGATACATACGAAGCTCAAGAAAAACAAGAAAAAATAGAAACTCAAAAATTTGAAGCCTTAAACGAAATACAAATTGACGGTTTTGAAGTTTTTAATTTGCCTATCGACCTAAAGAGTATAGAGCAAGAAGAGGCACGCCTGAAACGAAATAATGATTGGATAAAAAGTATTAGTAAAGACCCTTATGTGTATGAGGGTTTACAGATTATTGAAGATTTGAATTAGCGAATATCCATTTGACCTGATGTTCTAGTGTTTTTTTCTTGCTACAATATGCTTTTCTAATACAGCTTTTGTTCCTTCTTTAACGGCAGCAGATTTTTTTGTCCCCCAAAGTTCAGCCCTAGCAACTTGCAGTGCTTCCGTAACATTTAGTATGGGTGCAGGGTAGTCCGTAGCCACACCAAACATAGTACGTTCCATTTCATTCATTTTCCATGGCTCATGTATGTATTCGTTTGGAAAATCAGCCAACTCGGGTACCCATTTTCTGATAAAGTGGCCTTGTGGGTCGTGCTCCATACCTTGTTTCGTTGGGTTGTAAATACGTATCGTGTTGATACCTGTAACTGATGCTTGCATTTGAAACTGTGGATAATGTATGCCGGGTTCAAAATCAGTAAATTGACGTGCTAAATGATGCACCCCGTCTTCCCAATTTTGCAACATAGCGTGTGTGAAAAATGAAACTAGCATGCTGCGCATTCTGAAATTTAGATAACCAGTGTGCATTACACAACGCATACATGCATCAATCAGTGGAATTCCTGTTGTTCCGTTTTTCCATCGCACTATATTTTCCGAATTTCGAGGTCTCTGTATATAGCTGTAAGCTTTGTTTTGCGGCAAGTATTCCATTTCTACCTCTTGTTCAAATTTTTGAATAAAATGGTCGTGCCAACGTAGCCTAGACAAAAATGCAGCTAAATTTCTTTTGTTGCCCACTTTGCTTGCATTATATACCGTCTGGTATACCTGCCTTATACTCAAACTTCCCCAAGCTAAATGTGAAGATAGCCTACTGCACGAAATTCTACTCTCTTCAGGTTTTGAGATGTGGACCATATAATGGTTGGATCGTTTTTCTATAAAACTATTCAGTAATTTTTGCCCTAGCTGTTCCCCACCCCTTTGTATTTGCCTGTCTGTTTCCAAAGATTTGAAATATGTGGCATCAAACTGTGGCATGAGCGGACGTATAGTATTTAGTTGCTCTATTTTGACGTTTGCCAATGGAGAATGCATATATTCATACCATTTTTTTGCCCAATCTTGTTGCTTTTTATTACCGCGCAGTACACCATTGTTTTGGTACTCGTACCAAGAAATTTTGTGGCTTTTGCACCATTCTCCAATAGACTTATCTAATGAGTAGGTTACATTTAAACCAGTTTCTTGATGAGAGTATATCGCCGCTATATGGTATTGTTCTTTTAGGTACTTAAAAATAGCTAAACTCTCTCCCTGTACTACAGTTATCTTTTGGTCTCGAGTTTTTAAATGATTGCCTATTGTTACCAAACAATCTCGCACAAATTGCCAGTGTCTTGGTGCGTAGTGAGGGTCTTCTATAAGCGATGTGTCCAAGATGTACAGTAAGATAATAGGTTGGCCACAAGCAATGGCATTGCATAAGGGAGTGTGGTCATGAAGTCTTAAGTCTCTTTTGAACCACACTATGCTAACACTTGACGCTGACATATAGAAGTTAAAACGGCTGGTGAGACTCTTTGTTTTACTAAAGTCAAAAACCATCTGAGGCACTTTACGTTATATTAATTATAATGAAAAAAGTACTCATAATAGGTGGTAACACAGGAATAGGAGCGGCACTGAGTTTACAATTAAAAGAACAAGGAGTAGAGACTATATTGCTCAGCAGAACCCAAGGTGGCTTGGATGTAACGCAGGAAGAACCTTTATTTCCAGAAATCATAGGTCCTGTAGATGCATTGGTCTATTGTCCTGGCAGTATTAATTTAAAACCATTTAGAGCCCTAAAACTTTCGGATTTTGCGCATGATATGGAGGTAAATTACTATGGGGCAATAAAAACCATCAAGCATTATTTGCCTAATTTGAAAGAGGCAGAAAATGCAAGTATTGTTCTATTTAGTACTGTTGCAGTACAAAAAGGCATGCCTTTTCATAGTAGTATTGCGGGGGCAAAAGGGGCTGTAGAGGGTCTTACTCGTTCGTTAGCTGCAGAGTTTGCACCAACTATACGTGTCAATTGTATAGCTCCCAGCTTAACTGATACTCCGCTAGCAGAGAAACTATTAAGAAATGAAAAGCAAAGAGAAGGTGCCGAAAATAGACATCCTTTAAAATCAATAGGTGAGGCAGCTGATATAGCTCACATGGCCAATTTTTTAGTAGGTGAAAAATCTCGTTGGATGAGTGGACAAATTATAGGCGTAGATGGAGGCATGAGTAGCCTTTCAACTGGATAGTAATTTGAGATACTACTAAAATTTAAATGTAGGAATACATGCACAAAAAAAGTCATTTGCCTACCAAAGAGTGTTCCACTTGCGGGTTGGTTTTTTCGTGGAGAAAAAAATGGGAGAAAAATTGGAATAATGTAATGTATTGTAGTGAACGCTGTAAACGAAATAAAAAACAGACAAATAGTCCATTGGTTTAGAAATGACCAACGGGTTTCGGACCATGAGATTATATCAAATATGAATAAATTTGATAGTCTCACAACTTTTTACGTACATGCTGATAAATATGATAAAAACCATGCTCTTGGTTTTCCCTGGATCAGTGAAAATAGAAAGGCCTTTTTAAATGATTCATTGCTAGAATTAGCTAGCCATCTAAAATTCCTAGGTATAGAATTTAGGCAATTTAATTCTGTGAAAGAACTGATAAGTAGCGGATTACTTATCGGTAAAACGTTAACATACCAACGTATCTATAGTATGGAAGAGCAAAAACAAGAGCTAGAGGTGATTCAACATCACAATGAACAAGTATTTACATTTGACGGGTTTACGCTTGTAGACAATGCTAATCTTCCTTTCGAACTCCATAAAATTCCGCAGGTTTTTACTGCTTTCAAAAACAAAATAGAGAAATACGGAGCGTTTAATAAATGTGTTGCCTTGCCAAATCTGCCAACGAATGCGCTAACTTTTGCACAAAAAGGTGGAGAAAACTACGGCCTGAGTCGTTTAAAATACTACTTGCAAGATACTGATCTAATAGCTAACTATAAACAGACACGTAATGGCATGTTAGGCACTGATTATAGCAGCAGATTTAGTCCGTGGCTTGCCTTGGGAAATCTTTCTGCACGTACAATTGCATACTATATTTACCAGTATGAAAAAGATGTTAATGCCAACGAATCAACCTATTGGCTTATTTTTGAACTTCTGTGGCGTGATTTTTTTCAGTTGAATTTAAGAGTACATCAAAATAAGTTTTTCAAAAAAGGGGGTATACAAGAAAAACAAGGAAAATGGAGAACCACTGATAGTATTTTTTGGAAATGGGCAAATGGTGAAACAGGTGATGAGCTAGTAGATGCAAATATGCGTGAGCTCAATACAACAGCCTGGATGAGTAACCGGGGAAGGCAAAATGTAGCCAGTTATTTGATTCATGACCTTGGCATAGACTGGCGGCTAGGCGCTGCCTACTTAGAGAGTAAATTAATAGATTACGACCCTGCAAGCAACTGGGGCAATTGGATGTATATAGCAGGCGTAGGTCACGACCCACGTCCATTTAGAAAATTTGACACTGTTGGTCAAGCAGATCGTTACGACCCCAGCAGAAACTACCGAGACTTATGGCTAAAATAGGTTTACTATTTCCTCATCAGCTGTTCAAAGATAAAATGATGGCCCAAACCTGCGATGAGATCTACCTCTTCGAAGATGAATTATATTTTAAACAATATAATTTTCACAAACAAAAATTGGTGCTTCACAGGGCCAGTATGAAATATTATGCTGATTATATAGCTGATGCAACTGTAGTGAACTACACGCCATATGGAGACAAAGGGCAACTAGAGGATATTATACAAAAGCACAGAAAGGATGAAATACACTGTTACTATACCGATGACTATCTCCTAGAGCGCAGATTAAATAGATTTTGCAAAAGATACGGCTCTAAACTTGTACGCTATATTAATCCAAATTTTATAAATACGGAAGAAGAAGTACGCGAGGCCTTGGGTAAACAGAAAAGCTATTTAATGGCAAATTTTTATGCAGCATCTCGCAAAAAGTATGGTATCCTTCTAGAAAATGACGGAAAACCTCTTGGAGGAAAATGGAGTTTTGATGCAGATAATCGAAAAAAAGTACCCAAAGGTACCATAATTCCAAAAATAGCAATCCCTGAAAATTCATCGTATGTAATAGAAGCTAAAAAGTATGTTGAAGAAAATTTTGCAGAAAACTATGGCACGCTAGACACCTTTTTCTATCCTATTACTCATCAAGCTGCAGAAAAACATCTTGAGCGATTTGTAAATGAGCGCCTTACTAATTTTGGTGATTATGAAGATGCTATGTTGCAGGAAGAGCACTGGTTATGGCATTCTGTCCTTACGCCAATGTTAAACATAGGGCTACTATGCCCAAGACAGGTCATTAATACGGTGCTTTTGGCACACCAAAAACAACCCATTCCTTTAAATAGTCTAGAGGGTTTCATACGCCAAGTATTGGGCTGGAGAGAGTTTATAAGAGGAATTTATACCTTGGAGGGTGCAGCCCAACGTACTACCAATCATTTTGGCTATAGCCGAAAAATACCGCGCTCTTTTTGGGACGGAACTACCGGGATAGCACCTATAGACGATGTAATCAAAAAATTGCTAAAAACAGGATACTCTCATCATATAGAGCGGCTTATGATATTGGGTAATTTTATGTTACTATGTGAATTTGATCCAGACGAAGTACACCGATGGTTTATGGAAATGTATGTAGATGCCTATGATTGGGTTATGGTACCCAATGTATATGGAATGACCCAATATGCCGACGGAGGCCTGATGACTACCAAGCCTTATTGTAGCGGTAGCAACTATGTCTTAAAAATGAGTGACTTTAAGAAGGGCGAGTGGTGCGAAATTTGGAATTCATTGTATTGGCGATTTATTTATGTTAATAAAGAAGAATTTAGTAAGAATAGGCGAATGGGGATGATGGTAAATTTAGCTAAAAAAATCAGTAGGACCCAAATGGAAGCACACTTACAACGTGCAGAGGAGTTTTTTGCACAATTGGAAAACGATTAGGCCAAAAAGCGAACTATTTTCGTGCAATGGATTTTAAAACCACACAGCAATCACAAATCACACTTTCTGAGCTTATGCTACCGTCGCATTCTAATTTTAGCGGCAAAATACACGGTGGACATATTTTGAATCTTATGGATCAAGTTGCCTTTGCTTGTGCTAGTAAACACAGTGGACACTACTGTGTCACTGCATCCGTCAATAGAGTAGATTTTTTGCATCCTGTAGAAGTAGGAGAAATACTCACGCTGCTGGCATCAGTAAACTATACAGGAAAAACAAGTATGGTAGTCGGTGTACGCGTAGAGTCAGAAAACATACAAACAGGGAAAACACATCACTGTAACTCAAGTTATTTTACTATGGTAGCCAAAGATGAAACAGGAGCAAATGTGCCTGTTTCTGGCCTTATACTCCGTGGAACGGAGGACATACGTAGATTTGTCCGTAGCATTTACAGGCAGGAACAGCGCAAGGACAGAGATTCTGAGTTTAGGTCAGAAAACTTTGTAGAAGAAAACTATGTGAAGCATATAGCATCTCACAATGTCCAATTGAAAAATGATTTGTCAAGCAAAGGCGATTTTAGAGTCTAAAGTACTTTGCTATTCATACGCTAAAATTTATGGTTGAATTTGCAGCAAGGCAGAGTTATTTTATTCGGGTAGTTGAATCTTATAAATAAAACATGCAAAAAAAAGTCCCACTTTTCAGTGAGACTTGTATGTTTTTCTGGTTGCGGGAACAGGACTCGAACCTGTGACCTTCGGGTTATGAGCCCGACGAGCTACCACTGCTCCATCCCGCGATAATTGACTGCAAAGATACAATACTTATTTCATTATACAAATGCTATAATATAATATTATCCAATAGTCGAATATCCTCGTAAATCACTACAGTTAATATGACTATCTCATTAGTTGCTTTTGTCACTTTCGATAGAGTTTTAGTGTCTACTGCCACTATATATTCTACACTAGCCCCTTTTTGTGCATTGATAAATTGTTGTGCTTTTGCTAAAACACTCTCTAAATTCATTCCCGCATAAAAATCATCTTTAGCGGTAGTGAGAGCCGTGAAAATAAAAGCAGCATTTTTGCGACCTTGTGTGCTGAGGCGTATATTCCTAGAGCTCATTGCTAGACCGTTTGGTTCTCTTTTTATAGGTACTACTTTAACCCCCATCGTCCGGCGTTGTAGTTCTATAAGTTTTTTTACAACCACTGTCTGTTGAAAATCTTTTTGACCAAAATAAGACACATTGGGCTCAATAATCTCAAAAAAACGGCTTAGAACATTGCACACTCCTTGAAAGTGACCTGGTCTGCTCGCGCCTTCTATTTTATGGTCTAGGCCGGACAGATTAAACTCTATTTGTAGGTAATCTGGGGGGTAAACTTGTTCATAATCTGGCAAAAAGAGAATGTCACAAGACAAGCCAATTAGCAATGCAATATCTTGAGCTATGGGCTTGGGATAGTTAGCCAAGTCTGCTATATCACCAAATTGAGTAGGATTGACAAAAATGCTGCAAATAGTTATGTTTTGTTCTTTTATGCTACATTCTATTAGAGAACCATGCCCTTCGTGTAGGGCTCCCATAGTTGGCACAAAACCAATGGTGACATTCGGATTTGCCTTGCGTAAAGCGTTCAGATGCTGTTTGAGCATCGCAGTGGATCGGATTAAAAGCATATATGTACAAAAAAAATACTAAAAATACAATAGCTCGGCATGATAATTGTCGGTATTATGCGTAGTATCTTTGCAATTGTAAAACATAAAAGACGTTCTATGAGTAATACACAAGAAAGAAAAAAAATACTTTTTATCTCATCAGAGATGAGACCATTCTTGGATGGAGACACTTCGCTTGCTGAAATAGCGCGCTACCTACCACAAAAAATCCAAGAAAAAGACAACGAAGTTAGAATCTTAGTTCCGCGGTTTGGCGTTATAAACGAACGAAGAAACCGTCTTCACGAGGTTGTGCGTCTATCAGGAATGAATATTACTATAGACGATAATGATAATCCTCTCACTATTAAGGTGGCCTCTATTCCTAACACCAAAATGCAAGTGTATTTTTTAGATAATGAGGATTTCTTTCACCGAAAGTTTGTGTACAATGACGAAAATGAGGAATTTTTTACCGATAACGATGAACGCACCATCTTTTTTTGCAAAGGAGCTTTAGAAACGGTAAAAAAATTGGGATGGTATCCAGATATTATTCACTGTCAAGGATGGATGACTAGTCTTATTCCTTTGTACCTCAAAACCTTGTACAAAGAAGAACCTGTTTTTTCTAATGCAAAGGTTATTTATTCGGTATACGAAAATGATTTTAAAGAGGATTTAGGTGAAGATTTTATGCGTAAGGCAAGTCTCAACTATATAGAAGATAATGAGTTAGAGCCATTTTCTAATGGTAATTGTACGAGTATGCACATGGGCGGTGTAACACACGCAGATGCCGTTGTAAAGTGTAACGCAATAGCAGACGAGGTGAGAGATAAGATTGCTACATTTACTAAACCAGTGCTAAATCATTCTGACGATAAATTAGCAGACAATTATTTAAATTTTTATAATTCACTGTTGGCCGGCAATGAATAAATATAACAGGTGATTAAGTTTTTAAAAAATAACAAACTAAAGGGGTTCTTACCCCTTTTCTTTTTACTTGCTTTTGGTGCTTGTAAAAAAGAATCTTCGGACATAGGATATGCGCTCTTAAAAGATAACGCCCTGGATGACGCTGAAAAAGTAACGTTTACACAAGCCATTTGCAGGTCAGTATTAGACGACTCTGTGCGCTCTGATATACTTTCCTCTGGTCTTTTTGGAATGATAAATGATCCTGTACTTGGGGGAAGTAAGGTAAGCCTTATAATACAACCGAGTGTTAGTGAAATATCCATAGATTCAAGCATTAGAAATTCGGATTCTACTAAACTTATCTTAAAATATGATATTGCTGAAGAAATAGGAACTGAGCCCTACAGATTATTAATAGGTGACGCTAATGCCGAATTATCCTTTGATATTTATAAAATGGGAGAAGAAATACCCGATTCTGCGCTGGGAACCTATAGACCTGTTTTAGGAGAAAAAATTGGCGAATATTCAGGAGGATTTGATTTTAGTGAAAAAATAGTGATTGCCGACGGAGATACGCAAACGGTAACTCCAGAAATTGTGCTTACGCTTGACAATCAATTGGGTATAGATATTCTTAAGCTTACAAACTTAAATAATGAACAACTAAAAACAGTGCTTAAGGGTATAGTGCTAGTGCCTAGAGAAATATTATCTGGCGATGGTCTTATTTTTGGGTTTGAGAGTAGATTGTCAGCTTCTAGAGTTGTGGTATATTTCGGCAGTTCAGAGGTTTCTTTAAACTTGGGTTCAAGAGAATCTAAGAGTGTTTGTTATTTTGAAAATACCCCTAGCGCAGCACTTGCTTCACAACTATCAGGTACTGGCCATTATAATACAACCTACGTGCAAAGTTTGGGCGGAGCCAAGGTAAAAATAGAGCTGCCTGAGTTGAATGATTTTATTAAAACCAAAAAAGGAGAGCGAATAGTTATTAATGAAGCGCATATATCTTTTGTGCTGGAAGACGGATCTGTGGTGAATGATAAATATAGACAACCTCCCAGACTATTACTATATGCCATAGATTCAGTAACGGATAAAACAGCAAATTTCGAAGATTTGGTAGACTTTAGTGAGGGAAAAACACTAAACTATGGTGGCAGGTATACCAATGGTAGTTACGATTTTAGATTCAATAGATACTTGCAACGTTTGGTAGACGATTACCGGTTGCGAGGTGTAGATAATTTCAAAGGCTTTTACCTAAGAGTGCCAAATGATTCGCCTGTTACACCACACAGAGCGGTGCTCAATACAGATGTGTCGCAACAGGCCTTGAAAATTTCTGTACGGTATACAAAACTCAATTAGTATCAATCTGTTAAGGATAAAACAATGTCAGACCTAAAGTTAGTCGGGAAACAATATCAAAACCATAAATCTGTGGTACACATAGGGAGTGAAAAAATTGGTGCAAAAGACATTTGCCTAATAGCAGGACCTTGTGCTGTAGAGTCAGAAGAACAGCTTGATGCTATAGCAAAAGGCTTATCTGAACTAGGAGTGAAGTTCATACGTGGTGGCGCATATAAGCCAAGAACTTCTCCGTACGCTTTTCAGGGATTAAAAAAAGAAGGGCTTAAAATGCTTAAGAATGCCTCTCAAAAGTATGGAGTGAAAATAGTAACAGAAGTGCTAGACACCACACTAATAGAAGAGGTGTATCCTTATGCAGATATTCTACAAGTTGGCTCTAGAAATGCAAAAAATTATGCATTTTTGAAAGAATTGGGTAAAATAGATAAACCCATATTGCTAAAAAGAGGAATGAGCAGTACTGTACAAGAATGGTTGCTAGCTGCAGAATACATTCTAATGGGAGGAAATAATCAAGTTATTTTATGTGAACGAGGCATTCGCACATTTGATACATCAGTGAGAAATACGATGGATATAGCTGCTATACCACTAGTTAAAGAGCTCAGCCATTTGCCAGTTATTGCAGACCCTAGCCAAGGTACAGGAAAACGCAGTTTGGTGACGCCAATGTCTCTTGCAGCTATTGCCGCAGGAGCAGATGGCTTAATGATAGAAGTGCATAACGAGCCAGAAGAAGCTCTTTCAGATGGTTTTCAGAGTATGTATTTGAATACAATGGGAGAGATGATAGAGTCACTCAGAGCACAAGCTCAACACTCAGGCAGATCATTAAATTTAACAAAAGAAGAAATATCAGCATGAATTTAGCTATTGTAGGAGCTACTGGCATGGTAGGCCGCACTATGTTGCAGGTTTTAGAGGAGAAAGGGATAAAAATAGATAATCTGTACCCAGTAGCTAGTAGAGCATCTCTAGGTTCCCAAGTTTCTTATAACGGCGTACTTTATGATGTATGTGTGCTAGAAGATGTGCTAAATAAAGATATAGATTATGCCCTATTTTCAGCTGGTGGTGCCCTGAGCACAGAGTGGGCACCTAAATTTGCCAAGCAAGGAATAACCGTGATAGATAACTCATCTGCCTGGCGAATGGATAATAATTGTCCGCTTGTAGTTCCTCAAATAAACCAATCAAGTATTGAATCTGAAAACAAAATTATAGCTAATCCTAATTGTAGCACTATACAGCTGGTCATGGCTCTAGCTCCTTTGCACCAGTTATACACACTCAAAAGATTGGTTATATCTACCTACCAAAGTGTAACAGGAACAGGAAAAGCAGCTGTAGAACAAATGGAAGATGAACGAATTAATGGACACTCCGATAGTATGGTATATGCCTATCAAATAGATAAAAATTGTATACCTCATTGTGATGTTTTCTTGGAAAACGGGTACACCAAAGAAGAGATGAAATTGGTGCACGAAACTAGAAAAATATTGGGTGTACCAGACTTACCTATAACAGCAACCGCAGTAAGAGTGCCAGTTGTAGGTGGGCATTCAGAGTCCGTGAATGTAGCCTTTGAAAAAGAATTTGATATGGACACTATTATAAATTTATTGAACAATACCGATGGCATTACTGTAGTAGATGATGTACAAAATAATATATACCCTATGCCCATAAATGCAATGGGAAAAGATACAGTAATGGTGGGCAGACTGCGGAGAGATGAGTCCCAAGCCAACACACTCAATATGTGGATAGTAGCAGATAATTTGAGGAAAGGAGCTGCCACAAATGCAGTAGAAATTTTAGAACAATTAATAAAATAATAAAATGCCAGCAGGATTTTACACCCTATCCGTTTCTAAGGTAAAAAGAGAAACTAAAGATGCCGTGAGTATCACCTTTGACGTGCCAGCACTTATGGCCTCGCAGTATCAGTACAAAGCAGGTCAGTACCTTACTTTTAGTAGTATATTAGATGGGCAAGAAGTGCGTAGGAGCTACTCTATGTGTAGTAGTCCTATTTCTGATGAGCATATCACCATAGCAGTAAAAGAAGTAGAAGGTGGTAAAATGAGTACCTATCTCAATAGTAGAGTAAAGGAAGGAGATCTTTTAGAGGTGATGCCTCCAATGGGAAAGTTTGTTTTAGAAACAAATCCAACAGCACAAAATAATTATGTGCTATTTGGCGGTGGTAGCGGTATTACTCCGTTATTTAGCATTATAAAAACAGCCCTTATAGCTGAGCCCAATAGTAAGTGCTACCTGATTTATGCCAATAGAGACGAGGACAGCATTATTTTTGAGAAAGAAATTGCTGCTTTAGAGGCGGCAAATAATAACCTGAAGGTGATTCACAGCTTAGATAATCCCAAAGGAGATTGGTCTGGGCACATAGGGTATCTTACCCACGAAAAAGTATCGGAAATAGTTAGAGAAGAGCTAGGCTTAAGTTATCCTGTAGCTCAGTACTATACGTGTGGTCCAAGCCCAATGATGGATGTGGTGGTGCATGGTCTAAAAAATATAGGCATAAGGGATGAAAACATACATACCGAATACTTTACTGCTGTGCCCAAAAACGACAAATCTGAAGAACCAAACAGCTCATCTAGCGAATCGCTTAATTATAGTGACGAGGTGATAGATCGAAAAATATGGGTAGAGGTTTTTGGCGAGCGAAAGGAAATTTTGGTTAAATCCGAAGAAACTATTTTAGTGGCTGCACAAGATGCTGGGCTAGATCCGCCATATAGTTGCTGTGTAGGGGTTTGTACCACTTGTAGAGCTCGTTTGCGCAGCGGGAAAGCTAAAATGGAAGAGCGCGAGGGACTTAGTGATGCCGAAGTAAATGAAGGTTTTATTCTTACCTGTCAAGCGCATCCTCTCAGTGACGATGTAGACCTAGTTTTTGAATAATAGATACTGAACCTAGGCTGTGCAAATACACCCTATATATCTTAGCTAGAAAAACGACAGACTAGGCTGAAATTCTCACCTGAAAACCTTCATTGGTTTTGGTAATAGTCAGCCCTTCATCATAATATATCCCTGTGTTGTGCTTTGGAATTTTGTAGTCAGTTATACCATTTGTAGACATAAATAGACGAAGATCTTTTTCGGTTTCAAATACTTCATCGTGATTTGATCGTGACGGTTTTGCCTCTATAGTATGTCCGCTGGGTATATAGTTTTCAAGCATATGTTTTATTTTTTCAAGGTATGCTTCGTCTATATCTATTGGCACAGCTAGTGTGATTACTTTTTTATTGTTCTTGGTCATCCAAAATTGTGAGCGGCAGGAGCTGCTACAAAATTTAGCCGTTTTTCGGTTTGCCAAGAAACCTCTTTCACAGTTGGTGCATTTGAGTTCTGTAGTTTTGTGATTTTGCTGAAAGCTTTTAGTAGTTCTAAATAAGTCCATCTGATTTTGCATGCAACAAAAGTAGTGCGGGGTAGGTTAACGTTTATTAACGCTTACCAAGCAGTGCACTACCGAAAGTACACAAAAGTAGACAATGCTATAGATCCCAAACGGAATGGCTCGTTCGCATCCAATAGTGCTTTATGTTGAGCCAAAAAGCTAAAATGAAATATATGATAACAGGACTACCAAATGTAAAAAAGGAAATATAAATAAAATACAAGCGAATAGTGCTAGAGCGAATGCCAAAGTACTCTCCTAGATAAGAACATACTCCGAACGCATAATTCTCTATGTTTTTTCTAATTTTTTCCATAGCTAACGTAAAAGTATTTTTTTGCCAATATTACATTCTAAACAGCGCTGTGGTCCACAGTATGTTTTGTACAAGTGTATCAATGCTTGCGAAGTTAGCGCATTTTTACTAATTATCCCATTAGATTGCCATTGGCTTATAACGTTATTTTTTTCTGATGGAATGTTAGCTAGATAAGAAAGTGCTTTATCTGTGGCTGTATCTAATTTTTCTTTTTCATAAAAAAACACAAAAGGAACTATAGCATTAAGAAATAAGTGGTTAATAAAACCAGTGGAAATATTTTTGCTTCGTTTTGTTGAATTTTTGTCAAAAGTATAGTGTGTATCCCAATAGGCAGAAAGAGAAAAATTAAGCATTTCTTTTACAGTGGCAATAGTGGGAAGTGTGAGCACGTGGGCAATAAACTGTGGTGCGTGGTGAAAGAAAGCTGCTAGCTGCGCAAGTTTTATTGTAGGTAAGTTTAAAGGTCTCATTCTGCCGGTTTTTAGTTTGGCGCTAATAGGAAAAAGAGTGTATTTACTCTGCAAAAAGCGCCATTCATTTTGTAAGCCCTTGTAGTAGGTATCTTCCTTTTCATTTTCTAATACACCCGCCACACCCAAAAAAAGAGCTTCGAGTTGAAATATAGAAGTGTGGTGCTTTTGTATAAGATCGTAGGATAGTGTTAAAGCAATTTCTTCAAAAGCCTCAGTATTTTCAGGCATTCCAAAACTGCGCACTATGGCGGTAAAAAATGCATGGTTCCAGTTGCCTTTGGACGATGCCAGATAGGCGTCAAAAAGGGCGCACCTAAGTTCTAAACGTTCAACAATCATTCGGTCTATCCATTGGGTTATTTCAAAGTTGCTTACGTTGCTAATCTGTCCTTCGCACGGCACAAAGGCTTTTTTGTCCATCAGCTGCTTATATTTATACAACGCATTTTTTTGTATAAATTGCCCTATGGCTATACTCGGTATTTTTGTGCCGTCTTCTCTGTAGGCATCTTTGCTTATTGAGTAGCATACATGCAGTATTACGGCATTGTAGGCAGGGTCAGTTTGGTGGCTGTGCTGTTCCCATTCTTTACTGTCTACATGTATTTCTATAGCTCCATGATGTATAGTGTTTCCTATTCCTACCTGCCCTTGTTTAAAATCTGGGCCATTACTTCTATTCAAAAAACCCTGTTTTATAATACGAACTATTGTGCCGTCTGTGGTGATGAGAGTTGAAGCATCGTACAATTGGTATTCCCATATAAACTGAAGTAAATCTTCATTGTACCCAAAACTCATAAATGGAGTGTGTAGGGTTCGGTTTCTTTGGCTAGTTCTTTTGCTTTTTGTCTTGCTGCCTCTGCAAAATCTTTTCCGTTTGAGGCGTATATGATACTCCGAGAAGAATTTATGAGCAGCCCTCCATTCTGGTTTTTACCGTTTTGGCAAACCTCTACTGCACTTCCCCCTTGCGCACCTACTCCGGGTATTAGTAAAAAATGATTGGGTACTATTTGGCGTATTTCTTTTAGAGCTGCCGCTTTGGTTGCCCCTACTACAAACATCAGATTCTCCATAGGCCCCCAGGAGCTTACTTGTTTTAACACTGTTTTGTAAAGTGGTGGGTCATATAGTGGATTGGTCTGAAAATCAATGCTTCCTTTATTCGAAGTGAGTCCGAGTACTATCGTTATTTTTTGATCAAATTTAAGAAATGGCTCAACACTGTCTAGCCCCATGTAAGGTGCTACTGTTACAGCATCAAAGTTCATCGTTTCAAAAAATGCTCGGGCGTACATGCTGCTGGTATTTCCTATATCTCCGCGTTTGGCATCTGCTATACTCAGTATATTATTGGGTATCAGTTCGCGGGTTTTTTCTAGTGTTTTCCAACCTTCGCTGCCTAGTTGTTCGTAAAAAGCGGTGTTCAGCTTATAAGATACAGCATAGTCTTTTGTTGCCTCTATTATAGCCTTGTTAAAATCAAGAATACCTTGTGTATTTTTGGAAATGCCATCAGGAAGTTTAGAGATATCTGTATCTAATCCTACGCACAAAAAGCTTTTCTTTTCCTTTATTTCCGAAATGAGTTGGTTGACTTTCACACTTCAAAAAAAAGTAAAATAGTGTGTATTTTAATATTTATTTATTTTTACACCTTAGTAATGAAAAGATTCTATACACTTATAACCTGTATTGTATTGATAAGCACCGGTTCTGTCGCTCAAGACAAGGGAGTTTTTAGTGGTAATTTGCAATCCAATTTCAATGTGTTTTTAAGAGATTCACTCATAGGGGCAGTTCAGGGTGCGTCTCCCCAATACGGCAAACAAATCAGTAGTTCAGAGTCTTGGCTGTACCTAAATTATGATGTTAAAGGTTGGCATTTTGCCGCTAGGTATGATTTGTTTAACAATAGTAACTTACTCAATCCTGGCGATGCCTACTCTGGTCAAGGTCTTGGCTTTTGGCAGATAAAAAAGAGTGTAGGAGACTTAGAGATAACTGCCGGTTCTTTTTATGATCAATTTGGCTCGGGTGCAATTTTTAGAGCATTTGAGAATAGGCTAATTGGTATAGACTACGCCATAGAAGGTGTGCGCTTAAAATATGATATTTCAGAAGATTTTGTGATAAAGGCTTTTACCGGTAAACAAAAAGGAGGTCTTGATAGACGATTTGACGCCTCGCCTCAAATAGTGAAAGGAATTAATGCGGAAAAAGGTTTTTATTTTCAGAATGGCATCACGCTAAATTTAGGCGCCTCTGCTGTAAACCGTACCTTAGATGAAAACTCTTATGGAAAATTAGTCACCGAAATACAGGGTTTAGGCTTAACTAAAGAGGATGTTTTTTATCCAAAGTACAATACGTATCTAATGAATGGATATTTTAATGCTTCAGTGAAAGACTTTGGTTTTAACGGGGAGTTTAACTACAAAACTGCAGAACCTATAATAGACAACAGAGGCGCTTTAATATACGGAGACGGAAGCCTCGTTATACTTGGTGCTAGTTACTCTAAAAGAAAATTGGGTGTAAACAAAAAGGGTGGACTAGGGGTTAACGCACAGTACCGTAGGATAGATAATTTTGCATTCAACGTAGATCCATATTCTCAATTGTCACTGCTGCAAGGATTTTTGTCTTATCAGCCTTCGCTTACCCGCCAAGCTAGCTATAGAATGCTAGCACGGTACCAAGCACCAGCACAGTTTACCGGAGAGCAAGGTCTGCAGGCAGAAGTGATTTATTCATTCAATAAAAACACCAATTTGATGCTAAACTACTCAGATATCAAAGACTTGAGTGGGGACCAGTTATTTAGAGAACAGTTTGCTCAGGTAGAACACAAAATTAACCAACGATGGAAGGGAAAAATAGGGTTGCAAATGGTAACGTATAACCAAGAAGTTTACGAGGTAAAGCCCCTGGGCAAAGCAGATGATGTGCACACTATCACGCCTTTTGGGGAAATAACCTATAAATTGAACCGTAAAAATAGCTTGCGTTTTGAGTCTCAGATGCTGATAACTGACCAAGACCTCGGTAGCTTTTATCACGGTATTTTGGAGTGGAATAATTCGCCCAAGTTCTCTATAGCAGCTAGTAATATGATAAATACTAACCCCGTTCGTATAGTCAATGCATCTCTGCCCAACCAAGTGTTGCACTACCCCAGTTTATTTGCGAAATACAATGTAAAAACAACGTCTTTTACTGCAGCATATATTAAGCAGGTAGAAGGAGTAGTGTGTACAGGAGGTGTATGTAGAATTGAGCCTGCTTTTAGCGGCTTGCGTTTTACGGTGGCCACGCAGTTTTAGCCAAAACAGATGCACACAAGATGATATGAATAATAGACCTTAAATAAGAGTAAAACTTGCACATACAGGCACAGTAATTGACGATTGTGTTTCTCGCATACTAAAAAAGCGGTTTTTAAGGTCGCTAGCACTTTCTCCCAGACGATTTTTGAGCGTAGCGAGCTAGCGACAATTTTTCGCGGGCATTTTATGTAAGAAATAGTTGATTTGAAGAGTACTCAAAATTAAGCTTCACCCCGAGCTCTTTAGGTCTAATAGTCTATCCTTTATAAATTTTGGTTGCTGCTCGCTTTGATCGCGGCAATCAATGGTTACTTTAGTTTTCGAGCAACCTCTACTTCCCTAAAGCCTTCTATTAGGTCTAGTTCTTCTAGGTCATTGTAGTTTCTTATCTGAATGCCGCATTCAAATCCTTTTCCTATTTCTTTTACATCGTCTTTAAAGCGTTTTAATGCTTCAATTTCTCCGGTGTATATTACTACGCCTTCGCGTATGACGCGTACTTTGTTGTCGCGGTACATTTTACCTTCAGTTTGCATACAGCCTGCTACGGTTCCTACTTTAGTTATTTTAAATACTTCACGCACTTCCGCGGTGCCGGTTATTTCCTCTTTCAGATCTGGTGCAAGCATTCCTTCCATTGCAGCTTTTATCTCCTCTATTGCTTGGTATATAATGCTGTATTGTTTTATTTCTACCCCCTCGTTTTCTGCTAATTTTTTGGCAGATGGCATAGGCCTCACCTGAAAACCAATGACAATAGCGTCTGATGCTTTCGCAAGCAACACATCGTTATCTGTAATTGGCCCTACAGATTTTTGTATTATTTTTACCTCTATTTCCTCAGTTGATAGTCTGAGCAGTGAGTCCGATAGGGCTTCACTACTACCATCTACATCTGCTTTTATGATAAGTTTCAATTCTTGGAAATTTCCTATCGCTAGACGTTTCCCTATAGTGTCTAGTGTGAGCATAGACGTTGTGCGTATGGTTTGCTCTCGTTGCAATTGCTCTCGCTTATTGGCTATGTCTTTTGCCTGAGATTCATCACTCAATACCTGAAAAGTTTCGCCGGCGGCTGGTGCAGCAGAAAAACCGAGAATAGATACTGGAGATCCTGGCCCAGCTGTTTTCATAACCTTACCACGTTCGTTAAACATTGCCTTCACTCTAGCATAGTGCTGACCAGCTATCAGTGCGTCACCTATTTTTAGTGTACCTTCACTCACTAGCATAGAGGCTACTACTCCTCTACCTTTTTCTATCTTAGCTTCAAGTACAGCACCTTTAGCGTTTTTATTTGGGTTGGCTTTTAGCTCTAATAGTTCAGCTTCTAGGCTTACTTTTTCTAGTAGTTCTTCTATATTTATGCCGTTTTTTGCAGATATTTCTTGGCATTGGTATTTGCCGCCCCATTCTTCTACCAGTATGTTCATAGCAGACAGTGATTCTCTCACTCGGTCTGGGTTTGCCCCAGGCTTATCTATTTTATTAATGGCAAACACAATGGGTACATTAGCAGCTTGAGCATGGCTTATGGCCTCTTTGGTTTGTGGCATCACTATGTCGTCTGCTGCTATTACAATGATAGCAACATCAGTAACTTGGGCACCTCTGGCACGCATAGCCGTAAATGCTTCGTGACCCGGAGTATCTATGAAGGTCATTTTATTGCCATTGGGTAGTTGTACTTCATACGAGGCAACGTGCTGTGTTATACCACCAGCCTCACCCGCTATTACGTTTGCGCTTCTAATGTGGTCCAACAGAGATGTTTTACCATGGTCTACGTGACCCATGACTGTAACTATAGGGTGTCGTGGAAGTAAATCAGATTCTTTATCAGCTTCTTGTTCTATTTCTATAGTCTCGTCTGCGTCTACAAAATTTACTTCGTATTCAAATTCCTCAGCTACTATTTGTATTGTTTCAGCGTCAAGTCGCTGATTTATAGAAACCATAAGACCAAGAGAGAAGCATGCACCAATGATTTCGTTTACATTTACGTCCATCATACTCGCAAGGTCGTTGGCAGTTACAAATTCAGTAACGTCGAGTACTTTGCTTTCTTCAATGTCCTGAAGTTGTTTCTCTTCCCACTTTTTCTTGTGTTCTTGTCTTCTAAATTTTCTAGCTTTTTGGCGCACTTTTCCACCATGAGTTGGAGTTTGCTTGCCAGATGACATTCTAGAGAGTGTTTTCTTTATCTTGTCTTGTATTTCTTTTTGTGAAACTACCAGCTTTTCTTCTGGTTTGCCTCTTTCTGCCTGATTTCCAGGTCCGTTTTGGCGTTCTTTGGTTAGCTTTTCGGCGGTTACCTTTTCTCCCTGTATACGTTTACGTTTTCGCTTTGGTTCACTCTCTTTTTTTGTTCGCTTTATGGGTGGCTTTATTTCTATTTTCCCCAGTACCGTTGTTCCTTCTAGCTTGGTATATTCAGTGTCTACATTTTCGGTTATTTCCTCTGGTTTACCTGTATTATCATTTGTAGAGATTTTTTCTGCTGGCGCACTGGTTGTCTCATTTGCAGCCTGTTTATTTTCGTGCTTTTTAAAACTAGTAGGTTTGCCTATTTTTTTCCTCGGTGAAGGATTTTGCAACGTTATTTTTCCCAACACCTTTAGTGTGCCTGTATCTTCATTGCTGTCTACTGGCTCTACTTTTAATGTTTGTGTTGTTTTATCTGGGTTTGTTGGCTCGGGAAGTATTGTATTTCCAACTAATTTTGTTTTTCCAGAATCATCAGATTCTGGGACTTCAGGCACGACTTTTTCCGTACTTATTGGCTTTGGAGCCACATCGTTTTCTTCTTTTGACGTTTCTTGTGATATGATGGGATCCTTTACATCTACTTTCAAAGGCTTTGTACCTAGTGTAGTATCTTTTACAAAAATTGTAGATTCTGATTTGAAATCAGGCTCACGTGGTTCTTGCTTTTTAGTTTCTGTAATCTCCTGTGTTTTAGCATCCTTACGGATGTTTAACTCCAATTGCTGAGATTCTTCTTTCGCTTGTTTGTCTTTTTTGTAGAAATTCAGTAGCTCTTGATACATGGTATCATCAAGTTTGGCTGTAATTTTGGTTTCTACACTAAAACCTTTTTCGCTCAGATGTTCTACGATAGTTTTCCAACTTACGTTGAACTCCGTTGCAACCTTATTTATTCTGTATGTCTTGTTATTGTCAGCCATCTATTGCTAAGCAGCGTTCGAAAATAACACTTTAAGTTCTTAAAGTATTATTTATCGAATTCTGCCTGTAGTATTTTCTTTATTTCTTCTATTGTTTCTCGTTCTAATTCTGTGCGAGACACAAGCTCTTCATTATTCATATCGAGTACGTTCTTAGCAGTGTCCAAACCAATATTTTTCAACTCGTCTAGTATCCAAGTATCTATTTCATCTGCAAATTCGTCAAGATCTACATCCACATTTTCTCCTTCATTTGTTTCGCGGTATACATCTATGTTATACCCTACTAGTTTTCCAGCTAATTTGATGTTGTGTCCGCCTTTACCTATAGCAAGTGACACTTGATCTGCAGGCAAAAACACATCAACCTTTCCCTCTGTTTCGTGTATATTTATGGATGAAACTTTGGCTGGGCTTAAACTTCGTTGTATTAGAAGTGGCATATTGGACGTGTAGTTGATTACATCAATATTTTCGTTTTTAAGCTCACGCACTATACCGTGTATTCTACTTCCTTTCATACCTACGCAGGCTCCTACAGGATCTACACGGTCGTCATAACTTTCTACAGCTACTTTCGCTCGCTCCCCCGGTTCTCTCACTATTTTCTTTATCGTAATTAGGCCGTCCAATATCTCTGGCACCTCCATTTCAAAAAGTCGTTCTAAAAACTCAGGTGCTGTTCTCGAAAGTATAACTTTTGGATTTGAGTTATACATCTCTACGCGTAAAACGACAGCACGTACAGTGTCGCCTTTTTTGAAGAAATCGCGAGGTATCATTTCACGTTTTGGAAGTATAAGCTCATTCCCTTCATCATCAAGTATCATCATCTCTGTTTTCCAAATTTGATATACTTCTCCGGTTACGATTTCCCCTGAGCGATCTTTATATAATTTATAAAATTCGTCTTTTTCCAACTCTAGCACTTTGCTAAGCAAGGTTTGGCGTGCAGTAAGTATGGTTCGGCGTCCAAAAGAAGCTAGATCAATTTCTTCTATAGCCTCTTCACCTATTTCATAGTCTTCTTCTAGTTTGCGTGCTGCCTCTATGGTTATTTCTTTATTGGGATCTTCCACCTCTCCCATATCCACAATTTCTCTGTTTCGGTAGATTTCTAGATCACCATTATCTGTGTTTACTATCACGTCAAAATTTTCATCAGAACCGTATTTTCTTCTGATCATAGTGCGAAACACATCTTCTAGAACCCGCATCATCGTGGCTCTGTCTATGTTTTTGAATTCCTTGAATTCAGAGAAAGATTCTACTAATTGTAAGCTCATTTCTTTTTTTGTTTAAAGGATATTTGTACTGTACATGTCTTTATTTCGTCAAACGCTATGGTTTTCTTTTCATTTATCTTTTTAGAAATAGGGACTTCTATTTCTACACTGCTCTCATTTATATGAGTCAATTCTCCCGTTATTATTTCTGCCTCCCCGAAAGCTATTTCTAGATCCCTGCCTATATGCTGTTCATACTGCCGTTTGTCTAGCAGTGGTTGATCTACACCTGGCGATGAAATTTCATACCGGAGCGGAGTCGTCCTCTTCATATTCCTCGTCTAATATACGAGAAACTTTCCGACTCAACCTTGCACACGTTTGTATGCCTACCCCATTTTTCCCATCTATAAAAAAGCGCAAATCCGTACCAGCCTCGTTGCTGCGAGTATTCACTAAAAAACAATCCGTACTAGCCAGTTCACTTTCTATAATTTCTATTATGCGATGTTTTATATCCAAGATTTTTGTTATTAAAAAAGGGGCGCCTGCCCCTTTTAGTTTCTTAGTATGACTGCAAATGTAAATGTTTTGTTTATATCTTGCACTATATATGTAAGTTTTTCGTAGCTCTATGTAGTCACTTACGTTAACATTTTCATTATGGTCCAAATCATTTGTCGATAGTTGAAATCGTTTTGTTCTTATAATGCTCTGTACAGTTTTAGTTTATTTGTCTCCGATATACTATTCAATTAATTGATAGTGTTGCATGTATGTGAAGTAGAAACTTAATGATATAAAAATGCTAACCATTTAAATTTCATTTTTTTGAGACCAACCGTAAAATAGTATTTTTTTGATCTCATATTATATGTTTTTTATCCTGGATTAGCGGTAGTTGCGTCTCTTTGATGCTCAATTGTACCAATGTGTAAAAGCGGGTCTCTCATTTTAGATTTAAGTATTCGTTATTTTCGACATATATTTGAATTCACTTTTAAAAAATCGTTATGAAGAAAAAGTATCAAAAATTTGTAGTGCTTGGATTAGCAAGTTTGGGCATCTTACTCTTGGCCAATAGCGGAGGTAGCCCTGGTGGCCGCACTGGCTCTGCAACTGACCAAGGTAGAACGTGTGCTACCCAAGGTGGTTGTCATGCGGGCGGAGGTACTGTTTTGTCGCAAGAGATGATTTCAACCACCATTCCAGCTGAAGGGTATGTCCCAGGTATGCAGTATACTATTACTCTTAGCCCAGCCTTTGACGGAGCTGGCAGGTATGGGTTCGAAATGATGGTAGAAGATGCATCTGGGAGTGCCAAAGGAACGTTTACAAATAATTCAGACGGAAATATTAAAGAGAATGGACTTCGGATAACACATAAATTTGCAAGTAGTACAGGTGGAGATACCAAAACGTGGAACTTAGATTGGACTGCTCCAAGTGCTGGCACTGGGGATTTAGTAATCTTTGCATCTGTACTCGCCGCAAATGGCAATGGGGCTACAAGCGGTGATAGATTAATTCTGGATACACTTATTCTCACCGAGAATACAAAAGCGTCTGTTAATTATACGTTTGACCGCACTATAAATTTGTTCCCAAACCCTGTGCACAACATTTTGCACATAAGTGGCATAGAAACCACTAATAGTCTAGTAACGATTACAGACCTTAATGGAAAAACCGTTATTTCAGAACCATATACTAAGTCTGTAGACGTAAGCATACTTCCTGCTGGCACCTATGTACTTCTATTTGTGAATGATACTAAAACATGGAAGAAAAAGTTCATAAAACGGTAAATGTAGTTTATGATTTATAACCTGTACCCTGAATTCAAGTAAAATTTTGAGTCTCTTCGACCTCATCTGATTTACCAAAGACATAAATTAGAGAGCTAGACCTGTCAATGTTTGTCAACGAGACGAGATAAGCCCAAAGTGCTTTTGTGAGTGTAATCGGTAAGACAGTGAATTTTTTCTTATAGCTGGCGCTCACCATACAATTAAAAAAAGGGTCTAACGGAAGTCTATGCTTTTGTATTAGTACAAATCCTCTTGCACTAGCAAATGCTTCAATTGTTTTTGGTGTAAAGTGCCATAAATGCCGAGGTGTGTCATAGGCTGCCCAAAATTTACCATACATCTTAGCATCTATGCTATCACTATTGGGCAATGCGAGTATTAGTACTCCGTTTTTCTTTAGTGAGGTATGAAAAAGTTCAAAGTATTCATTGTAAGTATACACGTGCTCAAAAACGTGCCAAAGGGTAATAAGGTCAAAATCTGTATCTAATTTTTTTTCTAAAAACTCGGCTGGAGTATACGCAGCTAAGTCAAATTTTTTTTGGCAAAGTGAGCGTGCTTTTTCACTTATTTCTACACCCGCAGTGGCATAACCTTTACCCGCCATATGATGCATAAAATAACCGGAACCAGACCCTATATCCAAGAGTTTTTTTCCTACACCTAGTTTTTCAATTTTTTTGCTCTTGTAGCGCAGCATAATCTTCCGGGCAGTATGGTAAAGGCTGAATATTATTCCTTTCTTGGTGTCGCTATGCTCCACATATTCTTCACTATTATAGTATGGACCTATGTCGTTTTCTAAAGGAGCATTATTCGTAAATTTAAAACCGCACGAAGCGCATTGTGATATCTCAAAAACCTCTCTGGACACTAACCAATCGGGAACGTCTTTGAAGGTAATAAAATCAGTGCAATGGCACACAGGGCAGTTTGATATAGAAAATGACGCAGACAATTTTTTATAACTTTCGTGATTGCAAATAACAATTTAAATGAACTCAGGAACAAATT
This sequence comes from Bacteroidia bacterium, assembly GCA_018402155.1. Lineage (GTDB taxonomy): Bacteria > Bacteroidota > Bacteroidia > NS11-12g > UBA9320 > UBA9320. The sequence goes on from JAGYJG010000001.1 coordinate 2,176,943, forward strand.
GGAGACATATAAATTTTAGGACAAGCCAACGCATCATCCAGTTTTTTCGTCTTAAGTTTTCACGTATTTGTAGCGTATATAAACTAAATATTTATTTTCGCCGATACTATTGAAATAAAGATAGAACATTAATCAAATGAATAATTTTAAAAAAGTAAACACCATTTTTGGCTGGGGAGCGTTTCTGATTGCCCTTGTTGTCTACATACTCACTCTAGAGCAGTCCGTCAGTTTATGGGACTGTGGAGAGTTTATATCTGCCTCATATAGACTGCAAGTAGTTCATCCTCCTGGCGCGCCATTGTTCCTTATGCTAGGTAGATTGTTTACTCTATTTGCTACACCAGGTACAGCAGAGGTAGCCATAGCGGTCAATATGTTTAGTGCGGTCGCTAGTGCAGCGACTGTTATGTTTACTTTTTGGATTACCACGCATTTTGCAAAAAAAATACTAAGAGTAGATCTCAATTCAACTAAAGTAAGCTTAGGAGATACTATCGCTATTTTGGGCTCTGGTATGGTAGCGGCCTTATCAGTTACGTTTATGGATACCTTTTGGTTTAGTGCAGTAGAGGCCGAGGTATATGCCGGCTCTTCTTGCTTCATGGCATTAGCTTTTTGGGCTATTCTGAAATGGGAAAAAGTAAAGGATGAACCTCGTTCTGATAGATGGATTGTTTTCATTGCATATATCATTGGATTAGGTATTGGGCTTCACTTGTTGAATATATTAGTAGTTCCTGCTATATTTCTATACTATTTTGTGAATAAATATGGCGCATCAACAGCCAATGTGTTGAAAGCTGCAGTCATTGGATTCGGCTCTATTGCTTTGCTTCAATGGGGTATAATACCCAAAACACCAGAAGTGGCGGCGTGGTTTGACCTGATTTTTGTTAATAGTTTTGGTCTACCTTTCAACTCCGGTGTGTTATTTTTTATGGTGGTTATATTGGTTGCTATAATTTTTGGATTGCGCTACACCGCAAAACACAATAAGCCTATCGCTAATTTGGTCATATTATGCTACGCATTTATTATGATAGGTTTTAGCTCGTATTCTATGGTTGTTATCCGCTCTATTGCTGAGCCAGCTATAGATATGAATGACCCACAAGATGCACAAAGTCTACTAAGCTATATAAACCGAGAGCAATATGGATCTAGGCCATTGGTATATGGCCCACACTGGAATGCGCGACTCACTGCTATAGACGAAGGTAAAGTGAACTACAGAAGAGGTGACGGAGAATACGAGGAAATTGGCACAAAGCAAGAACCCGTTTATGATGATCGATATTCTACTTTCATACCTCGTATGGGAGATATGTCAGAAAAATCTAAATACTACCCTATATGGTGCGGTATGGAAGATATGTTTATGCGGGTAAACCAACTGGAACAACAGGTGCAAGCAGACCCTACTAATAAAGATTTGAGGAGACAACTGGAAGCTGCAGAGCTCACCAAACCAACCACCAGCAATAACTTGGAGTTTATGTTTAAATATCAAATGGGCTGGATGTACTGGAGATATTTTATGTGGAATTTCGTAGGGAGACAAAATGATGTCCAAAATGTGACCGGCAACAGCCAAGAAGGAAACTGGATTTCAGGAATAAAAGCTTTTGACGAATGGAGACTAAATGCGCCAATGGAAGTACCCGTAGATATGGAATACAATAAGGCCAGAAATACGTACTATTTTTTACCTTTACTATTAGGATTTTTAGGTATATGGATTATGTATAAACGAAGCAAAATGGATTTTTATACTGTTTTGGTGATGTTTTTATTTACCGGTTTGCTTGTAGTCATATACCTCAATCAGCCTCCTATGGAACCCAGAGAGCGCGATTATACGTTTGCCGGATCTTTTCAAACGTTCTGTATCTGGATAGGTCTTAGCGTATTGTTTTTTGTAGATGCCTTAAAAAAATTCGCCAATAAAACAGTAATTGCCTCGGGTGCTACCTTAGTAGCTTTGTTCGCTGCTCCAGTGCTTATGGGGGCTCAGAACTGGGACGACCACGATAGGTCTGACCGGTATTTGGCTATTTCATTTGCCAAAAACTACCTCAGTAGCTGTGAGAAAAATGCCATACTTTTTACCAATGGAGATAATGATACCTATCCGCTTTGGTATGCCCAAAATGTGGAAGGATATCGCACAGATGTGCGGATTATCAACTTGAGTCTTTTGCCTACGGAGTGGTATAGCAGTGCATTACGTCGCAAGGTTTTTGAGTCCGAAGCTTTGCCGCTTAGTATCCCTGCTGAAGAAATGGTGGCAGGAAAACGAGATTATGTACGATTTTATGAAAACAAATCCTTTCCTCAAAATCAGTTTTATCCGCTAGATCAAGTACTTTCTTACGCTACTTCTAACGATAAGTCCAAAATGCAAAGAACAAATAGTGGAGATCTTATAAATGTGTATCCTGTAAAAAACTTCAGTGTGGATGTAGATAAGAAGGCCATACTAGCTACAGGCTATATCCCAGCTAAAGACACTGCCAAAATAGTAGACAAACTCTATTGGAATATTGGCAGAGACGGACTAAGTAAAGGAGACCTTGTAGTTTTAGATGTGATAGCTACCAATGCAAAAACTGGTTGGAAAAGACCTATATACTGGACCACTACTACCGGTTCTTCCGTGTATCTGAATCTAGATAAGTACCTTCGGCACAATGGACTTACATACCAACTTTTGCCCGTTGAAGCCAATAGAAGTACTCGGGGGATGGATGATATGGATCTCTTGTACAAACGATTGATGGAAGATTATGTGTGGGGCAATATGGATAAAGGTGAAATGTTTTTGGACGAAAAAGCCAAACTAGTGCCGGAAAACCTTCGTACGCTTTTTATACAAGTAGCAGACTATCATTCGCGCATTGAAGACATGGAAAAAGCAACAGCTGTACTAGACCAATGTTATAAGGTGATGCCCGAAAGTATATTACCCATGCGTTTAAACTTAAAAGCATTAAGTGCAGATATTTACTACCGAGCAGGGCAAGTAGAAAAGGCAGATTCGTTTACCACTGATATTGGTGATAGGGCATTCGAAATGGCCAACTACTATGCTAAATTTAAAACTAAAGGTATACAAAGTGTAGAACGAGACAGAAGAGAACATCTCGAAATACTGCGCAATGTAGGTGCTCTCACTAAAGAGTATAAACGAGACGAGTTAAACAAGAAATATACTGAATTGTACGCTCAAGCAAGCAAGGTATACTAGCATGAGCAAAGAAGGCATAGTTATTGGTTTTCACGCTGTAGAAGACCTCCTAAACAGCGGAGTAACCATTGGTAAGGTATATGTAAATAACCAGGCAGATAAAAAGAAAATTGGAGTGTTAAGGCAGCTAGCAAAAGCTTCTGATACTCCATTCTCAATGGTGCCATTGGAAAAACTTAATCGCATTACTCGTGCAAATCACCAGGGTGTAGTTGCCATTAAGAGTCCTATAGAGTTTGTTCCGTTGGAGGAAACCATAACACGAATGTTTGAAGAGGGCCGACCACCCAAGGTATTGGTGTGTGACGGGGTACAAGATATTAGAAATATTGGTGCTATTTCGCGCTCGTGTTTAGCTTTTGGGGTAGATCTAATGATAGTAGGAGTCAAAGCTAATGCAGAAATAGGAGAAGGAGCTATTAAATCATCGGCTGGAGCCCTGCTAAAACTGCCAATAGCTAGAGTGAGTAGCTTAAGCAACACCCTGGAGTATCTAAAGAGCTGGGGAATAGTTCAAGTAGCTGCTACTGAAAAAACAGATGAGGTCTTGTCCTCAGATTCTTTCAAAAAATTAGACTCATTTGCCCTGTGGATGGGAAACGAAGATAAGGGCTTATCAAAGGAAAGAATCGATAAAATGGATAGCATTGTGCGTATAAATATGCCAGGTGGCATAGATTCTCTGAATGTGTCAGTAGCAGCAGGCATCCTACTTTATCACATAAATTCCTATAAATAAAAGACTTACATGTTAATTTAATGGAGTTTGTGTACTTAAAATAAAAATATATTTTCGCACAAACAATGCGGCACATCATTTGTATAGTGCCAAACACTAATAATTATATAAATTTAAGAAATGTATTGGACTTTAGAACTAGCATCTTATCTAGATGACGCACCTTGGCCAGCAACCAAGGATGAGCTAATTGATTTTGCCATACGTACGGGAGCACCGCTCGAAGTAGTAGAAAACTTACAAGAGTTAGAAGATGATGGCGAACCTTTTGAAACGATTGAAGAAATTTGGTCAGAGTACCCGTCAACAGATGATTACTTTTTTAATCAAGACGAGTTGTAGTAGCGTTTCGCAAAATATCAAACAGGGAAAGCCCTTCTGACTAGCGCAGAGGGGCTTTTATTATATATGAACTGCTGTCTATTATCAGTTCATTGCTAGTTATCCAAGGGTTTAATGACTTAATAACGTGGTAATTTGTACCCAACGAAAGTGCAAACTCAGCTATGTTATTGACACTGGAATCTACAACTATTTGAGTGGTTAGTTCATTGGCGTAATAGTCCTTGTTTTCCATATGAAAACCAAAATCAATAGGATTTTCAAATATCTGCTTGAAAGCAAGTACACGCAATAAGTAACGCGATGTTTCTGTGTTTAGGTGCAGATCATAGTAATTACCTACCATTTGTTTGGTAAGATCCCTATCTACACCGGCCATCCCTCTATTATATGCAGCAGCTGCAAGTGACCAGCTACCAAATCTATCGTGCGCTTTCTTTAAGTATTGGCAGGCAGCTTCAGTACTTTTGGCAAGATGTAGCCTTTCATCTATTTGATGATTTATGCGTAATCCATATGATTTTCCTGTAGCTGGCATGAACTGCCAAATCCCTTTAGCTCCCGCCGGCGAAGTAACATTGACAAGCCCACTCTCTGCTACTGCTAAGTATTTCATGTCGTCTGGTACGCCATATTTTGCTAAAATAGGGGTGATAACACTAAAAGCCCTCTTACTGCGCTTTAACATAACCAAGGTATTACTTTGCCAGTAGGTGTTTACTAATAGCTCTCGGTCTAGCCGCTCTCTAATACCGTACTTGTTTAGAGGGACTTCCTCACCAGCAAATACCATTTTGGTAGGTAGCGGAACAGGATACACCATCATACCTTTATGCATGTTAATTGCTTGGTCTTCCTTTTCTGTATTTTTGGCAGATAATAATAAGAAACCTGCACAAACAAGAAGAAACAGAAGAAGGATAGTGGCATTTTTGAGCATATATTATTTGATTTATTTAAAATAACATGCCTATTTCTAGGCTAAAATTATGTACTGAACCACTGATTTCTGTTTGTGGTGAATTTTCTTCAAAATTAAGTTGCTGATTTGCGTTTATCAATCCAAATTTTCCACCAATTTGAAAACCAACTATAGGCCCCTCTATGGTATAGTATATGCCTAAGCCTGTATCTATTGGTCTAGCACCTATGTCATTGACATGTGCTTGTTTCTTTTGGCCTACAAAAACAGAAGACAAACCTAGATAAGAAAAATATGGTCCAAATGAAATCTTTTTTTTCTCTGCTATTTTGTAAGTGGGCATTGCTGCTATATCCAAATAAAACAGTGCTATTTTTGAATAATCGGTATCCCCATTACTAAACCTTGACCCCCTAAAACTTCCGGTAAACTCAGTATAAGTGCTCCATTTTTTCTTCTGATTGATATGATAATATGCTCCGGCTGTATAGCCAAATTTAGGTCTAGGGTTTTCCAATGCATCACCAAGTAGCATTGATAAATTGAAGCTGGTTTTGATGCCAAGCTTGTGTTCGCCACTTCCTGAAGATTGCGCTTGTACAACAACTAAGCTTAAAATCAAAACTATGGCAATAGGTGTCCGCATTATATTTTTTTTCCTTGTAAGGCTTTACTTATTTGTATATTCATTACTTGCTCAGCAAATTGACGAGAGTAGTTGTTTAGCTCATCTGTAGTAGAAACGATAAAGTCTTTATTTTTAGCACGAATAGCCTCTTTTATTTTTTCCATATGCTGTTTTATAGCAACGGTATTGTCTGATGTTAACAATTGGCCGTTTTCATTTATAAATTTTTGTGTCGCATATATCAATTGCTCAGCGTCTGTGGTGGCCTCTGCTAAACTACGCTTGTCCATATCGGCTTGTGCATTCTCAATGCTAGCTTTTAGCATTGTTTTGATTTCTTCATCGGATATACCGTATTGTGGTTTCATAGCTACTTCTTGTTTTGTACCGCTGCGTTTTTCTTCGGCACTCACTTTCAGTATACCGTCTGCATTTAACATAAAAATCATTTCTATTTTTGGTAATCCTGCGGGCATAGCAGGTATCCCTTGCAATATAAACTCACCAAGCTTTCTGTTGTCCTCCACCATTTCACGTTCACCCTGATATACATTAACTGCCAAGTTAATCTGTCCGTCTACACTAGTAGTGTATTCTTTGTGGAGCTTAGTTGGTATTTTGGTGTTTCTCGGTATTAGTACGTCCATTAGACCGCCCAGCGTTTCTATACCAAGCGAAAGTGGAGTAACGTCCAGCAGAAGCATATCTTTCCTATTGCCCGCTAGTATGTCTGCTTCTATGGCTGCGCCCATTGCCACTACTTCATCCGGATTTAGGTCATCATTTAGCTGTGCAGCATAAAAAAAAGTTCGTATAGTATCTTTTACCAAAGGAGTACGGGTACTGCCACCCACCAAAATTACCTCTTGTATATCGGCGGTATCTATTTCTGCATCCTTCAATGCATTAAGACAGCATTTCATTGTTTTATCTATGAGTGGTTTGATGGCTGTATTTAGTTGCATTTGGTCCAAAGAAAGTTTTATTTCTGTTCCGCCTATGGTTATTGTTTCCTCAAAGAGGTGGGTTTTACTGAGACGTTTTTTGGCGGCTTCGGCAGTAAGTCTTAGCAGTTGGCTTTCGCTAGGGGTGATATTTCTTATGTTGTGCTGCTCTACCCAAAGTGTGAGTACAGCTTTGTCAAAATCGTCGCCACCCAAGTAGGTATTACCATTGGTCGCCAACACCTCAAAAATACCATTTTGTATATAGAGTATGGAAATATCAAATGTGCCGCCGCCTAGGTCGTATACTGCCACTGTTTTCCCTTCTTCACCTTTTAGGCCTATACCGTAAGCTAAGCTAGCAGCGGTGGGTTCATTTATGATTCGAAGTACATCCATGCCAGCTAGTTTACCAGCATCTCTTGTGGCTTGGCGCTGTGAGTCATTAAAGTAGGCTGGCACTGTTATTACTACTTTATTTACGGTGTTTCCAAGCTTTTGTTCTGCAACAGTTTTTAGTTCTTTTAGTATGTAAGATGAGAGTTCTATGGGAGAGTATTCTTTCCCTGCTAATTTTACTTTCACCAGTTGGTCTCCAGTGTCTACAATCTGGTAGTTCAGGTCGTGGTTTAGGTCTTGCAGATCGCCATAGCTTTTACCCATTAATCTTTTTACGGAGTAAATAGAGTTCTCAGGATATGCGATCATTTGTTTCACAGCGTTATTTCCTACTAGTATGGTATCTGCATCAAAATGCAAAACACTAGGTACAATACTTTGAGCATCTGAGGTGATGCAGTAAGGTAATCTATCTTTTTCATTTATAGTGGCAATCAGACTATTGGTGGTGCCTAAGTCTATGCCTATTACTGCCTCACTTTTTGCAACGGTGCCCGAGTTTAAGTCTATCGATATTTTGGCCATACTGCAAATGTATTGTTATTGTGCTCTGGGAATTAAGATGTGAAGAGTTAAATTTGTTTTAATATATACACATGTGGTGTGTAAATTACAAAAACAGGCGAGTGAACTTGTTTGTTTATCTAAGAACAATATGCCAGAAAATATAATCCTTTTTGATGGGGTATGCTCCCTATGCAATACTAGCGTAGATTTTATAATTCGTCACGAAAACGGTAGTGGGCTGTATTTTGCCTCGTTACAGTCTGACATAGGTAAAGAAATCATTGCCAAAACAGCAACGGCAGAAGTTCCAGACAGTATTTTGTTTTATACCAACGGGGTGTTGCTCGCAGAATCTTCTGCAGTATTTGCTATATCTCGGCACTTGAAGTTTCCTTTCGCTTTAGCCACAGTTTTCAATATCTTACCCAAGTTTTTGTGCGATGCTGTGTACCGCTTGATAGCCCGAAATAGGTACCGATGGTTTGGCAAGAGAGATACGTGCAGAGTACCTACAGCCGCAGAAAGGGGAAAGTTTTTAGCTTGACATTTGTTTATTTTTATGCTAGCTTATTAGCTAGCTGGCCGCAGGCGGCATCTATATCTTTGCCGCGACTTCTGCGTATGTTTACTATTACGTTTTTGCTTTCTAGGTATTCTGCAAAGCGTTGTATTTTTTCTGCAGAGCTCGACACAAATTCAGCTAAGTCTATTGGGTTGTATTCTATCAGATTCACCTTGCAGGTTATTCGTTTGCAGAAAGCTACTAGCTCTTCGGCTTCTAGGGGTTGGTCGTTTATATCATTTATAACGCAGTACTCTAAGGTGGCTCGGGTGCCTGTTTTTTGGTAAAAGTAGTTGAGTGCTTCTACCAAATCGTCTAAAGAGTTACTATCGGTTATCGGCATTATTTTGGCACGCTGCTCATTATTGGCAGAATGGAGTGATAGAGCAAGGTTGAATCGTGCTCCGTCATCTCCAAGTTTCTTTATCATTTTGGCAATTCCGGCGGTGCTTAGAGTGATTCTCTGTGGACTCATACCTAACCCGTCTGGGGCTGTTATGCGTTCTATACCGGCCATTACATTGGTGTAGTTGAGTAGTGGTTCTCCCATACCCATTAGTACAATATTACTCAGTTTTATACCATATTCTTTAATTGCTTCTTCTCGGAGTATGGCTACTTGGTCGTATATTTCGTCTAGCCTAAGATTTCGCTCGCGTTTTAAAAATCCGGTAGCACAAAATGTACAACTCAAGCTGCAGCCTACTTGTGAAGATATGCAGGCGGTAACTCTTTCTGAAGTAGGAATCAAAACACCCTCTACAAGAAAACCGTCGTTTAACCTGAAAGCGTACTTTATAGTTCCATCTTTACTGCGTTGACTGTTAGCTATAGTCATCACTTGAAAGGCGTAGTGCTCTGCTAGTTGAGCTCTAAACGGTAAAGAAAGATTAGTCATTTGGTCAAAAGTTCGAGCACTTTTTTGCCACAGCCATTCCCAGAGTTGGGTAGCTCTAAATTTTTTTTCACCTAGTGCGTCACAGGCAGCAAGGAGTTCGTCTTTAGAAAGGGAGCGGATATCTTTCATAGTGGCAAATAAAAAAGCCTTCCACCAGAAGTGGAAGGCTCTTTTATATAGTCATTAAATTTTAGTCAAACGGTTTATCAGTTCCGATTTTAGTTCTCTGTACGTTGTAGATTAAAGAAGAAGATAGTGCAGGATTAGCTAAGTTGCTTGTAGATTCGTGTATAAATGCAACAACGTCTAAATCTTTGCCCAATCCACTTACATTATAAGAGTATTCAAATTCACTAATAGTTCCAGCAACTAATTTATCATTTGAAATTTTGTCTCCTAATGCCTCTGTAAGTACAGTACGGTTTACGTTTGTGTGTACATATCCTTTGATTGGATCTCCTTTACCAGCATACGGGTGACCAGCTTGTCCATTGTATGCATTTTTTTGGTCAAATCCAGTACCTTCACCTACCATTTCGTCTTCAACTAAAAGAACGGTTAAAGTATAATTTCCTGCTGGCAAATCTTCTGCACCAATTCCAAGTTTTACTTTTACATTTAAGTTTCCACTAGTATTTTTGGTAGCATCAATTGCTAAACCACATTTTGCAGTTTGTGCGAGTACTTCTTTTGCAGTTGCAGACCAAGTAGTTCTACTTTTACCTTCACCACCAACTCTATTTACCATACCAGTGGGATATCCCTTGCTATATTTTGAATCAATAGCATCATCGTATGAGTTGTCCATATCGTCTCCGAGGTGATATACTACTGAAGATATTAAACCTTCTGGGTTTTCATTTTCTATTCTTTCAAAAAATACTTTACCGTCTGGGCAAAAAGGACACCATGCACCGGAGAAATACTCAATTAGCGCTTTTTGGGTGTAGGTTGTTGGAGCTTTGATTTCTCCTGCAGGCTTTTTAACTGGTTCTGCGTCGTCTGATCCGCATCCTACAAGGAATGCTGAGGCAATGAAGCCTAGAAATAATAATTTTTTCATCGTTGTTTTTATTCTAATTGTTTCACAAATATACACGGATTTTATAAAAATGAGTTTTAAGGTTAAAAAATGACAAATCTGGTAAAAAGCAGACTAGTATTCTATGCCAGCTATAGACAGCCTTTTGGTCGCACTACTTTCGCATCTGCCTATAACCTGGGCTTGTACATCAAAACTAGCGGCTGTATCTATCATTTTCTGTGCTATGTCTTTGTCGCAATATATTTCTAATCGATGACCCATATTGAATACTTCAAACATTTCTTTCATGCTTGTGCTAGTGGTTTTCTGTATAGCGTCAAAAAGTGGTGGTATGGGTAGCAAACTGTCTTTTATAATGTGTAGTGGTTTATCCAAAAATTTCATAACTTTGGTTTGTGCTCCTCCTGTGCAGTGAATAATACCGTGTATTCCTTGCTTTAAAGTAGCGTCAGCTAAAATCTTGTTTAATATGGGTGCATATGTGCGCGTAGGCGAAAGGAGCGCTTTGCCTATGTCTACTGAAGTGTCTGGTAAAGCATCCGTTAAAGAAAACTGACCACTATATATATACTCCTCATTGGTGTTGCTGTCAAATGATTCGGGGTACTTAGAGAAATAAGTATGATGAAGCAGGTCGTGTCTTCCGCTGGTGAGCCCATTAGAACCTATTCCTGCATTGTAAGTCTGCTCATAGCTAGCTTTACCGTACGATGAAAAACCAACAATAACATCGGTAGGCTGGATGTCTACTTCTAGAATTTCTTTTCTTTTTGGCCTGCATGCCACAGTGCTATCTACTATTATAGTTTTTACGAGATCTCCTACGTCTGCAGTTTCTCCACCAGTGAATTTTATTTGAGTGCCAAAAGACTGCATGGTTTCTATGCACTCTTCAAAGCCATCTATTAGTTCTTTGATAACCTCTCCTGGTATGAGGTGTTTATTTCTACCAATAGTATTAGAAAGCAGAAAAGGACCAACGGCACCTGTGCAAATAATGTCATCCAAATTCATAACAATTGCGTCTTGGGCTATTCCTCTCCATACGCTTATGTCACCCGTTTCTTTCCAGTAAAGATAGGCTAGTGATGATTTGGTACCTGCCCCATCGGCGTGTACTATGTTGCAGTAATCTTGGTCTCCACCAATATAGTCTTCTACAATTTTGCAAAATGCATTTGGAAAGATGCCCTTATCTATATTGGTTATAGCTTTATGTACATCTTCTTTTTGAGAGGATACTCCTCTCTTTTCATATCTACTCACAGTATATATTTTAGTCTTGGGTATCTTTTAATAACCAGATTTTTTCTTCATTGATTTCAAAGTCTATGTAGTCTCGGTCGAAAATATTGTAACCCAAAATAACATCTCGAGATTCTGTCATTTTACATTTTACTTTGGTATATACTTTATCCTTAATTTTCAATTCAGCCAGTGTAAATGATGTACCAAATATTTTGGTGCCGTCGCTTAGCTTAATTTTATTGCCTTGGTCTTTGAAGTCGGTAGTTTTGAGGTCACCGGATTTCAAGAGTTGCTCTACAACAGTTTGCGGTATTAGCGTGCGTCTCTCGTCCCCATTAAACATGAATTTAATTTTTTTACGGCCTATATAACCGTATAAACTATAGTTCTCATCACGTTCTTTTTTAAGAGGTATGAAATCGTACTTGGCTAGGAGTTCTTCTTCGGCTTTTTGTACTAAAAGTAAACTGTCTTGTAAGGCCTGAGCTGCCAAAAAGCTATCAATATCTCCCTTGGTTTCAGTGAGAAAAGCGCGTTGTTGATCCAATAAATAAGGGCTATATACGGATCCTTTCCCATTCAGTGCTTCGTCGTTTCGCTGTGAGTACTCTACTCCTATAGACAATACATCAAAGTTGCAATTAACCACTTTTACGGTTGTACGCCTATTTTGTTGGTGCTCTTCTTCTGTACAGTTACTTACTACTGGGCCTTCACAAGGGCAGTTGGTCACTAATTGGCTCTCGCCGTACCCCCTTGCTTCTAGTCTGAATGGATTGATTTTTCCGTTTTCTACAATATATCGTATCGCAGCATCTGCTCGCTTTTGAGAAAGATCCCTGTTGTATTCAAAACTAGCTCTACAATCTGTATGTGAACCAAGTTCAACAGCCATTTTTGGGTATTTTTTTAAGGTTTTAATAAGGTCGTCTAGTATGGGTTGGGCATCAGCACGAATATCCCACTTTGCAAGGTCATAGTATATTGGAAGTACAAAAACATCATTGCAGGTGTTTTTCATACAAAAATCTTTAACGTGTTGACAGTCTAATGAGTTTTCTACACCTACTGTACTTACGTATTGCGGTTTAGCATCATAGTAGTAGGCTTCTCTTTTAGAAACTTCAATGGTGTATTCTCTATTGATACCCAAGTCTGTTTCGTAATATCCTTTATCATCTGTGCGAAGTCTTATTTTACTGCTATCTACGCTGTTGCTTATCAAAACGAGTGCATCTACAATAGCTGTTCCACTATCGCAGTCTGTTATTTGTCCTTTTAGCTTACACTCTATAGGCTCCATCGTAAACTCAAAAATATCGTCTTGGCTTTTGTCTCGGTTTGAAGTAAAAAAGCCGTTTTCTTTGGTAATATCCAGTATGATACTAAAATCATCACCACTTGAATTTACAGGGCTTTTCATATTTACTGGTACTTGCCAGTCAGTAGGTCCTTCGCCGTCTTTTTTACTTTCAAAAATGTCTAGCGCACCTAAACCTGGATGCCCATCTGATGAAAAATATAGGGTACCGTCGTCGTGAACATATGGGAACATTTCGTTACCGTCGGTATTTATTGTAGGACCTAGGTTCACAGGTTCACCCCAGGTTCTTCCGCGTCTTACAAAAGTGGTCATCCATATATCTTTTGTTTTCTCCAATGAGCTTGTATCTCCGTATCCTCCGGGTCTGTCAGAGGAAAAATACATAGTTTTATCATTATCGGTAAGCGTAGGGTGGCCAAAATTCCAATTAACATTTTGTTCTCCGCTACAGAAACTTAATGGTTCAGGATTTATTTGCCAACCTTTTCCGGATTTCCGTGCCTCGTATATTTTACATTTTGGTTCTTTTCCACTAAAACCGTTGCATTGCGTGAGGTACATTTGTGATTTTCGCGAGTTGAAAGTTACTGTTCCATCGTTCCATTTAGTATTGAGACCTTCTACTAACTCTGGCTCTCCCCATTTTACTTTCCCTCTAGATCCTTCTAGTTTTACTTGCCAAATGTCAGTAAAACCTCTCAGTGTTCTGTCATATTCGCCTTTATTTACTCCTCCTTCGCGGTCAGAAGTAAACATAATTACTTTGTTTTTTCTATCGGCCCACATCGGACTAAAGTCGTCTGCACCTTTATCGTTTGCTGGTTTGAATGATTCAACGGTGTAACGAGATTTTTCTTCTTTCCATTGCAATGCTTGCTCGCAACCTTTAATCATGGTTTCTATGCGCTCGTCTGCTGGTTGTAATTTTTGGTAGAGTTTAAAATTTTTTATAGCCTCTTCATACTGTCCAAGTTGTTTGTTGGTTTGGGCTATACGGTATAACACCTCGGGGTCTTGAGCGCCGTATTTTTGAGCTCGCTCATACATTTTCAGCGCCTGTTTGGGCTGATGGTTATACTGATAGCTTTGACCACTCCGAAAAGCTGCTGTTTGACGCTCCTCTTTTGGCATGTCAGTCTTTCGTGCTAGCAATTCATACATGTCTGCGGATTCTGCGTAGCGTTTATTGTTCATAGCTTCTCCTGCTTTTTTCATAGTGGGGCCGCCACAGCTTAAAAAAAAGAACACTATGAATAGACTTGCTATTGTCTTGAATCTATTTGTTGATTTCAAATTCATGTTTAAAAATGACGTCAAAAATCTAAAATAATAAGTCCAAAAACAAATTTATAATGATTTATAAAAAAAAACCACACGCTTCCGTGTGGTTTTTAGAATGTGTTGAGTAAAAAAGATTACCTAATAAATAGCAATTCTCTATATTTTGGTAATTGCCACAGTTGGTCATCTACTATATGTTCTAGCTTGTCTACGTGGTAGCGTATATCTTCAAAAGACTCTTTGATATCATGGCAATACGAGAAAGCTTGCTCCTCTGCAGTGTTCATAGAATTGGCTTTCTTACGTGCAGCTACCATAGCGTCTGTCTTCTTTTTAGCGGCGTCTATGTGCGTTGATAGTTCAGCAATTAGCTCTGCTTGAGCGGTGCCTGATTTAAGTCCAGCTTCTTGTATTGATTTTACATTATTGGCCAATCGTGTTAGATAGTCTATAGCAGGAGGCAAGATATGTGAGTAAACAAGTTCTCCGAGTACACGTCCTTCTATTTGTATTTTTTTAATGTAGTCTTCTAGCATAATTTCGTAGCGTGCGTGAAGCTCTTCTTTCGTAAATATACCGTTATCAACGAATGTTTCTTTTGCCTGTTTACTGATGTAAGCTTTCAGTGCTTCCGGCGTGTTTTTTACATTGCTTAGTCCGCGTTTTTTAGCTTCTTTTGCCCATTCGTCGCTATAATTATTTCCTTCAAAAAGTATGTTTTGAGAAGAAACGAGTACTTTTTTCAATTCGGCTACAATCACCTTTTTTTGGTCTCCTCCATCTGCTATGCCCTGGTCTACTTGTTTTTTAAAGGCTATCAATTGGTTAGCTACGGCAGAGTTGAGCGCTGTCATAGGCTGAGCGGAGTTGGTAGAAGAACCTACCGCTCTTAGCTCAAATTTATTTCCTGTAAACGCAAATGGAGACGTTCTATTTCTATCGGTGTTGTCTCGCATTATTTCTGGTATCTTGTCTATATTTATTGATTTTCTATCATTGTCACTGGCGGTTTCATCTTCTAAAAATGCGTTTAGTACTTCCGTAAGTTGTGACCCAATAAAGGCAGAGATGATAGCCGGTGGCGCTTCGTTTGCACCAAGTCTGTGATCGTTAGATGCGGATGCGATACTCGCTCGTATAATGTCTGCATTGTCGTGTAATGCTTTTATAGTGTTTATAAAAATGGTAAGAAATAGCAAATTAGAATTTGGATCAGTGCCGGGAGAGAGCAAGTTTACACCTGTGTTGGTAATGAGGGACCAGTTATTATGCTTTCCAGACCCATTGATACCTGCAAAAGGTTTTTCGTGAAAAAGCACTCTAAAATGGTGCTTGTGGGCTAGGTCGTCCATCAGATCCATCAGTAGTTGATTGTGGTCTATAGCAAGATTTACCTCTTCAAACATAGGTGCACATTCGTATTGTCCGGGCGCAACCTCATTGTGTCTTGTTTTTAGGGGAATACCTAGTTTTGCAGCCTCTATTTCTACCTCGTACATGTAGTTGAATACGCGGTCTGGTATTGAGCCAAAATAGTGGTCATCCATTTGTTGACCTTTAGCTGGTGCGTGACCAACGAGAGTTCTGCCACACATTACCAAATCTGGACGCGCATTGAATAGAGCTTCGTCTACTAAAAAGTATTCTTGCTCTATACCTAAAGATGCACTACATGCGGTTACCTTTTTTAGAAAAAACTTACAAATATCTGTGGTGGCTTTATTTACTAAATTAATAGATTTTAATAATGGAGCCTTGTAGTCAAGCGCTTCACCATTGTAAGATACAAATATAGTAGGGATGCAAAGTGTTTTTCCGGTAGTATTCTCGTGAATGAATGCTGGTGAAGAAGGATCCCAAGCTGTGTATCCGCGTGCCTCAAATGTGTTGCGTAGTCCGCCATTGGGCAAACTAGATGCGTCGGGTTCTTGTTGTACTAGTGCTCCTGCAGAAAATTTTTCTACTGCTTTTCCGTCTTTGGGTTCCCAAAAAGAGTCATGTTTTTCGGCCGTAGAGCCAGTCAACGGCTGAAACCAGTGTGTATAATGGGTTGCACCTTTGCTGAGTGCCCATCTTTTCATTCCAGCGGCTACGTGCTCTGCCATTTTTCGGTTGATGGTTTTACCATGGTTTATAGAGTTACTTACTGACTCATAGGCTTCTTTGCTCAAAAAATCTCGCATTGCAAAATCGTCAAATACATTTGCTTTGTAAAGCTCAGTGAATGATACGTGGTGTTTGGTAGTAAGTTTGGTCTTTCTGTTGGTAGCGGTTTTAATGGCGTCTGATCTCATATCTTATTACATTTTAGGCACAAAAATATATTTTTGCTCAATATAATCTACAAAACAATGCCATTTTGGTATTATTTTTTTAAAAAACAAAGATTTTGACCCAAAACAAGGCTCTTTTATGTAAAAACATAGAATTTTTAAAAAAGAAAGTTTTATGAAATAATCGCTGTTTCATGCTTAATAAGTTTGGATGCTGTCTATTATACACAGACAAACTCATTATAATTTTTACACATCTGTAGCCTTATACAAAGTATGTTTTAACTGCTGTATATAGACACGCTTAATCAGAAATGATTACAGCCCTCCTTCTTTTAGTTTTTCGGCATTTTCTGCCATTTTTAAGGCGTCTATTATTTCTTGTATATCACCGTTCATCACCCCATTTAGATTGTATAATGTCAGATTTATTCGGTGGTCTGTTACTCTACCTTGCGGATAATTGTAGGTGCGTATTTTTGCAGATCTATCTCCTGTGCTTACCATTGTTTTTCGTTTGGCTGCTATATCCCCATTGCGTTTTACAAGTTCTATATCATATAGTTTGGAACGTATCATATCCATGGCGAGTTCTCTATTGGCTAACTGCGAGCGTGCTTGTTGGCATACTACTACTATACCACTAGGCTTATGAGTGAGCTGTACCTTAGTTTCTACCTTATTTACATTTTGGCCACCTGCACCGCCAGAGCGGGAGGTTTGCATATCTATGTCGGCTGGATTTATTACCAGATCTATCTCTTCTACTTCAGGTAGCACAGCTACTGTTGCAGCAGAGGTGTGCACTCTACCTTGAGTTTCGGTCTCGGGCACACGCTGTACACGATGTACACCTGCTTCAAACTTGAGTGTCCCAAATATTTCTGCGCCTTCTACCTTTACCACTATCTCCTTAAAACCGCCAGCTGTCCCTTCTGTTATATCCATTATTTCGTGTTTCCAACCTTGTATATCAAAAAATTTGGTATACATACGATACAGGTCTCCTGCAAAAATACTGGCCTCGTCCCCTCCTGCTCCTGCACGTATTTCTACCATAGCGTTTTTATCATCTTCAGGATCTTTGGGTATCAGAAGCATTTTTATTTCGTCTTCTAGTGGCCCTTTTCGATCGATTAGCTGCTCATATTCTTCTTTAGCCATTTCCTTCATCTCAGGGTCGTTGCTTTCTGCCATTTCTTTTGCTTCAGCAAGATTGCTTAGTAAATTTTTTAACTCAAAGTAGTGTTCTACGATTTGCTTCAAATCGCTATATTCCTTATTTAGTTTTGTAAATTGCTTCATGTCTGAAGCTATTTCTGGGCTACTAAGCAATATTTCTACCTCTTTAAAACGTGCGTGTATTCCCTCTAATGTTTCGAGCATAATAAGGGTGCAAATGTAGTTTTTTAACTAAGAATATTAGACCGTTTAAGCTTTGGCCAAAAGTATAAAGCTAACTGGCTGCTGGTTTTATGCCCTATACCCTTGAAACTAATTAGTAATAGAATAGCGAATGAGTAGAGATCCTAGACTGCTATACAGGTAGTTCTGATGAGACACTATAGAGCCGTTCTTTGATGTAACTATATTCAATGCCACAGGATTTCTGAGTAGCCTATCATAGGTAAGCAGCTGTTTGTCTTGCTTTAATATAAAACGTGTGCCCAGGCTTAGCGCATCTGTTATGTTTGGGTAGTAGTACGTAGTGGCAAACGTTGCGTACATATCAAACTGATGTATCCCATTGCTAGTGTCTACGATATAGACGTCATTGTTTTCTTCCCACATTTTGGTAGGGTAAAAAGTATTGCCAAATATATTATTCAAAAAAGGTGATTCTGCTAATATTTCACCGTTTTTATTTATTTTGAGGAGCTTATATTGAGATAGGTCTACTAGCCAAATTTGATTGTCAAACGAGCGAGCTACGCACGCCACATTATTAAAATAGTGATCATTTAATCGTATCTCACCGCGTACATTTAGCATATTATCATAAAAAACTAGGATGTTTTGGTCTTGATGAAAGACATACAACTCGAAAGCATTGCTGCAGTCTATACTTGTGATGTTTCCGTAAGCTTTTATGTTCACATTAGTTATTCTTTTCCCGGTTGCATCGTATTTATAGAGCGTCAGTGAGTTGTCAGCTATGTAGTAGTTTCCTTTAGCATCTATTGCAAAAGCACTGATCTCCTGCAAACTTGCCAGCTGCAATGTGTCTTGAGCTTGGCAAAAGTTTAGAGTAAAAACACTAATCGCGATAAGTATGCAGCGTAACATTCCCATTTTCTAATTTAGCATAGGTATATTTATTGACCCAATCTCCTAGATTTATTAAACGTGCATTTTTTCTGATTGGTACATCCATAGGCTTATGCCTGTGTCCAAAAATATAAAAATCCACCTCATTTTTTTGGCAGTGTTGCATAGCAAACTGATACTGATACTCCTGTTCTAGTGCCAAAGGTTTTTCGTCTTTCTGGCTATTTTTTTTTCGGCTGGTTTTGCTTAGATAGTGTGCTAGACGTATTCCAAAATTGGGGTGCAATCGGTGAAATAACCATGTAGCCCATGTACTTCTAAATACTTTTCTTACAAACTTATAAATCACTTCTCCTTTCCAAAGAGCATCTCCATGGTGTATAAAAAACTTTTTGTCGTGCAGTGTACCTTTCCATTGTTCATCCACTACCTCCATGCCTATTTCATTAGCGAGGTAGTCAAAAGTCCACATATCGTGGTTTCCTTTGAAAAAATAGATTTTAATTCCATGATCACTCATTTCAGCCAGTTTGCCGAGTAAACGGATATAGTTCTTTGGCACTACTGTTTTGTACTCGTACCAAAAATCAAATACATCACCAAGGAGAAATAGCTGCTCGCAGTTGGGTGTAATTTCATCAAGCCAGCGCACTATTTTTTTTTCACGAAGAAGCGATGCTTCGTAGCTGGGTGTACCCAAATGAAAATCAGATGCGAAATAAATTATACCCATGCGAAAGCGCAAATGTAATGCAATGACTATACCTTAGCAATTGCTTTTGTGTGTCGCTCCATTGCCTAGTCACAAATTTTCGGAAAAAAGGTGCTAATCATAGCTAAGAAAAAAAACGAAACTTGATTAGTGAGGTATACTAACTTGGTCTTTGTTATTTTCCAAACGAAGGAAAATCAGCAGGATTGTATTCATTCATCATGCTGTAGATTAGGTCAAACAATTGTTCGGCATTACTTTTAGAAAAGTAGTCGCCATCTGTACTGTAAGCAGGTCTGTGATCCATAGAGGTGAGAGTACGCGGTGCACTGTCAAGATAGTTATACCCCTTTTGTTCCTCTAGCACTTTTTGCATCATAAAGGCGGTAGCGCCGCCACTCACGTCTTCGTCTAAGAAAACTACTTTATTGGTTTTCATCAGCGATTCTACGATGGTGTGATTGACATCAAAAGGCAACAAAGACTGAATATCAATTAACTCTACAGAAATACCTTTTTCTTGTAAAAGTACGCAACCTTCTTGAGCTATTCTAACGCAGCTTCCGTAGGTTACTACGGTTATATCTTCACCATATTGCAGAATTTCTGGAACACCCAAAGGCACAGTAAATTCTGTTAGATTGGCGGGTAGTTTTTCTTTTAGGCGGTATCCGTTCAAGCACTCTATTACAAGTGCTGGTTCGTCAGACAACATCAGGGTATTATAAAATCCTGCAGCACGAGTCATGTCTCTTGGCACCAACACGTGCATGCCACGCACAGCGTTTAGTATCATCCCCATAGGTGATCCACTGTGCCATATACCCTCTAGTCTATGGCCTCTTGTTCTGATAATAAGTGGATACTTTTGGCCTCCTTTTGTGCGGTACTGCACAGTTGCAATATCGTCACTCATCATTTGTATGCCATAGAGCAAATAGTCCAAGTACTGTATTTCGGCAATGGGTCTTAGCCCTCTTAGGGCAGCACCTATGGCCTGTCCTATTATGGTATTTTCCCGTATACCCATATCCATCACTCGGTGGTCTCCATGTTTTTCTTGCAATCCGGCAAATCCTTGGTTTACGTCGCCTATTTTACCTACGTCTTCGCCAAAGGCTATTACCTCGGGGTGGACACTTAATAAGTGGTCAAATGTTTTGTTGAGTATTTCAAATCCGTTTAATTCTTCTGCATCCTCCGCATATTGTGGTTTTACCTCTGCAATGTTGCTTGCTCGCAGTGGCGATTCACTGTGTAGGTGGCTGCTGTAGGTATTTTGATACTTAACCAAATAAGCGCTATAAAACGCCCTCAGTTCATCTGCTGCTGTATTTCCTATGTTGAATCGCAGAACAGAGTGTATTTTTTTTAATATATCTTTTCGTCCGGGATCTATTATAGATTTTAAGCTGCTTGCAGCTTGTTCATCTATGATGTCTAATAAGGCAACAGCCTCTGCCAGTTCTGTTTTTATTTCAGTACTAAAAGCAGTCCAAGCCGACCGTTTAGCTTCTTTTACTTCTATGATTGCCTGTTTTTCTAGTGCGTCTAGTTCATCAGCAGTGGATAGATTATTTTCTAGCAACCAGCTGCGCATTTTAGTCACACAATCGTGTTCTATTTCCCATGCTAGTCGTTTGGGTGATTTATATCGCTCGTGAGATCCCGAAGTAGAATGACCCTGTGGTTGTGTTAGCTCTTTTACATGTATTACAACGGGCGTATGCTTAGTTCTACAGTCTTCTGAGGCCTTTTTGTATGCATTAATAAGTGAGGGATAGTCCCATCCATTTACGGTGATTAGTTCTATGCCTGTACCAAATTTATCTGTTTTAAAGCCTGACAAGATAGCGGTTAAATTTTGTTTGGTGGTTTGATGTTCTGCGTGTACAGATATTCCGTATTCGTCATCCCAAATACTTACTAAAAGCGGTACTTGCATTACACCGGCTGCGTTTATGCTCTCCCAAAAATGTCCTTCAGATGTGCTAGCGTTTCCTATGGTAGCCCACGATATTTCGTTGCCTTGATTAGAAAAGTTAGTGTTTTTATGCAAATCAGGATTACTTTTATACACTTTGGAGGCAAAAGCTAAGCCAAGAGCCCGTGGCATTTGGGCAGCTGTCGGAGAAATGTCTGACGAAATATTGATACGATCTGTTTGGGGCAACCAGTTTCCTGCATTGTCGAGCATACGTGTACTAAAATGTCCGTTCATACTTCTACCGGCACTGCTAGGTTCATGCTCTACACTTGGATGAGCGTATAGCTGAGCAAAGAACTTTTGGACATCGCTAAGACCTAGAGCAAAAAGTAGTGTTTGGTCTCTGTAATAACCCGCCCTGAAATCACCATTTTTCATAAAGCGAGCCATAGCCACTTGAGCTACTTCTTTTCCATCTCCAAAAATCCCAAACTTGGCTTTACCGGTTAAAACCTCTTTACGGCCAAGTAGCGAAGTTTGTCTGCTTTTGTATGCCGTGATGTAGTCACTTTTTACTTGCTCTATAAATTCTTCTTTAGAAATTGCTGCTACCGTTTGATGTTTCTCGTTTGTTGCCATACCTTGAGTGGTGCAAAGATAGAGTTATTCTTTTACTCTATTCAGAGGGTTTTAAAAAACGAAAATTAGCAGGAGTAAAATAAATAGCACAATGATACACGCTTGAGTTGTGTTTAAGTTTTCACCCTTATAAAGTTTGACACCTTCGTAATCCTTTGTAAGGGTTTCGTAAATGAACTTTAAAAAGGTAGATATATTCCACCTTAAATGAAGGGATACCGATACTAGGACATATTTGCTCTTCTATTGTTTTAACTGTAATCAGTAACAACAATATTGTACGAGACTATTTTTTTGGATCTGTGCCATTAGAGGCTGCGACTCTTTTTCTAAGAGGGTAAGTGTAACCTATGTAATAGACAATAGAAAATATTATGTGCATACCAAACGTTCTCTGCGCGTAATTTTGCACAGTAAATGAGCGTCATTAGAAAATTGGCCAGTGATACGGCGATATACGGGATACCCAGTATTGTAGGGCGCTCTATAAATTTTCTGCTCATTTTCTTTTTTACAGAATATTTTACACCACAGCTTTTGGCACCTCATGTAGAGTTTTATGCATATGCTGGATTTTTCTTTGTTGTGCTTCCTCACGGTATGGAGACTGCGTTTTTTAATTTTGCGCGTACCCGAGAAAACTACCAAGATGTATTTGCCACTGCTATGGTCTCTTTGCTTGTAGTGGTGTGTGTTTTTGCAGCCCTAATGTTTAGCAATCAGCACGCTATAAGTTTATTTGTGGGTCATCCACAGCATGCTTCGTACGTTTTGTGGTTCACCTTGGTGATGGCTATCGACGTACTAAAATCTGTTCCCTATGCTTTGCTACGATATTTGAATAAAGCCAAAAAGTTTGCAATTGTAAAAAGCACAGGTATAGTAATCAATGTAGCGCTTAACGTTTTTTTCATAGTTTATTATCCTTTTCTAACCCATACACAGCCCGATATTGAGTTTATTTTTATTACCAATTTGGCTGCAAGTGGTATTGAATTAGGATTGCTCTCATCCGATATTTTTAAGAATGTAGGAAAAACAAGTATAGCATTATGGAAAAAAATGTTCAAGTACTCATGGCCATTAGTTTTGTTGGGATTTGCGGGTATGGTCAATGAAACTTTTGATAGATTGCTAATGCGAAAACTCTTGCCCTCTGAAACGGTAGATTATGAAATTGGTGTTTATGGAACATTTTATAAACTCAGTATGCTGATGACAATTTTTATTCAAGCCTTTCGCTATGCAGCAGAGCCGCTATTTTTTTCGGAAGCAAACAAAAGTGACGCAAAAAGTGCGTATGTGAAAATAATGGATTGGTTTGTATATGCTTGTGGCGGCATTTTCTTGATCACATCTTTATTCAAAAAAGAAATAGCGGAACTATTGATACAAAAAGCAGAGTATCATCAGCATCCAGACGCATTATTTATTGTACCTATATTGTTGATGGCCAACTTACTACTTGGGGTGTTTTTTAATCTTAGCATATGGTACAAACTCAATGATAAAACTAAATTAGGCGCCCTTGTTTCTATTGTAGGTGCAGTTATTACCGTTATTCTTTTGCTATTTTTTGTACCGCTTTATGGTTTTAAAGCTGCTGCCGTAACTACGCTTGTAGCCTACCTGACTATGACTGTGTTGAGCTATTTTTTGGGTCAAAAATACTACCCTGTTAAGTATAATATTAGGGTCATTTTTACACTGATAATTGCTAGTATTTTGCTTTATATACTATCAGAATATGACGGATTAGTAGGATGGTCAGCTATAATTGTCAATCTTATTTACATCGTTATCTACCTCCTACTTGGCTACAGAATGATGATAAGTACGAGAAAATCCTAAATTTGCCCAACGTGTTTGAACTACCCGTCATAAATAAAAGTAATAATCCACTACCGGTGTACCAAACCAAATTGTCTGCTGGATTAGACCTACAAGCTTACCTAGAAAAGGATCTTGTGTTGCGACCTATGGAGAGAAAATTGATAGGTACGGGTTTATATATAGCTCTGCCTACTGGATTTGAGGCTATGATACGACCACGAAGTGGTTTGGCGTTTAATTTTGGAATTACGGTGATTAATAGCCCAGGTACCATAGATGCAGATTATCGTGGGGAAATAAAGATTGCTTTAATAAATCTTTCTCAAGAAGATTTTATTATCAAAAATGGTGATAGAATAGCTCAAATGGTAGTTAATAAATATGAACAAGTGAAATTTCAGCTAACCGAAAATCTAGATGAAACCGAGCGTGGATCTGGAGGTTACGGACACACAGGAATTTAAATATAAATAAACCAAAATATAAGAAATACATGAATATCATCATACCAATGGCCGGAATAGGAAGCAGATTGCGTCCACACACACTCACCGTTCCAAAACCATTAGTTCCGGTGGCTGGCAAGCCAATTGTACAGCGGCTGGTAGAAGACATTGCCAAAGTAGTAAATCAACCGCTAGAGCATATTGCTTTTGTAGTTGGGCCAAATGAGCAGTTTTTTGGCAAAGAGATACAAATGCACTTGCTGGCTGTAGCTCAGAAACTGGGAGCAAAAGGCTCTATCCACGTACAAAGTGAGGCTTTGGGAACAGCTCACGCTATTTACCAAGCTGAACAAGCGCTTTCTGGCAACGTTATCGTTGCGTTTGCAGACACCTTGTTTCGCGCAGATTTTAAATTGGATGCTTCCGCAGACGGCACTATTTGGGTAAAAGAAGTAGAAGATCCTAGGGCTTTCGGTGTGGTAAAGCTAAACGAAGAGGGTACAATTATTGATTTTGTAGAGAAACCTGAAAATCCAGAGTCTAACTTGGCTATCATCGGTATTTACTATTTTAAAGATGGTGCAGCACTAAAAAAAGAAATTAAATACCTGCTAGATAACGAAATCAAAGAAAAAGGGGAATATCAACTCACCAATGCCCTAGAAAGTCTAAAATCTCAAGGATGTAAATTTATACCAGGCAAAGTAGTGGAGTGGTGGGATTGTGGCAATAAAAATGCAACAGTTTATACCAACCAACGTGTACTTGCTAATGCAACAGAAAACTTAGTCTCTAAATGCGTAAATAATATCAATTCGGAGATTATAGCGCCTTGTTATATAGCCGAAAATGTAAAACTTATAAATGCTAAAGTTGGTCCTTACGTAAGCATAGGAGCAGGAACGGTTATAGAAAACAGCACCATAGATAATAGCATTATTCAATCAGATTCGCATATTGAAAACGCCACCTTGACTAATTCTATGATTGGAAATAAGGCATATTATAATGGTGAAGCCTGCGAAATAAGCATAGGGGACTATAGTGAGTAGCTAGTTGAACAGCATCACCCAAATATCTCTTACGTTTGTCATTCTACTTTCATTGGGTTGTAAAAGTGTACCATTTGTGCGCACGATATCCCAAAGCGACTTAGACTATACCTCCCAAAAGAAGTTTGAAGACGTTTTTTTCGAGGCCAACAAACAAAAGGTGCTCAAAAACAAGGAGAAAGCTTTAGAGTTGTATACCACTGCTCTTGGCTTATACCCACAAAGTCATGCTACTATGTACCAAATTGCCAAGCTCAGTTATCAGTTGGATAAATATATGGAGGCAATGATTATGGCGGAAAAAACAGTAAGAACAGCACGTACATACAACCATTGGTACTATGGCTTACTTGCGCAGTACTACAATAAGTTTGGCAAGTATGCTGAAAGTGCTGCTGTTTTTCATAAAATGATAGAAAATGAGCCAAATGTGAAAGAGAATTATATAGAATGTGCCAATCAGTATTATAATGCTAAACTGCTGGATGAAGCTATAGAAGTACTCAAAAAAATGCAAACTTATTTTGGTGTTGAAAAAGAATCAAGCACTCGTCTAGATTTTGTGTATTCTGCCATGGGAGAAAAAGAAAAAGCTATTTTTGAGATGGAAAAACTAGTAGAAGCTTTTCCTGATGACGTACAGTACAAAGGCTACCTATCTGAGACCTATATGAAAGGCGGAAGAAATAAAGAAGCAGCTTGCACTTTTAGAAAAGATTATAGTACAAGACCCAAGTGTGGGTAAAGCACATTTTGCATTGTTCACCATAAATAGCAATGAAGGGAAACAGAAACAAGCAATGGGATACCTCAAAGAAGCCCTCAAGTATGATGATCTTAGTTTACAACAAAAAATGCAAGCCATAAGTGGCTATCTTAACGACCTAAAACGTGATACCAGTCTTAAAAATGATTTGTTGGATTGTGCAAGTATTTTGGAAGTAAATTATGTAAACTATATAGAACCATATGTGCTTAAATCGGATATATATGGTGTGCTAGGTGAATACGAATTAGCCCGTGTAAATATTCGCAAAGCGTTGAATTTAAAACCTTCTGAGTTTCATCTGTGGAGCAAGCTGCTCGCCTCTAATGCGCGATTAAGTGATGTAGATCAGCAATTGAAAGATACTAAAGAAGCACTAGAGTTGTTTCCTAATGTAATAGAATTATACGTATCTCAAGCCTATGCGTACATAGAAAAAAAAGAGTACGTAAAAGGAATAGAAATTGCCGACGAAGGGTTAGAAATTGCACTTCACAGAAAAGACCAAATACTTTTGATGCTTTGCAAAGCGTCAGCTTTTGAAAAGCAAGAAATGTACATCGAGTCAGACAATACCTATGAAGAGATTTTAGTACTAAACCCTTATGATGCTGCAGTACTAAACAACTACTCCTATAGCTTGGCAAATAGAAAAATTCATCTTGATAAAGCTGATAGTTTGATTAATACTGCTATGAAACTAGAGCCTGCAAATCCATTTTTTCTAGATACTAAAGCTTGGGTATTGTATGGGAAAGGAGACTATGAACAGGCCATTAAAATATTAAATAAGTGTATAGATATAGATCCAAAAGGTGAAGTATACTACCGACATGCCATAGCCTGCTATGAAGCTCTTGGGAATATAACGATGATAAATATAATGCAACAAAAACTAGATAATCTGAATGATGAAAGGTAGAATAGCGATAGGCCTTTTGGTTGTGTTAATTTTATTAAATAGCTGTAAATCAACAAAAAGAAGTGTTTCTTCTGAGGTAAATACTAAAAGTATATCCAGCTACTGGGCTAGTGCTATGGATTTTGAAAACATAGAAATACGAGGCAAGGCTGCTTTAACGACCAACGGTAAGACTAATAATGTTTCTATGCACCTGAAAATGAAAAAAGATAGCATTGTTTGGGGAAAATTTAGCTTGTTTGGTTTTGGAGCCACAGTTCTAATTACCACAGATAGCTTTTATATGGTAGATAACATTAATCAAAGTTACGTAGCTTATGAAAGTAGCTACTTGAATAATTATTTGGGATTTAAAGCAGATGTGGGCCAGTTGCAAAACGCACTTCTAGGGAATGCTATTTTTGAAAAGGATCGGTACAAACTGACTACTCTAAAAAATGGCTTAGTGGCTAACGAAGGAATTGCAACTAATACGCTTGAAATCAATCAAGTATTTCGTACATTGATTTCTAGTGTAGGAACTTCAGACACTACACAATCTGCTAGTATACAGTATGATAACTACGAGACATTTGAGCGTTACTTGATGCCAAAAGTGGTAAACATAGCCTTACGCAATGGGACACAAAATATAGAAGCGGTATTAAATTTCCAAAATGTAAACGCAAATCCGAATCTGAGCTTTCCACTTAAAATACCAAAGGGATATAGGCGTAAATAAAGACTAAAGGATATACCAGACACGGTAGCCAAAGAGAGATGAATAAGCCCAATAATAATTTTTTTTACCGCATTAAAAGAAGATATTAGCAGCAATGAAAGTAGGTATAGTAGGAGCAGGAGTAATGGGCCGAGGGATAGCACAAGTCAGCGCTATGGCAGGGCATACCGTAGTCTTGTTTGATATAAAACAAGAAGTACTGCAAGCAGCAGAAAAAGCTATCAATAATAACTTGAGTAGGGCTATAGAGCTAGGTAAAATGAGTGAGCTTGTGAAAGAAGAAACATTGACACGACTGCAGTACACAAATAGTATAGCCGATGTGAAGGTAGACTTGGTTATAGAGGCCATAGTAGAGCGTTTGGATGTAAAAATACGGGTGTTAGCAGATCTTGCAGAACTGAATGGAGAGCATACTATTTATGCCTCCAACACGTCTTCTATACCCTTAACACAAATTGCGGCTAATTTCGTCTATCCGCAGCAAGTAGTTGGTATTCACTATTTCAATCCTGCTCATATTATGAAACTCGTAGAGGTAATAAGCGCAGAGCAGACTGACCCTGCGGTACAGCAGCAGGCTATAGCGTATGTGAAAAGTGTAAATAAGACCTGTATAGTGGCTAAAGATGCCCCAGGATTTATTGTAAATAGAGTGGCACGTCATTTTTATGTAGAGGGACTAAAAGTATTAGAAGAAAATGTAGCATCTCACGAGGTGATAGATGATTTGATACGAGCTACTGGTTTTAAAATGGGACCGTTTCAGCTGATGGATCTTATTGGAGTAGAGACAAATTTGTCGGTCACACAGTCTATGTACGAGCTTTTTAATTATGACCAAAAATTTAGGCCAAACCGCATACAACAGAAGAAAGTTCAGGCAGGGTACTTCGGTAAAAAGTCAGGCAAAGGCTTTTATACATACGATTTATGAACAAAGTAATTTATAGTGCCATATTTATGCTGGTGGTAGTGTGCCAATCGTGCAAGTCAGACGACCCGTTTACAGGCGATTGTTTTATACAAGATGCAGCAGTGAATATAACCATCAATATGGATCTTCCCGAGTATTATAACTTAAGAAATTTAGGGGAGTTTGTATTGTTTGATAACCAAGGTCACCGTGGGGTTTATGTTATTCACAATTATGATGATTTATATTACGCAATAGAGCGAACTTGCTCGTACCAAAGCGAGACAGATTGTGCTCGTGTGAGCTTAGATAATACCTTGCTACAGCTCAGGTGTGGCACCTTCCAAGCGGATACATTTAAGTCGTGTTGTGGTTCCGTCTATGATTTTAATAGCACTTTTATAGGTGGGCCTACACGATGCAATTTAAAAACGTATCGTGTTTCTAAAAATGGCAATTCCCTGTTTATTAGCAATTAAAGGCACAGTGCTTTTATAACGGAAGGAAGTTTGGCACGTTGAAGATATTTTTATTGTGCTACAGAATTTCTGAAGTATTTTTTGATTTAAAATACATAAACTATGTTCAAAATTACCTAATAAAGGAATATTGGGCTTTACTAGGCGCTTTACTTTGAGGTTATCACTTTAGCAATTCATAATTTACAGTATACTCAGGCTTTTATTGTTTAATTATTTTGGAATATGTATTGCCTAATCTAGAGGTTACGTGAATTACATATACTCCAGGTGTCCAGTCACTCACATCTAAATACTGTGTATCTATATCTTGATTTTCCTTATGTACCAGAGACAAGCCATTCGGGTCAGTAATCTCAATGGAGTAAAGCCCAGTTGTATTGATACGCATAGTTATTTCTTGGTTAAATGGATTAGGATAAACTATTATTTCAGGGGCATTTGCTTTTGAAGTAAAATGCACAGGTTTTACACCTATATATTCATTTGTGCCGTCGTAATCTACTTGGCGAATTCTGTAGTATACCGTTTGCTGGCTTTTTGCAATGGTTTTGTCTATGAAACTATAGTTAGTAATTTGGTTTGTGGTTCCATTGCCTGCTACTTTACCTATCGGTTTCCAGTTTATGGCGTCATAACTACGCTCTACATCAAAATAATGATTATTCAATTCACTTGCAGTTTGCCAATTTAGTTGTGCTTGGTGATTTTCTATGGCTTTGGCATTAAAGAAAACAAGCTCTACAGGTAAGGCGCTTGAAGCATATAATTCATAGGCACCCATACATGGCGTAGTACCTCTTGTAGCACCTGTGATATCTGTAGTAGGTATCCCAGTTCCTGAAGTACCTGAAGCGGACGCTGGGGAGGACGAATTTGTGAGTGTAAGCCCATCATCACTTGACATCCATAGTGCATCAGCTCCTGCTAGTGTTGTGCTTGTACTGGTGGTTGAGGCATTATAAAAATTCGGATTACCTGAATAAACTAGATTAGAACTAGTTGTAATATTGCGAGTAGTGTGACCGGTATAGTGTGAGCTAGCAAACTGCATCAAGGAATAAGTGATGGAGAAATTGGCGGTTGTGTTTTGACGATATATATCCGCTCCTTGACTACCAGTATTCCCAAAGAAAATAGTATTTTTGACTGTGGCTGTAGAAGAGGTATTTATGTATATTGCACCTCCTCTGGGCCCAGCGTTATTGTTGTAAAATGTAATAAAAGTCAGTTCAGGATGTGAAGATACAGATGCGTGAAGGCCTCCGCCGTAAACTGCACTGTTTTTCCAAAAAACAACATTCGTTATTTTAGGTGACGAACTTTCGGTGCATAATATACCACCACCACCACTTGTATTAGAATTATTTTGAATAACTAAATTATTCAGAATAGGACTAGATTCCCAAAGGTAAATCCCAGCACCGTTGTTTGCATTGACAGTAGCAGAACCGAATGAAAATGTATTAGTAGTTGCTGTAGTAGCATATCCATCTTGAATTGTAAGACCGTCAATAATAGTACTATTTGTTAAATCAGCGCATATTAATACGTGGTTGCAGTTGTCTGTATTTACACCTGCGGTGCCGACATCTCCACTTAATACAACAGGAAAGGCAGCAGCATTACGATTGGACCATATTGGAGTTCCGGAATTTTGAAATCCACCATAAATTTCAATATTTTTGTTCAAGTAGAACGATCGATATGCAGGTGTGGTTCCCGCTGAATTGGTAGTAGGATCCAGTGTCGGGTAATATGTACCTTGAGCTATCCATATCTCATCTCCGGCAGAGGATGCATTAATCGCTTCTTGTAAATCTGCTTTGGCAGTAGCCCATGAGGTGCCAGCTGAGGAATTACTTCCAGTTGTTTTTACATACCAAATTGCTGCATTGATGTCAATGGATGCTACTAATAAAAAAGCTATTAACCCTGTTAAATAAATTTTTTTCATTGATTTTAGATTTGAAAACAAAACTCTCAGAAAGCCATTAAAATAGTGTAATATATAGTGGAAACAATAGTTTACACTATATTCTGCTGGTTTTACTTATCTGTATAATCCAAGGAAGTACATCGTAAATACACTGTGAAATAGTAACAAATAGCAAAGTTCTAGCATAGGCTAAAAGTCAGTCTGAACTATGCTAATTAACCAATTAAGCCCCTTTGAATTGCGTACTTTTTAAAATGAAATTGTAATGTATTTATATTTTTCGTGTTAATTTTGAAAGTCATAAATACTATTTACTATTTTTTATCACCATCAATGACTGCACCTTTAGTTCATACACTCTCTATTATTATAGGCGCTTTGCAGCTTTTGGTTGTGGTAATCTTATTATTATTTTATAGGACAAATAAGAACGTAAATGTCTTTTTGATTTTTATAGTAATTTATGCTGTAATTAAGTCTTTTTACATCAGATTTAACACTAGCGAAACAGAAATGTATTTCAATACTAACGGGATTGGGTTTAGTTTGCTAACTTTCTTTGCAGTGGCATCTAGCTATTTGTACTTAAAGAAAATAGTGAATAATGAAAAAATGCCTAATCGAAAAGATTTAGTTCATTTTGTATTTCCTGTTTTGTGGACTACCCTGGTTTATTTGCAATCATTTTTTGGTTTAATTCAAGAAAAAATTTGGGTTATAGTACGTAATGTTAATGTTTCGATTTATGTAGTGTTGTATGCCATAGCTTCTATGCTAGTTCTAAAAGATTTTTATAGAAACCGCAATAAAAACGCATATAGCACAGTGCATTACAGTGCTATAAAAAATTGGGTCTTTATATTTTTTATTTGTATGATCTTAATTAATTTCCGGGCCCTGCTTCATTTTTGTTTTGATTTCGATAGCATTGGTGGATTAACTTCACAGTTTTCCGCTATAATGAAAACGATATTTTGGTTAGTGATTTTGTTCATAGTTCTCACAACACCAGAAATTCTTTTTGGGTATGAAAAATTGAGAAAGTCTATTTCTAATGACCCTGAGAAGATAAGTGGTAATCAAATTATGAAAAGGGGCACGGAATACTATTTAAATAATAAATCAATGGACTCTTATTTTAAGGGTAAATCTTTAGAATGCCTAGTATTTTTATTAGACAACAACAAACAATTCATTCAACTTAGTGAATTAGATGGTCTTTTTGATTCGGAGTTTCACACTACTTTACCAACGATAAAAAAACGAAGAGATCTATGTCTTAAGGAGATTCAGCAGGTATTATCTACAAGATTAGACGTTCCTGTGGATTCCACGATTGTCAAATCTTCTGATGATAGTGATAAACGGATCAAAATGATTAAAATTAATCCGGAATTACTTAGTTTTGGGTGAGACACTAAATGCCTTATTAAACTTGTAAAATTTGAATCCAGCTAGATATTTCTGATTATTTTGTTAGTCAGCAAGCATAAAATTAAGGGCATAATATAGATATGCTTCATTTTATCCAATTAACTACTATTGGCGTACATCTTAAATCAGGCTATAACACTCCCTTCAGCGGTTTTGTCTGTTGGATTTACAAATGTCAATTGCCCAGTGGCATCTTCTGCAAGTAGTATCATCCCGCTACTTTCTATGCCTTTTAGTTTGCGTGGTGCAAGATTTGCCAAATAGGTGACTTGTTTACCTATAATATCTTCTGGCTTAAAGTGTTCGGCAATTCCACTTACTACAGTGCGGGTTTCTAAACCTATGTTTAGAGTTATATGTAGCAAGCGGTCTGCTTTCTTTACCTTTTCTGCCGCTACAATTGTAGCTACACGAATGTCTAGTTTTACAAAATCGTCAAAGCTTATTTCTGGTTTAAGTGGTGCTATAGGCATATTTTTTGGTTCTGCTTCATCTATTAATTCATTACTTTTTCCCTTTTTGAGCTTCTGTACTTGTTCGGCTATGATTTCGTCTTCTATTTTTTGAAACAGTAAAACTGGATCACCTAATACGTGACCTACTTGTATGTCTACATCATAGCTGTCTATCCTCAAAAGTTTACGTATTTTGGTAGATGTTTCTGGTAAAAATATCTGTGCGTATTTACCAAGTTTTTTCACTTGGTCTAAACACGTGTAAAGACAATCGGCTATTTTTTGGGCATTGGCTTCATCTTTTATAAGTTTCCATGGTTCGGTATCTTGTAGGTATTTATTTCCGTTTCTGGCTATTTCCATATAGAACTCTAGTCCTTGGCGTTGGTTAAAAATTGAAAGAGCTTCTTCTAGTTTAGTGCTTACATCTGGGATGGAAGCACTAAGAGCACCTTGTGGCACTTTACCTCCATAATATTTATGGGTAAGTACTATAACCCTATTTATAAAATTTCCTAAAATGGCTACTAACTCATTATTGACCTTCGCTTGATAGTCTGCCCACGTGAAATCTGAGTCTTTTGTTTCCGGTAATATGCTCGTAAGTGCGTATCGTAGCTCATCTGTCTTATTCGGAAAATCTTGGATATACTCATGCAGCCAAATGGCGTGGTCTCTACTGGTTGAAATTTTATCTCCTTCTAGGTTTAAAAATTCGTTTGCAGGCACGTGCGTAGGCAAATTGAAACCACCGTGTGCGTGCAGCATAGCGGGGAAAATAATAGTGTGAAAAACAATGTTGTCTTTGCCCAAAAAATGCGTCATTTCAGTATCAGCGTCCATCCACCATTTTTGCCAATCGTCTCCTGCTGCTTCTTTAGTAGCGGTAATATAGCCTATGGGTGCGTCAAACCATACATACATTACCTTTCCTTCTGCATCTGTTAAAGGAACGGGCACACCCCAATCTAAGTCTCTGGTCATTGCTCGAGGTTTTAAACCTTCTTTCAACCAACTATTGCATTGACCATACACACTAGATTTCCATTTTGATTTCATAGATGCTACCCAATCGTTTAAAAATTCAGTTTGCATCTTATCTAAAGGCAAATACCAGTTTTTTGTCTCTTTACGTATAGGTGTATTTCCTGTGAGTGCAGATTTTGGAGAGACGAGTTCCGTAGGACTACTTGTCCTCCCACATTTTTCGCATTGATCTCCATAGGCATTTTCATAAGCACAGTTTGGGCAGGTTCCCACTATATATCGGTCTGCTAAAAATTGCTTGGCTTCTTCATCGTAAAACTGCTCAGTTACTTCTTCTACAAAAACGCCTTTGTCATACAAGGTTTTGAAAAAATCTTGTGCCGTTTGGTGGTGTAGTTTGTGTGTAGTTCTACTAAAAGTATCAAAATGGATTCCGAAATCTTTGAGCCCTTTAGCTATGATGATATGATTCTCATCTACTACCTGTTGAGGTGTTTTTCCTTCATTTTTTGCCTTTAGCGTGATAGGCACCCCGTGCTCATCAGTGCCACAAACAAAAAGCACTTCTTTTCCTTGCATTCGTAAGAATCTGTTGTGAATATCTGAAGGTAAGAAGCAGCCAGCAATGTGTCCTATATGAACAGGGCCGTTAGCGTAGGGAAGCGCACAAGTGATAAGATGTCTTTTTGCCATAAACGGCAAAGGTAAGCTAAGGCAAATAACTTTATGCTTTAGTATGTCTATTTTGCATACGCATCAAAATGGGGTGCAGAACAACAGAAAATAAGATTATTCCGGTTCCTATATAAAAATCTATGTTGAGATCTGCATCTTCGTTCAATAGCCAAATCGCCAATATGATGCCATAAACCGGCTCTAAGTTTATACTAAGATTGGAAATGAAGGCAGATATTTCTTTGAGGGCATTCAAGGATAATGCAAAAGCCAAACTTGTACATACTAATCCAAGGAGAATGAGCCACAACCAATCTGCACCTGTAGGAAACCACTGCGGCTGGGGAAAAACCCATTGGAGTAACGGATAACAGACAGAAATAAAGATAAAGCCAGCAGCGAGCTCTATGGTGCTAACCGAAAGTGTACTTTGACCAGTGATATATTTCTTGTTTAATGTACTAAAAAGTGCGGCAAAAAAAGCTGAAACAAGTCCAATAATAATTGCCCAAAAGTATGCATCTCCGACTCCACTTAGGAAATAGATGCCTACCATTACCAAAAGCCCAAGAAATAACTCTACCCATTGAAATTTGGATTTGGTGATGAGGGGTTCTAAAATAGACGTGAAAAGTGAGGCAGTTGCCAAGCAAGCAAGTGTTACAGAAGCGCTATTACCTGCTTTTATACTGCCATAAAAGGAGAGCCAATGGAGTGCCACGAGCACACCAATACCAGAAAATAGGATAACATTTTTTCGTTTTATTTGAAGAATCCCTTTCACTACTCCAGGAATAAAAACAAGTCCCAAAATGGCTATCCACAAGCGGTTCCAAACCAATGCGGTCTGTTCTAGGGTTATTAGTTTGCCTAGAATAGCGGTAAATCCAAAGAGAAAAACCGCTAAATGTAGCTGGATGTATGCTTTTTGTCTGTTACTACGCGGTGCCAATATGGCCACAATAGTACTTTAAAAAAATAATCGAAATGAAAAATTTTAATCAATTCTAACCCTACTGAAAGGGATAGTTGTAGTAAAAAAAATGAGCACAGGTTTTGCATCTTGCGGACACGGACTTACTGATTTGAGAATAATGATTGGATATGCTTTTAAAGGAGGTTTTAAACTAAAAAAAGGAATATTCTTAGCATGTTTTTAGGTTTAGTTTATGTGCTTAGTATTGTAGACTTTCTGTCTGTAGCTATTTCAGCCTATGCGCTTATATTTATTTTCGAGTACAAGCGAATAAATTGTGAGATAGAAAGATATAGAAAAGTATCAAAAATTGAAGAAGCGGAAGTAATTTCGTGACTCTTATGGCAGACAAGCATAAATTGAACGAGATTTTTGATAAAGAGGGTAAGTTAATAAGCCCTCAGTTGGCAACTGATGTAAAGAATTATCTTATCGATATAGATGGCACCATTACCGAGGATGTGCCTAATGAGCAACCAGAGCGAATGGCTAGCTGCGAGCCTTTTGCAGATGCACTGGAAACGCTTAATCGGTGGTACGACCAAGGGCATATAATTACTTTTTTTACGTCTCGCACTTTAGAGCATAAAGATGTAACTGATTCATGGCTCAAAAAGCATGGTTTTAAGCACCACGGTGTGCTTTATGGCAAGCCTAGGGGTGGCAACTACCACTGGATAGACAATCACATAGTGCGTGCTACAAAGTATAAAGGTAAATTTACAGACTTGGTAATGCAAACTAAAAAGGTAGAGTTATTTGAGGATTAGCAAGCTAAGATTATAGCTTAAAATATTTTGGGATTTATTACGTCGAGCAAAGTTTTTCTGTCATAGTTTGCTTGCTGTTACTACCTTTATTTTTGTTGAAATCTGCGCAGTGTGGTTGGTTTTATGAAAGAGTATGTTTGGGTATCACATGAAAAATAGCATCTCACTTCTCAAAAGCACTAGTTAACACTTTTACATTTTAGAGTTATCGCTACTTCTACGAGGTATAAATTTTTGGTTTTAACTCTATTGGTCTTTACTTCTTTACGCGGAGCATTAGGGTTATATTCACTTCGTCTCCCAGTATAAAACTGCTTTCACCTACGCTAAAATCTAGTCTATTTAGTTTTAGTGATCCTTTAAATGTGCCAGTTTTTCCCTGGTTTTCAAACGTAAATGGAACTGATACATTTTTTGTTATGCCTTTTATGGTAACATCAAATTGGCCAATATATCCTGTGCTTGTTTTAGCTAGAGTAGTAGAACTCATTTCAATTTTTGGGTATGTGGCTACATCTAAATAGTCCGCTTTTTTGAGGTGTTCGTCCCGTTTGCTTATCCCAGTATTTATGGTAGCAGCTTTTACAGATGCAAAAATGCTGGAGTTGACCAAGTTATCCTCATCAAATTTGATTGAGGCAGCTATTCCGGAAAATTTACCATCTACTGTAATTCCTGCATTTTTGATATGGAAAACGACAGTACCCGTAGTAGGATACCAGCTATTAGAAGCTATGGCAACGATAGTTAAAAGTGAGAGTACTACTAGTGTATTGACTTTTTTCATGTATTGTTTTGTTATTTTCAACACCTTGTGCTGAATACTTAACAGCTCCATAAGGTATTTGTTGTGAAACTAATCATTGTTTGAAGCGTAATTTTTTATTCGTTACAGGTCAATAATAGAAAATAAGAGAAACCAAAATTCAGGTACATTTTCAATAATAATTCGGCAACAGTTTATGGTTTATCATTATTAGTCTTAAAATCAGTAGTCAATAGGTGACAAACTTAAGGTTCTTGTTTAGTTTGTGCTATTAAACGGCACAAAGATAATTGGATAGAAATTCATTGCTTTTTTTTAATAATATGCCAAAACTGTTTATACTAAAATCAATGGTGATTTATAAAAAAGTAAGTGCTAGTAAGTGAAAATAATACATTTATTTTTTAATGTTCGTTTTAGATTAACGAATAAGTTTCGTGTCTCTCACAAAGGCTTTACCTTGCATATCGTTTATTACTTTTTTTTGTAGAGGAGAAAATGTTTGAAGAGCTTTTAGGACCATATGATGAAGCGTAGGGTTGAGCATAATAGTATTAAGCAGATTGGCTTTGTTTACTCTTCTCCCAAAATGTCTATCCCATTGTACGTTATATTTTTCTGCTAGAGTATTAAAATGGGTCTCACTGAGTATAAGTTGTGATAATAGTAAAGCGCTGCGTGCTGCTATACTCATGCCATTGCCGCTAAGTGGGCTTATACTTCCAGCAGCGTCGCCTACAAATAACATTTCGTTGGTATGCACTTCTTGCTTGTTAAATTTAATATTGCTTATAACTAGCGGTTTTTCCCACACAAAATCAGCACGTTCAAATACGTTTGCTAATCTTTTGTTTTTGAATAGTATGTTCTCTTCTAGATGCTTTATCGTGTTTTCGTGTTTATTTAATTTTTGGGAATTTGCCAAATAGCATAGACAATACAAATCATTTTCTATTTTACTCATGCCGCAGTAGCCACCGTCAAAAGAATGAAGCGAAACAAAATCAGAGTTAAAATCTCCTTTAATGTGGTATTTTACACCGATATAATTGTGATTATTATGGGTTTTGGGCCTCGTTAAGTAGTTAGGTGCGTATTTTCCGTGTGCACCAATTATCAATGCAGCGGTAAAATTTCCGGCAGAACTTTTTATAGTCCCGTTCTCTACCTTGGTTACTTTTGTTTCTGGCACAAAATGCACACCAGATCGTTTCATTTGCTCGCTTAGTTCATAGTCTAAGGTGTATCTACTCAGCCCAAAGCCACCCATTTTTAGAGGCGCCACCAGCTCTCTACCTTTTTGTGATGTCAGTTCAAGGTGTTTTATAATTGGAAGATCCCAGTCATCTAGAGGTAACCCGATGGATTTAAAAAAATGGTATGACTCTAATGAAAGAAATTCACCGCATACTTTATGTTCGGGGTAGGCATTTTTTTCTATTACCACGACAGATTTGCCGGCATCTGCTAGTAAAATTGCCAGACAACTGCCTGCTATTCCTGCGCCAATTATTCCTATATCATATTTATCCATACACTATTACTAGGTGGCGAAACGCCCATTTCCATTTTATAGAAAAGTGTTTTGCACCAGCTTCTTTTAGGTAATTTTCCCACTCCCTTTTTTTAAATCCACGTAGTACACTCAGTGGAGCATCATTTTTTACCAAGTAAGATTTAGAGAATAATACTGTCAGCAATTTGATGGCATAGTATGCTACAATATTTCGTTCCAAATCATTGATTATAAGAACAATATTTCTTTTTATGGCAAACTGAATAAGAGAAATAATCTGCTGCTCCGAGAGATGATGAGTAAATAAGCATGCATGCAAGTAGTCTATATGGTCTAGGTGCTTATGTATATTTTGGTAGTCATCTTGAATGAAGGTAAGCGAGGATCTTAAATGAGACCGGGCGTAGTCCACACAATCAGGTTTTAAGTCTACCCCATATAGGTCTATATCTATTCCTTTTTTTTCTGCCCATTGCCTAAAAACTTCTAGCATGTCTCCACCTCCTGAGCCTATGTCTACGAGAGTTTTGCCCTTCAAATCTAGTTTTGAAAGAGCGTACGTAGAAATAGCGTAACCGCCAAGTAGTCTATTTATGGCGTGTAGTTCCTTTAAGTTTAGAAGCAAATCCTTAGTCGCTATTTCGCCATCAAGCAACTCTTTGGTATTGACTCTATTTTTAAACATGAGAGAGTAGCGCAGATTCTAAAGGTGAGACCAGGGCCAAAAGCACAAGCTATAATCTCTTTTTTGTTAGACGGCTTATTTTTTAATATTTCTGCTAAAACAAATAAGATAGTAGCAGAAGACATATTCCCATTTTCCAAAAGAATTTTGCGCGATGCAGCTACCTCCATTTCAGGTATACCTGTAGTGGCTTTTATTCCATCAATTATTTGTTTTCCACCAGGATGTATGGCCCATCCTACTTGCTGTGGAGGTCTATTAAAAAGGTTTTTATCTTTCAATGATTTACAAATGGTTTTGGGAACCTCACCAGATAGCGTCATTAAAAATCCAGAAGGAGCTATTTTCCAGCTCATTTCATTTTTGGACGCAGGCAAAAGTCTTGATTCAAAGTCTAATAGTTGATAAGCAGCATTATTTGACTCGGAGGTGACTATGGCAGACGCAGCACCATCAGCAAATAGGGAGTTAGATAACAGATAATCATCTATAAATTGGTGCTGAAAATGTAAAGTGCATAGCTCAACCGAAACTAGTAAGACTACTCTATTTGGTGAAGTACAAATATCTTTTGCTATGCGCAAAGCTGTGAGTGCGGCATAACATCCCATAAATGTGACATTGTATCGTCGAATGCCCAAAGGAAGGCCAAGGCTTTGTATTAAGTCTATTTCTACTCCAGGAGCTTGCATTCCTGTGCAGCTTACAAAGATAATATCAGTAATTTTTTCGCGATGTTGTTCATAGGATGGGTTGTTTTCTACAGCTTTTTTGCCTAGATCTAGGGCATATTCGTGGTAGAGTGCGAGCTTTTCTTGTAGAGAATAAGAAAGTAGTTTTTTTATATTG
The DNA here is from genome assembly GCA_018402155.1 of Bacteroidia bacterium. Taxonomy (GTDB): domain Bacteria; phylum Bacteroidota; class Bacteroidia; order NS11-12g; family UBA9320; genus UBA9320. The sequence continues at coordinate 2,217,038 of JAGYJG010000001.1, forward strand.
GGTTCTACACAGTGTCGCTTATTTATGGCGCTACGGGCAGTTATAAATTTAATTTTTCGTTGAATGTCAGTATCTTCAGTCATAGAAGCATAAATTAACGCAAATGCTTCTTGAGTAAGTGATTGTTTAGGGTTGGCTGTGCCTATGTGTTGAATGTAGCTCAAAGTGTTAAGATACAACCAAATAGAGGAAAAATAGATTTAAACAAATAGCCGCTAATACGTTCATTTGCATGGTTTGCTTATAATTGGCATTGGCTGTGTTTTTCCAAACCCTGCTAGCCCAGTATGCAAAGTAAGCGACAATAGGTAGCTGTGCTATCATAAATAGGTAAAATGAATGAAGGTTGTTTTCCTTAAAATGATAAAAATAAAAAATAGATGCCACGGTAAACATTGTGCCTGCAAAAATAAAGGTGCCTTTATATCCGAGTTTAAAACTAAGTGTAGTGACACCATCGGCGAGGTCACTCTTATGCTGGTATATTTGCGTGAGTGGATAAATTGCTCCTATCTGAAAAGAGCACGCGAGAATGGCGGAAAAAGATGGCTGAAATGGAACATTATTAGCAGTACACCACAGTGTAGTGAGATAATATACCGTTCCTCCCTGAAAAATAAAAATAATAAGAAAGCCAAGAATAGGATATTTTTTTAAGCGAATAGGCCTGTAACTATACAGTCGGGATGCACCTATATATAGTATAATAGGTATAGTTGCCGTTGGTTGAAAAAATATAAAAGATGTCAATATTGCGATGGTATCCATCGCATTAGCTAGCCACATCATTTTACTATTTTTTGGGGGTGGAATTTTAAGGCCGCCAACGCTTCCTTGGTCAATATCATAGTAGCTATTAAAAACATTACTTGCGGGGTATACCAACAGGTGCAAAATAATAAAGGTAACAATAGCACCAGAAACAGAGGTTTCCACTATTTGAGATAGTGCAAATAAGTAAATGGGTAAAAGCAGTAAAGAGAAATGTAATCTCAAGTGTTTCAAAGCATTTATCCATTCTTGCTGATGTTGTTTCATTTAGTAAAAAACTATTTTGCGAGTAGATATTTTATTCGTGGTGAGTTTGGGTGACCATATTGGTAGCTAAGTAAAAGCTCAAACTGATGTAGGCATAAAAAAAATCCTTAACGCAGTGCGATAAGGATTTGACAACTTTCCTTGAATCGTGGGCTACCAATCATCATCGTCTATAAATGGTGTTGCTGCACAAGTGGCCTTCAAACCTTCTATTAATTTATTGACTTGTGTATTGCAAGCTATTAGAATCTGGTCATTTCCCCGTATGTTTTTCTTAGCATTTAAGTAGTATTCCATGTATGTTACATCTGCTTCTTTCTTTCCAGCGTAACTTGGTTGCACGTGAACAAAATTCTCAAACTTATATCTGTAGCGTTCATCCTTAAAACGAAGCTCCATATCAAATTCTAAGGTTCCTGCATCACTTGTTTGATACATATTTAATTGTACTTTAAGTGGCATAGTAACGTATGCTCTTATAGTATAACCTTCTTTTCCTTCGGTGTCTTCACCAGCGGCATCTATCATTTGTTTTGCCTCACGCTTACCAAATTCTTTTTGCATCCAGTTGATGGCTCGAGCATATAAAGAATCATAAACAGAGTAGTCGTTGCCCCCCAGGTCTAAAAATCTATCGGGTACGATGACCTCTACAATCTCAACGTAGGTAATAAGTTGGGATGCACTATCGTATGGCATTCCTGTAAATCTTTCATAGGGTCTTGCAACTGCATTTGGTCTAGCACTGCGTACATAGTCAGATCCAGCGCTGCCGTAGTCATATCCGCCAGCATCATCTCCCCAGCCATCGTCATCTCCCCAAGAATCATTACTTGTAGTGTCTACAAAATCTGCAGCTACTCCACCAGAACCTTGATCATATTGGTAGTCGCCGTCTGTTCCTTGTTCTTCGTCTGCACTGCCCCACCCGTCTCCGGTGTCATCCCAAGTTTGTGCATCAACTTTCCATCCGAAAGCGCTAATAACTGCTAGTGTTATAAATATTTTTTTCATGTATATAAGTATCCTCTTCCTTGGTCTAAAAATAGACATGCTGAGTAGAAAGGATTCAACGAAAGTAATAGTTTTTTTATTATCAACAAGTTGAATAAATGGGTTTGAATATAAAATATGACACTTCTTTTGTGAAGATGCCTAGCTCCGTGATTACTTTGCAGTATTATGGTGAAAAATAATTTAGCATTACAATTTAGCATAAATATAGCAGTATTTTACCTATTTTGTTTGGCAGTAGGATGTACCCCTGAGACTTCTAATTTTGATCAAGACGGGGCGCTAGCAGCTAATGACCCACATTCTTATGCAAACATTGATGAAGTTGTTGTAGACCACATTTCGCTTCATTTTGAGGTTGATTTTGACGCCAAAGTCTTGCGCGGAACTGCACGATTAGATATAATTCAACTATCACATACGACACAACTCATTTTGGATACAAAAATGCTTCAAGTGAGTGATATTTTTTTGGACAATGGTGATCGCGTAAAATTTTCTTTTGGAAAAGAAAATAGGGTATTTGGTACACCTCTACTAATACCAATCTTACCTACAACCAAAAGTGTAACTGTACATTATACAACTAGCCCAATGTCAGAGGCGCTGCAGTGGTTGGATGCTAGCCAGACGCTAGGGAAAGAGTATCCCTTTTTGTTTAGCCAATCACAAGCAATTCTTGCCCGTACTTGGGTTCCTTGTCAGGACAGTCCAGGGGTAAAATTTACCTATGATGCAACAATACAGACTAAACCCAACCTTTTGGCGCTTATGAGTGCGAAAAATGGCACACAAAAAAATGCAGATGGTCTCTATACGTTCAAAATGAAACAACCTATAAGTTCTTATTTGCTCGCACTTGTGGTGGGTGATCTCTCTTTTTCGTCTACAGGACGAAATAGTGGTGTGTATGCCGAACCGGCCATGCTTGATAAAGCCATGTGGGAACTCACCAGTATGCAGTCAATGATAGACAGTGCAGAGGTGCTCTACGGACCGTATGCGTGGGAACAATATGATGTAGTAGTTCTACCACCAAGTTTTCCTTTTGGAGGCATGGAAAACCCGAGACTTACCTTCGCTACGCCCACAATTATAGCAGGGGATAGAAGTTTGGTATCACTAATAGCCCACGAGCTAGCTCATAGTTGGAGTGGCAACTTAGTAACGAATGAAACATGGAACGACTTTTGGCTAAACGAGGGTTTTACTGTTTACTTTGAACAGCGCATAATGGAAAAACTATTTGGTAAGGAATATGAAGAAATGCTCACTAAGCTGGGTATGGGCGATTTGAAAACTACACTGGCAGAACTCAAGTCTGACGGAAAAGAAGATGATACGCATCTTTACCTAAACCTTGCAGGAAGAGACCCAGATGATGGCCTTACAGATGTAGCGTATGAAAAAGGAAGGTTTTTTCTGCAAACGATTGAGGCTTTGGTCGGTAGACAAAGGTTTGATGCCTTTTTAAAAAAGTATTTTAATGACAATAAATTTAAAACAATGAGTACAAAAAGATTTATCCTTTATCTCAATGATAATCTGCTGACTCAAGATGAACAGGTGCAAATCCAGGTAAACAAATGGATTTATGGTCCAGGATTACCGAATAATGCCCCCAATCCGCATTCTATAGAGTTAGATAGGGTAGAAGGTGTGATTGCTAAATATGATAACAATAGAATAACGGCTAAATCGATAGATACTACTGGCTATTCTACGCATCATTTTTTATACTTTTTACGCGGGTTAAAAAATTTAAACGCAACAAGAATGAAGGAGCTGGATGAAGCCTTTGGTTTTACACAAACTGGAAATAGTGAAATAGCCTGCGATTGGTTTAAACACGCTATAAAACAAGAATACAAGGAAGCTTTTCCTGCTATGAAAGTTTTTTTGACTTCCGTGGGAAGACGCAAATTTCTGACACCATTATATAGTGGACTAGCTGAAACTCCTGAAAACTTGAAATGGGCTAGAGAGGTATATGCTGAAGCTAGACCTACGTATCATTTTGTTGCCTATAATGCTGTAGACAAAATATTAGAATGACAGTAGGTGTTGGGTTACCGCAGTCTTCCTGATTTTGACAAACGAATAGTAAAGTCTCTTTTATTACTAGTTTATTCATATACTATTCTTCCTTATCTTATTATAAATGAGCATATTCTCAAAAAATTTTAGCTTATGATATGACAGTATTTATTGTATCCCAGAGAATAATCGCGGTGGTAGGACTATTAAAAACCACATAATAGGAAAGCAAGACCTTAGGTTAGTATCATTGGCTTGGTATTAAGTATGGCAATAAATTATAAAATGTTTTTAAAGGGTATCTTTTTTATTGCTAAATTGAATAAGCTAGCTATTTTTGCACTCCTTTTATATAAAGAGGAGAATCTAACCGGGCCTATAGCTCAGCTGGTTAGAGCACCTGACTCATAATCAGGTGGTCCCTGGTTCGAGTCCAGGTGGGCCCACATATTTATAATCAAAGAGCTGCAGTAATGCAGCTCTTTTTGTTTTATCCCGTTTTGCTGCAGGTTCTAACGTTCTATGGTAGAGTAAAATCCTATTAATAGCTTGTGTAATGAGCGAATCTGATGATTGATACATAAAATGTGTAAATTTTTAAAAACGGTCAAATATGTCAATTCATATGAAATTACCCATGGGTTTTCTACTTTCTATAAGGATATTATAAATGGACTTTATTGATTATTTGTAAGTGTTTAAATATTGCAAAGAATAGGTTTCTTGAGGTGTTTGTATATTTTTATAGGTCACACCACCTCATAAGGAGATACATATTTTTTTAAGTTTCTTAGCTACCTTCGTACATTCGATGAGATTTTTATTCGTATTCTTAGTTACCATAGCCAATATGGTTTGCTATGCTCAAAATATAGACGAAAAATTAGCGTCTCAGTTTTTTGAAAACGGTGAGTATGAAAAAGCTGGAAGCTTATACAAAAAGCTGTACAAACAAAATATAAACTCAGTTTATATATATGAAAATTACCTTAGGACACTGCTTGTTTTAAAAGACGAAAAAGAAGCGGTCAGACTGGTAGAAAAACAAATAAAGAAAAATACAACCCAGTTAAACTACCAAGTAGATTTGGGCTATGTTTACCTGCAATTTGACCAAAAAGAAACAGCTGAAAAGTATTTTGATAAGCTAATACGCTCGTATGACGATGACCGGGGAAGTGTTACTTTCCTTGCACAAAGTTTTGACCGCAGAGGACTTACAGATTATCGCATATTGACCTTAGAACAAGGTGCAAAAAAACAAGGCATTTTGGTGTTTTTTGAGGAATTAATCGCTGCATATAGGTATACAAATAAGACTAAAGACCTCATAGACCTTACACTAGAAGCGCTGAAGCTTGACGGGCAGCTACTGGGTGATGCCACCCGAATGCTCGATCCTGTTTTTGAGAAAGAAGAAGATGCTTTATATCTACAAAACAGAGCATTGTACTATACACAGAAAAATCCAAGTAATCAGGTCTTTGAAGAGCTATTATTGGACATTTTTTTGCAACAAAAGAAGTATAAAGCGGCATTGAGACAGGTTGTTTCGCTAGACAAGCGCAACCAAGAAAAAGGAGGTCGTGTCTTGCAATTAGCAGATTTGTGCGTCAATAACCGAGCATACATTGAGGCAATAGAAGCATATACCTATGTTATAAACCTAGGTCAAAATGAAATGAGATTCAATCAAGGTCAAAACGGACTCATCAATGCTTTATATCTTAAAACGACCAGTTCTATTGCCCCAAGCAAGGAAGAAGTAACGAGCCTTATTTACAAGATAAATGACTACATAAGTAGCCAGGGTACCACTCGTACTACAGCATATAGTCAATTCAGACTTGCGGAATTGCATATTTTTTATAATGATAATATACCTGTGGGTATTTCCATTTTAGAGGAAATAATACGCACGCCAAATCTCAGAATAAGTTTTGTGGCAGAATGCAAATTGCTGCTTGGTGACGCTTACCTTATGACAAACAATATCTGGGATGCAAAACTTATGTATGGTCAAGTAGATAAGCAGTTTAAAGAAGATGCTTTGGGCCAATTGGCGAAATTCAAAAATGCAAAATTAAGCTATTTTACGGGTGACTTTGATTGGGCAAAAGACCAACTAGATATACTAAAAACTGCTACCTCTCAACTTATAAGCAACAATGCCATAGAACTAAGCCTATTGATACAAGATAATACCGGTCTAGATACCACAGACGAAGCTATGCAAGAATATGCAGCAGCAGAGTTTTTTCTGTATCAAAATAAGATAGCTCAATGTACAGAAATACTAAATATGCTGCCTTTTAAGTATCCAAATCACACTCTCAATGATGAAATATTGTACCTAAAAGCACGCGTGCAAGAAAAATTAGAAAACTACGAGGTTGCTATAAAACTATACACTACGTTGTATGAAAAATATAGCGAAGATATACTTGCAGACAATGCACTGTTCCGTGCAGCTAATCTTACTCTTTTTTTGAGTGGCAACGAAGAAAAGGCTCAAGCCTTGTTTGAAAAATTGGTGCTAAATTATAATTCGAGCTTGTTTGTGGTAGATGCACGCAAACTTTATTTTGCACTAAAAGAGGGCAAAACAAAAGAAGAGCTTTTTTCGGATTTTAGTTTTTGAAAGGTACTATAATAGATTTCTCCGAACATTGTTTTTATTTAAGAACATGTGGGCATAGAAACTTGTACTTAGTTTGAAGCATAGTGAGGCATTTTTAAATAATAACGTTTGCTACTTATTGGTCTTCGTACGGTCGTATAATAGAACGTGTGTCTTATGCGAAAAAGTAAATTTGGTTTAGATGCGATGTTGTCGTTTTAAGTACAGTTATAAAAAAAGAAAAACTCTTATCCACATTATTTTGTGTTGACTTGCTTTTTAGGTAAAATTATAGTCTAAAAAAAAGATAAATATTTTGCCAAAAAGTATAGTTCACATGGATTTAGATACGTTCTATGTATCAGTAGAGCGGCTTATAGACAGTAGGCTAGTAGGAAAACCTGTGCTACTAGGAGGTGTAGGAGATAGAGGTGTGGTGGCTAGCTGCAGTTATGAAGCCCGCACTTTTGGGGTATATAGTGGTATGAGTATGAAAATGGCGCGTCAGCTCTGTCCGCAGGGCATTGTAGTAAAAGGAAACGCGGGCACATATTCTAACTATTCTAAAACCGTGACGGAAATTATTCGGAAAAAAGCGCCTGTAGTAGAAAAAAGCAGTATAGACGAGTTTTATATAGATTTGACAGGAATGGACAAATTTTTTGGGTGCTATAAACTAGCGAGCGAACTCCGCACCCAAATAACCAAAGAGACAGGACTGCCCATTTCTTTTGGCATGTCTACAAACAAAACAGTAAGCAAAGTCGCTACAGGAGAGGCCAAGCCAGACAATCAAATGAAGATAGATTTTGGGAATGAAAAAACATTTCTCGCTCCGCTGGCGGTAAAAAAAATACCTATGATTGGTAAAAAAACCGCTTTTATGCTCAACCGTATGGGGGTACAAAAAATACACACCCTACAAGAAATGCCGATGGAACTGTTGGAAAAAGCATTTGGTAAAAACGGGAAAATAATGTGGCAAAAAGCCAATGGAATAGACCATAGCCCAATTATTCCTTACCACGAGAAAAAAAGCATAAGTACAGAGCGTACTTTTATGCAAGACACTATAGATACCCGCAAACTCTTGGATTTTATAATTGCTATGGTAGAGCAATTGGCCTATGAACTACGGTATAGCCACAAGGTGTGTTCTACGATAAGTATCAAACTTAGATACGCTGATTTTCAGACGGTAAGCAAACAAAAGAGTATACCTTACACTGCTGTAGACCATACGCTTATAGCACATGCTAAAGAGCTTTTCGGTGCATTATATAACCGCCGTGTACGCATACGGCTGGTAGGTATACGGCTGAGTGACCTAGCGGGAGGCGGCCACCAAATAGATCTTTTTGCGGATGATGACAAAACTATAAACCTCTACAAGGCTATGGATGCTATGAAAACTCGCTACGGGGTAAATGCTGTACGACGCAGCGTAGCTATGGAAGTCAATGGTCTTGGTCGAGAAAACCCTTTTAGTGGTGAGCCCAATGTAGTTCCTGCCCACAGAAACGCCTAATTTTAAAATAGTTACCTCAACTATGTATCTTAATTGTCATACCTATTATTCATTTAAATATGGCACTATGTCGCCCAAACAATTGGCAGATACACTAGGAGCTACTTGCCAACAAACAGCAACAAACGGCTTCCATGGGATTTCCTTTAACTCAACAACATACAGCGTGCCCTCGTCTTATAAAAATACTCCCACAGTACTATTTGCTCTTACAGATATAAATAGTACCTCGGGCTGCTTGTACCACGCTGCAGAGTGTCAAGAGAGAGGTTGGCCTGTAGTTATAGGAGTAGATTTTAGAACAAAAAATCGACAAGATTTTATTGCAATAGCAAAAAATAATGCTGGTTTTCAGACAATCAATCAGTACTTGTCTGACCGGTTAGCAAGTAGACCTGTGGCTATGGCACAAATAAAAAACGCATATATAATTTACCCATACAAAAATGTACCAGATAGACCCCTTCGTGAAAATGAATACATTGGGGTAAACCATACCGAATTATTTAATTTTGGTAAAGAGATCGCTGCTCAGCAGGGCTACATTAAAAATAAATGTGTTGCCCTTAACACCGTCACATTTCGTAACAAACGGGATTACAATGCTCACCGCCTATTAAGAGCTATAGATAAAAACTTACTACTCAGCAAATTACCTATCGAAGAGCAAGGAGAAAGATATAATACCACATATGCCGCGGCAGATCTCACTGATTTGTACGCTGGCTACACGTATTTGTTAGACAATGCACAGCAACTGCTAGAAGGCTGTAGCCTGCACTTCGATTTTAATAATAAAACTAAACTAGCCAACCAAAAAACCTATACACAGACCGCACAACAAGACTACAAACTACTAGAGCAACTCACCAAAGAAGGACTTTCCTACCGTTACGGAAACGCGGTTTCGTCAGAAATAAAAGAACGGGTAAGCAAAGAGTTACGCGTGATACAGCAATGTAATTTTGTGCCCTACTTCCTTATAAATCAAAATATAGTAAGCTATGCACGCCGTCAAGGCTATTTTTATGTAGGTAGAGGTAGTGGAGCGAATAGTTTAGTAGCCTATCTGCTCCGTATTACCAATGTAGACCCCATAGAGTTGGACCTATACTTTGAGCGTTTTATAAACTCAAGTCGAAAATCTCCACCCGATTTTGATATAGATTTCAGCTGGCGAGACCGGGAAGACGTGACTCGCTATATTTTTGACACTTTTCCGCATGTTGCTCTGCTTGGTAGTTTTGTCACTTTTCAGGCTCGATCGGTGATACGCGAAATAGGCAAGGTTCTCGGACTACCCGCCTGCGAAATAAAAACTATACAACGCACCACCAACCTCGCAGAGTTAGACCAATTGGGTAGGATTTGCGTACAGTATAGCAGGTATATTCATGGTTTTCCAAACCACCTGAGCATACACAGTAGCGGAATTGTTATTACCCAAAAACCCATACAATATTACGGTGCTACTAGCCTACTTAGCAAGGGATTTCCTGTAGCTCATTTTGATATGCACATAGCCGAAGATGCAGGCATATACAAATATGACATATTGGGACAACGTGGTCTGGCAAAAATAAAAGATGCGGTATCTATTATTAAGCAAAATCAACCCAATGCACCAGCCTTTGACATAGACGATATAGCCCGATTTAAGAAAGATGAAAAAATAAAAGACTTGCTGCGTAGAGGTGACGCTATTGGGTGTTTTTATGTGGAAAGTCCTGCTATGCGTGCACTTATGAGAAAGCTGCAAGTAGATGACTACCGTAGCCTAGTGGCGGCAAGTTCTATCATAAGACCAGGTGTGAGCAATAGCGGTATGATGGCAGAATACATAAAACGACACCGAAATCCAGAGGAACGAAAAAAAACACATCCCATACTTGGCAAAATTTTGCACGATACCTACGGTGTGATGGTGTACCAAGAAGATGTGCTAAAAGTAGCACACTATTTTGCGGGACTTACCTTAGAAGAATCTGATGTGCTACGACGCGGAATGAGTTGGAAGTATCGCAACCGCAGCGAGTTTAAAACAGTCGAAAAACTCTTTTTTAATAACTGTAAGAAAAAAGGATATCCCGATAAATTAAGTTACGAAGTTTGGACCCAAATAGAAAGTTTTGCCAACTATGCTTTCGCCAAAGGACACTCAGCTAGCTACGCCGTAGAGAGCTATCAGAGCTTATTCTTAAAGGCGTATTACCCATTAGAATATATGGTGGCTACAATCAATAATTTTGGTGGGTTTTATAGCACGGAGCAGTACATACAAGAGGCTAGGTCAAAGGGTGCAAAGGTTGAAATGCCCTGTATTAATACTAGTCTTTTTGAAACGACGCTACGCGGCATTACCATTTACTTGGGCTTTCAGCATGTGGCAGAATTAGAAACTACAGTGGTGGATAAATTGCTTGCCAGCCGCCAAATACGCGGAGGTTTTCAAAGCGTGGAAGATTTTATACAGCGAGTAGGGCCTAGCTTGGAACAAACGGTCATACTTATTCGTGTGAGTGCGTTTCGTTTCACACAAAAAACAAAACATTGGTTACTATGGACGGCTCACTTTCTGTTAGTGGCGCGACACCCTAAGCACCTTATGAGCATCGGGCTACAAAGCCTTTTTGCACAAGAGCAACAAACAAAAAAAATAAGTATACCAACGCTAGATACTGTCCCTTACGAAGACGTTATGGATGAGCTAGAGTATTTGGGTTTTGCATTGTGTTCACCTTTTGATTTGATAGATGAAAATGAGCGCACTAAAACGAGTACTGTGAGCTCAGAGTTCGGTATAAATGTAAATAAAATTATCACCATAATTGGTTATTTGGTGCATATCAAACGTACCAAAACTAAGAGCCGAGTGGAGCAAGAGATGTTTTTTGGAACATTTATGGATGCTGATGGTCAGTTATTTGATAGTGTTCATTTTCCCTTAGCAGCACGTCAATATCCGTTTAAAGGAAAAGGAATGTATTTTCTAAGAGGTAAAATATCTGAGGATTTTGGACATCTTACACTTGAAACAACCTATATGGCTAAATTACCGTATGCTAAACTAGCCGGGGGATGAGAGGTAAACTTGGATTATATGTTTAAGAACACGCACTAATCAAAAACCACTACCTTTGTATTCTATGTTTAAATCAGCATTTGTTACTATACTAGGACTGCCTAATGCAGGAAAATCTACATTTCTCAATGCAGCCTTGGGAGAAGATCTAGTAATAACTAATCCAAAAGCTCAAACTACACGCCACCGAATAAAAGGAATACTAAATGCATCAGAATATCAGTTGGTATTTAGTGATACCCCAGGTATTATAGAGGAATCTGCCTACCGATTGCAGGAGGCAATGATGGGTGCAGTTAATGAATCGTTGGAGGATGCGGATATAGTTTTACTCATTTTAGATGGACAATTTCCAAAAGTAGAACTTTTCGAAGCATATAGAAACCGCATAAATTGTCCACTTGTGGTGGTTATGAATAAAGTAGACCTAGTAGCAGACCAAGAGCAACTGCAAGCAGACATACTGAAGGTAAAAGAATATCTCAAAACCGAGTACGCTTTTGCAGCTAGTGCTAAAGAGGGATTTAATATAGATGGGATTATAAAGACTTTGGTAGAATTAGCACCAGAGCATCCCCCTTTTTATGACACTGAAAGTATAAGTGATGAAAATGTACGCTTTTTGGTAAGCGAAATGATACGTGAGCAAATTCTTACACAGTTTAAGAAAGAGATACCATACAGTGTAGAGGTAGTGGTGACGGAGTACCACGAAAAAGAAAAGCTAGACGAAATTTATGCGACAATACATGTAGAACGAGACTCCCAAAAAGGAATACTTCTTGGAAAAAGTGGCAGTGCTATTAAAAATTTGGGGATAGCCTCTCGAAAGCGTATAGAAGAATTTATTAAGAAGAAAATATTTTTATCTCTTACAGTAAAGGTGAAAAAAGATTGGCGCAGTGATGAGCAGCAGCTTAAATATTTTGGGTATTTAAAGAAATAAGCTTGATAGCGAGTATTGATTTTTAGGCCTACCTTTGCCGTGAAACAAATAAAGGCAGATATCTCTTTTCTTTTACCCGTAGAGAGTTTTCGCACTTCACACAATAAAGGCTGCGGATAGCAGAAACAAATTACTGAAAAACAAACATTCAAAGAACAATGGCAGGAATAGTAGCGATAGTTGGCAGACCCAATGTAGGTAAATCAACTCTTTTTAATAGACTAATAGGTGAGCGAAAAGCCATAGTAGACGACGTCAGCGGGGTTACAAGAGATAGACATTATGGCAAAAGTGATTGGATAGGAAAAGAATTTACAGTAATAGACACCGGAGGATATGTAAAGGGCAGTACAGATATTTTTGAGACACATATTCGAGAACAAGTGGAGCTAGCTATTGCAGAAGCAGATGTATTACTATTTATGGTAGATGCGGTGTTAGATCCAAGTGATCTAGACATTGCGTTTCATAGTATAGTGCGGAAAAGCAAAAAGCCATACTTGGTAGTAGCAAATAAAGCTGATAATGACGAGCGAATGTTTATGGCTAATTCCTACTATAGTATGGGTGTAGAAATGATTTATCCCATATCATCACTCACTGGTAGTGGAACAGGAGAGTTGCTAGACGAACTTGTTGCCCACTTGCCTGAAGGTGAGTTGGATTTAGATGACGACATACCAAAAATTGCATTTGTGGGCAGGCCAAATGCAGGAAAATCCACGTTTTGCAACACCTTGCTAGGCGAAGAAAGAAATATAGTAACAGATATACCTGGCACCACACGAGATACACTTTTTGTGCGCTATAAAGCATTTAATAATGACTTGTACTTAGTGGATACTGCTGGAGTTCGCAAGAAAAGTAAAGTGAGTGAAGACATTGAGTTTTATTCCGTTATGCGAAGCATTAGAGCAATAGAAAATGTAGACGTCGTAGCTCTAGTGGTGGATGCAACCCGAGGACTAGAAGCCCAAGATATGAACCTTTTTGGCCTAGCACAAAAAAATGGTAAAGGAGTAGTTATTATAATTAATAAATGGGACCTGATAGAAAAGGATACCCATACAGCTAAAGATTACGAAGCGCTGGTAAAAGAAAAAATAGCTCCTTTTACAGATGTTCCTGTTCTCTTTGTATCTGCACTTACTAAACAGCGTGTTCTCAAAGCATTGGAGACAATAATGGAAGTGCACACAGCAATGAAAACTAAGCTAACAACTTCTAAATTGAATGAGTTCTTTTTACCAATAATTGAACGTCAACCACCGCCATCGCTAAAAGGTAAGTACATTAAAATAAAATATGTTACGCAGCTACCTACCCAATGCCCAAGCTTTGCATTTTTTTGCAACTTACCACAATACATAGGGGATAGCTACAAGCGATTTTTGGAAAACAAACTTAGAGCTCATTATAATTTTAGTGGCATACCTGTCAGGATTTATTTTAGGAAAAAATAAAATATTGATTTTGTCCAATTAATTGCTAATTTCGCACCAATAAATATTTAACAACTAAAAATTACGTAAAATGAAAAAAATTATCGCTCTATTCGCTATTGTTTCTGTTTTTGGATTTGTTGCTTGCAATAATGCTGCAGAGACTCAAGAAGCTACTGAAGAAAATGTAGAAAATGCAGACAGCCTTTTAGAAGAAGCTACTGAAACAGTTGACAGCACTGCTACTATTCAAGAAGAGGTAAGTGACACTGCTATCTCAGCAGAATAAGTTATTTATAATTCTACTTTAACTTAAAAAATCTAAAAAGTCGCTCTTTGAGTGACTTTTTTTTTGTCTAAGCTTAATATTTTCAAACCTATTTTATTTTCTAACGTGCTTTACATGAGAATAGAGACTTAATAAATAATAGGCACGGAGGTGACGCCTATTCATAACTTATGACAATGACAATCACAATACTATACGCTCTTGTATTCATTTACTGCAGGTACCTAAAAAAACCTGTATAGAAGACCCAATAAGTTTGAAAGTCTAGACTAAATTATATCTAATTCAAAAACCGATATTTCTGGTAAAAAACCAACTCTACCTGGATAACCGAGATATCCAAATCCTCTATTGACATATAGATATTGCCCATTTTCTTCGTATAAATCTGCCCATTCCGGATACTGATATTGTACAGGGCTCCATCTATAGTACTTGCTATCTATGCCAAACTGCATACCATGAGTATGCCCTGAAAATGTGGCATCGATACTTGGATACTTTGTTAAAATTTCAGCTCGCCAATGACTTGGGTCGTGGGAGAGGAGCAGTTTGTTTTCAATGTGAGCAGTACCTTCATACGCCTCACTCAAATTTCCGTATTTTGGAAATCTTCGGTGTGCACTCCAGTTTTCTACACCCAAAATGGCAATATTTTGTCCATCTTTCTCTATAATGCGATGCTCATTGATGAGGAGATTCCACCCCATATCTTCGTGGTGCTTTTTAAGTTGTATTAGATTTTCGGCTTTAGTAGTTCCATTTTTGTCTGGCCATCGGTGATAATCTCCATAGTCATGATTTCCCAATATTGAATAAACGCCGTACGGAGCTTTTAGGGTGGCAAACATATCTTTGAAGTCGTCAAACTCGCTAGCTGTGTTATTGACTAAATCTCCTGTAAAAAATATAGCGTCTGGTTTTTGATCAAGTATCATTTGAATACCGCGTTGAACACCCTCTCTGCTCCAAAAACTACCAGCATGTACATCAGAGATTTGCACTATTTTAAATCCACGAAATGCGTTAGGAAGATTTTTGAGTTTGAGTTTTCTTTGGATTAATGTATAGTTGTGTGCTCCGTTTGCTATACCAAAAATAAGAGTCCCAAAAATTGTTCCGGCAAGCAGTGCTCCTGTAGTCACAATAAATTGAGATCTAGATATGTCGGTATTTTTTGGAGTTCCTATGGCTTGTTGTTTTCCAAATTTAGCCAAACGAATGACGTCGTCTATGAATATAAATGCAAACCAAATAAACTTGGCAATATACAAGCCAAACAATAAACTAGATGACCACATCATAAGTTTGCTTTTACTGGGGTAAGCAGACCACATTAGGACGCCAAAGACAATCAAAAGCAAGACAATAGGGATGGCCCAGTATAACACGTACAATAGCACTGATTGGCCCGGTAACCATCTGCGTACTAATAACTTGTACCCTTGAAAAACATAAAAGTCAAGGGCAAATACTACCAATATAAAGAAGACAATGGAAATTAATCGTAACATTTTAGCTCTGGTGAGATAACACGTGCATTGGTCATTAGTTTTTTAAAATGAGGTAAAATAAATTGTTTGATTGCCAGATAAATTGAGCACATTCGTAAAGTAGGGTTTAGATATGGGGGTAAAAGAAAAGATAAAACAATCAAAGTTTGCTGATAACCGAGAAAAAGCTGTGGTGAATATAACATATACACAGAGTTATCTCTCTGGGTGTTTTAATAGCGTCTTGAAGGATCACAAAATATCTATGCAGCAGTTTAACGTTTTACGGATATTAAAAGGACAGCATTTCAATCCCGTATCTGTACTTGAAATTTCGTCGCGTATGCTTGACAAAATGTCTAATGCTTCTAGACTAATCGATAAGCTGTGTGCAAAGGAATTAGTGATTAAAAAAACATCTGAGGGGGATAGGCGTCAAGTAGATATCACGCTTACTTCGAAGGGAATCTTAAAACTAGATGAGCTGAATATGCTAGTTCGAGGTGTTTTACAGGAGCACAATAATTTGAGCGAAGTGGAGTATGACCACCTTAATAAATTACTAGATAAATTTAGAAACGACTGAATGAAAAATCATATCATTCGATAATTTCTAGTCTTTCGGTTTCTTTGTGTGCCACAGAGAAGTAGCCTAATGCACCTCTACTAAGGTTGTTATTTGGGTTTGCTGGCGGCGGATCAAACGGTGTGCCACTGCGATTTTGCTGCGCAATTAAGTCACTCAAGAAGCTATAATATAGTTCTGATACTGCAAATTGCTCTACTACAATGATATCACCATTCTTTACATCGAAAGTGATGGGACGTGGTTGCTTATCATTTGCTATTTCTCCCAAAATATCATCTACATTGAATTTGGAATTTAATAAAGTTACTGAGCCAAAAGCATCGTCATCTAAGGTTGTGGAGCTTAGTGTATCGTTTTTGTACGCTTTAAAAACGTAGAAATTTTTTCTCGTGCTATCGGGTTGACCTTGAATAAACACATAATTTCCAGAGGGAAATGAGCGGTCGTTTGGTGGCAAGAAAAAGAACATCAATGTGTCAATAGGGTTGGCATTCTGAAGCTGTTCTATTGCTTGGTATGTTTCTCCTTGGTACAAGACATTTAGCTGGTAAGAACGTCCCACAACACATTGGTGGCTGTCCATAGATACATAGAGACCCGTATCGGAATGGTTTAAGAAAACAGTATCTCCGCCTATCTCTGAAATATAAACTGAGGCTGTAGAAATGAAAGCCGCACTATCTTGATCGAAATAAGGTTGACTAGAAGAAAGTTTAACCTTCCACAGATCTTTAACATTGTAAATTTGACTTTCTATGACTAGGCGTGGAGCTTCGGAAGGGATTTCTATTTCCACTATTTTTTCGCACGCACTGAACGCAATAGCAGTCAAAAAGATAAGTAATTTATTTTTCATATGGTATCTATATTTAAAATTCAAAGTTCCAAGTTATGGCAGGTATTATTTTGAAGAGAGTGGTTTGAAAGGCAGCGGTATTTCCTACAGTGGCATCTGGATTTTTCACCAGATCAGTGTCCCTGATTGTTCTGAAGTAGATGGCATAAGGATTTTCTCGGTTGTATAGATTGTAAACAGAAAAATTCCAATTACTATTGAATCGCTTGTCTGGTTTATCTTTGCTTTGTAGTGTTACACCTATGTCTGCTCTGTGGTAGGCGGGTAGTCTGAAATTATTTCGTTCTTGGTCATTGTAATTTGTTTGCCACTCATCGTCGTAATAGTACTTACTAACGGGCGTGGTAAGTGGTTGTCCACTAGCAAATACAAATGAGGCTGTAGCAAGTAGTCGTTTACTAAATTTTTGGGTAAAGACAAGAGAGAGGTTGTGCCTTCTGTCAAATCCTGCTACGTAGGGATTGTTGCCACTTATGCCGTCTATTTGTCTCATAGTTTTTGCCCAAGTATAGGATATAAACCCAGATGATGCTCCCTCTGTTTTGGCCACATAAAACTCTGCCCCATAGGCCCAGCCGTTTCCAGTAAGAAGCTCGCCATCAAGATTTTCATTAAATGCTAAGTTTGCATTATCTCTATAGTCTACCTGATTATTCATCCATTTGTAATATACTTCAGCAGACGTCTCTAAACCTATGTCAAAGTTTTTGAATAAACCTATGGCAACCTGGTCTGCACGTTGGGGTTTCACATTGCGGCTCGCGCTAAACCATTGGTCTGTAGGAAATGAAGACGCCGTATTTGTTGCCTGTTGAATGTACTGAAAAGTTCGATTGTACGAAGCTTTTATTGCCACGTTTGTGGTTAGGTTATAGCTGGCAGAAGCTCTTGGCTCCAAGCCGACATAAGTATTGTAAATTTCGCCATCTGCAAACGAATCTTTCACAGTGAGTGCTGATATGGGCTCATTAGTTTCAGCGTTTTTAGTATAGGTGTATTCTGAGCCACCAATGTTGCTAAATGAAGATACTCGCAGGCCATACCTAAAGTTTAGACGTGGACTGTGTTTGTACTCTTGGTCTACATACCACCCAGTTTCTAACGCTTTTCGTTTCTCTATTTGCGTTTCTTCAAACAGTATGGAAGATGCTTCATTATTTGGAGAAAATAATCCAGGATTGAATCTGTGATAAATCACCTGACCTCCAAAGTTTAGAGTACTCTTGGTATTAACATAATTGGTCCAATCTGACTTTATGTAAATATCATTGATTGCCTGATCCAACCCGAAACTTGCATTTTCAGCAAAATTAATATCCACACCGTAGTTAAAATCACTGTAAACCAATGAAGTATTGACAAACATTTTTTCGTTTACTAGGTGGTTCCAGCGTAAAGTCGCCGTTGCATTTCCCCAGTTTATTGCAAATAGCTCATTTAGGCCTAAAACATCTCGACCAAAATAACCACTTACATAAAGTCTATCTTTATCGCTTAGTTCATAGTTTGCTTTTAGATTGAGATCATAAAAATAGAGCTTACTCTCTCTTACAGTTTCATCCGGTGCCAAAGGAAGAAATACATCAGCATAACTCCTACGGCCTGCTACCATAAAACTAGATTTATCCTTTACTATAGGCCCCTCCAAGGTGAGCCGGCTTGAAATGGTTCCTATGCCGCCAATAGCAGCAAATTTCTTGGCATTACCGTCCCGCATCTTAATATCAACTATAGAGGCAAGTCTTCCTCCGTATTTTGCTGGTATTCCGCCTTTATATACCTCTAAATCTTTTACGGCATCACCATTAAATACACTGAAAAACCCCAAAAGATGCGAGGCATTATAAACCGTAGCTTCATCTAGTAATATCAAATTTTGATCCTGTGAACCTCCTCGCACATTGAAGCCTGAATTTCCCTCTCCAGCAGATTGTATTCCAGGTAGAAGCGTTATGGTCTTCAAAATATCTACTTCCCCAAAGATAACCGGAATTTCTTTGATCTTGGAAGTTTCCATTTTTACTACGCTTATCTTCTTGTTTTCTACCTTTTTTTCCAAAGCCTTAGCGCTCACTACTGCCGTTCCTAGTTGATTCGCTTTTTCGCCTAATTCTACATTGATTGTTTTATTCCGGTCCAATATTACTGTTTTTACAACATCATCGTAGCCCAAGTATTTGTATGTTACCTTATAAGTTCCTGCCGTCGTAGAAATAGAATAAAATCCATATTCATTGGTCACTGCTCCACCTCCACTTTCTATAAGTATGGCAGCACCTAAAAGAGTTTCACCATTTGCAGCATCTTTTACACGGCCGCTTATAGTGTATTGCTGAGCAAAAAGTGTTATAGATAGCATACTTGCAAGTATGATAGGTAGAAGTCTCATGAATTGTTTTTTTATTTAGAGAGCAAACGTAAATAACAAAAGAAATGTTCTGTTATAACTATCGTTACTATCATTAATATATAAGATAAAATGACGATACGTAGACTAAGTTAATAAAATGACATATTTGCACTAGTATAATGCTTGTTTATATACTTTTCATAATCGGTTTTATTTTACTTATCAAAGGAGCAGATTGGTTGGTAGTAGGCTCGTCGTCCATTGCTAAAAAATACAACGTGTCTGACCTAGTTATTGGGCTTACCATAGTGAGTATGGGAACTAGTATGCCCGAACTCGTTGTAAATATATTAGCGAGCGTATCTGGCTCAGCTGACATAGCCTTAGGCAATGTAGTGGGCTCCAACATTACCAATATTTTACTTATTTTGGGAGTGGCAGCGGTTATTTACCCCCTTACCATTAAGAACAGTACGATTATCTCTGAAATCCCCTTTTCTATTATCGCCCTACTTTTGGTTGCTTTTGCTGCCAATGCATCGCTGTACAATACGAATAATACATTGCTAATTAGCAGAGGGGATGGCGCAGTATTATTGCTATTTTTTGCTCTTTTTATGGCCTATATTATAAAACTCACTCGTGAGGGGAGAGCTGAGTTACTAGAAGATGCACCCAGCGAAGTGTTGCCATTAAGTAAGTCGATTTTCTTTGTCATTCTGGGCATTATAGGTTTATTTTTGGGTGGAAAGTGGGTGGTTGACGGCGCTGTGCTCATCGCTCACCAGTTTGGTATGTCGCAAAAACTAATAGGGCTCACTGTGATAGCTGTAGGTACATCACTGCCAGAGTTGGTCACCTCCGCTATGGCGGCCTACCGAAAAAACACAGATATAGCCGTAGCCAATGTCATAGGGTCCAATATTTTTAATTTGTTATGGGTTTTAGGTATAAGTGTGCTTATTAAACCTATGCCGTTTGACGTGGCCATCAATACTGACTTTGTGGTGCTACTTTTAGCTACTTGCCTCATTATTTTCAGTCTTATGACAGGAAAAACTAAGAACAAAATTGGTAAGCCAACGGGCATATTTTTTCTCCTTTGCTATGTGGCCTACACTGTTTTTTTAGTATGGAGAGGATAAGATAGGTCGTATTTGCCAATCGACACAGGGCTGTAGAACATTTTTTGGCCAAAAGCCATTCTTGGTTACAGATATGGCAGAAAAAATACTTCAAATGTTAGATGCTAAAACCTAGAATTTTAGCTTAAGAGACCTAGAAACAGGCGTTTATTTTTTAATAACGGAACAAGGAGCAGTAAAGCTATAAATCCATAACTACCTTAAAAACGGTCTCGCCTACCGCTTTTAGTGTGTTTTTGTCTATAGACTTCATGTTGTCGCTATGGCGATGCCAAAATTCACCAAACCCTGTGCCCGTGGGTTCGTAGTGTATGATGTCTAATGTTGGTATTCCTAGTATTTGATTGATGAATACATGGTCATCTAAGATTTCACCACCTTCATAATTGACAAAATAGGCTCCATGACCCAGGGTGGCTGCGGTATTCCATACCTTTTTTACATAAGGTTGTGCGTAGCGCCATGAGTAGGCCTCTATGGCAAATATAGCATCTTTGGGTCCTACCATATCTAGTAGTATGCCAAAGCGTGCTACGTAGTTTGGTTTGTGAGGTGTTTTAGACCAATATTGCGAGCCTAAGCACCAGCTAGTTGCTCCACCCTCTCGGTCGCCCATGTCTTCTGCATCAAAAAATATAATATCTACGCCAGCATCTGGCCTTTGAGCTTGTAATTGGCGTGCTATCTCTAAGAGCACGCCTACGCCACTAGCGCCGTCGTTGGCGCCATCGGCAGGTTCTGTTGGTCTGTCTAAATCTTGATCAGCTTGTGGGCGGGTATCCCAATGGGCGCAGAGTAGTACTCGCTTTGTTTGTTCAGAATTTATAGTGCCTACGATATTCTTTATTGCCACGTTTGTTCCTCGTCCTGTTGGCATAGTTCCATACTGAGTAAACGCAGTATCGCAAAACATGGCAAGTTTATTTTGTAAATAGACGGCTGCCTTGGCATGGGCAATAGTGCCGGGTACTCGCGGTCCAAAATCTACTTGTTGTTGCACATAAAAGTAGGCACTATCTTCATCGAATTTTACTGTAAAATTGGGTTTTTCAGTTGTAGTTTTTTTATCGTTAGATTTAGGTTGGTCTTTACAGCTGCTTGCACCTAATATACATATGCCAAAGGCCAAAATGTTAAGTCTTATTTTCATTGCTTTATTTTGAACGTGCTTCCTTCTTTACCATCCATTATATCTATACCGGCTTGTATTAGTCCTTCGCGTATTTTGTCTGCTGTTGTCCAATCTTTGTTTTCTTTAGCTGTTTTTCGTATATCTAGCACCATATTCATTACTCCGTTTAAGACTTCATTGTTTGTTGTTTTTTCTTGGGTTAGTCCCAAAATATCGAATGTAAAAAAAGTGAAGGTCTCTTGCAACAGTGTTTTGTCTTCAGCTGATAAACACATATTTTTAGCATCTATTTCATTAATCCATTTGGCGGCTTCAAAAAGCGTAGCAATCACCTGTGGGGTTGCTATATCATTGTTCATATGGACAAAGAGTTTCTCGCGCCATTTTTTAAAGTCTACATCGCTACTTATAGAGGTAGTCAAGTTTGCTATTTTTGCTGCAGCGTTCATAAGGCGATGGTATCCTTTTTCGGCTGCTTGTAGTGCTTCATTGCTAAAGTCTAAGGTGCTTCGGTAGTGTGCTTGGAGCAAGAAAAAGCGCAAAGTCATAGGGCTGTATGCCTGCTCAAGCAAGTCGTGGTTTCCAGTGAAAAGTTCTTCTATTAAAACACCATTGTTTAAGCTTTTAGCCATTTTTTGACCATTGATCGTTATCATATTGTTATGCATCCAGTAGCGTGGTGTGCTGCATCCACAAGACGTGCTTTGTGCTATTTCGCTTTCGTGATGCGGAAATAGTAGATCTATACCGCCAGCGTGAATATCAAACATTTTACCTAAATACTTTTCGCTCATCGCTGAACATTCAATATGCCACCCCGGAAAACCTTCACTCCATGGACTCTTCCATTTCATAATATGCTCTGATGTCGCTTTTTTCCAAAGCGCAAAATCATTAGGGTTTTTCTTTTCTTCTTGGCCTTCTAAAGTTCTTCGCTCTTGGCCTGCTCCAGCTAGTAGGTCCTCTATTTTTCTACCACTTAATTTTCCGTAATCCCCAGATTTGGCATATTTCAACACATCAAAATAGACAGAGCCGTTGCTTTCGTAAGCCAGGTCATTTGCCATAATTTCCGCTATCATCTCGATCTGTTCAGGAATATGGCCACTTGCTCTTGGCTCTATACTGGGTGGTAGTACGTTCATTTGTAAAAGTACTTTGTGATATGCATTGGTGTACCTTTGCGCTACTTCCATAGGCTCTATGTGGTTCGCCTTGGCTATTTTGCCTATTTTATCCTCACCCTCGTCAGCATCATTTAGTAGATGTCCTACATCTGTAATGTTGCGTACATAGCGCACCTTATAGCGCAAGTGAGTAAGGTATCTAAATAGTACATCCATCATAATTGCACCACGGCTATGACCTAAGTGAGGGTCGCCATACACAGTTGGTCCACACAGATACATACCCACAAATGGTGGATTTATAGGTTCGAACTCTTCGGTTTGCTTTGATAATGTGTTATATATATGAAGTCTAGAAGACATAGCGCAAATATAGGGCTCATTTTTAGGTAAAAACGAAAGAATCCAATTCCTAATGCTCGATGTTTTTTTTTGGTTAAGAAGTTCGAGATTCTAATTTTTTGATTGCTTATTGGGATAAAACGAAACTTTTTTTGCCCACTCTCCTCTTTGCCCTTTTGATTCAATACTTTCAAGCGATCGGGTACCCACGTAAAATAACCCCAAGCATCTTTCAGATTCTGACAAATGCAGAAATGCAGCAAAATCTGAATCCAACGCGTAGGCCGGCGTACTCCAGTAGCCACCATATTTTAGTGTTTTAGTGAGGTAAAGCCACATATTTTGTACGGCCATTGCAGTAGCGGCTATTTCTTCAAATTCTGGTATTAGATTATTTCGCTGCATGCAAATGACTATAATGTGGCTTACTTGCTTTTTACGCTCTTCCAGCTTTTCTATTTTTGTGTGGTTAAAAAGTGCAGCGGGTGTTTGTACCACATAGCTGTTTTTGCAATGGTCTAAAAGCCTGTCTTTGTCCTCTTCTGCAAATACCTTAAATCGCCATGGCTCTGTATTGAGATGGGTAGGTGCCCAGTTGGCCATCTCTAACATTTTTTCTAAAACTTCTATTGGCACTTTTTCCCCACTCATTTGCTTTGGGTATAAAGACCTTCTTCGGCGTATACTTTCTTCTAATGTCATTATTGATAAACAAATTTACGTTTTCGTTGTAGTATATGTACCTTTGAACAGTAATAATTAAATAAGAAAAAATTATGTCATTTGAATTACCACAACTACCTTATGCATACGATGCACTAGAACCACACATAGACGCACGTACTATGGAAATACACCACACCAAGCACCACAATGGGTACACCACAAATCTAAATAATGCTTTGGCAGGCTCAGATCTTGCGAGTAAAAACATAGAAGATTTACTTCAAAATTTGGATATGAATAATAACGCGGTGAGAAACAATGGAGGTGGGTACTTTAACCACAATCAGTTTTGGACGGCAATGAGTCCAAATGGAGGCGGAGAACCTAGTGGAGATTTAGGTGCTGCTATAAACAATGCTTTCGGAAGCTTCGAAGATTTTAAGTCACAATTTAGTGCTGCAGCTGGCACCCGTTTTGGATCAGGTTGGGCTTGGCTTTGTGTAAAAGACGGAAAGTTGGAAGTGTGTTCTTCTGCTAACCAAGACAATCCACTAATGCCAGGAATTGGTTGCGGAGGCGTGCCTATTTTAGGACTTGATGTGTGGGAACATGCCTACTATCTTAATTACCAAAATAGAAGACCAGACTATGTTTCGGCCTTCTTTAACGTAATAAATTGGGACGAAATAGCTAGTAGGTACGCTGCTGCTTTGTAGCACTTAGCTAGACAGAAAAAACAATGCCTCACACATTCGTGTGAGGCATTTTGTTTTTGTAAGCTTTGGAGATTTACTTTTGCACTATGAATTTTTTGAAATGGTTAGCATATTTCGTTGCAGTTTTTGCTTTTATTTGGTTTGTTTTTTTTAGGCCAGTGGGAGACAAAATGACTACAACAAGTGAAACAACAAGGGATACTTCTCCAAAGCCTGAAGAGAAAAATTCTGAAATAGAAGACTTCGCAGATTTAGAAATATACGACAGCGATACAGTAATCATAATCGATTCGCAAACAAATATTGCTGAAAATGAGGGAGAACTTGAAAGCGATGCTTATGATATACAACAAACCCCTATTCTAGAAGAAACTACCACAACAAATGAAACCCCAATTGATGTGGTATCATCAAATAGAGTAAATCTAGATGAGAATTATTTAATAGTAGTGGGAAGTTTTAAGGTTATGAACAATGCAAAAAACCTGCTTAAAACATTTGAAGAAATGGATTTCGGAGGAAAAATAACTAAAATAAATGGACTGCATCGCGTAGTCATTGCCTCTAGTAACAATGAAGTAGTAGCAAGACAAACCCTCAAAGAATTTACAAAAAACTACCAAAAACCAGCATTTGTATTGAAACAGTAGTACTTTACTTGCTACGTTTGTTAAGCACTATTTCCTATGAAAAAATTTAGACTTAGTCCAGCTGTAGTTAAAATTGAATACTAGTGATTTTTTTTGTAAAAAAGAATAAGTAATGGTTACGATACTAGTTAATGATTTCAAAACCGCAGTAAGGTCTTAGCACCTCAGGTACAATTATACCCTCTGGTGTTTGAAAGTTTTCTAAAATACTAGCTACAATGCGCGGTAGAGCTAAAGCACTACCATTTAGAGTATGTACATAGGCATTATTACCCGCACTAGTTTTATAACGTAGCTTTAGTCTATTGGCCTGAAAGCTTTCGAAATTAGAAACAGAACTTACTTCCAACCAACGTTCTTGTGCAGCACTCCAAACCTCCATATCGTAGGTCATAGCACTTGCGAACCCAGTATCTCCGCCGCACAATAAAAGCACTCGGTATTGTAAACCTAGTTCTTTTAAAAGGCTTTGAACGTACGTACTCATTTCTTCTAATTTACTATACGAGTTAGTAGGATTGGCTATTTGTACAATTTCTACTTTATCAAATTGGTGAAGACGATTTAGGCCTCTTACGTCCTTGCCATAGCTTCCTGCCTCACGGCGAAAACAGGGAGAATGTCCGCAGTTTTTGATAGGCAATTCTTCCTCTTTTACTAAAACATCTCTGTAAATATTTGTTATAGGTACTTCACCCGTAGGTATAGCGTAAAGATTGTCTACTTCCAGGTGATACATTTGGCCTTCTTTGTCGGGCAATTGACCAGTTCCTATACCACTAGCTTCGTTTACTAGTATAGGAGGTTGTATTTCTTCAAATCCAGCATCACGCCCTTTATCTAAAAACCAATTGATAAGTGCGCGTTGTAGACGAGCTCCTTTGCCCCTGTAAACCGGAAACCCAGCTCCAGTTATCTTCACTCCTAGTTCAAAATCTATTAAATTGTATTTTTCGCAAAGTTCCCAATGGGGCAGTTTTTGGGTAAGATTGGGTTTCTCTCCGTACTCTAAAACAATGATATTGTCTGCCTCACTTTTGCCAGCAGGCACTGCACTTCCTGGAGCGTTTGGTATCTGATATAAAACCTTCTGAAGTTCAGTTTCTATTGATTTTAAACTATCATTTAAGGTTGTACTTTTTCTTTAAGTTCGATTGTTACAGCTTTTAGTTCATTTACTTCTTCGGTTTTCTTTTGTGCGAAAAGTTGGCCTATCTCCTTACTAATCTTATTGCTTTCTGCCAAAATACCATCTAATTCGGTCTGGGTAGCCTTTCTTAGGTCGTCCAACGATAGTGCTTTATTTACCAAAACAGTAAAATCAACCCCTCTTTTCGCTAAACGGGCAATGATGCCTTCTTTATCTGCCCGTATATCTTGTAATAATAGCATAGTGTCTGTGTTGGGTACAAAGGTTGTCTTTTTTAGCAAATGATAATGCTCTTATGCATCGAAAAAATTAGCGTATCAATAGTAATTGGAAAGAGTTAGGACCTGCCATTTGTCATTATATGTCTCTTGATTTATTTATAAACTAAAATACAAGTCCTTTTTTTCTGGGAATTCTAAATACTTTCAAGTCTTTCAGCAAAACAGAGCAGTTAAAAATTAGGACATATACCGATGTTTACCAGTTGGGATTAACTTCACAAATTATGAGAGTTAAGCACTACAATTTGCAATGGTCAATCTATGATTAATCTCGTAGAATACTGCGAGCAATAACAATTCTCTGCACTTCACTAGTCCCCTCGTATATTTGAGTGATTTTAGCATCCCGCATCATGCGCTCCACGTGGTATTCTTTCACAAATCCGTAGCCTCCGTGTATCTGCACTGCTTCGGTAGCAACCCACATAGCAGTTTCTGAAGCATACAACTTTGCCATACTCGCAGCTTGTAAAAAATCTTCTCCAGCATCTTTCATCGCAGCAGCTTTTAGACAGAAAAGACGCGATGCCTCTATGCGAGTGGCCATATCGGCAAGTTTGAACTGAATGGCTTGATGATTCATAATCTCTGTGCCGAATGCTTTTCGTTCTTTGGCGTATTGCAGACTTCTTTCGTAAGCACCACTAGCAATACCGAGTGCTTGTGCAGCTATACCAATACGTCCGCCACTAAGAACTTTCATGGCAAATTTGAACCCAAAACCATCTTCGCCAAGTCTATTTTCTTTGGGCACTTTTACATCTTGAAACATAAGTGAATGTGTGTCGCTTCCTCGAATTCCCAATTTGTCTTCTTTTTTACCAACAATAAAACCCTCCATATCTGAGGTTACTATTAAACAGTTGATCCCTTTGTGGCCTTTCTCAATATCAGTTTGTGCCATAACGAGAAATGTACTGCCAGATTTTCCATTTGTAATCCAATTTTTTGTTCCATTAAGTAGGTAGTGGTCACCCATGTCTATGGCTGTTGTTTTTTGGCTAGTTGCATCACTCCCTGCCTCTGGTTCGCTCAGGCAAAAACCACCGTGTATTGTTCCACTAGCAAGCGGTCGGAGGTATTTTTCTTTTTGTGTGTCAGACCCATATTTCTCTAAACCCCAGCAAACTAACGAGTTGTTGACGCTCATCACAACACTTGCACTAGCATCTATTTTTGATATTTCCTCTATTGCTAAGACGTAGCTAATGGTGTCCATACCGCTGCCACCCCATTTTGGATCTACCATCATTCCAAGCATTCCTAGTTCTCCTAATTTTTTTATTTGTTCTGTCGGAAAACGTTGCTCGTTATCTCTGTCAATTACTCCAGGTAGCAATTCTGTTTCTGCAAAATCCTTTGCAGCTTGCTGTATCATTAAATGCTCTTCAGAAAGTTGAAAATTCATGCTTTTTTATAATGTTGATACAAATGTAACAGATTACTATGCTAAATGACAATGCAAAATAAGCCATTCGCCTTGTTTAGAATGGTCTTAAAATATGCGAGTATTAATGGTAATGTGTAGCTAAACCATGGCAACCTGCAATGTCGAGTACTTCAACCTAGAAAGCTGAGAAGTATTATACAGGCACTACATGGACTACATCGTATGCTTTTTTGAAACCGAAAACTCCTATAACACAATCATATCATTTTATTCATAAACAGCTGATTAAAAGTATTTTACACAAAATTTGGTGCGTATTTTTCTATATAGATACATAATTCTAATAAATTACAACGTTAGGTAGGAGTAGCAGCTACTCATTTTTTTATGGAATAACGTTGATAACATCTGAATTACTTTTTTATTTATTTTTTGACTAAAAGCCCACAGTTTGGGGGTTTTGGTGCTATTTTGCGCTAGTTATGAACAAAACAGATTTAATAAATGCTATCAGCCAACACGCTGGTATGACAAAAGAGAGTGCTAAAGCAGCTTTGGAAGCGACTATAGGTTCTATTCAAGGCGCAGTAGAAAAAGGAGACAAAGTATCAATTCCAGGATTTGCAACTTGGTCTGCTACTTACCGTCCTGCTAGAGAAGGTAGAAATCCTTCCACCGGCAAAACTATCAAAATTGAAGATAGAGTGGCTGTGAAATTTAAAGCAGGAAAAACATTTGCTGATGCAGTAAACAATGCTGCTCTAAAGAAGCAAATGAAGTAATTACTTAAAAACATTTTATGTTTTAAACTAAAAAAAAGTCCTGTTTTGCAGGACTTTTTTTAATTTATTTCTATATCTGTTCAAACAGTTTTTGTCAAATCTGACTCAAATATCACATACACGAGCTGTAGAATAATTACGCATGTATTTTTACTGCACGGTTTTAAAATTACAATTGAGTACCAAACTGGTTGATTCCCGCTCTGGGTTGCACAAGCGTTGACATACACTTACTTTTGTTCTATGTATCTCAAAAAAGGTGACAGCATTGCTTTAGTTAGTCCAGCGAGGGCGATATCACAGGAGTTAGTAATGCCTGCTATTCTTTTTTTTGAAGAGTATGGACTGGACGTAAAAGTAGGTAAACATGCGTATAACATCAATCACCAGATGGCAGGTACTGAAGCTGAGAAAGTTGAAGATATACAACAGTTTATATGCGACCCAGAAGTAAGAGCTATAGTAAGCACTCGCGGAGGCTATGGATGTGTTAAGATAATAGATCAACTCGATTTTGGTCCTCTTGCAAAGCAAAATAAGTGGTTCGTAGGGTACAGTGACATTACGGTTTTTCATTCTCATATACATCAAAATTTTGGCACCCCAACCCTTCACGCGACTATGCCAGTAAATATTTCTGCTATGCCTAGTCTCATAGAAAACGAAACTAATAAATCACTTATAGCAGCACTCATGGGTCAAGATCTCGTTTATGATTTACCAAATCATCCGTTGAATGTACCTGGAGATGCAAAGGGTGTTTTAGTGGGAGGAAATCTTAGCGTTTTGTGCAGCTTATGCGGGTCAACCTCTGATATCGATACTCAAGGGAAGATTCTTTTTTTGGAAGATGTGGATGAGTATCTTTACCACATAGATCGAATGATGATGAATCTGAAACGTGCCGGAAAGTTAAAGTCGTTAGCCGCAATGGTTATAGGGGGTATGACCGATATGAGAGATAATAATATACCATTTGGTCAATCTGCAAGTGAAATCATATTGCAACATACACAAGAGTTTGGCTACCCTATCTATTTTGATTTGCAAGCTGGCCATTGTCAACCAAATGTAGCGCTTCGTTTTGGATTACAGGCCGAAATAAAGAATAATCAGCTACTTTTGCTAGCTTAAATTTTCGATTTATGGCAATTTATCAAGCGAGCAAGCAACTTACAAAGTTTATTATCTCCGGTGTTTTCGCTGTAGGTGTAGACTTTTTGGCTTACTTTGCTCTTTCGCAGTTTTTGGATCCAAGTAGTAGCAAAGCAATTAGCTTTTGTTTTGGTATGGTAGTTACCTACAATATGAACAAATTTTGGACTTGGAAACAGCCTGAAAAAAATAATAAAAGGTTACTTCTTTTCAGTTTCTTATATACTATCGCACTGCTTGTAAACGTATCCATGAATAATATAATGCTTAATTTACTTCCAAATTACACATTACACATCGGATTAAATACAGATGCGCAAGAGTTACTCAATTCGCTTGTAATAGGGTTAGATAAATTACTCGCATTCTTAATTGCTACAGTGGCAAGTGTATTAATTACGTTTATTGGCCAAAAATATTGGCTTTTTAAGGATAGGAACTAATAGTTTGGACGTTTTAAAATGGTTTGGGCGATAATAGCATCCCTTAATTTAAAATGAATAGGGTCGTGTGCTTCTTCCTCTAGCTTTACTTTTAGGGTTTCTAGCTTAGCGACTTTTTCTTTTGTATAATGAGTGGGTGTGGGAACTTCTACATTCTTATTTTGTATCGATTGTAAATCATATTGTCGTTCGCGTTTACGCTCTTCATGCAATTCTTCATAGGTTAAATCCTTTGGTAAAGGTGGAGTAGTTTTTGTTTTATCTCCAACCAATTCTTGTAGAATATCTTTTAATGAAGGTGTTGTTTGCTCAGAATTATTTCTTTTATTAGTTTTTGGAGTGCTATTCCGTTTTTGTTCCTTTTTTTTGCTCTCACCAAAAAATTTGTAAATAACGTACAAAGCTAAAGGTATAAATTTTAATAAATCTTCCATTGAGAGAAACGAAGGTAATCAAAAAAATGCTAGTATTGAGTCTTGGTTCTAATTTAGGGAATCGCTATGCATATTTGCAGCAAGCTATTTCAGCAATTGGTAAAACTTTCCAGACTAAAATAAATGTTTCGAAATTTTACGTTACACCACCTTGGGGCGAAACACAGCAAGCACAATTTATAAATATTGCAGTACTCTTAAAAACTGATCTTGATCCTGCCCAATGCCTGCTAGAGTTGCAATCGATAGAAAGTAAACTTGGGAGAATCAAAACCTACAAATGGGGCCCTCGTGTTATTGATATTGACATTCTTTTTTATGGGGAAGAAAGTATAGTGATTGAAGACCTATATCTTCCTCACCCAAGAGCACATGAGCGTGCATTTGTACTCGCTCCTGTTTGCGATCTTATTCCAAATTTTGTGCACCCAACGAAAAAAATGACGATGCTTAGTTTGTTGAACTCTATAGAAAACAATACGAAAATATTCGAAATATGAAACTTGTATGTGTTGGTAATATTGCCTTTTGGAGTACTTTTTTATTAGACAAAAATCCTGTATTGTACCTTAACCATACATTTCAAAAGCAATGTGAATTGTCTCAATATGAAATAGTAACGGCAAATGGCAGGCTGAAAATGAGTGTACCTACAATAAAGGAAACACGAAAAGGTGCCTATAGTCAAGTAAAAATAGACTATACGAGCAAATGGCAGGTAGAGCAATGGCGTAGTATAGAAAATGCATACCGAAAATCACCTTTTTTTCTTTATTACGAGCGCAAAATAGGTGAGGTATTTAGGTCAGATCACACTACGCTTTTGCAGTTTAATCTCGCACTCTTTAGAATTCTTTGCAATTGTTTGAAAGTAAAAGAATTTCCAATACTCAACACAACCGTCCCGTGTTGTTTTGCTAAAACACTTTTTGTTCAAAATGAGCCTTACCCTCAAGTATTTGATAATACAATGAAATTTGAGGAGAATTTAAGTATTTTGGATTTGATATTTAATCTTGGCCCAGAGGCTAAAGATTATTTAGTATCGCTATAAGATCCCATATTGCTAAACTTTCGTATTCGCTGGTTCACCAGTTTTTTGGTGCTCAACTCGGTTAGCTCCTTTAGGTGTTTTTTAAGTTCTACTTTCATAGTTTTATACATACACTCCGGGTCGTTATGTGCTCCACCAAGAGGCTCTGGTATAATTCCATCTATTAACTTATTGGCTAACATTTTATCTGAAGTTAGGCTGAGTACGTCAGCAGCTTCCTCTTTATGATCCCAATTTCTCCATAAAATACTAGAACAGCTCTCAGGAGAAATAACAGAATACCAAGTATTTTCGAGCATTAGTACCCGATCGCCTACGCCTATGCCCAATGCCCCGCCACTAGCACCTTCTCCAATTACAACACAGATAATAGGTACCTTTAAAGTAGCCATCACCATAAGATTTTTAGCTATCGCTTCTCCTTGGCCTCGTTCTTCAGCTTCTAGGCCTGGGAATGCTCCCGGGGTATCTATTAAACAAATGACCGGTAAATTAAATTTCTCTGCCATTTGCATAAATCGCATGGCTTTTCTATATCCTTCTGGATTTGGCATCCCAAAGTTTCGATATTGGCGCTCTTTGGTAGTACGACCTTTTTGTTGGCCTATAATCACAACATTGATATTGTCTATGGTAGCTAATCCACCCACCATTGCTTTATCATCTCCGAAATTTCTATCGCCATGCAGTTCAACAAAGTTTTTTGAAATCGCTTGGATATAGTCTAAGGTATAAGGCCTATCTGGGTGGCGAGAAATCTGTACCTTTTGCCATCCTGAAAGGTCGTTGTAGAGCGTTTTCTTTTCGGTGTGCAATTTTTTTGCCAATTGAGTTATGGTATCGCTCATATCTACTTTTCCTTTGGCGTGTGTTATCTTGGCTTTCTCCAATTGCTCAATTAGCTCTTCAAGTGGTTTTTCAAAATCTAATAATGTGGCCATAAAATGTGGTTTTATTACGAAAGGCAAAAGTATAAATCTAATTGGAATGCACTCACTTTCTTTTGCAGACCATTTTATGAAACTGACGCTTTTGCTGAATGTTGTATTTAATTTTAAGTTTTGCCGGTATCCGTCTATCTGTGAATGGACTTATATTTATTGCTTAGCATCTAAAAGCATCGAATATTTTATAGAATTTTGAGGGGTGTAAAAAATAAAAAAAGTCCCGCCGTTAAGCGAGACTTCAGCGGTCTGGACGGGACTCGAACCCGCGACCCCCTGCGTGACAGGCAGGTATTCTAACCAACTGAACTACCAGACCTTTTTTAAGGTGTGCAAATATAATCTCTGATTGCTATCTACAAATTCTTTTTTTACTTTTTTTTAAGGAGTCTGTAAAGTTCGATATTTAATGATACATTCTCTAAATGTACACGACATCAACCAATGATTCTCTCTGCTACCTAGTTAGGATGTGATTTATGCATTTACATAATCACATTAAATTGGAAAGCATCATTACAATTGACCCAAATTGTTATCTAAATTTTTGAGTTTATTTAAGACAGCTTACTCTACCTTCTTTTAGAAAATAAACATCTCCTGCTTCCGGACATTTGGCTATTCCTTTGGCATCAAATTGAAGTTTATGCCCGTGTTTACTAATCCACCCAATTTGTTTACCAGGATTTCCTACCACTAGAGCATACGGCAGCACCTCCTTGGTTATGACTGCACCAGCTCCAATAAAACAATATTCACCTAAGTCATTGCCACAAACGATAGTTGCATTAGCCCCTATAGTTGCGCCCTTCTTTACTGTGGTCTTTAGGTATTTATCTCTCCTATTTATGGCACTTCTTGGATTTATTACATTGGTAAATACCATACTAGGACCCAAAAAAACATCATCCTCACAAATAACACCGGTGTAAATACTGACGTTATTTTGTACTTTTACATTATTTCCTAAAATAACCTCCGGACTGATTACTACATTTTGACCTACATTGCATTTTTCTCCCATTATACTGCTTGACATAATATGGCTAAAATGCCAAATTTTAGTGCCATCGCCAATGACGCACCCATCGTCTATAACTGCTGTTTCGTGTGCAAAATAAGCCATAACTTAATTATTTGAAATCCTTAGGATGTGCATACTTGTAAAGGTACTCTTTTGGGAGGTTTTTAAAATATTCGTACGTTATTTTCAAGCCATCAGCCCGGTCAATAGTAGGCTCCCAGTTTAATAGTTTTTTAGCTCGAGTTATATCAGGTTTTCTTTGCTTTGGATCGTCCTTTGGCAGATTTTTAAAGACTATTTTTTGGTCAGTACCTGTGAGTGTAATGATTTCTTTGGCAAAATCTAAGATGCTTATTTCATCTGGGTTCCCTATATTCAAAGGTTGCGAATAGTCACTGTGCAGAAGCCTATATATACCCTCCACTAAGTCTGCCACGTAACAAAAACTTCTGGTTTGACTTCCATCACCAAAAATTGTAATATCTTCTCCACGTAGTGCCTGCCCTATAAATGCAGGTAGTGCACGACCATCATTGAGCCTCATACGAGGTCCGTAGGTGTTAAATATACGTACTATCCTAGTCTCTACTCCATGAAAAGTATGGTAGGCCATTGTCATTGCTTCTTGAAATCTCTTTGCTTCGTCATATACGCCCCTTGGCCCAACAGGATTTACATTACCCCAATAATCTTCATTTTGTGGATGAACCATAGGATCACCATAAACCTCACTCGTACTAGCTATCAGCATTCGTGCTCCTTTTGCTAATGCTAATCCGAGGCAATTGTGTGTTCCTAAACTTCCAACTTTTAAGGTTGGTATTGGTATTTTAAGATAATCTATTGGACTAGCTGGTGAAGCAAAATGCAATATGTAATCCAGATCTCCAGGAATATGAATATATTTAGAAACATCATGATGATAAAAATGAAAGTTCTCTAATGGCATAAGGTGTTCAATGTTTTTTAGGTCACCAGTGATCAGATTATCCATCGCTATCACTTCATAGTTTTCTTGTATGAATCTATCACACAGATGAGAACCCAAAAAGCCAGCCCCTCCAGTTATTAGTATTTTTTTCATTCGGTGTGTTTAGTTAGAGCCAATGCAGAAATAACCGTACCCCAGTTCGTTCATTTCCGCTCTGTCGTAAATGTTCCTACCATCAAATACAAGTTTATTCTTTAAACGCGAACCTACCGCATTCCAATCTGGTAATTTAAATTCCGACCATTCTGTAACCAAAAGTAGTGCATCTGCACCATTTAGCGCATCATATGGCTCTTCTGAATACGCTATTTTATCTCCAATCATGTGTTTTGTTTCAGGCATACTGACTGGGTCATATGCCACTATATTGCCGCCAGCTTTGACTATTTTATCTATAAGAACTAGTGATGGTGCTTCACGCATGTCATCTGTATTTGGTTTGAAAGATAGACCCCACATAGCAAATGTTTTGCCAGTCAAATCAGCACCTAAATGATCGGTGAGCTTATTAAATAACACCGATTTTTGAGCCTCATTTACATCTTCTACGGCCTCCAATATACGCATTCGGTAGTTGTTTTGAGCTCCTGTTTTTATAAGTGCTTTAACATCTTTTGGAAAACAACTACCACCGTAGCCAATTCCTGCATATATAAATCGTGAGCCAATTCGTGGATCACTACCGATTCCTTTTCGCACAGCGTTGACATCTGCACCCATTATTTCACACAAGTTTGCAATGTCATTCATAAAGGAAATTCGTGTTGCTAACATTGCATTTGCAGCATATTTTGTCATTTCAGCGCTAGGTATATCCATAAATACAAGAGGATGACCGTTCATTATAAATGGCTTGTACAGTTTTCCCATGGTGTCTTTTGCCTTTTCAGTATCTACACCTACTACTATTCTGTCTGGTTTCATAAAATCATCTATAGCGGCACCTTCTTTCAAAAATTCAGGATTGCTAGCTATATCAAAACCAATATTTACACCCCTTTTATCTAACTCTGCTTGCACAGCACTACGTACCTTCTCTGCTGTGCCCACTGGTACAGTACTTTTAGTTACCACTACACCATAGTTATTCATGTGTTTACCTATTTGTGAAGCGACTTTAAGTACATATTGTAAATCTGCACTACCATCTTCTCCTGGGGGTGTTCCCACTGCAATAAAAGCAACATCTGCACCTTTTATGCTACTAGGCAAATCCGTGCTAAAGTGAAGTTTTCCTTTTTTGTAATTACGGCTTACCATAGGTTCTAAGCCTGGTTCATAAATGGGCATTATACCATTCCTTAAACCCTCAATTTTCTTACTGTCTACGTCAATACAAGTAACGTCTGTCCCTACTTCTGCCAAACAAGTTCCGGTAACTAAACCAACATATCCCGTTCCGATTACTGCTATTTTCATTTACTTTATTTTCTAAAGTGAGCAAAGATATTCAAGGATTTGTTTAGACCTCGTTTTTTTTGAAGAACTCAAACGAAATTCCTTTAGAATTTAAGTAGAGTATTACTAATTAATGTGTTATTTTGCACAGTATGAATAAGTATTTTCTGATTTATTTAACACTACTTTTAAAGATAAGTGTTATGGCACAGTCAGACATGAAAACAGAGCAAGGCTTTCTCTTTGTACCCCATGTAGCTTTTAATTCTCCTGGTGCCGAACTCAAAGAAAGGTTTGGTAATTTTACATCCCTTGGTTTAGCAGTTGATTATAAGTTGAAGAGTAACTTGGTCATTGGATTAGACTATGATTGGTTTTTTAGTGACAATGTTAAAGACAATGGAATCTTTAGTAATATCGGTGGGCCTAGCGGAAACATTATTGATGAAAATGGAGACTTTGCAGTAATCCAGCTCAATATGAAAGGTAACTATGCTACAGTAAATGTTGGGTATCTACTAAATCTTTCAAAAAAGGAACCAAACTCCGGATTGTTACTCTCGGTGGGGGTTGGAGCGATGCAGCACCGCATAGACATAATATCATCGCAAGTAACTATACCTCAACTTAATGATGAATATGAGTATGGGTATGATCAATTAACCTATGGCTTCGCTACAAAACAATATATTGGATATCAGCACCTTACTGAAAAAAATA
This sequence comes from Bacteroidia bacterium, assembly GCA_018402155.1. Taxonomy (GTDB): domain Bacteria; phylum Bacteroidota; class Bacteroidia; order NS11-12g; family UBA9320; genus UBA9320. The sequence continues at coordinate 2,253,866 of JAGYJG010000001.1, forward strand.
AATATCAATTTAGGATTGGAGTTGAATATAATCAAGGTTTTTTACAAGGTAGGAGAACTTGGGATTATAACGCCAATATTTCAGGACTTTCTAAACAATTTGCAACAACTGCAGTATTGAAATTCGGATTGGTGGTGCCAGTTTTTACTAAGAAAGCCAAAGACGAAGAGTTCTTTATAGACTAGTCCAGTGTTTCGCTTAGCCTACATAACCGCTGCACGCTTAGCTAAACTGTTTCTGCCTTTAGCTGGCCAGATTAATGAAAAAGTTAATTTTTTTGTAAACCAACGAAAAAATGCAAAAGGCTTATCTCCTAAAGCGAGAAAATACTGGATACATTGTGCTTCACTAGGAGAGTATGAAATGGCTATACCCCTCATAGAAAATATTTTACTTAAACACACTAAAAAAGAAATCTTAATTACTTTTTTTTCTCCTAGCGGTTATACCCAAGCTATAAAAGGTGCATTTTCTGATCTCATAATGTACATACCTCTAGACGATTTGGCGCTAGTAAAACAGTTTTATAACCAATACAAACCTCAAATAGCCATTTTTATTCGCTATGATTTATGGTACAATTTTATTTTTGAGGGACAAAAAAGAGATGTTAAATTTTATCTTATTAATGCCCGTTTTGGTGCCCATCATTTTATTTTTGGGCCATTTGGTAAGCCATATTATAACCTACTTAAGAATTTTAGAGGAGTGTATACTTCAGATGCCGATAGCCAACGACTATTAGTGTCTAAAGGCATAAGTGCTTTTCTTGCTGGAGACACTCGGTATGACCGCGTGAGTGATATAGCTAAAAAGGCAAATCTGAATGTGCCTATAGCTAATTTTGTAGGCGGTAGGAAAGTACTACTAGTAGGATCTTCGTGGCAGCCTGAAGAAGACTTGATAGCACAATTATTGCTTTGTGAACCAAAAAATTTAGCCATTATAATAGCTCCTCACGATGTAAAACGCTCCAATGGTATTGTCCAACAATTGAAAGATTATCTACCAAAGAAATATACTAATGGAGATTTTGGAAATGAAGATAGTATTTTAGTACTTGATACTATGGGAATGCTCTCCTCATTGTATCAGTACGCGGATTTTGCATTGGTTGGCGGAGGTTTCTCCGGAGCGTTGCACAACATACTTGAACCAGCTGTTTGGGGTTGTCGTATTTTTTTTGGACCTAAGGTAGAAAAATTTCCAGAGGCACAGGATTTTATAGATTCAGGATTTGCATCCATAATTAACGAAAATGAACTATTCATAAACGAAATTATTCGACTACTTGACGATGAAAAGGAGTTAAATAGCATCAAATTAAAGACTAAAGCCTATACCAAAAGTAAAATAGGCGCTACCTTTCGGATAATAAAAAATCTAGCATAATTTGTTTTTTTGAATTATCATCTGCGTATGATTAATTATTTGAAGTAAAGATATTTGTGAATCATTTTAGCCTATATGATTTTAGAAATATAGCTTGTGTGCCAAATCCTGTAAAATTAACACCACACGGTGAGTTTAATTGTTTGGTCTTATTTCTCGAGTATAGTATGCTGAAGTCTAATAGAATAAGGCCTTAAAATCTTTTGTTTTTTCTCATTGTAGAAAGAGATAATTAACCGTTGCGCTCGATGATAGGTAATAATCAATACTTAGTTTAATTCATATTTTTCAGTTTTCTTCACCTTTGTAGTAGGTGACTAGCACACTTTGACTGAGTTTGTTGATAGGCGAAAGAGGATGTGTGGTATAGCGGTCTATGGCCTTTAGAAGCAACGTGAAATAATGGTTTTTCCAAAGGCGTTGCAACCTAATAAACATACCGTAGTAGCGGAATTTAACAGATTTGAAGTAACCTTTTGCTTGCTCCAACTCTTTATTTGACAGTGCACGGTCGTCTGCTTCATCAAGATACTTTTTCCACGCGGATTTTTGAAGTATACTTGGCCTATAATTAGAATCCGCTGGATTACCTACTGGAACTAGATTTTGGAGGTAGTCTAAAAATGGATTATTTTCTATAGGTTCTGTAAAATAGGCAGTCCCCCCGGGTTTCAATACACGATATGCTTCACTCAGAGAAGATTTTACACCCAATATTGGTAAATGGTGCAATATTGTACAACCGACTACTATGTCAAACTCTTCATTGTCGAAGGGTAAGTCGTTTATATTACCTTGTACAAAGGTGCAATCTGCTTTGTTTTGCAGCGCAATTTTTCTAGCAAGTTTAATTAAATCACTGCCTATATCTATGCCAACAACTTGTGCACCTAGCTTGGCCATGAATATAGAAAACTCACCTCTGCCAGAACCGAAGTCTAATATCTTTAAACGCTCACTACTATTCTCTATTTGGGCATTGATAATACTCAGTAAATCTTTTTGGCTTTCGGAAAGCCAGAGGTTGTCCAAATTAAATGAAGTTGGGTTGACTGCCATTACATCTAGTAGTTCTTTTCCGTATACCCGATTCCATCTATATTGGTCCTTGTAGGTATGATCTATTTTTTTAGAGCTTATATTAGACAATTTCCAATCTTTTATTTGTGTTCAAAATTATGGTAATGTACTCAGAGAATGGCAGTAAACTGTGTGTTTTTTTATCTAATACCATACATTCGCCCCTATGCAAAATAGAGTAACCAAACTTTTTGGAATACAGTATCCCATTATACAGGCAGGAATGATATGGTGTAGCGGGTGGCAACTCGCAAGTGCAGTAAGCAATGCCGGTGGTCTAGGCATACTTGGCGCTGGCAGTATGTACCCTGATGTATTGAGACAGCATATTACGAAATGTAAAGAAACAACAAATAAGCCTTTTGCGGTAAATTTACCGCTGCTATATCCTGACATAGGCCAACATATTGCCACAATTTTAGACCTTAAGGTTCCTATTGTTTTTACCTCGGCCGGCAATCCCGCTACCTGGACCGAAACGCTAAAAAATGCAGGAATAAAAGTAGTACACGTAGTGAGCAATGAAAAATTTGCAAAAAAAGCAGAGGAATGTGGTGTAGATGCAGTCGTAGCAGAAGGTTTTGAAGCTGGTGGACACAATGGCAGGGAAGAAACAACTACACTAGTGCTTATACCTCAAATTAAAAATGCAGTAAAAATACCTGTGATTGCTGCAGGAGGAATAGGAACAGGAAAAACCATGTTAGCGGCAATGGCCTTGGGAGCAGACGCAGTGCAAATTGGTAGTAGATTTGTGACGAGTGAAGAAAGTAGTGCACACATTAATTTTAAAAATGCAGTAGTACAAGCAAAAGACGGTAGTACACAACTTAGCCTCAAAAAACTTACCCCGGTAAGGCTACTGAAAAACAAATTTTGGGAGGAAATAGCCGCTGCTGAGTCAAGTGGGGCAAGCGCAGCGACTTTGGCCGAAATGCTAGGTAGAGCTCGCGCAAAAAAAGGAATGTTTGAAGGAGACTTAGAAGAAGGAGAATTGGAAATAGGACAAATTAGTGGATATATTGATCAAATCAAACCCGCTGCTAAAATTGTTCATGAAATAGTATTAGAATTTAATAACGAGATACAAAGGCTAACTAACATCCGTTTGTAAATAATAAGAATGTGAATGATCGTATAAAACGATATCTGATAGACGGAGAAGGTGATACCTTAGACTACAAGCAAGAGATAAGTAGCGCTCAGAAAATAGCAAAAACTATGGTGAGTTTTGCAAATCATAAGGGCGGTACCCTTCTAATAGGTGTAAGGGACAATAGAACCATAGCAGGTATACGAACAGAAGACGAGAAGTATATGTTAGACCTTGCTGCCTCGTTTTACTGCAAACCGGAGCTTTCTTTAGAAATAGTTGAACATTCTATTGGTGGCAAGGTCATATTGGAGTGTAAAGTGCCCGAAGGTATTGACAAACCATATAGCGCAAAAGGGGATGATGGAAAGTGGTGGGTATATTTACGAAATAAAGACAAAAGTTTGCTAGCCAGTAAAATTGTTGTAGATGTACTAAAAAGGCAAGCAAGTAATAAGGGAACAATGATACGCTATGGAAAAAATGAAGAATTACTGCTGAAATACTTGGAAGAGAACGAACGGATAACGCTAAATGAATTTAAAAAAAAGGTCAATATTAGTAGGTGGAGAGCCTCCAAGATTCTTGTAAATCTCATTAGCGCAGGGGTTATTTTAAACCATACCCATGAAAAAACAGAGTTCTTTACGTTGTCATAAGCCAATAAAAGTGGTTATTGTTTCGTTATTTATTACTAAATTTGCGTTCTAAAGCCAAACAATGGCAAGATTTCAAAGAACAAAAATGCTGAGATTAATAAGAAAATATAGTAACATCGTTGTAGCTACTGCGCTACTTTTGGTAGGTAGCACATTGCCAACAAATGCTCAACGCTGGTTTAAAACAAGCTCACTAGAATTCGGATTATTGGGTGGTATGAGTCATTACTCTGGAGATCTTACCCAGTCCTTTTTAGAAACTAAAGGATTTAAACCTAGTGTAGGTATTATCTCTCGTTATAGTCCAGGGGAGCGTTTCACCTTTAGACTAAGTGCTCAGTATGGCAGCATAGAAGGCAGAGATGATTGGTACGAAGATCCCAACTCTCCAACTCGAAGAAACCTAAGCTTTAGGTCAGACCTTTGGGATTTTACAGGGGCTTTAGAGGTAAATCTTATACCTATGGTAGCCAGAAGAAAATCAGGTGTATATCCCTATCTTTTCACTGGTGCTAGTGTGTTTAGGTTTAATCCAGAGGCGCAGTTTACATATGAACCTGGTAATGCAATGGAGAGCTATTTGACTCCAGAATTATATGGACAGTTGGCCGACAGAGATGGTGAATATATTGAATTGCAACCTCTAGGCACCGAAGGTCAGCAAACTACAGAGTTTAACGATCGAAAGAGATACGCTCTAACTCAAATCGCCATTCCTGTAGGGGGTGGATTGAAATTTAAAATGAATCATAAATGGACTTTTGGTTTGGAATATGGCGTTCGTTTTACATTCACAGACTATTTGGACGATGTAAGTGGAACCTATGTGGACCCTGTCCGTCTGCAAGGTCAGTATGGTCCAATGTCTGCTGCACTTTCTAACAGATCGCCACAGTTTGAGCCTGCAACGTTGGAAGGTACATCACGTGGAGATTCCGATAAATATGACTTATATGGTCTGCTCGGTATTTCACTTACCTACAGATTATACGGTAATAGGCCTGTTTGTCCAACATTTTAATAGAAAATACTGGTGATTAACTCCATTTTTACCACACTTGGAGTAACATCTCAATTACTTTTGCGTATCATTTGAGAAAAAGGTACATCGTACGGTGAAAAAAGTAGCATTATACATAATTTTTTGTTGGACTATTCAGCCAATCCTTGCACAATCTTGGGAGGTAGGTGCTATGCTTGGAGGGTCAAATTACCATGGAGATATTGCTTATAATATCGTACCTCAAGAGACCAATCTATCAGGTGGAGCATTTTTTAAATATAATTTTAATGAATTTTGGGCCATACGACCTACCCTTTCTTACTTGAAAATAAGCGGAGCCGATAGTAATTTTAGCGAATATAGACTGCGTAATTTGAGTTTTAGGAATAATATTTATGAGTTTTCAAGTGTAGTAGAGTTTAATTTTAAACCTTTTAGTAATAGAGCCATTCACAATAATACAAGTGTATATACATTACTCGGAATTGCATTGTTTCTTCACCGGCCAGAGGCCTTACTTAATGATAAGTGGGTAGAGCTACAGCCATTACAAACTGAAAACCAACGGTATCGGTTGATGCAAATTAGTATACCTATGGGTGCAGGTATAAAACACGCTCTTACTCCCAATATTATTGTTGGTTTTGAAGCAGGTTGGCGCAAAACGTTTACTGACTATCTAGATGACGTGAGTACCACTTATGCTAACTTAAACACAGGCGGCGAAACCTATCAAGCTTTAGCAGACCGCTCATACGAAGTGAGTGAAAATGGAAATAGATTGGCCTCCCAAGGAGATTTACGTGGCGATCCAAATTTGAAAGACTGGTATTTTCAAACAGCATTTTCTATCTCTTATCGTTTTACCCCTATACAGTGCCCCTTTTAGATAAAGAAAATAACGTAAATGAGTAAAGAAAGCATAGACCAAAATCGACTACCCAAGCATATTGCTATAATAATGGACGGAAATGGGAGATGGGCCAAAGAAAAAGGTAAGTTTAGAATATTTGGCCATGAAAACGGCGTAAAAGCCGTGCGTGAAGTATCAGAAGGCTGTGCAGAACTAGGTATAGAGTGCCTCACACTATATGCTTTTAGTACAGAAAATTGGAATAGACCTAAAATAGAAGTGAATGCGCTGATGACTTTGCTGGTAAGGACTATAAAAAGTGAAACTAAAACATTGATGAAAAATGGCATCAAACTAGATGCCATAGGCGATAGAAGTAATCTGCCAGATGATTGCAAAAAAGAACTGCAGGAGGCAATAGACTCTACAAAAAATAATGTAGGAATGACACTCATATTAGCACTAAGTTATAGTGCGAAATGGGATATTGTGAACGCTACAAAAACGATAGCGCAAAAAGCAGCGAGTGGAGAAATAAACGTAAGCGATATAGACGAGGAACTAATAGATAAAACCTTGACTACTCACAAATATCCCCACCCAGAGCTTATGATACGTACAAGCGGAGAGCTGCGTATTAGTAATTTTTTGCTTTGGGAAATAGCCTACAGTGAGCTTTACTTTACAACAGTATTGTGGCCAGACTACAGAAAAGAACATCTCTATGAAGCAATTATTGATTTTCAAAGTAGAGAAAGAAGATTTGGTAAAACTAGCGAACAACTCGGTAAACGATAAAATATACTATGCGAAAAATACTTTTAACACTACTTATTGTCCGTAGCGTTTGCACATTTTCTCAGGGTTTAGACCCTATGAATACAGTCATTATTGATTATGATAATCCTAAGAAATATGAAATTGGTGGACTTACCGTTTCTGGAAACGAATTTACTCCTACCAATGTCATTATTCTAGTAACCGGTTTGCGTGCCGGACAATCTGTAACTGTGCCTGGAGACGACATCTCTCAGGCTATCGAAAAATTATGGAAACAAGGTCGATTTAGTGATATTGAGGTGGTAATCACTAAGACGGAAGGAACTAAAATATTTCTTAATATTATAGTTTCCGAAAGGCCTCGACTCAGTAAGTATTCTATTAAAGGTTTGCGCAAGGGTGAGACCAATAATATACGTGATGAAATAACCTTAAAAAAAAATCAACTCATAACAGAAGACCTTATCAATGCTTCTCGTAGAGAAATAAAAGCATACTTCTATGAGAAAGGGTACTATGCCGTAAATACATCTTTTCAGCGTGAAGAAGATAACGAAAAACCAAACTATCAAGTACTTCGTATCGATATAGATAAAGGGAAAAAGATGAAGTTGCAAGACGTTAAGTTTGTAGGAAACCAAAATATAGAAGACAAAAAACTACGGAAACTGCTCAAGCCCAAACGGATGTATAAAAAATTTAATCCATTTGCTTCATCTAAGTTTGTAAAAGAAACGTACGAAGAGACTAAACCTCTTTTATTACAGAAGTATAGTACCCTAGGCTACCGCGACGCTACCTTGCTATATGACTCTATAGTGCAAGTGGCAGAAGATAGGGTAGAGCTGCGCATAGGAGTAAGTGAGGGAAGAAAGTACTATTTTAGAAACATAACCTGGACTGGAAATACCAAGTATAGAACATCGCTACTTGACACCCTTTTGAGTATCAAAAAAGGAGAAGTTTATGACCAATCTCGCTTGGAAAGTAAGCTCTTTATGAGCGAAAATGGTTTTGATATATCTAGTTTATATATGGATGATGGCTACTTATTTTTTAATGTAAACCCTGTTGAAGTGCTAGTAGAAGGAGATAGTATAGATCTAGAAATGCGCATATATGAAGGTAAACAAGCTACAGTAAACCGAGTGACTATAGTAGGAAATGATAAAACTAGTGATTTTGTAGCGCTTCGTGTTATTCGAACTAGGCCTGGTGATAAATTTAGCCGAAGTGATATTCAACGTAGTATGCGGGAATTGTCTCAACTTGGATTTTTTGACCCAGAAGGTTTGGATGTTAATCCACAACCAAACCCTCAAAATGGAACTGTAGATATAGAATATAAGGTGACTGAAAAACCTAGTGACCAGATAGAAGCGTCAGGTGGTTGGGGTGGTTTTGGTGGGTTTGTTGGAACCTTGGGGCTTACTCTCAATAATTTTAGCTCCCGAAAAATATTTAAAAAAGGTGGCTGGGACCCAATACCTGCAGGCGATGGTCAAAAACTATCATTGCGTGCCCAAAGTAATGGTCCTCAGTTTCAAGGCTATAACTTCTCTTTTACTGAACCATGGTTGGGTGGTAAAAAACCAAATTCGCTCAGCGTTAGCTTATTCCACAACGTTCAATCTACTTTTTCATTTGAAAAAAATAGACCCAAATTCACTACCTCTGGTATTACCATCGGTTTTGGTAAACAACTCAAATTTCCGGATGACTATTTTTCCTTTCAATCTTCTGTAACCTATCAACGTTATGGGCTAAATGATTGGGCAAATTTCGGCGCAGCAGAACTTGGATTTACCAATGGAATTGCTAATAACATAAGTTTTACCAATATCATTGCTCGAAATAGTACAAATCATCCCATTTACCCTACCGAGGGAAGTACGTTTAGTGCCAGTATCCAAATGACACCACCCTATTCTTTATTGGGAAGTAAAAAAGATTTTACAGATGTGAACCTTTCGCAGCAAGAAAGATATGAGTGGATAGAATTAGTGAAGACTAAATTTAGTGGGCAGTGGTTTTTAGGCATTGGCGAGGGAAAACGCAAGCTAGTGATATCGCCAGCTTACAGATTTGGTGCGGTAAATCAATGGAATAGAGATGTAGGTCAATCGCCTTTTGAGCTTTTTCGTGTTGGTGGTAGCGGTCTGTCTAACTTTGTTTTGTATGGTACAGATATCATTTCTCAGCGGGGATTTGACGAAGGTAGAGTAAGTGACCCAACAAGAGGGCAGGGTTCATTACCTATTTTTACGAAGTATACATTAGAAGTCAGATATCCACTCACCGTTGGTCAATCATCTACCATTTTTGCTCAAACATTCTTAGAAGCTGGTAATGCTTATAATAATTTTGAAGAGTTTAATCCTTTTGATGTGCGAAGAGCGGGAGGACTAGGTGTGAGACTATTTTTACCCATGTTTGGCCTACTTGGTGTAGATTATGCATGGCCCATGGATCCTCTACCCGGACAAACAGGCGGACAGTTTCACTTTTTTATAGGCCAGCAGTTTTAATCATAAAAAAGTTCTTTTATTTATACAAAGAATAGTAAAAGGCCGTAAAAGTTATCTCGGCTATTTTCCTATTTAGTTGCTTCTCTGCATGTATCCCAACGGTTACTTGTAGTGAGCCACAGCCTAAAGGGTCTGGCAATTTATCGAAATTTATAAGCCGCCTAAAGGGTGAATATTCCGGCTTGGCTAATCATTCTGTCTTTGTAATTGGTGACACGTGGATTGAACACAGGTATAAACTAGAACAAAAACTAAATGCCACCCAACCAGATAGTGGATCGCAACTTCTTAACCCTCGTTTATATTCATTAGCAACCGAAAATAATTTAATAAAGCCGGCTAATGACAGTTTGTTAACACCTATTTATTTTATTGACACTATATTTCAGATGAATAATGATAATATTGTAAGGAGATTTAAAAGCTATTATTTTTTGAATAATCGGTATGATCACGAAATTTGGGAAGTAAATAAAATAGAAGTATTAAAAGGACAGCAAAACTGGATATTGAAAAGTTGGAAATATAGCAGACTCAGCGCAGGAAACGGTTGCACCTTGCAGCTTTGTTACAACAAACAGCTTAAATAATTTATAAAAATTAAGGTTTTAGCGACATCGAAATATTTGTATTGCTAAAGAAAAATTGACTGTAATGGCAGCTTACTTGTCCAAAAACTCAAACATCAGTCTCCTATACCACTGATTTTAACCCTAGCGTGGGTTGTGTCTGAAGTAATATACCAGCATATTGCCAGAATTTTTATTAGTGGCAAGTGGGATATTATGTACGTCGCATAGTCTGAGTAGCATAGATATATCCACGTCATGTGGGTGTTTGTCTAGTGGATCCCTAAAAAATATAAGTGCGCTTATTTCTCCGCGAGTAATCATAGCACCTATTTCAGCATCTCCACCCATCGGACCCGAAGCCACGCGTTGCACCTTGGTAACTCCAGCGTCTACTAACATTTTTCCTGTAGTACCTGTGGCTATTACGTCTATATTTTCCTGGTTAAAAAAATCAAGCCGTTTCAGTACAAAAGAAACCATATCAGCCTTTTTCCCATCGTGAGCTATAAGTGCAAATTTCATAGGCTTACTTTTCTGTTGCAAAACTAGCAAGATATTCTGTTTTGAGCAGGTGACAAATTTTATATCGCTCGTCTTTAGTATCTTGATAGAGCGCTTCTAATGTTTCATAAACGTGGTCTAGCCCAATTTCTTGACTCCAAGCAAATGGACCTTTTGGGTACGCTGTTCCCAGACGCATACCAAGGTCTATGTCCTCTCGCGATGCCGTACCCTCTTGCACCGTGTAGTAAGCTTCATTTATAATCATGCATACGATGCGCGGAGTTACTAAGCCTACTCGGCTCTTCACAAAACGGGTTTCTAAGCCGAGTTCTTTTAGTTTTTCTGTGGCTATGGCTTCATCATTTGGGTGGGTTGCACAGCATTCTACCAATGGTCTGTTAATGAATGTGGGCAAAGTATTCATACCAATAATGGTGGTAGAGGGTAATGTACCAAGCTCAGCATAAAGCTCCTCTAGCTGCACTTTTACGGTGCCTACTACTATTAATTTATTTTCTAGATGTATATATTGACTTATTTGTTCCGGGGTATCATCAAAATCAAGATCAAAAAGTATATCGTATTTATCTATTTCTGTACCTTTGAAGGGTACAATGGGGTGAGTAGAGATGAGCTGTCTCAATTCCTCCAATTGATTGGGCTGCCCTTTTGCTGCTATATACATTGCGAAGCAAAGGTATAGCCCAAAACTGAATAGCAAAAAATATAATGTCTAAAAAAATAATTAGTACCGCAAATGCTCCATCGGCTATAGGGCCTTATTCTCAAGCAATATTGGCTGGAGATACTTTATACTGTAGTGGACAAATTGCCATAAATCCTGAAACAGGAAATTTGGTTTTGGATAATATAGAGGTAGAAACCCACCAAGTAATGAAAAATATTGAAGCAGTTTTGGATGCTGCTCAAATGTCATTGAAAAACGTGGTGAAATGCTCTATTTTTATGAGTAGTATGAATCATTATAAAACTATAAACGAGGTGTATGCCACATATTTTACAGATAATCCGCCGGCTAGAGAGGCGGTAGCAGTCAAAACTCTTCCTAAAGATGTAAATGTAGAAATTAGCGTTATTGCAGTGAAATAAGCTATTTCTTGCTCTAATTTCTAAAAAAAACACATGAACACATCTAAATACAGAATATTTGTAGCAGTGACTTAAGTACAATAATTATACCCCGAGCAATATTTGCAAGGCACTAAAAAATACGAAAAAAGTAATGGTAAAAATAAAAAATCAAGTACCCAACATTCTCACTTTAGCCAATTTGATATGTGGTACGCTAATTATTATTGCGGGATTTCAACTACAATTTGCAACCGTGGCTTGGTTAGCTGCACTAGCCATCATATTCGACTTTTTGGATGGTACAGTAGCTCGATTATTGGGCGTTACTTCATCTGTAGGCAAGGAGCTAGACTCTATGGCAGATATGGTAAGTTTTGGTGTAGCACCCGCTTTAGTGTTGTATAACTATTGGCAGAACGAACTTTTTGAGGGAGACATAACATCTCTATGGGACACCTCATCTTGGAACAATTTATTGATATACTTTCCGCTGCTTATTTCTGCGTTTGCAGGTTACAGATTAGCGAAATTTAATATTTCTGAACAAGCTGCAGACTATTTTCAAGGGCTGCCAACACCGGCACTAGCGGTGGCGTGTTTCGCACTTCCATTGGCAGCAGAACAGCACCAGTGGTCCAATGTTATGTTCACTCATCCCATATTTATCATTGGATTCTGTCTACTAGGAGGAATATTGTTAGTGAGTGATTTTAAACTGTTTTCACTAAAACTGGGTTCTAAAAATACCAGACTCAATCTGTGGAGACTAGCATTGGTAATAGTGTGTATTGTGCTAATTTTATGGTTACATTTTGTGGGAGCATTTTTATGTTTAGTCGTTTATCTTATCTTTTCCATATTAACTCAGAAAATCATAGCCTAAAATTCCTTATTTGTTCTTTACTTTGCTCTAAATTAAAATAGCATGGCAGACAAAATATTTGACCTTATAGCATTAGAATTAGAACGTCAGCAGCACGGTATAGAGCTCATAGCCTCCGAAAATTTCACCTCAGAAAATGTGATGAAAGCAGTAGGGAGCGTACTAACTAATAAATATGCAGAAGGGCTTCCAAACAAGCGATACTACGGAGGGTGTGAGATAGTAGACCAGGTAGAGCAGCTAGCCATAGATAGAGCCAAACAACTCTTTGGAGCCGCCTGGGTTAATGTACAACCCCATAGTGGGGCACAGGCTAATGCTGCAGTTATGCTGGGCATACTTCAAGCAGGAGATCAGATTCTAGGTTTTGATTTATCGCACGGCGGGCACCTTACACATGGAAGTTCTGTTAATTTTTCTGGAAAACTCTATACACCTGCTTTTTATGGAGTAGAAGAGGATTCTGGTCTCATAGATATGGACAAGGTAGAAGCTAAGGCAAAATCGGTAAAACCAAAACTCATTATCTGTGGGGCTTCTTCATATTCTAGAGACTGGGATTATGCCAGATTTAGAAAAATAGCAAACGACGTAGGAGCACTTTTGCTTGCTGACATATCACATCCTAGCGGGCTTATAGCTGCGGGCTTGCTCAATGATCCTTTGCCACATTGCCACATCGTAACTACCACTACACACAAAACACTTCGTGGGCCACGCGGTGGTATGATTATGATGGGAGAGGATTTTGATAATCCGTGGGGTCTTACCACACCAAAAGGTGAGGTGAAAAAGATGAGTGCAGTGCTAGACGGAGCGGTGTTCCCAGGTACACAGGGCGGCCCATTAGAGCATGTAATTGCTGCAAAGGCCGTGGCGTATGAAGAAGCACTACAACCTAGCTACAAGGCGTATGCAAAACAAGTCATACTTAATGCTGCTGCACTGGCGAAAGCTATGGTAACTAGAGGATACAAAATCATCTCTGGTGGTACAGACAACCATATGATGCTCATAGATTTGAGACCCAAAAATGCAGAATTAACTGGAAAATTGGCAGAAAACGCCTTAGTGAAAGCAGATATTACGCTCAATAAAAATGCTGTACCGTTTGAAACTAGGTCGCCATTTGTGACCTCCGGTATACGCATAGGAACACCAGCTATAACAACTCGTGGAATGAAAGAGCATCATATGGAACGTGTAGCAGACCTAATAGACCGCGTGCTGATGAATCCAAAAGATGACAACAACCTATCTTCGATAAAAAAAGAGGTAAATACATGGATGAAAGATTTCCCGTTGTACGGATAAGTCACGTCTTGTTTAATATTAAAAAAGGCATCAACGCAAAGTTGGTGTTTTTTTTGGCCCCTAAAATCTAATTTGTCTTATAACGAAGCTGGTGCAGCTGCTAGCAAAAAGTAACTAAGTTAGTTAGGGTAGGGTTCTAGAAAAACCAAAACGCATACCGTAATTATGAGTAAGAGTAGGAATAAATAGGGATTGCAGGCCTTGAATGGTGGCAAATAGATTGAAATTATTAAGTCTATATTCTGCGGATTCCTGCCAGAGTAAGCCAGTAAAATTTCCATAACCTAAACTCGAATACAATTCAAACTTTTTACTAAATTTTTGACTCAAACCGAGCGTGCCGGAGATACCATATCTGCCTAAATCTATTGCTCTGATATCTGCTATTAATGTGCTCTTTTCATTAATTTTATACTTCCAAGCGATGTGTATTCTACTAGGCAATGAAACCCAATTCATCGGTGATCGTGCATTATCTAAAACAGACAGATAATTGCTATCAATATACTGATTCAGTGAATTCGTGTCTCTTACTAGGTCATATCCTATACCAGTAAAACGGAAGTTAGTATCTAAATTAAGGCGTGAAATATCAAACAGACGAGTCATGTTTAGGTCGTGTATGCTTACGCTTATAGTCTGCTTCTTATTAAAGTGGTAATCTACATCAAAATCCAAAACAACACCAATACCTTGAGGCGAGTTAGTTTTTTTTTCAGAAATCATAAAATCTTGTGTAATAACATCAATATACTCACCCTTTGGCGCAGTATACAGCGACATTTCTTTGGCAGAAACAGATCTAAAATCCGATACAGCATTTAAACCAAAGGAGAGTTTACTTTGAAATGTCTTGGTATTACATATACGGTATGAAGCTCCTGCTGCATATCCGCTGTAGCGCAAAAAACGTAAATTATTAGTTTGTAAAGTCGTGTTCATATGAGCTGCATTTCCAAAGAAAAATAGCTCAGAGATAGGTTTTTACCAGTGTAGCCAGTCATAGATGCTGCACTAGTATATATCCCCCACTTCTTATTTAGTTTATACTCTGCTCTTAGAAATGCTCTACTATGTAAGTTTACCCTTTTTTTATCTCCATCCAAGAATGTTTGTTTCGCTTTTGCTGTGAAGGACGATCTAAGTAAGATATCACTAAACATAGTAGTATTTATAACATTAGAATTTGCACTGCCTTCTAGGCTAATTTGAATGCTTTTAGGTTCCCACGCTTGGTTAAACCTATTTCCTAAAAAACTGAAACTATCTAACTGTTGACCAAAAGCAGCATCAGAAGCAACAGCAGAAATAAATAGAAGGAAGACTTTAAAAATTGTTTTCATAGATAAAATTTGCCCCTAGTTTTAAATATATGGTGTAGTCATTGAACATCTTGAATCGTTTAGCATCCTCGGTACTAAAGATAACGTTAACGTCTACTGATTCTGACATTCGGAGTAGATTCATCTCGTTTTGATTGAGAGCTATTACTATTTCACTTTCAGCAGGAGTTAATGTTTTGCCTGTAATTGGGTCTATTTCTGCTGCCGCCATTTTTTGATTATCTTCTATTGTTTTGCTGAAGAGTGTTATACCTTGTGTATTTTTAAATTTTAGAATAAGTCCAGCTTCAATAGGGAAATCATTTTTTGCGACCAGTACAATTTCACCTTCTTTCACTTTCTCTAATTGATTTTCCTCTGTGTTCAAATTTCGATTTAAATGAAGGGTTAAACTATCTAGACCAAAATACAGGGGTGCTATCAACCGAAAGTTTAGTGTCAATTTGCTTTTTTCAAAAGCAAAATCATTTAAGTCAACTGTTCCGTTTGGATTTATATTAGCACGTATCTCGGGCACAATTTTATGTGGAATATTTTCTAAAAACTGCTTGATGTTAGAATTTGATTTGTGCAAGATAATGTCCTTCTCTACAGGGGTCCAAGGTGGATTTGTGGCTTTATCTAGGCGTATATTTTTTAGGCTATTTGTGGTTAGATTTACCGCACGACCACTTTGAGCGTTAATACCTCGGATAGATGAAACGTTTATATAACTTTCAATTCCGAAACTATTGAAAAAATTTAAGTCTACGCGTGCGTCTTCAAGATTTAATTTTCCACTGAAATTAGAAAATGCATTTAAATTCAATGTATCTGTTAAGGTAAAGTTGTGTCTCCCAGGATCTCCAATAATAAGTGCAGGTTTTACATCTATCAAGCCAAATTCAATCTTGATTTTATCGGTAAGTGCTAAAGATCTTTCAATTCCAGAATATGCTATCCGCGCAACTAATTCATTGTAAATTAAGTTGTAGTTAGGTTCTGTATTTTTGCTTTTACCCCATAAATATATTACAAAACCGTCTATTGGAAACCGCTCTTCTACATATACTACACTTCCTTTTGGTGCAGGTGGAATGGTCCACTGCTGCTGTATACTACCCGGCTCATTTTCCTTAAAACTATTGGGTATTTTGTAATCTAGAATGATAGCTTCCTCTATTGATGATTCTACTTTCATCAAAATACTACCAGATTTCACATACACTTGTGTCAATTGTGCACCACCAAAAGTATACTGTGTTTCTTCATCCCGTTCTATTAGGTTTTGCGCAGGAAATATAGCAGTGGCTTCTTCTGGTTTTAGCCCTCTTACGGTTATAGTTGTACGTATTCCTTGGGTTACATCTATGAGCACAGCCCCATTACTAGCTTTTGTTTTTACTCTTTTTACTATGAGCTCCATTACGCCGTCTACCGTTTGCCCAGCTAAGTTGTAGCTGTCTTGCACAGTTGCACCCGATAGTAAGTTGTAAAATTCTCCAGACACGATTACCTTCTTATCTGCTTCATTGCGGAGCTCAAACTCCAACACCTCAGCATCTACTGGCAAGTCATTGCTTATTGATATGTCAATATATCCCTCCTTGAATGTAGCCGTAGTAAAAAACTCTTCGGTGACATCCAAAACAGTCCCTTCATTAGTTGTAATATCTTGCTCGTCTAAATTTGTTGTTTGTCCATTGAGAAACAAACTCGCTGGATAAAGCTCCAATAGAGTCAATGTATCTGTAAAAGAACGATCCTCCAATTCTAGGTTCGTCAACGAAACCTCTATCGACTCCACGCGGTCAGGTATCACTAAAATATCTTCTAAATTGCTAATGCCATATTCATTCTCAAATACAACACTAATTGCACCGTCTGCATCTTCAGATAAAAAGCTGTCTGCTAAAATATCGCTGAGACTTAACTCTGCTTCTAGCAACGGTAAAATCCACGTACTTTCTGACTTAAATTTTTCTTTTCTACACGCAGACAAGAGAATAAGTACTCCCAATACTATCAGATAAATACGTTGCATTCAGCAAATAAAGAGTTAAATAGCATTGTTTTATTAAGTTTGTTCTAATATTTACACGAATATGTCGTCTCATCACTTTGTAAAAGATGGGCAGGAACCTGCTCTTATCATTGCCAACGGTCAGATGTGCTCCTATAATCTACTCACCTCACTTCTCGAGTGGTGTCCTTATATTGTTGTTTGTGACGGCGCATATGCTCGGGTCAATGATCTTCAAATAATACCCGATGTAGTTATCGGAGATTTTGATAGTATTGGGGAGACTCAGACTCATTTGCACACTCATTTTATTCGGGTAAATGACCAAGAAACAACCGATTTAGAAAAAGCACTCTTTCATCTGGTAGAAAAAGGCTATACCGATATTAATGTGCTTTGGGCTACAGGTCTTCGCCTAGATCACACCATTAACAATTTTGCAAGTTTGGCCAAATTCCAAAACCTTCGATGCGTGCTGATTGATGATTATTCTCGTACCTTCATTTTGCCAAAATATTTTACTAAACGCTATGAAACCGGCCAAAAACTATCGCTTATCCCGCTGCACACTTGTACTGGTATTGTGACCAAAAATCTGAAGTACAACTTGCACAAGGAGGAGCTTAGCTTCGGTCAAAGAAGTGGAACAAGCAATGAAGCCATTGGACAAGATTTGGTGGAAATAAGTTACAAAACA
Organism: Bacteroidia bacterium; assembly: GCA_018402155.1. Classification (GTDB taxonomy): domain Bacteria; phylum Bacteroidota; class Bacteroidia; order NS11-12g; family UBA9320; genus UBA9320. Next base: position 2,271,661 of record JAGYJG010000001.1, read on the forward strand.
GGACTGCTAGCGTTGGTAGAAAGCATAGACTAGCACTTACTTCTTGTCGTGTAAATCAAACTAACTATACTGAAATCCTAAAATGGTTTAACTAATACTTATCTAGCCTTAGCGGCTATAGTTTGGTGCCTCTTTAGTAATGGTGACATCATGCGGGTGACTCTCTCGTATACCAGAACCGGTGATATGCGTAAATTGAGCCTCTTGAAGCACTGCAATGGTTGGTGATCCTGTATATCCCATACCTGCTCGCAAGCCTCCAATGTACTGAAAAACTACTTCAGACATCCTTCCCTTGTAAGCTACGGTACCTACTATTCCCTCTGGTACAAGTTTTCCAATTTCAGCTTCAGCATCTTGAAAATAACGGTCTGTCGAACCTTTTTTCATAGCCTCTATTGATCCCATACCGCGATAACTTTTTACTTTTCTGCCTTCATAAAAAGAAATTTCTCCAGGAGCTTCCTCGGTTCCAGCAAATAAGCTTCCAGCCATGATACTGTCTGCACCAGCTACTATTGCTTTTACCAAATCACCGCTATAGCGTATTCCTCCGTCTGCTATTATCGGTACGCCAGTTCCTTTTAACGCAGCGGCACATTCCATCACAGCATTCAGCTGTGGTACTCCTATGCCCGCTATGATGCGGGTGGTACATATCGAGCCAGGGCCTACCCCCACTTTTACTGCATCAGCACCGTTGTCTGCCAAATATTTTGCCGCTGCGCCTGTAGCTACATTGCCCACTATTACTTGCAAATCAGGAAATTTTGCTTTTACTTTTTTAAGCTCCTTTACTACACCTAGTGAATGTCCATGGGCAGTGTCTATAGCTATTACGTCTACGTCCTCTTTTACAAGAGCGGTCACACGCTCTAATGTATCTGCTGTTACCCCCACAGCAGCACCTACCATCAGTCTGCCAAACTCATCTTTGCAAGCATTGGGGTGGTTTTTTACTTTTTGTATATCTTTGAAGGTAATAAGTCCTAGTAGCCTATTGTCTGCATCTACTACCGGTAGTTTTTCTATCTTGTACTCTTGTAATGTATGCTCAGCCTCTTTTAAATCTGTCCCCTTGGCCGCAGTTATAAGATTCTCTGTTGTCATTACCTCGGCTATTTCAGTGCTTAGATCTACTTGAAAACGCAAGTCTCTATTTGTGATGATACCGATTAATTGATTTTGATCATTTACAATAGGTATTCCCCCAATTTTATTTTCCCTCATTACCTGTTGAGCATCTGCTAAAGTATGAGTCTTACTCAGTGTTATGGGGTCTTTTATCATACCACTTTCTGAGCGTTTTACCTTTTTTATCTCTGCAGCTTGTTCAGCTATAGTCATATTTTTGTGTACTATCCCTATGCCACCCTCTCTAGCTATAGCAATAGCAAGCTCAGATTCTGTCACGGTGTCCATTGCGGCACTTATTATGGGTATGTTGATGGTGAGTTTTCGGGTTAATCGGGTTTTTGTATTAGCATCTCGGGGCAATATTTCCGAGTAGCGAGGAAGAACCAAAACATCATCGAAAGTCAAACCTTGGTATGCGATTTTTGAGGAAGAAGTATGTTGAGACATATGCAAATATGTGAATTTGTTATTTGCCGAACAAAGGTAGGCCATTTTACTGCTTTACACGTTTTTTATTAATATAATTGTTCAAAATAGGTTTTGGAAACTTGTTGTCACCAATGTGTTACTTGCATTTTGCTATCGATTTTAATTCCTTTATTAAGAAAATGAAATTATAACATTCTTTAAATAGAGATCATAATACGCTCAAAATCGATGAGCAAAATGCTTGAACGAGAACAGTAAAACCCGTGACGAAATACTATAATTTGTGCAGCAACTTAGAAAAGGATTGCCCCCCCTCTAGCTTTATAACATAAATTCCTTTAGGTAAATCAGCTAGGCTGATGCTAGAACCCGAAACCATGTGCTCAGACTTCTTTAAACTACCTAATATGTCATAAATCAATATGGTTCTTGTTCCTCCATCAGAAAAAGAGACAGTCATTTTATCTACTACGGGATTAGGGTACGCATCAAACGTTATTTTATTATTCACTCGCTCTAGCGAAAGTGTTCCTGCACGCATCTTTAATCTAAAAGAGTCCCTTATAGATGGATTTTTCACCGAGTGAGTAACTATCCAAGCTGAAGCATCTCCAGTGGTATTGTAAAAAGAAAAACCTAATTTGAAGTTCATTTTATCTCCTTTTGGTATAGTTACCCGATACGGAGTTGTTGGGTTTACTATACAAAGTTCACCGCTACAAACGGTGACATCCCACTCGCTAGGCTTGTCTAGACCGGTTAGATTCCATTCAAAAAGAGTGTCCGTATTATCGGTCGCATCATTTTGCAGATACGATGATAGGTTATAATCAAAATCAGAGTTCAATGCCCAATCAGCAGAGTCTTTTACAGAGAAAGAAATTTGCGCTGCTACATAATTTGAAATGGCAATAAATGCTAAAAGTAGACTGATTATTTTGTTCATAACGTTGGGTATTTAGGCGGCTTCAGCTTCTACAGCTTCTACCTCTGGTATCATTCGTTTAAGTAAGTTTTCTATGCCTGCTTTCAAGGTTAGGGTACTACTAGGGCAACCACTGCATGAGCCCTTCATAGTTACAGTTACTACACCCTCCTCAAAGCTTTTAAAATCTATAGCGCCACCGTCCATTTCTACTGCCGGTCTTACATGGTCTTCGAGCAATTGTTTTATTTTGGTTACTACAGCAGACTCCTCTTCTTCTGTTAGTACTTCTTTAAGTACAACAATCGGTTTTTCAGCCTCCAGATATTCTTGGACAAATTTTTTGAGCTCCGGGATGATGTCAAACCAATCATAATCAGCTTTTTTTGTGACTGACACAAAATTATTCATAATGAAAACTCCCTTTACAAAATCAAATCCAAAAAGCTCCTTAGCCATTGGGCACTCCTCAGTTCCCTCATTACTTCTAAAATCAATACTGTCATTTGGCAATATCATTTTATTTGCAACGAATTTCATTGACTCAGGATTGGGTGTCTTTTCAGAATATATCGTAAGTACGTCTTGTAGTTCCATGTTATTTTAACGGTTCAAAAGTAAGTATTGTTTTGAGAACATTCAAATCTGTTTTTGGTCATGTTTTAATCCCAATGAATGCTTATTGATTAGCCCTTAGTGTATCAAAACGTTTGGCCTGCAATGAGTTAAAACTGCACCACTGACAGTTTTCTTCATCACATCCTTGCTCAAACTCTAGGTTTTGTATTTTCTTGAATGTCTCTACTATCTGTCTTTTTACAAATGTATATTCATCCTCGTTTATCATAATTTTAATCTTGTTCTGTTTATCATTTTCATCTGGTTCTATGAAATCTATCTCTCCTGATAGTACCGTTATATTTTGAGATTTATCACTTTCTATCAATGCTTTATAAAACAATATCTGTCTCCAATAGTCGCCTCCATATCGTTTTTCGAAATTCTGCTCATCTGGGTTGTCTTCTAGTATTACGGGTGGTTTCACCTTCTTTATACCATACTTATGTTGACCTGTTTTGTAATCTACTACATGGGCTACACTGTCTTTCACCACTACCTTGTCTAATTGACCTCTTATAGGAACTCCATCTAGTTCACAGTTCTTATAAAATATCTCAGTTCTTATATCGTCTGTTACATCCCAATTGTCTTTATTGGTGTCATAGTAGCTTCCTAGTATTTGCTGGCCGTAATAGGTTCTTCTTTCCAATCCTTCTCTTGTAAATGACTCCTTGTTTGCGTGCAGATAGCTTACAAATGCTTTTTGCATGTTGCTTTTTTCTTCTTCCTCGCTTAATTCTTTGTGTCTATTCTTGTACAGAACATCTAGCGCACTATGCACAGCAGATCCAAATACTGTACTTTCATTTCTAGCTGCAGGCACTCGCAATATATTTTGATAAAAAAATGCAACTGGACATTTTAAATAACTATTCAAATTTGTTGCACTTAACCTAAAGTTTTCTACCTCTTTTTTTACAAAGTCCTGTTGTACCAAGCTTATGTAGCCATCGTTGCGTTCAGCCAACATGAAATCAAAGAAATGAATTAGGTCTTCTTCTTTTGCTTCTTGTTTTAAACTCTGAGCTGCTCCACTTTCCTCTAGCTCTACAACAAATAGACTTTTGGTCAAGTCCTTATCTTTATCGTCTTTAAGTGCGTAGCTTATTTCTATGCTCTTTCGTGCCCGTGTGAGTGCTACGTAAAACAATCGTCGTGCTTCCTCTTCAGTTGCTTTTTTTGGCTCTCCGGGTATCAGTAGATTTAACTTATAGGGTAAGGTCATACTGTCTTTTTCCCATTTCGTTTCAGTACATCCAAGTAAAAATACATAATCATATTCCAACCCTTTAGACCCGTGCACTGTCATCAAGTTTACTCCACCTATGCCGTGTATTATTTTTGTAAGCTTTAGACCTAGGTTGTTTTCCTTTAGCAATTCTATTTTGTGAAGATAATTAGCTAAAGTGAGGTAGGGTGCCCGCGCTGTTTCTTCTTTCAAAAAGTTGTAATATGTTTTCAAACATTGTATTTGGAATGTTGCATCTTTGGTGTTTAATGCTCTAGAAATAAAACCCATTTTTGACATCACTCGCTCTCCTAGAGTTTGCAACGTGATATTGTGCATCTCTTTGAGCCAATATTCTACATCTGCTACAAAATTTCGTAATTCATTTTTGGCATTTGGCACTATTTCGAAATCTACTGCTAAGCTATTAAGCTGATCTCGCCACCCTCTGCTTCGGTCTTTACTCAGCATATTACTCATACGGGCTAAATCTATGGCTGTAAGGTGCTCAAAATTATGGTAGTGTAATATATTAAAAAGCAAGTGCTGCCCAGAATCCAATTGCTGGCTCTCTAAGTTTAGATAGGTCAAAAAGTTGTTGAGTTGATGCACTAGTGGCACTTCCAACACGTCTTGGGTTTTAGCTACATTGTAGCTTATGCCCTCCGCTTCTAAGTATTTAATAAGTTCTTCGCTTTGCGAATGGTTGCGGTACATTATACCTACATTGCTAAGTGATACCCCTTCTGCCTTTAGTTGTTTGAGTTTTGCGGTGATGCTAACTATCTCCTGAAATGTGTTGGGGTACTCCACTACTTTTAGGGCATTTGGTATGTCGGCTACCTCCTCATTTGCGGCAACTATCTCTTTATTTAAGTTTGGGACTTTGCCAACCAAGCGCTCATCATTGTGCTTTATAATTGCATTGCTACCGTTTAGTATACTCTGGCTAGATCGGTAGTTTTGGTCTAGTATGATAAGCTTTATGTCCTTTTCATAGCGCTTATAAAATTCAAAAATATTTTCAACGTTTGCTCCTTGAAACTTGTAAACTGATTGGTCATCATCTCCTACTACAAAAACATTGGGGTTTTCCCAATAGTTTATTAAAGTGTAGAGTAGGTCATTTTGAGATCCGTTGGTGTCTTGGTATTCATCTACCAAAAAGTAGTGATACATCTCTTGGTACTTAAGCAAAAGATCCTCGTTGCTTTTGAGTGCATCTAGTACCCAAGCTATCATATCATTGAAGTCATAGCGTTTTCGCTCTTTTAGTTTTTCATTATACCGATCTAGTAAGCTAGAAGCTTCTCTTAATTTTTCTAAAGGCACTTTGTCTGCAGTATATGTTCTAAGGTTCAGATTTCCTTTCTTGTTGGCGCCTGAGTTTCTCTTGTAAAGGTAGTTTTCGTCGGTGAGCATATCTTCTAACTTGGCATCTACCTGGGCTTTTACATTTTTAGAGGTTAATCCATCTTTTTTCATCAACCCAAAAAGTTTTAACAATACCTTCACATCGTAGTACACATCTCCAACGTATCGCTTTATTTTACTTGTGTGTGGCAGCTCGTCTATGATTTCACGCATTACCTCCATTACCTCTAAGTCAGAAACAGGGTCTAGATCTTGCACCCCGAAAATGTCTTTATTCTCTTGTATTACAGTATTACAAAATCCATGATAAGTATACACATTCACCTTATACGATTCAGAACCTATAAATTGATTCAATCTAAGACGCAATGCCGTAGTGGCAGCCTCTGTAAATGTAAGGCAAAGGATGTTTTCAGGATTCGTATCTGTGTGTTTCAGTATGCTGGCTACACGTGCACCTAGCACCTGTGTTTTGCCAGTACCGGGTCCTGCGACTACCATCACTGCCCCATCAACCGTGTCTACCGCTTTTTTTTGATTATTGTTAAGTTTTTGATAAATATTATCGTATGTCATAAGTGAAGGGTGCAAGGTCTCTTATTATGTCTACATTAACAAATAATTATTTTTTTAAAAAAATGACTTGGAACTTTAAATACAATACCATACTTTCGTTTTCTACATTTAATCAAAAAACAAACAAAATGAAAAAACATCACTATTTTCTGAAAGGTTTTTTAACCTTATTATTGCTATGGACAGTAGGTTCTGTCAGCGCACAGACTTATTGCGCTAGCAATGCTACTTCACAATTTGACTCTAAATGCGATAGAGTAGAACTCGTTGGGAATACAGTAACTATAGACGAAAATTCTTCTGCTGCTGGATGTCAAGTATATACAGACAATACAAATGTGGCAGCTGCTGATTTGTCTCCTGGAGGTATTTATACTGTGACCATAACTCAAGGCACTTGTGGTGGCAACTACACAAGGAGATCAAATGCTTGGATTGATTTTAATAATGACGGTGATTTTACAGATCCTGGAGAGATGCTTAGCAACGGATCGGGAACCGGCGTAAATGCCATAACATTTACTGTGCCGTGTAACGCAGTTGCAGGAAATACTAGAATGCGTGTTATTGTAGTGGAACAGGGTTTTAATCTGACAAATCCATGCGGAACGTATACTTGGGGTGAAACCGAAGATTATACTGTAGATATACAAGCTCCTTCAGGTGGCCTTTCGTCTAACTTTTTTGCCCCTGACACAGCTTTTGTTGGTACTTTAGTGACTTTTGTAAACAGCAATCAGTCTGGTTATATATCGCACAATTGGACAGTTGATGGTTCTCCATACACTACTACAAATGCATCTCATATTTTTAGTTCTACAGGATCTTATTCAGTTAAGTTAGTTAGCGAAAATTGCTTGGGTAAGGATTCTACTACCAAGACGGTAGTGATCATAAACCCAACAGCTCCACCAGTTTCAAATTTTGTATCGGACAAAAACTTAGTTGAGTTATTTGAGCCGTTCAAACTAATAGATTTAAGTTCTAATGGTGCTACGTATTGGGATTGGGTAATCAGCAATGGAGTAGATACTATAGATGGTGATGATCAACCCGACTTACGCGGAGGTGATCCTCGTGTACATAAAAATCCAAGTGTTCTAACGGGCAATTATGTTGGTGCAGTAGATATAGGTACGTGGTCAGTAACACTTACTGCTAGTAACTCCATACCGGGTTCTTCTCCGCTTACCAAGACGGCATACATTACAGTACAGCGATCTAGCTACAATATGGGAGCAGCTACGGCACTACCAGCAGGTATTATAACTACGTCAAGTGGTGTGTTGTATGATAAAGGCGGGCCATTTGGCAACTATTCTCCAAATGAAACACTAGAAGCACTTATAGCCCCTTGTGGTGCACAAAGTGTGACATTGGATTTTTCTGTATTTGAAGTAAATGCAAATGCGACACTACGTATATATGATGGAGTAAATGCATTAGGCACCGCACTGCATCCTGGCAACGGATTTACGCTAGGTAATGAGCCTACTGGTTCTATAACGGCTAATTCAGGAGCTATGTATTTACTTTGGGTAGCAACAGCAGGAGCAACTACAGATGGATTTGAAGCGAATTGGACTTCGGTAGCTGGTACAAGTGCAGCGCCTGTAGCCAATTATGTATTGCCAGGTACAACATTATTTAACGCAGTACCTGTTACTTTTGAAAACACGTCAGCCAATGCACAGGGTAGTACTGCATTTGAGTGGACACTCAGCGGTCCAGAGACGGGTACGTATAACACAAGAGACTTTGGATATACCTTCCTATCCAACGGTAACTATACCCTTTCTCTCAAAGTTACTTCTTGCGATAACCAAGTGAGTACTTCAACCCAAAGTTTCACAGTAGTTTCACCAACTACGCCTACTAGTTTAGATTTTGTTGCAGATAATCAAAGACCATCGATAGGCGATGCAGTTACAATAACAGCTACAAGTGATAAGGCAAACAATTGGGTTTGGGATATTTACCCAGTAACTGGTTGGACAATAGATGCACAGGGCAATACGTCCAATGAGCGTTCGTTTACTTTCAATCAGCCTGGAGCGTATACAGTACAATGTAGAGGGTATAACTCTACGAATGAAGCAGCATCAGAGGCGACGGTAGTAAAAACATCGTATATAATAGTGGTAGAACACTGTACACCTATTATAGGAGTAACTACTTCTTCAGATGTAGGAATAAGCTTTGTAGGAGTAACCGATCCAATTTCAGGAACATCGTTTGAAAATGCTAGTACAGCAGGAGATGCCTATACGGACTATTCAGAATTAGGAGCTATTGATTTGAACTTTGGAGGAACGTACAATTTTGAGGTACGCAGAACAACCAATGTAAATTCAATGTCGCGTAAAATATGGATCGATTGGAATGTAGATGGAGATTTTGATGATGCAGGTGAAGAAGTAGCGATGGAAGCTACGGCGAACACTATGTCGTGGACGGGTTCGTTTACGGTTCCTGATGCATCTACTGCTTTTGAGGCGAATACTCGAATGCGGGTAGGAGTATCGTATGATACAGACCTTAATGAGCCTTGTGGCGCAGCGTCTAATCCAAATGCAAACCGTGTAGGAGAGTTTGAAGATTACTTGATACGAGTAGTAAATGATGGTGACGCTCCAATCATCACCTTAAACGGTTCAGATACTGTATTTGTAGAGCAAAATGCACTTCCAGCGTATGTTACAGACGGAGCTACAGCACTAGATCCTTCGCAAGGTGATGTGTCAGCAAATTTGGTAATGACCTCAGACCTAGATCAAACCCTTGCAGGTGTTTACTATGAAGTATGGAATGCAATGGATGCTTCTGGCAACCCTGCAAAACCAGCAATACGCGTAATCTACGTAGTAGCTGACCAAACAGCGCCAGTAATTACGGTAAATGGTAGTGCAGATACAACAATAGAAGTAGGGACACCTTGGGTAGACCTAGGAGCTACAGCACTAGACAACAAGGAAGGAGATCTTAGCTCTGCTATCATCACCTCGGGTAGTGTGAATGAAAATCTTTTGGGTAACTATACTATAACATACGATGTGCAAGATAACCAAGCAAATGCTTCATCAGCAGTACGTATAGTACGAGTGGTAGATACACAATCGCCAATTATCGACAATGCTAGTGCAGATAAGTCAGGTGCTTGCTGGAAAGTAGAGGTACAGTTACGAGATATTTTTGCAGATATCACCACGGCAAGTGATAACTATAATAGCTTGGGAAGTGGACTATTATTCAAAGCTAATCCGGCATCGCCACAAGGAGGAGCAGCAGTAGACACTCGTTTTCAAGGTACTACATCAGTAACATATACAGCTACAGATGAGAGCGGCAATGTAACTACACAGTGTGTAGATTATGTAGTGCGTGATTATGTTCCACCAGTTATTGATTTGCGTACGCTAGATGTTGTAAAACATGATGTAAATACGCCTTACACACCGGTAAGTGCTGTAGCTACAGATAATTTGTATTCCAATACTCAAATCAGTTTGACCTCGTCATCTAATGTAGATCCTTACACATTGGGAACCTACCAAGATACCTATGTTGCAACAGATGCAGCAGGAAATAGAGCGACTAAAGTAAGGACAGTAAACGTGGTAGACGAGATAAGCCCTGAGATCAGTGGGAAGTCTGGAGGGGTTCTAAGAGTAGGAGTAGGTTCTGCTGTAAATGCAGTAGACTATATTACTTTCACAGATAACTATGATGCCCCAGGTGATTTATTTGCTAACCATACATTGATATACAATGACATCAATATGCAAGAAGCAGGTAATTACTCTGCGGTATTCCAAACAGTAGACAACTCTGGTAACATGTCTGACAAATTTACTCTTGTGGTAGATGTACAGTATTACTACGATGTTATCACAAACAGTGTGAATGATGTAAGTTTAGATGATTTACTACGAGTGAATCCAAATCCAACAACTGGAGATGTGAATATCACAGTAAATCTTCCAGAGAACGAAGAGATCAATCTAGCGGTATTCAACACAATGGGTCAGCAAGTGGCTTTAGTGAAAAATGGTAAAGCACAAAACGGAACATTCAACGTAAGCCTAGCAAATCAAGCAAATGGAGTATACTACGTGAAAATGAACGTACAAGATAAGATCATTACTAAGAAAGTAATATTGAACAAGTAAATCGATTGTTATAAAAATAATCTAATGGATAAGGCCCGACAAACGTCGGGCCTTTTTTATTTTCGTTTCCTAATGAAACGTACAAAGTACTCTATCCTCAAGATATACAACGAGTTAAGACTTTTAGTAGAATATTGTCATGTATTTTTTTTGTATATTATAAGAGAAATGATGTTTTTTTTTGCAACCATTTTGTGAAAGTCGTGTCTAACTTTGTACTTTTAGATTTCAATTTAAGCAAACACTAATAAATAATAAGTAAATATGAAAAGAAACATTACAAAATTTGGCTTTAACGGCATCAGTAAAACTATTATGCTCTGTTTTGCAGCAGTATTCTGTTTTACGACTAACACATCAGCCCAATACGCTACTCCTAGCGGACATTATTATGGCACTTGTTGGACTAACGGTACGTTTACCTACGAGAGGTGGTCTGCTATTGATAATATCCGAATAGAAGACGGATCAGGAAATGAAATTTATAGTAAATCTGGTGTAGGAAACCAGTGCCAACCTGTAAATACTGCTGGCTCACATTACTATTTAGCAGAGCCAACATCAGCATTTTCATTAGCAGCGGGAGCAAATTATACATTGTTTATCACTACTACCAATAGGTTGGGAGCAAATCGTTCAAGCGCTGGTATTTGGTTTGATTTTAGTGGCAATGATAACTTTGGAGATGCAGGAGATTTATTTATTGCCCGAACGAACTTCCCTATAAATAGTGAGCAAGCTATACCTTTTAGTGTTCCTTGTAACATATCCAATGGCGACGTTCGTTTGCGTATTAGAACGGATGATAATTTCACAACTTGGCAGCAAAATCAGCACACAAATGGCGGGTTATTTACAGCACCTACTTTTGCGTATGGTGAGTCTCATGATTATACATTTACTTTAGGTACTCCAGCAGGTTTAAGTAGTAACTTTTTTACCCCTGATACAGCTTTTGTTGGTACTATTGTAAATTTCGTAAACAGCAATCAGTCTGGTTATATATCGCACAATTGGACAGTTGATGGTTCTTCATACACTACTACAAATGCATCTCATATTTTTAGTTCTACAGGATCTTATTCAGTTAAGTTAGTTAGTGAGAATTGTAATGGTAAGGATTCTACTACCAAGACGGTAGTGATCATAAATCCAACAGCTCCACCAGTTTCAAATTTTGTATCGGACAAAAACTTAGTGGAGTTATTTGAGCCGTTCAAACTAATAGATTTAAGTTCTAATGGTGCTACGTATTGGGATTGGGTAATCAGCAATGGAGTAGATACTATAGATGGTGATGATCAACCCGACTTACGCGGAGGTGATCCTCGTGTACATAAAAATCCAAGTGTTCTAACGGGCAATTATGTTGGTGCAGTAGATATAGGTACGTGGTCAGTAACACTTACTGCTAGTAACTCCATACCGGGTTCTTCTCCGCTTACCAAGACGGCATACATTACAGTACAGCGATCTAGCTACAATATGGGAGCAGCTACGGCACTACCAGCAGGTATTATAACTACATCAAGTGGTGTGTTGTATGATAAAGGCGGGCCATTTGGCAACTATTCTCCAAATGAAACACTAGAAGCACTAATAGCCCCTTGTGGTGCACAAAGTGTGACATTGGATTTTTCTGTATTTGAAGTAAATGCAAATGCGACACTACGTATATATGATGGAGTAAATGCATTAGGCACCGCACTGCATCCTGGCAACGGATTTACGCTAGGTAATGAGCCTACTGGTTCTATAACGGCTAATTCAGGAGCTATGTATTTACTTTGGGTAGCAACAGCAGGAGCAACTACAGATGGATTTGAAGCGAATTGGACTTCGGTAGCTGGTACAAGTGCAGCGCCTGTAGCCAATTATGTATTGCCAGGTACAACATTATTTAACGCAGTACCTGTTACTTTTGAAAACACGTCAGCCAATGCACAGGGTAGTACTGCATTTGAGTGGACACTCAGCGGTCCAGAGACGGGTACGTATAACACAAGAGACTTTGGATATACCTTCCTATCCAACGGTAACTATACCCTTTCTCTCAAAGTTACTTCTTGCGATAACCAAGTGAGTACTTCAACCCAAAGTTTCACAGTAGTTTCACCAACTACGCCTACTAGTTTAGATTTTGTTGCAGATAATCAAAGACCATCGATAGGCGATGCAGTTACAATAACAGCTACAAGTGATAAGGCAAACAATTGGGTTTGGGATATTTACCCAGTAACTGGTTGGACAATAGATGCACAGGGCAATACGTCCAATGAGCGTTCGTTTACTTTCAATCAGCCTGGAGCGTATACAGTACAATGTAGAGGGTATAACTCTACGAATGAAGCAGCATCAGAGGCGACGGTAGTAAAAACATCGTATATAATAGTGGTAGAACACTGTACACCTATTATAGGAGTAACTACTTCTTCAGATGTAGGAATAAGCTTTGTAGGAGTAACCGATCCAATTTCAGGAACATCGTTTGAAAATGCTAGTACAGCAGGAGATGCCTATACGGACTATTCAGAATTAGGAGCTATTGATTTGAACTTTGGAGGAACGTACAATTTTGAGGTACGCAGAACAACCAATGTAAATTCAATGTCGCGTAAAATATGGATCGATTGGAATGTAGATGGAGATTTTGATGATGCAGGTGAAGAAGTAGCGATGGAAGCTACGGCGAACACTATGTCGTGGACGGGTTCGTTTACGGTTCCTGATGCATCTACTGCTTTTGAGGCGAATACTCGAATGCGGGTAGGAGTATCGTATGATACAGACCTTAATGAGCCTTGTGGCGCAGCGTCTAATCCAAATGCAAACCGTGTAGGAGAGTTTGAAGATTACTTGATACGAGTAGTAAATGATGGTGACGCTCCAATCATCACCTTAAACGGTTCAGATACTGTATTTGTAGAGCAAAATGCACTTCCAGCGTATGTTACAGACGGAGCTACAGCACTAGATCCTTCACAAGGTGATGTGTCAGCAAATTTGGTAATGACCTCAGACCTAGATCAAACCCTTGCAGGTGTTTACTATGAAGTATGGAATGCAATGGATGCTTCTGGCAATCCTGCAGAACCAGCACTACGCGTAATCTACGTAGTAGCTGACCAAACAGCGCCAGTAATTACGGTAAATGGTAGTGCAGATACAACAATAGAAGTAGGGACACCTTGGGTAGACCTAGGAGCTACAGCACTAGACAACAAGGAAGGAGATCTTAGCTCTGCTATCATCACCTCGGGTAGTGTGAATGAAAATCTTTTGGGTAACTATACTATAACATACGATGTGCAAGATAACCAAGCAAATGCTTCATCAGCAGTACGTATAGTACGAGTGGTAGATACACAATCGCCAATTATCGACAATGCTAGTGCAGATAAGTCAGGTGCTTGCTGGAAAGTAGAGGTACAGTTACGAGATATTTTTGCAGATATCACCACGGCAAGTGATAACTATAATAGCTTGGGAAGTGGACTATTATTCAAAGCTAATCCGGCATCGCCACAAGGAGGTGCAGCAGTAGACACTCGTTTTCAAGGTACTACATCAGTAACATATACAGCTACAGATGAGAGCGGCAATGTAACTACACAGTGTGTAGATTATGTAGTGCGTGATTATGTTCCACCAGTTATTGATTTGCGTACGCTAGATGTTGTAAAACATGATGTAAATACGCCTTACACACCGGTAAGTGCTGTAGCTACAGATAATTTGTATTCCAATACTCAAATCAGTTTGACCTCGTCATCTAATGTAGATCCTTACACATTGGGAACCTACCAAGATACCTATGTTGCAACAGATGCAGCAGGAAATAGAGCGACTAAAGTAAGGACAGTAAACGTGGTAGACGAGATAAGCCCTGAGATCAGTGGGAAGTCTGGAGGGGTTCTAAGAGTAGGAGTAGGTTCTGCTGTAAATGCAGTAGACTATATTACTTTCACAGATAACTATGATGCCCCAGGTGATTTATTTGCTAACCATACATTGATATACAATGACATCAATATGCAAGAAGCAGGTAATTACTCTGCGGTATTCCAAACAGTAGACAACTCTGGTAACATGTCAAAGAAATTCACACTTCTTGTAGATGTACAGTATTACTACGATGTTATCACAAACAGTGTGAACGATGTAAGTTTAGATGATTTACTACGAGTGAATCCAAATCCAACAACTGGAGATGTGAATATCACAGTAAATCTTCCAGAGAACGAAGAGATCAATCTAGCGGTATTCAACACAATGGGTCAGCAAGTGGCTTTAGTGAAAAATGGTAAAGCACAAAACGGAACATTCAACGTAAGCCTAGCAAATCAAGCAAATGGAGTATACTACGTGAAAATGAACGTACAGGATAAGATCATTACTAAGAAAGTAATATTGAACAAGTAAATCGATTGTTATAAAAATAATCTAATGGATAAGGCCCGACAAACGTCGGGCCTTTTTTATTTTTGCTTTTTTTTGCAACCATTCAGTCATTATGGTGTCTAATATAAAACAAGGGTAAATTGATTAGTGAGGAAGAACTTATACAACGCTGTAAGAACAACGATCAGTCTGCTCAAAAAATGCTCTTTGAAAAGTATGCCAATAGAATGATGGCAGTTTGCATGAGGTACTGTAAAAACCGTGAAGATGCTAAAGATTTGCTTCACGACGGGTTTTATAAAGTTTTTGTAAATATTAAGAAGTTTAAAGGGGATAGTGCTATTGCCACTTGGATGACCAGAGTTTTTATAAACCTAGCGTTGAATTCACAACGTATAGGGAGAAATAAATATGACCATTACGAATTTGATCCAGCAATGGAGAAAGAATCCGTTGTTGCTGTTTCAGAAGAAATAGACACAATAGCCCCAGAAGTAGTGCTTGCTGCACTACAACAACTTCCTGATAAGTATAAAATAGTACTAAACATGTATGCTGTAGAAAGAATGTCTCATAAGGAAATAGCCAAAAAATTGGGTATAACCGAGGGTTCGTCTAAAAGCAGGCTTTCCAGGGGACGTGTAATGCTAAATACTTTGTTAAAACATAACTAGAGGCTTTAGATTGGATAATTTACAACATATCGACGAACTGCTCAGAAAGGCATCCCAAGCGCCCGCCAATGCCTTGGTGAATGACGCTGACTGGGTGGTAGTTGAAAGAAGATTGAAGCAGAGAAAAAACCGCATTTACGCTGTGTGGTTTTTTCTAGCTTTAATTTCTGTCGGGAGCTTAGGACTATACTTTGGTTCGTTGCCCCAAACCAATTCAAAAATTCCTTTAACGTCTGAAGCAGAGATTAACCTTAATAAAGGGGAAAAATCGATACAGAATTTGCATAAATCGGTAGTTAGTCAGACTGATATTAAAGAGAAAAAATATAGGATTGCAAAGGTATCGAATAGTGGAAAGGAGAAAATTACTGCTCATACTGATACGATAGTTTTTGGAACTGCTAATCATCTAGTATCGGATAAAGATGATATACTGTGAGCAAGAGTATACTGAAAGTATACAAAAGCAAGGCGATCTAAAAGAATATCAATACTCAACTTATGAAACAATTGTCCTAAATTCAAAAAAGAGTTTCGCAGATGAAATGTATGAAGATTCCGATACACCATTTAGGGTTAAGAGGTTAGTAAAAAGTATGGAATCATTACCTATAGAAACATACTCTGTAGATGCAAGTAGTAGTACAATACAGAAAAATAACTACTGGGAGTTTGGAGTATCGTTTACTCCGGGTTTATCTAATAAGCTTATCTCAGAAAACAGTTTACTGAGTGGGCTGATTAATCGTAACTATAACGAAGCTGTAGCGAATAGCGAGAGTTCATCTTTTGCCAATACATTCGGGTTTAATGTGCAATATCATGCCAAATCATGGTTTTTAGCTACAGGTATTTTCAGAACACAGAGAGGTGAAAAGGTGAATTATAATTATCAAATAACAGAGAGCGTATTTGAGACCGATCAAAAGACATTGGATTATATTCCACTAGACCCTGCGGCATATGAATGGGTAGTATATTCTGGGTCAAATTCTTATCATTTTCTTGAAATACCTTTAAACGTAGGGTATAAAATGTCAGTTTCACGTAACTTTGAGGTAAGAAGTCAGTTAGGTGTATCTTATATGGCACTGCTCAATAGGGAGGGTAAAATTGGGAGCTTTAAAACACTGCAGCTACAAGATATCAAAGATTTGCAATTTAACCCACACAATATAGCAGCCAACGTAAAAACGGGGGTTTATTGGACTAATTCTCATTTTGCTTTGGGAGTAGAGCCTGTGTTTGGTGTTAATTTAAATACGTTACGTTCTGCTGAAACTTCAGCTATAAAGACAAAACCGTATGGTTATGGTATTAATATCACAAGTTCGATTAAACTGTTTAAACGATGAGGCGGTTAGTATTCTATATAGTCTCTTGTATTACTGTATTTGTAGCGCAGGCACAGATATTAGCTCCACTAGGTAAAGGTTTACCTGCTGCACCGGACAAAATAGCGAGTCATCAAAGTGGTTTAGCTGCTGCTTTTGACAATAGAGATAATCGTATAAATGTACACGTGTGGAATGGAGATTTTTGGTACCCGCTTCCTACACCGGTATTACCTATAACTACTAGTGACTACAAAATCATTGACCTAATTAGTTTTAACAATGAATTGTACCTTATGTCGGGACATGAATTTAGTTCGGTGAACTCAACTAACAGCATTTTGAAATGGGACGGACAGAAGTGGATTGATATGAGCGACAGTACTATAGTGCAAAGTTTCAGTGTTTCACGTCTGTTTATAGAAAACAGTAAACTAAAATGTATTGGAAAATTTAAAAATGGAATAGAGGAATCGAATGTAGCAAGTTTAAATGGTACTGTTTGGAAATTAGAAGGTAATCTTATAACTAATAATATACAGCGGGATAACTTTACTAGTATTGTATATCAAAATAATACTGTTTTTGCTACGGGGACATTTACCAATCCTCAAAATGCCAATTTATCTTTGGTGAAATGGAATGGACAGGAGTGGACGCTTACTGATTTTCCACCATTTTTAGCAAAAAATATTGCTTTAGGAACCTTTAAAGGCAATATTGTGGCATATGGGACTTCTAATTTTATTACTGCACCTATCAAAATTAGTCAAGGGGAGAATTGGGCAAACTTAGCAGAGGGTCTGGAGAATTACACAGTAGAGAATGTTTCACAATTTGCCGAGCTCGATGGCCAATTACTGGCATTGGGGAGTTTTGTGCATAATCAGACAACAGAAAGAAACTATTTAATGTTGTATAACGGTAAAGAATGGAAACCATCGACTATCTCATTGAATAAAATAGATCAGATATATAGCGATGGTAAGAGTGTAATGTTAAGTGGCGATTTTGATGACAATGGAATCTTAAGAGGTGTTGGACAGGTAATTGCAGATAAAGCGCAAGTAGTAACTCGTGTATACAACGATAAAAATAGCAACTGCATAAAAGAGGATGGTGAAGATTGGTTACCACATTATCCGGTACAGTTGAGTGCATTGGATATTATACCTACTGAAAATAATGGGGTACTATATGCCCAGATTGAAAAGGACAAGATATACACCATAAATGCAGCAAATTATAATCACTACGTGCCGACGTGCCCAGCGCTAGAACTAGAAGCAAAAGAATATAAATCGTACTTTACAACTGCTTTTGGCGCTAAGCAAAAAGGTGGAGTGAGTGATGCGAAAATATATTTGACTGATAATATTGGAAATAAATATAGTTCTGGAGAGCAACGAAATGCTACACTATGTGTCACAAATCTCGGAAGCCAACCCATAACGGACGCTAAGGTAACGTTGAATCTACCACTTGGTATTGCTGATTTTACAGCAGACCAAAATCCAGAGACTGTTTTGAATAGCGTAGCAACTTGGACGGTAAGTCTCTCTGCAAAAACCAATGTTTGTATAGATCTTGATTACACTCTAGAGGGTTTTGATGACCAAGAACTTCTTGCAAATGTGGAATTAACTGGAGGTGTTATGGACGAAGATGTCGCTAATAACAGGTCTTCTTTTGTATATTATTCTGGTGAAACTAGGCCCAACAATAAACAGTGTTTGAATGGAAAGCAAATAGAACCTGCTGAAAAAGAATTGCGTTATAAGATTAATATTTCCAATAATAATTCAGGGGTAGTAAACGCCATTAAGGTAGTAGATGTGTTAGATGAAGATATAGTTAGAAGTGCAGCAGGAATTTTTATTACTACGAGTCATCCTGGGGCTACTACATATTCAGACTATGAATTCATTATAAATGAAAGCGGCAATCGTGTGTTGAAAATAGTGACTACTATAGAAGGAGTCAGTATAGAGCCATCTACAGATAGTGGGAATAATAGTACTGCTTTCGTAGATTACCAAATTGGTATACGCAGCGACTTGATGAATCGCGAGGCGGAAATATGCAATACAGCTAAAATATACCTTTCTTTTGCTAATGGGGTTTACGGTGAGGCCATTACTACCAATACTGTATGTAGCTATATGAGCGAAACTTTGAGTGTAAATGGTGCAGCGTTACTACCGGTAGAGCTGGAGGGATTAGAAATAGGTCCTAATCCGGTTAAGAGCAGTGTAGCTGTAAAAAACGGCAGCCATAGAGCAGTGATTGTTAAAATAGCCAACAACTTAGGTCAAGAGTTGAATGAGATAAAAGTGGAGAGGGGTTCAAATGTATCAATTGACGTATCTGGGTATAGGGCTGGAGTATATTTTATATATGCCAACGGTCTTTTTGCCAAAAAAGTTGTGATACACTAGGTTGCTACAGCAAGTGAAGCAAGGCTCAAGGTTAGATTATTGACGTCAAGCAGTACTTCTCCGCATGACTCCATTGTGGAACCAGTAGTTATAACATCGTCTAGCAGTAAAATGTGTTTACCTTCAATTTGTTCTGGGATTCGAACTCTGAAAAGTTCTTGTGAGTTGATGTACCTTTCGTAGCGTCTTTTCTTTGTTTGTGTTTTATTGTAGCGTTCGCGTGCCACAATATCTGTAAGCATGGGGATGTTCATAACCTGGCTTACACCTTGGCCGAGAAGTTCACTTTGGTTATATCCGCGAAATTTTTGTCGTGTAGGATGAAGTGGTATAGGTATAATATAATCTATTTTAGTAAATTGTTTGGATTTTAGAAGTGCGTCACCGAGCCATTTGCCCATTTCGATTCCAAGAGTGATATTTCCATTGTATTTTAGTTCGTTGAGCAGTTGTTTGACGTTAGTTGTACTTTTGTATACTAGGTGAGCAAATGCTATTTCTACGTTTAATCTGCCCCAAAACTTTCGTGCTAATGGATTATCTTTTTGATATCCGAGCTCAAAAATCGGTAGAGTAAAAAGGCACAAATCACAAATGGATTCCTCTTGTTGGCTAAGATATTCATAGCAACAAACACAAAGGTTTGGAAAAAGTATTTGTCCTAAAGATGCTATTAAAGTTTTCATTTCGTGTTCAAATTACGTTAAATTAAAGAACTTTGCAAGCAAGAATGTTCGAGAATAAAGAAACTACTAGTATTGACCAATTGGGAGAGTTTGGTCTGATAGACCACCTCACTCAGCGGTTTACGATATCTAAACCTGAAACAGTACTTGGAATAGGTGATGATGCGGCGATTTTAGAAATTAGCGGTAAACGGCAAGTTATCAGTACGGATATGTTTATTGAAAACATACATTTTGATATGATGTACTCTCCTTTGGTGCATATAGGATACAAGTGTATCTCATCTAGCATAAGTGATATTTGTGCTATGAATGCTCGAGCAAGTCAAGTTATGGTATCTATAGCTATATCTAGCAAGTATACGCTTCAAGCAGTAGATGAATTATATGCTGGAATACAAGCAGCGTGTGAGAAGTACGATGTAGAATTAATAGGTGGAGACACGAGTAGTTCTGTGATTGGAATGTGTATTAATGTGACAGCAATTGGCTACGCAGATGCGCAAAAAATAGTAACCAGAAGTGGAGCAAAAGAAGGGGATTTATTGTGCGTTTCTGGAGATTTGGGAGGCGCTTATATGGGGTTACAAATTTTGGAGCGTGAGAAACAAGTTTTTTTGGACAATAAGAATATGAAGCCAGATTTAGAAGGTAAAGACTATATTGTTGGGCGTCAATTGCGTCCTGAAGCGAGAAAAGATATTGTAGATTTATTTCAAGAACTTGGGGTACAACCTAGCTCCATGATAGATGTGAGTGACGGGTTAAGTAGTGAGGTTTTTCATCTGTGCAAGCACTCTAATGTAGGAATGAAAATTTACGAAGACAAGCTGCCTATAGATCAGCAAACGTATGATACGGCTATAGAGTTCGAATTGGCTCCTACTACTTGTGCTATGAATGGAGGAGAAGATTATGAATTACTTTTTACATTACCCCAGGCGTCTTATGACAAAATAAAAAATTCTATGGATATCAGTATCATTGGTTATTGCACTGCACCGCATGAGGGCAAAGAGCTAATCACCAAATCAGGCAATATGGTGGCGCTAGAAGCTCAAGGCTGGGAAAATTTTGTCGAGACGAATACTAATAAATCTCTTGGAGATGATTCAATACATTAAATATGTTGACTAAGTAAGGCTTCTAAATCCTCGGCAGAGTGATAGCCTGTTTTATCATATATTTCTTTACCATCTTTATATAGTTTTATTTGAGGTATGGCATTTATTTTGAAGTGCTCAGTTACTTCAGCACTTTTATCTGTATCTACTTTTAATACTGCAAGTTGGTCTCCATACTTGGTTTTCATCGCTTCTATATGAGGGGCCATCATTTTGCAAGGGGGACACCAAACCGCTTGGAAATCAACAAGTACTAATTTGTCTCTAAGTATGGCCTCATTGTAGGTTGCCATAGTATATTCTTCAGTCGATTTTTTTGTATCTTTTACTACAGGATATCCTTCTGATTGCCAGTTAAGTAACCCGCCTTGCAATTCTCGAACGTCGTATCCCATTTCTTGAAGTTGTTTCGCAGCTTTATTGCTTCGTGCTCCAGACTTGCAATACACCAGTATAGTTTTATTCTTATCAAGTAATGCTGCTTGTTGAATGAAATTTAAATCGTTTACATTTATGTTTTTTGCATTTTCAAGATGATTGGCCGAAAACTCTTCTGGCGAACGAACGTCGAGCAATGTATACTCTTTCTCGCTGTTCAGTTTATCGGCGAAGACCTTAGCTTCTAGTGTTTGGTTGTCTTGTTTATTTGCGCCGCAAGATATAAGCGTGATGATAGCAACTAGTGCTAGACTCATTTTGATACTTTTCATGGTGTATTAATTTTTATTATTTCTTCTATGATTATTCGGTTGTTGCAAAGCTTAGGAATCTTGTGTTGACCTCCTAGCTTTTCTTTACTTTTTAGCCATTTATAGAAAGTATTTGGTTTACAATTTATAATTTCTAGCGTATCTAAAGCCATATTGGCCAATCTTTTTGATTCGTAGTCAGAGTTGACGGCACACAGTTCTTGATCTAGGATTCGTGCAAATTCGATCAAACTTTCTGGTTGTTTTCTGAATTCTATGGCCCATTGGTGCCTTCCTTTTTCTTTATTTTGTGCATACACAGGTGCTGCAGTAAATTCAGCCACTTCTGCACCTGTTTGATATTGAGCAGCAGTTACAGCCCTTTCAGCATTTTCTACAACCAGTTCTTCTCCAAATGCATTTATAAAACTTTTTGTTCGTCCGGTAATTTTTATTCGGTGTGGGTTTAGGCTAGTAAATTGTATGGTGTCGCCTATGACATATCGCCAAAGTCCTGCATTTGTATTAATGATTAAAGCGTAGTCCTTATTTATTTCTACTTCAGCAAGCCAGTATGTTTTCGGATTTTGTTTACCGTACTCTTCAAGAGCTATAAACTCATAAAAAATTCCGTAGTCGAGCATTAACGCCATATCTTTATCAGGATGATCTTGGATGGCAAAAAATCCTTCTGAGGCGTTATAGGTTTCTCGGTATGCTATGTTACCACCAATAACACTGGAAAATTGTGCTCGGTATGGTTCGAAATTTACTCCACCGTGTACATATAATTCTAAGTTTGGCCAAACCTCTAAAATATTCTGTGCTTTTGTCTTTTCTAAAATACCTCGAAGTAAAAGCAGGGTCCAAGAGGGTACGCCAGAAATGTTTGTGACATTTTCTTTGTATGTACTATCTATCATTTTTTGCATTTTATGTTCCCAATTTGGCAACAAGGCGATATCCATACTAGGAGTTGCCAGAAAATGGGCGATAAATGGCATATTATTCATCATAACTGCACTCAAATCACCATAGTGTGAGTTTTGTGCCAAATGATTCACTTGGTGGCTTCCGCCAACAATGAGTCCTTTACCTTGAAAAACAGAAGCATTTGGATGATGATAATAATACCAAGCTAATACATCCCTGCTGCCTCTAAATTGGCATTCTTCTAAGGAATCGTAACTTACGGGAATAAACTTGCTCTTGTCTGATGTAGTGCCGCTAGATTTTGCAAACCAAGTAATATCACCTGGCCAAAGTACTTTCTGTTCGCCGTGCATCACTCGTTGTATATAGGGTTTTAAATCATCATATTCAAAAAGTGGTACTCGATTTCGGTATTCATCTATTGTTTTTATTTCGGATAGTTTAAAATCTCTCCCAAATGACGTATTTTTTGCCTTTGCAAGCAGTGATTCAAATACATGTTTTTGCATCTCCACTCCATGCTCAAAGTTATATTCTATTAAAGGAATTCTCTTTTTGAGATACCACGACATGAATGAGTTGACAAAACCGAGCATTTATATTTCTATTGAATTGAGCTAAAAGAATGAATAAAATCTCTGATAAGCAGGAAGGACTTATCATAGTACTCGCCTAATACTAGATTTTTGGCATTGTCAGCAGGAGTGTGATAGTGTTGGTAATCTCCCATCAGATACATAAAAAAGGAAGGTACACCCATTTCTGAGAAAAAATAGTGATCACTATTCGCTGCTTTACCTCGAGATTTTATCTTTGGTAAATATCCGTTAGCTGTATTTATTTTGGTAAGTGTAGCAAATGCCTTAGGATATACACTACCATTTACAATTGTAGCACCTAGCTCTCCGGTTCCCATAAGGTCCATGTTGAATACAAACTTAGTTTTAGATAGTGCAACAATGGGATTTTTAACATAATGCAGTGATCCGAGCAAACCAGCCTCTTCTGCACCAAAGGCAATAAAAGCAATACTGTATTTTTGAGGATTATGGACAAAATAAGTAGCCATATCTAGTAGAAGACTTATTCCGCTTGCATTGTCATTGGCACCGTAAAACGTAGCATTTCCCATTTTACCTAAATGATCATAGTGGCCACAAAAAATAATAAAACTATCTGGATAATCTGTTCCCGCTACATAGCCATAAACATTCTGTGTTGTGTACTGCTCTATAAATTTACTTTCAATTGTAATAGAAATACGTTTAGCCATGCGATTAAACGCTGAGGAGAGTATCCAAACCTCTCCATTTTTTGATTGTGCTCTACCTACGCTCCATGTTAATTTGTCTTTTAGAAAAATCAAGGCAGCTCCCGTGACACTATTTTTGATTTCTTCAATTGTATTTTGAGCCTCTATATTGTCAGTATTATATTGGTCTATAACTGGTATAAAACCCCTCTCAATTGCACGCTTCACTTTTTTAACAACGGCGTTCTTATTTAGCATTTTCTCTGTTACATAAAATAAAGGGCCATTTATATTTACAGAACCACTTTCTGGAGCTATCACGTACTCTTCTCCGGTGACTAATAGACGCCCCTCTTGTTTCACTTCTGTCTTGATTATCGTATTTACAGATATAGTGAAAAATTGATGATAATTTTGGGTTGCAGGCTTGAGACCTATAGATTTGAATCGAGACGAAATATAGTCTGCAGCCTTTTTTTCTCCGCTTAAAATGTATCCACGTCCAGCCATATCCTCTGTACACAAATCGCTTATGGTCTGCTGTGCAGCAACTCTATTTTGAGAAGAAGAGGAGAAGCTCATTGTTGCACATAGTAAAAAAACCAAAAATCTTATTTCGCCTGTTAAATTCATTAGCTTTGCGAATTTAATACAAATAAATTGACAGGTAGCGTCTTTATTTTTTATTGTAAAGGCAAAAGGCTTACCTCAATTGTAAATCGTATAGGATAATAAAGGAGGCTTTATAATTTAATGATGATTCATAAACAAAAGATTAAGTGCAACTAAGGTAAAGAGCTCTGTAGGATAATTAGCTCAGTAATGGAGGATGTTGGAGAAAACACTACAACTGTGAGTGTGAAAATCATAAATAGGCAGAAGAGGTGATAAAAAAGTAGATATAGATACAAAAAATAGGATTACGCATCTTAAAATACATGAGGGAAGTTATAGCAATAGAGATAATCAGTGTGATCTTAAACGTTGTTTTTTTAATCTTGTTAATTCAAGAAAATAAGCAATGTTGGTTTTATGGGATAGGAGGCTCTATGTCAGGAGCTTATGTTTTCTTTGAAAACGCCTATTATTCCGAAACTATTTTGTATGTCTTTTATGCATGTGTGGGTGTGTATGGGTACTATTATTGGGAAAAAACTAGCCACAAAAATTTTCGGATTAAAACCTGTCCATGGTGGAAAGTTGGGGCAATGATTATAGGTGCATTTGCTGCGGGTATAGGCCTTGGTTATGTGATGACTAAAACGGACGCTTCTGAGCCTTACTACGATGCTATGAGCACTGTTTTTGGCATTTTAGCAACGTTTTTAGAGTTATACAAGTACTTTATTGCTTGGGGCTTTTGGATAGTCATTAATGCGTACACCATTTGGCTATATGGAATAAAAGATTTAAATTTTCTTGCCTTGCAAATGATTTTATACACTGGATTATCAATATATGGTTTGTTTTCATGGTATAATAAATTAGGCAATTTAAGATAATGAATTTAGACAATAATGTAACTTCTCATGTTTTAAATTGGGTTTTAAAATTGCTTATTGATATGTTGTTTTTATTGCCCATTGAATTACAGTATTGGAATTAAAATCAGCCGTGACGAAAGATTTTGGGTATGTTTTATTCACTATTTTCAATACACAGGATAGTTTTTATTCTAAACGTGAGAGGTGTTCATTTCAAAACCAAATAGTATATTTATATAAATGTATCACGAGGCATAGATAATGTTACACTAAATAGAGCAACCGTTTTTTGGGATACTTTCATAAGTAATAGTTAATCTTAATTTTGCATCCGCACTAAAAATAACAAAAACATACAAATAAGCATTTTCAATCTTGTTGTAAGATGGCAAAATTGTAAAAGACTGTTTGGAATGAAAGATAATTATTCACTCAAAATAAATACAGACACTAAATAAAAATTAAACAAATGGAAAATGGACTTTATGCCAAAATGAATACTTCGAAAGGAAGTATAGTGATCAATTTAGAATTTGAAAAAACGCCACTAACTGTTGCGAGTTTTGTCGGTTTAGCTGAAGGTAAAATAGCGAATACGGCCAAGGAACTTGGCACACCATACTATGATGGTATTACCTTTCACAGGGTTATACCAAATTTTATGATACAAGGAGGAGACCCAATGGGAATGGGCATGGGCGGTCCTGGTTATTCTTTTCGTGATGAAATACATCCAGATTTAAGACACAGTAAGCCGGGTATACTTTCCATGGCCAATGCAGGTCCGAGCACTAACGGTAGCCAGTTTTTTCTTACAGTAGCGGCCACGCCGCACTTAGACGGCAGACATGCTGTTTTTGGTGAAGTAGTAGATGGCATGGATGTAGCCCTAGCCATAGCTGACGCACCCCGAGACGGTAGGGATATGCCCAATGACCCTATTTTTATAAATACGATGGAAATTATTCGTGTTGGAGAGGCAGCAGAAGCCTTTGACGCGAGTAAAACTTTTGAAGAATTGAAATAATGAAGACAGTAGATTCCTATAATTTTAGGGGCAAACGAGCGCTAATTCGAGTAGATTTTAACGTTCCACTAACGGATGATTTTGAGATTACCGATGATAGCCGAATGACTGCTGTATTACCTACCATACAAAAAGTTATTTCCGATGGCGGTTCGGTTGTATTGATGTCTCATTTGGGTCGTCCTAAAACTGGTCCAGAGGATAAGTTCTCGCTAGAGCACTTGGTTTCTCACCTGGCAAAACTTACGAATGTTCCGGTCATATTTTCAAATGACTGTATTAGTGGAGAAGCTCTAACAAAGAGCAGAAATTTAGAAATAGGAAGTATTCACTTGTTAGAAAATCTGCGATTTTATGTGGAAGAAACAGCAGGAGATGCTGCCTTTGCAGCCAAACTAGCAAAACATGGCGATATTTTTATTAATGACGCCTTTGGTACAGCACACAGGGCTCACGCTAGTACTGCTATAGTTGCAGATTCTTTTAAAGATAAGTGCTTTGGATTTTTGATGGCCAAGGAAGTAGCAAACGCTCAAAAACTTATGCGAAATCCAGAACGACCATTTACAAGTATCGTAGGCGGAGCTAAAGTGAGTGACAAGATATTAATTATTGAAAATTTACTAAATGTTGCTGACCACATTATCATAGGCGGTGGCATGGCCTATACATTTAGTGTTGCTAAAGGAGGACGCATAGGTAATTCACTATTTGAAGAAGATAGGGTAGAAAAATGTACTGAGATACTTGCCAAAGCTAAAGAAAAAGGGGTACAGCTCCACCTTCCTGCAGACAATTTGTGCGCAGATGCTTTTAACAATGATGCGAACCTCCGCAGCTGTAACAGTGGTGATATACCTGAGGGCTGGATGGGTTTAGACATTGGTGAAGAAGCTATACAGGCGTTTACTGAGGTGTTGCATAAATCTAAGACAATACTTTGGAATGGGCCAATGGGTGTTTTTGAGATGTCAAGTTTTGAAAACGGTACAAAGGCAATAGCCCAAGCTGTAGCCGATGCTACTCGAAAAGGCGCTTTTTCTCTTGTAGGTGGAGGCGATAGTAGTGCAGCGGTCAAAAAATTTGGTTTTACAGAGAACGTGAGCTACGTCTCAACAGGAGGTGGAGCTTTGCTAGAGTTTTTCGAGGGAAAGGAACTTCCTGGCATTGTAGCAATAGAAGCATAATTCTAGGCTCACGAGTTGGAATATTTTTGTGTTTTATACTTATGTGGTTTGCAAATTTAGCCGTGTAATACCTATTTATTTAATATACGAATTGGCCCTATGTAGGGAGGAGAAAATGTGTAATTCAGGAAGGTTAAAAGCATATTTGTAAACGGAACTTGCTAGTTGTTTCTAGTCACAATCCAAGGCTATGTACTGAATATAGATTATAACAGGCAATTATATTTTAAGCGTCACTTTCTTGGAGTTATCTCAATTCTTAATTAAATCCACTGTTCCGGAAATAGGTTCATCTGCGTTTTGGCCAAGGTAGAGTAAGTAGTAATATGTGCTGCTGGGCAATACTTCTTTTCTCTTCATGTCGTTGCCATACCAACATTCATTTGGGTTTGGGGTGCTAAATACTAATTCTCCCCAGCGGTTGTAAATCTCAAGCAGGAAGTCTTTACATTCCAAAAAGTCTCCGTCCATTTTGAAACAGTCGTTTAGTCCATCGCCATTAGGTGTGAAAACATTGTAGAGGTTTATGCTGTATTTCTTTGCTGCTTCTATAGTTACCTCTTTACTTATTTGGTCAGAGCACAATGTATTTTCATTTACGAAAAGTTGGATGGTATAATTTCCTATTTCATCATAGTCGTGCTGTGGTTCTCTTTCGTTAGATGTGTTTCCATCACCAAAATCCCAACGGTATGAAAATCCACCTTCCGATTGATTTTCGATAGTCAGTTTATTGTCGCAGCCGTCAAATCTTGCACTAAATTGGGCCACACCTTGACCTAGTACTTCTACGGTACGTTGGTAGGTAGAGATGACGTTGCATGTCGCACTATCAATAACGGTGAGTTTTACAGTGTAAACTCCGGGCTCCGTAAAAGTGTGTAAGGGGTTTAGCTGGTGTGAAGTGTCTCCATCGCCAAATTCCCAAAAAAACGTGCGCCCCATTATGCTAAGGCTAGTAAATTGTACATTTAGTGGTGCGCAACCCAGGGTAGGAGCAGCCACAAAATCTGCAATGACTGCGGACCGTATTTGAAGGTCAATTTTAAATGAGGCATTACTGCACCGTATACTTGAGTTTACTTCAAAAGCTGCACCTGTAGTAGTAGGAAAATCATTTATTTCTCTGGTGTTTACGGCATCATCATCGGCGGCGGGGCAGCTACTGCAAACACTTTGATACATTACCCCTCGCTTATCAAATCTGCTGGTACCTCCATCTACGTGGTCTGCTGTAGAGTCTCCTCCAAAATAGGTAGCATACAAAATAGTTTCAGCATCTTGACCTAAAACTAAGATATAAAAGTCATTATTGTCTGTTTTGGGTTGTACGGCATCTGGCGTAGTTTCTAAGTTGGCTGTGCTTCCTGAGTTTAAACTGGATTTAGTAGATCCCCATCCAGAGAAATAGATGTGTCCACATACATCTACCAAGAAGGCACTAGGAGCAAGATTGGGTTCATTATCTGTATTGCCAAATGTTGTCACAAAATCTTGGTTTTGGAGCAGTGTATCTATACGAAAAATAAATTGGCCTTTTGAGTTTTCTCCATATACATTCGGTGTCTTGGTTATATCTCCGGCAGTTTGCCCGGTGGCATATAGTCTACCTTCTTGGTCTTTATCTATGAAATATATTTGATCGTATTTATCTGTACCCCAATAGGTTAGTCGTTTTAGCTCCTTGGTTTTCTTGTCTATTATGGCCAGTACGCCATCTGTATTACCAAAAGCTGCAGGCCCTACAGTGCTGTCTGTGGCGGGTAAATCTGTACTGGTGGTTCCTCCACCTATGTAGATATTTGCTTGGTCTAGTTTTATGCTGTAAAATGCATCGCCTCCGTTTCCTCCCAAGTAAGTAGCCCACTCCATGGTGCGCATGTCCGGAGATAGTTCAAAAATGTATCCATCGTATGATGTGTTTTTGGTGGTTTGAAATGCCTTGACTGCGGGCATTGTATCTGAGAGTGTGGTGGTAGCTACAAAAATATGATTATCATCATCGGTGATTACATCACCTCTATAATCATCTGCATAAAAGTTTAGTAAGCCTACGTGCTTGTTCAAGCCGTCATCTCTGTTGCCACCTACGTAGGTACTGCCAAGAAGGGTTGTGCCATCTTCACTTAGTTTGGATACAAAAATGTCTGCCCTGCCCCCAAGTTTGGTCTGAAAGGCAAGTTTGTCAACTGCAAAATTGCTTGAAGAGGTACTCCCTAAAATAATTAAATCGTCATTGCGGTCTACGACTAAACTGTGTGGGAATTCGTTATCACTACCCCCCAAGTAGGTAGCCCAAAGCAACTGGGATCCGGCGCTATCGTATTTAGATATAGATACATCGCAGGGCCACGTGCCGGTGCCATTATTGAATGTCTCGTCAAATGCACCTGAGGTAACAGGGTACTGCTCGTTTAAAGAGGGAATTACTTTCACAATACCTCCGGCATACAAATTGGCTTTACTATCATACGTGGCGGTATACCCAAAATTGTCACCTGTTGCACCAGAGTAGGTTGAAAAAATGAGTTCTGGGTCAATCACCAAAGGATATTCGGGGTTTATATCTCCGAGTATTTCATAACTTAGTATGCTGTCTGTTAGTACGTATCGCGCATTTATTTCTACTACGGCGTCTTCTAGTTGCTGGTACACGAGTAGGCTGCGGTCGGTTATATCACCCGCGGTAGTTTGAATTTGCACTTCACCATTTTCCAAAAGTATGCGAGTAGCTCCTTCTATTGCAATCTTGATTTTAGCTACTTTTTCTGGGGTAGGATGAGTAACTGTCCATTGATATTTTAGTCCATTTTGGTTTAGAATTTCAAGATTTATATCGGGGTAGACTTCTTTATAATTAACTTGCGTAGCTGGGTGTAACTTGCTGGCCCATTGACGAGAATCATTGCCAAGAAAAAAATTATAGTAATGTTTTTGTTTGTGTTTTGTTTCCAAAATTGGAGCAAGTTCCATGCCTATAAATCTCATACGAACATTGTGCAAAGCCATAGAATCTTTGCGTATTTCAGAGGGGTGGTCATGTTGCCATTTGCTAATACGATTGTAGTCCTCAGGTCGGGCAAGTATGTAATGTAGTGCATCGCTTTCTAAAATCATATGACCATAAGGTATATCTGCTTTGTAGCGCACGGCTGGATGCCATTGTCCGCCATTAGGTACAAACTCGTATAGCGTTTTAGTCGCGACCTCCATTGTGGCGATATTTTGTGCTAAACTAAGTATAGCACACAGCAATATGGCAAGGGTAAAACTTCCTTTCAACATTAGCGAGAAACAAAAATAAGCTTAGTAGTACTATAAAGATATATGAGGGTAAGAATTAGTTGCTTCATTTTGAGATAAATAACGTTAATCTGTATATACGTAAATTATATTTGCACACAGTTTTAAAAAGAGATGGAGTTAAACGAGCAGCAAATTCAACGTAGACAAGCACTTGACAAATTAAGAGCACTCAACATTAATCCGTATCCTGCGGAGGTATATGCCAAGGATTTTAGCAGTGAGGAAGTGAGTAAACAGTTTGATAATGACCCAACGAAATTTGAAAATATTTCATTTGCTGGGCGTATGATGCGCCGTCGTATAATGGGCAAAGCGAGTTTTGCTGAGCTTCAAGATGAGCAAGGAAGCATACAAGCCTATTTTAATCGAGATGAATTGTGTACTACTGAGGACAAGACTATGTACAATGAGGTATTCAAAAAAATATTAGACATAGGAGACATTGTAGGAGTAAAAGGATCAGTGTTTCGCACACAAACTGGTGAGCTTTCTATTTTGGTAAAAGAGCTTACTGTACTCAGTAAATCGTTAAATCCGCTACCCATGCCTAAAGAAGTTGATGGTAAAATATATGATGCATTTACCGATCCAGAGCAGCGTTACCGAAGAAGGTATGTAGACTTAATTGTGAATCCGGGTGTACGGCAAACTTTTATAAAACGGACAAAAGTAGTAGCTAGTATGCGAAACTTTTTAAACAATAAAGGGTATATGGAAGTAGAAACACCTATACTACAAGCTATACCGGGAGGAGCAGCTGCAAGGCCTTTTATTACACATCACAATGCCTTGGACATTCCGCTGTATCTGCGTATAGCCAATGAGCTATATCTAAAAAGATTGATAGTTGGCGGTTTTGAGGGTGTGTATGAGTTTGCCAAGGATTTTAGAAATGAGGGAATGGACCGTACGCACAACCCTGAGTTTAGTCAAATGGAGCTATATGTAGCCTATAAAGATTATATGTGGATGATGGATATGACAGAGCAAATGCTCCGTCAAATTGCGGTAGACGTTAACGGCACATCGGCAGTTGTTTTTGGTGAGCATACTATAGATTTTGGGCAACCATTTGAGCGATTGACAATTTTTGGTGCTATAGAAAAATATACAGGAATAGATTGCAGTGCGATGAGTGAAGATCAACTTCGCAATACAGCGAAGGAACTTGGCGTAGAGGTAGATGGCAATATGGGAAGCGGAAAATTGATAGACGAGATATTTGGCGAGAAGGTAGAACACCTACTAATACAGCCTACTTTTATAATGGATTATCCTATAAGTATGTCGCCACTTACCAAAAAACATCGTAATAATCCAGAGTTGACGGAGCGTTTTGAGCTGATAGTAAATGGTAAGGAAATAGCAAATTGCTACAGTGAGTTAAACGATCCTATAGACCAACGCGAGCGATTTGAGGAGCAAGTAAAGTTGATGGAGCGTGGAGACGACGAGGCTATGTTCATAGATGAAGATTTTCTAACTGCGCTAGAATATGGAATGCCACCTACAGCGGGTATTGGTATAGGCATAGACCGACTAGTAATGCTTCTTACCAACAATGTGAGCATACAGGAAGTATTGTTTTTTCCGCAAATGCGCCCAGAGAAAAAAGCTGAAAAATCAGTGGAACTTTCTATTGAGCAGAAAGCTATAAAAGAAGTTTTGGAAGAGAATGGCGGTTCACTAGAAATGGGCGACTTGAAATCTCGTTTAGATATGAGCGGCAAAAAGTGGGATATAGCGCTAAAAGGACTTGCCAAATACGGAATAACCGCGGTAAATAAAGTAGGTGACTTGGTATCTGTGGGTTTAAAGTAGAGTTTTTCATATAAAAATACTGTACGAGCCTTTTTAGATCGAGCTTAGTAAGTAGTGAGAAAATGTGATTCAGTTCACACTAATTATAGTTGTTTCTATTCGTTTTATATCGGCGCCCGAATCGAATATGAATTGAGCTGTATCGCCTTGAAATAGTTTTCTTTCTATACGTATGAAAATGGGATCCTGGACAAGATTAAAGTCAGTGTACCTGTCTATTTTCATGGAAACACTATGGGCTGGGGTAGAGGATATATTTACCAATGTACCTACTACCTGATTTTTGCTGCTACTTGCTGCTGAGTAGGTTACTTGAAAATCTGGAGCTCGAAGGTCTCCTTTTTGGCATGCTGTCAAAAAAAAGACCACCACAAGCAGGGGTAAAATTGATTTCATTTTCTAAATTTTACAAGAAGTGTACCACAATTACAAAATGTAGACAATGAGATAGGCCTAGCGCTTAAATTTATTTATTGCTAATGTAATATTTTTGAGTGAAAGTGGAGTCTATAATTACTCCATTTTTGTAGTAATAAAAACCGAATGTAAAAGAATCTGACTGAGAGGGTTTTTCTTTCAAATACCACAAATCATTACTGTTTATAGTACGTATTATGGCTGTATTAAAATCAGATAAATTGTGTTCGCGAGTGATATACACTTGAGAGGTGAGATTTGGTTTAGATCTATAGTTGGGCTCCGAATAGACTAAAATTGAGTCTACAAACTCCCCTAAATTAGCTGAAGGAAGATATGGATCACAAGCATAGGCGGTATTTATAAATGAAATTGTTGGTTCAGTGGCAAAAATAAAATCTGCGAACATGGCAATACGAAAAGAGTCTATATGACTACTAGGTTCCTCTGAGTAAAGTGATACAAACTCAGTACGTAAGTGAGTTAACCGCAACTGCCTTAAAGCTTGGGGAGGTAGATGGACAATCATTGCAATGTATAAAGAGTACTATAAAAATGGGTAATAAGAAAATTAGCAGGAATCTTTTCATATATCAAACTTAGCTAATAAAGCGTAACTTAGCTCAGAGATTGCCGAAATTGAGCATTAAAATTTCAGAAGCTTGTCGTGTGTTGTCTGTTTGTAAGAGTAGATTTTTGGAAAATAGAACCTTCTTTGATTTCATACGTTAATCCAGCAATATGAGCGAAGAAAAGAACGATAAATCGACCTATTATACAGGAGAAGCCAAGTTTTCGCCTGTTCCGCTCAGTGTTTCGTCTCCTATGATAAAGCCCGAAAACAAGGGTAAAATAAAGGCTACTGCAGTAGAAACCATGCAAAAGCAAGCCAATCAGCAGATTGCTATGCTTAAAAACAAGCAGATGTAATTATGGATCAAGTGCGCGAAATCGAGGCACGTTTAGAGGTGTCTTATGGTATTTATCAAGCGGAGATGAAATTCACTCCACGTATAGGCGAGCGCTATCATTTGTACGAAAAGGGAAATGAAAAAATACTTTCGTTTATTTCTCCGTCAGAGTGGGGGGCCAGCATGCCATATGATTCTTTTTTGGCTACTGTACTATTATTAGCTGACCGCACTTGGGAGATAGAAAAAAGTGCTTATTCATCAAGCAGCGGTGAGATGATTATTCCTTAGATTTTGGGATATATGATGCAAAGGAGTGTCAGTTTTGTACATATACTTCCTTATTTAATGCTCACTTCTTCTAATATTCCAAGGTAGTTGACATAGCGACTCACAGAGATTTCACCTTTTTCTACTGCCTGTATTATTCGACATTCGGGTTCTTCAGTGTGCAGGCAGTTGCTGAACTTGCATTGGCTCAATAGATTTTTCATTTCAGGAAAATAGTGTGAAACCTGGTTGGGTTCAGTATGTACCATTCCAAAATCTTTTATGCCCGGGGTGTCAATAATGCGGGTATTATTCTCACCTAAAAACATTTGAGCGAATGTGGTGGTGTGGCGCCCTTTATCATAAGAGGCAGATATGGTATTTACCTTTTGATTAGAGCCAGGTAGAAGGGCATTAATAAGTGTTGACTTACCTACCCCTGAGTTGCCTGCTAGCAGAACACTTTTTTGGGCTACTTGTATTTTTATTTGGGCTATATCGTTTGGGTCCAAGAAACTAACATTTTGAATATCATACCCTATGTTGGGGTATAGCTCCAAAAGCATTTTTCGGTGTGTATTTGCTTTACGAGAGTCTAGATCTTTTTTGTTTAAAAAAATTGATACAGGTATATGATAAGCCTCTGCAGTAGCCAAAAACCGGTCAATAAACCCCTGTGGTGTGTGTGGTTTTGCTGGTGAGGCTATCAAAAAAGCGTGGTCAATATTGGCTGCTATAAGTTGGTACTGCTTACTTAGCTTGTTGCTTTTTCTAACTATACAGTTATGTCGTTCACTAATAGCGCTTATGGTATATTCTTGAGCGTTGTATTCTAATGTTACTTCGTCACCTACCACTACAGGGTTGGTACTTTTTATTTCTAAGGTGCGTATTTTACCGCGCAAGCGGGCTTCTACTTCTTTTCCATCCAGCAGTACACGGTACCAGCTTCCAGTACTTTTGGTTACTATACCCTTCATTACGGTATTTGGTTAAAATACTTGAGAGGCTATCTCTTTTGTACTGGCGGAAAAGCTCATAGTATAGAAATGTAAAGCAGGAACATTTGCGGCTTTTAATTCCTTACACTGCTGTACGCACCACTCCATGCCTATTTGTCTAGCGGCATCATCATCTTTGGCATCGTGTAATTCGCTCGCTAGTGGCTCTGGTATGTCCATATTAAAAATACGAGGCAAGGCACGTAAGTGAATTTTTTTAGTAATAGGCTTAATGCCCGGAATAATGGGTACGTGAATGTCAGCTTCTCTGCACATATTCACATAGTCAAAATACTTTTGGTTATCGAAAAACATTTGAGTGGTAATAAATTTTGCTCCTGCATCTATTTTTCTTTTTAAAAATTTGAGATCACTTTGCATATTGGCAGCATCTATATGTTTTTCGGGATATCCTGCTGCTCCAATACAGAAGTTTGTTTCGGTAGCGTTTTCAAGCTCTTGGTCTTGGTACACGCCGTTATTCATATCACTTATTTGGCGTATTAGGTCAAGTGAATTACCATTTCCATTCTTTTCTGGAACAAAATTTCTTTCATCTTTCAAATTATCTCCACGCAATGCAAGTACATTTTCTATTCCTAAAAATGCTAAGTCGATTAAAGCATTTTCAGTTTCGTCTTTCGTGAAACCTCCACAGATGAGATGTGGTACTGCCTCTACTTGATATTTATTCATAATAGCGGCACAAATGGCCACAGTACCAGGACGTTTTCTTGTACTTATTTTGTCGTATCCACCGTCTTTTCGTGTTCTCTCTATGAATTCTTCTCTATGATACGTAACATCTACAAATGCGGGTTTAAATTCCATAAGAGGATCTATAGCGTTGTAAAGTGAGTCTATACTCTTGCCTTTTAGAGGAGGGAGTACCTCAAATGAGAAAAGAGTTTTGTCTGGTTTGATATAATCCGTGAGTTGCATGTTTTTATTGGTTATGTGGTAGTGTGTGACCTAGAGTGTATAACATCAATTATTATTTTTGGGTTTCGGGTATTAGTTCTTCACGCAAATTTAAGATTGTACTTTTATCAATATTACGAAGGGTTTTGGTAAGATAGCGGATAATAAAAGCTTCACCACCGTAGTTGATCTTATCTGGTGTATCGTTTGGTGTATTGGTGTAGGGTTGATTTCCTGTGGTAATATTTATGCTCGGTGCACCCTTTTGGTAAAACAGGTTAAAATCAGAACGATTCTTGGAACTGTAAGAGGTGTTTACTTTTTTGATTTTCCTTTTCCATATTTTAGTAGCAGCTAGTATATTACTCCATCCTGGGGCAGTATTAATTCCTTGAATAAAAATCTCTTTTTGGTTAGAATCTAAGTGACCGATCATATCCAGATTAATAACTGCATTTGGTTCGGTATAAAAAGGGGTACTTTCAACAAAGTACTCTGCGCCCAATTGGTTTTGCTCTTCGCCCGTAAGAGCTACAAACACATAGTTATACGTACTGTATTTTTTTGGTTTTTTAGTTATTTCTCTAGCTAGTTCTAGTAGGGCGGCTACCCCGCTAGCATTGTTATCTGCACCAGGATGCAGTATATTGGCATACTCAGCAGGGGTGTTCGGGCTAGTTCCAGTGCCAAGATGGTCGTGGTGTGCCACTAAAAATACCGTATGTTTAGACGTGTTATCTACCATGCCAACCACGTTGTGTGCTGGTTTAGATAGCATTAATATGTCAAGGTTCAGTATGATAGGAAGTGTGGTTGTAGTGCTCAAATCACGGTGTACAAATAAGACAGGCTTTCCAACATTTTTTAAAGTTTTTTCCAATTTACCGCTGGGTATAAGTGCATTAATAGTGGTATAAAATAAAACAGCACTTGCTCCCCGTGAAATTGCATAATTAGCTCTCATTTCTGGATTTTTCCACGCCTCGTATCCTTTGCTAGAGCTGCTTCCTTTTGGTAAATCTATATTAATGAGGACTACTTTACCTTTTACTTTTTTGTTACTATAGTCTTGCTGTTTTAGGCCAGGGTCTTCTATACCGTGATTTACATTTATAGCCTCTCCAGTGTACCTGCCATTGTTCGCAGATATATTCATAGGAAAAAAGTCTGTAAATAAGGTGAGGGTGTCATTTTCTAAAACTAGTGAGGATAATGGCTGGGCCATGCGTAAATTTGGAACACCTATGTACTGAAAAAAACCATCGTCACCTCTTGGTTTTAATCCTGCTTTTTCAAATTCTGATGCGATGTAGTCTGCAGATAGTTTAGCGCCTGGCGTAGTCGTGAGCCTACCCTCTAGGTCAGCACTAGCTAGGTATTCCACGTGTTTCTGTACTCTTATGGCTACCTGTTTGTCTTTGAACCATGGCCGCTGAGCTATGGCACCAAAAGACAAGAGTAGTAAAAGGGTAGTTGTAGTTATTTTTTTTATAAGCATATTATTTGATTACTAGTAGTATGTAATTATATCTGAAGTAAGCAAAGATAAGGAGTCCTTCCGTATTTTTAAATTTTGTATTCAAACAAGAACCAAAACATAGAAGGCCTTACTCTGAAGACGTAACAAGCACTGCTATACCTTTGTTTAATCAATCCGATTAATTTAATAATTTTGGCGTGTTGAGTGTTTAATAATGCTTTTGCTTTGAGGTAGCGTAGAAATTTAAAAGGAATGTACAGCCAAGAAATCACTTTAGAGTATGCTCCAAAGGGTTTTGAGAATAATTACAAAAATGAGAATAGAAAATATAATTCGAAGATACTTGCTAGAAGCCTTTTGGCCTACACTCACACCCATTGGCGCTGCAAATAGAAGTCCCGCCACAAGGGGTAAAAAAACAGTAGGTAGTAGGTAACCTATTTGGCCTTGGAGGTGGCTTTCTGGTGCATCTGAGCTTCCATACATAAAGAGCAGGGGTATCATCATAGTGGGTATAACACCTATACTAATTGCTGCAGCTTTTTTGATATTAATTTTTATAAATTGCGTAAAAAGGGGAATCATGATGACACCACCTCCAAGGCCAGACAAGCCAGCGATTATACCGGTAAAAGAACCTGTAGCCATTAATTTCCAAAAAGAAGTTTGTGGTTCGATATTCTTTACGGTTGTTTTCACCCATAAAAAACGAACCAATGTAAGAAGTAACAAAGCGATAAAAAACAGGTTGAATCCACGTTGGTTGTACCAGGAGCCATTGGCTATAGCATACGATATGAGTAAGCTAGCAGGAATAGCTGTAGCTGCGGTTATTAGTATTTCTTTAGGATAAAATTGGTTTAGTTTATATTGTTTTCTTGTACTGATGGCACCTGCAAAAAAAGTTCCTGCAAAGGAGTTGGCTAAAATATACTTGGCCAACTCAGGGTCTTCAAATCCGATAGTTGAAAGTACTGAAGATAATATAGGGACAAAAATGATACCTCCACCAACACCGAGCAACCCACTAAGAAAGCCACCCAAAGCACCAAATACGAGTAGTAATAGTATAAGTGTGTAGTCCAAATTTTTAGTTATTTAGAAGTTTATTTAGTTTGTTGGTGTCATTTAGCAGTTCTTTTACTTTCGCCCAGTCTTTGTCATCGTCAAAAGCTATTTCTACTTTTCCTTTTTCAAAGTAATAGCGTTTTATTATTTCGTATTCTAATATTTCTTTGAGCTCCTGCTTATGGTTTTCTAGGTCGTTTTTTTTGGTGCTAGACATAGCTGTTTTTAGTTTTGCTAGCTCTGCATCTAAAAGTACAAAGTAGTTGTCTTTTTTGGCTTGTTTTTCTAACATTTCTATGTTTTGCTCGGTGCGAGTAGTATATTCATACGCTTTGTCATTGAGGTATGTTTTAAACTCTGCATAAACCTCTTCGGATATGTCAAATTTCATTGGAAGTTCTGCCGTTGGGTGTTTGCTTCTATACACATTGGCAAAATGAAAAACATGGTTATTTTGCACTAATGCTTGTGCCACTTCTGAATATTTTTGATTGTCTACAAGTGCATCGGGCTGTATACCTTCTCCGTCGGTTACTATTCTACCGTTTCGTGTAGTATATTGTTGTTTTACACTATCAGCTACTGCTACTGCTTTTCCATTTATTTTGTGTTCGTAGTCTAGTCGTTGTATTAGTCTTCCACTAGGTATATAGTATTTGGCAGTGGTTATTTTCATACTAGTATTATAGGTTAGTCGTTTGGTGGTTTGCACTAGTCCTTTGCCAAAAGAATTGCGTCCCACGAGTATAGCCCTATCCAAGTCTTGAAGTGCTCCACTCACTATTTCACTGGCGGAGGCGGAACTTTCGTTGATGAGCACTGCTAGTGGTATTTCAGTATCTACCGGGCCGTTTTGTGTTTTGAATGAGCGGTTATCTTCTTCAAATTTGCCGCGGGTCATTACAATGGTTTCACCGCGTGGTACAAATATATTGACTATTTGTATGGCTTCGTGCAATAAGCCACCCCCGTTGTTTCTGAGGTCTAGCACTATTTTGTTGGCCCCTTGTTGTTTCATTTCTACCACGGCATCGCGTACTTCTTTGCCTGCGTTTGTGGTAAAACTTGTAAGTTTTACATAGCCTATTCCATCTTCTATAATACCATAGTAAGGCACGTTTTTCATTTTTATGTTTTCTCTGGTTATGGTTTTGGTTAGCGTGCCTTCACCAAGTCGTTCTATTTTTAGCTCTAATGTAGTGCCTGCTTGGCCTTTTAGATATTCGGTTACCTCGCTGGTTTTTTTACCTTTCATATCTTCTCCATCTACGGCTAGTATTTTGTCTCCTGGCAGTAATCCTACTTTGTGAGCCGGGAAATCTTCAAGAGGCGACTCTACATATACATAGTTGTCTATTCTACGTATAGTTGATCCAATACCGGCGTATGTTCCCGTTACTTGATAACGGTAGTCTTCTGACTGAGCTTCACTATAAAAATTTGTATATGGATCAAGAGAATTGAGCATGCCATCAATGGCTGCGCGTATTAGTTCTCCTGGTTTCACTTCGTCTACATAGGTAGTATTTACCTCTTTGTATACTTCTGCAAATATATCGAGGTTTTTGGCTATTTCGAAGTAGTCTTCTGCCTTAAAAGCTAGAAAACCTAAAGAAGAAAAAAGTAGAATATAAATGAATCTTTTCAAGTGTGTATAATATGAGAAGATACAAAGGTAACGAAAATATTTAGGCAGATAATACCAGAGTTACACTTGGTGCATTCATATTATTTTAGACTAAATGGAGCTTAAATTTCCCGTTGCAAGTAGCTCACTGTTGTAACATTTCGTGTGAAATAAAATTTGATTATTTTTTTAGGTACTACTATGGCACGGGGTCATGTCCGTGGCGCTTACTCCATGGGTGGCAGCTTAGTATTCTGCGTATGGCAAGGTATGTGCCTTTTAGTGGTCCATATTTTTGGAGTGCTTCTACTGTATATGCGCTGCAAGTTGGAGTATAGCGGCAGGTAGCCGGAGTAAATGGCGATATGAATAATTGATAGATACGGATAGGTATCATCAGTAAAAGTACCAGAAGGTTACTCAATCCTTTTAATAAATTCATCTATAGCTGCTATGAGTTGATGTTCCAATTCTTGGTGTGTGGGTTTTGTAGTACCCAAAAACAGGATACCTAATGCAAATTGTTTGTCAGTAGGTACTGCATTATATATGCGCTGCTTGTGGAGGCAATATATAGCAAGGATTTGACGTTTTATACGGTTTCGATCTACCGCACGTTTAAATTTTCTTTTACCAACTGATACCAAGATTTGACAGGGAAAGGGTGTGTGTAATTTGGTTTCGAAAAACGCGAAGAGTAGAGGCACTTTGAAGATACTATTCCCCTTTTTTTGAAATATAGCGTCAATGGTGGCTTGGTGCGTAAGACGCTCCAGCTTTTCAAAGGTATGTGAAGTCCCCTTCATTTGTGGGGAGGTAATGAATTACTTTTTGTGACGTGGTTCGTCAGACACAGATAGTTTCTTTCTGCCTTTTCTACGGCGAGCAGCTAATACTTTTCTACCGTTTTTGGTAGCCATTCTCTCTCTGAAACCGTGTTTGTTTCTTCTCTTTCTTCTGCTGGGTTGGAATGTTCTTTTGCTCATCGTATTTTATGTAGTGCTTTATAGCGTATTTTTCTAAAAGGCTTGCAAAAGTAATGTTTTTCACAAAATATACCAGTCATCTTCTTCATTTTATAAAATTTTCTTCTCACTAGATATTTCTGCGAGTTGCGGCCTGCCTACTTACGGATGTTTTAGATTCATTTGGCAGAGCTTTTCGGTTACTATTTTTTATTACAATTGCATATAAATCAGCGCATTTATTTCGGTAGTATACCTAATGGTACTTTTTCACTAACGATTTTTTAATTCTAATATTTACTTTGGACTTATTGCACGCTCTTGCGTGTCACTAAATTTTTTTTAGCTTGTTAGATTTATAATCATTTTTTCAGTCTATTTTTCCAATGTATAGTAAGGGTGCTAAACTATTGATTATTTCTCGGCTTAATTAGGTTTAGCTAAAAAAATATATTGGGAGGTAGAGTTTATGCAGGGTATTTTTGTTTCGTTGCAAATTCAATTTTATCGTTAAGTCCTGACGATACTCAATAAAATTCTAAAAATATAAGGCAGTTCAATGAGTATAGAGTATGTCTGAATTCCACCCATGTAATCTCAGAAGTGTACTGTTGCCATCTCCACGCAAAACGGTTATATCGAATTCTTCTTTACCAGAAACCAGTGCTTCGCAATTGTCTTTTCCATCTAAGCATAACTTCAAGTCTCTTCGGGACATTTCTAGTGTGTTTTGTGTTGTATTTTCGGATGCTAATAGTTTCGTTTTAAGGTCTTTACAACCACCGCCGTGGCTATATTCGATATTCATACAATCTCCTATGATGCTTACGTCGCGGATACGAGGTTCTGCATCGTCTTTTGCTTTTTCGAAACCTCTACTGCTTACTATTACAGACCTTTGGCACTTTTCTGAAGGCAGCTCTTTTTCGCCACAAAGCAGCTCTTTTTCGCCACAAGCGCAGAGCAGGAAAATGCAAAGGCTTGTAATTTTTAGTATATAGTTCATTATTTTCAGCATGATCAGTTAATTTGAAACGTTTCTGGCCAGTCTTTTATGACGAGTATTGCAGGTTTTTCTTCGGTGAGATCTGCAATATCAAAACATTCTGATTGTTTTGTTAAAGCTTCGCACGTTGAACTGTCTCTAAACGAAAACCGCGCCTCATATATGGGTGGTAGGGCAAGATTTACAAGTTCGGAAGCTACAAAGTTCATTTCAAATCTATCGCACCCGCCCAAGTAGGTGACCTCCAAAAGCTGTCCGTCTATGCTTATAGATTCAATGATATGCGTATCATTAGGTCCACTGGTATATAGCTCAGTATCTATAATTACGGCTTTGGGACAGCTCACTATATTTGTCGGAACTGGCTTGT
Source organism: Bacteroidia bacterium (assembly GCA_018402155.1). Lineage (GTDB taxonomy): Bacteria > Bacteroidota > Bacteroidia > NS11-12g > UBA9320 > UBA9320. Next base: position 2,314,512 of record JAGYJG010000001.1, read on the forward strand.
TTTCGCAAGCGCTAAAGGCAAATAGTATTAGGCAGCTAAGATAGCTAAGTACTTTTTTCACAGAGTAAAGATATGCTGTTTTGAAAAGTTTACAACTGTAAATAATGTGCTATCTAATTTTTGACAAATAGATGATAAACTGGAAATAATGGAAGCGTGAATTTTACGGGTAGGGTAAACCGCGGCGTTATATACTTACTTTATAACTGTCGGCTGGGCTACAAACTTGTTTGAACTACTGAGCATACTGAGACACTGATATTGATTTTAATGGTTGAAACCATGTATGTAGTTTTTTGATTCAGACAAATAAGTTTGATTTACAGTTTTAAAAAAACATTTTAGTACGCTTTAAAAGCTGTATTTATAACGGAACTTTTATAAACTTAGGCACCCCAATTTTCCCTATCCAAGCTTCTGTAGTGTATGGCTTCTGCCAGATGCTCTATGGCTATGTCTTGGCTTCCATCTAGGTCTGCTATAGTGCGGCTCACCTTTAGTATACGATCATAGGCACGGGCAGATAAATTAAGTTTGGCCATAGCATTCTTTAGTAAAAGAGCACCTTTGCTGTCTATTTCGCAGTACGTGCGTATTAGATTACTTTCCATTTGAGCATTACTGTATAGCGGCATATTTGTAAAACGTTCATGTTGTAGTTCACGTGCCTTTATGACTCTATCTCGTATTGTATTACTCTTCTCCTCGTTACCTCCTTTTTGGTTTAGTTCTTCAAAGTTTACAGGTGTTACCTCTATATGAATATCTATGCGGTCTAGCAGTGGTCCGCTTATTTTACTCAGGTATTTTTGAACTACACCTGGGGCGCAGACACATTCCTTTTCTGGGTGGTTAAAATACCCGCACGGACAAGGGTTCATGCTAGCTACCAACATCATGGAGCATGGGTAGTCTACTGTAAATTTTGCTCTAGATATCGTGATGCGCCGGTCTTCCAATGGTTGTCTAAGAACTTCCAAAACTGTTCGTTTAAATTCCGGTAACTCATCCAAAAATAGCACTCCATTGTGAGCTAAACTTATCTCTCCTGGTTGAGGATGATTACCTCCGCCAACCAGTGCTACATCACTAATTGTATGATGAGGACTACGAAACGGTCGTTGAGCCATTAGTGTAGCATTACTGCCAAGCCTGCCAGCGACAGAGTGTATTTTGGTGGTTTCCAAAGCCTCGTGTAAATTCATAGGAGGTAGTATTGTATTGAGCCTTTTGGCTAGCATTGTTTTACCTGCACCTGGTGGGCCTATCAAGATAATATTGTGACCACCGGCGGCGGCTATCTCCATAGCTCTTTTTATATTTTCTTGTCCTTTTACATCGCTAAAATCAAAAATTAACTTTGTAATACTCTCAGCAAATTCATCTCTAGGATTTACCGTTGTGCGTTCAAATTCCTTGGAACCCTCCAGTAATGCAATTACATCTTTCAAGTTGTCCATTCCGTATACTTCCAAATCTTTTACGATAGCGGCCTCGCGTGCGTTTTCTTTTGGAACTATTAGTTTTTTATACCCGTCTTTTTGGGCTTGTATAGCTATAGGTAGTGCACCTTTTATGGGTAGTATACTGCCATCTAGGCTCAGCTCACCCATTATTATTGTTTCTTCTAGCATGTCTGCAGCCATCAGTTCTCCTGCGGCCATCACACCTATGGCTATCGTAAGATCGTAAGCAGACCCTTCTTTGCGTATATCCGCAGGAGCCATATTTATAACTACCCCTTTTCTAGGGTAGGTATATCCACAGTTTTTCATAGCCGCATTTACTCGTGGTTGACTTTCTTTTACAGCATTGTCTGGCAGCCCTATTATTTGAGTTTTTGCACCTTGGCCTACATCTACTTCTACGGTGATCAGTTGTGCAGCTATTCCATACACGGCACTGCCGTAGGTTTTTATAAGCATATATGGCAAATATAGTTGGAACGTTTCATATGTGGTGACTCTAACGTAGTATTCAACTAAATCATACTTTGAATCAGCAATAATAGCTGTGTCGTTTCATCTTCCTTGTTCTACTGTTTGTAGTTGTAAATTGCCTCAGCAGGTGAAGCAGCCATAATTCTGAGTAATTTTAATCGGGATTTTTTAACTAGACTATTTTATTTTGCGTTTCCCTTTAGTTCCTTTTTTAAGTTTCGATTTAGCTGCAATCATTTTTGTCCTATAATTGTTATTAAAGAATGGATCCGCAAGCACTATTTGACCAAAAAGAATATACTGCCGTAATAAAACAATTGAAAAATAGTGAACCTAGTCCGCTATTGGCATTTGCTTACCAAAAGAATAAACAATGGGAAGATGCAATGCAAGTGTGGACTTTGTTAATAGTAAAATACCCCGATGCTGCAGAATACTTTGTAGAACGTGGTGTATGTAAATTTAATCTCAGGTTTAAACACGCTATCCAGGATTTTGATGTGGCTATAGAGATGGAACCTACCAATGCATATTTTTATAGCTGTAGAGCCTATATAAAAGACAAAACAGGAGATACAGAAGGAAGTGTAGAAGACTATACACGTGCGCTAGAACTAGACCCTGAAGACGCCATTGTACTGAATAATCTTGGACTTGCCGAACAAAAATTAGGATTTACAGCAAAAGCAAGAGAACGATTTAAATATAGCGATGATCTCCTTGGTATAAAAACTATAGATTCTCGCGAACCGCAAGAATACCGAAAAATAGATACTACCCCTCCATCGAAATCCTCCTTGTGGCTCGAGTTTAAAAAAATGCTCACAAAAGACGGTTTTAAGGCGTTTTGGAAAGAACTTAAAGGGTAGTTTTACTTTTTTGTTAAAAGTATCGTACTTGAATAAAACCATTCTACCTCTGATTTCGATTAGGACTTTTTGTGCCAAGAATTAGTGAAGGTAAACCGCTGAATATTCATCTTTTTTGATGACGGTGCTTGCCTTCTGATTTGCACCGTATAGTAAGTCTAAAAAGAATACAATTTAATAGCATTTCAATATTAAGGCTACTAAAGACACAGTAGGCTGTTTGGCATTAAACCTGGTATTTGAATGCTGCGACGAAATACTCACTCTCCCACAATAACTGAGGCAATTTAATTTTTGCTTCAGTTTTTCCGGTATTTTGTGTATAATGTGGTCTGATAATTAGATAATAATATGATCATACCTAAAAATGTAAGAGGCCGTGGAGCTTTTCTAAATACACAAAACCCACACTACAAAAATGAAAGCATAGATATTTGGGACGGAACCTATTTTAATAAAGATTTTTTTGGGAATGACAATTCCACACGATTTACCGAAGTATACCCCAAAAATATACTCAATAAATTTAGCAGTTCAGACATACCTGGTATGTGGAGTATGAATCCTTATCAAGGCTGCGAGCATGGCTGCACCTATTGCTATGCACGCATCACCCACGAGTATTGGGGGTATAATGCTGGTACTGATTTCGAAAAGAATATTTTAGTAAAAAAAAATGCCCCTGACCTTCTTCGAAAAAAATTAAACAGCCGCACGTGGACGGGAGAAACTATTATGTTAAGCGGCAATACCGACTGCTATCAACCCGCCGAAAAAGAGTATAAAATAACACAACAGCTGCTCCAAATCTGCCTAGAGTATAACCAGCCTGTAAGTATTTTCACCAAAAATGCATTGATATGCAGAGACTTGGGTATCTTAACTCAACTGGCCGCTAAAAATTTAGTGCATGTTTACATATCTATAACCACACTAAACGAAGAACTGCGTGTTGCTATGGAACCCAAAACATCGTCGGTTGCCAATCGCCTGAAAACAATACAGAAACTTAGTCAATTTGGCGTACCTACCCACGTGATGCTAGCACCTATTATCCCCGGACTAAATAGCGACGAGATTTTTGATCTATGCCAAGCTGTGAGTGAGGCTGGAGCGCTTTCACTTAGCCACTCTATGGTGAGACTCAATGGAGCTATTGCACTACTTTTTGAAGACTGGATACGAGCTACTTTTCCATTAAAAGCTACTCGCGTGATGCATCTGATAGCTGAGGCGCAAGGTGGCACTCTTGATAATATTACTTTTGGTGAAAGAATAGCTGGCGTGAGCGTTTTAGCAGAAAGCATAAATCAACAGGTACGATTAGCTACGCGGAAATATAATTTGACTACTATACCTAATCTTTTAAAAGTATCTACACACAGAGGAAATATCGCTACTCAGTTACACTTATTTTAGTATTATCGTCTTGGTTTATTTCAGCCAGACCTGATTTTCACAAAACTTGGAGTCAACTCAATAAATGCAACTTTTTGAGGATACTTTAAAAAGGCAGTGAAGAATATGTTGGTCCTTGCTCACAGTATTCGTCTAAATTAATAGAAATATAAAACGGCAGATTAATTTTTCCATATTCTTTAGCATATTACCCAAAATAGAATTTTCGTACATAGTTATGGAGCCAAATTATGTAAGACGAAACCGGAAAGAAACCTCCTTGAGTTCAAGAGTGTAGATAGATATTCGTTTTTGGATAGACCTTTACATATCTTTGCCTTATGGAGCCTAAGGAATGTTTACATTGCCTAAAGAGAATACAGGGAAGATCAGACAAAAAATTTTGTGACAATCAATGTCGCAATGCGTTTAATAACACGCAAAACGGAGTTTCTAATAACTACATACGTAAGTTGAATCGTATCATAAAAAAGAACCGCGGTATTTTAGAAGAACTTTGCCCCACAGATAAATCAGTAAAGGTTCACAGGAAAGAACTGACAAAACAGGGTTTTAGTTTTGAGTATTTTACCAATATCTATACAACTAAAGCAGCTAAAACATACTACTTTTGCTACGAGTTTGGTTACTTAGACTTAGGAGCTGATTACTTTGCTCTAGTAGTTAATAAAAAGGCATTAAAAGAGTTGTAATGAGAGACATATTAAAGATGGAACTGTGGTCGCTCGGTGGTGGTGCTGAAATAACTATTAGCGCTATTCTCTACATATTTGTCTCCGCGTTTGTCATTTGGTTCGTTTACCGATGGACCTTAAAATTGACTCGAGTAGCTACCAAAGCAGGTAGACTAGATAGCGGTCGAGCATTTGCCATTTCACGTATCAGTAAATATCTACTATTTATCATTTTCATAAGCATTGTACTAGTATCTCTCAAAATAAATCAGGCAGCATTTAGTTTGCTTGCACCATTGCTTATTGGTATTGGTCTAGGGTTGCAGCAAGTTGCCAAAGATGTGATCTCTGGTATAATTCTTTTGATAGAACCGTCTATACGTATTAATGATATTGTAGAAGTAGACAATATAGTAGCGCGTGTGAAGGAAATAGGTCTGCGTACCTCCAAGGTAGAATCTCGCGATGGCATCACTATGATAATACCGAACCATAGTCTTGTAAGCGAAAAATTGACCAACTGGAGCGCCAATGACACAGTAACGCGGTTTGCCATAAAAGTTGGAGTGGCCTATGGCTCTGATGTCCAAAAAGTAGAAAAACTCCTCATAGAAACTGCATGGAAGCACAATAAGGTGATTACTAATCCTTCACCGTTGGTGCTTTTTACGGATTTTGGAGACTCTAGTCTCAACTTTGAACTGATTTTTTGGAGCAATCAGCTATTTCCAATTGAAGTAGTGAAAAGTGACCTGCGCTTTATGATAGACGAAGCATTTAGAGCTAATAATATAGAAATTCCATTTCCGCAACGAGATCTTCATATAAAATCCGGATTTAATTCTGAAAGGTAATTCAATAATAAATCTACTTATAGATAATTGCATACTATATTTTCCCATCACAGAAGGTACCTTACAAACCACTTTTGCACATAGTTTTGGGTGGAACGTGGATGCAATAAATATTCTGCATGCCAATCTTGAAACTAAAGGAACACGAGCCTTTATTGTACTCAAAAACCGAAAAATTGAAGTAGAAAAAGCTGAATAATAGGGTTATCTAAGTTCATCATATCCTACGGTTAAATAATCTGATGAGTAATGGACTAGCCTACTCAAAGAACAAGAAAATAGCATATTTGGTGTGGTATCAACTAACTATTATCTCTAGCCTAAATAAGCCCATTGGCGACGGCCTCATTCAATTTGCCAGAAATAGATGTTTTTATACTCTTTTCTAAAAAAGGAAGAAGTCTTATCTTAGAGCTTATATAACTCACCAAATTATCTACTTAGGTTGAAAACTAATCCAAGTGTAAACAACCGATTTCGCCAGCCGGCGTTACCAATAACGGTAGCGCTTTGTATTATTAGCTTTTGGTCTCTAATAGTGGTAATGGACATGGAATGACGAAGATCTATGCCCACCTTTGGGGTGATAAAGTAAGTTCCACCGAGTATAAAGCTAGTTTCCATGGGCCTTAAAGCGCTTTCTTCCGTTCGAATACTGTTTTCATCTCGTTCATTGAATACATTTACTCCAATCGCCAAACCAGCATACGGGGTTATTTTGTCATATTTGGTGTACTTGGCCAGCAGAGGCACCTCTAGGTAGTGGTAGCTGAGTTTCAAATCTGGTGTGGGAAAGTCAGGGTCTAGTACTTTTTTGGCTCCTTTCATGCTAAAGCGTATTTCGAAGGCACCTTCCCAGTCGTTATTTATTTTCCGGTTGATTTGCAATCCGGCATTCATTCCAAGCTTATTATACCCTGCAAGATGATCGCCGTCTACTTGGCTAAAATTTGCTCCTAGAGCCAATGACGCGCCAAAATCTTGAGCGGAGCATACTCCTGCTATAGCGCAAAAAAGAAATGTAAATATTCGCATACCTAGTAATTAGAACTCAGGTTACAAAGTAAAGCTATTTCTTCTTACAATTTATTCTTGTCAAAATTTGAATGTTTTGGGACAATTATATGGCACAAAAGCGAATAAATAAAAGTACACTTGCATACCGATAAATTAGATCAATGAATAGAAGGAATAAAGATATTGCAGGTTTTCAAATTTTAAATATTTTGGCTGAAATAGATGGTGATTTTGATCCAAAAGAAGGCAAAGTAATAATAGATTATGTTTCAAAAAACTTTCCATTAGGTGGAAATTTAGAAGACGCCCTACAACAACTAAGTACCACACCAAACAATGAATATCCGCTCCTTTTGCAAAAATGTGCAGAGGACTTTTATGCAGACTCTACCGAAAAAGAACGTCTAGAACTGCTAGATTTTGCTTTGAGATTAATAAAAGCAGATGATAATATAGCGTTGGAAGAAAATACTTTAGTAAATAAATTGTACCAATATTGGGATATTGGGTAGCATTTTTTGGGTTTACATTTTAACGGTATTTTAAAAATCAAATTTGATGCCTTGTGCTAATGGCAATGATTTGCCATAATTGATGGTAGTAGTTTGTCTACGCATGTAGACTTTCCATGCGTCAGATCCGCTTTCTCGTCCTCCGCCGGTTTCTTTTTCGCCGCCAAATGCTCCGCCAATTTCGGCACCGCTTGTTCCTATATTTACGTTTGCAATTCCGCAATCGCTACCAGCCGCACTCAGAAATTTTTCTGCCTCTTGTAGGCTATCGGTAAATATAGCAGAACTCAGCCCTTGCTTTACATCATTTTGCATAAGTATAGCCTCATCTATTGTTTTGAAAGGAATAAGGTAGACAATAGGTGCAAAAGTCTCTTGCTGCACTATTTCAAAGTGATTTTGGGCTTGAGCTATGGCGGGTGTTACGTAGCATCCACTTTCATACCCTGGGCCAGATAGAACTTCACCTCCAGTCAGTAGTTGGCCGCCCTCTTCTTCTACGGTGCGAACTGCGTGTACAAAAGCTGCTACTGCATCTTTATCTATCAGTGGTCCTACGTGGTTGTTTTCATCTAGTGGATCTCCTATGTGCAATTGCGCGTAGGCATTTACCAGTTTTGTTTTAAATTCTTCAAAAACTGACTCCTGAATTAGGAGTCTACGTGTGCTAGTACACCGTTGACCAGCGGTGCCCACACATCCAAATACTGCTGCCACCAATGCATTTTCCAGATTAGCTTTTTCTGAAATAATTACTGCGTTATTTCCACCCAATTCGAGTAAAGATTTTCCCAATCTAGCGCCAACTATTTGGCTCACTCTGCGTCCCATTCGTGTACTACCTGTAGCACTAATGAGCGGCAAACGGCTATCTTTTGCCATTGCTTCGCCAATTTGGTAATCTCCTATTACTAAATTAAAAAGTCCTTCGGGAAGGTCATTTTCTATAATTATATCTTGCATTAAATTATGGCAAGCTATAGCCGTAAGCGGTGTTTTTTCACTGGGTTTCCAAATGGTGACATCACCACATACTGCAGCTATCATACTATTCCATGCCCACACTGCCACAGGAAAATTGAATGCGGAGATGACACCTACCAAGCCTATGGGGTGCCACTGCTCATACATACGGTGCTCAGGCCGCTCGCTGTGCATAGTGAGGCCGTATAGCTGGCGGCTAAGTCCTACGGCAAAATCGCAGATATCTATCATTTCTTGTACTTCACCCAGACCTTCTTGGTAGCTTTTTCCCATTTCTATGCTCACTAGCTTACCAAGGTCATGCTTGCGTAGCCTCAGTTTGTCTCCATATTTGCGTATGATATCGCCACGTTGCGGGGCAGGTACTGTTTTCCAATATGCTGCTGCTTCTTGCGCTTTTTTATAACATGCTCGTATTCACTTTGGCTAGCATACACCACTTGAGCTAGCTTTTCTCCGGTTACCGGAGTTACTACATCTTTGATTTCTGTACCTAACGAGGTGATCCATTCTCTTCCAGTGCATATACTTTCATTTTTTGCCTTTATCCCAAGGTCTTGTAGTAATTTTGAAATAGATTTTACCATATTTTCTTCGTTGAGTTGCGAAGGTACGAAATTCATTTTCCTAAGCGTAATCATTCTTCAAACTAGAAGTATATACATGACGAAATATACTGGACTGTCTTAAAATATGGCTGAAACGAAAATCATATTTGTACTGAAAGAATGCCTTACAAAGAGACATACTATATTAATAAATTGAATGAAATGGAGGAAAGACAATTTGGAGAGCCGAAACAACGAAGTACATTAACTGAAACCCGCAAATCTGGAAACATATTATACTAATAATTGGAGCGATTTTGGACTTAATAAATCTGAGATTTTTATGAATTAACCTCTTTAATCTTTCATAAAGCCATAGAAAGTGTCAAACTTCAAGACCAATGTATCAACTAAAATATTTTTATGCATTTTGCTCAAAAATAAAAACTAGGTCAATGACTACTCTAGTAAACGCTATTTTGTAGCTTTGCTACTTATTAGTGCGTTTAACCTAGATTTTTTGCCTAAAAAAAGCAAAGTAGTAGAAACAAATAGAATAGTAAACCAAGTAACTTATGAAATACCCAAGACAGAACAAGCAATTGTTTATTGAAAACAGAAAACGTTTTATCGCTGAGATGGAGCCTAATAGTATGGCTATATTTCATAGCAACTATCAATATAGTTGGAATGGAGATGCCATGTATAAATTCAAACAAAACTCAGACATCTATTGGATGTGTGGCATAGACCAAGAAGACAGTGTTTTGGTGCTCTATCCTGATTGCCCTATTTTGGAGTACCGCGAGTGCCTCTTTTTAACCGAAACAAACGAAAAAATTGCGATTTGGGATGGCTACAAATACTCTAAAGTAGATGCTACGGCCACAAGTGGTGTGCCTCATATCTACTGGAATAACAACTATATGCAGCAGCTACGCCCGGTTATTAATATGGCAGAAACAGTTTATCTACCACTCAATGAAAATGATAGAGCAAATCCTGCATCGCCTATGAAACAACTGGATTTTGCCAAAGAAATGCAAGCCATGTATCCACTGCATACCTATAAACGTGCCGGTGTTATTTTACAACGCCTCAGAAGTATAAAAACAGCTTTCGAATTGGAGGTAATGCGTCAAGCGGTAGATATTTCCAAAAAAGGGTGGATGCGTATATTAAAAAGTACTAAGCCAGGTATAGGCGAATTTGAGATAGAAGCAGAACTTGCTCATGAGTTTTTGAGCAATAGGGCCAATGGCTTTAGTTTTGACCCTATAGTTGCTAGTGGCAAAAATGCTTGTACTCTGCACTATGTAGAAAATAAATGTACCGTGGCAGACGGAGATCTTATTTTGGTAGATTGCGGTGTAGATTATGCCAACTATGCTAGCGATATGACCCGCTGTCTGCCGGCTAATGGTACGTTTAGTCCACGGCAAAAAGATGTGTACAATGCTACCCTGAGGGTTATGAAACAAGCACGCCAAAAACTAGTACCTGGCACTATGCTTATGGACTACCAAAAAGAGGTAGAGGGCATAATGACCGAAGAACTTATAGGACTAGGCCTACTAACAAAACAGGATGTCAAAAACCAAGACCCCAACTGGCCAGCAGTAAAAAAATATTTTATGCACGGCACTAGTCACTTTTTGGGTGTAGATGTACATGATAGCGGCATGCGCTATGAACCCATGCAAGTGGGTATGGCTTTTAGTTGTGAACCGGGCATCTACATCGCGGAAGAGGGTATAGGTGTACGCATAGAAAACCAAATATTAATTACCGAAAATGGTCCTATTGATATGATGGATGAAGCCGGAATACCCATAGAGGTGGAAGAGATAGAGGCACTGATGAAGCGGTAGTTGCCGCCTGTAAATGTTTTGTGCTCCAAACGGCCTACATGTGCTATTATCGCTCCGTTGGGTTTATTACGGTTTTAATGCCAACCTACTTTTGTGTTTTGGGAAATACTGAATATCCATTGATGGTCAACCTAAAAGAGTATATCTTTATTCTTCATATCTAGTTTCAAAAGTAATTTAGAATGCGCTGTTTTACGATAATTTAGTATGCCACATCCTAATAATAAAATACCGCCTACCTTTGTACCAATGCAATTGATTACTACGCACATCTGTATGGTGAAAGACATCGGAGTTCATGGCAACCTTTTTGGGGGTATCATGATGGCTTGGATAGATGAGGCGGCTAGCGCTATGGCTGTCAGTATTTGCCATACTCCAAATATGGTTACCGTAAAAGTGGACGAACTTGTATTTAAAAAGAAGGTGAAAGAAGGTTTTGTGATTCGAATTTATGGGGCTGTTGCTAAAATGGGAAACACTTCTGTTACCTTTAAAATTGAAGCACGCAAGGTGAGTGTATACACGGGTGAAGAAGATGTAGTAGTTACTACTAATACCACTTTTGTACGAATAGATGAAGAGGGTAAGCCCACTCCTATACCTACTATTGTAAAAGAAAAATATAAGAACTAAAAGTAACTAAAGACTGGAGTTCGGCAGGAGATTGACTACTCCTTAGCTGTTTAAACACCTTTTTTATAACACTAGGTCTTTTGGTTTATTCTGATGCAGAAATACCAGCGTGTATTACGTCACTTTATAGTTTATAAGTACCTGTAAATGAATTTTCTAGTGTGCAATCAAAAAAAGATAAATCCAATTAATCACTTTGAAATTTGTTGAGTTGGAACCCATTTTCCAACTACATGGTATTAATTTTATGCTCAAAATGCAGTGTAAAATAAAACTGTCAGAGTAGCTTGATTCTTTTGAAGGCCCTTTCGTAGAATAGGTGTACAGATCGGGGCAGGTGGAAGATTTGTAGTATATCTGGGAATATATTTGTCTAACATAGTACACACTTCTGTAGACCAAATGCTGGAATTTCAATAAGGGCAGAAAGCCCCTATTAATTTGATACTATAAAATTTTAACATACAACAGTCGGTTTATAAATTCGGCTTATAAGTAAGATTAAATTTGATGTTTACAGTAGAAAGAAGCAAGGAATTTGTAGATATTATTATACTTAATTATTCAAGTTTACGCGTTGGTTTCAATATATAATTAGTGCGAGGCTAATTCAAATCTTCTATTTGAAACCTTGATTGTGTGGAGGTAAAAATTAGCTATTCCGCCTATGTAAACCGATATCTATCTCACTTTGAAAATTTGTGGTATGATAATGGAAGTACAGTGTTTATATTCGGTAATAAAGTTTTCATATACTTTAATTTTAGTTGAAAAGAGAGTCTTCGGACTCTCTTTTATTGTTTAGATATTCTAAAAAATTGTGGCTGTTAGGTGAGTAAGGTGGTCAAAGAGGTTAATAAGCAGTCATTCAGCACTATTACATATAATGAAAGGGATGCCTATACTGCGAATGAATGTAAGATGAACCCTTTGAGCGCACAAGCACGAGTCTAATGCAGCAATGGGAAAATATGTAGTGATTGTATGGTTAATTTTGGTGTAAAAATATGGGGTATAATATATGATGACGTATATTCATATACCGAAGTGAAAATTATGGTACTCAGCATAGCGTTCGAGAATGTAAAATTGTTGGTTAGCTAAAAAGAGCAAATACAACCCAGCTAGACACGTATGCTAATGCAGTCATATAAACGAACTGAAGTGTAGGCCATTTCCATGATTTTGTTTCTTTGTAGACCACAGCCAGCGTACCCATACACTGCATAGCAAAAGCATAAAACACCATAAGCGAGAGTACTACTGCTAAGGAGTATACGGGAGCACCAGAAGGTGTGGTATCGTTATTCATTTTGGTGCGTATCTGTTCAAAATTTTCCTCATCATCTACGCTATAAATAGTGCTCATAGTGCCCACAAATACTTCGCGAGCAGCAAAAGATGTGATAAGCGAAATGCCAATTTTCCAATTGAACCCAATAGGTGCAATGGCAGGTTCTATAGCTTTTCCGAAATGACCTGCATAGCTTTGTTCTAGTTCTTCAGATTCTTGTATAGAAAATGGTGTAGTTGGTTTTGGGCCATAACTAGCCAAAAACCAGAGGACCATAGAAACAATGAGAATAACTTTGCCTGCTTCAGTGACGAAGCTACGAGATTTTTGCCACATATTGAGCCAAATATTGCTCCAACGAGGAGCATGATATATAGGCAGTTCCATTATAAAATATGAGGGAATTTCATATTTTATAAACCATTTAAATACAACTGCTGCTACTAATGCGGCCAATGTTCCTAGTACATACATAGCTAACATAACCAAAGCTTGCAAACTTACTACACCCAAAAACTTGTCGCTAGGTATGGCAAGACTAATGAGTAGGGTATAAACAGGTAATCTAGCCGAGCAACTCATTAGGGGTGTCACCATAATGGTAATTAGCCTATCTTTCCAGTTTTCGATATTGCGGGTGCTCATAATGGCAGGTATAGCACAAGCAGCACCGCTCAATAGTGGCACAACAGATTTTCCACTGAGTCCTAAGCTGCGCAGCATTTTATCCATAATGAAGCTGACCCGAGCCATATAACCGGTATCTTCTAGTAAGCCCATGAAGAAGAATAATATGGCTATTTGGGGTACAAATACAACAACACCCGCTACACCAGCAAGTAGTCCATTTATTGTCAATCGTTTTAGCCATCCTTCTGCTAGAGTTTTGCTCAAAAACTCACTCAGCCAGCCAAAGCCTTGCTCTATCCAATCCATGGGGTAGGCTGCGATTGTAAATACACTTTGAAAAATAACTAAAAGCACTATCAAAAACAGAAGATACCCTAGAATGGGGTGGGTAGCCCAAGCATCGATTTTACCACTTACTAGTTCGCGTTTTGACTTCAGTTTTGTAGTTTTGTTTAGTAGTTTAGCTATAGAGTCATAATGGCTTTCGTGGGTATGATCATCATCGCCTCCAAAGGCATAATGTGGCACAAATTGGTCCTCTTTTAAGGCTTGTTTTAGGTTTTTTATACCCTCTCCAAGTCTTGCATTTATTTTAAATACCCGGATGCCTAATTCTTTTTCTAGCCTGTCTATATCTATTTCAAAACCTTTGAAACTTGCGATGTCTAGCATATTGAGAACAAGTACCATAGGTGTACCTTGCTGCGCCAGTTGGCTGAAGTAAAAAAAATTTCTTTTAAGATTGGCGGCATCTGCTACATAGACAATTGCATCAGGCGCGGGATCTTCAAAATAGACTTTTACAGCTTCTCTTTCATCCAAGCTTTTAGGATTGAAGGAGTAGGTGCCAGGGGTATCTATAAGGTGTATTTCTTGTCCATCTACTATCAATTTTCCTACTTTATTTTCTATAGTAGTTCCGGGTATGTTGGTTATTTTCTGTTTTAGACCTGTGAGCTGGTTAAACAGAGATGACTTACCACAATTTGGGTTTCCGGCGAGAACTATTTTTTTGTAGCTACTCATTAATTTTGATAGAACAACGGATCTAGCAGTTTTACGTTGACACTTTGAGCTTCTGTTTTGCGCATACTGAGGGTATATTCTTCGAGGTCGAAGGCGATGGGATCACCAAAGGGAGCCTTAAAAATTGGTTTGATGAGTGCACCTTGAATGCATCCCATTTCCTGTAACTTTTCTTTATACGGTGATTCTTCTACCGAGGTTACTCGAGCTATTTGGCCTATTTGTAGTTCTGTAAGCTTCACTTTCTGCCGCAAATATGTATTTTTATTTGGATTAATTAAAGATAGCGGCCAGAAAACTCACCAATTTAATAGTTTCTCCACCACATTCTTTAGCCTGCTTTCACCCATAAAATTATTTTCTAATGCGGCATTAAATGGAATTGGAGTATCTAAGCCTCCTACTCGCATTACCGGTGCATCCAAGGAGGTAAAACAATGCTCACCTACCCAGGCTGCTATTTCGGCACCTATGCCTCCGGTAAGGGTATCCTCATGTACTACTAGTACTTTTCCTGTGGCAATTACCGCCTCTTTTACCGCTTGTTTATCCCAAGGCAGTAAGGTTCTGAGGTCCAGCAAGGTTGCGTTTAGGTTGAATTCAGCTATACAATCTTCACACCACTTTACAGCCAGTCCGTAGGTTATAAAAGTTATATCATCTCCTCTTTGTACCCATCTAGCTTCACCTATTTTTGTGGTAAACTCTGCTGTGTTCACCTCTTGCCTCAAACTTCTGTACAGCGCTTTGTGTTCAAAATAGAGAACTGGGTTTGGGTCTTCAAAGGCTGCAAGTAGTAATCCTTTGGCATCGGCGGGTGTGCTTGGGTATACTATTTTAAGTCCTGGAATGTGAAAAAACCAGGCCTCAGTACTTTGGCTATGAAATGGACCAGCGGCTGTTCCACCTCCTGTTGGCATGCGTATAACTACATCACTATTTTGTCCCCAACGGTAGTATGTTTTTGCCAAATTATTGGCTATCTGGTTAAAACCGCAACTTACAAAATCGGCAAACTGCATTTCAACCATCGATTTTTTGCCAGCTATAGTAAGTCCTAAGGCTACGCCTAATGGTGCGGCTTCGGATATTGGCGTATTGCGCACACGTTCGTGCCCAAACTCAGCCACAAAACCTTCTGTGATTTTGAATACTCCGCCATAATCTCCAATATCTTGACCCATTAGCACAAGATTGTCATACTTATTCATGGCCAGTTTTAGCCCATCTTGAATAGCGTCTATAAAACGCATTTCTGTTGTTTTTCCTTGTTTTTTGAGAACAACAGGTGTGTATGGCATGTATACATCGGCCAGCTCATGTTTAGTGTCTACAAGTATGGTATCGTGGTATTTTAAAATTGGTACGGCATCATTTATTTCATTGGTAATGGCATCTTTTATGGCAATTATTTCGCTAGAAGTAATGTGTTTAGTGAGAAGTAGATATTTCTCAAATGTATCAATCGGGTCTTTTTTTGCCCATTCCTCCATCAACTTCTTTGGTACATACTTGGTGCCGCTTGCCTCTTCGTGCCCGCGCATTCTAAAGGTTTTACACTCCAATAAAAAAGGTCTTGGATTTTGACGCAGTTCGTTGGCTATAGCGGAAACCTCCGTGTACACTTCTAGAATATTATTTCCATCTATGGTTTTACTTTCTATACCGTATCCTACTCCTTTGTCTGCTATGTTTAGGCACCTAAACTGGTCTTCTGAAGGAGTGGATAAACCATACCCATTGTTTTCTACCAAAAAAATGATGGGAAGATCCCAAACTGCGGCTAAATTCAAGGCTTCGTGAAACTCTCCTTCGCTGGTGCCGCCGTCTCCACTAAAGGCTACAGTTACCTTCTGCTTATTATCTAGCTTATTGGCTAAAGCCACACCAGCTGCCACACTTAGCATAGCACCAAGGTGAGAAATCATTCCTGCAATGTGGTACTCGTTTGTGCCAAAGTGAAAAGAGCGATCTCTACCTTTGGTAAAACCCTGGGCATTACCTTGCCATTGATGGAGTAATTTTTTTATTGAAATACCTCGAGTGGTAAAAACCCCTAAGTTGCGGTGTAGTGGCATTATATACTCATCTGTGTGCAGGGCAAGAGCAGTCCCCACTGAAATAGCCTCTTGTCCTATGCCGCTAAACCATTTGCTTACTTGCCCTTGACGGAGTAGTTTGAGCATTTTTTCTTCTATCATTCGTGGCTTTAGTAAAGCAGCATAGAGTTCTTTTAGCTTGCTAGTGTCATAGGTATTATGCAAATCAAAATTCATAAGGAGAATACGAAATAAATACAATATTTCGAAGCGTCTGCTTAATTAGCAGCGTATTTTTGTACTGTGTTACTTTTGCTAGATAATTACGATTCATTCACCTATAACTTATATGACTATTTCGTGCGGTGTGGTGCGGTGATAGAGGTAGTGAGAAACGATGCTATAAATATAGATACAATCGGCAGTAAGTATACTGGCATTGTGCTTTCTCCCGGACCTGGAGAGCCTATCAATTCAGGTAAAATGATGGATATTATACACCGTTATCATGGAAAATTACCATTTTTTGGTGTGTGTTTAGGTATGCAAGCTATCGGATTATATTTTGGTGCTGAACTTGTAAAAGCAAATTATCCTATGCATGGAAAAACAAGTAAATTGAATTTTTTTGAAAATCATCCGCTATTCAAAGATATGCAAAAGCCCCTACACGTTTGCAGATATCACTCACTAGTTTTACAAAATATAGAGCATACAGATTTAGAGATTTTAGCACGTACCGAGCAAAATGAACCAATGGCTTTAACGCATAAATTTTTACCAATATGGGCAGTGCAGTTTCATCCTGAAGCAATTTTAACATTACAAGGACTTAAAATGATAGAAAATTGGCTTACTTGTTTTAATTTGCACACGAAACAGTCGGACTTTTAGGTTGTTTCTTTGATACAATGACCGTAGCTGAATATATACTACCTGTTTTGCCTATTGATTTGCACTCTTTGCGAGAAGAGTGTATAGCGCAAATGATAGATAATTTATGTTATGAATTACCTGTTTTTAATGATCAGCAACCCTATGGAACCGTCCAGTTAGAGAAGTGCATACACAGCACAGAAAAAACGATAAAAAGCTTAGTAGAACCCGGATATGCAAGTGTTCATTTTCGTGCTCATCTTATAGATGTATTGCATGTATTTCAAGAATCGAAGGCTAATGTGTGTTGTGTACTAGATGACAACCGACAATGGTGTGGCATCATTACAAAAACAGCAGTACTTGAGGGTCTGGCTCAGTCACTCACTGTATCGCAAGAAGGAGCTATACTGCTTGTGGAGGTAGCTTCTCATCAATACAGCAGCAGTGAAGTGACTAGAATTATAGAGGGAGAAGGGGCGCAATTATTGGGATTGTGGCTGACTAATTTGTCAGATAGTGGTCGTATACGAGCTAGTTTAAAACTGAACACACAAAACGCAGAACGCATCATAAGTGGACTGCAACGTTACGGCTACGACGTGATAGCAGCATTTGGAGACAACGACTACAAAGAAAATGTAGAAAAGCGTTTCCAATCATTTATGAAGTACATAGATGTATAAGTTTGCGGTACTTATTCTAGTTCTTATTTCATCAGCTAAGCAGAACGAAGCTGCATCTTTTCCTGTTCAGCGTATCACTATAATTGGCAATGCTCACACAAAAGACTTTGTTATTTTAAGGGAAATGTTGGTGCAAGTTGACTCTATGTATTCTGAAACGGGAGAAAATAATATTGTACAACAAATCCAGTTGTCTTCCCAGCGTATTTTAAATTTAAACCTTTTTAATGATGTTGACATCACATACCAATTGGAGGAAACCGAGCGAGGATATGGATACACCATAGCGGTAGAGGTAGTTGAAAAATGGTTTATTTGGCCAATACCTTTTGTAGAGTTTAGTGACAGGAATTTCAATGTATGGAGCAATTTTAGTTTTGATCCTGAACGTACAAACTACGGTTTTTATGTGTTTAGTTATAATTTATTTGGTAGAAATCATACCATGAAAACCAAGTTAAAAACGGGTTACAATACCAAAATAGGAATAGAATACTGTATTCCATTTCTTTCTAAGCGCACAAACTGGGGGCTAAACGCGCTAGTAGAGCATGCAACACAAAATGAGGTGTGGTATGAAACACGAAATGACAGTTTACGATTTTTCAGAAACAAAAGTAAAGACCTAGTGCAAAGTACCCAAGCAAGGCTTGAACTCACCAAGCGAATCACTCCATTTACTCGGGTCTATTATGGTGTAAATTTTGAGTATGGCCAATTGGATACATCTGTACCCATCAATGATTATTTCATAAATAATCTGAGATTTCAGCGTAAATTTGGATTGTATTTTGGTATAGACTACGACAAACGAAATAATATATACTATCCTACAGATGGAGACTATGGCTCCTTTACTTTGCAGGCCAGTCAGTGGCAAAATAACGGACAACTAACCAATGTTTCAGCTGAAACACGCTTGCAACGGTTTAGCCAATTGTCTGGCAAATGGTCATCTGCACTTTCTCTGTATGTGCAGTATAACACCAATGACTTAGCTCCATATGCTGACCGAAAACTTCTAGGCTACGGAGAAATAGTACGCGGTTACGAGCACTACGTGATAGATGGTACTATGGGCTGGAAAACCAATGCCGCCCTGCGGTACCACTTGGTAGAGAAAGTGCTAAATATGAATTTTATACCCATTGAGAATTACGTAAAGTTGCCTTTAAATGTCTATTTAGAGGGCTATATAGACGGCGGATACGCGCACTATACCAGCAGCCACCAAAGCAATGCGCTAAATGGGCAACCATTGTATGCAGTAGGTATGGGTATTAATACTCTTTTTTATAACGACAGGCTGCTTCGATTAGAGTATAGTTTGAACAGTTTGGCAGAAGGTGGTTTCTTTGTACACTTAAAAAAAGCAATATAGTATGAAAGTAGCACTCTATGGCAGACATATAAAATCCAAAAATTTCAAAGCATTTTATGAAAAATTTACGGCAATACTCACACGGTATGATATAGCCTATGAGGTGGGTATAGGTTATGGTGCGTTTTTAGCTGAAGCTTATGGGATACACTGCAATGCGTGCAAAGATACCCCACTAACTCCAGAAAATTTCGCTTGTCTTATAAGTATGGGAGGCGATGGTACGGCGCTAGACACCTTGTCGCTGGTAAAAGATTCAGGCTTGCCGGTGATGGGCGTTAATCTAGGTAGACTTGGATTTTTGGCTACCATAAAAATGGACGAAGTAGAAAAGGCTATTATAGCACTCAAAAATGGCCAAACCATCATAGAAAAAAGAGCGTTGATACATATAGAAAGTACTCTAGAAGAAATCAATCAATTTCCCTATGCGCTCAATGATTTTGTGGTGCAAAAGAGAGATACCTCTGCAATGATTACCGTAAAAGCTAGCTTAAATAAGTCGTTTTTGAACAATTATTGGGCAGATGGATTGATTGTAGCTACTCCAACTGGGTCATCGGGTTACAGTCTAAGTTGTGGAGGGCCGCTCATTTTTCCGGGAAGTAAGTCATTTGTAATAACGCCTATAGCTGCACACAATCTTACGGTGAGACCTGTGGTGATACCAGACACACACGAGCTTGAGATAGAGGTAAGTGCACGAGCAGAGACAGTTCTTATTACGCTAGATTCGCGTTCGTTTATAGTGCCAAATAACACCAAGCTAACTATTCGCAGAGCGCCATTTCATTTCAATATGATACACCCAAGTAGTACCACATATATGGATACCATACGCAATAAGCTGCTTTGGGGAGCCGACAAAAGAGATGAAAACTGATTTTGATTTTGAGCCACATACATACTTTAAAGGATAAAAAACTCACTTCAATTTCATAAAAATATTTTGCGGGTTTCAATGTGTAGCCTCTCTTAGGCTACTGTTTAACTTTTAGTAGGACTATTGAAATATAGTTTAAAAATTTCGAGTTAAATTACTTAATACCAATACTATATATAGTAGAACATCATATAAATTACAGATCATTTTCTAGATCACTGATACATTGTTTGACCTAATTTTTTTTGGGTAAATAAAACATCGAGCTAAACTAATATATTTGAAGGATGTTAAGATTACTTACAGCACTAGTAGTAATGGGTTCAATCCTAAATGGCTGCAAGAAAGAGGCAGCTGTCACAACTGCGCAGGACCTGCCTCAGGCTATTACCTCAAACGCCATAGTGACTGACAGTACCGTAATATTGACCGGGGAAGTTACTTTCACTGGAGGTGACAATACTACATCTAGAGGTATCTGTTGGAGTGAAAGCCCCAACCCCACTACGAATGACCAGTTTTACCTCGATAATACGAGAGGTCTGGGAGCTTTTAGTATTGATGTATTTGCGGACGTTAAACCAAATACAACGTATTATGCAAGAGCATTTGCTGAAAACTCGGTTGGAAAAATATATGTAAACGAGATTAGTTTTATTACTGGATATTTTAATCCAAACGGTGCATTTATAAACTCAAGAGGTTGTCTCGAATGCGACAATTATCGAGTTGGAGATCGCTTTGAGTTAGGAGGAACAGAGTATATTGTTGCAGATAGGGAGATGCTTGATAATGCAATAGCCAATGGTATAGACGTAACAAAATACTGTACCTCCAAGGTTACTGATATGCAAAATATGTTTAGTAGTAACAATGGATTTAACCAAGACATCAGCAATTGGGACGTTAGTAGTGTAAATCTTATGAATGGAATGTTTTATGAAGCTAGCGCGTTTAACCAAAATATTGGCAATTGGGACGTCAGTAGTGTGACCAATATGGCCTACATGTTTACAAGTGTTCGAACTTTCAACCAAGATATTAGTGATTGGGACGTGAGTAAGGTTATTAATATGGCTTGGATGTTTGGTGACGCTAATGCTTTTAATCAAAATATTGGTAACTGGGATGTAAGTAAGGTTACCAATATGCAATATATGTTTAGTTACGCTATTTCTTTTAACCAAGATATTAGTAGATGGGATGTAAGTATGGTTACAGATATGGATGGCATGTTTAATTACACTCCAACTTTTAACCAAGATTTGACCCAGTGGTGTGTGACTAAGATTGATAAAGAACCTAGTAGTTTCTCTTTCGAAAGCGGACTTTTATCTGCAAATCGTCCTGTTTGGGGCACTTGTCCGTGAGGGCCGATCATTGGAAATAGTTATTACGCTTCCTCTTTATTAGGTGATTTTCTATGCTATTTGTTGCGGTTTTGTAGGACAAGTTTTGGTTATACTATCATTCTAGGCAAAGTCTTTGAATTATAAAATGCGTATTGAGCAAAGAATAGCAAGGTTATAAGACAATAAAGTGGCGCATAATTGTTGCCAATGTTTGTTTAGACGGTAAAGAAATTCAGATTTTAGATTAAACAACCAATTTCTAAGATTATTATCGAAATGTCAAGGCTTTACAAAACAGCCAATATTTTTACAAAACCAAAAGAACGATCTATACTGACTATAAAAATCCAAAAATTATACTAATTTTGATTTATGCAATTTCTAAGATTATCATTATTTATATTTGCTTTCTCTCTTTCTCTAGCTTCTTTTGTCAAATTACCTCAAAGAGCCAATCGATACAAATCATTGGCGACAGCACAACCAAAGATAAAATAGTTTCCGCATTTGTTCAGAATGACTACTCAATCAATAATGTTTCCGATTACGTTATTAAGACCGAATTTAAAAAATCAAATCTTGGGATTTTGATATTATAGTTTCCATTGTTGGGGATAAGTATGTGTTTAAAATTTATTGGAATAGCAGCATATCTGTAAATTATGGTTACGGAATTTCTTCTGGACCACAACGGAATAAATGTGTCTATAAAGGAACAAACGGAGGAGCCAACAAAATAGGATTTGTGGAATTAGACAATATCGTCAATAGTTTAGGTTATCCCGTTACTTATCTTTTGTAGTGGGATAAGGTAAAAAAGATTATTTTTAAGCAATGGCATACGCTTGTAGTGTTTTTTACAGATTTACAAGTTTGACTACACAGACAAAAAGTAACACCTTACCTAATTTTGGTACCATTAACAAACCATAGACTTAAGTCGTATTTCTGAGTATCGGATATTGTAAAGTCAGGACAGAAATCTATAACCTGGTTTAATAATCCTTACTTTTGAAACTATGATTATGATTGTTGCAGTAATATTAATAGGGCTGACGATATTCTTTTTGGAATTATTTCTCGCAAAGAGAATGAGCTGGTTGAAAACAAGAAAGATACACAAAGAAAAGTAGTAATACTAAAAGTGGTGAAGTCACTTATATGCAAGGGATTAAAATACTTTGATATAAATGGCATTTTTCAGCCGGTCTCAATAAAGAAGAATACGGGAAGGGCAAAAGATTTTATGGAGTAGCCATACCTCAAAATAACAAACATGACAAATATGCGGTGGCGATATATGATGTAGAAAAGACTCACTTAGGCTTTGTCCTAAAGGTAATAAAAGGTTAAACAATTCTATCAGTAAATGGCACAATGGCGTTGCTTTAGCATATGGGCATATTTACTATGAAAAGTATCACGACGATTGGATTGGCTCAGTTCATATTCCAATTGGTTTCAGTGATGATGAGTATCAAATCAGATAAACGATATACTAGTTCTAGACTTTGATAACCAAGAAAATTTTAAAATTAAAGAACATACAATTGAAAAGTGCTTTGAGATTTTGGAAAATTGGAAAGAGGTTAAGACGCTAATATCTGAAATTGGTGACTTTGAATACCAGCCATCATTTCCTAAAAATATAATTCCTAGGATTTCTAAAAAATTGGAAAAGAAAAACAATGGGATAGATTGGTTGAGCTTGAAAAATATTCTGACCTGATTAATGTCTTGTCAAAAACATATGTTGATGCTACTCTAAGAAGAATCGAATTAGCAAAAAAGAACTTAAATAACCTCTAATCCCAAACCATAAGGTTATACTATCATTCTAGGCAAAGTCTTTGAATTATAAAATGGGTATTGAGCAAAGAATAGCAATGGTTATAGGACAATAAAGTGGCGCATAATTGTTGCCAATGTTTGCAGTAGAGTATAAAAAAAGGCCTTACGATTTACAAATACGTATGACATTTGGTAACGTAGATGTGTGTAAGCTTCCCCCAAAATAGCACCGTTATAAATTAGAAAAAGGTAACTAAATTTAACAGCACAAAAAATGAGCAAGAGTAAGTTTACACCGCATCAGATTGCGAAGATTTTAAAGTAGTTTGAAGCTGGTAAGTGTCCAGTACTTCCACACCAGACATTCGTTCAATAGTAAAGTACTTATTTAGCTGTGTGCTCACCTCAAATAAGTATCAGCTATTCTAATCAATGAAATGACGTACGAAAATTTAGAAAAGGCATACAAAAGAGTTAATTTGTAATGAAAAAACGAAAACGCATAGTAACCATCAATTGGTTATGTATGTCAAGTTTTTACATAAAAAACTTGACATTTGAATTTAAATAACCACCTTTGTAATAAGAAACGGAGCTTTAGCGTAGTTCCATACTACCAATACAAAATAGAAACGCACGAATGAAAGTAGCAGCGCAAATACGAAATACCATTGAACGCATTCCTGAAAGTCAACCTTTTGGCTATGCTGATTTGGGAATAGAAGCGAATGATTTTTATAGTGCTGCTAAGGCTTTGGAGCGTTTACAAAGAATGGGACTATAAAAAGGTATCTAAAGGTGTATTTTATATTCCACGTAAAACCATATTTGGAGAGTTGGGCCCAGATAGCAATGGTATATTGGAAAGGTACTTATTTGAAGATGGTAAACGAGTAGCGTATGAAACAGGCTTTTCTTTATACAATAGAATGGGATTAACAACACAAATGGCTTTTAAAATAAAGATTGCCACAAAGAAAAATCCCATCAACATAAATCAAGGTACACTGCAAGTAAGTTCGGTGAAAAGTTATGTTGATATAACAGAGAAAAAACTATCAACTGTTAGGTTATTTGGATGCTTTGAAAGACATCAGAAGAATCCCCGATTGCTCAGTTATACAGGCAATAAAGCGAATGAGTTTTTACTAAAAAGCGTTAACCTCAAAGGAGCAAAAGAACTCATTCAATATGCATTGTTTTATCCAGCTAGAGTAAGATCATTGCTTGGAGCAATTTTAGAAAATCTAAATGTAACCATACAACTGGAAGAATTAAAAAGCAGTCTTAATCCATTGACGAAAATTAACATAAGCATAAAAGCAACAGAACTGCCAACTGTCAAAAACTGGAATATTGAATGATACTGCACAAGGATGATATTATTTTTAAAGATTTGTTGCTCAGTGCTTCTTTGCATTTAAACATCCCATTGTCCTTTGTCGAAAAAGATTATTGGATAACATGGGTGTTAAGTGGATTGGCAAAAAGTAAATATGTTAATGAGTCTGTTTTTAAAGGAGGCACATCGCTTTCAAAAGGATACCATCTGATAGAGCGATTTTCGGAGGATGTAGATATTGCCATTATCAACGATAAGGGTAAAACAGGTAATGAGATAAAAACCATCATCCGCACAATTGAAAAGAAATCACACGCGATTTAAAAGAGTTACAATTGGACGGTGTAACAAGTAAAGGTTCAAGATTCAGAAAATCTGTTTTCAGATATGTTACCACCGAAAAAGGCAACACAAACAACAAACTCATTGTGGAGGTAAACTCGTTTGCCAATCCTTTCCCTTTTCAACGACTTACCATTCAGAGTATGGTATTTGACTTTTTGATGCAAACAAGCAATGAAAAGTACATTGAGCAATACAATCTAAACTCCTTTGAAGTAAACGTATTGAGCAAAAGAACAAACGCTATTGGAAAAGATGGTGTCATTAATTCGATTTTCATATAAGGAAAATACTGTTCAAAGTATCTCCGAAAAGATAAGACACTTTTATGATTTGTATTACTTAGTTCAACATCCTGAGTGCATTGCATTTGTGGCATCCGATTCGTTTAAGGCACAATTTGACACCATTCTGCAACACGATAGAGCTATGTTTGAAGAGCCGACTGGTTGGCAAACTAAAGTGATTTCGGAATCTCCGTTGGTAATTGATTTTACAAAAGTTTGGCAACAACTCAAAGAAATATAAAACTGAACTTTCAGCATTAGCGTACAGACCCATACCTAAAAGAAAATGACGTGGCAAAATGTTTTGAAGAGCTGATAAAAGGGTTAATGATACATGATGAATGAGATGTGAGAGAATGTAGTTAAAAATATGAGTTTCGCATTTGCGGTGAGGGTTGTGAAACTTTATCCGTTTTGAGCACGCAGAAAAACCTTAAGATAAACAATCCATAACTCATAAAATTCAGGATCCGAATACCGTCAACTAACTCATTTCTGCAGCAATAAGATAGCTCTTAAAATTAATGCACGGGGGGTACCTAATGTGCGGGAAATAGGTGGGGAGCCGTATAATATGAGGGGAGAGAGGGATGAATACGTTTATTCAGAGTTACCTTTAGCGAATCCATAGCTATAAATAAAATGACCGTAATTGGTTAGAAACCGAATTCGACGTAAGCAAAAGTTATTGGTTCGACTACCTTAAAAAGCAAACTAAATTTTACGAAATACTAAAAGATGATGAAGGGGTGATTCTAATAGAGCAGTGTGAAGATATGTAAAGAAACGAGAGGGGGATAGAATAATATAAATTCTATTTGCACCGTTCATATACGTTTACATAGTTTGACTGTATTTGGCAGAATATTTCTTTGATAAATGTACAAATACAGCAAGTTAATTTCCGAACTGCCAAACTTGTTTAAATTTGAAAAAATTTGAGTCCACAAAATTTGAAAAAAGAATTAAGAAAGCGAGGAACCGATTATGCATGTGGCATAACAAACGTATATCAAACAAACTAAATGACCTTTAACGAAGACTCACGTGTTAAAATCCCTACCCTTCTTCACTTCCACGAGATAGGATATACCTACATGTCCTTGAGAAGGCTAAATGGGATGATGACTTTGAACATCTTTACAGACATTTTTATCGATAGTATCTGCAAGATAAATGAAGACGTAGACCGAGACGATGCCGCAAGACTGCTAAGCGAAATAACACTGATGCTAGACAATGAAGATTTAGGCAAGGCGTTTTACAAAAAGACTGGTAGACCAAAGCGGTAACAGACTTATAGACTTTGACAATTTTGATAACAATACATTCAATGTTGTTACGGAGCTTACATACAAAAGGATGATGAAAGAGTTTCCTTAGATATAATCCTGCTTATCAATGGGATGCCTCTTTCCTTCATAGAAGTCAAAAAACCGCATAGCCTTGACGGTATACAAGCTGAGAACACAAACGTATGGAGAGGCGAAATACCAATAAGAAGTTTCTAAAATTCATCAACATCACTCAAATCATGGCATTCTCAACAATATGGGTGACAATGACTCACATACGCAACTGCAAGGTGCTTTCTACGCTGCTCCCTCTTATGGCAAGCCCCGTATTCAATATTTTCGTGAGGAGAGAGAGTTTGATGAATCCATTTGTTGCAACTAGATTCTGATACAGAAGATTATATTCAGACATAACCTCTTAACCATTAAAGGTTCTAGCAGAGATACCGTATAAATAACCAACCCTCCACACCTACCAATAGAATCTGTACTTCCTTATTTATTAGAGATCGGTTAGCTTTCTCTGCAATATGCAGTAGCTTACGTAAAAAGCAGGATTACAAAAACACCTGATGCGGTATCCGCAAATCTTTGCTACAAAGGCAATAAAGGCCAAACTAGATGATGGTATCCGCAAAGGAATCGTCTGGCATACCCAAGGAAGTGGAGAAAACTGCATGGCCCCTAACCCACAATGTAAACACCTCACTAACTATTTCAGAGTCCAAAGGAATAATACCAAAATTCTATTTCATCGTAGATAGGCTAGACTTATTGATACAAGCTGGAAAAGAGTTTAGAGCGAGACCTTGTAGTGCATAATGTGCAGTCGAGTCTGAATTTGCTACTACCATAAGAGCAATAAAGCCATAGAAAATGATAAAGGCGAGGCTGAAATTACTGTAGTCCAACATACACAATTTCAGAATGATGACCGTGTAGCTGCTCCTACAGATTACAACCTGGGCATACAGCGGATTTACTTTCTAGACGAAGTACACCGTAGCTACAATCCCAAAGGTAGTTTTCTGGCTAACCTGAGAGAGTCTGACCCTAATTCTATAAAAATAGGACTCACAGAACTCCCCTTCTAGGTACGGATGTCAACTCCAAAATGCTCTTTGGTGGCTACATACACAAGTACTATTACAACCAAGTATAGCAGACAACTATACGCTTCGCGCCTCATTCATTGAGGAAGCTAGAAACATTCTACAAGGTATCTATCAACAAGATTTTAGCGGGCTACAAATAAAAAACAAGGCGTGCCGACCGCAAGTACATCTACTCCACACACGGTTTGTGGAGCCAATGCTCGACTATATAGTCAAAAACCTAGAAGATGGCCGTATCTCATTGGGAGATGAGACTATCAGTGGTATGGTGATTTGGAAATAGCTCTGAACAGGCTAAGGAAATGCAGACCATTTTCAAGGCAAAGTATGCCAATAAGGAAACTTCTGCGATGCTTAACGGACCAAATGTTATATCTATGGCAGCAGGCCTAATCTAGCTATGGTAGTCAAAAGCAACAGAGCGTAAAGGTAAACTCCTCAGCTATTATTTTGGATGGTGTCGGAACAAAAGATGACAGAGCGAAGTGGGTTCAAAATTCAAAGATGGCCAAATAGACATCCTCTTTTGTATACAATATGCTTCTCACAGGTTTTGATGCGAAGCGACTCAAAAAACTGTACATAGGCCGTGTTATAAAGCCCACAACCTACTGCAAGCTCTTACTCGTGTAAACAGAACCTACAAAAACCACCGCTTTGGCTATGTGGTAGACTTTGCAGATATTACTAAAGAATTTGATAAGACCAACAAAGATTACTTCGACGAACTCCAAATGAACTGGGTGACGAGATGGAAGCTACTCCAACCTTTTCCCTGAGTCAGAAGTTAACACCAAAATAGGCCGAGAATCCAGTACCTTATTCAAAATTTGATACGGCCAATGCGGGATATTTAGTAATCAAGTAGCCGAAATAGGCGACCGTAAAACTATGCTGCAACTTACCAAAGCACTCAATGAAGCGAAGAGCCTATATAACCTCATTCGCCTATCGGGCAATTATGATTTATTAGAAACTAGACTTTAAAAAACTAGGCATATTGAGTAGAGGTAGCACAAGATCGCCTTAACTTGATAAATGCGAAGGAGGAACCTGAGAAATTGCCAATAACTCTGAGAATATACTAAACGTAGCTCTGGAGAAGTGTTTTTGCTTTACCAAGGTGAAAGAAGAGGAAATGCAGCTGGCAGAACCTCAGATGCACTCCGTAGAACACGCGAAATGCTCGGTGGCAATTTTATTTCTAAGTCCGGTATTCATTAGCCTAAAGTCAGAACTGGAACGCCTCTTCCAAAAGAAAAAACTGAGTGAGGTGACCAAGAAAATATGAAACCATACTATCCCTAGACAGTATCTATGCCAGAGCTAAGGAACTGGAGCGAGAGAATAAAGCTGCTCAATGAGAAGTACGAGGGTACGATGCCAGGTATGCTCGACTGCATAAGCGTATGATGGAGCGTGAGCTACTGAACGGTAAAGAGCAACTCATTTTGGTGTGCTCAATAAACTAAGAGAAGAAGCAGAGATTACTGATAGGTAAAATTCTAAAATGCTGGATAACAGCTTTGTAAACAAGATGATAGGCAGACTGATAGCCCAACAAGTAAGGCAAACCGATGGGCTTAGCCTAAGCCTCCCCGAAATGCAAGAGATAAACCACCTAGTGGTAAAAGAATATATGAACGAATACCACGGTAGAACAGCCTAATGACAAAAGATCGACACTTTATATCACAAACCGAAAGCACTGATAGACGACCTCAGAAGCGTATGTGCAGCCTACGGACGCTAGGCAATGATGGCAACGAGTTTAAAATCATCACGCAGATATTCCTATACAAGTTTCTCAATGATAAGTTCGCTTACGAAGTAAAGCTACTGGAGCCCAAATTATCCATTGATGGGGACGAAGACCCTGAAAAGGTATAGCACAGATGACTACGCTATGCTTACTATGGGTAAACAGAAGGAACAGCCACTCTAAAGCTGGCCCGAGCACTTCATAGACACCCTCTATCACCAACAAAACGAAAATGAGTTTGCCAAACTGCTGGACGATACGCTCATAGAAATCGCTAAAAGATGAATACGGATGTATTCTCCGCAATCACAGATGAAGGTAGTAGGTTATACTCTTTGAAGGAGTGACTAAATATGTGACGAATTAAGAAGATGCCTTTGCAAAAGCCATAATCAATAAACTGGTCAACTTAGTTTTGAGGAGACTTTTACCGAAGTACGACTTCTTTTGCGACAATATTTGAGTATCTGATGTCGGACTATAACAATGATAGCGGGGGCAAGTGCTTTGCCCGAATATACACCACACGCCGTAGCTCGCATAATGGCGGCTTGTCTTGTACCAGCGGGGCAGAAGTAGTAACGTGACGTGCTACGACCCTAGTGCAGGCTCAGGAACACTGCTCATGAGTCTAGCACATGCAATAAGAGCGAAAGTAAATGCACTCTACAGTCAAGATATACCAGAAGAGTTCTAATTCTTCCGACTAAACCTGTTACTAAATAACCTCATTACACAGTATACCCAATATAGTACAGAACGCTATGAGCCTATCACCGCGAGACGACGGCACGCTTACAAGTTTGACTACATCGTGAGTAATCCTCCGTTTAAACTCGTTTTAGCGACTACAGTACAGATCAGCAAGCAAAGCCAATACGGACCGTTTCTTTGCAGGCATACCAAATGTGCCGCCAAAATCTAAGGACAAAATGGCCATCTATCCGCTATTTATACAGCATCATGCATACGCATAGCAAACGAGGCAAAGCGGCCGTGGTAGTGCCTACAGGGTTCATCACAGCACAGAGCGGTATAGAAAAACGCATACACGTCAAAAGATGGTAGAAGATAAAATGCTAGCAGGTGTAGTCAGTATGCCGAGTAATATCTTTTTGCTACTACGGGTACAAACGTATCCTTTGTTTTTGGATAAAGCCAATACCAAAGGCGACATTGTACTAATGGATGCCTCTAAATTAGAGTACAACCGTTAAGGAAGGTAAAAATCAAAAAACATTACTTTCTCTGAAGAACAGCATCATCAACACCTTTAACAATCACAGGCTGTTGAAGATTTTACGGTAGTAGTTAGCTACGAGCAAATAAAAGATAAAAATTACAGCTTTAGTGCAGGGCAATATTTTGAGGTAAAGATAGAATATACCGACATAACAGCAGCTGAATTTGATGCTAAAATGAAAGCCTTTCAATCAATTTAGACAGTCTTTTTGCCGAATCGAAAATCTTAGAAAATGAAATTCAGAAACAATTAAATGGATTGAAGTATGGAAACTAAATTACTTGGAAGTTTTAAATGTCTATATTAATGACGGAAATTATGGTGAAATTTATCCAGATAAGGAACTTTTCTTGGATTCTGGAATACCATTTATTTCAGCTACAGACTTCAGAGGTAGAATTTTCAATTATGAAGGGATAAAATTTGTAAGTGAAGATTTACATTTAAAATTCTTAAAAAAGGTCAATTAAAATTAAATGATATTCTCATAGTTGTTCAGGAGCCCAACGGAATTGGCAAAGTTGGCTTCTTCAAAGACACAACATTGGTGAATGTAACATAAATGCACAACTTGCTTTTATAAGGTGTAATCCTGAAGAGTTAAATCCCTTTATCTATATTATTTACTCTCAAGTAGAGGTATCTCAGTATAATAAAAGGTTTGGGGTGGTTCAGCCCAACCACAATTACCAATAAATAGATTAAAGTTAGTTCAATAAACTATCCAAATTTACCAACCCAACAAAAAATCGCTTCCGTCCTTTCCGCCTTAGACTCCAAAATCAGACTCAACAATCGCATCAATGCCGAGTTGAAGCGATGGCAAAGCGCTATACGATTATTGGTTTGTGCAGTTTGATTTCCCCTGATAAAAATGGCAAGCCTTACAAAACCAGTGGTGGCAAAATGGGTTGGAATGATGAGTTAGAAGCGAGAGATTCCTGAGGGGTGGGAAGAAATTGGAACATTGTTAGATATTGCAAATTATGAAAATGGATTGCCTTGTCAGAAATTCCGACCAAATGGAGCAGGGTTTTTTGAGGGTTATTAAGATTCGAGAAATGAACGAAGGTTTTTCTTCTAACACAGAGTTAGTAAGAACTGACATTCCTGCGAAAGCAATTATTGAAGAAAATGGAATGTTTTATTCTCTTGGTCAGCGTCTTTAGACGTAAAAATATGGACTGGTGGAAAAGGTGCATTAAATCAACATATATTTAAGGTCGCCAAATGGTATCCAAAATCTTTTACTTCTATCAATTACTAAATTATTTACAGCATTTTAAAATGATGGCTGAAAATCGTAAAACGACAATGGGACATATTACACAAGAGCATTTAAAGCAAAGCAGGATTGCAATACCACCAATTCAATTTACTCTTAATCTAGAAAATATAATAGCACCACTATTTTCGAAGAAAGTAATTAATGAAATCGAAAATCAAAAACTCACCAACCTGCGAGATTGGCTATTGCCAATGTTGATGAATGGGCAAGTGAAGGTTAATTAAAAATAAATTCATAAATAGGGAATGAGTATGAAAAATTAAATGAAAAAGCGCTGGTATATGAGCTGCCACAAGATGAACTGCAAGAACGCGAAGTCATCGTTTATCCTTTATCGAGAAATTTCCTTTAGCGCAGTTAGGTCATTTATCTATAGATCGATATGCACAAAGGTACAGATGAGAATAGTTTTTTTGTTATTGGTTGGAGTTTAAAGAAAATAGGTTTTTGGAATAGGAGGTGGCAATGCTTCTAAATTCGGCATTTACAAAACCAAAACAGATAGTGCCAGTGCTATGCCATAGGATATGGAAAAAACAAAACACTTCTTGAGCAACAAGAGGCGCAGGTGTTTTTAAAACACTTATTTCAAGGAAACATCATCGCAGCGCTCAATTATACAAAATGGTAAATAGATAAGATTCGTGCGCTTGACATTCCTATGGCTGAATATGGTTATTCAAAAGATTTTGACGATGTATTATCCTGATAATTTTTTAACTATCGGGTCATCCGGATGTTTTACTTAAATGTGCAAATGAACTTAAATTAGAAGGTATAGAACTTACCTCAGAAAATTCATACAGGTTAATTATGCTTGTAAGAAAGCACTAGATACCTCACCAGCAATGAAAAACTGGTCTTATGAAAAAACGGGTACTTTTATTTGGGTTTTACAATGGCGAAGAACTAAAGAAATCCTTAAAAACATGACTAAATATTGGCTCTATGCCCCTGGCGAAGATGCAACAAATGGGATGAATTTTATGCCTCCAGGGAATTATGGGCAGGTTTGGGACGCTATAGGTATTAAATCTGCTCACAGACCGCGAGAGTATCAAAAATGAGCTAAAGTCAAAATACAATTACAAACAAAATCCATCTAATTCACTGGCTAATTTTGAATTCAGAGATGTAATTTCTATTGGTGATATAGTTATCACTTAAAGGAAGGCAAAGAATATTTAGGCTATGGGATAGTTACGTCTGTGACTATTTTTATGGTGTGAAATCGTGATACCTATCAAAAGTGTCGTAAAGTAGATTGGAAAACAATGGCATTTAGTTGATAACGACGGTGAAATTGTTCTGAGAACTTGTTAACTGACATTACTAAATACCCATCATACGTCACACGCCTCGTGAAACTCCTTGGTATAGAAGATAATACTATTGAAGAAAAAACCTAAAACTCCTAATGGCTGGCAAAAGTATCCCCGCTAAATACCATACTTTACGGCCCCTAGCTGGTAAGACGTACCATTCGATTATGGTGCAGCTGAAATAATTGAAAATAGAACCATAGCATCTTCAGCGAAGCCCTTGCCATTTTTAAAGCGAATCTTCGCGACAGGATTGAGTTTATTACATTTCATCAAAACTACAGTTACAGTTTTATTCAAGGTTTAATCCCAATACTGAAAACGAGGGACAGCTTACCTTTAAGAAAATAGATGGCGTATTTAAAAGAATAGCTGATGGACTAAAGGCGATACTGATTTAATTGAAAGAATAAGCCAAAAATGAGGAGAGCGTAGTGCCTCAATATTGTGAATATGTCAATCCTGAAATAATTTCAGATGAGCTCAAAAATCTAATATTCATTTAGGCGAGATAGCATCTAAACTTGACAATAACTGCAAAGAAATTCTCCGGGCTCAGAAGCTTCTTGCAAGATATATAGAGCTAGAAGAATTTGAAAACGTCATACAATGAAAAATACCTAATAAGGATTAATAAATACTAGCAGTAAAAGAGAAATTTCAACAGAATAACATCAAAATGAATTTAAGAGTGCGCTAGAAAAAAATGAATTGAGAATTTTCAGTTGCATTAAGTCAATTCATTGATTTTTGTAAAAGGTGGTAATAAGTAGTGCAGCCATTAAATGATAAAGTATCTATAACTGGAGTAGATGCAGATGGGTTTAGATACAACGGGGATGCGTGGACTTCTAAAACATCAGATTTTACTATGAATTAGTGATTTGACAGAATTTTTGCTAGCGATGTGAAAAAGAAAGATATCAAGACTCTTGAAAATATATCAGGGTTAGCAAACAACATGCTACCTATTACTTCAGGCCTACACTCATATCCTTGACTATTTACCTGAAAAAAAATAGAATTATATTGGCAAGTGGATGAAGAATATCGGCTGAGAATTATCTGAGTTTTCTTATCCACGGGACATTTTACCAATATCTTCGAAAAAAATTAGTCAAGCGTTGAAGAGACGATAGCAAGGGTGATGTGATTAATCTGCCAAATAAGATTGACAACCAACACGATAAAAGTACGTCATAATAATAGATGAGATAAATAGAGCTAAATATTTCGCGTGTTTTGGGAGCTTATTACCCTTATAGAGCCGGACAAAAAGGTCGTAGCCTCTATTCCATTGGAGGTAAAATTACCTTCCGGCGATAAATTTGCGGTACCTTCAAACTTGTATATAATCCGGCACAATGAACACCGCTGACAAGTCTATTGCACTCTTGGATATAGCGCTTCGAAGACGATTTGAGTTTGAGCCCATGTATCCTAAATATAAAATAGATGGGAGAGAAATACCTAATGCTAAGGTATTAAGAGCAATTGAACACACTAAAATAATAGAAACAAAGGTCACGATTTTCAAATCGGTCATGCTTATTTTATGGATGAAAGCACTACGCTTGAACAGCGTATGAATAAAAGGTAATACCTCTTCTTTTAAGAGTATTATATGAATGATGAGAAGGAAGTCAAATTCTGAACTATGCAGGTCTCAAAACAATAGACAACTCGTGGCCTCTTAGAATCGAATAGTATGATTAACCTATTCGAATATCAAAATAAAGTAAGTGTTGAAAGATTCTCTAGGACAATTTAGAGGTTTTCTTAGACGATATTTGGAATAGTAGAGAGAAACTCTTTTTACAGCGATACAAATGATGATAAAATTGAGTCGCAACGGTTTATTCCAGTTTTATTCATAAAAACAATGAATTAAATCAAATAAGTATGTAGGTGCTATACATTTTGAGGGTAAGAATATCAATTTACTTCCCAAAATATTTTACGATGGCGAGAGAAAGATTACTCTGGTGAAGTGGGGCAGATTCAAAATCACATCCTTTGGTGGATTTAAGCTATTGTAGAAAATAAAGTTCCCCAATTATCAAACCTCATTAGGGAGCAACAAAAATGATTTTTTAGGGTACTTATTTATCTTTTTGCCAAGTACACTCGGGAACTCTTAAATAACTCAATTTATCAGCAATACGAGGAGATAAATAAAGAATTGTCTTTATAAAGGACGTTTGAAATATAAACAGTATATCACTGATAATCTCAGTAAAAATTAGATGGCATATGTTAAATTGTACATATGA
Source organism: Bacteroidia bacterium (assembly GCA_018402155.1). Lineage (GTDB taxonomy): Bacteria > Bacteroidota > Bacteroidia > NS11-12g > UBA9320 > UBA9320. The sequence continues at coordinate 2,350,063 of JAGYJG010000001.1, forward strand.
TGCGTTTGTATTTGACAATGAGTTTAATCGCATAATAAAATATGTAACTAACTTACTTTTTTAACGTTACAGCCAGTGCTGAATCAAAAAAGAATCTAAGGGATATATTGTTTATTCTTGACGAGGTTTCGATGTTCGAGCAACTGCTGAACAATGTGCTAGAATTTCATTCAATCCGATGTTTGGCGAATTTGAAACTGTTCAGTTACTGTCACTTATTTTAAATAACAGTATCTATTGACCACCAAAAACAACCTAAAACTCTTTGCTTTTCTATTGCCTATGGAGTATGTGTTTGAAGATTTTATATTTGGTTTTATAGATAGGGAATTAAAAGATATTACGGCAAAATCACAACGGGCGACATTTATTTGGATGAATCAAAGGCGTTCAACCTAAAGCCGGACCTTTTTCTAACAACAGGGAACTAATCTTATAGCGGACTAAAATACAAGATTGTTTATTCGGATGAACATGACCCAAAGAAAGGCATTTCACAAAAATGACTATATCAAATGTTAGCGTATGCCGTAAGATTCAAGGTAAAGAAATTGTTCTTTTATCCCAATACCGTTACTCAATACCAACAAAAAAGTGGCCGAGCTAGTCATTAAGGACGACTTAGCCGGCGGCGAGGGCATTCATATAAAAGCGTTTCAGTTACCTATTTTAAACAGGAATTACTCACCCAGCCGCTCGATAGCACTATGCGCCTAGATAGTTTATTTGATTCCACACGTTTGGCTCTTATATCTCAAATTAACGAGATATTAAAAATGAAATTCGGATTTCGCAAAACAGTATAACAGTTCCTACTCCCTAAAATCACTCACGATTTCTCCTTCACCAATTGCTCCATATAGGCTATAAACTCGGGAGAACCTAATACCTCAATTTCATGCACAAAGCCCATCACAAAGCGTCCGGGTGCTTTAAAGCTTTGGTACCTGGGTTTTAAAGATATAGGTATTCGCATTGGCTTCTCCTTTATAAATAGCGTACTCATAGGGTATTCTTCTTTTAGTACCAAGTAGGCACGCATAGACAAGCGCAGTTCTATTTGCTTTACCATGTTATCCCCCTGAAATCCAAAAACATCCGGCTTATAGAAATTCATGCAATGCTTCGTGTGCCATGGGAGTGTCCAGTACTTCCACACCAGACATTCGTTCAACAGTAAAGTACTTATTTAGCTGTGTGCTCACCTCAAATGCGCTTACCGAGTCGTAGTTATCGGTAAAGCATACGGGCTCTACTAGACGGTCAGTAATGCTCTGGCTATTGGCCGAGCTGTATCCCTTTTATCAAGAGTTGTTTTCCTTCTACAATTGCTACAGCTATTTTTTCTACGTGTTGTGCAAGGTGTGCTTTAAATACGCTTTCAGCAGCCACCTCTAGCTCACTGGACTGCCTTACCTTGTTCAATATACTTTGGGCGAGTTTGCTACTCTTGCCCGCGCTCCTAACGAGTTTATTGAGGTAATCTGCTTCTTGTGGGGTAAAGGGTATTCGGTCTACTTCATCGGCTCCGGTAATAAAAAGTTTGTTATGTGTATCTCTTTTCAACGCTAAATCCTAGGTCTTTCAACAACTCCACATAGCGATACACTGTTCTTTCTGAGGTATTCAAGTAATTTATAATACTCTGAATAGATTTAGCGGGACGTGATTTTAGGTAATTTATAAGCTGAAAAAGTCTGTATATTCTATTTTGATTGAACATGTGGAAAAGAATTGAGACAAATAAAGTCAATACAAACAAGTTAAAAGAATCATTGACCTCACTTGGCAGAAACATCTGGTTTCCTTCTGTGCTAGAAATGAGAAAAATCCCTAAAATGAAAAAAAGAAAGACATTAATCATGTGCATGGTTGGCATATATGTGCCATATCTGAGTACAAACACAAACTGCAGTAAAAGAAAAGGAGCAAAGCAACGCTGAAGCATTTTCTGCAACTTCCTGGCACGTTAATTCAAAAGAATTCATTGAGATGGAACTCTTAAAAAGTCAGTTCAAGTTTTATATTTTACAGATTTAATTTCCAATGTTAAGAAGAGTGCCTTAAATTTCAACTAGATGTTGTTTCTAGTTATGCTACCGATTCCAAAGTGGCTATTCTTGATGTTGACGAAATTGAAGGACTTATGAAATCAATCAAGTTGATTCAAGAAAAAGTTTAGTCTCAGTCCCTACTAACTACCGAAGTGTATTATCGAAGTCGTGGAGGTTTTGAAGCGGGATGCTTTACCAAATAGGGTGCTTGGTCTTGCTATTTGGTAGAGAAATATGACAGCAAAGTTATGTTTGGCTTGAAACTGAAGACCTAGCCACTTTGTATAATTTACTTGAAGTAGCAAAGCAAAAATGTGATTATGAAACAAAACACCATCTTTCTTCTTGTAATCTGTTTATTTTTTGTGGTTCTCGCGGGTTTGTTCCGTAGAATCTATGCAATCTTCTTATAAATACGAAGTGAGTGGCACGGCAGGCAATTACAACATTACGTGCAGAAAGGTGCTCCCAGCAGTACTGTCCAATATTCCAATGTGGGCAGCGGTTGGGCCCTACACCTGGAACCAAAGCAGTACTCGCTGGTTATACATGTCACCTCAAAATAACACGAATAGTGGGACAGCGACTTCAAGCTAAAATAATAAGTGACGGAAAAGTACTTGCGCAACAAACCAGCAGTGGCGCATACGTCGTGCCACTGTGAGTGGAACCCATTAAACCGAGCAGGTAAACTTCACTACACTACCTTATTTAAAATAGTAGTTGTGGACCAATGAGATTAACTCCTAATGCAAAATAAAAAACCTCCACAAAGCAAAGAGAAAGGTAAAAAATGATGAGTTTTTATACTCCTGTAACCAACCGATATAGAGAGAAAGAGAGTTAAAACACTATAGACAACATTTTAAAGATAAAAGTTGCTGGTCGTGAATGTGACGAAGTCCGAGAGTTGGTAACTTCTTCATCATTACTTCTCTTTAACTTTTGAAAAATTTAGGATTCAAAGAGCACTATAACAACTTGCTACAGGTAACAAAAGTGCCGATTTATTTAGTCAAAATGATAGTGAAAGAGCGCTTACTAAAATTGCCAATTCCCTTTAGCCGTGTACTTGCTAGGCGATATTAGTTTTGACGGAACTCAAATTGCCGTAAAAACAGACCGTATTATTTATTATTGGAAACGTTCCATAGGCGAATCGGTGTTACGATGCGTTACGCAAAAATCCCGCAAAATTGCCATACTGGTAGAACCATAAGGCGAAATATTTGCTTGCACTCTAGATGGTAATGGTTATTTTAACACCGCGAAAAGTCAGGAGTAGTATGGCCTAAGTTGTATTTTTATCAGCGTAAGTAACGCAAAGCTCAATTTTGAAAAGCGATGACTCGGTATTGTAAAAGCCACAATCTATTTCTTAAAACATGTAGTTTTCTATATAATCCGGCTCTCTGTTTATATGAAATAGCAAACATTAATATCATTAGCAAATTTAAGCCTGATACTAAGTTCATGCAAATACCAACATAATAGTAACCACAAGTTAAAACAAGATTAACATGCTTGGGTGAATATTGTTTCAAACAAAATTGAAAGAATAAAAAATGAAAAAATTTACAGGTATTTTAACCCTGGTTATGGGTTCTGTTGCACATTCGCAACAATTGGTGCATTATTGGGATTTTAATGATAATGCCACCATTCAAGAAATGTTAACGCCGAGTTTTCGGAGATAACAGGTGCAGAAATCATACACAATCAGGGTGGTATGATGTGATGGTTGTGGGTACAGGGCAAGGTTCTTGATTTGGAGAACCTTAACAGCAAAAATGGAGCAATTGCAGGTTCGCATCTAAGGTTAAACGACCCAATTGGCGCGAGTTTAGTTTTTAAAATGCCAACCACTAATTATACCAATATAGTGGTAAGTTTTGCAACAAGACGTTCTGGTTCTGGTGCGGGAACACAATATTGGTCTTATACTACAGATAGCATTAATTTTATGTTGTTTGATTCAATTTTCCCAAGTGATGCTGGTCCTGCACTTAAAATATTGAATTTTACTGGATTGGCAGATGTGGCAGACAATGAAAATTTTGCACTGAGCGTTGGGTTTTGAGCAAGGACAAGGTGGATTGGTAGGCAATAATAGGTTTGATAATTTTGCGCTGAAGGCGATGAATTGGTTTCGTTGTTGCATTACTGGAATTTTAACGATATTTCTTCTTATGCAAGCCTTGTAGCCCCTAGTTTTACAAGGTTTGTGGAGCGCAACTTGATACCCTTCAATTTGAAGGAGGAAATGCTGAAATAATATTTGATGGCGGTACAAACGCTGATTTAGCTCAAATTTAAACGCAAGATTAGGCGCAGATGCAGGAACTCATTTGAGATTTAATAATCCTGTTTTTGGTGCCCTTGTTTTGAGTGTTCCTTCGGTAAACAAAGAAAATATAGTGGTTCAATATGCAACTGTGCGCTCGGGTTCTGGTGCGTATTTGCAATTTGTTGAATATAGCACAGATGGGATAAATTATGTGGCTTATGATACCTTTGAAATTAATACAAGAACCGGACAACAAGTTGTGATGATTGATTTAAGAGCAGTACAAGCCGCTAATAACAACCCGGATTTAAAGATTAAAATTAGGTTTGGTCAAGTGGTGGCGGTTTGGCTGAAACAACCGTATAGACAATTTTACTCAGGAAGCAATAGCCCCAGATTTGTCTGGCAAAGTGACTTCGGATTACTGTCGATCCCAAACTAAGTATCTTGTTCATTCAAGAAACAACGCAATTAGTAGCAACAATTAGCCCTGCATGCGGTAAATAAGGATGTTGTTTGGTCAAGTTCTGACGTAGCAATTGCATCTGTAAGCATAGGGGGCTTGTAACTGCTGTTTCAGAAGGTACTTGTAGTAATATGCAGTTTCTGTAGATGGTGGATACACAGATTCTTGTGTGGTAACTGTTTTGCCCGCCCCAACTGCTGATTTATTATACTACTGGCATTTTAATGATTTTGATCCTCCTGCCGATGTTACACAAATTGATGCTGATTTTAATATTTTACAAAATGTAAAGGCTAAATTAACCTATACAGAGCCCGCAAGCAGAAAGGAAGGACAACGTGATATTGACCGTTTTAGCTCTGGAACAGTACTCATATCCAGCCAGCAACAATTGCAGGTGGGTCTGCAAGGTGCGTAACCCTGCTATCGGAAGGTCGCTGGTTTTTGATATGCCTACGAATGGGCTAAGCGGACATCGTGTTTGCTTACGCAGTTCAACGCTCTGGAAGCGTGGTATGCAGCTGAATGGCTTTATTGAATATAGCATTGATGGCACTACCTTTATTGCCACAAGCTTGGCCGATAATTCACAAGAAGTGATTGGCGCAGAAGAATGGCAAGTGTTTAGCTTCGACTTTTCTAATATACCTGCGGTGAATGACAATGGAAACTTTAAAATTAGAATAACTTGGGACGGAAATAATGATACGGATAATGGAAATAATAGATACGATAACATAACCCTAATGGGTAATGGAAGTAATGCCACTGTTACTGCGGTATTGCCAGAGACTATCAAATTATATCCAAATCCTGCCAATGGTTTTTAAACGTTTCTAGCAAGACCATGTGCAGTCTATGGTTTTAATTGACATGCAAGGCCGTGTTGGCAGAAGGTAGCGGCAGCAAACTAGATGTTAATCATTGCAAGCCAGGTGTTTACGTTTTGCTTTAACTACAATGGTACTAACTACACCCAGCGTGTAGTTCTTCATTAAGATAGTAATAGCTCTTCATATGCTACATATTTCTACTCAATGCCCCGTTCAGCGGGGCTTTTTGCGCCTAGTAATTCATATAATGTTGTTTTAGGGCAACGGTTTTTATCGGGATAAAAATGCCTTAAGTTGTTATAATATTAGGAACAGATTTTTTATGAGTAGTGACACCTCTATTTAAAGAAAGGGTGTTTAATTATTGGGCGTTACCTTGTCGAATTTAAAACTTTATTAATTCCAATATAGGGGTCGGGATGGGGTCGGTTCAGCCTTTTATTGATTTAGTATCTTATTTAACCTTATTTTACTAAAAACAACTATCAATATAGCATTTATTGGCAAGAACAGTTAAATAATCCTAATTAGAATAAGTATATGTTAGCCCCTACAGGCAATACAATTCCAACAACAACCTAGAAAGCAAAACAGATATTTACTCTGAAGGTATTTAAGAGCCATCTTAGAAGACTCCTCGGAAGTTATAGCTGATTATAATAAACTATAGCGCTTGACCCTAAAAGTGCAAGGGCTTTCTTCAATAGAGGAGTTGCTAAACTTAAATTAGGCCAAAACAGCGGATGTTTAGATTTATCTAAAGCCGGTGGGCTTGGGTATGAAAAAGCTTATGATTCGATTAGGGAATTTTGTTATTAACCAATTTTATCAAATAGTCAGATAAATCAATCCTTGATACAACGGACAGAAAAGCCGAAGGCCTTATTGACGCTGTAAGCGCCTACGCCTGTCTGAGCTGCTGCTCACAGTAGCGGCCCTGGTGAATAATATTGCTGGGCACTGACAAGGACCACCAGACGCCGTCCGACCGGCGAAAGTTGAACGTGCCATTGGTTGGGCGGTAGCCGCCCGGAAGAGCTGAGAAACCACTTTCGTTAGTTCCATTGTCCGATTCGCCATTAATACTAACCCAAAAGTCCGTAGATTTCATTTTTATTCCTGCTATACTGTCTCCACCTAAAAAGTCTGTCAAACGACTCCAATCCTCATCAGATGGTACTTTCCAACCTTCGGGCGCTAATCCTCTAGTGTCATTCACAGCATACCAATTGTATAGCTTGCCGTATTTCGCTCCATTCGCTGGGTCATTGTCGTAATAACACCATGCTGGTTCTTTATTGTCTCTTGCTTTTTTCCATTCTTCATCTGTTTTTGCTTCAGGTATGGGGTCCCCATTTCGGAAGGTATCTACATTCAGGTTTTTAGTCATCCATACTTGTGTACCGATGGTTACTTCGTTAGTTTTATTGGGTTCGACAGAATCGTCGTCACCACAAGAGCTTAGAATTATTGCCGTCATCAAAACTGCACTTTAAATTAAACTTATTTTTCATTTATAAATTGTTCCCTACTCTGATAGTTAAAAGACTTTCGGTTCTCTTTATGAAAATATGTTGTTTTTTTAAAAACTGTTGCGAATCACTACAATATTTTTAATGATTTTTCAGTTTTATTATAATGAAAAGAAAGTTAGTCTTTTGAACCTACATATTTCCCAATAACTTCCGGTAGATAAATTCAAAAATGTATTAAACTCGCTGTGTTAGAGCTTGCCAGACTGCTTTTAAAAGCACCACTATATGATGAACCATCATAATCATAGGTTGAAAACCTTCATATTCACTAACAAATCCAACAAAAGAATCATCTACAATATCAAAAGAAAACCATCTTTGGATTCGATAATTTTTCACCTTCAAAATTTCACCATCATAAAATCCCCCATATATACTCTATAAATATGGTGGAATTGCTCACCCTTTAAAAACTTCGAATGGCTGACTAATAGTTGTTATTTCATCAAATGAAAAACTATAAATAGTTATTTTACCGTTCGAATAGGTGCCTACTGATGCATCTCTAACATCATCTGGGTCTGGTGTTATTATTAACGTAAGTTCTAAATCTGTACCTGCAACAATTTGAACCTGTCCCTGAGCGTAATAATCATCACTTCCTATTTCAGTATAACCGTCAAAGTAATAATTACCGGGATTTAATTGACCAAAATTTACTTGTCCATTAGCATCGGTAACTTTATCTTGAAGATAAACTGAATTATCTAAATTTTCAAGCGACGTAAAAAGCCCAACATCTACTCCTTTTTGATAGTCAGTAGAACCAGCTAATTGAACCTTAATGACTAAACCACCTGTTGTGGGAGTTGGGATTGGGTCATCTTTTTTACAACCACTAAATGCAACCGTTAATCCTAGTAAAAAATTGCGAAAAAATATTTTTGTTTTTCATGTTTATATATAATTTGTTTAATTTATTTGATACTCGAAAACAAAAACCCTGTTTTCGAAAATATAATCCCTTTTTATTTTTGTTTTAAATGCCTCTTACCAACATATAATTTTAATTGGCCGTAATTCGTGCTTTCAGCTTTCTTCCCATGACTAATTTGATGTCTATTTATGAAATGATAATTAGATGTTTTAGTTGGCATAAGTTATAAATAACAACGAGCTAGTGCAAAAATTAATTAGTTATTGGTTAATGTTAAGAAACTTTAGAACTGAAATTGTATACCCCCATTTAAAATACCTTTTCTACCGAAGCCTAACTGAGAATAAACCCCAAAGTTTTTCGTGATGTAATACTCAGCTCCAACTAAAGTTAAATGTAACGATGTATTGAATATTCTCTCCGTCATCTGAGTAGCTGGTAGTACTCTCAGTTAGTGTCCTATTTCCAGTAATAAATCCACGCCGATACCTGAGTAAAAGGACGATTTCTTACTAAAAGCGTAGTGAACATAACACTCACTTAGAAGAGCCAATCCTTTTGCTTGCTCATCGAATTACCAAAAAAGATTTGGCCATTAAATTCTAAACCGTCAATATTTTCACTTATTACATTAAAAGGGGATAATGTTAAAGAAGAAGACCAACGCTTTTTGGCATTAAAAAAGAGTATTTATTTCGATAGTAGAAGTATTATTTTAGTGTGCAGTACCATCGAGTTACCAGAATAGTATTAAATACATTACCTCTACTTAGACCCAATCGAATTGAACCCGTTCTTTCTGGGAGATTATCGTTTGTTTCTGCTACATCCACCTTGGTGTAATAGGTTCTTTCGGACTATCTGCAATAGCTGTTTTCTCAAAAACATCCTTTTGCCCATTTTCATACTTAATCATAAAAATATCAACTTTATTGATATTATACACTGGGCCATCTAAGTTCGAGAAGTTCTTGTATTTTACTCAGGTATCTTCTATTTCTACTATCTTACATTCAATTTCTTCAGTGTTGGTCTTGATGATTACATCTTGCGCATTAAGCTCTAAACCAAGTGTAATAAAGCCGTAGATGAATAGTATTTTTTCCATGGTATGTTTTATTTTATGTATGTTCTAAATTAAGAGGATAGATGTGGCTATGGATATATTTTGTATCTTAGACATCTCGAATGTATATTTCCTGAAGATTTATCTTTGTTTTTTCATTAAATTGGTGAAAATACTTTGACAAATAAGGTCAATACAACAAGTTAAAAGAATCATTGACCTCACTTTGGCAGAAACATTTTGAGGTAAGCTTGGAAATTACTGTGGAATGAAGTTACCACAAAAGAAGCCCACGACCGCAGTAACTGCCCTATGGACGAAATAGAAAACCCGTTATGGCAGCTGGATGAGATGAGGTGATAGTGTGAGGGTGCAGATAAAACAAACTAAAATAAAAATGTTTCCCCTTTTGTTTCCCCCAATATAAAAAACCGCTACAATCAGCTGATTTATAGCGGTTTAAATGTTTAATATGTGTGCCCACCTGGACTCGAACCAGGTACCTACTTAATATGAGTCAGTTGCTCTAACCGAATGAGCTATTGATTACGAGTGTTTTACGACGTAAAAAAAGTTAACTGTCTTAGAGGTATTGAGCAAAGAATAGCAAGGTTATAAGACAATAAAGTGGCGCATAATTGTTTGTTGCCAATGTTTGTACTAGAGTATAAAAAAAGGCCGTAACTGCCAGTTAATTAGCGTGTTACGACCTTTAAATGTAGCCCGTAGGGGAATCGAACCCCTCTTACCAGGATGAAAACCTGGCGTCCTAGCCGATAGACGAACGGGCCAATTGTAAGCTCGTATCACATTTGCCAATTTGACCAATGTGCTGTCCGGCTCCGAAACCTTCGGATGACGTTACGCAAACCGATTTGAATAGAACACTGTATTCTTTTTCGTTTTGCGAGTGCAAAGGAAATATTAAAGTTCAATTTCACAACTATTTATTTTGTAAATTTTAATTTTCTTGTGAAATTTCCTCGTTTATCTATCCTTTAGTACAGCTGCCGTTATTTGATAAAAAAATATACCTTCGCACCTGTAAAAAAAGTTATAACAAGAAACCAAAAAAAACAATAGCACGTATGAAAGTAGCCATAAACGGATTTGGAAGAATAGGAAGACTCGCATTTAAATGTCTTCTTGAAAAACCTGATGTAGAGGTAGTAGCCATAAATGACCTCACAGACAATAAAACTCTAGCCCACTTGTTGAAGTATGATTCTGTGCAAGGTAAATTTAATGGAACTGTAGATTTTACCGATGATTATATTATCGTAAATGGTAAAAAAATAACAGCAACTGCTGAGCGTGACCCGGCAATGTTGCCGTGGAAAGAGCTACAAGTAGATGTAGTGCTAGAAAGTACAGGTTTTTTTAGAAGCCAAGAAACTGCAGGCAAACACTTGCAAGCAGGCGCTAAAAAAGTAATCATATCAGCACCTGCTGATGGCAATATTAAAACGGTAGTGATCGGTGTAAATGATGATACACTTACCGGAGAAGAAACTATTATATCTAATGCAAGTTGCACTACGAACTGTCTAGCACCTATGGTGAAAGTACTAGATGATCTGCTAGGTGTAGAGAGCGGTTTTATGACTACGATTCACTCTTATACTAGTGACCAGCGATTATTAGACGCACCACATAGCGACCTTCGTAGAGCGCGTGCTGCTGCTCTCAACATTATACCTACAAGTACAGGAGCTGCTAAAGCTGTAGGCCTAGTTCTGCCTCACTTGGCTGGCAAGCTAAATGGAAACTCCCTACGAGTTCCTACCCCTACAGGTAGTGCTACAGATTTTGTAGTCACGCTGAAGAAAAATACTACGGTAGAAGAAGTGAATGCTGCTTTCAAAAAAGCTGCAGAAACAAATCTTAAGGGTGTTTTAGAGTATAGCGAAGATCCCTTGGTTTCCTCTGATATCATCGGCAATCCTCACTCGTGTATTTTTGATGCTGAAACTACCATGGTACAAGGTAATGTAGTGAAAATTATGGGATGGTACGATAATGAAGCTGGCTACAGCAACAGGGTAGCAGATCTTATAGCTATGCTTAACTAAGTACAATAAGTACCGAAAAACATAAAAAAGAGTCGTAAACTCTGATTCTTTTGACAATAATACGGGATTTTAGCGATGGTAAATGACTATCGGTAAAATCCCGTATTTTTTTTTACAATACTGCAGAGGTGGATTTTTTTTATGATGATTCAGGCTTGCTAAAACCCTGAGTTTGTCGCTACGAAAAATGAGATTATCAGCTCAAGGAAAACGTATTTATACTGTATTACTACATTTCTTCAGACATTAATAGGATTAATAGTACATTCGAAGTCTTAATGTAGATTAAATGCAATTCAATGTGTCTTTGGTAGCACATACCAATAACCTCGAAATAAAATAAGGCATGTTTATAGAACCAAAATATAACAAAGGATGGATAGAAGTGATTTGCGGATCTATGTTCTCCGGAAAAACTGAGGAGCTCATTCGTCGCATAAAACGAGCCAAAATTGCCAACTTGAATGTACGCATTTTTAAGCCAAAAATGGAAACCCGCTATGATAATGTGAAAGTTGTTTCGCATGATTCAAATTCTATAGACTCCTTTCCTGTAGATCATTCTCTTGAAATACTTCAATGGATAGATGAAGTAGAAGTAGTAGGCATAGATGAGGCACAGTTTTTTGATGAGGGACTGCCGGAAGTATGCGATAAGCTCGCTAATATGGGAAAACGTGTAGTAATTGCTGGTCTAGATATGGATTACTTGGCAAAACCATTTGGCAGAATGCCAGACTTGATGGCCATGGCTGAATATGTAACTAAGGTACATGCTATCTGCATGTGCTGTGGAGATGTAGCTCAATACTCCTATCGGTTTACCAAAAGTGGGGGTCAAGTTGTATTAGGAGAAAAAGACCAATATGAGCCGCGCTGCCGTACGTGTTATACTAAAGGAATGGCAACGCAGCAAGCGGGTAAACGTAGATAAGGTCTCCATAAAATCTGTAACGTTCTTCGGATCTGAAGTAAATCGGGAATAAAAAAATAATACAAAGTGTTAGCTGCATGGCTAGTAACGTGGCAAATGCTGCAGTTTGAAGCGTACCAGTGCTATAGAGCGCCACACTACACCCAAACGAAAATAATAAGTTGATATATACCAATAAACCTGTAGTACGCAAGCCATAAATAGAGGCTATCGAAAGAGTTTTAGTTTGTTGGTCTCCATCTCTGTCATACCACGAAAAAAGCATAAGATTTGAAGCATTGAGTGTAAAAACTATAATTGCATAATAAAAAAAATTTTGTGGCAAGCTAAAGGGGATAGCTCCAGCCAAGGGAAGACCCACAAAGCCAAGCATTACCACCAGCGCAACAAATGCTTCTTTCAAAAAAAAATGTTTTTTGATGCGCGAACTCACCATAAAATTAATCATAAAATGAATTGTTGTGGCAAAGAATAGTACACCTATGGCAGGGTAGTACACCGCAGGAATATGCACAGAAAGATAGGCTAATATAACAAGTGATATCAGTAAAATATAAACCAACGGTTTCTTGTAGTTGAAATGAAGAAAATGTCGTTTTGCAGCGAGCTCGTTTTGTAAAATATATCCATCGAGCAAGTGGTCTAAGGTGTAAACAATCCATATGGCTAGAGCTAAAGCAATTGCTACCCAATAATTAGGCGTTAACTGAAAAACGCGGCTGAAAAAGATGAAGGTGCTAAACGAGCCCAAGACTACCCAAATACTGTATGTATTTGCAAAGTGAATACAAAATGTATGAAAAGATTTTCGTTGCATAAACGAAAGCCAAAACTACTCTACTGCTACTACAGACAATACTTCGGGAAGTAATTTTTTTATACTTTCCTCCACACCAGCTTTCATAGTGAGGTGACTTATGCTACATGTACTACACGCACCCAACAATTTTAATGTTACTATTTTTTTTTCGTAGGAAATAAAAGCTACATCCCCGCCATCTTTTTGTAAAAAAGGTCTAATACTTTCTAGAGCTTCTTCAATTTTTAGTATTTCAGCTGTCATTTGCGTGGTGTCAAAGTTACTTTATATTTGTTTACTAGCGGCAATTACACTTAGTTTTTGTACTAATTTACCTACTATAGGTACATAGCTGTTGTACAAACTTTCAAAACTCTTATCTTCTTTTATTGGAATTTCTCCGAGTAAGTCTAGGGAACATTCGTCGCAGAGTTGTTTACCACCGTCTTTTCCAAAGAGATAGTACTTCTTACCGTCTATATCTGGCTCAAAGTAGCTCATATTTTCAACCACACCCAATATGTTTTGTTTGAGATGTGGGTTTGTAAACATGTCGATAGCTTTTCGGGTATCCGCTACAGCTACATTTTCTGGTGTGGTTACTATAACTACACCACTCAGCGGTATGTGCTGAATTATGCTTAGGTGAGCATCTCCTGTACCAGGTGGCAAATCTACAAACAGGTAGTCTAACTCCCCCCATAGCACGTCTGTACAAAACTGACTGATTGCTTTGCTCAGCATAGGACCACGCCATACTAGTGCTTGTTTGCTCTCCACTAAATAGCCAATGCTCATTGTTTTTAGCCCATCTTTTTCTATGGGTATCATTAAATTTCCTTGCATTTCTGGCTTTTTAAGTACTGTATCTAGCAGTGTAGGTATAGATGGCCCGTGTATGTCTGCGTCTAATAATCCTACTCTTGCACCTGCTTTACTAAGTGTTCTGGCCAGATTTAATGCCACTGTACTTTTGCCCACACCCCCTTTGCCCGAGGCTACTGCTACTATATTTTTTACACCTCCTAGCACGGTATTATTTGCTCTGCTTACCTGCACATTACTAGTTATGTTGATAATTACCTCTGCACTAGCGCTCACCATGGTACTGATAGCGGTACGGCAAGCGTTAGCTATACTATCTTTCATAGGGCATGCAGGTGTAGTTAACACAAGATCAAAAGAAATTTTATTGTCCTCTATGACAAGTTTCTGTATCATATTCAATGATACTAGATCTTTGTTCAAATCAGGATCGTCAACGTAGCTGAGAGCTTTTAGGACTTGTTCTTGGGTCATTTTATTTTTTTTTTAAAAACGGGAAAATCTGTTTGTTCATTTTTATTAGAAACCACTTTACAAATCGGTATTCGCCAAGTAAACTTCCAATAGCAAATAAAAATAGTTGATAAACAAAATAGATAAGAATAAAGGTCAAAATAAATTCATACCAATGCAGCTCACCGTAGGTTGATTTATCAAAAATCCATTCAGTAATAGGCTTGCGTACTTGGGTAATGCTAGAGCCAGTAATGGCAAAAATCACAAAAATCCAAGCCATTCTCTTGTCAGATTCTATATTCCACTTCACCTTCAATTTTTCCCAAAATACTTTCATTTGTTTTACACCTAAATCGCTACAAAGCTATTCACTAAAAGGGTAACCCGCATCTATAATAGATAGTTTTATACGGGTATTTCTTGCTCCATACAAAACTTTACTACTTGGTGACGAAAACCCTAGTCTTGTGAGGCATTTGGTCTTTCAAGTTTATGATTAAAAGCAATTTTTTTTGAATCAAACGTCACATTATTTGTTGCTGTGTTCACGTTTATATTTACCAAATTATAACCTAAGGTACACGTGACATTTTCTGTTATTTCACCCACTTCTTTCTAGTATTCTATGTTGTCTAATTTGGTCCTATGTATAGTAAGACAACATTTTTTTGATAGGTGGTTGAAGATTTCAAATTCTCTTGGAAACGCATTTATTTAGGGATATATTTCGGTAAGGTTTATTGACTACTTTGGCATTGTAAAAGTGGCGGAGAAACAGTGGTAGAATTGAAGCCGAAAAAAAAAGAACAGAATTCAAAAAAAGTAGTTTCATTTTCCAATTTGCTACACAATCTTTGTATATACGAAACAACTAATACATTGAATCAAATGAAACGGGTGATTACATCTTTCAAAAATGCAAACAAAGATTTGCTACGGGCCATTTCAGAAGAATACCCTAAGGGAGTAGACGATGAAGCATTGATAAATTTTCCAAAAGCTGGTGGTGGCAGCATACGTGCTTTGGAGATTATAATGGATGACTGTATGTATTTAGTAAAAATGGAAAATCAAGAATATTTTGAAAAATACCTTGCGTTAGACGATGATGACGAAGATAACGATATGGCGGATGATGACCTAATAGAAGAGGAGTTGGACGAAGATATAGACGAAGATTTGGACGAAGATATAGACGAAGATTTGGAGGCTACAGAAGACCTAGACATGGAGGATGATTAGTTGGGGCAATTTCTTTATCAAAGAATTGCTAAATTGCTAAAATCGTAGCCTAATTTTGACGGTTGTGTCCTGAAACCTTATTTAACTTTAAGGATACGGAACAAGGTATTATTTTCTTTTTACATGGATTTTTTTTGCTGAGATACTTTTTCAAATGATGTAACATAGCGTTGTGCAGCGCCAATGGAAATCATTTTTCATAGCGGAATTACGTATATAGAATCAACGTGTATGTGAACTCCTAGTTGTTTTACTATCTAAAATGTGATTATGCATCTTCGTGGGCTTTTATACATCACGCTGCGCTATCAAACATCTAAAGAAGTTTGAATTTGGGTAATTACCTAAAAAGTATGTTTGTGGACTACCGTATTTTAGCACACATCAGTGAGGTGTATGTAGGATGATACCAAAAATGAATACCATAAAAAAAGGGAAGCTAATGCTTCCCTTTTCTATTTTAGTTTTTGGTTAAAAAAAGTTAATATTCAAGTTTAAAGTAAACCCTTCTGTTCATTGCTCTGCCTTCTGCAGTACTATTGTCAGCTTGGGGTTGTGTCTCACCGTAGCCTATAGCGGTCATTCGGCTATCTTCTACACCGTTTGCTGCTAGGTATTCTTTTACGGCATTTGCCCTGTTTTGAGATAATGTAAGATTGGCAGCATCATCACCTTTGTCATCTGTATGTCCCTCAATGGTAACCCTTGCTTCGCTGTATTCGTTCAGGATTTCAGCTAATTTATTAAGGTTTACAAAAGATTCCGCTTTCAGAATATTCTTACCACTTTCAAAATAAATACCTCTAGCTGCTAATTTGATTTGCTCTTGCACCTCTTGTTTAATCTCTGGACAACCTTTGTTGGAAGCTAATCCCGGGGTAGCAGGGCACACATCTAGATGGTCATATACACCGTCACCATCACTGTCTGGGCATCCTTCACCTTCTACAGTGCCTGGTAGTAGTGGGCATTTGTCTTCACTGTCTTGTATTCCATCTTTATCAGAGTCAGGACAGCCGTCAAATTCTTTGATACCTGGCACATCAGGGCATTTATCTTCAGAATCTGCTATACCATCTCCATCTTTATCATCTAGGGGACATCCATTATTATTTGCAGGGCCCTTCTGTTTAGGACATTTATCTTCTTCATTTACTACACCGTCTCCATCATCGTCTAGTGGGCATCCGTCAGCATCTACTTCGTATCCTTCTGGGGTTTTTGGACAAGCATCAAATTCGTCGTTTATGCCATCACCGTCAGAATCTTTAATTTTATAGGAAGATCTTCCATTTTCACCAAAATTGAATGCGAAACCTATTGAGTGATATAAGAAAATATCGTGCAGTGGTTTGTTTCCTTCTTGGGCATTATTCAATCTTGCGCCTGCTGGTGCATATGGTGAAGCGTCCATATTATCGTCAAAGGTGTAGTTGAACTGTTGGCTCACTACTAAATCTAGTGCATCAGTGAACGCAAATTTAAAACCAAGACCAGCGTTCCAAGCCGATGAAAACCACGTTCTATTTTGTGGATGTCTTACAGGAACAGTATATTCTGTGAATTTAGAGATGGATTGAGTAACACCCCAGCCTGCTCTCAAAAATGGCTTAAATCGAGCATCTTCATCCATAATATAACCGTTGGCAAACTTGTAAGTTACACCTAGCATGCCTTGCGTAACTCTCGATCTGAAACCAACACGAACATCCATGAGCAATCCCTCGTCGTACTGTTGCTTATAGAAACCGACATCTCCAGTAGATCCAAAAATACTTGCATCAAATGACGGATTTAAATAAATACTAAAAGCACCACCAACTCCTTGATAGTCTGGGCTTTTCTGAAAATACAAAGCAGAGCCTAAGTCTCCGTGATATTCTTTCAATCCGCCATTTATTTCAAAGCCGAATTTTTTGTCGTATGACTGGGCATACAGTGTACCTCCGAAAATAAATAAGCTTAAAACGAGTGTGAGTATTTTTTTATTCATAAGTGTTATTTAGTTATAATTAATTTTAAAAAGTAAGCAATATTACATTAAATTGACAGAACTTAAAAATATTTTTCAAAATCTAATTCCAAATTTTAGTGCCCTCACTGCAATTTTTACATATATCGATGTTGCTACGGCTCTTTAATATCAGTCTTCTAAAGCGATTGTACTCTTCTCCATGCCATATTTTCATAAATGTCATATTTTGCATTTCACCTAGTCTATATGTAGCATCTTTATCAAAACAGCAAGGTACCACCTTCCCATCCCACGTGATGACACATCCTTGCCACATCCGCCAGCAGTGACTCAGTAGACCGTTTTTTATTTTGTAAGTCAAGCCACTCTTTTCGTATCGAGCGTACTTGGGGTTTTTGGGAAGTAGATCACTTCCGCTTTCAAAATTATATATCTGAGCTGTTTTTAACGCTAGATGATCTACGCCTACTTCTTTTGCTAGTAATTGTATTTCCTCTATTTCACCTTCATTGTGTCCAAAAACAATAAACTGCCAGATAATGAAAGGTGTCTTACTTTTCATTTTCTTCTTCCATTGTACTATATTCTTGGTTCCTGTTATTACTTTATCCAAGCTGCCA
This sequence comes from Bacteroidia bacterium, assembly GCA_018402155.1. Lineage (GTDB taxonomy): Bacteria > Bacteroidota > Bacteroidia > NS11-12g > UBA9320 > UBA9320. The sequence continues at coordinate 2,368,104 of JAGYJG010000001.1, forward strand.
CCTATGCGGTATTTTCCGTAGCTCTCCTGCTTTACCCCATCTATTGAAATTATCAATCTGCTTAATCCACTTTCTATTGTTTTTTTGCAATTTTCGTCGGTAAGGTAGTGCGCATTTGTACTGGTGGCGGTGTATATGCGGTGTTTGGTGGCGTAGCTAACCATATCTGTAAAATGCTGATTTAAATAAGGTTCTCCCTGAAAATAATAGGTAATATAAGTCAGTTGTTTATGTAGTTGGTCTATCACCATTTTGTTGAGCTCTGGTTGCAGCATGCCTATGGGTCGGCTAAAAGACCGAAGGCCGCTTGGGCATTCTGGGCATCTAAGATTGCAGCTAGTAGTTGGCTCCAGCGATAATGACACGGGTAAACCTCTGTGGTAGTTTTTTTTGCTTATTTTACTAATATGATACGATAAAAAAAGTTGTATAGCATTCCAAAGACGGTGGGGCCTGAGTGTGGAGAGATAAATCTGTGCATCTTGTATTTGGGCTATACTTGGCATACAATCAGATAAAACTCCTTCTTTTTTTGTATATGAAAAAGCTCACTACTAGTGTATATACAAAAGGAAACGTGGCCATAGACCATCCACTGATGCTTGCTCCGTGCCAGTAAAATACCCCTCCAATGCCAAATACCATGCCTGCTAAAAAAAGATGAATGCCAAGTTTGGATTTTCTGCGAAGAAAAATGGATCCTAGTAATGCAATGAGCCCTCCCACTGTTTTTAGTAATGAGCTCGCTTTGTACTTATACTCGGTAAGGCGCGTTTCTATATCATTGCTGAAAGTGCGAAACACAGAAGCCATTTCTGTGTTTTCTAGCGTCTCCTGTTGTATTTCTATGGCTTGAAGTAGTGATTCTTTTAGTAAACTCACCTCCTCGGGGTTTTGGTAAGCGGTATAGTTGCTCACTACCCAAAATGCTGTAAAAAAGGTAAGTAAAAATCCCCCGAAGCGATATAATCTACTAACTGGATGCATCGCGCAAAGAAAGTATAAAAAAGTTGTTCGTTCGTAATAACACCAAAACAACTACACAATTTGTAGAGACAAAATAAAGCGTATTATCTTTTGGGGTCTTAATCTTTTCAGGCTACCTTTACACGTGATTTCGATTATTAGTTTTTGCTCAAACGCGACATTAAATAGTCCTCTGTGGCACTCTGTTTGTTTTTGGAATAGTAAAATGCTCTTTTATGTAATTAACCAGAAAAGGCGACTTGGTTTTAGTGTGCTACATTAAGCCAGACCAACCCAGTAAACTGTTGTATAAAAACGAAACCTAAATAGAATAATCGGACTCAGGTTTTATAGATACATTTTTTTAACCCATTATCAATTCATAGTTCATTAATATGCTAAAAGATTTTACCACAAATACAGAGTTCGCATTGACTGATATCATAGCTCAAATGGAAAAAGAACTGCAAATGAGCGGCGAGAATCACATTTTTTCGGCTACCACCCCTAGTAGTTTGATACATGAGCTAGCAGATTATCTCGACGGAATGCAAAGTGGTGTAAGGATTTCCAACCTTTTCTATCGTATTGACGTAAATCCTAATGAAGCAAAAGCAAATCTGCCATACTACAATGCATTGGCCGAATTGGCTTGGAATCGAGTTTTTAAAAAAATATGGATCAAAAAAAGATACCGTAGCTAAAAAGTACCGCTTGTGCCCCTAGATTAGAATTGAAAGTATATAAAGGGTTGTAACTCTGCAGAAGTAGCTTGGTAAATGATGAAAACTACGACAACAAAACTTACTATTTTGACGTATAGTGGAGTTTCAGTAAACCATGATATTATACGATCTTTTAGTTTACTTGGTGCTAAATGAGTCACAAACCCTAAAAGAATTAACGCAAAAACTTTCCAATAACCTACTATGCGTGAAAGAATGCCATAGCTATCAAAGTTTGTGAATATATTTTCGAGCATTAGGCCTACAGTTGCCATATCATTTGCTCTAAAATACAGCCAGCAAAATGTAACAAAGTGAAAGGTGAGAAGCTGGGCAAAAACTTTTCCGACTGTGGTGCTTGACATATTAAAATATTTGGACCAAAAGCGATGTACTGCTAAACCAATTCCATGGAGTGCACCCCATACAATAAATTTGATTGCAGCACCGTGCCATAAACCGCCTAGCACCATGGTAATCAGCAGGTTGAAATAAGTTCTGATTTTACCTCTTTTATTGCCACCAAGCGAGATGTATAAATAATCTCTAAGCCAAGTGCTGAGTGAAATGTGCCATCGTCTCCAAAAATCAGTTAGGCTCTGTGCTTTATATGGACTGTTAAAATTTATAGGCAATTTGAAACCAAGCAGAGCAGCCAAACCTATAGCAATGTCAGAATAACCAGAAAAGTCGCAATATATCTGGATACTGTATCCGTAGACAGCCATAAGGTTCATAAAACCACTGTAGACTTCCGGAGTTTCAAAAACACGATCAACAAAGTTTACGGAGATATAATCGCTAATAACCACTTTCTTGAAAAGACCTGCAATGATCAAAAAAACGGCATGACCAAAATCGTTTCGACTGAGGTAATACGGCCGTTTTATCTGCGGCAAAAAATCTGAAGCTCTTACAATAGGTCCTGCAACTAGCTGCGGAAAAAAACTGACAAAAAAAGCAAAGTCGAAAATATTGCGGCACGGTTTTATGCTTCCTCTATACAAGTCTATGCTGTAGCTCAACGTCTGAAAGGTGTAAAATGAAATGCCCACAGGCAATACAATGTCATATACATCAAACGTAGCTCCGAAGGTACCATTGGCAAATGCTGCTAAAAAATTTACAGCTTTAAAACTTGTACCAAACCATCCATTAATGCTTTCCACTAAAAAGAATGAGTACTTAAAAAATGCAAGTAAACCTAGATTAGTGAGCAGGCTTATTCCAAGATAAAGCCGCTTTTGCCATGCGTGCTTAGATTGATGTATTCCGATACCTACTGCATAGTCTATAGCAGTACTAAAAAGCAATAAAAAAAAATACAGCCCGCTACACTTGTAGTAAAAAAAGAGACTAAATAAAAGTAGATAGATATTGCGTACGCGCAGGTGCTTGTGAAGTAAAGTGTATCCCACAAACATGATACTAAACAAAAACAAAAAGAAATACTGATTGAATAATAGCGGTTGCTTATCAGAGAATTCTAGTATGTGCTTCCAGCTCTGCATATCTCATTCGTATTTAGGGTATCCTTGCATCAGTGCTTGGTATAGCATATCTCCCTGCTTTATATAACCAGGTATTGTAAAATGAATCAAATCAGCGTGTGCTAAGTTTTCTTTTTTCCATTGGAGAATGGAGTTTTTTCCACCCATCGCCTCATACAAATCCCATACGGCTACATCAAGTTCTATAGCCAATTGTAGCATAGCTTGGCGGAGGGGTGCCACATTCTTATTGTGATATTTTCTCCGGTAATGGTGATCTGGTGGAGTGGTAAGTAAAATGGCCACATTTGGATTCAATCGTCGGATTCTTGCTATGAGGTTGCGATAGTCATCTGTGAGGCAACTAGCGCAAAACGAGGACGTACTGCTGTAGCTGTCATTGGTGCCAAAACTCACTATAACGAGTGAAGTGTTTAGCGCTGCTATTTGATTTTCAAAACGAGTACTCCGCAAGTATTGCGCTACAGTGCTACCGTTAATACCCAAAGCGTGGTACAAAATACCCGGGTGGTCATTCTCTAAGACAAGCCCCTGCAAGGCTGGAATATTGCCGTTTGTTGGAGCCGGCACAAAGGTGACACGGTCTTGCGATTTTTCAAATAAGATAACCCTATTTTCTTGCTCTTTATGCAAGAAAAAATGACCAGAAATATTTTGGGGTAAAAAACTGCTACTAGTGTCTAAAAAAGTTATTTTGGTGAAAGAGGCCTCGGTTTGGGCTTTGGTAGCCACGTCTATGGTAAATGATGAATTTTCACTAGGAATCACCGTAAAACCAGCTAAACCAGTGGTACAATCGGCGTAGTTTTTTTTAATTTGGCAAGCCTGCCAAGATCCTGTATGGCTAAATAATACATCAAGCGCACCGCCACTGCCAGCTATCTCATACGGAAAAACAAATCCTCTTCCCGCATTGCCAAAGGTATGCTGCATTTTTTTGCGAACTTCCCCAGAAAAGAAGTCAGACTGAATATGCGAATCACCTATATGCACAATTGAAACCCTGCTAGTATCCTTTTGTATAGCGCTTAGTTGCGTATAAAAAGAATGTAAAGCAGCTATATTATAGATGGCGTTTTGATTAGAAGGCACAAATTCTCGCGGCGAGAAACCGAACAAGAAAAAGAGCAGTATAGGCACAAAAGCCTTTTTCATTTAGCTATACTTATTGGTATATTTTTTGGCTATATCAGAGGCTATTTTTTTAACCTCTTGCTCTTGGTCCACTTTGCAAATGAGCAAAGCGTCTTCTGTATCTACTACAAAATAACCATCCAAATCTTTGATAACTACTAGTTTCTTTTTGTCGCTCACCACCAAGTTATTCTGTGCATTTATAGCTTCCAAATCTACATTCAAGGTTGTATTGTTTGTATCAGCTTCTGTCGTCAGTTCTTCGTGTACACTTTTCCACGTACCTAGGTCACTCCACCCAAACTCCGATGGTAGCACATACACATTATCTGCTTTTTCTAGCAGACCATTATCTATGCTAATACTTTGTATTTGTGTGTAAATACGCTCTATGTGTTGCTTTTCTATGGCAGTATTATATGCGCCTTTACCTTCTCCAAAAGTAAGATTGAGCTCAGGCAAATGTTCGTTTAAGGCTTTTAAAATACTTCTGGCACTCCATACAAACATGCCGCTATTCCATAAAAAGTCGCCACTTTCTAAAAATTTCTCAGCCAGATCTATAGGAGGTTTTTCAGTGAAGGTTTTTACTTTATTGATACCTTTGGCTACTTCTTTTTCCTCAAATTGGATATAGCCATATCCCGTATCTGGTCGATGTGGTTTTAAACCTAAAGTGATGAGGGCATCATTCTCTTTGGCATATAGGTGTGCTTTATGCATTTGCTCAATAAAAATAGCTGTTTCTTTAATGAGATGATCGCTAGGAGCTACTATAATGACAGCGTCTTCGTTTAGCTCGGCTATTTTGTGAGCGGCATATGCAACGCAAGCAGCCGTATTTTTTCCCATGGGTTCTCCCAATAGTTGGTTTGGCCCAATTTCTGGCAATTGATTGCTTACTAGGCTTCTGTAATCTTCATTAGCTATAATGTAAATATTCTCTTTGGGCACTATTTTCGTGTAGCGCTCGTATGCCTCTTGTATTAGAGTCTTGCCAGTTCCCAAAATATCGATGAACTGCTTTGGCTTGTTTGTTCGGCTTACAGGCCAAAACCTGCTGCCTATACCGCCAGCTAGTATTACTGCGTATGTATCTTTTAGTACTGTCATATTAACCCTTCTCGTATTAAATCTTGTATGTGTATCACACCCATTGGTTTCGTATGTTCTGCCAATATGATGTGGTTTATTTTATGGTTTTTTATAAATGTTACACCGTCTATAGCCAGTGTGTCAGGAGGTATAGTTTTGGGATTTGCAGTCATAATGCTCTCCGCTGTAAAATTTCGTATATCTGTGTGCTTGGAAAGCATTCTTCTTAGATCACCGTCAGTAATTATTCCTTGCAGCGTTTGGTTTTTGTCTACTACTAGTACTGCACCCATTCTTCCTTTGGTCATGGCCATAATGCATTCTGCAATTTTAGCTTTAGTCTCTATTAGCGGCATTTCATTTTGTGCGGCAATATCTGCTACGGTGAGGTACAATCTTTTGCCAAGCGCTCCGCCGGGGTGGTACTTTGCAAAGTCGTTGGATTTAAATTCCCTACATTTTATTAATGCTACGGCAAGCGCATCTCCCATGGCCATTTGAGCAGTAGTACTAGTAGTAGGTGCTAGGTTGTTGGGGCAGGCTTCAGTTTCTACGGTCGTGTCTAGCATATAATTGCAATGCTCAGCAAGGTAAGAATGTACATTGCCAGTTATAGCAACTAGCGTATTGTCTCCCCTCAAAATAAGCGGTACTAGCGCTTTTATTTCTGGGCTATTACCACTTTTGGATATACAAATAACGGTGTCGCCTTTTTGTACCATGCCCAAATCGCCGTGTATGGCATCTGCAGCGTGCATAAAAAGAGCTGGAGTGCCAGTACTATTGAAAGTAGCGACTATTTTCTGCCCAATAATGGCGCTTTTACCTATGCCTGTAACGACCACTCTACCGTTTGAGTCCAAAATAGTGTGAATGATATGTACAAAACTGTCTGTTAATAAATGAGTTAGCCTTTTAAGGCTTTCGCTTTCTAGCAAAAGAGTATCTTTTGCAACTTTTAGTATTTCGGTAGAATTTAACACGATATTTGCCGCAAATTAAAAAATTTATTTCTTCAAGTGGTAAAAAGAGTACTATATTAGTCACTTATTTAGAAGATTATTAGAATACAGTAAAAAAAAATGGCAGCAGACGGCATAGATTTAAAGAAAAGTTTAAAAGAATTTTTCGGATTTTCCGCATTCAAAGGAATGCAGGAGGAAGTCATCTCAACAATTATGAGAGGCGAAGATTGTTTTGTAATAATGCCTACTGGTGCAGGCAAGTCACTGTGTTATCAACTTCCTGCATTGATAAGTGACGGGACCGCAATTATCATATCACCTCTCATCGCGTTGATGAAAAACCAAGTAGATGCTATACGCGGATTTGGAGATAGTGACGATGTTGCACATTTTTTAAATTCATCTTTAACAAAACTGCAAACCGAGCGTGTAAAAAAAGATGTGGCAGAAGGCCGAACTAAAATGCTTTACGTAGCTCCCGAAACATTAAAAAAAGATGAAACAATTGACTTTTTTAGATCAGTAAAGGTAAGTTTTGTGGCCGTAGACGAGGCGCATTGTATATCCGAGTGGGGGCATGATTTCAGGCCGGAATATCGCCGTATAAAACAAATTGTAAAAGAAATAGATGATGTACCCATGGTAGCTCTTACGGCTACAGCCACACCAAAGGTGCAAATGGACATTCAAAAGAGTTTAAATATGCAAGACTCTCAGGTTTTCAAATCATCTTTTAATCGAGGTAACCTTTACTATGAAGTGATGCCAAAGGGCAGTAAAGCACAGACTATGAAGGATTTGATTTCTTTTGTAAACAAGCGCAAAGGACAAAGCGGTATCATCTACTGCTTGAGTAGAAAAAAGACCGAAGATGTAGCAGAAATATTGAGAGCAAACGGTATCAATGCGTTGCCTTACCATGCAGGTTTAGATGCAAAAACTCGTGCCGGAAATCAAGACGCTTTTTTGATGGAAGATTGCGATGTGATTTGTGCCACCATAGCCTTTGGTATGGGTATAGACAAACCAGACGTACGCTTTGTAATACATTACGATGTTCCAAAATCTCTTGAAGGATATTATCAAGAAACAGGAAGAGCAGGAAGAGATGGTCTAGATGGGGATTGTATACTTTTTTATAACCCTAAAGACACAGAAAAACTTGAGAGTTTTTTGAAAGATAAACCCGTTGCAGAACGTGAAATAGGAACACAACTTATCTCTGAAATGGCATTCTTTGCCGAGTCGTCTCAGTGCCGTAGAAAATCACTTTTACACTATTTTGGTGAAAAGTTTGACTCAGATAATTGCAATCAGATGTGCGATAATTGTAGACATCCACGCGACACTACAGAAGCCACAAAACAACTTATAATAGCTCTAAAAACAATACAATATACCGAAGGACGAGTAGCCTTAAAGCATGTAGTAGATATTATTACTGGCGTTGCTTCTCCAGAAATAAAAGCATACAAACACAGCACTTTCGAACTTTTTGGAAAGGGAAAAGAAGAGGGAGAGAATTATTGGAAAACACTGATTCGGTTTGGACAAATTAATAACCTGATTATAAAAAATATTGAGCGATACGGCCTACTAAGTATTAGTGACGAGGGTATCGCCTATCTAGCTAACCCTACACGTGTAGACATAGCTCCAGACAAAGAGTTTGAGCCAATAAGTGATGCGGATTTTGATAACATACAGATAGAAGCCGTATATGATGAAAAACTTTTTGCCATCCTGAAAGAATTACAAAAAGAAGTAGCCGACGAAATGGGACTACCTCCGTATGTTATTTTTCAGCAGCCCTCACTAGAAGATATGGCTTATAAATATCCTCTAACCATGGATGAGATGGAAAACATAATGGGTGTAGGTAAAAATAAAGCCAAAAAATTTGGAAAGCCATTTTTGGAACTCATTGCTCAGTATGTAGAGGAAAATAACATCGAACGACCAGATGACTTAGTGCTCAAATCAGTGGTCAACAAAAGTGCAAAAAAAATCCATATCATTCAAAATATCGATAAGAAAGTCCCATTAGATGATATCGCAAAAGGCCAAGGAATGGAGTTTACGGAATTCCTCGAAGAACTAGAAGCAATTGTTTATAGCGGAACGTCCGTAGATTTAGAGTATTATATTGACGAAATAATAGATCCTGAAGGGGCAGAAGAAATTTATGATTTTTTTAAAACAGAACAAACAGGAAATATTGATAGTGCCGTACGAGAGTTTGACGGTGAATTTACTCATGAAGAAATGAAAGTTTTTCAGATACAATTTATGAGTGATGTTGCAAATTAAAAAAAGTAGTTTACCTTTGCAGACCAAAATGGCTGATGGTGTAACTGGCAACACGTCTGTTTTTGGTACAGAAGAGTCCAGGTTCGAGCCCTGGTCGGCCAACTAAAAAAAGTGATAAGAGGTCTCACATAGACCTCTTATTTTATATAACATATTGTAACAATGGACATTTTTTATGTCCTGCGTTTATGATAATTCCTCCTCGGAGTAGAGTGAAAGTAAAACGATATATGCCATCCTTCATAAATAAAGTAAAAATCTTTGCTGGCTCTGGTTCTAAACCACTAGCCAAAAAAATTGCGCAAGCATACGGCCAAAACTTAGGGTCCGTCACCTTGAATGTTTTTAGCGATGGAGAATTTCAACCGTGCATAGATGAAACCGTACGTGGATGCGACGTATTCATTATACAAAGTACTATGCCCCCTGCCGATAATCTTATGGAACTGCTGATGTTAGTAGATGCCGCTAAGCGGGCTTCTGCTCACAAAGTAGTAGCCGTGATCCCTTATTTTGGCTTGGCTAGGCAGGATAGAAAAGATAAGCCTAGAGTGCCTATAAGCTCTAAAATGGTAGCTAATATCCTCACAGCCGCAGGAGCAGATAGGATAATGACCATGGATTTGCACGCCCCACAAATTCAAGGATTTTTTGACATTCCGGTCGACCATCTTGACTCTACTGTAATTTTCATCCCGTACATAAAAAGTTTGCAAACGGAAGATCTTGTCTTGGCTGCACCAGATGTAGGCGCTACCAAACGAGTGAGAGAGTTTGCCAAGTTCTTGGGAGCAGAAATGGTGATCTGTGACAAAGCCAGAAAGCGAGCCAACGAAATAGCTAGTATGACGGTGATAGGAGAAGTAGAAGGCAAAGATGTAGTACTTATAGACGACATCTGCGATACAGCAAACACCTTGTGCAAAGCGGCTGCGCTACTGAAAGAAAAAGGTGCTAAATCTGTGCGTGCAGTATGTACACACCCTGTTTTAAGCGGTAAAGCATACGAAAACTTGGAAAATTCGGTTTTGGAAGAAATTATTCTGTGCGATACTATTCCATTAAAACCCGGAAGCTATACTAAAATAAAAGTACTGAGTGTAGACCATCTCTTTGCAAACGCTATACGAAACGTTAGCGAATTTGGTTCTATTAGCTCACTATTTAACATTTCAGACTCCTATCAAACGGAGTTAATTTAATCACATAAATAAATAAATTTTTAAGAATAACATGAAAGTAATTGCATTAAAAGGTGCGTTAAGAAGCGGACTAGGAAAGTCTGCCAACAAGCAAATCAGAAAAGAAGGAAAAGTACCTTGCGTGGTATACGGAAAAGGTGAAAATATTCATTTTTCAGTATATCAAGCAGATTTCAAAAATCTGGTATACACGCCAAATACGTACTTGGTACAGCTCAATATAGATGGAGCGGTGAAACTTGCTAAAGTTCAAGAATTACAATATCACCCTACGTCGGAAGATATTGTACACGCAGATTTTTACGAGGTTTCTGCTGACAGCCCAATTTCTATACCAGTACCCGTTAAAGTGGTTGGAAATTCGCCAGGTGTGCGCGCTGGGGGTAAACTACAGCTGAAAATTAAAAAACTTAATGTTTTAGCTCTTATCGCCGATTTACCAGAATACATAGAGGTAAATATAGATAATTTGCAAATAGGTAAAAGTGTAAAAGTAGGAGAAATAAGTTTAGATAAACTACAGTTGTTAGACTCTGAAAATAACTCGATAGTATCTTGTATTGTAACTAGAGCTGCTAAAAGTGCCGCAGGTGCAGCAGCCGATACAGATGACGAGGAAGAAGAGGAAGCTGCAGAGTAATAACGAAGTTGTACTCCCTACCTCAAAATGTCTTGCATACCACGTGTATGCAAGACATTTTTTTTGCTACGTGAGACTCGTTGCTGCGAGTGGTCTTTAGACAAAGGGAATCAATTTTTTTTGTGATCAATATGCCTTAATCTATTTGTTAATAGAGGAAGCAGAGTACTAGAGGACTGCGGAAGGTTTATTTTTTTTGCACCCAAAAGACGTTGAGTTACACGTTTGTTTTTGGGTAATCATTGATTGAATTGTTCCTTAAAATAGCTAAACGAAAAAGTGTCGCTCGCTACGCTCGCGAATTATTCGGGGGAAAGAGCTAGCGCCCTTAAAAACTGCTTTTTTTTAGTATGCAGAGCAACAAAACCAACGCAGACAAACAGCGGAGTACTAGAGGACGCAGTCCTCATTGTTGCTCCATTACAAACAAAAAAAAAGACCCTCACGTGTTGTGAGAGTCTTTTTTCATTTGTGGAGCTGCCGAGAGTTCCTCCTTTGTTGCACTCCGGCGGATATACTTCTCCTCATTGTTGCTCCATTACAAACAAAAAAAAGACCCTCACGTGTTGTGAGAGTCTTTTTTCATTTGTGGAGCTGCCGAGAGTCGAACTCGGGTCCGAATTGGAATAGAATTGCGCTTTCTACATGTTTATTGTTCCTTGTTTTTCGTGGTGAGCCAGGTGAAACAAAAACCCAACTGACCCTTATCCTACAATATAAATTTTAACGTGGTAGAAATAAGCTAAAATTATCTCAGATTATCGACCGCCTGTGGTCCCTCGTATCCGAGACATAACTCGGGCAGGCGGATGGCATTTGCTATAGTCTCTGAGACTAGGCAGCCATTGCGAAGTTATTTTCGCCGGTTGTGTTTTGAAAGTCGAGATTTCAGAGCCGTACTTTCAATGCTCTACATGCTTACACATCTATCGGCCAACCCGTCAAAAGCCAGAACAGCCCCATTGAGTTAAACGGTAGGATCTAAAACTATTGTTTGTGCGTTTAGATTGTGCAAAATTACTAACTATCTGCTATATACCGCCAATAATTACGTATACTGGCGCAAATAGTTGACATAAATTGAAATCACAGGAACTTTTTTCAACTCATTCAGCTTCTGTTTTGGTGCGTAGCTCTCCTGAGTATTCAAATTTAAGCACGCATTTTCTTAGGGTCTTTTATATCTTTGTTTTTATCCGTCTTATTTTGCTTTTCTTGGGGAAATTAAGACGCGGTTTGACACCCTTTTGGGTGCTTTCTGCTATATTCGCCAACGGATGCAAAAAATAGGACTCATACGCGAATGGAAACAACCAGCAGACAAGCGTGTAGCACTCACTCCAGAGCAGTGCTCGATTTTTATGAAGCAGTTCCCCAATATAGAGCTCGTAGTAGAAGAGTCGCCAGACCGCACATTTAGTACCAAAGAATATGAAAGCGCCGGCGTTGCTGTTACTGCAGATGTATCAGATTGTGATATTCTTATCGGTATAAAAGAAGTCCCAATTGAAAAGTTGATACCCAATAAAACGTACTTTTTCTTTTCGCATACCATAAAGGCGCAGGCATATAATAGGAATTTGCTATGGGCTATTTTACAAAAAAATATTACCTTAATAGATTATGAGCCAATTACTTGGAAAGAAGGAGGGCGTATCCTTGGTTTTGGCAAATGGGCCGGCGTTGTAGGCGCGTACAATGCGTTTTTGACCTGGGGTAAAAAGACTAAAAAATACACTCTGCCAGCTGCCTATCAAACCAACGACTACCAGCAGTCTATGAAGGATTTATCAGCTTTAGATCTTGGTAAAGTTCGAGTGGTTTTCACCGGAAATGGAAGAGTTGCAGAAGGCGTACGGGAAGTACTAGAAGGAATGAAAATTCGCGAGTGCTCTCCACAAGAGTTTATCTCTCAGCCTCCGCGTGGTGCCTATTTCACCCAACTGACTAGCTGGGATTTATACCACAGAAAAGACGGTGGAGTGTGGGATGTGAATCATTTTTATGCCCACCACGATGCGTATTGTTGCGAGTTTGACAACTTTTTAGCTCATACTGATATTCTTATCAATGGCATGTATTGGGAAGAGGATATGCCTGCATTGTTCTCTAAAGAAGATACACAATCAAGTAATTTTTCCATACAGGTAATAGCCGATATAACATGCGATGTAGAAGGAAGTGTGCCCATCACCATCGAAGCTACAGACATTTACAAGCCTACCTTTGGTTGGAGTAGGAGCAGGCAGGTTCGGGAAGATGCATTTGGCGAAGATACTATAGATGTAATGGCCGTAACCAACCTGCCAACTGAAATGCCCCGCAATTCAAGTACAGAGTTTGGCAGTTTGTTTCTAAAACACATTGCCCCTCTGATAGCAGACGGAGACCGAGATGGAATACTACATCGTGCTACAATTACTAAATTTGGAAAGTTGACGCCTGAATTTAGCTATTTACAAGACTTTGTAGATGGCCAGTAAGCGGAAAATAGTGTGAGTCTAGCAATAATCCCGTCTTGACTCGGATGTACTGTAAAGTTTATAATGCTTTATTTCTTTCTTATAACCATCAAACCGTCTCTTACAGGCAATAGTACATTTTCTACTCTATCATCGTAAGTGATTTTTGTATTGAATTCGTCTAAAGCTCTCGTGTCTGCATCTTTTTCGATTTCAGTTTGGTCTAGTACTTTGCCACTCCATAGCACATTGTCTGCAATTATTATAGCTCCTTTTGGCAAGCGTTCGATCATCATATCGTAGTATGCAGCATAGTTTTGCTTGTCAGCATCTATAAAAACCAAGTCGAAAACTACATTCAAAGTAGGAATAATATGCAGCGCATTGCCGACGTGAAAATGCAATTGATGAGCGTACTTAGATTCATCAAAAAAGGGGCGTATTCTGCTTTCTAGTTCTTCGTTTATATCTATGGTGTGTAACACCCCGTCAGTAGCTAGTCCTTCTGCCAAGCATAGGGCGGCATAGCCAGTATAGGTACCTATTTCAAGTATAGCTTTTGGTTGTTTTATGTGGCTTATCATGCTTAGCAAGCGACCTTGTAGGTGTCCGCTGAGCATACGTGGTGCCAATACGTTGGCGTGTGTATCTCTGCTTAGTTTGGCTAGGAGTTGACTCTCGGGGGTGGTGTGCTCCTCTGAGTAGTCAGCTAGTTTTTTGTCTATAAATTCCATGGGGTAGTTATTTGGGTATTTTAAAGGTGGCTTCTACCATTGCGTGGTCACTTTTTATCTCCGCGGTACGCGTGTAGCTCGTACATTCTAGCTCGTTATCATAGAGTATATAGTCTATTCTCAAAAAGGGAAATGGTTTTAGATAGGTAGTGCCCCATCCATTGCCTTGTTCTACAAAAGCATCTTTTCGGTCTTTTTTGAGCTGCTGGTAGGTGTAGCTCTGTGGCGTATCGTTAAAATCTCCCAATATTATAATGGGATACGGACTATTTTCAAGTACCTCTGTGATGGTTTTTGTTTGTTCGGTCCTCAGCAAGATACCTTTTTTTAACTTTTTTGCAAAACCAAGTGCATAGCTTTTGTAGTCTTCATCTAATTCTACTTGTACTAGTTTTTGATAATCTGTAGGTACTATTCCTGTAGACTGCAAGTGAGTAGCCACATAGCGTATTACTGTACCGTCTATGTCTATGTCAAAATAAGCGGCCATATTATTGGTTGAATGGTCGTATTTTATGCGTTCCCAATTTCGTATTCTATGTTTCGATACTATTTTCATGCCATAATCGTATCGATTTCTGCTAGATTCTAATCGTAAAAATTTTTGGTGTGGATATGCTTCGCGGTTTACTGCGCCTTTTTTATCGAGCCATTCTACCAGGAGTACTACATCAAACTTATTTTTAGTGAGGTAGTTATTTATTTGGTTGGAGGTATTATTACCATCATTTACCTGCTGAACGTTTACATTAAATGCGGCAACTTTGATATCATACTTTTCGAGATTACTAGGTGTATACTGTATATTCCTTGCTCCAAATTGGAAGCCAACCAAAAGAAAGACCATGTTGTATAACCATCTTCTTTTGCGCAGTAAAACCCAAAATATCACTAAAAAAAGGTTGAGTATCCACCAAAATATGAAGGTAAGACCAAAGAAAGATAGCGGCCAAAAATGGTGTGGATTTACGAACGGGGCTAGGTAAGCTAGCAATAAGCCAAATATGGCCAATGCATTTATAAAATCAACTATGCGTTTAAAAAAGCCTCGCACTTTTATTCACTTGCTTTGAATAATGTATCTTTCTCTGTTTTACTCAGACTGTCGTATCCACTTTGTGATATTTTATCTAAAATAGCATCTACTTCTTCCTGATTTGGTTGGTATTTTTTGTGCGCTCGGTCACGGGCTATTTTGCTTTCGTCTACCGATACTTTTTTCATAGTGCTAGGAATTATACTTTTACCATTTATAGTGGGCATTTCTAATTTTCCTTGAAGGTGTAGTATGTATACGAGTCCAAAAATTGCACCACCAATATGGGCAAAAAGGCCACCAGTATTGTCGCTCACAGGAAACATGTACAAATCTCTGAAGACAAAAAACAGGGCAACCCAACGCATTTCCACATTGAATAGTCCAAATGGTCTTATCTGATATCGCGGTAGATATATGCCCGTTGCTACGAGTATTGCAGTCACTCCGCCCGATGCACCCAATAGCTTTTTGTATGATTTTACTTCCTCAAAAATAGGGAAGACATTGTAGCTGATTACAAATAATGTAGCTCCGGCAATACCACCATACAAAAATATACGCCACACCTTACCGCTGTCCATGAATTCTTCTAAAACTCGGCCAATGAAATAGAGTAACATCATATTGCCTAAAATATGCCAAAAACCACTGTGAAAGAAAACATTTGTGATGATACTCCACGGCCTAATAAGCAAGACACCCAGATTGCTTGGAATATAAAAATATTGGAGCAATTCGCTGGGTTCAAAACCGGATAGTTTTGCAATTATTCCTACGAAAATGGTAAAAACAAACACACCTAGATTAATCATAATAATCTGGCGGATGGCTGAACCTCCTTTAGTGTATTCGTATCGTATTTTCTCCCAGGTAGTCATTTGTGCGTTTTAATAGAACGTTTTTCGGTTGGTTCTGTTCCAATAGGTAACAAGTAAAAAGCCAAAAAGTGCACCACCTAAGTGTGCAAAATGTGCAATGCCAGCTTGAAACCCACCGATACCTGCAAAAAGCTCGAAAGCCGCGTATCCTATTACAGCATATTTAGCTTTGATAGCTACGGGGATGAACATAAGATAAAGCTCCGTATTGGGCCAATACATTGCAAAGGCAACCAGCACGCCAAATAAAGCGCCAGATGCGCCTACAGTTGGCTGGTTTATATTAACTAAACCTTGTGTTATCTCATAGTCTTGCACCAAGGTATGTATGAGTGCTGCACCCAAACCGGTAATGATATAAAAATTGAGATACCGCTTGGCACCCCACATTTGCTCTAGCTTACTACCAAACATATATACACCAAACATATTGAAAAGAATATGAGAAAATCCCCCGTGCATAAACATATGAGTGATAATTTGCCAACCATTAAAATAGTCACTTTTGTAATTGAACAAAGCAAAATACTCGTAGGCTTGATCGCCAAGAACCATAGTCATTACAAACATCAAAATGTTGATACCAATAATATTTCTGGTAACGGTAGGTAAGTTAAATTGGTTGCTATTGAATTGCATGTTTACTGATTATTGAAAAAAACGTTCCAAACTGCTCTTTGTTAGTTTTATTAAAATAGGTTTTCCGGCTTTGTTGGTGGTATACTGCTCGCACTGGAGCAATTCTCCTAGCAAATTACTCATTTCTAAGGCAGTCAATACTTTGCCTGCCTTAATGGCAGCGTTCTTTGCAGCTGCTTGTTTTAGAGCGTCTTGCTTAGTTATTTTTAAGTCGTGAAAAGTGATTTTAAAATCTTCTATGATTTGTAAAACGATGTCTGCTCCATCGGCTTTGCTTAGCTCACTAGGTAAGCCGTTTATGATGATGGCATCATTGCCAAACTCGCTGGTATCAAAACCTAAGGCATTTATATCTTCTTTCATTTCTAGATATAGTGCAAGATCAGCTTTACTCAGTTCTATAGTACGCGGAAAAAGCAACTGTTGTGAGGCTATTTGTTGTTGGTCTTGGTAGCGCTCATACAGCACTTGTGCATGGGCGCGGTGCTGGTTTACAACACAAAGCTCTCCATTTATTTTTGCTATTATATATGCTTGATCTATTTGAAAAAGATCTGTAGCAGCTTCAGTAGTTTCTATTATCTTGTTTGGGACTCCGCTAAAAATGGGGCGTTGTTGTGCCTGTTCTATTGGCGTATTTAGTAGCTCATCTAGTTTTTCCCACTCAGTACTAGTGCGCTGCCTAGGTGCATCAAAAGGATTGAAACGCACATCTGGTCCAGTAGTTTTTAGGCTGGGATTGTATTCGCTATTGGGAGTTAGTGCATTATAAAGTTGTGCCTGCGTAGGCATCACGTAGTGCATACCCAATGTCTTTTTGATGACGCTTTGTAGCAGTGTGTACACATGGCGTCCGTCTTCAAATTTTACCTCGTGCTTGGTAGGGTGTATATTTACATCTATCTTGCTCGGTTCTACATCCAAAAACAATACAAAAAATGGAAAGGTCTTTTCCTCTAGTAGCCGGCCGTACGCGGAGCTTATAGCATGATTGAGGTAGGCGTCTTTTATAAATCGTCCGTTGGCAAATAAGTATTGGCTCCCTCTAGTACGTTTGGCCAGTTTTGGGGAACCTATAAATCCGTGTATGCCTACTATATCGGTTTGTTCTCTGGTGTCTATTAGTTCTTCTTCTTTAATACTAAACAAGTCAGCGATACGATTTTTTAGGCTTCCGCCTCGCAGTTTTGATAGGTTTTTGTCTTGGTTGTAAAATTCGAAACCTATAGCGGGATATGCTAGCGCAATGCGTTGGTATTCTTCAAAAATATGTTTGGTTTCTACCGTGATGCTTTTTAGAAAATTTTTGCGAGCGGGGATGTTATAAAAAAGATTTTTTACGGCAATGGAAGTCCCATGTGTAGCAGCCGTATTTTCTTGTGTTTCTACTACTCCAGCATGTATTACTATGCGGGTACCTACGCTTTCTTCGGCACTTTTGGTACGCATTTCTACCTCACTCACAGAGGCTATACTGGCTAGTGCCTCTCCTCTAAATCCGAGGGTGTGCAGGTTATAAAGGTCTGCGGCCTTGGTTATTTTTGAGGTGGCATGACGCTCCCAGCACATACGTGCATCAAAGGCATTCATGCCAGAGCCATCATCATCTACTTGTATGTGGGTACAGCCACCATTTTTTATAAAAAGCTTGATATGGCTCGCGCCGGCGTCTACCGCATTTTCTAGCAGTTCTTTTACCACTGAAGCCGGTCGCTGTACTACCTCACCAGCAGCTATTTGGTTGGCAGTACTTTCGGGCAGTAGTTGTATTATTCCGGGCATCTTTTGGGCTTATCTAGAAAAGCTTTCGAAGATAATTTTGAGTAGATTAGAATTCCAAAGATAGTAGAAAATAACCGTTAGAATACCTGCAATAGCCGCTATACGCAAAGTATAGAGCTTGTTGCCCGGTGCTGTCCCATACCTATTGCTGGTTTGCTTGGCCTTGTAAGCACGCCGTATGTTTTCTTTTACATTGTTTGGGATATCCGTCTCTTCGCCCATTTCTCTTTTTATATCGGCTACACGGGTGTGCAGTTCTTCTTTGGCCTCATCATAAAAAGCAGGCACGTAGTTAAACTTGCGGTGTTTTGGTAGTCTCGAAAATCTCAGGTTAATCATACGTGTTACAAAATTATCTTTTTTTTGGAAGCTTGCCGCACTTTGTATGCTAATTTAAGCAAGGGCAAAGGGAGTGGTAAGCCAAATAATTGGCGGATATTTTTTATAAAACCGTAGCTACTGAAAACAATTGGCCTTAAAAGAACGCTCTGCAACTACAATACTGTTGTCTAGTGCTTTTTGGTACTCCTCACACGCAAATTCTTTTTCATTTATCCGCAAGTACAGATTTCCTTTTATGTAATGCACCATTTTGTAGGCGGGCAGTAGTTTTTCTACCGAGTTGTAGTCTCTTAGCGCTCCATCTATGTCTTTCATTGCTACTTTTAATTCGGCTCTGCGCTTGTAGAGATCACCAGAAAGTTTGTCTATAGCTACTGCTACATCTAAATCTGCAAGTGCTAGCGCCGGGTTTCCGCTTGCGGCATACGCTTCTGCTCGCACTTTCAAAAATGGCACACTTTGCGGTGCCTTTTCCAAAACGTGGTTGTAATCATTAATGGCTGCTGCGTATTCTCTTAGTTGCACTAGGCATAAACCGCGGTAGTAATAGGCCTCTTTATACACAGGATTTAGCGCTAGTGTTTTACTGAAATCTTGCTTTGCTTCGGCAAACATTTTTGCGTTGTACTCAGTGGTCCCTCGATTGAAATATCCCCTAAAATCTTTCGGATTAGCAGCGATATACTGGTTGTATAGCTCAATGGCCTTAGGATAGTCACGTTCTAGTGTGGCTCTATTGGCCTGTATGAGGAGCTCGCTGCCCGTCTGTGCGTGTAGGCTTGCACCGATATATAATACTAGTAGGGTGATGTATAATCTCATGGGTATCTTATAGCGAACAAAGAAAGTGCCGAACATAACAGTTTGCCAAATATAATTTTGCGTACGCACGGTTGTTTGCAAAAAAAATGTATCGTCGGGGTGAGTAAAACCGATAGTACATGAAAACTACTAGACGAGACACTGGTAGTCACGATTTTTTTTTGGCCAGAAGTACGATACGATTTCAGATTTTGAAGTTTAGCAAATAGAGGTAGCCTTTCTGAGAGGCGTGGGCTCTGCGGATTTATTGACATCTAAGTGACTGAAATAGTGGAACCGAAGTATGCAGGTATTGCACAAGAAAAATAAAAAATAACACCAATACAGCATATAGCCATTGGTGGGTAAATCATAAAGTGGTAGCGCAAAACGCCCACACAAATTAAGAGGGTTTTAATAGGTGCAAGAAGTAGAGGGGTAGTGGCAGGCAATTTTTTCCAAAACAACTGATAGATCCCGTTGTTATTTTCAAAATGGCAGAATTTGCACACATCGATACCAATAGAATAATAGAAATGGCCTGGGAAGACCGCACCAGTTTTGATTCCATTAAAGAACAATTTGGCCTAACCGAAAAAGAGGTAATAACGCTGATGCGCCGAGAAATGAAACCAAGTAGCTTTAGAATGTGGCGCAAAAGAGTACAAGGTAGAAGCACAAAACACACCAAACTCCGCGGCTTTGTGGCAGGAAGACACAAGTGCGCGCTGCAACGTACCATTACCAATAATAAAATTAGCAAAAGGTAGCCTCTGTTTTTGCCTATTCTAACCCAATTCTACGGACCTAGCTAACTCTACAAAAGTCAACACCTAAAAAACAAGTGGTGAAACCTTACGGCCCAAGTACAATTAGTTTGCTTCTAAAAATAGTGCGATTATCCTCAAGAATCGCAGCATAGTATAGCCCGGAGGAAATGGACAGCAGTGCCACATTTTCTTTGCTGTACGGAGTGAAAGATTTACGGTAAACAAGTTTGCCGTCTGTAGAATATAAATGTAGTTCCAGCTTTTGTTCAAAATAATGACTGCTAACCTCAATGTTTACCTGGTTTGAAGCGGGATTAGGATACAGACTTATGGTTTTCTGTTCTGCCAAAGAAGCTGGCTCTGGTATGGTTATATCTACGTATGCTGTATCATAAATGTACGGTCTTAGGTTTACCAAGTTGTAAATCATTAGCTCTTTTTGTTCATTGGTAAACATGGCTTGGCACCGGTTATCGGTGTAGTCCATATAGTTTTCATATTGATCTGGATAGTCTATGCCTTGTTTTTCAATGCACGTATTTTTATTGTTATCGCATGTCCTATTTGCTGCTATGGTATAGGGTGTATCTTTTATCCCGTCATCTCGCCAGCATTCTGTACTATCTCCTGTTATTACGAGACTACCATCTCCCCATGTGTGTCTGAGACCTAAGTAGTGTCCAGCTTCGTGTATTATGATCTTGCGGTACTTTTCAAAATCGGAGGAATACTCGGGTACTATTGTTCTGAAGTCGAGTACTATTCCTTGCAGATGTAGTGGTTTGAAATAAGCAGAAGGCCAGTGGGCAGCATAAATGGGAGGAGTAGCATATCCTAGATTTTTAGACATATTGCAAATCCAGATATTAAGGTACTTCTCAGGATGATATGCTGAGAGACCACTCGCGTCATACTTCATTAAATCATCAGTTTCGTAGAGGTAAAAGCTATTTTTGGCACGCAAGCGTTTAATAGTATCTCCATTTATATCTAAAATAGCCCGATAGAACTCAATTTTAATATCTGCTATATTTTCTGAAAAAATATCTCGTACAATGGAAGTATCATCACCTCTATTGAAACCACGATTTAATACCGCAAGCATGGTGTCTAGCTTTTCAAAATTTACCGTGCGCCCGTTCCTACTCAGTACATTAAAAAATACCGGAATTCTAAAAATGGTATCCTCCCTTGTTGTTTTATTCTTGTCTATAAATTTACGGAGTATTCTATCATAATTCTCCATATAGTGATTGTAAGTAGGGTATTGATTTTCCCTAAGGTGATTCATATAACCAAGCTGTCCGCAGTCGTATTGAGCTACACATTGACCACCAATGCTTCCAAAAAAAATAAGATAAAGCAAAATGCGACTCATGATTTTTCAAAAATACCATTTTTTTCAATACTTCTTTCACGAGGCTCAACCAAAAATATGCGCTAAAGTCCGTATGATTTTATCTTTTTATTAACCCATTATTCTCTGGTATTCAATACTCTAGTGACAGCATTATAAAATTCTACCTTGTATATATCATTCTCACTAGGAAGAAAATAAAGTATGACCGAGAATAAAAGTAAAAAAAATCCCCTGCCAAACGACAGGGGATCCCAACTAATCAATAACTAAAAAATGGTAATCACTCCTTAATCAAATTCTTATATTTCAATTGAAACTTGGCCACTTTTGGGCCTATAACAGCACTACAGTAGCCGTTCGTATTTTTATTGGTGTTGTAGTAGTTTTGGTGGTAATCCTCTGCAGTACTGTAGTTGTTTATAGGTTCTATGGCTGTCACTATTGGGTCTGTCCATAGGTCGCTTGCATCTATTTCTTGCATCACTTTTTCTGCTGTGGCTTTTTGTTCAGCAGTATGATAATAAATAACTGAACGGTATTGTGTTCCTTTGTCTCCGCCTTGTTGGTTTAGCGTAGTAGGGTCGTGCACATGAAAGAGAATGTTTACTAGTTTTTCGTAGGTTATGACTGCTGGGTCAAAAACAATTTGAGCTACTTCTACACTTCCTGTATTGCCTTCACAAACCATTTTGTAGGTAGGGTTTTTTATTTTTCCACCGGCATAGCCACTTTCTACATGGTGTACGCCTTTTAGCTTTTCAAAAAGTACCTCTACGCACCAAAAACATCCAGCTCCAAAAGTAGCGGTGTCCATCTGAGAAAAATCTTTGGGTTGTGAGAGTATAATAGAAGGTAGCTCTTCACCACCGGCTACAAAATTCATAGAAATACCATTGACGCAGTGGCGAGTATTTTTGGGAGTCATTCGTTCACCTTCAAAAACATGGCCCAAGTGCCCTTTGCAATTGGAACAAACAATTTCAGTTCTTCGTCCGTCAGCGTCGGGTACTCTATCTACAGCACCTGCTATTTCATCATCAAAACTTGGCCAGCCACAGTGGCTATTAAATTTGGTGTCTGAGGTATATAGCGCTTGGTTGCATTGTTTACAGATATAGGTTCCCGTTGCTTCACTATCTGTGAAACTACTCGTGCCTGGATACTCCGTTCCTTTGTTCAATATGACACGTTTTTCTGCTTCGGTCAATGTGTTATATAGCATGGTTGTATGTGGTTTTTTGAGGTTCTGATTTTGAACTACTGAGGTAGGTTTGTTCTGCGCATTGCATGCGGTCACCAAAAATGCAACTATGATGTAGATAAAACGCTTCATCATAGGTGTAACGCTTGGAAATGTATTTTGGATTTTGAAAAAATTGATTTTACACAAAATGGACAAAAATGAGGTCTGGTGAAGCTTTACACCAAGCTTATTTGCCATAGATTTTGGGTGTTGCCCGGGAGTTGATCTTTATTTCAAATGCACTACCTAGCCAATGATTGGAGTATAAAAATGAGATATATCTCGGATATATTTATGGTGTCAAAACCCATTATTTCATACATTTGCGCTACCATTAAAAAGGGTGTAACATGAAATTGCATAATACTATTAATGGGGAAGAGCTGAAGGAAAAAATAAAAAATAGTGATGAAAAACGCACCACTATTTCCTTTTATAAATATGCCAAAATTGGCAATCCCCAACTGTTTAGAGACCACTTGTTTTATCATTGGAGCCTCCTCGGAGTGTTGGGGCGTATCTACGTAGCGCACGAAGGTATAAATGCACAGCTTAGTGTGCCCACCGAAAATGTAGAAACCTATATAAAAGAACTTTCTCACGTCACATTTTTAGATGGAGTACGCCTAAACTATGCCGTAGAAGACGATGGGAAATCATTTTTTAAACTGGCCATAAAAGTAAAAAATAAGATAGTAGCAGACGGCTTGAATGATGACTTATTTGACGTGAGTAAACCAGGAAACTATCTTAAAGTAGAGGAGTTTAATGCCCTTACCGACAAGGAAGATACTATCCTCATAGACATGCGAAATCACTATGAAAGTGAAGTGGGTCATTTTAAAGGAGCATGGTGTCCAGATGTAGACACTTTTAGAGAACAGCTGCCACTGGTGGTAAACAAACTAGCAGACCAAAAAGATAAACCAGTGGTGATGTACTGCACCGGCGGTATCCGCTGCGAAAAGGCCAGTGCCTACCTCAAACATAAAGGATTTAAGGAGGTATATCACCTGGAAGGAGGTATCATTAAATACGCTAGAGATGCCAAGGAAAGCGGTTTACCCAATAAATTCGTAGGTAAAAATTTTGTGTTTGATCAGCGCATAAATGAGCGTATTTCTGAGGATATTATAGCCCAGTGCCATCAATGTGGGGAACCGTTTGATGACCATACAAATTGTAGAAACAAGGCGTGCAATCTCCTATTTATCCAATGCCCAAAATGTGCTGCCTCTTATGAGGGCACATGCTCAGTAGAGTGTAAGAATATAACAGCTTTACCGCAAGAACAACAGCGTGCACTTCGCCGAGGAAAAGACACGGGAGTTCGTATCTTTAGCAAAGGAAGATTTCAACAACACCATCCAAAAGACTCGAAAAAGGATGAGTTATAGCATGTTTTGCTGCGCATTAAAATCTTGTGTAAGCTTGATTTCATCCTCGGCGGTTTAGTGGCGTCGTATCTTCTACTATTTGCCTTTGGCAGCGCAGTATATTCTGGAGCGGCAAAGTGTAGCGCATCAAAAAACTACATGTAGAACTAAACTATACGCGTGGTGCGGAGTACTTTTGGGTTGTTTATGAAGAAAATTTGTGCCTTGTGCTATACAAGTATAACAAAATCGAGTAATTTTGCTACTCGTTATGCATAATGTCCAATTAGATACGAGGAGTGCTATCAATAACTGGGTGAAATCATTCAATCTACGCGTGACTTTTTTAGCCTTTTTCAGGAAGAGTGTTCCCCGATATTTATATAAATTGATTGGAGTAAATAAATACCTTTGTCGCTTGTTATTTTTTGCGACATATCCAAAGGGATGTTTAACATTCCATTATCATCAATCTCCGTGCGGGAATTAAAGAGGGTAATTGGGATGTTTTTTGTTTTGGTCTTTGGGACTGAGGTGGCGAAGCTGCATACTACCAAAACAGAGTGTAAAGCTAATTTGAATAGAGATAATAGTGCAAATACCTAATGAAAACGCCGGTTGCTAATCCTTCGTCAAAAGTCATAGAGATAGATAGAAACGAAAAAATGGGAGCTACTCAAATCACACCAAATACAACACCCGTTGCTGTGTCACCGTATGCCCTAGGTTGGGCAAAAAGAGTATTTGATGTGGGATTCAGTTTGGTTGTTCTACCAATCGCCCTAAGCCTATTACTTATTGTTTTTATACTATTTCCATTTATCGATGGATTTTCTATTCTGTTTCATCATGAGCGAGTAGGTATTTCAGGAAAAAAGTTTTTCCTCCATAAAATTCGTACCTACGAAAAAACCAAACAAAATGCAGCACCCAATAGTATTGGTGGAGATTTGAAAGTGGTCCCTGTAATAGGTAATTTTTTGCGATTAAGTCGTATCGATGAGTTGCCACAAATTTGGAATATTCTAAAAGGCGATATGAGCTGGGTGGGTCCTCGTCCGGAGCAGTCTCAATTTGTAGAACAAATCATTGCAGAGTATCCAAACTACGATGCTCGGCATACAGTGAAACCCGGAATTACAGGTCTTGCGCAAATCAATAACCCCAATGCTACAATCGAAGATCATCAAGAAAAATTAATTTTCGATCTGGAATATACCCAAAAGGCAAGCTTGCTTTTAGATCTGAAAATTTTATGGCGCAGTTTGGTGGTTGTTTTAACCAAAAAATAAACTGCTCGCATTTCTAACCAAACATTCTATGTATAAAATGAAATTTGTTTACTTCACCCTATTTATATTGCTCAGCCCATCGGTATTTAGCCAAGGATGGTTAGGCAAAGATTTGAGTAATATCAACGTTAAAGAATTGACTACTGCACAGCAAGACGAAGTTCGGCGTGCGGCAAGACTCCAAGGACTGAATGACGCAGATATGGAGGCAATCGCTAGATCTAGAGGAATGAGTTTGGATGACTTTAGAGATATTCGAGCTAAAGATGGCGAAAAAATACAAAAGAAGGACAAAGATACTGTTGTGTCTAAGCGACAGGAGGTAAGTGAAAATGTACTACAAACTACAGTAGCTATTTACGGACAAGAACTCTTTGAAAACAGTAATTTAAATTTTCTTCCAAGTAGTAATTTGGCTCCAACAGCTGGGTATATTTTAGGGCCAAATGACCACTTAGATATCAGTATTTTCGGACTACAAGAGCAAAATATGAAAGTGGTTATTGCTTCAAATGGCTCTATTGTAATACCATACGGCGGCAAAATCATGGTAAGCGGATTGACGTTGGCAGAGGCTGAACGTACGTTAATCAACCGATTAAAAAAAGTAGGATTTGCTTCTTTGGGCAATGGAAATAGCCAACTGAAAATACAAATTACCGAATTCAGAACTATACAAGTGATGGTGTGGGGAGCAAAACAGTCTGGTGCTTACTATTTACCTAGTTTAGCGACAGGCTTTCACGCATTGTTTGCCTCTGGTGGCCCTGGATTAAATAGAAGTTATCGTAATATTCACATTATCCGAAACGGTAAAACCATACGCGTTATGGATTTATATGAATTTTTAGCTCGAGGTTCGCGTGCATCTGACATAACACTGCAAGACAATGACATCGTTTTTATACCGTATTATGAACGAAGAATTCGACTACGTGGAGAAATTAAAACTCCCGCAGTGTACGAGTTACTGCCAAATGAACATTTACAATCGGCTATAACCTACGCAGGCGGATATACAGAAATAGCCTACCAAGAGGTAGTTGAAGTATTGCGTTATGGTGGAGATCAAAAAGAATTATTTACTGTACGCGCAGACGAACTTGCAAATTTTAAGCTCCTAGGTTCAGAAATTGTTACAGTTTCTTCCATTATAGATCGCTTTGGTAATCGTGTAAAAGTAGATGGAGCGGTAGAACGACCCGGATACTATTCCATGGCCGATGGCATCGATTTGAAAAAAGCCATAGAAAATGCCGGAGGATTAAAACCTAGTGCAATTAAACAATACGTTTTGTTGTTCCGGGAGCCTCGCAATGGTCAAAATCACTACTATTCGTATCGCTTAGATTCTATTTTATCGGGAAATATACGTGTAGACCTCCAAGAAAACGATATGATTTTGGTAGGGGATAGTCTGATAATGAACCGAGAAGATAAGGTGCATATTTATGGGGATGTCAATAATCAAGGAGAATATTCATTTGGCGAAGGCATTACGGTTACTAAGTTATTATTTTTGGCAGGTGGATTTGAACAAGAGGCACTCACCAGTAAAGTTATCATCTCTAGGAAAGTAGAGGATGAGACAAAATTAGCAACAGTAAACGTGCTTAGTGCACGAAGAGATTTTTGGAATGATCAGGTGTTAAACGACTATGTTTTACAACCTGGAGATGTGGTAACGGTCAGCCGAAATCCATACTATCGTGATCAGGTGTACATAACCTGTGAAGGAGAGTTTAAAGTGCCAGGTGTATATCCGATGGCTAGTAGAAACCAGTCGTTGTATGATATATATATGCAAGCAGGGGGAGTAAATCAATATGGAAATGTAGATGGCAGTGTCCTTATCAGACAACGAAGAATTCAAAGTTCTACAGCAAAGTTGGAGTCTTTGAAATCTAAGGTGTTGAATGAAATTTATGCTCAAGACACCTCAAATACTGGAAAAAAAAGAGAATTGAAATCAGATAGTCTTATCATAGATACCATTGTAATAGGTGGATACCGTAATTTTGAGACCACAGCTAAATCCTTTTATCTCAGACCGGGTGATCGTTTTATAATTCCAACCATAGAGTCTACGGTGAGTATTTTAGGGGAAGTATATAATCCGAATGTGATTATGTACGACAAAAAGTTAAGTTTAAAAAACTACCTTATTATGGCTGGAGGGTCAACTGAAGAGGCAAAAAAAAGCGATATTTTTGTAGTATATGCCAACGGGAGAAGTGCAAAAACAAGACGAATTCTAGGCGTCATTAAATTGCGGCCCGACATTCGTCCGGGATGTCAGATTGTGGTACCAACCAAATCCAAGAACAATGATGCAAATAGTAGACTTTCTACAACAGAGCGAGTTACTATGTATTCAGTGATGGGATCAACCTTATCTTCGCTAGCGTTTCTGATCACTCAGATTGTGAATTAGGCTCTGTATGAATGAATAACAAATACGTATTAACGCAAAATGCGTTATTCAATCTAATTGGCACAGCGTTGCCGTTGGGTGTAGGGCTTATTTCTATTCCTACGGTTATCGATGCTTTAGGGTTAAAAGTATTTGGTCTTTTGACGTTACTATGGACAGCCATAGGATATTTTGGGTTGTTTGACTTTGGAATGGGACGAGCGCTTACTCAACAAGTAGCGTTTCACCGTGCACAAAAAACAAATGAGTTGGTTCCTATGATCAAAACAGGGTTGTGGGCACTAGTTTTTCCGGGGATTTTAGGCGCTGTTTGTATGCATGTAGCCTCGGTGTACTATGTGCAACATGTACTGCAACTTACTCCTGTTTTACAAAAAGAAACGCTTGATGCATTTGTTTGGGCGGCTTGGTGCATTCCAGTGGTAACACTTAGTTCCGGTCTGCGTGGTATTTTAGAAGGTTTAGAAGATTTTGCAAAATCAAGTACACTTCGCGGTGTTTTAGGAATTCTTAATTTCCTGGCGCCTATGCTGCTTGTTTTACTAGGAGATAACTCATTGCTGCACATCGTTTGGAGTTTAATTGCTGCAAGAATTTTGGTGGTACTATGGAATGTGTGGTGGCTCAGAGATTATTTTCAACCGGTTGATAAAATACCTTTCGCACAGCGATTAAAATCCGTTAAGGTACTTATGTCATTTGGATTTTGGATGACTATTTCCAATATTGTTGGGCCTTTTATGGTTGCTGCCGATAGATTTATAGTCGCTATGTTGGTTGGCACATCGGTATTAACATATTACACAGTACCTCAAGACGTGGTTCTTCGTTTACTGATTATTCCTGCTGCTATTGCTACTGCTTGGTTTCCACGTTTTGCAATAGTAGCCAATGAAACTGGAAAATACGGCGAGCGTGCATTGATGCGCAAAGGGTTAAGATATATTATTGCTATACTAGGACCTATTTGTTTGCTTTTGGCATTGTTTTCTAAACAACTGTTGAGTAGTTGGATTAATCCTGAATTTGCAGAACATGCTTGGGTAGTATCTTTGGTACTACTTGTCGGCGTTTTTTTTAATGCTCTGGGGCATATTCCATTAGCAGCATTACAAGCCACTGGCAAGGTCAAAACAACGGCATTATTGCACCTAGCAGAATTAAGTTTATATATACCATTACTGTATATTGTTCTGCCCAATTGGGGCATAGTTGGGGCAGCCTATCTTTGGGCTGCTAGAACAATTCTTGACTTTGGATTCTTACTCGGATTCAATCATTATAAAACGTATGCAACTGCAAGCGTATAGTCAGAAACAAGCTTCGTATTTTAATAGAGCAAGGTTAGATATAATGTCTCTATTTCCTGCGCATGCCAAAGCTGTGCTGGAAATTGGGTGTGGCAACGGGGCTACCCTAAGGCATTTGCTAGCGGAAGGCCGATGCTCTATAATTGATGGGATAGAACTCACAGAATCTGTAGCGCTAGAGGCAAAACCACATCTTCGTTCAACTTGGATTGGAGATGCAGAAGAAATTATTTTTACGTTAGAAGAGAATCAATACGAGGTAATTTTGTGTTTAGATGTGCTAGAACATCTCGTAGATCCCTGGAAATTTGTAGCTCAACTTTCACGTGTTCTCAAATCCGGGGGCATTATTATAGCTAGTATTCCCAATTTACGAACGATTAAAGTAATTGCTAATTTAACTTTTTTGGGTAGCTTTACCTATGCCGATCAAGGTATTATGGATAGAACGCATCTTCGGTTTTTTACTAAAAAATCAGCATTACAATTATTTGAAACTGAAACACTATCTGTGGATAAATGGAAGTATAGCCCTTTTGCTCCGTGGAGTAAATCAGCCATCGTAAATGCCTTATCGGTTGGCCTAGTTAGAGATTTTTTAACCGAGCAGTATTTGGTTAAAGCAATAAAAAAGTAGCCGTGTTCAAACGTACAGCGCTCTGTTTTGTAGCCTACTATCCACCTTCAGAGTTTTTTGCAAGCATTCAATTGGGCTTGTCTGAAGGGTTTACCGTCTACGTATACGATAATACACCCAATGGAGATGCCCAATTAAATAACATATCCTCTCCAGAGTTGGTGCTATTGGGTTCTGGTAAAAACGAAGGCATGGGCGTTGCACTCAACGTATTACTCCAGAAAATAGCAAAATCCAATCATACCAATGCCCTATATTTTGATCAAGATACCTTGTTTACTGCCAAAAGTTTACACTGGATTCAGGCTTGGTTAAGCTTGCATAACGCAGATTTATTAGATGTAGCAGTTATTAACTTTCAGGCAAACTCTACACAGCAAACACCCGAGAATGCACGGAATCAAAATGCTCACTTGCTCATTAGTTCGGGTTCTGTATTTTGTTTACCTGCCGTTAAAAAGATAGGGTGGCATAATCGGGCGTATTTTCTAGAATGTGTAGACTATGAATTGTGTGCTCGAGCACATTTCGCTAATTTAAGATTATTACAAGTACATGGCTGCCCCGAAATAGATCATTCAAGCCTGCAACCTACAAACGAAGTACAAGTGATGGGCAAGAAAGTCACATTCCGGCTGTATCCTTGGGTGCGTATATATTCGTTTATTGCTGGCTTAGCTGGTTTATCATTATCTGCGCTGCGCAAAGGTCATTTGGTATTCTCGTGGAAGTGCTTTCGCAATATAGTGACTCATAGCTTTACCCAACTACTTGCCGTTGGATTATTGGGTCTCAAAAAACAGCATTGAATAAATTGAGATGGAAATTGGGATGGTGACCTACGGACATTTAGAGGGCTTTGAAAATGGACTGAATCGAGTGCAAAAAAGTTTTCAGAATGCCCGTATTCTAGTGGTGAATAATAGGCCCAATTCAGCTAAAATATCTGAGCTGCAAGGAACTAATACCCATTTTGAGTTTAGTGGTTATTTGCAAGTGTGTGAGTATTTTACAGGTTCTGGACCTTTTGTAATTGTAAATGATACCCTTTTTAAAACACATTATACCGCTGGGTGGCTACAGTTGCTCAAACGTGCTATAGATAAACTAGATACAAAGGCAGATGTGGTTTATGGCGACATTAGATGGGACGGTAAGGCCTATTCCGAACGACCCCATCCTTTTTTAGCATCCTGGCTTTTTGTCTTGCCCAATGTACGCTCCCTACAACTGTTCAAGCAAAGTTTATCTGCCATACTTACCGAAGAAACACCTGTAGGCAGTGCAGAGTACCAACGATTTTTGCACCAATGGATTTCCCCGAAAGGAAAATTAAATGGTTGGCACGGAGGAGCAAAAGATGACGAATCTCGCGCACGAAAAGAACGCTGTATTCGCTTAGAACATAGATTTAGCACCGTGATGCCTCAGTATAAACTGCCACTCACTAGCCTTGGAGTTTTTTCTCCTTTTTTTTATTCAATTGTAAGAGGGTTAGACCGCATTAAAACCAGATTTGCAGCTTCTTTAACTTAAACAAGTACGAAAAAGTATACGATAATAGATGAACTCAACGAAAAAAAATGCATTGAATGCAGACGCTTCCCTTGGAGATATAGTCAACCAACTGGGAAAGCTACTCCTCCGAATTAAAACCAACTGGAAACCCGTGGTGATTTATCCCCTGGTTTTTGGGTTAGTTGGTCTTTTGGCAGGACTTTTTTTACACACCGATAAGAAAAAAGCCGAGTTTATCATTGCTGCAGAGGAAGAAGGCCCTTCAGGCATGGATGGTTTAATGGCTCAATTTGGACTGGATGTCGGTGGATCTAATCCCGGTGGTGTTTTTGAAGGCGAAAGTTTGGTCCATCTATTTCAAATACGCTCTATGATAGAACGTACGCTATTAACAACCATTGATTTCGAAGGTAAAAAAACAGTACTGGCAAATTTGATTTGGAAGGATATGAAGCAATCTCAAAAAGAATGCTTCAGTGAAGTAGATTTTAAGGCCGACCGTAGTCAACAAAATGCAATCACTGATAGCGCCTTATACCTAACGTACAGACACGTCAATAAGGAAGTTTTAAGTGTGAGTAGACCCGATAAAAAACAAAGCTTTGTGACCGTCAGTTGTTCAAATGAAAATCCTGATATCGCTATGAAATTGAGCCAAGCGCTAATCGAAACGGTAACAGCATTTTACATTGAAACCGTTACCAAAAAAGCACGGTATAATTTAGATGTATTGCGCAAGGAAGTAGATTCAGTACAAAAGATTCTAAACTATAATTTACGCAGTAACGCAAATATGAGCGATTTGAACTTGAATCCCATGATGCAAAGTGCACGGATTGATGAAAATCGTACAATGATTGATTTGCAAATTAGCATCTCGTTGTACGGCGAATTAATCAAAAATTTGAAACTAGCAGAAATAGGCTTGCGCAAGCAAACTCCTTTAATACAAATAATAGAAACGCCGCATTATCCGCTAGAAAATGTAGGTTTTAGGTGGTGGCAGTATATAGTAATGGGTGTAGGATCTGGATTTGCATTGGCTATGTATATGATTTATTTTGGCTGGCGCAAAGAGCAGTCCGCAACAAAAGACGAATGACCGCACTTCGACGCATCTTAGCTACACTTATTTTCTTACCGAATATAATGCCTTTCAAAGCATTGCTTTCAGCAGAAATATTTCCGTGGGCTTTTTTGTATGCAGTACGCAAAGATTTGCGGTTAACACTTGGATATGGACTATTCCTAGGGTATATCGTCATTTCTTCTTTGCTATTTTTGGGTGCATTTTCCTCTATACTAGTGCCTGCTAGAGCACTGTTTGCACTCATCAATGCTTCCATGGTTTTTTTCTTGCTGATCAATGTGCAGCAAGAAGAATATAAGACTATAGTTGCCATATTCCACGGAGTTTTTATCGCCAATATCGGTCTTTGTATTATCCAGTTTTTAGGCTTGTTTCCTCCATTTTTGGAACCTGTTTTTAGATTGTTCATAGACCGATTTACCAACGAAATTTATGGGGGAGGTAGAGGAGTAGCAGGTTTATTTGCGGAGCCATCTTATGCCAGCATGGCTATCCACTATTACTTCGCTTTTTTTATGCTGAGTAAAAAAATAAATCCAAAATCCTTGGTAGGTATTGGAGCTATAATCGGAATTATTATTTTTGATTTATTTATTATTCGTTCAGTTACTGGTGTGGTTATGATTGTACTGTATTTAGCGAGTATGCAAAAAGTCTCAGACCTCATAAAAACTAGCGTTATTGCGCTAGTCTTGTTGGTCTCTGTCATTTATTATGTAGGTCAATCTCCTAACGCTCCGCGCTCTATCGAGACAGCATACGATTTTTTTAAATATGGCGCATATCAAGATCCTACTCCCTGGCTATTAGAGCAGTCAGGATTTCGGTTTGTTAGCGTGTGGGCCTCGTATAAGTATGGTTTTACACATCCGTTTGGATCGGGTGTGGGGGGCTGGGGTCCTGCCAGCATCCAAGCCATGGACGATATTGGTATTAAAGCGTCTGCCATGAGTTTTTTTGCTTCTGCCATGGGATCAGAGTACCAAGGTGTTCGGCCTACATCGTTTGCCGCTGGCTTAATGCTAGAAACAGGTATTGTGGGATTAATTCTTTTTGGCGTTGCATTTTTCCCATTTTTAAAACGACCAGAGATATACCGCGATATACATACCCGGTCAATCGCGATTTTCTTTTTATTCAATACCTTTGCGTTAGGAAGTATCGGCGATCCTCTGCCGTTTATTTTTTTGGCGCTGGCCTATAGATCCGTTATCGAACCTCCAGAAATAGAGTATGCATAGGCCATTAGTGAGCATTGTAATGCCCTGCTATTTGGCAGAAAGTACAGTGCAAAATAGTGTAGAAGGTATTTTACATCAAACCTATACCCATTGGGAATTACTGCTACTTGTAGACGGACAAAATGAGGAACTAGAGGCTATTGTGCGCACGTTGGCCGCTAAAGAACCTCGCATTCGTCTGCTGGTTTCCAAAAAAAATAGAGGAGTAACCCGCAGTAGAAATATAGGTATTCGACTCGCAAAGGGAGAATGGTTGGCATTTTGCGATGCAGATGATTATTGGCTGAAGCATAAACTATCCGCACAATTGGACTTGGCCCACACCCAAAATTCCAATGTAGTGTGCTCCGCGTTTTATTTTTACTACCCGCAAAACAAAAAGACAGACTTAATTCACACGCACTCGTCCATTACGTATAGCACCATGCTTCGTACCAATGCCATACCAATGAGTACAGCAATGATGCAGGTAGATAAGACACAGCGGCATTATATTCCGCAGTTGCCTGCTCATTTCATTCACGAGGATTACGCTTTTTGGCTCACTTTATTTCAAAAGCGGCCCATCCGGGTAGCCTATGCAGAAGAACCTACAGCGCATCTTTTACAATTGGTAGGTTCGCGGTCAGCCAATAAATGGCGCGCAGCAAAATCTCATGCCTATATCTTGGCTACCTACGGCGGTGTGCCCCGTTGGAAGCTGGCCTTGCTCATGGTGAGTTACGCATATAACGCTAGTAAAAAAAGAATCGTAGGGCGGTGGTTTACCGCTTCGTTATTTTCAGTATATATCTACTACATTATTTAAAATTCATGATATTTTCTTACCACAAACAAAACGCGTGTACCTTGCAGATATGGTGCACTTTTGCGTTGGTTTTATTTTCAGTGTCATTTGCTAGAGCGCAAACGGTTCCTGTAGGTATGCCATTTTTCGACGATGCTTTGCAGCGCGCACAGCTCATGGGATTGGTTGATTCTAATGTGTCGTTTATGATTCGTCCGGTACAGGCAGGACATGCATTGGGTATTAAAAATCCCAATGGATTAGACCTTTCGCTATTTCCCAGCGATACCAATCAGTATTCACCGTTTACAGATTTTTCGTCCAAAAACGATAAACTGCGGATTAGTTTACTTCCGGTCTATTTCCATGCTAGGTACAACGGTCACCACCCGTATGGTTGGGCGGACGGACCTATGGTTTCAGCAAAGGGTTGGCAGCAATATATTTCAGCAGGCGTATATGCCAAAGCAGGCCCCTTAGAAGTGCAATTTCGTCCAGAACTAGTCAAAGCACAAAATCAAGAATTTCAAAATCCTCCGTTTAGAGCTAGGCAAATTGACTTTCCCGAACGAATGGGGCAAGATCCGTACTCGGAGCGGTTTATGGGACAGTCATTTGTGAAACTGAGTAAAGGGGCACTCACAGTAGGGTATTCTACCGAAAATATTTGGTGGGGAGCAGGCAGAAAAAATGCTATCGTTATGAGTAATAATGCGCCAGGATTTGGACACTATACCATCAATACCAACAAACCCGTGAAAACCCGCATTGGAACCATCGAAGCACAAATGGTAGCCGGAAAATTGAGGCATTCAGGTTTTCAATATCCATTGCGGTATACCGCAGGCGAATGGCCTCCTATAGCCGGAGATGTGGTTCCCGATACTTCAGCGCCAGAATTTCATAGTTATTTTAATGGGGTTACGGCAGTATATCAACCCAAATGGGTACCCGGCTTATTCTTAGGAGCTACCCGTATTGTACAGGTTTCTGGCGAACCCACCAAAGCCTCAGATTACTTTAGTGTATTGTACCTGAGCCCTCGCGACGAACAGCTAGGATCTGGTACTGGAGCATTAAATCGGAATCAGGTTGTTTCCTTATCTTTCCGCTATTTGTTCCCGAAAGCCCACGCAGAAATCTACGGAGAAGTAGGACGAGAGGATTGGGCCTGGGATATGGAAGATTTCTTAACACGCCCCGCTGCAACTACCGCTTGGATGGGTGGTGTACGAAAACTACAGCGCATGCCCGGAAAAAACAAATGGCTGCAGGTAATGGCAGAAGTGACCAAGATACAAGCACCCATGGATAATTATTTGCAACCCAGTTCTACACGGGGCTATAGTTTCTATACCAACGGGAATGGTGTGGGATGGACCAATAACGGGCAAGTCCTCGGTGCGGGCATAGGTCCGGGAAGCAACATGTTTACTATAGGCGCTACCTATTTGGATGGTTTTAAAACCTATGGATTGCATTTTGAACGAATATCATACAACAAAGACTTATACTATGGTTCCATCGATTACCTCTTTCTGGGCGGTACCAATCCCTATTTTAAAGATATCAGTAAAATGTATACGGATTGGGGGTTTCTGCTAAATCACCATGCCTCGTACGGAAAACTATTTGTAGGCTACAATCTGCATATCTTACGGACCTACAATTTCCAATGGAATTATGATCCCGATGGTGTTGCAGGAGATTTTCGCTTCCCAGGTATCAACGTATGGTCGCTTAATTTGGAGGTTAGCACCGTATACCGTTTTTGAACTAAACCAATAAAAATGAATACAATACCATTTTTCACCCTTTTATTGAGTAATTTTGCTACTCGAAATTTTCGCATGATGCCATGATAGAATCACTTATTTCATCTAAAACCCGTGTTAAATTGCTGCTTAAGTTTTTCTTAAATAGCAATAACAGCTCTTATTTGCGGGGTTTAGAGGCAGAGTTTGGAGAATCTACCAATGCTATTCGTGTTGAACTAAATAAATTGGAAGGAGCAGGATTATTGTCCTCTAATTTTGAAGGCAATAAGAAATTTTTTAGAGCCAATACTAGCCACCCTTTTTTCGGTGATATCCATAACCTGTTATTAAAATATACCGGATTGGATGGCATTGTAGAACGAATCATCGAAAGTTTAGGTGATTTGGAATACGTGTTTGTGGTGGGAAAACTTGCCAGAGGATTGTCTAGCGATATTGTTGACTTAGTTTTTGTAGGCGATATCGATAAAGACTATTTGTTTGAGATTGTCCAAAAAGCAGAACTAAAACTGGAAAAAAAAATCAAATATATCTGCTACTCATCAGAGGAGTTTACCCGCTCAGCTCGTAGCCAACATACCGAAGATTCTCTCTTGCTCTGGAGTAAATAGAGGCTTCGCTGTGCTCTGGGTTGGAGCCAAAGTACTAATCGTACCCTAAACTCTAAACGGCTGAGATATTGAGACGAAGAGATATTGAGACAAAGAGATGTTGAAATTAAACTCTAAACTCATAAACTCTAAACCCTAAACAGCTGAGATGTTGAGACAAAGACGAAATTAAACCCTAAACTATAAATTCTAAACTTTCAACTCTAAACCCTAAACGGCTGAGAATTTGAGACGAAGAGATATTGAGACAAAGAGATGTTGAAATTAAACTCTAAACTCTAAACTCATAAACTCTAAACCCTAAACTTTCAACTCTAAACTCTAAACGGCTGAGATATTGAGACGAAAAGACTTTGAGACAAAGAGATGTTGAGACAAAAAGATGTTGAAACGAAGACGAAATTAAACCCTAAACCCTAAACTTTCAACCCTAAACTCCTACACTAAAAAAGCTAAAAAATCATGAGGAATATATTAATTACCGGTGGAGCTGGTTTCATAGGCTCACACGTAGTACGACAGTTTTTAAACGATTTTCCCGAAGACCGTATCGTTAATTTAGATGCTCTTACCTATGCCGGAAATCTTGAAAATTTGAAAGACATTGAGCACAATCCCCAGTATACGTTTGAGCATGCAGATATTCAAGACTTGGATACACTGCGCACTATTTTTAGTAGATACCAAATCTCTCACGTGGTGCATCTCGCAGCAGAAAGCCACGTAGACAGAAGTATCACAGATCCGTTGGCCTTTGTAAAAACCAATGTACTGGGAACAACCAATCTTCTGCAAGCTGCCAAAGAGTATTGGTCAGCTGATTTTAAAGATAAGCTATTTTACCACGTTTCTACAGACGAGGTATATGGTTCTTTAGGCGATACAGGCTATTTCTATGAAGACACTGCATACGATCCAAGAAGTCCATATTCTGCAAGTAAGGCAAGTAGCGATCATTTTGTGCGTGCATATTACCATACCTATGGACTGCCAATTGTCATTTCAAATTGCTCCAATAATTACGGTCCCAATCATTTTCCAGAAAAATTGATACCACTGATGATTAATAATATTATCCATAAAAAGCCTTTGCCTGTATACGGAGAAGGACTCAATGTGCGAGATTGGCTCTACGTTATTGATCATGCAAGAGCCATTTCTACTATTTTTGCAAAAGGCCAAACAGGTGAAACCTACAACATCGGCGGACATAATGAGTGGACCAATATAGATCTAGTTCATGTACTGTGCGATACCATGGACGAAAAGCTAGGAAGGCAAAAAGGAGAGTCTAGAAGCTTG
Source organism: Bacteroidia bacterium (assembly GCA_018402155.1). Classification (GTDB taxonomy): domain Bacteria; phylum Bacteroidota; class Bacteroidia; order NS11-12g; family UBA9320; genus UBA9320. Next base: position 2,406,078 of record JAGYJG010000001.1, read on the forward strand.
ATAACCTACGTGAAAGATAGAGCAGGACATGATTTGCGATATGCTATAGATGCCACAAAACTACAAAACGAACTAGGATGGGTGCCCAGCCTACAGTTTGAAGAAGGACTGAGACAGACCATAGATTGGTTTTTGGCCAATAGCAACTGGTTAGAAAATGTAACCAGTGGCGCCTACAAAGACTACTATAAACAAGCCTACGAAGGATAAAATACTATAGATAGATAATCAAATGCTATCTAAAATATTGGGTAAATAATAATGGAAAAAATAAAATTTGGTGTAATCGGATGCGGCCACATTGGCAAACGGCATGCAAGCATGGTTCATTTGAATGATGAGTGCGAATTGGTAGCCTTGTGCGACACGCAACCTGCAGATAAGCTCGGTTTGCAAGATTTTGATGCACCGTTGTATGAGGATATGGAGACGATGCTAGAGCACCATACCGACATAGACGTTGTCTGTATTTGTACTCCAAACGGGTACCATGCAGCACAGGCGGCTTATTGTTTGGATAATCATAAACACGTGCTAGTAGAAAAACCAATGGGATTGAGCAAAGCAAGCTGTGAAAGTTTGATTTTTAAAGCCCTTCACGTATCAAAAAACGTGTTTTGTGTAATGCAAAATCGATACTCTCCACCTTCTATATGGTTGAAAGATTTGGTTTCCTCGGGCAAACTGGGTAAGATTTTTCAGGTGCAAGTAAACTGCTACTGGAATAGAGATGACCGATACTACCTAAAAAATGGTGAAAAACATCCGTGGAAAGGAAGCAATTCTTTGGACGGGGGTACACTATTTACTCAGTTTAGTCATTTTGTAGATTTAATGTATTGGGTGTTTGGAGACATTACCAATTTGCAGGGTAAGTTCAATAGTTTCAATCATCAGCATTCTACTGAATTTGAAGACACAGGCATAGTTTCCTTTGATTTTGTAAACGGAGGAATGGGGTGTCTGAACTATTCTACCGCGGTTTGGGATACCAACTTGGAAAGCAGCATCACCGTACTAGCAGAGCACGGTTCGGTGAAGGTGGGTGGTCAGTATATGAATGAAGTAGAATATTGCCATATAAGAGACTATGAATTCCAGGAACTACCTCCGAGCAATCCAGCCAATGACTACGGGCATTACAAAGGTTCGGCAAACAATCATCCGTACATTTTCGAAAATGTAGTAGATGTTATAAAAGGACGCAAACCAATAACTACCAATGCCCTCGAAGGCATGAAAGTAGTAGATATCATCGAACGTATTTACGCAATGAGGTGAGGAAAAGTATAAAGTTGAAGGTCTAGAGTTTAGAGTTTATTGAAGTAGAAATTTAGTAAATTTCGTTATGTAACTAAACAGTGAATTCTCGATCTGACTGTATGAGTTTAGAAGTTTAAGAGTTTAAAAGTTTAGGGATTTTCTAGTCATACTTTAAACCGCGAAGCGTTAAATAAGTTTAAAAGTTTAGAGATTTACTATTCACCCCTTAAACCGCGAAGCACTGTATAAGTTTAGAAGTTTAAGAGTTTAAAAGTTTATTCAGTTGTTAGAAATCTCTCAAAACAAAAAGCACTGAGATAAGCTTGTGTGTTTAAAAGTGCATTGTTGTACTAGAGACCCCTAAACAGCGAAGCGTTAAACTCTTAAACTCTTAAACTAGACTAAACATATTCTAAAAAGTACTTAGTTTTCTCTTAAGAGGATACACCTCAAAAACTACCAAGTACCCCTAAACATCGCAGCGCTAAACTCTTAAACTTCTAAACTAAGCTACATCATAACTTAAGTAGTTCAAGATAAACTCACCGCACTAGTCAAACTAGTAACTACCAATCAGAATACTATTATGAAATTTGCGTTTGAGGATTTAATAGTTTGGCAGAAAAGTGTAAGCATGGTTAAGGATGTGTATATAATAACTAAGTCATTCCCTCAAGAAGAAAAATATGGAATAGTATCACAAATACGACGATCGGCACTTTCAGTATCATCGAATTTAGCGGAAGGCAGTGGTAAAATGACCACTAAGGATAAAGCTAATTACACCTCAATAGCTTTCGGTAGTCTAATGGAAACCATGAATTTGCTTATTATTTCAAAAGAAGTTGAATTTATTGATTCCAAAATATTGGATAAGTTCAGAACACAAATTGCCGAGATTGCAAGAATGTTAACATCGTTACGCACCGCACAACTAAAATAAGTTTGTAAGTTCAGCAGTTAATCGAATTACTAGAAACTCCAAAACAGCGAAGTACTAGATAAGTTTAAAAGTTTAAGAGTTTAGTGAAATACCAGAAGCCTCTTGAATAACGAAATAATTGATAAACAAAGAATTTGAACAGTTTAGAAGTTTATGAGTTTAAAAGTTTAGTGATATACTAGAAACCCATCAAACTGGGATCTGTGGAGATATAAGTTTGTGAGTTTAGATGTTTATTGAATTACTAGACACCCCTAAACAGCGAAGCGTTAAATAAGTTTAAGAGTTTAGAAGTTTAAAAGTTTAGGGATTTTCTAGTCATACTTTAAACCGCGAAGCACTG
>JAGYJG010000010.1 GCA_018402155.1 Bacteroidia bacterium
AGGCATAAGGTACGCTCAAGAGCTGGCTGGTTCCTGTAATGGTATAATTTGTGCCACCCGTGGGGTCGGATTCGGTCTTGATAAAATAAGGTCCGTTTGCCCAGTCGATGGTGGTGAAGTCACCACTAACGCCTGTTCCTGTTCCAATGTCTAGGCTTATTAAGCCATTGGCATTAGCTGTGGGTGTTTGTGTTTCAATATAAACGGCAGTTCCTGTTGATGAACTCTGTAAAATGCTTATTCGCATTCCTACGGCAGTAGCGGTAACTAATGCATCACTTCCGTCACGTACAACGGCTTGATAGCTCATTTTCTCCGGTGCTTGAGCGAACACGCATGCAGTCATTAATATGCCCACGATTGTTGAGTAAATCTTTTTCATTATTTTTTAGTTTTTGATTATTTTAAATGATTGAAGTTTTTTGTTTTGTTGGTTTACAACATTTACAACGTACGTAGCTACGGGCAAAATGGTCATGTTTATTTGTGTTTGCTGCGCTACTATTTGCCCATTGCTTATCTGTTTTCCTTGCATATCAAATAGCTGATATACTAACCTCTCATTGTTGTAATTGCTAATTTGCAAGGTTATATTTTCTGTTGTTGGGTTGGGGAAAGCAGTCAGTGAAATATTTAATTCCGTTTCCTTAATTCCAAGGGTGAAAATTTCGAAAGCATGTTGCACACCTTGGGCTACGCTTCCTGTGCTTGCTGTGTTGGTAGTATAAACTATCTGTCCTACGCTGTAAGCAAGGGTTCCACCGCTTCCTGTGGCATCACCGCCAGAGGCATTGGCAGATTCTTGGGCTTGTGCCAAGCCCGCCCAAAGCAAGCCAGCTACTAGCACTGCCATGGGTCTTGATTTTATGCCTTTCGGCAGACAGTTGTTTTTTGTCATATTACTTTGTTTTCAATTTTGTTCCTACGATGTTCAAAAGGCTTTTAGGGTTAAGCCTGACAAATGGGGGATTACATAACAACAGAAGATGTCAATTCCGTATTGAAGTACCATTGGAGACGGAGATTGACGTATGTGTTTTAGATATAGGGCTGTGAAC
>JAGYJG010000002.1 GCA_018402155.1 Bacteroidia bacterium
GCTTTTTGAAAACATCCCAGGCGTAAGCGTATTTTCTGCTCCCAATGAAGATTATGTACCCAATTATTGGCTAAGCGCCATCACCATAGATCCATCCAAAACCAGTGGAATCACCCGAGAAAGCTTGCGTTTGGCATTTGAAGCCGCCAACATAGAATCGCGTCCGTTGTGGAAACCCATGCATTTGCAGCCTATATTTTCAAGCTATCCTTATTATGGTAGTAATACCGCTGAAACGCTATTTGAAAATGGCTTGTGTTTACCTTCCGGCTCCAATCTTACCGAAGAAGATAGGGGGAGGATTGCGGTGGTTGTGAGGGGAGTTTTCGGTTTGTAGTTATCGGTTAGCTATTGTCAGTTCTAAACTTAAAGTTGAAAAGTGAGCATTATAATTAAAATACGATCTTTGTAAAAGTAAACTTTTAAAAATATTGAGTATGACACAACGCCAAGCCTTACAGTTATTCGAAAACAAAAAAGTACGCACTCTTTGGGATTCGGAACAGGAGAAATGGTATTTCTCAATTGTAGATACTATTGCTGTTTTGACGGATTCTCAAAATGCGAGAAAATATTGGAGTGTTTTAAAAACACGACTAAAAAAAGAAGGAAGCGAGTTGACTACAAATTGTAGTCAACTGAAAATGCAATCTTCAGACGGTAAATATTATAAAACCGATGTGGCAGATACCGAGCAGCTTTTCAGACTGATACAATCGATACCTTCACCAACAGCGGAACCTTTTAAGCTTTGGTTGGCACAAATAGCATCAGAACGCTTGGATGAGATGCAAGATCCTGAACTGACTATCGATCGTGCCTTAGAACAGTATTTGCTATTGGGTTATTCAGAAAGTTGGATCAATCAACGACTGAAAAGTATTGAAATCCGAAAAGAACTGACCGATGAATGGAAAAACAAAGGGCTGAAAGAAGGAGTTCAATTTGCCACATTAACCGATATTATTACCAAAGCCTGGTCAAATAAAACGACGAAAGAGTTTAAAATCTTGAAGGGATTGAAAAAAGAAAACCTGAGGGATAATATGACTAATACGGAGTTGATTTTAAACATGTTGGCAGAGGCTTCTACCAAAGATATTTCACAAGCCGTAAATCCTAAAAGTTTTGATGAGAGTCAAAAAGTGGCTCAACAAGGAGGTAATGTAGCCAAAGTAGCTCTCCAAGAATTGGAAGCAAGAACAGGTAAAAAAGTTGTAACAGGATTGAATGCAAAACAGGTTTTGCAAGAGAAAAATAAAAAACAGTAATCGATTTGCAAAGAAGAACAATCTAGAGACGCACCCACCCCATTATCAAAACAGCCATACAGGGTACAACTACCGCATGAGCAATATTTGTGCAGGTATTGGTAGGGGCCAAATGGAGGTATTGGACCGGCACGTAGCCTTACGCCAACAGATGCATGCTTTTTATGTAGCACTTTTTGAAAACATCCCAGGCGTAAGCGTATTTTCTGCTCCCAATGAAGATTATATACCCGATTATTGGCTAAGCGCCATCACCGTAGACCCATCCAAAACCAGTGGAATCACCCGAGAAAGCTTGCGTTTAGCACTTGAGGCAGGAAATATAGAATCGCGTCCGTTGTGGAAACCTATGCATTTGCAACCCATATTTTCAAGCTATCCTTATTACGGAAACAAAGTTGCGGAGACGTTGTTTGACAATGGCTTGTGCTTACCTTCCGGCTCCAATCTTACGGGAGAAGACAGGGGGAGGATTGCGGTGGCAATTAAAGCGGTTTTTGAATAATCGATTAATATTTTAACATTCACTTATGCTGATAGCATTCAGCAATTAGCTTTTCGTTAATACCATATCCGCTCTTCGCGGATTTTTTTGTTTTCAATCACAATACACCGCCTTAGGGCGGTTTTTTTTTGCTTTTTTTTTACCGCTTCGCGAGTTTGGGAGTTTAGTAGTTTAAAGTTTATAGTTTATATTTTAGGAGTTTAAAGTTTAATTCCTTCATAGTCTTCGTCATCGTCTTTGTCTCAACACCTAAACCTTAAACCCTCAACTCCTCAACTGGTTAAAGTTTATATAAAACATTTTCTGTTTAGTCTAATAAACAAAAAAGGCATATATTTATATAATAGAACAAACAAACATGGAATCTTTAGTAGGTAAATTTTATAAAAAATTAGACGCAACTGATGTAAGCTTTGTCAGAGATACGATGCACAAAGTCAATTGGGAGGCAAGACTTGTGGGCATAAAAGGGGCTAGAGGTATTGGTAAAACAAGTTTATTGATATACGATTTTCCTTATCGATACATTACTGCGTTTACCGCCTCGGTCACGCGTTGTACATTGGGCAGCCAAGCATCTACCAAGGTGGCAGCATACGGTAGCGGAGTATCTCTGGTGGTTACCCGTTTTATGGGTGCATCAAGGTGATCAAACACCATTTGACTCATCATATAGCTAATTTCAGACGAGATAGAAGCCAAAGGCCATGCCTCTTCAAGCACAACACACCTATTTGTTTTTTTGATACTTTCGGCTATCGTGTGGTAGTCTATGGGCCGCACCGACTGTAGGTCTATAAGCTCTACGTCTATACCTTGTTCCCCGAGGGCTATCACTGCCTCTTCAGCTACTCGCATCATTTTACCAAAAGAAACCAAGGTTACATCCGAACCTGCTTTTTGGATATTAGCTTGACCTATGGGAATGTAGTATTCTTCTTCAGGTACTTCGTGTTTTAGTCCGTACATCTGCTCACTTTCCATAAAAATAACAGGATCGGGGTCTATAATTGCTGATTTAAGTAATCCTTTGGCATTGTATGCATTGCTTAGCACGACTACTTTTAGTCCGGGGCAGTTGGCATACCAGTTTTCAAACGCTTGCGAGTGTTGTGCACCAAGCTGGCCTGCACTACCGGTAGGGCCACGAAAAACAATGGGTGAACCAAATTGTCCGCCGCTCATGCTGTTCATTTTGGCCGCAGCATTGATCACTTGGTCTATCGCCACAAGGCTAAAATTGAAGGTCATGAACTCCACAATAGGTTTCAGTCCGTTCATGGCAGCACCAGTGGCAATACCTGCAAAACCCAATTCGGCAATGGGTGTATCAATTACCCGTTTAGCTCCAAACTCATCAAGCATACCTTGGCTCACCTTGTATGCTCCATTGTATTCGGCTACTTCTTCTCCTATCAAGAAAACATTCTCATCTTTTCTCATTTCTTCGCTCATTGCTTCACGAAGTGCTTCACGTATTTGCAGTTGTCTTGCCATTTCTATTTTTACGAAGGGCAAATGTAAGAATTATTGATTAGTTATGGGTGAGGGATTCAGGATTTTTGACGCAGTAATTTCAGCTTTGAATGGATAGGCTGCAGGCACAAGACTAATTAGCGTTAAACAACAGCCTTGTTTTTCACAAATGCCACTGCAGGGTTTTATTTTGCGCCTGTGGAGCACTAGAGGACGCAGTCCTCTAACCCCTGCGGCTGCCGCGAGCTTAGCGAGAGGCAAAAATGGCGCAGAACTTGCGCCTAAGGTGTACTTTTTTGTACCCAAAAGACGGTGGGTCACACGTTTGTTTTTGGGTAATCATTGATTGAATTATTCCTTAAAATAGCCAAACGAAAAAAGTGTCGCTCGCTACGCTCGCGAATCGTCTGGGGGAAAGGGCTATCGCCCTTAAAAACCGCTTTTTTAGTATGCGAGAAACACAATCATCAAAAAACAACAAGCGACACAAGGCCAACTGCCTCCAAAAGTTATCCGCATTGTTGGACGCTATTTACTTGATAATGTGCATGTTATGTTGTACCTTAAAATTTCCCATAAAAATTTCCCATAAAAATTTCCCTTAAAAATTAAATAGTGCTATATTCACGGAATCAATCAATGAAAACGACGTGAAAACGCGCTAAACAACGTAGCTAGTTGCAAGGCCGAAAAAAGCAAAAAAATGGTGCTGTATTTAGCACAACACAGGTAAAAAATGCTTCTCTTCAAACGGATTTATGTTTCTTTTGTATTTAGTGATTATTTCTTTCGGTAATCAGAGTTTTGGTGGAACCTATAGTTCTTAGCTTTTTGGCTAAGTGCGGCTCTGTTAGCGTCTTTTGAGTTATTTTTGAGCGTGCCGTAGGGTATGGCTCTTATTTTTATGTATCGGAGCACAAGTTCCACAAATTTTTAAATTTTATGAAAAAGTATGTTTTTATTTTAGCGGCCGTGGTTTTAGGAACTGTGGCTTGTAATGAGAGAGAAATTCAAAGAACAAATCCAAGTGAAGCAGATGTAATAGAATCCGCTCCAATACCTGATTACGACGATAAACCATTGAAAAACTTCTGTAAAGGTTGTGGTGTATCAAACATTGCTGCTGACGGATGTCACGGGGCAGATTGTAGAGAAGATCATATTTGCGAAATGGCTAGAGCGGAGGATATAGCTTCAGATGCAAATGTGCCATTTGACCTAAGCTTTAATGAAGCATATGAAATCCGTGACAGTTTCCTAGTAAACTCATTGAAAGGACAGGATTATATTTCTCATTTTTATGAGTTCGGTGGGTTTCTAGTCGACAACAACCTTATAAATTCCTCCAATATTATTGATTTTATAAGTTTTGGTCACGAAGTGTATGACGCAGTGGATGTTGTACGTAATGGTAGTGAAAATTCCATAGTTGTAAATGCTCAATTGAAGTCTACTTGTTTATCTTATATAAACCTAATAAGATCACACAATCCACCGCAGTATATTACTACTCGCTTAGATATGGTCGCAGATGATTTAGATTTATTTGAAGGTCAGCAGAGAAGTTTTATTCTATCACACTTATGATAAAAATGGCAATACCATTTGTTATTGTTCTATTTTCTTTGATTTCTTGCAGTAGTTCGCAGGAAAAAATAGGTTCTTACACAGGTGTTTATACATCACATCTACCGAGAATTGGTCCGCTTATTAGAATTCAAGAAAAAAAGCATAACGGTAAGATGGTACCGATGTCTGCATATATGGTTTATCTGAGAGCGGACGGCACATTTGTTATGGGTGGTTGTGACTTACAGATTAGAGAGGCTGGTAGGTATTTAGTGGAACCAGATAGTATTATTCTAACTGACATTTACAGCTTTAGGCAAGAATCAAAATTGCCAGATAAAAAGTTTTTCTTTGACCAGAGTTCCAACTCCATTTATTATCGTCATTCCAATCCAGATTCATTAACTTACATAAGGTATCCTGAAAGCATTGCGATACTGGAATTGGGATTCATTAGAAGTCACTTAGGCTTTTTGAGAAATCAAGAAATGAGGCTAGATTCTCTATTGACCTATAACAAATTTCTAACATACGATGAGCAAATGGTTTGGGTAGAGAGTAGGTTAACTATTAAAACGGCGGATTAATAATAGACGAACCACCAACACTATGTATATGTAATGCCGCTTTTGTACACGCTGTAAGGCGGCACTTACGCATAGACAAAACCTTTACAAATAGCAAGTGACGGAAGCTTACGCCATAGTTTTTACTCGCTTAAATTAATAAGCAATAATGAAGTCCAATATTTAAAAATTTACATTGATTAGATATGAGAAATTTAACAATCATAGTCCTTATCATCCCTACAAGCCGAAAGGCTTGTAGGGATGATTGTTTAACCTGTCCAGATAAAATGCTTGGAGTCTTAATGCGAGGGTGGACCGGAGTCCTGAGCAAGATGCTTGGAGTCTTAATGCGAGGGTGGACCGGAGTCCTGAGCAAGATTGCAAGCCTTCGTCTTGCAATGACGTCAGTCGTCTGTCGGTATGTGGCACTTCGCCACGGTAGTACTCCATGGCATTTAGCAGATTCAGAGCGAAGCGCCGAATCTCATTATACACCTTCACGAAGCACCGTCACTCCAAGCAAAATGCTTGGAGTCTAAATTGGACGCGGAAACGGAGTCCAGAGCAAGATGCTTGGAGTCTAAATGGGAGGGAAGACCGGAGTACTGAGTAAAATGCTTGGAGTCTGAATGCGAGGGTGAACCGGAGTACTGAGCAAGATGCTTGGAGTCTGAATGCGATTATGAAACGGAGTCCTGAGCAAGATTGCTTGGAGTCTTTATGCGAGGGTGGACCGGAGTACTCAGTAAGATGCTTGGAGTCTGAATGCGAGGGAGGACCGGAGTCCAGAGCAAAGTGCTTGGAGTCTGAATGGGATTATGAAACGGGGTCCAGAGTAAGATTGCAAGCCTTCGTCTTGCAATGACGTCAGTCGTCTGTCGGTGTGCGGCACTTCGCCACGGTAGTACTCCATGGCATTTAGCAGATTCAGAGCGAAGCGCCGAATCTCATTATACACCTTCACGAAGCACCGTCACTCCAAGCAAAATGCTTGGAGTCTGAATCGGATTACGGACCGGAGTCCTGAGTAAGATTGCTTGGAGTCTAAATGCGAGGTTGAGCGCAACAAATAAAACACGCTATTTCAAGCAAAAATTAGGTCAAACATCTGACGTACATTACCTACTTTGTGCATTTTTATGCTAAAACCAGCTTGACTGATGTCCAACTGATCGGACATTAAAAAATCAGTAAAACCAAGTTTTTCCGCTTCCTTAAGTCGTTGATCTATCCTATTAATTCCCCGTATTTCTCCGCTTAGCCCTATTTCCCCAGCAAAAACCATCTTGTTGGGCAATGCCAAATTTTGCATTGATGACACAATAGAGGCGGCTATACCTAAATCTGTGGCGGGGTCATTTATTTTGAGTCCTCCTGCTATATTAACAAATACGTCGTGTTGGCTCAGTTTATATCCACAACGCTTTTCGAGCACAGCTAGTAGCATATTGAGGCGTTTTATGTCATATCCATTTGTGTTTCTTTGTGGGTTGCCATATACTGCTGCACTCACTAGTGCTTGTGTTTCTATCATCAAGCAACGGTTGCCTTCTAGCGAGGCCACCACGCCTACGCCACTTAGGTTTTCGCTTCGCTGGTTTATGAGGATCTCGCTTGGATTATCGATTTCTCGCATACCTGCTGAAGTCATTTCATAGATACCTAATTCTAGGCTACTCCCAAATCTGTTTTTGAGTGTGCGCAGTATGCGATAGCTGTTTTGAGTTTCACCTTCAAACTGTAATACGGTATCTACCATGTGTTCCAATAGTTTTGGCCCAGCGAGTTGGCCATCTTTGGTTATATGTCCTACCAGTATTATAGGTACTTCGTTTTGCTTGGCATATTGTATGAGCAATGAGCTGCTCTCCCGTATTTGCGAGATGGTGCCAGGGGTAGAATCGAGGTATTTACTATACATAGTTTGTATAGAGTCTATAATGACAAAAGCGGGTTTAACTTCTTTCATTTTTCCGATGATATTTTCTACGGAGGTCTCATTGAGTAGCAAGCAATCTTCGTTGGTTATACCTATACGGTCGGCACGCATTTTTATCTGGTTTAAACTCTCTTCGCCACTCACATAAAGCACACGCTTATTCATACGTAAGGCGCTTTGCAGTAGCAGTGTAGATTTTCCTATGCCGGGCTCACCTCCCAAAAGTATGACGGACCCTGGCACAATTCCTCCACCCAGCACTCTATTGAGCTCTATACCGGGAGCTTTTAATCGTTTGAGCTCGATGGCGTCTACATTATGTATTGGGGTTACTACACCGTCTATATCATTGAGGTTCATCATACCACCGCTCGTAGATTGCACAATCACTTCTTCTACTATTGTATTGTACTCGCCACAAGAAAAGCATTTGCCCATCATCTTGGCGTAGTTGCTTCCGCAGTTTGAGCAGATATATACTTTTTTAGCTTTGGCCATATTTTTATCGTATTTTAATCAAGCGAAAATGGGTGTTTTTATACTCTTATGAAAATTTTATGGTGTTTTGATGCACCTTTGAACGAAGTAAACTAAAAAGAAACATTAAAATAATGTTCAAAAACGTTTGGCGAAGTGAAATTTTTATACTTTTGTCCGCGATACGTAAAATCAGATTTAAAAAAGAAAATGAAAAAAATCACATCAGTGCTAATGTTATTATGTTTAATGGCATTTAGCGTACAATCAGTAGTAGCACAAGACAGCGCAATGGCAGAAACAACCACGGATTCTACAGAAGAAACGATAGATTCTGCAGCGGTAGCAGTAGAAGCTGAAACAGAGGAGGAGGCTCCAATAGTTGAGGTAGAGGAAAGTGGATTACAAGTTCTTAAGAAAAAATTCATAGAAGGTGGACCAGGCTTTATGGCTTTGCCCCTCATTTGTCTTATTTTAGGTCTTGCTATAGCTATAGAGCGAATTATTTCTCTATTTTGGATGAGCATCAATACAGAAAAATTTGTTGCTGAAATAGAAAATGAAGTTGCTTCTGGTAATATAGAAGCAGCTAAAGAATTGTGCAGAAACACTCGTGGTCCTGTTGCTAGTATCTTTTATCAAGGTCTAGACCGTTCAGATCAAGGATCTATAGATGTTGTAGAAAAATCAGTAGTGAGCTATGGTTCGGTACAGATGGGCCAGCTAGAGAAAGGACTCGTATGGCTATCATTGTTTATTGCACTAGCGCCTATGCTTGGTTTTATGGGTACAGTTATTGGTATGATTGGTGCGTTCGATGCTATCAAAGCGGCTGGTGATATCTCTCCAGGGGTAGTTGCAGATGGTATTTCGGTAGCACTTTTGACTACAGTTGCCGGTCTTATTGTAGCTATTATCTTGCAAATATTTTATAATTTCATTACTTCAAAAATTGATGGTATTGTGAATAAAATGGAAGATGCTTCTATCTCTTTGGTAGATATATTGGTAAAAAACAAAGTAGTAAAAGCGTAAAATGAAAAAATTTGGTAAAATAATATACTACGCAGTTGTAGTCTTGCTTGTACTCATTTTCGTGGGTATATTGTCAGGAGACAGCTCCGCAGGTTCAGAAATGGGGCTATTCTTCACCATAGCGCTTGCTGCTATCGCAGTGGGTGGTACGGTGGTATCCTCAGTACTTCACCTTATGCACAACCCAAAATCGGCCAAAAGTCTATTGATAGGTGTAGGTGTGCTAGTAGTGGTGTGTATCATAGGCTACTCAGTGTCTAGTGGAGAGCTTACCGAGCACTCACTAAACTACGGAGTATCAAGCGAAAAGCAATCTAAGTTGATTGATATGGGTATTTACTTGACGGCCTTTTTGAGCATAGTTTCTGTGGCTTCTATTCTTATTTCAGAAGGGATATCACTATTCAAAAATTAAGAAATCATGGGAAGTAGAAGACGAGACATACCAGAAATAAATGCCGGCTCTATGGCCGATATCGCCTTCTTACTATTGGTTTTCTTTTTGGTAACTACTACCATGGATATCCCAACGGGACTGCAGGTAGCATTGCCACCAATATCGGAAGAACCTCCGCAAGACAGTAAGCAACGTAAGCGAGAAGTACTAGAGGTGCTTGTAAACTCTGCCGACCAACTGCTCGTAGAAGGTTCTCCACTTACTATAGAAAGATTGCGTCAAAAAACTGTAGACCACTTGACCAACGAAGGAAAAGACCCTACACTTTCTACAACATCTACCAAGGCTATTGTTTCTTTGAAAAATGACCGAGGTACGTCGTATGATATGTATGTGCAGGTGTACAATGAGTTGACTGCTGCCTATAGTGAGGTAAGAGATGAGTATTCAATGAGAGAATTTGGGAAAGAATACACTAAACTAGATCCTACTAGAGACAAGGATAAAATAGAACAAGTGAAGGATAAATATCCAAAAAAACTCTCGGAAGCAGAACCAGTAAGTTTAGGAAAATAACTATGGCGAAATTTAAAAAAGACGGAGGAAGGGCGACACCCGCTATCAATACATCGGCACTGCCAGACATCGTATTTATGCTCCTGTTTTTCTTTATGGTGGCTACCAAAATGAGAGATAGGGAAATGAAGGTGAGAACCCAACTTCCCCAAGCTACCGAAGTAGAAAAATTAGAAAAAAAATCACGACTACATTACATTTTTGTAGGTCCACCACTAGACGGTGCCTTGGGTACTGCTCCGCGTGTTCAGCTAGATGACGCGTTTGCTACAGTTGATGATATTCAACAATATATCACACTGAAAAATAGTGAGAAAGATGAAAAGGAAGTTCCTTTTATGACTACCTCACTAAAAGCAGATAAAGTAGTGAAAATGGGTATTATTACGGACATAAAGCAAGAACTTAGAAAAGTAAATGCCCTGAAATTAAGCTACACAGCTTCTAAAGCGTCCGAAAACAAATAAAAATGTAATATAACAAAACAAAAAGAGAGCATTTGCTCTCTTTTTTTGTTTATACCTGTATAACGGTTGTTATTTGTACCACTATATTCAATGGCAGACATTTTAGCCTATATCAAATCACCCATAGAAAAGGAACTCAAAATCTTCGAAGACCGTTTTAAAGACAGTGTGAAGAGTCATGTACCCCTTTTAGATACCATTATGAATTACATTGTAAAGCGTAAAGGTAAACAAATGAGACCGCTCCTTGTGCTTCACTGCGCTAAGCTTTTTGGAGAAATAAATGAGGCTACATATCGCGGTGCTGCTCTAGTAGAATTGCTACATACTGCAACCCTAGTGCACGATGATGTGGTAGATGAAAGTAACATGCGCCGAGGTTTCTTTTCCATAAATGCCCTTTGGAAAAATAAGGTGGCTGTACTGGTTGGTGATTATCTTCTCAGTAAAGGACTCCTATTATCCCTACGAAATAAGGATTTTAAAGCGCTAGAAATACTGTCTACCGCCGTAGAACAAATGAGCGAAGGTGAACTCCTACAAATGGAAAAAGCACGTAAACTCGATATCTCAGAAGAAGTATACTTCGAAATTGTCACTAAAAAAACGGCGTCACTATTAGCAAGTTGTTGCGGTATAGGTGCCAATAGCACAAAGCAAAGTGAAGAGACTTTAAACCATGTTATCGCCATGGGAAATGCCATAGGTATTGCTTTTCAAATCAAAGATGACCTCTTTGACTACGGTGATAACAAAGTAGGAAAACCTACAGGAATCGATATCGTAGAGAAAAAGATGACCTTACCCCTCATTTATGCTCTTTCTGTTGCCGATAAAGGCGAGCGTCGAGATAAAATACGCATCATTAAAAAGAACAAAAAAAGTAAAAGTGAAATTAAAGAGGTAATAGATTTTGTGAAGCGAAACGGGGGCCTAGAGTATGCCCAAAAAAGAATGTTGGAATACAAATCTGAAGCAGAAGATCTGCTTGCTAAAATACCTGGAAGTGGAGATACGTCATATATCCTTGCTCTTATCAGCTACGTAATAGAGCGAAGAAAATAGCAACACAGAAAATAGGGAATAAATTTCTATACCAGTGGATATTCTTCGGTATGATGACATGGTAATACTTGTTTTTTCGACGGCTAGTATCCTTCAACCAAATGATTGGTAAACTACGCACTTTTTTTTAGACCTTTGTACGCTATATATCACCTATGGATTTTAAAGAGACGGTTTCTTCATTTTTGGTACTGTTTGCCGTGATCGACGTACTCGGCGCTATACCACTTATTATCGCTATAAAGGAGCGAACAGACATACGGCCAGGTCTTGCTACATTGGTAACGGCGGTTATTATGATCAGTTTCTTATTCTTAGGTGAAAGTATGCTAAGGTTTGTAGGTGTTGATGTAAAATCATTTGCCGTAGCAGGAAGTATTCTTATGGCATTTATTGCCTTCGAAATGTTGTTGGGTATCCAAATTTTTAAAGACGATGATGCGGATACTGCCACTGCCAGTGTAGTACCCTTGGCTTTTCCTTTACTCGCGGGTGCAGGCTCGCTAACTACTATACTGTCTATCAGAGCAGAGTACCAAACAATCAATATTATTGCAGGTATTTTACTCAATATGGTAGTTGTTTTTATAGTCTTACGATCCGTAAATACCATTAAGAAAATACTAGGGCCAGTAGGTGCTAAAATTTTAAATAAGGTTTTTGGTATTATACTGTTGGCTATAGCGGTAAAACTTTTCAGTGCTAATGCTCGAGACTTATTTGCGCCCCAATAAAGAATGAAAAAATGGTACCTTATTTTCGTATTTGGTGCATTTTCTGCATCTGCTTATGCCCAGTACTCGGTATTAGATTCCATTAAATCTGCACTTGGAGGCGAGTCTAGACCCTATTTGGGTTTTCATAACCGCAACACATTCATACTTTCTGAACGAACCTTGCTTTTTGGTCTTGTAGCTGGGGTAGATTTTGACCAGCGGGTGAAACTTTACGCGGGCTTATACGGATTTGGTAAGGCAAATAAAACACAGCTGATTAATAGGCCCGATTTGTTGGTAGATACGGCAAATCGGTTTACTTCTACTACCAATTTTAGTTTAGGGATAGAATATGATTATTATCATTTTAAACGATTAAGTATCAGTGTACCTCTGCAAATAGGCATAGGCAAGGTACGGTATGATTATACCAATGCCAGAGATAATAGTCTTATTCGAAGCAATCTATACACGGTTGTACCCATTGAGTTTGGCACCAATGCCTACTTCGTAATGTTGCCTTGGTTGGGTTTGCGCACAGAGTTGGGTTACCGCATAAATTTAGGTGCTAGAGAGGTACGTAGGCTAAGCTCGCCATACTTCTCTTTGGGTCTTTCTATACCTTTGGGTCCGCTTTACCAAGAAGTAAAAAAAGCATTTGCCGATTAAATTTTGGGCTATTTCTCGCTATCAGTCGATGTTGTCTCTTTTTTCTTTGGAACTACCCCTTGTTCTTCAAGAAGATACTGTACGGTACCCGGAATATCTTTTGCCCCTATTTTTTTGAAACGAATATTTTTATCGCGGTCCAAAACATAGATCTGTGGCGTAGTTCTAATATTATAACTATCTCTAAACGTATCTTCGCCAAAGGCATTTGCAACATTTATAAATGTATATTTTTCTTTTGCTATTCGTTTTTTCCATCCTTCCCAATCACCCTGAGTATATACGGCATAGATTTCAACATGCTCATGGTTCATACTATCATATTGCTTACTTATCAAGGGCATTTCTTTTTTACAGTGACCGCAGTTTATATCCCAGAAAATAAGTACTGTTACTGGCTTGGTGATCTCAGACATTACCACCCGTCGTCTGAGATTGGTATCTGGCATGGCAAGGTCCGGTGCGCGTTTGTCGCACAAGGTAGGCTCCATTTTACTGCTCTCTTCGCACATCTTAGCTACGTAGGCAGAGTCTGACCACCATGCTTTACCCGCACAATAATAGTTTTTTGCAATGTGCCATACTGCTTTATCAAAACACATGTATTTGGCATCTTCAAAATGGCCAAGCATAAAATGGACAGTATATTTATATTGTTCTTTACTTCCAGCAGTTTCAATTTTTGTGGTAAGGGCATCAGCCATTACTATGGCTGTATCTACCAAAGGGGACATGTAGTTCGTGAAATATTCTTTGAGCTTGGAGTGAAAGACCGGCGATCGAACTAGACCATCTTCACTCATATCTACATAATCCCAAAAATGCTCTCTGAGCCAGTAAAATTGCCACTTGAGAAGCTCGTCTTTGCTCATTTCTTTAGGAGATTCTGGTGCTATTACCTCTCGCATGGCATTATATAGTTTGCCGATAAAAAGTTCAGGATGCTTGTTTTGTATATCCTCTCTCTTTTTTGTAACACTTACTCCTATGGCTTTCAGTTTGTTTTGTATTGCTTCTTGTTCTTGTGCATTGTCGGTGAGTTCTTTTTCATTACGTAGTTTATTTGCAGCTAAACTTTGAGCTACCGCAAAACGATTGAACTCAAAAAATAACTCATTTTCCTGCGAGCCACTTACAGTCATTTTGTCTGGAAGTAAAGAGGTGTCGGTGGCAAAGGAATAGTTTAGTTGGTTCTCATCCTTGGATACCAATATCTCAAAATAGTTTTTTTGTGGCAAAACCACTAAATACACACCGGATTCTAACTTTTGGTCACCTCTGAAATGAAAAACTCCGTTGGTGCACTCAGCAGTATCCTTTAAATATTGCTTATTGCCAAAATGATTGGCTAATAGAAGCTCATCTTCGCACGTTAATCCATCCATTTTTACAGTGATATCATATTGGGCAACAGAGGTAATATAAACAAATAGGCCAATTAGAATTGAGATGTTTCTTGTCATTTTTTTTTCGTAATTTTGAAATATATAGTGTACAAATATACTAGTTGTAAGACGCATTTTAACGAAGGATTGTTGTCTTTTGTTTCCTATTGCTACAAAAACGATGCCTAAAAATTCAAATTTTTTTCTCGATGTATATGATGTTGTTCGATGTATTCCGTACGGGCGGGTTTCCTCTTACGGTGCTATCGGAGCATATCTTGGCACAGTAAAGTCAGCTAGAATGGTGGGCTGGGCTATGAACCAAGCACACAACCTAAGTCCACCAGTACCTGCTCATAGAGTTGTGAATCGCAATGGTCTGCTAACTGGGAAAAATCATTTCAGCACACCTACCCGTATGCACGAGTTATTGACTAATGAAGGAGTACAAGTGATAAACGATCAAATTATTAATCTCGAAGAATACTTTTGGGATCCGCAAGACCACCTGCAATGTTGATGGCTCTCCTATTTAGTTTAAATATTGCCTTGCATTACCTAGTGATATAAGCTACAGACCTAATCCAGGAATATTAGGCATAATGGCCGACATTTCTTTTTGAACAACTCTGTCAGCCTCCATTTGTGCTCGGTCTATAGCTTCTAGTATCATTTGTTGTACTTCTTCTCTGCTGCGTATTTTAAAAATACTGTCGTCGATTTCTAAGGAGTGAAAACGCTTGTCTCCGGTACAGGTTATACGTACTTTTTCGTTGTACGATTTACCTTCAAAATCCATTCCTGCCAATTTCAATTTGAGAGCTTCAGCCTTCTCCTTTGCTTCTTTTAGTTTACCAAGACCTAACATATCTTTTGAATTTTTTATGCTACATTTACTAGCTAATATATACCAGCTCTACTTATTAGAGCTCGTGCAAAGAAACAGTGAAATACGCGAAAGCCAATATCAGTTCCTCTATTTTTTTTCTCAGTAGTTGCCATAGTGATTAGTTAAAAAGGCCTTCAGACTGTTCAGTTAATATTATTTTTTGTATCATCGCAAGATGATGAATAAAGGGATATTATCGTTTTACGTTATTTTGGTGTTAACTGCGGCATGTAGCGAAGGCCCAAAAGAGGATGCTGCCACAGATTATATTGAAGGGCTTACTACCTACATACCTGTAAAACTAACGACTGACTTAGCAGAATTAACACCCAGCGAGATGGCTATGCTGCCTCACCTTTTTTCAGCTGCTGAGGTAATGAACGAGCTTTTTTGGATACAAGCTTATGGTGATAAAAACGTATTGCTCAACTCTATATCAAATCCTCAGCTGAGAGAGTTTACCATAATAAACTACGGCCCGTGGGACAGACTAGCTAATGATGCTCCTTTTTTAGATAAGGTGGGCAAAAAGCCTGCAGGTTCTAACATTTATCCGGCAGATATGACCAAATCGGAGTTTGAAGCCTTGGGACTGCCCGATGAAAAAGACCAATATAGTATGGTTCGTAGAGATGAAGCAGGTAAAATATACACGATACCATATCATGAGTTTTTCAGACCACAATTAGAAGAAGCAAATGGGCATCTTATGCAAGCCGCTGAACTATGTGAGGACCCCGAGCTGAAAAACTACCTAGAACTGCGGGCTAGCGCACTGCTCAATGATCAGTATACTAGAAGTGACATTGCGTGGCTCACTATGAAAAATAACACCCTAGATATAATTATAGGCCCCATAGAGCACTACGAAGATAAATTGTACAACTACCGCACCGCCTATTCAGCCTACATTCTTATTAAAGACAAAACTTGGAGTAAAAAACTAGAGAAGTATACCAAATATTTGCCACAGCTGCAAGCAAACTTGCCAGTAGATAGTGCCTATAAGGTAGAGACACCAAACAGTGATGCTGCACAACTAAATGCCTACGATGTAATACTATATGCAGGAGACTGCAATGCAGGAAGCAAGACCATAGCCGTAAATTTGCCAAACGATGAGCGGATACAAGTTGAACATGGAACGCGCCGCAGCCAACTCAAAAATGCAATGAAAGCCAAGTACGATCATATTTTAGTACCTATAGCTAATTTGCTAATAGATAAGGACCAACGCAAGCATATTACGTTCAATGCATTTTTTAGTAATACTATGTTTCATGAGGTAGCGCACGGACTAGGTATTAAACAAACTATAAATGGCAAGGGAACGGTGCGGGAGGCACTGGGCGAGGAGTTTAGTGCTTTAGAAGAGGGTAAAGCTGATATACTTGGTCTATATATGGTGACCCAGCTAAAAGACCAAGGAGTACTAGAAGAGGGCGAGCTTATGGACTATTACGTTACCTTCTTGGCCGGTATATTTCGCTCTGTACGATTTGGTGCTAGCAGTGCTCACGGCCAAGCCAATATGTTGCGGTTCAATTATTTCCAACAGCAAGAAGCATTTACCAGAAATGATAACGGCACGTATGCTGTAGATATGGTAAAAATGAAAAATGCTATAGCAGGCCTATCCGAGCTTATATTGAAACTACAAGGCGATGGTAACAAAATCGGCGTAAAAACACTTATGAGTAAAGACGGTTATGTGGGTGGAGCATTGCAAGAAGACCTTGATAAGCTGAGTACAGCCGGTATACCCGTAGATGTGGTTTTTGAGCAAGGTCTTGAAACCTTGGGAGTGGAGCAGTAAAACACGGTAAAATCACGGGTATATTTAGTACCGATTAATGCGAATAAGGTGACGTAGTTTGGGAACGAATAGCTCGGGTAATGACAACTTTCATTTCTTCAAATTCGATATCCAGCGCATTCTTAATCTTACTATTATCAAAGGAGTTCACAGCGATACTAGCGCGCACAGTTTCTTTGCTCAACATCCCACCCAGTCCTAATAGCTCTTTTAATGAAACTAGGCCGTAAGCCAATTGGTAGCGCCACCCTCTTATTTCTAGGTAAGGCTTTCTGGTGGCCAATTGGAAGGCCATGATGTCGGCTATTTCTTTGAAACTTTTATTTTCACTCACCACTATGTAGCGTTGGCCAGTGCATGCAGATAAGCATAGTCGCTCGGCTACACGTGCAACATCTTGAACGCCCACCCAGCCAGTAACGCCATTGCTGTAAAAAGGAAATCCTTTTTTTGCATTATCAAAAAGCTTGTTACTCCCTTTAGTCCAATCGCCGGTGCCTAGTATAATCCCTGGATTTATAGCCACAGTTGGCAAACCTTCTTCTTGCGCCCGCCATAGCTCACACTCTCCTAGGTATTTTGTGTATCCATAGTTGCTGTGTGCTATTTTGTCATCCCATGGAATATCCTCTGTTATCAGCTGCCCAGACATATTTTTAGTGATGGCAGCTATACTGCTACAGTAAAGCAATTTTTTCACCTTTGCATCCTTTGCTACGTTTACTACATTGGCAGTATACTCTTGGTTTATAACCATCAGCTTGCTCAAATCTCGGCTTAAATACGAGATGCTACCCGCAAGGTGCATTACATAGTCTACTTCTGTAAAAATTTCTTCCAACCCTTTTACATCATACAACTCACAGGCATTCCATGTTACTTGTTTGTAAGCCGAAGGAGATAAGTTGTAGTACTTTTTTACTTTTTCAAATTCTGCCAATGATGCATCGGGGCGAAGAATAGCTCGCACAGTATGTCCTTTTGCTAGCAAATGATGTATAATGTGTACACCTAAAAATCCATTGGCTCCGGTTATGGCAAAAATCACGATTTACTTGGTTTATTTTTGTTGGCTACGAATATATTTAATGCTAGAACAATATTTCACACCGATACAAGATAAGTCTATATATAAACCCTATCAGATAGGGGCTTCAATTATGAATTTTACCTTGCATTTTCCTGAAATATATCATGGAGCCATCGTTCTCTTTGGCATAGCAGACGAGCATAGCACAATAGATCAGATACGCAAACACCTCTATTCACTAGTATCTAGTATTTCTTTAGAGAAAAAACTAATAGACCTGGGCGATATACCGCAGGGTGATGCTCCTGCTGACACTCACGCTGCCATACGATGTGTAACAGAAACTATACTAGAGAAAGGCGGAATACCCGTGCTTTTAGGAACACATTTAGACCAAGGAGAGTCCTTGTATAAGGCACTTGCGCCGCAAAACTTTCAAGTAGAATTAGCCCTTATTTCTGCCTATTTGCCGTTATTAGAATATCAACTGCTACACCGTATTTGCACGAGTGAACCAAATTACCTCAAAAATATCAATGTACTGGGCTTTCAGGCGCATTATACACCTCCGCGTGCGCTAGATATGCTCGAAAATATGAATTTCAACCACCTAAGACTTGGCGCGCTCAAAACACAAATAGAGGAGGCAGAAGTACTCTTGCGAGACGCACACATAGCCCTTTTTGATCTCAATGCCATAAAACACAGTGATGCACCGGGCACACACACCGTGCAAGCCAATGGACTGTCTGGAGAGGAAGCATGTCAATTGGCTAGGTATGCCGGATTGAGTGACCACTTGCATTGTTTTTCACTATTGGGTTATAACGCTCGAAGCGATTTTAATGAACTTACTGCTGCACTTTGTGCGCAGCTCATTTGGTATTTTGCTGATGGAGTGATACACCGCACCACAGATCATACAGAAGCACACACAGATTTTGTAAAATATCGGTGCGATTTTCAGAAAGACGGGGTTCCTATTCTGTTTTTGAAAAGTAAACGCACTGCGCGCTGGTGGATGTGTATAGACCACCCCAGCGACCCCGAAAATAAGGCCAAAACCATAACGGTGCCTTGTACTTATAGCGACTACCTAGAAGCGGCCAATGGTGAAACACCAAAACGATACCTAGATAATATAAAAAGACTGGTGTAATGTCTTCAGGAAAAATAAGTAGTTTATCAATTGCATCAAAAAATGAAAGATCAATAGCATTCGATAGCAAAACATAGGACACCTTTTAGTACATTATTTTTTATAGAAAAAATCATTATTGCTGCACTTTTTAAGATACTTCGCATCCCGTTAAACTGATGCAATAATGCCAATAAGGACTAGCTGATGAGTTGGCGCATCCCTATTTTGGTGCAGAATTATTTTCGAATAGTTTGGGAAACAGTCAAGATTTAATATATCAATGCAATTTTGAGGAGTCGATTACCACATTTTATTTGGTAATTTCCAGACCTACGGGGCAGTGGTCACTCCCAAAAATATCATTATCTATGAAAGCGTTAGTCACGCTAGATAATAGAGCTTCTGACACCAAAAAGTAGTCTATGCGCCAGCCAGCGTTATTTTTTCGTGCATTGAAACGAGTGCTCCAAAAACTATATTTTTCCTCGTTAGGATGTAGCTCTCGAAAGGTATCTTTAAGGCCGATGTTGAGAAGACCATTTAACCCATCTATTTCTGTTTGAGTGTAGCCACTCGTTTTATTATAGTTCGCTGTGTCATTTTTTAAATCTAAAGCAGTGTGTGCTACATTGAAATCTCCGGTTACTATGATGGGTTTTGTTTTTTGCAAATGCGCTAAGTAGTTTTTGAAAGCTGTGTCCCAAGTTGCTCGATAGTCGAGTCTTTTCAAGCCGCTACCGCTATTAGGTACATATACATTTACCAAAAAAAAATCGGGATATTCTGCGCAGATAATACGGCCTTCGTCGTCATGCTCTGCGATGCCCATATCTTTGGTTATACCTATGGGTTTGGTTTTAGAAAGTATTGCTACACCGCTGTAACCCTTTTTGGTAGCGGAGTTGGTGTATATCGAAAATCCATTGAGGTTTTGTAGTGCTTCTGCGACTTGGTCATCCTGGGCTTTTGTTTCTTGTAAGCAGTATATATCTGCATCGCTTTGGTGTATTATCTCTAGGAGTCCTTTTTTTACAGATGCCCGCACACCATTTACATTCCACGACACTATTTTCATGAGGCAAATTTAGACTATGGATATGATTTTTTCTGTTTTTCCTGCAAACTCTATTGTACTACCTGCGCTTTTGCCTATGAGCTGCAAGCCAATGGGAGATGAGCTAGAAATTACAAAATAGGTCTTACTGTCTACGACCAAACGACCCAAACCGACTGCCATATAGATTTCTTTTTGATCGGTGGTAACTACGGCACCTAGTTGTGCTGTATTGCAAGGTTTTGCTGGGTTTATATTGTTTAGTATCATTAGCTCCCTTTGGGCTATTGACATGGTTTTATTGAGGCGATCCATTTCCTCTTGACCCATAGCACGTGCAGTTTCAAATTTATTGCCTGCTGTGCTATTTTCTTCACCTACAATAGACTCTTGTACGTTGTTTATAGCATTTTGCAGTTCATCTATTTTTATAAGTTGCCTGGCTATGCAAGCAGCGTGGATGTGTGACTTATTCATTTTACTAATATCCAAATATATTGTTTTGTGACTTTAGTTGCAATTGTTTGATACAGAAATCTTCAAATTTGTACCAATGTTAGGATTTATAAAAAAATTATTTGGACCAGGAGTAGACCTTTCTGAGAAAATGAGGGAGGGTGCAGTCATTGTAGATGTTCGTAGCCCAGGAGAGTACGCCGGAGGGCACGTGAAAGGAAGTAAAAATATCCCTTTGGATAAAATTAGCGGGAAAATAAATACCATTAAAAAGTGGGATAAACCGGTAATTACCTGCTGTGCAAGTGGTATGAGAAGTGGAAGCGCCGCATCTATTCTGAAACAAAATGGTGTAGAGGCGTACAACGGTGGTTCGTGGCAAAAAGCAAATCGATTGTAAAAAACTAAGTTACCTCAACCAAAAGGGTATTATTAGAAAGATGTTTGTGTGCAAAAAGAAATAGTAGAATGGCAAGTTTTAAAGAAATAGTTGGTGGAGATATCCCTGTATTAGTAGATTTTAGTGCAGAGTGGTGTGGTCCGTGTAAAATGATGGTTCCCATATTAGACCAAGTAAAACAAGAATTAGGTGATCGGGTGAAGGTTGTAAAAATAGATGTAGATCAAAATCAAGCACTAGCTGCGGCTTATGATGTGCGCGGTGTTCCTACACTTATGGTTTTTAAGGATGGCAAGCAGGTGTGGAGAGAGAGTGGAGTGAAACAGGCTGCAGAACTAGTGGCTCTCCTGCAAGGGTAGTTCACTACAATAAATGAAATCAGATTTCTCGGGTTAGATTAACGGTTTTGGGACTAAAGCTAACGGCAATTGTTTGTTGTGTATAAGTTGCAATGGGGCTAGGGGAGTTATGGGTGCTGCTTACCAAAATCAATAAGGAAATAGTATATGTACACGCTCCAAAATGTCATTGTTTTCTAGGCTTAGGAGGTCGGCAATGGTATGCACTCCTGTAGCATCCTTAAAAATATTGAGCAACCCGAAATTTAGTACTGCGTGGTATGAGCCAATTCGGTATCGATTTGGTTCAAAATTGTTTATTGACCAGGTATGTGTAAGTCCGCTAGCCGTTATATCATACAGAGGAAAATAGGCATGAGGAACTAGTGAGAATTCGCCAATATGGCGGTCCCCGCTCAGAATAATGACAGGTTTATCAGATATAAGTCGTAGGAGTTTCTCTTTTTCTCTGGGGAAATTCGCCCATTTTTCATAGCCATGCTCTTCCGAAATGACTTGTATGCTTGAACTAAGTATGAATAAATCAACATCGTCATCTACTAGTTCATTTTGAAGCCAATCCCATTGTTCGGATCCTAGCATTGTTCCGCTGTCTGTGGCATCGTACCTTTGATTTTTTATTGTACTTTGCTTTAGTGGGCTACGAAAGGTACGCGAGTCTAGGAATATGGCCTTGATAGTGAGATTTTTTTGTTTGATAGTTGTGGCGTAATAAATGCCAGGATGATTTGTAAGTGATTGAGATATTGTGTCGTCAAAATTCATAAAACGCATAAACTCAATTTTACTTTCCTTCTTTTTCGAAAACTCTGCGCCACCATCATTTAATCCATAATCATGGTCGTCCCATGTACCTAGAATAGTGGTTTCTTTCGCAAATGTTGCGTAAAATGAGTCTTGCTTCAGGTCGTGATAAATTTTGTGGAGTTTGTCCATATTATCGGTATCGGCATATACATTATCGCCTCCCCAAAACCAATAGTTTGGGTGATAGTCTAGTATGGATTTCCAAAATGATTGGGTTTTTTTATGATTGTTGCAGCTTCCAAAGGCTACAGTCAAAGTATCAGAAGATACCTGACCAAATGTGGGCAATGTAAATAGGATCAGAAAATATAAGATTGTACGCATAGGTTTAAAATTAAAAGAGGGAGGATAAAAATCCCTCCCTCTATGATAATTATTGAGAAATAAAAACAAGATTATTAGTTAAAGCTGTAGCGCAGCCCTATTTGTCCTTGCCATCTTGAACTATTTATACCGCTATCGTCAATAGTCCATATTTGGTCTTCAGCATCACCTTTGTATTGGTAAGTAGGTTTATTTGTTCCAGATTCGAAACCAGCAAATCGGTACAAGGCAAATTGATCGTTTCCAATAAAGTGTCTTCTACCCCAGTTTTTGTTGATTAAATTAGTCACATTAAATACGTCAAAAGTTACTTGCAATGCGTGTTTTTTACCGTTTGTTCTGATATAGAAGTCCTGAGCTAAACGGAAGTCTAGAACAGTTTCAAATGGAAGTCTCGCGCCATTTCTGCTTGAGTACCCACCCTTAGCGTCGCTTAGATGCTTGTCACTTTCTATGTACGCTTGCAACTCAGACCATTGCTGAGCAGCTGTTTTAGTTACATTACCAGCGTTGTCTTTTATGTCCACTAAGTTGATTTCAGATTGGCTTGCTGGCACAAAGATTAACTCATTGTCTGAATTATCTTCATTAGTCATATTTCGTCCGTCACCGATTACATATGAGAATCTTCTACCACTTTGTCCGTTGAAGAATAGTGAAGCGCTAGTTTTATAATTTTTTGCATATTGCTTTGAATAACCAATATATCCGCTTATTCTATGTCCAAGGTCAAAGTCAGACAACGAAGTGCCTAAATCATTTCTTCCATTCACTTGCTCTACGAACCTCCAGTTAGACGAATTTTGTGACGATGTTCCGTCGTTGATAGTCATAGAACGTCCAAAGGTATATGCTATACTTGTAGATAGACCGTTTGAAACAATTCGTTGCAATTGGCCAGTAACCGTTGCATTATAACCTTTGTTTGTGTTGCTTATGAGGTAGATACCTGAGTAGGTGTTGTCAATTGGGTTACGACGATCATACAATGGTCTGTCATCTTTACCTCCGTCTAGGGTTTCAGTGCTATTTTTGATGTTGATATTTTCTACAAGTAGATTGTTCAGTGTTTTGCTAAAAATACCTTCTACAGTAGCTCTGATATTGTATGGAAGCTCTTTGTCAAAAGCAAGACTTGTTCTCCAAACTTGTGGGTATTTAAAATCCTGCGCAAACAAATCCATTTGGCCAGAAGGCTTTCTATCTGTTCTGCCCAAGTCTGTAGCCTGAGGTTGATTATTCCAAACAGGATTGTATGGTATTCTTTGGTTAAATACACCTCCAACAGTGTACCCATTATTTGTAAACATTCCTCCTGGCCATACGAAAGGTACTCTCGATGTAAATATACCTGTACCACCGCGTATAACAGCGGATTTATCTTTTTTCATAGCGTAGTTGAACCCAACGCGAGGTGAAAATAGTATTTGTGCTCCTGGCGCTTTCCCAGCTTCTGCACCTTGTAGGTCTTTCCCTTCTGCAGCGAGTAGAGCGGTTGTTGTACTATTAAACTCGGGGTTTGTTATAGGATCTGTGAGTATCATAGGAACATCTAGGCGCAAACCAGCAGTTAGCGATAGTTTGTTATTTACTTTGTACTCATCTTGTGCATAGAAGCCCAGCTGCATAGCTTGGAATTGTGCTGCAGCAGCTGATCCGTCTCCTGTTTTGTTGTCTACCAAAGAATAGCCTCTGTCGTAGTCTATAGCGGTATCGTTGTTTAGGAAAGAGTTCAAACTACTGAAGGTGTACGATCCAAAGTTTTGTCTCATAAACAAGTTGTATATATCATAGAACTCGTGGTGCATACCAAAAGTCAGTGAGTGGTTACCGCGGTACACTTTCAAATTATCTGTAAGAGTAAGAATTTTTTGATTAAGCTGATTTGCCGTAGAAAACTGCTCAGAACCTGCTCGTATCGATCCAGAACCGTCTCGTATAGTAACATACGGCATATTCTCACCAAGAGGATTTCTATCATCTCGTACGTCGGTATATCCAATGATAAGATTGTTGGTTACATTAGATGAAAGTTGTGAGGTTAACTCTGCTGAAGTAGAGTTAGTAATACTTGGGAAAAATATTCCATTGTTGTAAAAGTTGATAGTGTTGCTAGACGATCTGTTTGCATTAATGGCCTCGTTGTACACATAGTTGTGACGAACCATAAGTTTGTGCTTTTCGTTGATATTGTAGTCTATTTTTGCAAATATTTTATTGGAGTTAAGTTCTCTTGCGTTATCAAGATATCCTCCAGCATCGTAGTTGTATTCATTTTTAAACTTATCAGATAGTCGCGCTAAATCAGCTTCAGTAGAATTTCCTCTGTAGTCTGAAAATACAAAAGGTTGTGGCGTGATGTCTCTTTGAGCTTCTACGCTTAGAAAGTAAAACAACTTGTTCTTTACAAGTGCGCCACCAGATGTAAAACCAAATATTCTTGAATTAAATTCTGCTAGTTTTTCACGTGTTGCGTTTTCGTCATTTGTAGGAGTACGGCCTGCTAGCTGATCATTTCGAAATAGTGAGTAAGCAGAAGCACTGGTTTGGTTGGTACCACTTTTTGTCACTGCATTTATACCACCACCGGCAAAACCACCTAGAGTTACATCGTAGGGTGCTACAGATATTTGTATTTGGTCAATAGCATCTAATGATATGGGTGATCCACCTGTTTGACCTCCATTAGTTCCAGATGCAGCCAACCCGAATACGTCATTGTTAACGGCTCCATCAATAAATATACTGTTGTAACGATTGTTTGAGCCTGCCACTGATATCTCATTGTCTCCAGTTACATTCACCTGAGGGTTTGTTCTTGCAAAATCTGCAAGCGAACGACTTACGGTTGGTAAAAGTGCTAATGCATCTCTATTTACCACAGATTCGGCGCCAGTTTGCGCAGTGTTTATTCCACTTTTGGCGGATCCTACTACTACCTCATTCAAAAATGTTGTTTGAGAATTTAATGCTATAGTAATACCATACGCCTGACCAAGTTGTAGATAGATGTCGCTATTTTTTTCGGAAGAGTATCCTGCGGAAGAAATGGTAACTTCATATGGTCCACCTACTCGCATGCCATTCAGGTTAAAATTACCATTTTGACGAGTAATAGCTCCGTACTTAGTGCCAGAAGGTGTGTGAATAGCCACAACTGCAGCACCTTGAAGTGGTGTTCCAGTCTCATCTGATACTACTCCATACATTGATGAAGTGGTGTTTCCTTGTCCGAAAGAAGTGATTGACCAGCACAAGGCTAAAGCTATAGTCAATACTTTGAATACATTTTTTTTCATGTTTTTTTAATTTTAGTACTGCGAAAGTCTATAGACAATGTTTTGAGTTTGTAAAGATGTGGTTATGTTTTAGTGGCTAAAATATTTCCAAATTATTATGAACGTTATTAAATTGTTTCAAAAAAATCTGTCAAATTATGCAAACTTGTTGATTATCTGATGATACTGTTGGTCTGAACAACCAGGTTGCAAATGGGACTTCTGGAGTAGCAGTTTATAGAGCCTACCTTCCCTTGTTCACTAGGGTAAGACCCAAAACAATTAGCAGGCCATATCCTAGCTTGCTCCAAGTGAGAATGTCTATTCCAAGGGCTACCGCTATGAGTGTGGCTAGCAATGGCTGTAGGTATATATAACTGCCTACCTGTGTACTTGTGCTGTGTTGCACGGCCCAAACATTCAATATGTAATTGAGTATGGTTACAAAAATGACAACAAATACGAGAGAGAAAATAGCTTGATTGGTAAATGTAGACCACTGAACCGTTAAAAAGTCGCTGTAACCCACCGGAAGTACAAACAAAAATCCAATCATAAACATAAATGCTGTTACAGTGGTAGCTTTATATTTTTTTAATAATCGGGCTACGTAGTAAAGATGAAAAGCAAAACTAGCAGCATTGAGCATGATGAGTAAATCTCCCTTTAGCCCGTCGCTGGCTAGTGAAAAAGAACGAACATTGACCAGCAATGCTGCACCAAGAAATGAAACAAAAATTCCGATAAGAACATGACGATTGATGCGTGATCGAGTACCTAAGGCAGTATAAATCACCACTAAAATTGGCGAAAGAAGCATTAAAACAGAAGCGTTGATAGCAGAAGTGAGACTGAGCCCTTCAAAAAAGGCAAGCATATTTAGTGCTACCCCAAAAAAAGCACACACCGCAAAATCTAGATAGTCCCGCTTTGCTACAATTTTTTCTCGGGCTACAAAAAAATAATAAGCCCCAAAAAATAATGCGCCACAACCCACTCGCACTGTTATAAAGGCAAATGGTGAGATAAACTCTGGCATTGCCCATTTGGCTATTGAGTAATTTGCAGCGTAAAACAACGCAACAGAAAACATAGCGAGGTGAACCTTGATTTTGCTATCCATTTTAAACCTGCGAAAAACGATTATTTTTAGAGCTTATTCACATGCAGCTAGTTAAAAAATTAATTTATCCAAACTTGCACTAAGCCAAAAAAATTTAAGGAATTTCTTCGTAGTCTGTATAGGTAGTAGAAGTAGAATTAAGTGATTTTTTTGGTTTTTTTATCAAATGCTCTAAAATACTATTGGCGGTCGATACAATAACTCCAAGTAAGAGTGCCCACCAAAATGAATCTATATGTAGGCCAGACACAAAATAGTCGGTTATTTCTACCATAAAAGCAGTAAGCACAAAACTGAATAAACCAAAACTAATCAGGGTAATAGGTAGCGTAATTAGCGCAAGTAATGGGCGCACTAACGAGTTAACCAATGCCAAGACTATGGCAGCTATTAGTGCTGCTGTATAGTGCGTAACAGTAACACCTTCCAGGTATTCAGCGCAAAGCCAAACTACACCACCCAAAGCAAGAAATTTTATACTTTTGTTTATCATAGCTAGATTTTTATTAATAGTAAGACACAATAAATAAGCCAAAACGTATTGGCTGACAAAATTACAACCTATAGTTACACGAGATAGCTAAATTTGTTAAATTAAAACAATCATTGATATTTTGACTTCGATTATGTCGTTTTTTGTATTACTTTGACCACTCATGTCGGAAAATAAAATTAGTAAGAAAGCTGCACTTCATATTTGGGAGGCACTGCTGCCGGTAGTAGCCTTGGTGGCAATGTTGGGGTACAATGTCTTTGTTTTTAAGGATGACGCTATTTCTGGGAGCAATCAGTTTGTACTGCTACTAGGTGCGGCTGTAGCTGGGGTAGTAGGGTATTTTAATAGGGTTAGTTTCTCTGTTATGATGGATAATGTGGGTAATAATTTAAAGTCAGTAAGTGGTGCTATACTCATTTTACTATTGGTGGGCTCGCTTGCTGCGGCGTGGCTAGTGAGTGGTATTATTCCTGCTATGATTTTTTATGGTATCAAACTTATAAATCCAACGGTATTCTTACCCACTGCAGTCATTATCAGCGCATTGGTTTCTGTAGCTACCGGTAGTTCTTGGACTACTAGCGCTACCATCGGCATAGCACTCGTAGCCATAGGTGAGGCTATAGGATTGCCTGCAGGCATGGTGGCAGGTGCGGTTATTAGCGGTGCATATTTTGGCGATAAAATGAGCCCACTGAGTGATACTACAAACCTAGCCGCTGCTATGGCAGGCACCACTCTATTTACCCATATAAGATACATGGCGTACACTACAGTGCCTACTATTGTGATTACGCTTATTGTATTTTCGGGTTTTAGTATGAATTATTCAGTGGGTGAGGTACAGGGTACAGAGGTTCTTTTGGCCTCTATAGCGGAAAAATTTTATATTACTCCGTGGCTTTTTGTAGTTCCACTTATAGTGATAGGACTCATAGTAAAAAAAGTGCAGCCACCGATAGCTTTGCTAGTAGGCACGCTTCTTTCTGTAGTGCCTTTTGTGCTTTTTCAGATGGATATATTGATAGATGCCACGAGTGGATCAGTAGTGCAGCAGGTATACCATTATTTTATGGGGGCTATAACTACGGGAGTAGAAGTACAAACAAGTAATAATGTACTCAATGATCTTTTTTCTTCTGGCGGAATGAGTGGGATGCTGGGTACCGTGTGGCTCATTATCTGTGCAATGGTTTTTGGCGGAGTAATGGAGGCTATAGGAGCATTGAGTAAAATAAGTGAAGCACTACTAAGTTTAGCCAGTACCGTTTTTGGTCTATTTGCTAGTACGGTAGCTAGCTGTTTAGCACTCAATATCACGGCAAGTGACCAATACCTTGCTATAGTAGTGCCGGGTAAAATGTTTGAAAAAGCATACAAAGACAAAGGTCTGGCACCTGAAAACCTAAGTAGGACCCTCGAAGATAGCGGTACAGTGACTTCTGCCCTAGTACCGTGGAATACGTGTGGAGCTTACCAAAGCGGGGTTTTGGGTGTAGGAGTAAGCGAATATTTTGTGTATGCTATTTTTAATTATCTCAGCCCGTTTATGACCCTATTGGTTGCAGCGTTTAAGATTAAAATTGCACAGATATCAGCGAAATAACAGATTTTACTGCAAGCAAGATTGCAAGCCTTCGTCTTGCAATGACGTCAGTCGTCTGTCGGTATGCGGCACTTCGCCACGGTAGTACTCCATGGTATTTAGCAGATTCAGAGCGAAGCGCCGAATCCCATTATACACCCACACGAAGCACCGTCACTCCAAGCAAAATGCTTGGAGTCTAAATGGGATTATGGACCGGAGTACTGAGCAAAATGCTTGGAGTCTGAATGGGAGGGTGGACCGGAGTACTGAGCAAGATGCTTGGAGTCTGAATGGGATTATGGACCGGAGTACTGAGTAAGATTGCAAGCCTTCGTCTTGCAATGACGTCAGTCGTCTGTCGGTATGCGGCACTTCGCCACGGTAGTACTCCATGGCATTTAGCAGATTCAGAGCGAAGCGCCGAATCCCATTATACACACACACGAAGCACCGTCACTCCAAGCAAAATGCTTGGAGTCTAAATTGGATTACGGACCGGAGTCCTGAGTAAGGTGCTTGGAGTCTGAATGCGACGCGGAAACGGAGTACTAAGCAAGATTGCAAGCCTTCGTCTTGCAATGACGTCAGTCGTCTGTCCGCATGTGGCACTTCGCCACGGTAGTACTCCATGGCATTTAGCAGATTCAGAGCGAAGCGCCGAATCTCATTATACACACACACGAAGCACCGTCACTCCAAGCAAAATGCTTGGAGTCTGAATTCGATTATGGACCGGAGTACTGAGCAAAATGCTTGGAGTCTGAATGGGAGGGAAGACCGGAGTACTGAGCATGGTGCTTGGAGTCTGAATGGGATTATGGACCGGAGTACTGAGTAAGATTGCAAGCCTTCGTCTTGCAATGACGTCAGTCGTCTGTCGGTATGCGGCACTTCGCCACGGTAGTACTCCATGGTATTTAGCAGATTCAGAGCGAAGCGCCGAATCCCATTATACACGCACACGAAGCACCGTCACTCCAAGCAAAATGCTTGGAGTCTAAATGGGATTATGGACCGGAGTACTGAGCAAAATGCTTGGAGTCTGAATGGGAGGGAAGACCGGAGTACTGAGCATGGTGCTTGGAGTCTGAATGGGATTATGGACCGGAGTACTAACTCATGGTGCTTGGAGTCTGAATATCTATTGGCTTTATTAAAGTATGAAATCACGTGTACTTCATTCTATTACTCGCCAGCGGTGATGTCCTCTATTTCTAGCGTATAGTCATATTGTAGGTCTTCGTGCATTTTGCTAACGGTTTTTTTGGCCAGTTCCATTTGTCTATAAAACATATTGCCTAGAACGCTGCTAGTTCTGTTGGGGTCTATATGCTGTAGGCGGCGGCAAAAGTGAATGAGAAGTGCAGCCTCTGTTTCTGGCTTTTTAGAAAATTTGACGTATTTCTTGACCATACGCAAAATTTTGCGCGTGCTTTTTTTGATGTAGTAGTAGTGCTGTTGTTTCATACCGTCAAATTCTGCGTCTATGTATTCCTTTATTGCATCTACGTAGCCGTCTTCGTTACTTTCTTCAAAAAGCAGATAGGTGAGTAGTTCCTTGTTTTCTACTTTGTATTTTCCTACTCGCAGCAATATAGTCATTAATTCATCTTTAGAGAGGTGGTGTAGCTCTCTTTTGATGTGCGTTATGGATACGGGTTTCATAGCAGATTTATGTGAATTTGGGTATCGATTGCAAATAGAGTTTTTCTACTTTATCACGTGCCCACGGTGTTCTTCTCAAAAATTTTAAGCTACTTCCCATAGTGGGGTTGCTGGTAAAACAGTTTATCTTTACACGTTCTCCAAGGCCTTCCCACCCGTAGTAGGATACCAAAAACTCGAGTACCTCTTTTAGTTTTACTCCGTGCAACGGATTGTTTGGTTGGTTTTCTTCTGTGTCTTCGTTTCTTTTCACGTGTGTGCAAATTTAAGCTTTCAGTAGCAACCTAGGCAAAAGCCAAATACAGATAATTGTAATAGGGTGAAATAGAGTACATGAGTTTGACTGAAGTATAGAGAGGGAAAGAAGGTGTTTTTGGTGATAGGAGTACATTCAGACATTTGTGGTAAAGCAGTGGTAAAAGATATAGTAAATATCTAAGATTTTTGACTACCGTGTCGTGGTTCCCTAATTCACGGTAATCCATGTTTGAAGGCTTTTCACATCTAGTACAAGTAAAACCCTAATTAGACAGGCTGTATTTTTGTGAGGTGATTTGTTTTAAAAATTAAAAGTAGAGTTGATACACAATTACCACGGAGATTGCCCGTCTTGTATTTCCAGTTGCAAGCCACTAGATTCTTTTTTCTCCTCTAGCTTTTCTATGCTAAAGTAGCTCATAAAGTTCAACTTTTCGTAGGTATCTACGTCCCATTCTTTAGTTATCTTGCCATCTTTCACGTATATAATACGCGGGTAGGTCTTACCCTCTAGCATCCGCTTAAAATCAGTAAAATCATCGATGCGTGTATGTGGAGATTTCACGTTTCCTCCTTGGGTGAAAAAGTAATTTTGCTCATAATCTGTGCCATAGTTTACCAAGTACAGATTAGGCAATTTCCCGCTTGCTTTCATAGCTATGAGGTCTCTATACACTTCTTGGCAGTGGCTACACGTCATACTAAATAAACAGACCAATGTAGGTTTTGAAGCAATGTTTTCTGACTGTAAATCCGGAGCGTAGGTATACAGCAGTTTCAGGGTTTTGTCCAGGGGCGCTTTGTCTGCACTAGAAATTTTTGGTTGAGTTACTCCTGTTAATTCTGTTTTCTGGTCTTGTATAGTTGCGGGACTAGTGGGTTTTTGCGGTGTTGTTTGTCTTGGTTTAAATTCTTCTTTTTCCTCAATATTTTCTACTGCAAATTCAGCGCTCAGGCTATCGCTTAACGGTGCAGTTTCTGCTAATCCTGCAGTGGTCCCTAGTTCAGCGATTACTGGCGCACTAGTAGTTTGGTAGCTTTTTATGCCAAAACTAAGCGTAAATAGGGTGATAATACCTAGAAAAGCAGGAGCCACCCAAGCGGCAAATAGATCGTCGTTGCGGTATCTGAGCCATGCAAAAATACCGGCCAACATACCTAACATGTTTTTGATAATAGACTCCAAGTTGGTCATGGGTAGCACATCGCCAAAACAGCCGCAGTTTCCCTCTGTGAATCCGTTTTCTTGTCTAAATCCTTCGTAAAAGAGATGTATGGTAAATAGTATGAGCATTCCCATCGTAGCGGGCAGTACCAATTTTTTAAACCATTTATTTTGCAATAGTGCTAGACCGAGTACAAGCTCTACAGCTACCAAAATACGGGTGAGCCACTGTACCCATAGCATCCCTTTGGGTTGGTCAAAATAATCTTTTCCAAGTAAAAGTTCTGCTACCATACCATCAAAAAATGGCATAGAAACAAGCTTGCTAACTGCCCCAAAAACAAATAGGAAACTGAGTAATATTCTACTAAATTGTACGATGGTATGCTTATTCATGATGGGTTATTTTTATAACGCGGTACACATAAATTTTGTTCGGTACTTAATGGCTACTTCAAAGTTAGTTAAAAATTGTACGTTATCTTATATTTTCTGCGAGTTGTGGTGCCTATTGGTTTATTAATTTAATTGTGATAGTGGCTATGTTTATGCAGTTGTGCTTTACTCGGTAAATGGCACAAAAAAAGCAATCTCAAATGTACTTTGAGACTGCTTTTAAACAACAAAAAACGAATCGTAACTTAAAATTTTGCTCCAATTGAAAGAAAGAAAGTACGCCCTTCTCCTGGTAAAATTCCCGGCCCTGGATACCCACTAGCTCTTCGGGTTGCATAGGTTTCATTAGTCAGGTTATTTATTCCAAAACGCATATTATAGTGTTTCAAAAAGGAGTATTCGGCAGAGATATCCATAACATTGTATGCAGCTATCACCCCAGTTACCCCATTTGTTGATGCTGCGCTTGTATTATTTGCATCGGTAAATATATCGCCTGTCATTCGGTATTGTAGCGTGGTAGAAAAACTATTTTTCTGCCAATTTAAACCAAAATTATGAATGTATCTAGGTGAATTTTCAACCTGATTCCCATCCAAGTTACCTTCGGTAATTTCTTCATTTGGGGCATCTCCTTGTATAGTTGAAATGGGGAAGTCTGTATACCTGGAATCGATAAAACTTAGTGTTGTAAAAGCATCTAAACTCCCAATGGATTTGTCTATTTTCAAGAAGTTTGAAAGATTGAAGTTGACAAAACTTTCGAGTCCCTTGTTTATAGTTTCACCTAGGTTTGTTCTAAATAGAAATGTTCCTTGAGCAGGGTCATTATTTGTAAATTGACGAATACCACCAATTCTATTGGTGTAGCTGAGATAAAACAAGCTTACATCAAAGCTCAAATAATTTTTGATTGCTCCTCGGTAGCCTATGTCAGCATTGAAACCAGAGGCATCTCTAAGATTAGGATCTATTATATCGGTAACGGCAGGTGGCGTAAGGTCTGAAAATAATACGGGTCTGTACGCCTGAGTAATATTGGCATATAGATTTGTAGTTCTTAGTTTATATTCCATTCCTAAACCAAATAGGGGTTGATTTCGGGTGATTTCTGTAGCCTCAAAAGGAACATCATTGCCAGCATTAATGCCAAATCTTCCTTCGCCTGTGGAGTTTATGTATTCGTATCGTATTCCGGGTGTTACGCTAAATTTTGGACTTATTTTAATTTGATTTTCAGCAAAAAATGCAATGTTTTCAGTAAAGAAATTTAAGTCTCTAGCATATCTGTTGACTATTGTAAGGTCGAAGTCAGCTCCTGTAGTACCTCTACCGTTTTGCTGTCTTTGTGTGTTTGCCCTATAAAGACGAGCGCCAAATGCAAGGTTATTATCAATTTTCCCAATAGAGTACTTAAATAAATTTCGGTTTTCTAACCCAAAATTTGTATAAAAATCTCGGTCAACCCTTCTGTTAGCAAAATCATTTGTAGTAGGGTCAATTACATCTTGAACGTTTGGAGTAGCTGTAAAACCAACACTATTTCGTTGACCTATCAATCCAAATATCTTGGTATTTGAAGATAGTTTGTCGTTAATTTTGGTATCAAAATTTAAAGCTAAAATATTCCACGGTGCGCCAAACCAGTTTCTGTTGCGCAACGATTGTTGTGGGTTGGTTTTAAATTGCTCGTCTGTGAGTCCTCCCGCTTGCTGCATGGCATAGTTCATATTAGTATACTCTATCGACAAATTGGTTTTTTTAGAAAAATCATATCCTAAAAAGATGTAAGAGTTTCTTATTGAGTACGCACTGTTATCTCTCCAGCCGTCTGCACTTCGTGAGTGATTGTATGCGTAGTAAGAGAATTTACCTGCTTTCCCGCCAATGGCATTATAACTACTAGCAAGATTATAACTACCCACGGTATTTTGAGTTTCAAAGGAGAATTTTTTCTTGGTTTCCCTCTTCAATTTATAGTTTAACATGCCACCAAACTGTGGTCCAAATTGTAAAGATGCACCACCACGAACCATTTCGATAGACTCTACAGCTTCTAATGGCGGATTATAGTAAGCCTCGGGATACCCAAAAACATCGGAGGAAATATCATACCCATTTTGTCTGGTATTCAATTCCCAACTTCTATTTGGGCTCAGGCCTCTCACACCAACATTTATCTGAATTCCCGAGCCATCATTTTCCCAAATTGAAACTCCAGGGATTCTTGAAAATACCTCGCGTGCATTATTCGTTGTCAAATTTGCTTGTATTGAAGATAGCTTGATAACTTCATTTTTTTTACCAGAATATATGACGTTATCCAGTGTTTCTGGCATTCGCTCTGGACTCTGTGTCGATTGGAGTATAGTTACCTCCTTCAATACATTTACAGAATCACCCACCATTGTTTGTTGGTTTTCTTGAGAATATACAGTGACAGTTAGTAGTAGTGCTATCAAGCTATAGGTAAACTTCATATGTTAATTAGATTTAGATTAATTAAAAATTGTGTGGCGCAAAAGTATAATGCTATTTAGATTTAGACAAATTATAAATAGTATTTTTTTTAGATAAATTGTGGGACTTGGAAGTGCAGTGAATCTCTTTTAAACTCCTGCGGTCGAGGTCTAATTTATGCGCCAGTAAAGTATGGTTATCCCAAAACTATCAGAGTAAAAACAATCAACAGTAATAACCTCTTCGTTCGGGTCTAAGGCTTTGTACAAATTTTATTCAATGCTAAAATTTATTCTAATTTTATAGCAAATTGAAACCACCAAACTCTAAGTTCGTTATTCCTGTATTAATTTCCGTCTGCTTTTTGTGATTTATTTAACCTCTTAAGGCTAAACAAATCACAAACTATTATTTCAAAGTGCTTGGACAAATTTCTGGTGTTACAGGGAGTTTGGTTTTTTTAATAGCTGCAAAACCTCCTTCGATATTTGTCAGATTATGATAGCCCCGCATCTTTAAGATGGATCCTGCTATTACTGATCTATATCCTCCTGCACAGTGTACATAAAAATTAGCTTCTTTTGGAAACTCAGCTAAGCTCTCATTAAGTGTACTGAGGCAAATGTGTTGAGCATTTTCAAGGTGGCTACTAGCCCATTCTCCTTGTTTCCGAACATCAAAAACAGGGAGTTTTTGCTGAGCGGATTCAGTCTCAAAATCTGCAGCGGATATAGACCGTATCTGATCTACTTCTCTCTTGTCTGCTTTCCACGCGTCAAAACCTCCAGCTAAATAACCTATGGTATTGTCAAAGCCTACGCGACTTAGTCTTGTGATTACTTCCTCTATTCTATCGTGGTCTGCCACCAGCAGTATAGGTTGTTTTACATCTTTTATAAGTGACCCTACCCACGGAGCAAAACCACCGTCAATGCCTATAAATATACTTCGAGGGATGTGACCAGCTACAAATTTTTCTTGATGGCGCGTATCTAAAACTACGGCTTCTGTTTCGTTGGCAGCAGCTTCAAACTCTGCAGGACTCAGTGCTCTACTTCCTTGCTTTATCACCTCATCTATATGGGTATATCCATCCTTATTCATGGCTACATTCATAGGAAAATATGCGGGAGGTGCAGCTAGCCCATCGGTCACTTCTTCTATAAATTCGGCGCGCGTCATGTCTGCCCGTAGCGCATAGTTCATCTGTTTCTGGTTACCGAGTGTATCCACGGTTTCCTTCATCATATTCTTTCCACATGCACTTCCCGCTCCGTGCGCTGGATACACTATTATCTCATCAGCTAGCGGCATTATTTTATTCCGAAGGCTGTCAAAGAGTATTCCTGCCAGCTCTTCTTGTGTCATGGTAGCTGCCTTTTGGGCTAAATCGGGTCTTCCTACATCGCCCAAGAAAAGAGTATCTCCAGAAAATATAGCGTGGTCTTTACCACTAGCATCCTTTAGCAAGTAGGTAGTGCTTTCCATAGTATGTCCAGGCGTATGTAGCGCCGTTATTGTGATTTCTCCTAGCTCAAAAACTTCCCCGTCTTTTGCTACATGAGCTTTAAAACCTGTTTTGGCTGTTGGTCCAAAAACAATAGATGCACCTGTTTTTTCGGCTAGGGTAACGTGTCCACTTACAAAATCAGCATGGAAATGTGTTTCAAAAATATACTTGATTTTTGCGTTGTCTTTTTGTGCCCGAGCTATGTAGTCGTCTACTTCTCTCAGCGGGTCTATGATGGCAACCTCTCCATTGCTTTCTATGTAGTAAGCTCCTTGGGCCAAACAGCCCGTATATATTTGTTCTATTTTCATCTTGCTTATAATACTTCAAAGGTAAAGCGAAGTTTATAGATGAATGTTACCAGAATCACCAAAGTGTAAAATACTTTTAACTGCCCTATCTCCTCTGCTTTATTTATGGCTAAATTTTTACTTTTTTATTGAAGAGTATAGACCACAATTGGTTTGCATCCTTCGGTATGTAGCACAATCAAAACGTACAGGCCTATTTCACTTTATCTATTTTTAGGTTAGTTTTCTGCAAAAATATACGGTTTGTATTGACTTGAAAATTTTGTCAAATTACCCATATTAGTAAAAAAAAATTCTCTATAACCACTACTACTAGATGATTTAATGTTTATATACTACTAGTTGTTATCATGTAGTTTTTTGTGTTTAACAACATATCGTTTAGCTAGGTAGAGACAAGGAATATTGGCATTACCGTGACGGATTTTCTAGGTATTTTATAGTGTGTTTCTAAAGTGCTAGAATTTTATGAGTCCAAATGAAAAATGTATTTTGGAGAGCTTGCGTTAAGCAAAAATTCCAGGCTCAGAATATAAGCTATATTACAAATGTTTTAAAGATATTTTGTTTCGACTGTGGGTCAGAACCCCATCTTTCTCTAGTTTGGCAAGCATACGAGATATCACCACTCGGCTAGAGTGCAGATTATTGGCAATGTCAGCGTGTGTGCCATGTATTTCTGTACTACCAGTTACCATGGCTTTATCGCGCAGATGCTTTAGTAGTCGGTTTTCCATGTTGTCAAACGCCAATGAGTCTATCGCTTCTAGCATCTCGCTCATACGGTAGTTGTAGGTCTCCATTATAAAAGTGCGCCACTCTTTGTACTTCACCATCCATTCGTCTACTTTGATAGTAGGCAAGAAAAGAATTTCGCACGTGTCTTCGGCTACAGCACGTATTTTGCTACGGTTGCCTTGTGAGGTGATATTGAGAGTTATAGCACAAGTGTCTCCCATTTCTAAATAGTAAAGCAGAAGCTCTTTTCCTTCTTTATCTTCAGTCAAAATTTTCACTGAACCCGACACTATAAGCGGGAAAAACTCCATTTTGTCTCCTATGTCTATAATTATTTCTTCATGTTGAAATGATTTTAAGTGGCCATTATAACAGATCTCATTGATGAGTTCTTCGTTAAAAATGTTTTGAAAACGCTCGTATAAGTGGTTGTAGCAAGTGATATCAAATGGTGTCAAAGACATGCTACAAATTTAAGACATTTTTTGCCGTGAAGGCAATTTACTAGCGATTCAATCTATTTCTAGGATTCATTCACTTGCTGTATTCTTCAAAATAATGAAAGGGATATTTTTTGTAATGACCTTTCTGCTATTTCACGCTCATCCTCACGAAGGCAAAATTTTGGATAGTACCAAAAGGAGTATGGTGGTCTGTGTAAAATGAGTCGCAAAGGTGAAGTTTAGGCTCAAAAGTTTGAGCTAGTGTGCGTGTGCTGTATTGAGAAATATCCAGCCCACTGCACTTTTTTGGTCCATTTTGGGAAAATGTGCCCACTACCATATTTCTTACACATTGGCCAACCAATTGAGTGTATTGTGCTATATCTAGGGTTGTAGTCAAAAAATGAAATACAGCTCGATCGTGCCAGATATAATAGTTTTTTGTGGGTTTAAAATCTAAAATATCAGCTACTATCCAAGTTATTTTGCTAGCATCTTCTCCCAATCGGTTCTTCGCTCGCTCTATAGCGGCTGCTGAAATATCTAAAACGGAAATATCTGTATAGCCTAGTGCCAAGAGTGAATCTACTACCAAGCTGTCTCCACCACCGATATCAATAATGGCAGCATCTTTGGGTGCATTGCAGGCAGCCAGCAGTTCTATACTGGTTTTTGGATAGGTTTCTGTCCAGCTTACCTCAGCTGGTGTTTTTGTGGTATAAATATTTTCCCAGTGTTCTTTATTGGTCATTACTTATTTGCTTACTTCGTTTAATATTTTTAAAATCTGTTTTCCCTTTTGAGTGTTCGCTAAGCGTTATATGTTACTTTCAAAATGTAGTAAGAAAAGGAGTATTGAAGCGGTAAAGTGCCACGTTTTGAAACTCACCTTTTGTCTATAATCTGTAAAAAAGTAGGGTATTATTTCCGTCAAAATCTAGGGAGTTATCGTATCAGTATGTGAAGTCATATTCTTCTAAGTTTTTGCAGTTTTTTAGTGCCTATACCTTTTTTTTAGTTCATAAATTATATTCTCTAGGCCATTGAGTTTTATCTCATACACGGTATCTAATTGTACACCAAGTTTGCCTTTAGGGAAACCGCCTTTGCGCTTGAACCACTCCAAATACTCCACTGGTAGGTCGCACAGCAAGCGACCGGAGAACTTACCAAATGGCATTTTCTCATTTACAATTTGTCGTAGTATTTCTGAATTTGGCAGCAAGGAGACCACGAATATCGTGCTTTATTTCTGTAATTTTGGTTCTAACGTAATGTTCGATTATTTCTGTTGCGTTAATTGGTGCTCGTATATAGCGCCTTGCGCAACATAGCGGCTCATTTTTTCTCTTTTTCAAGAAAATGATGCTCCTTGCAAGTGCATTCGTATCGTGGTTTTTTCACAAGGAATACAGGTGTGTAGGTATCTTGAAGAAGCCCTTAACAAGGGCAATAAATCCTATAGTGAAGCTATTTTGGTTGGTAAATAAGGGAAAAACAACTCCCCCGAATATTTTTACTTTTGCGGTGTGGGTCAAAAAGGAAAACTACAAAAATTTGCAGAAGTAACAGCATTTGAGAATTGCTACGAATACGCCAAAGAATTGAAAGGTAAGTGGAGTAGTGATGTTTTTAAGAACAATAATCCAATCACAGTAGAATTAGCTTGTGGCAAGGGAGAGTATACTGTAGGTCTAGCCACGCGTTTTGCTAATCGCAATTTTATAGGCATAGATGTAAAGGGAAATAGAATTTGGCAAGGTGCCAAATATGCCTTAGAAAATAACCTTACAAACGTAGCTTTTCATAGGTTAATGATAGGTAATATTGAAGAGTATTTTGCCAAAGACGAAATTGACGAATTTTGGATTACATTTCCGGATCCACAGCATGCCAAAGAGCGAAAGAGACTTACAAATCCTATGTTTTTGAATCACTATAGAAAGATTTCTAAGGCAGGTACTACAATGAATTTAAAATGTGATTCTACCCGATTTTATACGTACACCAAGGAGATTATTGCATCGCAAAACCTGGAAATACTTCAAGACTCAGACGATATCTATGCTTGGGATGACATACCTGAACACCTGGCTAATATCCAGACCTTTTATGAAAAAATGTGGCTAAAGGAAGGCAAGAAGATTAAATTCTTGCGGTATGTATTATAGATTTTGCTCTACGTAGTCTATGAGTGCGTGTATCACCTTGATGTGTATTTCCTGCGCT
Organism: Bacteroidia bacterium; assembly: GCA_018402155.1. Classification (GTDB taxonomy): domain Bacteria; phylum Bacteroidota; class Bacteroidia; order NS11-12g; family UBA9320; genus UBA9320. Next base: position 40,053 of record JAGYJG010000002.1, read on the forward strand.
CGGTCTGCATATTCGCTTTTCGGCGCCCGTATTTCTACATCACATAGCTCTGCCATTTTACCTCCGTCTTTGCCGGAAAGTCCAATTACTTTCATGCCTTTTTTCTTGGCTGCATCTATAGCATTTATAACGTTTTGACTATTGCCACTGGTACTTATAGCTAGTAGCACATCTCCTGTTCTACCTACGCCTTCTACGTATCGAGAAAATACATAATCATAGCCATAATCATTGCCCACACAAGCCATATGGCTGGCATCTGCGATGGCTATAGCGCCTATGGCTGGCCTATCGTGGCGGTAGCGGCCAGTCAGTTCCTCAGCAAAGTGCATAGCGTCGCACAGACTACCTCCATTGCCGCAGCTCATTACTTTACCTTCGTTTTTTAAACTGGCTACAAGTATTTTACCTGCGGCTTCTATGGTGTCAAAATTTGTATCATCTGCTATGAAAGCAGCTAGCACCTCTTGTGCCTCTTTGAAATGTTGTTTTATGCTCATTTTGCTAGTTTGTAGCCAACTTTTGGTTCATTCTATTTTTATATTCTTCTAGGCCGCTAGTCAGAAAGACAACGTAGGCTTCTTTGTCTTTATCATACGTGCGCGTAGGTTGTAGAAGGTTGCCTTCATTGTCTAGTAAGGCATATAACGGCTGTGCGTTTGCGTTAAAAAAGCACTCTTGTATCCAGCTGTTCTTTTTGGCTAGGTTGGTTACCTTTCTGCTGCCGTTTTTTGTGTAAAATTGTTCACTAGCGGGTAGCTCTATAGTTTTATCGTCTACATACAGAGAGATTACAATGTATTCTTCGTTTAGCAATTTGCGTACCCGCTGTTCAGACCAAACTACGGCTTCCATTTCTCTACAGTTTACACATCCGTGGCCTGTAAAATCTAAAAATACAGGACGTCCAGTTAGTCTAGCTACTTCCATACCTTGCTCATAGTCATAATAGCCACGCAAACCGTGAGGTAGGTGCAATTTATCAGCATATTTTGGTTTTACCCCAGCAAAATAATCTGTGGTATTACTGTTATTGCTGTTTTTCATTACATTAAAATCATGGGTGCTCATAGGTGGCATATAGCCAGCAAGAGCTTTCAGTGGAGCGCCAAATAGCCCGGGAATAAGGTAGGAAACAAAGGCAAAGGTTAGAATTGCCAAAAGCAGACGCGGTACTTTGAGGTATGGCATATCGCTATCGTGACTAAATTTTAATTTACCAAGTAAATAGAGGCCCATTAAAAAGAAGATAACAATCCAAAGTCCAATGTATATCTCGCGGTCTAAGATCCCCCAATGATAGGTTTGATCTGCTACACTCAAAAATTTGAGACCAAAGGCCAATTCCAAAAAGCCAAGAACAACTTTTACAGAGTTTAGCCAGCCACCAGATTTTGGCAACCCATTGAGCCAACTCGGAAAAATAGCGAATAGGGCAAAGGGAATAGCAAAAGCCAGGGAAAATCCAAGCATACCCACCATAGGCTTTACAAATGCACCTCCGGCAGACTCTACCAATATACTACCCACAATAGGACCAGTGCACGAAAACGACACCAAAACGATAGTGAACGCCATAAAAAATATGCCTGTTAATCCGCCTTTGTCTGCTTGGGAGTCTGCCTTATTTACAATCCAGCTGGGTAACACGATTTCGAATGCCCCCAAAAATGAAGCCGCAAAGATGACAAAAATTAAGAAAAATAGAATATTGGGAAGCCAGTGTGTGGCCAGCAAATTGGCAAACGCAGGTCCCAAAAGAACAGCAACAAGCGTACCTATGAGAACGTATATACCCACAATGCTTAATCCGTAAATAATGCCATTTTTTCGTGCTGTAGCCTTGCTGCCATCTTTCATAAAAAAAGATACCGTCATAGGTATCATCGGAAAAACACACGGGGTGAGCAGGGCAACCAAGCCCGATAAGAATGCCACTATAAACAAGCCCCAAAAGGTTTGATTAGAGCTGGTTTCTTGCCCGTCAAATCTTTTTACAAGACATGTAGAAGTGTCATTTTCGCTTTGCCCTTGGTAAGCAGAATAGTTAACTGCGGCTGCGGGAATTACTCCTGCATATTGCGTAAAACCTGTCGTGTTTGTTGCGGGAAATAGGCTAGTCTTTGAGGTAGTAGAAATCGTAATATCATCGGTTTTTAAAACATCCGTTAACTCGTTTATGGGCTCTTCACTTTGTTTTTTATTTTTGTCTACAACACCCATTTTATCGCCCGTAGCTGTCGCTTGTTTGTTGTCATTTTGTGTAGGAGATATTTTGCCAACACCGCTTACTTGTAGGCCTTTTACGGAGTATTCGTATTCAAAAAGTACACACATACCATCATCGGTACACATCTGATATTCTAATACACCGGTTATAATGGGTTTTAGTGAAAGTATCTTTACTTGCTGTCTAAACTCTGCTCGGTTTTCAAAATCTGCCACTTCACATTCAAAGATTTCATCTGTGTAGTGATGAGACCCAATTGGCTTGGCTTGACCTACTAGCTGGTATGAAGCATTTTTATCCCATACAAATTTTGCTTTCACAGGAGGGCAATCTCCATAGTCGTTGGAATAAATATGGTAGCCCTTGGGGATATCCGTTTTGTAAATGACTGTAATTACATCGCCAATTGAAATTTCTTTTTTATCCACCGAAGTGCTCCACTCAGCGGCAGGTACTTTTTGTCCGTATACTATAGATGCTAGCAGCATCGTAAATCCTAAAAACAAGATTTTTTTCATTATTACTTCTTTCAACACTTCAAATAAAACGCTTTGTTATACAAAACATTACATTAGATGTAGATAAGTGTATAAAAGTTACTCCGTACCACCTCTTAATGCGCCTACATTTGAGCCCACAAACCAACGTTGGATGAAATCATTTTTCAGTATATTGCTAGTCTTTACGGCCAGTGCTACATTCGCACAAAAGCAGACGCCGCAAGAATATTTGGCAAAGTTTAAAGACTTGGCTATCATAGAAATGCACCGAAGTGGGGTGCCTGCGAGCATCACTTTGGCGCAAGGAGTGCTCGAGAGCAACAGTGGCAATAGTCGATTGGCTAAATTTGCCAATAATCACTTTGGTATAAAGTGCAAAGGAAACTGGACAGGCAATGTTATCTATGCCGATGATGATGAGGCCGATGAGTGTTTTAGAGCATATGAGAGTGTTTTAGCTTCGTATAAAGATCATTCCGATTTTTTAAGAAATAATTGGAGATATCACCCGCTTTTTGAGCTAGATCCGAAAGATTACAAAGGTTGGTGCCATGGTCTGAGAAAGGCCGGATATGCTACCAATCCGCAATATGGCGAGATATTAATACGTCTAATAGATCGCTATGAGCTGCATCAATATGATCTTGAAAAACTACCCAGCGCTAGTATCACAGAGCTGGTAGTTGGGGAGACTATAAACGGTGTACCCGTAAAAACGGTTAAACCAGGCGAGACCGTAGAAACCATAGCTAACGCTCAAGAGGTTAAAGACCGGCACATTAGAAAATGGAATGACCTACCAAAGAATGCAGAAATAAAAACGGGTGAAATTGTTTATTTGAAGCCCAAGAGAAGAAGGGGCTCTGAGGAGATACATACCGTAACAAAAGGGGAGGATATGAGGCAAATATCGCAGCAGTACGGTATAAAACTAAAAGTTCTTTACCGCAAAAACCGAATGGAATCTGGCAGTGAACCACAAGAAGGAGAGGTGATTTATATGCAGAAAAAGAGAGCAAAAGAGGATACCGTATTTTTGAGTGATACAAAGCAGCAGTGGAAAGAGGAAGAGGTCTTTGTGAATCCCCATACCGTGTCCAAAGAAGTGATAAAGAATACAGATTTTAGTTCGCCGGGGGTGCAGGGCAAAAAACAAATAGAAGTGCCAGATTTTCACATCGTTAAAAAAGGAGACAATATATACCGAATTGCAGAAACGTATCAAGTTTTTGAAGAAGATATACTCAAGTGGAACAAGAATTTGAATCCCAATACGATGGGAATAGGCCAAAAAATTTACCTAAAGGAAAAAGCCGCAAAAGCAGCCAATAGTGTGGTAGAAAAAATTGAAGTGCCCATAGAAAGTAGCATAATCACAGACAAAGATGAAGAAAACATAAAAAATAATATAACTGTAGATGGCCCAATAACACACGTGGTGATAAAAGGAGATACACTCTACAGTATTTGCAAGCGCTATGGTGTAACAGTAGACCAAATAAAACAATGGAATAATATGATAGACGCTACTATTACACTTGGTCAAAAGCTAAAAGTATCTGAGTAATGAGCCACTATCTCATACTAGGAATACTACTCACTTACTTTGGAGTGCTTATTCTTATAGCTTGGATTACCGGTAAAACAAGTGATTCTACCTCTTTTTATACGGGTAATAAAAAGTCTCCTTGGTTTTTGGTAGCCTTTGGTATGATAGGGGCATCGCTATCTGGAGTCACATTTTTGAGCATACCAGGATGGGTGGGTAGTACACACTTTGGCTATATGCAGACGGTGCTGGGCTATATGGTAGGATATCTGGTTATAGCCCAAGTGCTCATACCCCTGTACTACAAGCAAAACCTAACTTCTATATACACCTACCTGCAAAATAGGTTTGGTATAGTATCTTACAAAACAGGCGCTGCCTATTTTCTTTTGAGCCGTATCGTGGGTGCTTCATTCAGGCTATTTTTGGTAGCAGGCGTACTACACACTGTGGTTTTTGCTCCATTTCATGTGCCCTATTGGGGCGCTGTGGCCATCACTATTTTGCTAATTTTTACTTATACTGCAAAAAGTGGAATAAAAACCGTGGTCTATACGGATGCATTACAAACATTTTTTTTGGTAGCGGCCGTGGTACTCACCATCATTTTTATTATACAAAAACTAGACTGGACAATAGTTGAAACATGTGCTAATCTAGCCGCCGACCCCAATACACAAGTATTCCATTTTGAAGGAAACGGCTCAAACGTATTTTGGAAACAGTTTTTGGGTGGCATTTTTATAGCATTAGCAATGACGGGGCTAGACCAAGATATGATGCAAAAAAACCTAAGTATTAAAAATGTGAGCGGGGCACAAAAGAATATTTATATTCAGATGGCAATGTTTCTGGTAGTCAATATTATATTTTTGAGTCTTGGTGCTCTGCTATACCAATACGCTGATATTCTAGGCTTAGAACCTATTACAAAAAGTGATCAACTATTTACTACTATTGCCACAAAGCACGCTACGCCACTTGTGGGTGTTTTTTTTGTGATAGGCTTGGTAGCAGCAGCATATAGCAGTGCAGATAGTGCACTCACAGCACTTACAACCAGCTTTTGTGTAGATTTTTTAGGTTTTGAACGCAATAAACCTACCAATAGAACTACGCGACGCTGGGTGCATATAGGGTTTGCAGTAGTGCTATTTTTTACTATCCTACTTTTCGATGCCCTAAACAATGACGCAGTGATTAAGGAACTTTTTAGAGCTGCAGGATTTACGTATGGGCCATTGCTCGGGCTCTTTGCATTTGGCATACTTACTACCAAAAACATCAATGATAAAAGCGTACTACTCATTACATTACTCTCTATTGGCCTCACTGCAAGCTATTTTTATGGAATGCCTTTTGTGATAAAAGGATTTGAACCTGGATTTGAGCTCATTATAATCAATGGTGGGATTACATTTGTACTACTTTGGGTTAACAGCCTATTTTACACTAAGAAAAACTAAAACATGACAGATAAATCGAACGATAGAATCAAAAAAGCTTTTGAAAATAAAGATTGGCCAGAGATAAAAAGTTCCAATAGTTGGAATATTTTTAAAATAATGTCAGAATTTGTGGAGGGGTATGATACCTTATCACAGATAGGCCCGTGTGTATCTGTTTTTGGCAGTGCACGAACAAAGCCAGGAACACCCTACTATGAAATGGCAGTAGAAATAGGTAAAAAACTAGCTGCAGCAGGCTTAGGCGTAATTACCGGTGGGGGACCAGGTATTATGGAGGCGGGCAATAAAGGAGCTAGCCAAGAAAAAGGAGCGTCAGTAGGATTAAATATTGATCTGCCCTTTGAGCAAAGCTCCAATCCATATATAGACCACGACAAATCCATAGATTTTAAATTTTTCTTTGTACGAAAAGTAATGTTTATGAAATACGCTCAAGGTTTTATAGTACTGCCCGGTGGTTTTGGGACATTAGATGAGCTTTTTGAAGCACTCACTCTGGTGCAGACTCAAAAAACAGCTAAATTCCCCATAATACTTGTGGGTGTTGACTTTTGGGGTGGTATGATAGAATGGATAAAAAACACAATGCTGACAGAAGGTAATATTAGCCAGGCAGACTTGAACCTATTTAAGCTAGTAGATACCGCTGATGAAGCAGTAAACGAAATTTTTGACTTCTACAGTAAATACAGCATGAGCTTAAATTTCTAACTTTGCGCCATATGAAAAAAATAGTTTTAGTACTTGCTGCCTTTGTGATACTTGCTGCATGCAATGACGACATTACTACCCCAAACAATAAAGTAATAGACGAAAACGCTACGGTAGAGGGAGTATGGAATTTTGTAAAACAAACACAAACCGATGGCAAAACATTTGTAGACGGAGAATTAGTTTCAACATTTACTGCTGAAACTGGTGAAGAAAATGGCACACTACAATTTAACAGTGAGGGAAAATATGGCTCAAACTTTGGCTATAAAATGTACTATACCACCAATACCAGTGGTAGCGAGGGGTCATACGAGGAGCTGCTGCCGCCACAAGCCGGAGGAGGCGATTATGTGTACAATACTGATGCTGGTACTATAACTACTACCGCGCTAGATGGAAAAGTCACGGTGCTCACCATAACGGAACTAAGTGCTACTAAATTGGCATATTCTACCACGCGAAACACTTCTATGACAGATGAAGGAGTAACAACTACTATTACAGCAAATGTGATTTCTACGTTTAGCAAGTAGTAAAACTACTTTAGTCAAAAGAGAATAGTAGAGTAAATGTAATAGTCACTTTTTAGATTACCCTAGACCTGCACACCTTATCTTTGCATTCAGCAAAACATGCACAACCTACAAGATACCATAACAGCACCGGCCACACCTGCAGGCGTATCTGCTTTAGCAGTAATACGTGTGTCTGGCGCTCATGCCATAGCAATAGCCAATCAGTGTTTTGATAAAAACATAGAAAATGCAGAAGGCTACACCATACACTACGGACACATTGTAGATGATACAGTGCGGATAGATGAGGTACTTCTCAGTGTATTTAGAAACCCGCATAGCTACACGGGAGAAGACTCGGTAGAAATATCTGGCCATGGATCGCCCTATATCACCCGCCGTATTATAGAAACTCTTCTCAAAAACGGAGCTCGTATGGCAGAGCCCGGAGAGTTCACGTTACGTGCATTTTTGAACCAAAAATTAGACTTGGCACAGGCAGAGGCGGTAGCAGATATGATAAGTAGCAATAGCGAAGCGAGCTTGCAAATGGCACTTAGCCAGATGCGAGGCGGTTTTAGTAAAGATATTGCTGTGCTACGCCAGGAGTTAATAGATTTTGCGGCACTTATAGAGTTAGAAAATGATTTTGGAGAAGAAGATGTAGAATTTGCGGATAGGGAAGGTCTAAAAGTACTAATAGCCAAGTTGCTCACTCAAATAGAGAAGCTACGTAGCTCTTTTGCCGCAGGGAATGTGCTGAAAAATGGGATAAACACCGTACTAGCAGGAAAACCCAATGCTGGTAAAAGTACATTACTCAATGCATTGCTAAATGAAGAGCGTGCTATTGTATCAGAAATAGCGGGCACTACCAGAGACACTATTGAGGAGGTTTTTACGCTTAATGGTATGCAGTTTAGACTTATAGACACGGCAGGATTGAGAGAAAGTAGTGACACCATAGAGCAAATAGGTGTAGGTAAAACCAAAGAAAGCATGCGCAAAGCAGAGTTGCTGGTTTATCTTTTTGACCTATCTACCACCACTCCAGCACAATTGGGAGAAGAACTAAAAGCCTTGCCACCCTCGGGGCAAACTATAGTGGTTGCCAACAAAGCTGAAATAGGAAGGTATACGCTTTCAGACTGGCCAGAAAGCACTGTTTTTATTTCTGCCAAAGAGCTAGAAATACAGCCACTACTGAGTGAGTTAGAGCGTGTAGCAAGCCATTATGAGTTGGGCAACGAAACGGTTATAAACAATGCTAGACATGCTGATGCACTAGCCAAAAGCTCAGAAGCACTACAAAAAGTATTGCACGGCCTAGACCACGGATTAACTAGCGATATGGTTGCCTTAGACATACGCAACGCATTATTTCAATTGGGACTTATAACCGGAGAAGTAACCAACGATGAGGTGTTGGATTCAATTTTTACACGATTTTGTATCGGAAAGTAGTAACAGTATTAGTCTGTCTGACGTAATACGATTTAAACACACAAATCCCTGTAATATTGAGCGTTTAAGAGCAAACTCTTAATATTATTTTGTCGCACACACTTGTATTATCCAATAGTGTAATTGTATCTTTGTTGTATCTTAATGTTTAAAGGTACAATTATTTGCAATTTCTTTTGTTTAATAGTTACACTTTGTTACATTATGTTACAATTTTTTACAAAATGTTATATAAATGAGTAGTACCTTAACCATACCCAAGATTTGTTTTGAATGTAACAGTACATTTATTGCAAAAACAACAGTTACAAAGTTTTGCAGTCAAAAATGCGCTGGACGAGCATACAAGAAAAATAAAAGAAATGAAAAAATTGCTGCAGCAAAGAAGCAAGAATATGAAAAAGCAGTTGGTGTGGATATGACTCTAATACAATCAAAAGAGTATTTAAGCATAAAGGAAACGTGTCTTCTGCTTGGTATCAGTAGAATGAGTTTGTATCGGTACATCAAGAATAAGACAATCATTCCATCCCGTGTTGGAGGAAAAGTAATAATCAAAAAACAAGTAATAACCAACGTTATAAAATAAACTATGGGCGTACATTTAAGAAAAAAGAAAATTGCTAATGGCAAGGAAAGTTTGTATTTGGATTTTTACCCTCCAATAAAAGGGGGTCATGGCAAACTCACAAGAAGGGAATATCTTAACAAGTATATCTATGAAAACCCAAAAAACGCAGATGAAAAACTTCAAAATAAAGAAAACTTGATTATTGCAGAGGGCATTAAAAACAAACGAGAAAAGGAAATATTAAACGAGCAAGATGGAATTTTCAACACTCAAAACAAGAAGCGTGATTTTTTAGAGTTTTTTGAAAATCTATGCGAAAAGCGCAAAGAAAGCGAAGGAAATTATGGTAACTGGTTAAGTGCATTACAATACTTAAGAGCATTTACTGGAGGAAAGTGTAAAATGGGTGATTTAACAGAAGAATTTTGTGAAAAGTTCAAAGAGTATCTACTCCATGCTAATAGGCTAAATACAGTTAAAGGATTGAAGTTGTCACAAAATTCAGCGTTAAGTTATTTTAACAAGTTCAGATGCGCAATTAACGAAGCATACGAATCTCGGCTCATAAATGAAAACCCTTTGCGTCACGTCAAAGGGATTAAGCAAAAGGAAAGCAAAAGGGAGTTTTTAACACAAGAAGAATTGCAATTATTGGCTCAAACAGAATGTGATTTGTTGCCTTTAAAAAATGTAGCACTTTTTTCAGCCTTGACTGGCTTGAGGTGGGGTGATATCAGTAAATTAAAATGGAGTGACGTTCAATTAACCGAAACTGGTTATTTTATTCATATTGTACAAAAGAAAACAACTGACGTGATAATGCACCCAATTAGTGAAACTGCGGTCAAACTGCTCGGTGTTCGATGTAACACAAGTGAAGCAATTTTTGAGGACTTGAAATATACAGATAGTAATAATGATAAAATTAAGCGTTGGGTCTTAAAGGCGGGTATTCATAAAAAAATTACACTTCACAATTTTCGCCACACCTATGCTACTTTACTTCTTAATAAAGGAGTTGACATATATACAGTTTCCAAAATGCTTGGACATAAGAAGATAGAAACAACAATGATTTATGCAAAAGTGTTAAGTGAAACAAAAGTAAAAGCAGCAAATGTAATAGACATAGAACTATGATTGAATCAGCAGATAATTTCCCAAATGTTAAGCGACACGTTTATGACGTTGATGCTTTTGAAATCTTAGACAGATTAAGAGATAAATATCTAAAAGAGGAAGGATTTGTAACAGAGCAAATGCTTTTACTTGAGGAGGAAAATTTACTTAAACTTTTGGATGCAGAAGGATATAATACAAAGGAGCGTCAAAAATATAGAAACTTCATCTTACCCTCAAATTTTAATCATTACAACAATTTTTTAGCCTACAAATTATTAACTATAGACCCATACAAAATAGAACTAGTTCTATCATACCAGTCAGTATTTTTTTTAGGTAATTCTTACGCCGTGAAAGAAAATTTTATGGGATTACTTGAGTTTTTAGTCTATGACTTCGTTCAAAAACGTGTTCTTCCAAACGAGCAAATTAGATTGGAAAAAATAGTTAATTGGTTGGAGCGAAAAAGAGCTTTTTTACTTGCAAAAGCACACAATGAAATAGATGTAGGGGATACAATTCGACCTAAAAGAACAATAATAATGGATCCTGAATTTGCGAATATTTTATATGAAAAGTTAAAATGTTTTTTTGAAGGGCAAGAAACAGCCCTTTACAATAAATTAATTAAGAATGAAATTACCAAAACATTGGTTTTTGATGGGAATGCAAACCAATTAGCCGAATTATTTAAACGGTTGCGTTATAATGCACAAATCACAGTATCTACCAATAAACTTTTGGCGGAATGGTTAGTAGAGGGTTTTTGTAACATTAATACACGAGGTAAAATTTCGAGATTGGTATTCAGTACGGTAGAGGGGATCTTAAAAAACAGAAATAGAGAGCCACAAAAAAAAAATCGAATTTTAATAGAGGTAGCCCAGTATTTACTGCCGGGAAACAGAAAAATCGATAAAAAATAAAAAAACCATGTTCCTTTTATGTCCCTCCTTAAAAGGGGACTTAATTAGTTAATTCTTATTAAGTTCTTTTGCCTTGTATTTAATAAAAAATAATTAAAATCAAATGAACAAAGAAGAAGTAACATTGGTAGAATTACTACCAAAAATTTATCACCACATTAACGTGGCAGTTTCAAAAGCATTTATGTTGGCATTGGAACAATTCAAAAAGGACAACGCTCAAAAATCATCTTATGCAGATGAGGATTTTCTATCTGCCAAACAAGCAGCATCTTTTTTGAAACTGAAACTCAACACAATTTATTCTAAAGCCGAAAAGGGCGAGTTGCCTTTTTACCGCAGTGGTAAGCGAAAACTTCTTTTTTCTAAAAAGGAATTGGAACAGCACGTCCTAAAAAGAAAAGTTAAAAGTCTTGAAGAACTAAAAGAAGAAGTGGAACAATATAGTAGAAAGAAAAAATGAGCAAGCAAGCAAATAATTCTCAACCGAACGAAATTAATTCAAACTCCTTTAAAATCTTCGCAATCTGATGTGGCGTACACTTACTCTTTCTCATTTTTTGTGCTATTAAATTTAATTACTTTTTTCTACTTTTTCACAGTACTATTTTTGGGGGAGATTACATACCCATTAGTTCATTATTTAAGATTACCTCAGTCATGACACAAACTAACTATAACCCCGATGTACTCTCCTGCCTTGCCAATTTGAGCAATGACGAAGTATTTACGCCACCAAGTTTGGTGAATGATATTTTAGACTTGCTCCCTCTTGAACTTTGGAGCAACCCAAACGCCAAATTTTTAGACCCTGTGTCTAAAAGTATGTTTTTTTGGATAATTAATAAACTTTCTTTTAAATACTTACGGAATATGACTTTTTATTGAACTGACCTTTGGCTGCTTTACTTAGGCTAAAAGTGCTATTGACCAGTAGAATTAAGTAGGATTAAATGTATTTTAAGACCACAAAACTGATAGGTCATTCGAAGTAATCCACTAAAAATTAAAAATCTTGAACCACTAAAAACGCTTTTAGTCCAAGCCACAGGTGTGTGGTTATTCTAATTGTTGATATGCTCAACTTACATTGTTTAAGTCGGGAATATATCCCTATTTATACACTTTTGTGATTCCAATTGGATATATTGGCATATTAATAAATGAGATAATTAATTAGATAATTTTAATATCAACATTTGGATCTTCTATAATTGAGTAAATTAATCCTTCAAGTATCGGAGTAAAATGAACACCCTTACGAATCAAATCAGGATTCAAACAGATATAATCCTTTAACTTGAGAAAAAATTGTTCCTCTGATTTATAATTTATCCAATCTTTGTAACCAGCTTTTTTATAGTTATACGCCAATTCAAAAAAATCACTAATATAAGGATGGTTATTTTTGGCTTCATAACCTATTAAAAGCCTCGAAAAGGCTACGGCTAGCGCCTCTTCATCATGAAAATTATAAAAATATTTCTCAGTTATGTGTGATTGCACATCTGTGAAATAATGAAAGAATTCGTGAAAAAGTGTTTTGTTTACACAAAATTTAGCTAATACTTCTAATTTTTCTTTTGTAAATTCATATTTGCGTTTACAATTCAACTCAAAAATAATAGTCCAAAAAAATATTTGTAAATTATCAATATGTAACGTAATTATTCCTTGGGAATTCATTCTTTTGAAAGTTCCTAAGGGGGTTATTGTATCATCTTGAATGATTGGTATGCCCCTATTATTTTCTTTAAAATCTAGATCTTCCTCTATTGGGCGGCCCTTAAATTCTTTAGTTTCTTCAATAGCAATAAGTATTTCAGAATAACTCTTAAGCTTACTTTTGTTCCCATATTTGAACCAATCTACCTTAGTTTTTCGAGTATCGCAATCAAATAACTTTTGAATTACCAAACGATCTCTACCATCAAACCAATCCTCAAAAGTATTGAAAGCAGGACCTCTATGAACATTGTAAACTAATGCGTTAATAAGTCCCTTTTCATTATATCCTAATAAGTTGTAATGTTTGTTTGTTATGCTCAATCTTCTCATAATTTATTATTTTAATAGGTCTTCAATCAATAGTGTCCTAAATAAATTTTAATACAAGCGAATTTAACGATTTTA
>JAGYJG010000003.1 GCA_018402155.1 Bacteroidia bacterium
TGAAAACCAGTGTTTTACACATTAAAATAAGTTTAACTGTCTAAGCACTGCCTAATGAAATTACAATTTCCTAAAGTTCACACTGATTCTTTAAAAAAAGTATTTGTATCCTTCTACATTAAAAATACGAGATACAGACTTTATAATGGGAAAAGAATCAACTCAACCACAGACCCCAACTCTTATCCTATTGACCAAAGATTATCTATTGCTAAAGTCCTAGCAGCTGAGGTCTATAGCTTCCTTATAAATGGGGGTGTTTTATTATCCCATAGATCTAACAATTTGGTATGTGGTAAACTCTCAGATCTTGATTATATCAAACAAGCCTTGGAATCAAAACTAACTGGTGATTACTCTGACAAGTATAAGTCTATGCTTCAGTTTGGTTTTAACTGTTTAAAGAAAGAAATAGGTGCTTCAAAACTTGACGTTAAAGGCCTTAAGAATATTCTTGCAAGGTATTGCTCTGGAGTTTCTCACAACACTCTTAAAAGACACCTAAATGTACTTATAAATGAGGCTGTTTCTCTCGGAATGGATGGGAATCCAATGACTGAAATAAAAAGTAAGAAAGCTAAGGCTATTATGCATAAACCCTTTGATGATATTGCTACTATAATAAAGGACATTAAAACCTTTAATAGGCATCTTCATTTGTGTTGTTTATTGACATACGGCTGTTTACTTAGACCTCACAGAGAGGTGAGGGAATTGACTTGGGGAGATTTCTCAAAGGACTTAAGCTTTATTACACTTTCTGGGTTTAGAAATAAGTCAGGAAGGAATAGAATTGTACCAGTTCCAGGCTTTATTAAAACCTATTTAAATCCAAAAGGTTTAAATGATAATATCTTTACTGGGGAGCAGCGTAGTATGAATCCAGACTATTTCAGTACCCTATGGAGCAGATATAAGAAACAAAGTAATGTTTTGAAGGAAGGACAAACCTTGTACTCATTCAGGCACTCTGGTGCAATTGATATCTTTAAGAGAACGGGCTCCATTACCAAGCTACAAAAAGCTATGGGGCATTCATCTATAAATGTAAGTCTAACCTACTTAAGGGGATTAGAGATAGCTGAATTGAAAGAGGAGGATATGCCTATGGTTTAGTTACAGTTAGAATTTAATCTCCAAAGTTGAGGACCACCGTCCATTATGAGCTTACCACCATCACAAGCAAAAGAAACACCTCTTTGTGCTCCATACCACTCTAGAGAGTCTCCATCAAAACTATACTTTTTAACTCCTGGAATTCTATCATTAGAATCTAGAGCATCCCAATCATTATCAGAGAGACACGCAGAACAATAATATGTGTAAATATTGTCACCCAAAAGTTCATACATAGTATTTGCATCTGCCCTATTTTCACTAGGAGACCACAACCATTTGCCCTCAACTGTGTATGAGGGAGATAGATTCTCCGCAATATCATCACTTCCACAAGCGAAGAGGAATAAAGCAGGTATTAAAATTAAATTTTTCATAAATTAAATTTACAAAGCAAAAATACTTGTTACAAAATTAACCTATTTAAGAGGCCTTGAAATAGCTGAATTGAAGTAAGAATAAGCAAAAGAATTTAATTATTATATTTGACAAAAAAAAGGTATGTGGGAAAAAAAGGAAGACCCATTATGGGAAAATCATTTGATTGCTGTTTCGGTATTAACAATAATTACAATTTTAGTTTTTTGGGTTAGTTACTTTGTAGATATGGGATTTGAATGGGCTGGTCTTGTGGTGATGAGCTTCATGTCATTAATTTTAGGACCAATTATTTTTAAAATTTATTTGCTTTTAATTGGGGTTGTTCTATTATTAATAGGATGGTTCAAAGAGAAATCACAATAACCTAATAAATTATTTAAATTCATATGAAATAATCTTTTCAAGTTCTTTTAACTTACTGTAGTTAAGTTTACACTCACCTAACTCTTGTGATAATTCTGATGCTCTATCTTCTTTATTAGTGCCTGAATACTTATCAGGATGAACTTTAATTATTAATGACTTGTATAACTCTTTACACTTGTCTGAGTGACTCAAATTCTGAAACAAACTGCCAAAGTTTCCTTTTGATTCAATTGGTTCTTTGGCTAAATCAATATTTGGCAAAGTGGTTTTATTCACATGTAATATTTTAAAAATATATGATAAAATCAAACCAATGACTACACCAATAATTAGCACGTAAATAGGGTCTTGTAAAATTTGATCAATGAAGCTAATAGGTAACTCAGTCTTATTATTATCAATTTGTTCCTGTGTCATAATATACTATTCTGAAAGAAGTAATGTTAATCCTGTTTGAAAACCATCTCCCTCCATGCCAAAAACTTCCAATGTGTCAAAGCCACAACTTATTAATTTTCTGACTAAAACTTGATCTTGAATAATTAACAAACCTATTATTTTACAGAACTCAAGGCTAACTTCCCCTTTATTTGTTACCTTAATTCTAAAACCAGACCAAGTGTTTGAAAAAGCATGTTTAAATTTACTATTCCCCCAAGAAGTTTGTGCTTTTAATAGAGTTGGCACTTCACCATTAATAAAAGCGTGTTTGGCATTAAGATTAAACTCCTTAACTAATTGATTCTTTTCAGCATGATGATTAAACCATTCCCTAATATTGTTCCAAATCATAATTTTAATTATCAAATATTTTAAATATCATTCCTATTATTCCTAACCACAAAAATCCAAATATAACTAAACCTGCTCCCCAATCATTACCTGTAAACATTAATATCACTCCAATAACAGGTACAATAAGTGAAATTATTAAAATCACTCCACTCGAGTGAAATATCAAGTTAGATAAAGGATTAGTTTTTGATTCCCAAAGTTCTTTGTCAGCTTTACTTTTGGAAGGTCTAACCCAATTTGAAATTAATCTAATTAATAAAATAAGAAGAAATACTAATACAATTGAAAAGACTACAATAATCAAAACTTCATCGTCCATACCCCCTAAAAATTTATCTTAGTAACCATCAAGTTCAAATATAAAGAAATCCATATATTAAAAAAAAATATTTGAAATGAAACTTGGGAAAAGTTTAGATAGCCAAATAATATCAAATATTAGAGAAGACAGAACTGATCATGAAAAAAAAAGCTAAGTAATACCTTATACTCAAGAAGCAAATATATTAAGACTTATAATATTATATTGCCGTCTGAATTTATATGTTAAATAAACTTTACTTTTTGTTCATTATCCCCTTATTCTTTGGCTGTTCAAATAGTCACAATGTAGAAACGTTTACATCAGAAAATGAAGTGACAATTACAGCAGGGGCAAAACGCATCACTATAACTCCCATTATTGATTCATCTTGGGGCGGCAGAGGTGATCAGGGAGGATTAGTTGTGTCAAATGGTGATCAGGTTGATACAATTTATGATTGTACCTATGGAAGAACTCCTGATTATAAGATTCTGAAATACGGTTCTAAAGAGTATTTATTTACTTCCTGCTTAATCAACGGAGGAGGAACTAATTGGCAGACATTTTACTTATGGTCATTGAATGATACAAGTTTCATTAAGCAACTTTTTTTTAAGCAACTATATACAGGCAAAGAAGGGCCATACAATTCTCAAACAGGGGATTTAATTAGATCAAATAATATAAAGATTGATCCATTGAATGATAAGCTAAAAACCTGGATACGTGAAACCAAAGTTGAACAAATGAGCAACGTTAAATTCAAGAAGGAAGAGATCTTTTGGCTATTGACCCAAAAAAATGAATTTAGTCTAGAGGGGAATAAAGTCATACTTACTGTTGACTCCACTTATAAATTTCTAAATATGTCATCAGATGATATACCATCATTAGAAATATTAGCTGGTAATAAAAAATATGAGTTTGAGTTAGATGAATAATAATATGAAGAAAAAAATGGAATTTTAATAAGGATTCATGCAGTCTTGAATGTTTTTGGGGTACTATCCAGTTATGACTATTATCTTAATGTTTTTTATAATCTAATAATTGTTGTAGAATTTTTTTCAAGAACCTTAATTTTGATAACAATTAAATTATATTGCACAAGAAATACCTTGATCTATTTAATCGGCGATATAGAAATCTTTTCCAACTATAAAAACCTTGATAGGATAAAACAAAGAAATTAATCAGCAGCTATATTTAATTCCTACAGATTAAGCTCACTCATAAATGAAGCCAGAAATATTGAAATGACATCTAAGACCAGATAAAAATAAAATCAAAAAGAATAAATTTTAAAAGGAAAAAGAAAAATAGAATTTAAATTCAATGTGAAATAAATAAAGTAAATATGTCAAATTGTGAATATTTAGAAAAATATATAGAGGGGCAAGATTCATACAAGAATGGATCTTTTGGTTTTGCTCTAGAAAACTTTATGGATTTCATAAATCTAGAAAAACATCCAAAAAATAGCCTAGAACTACCAAATGCCTACCGATACGTTGCTAAACTCCAATATGAAGAGGGAGAGTATATTGAATCTTTGACAACATGGTGTCACAAAAGCACACGTTCGTGCTTTACGTGGAAAGATTTTTATTCAAGAGCATTAGCTGCATTGTTTGGTTTCAAAGAAAAAATGGACTCAGGTAACTTTGTGTTACTCTTTGAAACAAGAATAAATTATGAGTATACCATACTTGATGCTTTAATTGATATAAGTATGGCTAAGACACTAATTCTTGGGGAAAGAGAGAAACATAAAACATCCTTTAATACTAGTTACAGAGAAAATAAAACACGGCTTCTAGAAAGTTTCCATAATAGCACATATTATGAAGCTATTTTCACCAATTTATTTTATCAAGTAAAAAATATTTTTAAAACACCTGTTCACCTGAATATAAATTCAAAAAAATATAAGATTTACAACAAGAAGATAAAAAGTAGATTAGAAAATGAAGTAGAGAATATAAATGATATCATTGAAGATTATTCTAATGAGTTTGAGCATGGAATGGCTTTATACTGTTATTTAGCAGAGCTTAAAATAATTACTGCTAGTCTATTTGCTGATACTGAAAGGGATGGTTGCATTAGGCAGTCTTCAAAAAATGCCATACTCAGATTGTTCGATGAAAGCGAGAGTGATCAATATGAATTTACTTTGTTTGATTTTATCCCAAAAGAGTATATTAAAATGGAACATCATATATTAGGCCTTCATCTATTTTCTATTTCCAATAAATTAAACTCCATAGATAAAGTAAATCAACAGGACTTATGGAATGCCGAATTAAGTAGCGGTGTATTTGATTTCACACAATTCAAAAATCCCCGACTATCAATAATGGCATTTGTTAAAAATGACTGGGAATTTGATAGCTCTATTACCTCTTTTTCACCCTTTCATTCTGATAGAGTTTGTTCTAACTCAAGCTATAAATTAAAGATCTTTTTTAATTCCCATATTTTCAATATAAGATTCCAAATTTGTTTAAACCATTTACTTGAAAAAACAGATGGAGGATTTACATTTTTATTTTCATGCGCTGAAGGAATTTTAGAAATACCAACGTTTATTCCATCTGATTCCTCAAATTTAAATAAAAGAGAGAGAGGCTCTATCTACTATGAATTGGAAAATTCTTTAATAGATTATTTCCCCTTATTTAGCCTTTATGATTTTAAAAGTCTTAACTTAAGCAATAGAGCACAAAATTTTTTGGATGTAATTTTTTTAAAATACTTGATTCTTAAAAGAACAAATGATTATTTTAATAACAACCAATTGAACATTAATATTAACCATAATAATTTTTATGAAAAACTTAGAGAGATGAATATGATGGTACATTATGAAAAATGTAATTTATATTATGAGATTCATCAATTATTAAGTGGTGATTTGGAATTAATAAATGAATATATTGTAGATGAAGGTGATAATGATTATTATAATGAAATTGTAACAGAGATTATACAAGAAACAAAGGGATTAAAATCCGTAGAATTATTTCATAATAGAAAAGATAATGATGAATTTGCTGGACAATTAATTAACTATTTCAAACATAAATATAAAATATATTAATCTATGTATTCATACCTTATCAGCACTATTGAACTCTGCTCCAACCATAAAAGCTTTAGCTTAGGGATTGACACCCTAAGAAACCTATGGTTACTGCTCCATTTTAAAGATCTTGAAATTAAGAATAAGATCATTTATTATAAAGTTGACAATGGCATCAGACAGCGCAAAAACACCAAACATCCCATTAGGAAAATGCGTAAGGCTCATAAAAACACAGCAGAGCTTATAGAATATCTTAATAACAAGCCCTATAATATTATAAAATTAGAATTAGAATTTACAAATGATTGGAAAATTAGACAAAATATATTTTATACTAATTCAATTGAGGAAAGGGATGCGCTCATTAATAAACTTTTAAAAGTTGCCGGGCAAGGCCCAATTGATTTGTCTAAACTTGAAATTAATTTTTCATACTATTTTAAATCTGCTTCAAAGCTTGATAAAATTAATATTAATGGGCTTCCGTTCCCAGATGAATTTTGGTCTGAGGAACAAGTAGCTGAATGGAGAAGAGATGTTGAAGCTATTGACCGCTTAAATGAGGAAGAAGAAACTGAACCATATGTTTACTCTGAAAGTGAATTGTTAGATATGAAAAAGATGTTCCCTAACTGGGATGGTGAGAGTGAACCTTTTTAATCTTCTAATCAAGAAGATAGCTATATAAATATATATATGGCCATACATTTTATGGAGACACAGCCAATTTAATGATATAGGGGTATATGGCTATCCACTTACACATTAACAAACCTATTTTGAGTTGTACCGTTACTTTTGAGCTAATTTTGATAACAATGCCTGAGTAGTCGATGCACACGGGGTGTGTGATTTATTTATAGATACTCTCTTGCCCATAATAGTTTAAGGTAAGTTGCTTTTTATTTAAAGTATAAGGTATGTTATATACATTTCCAGAATCGAGTCCTGATGCTGAAAACGTAATCTTCAATTTCAAAGTATCTGGAGTGATCTTATAATCAAATGATGATGGAAAATTCCGCGTACCCCGGGTAATGCTCTCAAACATTACTCCTTCTGAGTTCCATTCGCTATTATATTCTTCATTCAAAAGCAATCTGAAACCTTGCATATTTATACCATCAATCACTAGTGGTGTTTTGGTCTTCCACTCTTTGTTAAACAAGATTTGTGAAGGTATGAATTCTAAAGGGAGTAATCCTATTATAGAGAACAGTAGTATTTTAAACATGTACAATAATAGCTTTATTTAGTGTTTCATGAATACTACGCTGCTTTGTAAAAATTCTATCAGACTAACAATAATTCTACATATAGATTAAATTTGAAATATGCATTGTAACCTTATAAGTAGTATTGAGCTTCTATCGGATGACAAAAGTGTACGATTTGATATAGACAATGCACTGGATCATTTGTGGTTGCTGAGTCAGTTCAAGCATCTGGAAATTACGGATAAAAAGATATTGTATCAGGATACTCCAAGCTACAGAGCAAGAAAAGGAACGGTGTACAAGAGTCATTGGTTAAAACGCAAGTGCAGTAACACTTCTGAGCTGTTAGACTATTTACGTCCCAAATGGTATAGGTTTCAATATTTCGAGGTGATGTTTAACAATAATTGGAAGGTGAAGATTGAAAGCAACATATTCTTAACGGTAAACACTAATAGCATAGAGGAAAGAAACCACGTTATTGAAAAGTTTATGATCGTTGCAGGTTTACCAGTTCTAGATGTGTCTGTATTAAAGATTAATTATACCTATCTCTTGAGCTATACGTCTCCTCCAGATGATCATGGTTGGGGTATAAACCCTGACGAGTTCTGGGATCCTGAAAGACGTGCTAATTGGATAAAGGAAATAACCAAGGAGCAGGACAACGAAACACCTGAAATTGAAGGTGAGCCGTTTTAAAAAGTAGAGGAGCTTTTACACTCCCCTACATTACTCAGGCTAAACTTAGCATATTGCTTATTTGCATAGCTTTGGGAATAAACCTATCTATATAACTACTCTTATTAGCCTCTGTCATTAGATTGTAGACGTTCCACAGAGAGATAGAACCATCGTGATTGGAAGAGAAATTTGGACTGATAAAATAACCCTTGGTTACCTGACCCATTTGCTGGTCTCCTAGCCAATCTTTTTGAGAGAACATCGGATTGTAGTGGTGTAATCGTACTTTACCAATGTACTGCTCAAACTCCTGCTGACTCAAGGTTACGTCATTTAGCTTTTGGAGAGATTTCAATGCTATCTCATGTTCAAACGCGCCAAACAAATGCTTTACAGCATCTTGTATTTCATCTACACTGAATACTTCTAAGGACATTACCCCCATGTCTGAACTCACACACATGTTACTACAGACGTGCACTTGATAACCTAAGAAGATTTTAAAATGCTGCTTGCTATGTTTACCGTGTAAGTTGTCGTTTGTGAAGGACTTGACTCCACCAAATACTAAATCCATGGACTTCTCATTGATAGTAGCGGTGAATCCGGGTATCTTAGTTAGAAAAATCAATCGTTCATAGTAGAGTGTCTTTTCATGTTCTAATAATTCACCAGGTTTCTTTTCTCTAGCTTCAGGTATTCGCCCGTGTATAGGGTGTGAGACCTTTACCTCGGGGAAGTCAATATGCTTATCAGGAAACAACTGAAACAATGCTTTATAGCAAAAGGCCATAAACTCAAAGTGAGATATGGCTCTTTCATTGTCTTTAGCGAAAACGGGTATTATGTGTTTTTCTTTCAGGTCAACCAATGTCATTGGAATGGTATTGGCTTGTATAAAGTTACTATTGAAAGGTTCTGGTGATTGTTGGATTTCTGTATAATTCATGGTTATTGTTGTTAGTTGAGGTTTGATTACACCATTCTTTGATTTTAGTGCCCGTTTGCGGTGTAATTACAAATGGGTCTTTGTCAATAAATAAACCTGTACGGTCTTTGGATGCAGAAGCTTTGTGATGTATGTCCACGTCAAAGGCGAGGGTGAATTCGTAATCAATACCCTCTTTTTGCACTGGTTTTAATCCTACCTTCTGGATGGTCATTCTGCCATTGGACTGGTCAATAAGATAGTCTTGCTTAGCCCTAAGTGTAGCAATGATATGCGAAGAGCTAGTAAGTATTTTTTGTACCAGACCATTGTGTCTTGGCATTACCTTGCTCCAATTTGCAAAGGAGTTACCTGGCATATGACCGTGTATTTCCAATACACCTCCAGCACCTTCCCAGGCATGGGATAGCGAATCAATAATGATTACATCACACCCAGCATTTTCGCATAGGGTAATGGCTTCAATAAACGTTTCAGGTGTAAACGGCTGCTCTAGTCTTAGGACTTTAAAACTTGTAAGGTTTGAATAAAGAGCTGCACTACCTGCTTCTGTGTCTATCACAGCAATTTGGTTGTTTTTAGTGAGTCCTTTAGCTAGTTGGAGAGCGCTATAGGTCTTCCCACTTCCGCTACAGCCGAAAATAGCTAATTTCATAAAAGAATTTGATCTTGTTGCTTGTTCTAATTTCATATAAATGAATTTTTAAATGGTTAAAAAAAAGGGAAGCTATTGCCTCCCTATAAATGAATTAATGTGGTGTTATTCTTCAGTTTCATTTTTAGAATTGATATAAACATTTCGGTGTTTATATACGTGAATTTCACCTGTTTTTTGATTGACAACCTCATAAGGATCTACTTCAATTCGTTTGATAGTTCCTTTAATACTGACGCCAATTAGTTGTTCGGCATGCTCCTCATCAATGGCAGCAAATACTTGTGCTTTAAGTGGTCTTAAATACGTTTTTCCTGAGGTACTACTTACCTGAGGTGCTAGATCTCCAGAAAGGTGGAGATAAATTTTAGTTTTACCTTCTGCATCTTTGTGCACGTGGTAGTCTGTGATGGATACCATAATTAAATATTAAATTGTTAAAAGTGTGATAAATAAACTAACTCATTTCTGCAGCAATAAGATAGCTCTTAAAATTAATGCACGGGGGGTACCTAATGTGCGGGAAATAGGTGGGGAGCCGTATAATATGAGGGGGAGAGAGGGATGAATACGTTTATTCAGAGTTACCTTTAGCGAATCCATAGCTATAAATAAAATGACCGTAATTGGTTAGAAACCGAATTCGACGTAAGCAAAAGTTATTGGTTCGACTACCTTAAAAAGCAAACTAAATTTTACGAAAT
>JAGYJG010000004.1 GCA_018402155.1 Bacteroidia bacterium
ATAGCAACGTGAGCTGCAATAATTATTGAGGTATTTGCTTCACTAGCAAATGGACCATTCCCTTTTGCCTGTGTATTACCATAAGGGAAGTTCTATAATTTAATATTTTGATATTCAAATAATTATAAGCATTCGAATATAAAAATCAGTATAGAAATGAGCAATCAAAATA
The DNA here is from genome assembly GCA_018402155.1 of Bacteroidia bacterium. Classification (GTDB taxonomy): domain Bacteria; phylum Bacteroidota; class Bacteroidia; order NS11-12g; family UBA9320; genus UBA9320. Next base: position 173 of record JAGYJG010000004.1, read on the forward strand.
CAAAACAACAGGCAATAAGTCACTATTTGACCAACAATTTACAACGGAAAATTGGAAGAAATTGGTAATCCATTGGCGATGGTTGCAAAGTAATTGATCTTGAAATGTTTAGAGTGTTTATTAGAGACTAAATTAGTCAACACAAAACAAAAAAGAATAACGCAGAGCAAAACCATTCGATGTAGTTTTTGATGTTCAAAATCTTGATTTTACAACGATATTATGGGCTTGGTGACAAACAAGTTGAGTATCAAATACTAGACAGAACCAGTTTTAAACCTTCTTAGGTTTGAACAGGCGATAAAGTTCCGGACGAAAAACAGTTTGGCATTTAGAGAAAAACCTCACAAAAATGGGCTATAGAAGATTTGTTCACGAATTTAAAAGTTTTTTAGAATCCAAAGCCTTGATTTTAAATGAAGGACAATGATTGATGCCAGTTTTACGGTAGCACCTCGCCAACGCAATACACGTGAAGAGAATGAGAAAATAAAAATGGAGAAGGCGATGAATTGTGGAACGACAAGCCCCATAAAAATCCTTACTAAAGATATTGATGCACGATGGACAAAGAAAACGGAGAAAAATTTTATGGTTATAAAAATCATGCAAAAGTAGATACCAAAAGTAAATTTATCAATAAATACACAGTAACCGATGCCTTGTACACGATTCGCAAGCCTTGGGATGATTTATTAGACGAAAAGACAAAACCAAGATTTGAATGCAGATAGTGCTTATACAGGCGAAAATCAAGAAGAAACATCAAAATATGAAATGAAAAATAAAGTACAATGAAAAAAGGATACCGCAATAAACCATTAACCGAAGAGCAAAAAAGAAAAGCAACACAGAGAAACCAAAAATACGAGCAAGAGTAGAACACGTTTCTTGGTTTTATGGAGCAAAGTATGAACGGACTAAACTCAAATCAATAGGCATTGCAAGAGCTACAGGAATAATTGGCTTAATCAATTTTACCTATAACCTTTTTAGGATAATGAACAAAAATGATTGGGAATGGTTAACAGTTAAATAGATGATAGATAGATAGATAGATAGAATTTTGAAGAAAGTTTGATTTTTAGATACAAGTTTTCAAAAAATTACTAAGATTGCATTGATTTAAGAAAATCGTTACTGGGTTCCATGTTTTTTTCAAAATCATAAAAATAAAATTTGAATTTTTAGAACCCGCCATAAGTTCCTGCATGCCATCTTACCCTGTGCTTTGGTCTTCTTACAGCCACCAAACCATGTTGTCCGCCTCATTTACCCAGAATACGATACCGCCTTGGGCAAAGTCGCCTACGGAATAGGTGGTAACACTCACTTGTTATAATTTATGGCATTACCAACTATGGTAATGTTAGTGCCCGCTACTAATTGGTCTTGTTTATTGTTCCACTAAGTAGTGTCAGTTCGTTATGCCACTTTAAGTTACTGATAAACAAAACAGGGTCGGTTTCTGTGTAGCTGTCTAATTTATTGTTCCAATAAGTAGTGTCAGTTCCTGTTATGCCACTTGCTACTGATGCACCAAAAACAGGGTCGGTTTCTGTGTAGCTGTCTAATCATTGTTCCAATAAGTAGTGCCAGTTCCTGTTATGCCACTTGCCCACTGATGCACCAAAAACAGGGTCGGTTTCTGTGTAGCTGTCTAATTTATTGTTCCAATAAGTAGTGTCAGTTCCTGTTATGCCACTTGCTACTGATGCAATTCAAAACAGGGTCGGTTTCTGTGTAGCTGTCTAATTTATTGTTCCAATAAGTAGTGCTGCTCCTGTTATGCCACTTGCTACTGATGCACCAAAAACAGGGTCGGTTTCTGTGTAGCTGTCTAATTTATTGTTCCAATAAGTAGTGTCAGTTCCTGTTATGCCACTTCTGCTACCGATGCACCAAAACAGGGTCGGTTTCTGTGTAGCTGTCTAATTTATTGTTCCAATAAGTAGTGTCAGTTCCTGTTATGCCACTTGCTACTGATGCACCAAAAACAGGGTCGGTTTCTGTAGTTGTCTAATTTATTGTTGTTCCAATAAGTAGTGTCAGTTCCTGTTATGCCACTTGCTACTGATGCACCAAAACAGGGTCGGTTTCGTGTAGCTGTCTAATTTATTGTCTAAGTAGTGTCAAATTGCTATGCCACTTGCTACTGGATGATGCACCAAAACAGGGTCGGTTTCTGTGTAGCTGTTCAATTTATTGTTCCAATAAGTAGTGTCAGTTCCTGTTATGCCACTTGCTACTGATGCACCAAAAACAGGGTCGGTTTCTGTAGCTGCTCCAATTTATTGTTCCAATAAGTAGTGTCAGTTCCTGTTATGCCACTTGCTACTGATGCACCAAAACAGGGTCGGTTTCTGTGTAGCTGTCTAATTTATTGTTCCAATAAGGTGTCAGTTCCTGTTATGCCACTTGCTACTGATGCACCAAAACAGGGTCGGTTTCTGTAATCCCACCTGTTACTGTTTCAGCCGTTTTTGCATGTAATGCATAAGGAACGCTTAACAGTTCACTTGTTCCTGTAATGGTATAGTTTGTTCCACCCGTTGGATCAGTTTCTGTTTTTATGAAATAAGGCCCATTTGCCCAATCGATAGTGGTGAAGTCTCCACTTACAACAGTTCCGGAACCAAGCTCTAAACTTACCAAACCATTAGCGTTAGATGTTGGAGTTTGGGTTTCTACATAAACTGCTGTGCCAGTTGAGGTGGTTTGCAAAATGCTAATTTGCATTCCTACGGCAGTAGAGGTAACTAATGCATTACTTCCGTCACGTACAACGGCTTGGTAGCTCATTTTTTCGGGTGCTTGTGCAAACACGCTTGCAGTCATTAATAAGCCCCCGATTATTGAATAAATTTTTTTCATTGTTTTTTAGTTTTTGATCATTTTAAATGATTGAACTTTTTTGTTTTCTTGGTTTACAACGTTTATAAAGTATGTAGCTGTTGGCAAACTGTTCATATTTATTTGTGTTTGCTGTGCTGTTATTTGTCCGTTGCTTAACTGTTTTCCTTGCATATCAAATAGCTGGTACGACAACTTTTCGTTGTTGTAATCGCTTATTTGCAAGGTTAAATTTTCTGTTGTTGGATTGGGAAAAGCAGAAAGCGAAATGTTTAATGCTGTTTCTTTAATTCCAACGGTGAAAATTTCGAAAGCATGTTGCACACCTTGTGCTACACTTCCTGTGCTACCTGTGTTGGTGGTGTAAACTACTTGTCCAACACTGTAAGCAACGGCACCTCCGCTGCCAGTGGCATTGCCACCAGAGGCATTGGTAGATTCTTGAGCTTGTGCTAAGCCCGCCCAAAGCAATCCTACTGCTAGCAGTGCAATGGGTCTTGATTTGTTTTTCGTCATACTTAATTGTTTTTTTTATTACTGTCGTGTTTTTTCCAATGAACGCTAACGTTTCGCAGCTATGCCCAGTAGCCGTTTTGCGGGCTTCGTCACTCTCCCCCGCTACAAATTTTCTGCGGGGCACTGCTGTTTCAATTTGCTCTTTCATAGGCTATTGGGCATAGGTGCTGTTAGCTGTGGTTTTTCTTTCAATAAAAACCTGTAATTCGTAGTATAATGCCATATTCAAAAAAAAATCGCAGCTTCGCGGATAAATTGTTAAATAGATAAATGGCTAAAGCCCGAACAGCACGAACCCTACTTGTGTAGTGCTTATAGAAGACGTACTGGAGGCCATTGGTGAAGCTCTGAAGCCAAGGGTACATGTTAGAGTACTCGGACGAACTCCAATAGTAGGCACTAGCAAAACCGCTGCCTCCGTTTGCTCTGCGGTAGCATCAATAGTTGCCTTGTTTTGATATATTAAGTCTAAATTCTTCTTTTGAGGGAAGATACCAGTCTCCGTAAGTTTTGCCCCCTTCTGCAGTAATCCTTGCAGGCTCATTACAAATACGCGCTGCATAAGTGCTGCCATCATCACCT
>JAGYJG010000005.1 GCA_018402155.1 Bacteroidia bacterium
TGCACTTATGAGTTGAACACAGCTATAACTAAGCAGTGAATACTCAAGGTAACTTGATAAGTTGAGAGTTTATAAGTTTAGAGATTTATCGGAGCAGAAATTTACAAATTTCTTTATATAACTAAACAGTGAATCTTTAAGATAACTTGATAAGTTTAAAAGTTTATAGTTTAAAAGTTTATCTTAGTTGGTAGAAATCTCTCAACTTTAAACTAAAAGAGAACATTTTAAAAGTACTAAGTATTGTTGCAATATTGAACATCTCAAAAACTACCCATTACTAAAATAAACAGCGAAGCGTTAAACCTAAACTTTTAAACTAAAAAGAGAACATTGTAGGGAACTTGAGGTAAACTCACCGCAGTACTCCAAAATTAACTACTACCCATTACTAAAATAAACAGCGAAGCGCTAAACTCTTTAAACTTTTAAACTAAAAGAGAACATTGTAGGGAACTTGAGGTAAACCACCGCAGTACCTGAATTAATCATTACCCATTACTAAAATAAACAGCGCAGCGCTAAACTATTAAACTTTTAAACTAAAAAGAGAACATTTTAAAAAGTACTAAGTATTGTTACAACATTGAACATCTCAAAAACTACCAAGTACCCTCGTAAAAGTGCAGCGTTAAATAAGTTTAGAAGTTTATGAGTTTAAAGCTTTAGTGATATACTAGAAACCCATCAAATTGGACTGTGGAGATATGTTTGTGAGTTTAGATGTTTATTGAATTACTAGACACCCCTAAACAGCGAAGCGTTAAACTCTTAAACTTTTAAACTAAAAAGAGAACATTGTAGGGAACTTGAGGTAAACTCACCGCAGTACTCAAATTAAATACTACCCATTACTAAAATAAACAGCGAAGCGCTAAACTCTTAAACTAAAAAGGAACACTAACGAGAATTTGAGGTATGCTCATCGCAGTAATCACCTCAAAACTACCAAGTACCCCTAAACAGCGAAGCGCTGGAACTGCAACCTCAAACTAAACTACATAGTTTCTTATGGAATCCAATATAAACTAAATAAAAAACGAGTCAAAACTAGTAACTACTAATCAATATTATTATGAAATTTGCGTTTGAGGATTTAATAGTTTGGCAGAAAAGTGTAAGCATGGTTAAGGATGTGCATGTTAATAACTAAGTCATCTCAAGAAGAAAAATATGGAATAGTATCACAAATACGACGATCGGCAATTTGTATCATCGAATTTTAGCGGGAAAAGGTAAAAATGACCACTAAGGATAAGTAATTACACCTCAATAGCTTTCGGTAGTCTAATGAAAACCATGAATTTGCTTATTATTTCTCAAAAGAAGTTGAATCTCTATTGATTCCAAAATATTGATAAGTTCAGAACACAAATTGCCGAGATTGCAAGAATGTTAACATCGTTACGCACCGCACAACTAAAATAAGTTTGTAAGTTCAGCAGTTAATCGAATGACTAGGAACCCCAAAAAGCGAAGCGTTAGATAAGTTTAAAAGCGTAAAAGTTTATTCAGTTGGTAGAAATCTCTCAAAACAAAAAACACTGTATAAGTTTAAAAGTTTAAGAGTTTAAAAGTTTATTCAGCTGGTAGAAATCTCTCAACTTTAAACTAAAAGAGAACATTTTAAAAGTACTAAGTATTGTTACAACATTGAACATCTCAAAAACTACCAAGTACCCCTAAACAGCGAAGTGCTAAACTTTTTAAACCCTAAACTAAAAAAGAGAACATTTTAAAAGTACTAAGTATTGTTACAACATTGAACATCTCAAAAACTACCAAGTACCCCTAAACAGCGAAGCGTTAAACTCTTTTTTAAACTCTTAAACTAAAAAGAGAACATTGTAGGGAACTTGAGGTAAACTCACCGCAGTACTCAAATTAAATAATACCCATTACTAAAATAAACAGCGAAGCGTTAAACTCTTAAACTCTTAAACGACTAAACATATTCTAAAAGTACTTTAGTTTCTCTTAAGAGGATACACCTCAAAACTACCAAGTACCCCTAAACAGCGAAGAAGAACTCTAAATCCTAAAAATACATGATACGATAAAATATGCTTAGTTTTGTCTTATCACGAAATATCTCAAGAATTACAATTAAACTATACTAGAAATCTTAGCATCGCTTATGGAACAAGGGGAAATCGTTTTATATAAAGCGCTCGACAATGCTGAATTTCAAATTGAGGTTAGGGTTGAAGATGAAACTGTCTGGCTTAATCGAAATCAAATTGCAATTTTGTTTGGCAGAGATATAAAAACAATTAGTAAACATATAGCAAATGCCTTAAAGGAAGAGCTTGGCTCTTTTGCAGTTGTCGCAAATTTTGCGACAACTGCAACCGACGGGAAGGTTTACCAAGTCGAACACTTTAGTTTAGATATGATTATCTCAGTAGGCTATAGAGTAAAATCAAAAAGAGGAATTCAATTTAGGGTATGGGCAAATAGAATTTTAAAAGATTATTTATTAAAAGGCTATGCCGCAAATCAACGTTTTGAAAGGATTGAAAATGATGTTGATTATTTAAAAAGAAAAGTTGATGAATTTGATTTTCAAATAAGGACAAATTTACCTCCTAATGAAGGCATATTTTATAACGGACAAATTTTTGATGCGCATCTTTTTGTGTCTAATCTTGTCAAAACAGCCAAAAAATCAATCGTACTCATCGATAATTACATTGATGACAGTGTTTTAATGCTTTTGACGAAAAGAAACCCGAGTGTAGTGGCAACAATTTACACACTAAATATATCAGCGCAATTAAAACTGGATATTAGTCGCCATCATTCGCAGTATCCAAAAGTTGAAGTAAAACAGTTCACCAAATCACACGACCGTTTCCTAATAATTGACGAAACAATCATTTACCATATTGGAGCATCGCTAAAAGACCTTGGAAAAAAATGGTTTGCTTTCTCAAAATTGAATATAGATGCGAAAGAATTGCTGGGTAAATTATAACGCGGTCTTTTAGCAGAAGGCAGTGGGAAAACAACGGGAAAAGACAAAGCTAATTTTTCTGCCATAGCTTACGTTAGTTTGATGGAAACTATTAATTTGCTGATAGTTGCTTACGAAGTAGAAATGGTATCGAAAGAAAAATTAGATGAATTGAGGAGTCAAATTTATGAAATATCGCGAATGCTATCTGGCTTGAGAAATTCTCAATTAAAAGTTTGT
>JAGYJG010000006.1 GCA_018402155.1 Bacteroidia bacterium
AACTTCTAACCTTCTGAACTCTTAAACCCTTAAACTTTCAACTCTTAAACTTTCAACTTTCAACTTTTAACTTCAAACTTCTAAACTTACTAGCTCTTAATATAGAAAAAACTGCCCTAAAAAACCGCAAGTGGCACATTAAAGTACTTAATATCTACCCCTCTATAAAAACACTTATAGAGTATATCCTACACTTATTTCGGTATACGGTCATATATACATTGGTGAAGCAACATAAGATAATTTACCCCATGTTTGCAACTAAATTTTACCTAGAAATCACCACACAGAAATATCGAAATGAACACAAAAAACACACTAATTGCTATTGTAGCACTATTTGCTACCTCAGCCACCTTTGCCCAAGTGGGCATAGGCACTACCAGTCCAAACACTTCTGCTGCGCTAGATGTAGAAAGCACCACCAAGGGGTTTTTGCCTCCCAGAATGACAGGTGCACAGCGCAATGCCATTGCCACTCCTGCAGAGGGCCTAAGCATTTACAATACAGATTCAAAGTGCTTACAATGGTATAATGGCAGTGGCTGGTGCAGTACATGTGATGGTGACGGAAATCTTAGGGGAGGAGGTTTCATCAATGGTTTTCAGGATAATACAACATGTACTACCAAAGTAATATCAGTTACCTCTTGTGCAAGTGTTACTGGCGCTACTTTAAACGATATTGTAGGCACTGCAGACGGCATCGAGTACGACTGGACCAACGCTACAAGCTACATGGGTGGTACTACTACAGAAGCCTTAGTAGAAATAGGCGGGCAGTGTTGGTTTAGACGTAATGCAACAGTAGCCCCTACAGCCCCAATATCAGATGCACCTAATACTGGATCCAATGTATGGACAACTAACATTTCTACCGATAATGGATACTGGGGTTACTACAACACCGCGACAACTTCTGGTGCTTCAGGTTGGGCTACCACAGAGCCTGCTGCTGGCGAAGGTTTATTATACCAATGGAGTGCGGCTATGAATGGTAGTACAACCGAGCGCGCACAAGGAGTTTGCCCCACGGGCTGGCACGTGCCTAGTGACTGTGAGTGGATGTATTTAGAAAATACACTTGGTATGAGTACAACGGACCAGCAAGTGGATAATAATTGGCGCTCTACCACCGACGAGGGCAACAAGTTGAGAAGTGTAGGAGGTTCTGGGACTACTTTATGGAACAACAGCTCTGGTTTCACTGCCCTGCTTGCCGGCTTCCGCGGCACCAATGGCACGTTCCGCAGTCGTGGTCCCGGCGGCGGCTGGTGGTCCTCGTCAGAGTCCAGCGCTACCAATGCGCAAAGACGCTCCTTGGGCAGCTCTCAGGCAGGCGTGGGCCGCTACAGCAGCGTTAAGGCCAACGGCTTTTCTGTCCGTTGCCTCAAGGATTGATTTATTTGATATTTGATTTATTTAGGCAAACCAGACCGCCTTTGGTGGTCTGGTTTAATTTTTTTTAAACATGACCTTGCAAGATAAAATCACCATACAAAGTA
>JAGYJG010000007.1 GCA_018402155.1 Bacteroidia bacterium
TCAAAATCGAGAATATAATCACCTCCTTTAAAAATAGCCGAAAAAATGTATGTTCAGTTTGAAAGTTTCCTGGCTTTGTTGGCGGGTTTGATAGGCGTTTTTATCATTATCATGATGCTTTTTTCGTATAGGTCTAATGTTAATGTTAATGTATTTATTGTTATTGTTTTACTAATTGTGTCAATTAGGTTCCTTACTTACGGGTTGGTTCATTTAGAGGCTTTTGAATTACACCCAGACTTCCATGCCTACTTAAGCCCCATCAGTTTAATTGCTGTTCCCAGTCTTTTTTTATATCTAAAAGCTTTACTTAAGGACTATAGAAGCTTCCGGAAAAGGGTTTTACTTCATTTTATTTTTCCTTTATTGAGTTTAACGTTAAATTTTCTGCAAGCGAATTTCGAAATATTTCAGAGTGAAGTTCTTGAGGTTACACAACTTTATTGCGTCTTAGTTTTTTTCTTAGTGTATCTATTTTTAACGGGTTTAGAATTAAAAAAAAATGTTGCCAAAATAGTCATAGCTAATCGTCAAAATGAAACGGAACATCAATTGGTTATTTTAAGATGGCTATTTATCATTATTACCATTACTATTGTGTGGGGTTTAAAATTGGTTTTATCAGTTGTTTATGAATACAAAAGTGGAGGCGTCATCACGGGCAACTCCTTTTTCATTTTTAATATTTTAATATTCTACCTCAAATTTGGCTTTATTTTATTCAATATTGAGATTTTGTATGGGTTGCCAAATTTGAAAACGGATGCTAATATGGACTTAAACCCTGATCTTTTTAAAGACTCTAATTGGGTTCTGGATGACAAGCGCTTGAAAATTCAACAAAATGAAACATTACAACCATCGATTGACAAAAAAAATCTTGCGTATATACACAACATTGAACAATTTGTAGCGACCCAAAGCCCGTTTAGAGTTTTAGAATATAAGTTGAAAGATTTAGCCAACGATTTGAATGTGCCGTCGAGTCACATCGCCTACCTGTTCAAGTATTATTCTAAAATTAACTTTACAGAATTTAAAAATACCATGAGAATCAAAGATGCTATTTGCCTTATCGATGAAGATTTTTTGGCGCAGAAAACCTTTGATGCATTAGCAACACAAGTGGGATTTACTTCATACAATCCGTTTTTTGTGGCTTTCAAAAAGCAAACTAATCTATCTCCTGCGCAGTATATAGAAAGTCTGGCAGGAAAGACTGAGTGGTAAAACAGGTATACTTTTTTTGTTTGGATGGAGAGCGTGGTGGTGGTTGAGAATGGGGTGAACTAATGTTTTATTGATACACGTTGTATGTACAGTCTAAAGCCGCAGAAGCATCTGGGTTTTCAGTCCCTATCCCCACTTGGGAGAAGGAGA
>JAGYJG010000008.1 GCA_018402155.1 Bacteroidia bacterium
CGTATTGAGCAAAGAATAGCAAGGTTATAAGACAATAAAGTGGCGCATAATTGTTGCCAATGTTTGCAGTAGAGTATAAAAAAAGGCCTTACGATTTACAAATACGTATGACATTCGGTAACGTAGATGCTTTGAGACTATTATCGAATCTTTGACTTACGAGATCTATTAAGCAAATTTTTCACTTTGATAAATCTGTTAAGATAGCAAATCTGGATTAAGTTTAATCAGTTTCATCCGCTTATCAATTTCATAAGGAGTTGTAATAAAAATAAATTCCTCCGGTACACTCAGCCTGTAAGAAAGGGCAAATGTGATTGCTTTAAGGCTTTGCTCTCTTCTTTTTTTCAACGTAACAACACTTGTCTTAAATTCCGAAATAAAAAGTTCATCAAAGCTATTTACAGGTATAAATGTATCTTTGTTATCCAATAATATTCTTAAGCATTCTAGGTTTTTTCCTGTAAAGTATTCATCTATGGTTATACCTCTAATAAAATATTCATTATTTATCTGGATGATTTTATTGTTTATCTCGCTTGTTGCATCGCTGTCAGAATTTTTCTTTAAGGACTTTGCTAATTTGGGGTACCCGAAAATAATCTCTGGTGAAGTGAGTAGTTTTAAACTTAATAATACTGCAATCACCATTTTAAAGTAAAAAGAAAATCTAGTATAAATATTATTCTTCTCTTCTAATTCAAAACAAAAGTGAATTGTCGATTGGAATTGTACAAGGCTAATTAAAATGAAGAATGTTAAAACCCAATTTTTTATAGACGGAATATGCTTTGCGTTTGCTGTATCTTGGTTTTTGAAGGAATTCCTAATTAACACTAGTGTTATTAAAAAATATACTGAGGTAAAGCCAAAAGAGAAGATTTTACGCGCGAGATTCCAAGTGTCGTTTGCAAGAAATAAATAGTGTGTTTGAAGGAGAAATAGTATAGACCAAAGAATAGGGATTATAAAATGAATGAAATCACTTGCATTAACCCTTTTTGTATTTTTATAAATCTTTTCAAGGTACAAATAAGCTGAAGGCGGCAAGGTGAGAAATACTAGTCTAATCCAAGTTAATTTATAATTAGAAAATAAGAGTGGTTCATGATTACCAAGACCGCGGTTGAACGCTACAGAAGCTGACGACAGAAGCATAAGAACCAGATAAATATTTACGTGTTTATTATATTTAAATGACGTACTAAGAA
>JAGYJG010000009.1 GCA_018402155.1 Bacteroidia bacterium
CCCGCTATTTTTCATACACGCTGTTATCGCTTCGGTGTTTTTCTCCGTTCATTTACTTCTCTTTTTTGTTTTGCCTATGAGCCAATTGAGCCAATTATGAGCCAATCAAAATATAGGTTGTTCCTGCTCCAACTTCTCCAGTTCTGTCCAATGCTTTAAATTTTTCAACAAGTTCAGTAAGGTCTCTTGTGGCAGTTGCTTTTGATACATTATTTAAAGTCTGGTAGTCACTGTTATTAATTTTACCATTCTCCTTTACGAAAAGTACTGCTTTAATCTGTCGTTCATTTAGCCCAAGCTCTTTAAGTTGGTTGTATGTATATATGTCTTTTCTAAACTCTACCCAAAAACCCGAACTTTTAAAAAAGAACAAGGGCGCAGGAAGTCCAAAATTAAAGCACTGCTCTGTCATTTTCGAAATACCCCGACCCCAAGATTCAATGTATCCGCTGCGAAAAAGTGCATTTGCAATATCTGGGTTGAATGGCTTTGATGAGTGCTTATCTAAAAGTGTTTGAATGGTCCAATCATCAGGAAGATGCCCATCATTCCAAATCATTAACTTATCCTTATAAACACTTATTTGAATGGGAACGCCACCCGAATAGTCTTTATGGGCAATAGCATTCAATAATGCTTCTCTAATTGCTTCTCTCGGATATTCATAGGTCTCCACCCGATTCAAACCTTCATAGCTAATAAATGCCTTGATGTACTTTGTGAATAATAATTCTGTTGTTTTTTCAATTTGTTCAAAAAGATTTCCGTGGATTTCGTCCTGATATCTCAAATCACTATCACTTTCGAAAAAACCTATTTTTATGTAAGCCCCTGTTATATATTTTTCAGGATTTGTATAAAAAAGCAGGATAGAGGCACGCTTAAGGAATTTTCCTTCCTTGAGTTGAAGGTTCTCAATAAGATGTTCATTTCTGTCAGCTAAACTGTCTTCATCAATTCTTTGGCTTCTGAAAGCTCGTTTTCGGAAAAAATCAAACGTTTCTTGCTTAAGGTCATTAATTGAAACATTCGGAATAGGAACTCCATCCCATCTTTTTCCTTTTTTCTGAAGGAGAAACTTGTCAAGTGCTGCCCCCTTTAATTCCTGTTTGGTACTTCCGCTTCTGTAATGATATTGT